>NZ_CP158453.1:0-3521380 GCF_040267745.1 Heyndrickxia faecalis | reverse complement strand
AACACGACGAGCCCTAAAGGCGAGTCGATGTTGACTTATCGTAGGAAAGGGGGACGGGAAGTTCACTAGCCGATAGCGCCCGGAGCTAGACAATTCTCAAAGTTAGAATTAGAAACGCGTTCTCAGTTTACAGTTTTTTCTCCCATCCGGTTTTCAGGGAACACATCCCAAAATTATACAGGTCCGGTGATAATGGCGGAAAGGTCACACCCGTTCCCATCCCGAACACGGAAGTTAAGCTTTCCAGCGCCGATGGTAGTTGGGGGTCTCCCCCTGCGAGAGTAGGACGTTGCCGGGCAAACAGAAGGCCAGCTGAATCAGCTGGCCTTTTTGAGTGTGTAAATAGGGGAGATACAAAAATTTTCATAAGGAAAACGACAATGATTTAGCTTTCGAATGTTCATTTCATATCTTTAGTCAACCAGGTGGAAGGGAATCAAACCATTTAAAAAAGGATACCTTTATTATTGTTATTGTTAGGTATGGATTCTATTTATTATTTGCCATATAACAAGCTGCTACTTTATTTAGAAAGTAAGCGTAACCCACTTGCCATTGCTCAAGCATATTTCTATGAAAGTCGTCAACGATGAAAAACTCCGTCTGATTTAGAAAGTCCTGCGGCGTTGATGGATGATCTTTTTTTCTAAAAAGGATAAATGTTTTTTTACACGATTTAAAACTTTTGAATCATTTGGAGAGAAACCTTCATGTAAGAACCGAATCATATCTTCATTAAATGATATTGCTTCCATGGCAGAGTCGTTCATGGATTCTATATCAATTGCCTGATTCGACAAGTCAAAATCATTGTTTTTTCAAATGTTCGTTTTGGTCTTTTAAGGCTTCTTGCCATTCGTCTTCCGTTTCAAAACCTTTAAACATGGTTTTTATATCTAAATCGACTCCTTCTTTGGCATTTTTAATGGATGAATTGATTGTCTTGATTAGTTCTTTAAATCGTTCAACTTTTTGTTCTAATAAATATTTTTGCTGAATCAACGTATCCTCCCTGTCGATTTCTCTATCCAATAATTTTTTAATTTCCTTGAGAGGAAAATCCAATTCTTTGTAAAAAAGGCTTTGTTGTAATCGTTCTAAATCTTTTTTTCCGTATAAGCGATAGCTGGCTTCTGTCGTTTGCTCCGGAATCAAAAGACCGATTTTGTGATAATGGTGTAATGTCTTTACTGTTGTATGTGCTAGTTTTGCAACTTCATGAACGGTATACATTTTTCCTCCCCCTTTCATTGCTCTTTATACTAAAATATCCTCTAAGGTAAGAGTCAACACGTTTATGTCACTTTTTTCTTTGAACATCATACGTGAATTTACAAAAGAAAACAGCCATAACAAGACATGAAATAATCAATAAATAGTAGTTGATTGCGGGCGAATGGTTGAAAGTAGACTGTGATGCTCTAACTACCCAGTCAACTGGATTTATTTTTGACAGGATACTTATCCATTTTGGTAATAAATTGCTTGGCATAAAGGCAGAAGACAAGAAAATCAACGGGAAAGAGAAAAACTGCATGACCGTGATCATTGTTGAGTGCTTTTTGGTTAGAACGGCAATTCCAATTGAAATCGCTCCGATTAGACACGAAAATAATGCTGGTGTAACAAGAAAAAGAATTTGTGAAACGATTCCTATTGGCAGTCTGAACCCCATAAAATAGCCAATTATTACTAACAAGTTGGATTGAATCAATTGAAAAACGAAAATGTAGACTAAATCACCAATGATAAAAATTAGGTTATTCTTCGGAGCGATTAAATATCGGTTAAATATTCCTTCTCTCATATCATCTAACGTACTCATTCCTAGATAGATTCCGCCAAATAAAGCATTCATGACCAGAATTCCCGGTAAAATATACGATACATAACTGGATTCATCAAACCCACTCACGGAAGATATGTTTGAAAATATCGTGCCAAACAGCACTAGGAAAATCAATGGTTGGAACATTGAAATGATAATGGCTATTGGATTTTTAATTACCGGTGTTAGTCTCTTTTTTGCTAATAACAAAACGAATGTTATGTTATTCATTGCTCTACTCCTTTCTCATTAAAGTTCGCTAAATAAACGTCATTTAACGTTGCCTGTTTCAGTTCACTAAATTCAATTTCTACGTTACTTTGAATTAAGTACCTCAATAATTTAGACAGAATTTGTTGTCCCTGACTCGTCATAATGGTTAATGTTGTTGGTTTTAATTCGTAACGGACGACCTCTTTCAAATCAGAAATATATTCTTCGATTTTTTGAACGTTGGACAAATGTAACTTTCGATAATGAATCTCGATTTGATCAGCCGCAAGTTTATTGATCAGTTCTTTTGGCGTCCCAATATCCAGTATCTTTCCATGGTTGATCAATGCAATTTCAGTTGCAAGGTCATTCAATTCCTCTAAATAGTGTGTTGTTACAAAAATTGTCGTCCCTTCATCTTGAGAAATTTTTGTAACGATTTTCCATAGGGTAGTTCTCGACTCTGGGTCTAATCCAGCTGTAGGTTCATCCAGTAAAAGGACTTCTGGTTTATAAAGCAAACTTATCGCGATATCCAATTTTCTTTTCATTCCACCCGAGTAAGTCCCAACCAGATCATTGGATACCTGGAATAAATCAAATTCCTTTAACAGGTGTTCCCCTCGTTCCATTATTTTTGAAGTGCTCATGCCATACATTTTTCCTGCAATCAAAATGTTTTCCCAAGCTGTTCCAGTCGAAAATACAGTTGTTTGTTGGAATGTGACTCCAACTTTTTTTCGAACTTCCTTCACATTTGAAACAACATCTACACCTGAAATTTTGACAGTACCCTCATTTGGCAAGGATAAAGTAGCTAATATACTCGTCAAAGTAGATTTTCCTGCACCATTTGGACCAGTAAGTCCGAAGATAGCGCCTTTTTTCACTTTGAGAGACACATTATTTAATGCTGCCTTTTTGCCAAATGATTTGCAAACATCATTTACAATTAGTTCATACATATTCTTCCCTCCTCATTTCTTACAAAAAGAACGTTAAGCTATCCTCTTAGAGGAGAGTCAACCATCAAGTATTCTTTTTATAAAAGTCGAATTGGAATGAACTTAACGGAGCTGCAGAAAGGAAAAACTGAATTTCTCGCCTATATAAAATGAACTTCAGTTTTTGCTTCAAGCCCGAGCATCAATTTGCATGATGACTGCTTTTTACAGGCAACAGAACTGCGATATTTGTTCATTTTATATGGAAAGCGAAAACGTTCAGTGGAAAATCAGAAAGAAAATAACCCAGGTTCGTAAAATTCGATGATCTCCCCAAACAGAAATGCTGAAAAAGGGGCAGTTTTCCTAGTTGCATTTTCTGTAAGGAATCCTGTATAATTAAAGTCAAATATAGTCAAAGTCAAAAGAAGGTGTCAGGAGGTGGCTTTGATGAAAAATATATCGGATATCATAGAGGAATATTTAAAACGGATTCTGGAACTGAATGAAAAAGAAATTCTTGAAATAAAACGCAATGAGATTGCCGATAAGTTCCAATGTGTCCCTTCGCAAATCAATTATGTCATCAATACGCGGTTTACGATTGAAAGAGGGTATATTGTTGAAAGTAAAAGGGGCGGCGGCGGCTATATCCGGATCATGAAAGTGCGGCCTGAAAGCGATGCGGAACTGATTGACCAGCTGCTTGTGCATATCGGCAATGTCATCTCCCAGTCGAATGCGGAAGCCATCATTCTCCGCCTCGTTGAAGAAGAGGTGATTTCAAGGCGGGAGGCAAAAATCATGCTCAGCGTGATGGACCGCTCCGTGCTCTACATCCAGTTGCCGGAACGGGATGAACTGCGTGCCAGAATGTTGAAATCGATGTTAACGACCTTAAAATACAAGTAACAATAGAGGTGAGTATGCCGTGATTTGCCAGGAATGCAATGAAAGGCCGGCAACGATGCATTTTACTAAAATTATAAACGGTGTGAAAACGGAATTCCATCTTTGCGAGAAGTGCGCGCAGGAGAAGGGGGAAAAGTTTTCATCGGATTGGGGGAAAACCTTTTCCTTCGATAATCTGCTCGCGGGCCTTTTTAATTTTGATCCGGCCATCCAACTTTTCAAACAGGAAACAGCACCTGACCCGGATGTGCTTCGCTGCAACCATTGCGGGATGACATTGAACCAGTTTTTAAACACAAGCCGGTTAGGCTGCCCGCATTGCTATGAGACGTTTCAGCACCAGCTTGTTCCGATTTTGCAGCGCCTTCATGGCGGCAACGTTGCGCATGAAGGAAAAATACCTGCACGGATTGGCGGTGCCATTTATACAAAGAAAAAATTGCAGGAATTAAAGGCGGCGTTGCAGGAAGCCATCAGCCAGGAAGAATTTGAAAAAGCAGCAGAACTCCGCGATCAAATTCGCGCACTTGAAGGTTCTTCTCAAGCAAAAGGAGGGGAACAATAATGTCTTTAGAACATTTTTTGCACAAAGCGTCCAGCTCCTGGATGAACGAGCAAGGGCCTGAATCGGAAATTGTGCTGACGACACGGGTTCGTCTGGCAAGAAATTTAAAAAATTACCGGTTCCCGTCCTTGTTTACCAGCGAGGAAGCAAGGGAAATTATGAAAACAATCCAGGATATCGCCCGAAATCATTTTCCGGCTGAAATGCAGGCTGAATTTTTAAAAATGGACGAATTAAAACCGCTCGAAAAAAGGGTGCTTGTGGAGAAACACCTGATTAGCCCGCAACTTGCCGAAGAAGCGGGTGACGGGGCAGTTATTTTGTCAAGCGGCGAAGATATTAGTATTATGATAAATGAGGAAGATCATTTACGCATACAATGTCTTTCTCCAGGGCTTCAATTGCATGAAACGCTTCAGAAAGCCAATCAGCTTGATGACCTGCTTGAAAATTGGGTCGATTATGCTTTTGATGAAACGCTCGGTTACTTAACCAGCTGCCCGACAAATGTCGGAACGGGCATCCGCGCATCGGCCATGATGCATTTGCCGGGACTTGTGCTGACACAGCAAATTAAACAAATCATTCCGGCGATTCATCAGCTTGGTTTGGTGGTAAGAGGAATATATGGCGAAGGAAGCGAAGCCATCGGAAATATTTTTCAAATTTCCAACCAGGTGACACTCGGAACATCGGAAGACAATATTGTCTCGGATTTAACCAGTGTCATCCGGCAGATCATTACACAGGAAAGATCGGCAAGGGAAGCATTGGTGCAGACTTCAAACATACAATTAGAAGACAGGGTTTACCGTTCGCTCGGTGTCCTGCAAAACAGCAGGATCATTGAAACAAAAGAAGCGGCCCGTTGTTTGTCCGATGTCCGGCTGGGAATTGATCTGGGCTATATTCAAAACATTTCGAAACAAATTTTAAATGAATTGATGATTTTAATGCAGCCGGGATTTTTACAGCTTTATGCCGGAAGAGCGCTCAGCCCGTATGAAAGGGATATCCGGAGGGCTACACTGATAAGAGAACGTTTGAGGCTTGAGGAGACCAAATGAACAGGAGGAATGACAGATGATGTTTGGAAGATTTACAGAGAGAGCCCAGAAAGTGCTGGCCCTTTCCCAGGAAGAAGCAATCCGCCTGAAACATAACAATATCGGAACGGAACATATTTTGCTCGGACTTGTCCGCGAAGGGGAAGGCATCGCGGCAAAAGCGCTGTACGGCCTGGGTTTAAGCGCCGAAAAAATCCAGGAAGAAGTGGAAACCCTGATCGGGAACGGCCAGGAAATTTCCCAAACGATCCACTACACGCCAAGGGCCAAAAAAGTGATTGAACTGTCAATGGATGAAGCGAGAAAACTCGGGCACTCCTATGTTGGAACGGAACATATCCTCCTCGGGCTGATCCGTGAAGGTGAAGGCGTGGCGGCACGCGTGCTGACAAATCTCGGCGTTAGCTTAAATAAAGCAAGGCAACAGGTGCTCCAATTATTGGGCAACAGTGAAGCGTCCGTACAGGGCGGTTCGGCGGCCAGCGTCAGCACACCGACACTGGACAGTCTGGCCCGCGATTTAACAGCGATCGCACGGGAAGATTCCCTTGATCCTGTAATCGGGCGCAGCAAAGAAATTCAACGCGTCATTGAAGTACTGAGCCGGAGGACAAAAAACAACCCTGTCCTTATCGGGGAACCGGGCGTTGGGAAAACGGCCATTGCAGAAGGCCTTGCCCAGCAAATTGTGCATAATGAAGTGCCGGAAACGCTGCGTGACAAACGGGTTATGACGCTTGATATGGGTACGGTTGTGGCCGGTACAAAATACCGTGGCGAATTTGAAGACCGCCTGAAAAAAGTCATGGATGAAATCCGCCAGGCCGGTAATATCATTCTTTTCATCGATGAATTGCATACCTTAATTGGGGCCGGCGGTGCGGAAGGAGCCATTGATGCTTCCAATATTTTAAAACCGTCGCTTGCCCGCGGCGAACTGCAGTGCATCGGGGCAACAACACTGGATGAATACCGGAAATATATTGAAAAAGATGCTGCACTGGAAAGAAGGTTCCAGCCGATCCAGGTCGATGAGCCGACGATTGATGAGTCGATCCAGATTTTAAAAGGGCTGCGCGATCGCTATGAAGCACACCATCGCGTCTCGATTACCGATGAGGCGATCGAAGCCGCTGTAAAACTTTCGGACCGCTATATCGCAGACCGGTTCCTGCCGGATAAAGCGATTGACTTAATCGATGAAGCCGGATCGAAAGTGCGTCTTCGTTCCTTTACAACGCCGCCGAATTTGAAAGAACTGGAATTGAAACTGGAAGAGGTACGCAAGGAAAAAGATGCGGCCGTCCAGAGCCAGGAATTTGAAAAAGCGGCTGCGTTAAGGGATACCGAACAGAAACTGCGCGAACAGCTGGAGGAAACGAAGAAAAACTGGAAGGCAAAACAAGGACAGGAAAACAGTGAAGTCACAGTCGATGATATTGCGCTTGTTGTTTCGAGCTGGACGGGAGTTCCGGTGACGAAACTGGCACAAACCGAAACGGAAAGGCTTCTGCACCTTGAAGAGATCCTTCACTCCCGAGTGATCGGGCAGGAAGAAGCGGTACTTGCAGTGGCGAAAGCAGTCCGCCGTGCACGGGCAGGGTTAAAAGATCCGAAACGCCCGATCGGTTCCTTCATTTTCCTCGGGCCGACAGGGGTCGGAAAAACAGAACTGGCGCGGGCGCTTGCGGAAGCGATGTTCGGCGATGAGGATGCCATGATCCGGATCGACATGTCCGAATACATGGAGAAACATTCGACTTCCCGCCTCGTAGGTTCGCCGCCTGGATATGTCGGTTTTGAAGAAGGCGGGCAGCTGACGGAAAAGGTACGGAGAAAACCGTATTCGGTTGTGCTGCTTGATGAAATTGAAAAAGCGCACCCGGATGTGTTCAACATTTTGCTCCAGGTACTGGATGACGGCCGGCTGACCGATTCCAAGGGCCGCACGGTTGATTTTAGCAATACGATTGTCATCATGACATCGAATGTCGGCGCAGATGCTTTAAAACGCAACAAGAGCGTCGGCTTCACCATTCAGGATACCGTCGAGGCCGATTATAAAGACATGAAGGACAAAGTGCTCGAGGAACTGAAAAAAGCGTTCCGGCCTGAGTTTTTGAACCGTGTTGATGAAACCATTGTGTTCCATTCGCTCGAGAAGAAACAGTTGAACGAAATTGTCACGTTGATGGCGAAAGAATTGTCGGACCGGTTAAAAGAGCATCATATCGAACTTGTGCTGACGGATGCCGCAAAAGAAAAAGTGGCGGAAAAAGGCTACGATCCGGAATACGGCGCGCGGCCGCTGCGCAGATCGATTCAGAAAAACATCGAAGACCGCCTTTCGGAAGAAATGCTGAAAGGCAATATAAAAGAAGGGCAAAAGGTATTGGTCGATGTAAAAGACGGCGAATTTACTTTTGCCAGTGTGGCAGAGTCGGAAGCTGTATCGTCCAATTCTTAATGCCGAAAGCAGGAAAGGGTACAATGGTTTTGGCGATTGTACCCTTTTTTTCACATATATAAAATTTCGCGCCAAAATCAATGGCGATTAGGATAACATTGCTTCTGGCAACACATAAAGAAGGAGTACTGTTTCGTTCAACCTATGTGGCGGTTTCTTATACGATTTTAATTCAATTTCAAGATACTTTGTATACACTTATACACATAGATATGAGGGAAAGGGGTTTAAGATGGCAAAAAAAACCGTAAAGTTTGTTTGCCAGAACTGCGGCTACGAGTCGCCAAAATGGATGGGAAAGTGCCCGCAATGCAGCCAGTGGAACCAGATGGTGGAGGAAGCGGAGACGCCAAAACGGAGGGGCTTTTTTTTACATCCGGAGCCTGGAAATGAAACCAAAGCGGCACCTATTACGTCTATAGAGTCTAAAGAAGAAAAAAGGACAAAGGTGGATTTTGGAGAGCTGAACCGTGTCCTCGGCGGCGGCATTGTTGCCGGATCACTTGTTTTGATCGGCGGGGATCCCGGGATCGGCAAATCAACGCTGCTTTTGCAAGTGTCATCACAACTGGCAAAGCACGGGTTAAATGTACTGTATATTTCCGGGGAGGAATCGGCGAAACAGACGAAGTTAAGGGCGGACCGGTTAAACATCCATACCGACCATCTTTATGTGCTGCCGGAAACGGACCTTTCCGTGATCCAGCAGGCGATAGATGAACTGAATCCCGGCTTTGTGGTCATTGATTCCATCCAGACGATTTACCATCCGGAAATCCAGTCTGCGCCGGGCAGTGTGTCGCAAGTGAGGGAAACGACTGCACAGCTGATGCGGACGGCAAAAACAAAAAACGTGGCCATCTTTATTGTCGGCCACGTGACAAAAGAAGGCTCCATTGCCGGCCCACGTGTGCTTGAACATATGGTGGATACGGTCCTGTATTTTGAAGGTGAACGCCATAACGCCTACCGGATATTAAGGGCGGTCAAAAACCGCTTTGGTTCGACGAATGAAATTGCGATTTTGGAAATGAAAGAATCCGGTTTGGAAGAAGTCCAGAACCCTTCCGAAATTTTTCTGGAAGAACGGACAAAAGGTGCAGCCGGTTCTACCGTGGTGGCTTCCATTGAGGGGACGCGCCCGGTCCTTGTCGAGATCCAGGCGCTGTTGGCCCCGACGTTTTTCAATATGCCGCGGCGGATGGCATCCGGGATTGACTATAACCGTGTCACGCTGATTATGGCGGTGCTTGAAAAACGGGCCGGTCTTTTGATTCAGAACCAGGATGCTTATTTAAAAGTCGCCGGCGGCCTGAAAGTGGATGAACCGGCAGTGGATTTGGCAGTTGCTGTCAGCGTGGCATCCAGTTTTCGCGACAAGCCGACAAATGCGGATGACTGCATTATCGGAGAGGTCGGGCTGACGGGGGAAGTCAGGCGGGTGTCCAGGATTGAGCAGCGCGTCCAGGAAGCGGCAAAACTTGGTTTCCGGCGGGCGATCATCCCGAAAAATAATATGGGCGGGTGGACGCCGCCAAAAGAGATTCAAGTGATCGGCGTCTCCACAATCCAGGAAGCTTTGGAAGCGGCACTCGGCGGATGAGAAAGGGAACAAATTTCCGTGCCTTCTATGTGTTCTTTGGATCAGTGCGTGAGGGTACCGGAGGAAGCGGAAGGCACTGGGAAGTGAAGGAAAGCGTGGAAAAAAACGGAACCCACTTGATAAGCAAATAACTGCCGCAAATCTGCGTTTACAGGATCCGTTATGATGTAAAGACAGAAAAGACAGCGGCTGGCAGGATACAAATTTTAAAAGAAAGCAGGGGATGTGCATGAAGCCTGAAAATGCCCGGAGAAAACCGCGGCGATTAACTGGCTCGGTAGGGAAAAATACGAAGGCAAACGTTTTAAACCCTATTTTTTGTTTATAATGTATAAAGGAGGTGAACATGTTGTTAAGACGGCTTATACAAATTTGTTTGGTACTGATTGGCGGCACGCTCGGTGTTTTCCTGCTGCCTGATTTTTACAAGCTTGTGAAAGTGGATTATGTGTTAATCAACAACCCGTATGTTTCAGCGCTGTTGGGGGCTATTATCTTTTATCTTATTACTTTCTGGTCCATTCATTATATCGTTGATTTTGTCGATTGGTTTGAGGATTCACTGGTAAAAGTCCCGATGACGGAAATTTTTTCCGGCACCTTTGGCCTTGTGCTCGGCCTGATTATTGCTTATCTGGCAAGCATTCCGGTGCGGGGAATTCCGATTGTCAATACAATTGTGTCGATTACACTTACAGTATTGCTCGGTTATATCGGATTTCAGGTCGGTTTTAAGAAAAGAGAGGAAATTTTCAATTTGTTTTTCAACCGGCAGCATAGACGGAAAGGCGGGACAGAGCAAGAAGGGCATCCGCAGCCTGGAAAACAGGTGAAGATTCTTGATACAAGCGTTGTCATCGACGGACGGATTGCGGATATTTGCCAGACCGGTTTTCTTGACGGGCCGATTGTGATTCCGCTCTTTGTGCTTGAAGAATTGCAGCATATTGCCGATTCTTCGGATGCTTTGAAAAGAAACCGGGGCCGGCGTGGGCTTGATATCTTGAACCGGATACAGAATGAACTGCCGATCGAAGTGCAAATGTATGAAGGCGATTTTGAAGATATCCAGGAAGTTGACAGCAAGCTCATTAAACTGGCAAAATTGATGAACGGGATTGTCGTGACGAATGATTATAATTTAAATAAAGTATGTGAATTCCAGAAAGTCAAGGTGCTCAATATCAATGACCTTGCCAACGCCGTAAAACCGGTTGTGCTCCCCGGCGAAGAGCTCAATGTGCAACTCATTAAAGACGGGAAAGAGCATCACCAGGGGATTGCCTATTTGGATGACGGCACGATGATTGTTGTCGAAGAAGGCAAAAATTACATTGGCAAACGCATTGATGTGCTCGTGACAAGCGTCCTGCAGACTTCGGCGGGCCGGATGATTTTTGCCAAGCCGAAACTGCTTGAAAAAGCGTTATAATGCAGCCTGGAACACCCGCGGCGCCGGACGCGGGAAGTTCATACAGGATGCCGGGGGAGATTGGATTTGACAGATTATGAGGTGATTATACCGGCAGCCGGATCGGGGAAGCGGATGGGCGCAGGGTTCAACAAATTATTTCTTGAACTGAACAAGCGCCCGGTCATTGCGGTTACAGCAGAAGTTTTTTTGGCCGATCCGTCCTGCAAAAAGTTGATACTTCCCGTGCAGCCGCATGATAGGGAAGAGATGAAGCGTATTTTGCCCCGCTCGGAAAAAATAGTATTTGCCCGCGGCGGTTCTGAACGGCAATATAGCGTACGGAACGGGCTGGAACTTGCCGGAAGCTGCAGTGTCATTCTTGTGCATGACGGTGCAAGGCCGTTTATCAGCGCCGGATCCATTGCAGCGCTGGCGGCAATGGCCGGGGAAAAAGGGGCGGCGATAGCGGCTGTTCCGGTAAAAGACACGATCAAAAGAGCAAAAGACCAGATTGTAACCGAGACGATTGAGCGGAGCAGCTTGTGGCAGATCCAAACGCCACAAGCTTTTCGCACGTCTGTCTTGAAAAAAGCGCATGAAGCGGCGGAACGGGACGGCTTTCTCGGAACGGATGAAGCCTCACTGGTCGAACGGATCGGCCATCCTGTACATATTGTGCCGGGAAGTTATGATAATATTAAAATTACGACACCGGAAGATCTTTATTTCGCAGAAGCGATTTTAAAAAAGCAGGGGGGAGGATGAAGATGTTCAGGATCGGACAAGGCTTTGACGTGCACCGGTTCGGGGAGGGACGTCCCTTGATGATCGGGGGAGTTGAAATTCCATATGAAAAAGGTTTGCTCGGCCACTCCGACGCGGATGTGTTGCTTCATGCCGTAGCGGATGCCTGTCTCGGGGCCATTGGGGAAGGGGATATCGGCCGGCATTTTCCGGATACAGATGCGGCATTTAAAGATGCGGATTCTGCGGCGCTTTTGGCGCATGTTTTTCAGCTTGTGAAACAAAAAGGATACAAGCTCGGCAATCTTGATTGCACGATTATTGCCCAAAAGCCGAAAATGGCGCCCTATATCGGGAAAATGCGGGAAACGATCGCGCGCATTTTGGAAGCGGAGATCGGGCAGGTCAATGTCAAGGCGACCACGACGGAAAAACTCGGCTTTGCCGGGCGCGAAGAGGGCATTGCGGCGCAGGCGGCGGTACTGCTGGAGCAGGCTTAACCGGCGTGGCTGCAAGGGTGCTGAAACAACGGGCAGTTTAAGGCACGTACTGCCTGCTGGACATTTTAACGGTGTATGGCAACAGAAGTTTCGTCAAAAATGGTGCAACGGAGCCGGGCAGCTGTTAACGGAAACCTTTCTTTTGCTGGAACAAACATAACCGGTGTATCGCTGCAAAATCGGGACAAGCCGTGCGGTTTAGGACCCGCACTGCTGCTGGAACCATTTTAACCGGTGTATGGCCTGGAGATGTTTTGCCGAAAATGGTGTAATGGAGCAGTGCGCCCGGTTATCGGAAACCCGTCTTTTGCTGGAACAAGCATAGCCTGGCGGGGGCACTCGTGGTACAGTGGCAATTCCATTATCCCGTCTTTTGCTGGAACAAGCATAATAGCAGATATTTTACCTGCAAGATGTGCGATGGCATCCATCCGCCGGTTCACGTCAATCCATCTTTCGTCCGCCGAACCGGACACACCACCGGTTTACGGCTTTTTCAGACGGTGATACAATAAAACAAGACAAAAAGCGACAGTTTAAAGGAGAATCGACATGGCAAACGAAATCAGAGTACGGTACGCTCCGAGCCCGACCGGTTTTTTGCATATCGGGAATGCCCGTACCGCATTATTCAATTATTTATTTGCACGCAGCAAGGGTGGAAAGTTCATTATCCGGATTGAAGATACTGACCAGAAGCGGAATGTGGAAGGCGGTGTGGAAAGCCAGCTGAAATATTTGAAATGGCTCGGCATCGACTGGGACGAAAGCATTGATGTCGGCGGCGAATACGGCCCTTACCGCCAGTCGGAACGCCTTGATATCTATAAAAAATATTATGAAGACCTGCTTGACCGTGGGCTGGCTTATAAATGCTATTGTACGGAAGAAGAACTGGAAGCAGAACGCGAAGCCCAGCTTGCACGCGGGGAAATGCCGCGTTATTCCGGGAAATGCCGCCATCTGACAGAAGAAGACAGGAAACGGCTTGAAGCGGAAGGGCGGAAACCGAGCCTCCGTTTCCATGTTCCGGAAGGCAAAGTGTATACGTTCAACGATATCGTAAAAGGCGAAGTGTCTTTTGAATCGGACGGGATCGGCGACTTTGTCATCGTTAAAAAAGACGGCATGCCGACTTACAATTTTGCGGTTACGATCGATGATCATTTAATGAAAATTTCCCACGTGCTCCGGGGGGACGACCATATTTCCAACACGCCGAAACAGCTGATGATTTATGAAGCATTCGGGTTTGAACCGCCGGTATTCGGCCATATGACGCTGATTGTCAATGAACACCGGAAAAAATTGAGCAAACGCGACGGTAGCATTATCCAGTTTATTGAGCAGTATGCGGAACTCGGTTATTTGCCGGAAGCACTATTTAATTTTATTGCCATGCTCGGCTGGTCACCGAAGGGCGAGGAAGAAATTTTTTCGCGGGAAGAATTTATCCAAATTTTTGACCCGGAACGGCTGTCGAAATCGCCCGCTTTGTTTGACCGCCAAAAACTGGCATGGATGAACAACCAGTATATGAAAAAGCTCGATTTGGATAAAGTTGTGGAGCTTGCGTTGCCGCATCTTGTAAAAGCAGGGCTCGTTCCGGAAAACCGGACACCTGAAGAAGAACAATGGGTGCGCAAACTCATCTCTCTCTATCAGGAACAAATGAGCTACGGCGCGGAAATTGTCGAATTGTCGAAACCGCTCTTCTTTACGGATGAAATCACATATGACGAAGAAGCAAAGGAGATTTTGTCGGGAGAGCACGTTCCGGAAGTGCTCCGTGCATTCCTTGAAGAACTGGACAGAATCGAACCATTTGAAGCAGGCGAAATCAAAAAAGCGATCAAAGCAGTGCAAAAAGCAACCGGACAAAAGGGGAAAAAGCTGTTTATGCCGATCCGTGTTGCCGTTAGCGGCCAGACACACGGCCCGGAACTGCAAAGCCTGATCGAACTGCTCGGCAGGGAAAAAGTAAAGAAACGCCTTGAAAGAATCACGGGTTAACATTTTTTCGAAAATAGGATATGATATGGTTAAAATAGATGTATGAAAAAGCGTTGAGAAGGAGAAGTAGGAAGAGGACGCTTCAAAGAGAGAACCATCGCCGGCTGAAAGTGGTTTAAGCCCCTCCTTTTCTGAAATGCACCTTCGAGCCTGTATCTGAACGCGTTTGCCAGTAGGATGCAGCGGGGCCGCCCGTTAACAGGGAAAGTTGGGCAGCGGGCAAGGCCTGCCGCCAAACAGAGTGGAACCGCGCGATCAAGAAGCGTCTCTGTCCGTTGCAGAGGCGCTTCTTTTTTAAATTGCAGGTCCGATGACAAATCCGGCTGATGGAAATGCAAAGCGGAAGAAATTTTATAAACGGACGGGGAATGGGAAAAAAACAAGCGAAAGGGGAGTAGCACATGTTTAAGCGGTTGAAGGAAGACATTGAAGTGGTTTTTGATCAGGATCCGGCAGCACGGACGTATTTTGAAGTGATCTTGACTTACTCCGGTCTTCATGCCATCTGGGCACACCGGATTGCGCACTTTTTTTATAAAAAGAAAATGTTTTTTATCGCCCGGGTGATTTCGCAGCTCAGCCGCTTCTTTACCGGAATTGAAATCCACCCCGGTGCACAAATCGGCAGGCGGTTTTTCATCGACCACGGCATGGGGGTTGTGATCGGGGAAACGTGCGAAATCGGCGATAACGTGACGGTTTACCAAGGCGTTACGCTCGGCGGCACCGGGAAGGAAAAGGGCAAGCGCCATCCGACAATTAAAGACAATGCGTTAATCGCAAGCGGAGCGAAAGTTTTAGGTTCGATTACGATTGGGGAAAATGCAAAAATAGGGGCAGGTTCTGTCGTATTAAAGGATGTCCCCCCCAATTCGACAGTGGTCGGCATTCCTGGCAGGGTCGTCGTCCAGGACGGCGTCAAAATCAAAAAAGATTTAAAACATAATGAGCTGCCTGACCCTGTTGCGGACCGCCTGAACAGCATGCAGCAGGAAATCGATGCTTTGCGGTCGGAAGTGGAACAACTGAGAAAGGAAGGGGCAAGAATGTATGAGCATTCAGATATATAATACATTAACAAGAAAGAAGGAGCCGTTTATCCCGCTTGAAGAGGGGAAAGTGAAAATGTATGTATGCGGCCCAACTGTCTATAACTATATCCATATCGGAAATGCACGGCCAGCGATCGTGTTTGACACGGTCCGGCGCTATTTGGCGTTTCGGGGTTATGATGTAAACTATGTGTCGAATTTCACCGACGTGGACGATAAACTCATTAAAGCCGCGAAAGAACTTGGAGAAGAAGTGCCGGCTTTAAGCGACCGGTTTATCAAGTCTTATTTTGAAGATATTGATGCGCTCGGTTGCTGCCATGCAGACGCCCATCCGCGTGTGACGGAAAATATGGATGCGATTATCGCGTTTATTGAAAAATTAATTGAAAAAGGCCATGCCTATGAATCAGGCGGTGATGTTTACTACCATACGAGAAGTTTTCCGGACTACGGTAAATTGTCTCATCAATCGATTGACGAATTGAAATCAGGTGCGAGAATTGAAGTAGGGGAAAAGAAAGAAGACGCCCTTGATTTTGCCCTTTGGAAAGCGGCAAAAGAGGGGGAAATTTCGTGGGACAGTCCGTGGGGGAAAGGCCGGCCGGGATGGCATATTGAATGCTCGGCAATGGCGAAGAAATACCTTGGCGATACGATCGACATCCACGCGGGCGGGCAGGACCTGACTTTTCCACATCACGAAAACGAAATTGCCCAGTCGGAAGCGTTGACAGATAAACCATTTGCCCGTTACTGGATGCATAACGGCTATATCAATATTGATAACGAGAAAATGTCGAAGTCGCTCGGAAACATTGTGCTTGTCCATGACATCATCGAGCGGCACGATCCACAAGTTTTGCGCTTTTTCATGCTGTCGGTGCATTACCGCCATCCGATCAACTACAGCGAGGAACTGCTTGCCAATGCGAAGGCAGGGCTTGAACGGATCAAAACGTCGTACCAAAATGTAAAGCACCGGCTTGAATCCAGTGCAAATCTGGCAGAAGATGATGAAAAATGGCTGGAACAGGTCCGTTCGCTCCATCGCCAGTTTATCGAGGCAATGGATGATGATTTCAATACGGCAAACGGTATTTCTGTTTTGTTCGAACTGTCGAAGCAGGCCAATTATTACTTGCGGGGAAAAAATACGACAGAAACTGTTCTCCGGGCATTTATGAAAGAGTTTGAAACGATTTCCGGCGTTCTCGGCCTGAAGCTCGAGGAAGAAGTGCTTTTGGACGAAGAAATTGAAGCGCTGATTGAAAAACGGAATGAAGCAAGAAAGGCACGCAATTTCCAACTGGCTGACGAAATCCGTGACAAGTTGAAAAGCATGAATATCATTCTTGAAGATACGCCTCAAGGGGTGAGATGGAGACGCTTATGACGGTCACCCTTGATCCGAAACAACTGAACAGCCTCGCGCTTGCTTATATGGGAGATGCGGTATATGAAGAATATATCCGGCACCATGTCCTTTTGCAGGGAAAAACGAAGCCGAACCGCCTTCACCGGGAAGCGATCCGCTTTGTTTCCGCGAAGGCGCAGGCTCAAGTTTTAAAACAGATGATGAACGAAGATCTTTTAACGGAAGAAGAAACCGCTGTTGTCCGGCGTGGCAGAAATGCAAAATCGGGCACGGTTCCGAAAAATACGGATGTCCAGACATACCGGCACAGCACTGCATTTGAAGCGCTGATCGGCTATCACTATTTATCCGGCAGCCGGGAGCGGATGGAGGCGCTGATTGAAAAAGCAATAGGCATTGTCGAAGACCAGAAAGGAGGGGCGCGCTGATGGACCAGGAATACATTGCTGGCAAAAACCCGGTGCTGGAAGCGTTAAGAGCGGGCCGGGAAATCAACAAAATCTGGGTTGCGGAAGGTTCACAAAAAGGCGCCATGAAGCAGGTGATGGAGCTTGCAAGGGAAAGAAAAGTGACCGTCCAATTTGTCCCGAAAAAAAAGATTGACCAGGTGGCGGACGGGGCGCATCAGGGTGTACTGGCGCTCGTTGCCGCTTACCGGTATGCAGAAACAGGCGATATATTCAAACTTGCCAAAGAGCGGAATGAACACCCGTTTATCCTGATCCTCGATGAATTGGAGGATCCGCATAATCTCGGCTCGATTTTACGGACGGCTGATGCGGTCGGCGCACACGGCGTCATTATCCCGAAAAGGCGCTCGGTCGCATTAACAGCAACGGTGGCGAAAGCTTCAACCGGCGCGATTGAACATATCCCGGTGGCGCGGGTAACAAACCTTTCGCAAACGATTGCCGGCTTAAAGCAGCAAGGGCTGTGGATTGCGGGAACCGATGCTTCCGGGACGACCGATTACCGGCAAATGGATGCCGATCTGCCGCTATGTCTTGTCATCGGCAGTGAAGGGAAGGGGATGAGCAGGATCGTAAAAGAAGCATGCGACTTTCTGATCCGCCTTCCGATGGCAGGGCATGTGACTTCGCTCAACGCGTCCGTTGCTGCCGGCCTGCTCATGTATGAGGTTTACAGGAAGCGCCATCCGCTTGGTGAATAAAATGAATATTTTGCTGGTGGACGGCTATAACATCATTGGCGCCTGGCCGGAACTGCAAAAATTGAAACAAAAAGACCTTGGCGCCGCCAGAGACCGGCTTGTTGAGATCATGGCGGAATACCAGGGCTATACGGATGACAAAGTCATCGTCGTTTTTGATGCTTACGGGGTGAAAGGCCTGGAAAAAAAGTACCGCTATCACAAAGTGGAAGTCATTTTTACAAAAGAAAATGAAACGGCAGATGAACGCATTGAAAAAATGGCCATTAAACTGAACAACATCCGCACGCAGATTTATGTGGCCACATCTGATTTCACTGAGCAGTGGCAAATATTCGGCCAAGGCGCTTTAAGAATTTCAGCACGCGAACTGTTGACCAAAGTGGAAATGATTGAACAAAAGATTAAAAAGAATGTAAAATCAATTCAAGAGGAAAAGCCGGCAACAAGAATACCGTTAAGCCAAGAGGTCATGGAAATTTTCGAAAAATTACGCAGGGGAAAACGATGAGCGGTTGACGATTGAAAATTCTGTACTGTATAATAGCTTTTATCGAATGCTCATGGGGGGATACAGGTGAACCTGAACATTGAGGCAGCATATGAAGAAAGATATGGCACGATGCAGGATGAAGAGTTGGTTGGACGGATACACAACGGCGAAAGTGAAGCGTTGGATTACTTGATCCAAAAATACAGAAATTTTGTCAGGGCAAAAGCGCGTTCTTACTTTATCATCGGGGCCGACCGTGAGGATATTATCCAGGAAGGCATGATCGGGCTGTATAAGGCCATCCGCGACTACAGAGAGGACAAGCTCACGTCTTTCAAGGCTTTTGCTGAATTATGCATCAACCGGCAAATGATTACCGCAATTAAGACTGCCACCCGCCAAAAGCACATACCGCTTAATTCTTATATTTCCCTGGACAAGCCAATTTATGATGAAGAATCTGACCGTACGTTGATGGATGTCATCACCGGCGCGAAAATTTCCAATCCTGAAGAATTGATTTTAATCCGCGAAAAATATGTCCATATAGAAGTGAAAATATCCGAACTGTTGAGCGATCTGGAAAGAAAAGTGCTCGCCCTTTACCTGGACGGGCAGTCCTACCAGGAAATTTCAGAAGAATTAAACCGTCATGTAAAATCAATTGATAACGCTTTACAGCGCGTCAAAAAGAAGCTGGAGCGCCTGTTGGAAATGAGGGAGATGACTTACTGAGAAGGTGTTGTAAGCCGTTTTTCCGCCAGGCTGTTTTTCCCGAATGCAAGTGCAACATTAAGGCGTACAAAAGCACGTCTTTAAATGCCCGGTATTCAATGCTTTCGGGAAAAACCCGGCACATCCCTTCTCCTGCTACTAATTGACACAAGCTTTCTGCCGTGTTATGTTGATTTGTAGGATTTTATGTTTTGATACGATACCGGCGCGGAACCGGCAGCATCCAACAGATTCTCCCGGTTTTTCGGGGATCTTTACAGCGGCGGGTTCCGTTAACGCCGTAAGATCATAAGACAGCTGGTGATGAGATGCAGAAAAAAATGGTACTTGCCTGTTCGGTTTGCGGTTCGCGCAATTACACGACTACAACGGGCAACGGAAAGGCTGAAAGAATGGAATTAAAGAAGTTTTGCAAGCACTGCAACGAACACACCATCCACCGCGGGACAAAATAACAACGAACATGAGCTTACTTGGAGGTCTTAAATACATGTCCATCACAAATTTTTTTCGTAATGTTGCTTCCGAAATGCGAAAAGTCAGCTGGCCTGGGCGCAAAGAGCTGGTCAAATACACGATTACAGTCCTTGTAACAGTTGCCTTCCTGACATTGTTCTTTATTGTCATCGATCTCGGTATTTCCGCAGTGATCCGGTGGGCTGAAAACTCATTGTAAAAGGATCATTTTTCACTTGAATATCCAATGATAAAACATGGTATAATGGGAGTATCATAAGCAACGACTCAAACCCGGTTAGCGGGTTTTTTCATTTGCCCAAAAAATCAAAAGACCAACAGGGAGGGACGGACATCAAGTCCTATTAAATGGAAAAAAACTGGTATGTTGTCCATACGTATTCAGGCTATGAAAATAAAGTCAAAACCAATTTGGAAAAACGTGTAGAATCAATGGGGATGCAGGATAAAATTTTCCGGGTAGTGGTGCCGGAAGAAGAAGAACTTGAAGTGAAGAATGAGAAGAAAAAAGTGGTGAAACGAAAAGTTTTCCCGGGCTATGTCCTGGTGGAAATGGTGATGACGGATGATTCCTGGTATGTCGTCCGGAACACGCCGGGTGTCACCGGTTTTGTCGGGTCGTCGGGAGGCGGTTCCAAGCCGACGCCGCTTTTGCCTGAAGAAATTAATACCATCTTGAAACGGATGGGCATGGAAGAAAAACGGGCCGATGTGGACTTTGAAATCGGCGAGACGGTTACGGTAAAAGAAGGGCCGTTTGCAAACTTTGCCGGCAAGATTGTGGAAATGGACCGTGACAAAGGCAGGGCAAAAGTCATGGTCAATATGTTCGGTCGGGATACACCGGTAGAGCTCGTTTTTGAACAAATTGATAAAATATAACGGGATAAAACTTGAAATCGATATGCTGAGATGTTAATATGTTATAAGTCAGTATGTTCTTTGCGGATGGCCCGCTGACCGGGATCCCACAAAGAACAGACACAATGCAATCACATGATCTTATGATACACTCGTGACGCGGGTCATGAGATGAAATGGCTTCGGATATGGCTTGTCTTTTTAGCTTGTCCATTGTCCGGCTAACCGCAAGAACTTGCGGGGATAGCCTGCGAAGATAACGGAGCATGTTTCGTTATCTGCAGGAAGCTCGCGGCTTTAGCCGTGAGGGGTTCAATCAAACAGATGAGTGGGAGGGCTTAGCCCTGTTACCACATCACGGACTTAAGGAGGTGTGTCTCGTGGCTAAAAAAGTAGTAAAAATTGTTAAATTGCAGATTCCTGCCGGTAAAGCAAACCCTGCACCGCCTGTTGGTCCTGCATTGGGTCAGGCCGGCGTCAATATTATGGGATTTTGTAAAGAATTTAACGCTCGTACTGCAGATCAGGCAGGCTTGATTATACCTGTTGAAATCACGGTGTTTGAAGACCGTTCATTTACATTCATCACAAAAACCCCGCCAGCTGCAGTTTTGCTGAAAAAAGCAGCCGGCATTGAATCCGGTTCTGGTGAGCCAAACCGTACAAAAGTGGCAACTGTGAAGCGTGACAAAGTGCGTGAAATCGCAGAAACAAAAATGCCTGACTTAAATGCGGCAAGTGTTGAAGCGGCAATGCGTATGGTGGAAGGCACGGCGCGCAGCATGGGGATTACGATCGAAGACTGATTCATGCAGTACTAGTTCTGTCCAACGGGGTTGCGATGCGATACTGGCTCGCAACCTTTTTCGTGGGAGGTTATTCCGTTAAAACCACATTCGAGGAGGAAATACAAATGGCGAAAAAAGGAAAAAAATATGTTGACGCTTTGAAACTCGTTGACCGTTCCAAAGCTTATTCGGCTCAGGAAGCCATTGAACTGGTGAAAAAAACAAGTTTTACAAAATTTGATGCAACAGTTGAAGTTGCATTCCGCCTCGGCGTTGATCCGAAAAAAGCGGACCAGCAAATCCGCGGTGCCGTCGTGCTTCCAAACGGAACAGGGAAAACCCAGCGCGTGCTTGTTTTTGCAAAAGGCGAAAAAGCAAAAGAAGCGGAAGCAGCTGGTGCAGATTATGTCGGCGATACAGACTACATCAACAAAATCCAGCAGGGCTGGTTTGATTTTGATGTCATCGTGGCAACGCCGGATATGATGGGCGAAGTTGGGAAACTCGGACGCATCCTTGGGCCGAGAGGGTTAATGCCGAACCCGAAAACCGGCACGGTAACATTTGATGTGACAAAAGCGGTTCAGGACATTAAAGCCGGTAAAGTCGAATATCGTGTCGATAAAGCGGGCAATGTCCATGCTCCGATCGGGAAAGCCTCTTTTGAAACAGAAAAGCTGGTTGAAAACCTGGCAACATTGTTTGACACATTGATGAAAGCAAAACCGTCAGCTGCAAAAGGCACTTACATGAAGAATGTTTCTGTCACATCAACCATGGGGCCTGGCATCAAAGTAGACCCGTCTTCTTTTGTGGCAGCAAAATAATCATTTGACATGTTGCATATCAGCTGATATAATAAAGAACGGCTTTGAAAAGTAAACATTTGTACCGTAGACAGCAGGTGCCGAAGGGCTTAATTTCCTGCCGAGGTAATGCGTATAAATCCGGGGGTGCCTTAGGCCCTCCGCATGCATGAAACCTCCATGTCTCGGGATATGGAGGTTTTGTTTTGGTATAAATGTTCATCAAGAATATCTGTAGGAGGTGTCAAGATGGGCAGTGTAATTGAACAAAAGAAACAACTGGTGGAAGAAATCACCGATAAATTCAAATCAAGTACAGCTGTTGTGGTTGTCGATTACCGCGGCTTAAACGTGGCTGAAGTAACTGAACTGCGTAAACAGCTGCGCGAAGCAGGCGTTGAATTCAAAGTGTACAAAAACACGATGACGCGCCGTGCTGTAGAAGCAGCCGGGTTGGATGGATTAAACAGCGTGATGACCGGCCCGAATGCGATCGCATTCAGTACGGAAGACGTGGTTGCACCTGCGAGAATCCTGAATGATTTCGCAAAAGACCACGAAGCTTTGGAAATCAAAGCGGGTGTCATTGAAGGCAATGTTGCAACCGTTGATGAAATCAAAGCACTCGCAACGCTTCCTTCACGCGAAGGCCTGCTTTCCATGCTTCTCAGCGTACTGCAGGCGCCGATCCGCAACTTTGCTCTTGCTGCAAAAGCAGTCGCAGATCAAAAAGAAGAACAAAGCGCATAAGTTTTACGGAATATACTTTGAAAAAATATCTTGTAGGAGGATATGAAAATGACGAAAGAAGAAATCATCTCTGCTGTCAAAGAAATGACAGTGCTTGAATTGAACGATCTTGTGAAAGCCATTGAAGAAGAATTTGGCGTAACCGCTGCTGCACCGGTTGCTGTTGCTGGCGGCGCTGCAGGCGGAGAAGCTGCTGCAGAAAAAACGGAATTTGATGTTGTGCTGACTGAAGTAGGCGCACAAAAAATCAAAGTCATCAAAGTTGTCCGCGAAATCACAGGCCTTGGCCTTAAAGAAGCAAAAGAACTCGTTGATAATGCTCCAAAACCGCTTAAAGAAGGCGTATCGAAAGAAGAAGCCGAAGAACTTAAAGCGAAACTTGAAGAAGTTGGAGCCGGCGTAGAAGTGAAGTAAGACTCTTTTTAAAGCAAAAGCCCGCATTTGGCGGGCTTTTTTCAACATCTCTTCTTCCTGAATCCTCCAAGAAAGAGTGGGACTTTTCATGGCTGAACATTACTACTCGCAAAACCCTGAAGCAAAGCATCAACCGATAGATTTCACCTTTACATTGAGAGGCCATACCTTTCATTTTCAAACAGACCAAGGGGTTTTTTCAAAAAAAGAAGTCGACTTCGGCTCCCGCGTTTTGCTTGATCTGGTGACCATGCCTGAAACGGAAGGGCCGGTCCTTGATATGGGTTGCGGTTACGGACCGATCGGCCTTGCACTTGCAACATCTTTTCCCGGCCGCCATGTGCATATGGTGGATATTAATACAAGAGCGGTCGAGCTGGCGGAGAAAAATGCTGCCCGGAACCATATTTCAAATGTTTCCATATACGAAAGCAATCTTTTTGAAAATGTGAAAAGCGGCCCGTTTGCCCTGATTGCTACGAATCCCCCGATCCGCGCCGGAAAGCAGATCGTGCACCGGATTTTTGAAGAAAGCTACCAATATCTCGCAAAAAACGGGGAACTTTGGGTGGTCATCCGGAAAAAGCAGGGCGCCCCTTCTGCCAGGAAAAAATTAGAAAGCATATTTGATGAAGTGGATTGTGTTGGAAAAGAAAAAGGATATTTTGTTTTTAAAGCCAAAAAAATTTGACTCCCGATTTCATATATGTTAAAATCATAAAATGCCAATAGATTAAGGTTCTTTATGCAATTTAAGCTATATTTGTCAAGTATATATTTTGGATGAATTGGAAAATACTTATAAAATCATAAGCTCGTCATGCGATATGTGGTTTTTTCATAAAAAACCCTTTTTCTTTTTGCCTTAGCTTTATTGTTGTTTGACGAAAGATGCAAACAAAACGCTTGATTTGAGGGGTGAATCAGTTGTCACATCAACTAGTTCAGTATGGACGGCACCGCCAGCGCAGAAGTTACGCGCGCATCAAAGAAATTTTAGAGCTGCCAAACCTTATCGAAATTCAAACCGCATCTTACCAATGGTTCCTTGACGAAGGTTTGCGTGAAATGTTCCAGGACATCTCTCCAATCGAGGATTTTGCCGGAAACCTGTCGCTGGAGTTTATTGACTACAGCCTCGGCGAACCGAAATATTCCATCGACGAATGCAAAGAGCGCGATGTAACATACGCTGCTCCGCTTCGTGTAAAGGT
Organism: Heyndrickxia faecalis; assembly: GCF_040267745.1. Taxonomy (NCBI): domain Bacteria; kingdom Bacillati; phylum Bacillota; class Bacilli; order Caryophanales; family Bacillaceae; genus Heyndrickxia; species Heyndrickxia faecalis. Next base: position 3,496,971 of record NZ_CP158453.1, on the reverse strand, counting down.
GCGCCTTGTCAATAAGGAAACAGGTGAAGTAAAAGACCAGGACGTGTTCATGGGCGATTTCCCGTTAATGACCGAAACGGGGACTTTCATCATTAATGGCGCAGAACGTGTTATTGTATCCCAGCTTGTCCGTTCCCCTAGTGTTTATTTTAACAGCAAAATGGACAAAAACGGGAAATACGGCTACACCGCAACGGTCATTCCGAACCGCGGCGCCTGGCTTGAATATGAAACAGATGCGAAAGATGTGGCCTACGTCCGCATCGACCGCACAAGAAAGCTGCCGATCACGGTTCTCCTCAGGGCGCTCGGTTTCGGCTCTGACCAGGAAATTATTGATCTGATCGGTGATAATGAGTACTTAAGAAATACGCTTGAAAAAGATAATACTGAAAGCACGGAAAAAGCGCTTCTTGAAATATATGAACGCCTCCGTCCGGGCGAACCCCCGACCGTTGAAAATGCAAAAAGCCTGCTGATTTCGCGTTTCTTTGATCCAAAACGCTATGATCTGGCCAATGTCGGTCGTTACAAAATGAATAAAAAGCTTCACCTGAAATTCCGGCTGTTCGGGCAACGGCTGGCTGAATCAATCGCAGACCCTGAAACCGGCGAAATCATTGCGGAGGAAGGAACCGTTTTAGACCGGCGTACGCTTGATAAAATTGTGCCTTTTCTCGAAAAAGGCCTGAAGTTTGAAACGTACAGCCAGACTGGCGGCGTTGTTGATGATGATGTTACTTTGCAGTCCATCAAAATTTATGCCCCGATTGACGATAACGAAAAAGTCATCAATGTAATCGGAAATGCTTATGTTGATGAAAGCATTAAACATATTACACCTGCGGATATTGTGGCTTCCATTAGCTACTTCTTTAATTTGCTGCATGGCGTCGGCAATACGGATGATATCGACCACCTCGGTAACCGCCGTTTACGGTCTGTCGGCGAATTGCTGCAAAACCAGTTCCGTATCGGTCTTTCCCGGATGGAACGCGTTGTTCGTGAAAGAATGTCGATCCAGGACATTAACACCATTACGCCGCAGCAGCTGATCAATATCCGTCCGGTCATTGCGGCCATTAAAGAATTTTTCGGCAGTTCGCAGCTGTCCCAGTTCATGGACCAGACAAACCCGCTTGCGGAACTGACCCATAAACGCCGGCTGTCGGCACTCGGCCCGGGCGGTTTGACCCGTGAGCGCGCCGGGATGGAAGTGCGTGACGTGCACTATTCCCACTACGGCCGCATGTGCCCGATTGAAACGCCTGAAGGCCCGAACATCGGCTTGATTAACTCTTTATCAACCTATGCAAAAGTGAACCGTTTTGGCTTTATTGAAACGCCTTACCGCAGGGTTGATCCGGATACAGGGCGTGTTACGGAGCATATTGATTATTTAACGGCTGATGAAGAAGACAATTATGTCGTCGCACAGGCGAACGCACAGCTGGATGAAAACGGCTTTTTCGTTGACGATGAAGTATATGCGCGTTTCCGCGGTGAAAACATTGTTGTCAAAACAGACCGCGTTGATTATATGGACGTTTCGCCGAAGCAGGTTGTATCGGCTGCAACGGCATGTATTCCGTTCCTTGAAAACGACGACTCGAACCGTGCCCTGATGGGTGCAAACATGCAGCGCCAGGCTGTTCCGCTTATGAACCCGCAAGCGCCGATTGTCGGCACCGGGATGGAATATGTCAATGCGAAGGACTCCGGCGCAGCACTTATCTGCAAACATGACGGTATTGTCGAACATGTGGAAGCCAGGGAAATCTGGGTGCGCCGCGTCATCGATGTCGATGGCCAGGAAGTAAAAGGCGACCTTGACAAATACCGCCTGCAAAAATTCAAACGTTCCAACAATGGCATGTGCATTAACCAGCGCCCGATTGTGAAAAAAGGCGACCGTGTGGTAAAAGGCGAAATTTTAGCGGATGGCCAGTCAATGGACCACGGCGAACTTGCCCTTGGCCAGAACGTGCTCGTTGCTTTTATGACATGGGAAGGCTATAACTATGAAGATGCCATTATTATGAGCGAAAAACTTGTAAAAGAAGATGTGTATACTTCTATCCATATTGAAGAATACGAATCTGAAGCGCGCGATACAAAACTCGGGCCGGAAGAAATGACCCGTGACATCCCGAACGTCGGGGAAGATGCTTTGAAAAACCTTGACGAACGTGGGATTGTCCGGATCGGTGCCGAAGTAAAAGACGGCGATTTGCTTGTCGGAAAAGTCACCCCGAAAGGCGTTACGGAACTGACAGCGGAAGAACGGCTGCTCCACGCGATTTTCGGTGAAAAAGCGCGCGAAGTCAGGGATACATCGCTTCGCGTTCCGCACGGCGGCGGCGGCATCGTGCTCGACGTCAAAGTGTTTACACGTGAAGCCGGGGATGAACTCCCGCCTGGCGTGAACCAGCTTGTCCGCGTCTATATTGTACAGAAACGGAAAATCCACCAGGGCGACAAAATGGCCGGGCGCCACGGGAACAAAGGGGTTATCTCCCGGATTCTTCCGGAAGAAGATATGCCTTTCCTCCCGGATGGTACACCTGTCCAGATCATGTTGAACCCGCTCGGCGTGCCTTCCCGGATGAATATCGGCCAGGTGCTTGAACTTCACCTTGGCATGGCGGCCAAAAAACTTGGCCTCCACGTGGCGACGCCTGTATTCGACGGCGCGCGCGAAGAAGATGTATGGGAAACGATTGAAGAAGCCGGCATGGCACGCGATGCAAAAACGGTTCTTTATGACGGCCGCACCGGTGAGCCTTTCGACAACCGTGTGTCTGTCGGGATTATGTATATGATCAAGCTCGCCCACATGGTTGATGATAAACTGCATGCCCGCTCAACAGGCCCTTACTCGCTTGTCACCCAGCAGCCGCTCGGCGGTAAAGCGCAGTTCGGCGGCCAACGGTTTGGCGAAATGGAAGTATGGGCGCTTGAAGCCTATGGCGCAGCCTATACGCTCCAGGAAATCCTGACCGTTAAATCGGACGATGTTGTCGGACGTGTGAAAACTTATGAAGCGATCGTCAAAGGGGAAAACGTCCCTGAACCGGGTGTCCCGGAATCGTTCAAAGTGCTGATTAAAGAACTTCAAAGTTTGGGACTTGACGTGAAGATTCTTTCCGGCGACGACGAGGAAATTGAAATGCGTGATCTCGAAGACGACGATGACCTGAATCAGGCCGATACGCTGAATATTGCGCCTGAGACAAAAGAAGAACCGGAAGGAATCGGGGCATCCAAAGACTAATCGTTTATGTTGCTGGGAACAAACAGAGGCTTTTGCCCGGATTGTATGCCTTCGTACAATCCGGCTTCTGTTTCTGTTTCTTCTGCGTGTGTTTTAAGGTATGAACCTAAAGACGAAAGGGAGGCTGGCCCCTTGCTGGATGTAAATAATTTTGAGTACATGAAAATCGGTCTTGCTTCACCGGATAAAATCCGATCCTGGTCGTACGGTGAAGTCAAAAAACCGGAAACAATCAACTATCGGACGTTAAAACCTGAAAAAGACGGGCTTTTTTGTGAACGGATTTTCGGACCGACGAAAGACTGGGAATGCCATTGCGGAAAATATAAACGCGTCCGTTACAAAGGCGTGGTTTGTGACCGCTGCGGCGTGGAAGTAACAAGATCAAAAGTGCGCCGGGAAAGAATGGGACATATTGAACTTGCCGCCCCTGTTTCGCATATTTGGTACTTCAAAGGGATTCCAAGCCGCATGGGCCTTGTCCTTGACATGTCCCCGCGTGCCCTGGAAGAAGTCATTTACTTCGCATCTTACGTTGTCACGGAAGCAGGCGACACTTCTTTGGAAAAGAAACAGCTTCTTTCCGAAAAAGAATACCGTGCTTACCGTGAAAAATACGGCAATAAATTCCAGGCAGGCATGGGTGCGGAAGCCATTAAAAAGTTGCTCCAGGATGTAGATGTCAACAAAGAATGCGAAATGCTGAAAGAAGAGCTGAAAGTTGCCCAGGGGCAGCGCCGTACACGCGCCATCAAACGCCTTGAAGTACTGGAAGCTTTCCGTAATTCCGGCAATAAACCGGAATGGATGGTGCTGGACGTTCTCCCGGTCATTCCGCCTGAACTGCGGCCAATGGTACAACTGGAAGGCGGCCGCTTTGCGACATCCGACTTAAATGATCTGTACCGCCGTGTGATCAACCGGAATAACCGCCTGAAACGCCTGCTTGATCTTGGCGCGCCAAGCATCATTGTCCAAAATGAAAAACGGATGCTGCAGGAAGCCGTTGATGCTCTGATTGACAACGGCCGCCGTGGACGTCCGGTAACCGGCCCGGGGAACCGCCCGTTAAAATCGCTTTCCCATATGCTGAAAGGGAAACAGGGTCGTTTCCGTCAAAACCTGCTCGGGAAACGGGTTGACTATTCCGGCCGTTCCGTTATTGTTGTCGGCCCGAACCTGAAAATGTATCAATGCGGCCTGCCGCGCGAAATGGCGATCGAACTGTTCAAGCCGTTCGTAATGAAAGAACTGGTTGAAAAAGGCCTCGCCCATAATATTAAAAGTGCAAAACGGAAAATTGAACGTTTGCAGCCTGAAATTTGGGATGTCCTTGAAGAAGTCATTAAAGAACACCCTGTCCTGTTGAACCGTGCGCCTACTTTGCACAGGCTCGGGATCCAGGCGTTTGAACCGACGCTTGTGGAAGGCCGTGCGATCCGTCTTCATCCGCTCGTATGTACGGCTTACAACGCGGACTTTGACGGCGACCAAATGGCGGTTCACGTTCCGTTATCCGCCGAAGCACAGGCGGAAGCACGCATGCTGATGCTTGCCGCACAAAATATTTTGAACCCGAAAGACGGGAAACCGGTTGTTACCCCGTCCCAGGACATGGTACTTGGCAACTACTACTTAACGCTTGAACGTGAAGATGCAGTCGGTGAAGGATCTGTCTTCAAAGATGTAAACGAAGTGTACACGGCTTATTACAACGGCTACGTGCATTTCCATACGAGAATTGCCATTTATGCCGGATCGCTGAACAATCCGACGTTTACGGAAGAGCAAAACAAGAAGCTGCTGATTACCACCGTCGGGAAAGTGATCTTCAATGAAATTTTGCCGGAGAGCTTCCCGTATATTAATGAACCGACGACAACAAATCTTGAAGAAAAAACGCCGGATAAATACTTTGTTGATCCTTCGATTGACGTAAAAGCGCATATTAAAGAACAGCCGTTAATCCGCCCGTTTGTAAAGGGCTTCCTTGGCAGCATCATTGCCGAGGTGTTCAAACGGTTCAAGATTACGGAAACATCCAAGATGCTCGACCGCTTAAAAGATCTTGGCTTCCATTATTCGACCAAAGCCGGTATTACCGTTGGCGTTGCGGATATCGTCGTTTTAGGCGAGAAAGAAAAAATTCTTTCGGATGCCCAGAAAAAAGTCGATACAGTCATGAAACAGTTCCGCCGCGGTTTAATTACAGAAGACGAACGCTATGATCGTGTTATTTCGATCTGGAGCGGGGCTAAAGATACGATCCAGGGCAAACTGATGGAATCGCTCGATAAACGGAACCCGATTTTTATGATGAGTGACTCGGGGGCCCGGGGTAACGCGTCGAACTTTACACAGCTTGCCGGTATGCGCGGTTTGATGGCCAACCCGGCCGGCCGGATTATTGAATTGCCGATTAAATCGAGCTTCCGTGAAGGCTTAACTGTGCAAGAGTACTTTATTTCGACACACGGTGCCCGTAAAGGCCTTGCTGATACAGCCCTTAAGACGGCAGACTCGGGTTATCTGACACGCCGGCTTGTTGATGTGGCGCAGGATGTTATCATTCGTGAAGACGACTGTGGCACAGACCGCGGGCTTTTGATCAGTGCGTTGAAAGAAGGAAATGAAATCATTGAATCGCTTGAAGAACGGTTAACCGGCCGTTATTCAAGAAAAACGATCAAGCATCCCGAAACAGGCAAAGTCATCATTGAGGAAAACGGCTTTATTACTGAAGATATCGCGAAAGAAATTGTCGATGCCGGCTATGAAAAAGTCTGGATCCGTTCGGCCTTCACTTGCAACACCCGCCATGGTGTATGTAAAAAATGCTACGGCCGCAACCTTGCCACCGGCCAAGAAGTGGAAGTCGGCGAAGCAGTCGGGATTATTGCCGCCCAATCGATCGGCGAACCTGGTACACAGCTGACGATGCGTACATTCCATACAGGCGGTGTTGCCGGGGATGACATTACACAAGGTCTTCCGCGTATTCAGGAATTGTTTGAAGCTCGGAACCCGAAAGGCCAGGCTGTTATTTCCGAAGTGGAAGGTGTTGTCACTTCCATCAGCGAAGGGCGCGACCGTCAATATGAAATTGTCATTCAGGGCGCTGTCGAAACGCGCACTTATACAGCCCCTTATACTTCCCGCTTGAAAGTGGCGGTAGATGACCACGTCGTGCGCGGGCAGGAACTGACGGAAGGTTCCATTGACCCGAAAGACCTGTTGCGTGTCACGGACGTCACAACCGTGCAGGAATACTTGCTCCGTGAAGTACAGAAAGTTTACCGGATGCAAGGGGTGGAAATTGGCGACAAACATATTGAAGTGATGGTCCGCCAAATGCTGAGAAAAGTAAGGGTGCTCGATGCCGGCGATACGGATGTCCTGCCGGGAACATTGCTTGATATCCATCAGTTCGGTGAAGCGAATGAAAAGGCGCTCAAGGAAGGCAACCGCCCTGCAACAGGCCGTCCTGTTCTGCTCGGGATTACAAAAGCTTCCCTGGAAACCGATTCGTTCTTATCGGCAGCCTCCTTCCAGGAAACGACCCGCGTGTTAACCGATGCGGCGATCAAAGGGAAACGCGATGAACTGCTCGGCTTGAAAGAAAACGTCATTATCGGGAAACTTGTTCCTGCAGGGACGGGCATGACCCGCTACCGCAAAACGGTTCCTGAACTGGTGAAAAAGGAAGAAGAAGTGCCGGCTGAATAATCGGCGGCAGCACCGGCAAAAACCGGTGCTGCACCTTTTTCTGTTTTTTAGCAAAAAACCATGGCCTTTTTTACACAGGATGTTGACTTTGGATTTTCAAAGTGATAATATATTCAAGGTGCTCCTATGAATACCTGTATACTTTGGAGGATATTGCGATGTCTTATGAAAAAGTAAATCAGGCGAAAAGAATTGTTGTAGGGACAAAACAAACAGCGAAAGCGATAAAGTCCGGAAATGTGGATGAACTGCTCGTTGCCAGAGATGCTGATCCGAATATTACGGGCAAAGTCATTTCCGTTGCCGAACAATTCAATGTGCCGGTTACGTATGCCGAGTCGAAAAAACAACTTGGAAAAGTGTGCGGCATTGAAGTCGGAGCTGCAGCTGTTGCACTTATTTATTAAACACTTTTTGCGGGAGAAACCGCAAAAATTTGTTTTTGCCATTAAATGAACCACCTGGATGTGTGGACTTAAATTGTTCGAAGGGAGGAAAAACAGATGCCTACTATTAACCAATTGGTGCGCAAACCTCGTAAATCAAAAATCGAGAAATCTAAGTCACCTGCGCTGAATAAAGGCTATAACAGTTTCAAAAAAATCAATACCGATCTTTCTTCACCCCAAAAACGCGGTGTATGTACGCGTGTTGGGACGATGACGCCGAAGAAACCGAACTCGGCGCTTCGTAAATATGCCCGTGTCCGTTTAACAAACGGGATTGAAGTAACGGCTTATATCCCTGGTATCGGCCATAACCTGCAGGAACACAGCGTTGTTTTAATCCGCGGTGGACGTGTAAAAGACCTGCCTGGTGTACGTTACCACATCGTGCGCGGCGCACTTGACACTGCCGGTGTTGACAACCGGAAACAAGGCCGTTCCAAATACGGGACGAAAAAACCGAAAGAAAAGAAATAATAAGAACGATAACCATACTTGAAAGGAGGATCATTTATGCCACGTAAAGGACCTGTCGCAAAACGCGACGTATTACCGGATCCGATTTACAATTCGAAACTGGTCACACGTTTAATCAACAAAATGATGATCGACGGCAAGAGAGGGAAAGCCCAGACGATCCTGTATTCTTCCTTTGATATTATTCGTGAACGCACTGGCAAAGATCCAATGGAAGTTTTTGACCAGGCATTAAAAAACATTATGCCTGTACTTGAAGTAAGAGCTCGCCGTGTCGGCGGTGCAAACTATCAGGTGCCGGTTGAGGTGCGCCCGGAACGCCGGACAACTTTAGGGCTTCGCTGGCTGGTCAATTATGCCCGCCTCCGCGGAGAAAAAACAATGGAAGAACGACTGGCGAACGAAATCATGGATGCGGCCAACAATACAGGCGCTGCCGTGAAAAAACGCGAAGATACGCATAAAATGGCGGAAGCAAACAGAGCGTTCGCGCATTATCGCTGGTAATATTCCGATACTCCTACATTACACCTATTAAGGAAGGAGAAAGTACGAGATGCCAAGAGAGTTCTCCTTAGAAAAGACTCGTAACATCGGTATCATGGCGCATATCGATGCCGGTAAAACTACAACAACCGAGCGCATCCTTTATTATACCGGCCGTATTCATAAAATCGGCGAAACGCATGAAGGTGCGTCTCAAATGGACTGGATGGAGCAGGAACAGGAGCGCGGGATTACGATTACTTCCGCTGCTACTACAGCACAATGGAATGACCACCGCATCAACATCATTGACACCCCGGGACACGTGGACTTTACCGTTGAAGTTGAACGCTCCCTTCGTGTCCTTGACGGTGCGGTTGCTGTCCTCGATGCCCAGTCCGGCGTTGAGCCTCAGACCGAAACCGTTTGGCGCCAGGCAACGACTTACGGTGTACCACGGATTGTATTCGTCAATAAGATGGATAAAATCGGGGCTGATTTCTTATATTCTGTCAGCACCCTGCATGATCGTCTGCAGGCAAATGCGCATCCGGTCCAATTGCCGATCGGTGCCGAAGACAACTTTGTAGGGATCATTGACCTTATTGAAATGAACGCTACTTTCTACGGTGATGATCTCGGCACGAAAATTGAAGTACGCGAAATCCCGGATGAGTACCGTGACCAGGCGGAAGAATATCATGAAAAACTGCTTGAAGCAGTTGCTGAAGTTGATGAAGATATTATGGAAAAATATCTTGGCGGAGAAGAGATTTCAAAAGAAGAACTGAAAGCTGCGATCCGCAAAGCAACCTGTAATGTTGAATTCTTCCCGGTACTGTGCGGCTCGGCATTTAAAAACAAAGGTGTCCAATTAATGTTGGATGCGGTTGTTGACTATTTGCCTGCGCCGACGGATGTTCCTTCCATCAAGGGGACGCTTCCGGATACAGGGGAAGAAGTATTCAGGCATTCCAGCGATGATGAGCCATTTGCGGCTTTGGCCTTCAAAGTCATGACAGACCCGTTCGTTGGTAAACTGACATTCTTCCGTGTTTATTCAGGTACATTAAGCGCCGGTTCTTATGTCAAAAACTCGACAAAGGATAAACGCGAACGCATCGGGCGTATTTTGCAGATGCACGCAAACCACCGGAAAGAAATTGACAAGGTTTATGCCGGAGATATTGCTGCTGCTGTCGGTTTAAAAGACACGACAACAGGCGACACGCTTTGCGACGAAAACAATCCGGTAATCCTTGAATCGATGGAATTTCCAGAACCGGTTATCCAGCTGTCGGTTGAACCAAAGTCGAAGGCCGACCAGGATAAAATGACGACTGCGCTGCAAAAACTGCAGGAAGAAGACCCGACTTTCCGTGCCCATACGGATCCGGAAACAGGACAAACGATCATCGAAGGAATGGGTGAGCTTCACCTCGATATCATCGTCGACCGGATGAAACGCGAATTTAAAGTCGAAGCCAATATCGGTGCGCCACAAGTTGCATATCGTGAAACATTCCGCAAATCGGCACAAGTCCAAGGTAAGTTCGTACGCCAGTCTGGTGGCCGCGGGCAATACGGGGATGTGTGGATTGAATTTTCACCAAACGAAGAAGGAAAAGGCTTTGAGTTTGAAAATGCGATTGTCGGCGGTGTCGTTCCGCGTGAATACATTCCGGCGATTCAAGCCGGGCTCGAAGATGCCATGCAGCGCGGTGTAATTGCCGGTTATCCGCTCGTTGACATTAAGGCAAAACTATATGACGGTTCTTACCACGATGTTGACTCGAGTGAAATGGCGTTTAAAGTGGCTGCTTCCCTTGCATTAAGGAATGCAGCATCCAAATGTGATCCGGTCCTGCTTGAACCTGTGATGAAAGTGGAAATCGTCATTCCGGAAGAATATCTCGGCGATATCATGGGACAAGTTACAGCCCGCCGCGGTCGTGTAGAAGGAATGGAAGCACGCGGAAATGCCCAGGTTGTCCGTGCCATGGTTCCGTTGTCCGAAATGTTCGGTTACGCAACAGCACTTCGTTCCAGCACGCAAGGACGCGGTGTCTTCACTATGACATTTGATCATTATGAAGAAGTGCCGAAGTCCATTGCGGAAGAGATCATCAAAAAAAATAAAGGCGAATAATTGATTTCTTGCCTTCAATGAAGTATAACTTTACTAGATTGGTTCAAAGCGCTTTAAAGCTGTCCTTTCAGCTTTAAAGCATCCATATACTTACTCAATCCAAAATATTAAGGAGGATTTCCTGATGGCTAAACAAAAATTTGACCGTTCTAAAGAACACTGTAACATTGGAACAATCGGTCACGTTGACCATGGTAAAACGACTTTGACTGCTGCAATTACTGCTGTTCTTGCAAAACAAGGTAAAGCAGAAGCAAGGGCATATGACCAAATTGACGGTGCTCCGGAAGAACGCGAACGTGGTATTACCATCAACACTGCACACGTTGAATATGAAACAGAAAAACGCCACTACGCACACGTTGACTGCCCTGGACACGCTGACTATGTGAAAAACATGATCACGGGTGCTGCACAAATGGACGGTGCGATTCTGGTTGTATCCGCTGCTGACGGCCCAATGCCGCAAACGCGTGAACACATCCTGTTGTCCCGCCAAGTTGGTGTGCCTTACATTGTTGTATTCCTGAACAAATGCGACATGGTGGACGACGAAGAATTGCTTGAACTTGTTGAAATGGAAGTTCGTGACCTTCTTTCCGAATACGACTTCCCTGGCGATGAAGTGCCGGTTATCAAAGGTTCTGCTTTGAAAGCTCTTGAAGGCGACCCTGAATACGAAGCAAAAATCCTTGAATTGATGGATGCTGTTGACGAATACATCCCGACTCCGCAACGTGACACAGACAAACCGTTCATGATGCCGGTGGAAGACGTATTCTCCATCACCGGTCGTGGTACCGTTGCAACCGGCCGTGTAGAACGCGGTCAATTGAAAGTCGGCGATGTTGTTGAAATCATCGGTTTGAACGACGAACCAAAACAAACAACGGTTACCGGCGTTGAAATGTTCCGCAAACTGCTCGACTATGCTGAAGCAGGCGACAACATCGGTGCACTTCTCCGCGGGATTGCACGTGAAGAAGTCCAACGTGGTCAAGTTTTGGCGAAACCGGGTTCTATTACACCGCATACAAAATTTAAAGCACAAGTTTACGTATTAACGAAAGAAGAAGGCGGACGTCACACTCCTTTCTTCTCTAACTACCGTCCGCAATTCTACTTCCGTACAACGGATGTTACCGGCATTATTACGCTGCCTGAAGGCGTTGAAATGGTTATGCCTGGTGATAACGTTGAAATGAGCGTTGAATTGATTGCCCCTATCGCGATCGAAGAAGGAACAAAATTCTCGATCCGTGAAGGCGGCCGTACAGTTGGCGCCGGTTCTGTTTCCGCTATCGAAGCTTAATCGGTTATTAAAAAAAGCCCGGCCAGGTTATCCCGGCCGGGCTTTTTCAATGCTTACGCGTCCGGGTTGCAGCAATATTTTCCAAAACTTGATGTTGCGCCACAAGGCCTGTATAATAAAAAAAGTTGCTGAAATCAGCAGTATATCAAAGTTTATGTTGCATTACACCCGGTTTTTGTGTATAATTTTTTATGTTGGTCTTTGACTGCGATGAAGTGGGAGGTTGCTGGCACACCCGGCCGCTTTGCCATGGCGCGTGGGCCAGGAAAATTTCCATGGAGAATGTCTATTAACAAATAGGCGAAAAAGGAGGGAAAATAATGGCAAAACAAAAAATTCGCATTCGCTTAAAAGCATACGATCACAGAATTCTGGATCAGTCTGCAGAGAAAATTGTAGAAACAGCAAAAAGATCAGGTGCAAACGTCTCCGGACCGATTCCGCTTCCGACTGAGAAATCCGTTTACACCATTCTGCGTGCTGTCCACAAGTACAAAGATTCTCGTGAACAATTTGAAATGCGTACACACAAACGTTTGATTGATATCGTAAATCCAACCCCGCAAACGGTTGATTCACTGATGCGGTTGGATCTGCCATCCGGCGTTGACATTGAAATTAAACTTTAATGATAAAACATGACATATTTAACAGGAGGTGTGACTGATGACCAAAGGAATCTTAGGAAGAAAAATCGGTATGACCCAAGTTTTTGCCGAGAACGGCGATCTTATTCCGGTCACTGTAATTGAAGCAACACCAAACGTTGTGCTGCAAAAGAAAACAGTTGAAACGGACGGCTATGAAGCGATCCAGCTCGGATTTGCAGACAAACCGGAACGCCTGGCAAACAAACCGGAAAAAGGGCATGTTTCGAAAGCCAATACGGCACCTAAGCGCTTCATCCGCGAATTCAGCGGCGTAAACACAAGTGATTTTGAAGTTGGTCAAGAAGTCAAAGTAGATATTTTTGCAGAAGGTGACATTGTAGATGTTACCGGTGTTACAAAAGGAAAAGGATTCCAAGGCGTCATTAAACGCCACGGACAACACCGCGGTCCTATGGCTCACGGTTCGCGTTACCACCGCCGCCCCGGTTCAATGGGTCCGATTGCGCCAAACCGCGTCTTCAAACAAAAGGCACTCCCTGGACGCATGGGAGGAGAACGGGTTACCGTTCAAAATCTGCAAATCGTCAAAGTGGATGCAGAACGCAATCTGCTTTTGATTAAAGGTAACGTTCCTGGTCCGAGAAAAGCTTTGGTTACAGTTAAAGCAGCTGTAAAAGCAAAATAATTGTAAAGAAAGGAGGAAACAGGAATGCCAAAAGTAGCTCTATACAACCAAAACGGTTCCCAAGTCGGTGAAGTGGAATTAAACGACGCTGTATTCGGCATCGAACCGAATGAACATGTTTTATTTGAAGCGATCATCATGCAGAGGGCATCGCTCCGCCAAGGTACTCACAAAGTAAAAGGCCGTTCTGAAGTACGCGGCGGCGGACGTAAACCATGGCGGCAAAAAGGTACAGGACGCGCACGCCAAGGATCGATTCGTGCCCCGCAATGGCGCGGAGGCGGTACGGTTTTCGGGCCTGTTCCACGCAGCTACAGCTACAAACTGCCGAAAAAAGTACGCCGTCTTGCGATTAAATCCGCTCTATCGTCAAAAGTACGGGAAAACAATATTTTGGTTCTGGACGCATTAAATTTTGATGCGCCAAAAACAAAAGATTTTATTGCTGTCCTGAAAAATTTGTCCGTGGATAAAAAAGCACTTGTTGTCACAGACGGATTGAACGAAAATGTGGTATTGTCTGCACGCAACATTCCGGGTATTACGGTTGTTGAAGCAACAGGCGTAAATGTTTTGGATGTTGTAAACCATGATCAATTGATCATGACAAAATCCGCTGTTGAAAAAGTAGGGGAGGTGCTTGGTTAATGGATGCACGTGATGTTTTGAAGCGCCCCGTGATTACTGAACGTTCAATGGAATTGACGGCAGATAAGAAATATACATTTGAAGTAGATGTCAAAGCGAATAAAACAGAAATCAAAGATGCTGTAGAAGAAATTTTCGGCGTCAAAGTTGCGAAAGTGAATGTTGCGAACTATAAAGGCAAGTTCAAACGCATGGGCCGTTATACCGGCTATACAAACAAGCGCCGCAAAGCAGTTGTTACGTTAACACCTGACAGCAAAGAAATTGAAATCTTTGAGGTCTAAATACGATCCATCAAACTTGAAGAGGAGGGAAAAAAATGGCGATCAAAAAATACAAACCAACCTCTAACGGGCGTCGCGGCATGACGGCTTTGGATTTTGCGGAGATTACGACGGATAAACCTGAAAAATCACTGCTTGCTCCGCTTTCGAAAAAAGCAGGCCGCAACAACCAGGGGAAATTAACTGTTCGTCATCAGGGCGGTGGCCATAAGCGCCAGTACCGGATTATCGACTTCAAACGCGATAAAGATGGTATACCAGGGCGCGTTGCCACAATCGAGTATGACCCGAACCGCTCATCTAATATTGCTTTGATTCACTATGCAGACGGTGAAAAACGGTACATTCTTGCACCAAAAAATCTAACTGTTGGCATGGAAATTATGTCCGGACCGGATGCAGATATTAAAGTCGGAAATGCACTTCCGCTTTCTGACATTCCTGTTGGTACGGTCATCCATAATATTGAATTGAAACCGGGCAAAGGTGGCCAATTGATCCGTTCTGCCGGTACTTCTGCACAAGTGCTTGGTAAAGAAGGCAAATATGTGCTTGTCCGCCTGAATTCCGGTGAAGTGCGCATGATTCTTGCAACTTGCCGCGCAACGGTCGGTCAGGTTGGCAACGAACAGCATGAACTGGTCAACATCGGTAAAGCAGGCCGCAAGCGCTGGATGGGTGTACGCCCGACTGTCCGCGGATCTGTTATGAACCCGAATGATCACCCGCACGGTGGTGGTGAAGGTAAAGCACCAATCGGACGCAAATCACCGATGTCACCATGGGGTAAACCGACACTTGGTTACAAAACGCGCAAGAAGAAAAACACTTCAGATAAATTTATTGTACGGCGCCGTAAAAAATAATACTGTTGAACTACGGTTCGCAGCCTGAACCGTAGCTCTAATCAGGAAGGAGGACTATTCATGGGTCGCAGTCTGAAAAAAGGGCCTTTCGTTGACGATCACTTAATGGTGAAAGTGGAAAAATTGAACGAGTCCAACAAGAAGCAAGTGATCAAAACGTGGTCACGCCGTTCGACGATTTTCCCTGCATTTGTCGGCCACACAATCGCTGTGTATGACGGCCGTAAACATGTTCCGGTATACATCACGGAAGATATGGTCGGCCATAAGCTCGGTGAGTTTGCTCCGACACGCACATTCAAAGGTCACGCCGGTGACGATAAGAAGACAAGACGCTAACGGGAGGAGGTATTCCAATGCAAGCAAAAGCTGTCGCGAAAACAGTCCGTATTGCTCCTCGTAAGGCACGCCTGGTAATTGATTTAATTCGAGGAAAGCAAGTAGGAGAAGCGCTTTCGATTTTGAAATTTACGCCTAAAGCTGTTTCGCCGGTTATTGAAAAAGTACTCAACTCTGCGATTGCGAACGCAGAACACAACTACGATATGGACGCAAATGACCTTGTTGTGGAAAAGGCTTATGTCGATGAAGGGCCTACATTGAAACGTTTCCGGCCGCGTGCAATGGGACGCGCAAGCCAGATCAACAAACGCACGAGCCATATTACGATTGTAGTATCAGATCAAAAGGAGGGATAATTGGTGGGTCAAAAAGTAAATCCTATCGGTTTGCGAATCGGAGTGATTCGTGACTGGGAATCGAAATGGTACGCAGAAAAAGATTACGCCGATCTATTGCACGAAGACATTAAAATTCGTGAATATATCGCAAAGCGCCTTGCGGATGCTTCTGTTTCTGGCGTGGAAATTGAACGTGCTGCAAACCGTGTCAACATTACAATCCGTACGGCAAAACCGGGCATGGTGATCGGTAAAGGCGGTTCGGAAGTAGAAGCATTGCGTAAAGCGCTGAATGCTTTAACAGGAAAAAGAGTCCACATTAACATTGTCGAAGTTAAAAAAGCAGATATTGATGCAAAACTTGTTGCGGAAAACATTGCCCGCCAGCTGGAAAACCGCGTTTCTTTCCGCCGTGCGCAAAAGCAGGCGATTCAACGCGCCATGCGTGCCGGTGCAAAAGGAATCCGGACGCAGGTTTCAGGACGTTTGGGCGGTGCGGATATTGCCCGTGCAGAACATTACAGCGAAGGTACAGTTCCGCTTCATACGCTTCGTGCGGATATTGACTATGCACATGCTGAAGCAGATACAACTTACGGAAAACTGGGCGTAAAAGTTTGGATTTACCGTGGGGAAATCCTTCCTGCTAAGAAAAAAACCGAGGAAGGGGGAAACTGATCATGTTGATGCCTAAACGTGTAAAATACCGCCGTGAACACCGCGGAAAAATGCGCGGCCGTGCAAAAGGCGGCACTGAAGTTGCATTTGGCGAATATGGTTTGCAGGCTTTGGAAGCTTCCTGGATTACAAACCGCCAAATCGAAGCTGCCCGTATTGCGATGACACGTTATATGAAACGTGGCGGTAAAGTATGGATAAAAATTTTCCCTCATAAACCATATACAGCAAAACCGCTTGAAGTCCGGATGGGTTCCGGTAAAGGTGCGCCTGAGGGCTGGGTGGCTGTTGTGAAACCGGGCAAGATTTTGTTTGAAATTGCCGGTGTTCCTGAAGAAGTTGCACGCGAAGCTTTACGCCTTGCGTCCCACAAGCTGCCGATTAAATGCAAGTTCGTAAAACGTGAAGAAATTGGTGGTGAATCTAATGAAAGCTAAAGAAATTCGTGACTTAACCACTGCCGAAATTGAACAAAAAGTAAAGTCGCTGAAGGAAGAGCTGTTCAACCTTCGCTTCCAGCTTGCGACTGGACAATTAGAGAACACTGCCCGCATTCGTGAAGTTCGTAAATCGATTGCCCGCATGAAAACCGTCATTCGTGAAAGAGAAATTGGAATTAACAACCGATAATGGGAGGAGGTTCGCGATACATGAGTGAACGCAACCAACGCAAAGTATACACCGGCCGTGTCGTATCCGACAAAATGGATAAAACCGTTACTGTTCTTGTAGAAACTTACAAAAAACATTCTCTGTACGGCAAACGCGTAAAATACTCGAAAAAATTCAAGGCACATGATGAAAATAACGAAGCCAAAGTCGGCGATATCGTAAGAATCATGGAAACACGCCCGTTATCTGCTACAAAACGTTTCCGCCTGGTGGAAATCGTTGAAAAAGCAGTCATTATCTAATTTGTATCAGTTCGGATACGGTTGATTCCGAAGGGAGGTAAACGAGGATGATCCAACAAGAAACCCGTTTAAAAGTAGCTGACAACTCAGGTGCACGTGAAGTTTTAACGATTAAAGTATTAGGCGGATCCGGCCGAAAAACTGCGAATATCGGAGATGTCATCGTTGCTACGGTAAAACAAGCAACACCTGGAGGCGTTGTTAAAAAAGGCGATGTGGTGAAAGCTGTTGTGGTCCGTACAAAGAGCGGAGTGCGCCGCAGCGATGGTTCTTATATCCGTTTCGATGAAAATGCATGCGTCATTATCCGTGACGACAAGAGCCCTCGCGGCACGCGTATTTTCGGGCCGGTTGCACGCGAACTGCGCAACAACAATTTCATGAAAATCGTATCACTGGCTCCGGAAGTACTTTAATCGATATAGTTTGTGACAATCAAGGAGGTGCGATTGTAATGCATGTCAAAAAAGGTGACAAGGTAATGGTGATCTCCGGCAAAGATAAAGGCAAGACCGGGACGATCCTTGCGGTATATCCGAAAAAAAACCGTGTGATTGTGGAAGGCGTGAACGTTGTCAAAAAACACGCAAAACCTTCCCAGGCAAACCCTCAGGGCGGTATTCTCGACATGGAAGCGCCCATTCACGTGTCAAATGTGATGCCGATTGACCCGAAAACAAATGAGCCGACACGTGTCGGATATGAAATAAGGAACGACAAAAAAGTGCGTGTAGCAAAAAAATCCGGTGAAGTTTTAAGCGTGCTTAAGGAAATTAAGAAAAAGCCTGAAGAAGAAGGGAGGTAAGCGACATGAACCGCCTAAAAGAAAAATACGAAAAAGAAGTTATTCCTGCTTTAACAAGCAAGTTTCAATATACATCCGTTATGCAAGTGCCTAAAGTTGAAAAGATCGTGATCAACATGGGTGTTGGTGATGCTGTTCAAAACGCAAAAATGCTCGACAATGCAGTAGAAGAATTAACATTGATTTCCGGCCAAAGACCGGTTGTGACAAGAGCGAAAAAATCGATCGCAGGTTTCCGCCTTCGTGAAGGGATGCCAATTGGCGCAAAAGTAACGCTTCGCGGCGAGCGCATGTACGAATTTCTCGATAAACTGATTTCAGTTTCGCTTCCGCGTGTGCGCGATTTCCACGGCGTATCGAAAAAATCGTTTGACGGCCGCGGAAACTACACACTCGGCATTAAAGAGCAACTGATCTTCCCTGAAATTGATTACGACAAAGTCAGCAAAGTGCGCGGGATGGACATCGTCATTGTCACCACTGCGAACACGGACGAAGAATCACGTGAACTGTTAGGCCTGCTCGGCATGCCATTCCAAAAATAAAGCGGACGCTAAAAAGGGAGGCGAAAACGTGGCTAAAAAATCAATGATTGCGAAACAAAAACGTGAACCGAAGTATAAAGTTCAGGCTTATACGCGGTGCGAACGATGCGGCCGGCCGCATTCCGTCATTCGCAAATTTAAACTTTGCCGTATTTGTTTCCGCGAACTTGCATATAAAGGTCAAATTCCTGGCGTGAAAAAAGCCAGCTGGTAAAACCCGAATTTGGGAAGGAGGTAAAAGAAATGGTCATGACTGATCCGATTGCAGATTTGCTTACGCGTATCCGTAATGCAAATACAGTGCGTCATGAAAAATTGGAAGTCCCGGCTTCCAAGATTAAGAGAGAGATCGCCGAGATTTTAAAACGTGAAGGTTTCGTGCGTGATGTTGAATATATCGAGGATAACAAACAAGGGATTATCCGGATCTTCCTGAAATACGGCGCAAACAACGAACGCGTCATTACAGGGATCAAGCGTATCAGCAAACCGGGCCTGCGCGTATACGCAAAAGCAGGTGAAGTGCCGAAAGTGCTGAACGGGCTTGGCATCGCAATTGTTTCTACTTCTCAAGGCGTTTTAACCGACAAAGAAGCACGGAAAAACAATGTCGGCGGAGAAATTTTAGCATACGTTTGGTAATCATTTGACGTTGAACGGAGGTGTAAATTATGTCACGTATAGGAAAAAAACCGGTTGAAATTCCATCCGGCGTTACGGTAACCATTAACGGAGATACAGTTACGGTTAAAGGGCCTAAAGGCGAGCTGATCCGCAGCTTCAACCCTGATATTAACATTACCGTAGAAGACAATATCATTCACGTAACACGCCCTTCAGACAGCAAAAACCACCGCGCTTTGCACGGAACGACCCGCGCACTGCTCGCAAACATGGTGGAAGGGGTGTCGAAAGGCTTTGAAAAATCTTTGGAACTGGTCGGGGTTGGATACCGCGCCCAAAAACAAGGCAAAAAACTCGTATTGAACGTCGGCTACTCCCATCCTGTTGAATTTGAACCGGAAGAAGGCCTGGAAGTCGAAGTGCCTTCCAATACAAAAATTGTTGTAAAAGGCGTAAGCAAAGAACGTGTCGGCGCATTTGCCGCCAACATTCGCGACGTCCGCCCGCCTGAACCTTATAAAGGCAAAGGGATTCGTTATGAAGGCGAATATGTACGCAGAAAAGAAGGTAAAACCGGTAAATAATGCCGCCTAGGATGAGAAAGGAGTGAATTCGATGATCACGAAGCCGGATAAAAATCAAGTACGCAAAAAAAGGCATGCACGCGTCCGCGCAAAATTAAGCGGAACGGCTGAACGTCCGCGCCTGAATATCTATCGTTCCAACAAAAATATTTATGCCCAATTGATTGATGATGCAAATGGCGTCACACTGGCCAGCGCTTCCACGCTCGATAAAGAGTTGAGCCTTGAGTCAACCGGCAATGCGGAAGCTGCACAAAAGGTGGGCGAATTGATTGCAAAGCGCGCAATGGAAAAAGGCATCAAAGAAGTTGTTTTCGACCGCGGCGGATACCTCTATCATGGCCGTGTCAAAGCGCTTGCCGATGCAGCCCGTGAGAACGGATTACAATTTTAATCAAAAAGGAGGGGAAATTTTACATGCTACGTATTGACCCAAACAAACTTGAGTTAGAAGAACGTGTTGTTACGATTAACCGCGTTGCCAAAGTGGTAAAAGGGGGACGCCGTTTCCGCTTTTCCGCACTTGTCGTTGTTGGCGACCGGAACGGACATGTCGGATTTGGAACCGGAAAAGCGCAGGAAGTGCCGGATGCGATCCGCAAAGCTGTTGAAGATGCGAAGAAAAATCTTGTTGAGGTACCGATTTCGGGCACAACGATTCCGCACGAAGTTGTCGGCCACTTCGGTGCAGGCAAAATCTTGCTGAAACCGGGTTCCCCTGGTACCGGTGTTATCGCCGGCGGCCCTGTCCGTGCGATCCTTGAACTTGCGGGTATTGCGGATATTACGTCCAAGTCGCTTGGTTCAAACACACCGATTAACATGATCCGTGCTACAATGGACGGCATTAAACAATTGAAGCGTGCGGATGAAGTTGCGAAACTGCGCAATAAATCTGTCGAAGAATTATTAGGTTAAGGAGGGAACGCTCATGGCAAAATTGAAAATCACCCTCACCCGCAGTGTCATCGGCCGCCCGCAGGATCAGCGCGAAACGGTAAAAGCGCTCGGCCTGCGCAAAGTCAACCAGACTGTTGAGAAAGAAGACAATGCTGCAATTCGCGGCATGATCAATAAAGTGTCCCATCTTGTTTCCGTATCGGAACAATAATTTTCGATTTTAAGATAAGGAGGTGCAACCATGAAACTTCATGAATTAAAACCTGCAGAAGGATCCCGTAAAAAACGCAACCGTGTCGGTCGTGGTATTGGTTCCGGCAACGGAAAAACAGCCGGCAAAGGGCACAAAGGTCAAAACGCTCGTTCCGGCGGCGGTGTACGCCTCGGTTTTGAAGGCGGTCAAACCCCGTTGTTCCGCCGTTTGCCAAAACGTGGTTTTACGAACATTAACCGTAAAGAGTATGCCATTGTGAACCTTGACGTTTTAAACCGTTTTGAAGACGGCACGGAAGTAACGCCTGCCCTTTTATTGGAAACAGGTGTCATCAGCAAGGAAAAATCGGGTGTAAAAGTGCTTGCAAACGGCAAACTTGAGAAAAAATTGACCGTAAAAGCACATAAATTCTCCTCTGCTGCCAAAGAAGCCATAGAAGCTGCCGGCGGTACAGCCGAGGTGATTTAATGTTCAAGACAATCGCCAATTTTATGCGTGTGGGTGAGATAAGAAATAAAATTATTTTCACCCTCCTCATGCTGGTCGTATTCCGCATAGGAGCCTTTATTCCTGTTCCTTATGTGGATGCTTCCGTTTTGGATGCCTCCACCCAAAACGGTTTAGTTGGTTTTCTAAACACTTTTGGGGGCGGTGCGCTGAAGAACTTTTCCATTTTTGCAATGGGCATTATGCCATATATCACATCTTCCATTATCGTGCAGCTTTTGCAAATGGATGTTGTGCCGAAGTTTGCCGAGTGGGCAAAACAGGGTGAAGTGGGGCGTCGTAAGCTGAATGAGTTTACACGCTATTTTACGGTTATCCTGGCTTTGATTGAAGGCTTCGGCATGTCATATGGCTTTAATAATTTGGCGCAAGGGGCACTGATTACGAAGTCCGGTTTCTGGACGTATTTGATCATCGCACTTACGCTGACAGCCGGCACCACATTTTTAATGTGGCTTGGCGAACAAATTACGGCCAAAGGTGTAGGAAACGGGATTTCCATTTTGATTATGGCCGGCATTATTGCCGGGATTCCGACAGCCATCAACCAGATTTACGCGCAGCAAATTGAAAATGCCGGTTCCCAGCTGTTTTTGAAGATTGTTTTGCTGGCTTTTCTTGCATTGATTATTCTGGCCATTGTGGTCGGAGTCATCTATTTCCAGCAGGCATCGAGAAAGATACCGGTCCAGTATGCCCAGCACATTTCCGGCAGGGCAACAACCGGCAGGCAGTCAACGCATTTGCCTTTAAAGGTCAATGCTGCCGGGGTCATTCCGGTTATCTTTGCGATTTCGTTCATTATTGCGCCGCAGACGATCGCTTCGTTTTTCGGTTCCAGCAGTGTGGCAAGCACCATCCAGTATATTTTTGATTATACAAAACCGGTCGGAGCTTTGATTTATGTGGCGTTGATTATCGCTTTCTCGTACTTTTACGCATTCGTACAAGTCAATCCGGAGCAGCTTGCCGACAATTTAAAGAAACAAGGCGGCTATATTCCGGGGATCCGCCCGGGCAAAAACACACAGCAATATGTCACTTCGGTTTTATACCGGCTGACATTTGTCGGTTCGATCTTTCTTGCTGTGATTGCCATTCTGCCTGTCATTTTCACGAATGTCATCGGGCTCCCGGCTTCCGCCAGAATCGGCGGCACAAGCCTGCTCGTTGTGATCGGGGTTGCGCTTGAAACGATGCTGCAACTGGAAGCACAGCTTGTTAAACGCCATTACAGAGGCTTTATCAAATAAAAATGGTTTCGTTTTTTTGAGACCATGTCAGGAATAAGGGGGCTGTACGATGAATCTAGTGTTAATGGGCCTTCCCGGAGCCGGTAAAGGGACTCAAGCCGAAAAAATCATTGATAAGTATGCCATTCCTCACATTTCCACCGGAGACATGTTCCGGGCGGCAATAAAGGAAGAAACGGAGCTGGGGCTTAAAGCCAAGTCCTTTATGGACAAAGGCGAACTGGTCCCTGACGAAGTAACGATCGGGATCGTGCGCGAACGGTTAAGCAAGGATGACTGCAAAAATGGCTTCCTGCTTGACGGTTTCCCGCGGACGGTTGCCCAGGCAGAAGCTTTGGAAAATATTTTAAGCAGCCTTGGCAAACAGCTTGACTATGTCATCAATATTGAGGTGGACCGGGAGATTCTGACAGAGCGGCTGACCGGCCGGAGAATCTGTGAACATTGCGGTGCGACTTACCATCTCGTGTTTAATCCGCCAAAAACGGAGGGCGTTTGCGACAAATGCGGCGGCCCGCTGTACCAACGGGCGGACGACAACGCAGAAACTGTCGGGAACCGGCTCGATGTCAATATGAAACAAACCCGGCCGCTACTGGACTTTTATGAGGAAAAAGGCTATTTGCGGAATGTAAACGGCCAGCAGGATATTCATCAAGTTTTTGCGGATATCGATCAATTGCTGAGCCAACTGGGTTAAACGTGAACGACTTGGTGAATTCATGAGAGCCGCAATCACGTTGGATGGAAACCACCTTTGGAAGTTTTAACCGGCCGGCTTTTCGGCCATGTCCTGACGGTAAAAAACTTTTCAAGTTTGATGCAATTTCCGCTTAAAAAGGTTATAATGGTTTTCGTGGCATTTTCACCGCTGGATATTTCACGGGTGAAATGACGGCTCTGTTTTATTGGCGATTTGCTTCATCCGTTAACTTGTAATCAATAGATGAGGAAGGCGGCTTCCGTTGTCAGGATTGCCAGTAAGCGTCATTCGAACGTCTCTCATGCAATTCAATTCTGTGCAAATGGCTTTCGTTCGTTCACATGTATGCCGGACATGGGATTGGTCAAGACTGACATGAAAGAACCATGTAACCTTGGGAACGTTTATCAGCTCTTGCCGGCCCCTCGGATCAGCCGGTTTACGTGAATATGCAGCAGGCCGACCGCTTCCTGAAGAGGGAGTTTTGGCGAGCCTGATCGTTTTAAGGTTTTGGAAAAGTATCATTGCCAGGTCCTAAATGTTAGGAGGAGGGAGAAAAGTTCGATGGCGAAAGATGACGTTATTGAAGTTGAGGGCATTGTGAGCGAAACTTTGCCGAATGCCATGTTTAAGGTAGAATTAGAAAATGGTCACACTGTTCTTGCACATGTGTCGGGAAAAATCCGGATGAACTTTATCCGCATTTTGCCGGGTGATAAAGTAACAGTTGAACTGTCTCCGTATGATTTGACCCGCGGTAGAATTACGTACCGCTTTAAATAATGTAGATACACGGCTTTTTCGGTGAAACGGAAAGTCTGCCTGGGGAATCTGTTTGGAAAAAAGGTACCGGGCTTGTACTCCGTATATTAAGGAGGGTAAACCATGAAAGTTAGACCATCTGTGAAGCCGATCTGCGAAAAATGCAAGGTTATCCGCAGAAAAGGCAAAGTAATGGTAATCTGTGAAAATCCGAAACACAAACAAAAACAAGGATAAATTTGAAGGAGGTGCACCTGTATGGCTCGTATTGCCGGTGTTGACATTCCACGTGATAAACGTGTTGTTATTTCTTTAACATACATTTACGGAATTGGTAAATCAACTGCACAAAAAATTCTTGCTGAGGCCGGAATTTCTGAAGATACACGCGTCCGCGACTTAACAGAGGATGAAGTAAACAAAATTCGTGACATCGTGGACAGGCTGAAAGTAGAAGGAGACCTTCGCCGTGAAGTTTCTCTGAACATTAAACGCCTGATGGAAATCGGATCTTACAGAGGTCTCCGCCACCGCCGCGGTCTTCCTGTTCGCGGGCAAAACACAAAAAACAATGCCCGTACACGCAAAGGCCCGCGTAAAACGGTTGCCGGTAAGAAGAAATAATAAGCAAAGGAGGTTGTTCATATGGCACGCAGAACAAATACGCGTAAACGCCGCGTAAGAAAGAATATTGAATCAGGAGTCGCTCATATTCGTTCCACTTTTAACAATACAATCGTTACGATCACGGATGTGCATGGGAATGCTGTTGCATGGTCCAGTGCCGGTGCGCTCGGTTTCAAAGGTTCCCGTAAATCAACGCCGTTTGCTGCACAAATGGCTGCTGAAACAGCCGCGAAAGCATCGATGGAACATGGGATGAAGTCTTTGGAAGTAACTGTAAAAGGACCTGGTGCAGGCCGTGAAGCCGCCATCCGTGCCCTGCAGGCTGCCGGGCTTGAAGTTACAGCCATTAAAGACGTAACACCTGTGCCGCATAATGGTTGCCGCCCGCCAAAACGTCGCCGTGTCTGATTTTTTTTGTATAGATTTTGTATCCTTGTCAATAATGGGATATGATGCATAATCTGCAAAAAAAATGATTTGAATGATCCAGTTGTTATGCATAATAGGGAATTTTGCATGGGGAATTTCGAATAGGGCTCTTTCTGGGGTGCTATACGGGGTTTCGACGTTTTGAAGGAGGGTTAATTTGAATGATCGAAATTGAAAAGCCAAAAATTGAAACGGTTGAGGTCAGCGATGACGCTACTTATGGCAAGTTCGTCATAGAACCGCTTGAGCGTGGATATGGTACTACTTTGGGTAACTCCTTACGTCGTATCCTATTATCCTCACTCCCGGGTGCCGCTGTCACTTCCATCCAAATCGATGGCGTGATGCACGAATTCTCGACAGTTGAAGGCGTTGTTGAAGATGTGACCAGCATTATTTTGAACCTCAAAAAGCTGGCATTAAAAATCTATTCCGATGAGGAAAAAACGCTTGAGATTGATGTTCAGGGAGAAGGCGCTGTGACAGCAGCCGATATTACGCATGACAGCGATGTGGAGATTTTAAATCCGGATCTCTATATTGCGACGGTTGCCGAAAACGGGCATTTGCGTATGCGCATGACCGCCAACCAAGGCCGCGGCTATGTTCCTGCTGATCAAAATAAGCGGGAAGACCATCCAATTGGTGTCATTCCAATAGATTCTATTTATACCCCGGTTCAACGCGTGAACTACCAGGTCGAAAATACCCGGGTAGGGCAAATCAGCAATTATGATAAGCTCTCACTGGATGTCACGACTGACGGGAGCATCGGCCCGAAAGAAGCAATTGCTTTGGGCGCCAAAATTTTAACCGAGCATTTGAACATCTTCGTCGGACTGACAGATGAAGCACAAAATGCGGAAATTATGGTGGAAAAAGAAGAAGACCAGAAAGAAAAAGTGCTTGAAATGACAATTGAGGAACTTGATCTTTCAGTCCGTTCTTATAACTGCCTGAAACGTGCCGGCATCAATACCGTTCAGGAACTGGCCAATAAAACGGAAGAAGATATGATGAAAGTCCGGAATCTTGGCCGCAAGTCCCTTGAAGAAGTCAAAGCAAAGCTCGAAGATTTGGGCTTAGGTTTGCGTAAAGACGACTGAGCCGGTTAGAAGGCAAAGCGATTAATCCAACATAAGGGAGGGAACTTCATGCCTTACAGAAAGTTAGGACGCACAAGCGCCCAACGTAAAGCATTACTGCGCGATTTGGCAACAGACCTTATCATTAATGAACGTATCGAAACAACTGAAGCACGCGCAAAAGAATTACGCTCAGTTGTTGAAAAATTAGTTACGCTTGGAAAACGCGGTGATCTTCATGCCCGTCGCCAGGCTGCTGCATTTGTACGCCATGAAACAGCTGACGAAGAAACAAAACAGGATGCTGTTCAAAAATTATTCTCGGTCATTGCAGAACGTTACGCGGATCGCCGGGGCGGCTACACCCGCATCTTGAAAGTAGGCCCGCGCCGCGGAGATGGTGCACCGGTTGCCATTATTGAATTCGTTGAAAAAGAAAAGCAAGATCAGAATCAAGAGCAAGATCAAGAGCAAGTAAACGAATGATTTTCTTGAGGGCTGGACAGTTGAAAGGTTCTTAACTGCTTCTTTGCCCTTTTTCTATCTTTTTTCGGTTTGTAATCGCAGACTTTGCAGCGCTGGGATGGTCTGTACTTGCGAAACCCTTTCGTTTATGTGTGATGCAATAAACTGTGAGTGTTACGATGGGCGCATTTTGTGCCCGTCTAGCTCTTGCACCCCTTTTTATTTCTGTGCGCCGGATTGTTAACGTCTACACTGAAGAGGGGTGCAGGCTTTTTTATTATGGGGATATTTTACCCGCCAAACTGCACGACAATACGGTAAAATATAAATACAAGCAAACGGGCGAAACATTGGTTATCATCGTTCGGAAGAGAAGCCGTTTGTAAACGGGCTGTTGCTGACGCGTGGCGAGGCGCATAAAGGCTGGGTAAACACCCAAGCAACTTTGCGGTGCCGCCATCAGGATGGAAATGAAGTTGAAGAGAATAGCGAAGGATTGCTTAGCATGTTTTAACCGTGCTAAAAAGCAGGTTACAGAGGAGGAATCCGGCATTGGCAGACAGCACGAACGTGATCATTGACATCGACCAGGTTTCCTTCCGTTACCCGGAACAGGAAACGTATGCACTAACAAATATTTCTTTTCAAGTTTATAAAGGCGAGTGGCTGGCCATTGTCGGGCATAACGGATCCGGAAAGTCTACGCTGGCGAGGCTCTTAAACGGCTTGCAGTTTCCCGGAAAGGGCACGATAACGGTTTCCGGCCTCAAGTTGTCGGATGAAAATGTCTGGGAGATCAGAAGGCGCGTCGGCATGGTGTTTCAAAATCCCGACAACCAGTTTGTCGGTACAACCGTTCAGGATGATGTCGCATTCGGGCTGGAAAATCACGGTGTGCCGCGTGAGGAAATGGTGAAACGCGTCCATGATGCCTTAAAGCGGGTGCGGATGTCGGACTTTCTGGACCGCGAACCGCACCATTTATCAGGCGGGCAAAAACAACGGGTGGCGATCGCCGGGATCATCGCGCTAAAGCCGGAAGTGATCATTTTGGATGAAGCCACGTCCATGCTCGATCCGGTCGGCCGCAAAGAAGTGCTGGAGACGATTCGACAGCTGAAACAAGAAGCAGGGCTGACCGTCATTTCGATTACCCATGATCTTGAAGAAGCTGCCCAGGCGGAACGGATGATCGTGATGAACCGCGGCGAGGTCTACCGGGAAGGCACACCGCGTGACATTTTTCAAATGGATGAGACATTGACTGCGCTTGGCCTTGATATTCCGTTCCCGGTCAAAATGGCAAAAGCGCTAAAAGCAAGGGGCTTGGACTTACCGGAAATTTATTTAACAGATGAAGAATTGGTGGATGCACTATGGACATTGCATTTGAACAAGTAGAATACCGGTATCAGCCGAATACGCCGTTTGAAAGGCTTGCACTCTATGACATTTCCCTCGCCATCCCGTCCGGCCGCTATATCGCCGTGATCGGGCATACCGGCTCAGGTAAATCGACGCTGCTGCAGCATTTGAATGCCCTGCTTCAGCCGACAAAAGGAAAAGTAACAATCGGCAGCCGGGTGATTGAAGCCGGAAAAAAGGAAAAAAACTTGAAGGCGATCCGGCAAAAAGTCGGGATTGTGTTCCAGTTTCCTGAACACCAGCTGTTTGAAGAAACGGTGGAAAAAGACATCTGTTTCGGCCCGAAGAATTTCGGCGTTCCGGAAAAAGAAGCGAAACAGCGGGCGAGGGAGCTCATCCGGCTTGTCGGGCTTTCAGAAGAGATTCTTGCAAAATCGCCGTTTGACCTGTCAGGCGGGCAAATGCGGCGAGTTGCCATCGCTGGTGTGCTTGCGATGGAACCGGACGTGCTTGTGCTGGACGAGCCGACTGCCGGGCTTGATCCGCGCGGGCGCCACGAGATGATGGGCATGTTTTACGAATTGCACCAGAAGAAGCATTTAACGACTGTGCTTGTTACCCACAGCATGGAAGATGCCGCCCTATATGCCGATGAACTCGTCATTTTGCATCAGGGGAAATTGATGAAAAAAGGCGCACCCCGTGACATCTTTTCCGATCCTGGATTGCTTGAAAAATGGGGATTAAGCGTGCCGGAGATTGTCCGCTTCCAGACGATGCTCGAGGAAAAAACCGGTATGAAGTTCAATAAGACATGCCTGACAGTGGAAGAACTTGCGGAAGCATTGCAATCGGTTTTGAAACGGGGTGGGCGCGTATGATGGAAAAAATGATTTTCGGGCGCTATATTCCGGGCGATTCCGTCATTCACCGGATGGATCCACGTTCAAAATTGATTTTTGTATTTGTCTTTATTTGTATTGTATTTTTGGCCAATAATGCGGTCACCTACGGGATTCTGGTAATCTTTACCTTGCTTGTGATGCTGGTTTCAAGAGTTCCTGTCCGCTTTTTTATTAAAGGGTTATTGCCGATTTTATGGCTGGTCATTTTTACTTTTTTTCTGCAGCTATTTTTCAATCGCGAGGGCAGCCTTGTTTTCCATTATGCATTTATTCATATTTATAGTGAAGGGATCCGGCAGGGTGTGTTTATTTCGCTCAGGTTTATGCTGCTGATCTTTTTAACATCGCTTTTGACGCTGACGACAACGCCGATTTCGCTGACAGACGGGATTGAAATGCTGCTTGCGCCGCTCCGGAAAGTAAAATTTCCGGTCCATGAACTGGCATTAATGATGTCCATTTCCCTGCGGTTTATTCCGACATTAATGGACGAGACGGAAAAAATCATGAAGGCGCAGATGGCCCGGGGTGTCGATTTTTCCGGCGGGAGTATAAAAGACCGGGTGAAAGCCATTATTCCTCTATTAATTCCGCTGTTTGTCAGTTCGTTCAAACGTGCGGAAGAGCTGGCAACGGCAATGGAGGCCCGGGGTTACCAGGGCGGGGAGGGGCGGACGAAATACCGCCTGCTCGTCTGGCGTACGGCTGATACGCTGTCCATTTGTGCGCTGGCCGTCGTTATTGTCCTGCTCGTGCTGTTCCGTGACGGGGGGATTTTATGAAGCGCGTAAAATGTACGGTCAGTTACGATGGTTCCCGATTCGCGGGGTACCAGGTCCAGCCGGGGCAGCGGACGGTCCAGCAGGAAATTGAAAAGGCGCTGGCCACTCTTCATAAAGGCCGCCACGTGAAAACGGCGGCTTCCGGAAGGACGGATGCCGGCGTGCACGCGATGGGGCAGGTGATCCATTTCGATACGGATCTTTCTATTCCGGAAACAAGCTGGCCGGCCGCTTTAAACAGCCTGCTTCCAGGCGATATTTCGGTCTCGAAAGCGGCATATGCGGACCCTGCTTTTCACGCCCGCTACTCGGTAAAAGAGAAGGAATACCGCTACCGGATCTATTTTTCTCATGTCCGCAGTCCGTTTAAGCACCGTTACGCGTTAAGGGTCTGGTATTCGCTTGATATCGAGGCGATGGAAGCAGCAGCTGAGACCGTGCTCGGCACCCATGATTTTACGAGTTTTTGTTCAGCGAAAACAGAGGTGGAAGACAAGATTCGTACGTTAAAAGAGATTCGGTTTTTGCAGCAGGACGATGAATTGGTGATCTGTTTTAAAGGAAACGGTTTTTTATACAATATGGTACGGATCTTAACCGGCACTTTGCTTGAAATCGGAAGTGGCAAACGCGACCCCGGTGAAATGCGCGAAATCCTTGAAAAACGGAACCGGATTTATGCGGGCAAAACTGCGCCGCCGGAAGGGTTGTATTTATGGAAAGTATCTTATTGACGGAGCATGAATCCGCATGATCAAAAGAAGATAAAAACAACCGGGCCAGGCGTAACATTCGCTTGACATTCTTGCCCCAAAACGATAATATAACCTATGGTATTGTTTTTTTAACTCCACGATAAGCCCCGGAAACTTATTGTGATAATGACAATAGATCATGACTGTGTTTTTGTGAATATTTTTTAGGAGGGTAACTCATGCGTACGACTTATATGGCAAAAGCAAACGACGTTGAACGTAAATGGTACGTAGTGGATGCTGAAGGCAAGACCCTTGGGCGCCTCGCTTCTGAAGTGGCATCCATTTTACGCGGCAAACATAAACCAACTTTCACACCGCACGTGGATACGGGCGATCATGTGATCATCCTGAATGCTTCTAAAGTAGAATTGACAGGCAAAAAACTGGAAGACAAAATTTACTACCGCCACAGCCAGTTTGCAGGCGGTTTGAAACAACGTACAGCAGGCGAAATGCGAACGAAATATCCGGAAAAAATGCTGGAACTGGCTATTAAAGGCATGCTTCCGAAAGGTTCTCTTGGACGCCAAATGTTTAAAAAATTACATGTGTATGCTGGTACAGAGCATCCGCATGAAGCACAAAAACCGGAAGTTTACGAACTTCGCGGATAATTTTAAAAGGAGGGCATTATTTTGGCACAAGTACAATACGCCGGAACTGGACGCCGCAAAAGTTCTGTTGCACGTGTCCGCTTAGTTCCTGGAAATGGCAATATTACGGTGAACGGGCGTGATGTAAAAGATTACATTCCGTTCGAAGCTTTAGTTGAAGTGATTAAACAACCATTGAATATAACAGAAACAAACGGCAGCTACGATGTTCTCGTAAACGTAAGAGGCGGCGGTTTCACAGGCCAAGCTGGCGCAATCCGCCACGGTATTGCCCGCGCATTGCTGCAGGCTGATCCTGAATACCGTGCAGTGTTAAAACGCGCAGGCCTTCTGACACGTGACGCCCGTATGAAAGAACGGAAGAAATACGGTCTCAAAGGCGCTCGTCGTGCACCTCAGTTCTCGAAACGTTAAATTATTGGCATTTCAAAGGCTCTCTTCACTTATGTGGGGAGGGTCTTTTTTATGTCCAAAAAAACCCGTGACCACATGTGACGCAGCAAATGCAAGAAGACTGTTATAACAATAAACTTCCGTACCGAAAAGATTCGAGAGGAGATAGTTCATATCTTAGATATTCAAGCAATACTGGGACAAGTTGCTCCTTGTAGATTGAAAAGGGTGATCCGGCATAATTTACCGGATTGCAACGTATGAATATATTAGTTTGAAGTTTATTTGTGAAGGGTGATCACATGGATGAAGCAACAAACGACAGGAAGAAAGTGAGCGTGAATAGAAAGGATGAGCAACTAGAACAGTTCCGTGTTAACAATGTAGGTAAGAAACTTACAACCAATGAGTCGGTAAAGATTTCAAATGATGAACAGACTTTAAAAGCTGGAGTCCGCGGCCCTACATTAATGGAGGACTTTTATTTTTTTGAAAAACAGATGCATTTTGACCATGAACGGATACCGGAAAGAGTTGTTCAAGCAAGAGGTTTCGGGGCACATGGGGAATTTGAATTGTATAAGTCAATGAAACAATATACAAAAGCTTGCTTTCTACAGAAACCCGGGGAAAAGACACCCGTATTTGTTAGATTTTCCAACATGCAAGGAAATAAAGGGTCAAGTGATACGACATTGGGTCCACGCGGCTTTTCAACTAAGTTTTATACAACAGAAGGGAATTACGATTTATTAGCGCTCTCATTCCCTGTATTCATTCTTAACGATGCCTTTAAGTTAGCGGATGCGATACATGCGCTTAATCCGGAGCCACATAATGATATCCCACAAGCCTCACCCGCTCATGATAATTTTTGGGATTTTGTTGCCAATAATCAAGCTTCTGCTCATTTCATTATGTGGGCAATGTCTGATCGAACCGCTCCCAGAAGTTGGCGAATGATGCAAGGGTTCAGTATTAATACCTTTCGATTTGTAAACGATGATGGAAAAGCTACTTTTGTAAGATTTCAATGGAAGCCTGTCCTTGGCGTTCATTCATTACTAATCGATGAAGCGCAAATTATTGGTGGGGTGGACCCCGACTTCCATCGAAGAGACCTGTGGGAGTCCATTGAGCTTGGAGCTTACCCTGTATTTGAATTAGGTGTACAAATGATTGATGAGGATGATGAATTTAAGTATGGTTTCGATATTTTAGACCCTACCAAATTATGGCCGGAAGAAATGGTTCCCGTAGAAATTATCGGGAAAATGACATTAAATAAAAATGTTGATAATTTCTTTGCGGAGGTAGAACAGGTAGCGTTTAATCCAGCAAATGTGATCCCGGGAATAGATTTTTCCAATGATCCGGTTTTACAAGGCAGATTATTTGCTTATCGTGATACACAAATGCACCGACTTGGCGGGCCAAACTTCAATGAAATACCGATCAATCGTCCCATCTGCCCGGTTCACAATAACCAGCAAGGCGGGTATATGCAACAAAAAATCAATGTTGGAAAAATAAACTATCATAAAAATTCCTTAGCGCATAATACTCCTGCCACTTCCAGTCCGGCAGAAGGCGGGTATGTGCATTACAAGGAGAAGGTAGAGGGGCACAAGATTAAAGCGGAAAGCAAATCGTTTAAAGATTACTTTTCGCAGGCCAGACTGGTTTGGAATAGTATGTCGTCTGTTGAGAAGCAGCATATTACACAAGCATTTTGCTTTCAGCTCGGAAACGTGAAAAGCCAATCAGTTCGCCAGCAAGTCGTTGATATGTTTGCCAATGTTGATGAAGGTTTGGCAACCACTATTGCTGAATATGTTGGTGTGAATCGTCCGAGCGGGGTGCAAGTTCCAGTTACAGCAAGTTCCCCGGCTCTTAGCATGATGAATACGCCAAAATATCCATATTCGCTTAAAGTGGGCGTTCTAATCGGCAATCATTTTAATGGGAAAGAGGTAAAAACTGTCATTGGTCTCTTGCGGAAATATGGTGTTTTTATCGACTTTGTTGGCGAAAAGTTTGGAACGGTGACAGGGACAGATGGCACGAGATTCAAAGTGAATAAAACATTTCTAACAACAAATCCCAACCTGTTTGATTCACTCTATATCGTTGGCGGAAGTTCCGGAAATGAAACAAGGTTCAGTCAGCATATCATGCGTTTTGTAAGTGAAGCATACAAACATTATAAACCGATTGGTGTTGCAACAACTGCACATACTTATATGAAAGCAACAGAGAAGAATAACTTACTCGGGGTCGTTTTTGCCGCAAATAATCCTTACTTCGGTGAGGAGTTTGTCGCTGCTATCGCTCAGCAACGTTTTTGGAATAGAAAATAATATAGTTATTTATATGGGGGCACGCTCGTTCTAGCCTCTCCTGAATAATAATTGAGCATATAAATATTTTGTAAAGATGATAAAATTGATAATCCTTCGACTACATTTTAAACATCAACCATAAAAAAACAGCAAAGCCGCCGCAAGCAGCGGCTTTGCCCTCTCTCCCGCCATTATGGCACCAGTTCTTTTATTTCTTTCCCGTCCACAAAGAAAGGCGCAGGCACGTTCATCATCCGGTAAAGCGTCGGGGCAATGTCGATTAAAGAAAGCCGGCGCGATACCTTTTTATG
Source organism: Heyndrickxia faecalis (assembly GCF_040267745.1). Lineage (NCBI taxonomy): Bacteria > Bacillati > Bacillota > Bacilli > Caryophanales > Bacillaceae > Heyndrickxia > Heyndrickxia faecalis. Next base: position 3,462,762 of record NZ_CP158453.1, on the reverse strand, counting down.
CGGAATGTCCTTTCCGTATGCAAGCAGAACCGGGCGCAGATCACTCCTTTCCGGGTTGCCACCGTGGTTTCTAAGTTCGGACGGGGCATGGAAAGAGGAAGAGATGTCCGAATCCATCATGTAACCTCTCGCTGCGACAAGCGTCACATCACCGGCATGCGGGTGGTGAAACCACTCACTTTTTTTGCTTTGCGCTTTGATCACGGACTCGTACGGCCGGGCCGGGTCATTTTTTACCGTATCATACAGGGACGATATGGTTTCTTTTGTAGTGGACCAGCTGCTATGCCCGTTTGTTATGCCTTGCCACCAGTCCGAAAGATAGAAACCCGCCAGTTTGGATTTTGAAGCAAGGATGCGTGGATCGCGGACAGACGAAAAGATTTTTGCCACCTCCTGCTGCACATTCCCGTAATCTTGTTTAGAAACAATTCCGCCTTTCTCACTTCCTTTCAAATTGATGTAGACATGGGCCATCGTGCCGGAAGCAACTGCATACGCTTTTGTCCGGTTCAAATCAATTTCTCCGTTTTTCTTTAAAACAAGCAGACCGTGTTTTTTAAGCTCGTAATTCGGAGAGAGCCCAGTGTGCATCGGTTCCATGCCGTGGTCTGACACAACAAACAATTTGTCATTTTCCCCGAGTGACTGCAATGTTTTTCCAACTGTATGGTCGGCCAATTGATACGCCCAACGGACCCGGGCCGCATATGTTTTTGCTTTTTTATCGGAATAGCCGGGCTGGCGCGGGTCTGTTGACAAATAGGCATGTTCTTCATGGTCGATTTGCGGCTCATAAAACATGAGCAGATCCGGTTTATAGCGATCCTTAATGAATAAGGAGACATTTTGCACCCATTGGGCAAAGCGGGTGGAGATGTCTTCATATTCTGTCCGGGTAATCCAGCCTTTTTTGAAGGCAGCCAAGTCTTCATCCACAGGGAAAAATCCGAACAGGCTGTTTATCGTTTTGGCAAAATCCCCCGGTCCCTTGATTGCGGCAGATGTGACCGCTGTCCGGTACATTTCCGCTTTCGACAGGGTGCGGTCGGTTTTTTTCATCTTGAACCAGAAGCCGGCCGGTTGATGATTTTCATTTAACGTGAAACTGCCCCATTGATTGACACCCACTCGCGCATCTTTATCTTCAATCGTTTTGTTGTCCGAAAAATAGAAAAGGTCATACGCATCATGGTGAAGAGCGGCAGCCAGCACATGAATGGTCCGGTTCTTTGCTCCCTTAAGTTTTAACCGGTAAACGGCTTCTTTTAGCGGTTTCCGGCTTTTCGGGGCATTGTTCCATCCTTTGGCGGGACGGAATGTAAGATGGACAAGGTCACTTTTTGCAAAAGTATCCTTGTAATAGATGGCGTAATCGGCATGCGCCTTTGAAACTTCCGGGTTGGAGCCGGGAAAGCAGATCGTCGCCGTCACTTTTCCGTGTTTCCGTCCTTCAGACCAGATGGCCGGAACGTCCAACGCAGACCAGAAGGCATCCTCTGTGTCCGTCAGTTTAAAATTTTTATTGTGAAATGCATTGCTGACCAGGCCGGTTTTTTCCGGTTTGGCCCCTGTTGCAATGGAAGCATGGGAGGCGGCGGTGAGGGACGGATAAACCGCTGTAATGTCTTTGGCATCAAATCCATGCTTCATAATTTTGTTTAAATGCGGCAGTTCCTTTTTATGTTCGTGGACATAATCGTTTTTCATGCCGTCAAAAGACACGACAACAATGGTCCCTTTTTCAGATGCAGCCAGGGGTCGGCCCGGAACAAGCGCACAAAGGAGGGCGGCCGGCAGGATGTACTGAAGCAAACGGCTGAATCGTTTCATGGACCTTCCTTCCTTCCTTTCTTATATGTACTGTCAGCATTCTATTTTCCCTTGATGGCTGCAGGTAAACAAAGCGCGGAAACAGGGAAGCTAAGGCACTGGCTAACTTGTTCATCATTTTTTAAGCATCTTCATAATGGAATTGCGATCTCCGCCAGCGGCAACTTAGGACCCATTCTCCATCCGAACTTACGGATTAAAGCGGATCATTTTTTCACACGAAGAACGGTTTGATCATACACTTGATTGTCACTTTAAATTGCCGGCACCTTTCATTTGCCATAGCTGGAAGACGAAACGAAGCTGAGGCAGAAAATCAATCTTTTCTTCCCCCGGCACTGCAAACAAGCCTTGACGATTTGATGCAGCGTGTAGACATCACGGAGATACTTGCTTGCCCTTGAAGGAAGTCTTTCAGTCCAGGGCATATCATGAGCGGTCGAGAAGCTATACCAGGATTATTTAAATGATTACGGCGAGCTGTACCGTGATCCGCCAAGATCTGCAAAAAAATAAATGCAAAAATAATCTGTTTAATGCTAAAATAAATATTACGGAAGTATTCCAATTGTTTTTATAGGAAAAATGCAAACGAGTGGAGGAAATTGGAACATGGCTTTTTCAACGAGCATCCCGCACGGCGGTATATTGGTAAACCGGGAAAACCACAGTGCGGAAGCTTTAAAACAGGCAGAACAATTACCGGCATTAACCGTTTCCGACTGGAGCATCTCCGACCTGGAACTGATCGGTATCGGCGGCTTCAGCCCGCTGACCGGGTTTATGGGGAAGCAGGATTATGAAACGGTTGTGGAAAATATGCGGCTTTCAAACGGCCTTATCTGGAGTATTCCGATCACGCTTCCCGTAACAGAAGAGGAAGCGGAAAGGTTTGAAACCGGCGAAACGCTCGCATTAAAAGGTGCAGACGGCGTGATCTACGGCACGCTCACACTGGAAGAAAAGTATACAGTGGACAAAGAACGGGAAGCAAGGCTCGTGTACGGGACAACCGACCCGGCGCACCCCGGCGTTAAACGCTTATATGAAAACGGGGATGTGTATCTTGCAGGGCCGGTTACGCTTTTAAACCGCCCGAATCATGACGAGTTTGCCGCTTATTATAAAGATCCGAAAGAAACAAGGGCATTGTTCGCATCCCTCGGCTGGAAAACGATTGTCGGCTTCCAGACGCGCAACCCGGTCCACCGCGCCCATGAATACATTCAGAAAAGCGCGCTTGAAATCGTTGACGGGCTGCTTTTAAACCCGCTTGTCGGCGAGACAAAAAGCGATGATATTCCGGCGGATATCCGGATGGAAAGTTACGAAGTGATTTTGAAACATTATTATCCAAAAGATCGTGTGCGCCTTGTTATTTACCCTGCCGCCATGCGCTATGCAGGCCCGCGGGAAGCAATCCTGCATGCGCTCGTCCGTAAAAATTACGGCTGCACCCATTTCATTGTCGGCCGGGACCATGCCGGTGTCGGCGATTATTATGGGACGTATGAAGCACAGGAACTGATCAGCACTGTGGAGCAGGAACTGGGCATCACCATTTTAAAATTTGAGCATGCGTTTTACTGCACGAAATGCGGCAATATGGCCACAACGAAAACCTGTCCGCACGGAAAAGAAGACCATATTCATTTGAGCGGGACAAAAGTGCGCGAAATGCTGCGCGTCGGCCAAAAACCGCCGAAAGAATTTTCCCGGCCGGAAGTGGCAGAAGTGCTGATCAAAGGGATGAAAGTGCACAATTAAACGTCCACAAATCACAAGGAGGGAACCGGCCGCATGGCGAAAGCAACCAATATCACATGGCATGAAACCAAAATTAAAAAGGAAGACCGCCGGAGGTTAAACGGGCACTCCAGCGCAGTCCTCTGGTTTACCGGGTTATCCGGTGCGGGGAAATCCACGCTGTCCGTCGCCGTTGAACAGGAACTCCACAGGCGGGGGATCCGCACGTATATCCTTGATGGCGATAATATCCGCCACGGGTTGAATAAAAATCTCGGGTTTTCCCCGGAAGACCGGAAAGAAAATATCCGCCGCATCGGAGAGGTGTCAAAACTGTTCGTGGATGCCGGCGTAATGGTGCTGACGGCGTTCATTTCACCGTACCGTGCTGACAGGGACATGGTGCGCGAACTGGTCGAAGACAATGAATTCGTAGAGATTTACGTGAATTGCCCGCTGGAAGCATGTGAACAGCGGGACCCGAAAGGCTTATACAAAAAAGCCCGCAATGGGGAAATACAAAATTTTACCGGTATAGATGCCCCTTATGAAGCCCCGGAACATCCGGAACTTGTCGTGGAAACCGACAAACAGCCGCTGGAACAGTCTGTCGGGCAGGTGATCCGCTTTTTGGAAGAAAAAGGGTACATCGAAAAGTAGCCGGTTTTATAAACGGCAAACGTGCAGCAGGTGCAAGACCTTGCTGCACGTTTTTCTACATAGGGATGTAAGATTATGCAACAAAATGCTGGAAATATGCAAAATCCTGTTTTCATCCGGAATTTTTTGTGCTATGGTATGGACGTTGTGATTTATTTTAACCAGATGCGTATGATAGATAAATGGAGATGAACATACGATGGCAACACAAAAATCCGGCCTGAAACGGCGTTTAAAGGCGCGGCATCTGACCATGATATCACTCGGCGGCTCGATCGGGACCGGGCTTTTTCTCGGAAGCGGCGCCGCGATTTACCAGGCGGGCCCGGGGGGAGCGCTGCTTGCCTATTTGGTTATCGGTGTGATGGTCTATTTTATTATGACAAGCCTCGGGGAACTGGCTTCATTTATGCCGACAAGCGGGGCATTCAGTACGTATGCAACCCGCTTTATTGATCCGGCGCTCGGTTTTGCGCTCGGCTGGAATTACTGGTACAGCTGGGCCATTTGTCTTGCAGCGGAACTGTCGGCATCGACGCTGGTCATGAAATTTTGGTTTCCGCACAGCCCCAGCTGGTTGTGGAGCGGCCTGTTTTTGCTCGTGATTTTTCTTTTGAACATTTTGTCCGTGAGAGGCTATGGCGAAGGAGAGTACTGGTTTTCCTTTGTCAAAGTGGCGACCATTATCCTTTTTATTGTTACCGGCTTTTTGATGATATTTGGCATATTGGGCGGGGCACCGGCCGGCTTTAAAAACTTTACAATCGGGGATGCGCCTTTCCACGGTGGTGCGCTTGCCGTGCTTGGCGTGTTCATTACAGCCGGATTTTCATTCCAGGGGACGGAAATTGTCGGCGTTGCAGCCGGGGAAAGCGAGAATCCGCGCAAAAACGTGCCGAAAGCAATCAAAAGCATTTTCTGGCGCATTTTGTTGTTTTATGTCCTTGCAATTCTTGTCATCGGGCTGATTATCCCTTATACGACAAAAAGTTTGCAAAGTACGGATGTAATGGTGAGCCCGTTTACGCTTGTCTTTAAAAAAGCGGGGCTTGCATTTGCTGCATCCCTGATGAATGCGGTCATTTTAACGGCTGTGCTGTCGGCGGGAAACTCGAGCCTGTATGCTTCCACAAGGATTTTGTATGCAATGGCCCATGAAGGCCAGGCGCCGAAGTTTTTCGGCAAACTGAACAAACGCGGTGTGCCGGTCGCAGCCCTTGTTGCCACGGCCATTGTCGGCGCGCTTGCATTTCTCGCATCCGCATTCGGGGACGGCGCCATTTATATCTGGCTGTTGAATGCAGCGGGCGTCACGGGCTTTATTTTCTGGCTCGGGATTGCCGCCAGCCATTACCGTTTCCGGAAAGCGTATCTCGCCCAGGGACGTTCACTTGACGATCTCCCTTACCATGCGAAATGGTACCCGTTCGGCCCGATTTTTGCGCTGATTGTCGGCGTGATCGTTATTCTTGCGCAGGATTATCAGGCATTCCTCGGCGGCCGTATCGACTGGATGAGCGCCATTGCCGCGTATCTCGGCATCCCGCTTTTTGCCATCATGTGGCTCGGCTACAAGCTCGTAAAGCGGACAAAAGTCATCCCGCTTGAGGCATGCCGGATTGATGACCGGGGATTTGACCAGGAGCCGGAGCATACTGAAAAAAAGGATGCGCGCTCCTGAGCGGTGTGTTGGCTTAAAGCGCGCGCCCATGTTGCGATATCGATTCCTTGTTTGGAAATCATTATAAAGTATCGACGCCTCTACGCCCGCGTACAATACCGGTAAGGAGTGGGTAGAGATGAATGAAGTCATTACCACCCTGTCTGCGAAAAGACGGGAGAGGCAAATGAAGGCGGAACGCAATTTGCTCCGCGAACTGCCGGTTGAAGTGCTGAAGAAAAGCTTCCAGTCCCATTTCGGTTCGTTCCGGATCAACGGGGGAGCGTGGATGGAGCAGGGGATCGAAGAAGGGTGTTACGATGTCGCCATTGAAGCCTATTTATTGGGCGGCCATTACAGCCGGTTCGGGTATTACGGCGAGCCGGCCGAGCAGGCAAAGAAACGGTGCGAAACCGAATTAAAGCATATTACAGATACTCTGTACAATTTTTGGCTTTATTGGACATTCGGCAATGATACGATGCAGGAGTCCATTTACTATACATGCGAGCAGTTTGCCGACTACTTTTGGTCTTACGGCTTTAAAAAAGGCGAACAAAGGCGGAAACTGCGGCTTCATTAGGGGATGCCCGTTTTGCGGCTCCCTTTTTTGCAGTTCTATTTTCCTCCCTTGTCCCATAACTTTTCAATAAGGACAGGGAGAGGGAGATTGTGATGAAACGGAAAATCAAAATTGCGGGGTTTCTGCTTGGTGTCACCCTTTTATTTTTACTTGTGCAGTTTGAGTTTTTCCAAAAAGATACGTGGCGCCCGTGGAATCTGCCGCTTTCCGGGAAAATCATCTATCTGGATCCGGGGCACGGGGGGCCGGACGGCGGGGCAACGGGAGATGAAGTGCTGGAAAAAGATGTTGCCTTAAGTGTGGCGGCCAAAATCAAAGACTATCTTCAGCAGCAGGGCGCGCTTGTTATTATGACGCGCGAAACGGATACAGACCTTGCTGATAACGAGACAAAGGGCTACAGCCGCCGCAAAGTGGAGGATTTAAGAAAAAGGCTTTCCCTGATCAACGAGTCGGAAGCGGACCTTTTTATCAGCATCCATCTGAACGCTATTCCGCAATCGCAGTGGCACGGCGCCCAGACTTTTTACGCCCCGACTATGATTGAAAATAAAAGGATCGCCACGTTTATCCAGGCGGAGCTGGTCCGGAATCTCGAAAATACAAACCGGGCTTCCAAAACATTGTCCAATGTGTATTTGCTGAAGCATGCGAAAAAACCGGGCTGCCTTGTGGAAATCGGGTTTTTGTCCAATCCCGGGGAGCGGGAGCAATTAAAATCCGATGCGTACCAGACAAAGGTGGCGGCATCCATTTATGAAGGGATTATGCGCTACTTTACAAAAGAAAAGGACTTAAAGAACTGACAAGCATCCGGAGCCGTTCCAGCGCAAAACACTGCCATTGTATGGTATACTGGAATCAAGCTGGAAACGACTTCATTTTAAGGATGGTGTAGAAAATGTTGACGGAACAACAGGTTTACGACGTGTTAAAAGGGTTTGAAGATCCTTTTTTACATAAAACGCTGGAAGAAACAAAAGGGATCCTCGAAATCAAAATCAAAGAAGAGATCCAGCATGTCAGTGTCAAAGTAGCGATTGCCAAAACTGGTACAAGCGAACAGCTGCAGCTGCAGATGGCCATTGTGAAAGCATTGAAGGGGATTGGCGCGAATACAGTCGGCATCCGTTTCGGCGAACTGCCGAAAGAAACGCTCGACCGGTTCCGCGATTTGTTGCAGGAAGACAACAAAAACCCGCTCGGCTCCGCCAAAACGGAATTTATCGCCATTGCAAGCGGCAAGGGCGGCGTTGGGAAATCGACCGTTTCCGTCAATTTGGCGGTTGCACTCGCCCGCCTTGGGAAAAAGGTCGGCCTGATTGATGCCGATATTTACGGATTCAGCGTGCCGGACATGATGGGCATTATGCAGCGTCCGGTTGTCCGCGGAGAAAGAATTATCCCGGTGGAACGGTTCGGGGTCAAGGTCATTTCGATGGGCTTTTTTGTAGAAGACAATGCGCCGGTGATCTGGCGCGGGCCGATGCTTGGCAAAATGCTGAACAATTTCTTCCATGAAGTGGAATGGGGCAACCTCGATTATTTGCTGCTTGACTTGCCGCCGGGCACCGGGGATGTGGCGCTCGATATCCATTCGATGCTGCCGCGCTGCAATGAGATTATCGTGACAACCCCGCATCCGACTGCGGCTTTCGTTGCGGCACGGGCCGGCGCGATGGCACTCCGGACGGAACACAATTTGCTCGGTGTCATTGAAAATATGGCTTATTTTGAAAGCAAGGTGACCGGCGAACGCGAGTATGTATTTGGTCGCGGCGGCGGGGAAAAACTTGCCGAAGAATTGCGGACCGAAGTGCTCGGTCAGCTCCCGCTTCAGCAGCCGGACTGGAATGAACATGATTTCGCGCCGTCCATCTATGCCGAAGACCACCGGCTCGGAAAAATTTATACGGAAATCGCACAAAAAATTGTGGACAAGCTGAAAAAATAAATGTGGAAAGCGGCGGAGCCAAATCCCGCCGCTACTTTTTGTCTTTCATCGTTTTCGCCGCTTTCAGCAGACTGTCTTCCATTTTCGCTTTAAAAGCCGGGTCATTAAACGTATCGATGACAACCTCCTGCATGGTTTTCCGCATTTCTTTGCTCTTTAGCATCGTTTGCACTTCTTTTTCGTAAGCCGGGTCTTTTAAAATATCCATCATCATTGCCTGGTAATCCGGATCCTTCATCAAACTTTTCAACAGCGCTTTGTTTTCAGTTTTCATGCTGTCTGCAACCGCGGCGGCAAATTTCGGATCCTGCATGGCTTCTCTCCAAAAAGCCTTGCCTTTATCGGAAGTTAATGTTTGTTCGATCGCTTCTTTCATGTACGCCTTGTCAATGACCAGATTCTTTTTCATTCCGTCGCTTGTAATCACGTCCTGCAGCGCTTTTTTTCCTTCATCGGTTTTCAATATGTCAATGACCATTTTTTTCGTCTGGTTATAATCCGCTTGCCCGCCTGTTGAAGCCTCGCCCGAGCAGGCTGTAAGGGCAGCGCAAAGGCTGATCAGGAGCAAAACGGTTCTTGGTTTCATGCTTTTGGCTCCCTTCTTCATTCTATCTTTAATATGTGAAGTTCTTTTCGGATTATGCGCTCGGCGGGGAGGCTTAAAAGCACTGGAATTTTTTCCCGGGACCGGAGCCTGATCGTGCTACAGCTCTGCAAAAACCGGCTTCATCGTGCGGATTGGTAAAACAGTACAGTTGGGAAAGCCGGCATGATGTGCTGGATTTTTCTCATGATTCTCTGTTACAATAAAGGTACTTTAAAGGCAAAGGGGGATGGGGATTGACAAGCCGGAACTGGGTTCGTTTCTTTTTTGCCGCTCTTGCCATCGGAGGGGTGTCGGCCGGGATTCTCGGGTTTTTCGTCCGCTGGCCGGAAATGGCGCCTTATTTTGCCCATGCGGATCTTTTGTCCATCGCTGGCGCGTTTTTCTGGTTTGCGGGGTTGGGCTTGATTTTCAGTCTTGTCAGTCAGGTAGGTTTCTTCGCCTGGTTAACCGTGCACCAGCTCGGGCTTGACATTTTCCGTTCGCGGCTTGTTTGGCAGGCCATTCAGCTTGTTGCAGCCTGTTATGTACTGTTCGATTTTGTGTACTTCCGCGCGGATACCCGCCAGTCCCTGCTGTTTGCAGCACTGATCCTTGTGTCCGCGTTTGTGGCGGCAGCTGCTAAGACGAAGCAGGCAAAAAGTGCAGGGGCTTTTATTCCTGCCTTGTTTTTCATGGTGGCAGTGACCATTCTCGAGTGGGTGCCAGCTTTGCGTGTCAATAGCATATCCTCGCTTTATCTTATGCTTTTCCCGCTTCTCATCTGCAATGCTTACCAGCTGCTTGCGCTTCCACATTTTTTAAAGCGCTCCCAAAAGGAAAAAGAGGAAAAAGCAGCATTGCGCAAGATCGCAGAAGAAAAGACGGCAAACTAAAACCGGAGCCTGATGGGGTATCCGGTTTTTGCTGTCTGGGCAGTAAATGCATAAAAATTTTCTCAGCTGGCAATAGACACGATAACAGTGGGAACGCTTGAAACGCCCGCGGCCCATGAAAAAAGCAATAGAAGAGTCCATGGCTTCTGCTCCATACGACACAGAGCACCGGATGATTCCATTTTTGCAACCGCAGCATTTTTCCGGTAAAGGATGCCGCGGCCGGAATCCATGGTTCATGACCGCGGTTTCGATCATTTTTGAAACCAGTCGGCCCCTTTGTCCATATGGAGGAAGGGGATATCCGTATCCACTTCGCCGGTGATCTTTTCAATGGGCAAGTCTTCTCCTGACAGCCATTTGGCAAAGTCAATTTTCACCGGCTAGCAGTCACCGCCTAAAGCGAACCAGGCTTCCATTTGCTTTAGCAGGTAAGCGGAAGTATGGATTGTGCCCGCCCAGCTAGCGTATAGTTCTGAAAAAACGCCTTTATCCCGGCTATTTAATAATTGAAACGCGTCCCGGGCGCTGGATAGATGCCCTTTTTCCTGTTCCAAAATGGCGGTTCTGCGCATCGAATCGCTGAGATGATGCCGGTTTTCTTTGCTGAGGGTTTCAAAATGATTGGTGCAAATATCTCCGTTCCGCACGGCGACCGCGCGCGGAGAGGCTTCGACAATCCGGGTTTCCCCGCTTTTATCATAAACGACATAGCTGAATGAATGGCGGTGCGGAATTTCTTTTAACATGGCAACGGCTTCGTCAATATTTACGCATGATTCCAGTAGCAGCCTGCCAATCATGCAGCAAATAAACCCGTCGCCGGGACTTTTTCGATGGATAAACGTATAGCCGATGGCGAGCCCTTTTTCATTCATGCCGTCCATCCGCCCGGTGACGCGCTGGCTCGGCCCGGCAATCGCGTACCCCTGGTCGGTTGGCTGGTACAGGACATAGCGTCCTTCATAGGTTTTAGGATGGTAATCATAGTTGCGGATGAGATAGCCATCGCCTGTTAAAATCGAGCAGCCTGATTTTGTGTAATCCACCCGGTAGCCGCCAAATTCCTGCAAAACTTTTTCCATCGGCCATTTCAGTGCTTCCTGCAATCCGCACAACTCGTCCCAGATTCCGGGTGCAAAGCGGGTGATTGCGTCTTTCGTTTCGTTAAGGTCGATTACAAACCGCGGTTTTCTGACTTTCCATTGATTGTCGCGGTTTTGGATGGAAAGGGATTCTTTTAATGCAAGCCCCTGCATATAACCGAATTTTTCATGTGACCCGCGAAATTGGACCACTGTGCTGAAAATTTGCTTCATTATTCCATTCACCTGCAAGCCCATTTGGATATCCTTTCATATCATTCATTTTAACACATTGTATTTCTCTTCTCCTAACAACGATATACCAAGTGGGCCTGTGGCTTTAAGGAATCACTTTCGTTTCTGCTTTGCCGTTTGCAATCATTTCGGAAACGGTCACAAATTTTCCTTTATCCGACAAGTGGCGGATGATTTGCGGCAGGGCTTTGTTCGTCTGCTTTGCGGCATCAGAAGCGTGCAGCAGGATGATATCCCCGTTTTCGGCTGTGCTTGCTTTTTCAATAATTTTTGCGGTGCCCGGGTTTTTCCAGTCATCGGTGTTGACGCTCCAGTGAACCATTGTAAGCCCCAGTTGGTCCGCAATTTTTAATGCCGTTTTGTCAAAATGGCCGGTCGGGGAACGCAAAAGTTTTACATCCTTTATTTCAAGTTTTTTAAACACTTCTTGTGCCTTCTGCATATCATGCCGCACTTTAGCCGGTTCTTCATCCGTGTAATCCACATAGGCATAACCGAGGCTTCCGATCTCATATCCGGCTTTTTCAATCCTATTCACAATATCCGGGTGCTGTTCCGCCCACGCGCCTGACAGGAAAAAGGTTGCGGACTTTACGCCGTTTTTCTGCAGCGTTTTCAAGATAGGGACGGCTTTTTCATCGCCCCAGCCAATATTAAAAGTTAACGCAATGCCGTTTTCTCCTTTAAAAACGGCTTTCGGGGTGCCTTTTGCTGAAAAAGCTGCCGTCTGCGTCAGCGTTTGGGTATAGATCAATAAGGCAGTAAAAAACGAGACAATGACAATGAAAAGATACGGTTTCCAGTTTCGCGATTTCGTATGGTGCATGATTCAACCTCCCGTTAAAAACTGCACTTGTCTTATTGTATGCGCCATTTTTTCAGGATTATGCAAGGAAAAGTGCTGTGATATTTTCCTTAAATTTGGTAAAAATAGACGTACCATGAACAGAAAGGGTGCATGCGGGTGTTAGGTCTTGTCGTCCATGAAAAAGAGCTGCTGGAACTGCAGTATTTGTTGAAAAGAGAAATGGAAGAAATTTTACTTGACCTGAATGATGAGCGGATTGAGCGGGTCATCAAAAGGGCCATGAAAGAACGGTACCGGATTCTTTTTAAGCTCCTGACAAAAGTCGCGCCCCAAAGCGAATATGCCCAATTCGCCGTGTCCTATAGGCGGGAAATGAAACAGTAAAGAGCGGAGGCAGCCGCTCTTTTTTTTACGGTCTTTTGGAAAAGAAGAAGCGAAGAGCGTTCTGGAAAAAGGGAAATCACGGACCTTGACCGGAAAGAAGGACGCGAGTTGTCCCGGCCGCCCGGGTGAGCCGCACCCTTTTGATCGCGCTTTCACAAAAAGTCAATAGGCCTGGAAGAATAATTTTCCAGAAAAATAATTTGTCAAATAATATTCGACAGTTTTTAACCGAATTGTCACATGGCTCCTATCTGTACCATAAAAAGATTAAATATAATATAAGTGTAATGATAAAGTAACGGAAATATGGAAGAGGAGGGGATTTTGGGAAATGAGTGAAGTCATATTGGCACGGACCCAGTTTGCAACGACAACCTTGTTCCACTTCATTTTCGTGCCGCTTTCAATCGGATTGGCATTTATTGTCGCTGTCATGCAAACGCTTTACATGGTGAAAAAGAAAGAAATTTACAAGAAAATGACGAAGTTTTGGGGAACCTTTTTCCTCATCAACTTCGCAGTCGGAGTGGTGACCGGGATTATCCAGGAATTCCAATTCGGGATGAACTGGTCGACCTACTCGCGGTTCGTCGGGGACGTATTCGGCGCACCGCTTGCGATTGAAGCGCTGCTTGCGTTCTTTATGGAGTCGACTTTCATCGGCCTATGGATTTTCGGTTGGGACAGACTCCCGAAAAAACTGCATCTGGCCTGCATCTGGCTCGTCTCGATCGGAACGATGCTGTCGGCGCTCTGGATTATGGCCGCAAACTCGTTCATGCAAAATCCGGTCGGCTATACGATTCACAATGGCCGTGCCGAAATGAACAATTTTGCCGCCGTGCTGTTGAACCAAAAATTGCAGGTGGCTTACCCGCACATTATTTTCGGCAGCCTTGCCACCGGTGCGTTTTTCATCGCCGGCGTTTCGGCCTGGAATTTGATCAGGAAAAAAGAAGTGGCCTTTTTCAAACGGTCTGTTGCCATCGCACTTATCGTTGGTCTTCTCAGCGGGCTCGGCCTTGCCTTTTCCGGGCACAGCCAGGCACGTTATCTCATTAATGTCCAGCCGATGAAAATGGCTGCTGCGGAAGGCATCTGGCAAAACACCGGGGACCCTGCGCCGTGGACATTGTTTAGTGTCATTGATACGAAAAATAAAAAGTCGGAATACAGGGTGCAAATTCCGTACTTGCTGAGCTACTTATCCTATGGCAAATTTTCCGGATCTGTCAAAGGGATGAACGAGCTGCAAAAAGAATACACACAAAAATACGGGGCAGGCAATTATATTCCGCCTGTAAAAACAACGTTTTGGAGCTTCCGGATCATGGTTGCCACCGGCGGCATTATGATCCTGATGAGTTTGATCGGCCTGTACCTTGTCTGGAAGAAAAAAATTGAAAACAGCATGCGTTACTTGAAATGGCTGTTCCCTTGCATGTTTATCCCGACGATCGGCAACTCGTTCGGCTGGATTATGTCTGAAATGGGCCGGCAGCCATGGGTGGTAAACGGCTTGATGAAAACAAGTGCGGGCGTTTCGCCGAATGTTTCGGCCGGCGAGCTGCTGTTTTCACTGGTTGCGTTCTCGATTGTCTATACGCTGCTTGCCGTGGCAATGGCTTACCTGTTTATCCGCGTTATTAAACAGGGCCCGCAGGCAAAACCGATGGAAGACATTACTGCATCGGATCCTTTCAATACAAGGAGGGTTGTATAATGCAGTTAAATGAATTGTGGTTTTTGCTCGTTTGTGTGTTATTTGTCGGATTTGTATTTCTGGAAGGTTTTGATTTCGGAGTCGGGATGAGCACAAAATTCCTTGCCAAAAATGAGACGGAAAAACGGGTGCTCATTAATACGATCGGGCCGTTCTGGGATGCCAATGAAGTATGGCTCCTGACAGCGGGCGGCGCCATGTTTGCTGCTTTCCCGAACTGGTATGCCACGCTTTTTAGCGGCTATTACCTTGCCTTTGTCGTCCTGCTGCTTGCGCTTATTGCCAGAGGGGTTGCCTTTGAATTCCGCGGCAAACTCCAGGCAAGCAAATGGAAAGGTATTTGGGACTGGGCCATTTTGCTTGGAAGCCTCCTGCCGCCGTTTTTGCTTGGTGCTCTGTTTTCCGGGATGATCAAGGGGCTTCCGATTGACCGCTCGATGACGATGCATGCCGGATTTTTCGACATCGTCAACCTCTACACGATCGTCGGCGGGCTTGCTTTTGTCGCTCTTGTCTATCTGCATGGCCTGATGTTTATCCGTTTAAAAACGGATGGCGAAATCCGTGAACGTGCCGGAAAAGCCGCGATCAAAATGTATATCGCTACAGGCGCCGTCGTTGTCCTGTTTACCGTATTAACCGCTGTTTTTACAGACGCGTTTGTGAAACGGGGTGCCATTTTAATTCCGGTCTATGCCGTTGCCATCGTGCTTTATCTGGCACTGTATCCGCTTTTGCGGAATAAAAAAGAAGGATTGAGTTTTGCCGTAACCGGGTTGATTTTAATTCTTGTAACCGTCTCGTTTTTCATCGCACTTTTCCCGAACGTGCTGATCAGTTCAATGGGGGCGGCGAACAACTTGACGCTTTATAAAGCATCGTCAAGCCCGTATTCGTTAAAAATCATGACGATCGTCGCATGCACGATGGTACCGGTCGTGCTCGCTTACACGATTTGGAGTTACTACGTCTTCCGGAAACGGGTTACACCGCATGAATTGCATTATTAAAAAAGTTCAGGGGGCGGGGGTTAAAGATCGCCGTCCACTGCTCACCCGGGGAGCGGATTTCGGGCAAACCGGGTGTTTTCTTTTTCATTCGGCACCGTTTGGACGGGTGCGGAGAGAAGCAGATCAATACGGGAATAGGGAATGGATACTACTCCTGGAATGGAACCTTTTGGATGGGTACGGAGAGAAGCAGTCCGCATATTGCGGATTGAAGCAGGAACCTGGCACGATCTTAGGGACTCCGTACAGGTGAAAATATGCCAATGAACGAATCAAAAAAGCCCTGCGTATGGCGGAATGGCCCCATACCGGAGAGGAGCTGGTGCGGATGGATAAACATCTGATGCAGTATAAAGGCAGCTTAAAAACTTTTATCATTGCCGGATGCCTGACGATGATCCAATCGGTTGCTATTATCGTGCAGGCAGTATACCTGGCAAAAGCGATTGTCCATTTATACAAAGGGGTGCCGTGGCAGGAAGCAGCGGCTGAATTTGGCATCTTTTTCGCCGCCCATCTCATCCGCCACTTTTTGCAGTGGGCAAAGTCGCGGGTTGCGTTCCGGTTTGCCGGCCGCACGTCCCTCCATTACCAAAACTTGCTCGTTGAAAAGCTGTTTCGCATCGGACCGCGCGCCATCAGCAGGCATGGCACGGGCAATCTGGTGACGCTTTGCCTTGAGGGCATTCCGGAGTTCCGTACTTATTTAGAGCTTTTTATTCCACGGTTTATCGCGTGCCTGACGATCCCGGCTGTTCTCCTTGTGTATATTTTTTCACAGGATGTTGAAACCGGGATCACGCTGCTGGTTGTCATGCCGATTTTAATCGGGTTTTTGATTCTGCTCGGGCTCGCCGCGCAAAAGCAGAAAGAAGCGAGATGGGAAACGTACCAGCTGCTTTCCCGCCATTTTGTGGACTCGTTAAGGGGGCTCGTGACGCTGAAATTTTTAGGGCGGAGCAAAAGCCATAAAGAAGCCATTTGGGAAGTCAGCAACAAGTACCGGATTGCCACAAACCGCACGCTCAGAATTGCTTTTTTATCGTCGTTTTCCCTGGACTTTTTTGCGACTTTGTCCGTGGCGGTCGTGGCCGTGGAACTCGGGCTCCGGCTGATTAACGGGCAAATCGGATTTGAACCGGCTCTTGCGCTTTTAATTCTCGCGCCGGAGTATTTTATGCCGGTCCGCGATCTTGGCAGCGATTACCATGCCACGATGAACGGCAAAGAGGCGGGCGAGAAGATCCACCGCCTGCTTGCCGAAAAAGAAGATTTTGGAAATGGGCTTTCTTTTCCCGTCCCGGTTTGGAACGAACACAGTACATTAACGGTGGAAGGGCTCGAAAAACAGTCGCCGGAAGAAAACCGGGCGATTTTGCAGGATGTCACGTTTACCGCCCGTGGGTTTCAAAAAATCGGCGTGATCGGCATCTCCGGTTCGGGCAAATCGACGCTGATTGACCTGTTATCCGGGTTCTCCATGCCGAATGGCGGACGGATCAGGATTGACGGCCTGGAAGTTCCGCATTTGTCCTTTACCGAATGGCAAAAGCAGGTGAACTACATTCCGCAGCATCCGTATATTTTTGCAAAGACCGTACGGGAAAATATTGCCTGGTATGCGCCGGATGCGCCGCTTGAAAAGATTGAGGAAGCGGCCCGGACAGCAGGGCTTTCCGACCTCATCGCCAGCTTTCCGAACGGGCTTGATGAAAAAATCGGCCAGGGCGGACGGGTGCTAAGCGGCGGTGAAGAACAGCGGATTGCGCTTGCGCGGGCATTGCTGGATGCACGTCCGGTTATGCTTTTGGATGAGCCGACTGCGCATCTCGATATCGAAACGGAACAGGAAATTAAACAGCTGATGCTCCCGCTTTTTGAACATAAACTTGTCTTTTTTGCCACCCACCGCCTGCACTGGGTAAAAGAAATGGATTTGATTTTGGTGATGGATGGCGGCAGGCTTAGAGAAGCGGGCACATACGATGAGCTGTACCGGAAAAAAGGCGCCTTTTACGAACTTGTCGAGGCGCAGCGGGGAGGGGTAGAACATGGCATACTTCAACCGGTATATTAAACCGTATATCCGTCAGTACCGGTGGCTGATGGTAGCTACTGTCCTGCTTGGCATTGTTGCTTTTCTTGCTTCATCGATGCTCACCTTTACGTCCGGGTATTTGATCACAAGGGCTTCCGAAATGCCGGTGACGATTCTTTTGATTTATGTCCCGATCGTCGGCGTGCGCGCTTTCGGGATCGCGCGGCCGGTCGCCCGTTATTTTGAGCGGCTTAGCGGGCATAATACGGTGTTGAAGATTCTTGCTGATATGCGCGTCAAACTGTATGAAATGCTCGAACCGCAGGCGCTGTTTATCCGCTCGCGTTTTCAGGCGGGGGATCTGCTCGGCACGCTTGCCGATGACATCGAGCACTTGCAGGACGCTTATATCCGCACCATTTTTCCTGTCGTGACGGCGCTGTTTTTGTTTTTATATTCTGTTTGCACGCTGGCTGCATTTGACTGGCAGTTTGCGTTATGGATTGCCTTATTAATGGGGATCGTCCTGTTTGTTTACCCGCTTTTATCCTTATATTTCATGAAAAAACGACAAATCGCGCTGAAAGAAACACAGAGCCGGCTGTACCGCAACGTCACGGATACTTTATTCGGCATCCGCGACTGGATCATCAGCGGAAAGAAAGAACGGTTTTTCAAGCAGTTTCATGAAGACAGCCAGGAAAGCCACGAAATGGAAAGGAAGATGTCCTTTTGGAATCATAACCGGAACTTTCAGCTACAGGTCATCTCGGGCATGATTTTAATATTTACCGGCATCTGGGCAGGGCATGCCGCAATGCATGGAGACATCGCCCCGACCTATATTGCGTCTTTTACACTTGTAACCCTTCCGATTCTGGAAGGCATCATCCCGGCATCCGCGGCGGTGGAAAAGATTCCGGCATACAAGGAATCCCTGCAACGGATTGACGCGATCCGGCAGTACGTCCCGGATAAAAGCAGGAATAGCGTAGTTCCTGGAGAGAAAGCGGATATCCGTTTGGAACATGTCTTTTACTATTATGAAAACGAACCGGCCGCAGCTTTGAACGATGTGTCACTCACCATTCCCCATGGGCAAAAAATCGCGGTGCTTGGCAAAAGCGGAGCGGGCAAATCGACGCTTCTCCATCTGCTGATTGGGGCGCTGCAGCCTGCTTCAGGGACCGTTTCCATCGGCGGGCATGCCCCGGCAGCATATGGCGAAGGGATTCACCAGCTGGTCAGTGTCTTGAACCAGAAACCTTATCTGTTCGCGACAACGGTCGAAAATAACGCTGCCCTCGGACGCCCCGGCGCCACATCAGAAGAAATAGAGGAGGCCATCCGGCAAGTCAAACTTGACCGGTATCTCCACTCCCTTCCAAATGGGATCCATACCCAAATGGAGGAAACCGGCCAGCGTTTTTCGGGAGGCGAGCGGCAAAGAATCGCCCTCGCACGGATCCTGCTGCAAAATACGCCTGTGGTCATTTTGGATGAACCGACTGTCGGGCTTGATCCCCTGACAGAAAAAGACCTGCTCGATACGATGTTTGAAGTTTTAAAGGACAAAACGGTGATTTTCATTACTCACCATCTGGCCGGGATGGAAAAAATGGATCAGATCGTCTTTCTGGATGAAGGAAAAATCGCCATGCAGGGCACACACGCGGCATTGATGGAAAACCATGCGCGTTACCGCAAACTTTATCAACTGGACCGCGGGGACGCTTGACCAGCCCCCGCTTTTTCCAGTGCCACTGTTGCAGCATGGGCGCCTGCAAGTGAATTTGCCGTTTTTTATTTCTGCCCGTGCCGCGAAAGAAGCAGATGGGTTATCTATCGCCGGTTGCAAAAAATAGACACAATTTTTGAAAGCGTTACCATTGCTTTCTTCTTTACAAACCATTACACTGAAGATGAACCGAATTTGGAAAGGGTGGCGCCAGTGCAAACATTTGATTTCACAGGAAAAGTTGCAATCGTAACCGGCGGTGGGGGAGGAATCGGCCGCGAAGCATGCTTGAAACTGGCTGCGGGCGGAGCAAATGTCGTGGTCGCTGATTTATCTGATGAATTGGGAGAAGAAACGGCTGGAAAAATCCGTGAAAATGGTGGGGAAGCGATTTTTGTCCGGACCGATGTTTCCAAATCCAAAGATGTCCAACATTACGTCCGAACTGCGCTAGATACTTATGGAAAAATTGATATTCTTTTAAACAATGCTGGTTGGGAAGGAAAGATGAAACCGCTCATAGATTATCCCGAAGAAGTATTTGATAAACTGATGGGCATTAATGTACGCGGCGTCTTTCTTGGTATGAAGTATGTGTTGCCGCATATGATCAGCCAAAAAAGCGGCACCATTGTCAATACGGCTTCTGTTGCCGGCCTCGTCGGCACACCGGAAATGGTGGCATACGGCGCCAGTAAGCATGCGGTGATCGGCATGACGAAAACGGCAGGAATTGAGGCAGCTCCGTCCGGCGTCCGTGTCAATGCGGTATGTCCAGGGGTTGTGGACACAGAAATGATGAGAAAAATTGAAAACGGTTTTGCCGGAGGTGATTCAGCAGCTGCTGAACAAACGAGGCAGCAAATGGCTGCATCCGCCCCGACTGGCCGCTATACACAACCGGAAGAAGTGGCGAATGTTCTGCTCTATCTTGCATCAGACCTGTCTTCCCATATCATTGGGCAAACGGTTGTCATTGATGGCGGGGCAGTCCTTTCCTAAAGTCCGGCTGTAATATCTATTATAAGAAATAACAATTTCGATAAATGGAGGGAAGCTCCCGGGTATACCGTCTGCAGTATAACGCCTGGCTGTACAGCGTAAACAAGTTGATTTGGCTTCCCTCCGTAAAGCTGAAAAAATATATAAAATAAATAAAATCTCTCAGCTCTGTTGCCTGCTGCAAAAAGTATCGTCATGCAAATCGGTGCCCAGGCTTGATGTAAAAACTCAAGTTCATTTTATATAGAATAAAAATATACAAAGGCTGTTGACATCGATTTGCTATCTTGGTATATTAATAAATGTCGCTGCTTCACATGAGGCAGGACAGATAAAAAAGTGTTGACAAAGCACTTTATACTTGATATAATATAAAAGTCGCTGTTATGAATAAACGGCGAAGATTGTTCCTTGAAAACTGGACAAAACGAAACGTCAAATTCTTTTTGAGCTTTTATCAAACATCTTTACTGAGAGTTTGATCCTGGCTCAGGACGAACGCTGGCGGCGTGCCTAATACATGCAAGTCGTGCGGACCTTTTAAAAGCTTGCTTTTAAAAGGTTAGCGGCGGACGGGTGAGTAACACGTGGGCAACCTGCCTGTAAGATCGGGATAACGCCGGGAAACCGGGGCTAATACCGGATAGTTTTTTCCTCCGCATGGAGGAAAAAGGAAAGACGGCTTCGGCTGTCACTTACAGATGGGCCCGCGGCGCATTAGCTAGTTGGTGGGGTAATGGCTCACCAAGGCAACGATGCGTAGCCGACCTGAGAGGGTGATCGGCCACATTGGGACTGAGACACGGCCCAAACTCCTACGGGAGGCAGCAGTAGGGAATCTTCCGCAATGGACGAAAGTCTGACGGAGCAACGCCGCGTGAGTGAAGAAGGCCTTCGGGTCGTAAAACTCTGTTGCCGGGGAAGAACAAGTGCCGTTCGAACAGGGCGGCGCCTTGACGGTACCCGGCCAGAAAGCCACGGCTAACTACGTGCCAGCAGCCGCGGTAATACGTAGGTGGCAAGCGTTGTCCGGAATTATTGGGCGTAAAGCGCGCGCAGGCGGTTTCTTAAGTCTGATGTGAAATCTTGCGGCTCAACCGCAAGCGGTCATTGGAAACTGGGAGGCTTGAGTGCAGAAGAGGAGAGTGGAATTCCACGTGTAGCGGTGAAATGCGTAGAGATGTGGAGGAACACCAGTGGCGAAGGCGGCTCTCTGGTCTGTAACTGACGCTGAGGCGCGAAAGCGTGGGGAGCAAACAGGATTAGATACCCTGGTAGTCCACGCCGTAAACGATGAGTGCTAAGTGTTAGAGGGTTTCCGCCCTTTAGTGCTGCAGCTAACGCATTAAGCACTCCGCCTGGGGAGTACGGCCGCAAGGCTGAAACTCAAAGGAATTGACGGGGGCCCGCACAAGCGGTGGAGCATGTGGTTTAATTCGAAGCAACGCGAAGAACCTTACCAGGTCTTGACATCCTCTGACCTCCCTGGAGACAGGGCCTTCCCCTTCGGGGGACAGAGTGACAGGTGGTGCATGGTTGTCGTCAGCTCGTGTCGTGAGATGTTGGGTTAAGTCCCGCAACGAGCGCAACCCTTGACCTTAGTTGCCAGCATTGAGTTGGGCACTCTAAGGTGACTGCCGGTGACAAACCGGAGGAAGGTGGGGATGACGTCAAATCATCATGCCCCTTATGACCTGGGCTACACACGTGCTACAATGGATGGTACAAAGGGCTGCGAGACCGCGAGGTTAAGCCAATCCCAAAAAACCATTCCCAGTTCGGATTGCAGGCTGCAACCCGCCTGCATGAAGCCGGAATCGCTAGTAATCGCGGATCAGCATGCCGCGGTGAATACGTTCCCGGGCCTTGTACACACCGCCCGTCACACCACGAGAGTTTGTAACACCCGAAGTCGGTGAGGCAACCTTTACGGAGCCAGCCGCCGAAGGTGGGACAGATGATTGGGGTGAAGTCGTAACAAGGTAGCCGTATCGGAAGGTGCGGCTGGATCACCTCCTTTCTAAGGAAATTAAGGAAAACTTCGTTTTCCACAATTAAGTTTGACGTTTCCGTTTTGTTCAGTTTTGAAGGTTCAATCCTTCAGTATGTGTTCTTTGAAAACCGGATAGGAGAAACAAACCAAGTAAACCGAGAATCGCTTATTTTTGGATTTAAATCTTTTTATGGTTAAGTTAGAAAGGGCGCACGGTGAATGCCTTGGCACTAGGAGCCGATGAAGGACGGTACAAACACCGATATGCTCCGGGGAGCTGTACGTAAGCGTTGATCCGGAGATTTCCGAATGGGGAAACCCCCTGTCTTTAATTGGACAGGATTCCTGCCTGAATCCATAGGGCAGGAAGGGCACACCCGGGGAACTGAAACATCTCAGTACCCGGAGGAAGAGAAAGCAATTGCGATTTCCCAAGTAGCGGCGAGCGAACAGGAAACAGCCCAAACCGGAAGGCTTGCCTTCCGGGGTTGTAGGACACTCATATGGGAGTTACAAAAGAACAGGTTAAGTGAAGCGGCCTGGAAAGGCCTGCCGGAGAAGGTAAAAGCCCTGTAACTGACACTTCGTTCTCTCCCGAGTGGATCCTGAGTACGGCGGGACACGAGGAATCCCGCCGGAATCCGGGAGGACCATCTCCCAAGGCTAAATACTCCCTAGTGACCGATAGTGAACCAGTACCGTGAGGGAAAGGTGAAAAGCACCCCGGGAGGGGAGTGAAAGAGATCCTGAAACCGTGTGCCTACAAGTAGTCAGAGCCCGTTAACGGGTGATGGCGTGCCTTTTGTAGAATGAACCGGCGAGTTACGGTCTCATGCAAGGTTAAGCTGAAGAAGCGGAGCCGCAGCGAAAGCGAGTCTGAACAGGGCGAAAGAGTATGAGGCCGCAGACCCGAAACCAGGTGATCTACCCATGTCCAGGGTGAAGGCAAGGTAACACTTGCTGGAGGCCCGAACCCACGCACGTTGAAAAGTGCGGGGATGAGGTGTGGGTAGCGGAGAAATTCTAATCGAACTTGGAGATAGCTGGTTCTCTCCGAAATAGCTTTAGGGCTAGCCTCAAGCGAAGAGTTTTGGAGGTAGAGCACTGTTTGGACGAGGGGCCCTCATCGGGTTACCGAATTCAGACAAACTCCGAATGCCAAAAACTTATGCTTGGGAGTCAGACTGTGAGTGATAAGATCCATGGTCGAAAGGGAAACAGCCCAGACCGCCAGCTAAGGTCCCAAAGTATACGTTAAGTGGAAAAGGATGTGGCGTTGCTTAGACAACCAGGATGTTGGCTTAGAAGCAGCCATCATTTAAAGAGTGCGTAATAGCTCACTGGTCGAGTGACGCTGCGCCGAAAATGTACCGGGGCTAAACGTATCACCGAAGCTGCGGATGGACACCATTTGGCGTCCGTGGTAGGAGAGCGTTCTAAGGGCGTTGAAGCCGGACCGGAAGGACCGGTGGAGCGTTTAGAAGTGAGAATGCCGGTATGAGTAGCGAAAGAAGGGTGAGAATCCCTTCCACCGAATGCCTAAGGTTTCCTGAGGAAGGCTCGTCCGCTCAGGGTTAGTCGGGGCCTAAGCCGAGGCCGAAAGGCGTAGGCGATGGACAACAGGTTGATATTCCTGTACCGCCTCTTCACCGTTTGAACGATGGGGGGACGCAGGAGGATAGGGAAAGCGCGACACTGGTTGATCGCGTCCAAGCAGTTAGGCCGGTGCGGAGGCAAATCCTTCGCGCCAAGGCGGAGCTGTGATGGCGAGGGAAATTTTAGTACCGAAGTTCCTGATTCCACACTGCCAAGAAAAGCCTCTAGTGAGGTGAAAGGCGCCCGTACCGCAAACCGACACAGGTAGGCGAGGAGAGAATCCTAAGGTGAGCGAGAGAACTCTCGTTAAGGAACTCGGCAAAATGACCCCGTAACTTCGGGAGAAGGGGTGCTTTTTGGGGTGTATGCCCCGGGAAGCCGCAGTGAATAGGCCCAGGCGACTGTTTAGCAAAAACACAGGTCTCTGCGAAGCCGCAAGGCGAAGTATAGGGGCTGACACCTGCCCGGTGCTGGAAGGTTAAGGAGAGGGGTTAGCCGTAAGGCGAAGCTCTGAACTGAAGCCCCAGTAAACGGCGGCCGTAACTATAACGGTCCTAAGGTAGCGAAATTCCTTGTCAGGTAAGTTCTGACCCGCACGAAAGGTGTAACGATCTGGGCACTGTCTCAACGAGAGACTCGGTGAAATTATAGTACCTGTGAAGATGCAGGTTACCCGCGACAGGACGGAAAGACCCCATGGAGCTTTACTGCAGCCTGATATTGAATTTTGGTACAGCTTGTACAGGATAGGTAGGAGCCTTGGAAACCGGAGCGCCAGCTTCGGTGGAGGCATCGGTGGGATACTACCCTGGCTGTATGGAAATTCTAACCCGCACCCCTTACCGGGGTGGGAGACAGTGTCAGGCAGGCAGTTTGACTGGGGCGGTCGCCTCCTAAAAGGTAACGGAGGCGCCCAAAGGTTCCCTCAGAATGGTTGGAAATCATTCGCAGAGTGTAAAGGCATAAGGGAGCTTGACTGCGAGACTTACAAGTCGAGCAGGGACGAAAGTCGGGCTTAGTGATCCGGTGGTTCCGCATGGAAGGGCCATCGCTCAACGGATAAAAGCTACCCTGGGGATAACAGGCTGATCTCCCCCAAGAGTCCACATCGACGGGGAGGTTTGGCACCTCGATGTCGGCTCATCGCATCCTGGGGCTGTAGTCGGTCCCAAGGGTTGGGCTGTTCGCCCATTAAAGCGGTACGCGAGCTGGGTTCAGAACGTCGTGAGACAGTTCGGTCCCTATCCGTCGCGGGCGCAGGAAATTTGAGAGGAGCTGTCCTTAGTACGAGAGGACCGGGATGGACGCACCGCTGGTGTACCAGTTGTCTTGCCAAAGGCATCGCTGGGTAGCTATGTGCGGAAGGGATAAGTGCTGAAAGCATCTAAGCATGAAGCCCCCCTCAAGATGAGATTTCCCACAGTTTGTACTGGTAAGATCCCTGAAAGATGATCAGGTTGATAGGTCCGGGGTGGAAGCGCGGCGACGCGTGGAGCTGACGAATACTAATCGATCGAGGACTTAACCAAATAGAAAAGCGGAGGTGCCTTGTTTAGCCCCGACAAGCGAATGTTCTGACCGGCATGGAGCCGTCTTTTGGCTCCGTGACGGGCAGGTTATTCGACCTCGAGGGGCTAGGCACCGGAGCTGGACAATAGAAAAGCGGAAGCGCCTCGCTCATCGGCGTACGGATTTCGGAGCTTTCGACTGAGATAAAGGAAACACGGCGAGCCCCTAAAGGCGAGCCGATGCCCGCTTATCGTAGGGAGAAAGCGTAGAAATACGCTAGCCGATAGGCGCTGGAGCTAGACAATTCTCAAAGTTAGAAACGCATTCTCCGTTTACAGTTTTTTCTCCCATCCGGTTTTCAGGGAATCACATAATTCCTGTTGATAAGCAATGGAAACTTTGCTATAATGATTTTTGTCATTGAGGTCCGGTGGCGATGGCGGAAAGGTCACACCCGTTCCCATCCCGAACACGGAAGTTAAGCTTTCCAGCGCCGATGGTAGTTGGGGATCTCCCCCTGCGAGAGTAGGACGCTGCCGGGCCTGATATTCCGCAGTAGCTCAGTGGTAGAGCAATCGGCTGTTAACCGATCGGTCGTAGGTTCGAATCCTACCTGCGGAGTCATATGCTTCCATAGCTCAGCAGGTAGAGCACTTCCATGGTAAGGAAGAGGTCATCGGTTCGAGCCCGATTGGAAGCTTATAGTTTTTTGGCCCGTTGGTCAAGCGGTTAAGACACCGCCCTTTCACGGCGGTAACACGGGTTCGAATCCCGTACGGGTCACCATTTACATATTTGGAGGATTAGCTCAGCTGGGAGAGCGTCTGCCTTACAAGCAGAGGGTCGGCGGTTCGAGCCCGTCATCCTCCATTTTTATGCCGGTCTAGCTCAATTGGTAGAGCAACTGACTTGTAATCAGTAGGTTGGGGGTTCAAGTCCTCTGGCCGGCACCATTTACGGAGGGGTAGCGAAGTGGCTAAACGCGGCGGACTGTAAATCCGCTCCCTCAGGGTTCGGCGGTTCGAATCCGTCCCCCTCCACCATCCTTTTTTTTGGACATGCACTTTGGTGCATTTTTTTGGTGAGAGGGTTCATACTATAGATAATTGGGCCATAGCCAAGCGGTAAGGCAACGGACTTTGACTCCGTCATGCGTTGGTTCGAATCCAGCTGGCCCAGCCTTTTGCTATTGAATTGGCGTAGCCATTTGATATATAGATTTTTACGAGCCATTAGCTCAGTTGGTAGAGCATCTGACTTTTAATCAGAGGGTCGCAGGTTCGAATCCTGCATGGCTCACTCTTTTCTTTTTTTAAAGTGTGTGGTATTCTATAAATATGCGGAAGTAGTTTAGTGGTAGAACAACACCTTCCCAAGGTGTGGGTCGCGGGTTCGAGTCCCGTCTTCCGCTTCAAAGAGAAACGCTCAAAACCCTTTTTTATAAGAGGATTTTGAGCGTTTTTTATTTATCTGTAAATTGTTTTAACATCATGTACACTTCATTGTCTGTTAATGGGTGGTTGATGTTTAATCTAGTGGTGCAATTACCTTAGAAGCCCCCACCTGCAAAGCTAAAAAATCAGTGAACAAGAATGTTTGACTGCCGTCTGAAGGAGGATATTTTAGCTAATTCCCATTTCTTCTGTATAATTATACAGAATTTTGTACAGTTGAGCCAATTGGAAAACAATTTTACAATGATATATAGAGAGAAGGGAAGGGGGCAGTCTGATGGAGAAACATATTACAATAATGGGTGTTCCAATGGATCTTGGGCAGCGATATAAAGGGGTGGATCTGGGCCCGCAGGCGATCCGGTATGCAGGTGTGAAAGAAGGGCTAGAGAAACTCGGCTGCGCGGTTACCGATTTGGGCAATATTGAAATTGGCAGGGCGGAGCAGCTCCCTGATGATGAAGCCAATGCGAGAAATTTGAAATCGATTTCAAAAGCAAGCCAGTCCATTGCAGAGCATACAGATGAAATTGTAAAAAGCAACCGGTTTCCGCTTATTTTTGGTGGCGACCACAGTATTGCCATTGGCACAATTGCCGGCATCAGCAAGCATTACAGAAATCTCGGCGTCATTTGGTTTGACGCGCATGCGGATATGAACATTCCTGAGACAAGCCCTTCCGGAAATGTCCACGGCATGCCGCTTGCCGCCAGCCTCGGGCACGGGCATGCTTCTTTAACGGGCGTTTACGGCTATATTCCAAAACTGAAAGCGGAGCATGTTGTCCTGATCGGGCAGCGGGATTTGGACGAAGGGGAAAAGGATTTCATCCGTAATCTGGGCATAAAAATCTACACGATGGCTGAAATTGACCGGTTCGGGATGGAGAGTGTCATGACAGAAAGTATTAACTATTTAAAAGAAAGAACGGATGGCATTCATTTGTCGTTCGATTTAGATGCGCTCGATCCGCAAGAAGCCCCGGGTGTGGGAACGCCTGTATACGGCGGGATTCATTTCCGCGAAAGCAGGCTCGCCATGGAGATGCTGCACGATGCAGATGCCGTTGTTTCAGCCGAGGTTGTTGAAGTAAACCCGATCCTTGACAGCCGCAATCAAACGGCAGAAAAAGCTGTCCGCCTGATTGAAACATTGTTTGGAAAAAAACTTCTTTAAAAATAGCCCCTGCCGGCCGGTATCCGGCACTGCAAATAAAAAAACGGCAAATGATGTTTTGCCGTTTTTTTATTTAAATCTATTCCATGGGTGTTCTGTTCACTTATCCCTGAAGTTTACTGCTTTTCAATTTGTTAAATTGATTGATGAGCTGGTCCAGATGCCTGCTTGCCTGTAAGACCTGGTCATCCCAGTATGCAGTGGTCGAAGCGAGCTGAATCATTTCACGTCTTTTTTCCTCAATTTCCAACATTAAGGCTCGGCTTTTCTGGTTCATCCCTGACTCCCCGTTCATATTCAAATTTGTAATATTTTATATCCATTTTACTAAAGATTTAAACATTTTTTCCATAACTTTGCTACAATAGACTTGAACATTTTTTTACTTTTTTTTGAAACCTTTTCAGGAGAAAACCGTAAAAATAACGTACCGCACAGGGCGGAGGGGGAAAATGGAAGCAACTGTAAACCGAAAAATTAAGCAGGTCATGAAGGGTGACCAAAATGCTTTTAATGATATCGTTGAATTATATAAAGATAAAGTATTCCAAATCTGTTTCCGCATGATCGGGAGCCGCACCGAAGCGGAGGATCTGGCGCAGGAAACATTTATCCGCGCCTATATCCATATTAAAAGTTTTAAGCAGGAACGGAAATTTTCATCGTGGTTGTACCGGATTGCTACTAATTTGTGTATTGACCGGATCCGCAAGAAGAAACCTGATTTTTATCTGGATGCGGAAATTTCCGGGACGGAAGGGCTGACCCTTTATTCAACCGTACCGGCGGAGGAAAAGCTGCCGGATATGCAGGTGGAGACACTTGAGATGCAGGAAATGATCCAGCGAGAAATTTTAAAATTGCCGGAAAAATACCGAATTATTATCGTTTTAAAGTATATTGAAGAATTATCTTTAAATGAAATCAGCGAAATGCTGGACATTCCGCTGGGAACGGTAAAAACAAGAATCCACCGCGGGCGTGAAGCGCTGCGAAAGCAATTGGGCAGGCTGTGAGGAGGGAAAAATATGGAGGCATGTTCTGAGAGAATTGTACTGTATATGCATGAATACTTAGATGAAGACATTCCGGAAGACCATAAAAAAATGCTCGAGTACCATTTGGAAACATGCCGCGCGTGCCGACAGCATTTTTATGAGCTGCAAAAAAGCATCTTTTACGTGCAAAGCCTTCCGAATGTCCAGGCGCCTCCCGGTTTTACAGGCCGCGTTATGAAAAATCTTCCAAGGGAGAAAAAGCGGGTCGGGGCGGGCCGCTGGTTGAAAATGCATCCGTTTCTCGCCTCCGCCGGCTTGTTCTTCATTTTAATGGCAGGCGCGATGTTTTCCGAGTGGCATAACCCGGACGAGTTTTCCGTAACGAAAAACAAAGACATCATTGTCCAGGGGCATACCGCAATTGTGCCGAAGGGAAAAGTGATTAAAGAGGACATTACGGTAACAAACGGCGATCTCCGGATTGAAGGGAAAGTGGAAGGGAATGTGACGGTGGTCCGGGGAAATGAATATATGGCCTCCGCGGGGGACGTTACCGGAAATGTGGAAGAAATTAATGAAGTTTTTGAATGGATTTGGTATAAAATAAAAGATACAGGACAGGATGCATGGAAGCATTTGAAATGAATATAAATATATTGGAGCGGGGCCGGATCCGGTTCCCGTTTCTTTTTCCAGATATACAAAAGCTGCTATTTCGCCGTGGGAAATGATATAATAGAACAGTTGAAGACAGAGGATATGAAGATTGATGAATTAATGGAGGCAGGGTCATGCATATTGCTGATTTCCCCATCTGGAGCTATCTCTCCAAAATTGTGGATATATTGGTCGTCTGGTATGTCATCTATAAATTATTAATGGTGATCCGCGGAACAAAAGCGGTCCAGCTTTTGAAAGGCATTTTTGTGATCATCATCGTCAGGAGTCTCAGCAGCTTGCTCGGGTTGCAGGCGCTGGCATGGATGATGGATCAGGCACTTACATACGGATTTCTGGTCGTGATTATTATCTTCCAGCCGGAGTTGCGGCGGGCCCTTGAGCAACTCGGCAGGGGAAAATTCTTTTCAAGAACGAACGGCCAGGAAGAAGATGAGCAGGCCCACCTCGTTGAAGCGATCGTCAAGGCGACCAGCTATATGGCGAAACGCAGAATCGGCGCCCTGATCTCGATTGAGCGCGGAACAGGATTAGGCGATTATATCGAAACCGGTATTCCGCTTGATTCTGTTGTGTCGGCTGAACTTTTGATTAATATCTTTATTCCGAACACCCCGCTTCATGATGGCGCCGTGATTATCCAGAAGCGGAAAGTGGCGGCAGCAGCCTGCTATTTGCCACTTTCCGAGAGCCCGTTTATTTCGAAGGAACTGGGGACAAGGCACAGGGCCGCGGTCGGGATCAGTGAGGTAACAGACTGTTTGACGGTGGTTGTATCCGAAGAGACGGGCGGGATAACGGTCACGAAGAATGGCGAGCTTCACAGGGATTTAAGCCTGGAGCAATTGCAGGAAATGCTGGAAGCCGAACTGAACTATACCCAGAAAACAAAGGAGCCTTCCTTGTCGAAATGGAACTGGAGGGTGAGAAAACATGGATAAACTGATGGACAATCGTTGGTTTATGAGGGTGCTGGCGCTTGTTTTAGCCATCCTGCTTTATATTTCAGTTGCGGTGGAAAACGGCGAAGGCAATAAAATTATCGGTTCCGCCACAAAAAACAGCAGTGGCGTAATTGAAAATATGCCGGTCCAGCTGATTTATGATAATAAAAACCTTGTTGTATCAGGCGCACCGAAAACGGTGGACGTGACTGTAACCGGCCCGAAAGTCATCGTCCAGCAGGTGAAAGCCGCTAGGGATTTCACCGTTTACATGGATTTAAGCAATGCACAAATCGGCAAGCAAAAAGCCAAATTGAAAGTAAAAGATCTTTCCGATAAACTGAAATACAAACTCAACCGTACGTATGCTACCGTATCGGTACAAGAAAAAGTATCCAAAATTTTCAACGTTGAGGCAGAATACGACAAAGATATGCTGGCAACCGGGTATGAAGCATCTGTGCCTGCTGTGGAGCCGGGTACTGTGAAAATTACCGGGGCGAAAAACGTCATT
Source organism: Heyndrickxia faecalis (assembly GCF_040267745.1). NCBI lineage: Bacteria > Bacillati > Bacillota > Bacilli > Caryophanales > Bacillaceae > Heyndrickxia > Heyndrickxia faecalis. Next base: position 3,431,941 of record NZ_CP158453.1, on the reverse strand, counting down.
GACAGGATCAGTTATGTAAAAGCGACAGTGGAAATCAGCAAACCGATTACGGAAAGTTTTACGAGGGCCGCGACAGTGAATGTCCTCGACCGGAATTTAAATAAACTGGATGTCTCGGTCAACCCGGATAAAGTGAATGTCTCGGTGAATGTGACCAATCCGAGCAAAACCGTCCCGATTTCCATTAACCCGGTTGGCAGTAACCGCGACAATTTGACAATAACAAGTATCACGACAAATCCGAAGAAGGTGACCATCTACGGCACCAGTGCCCGCCTTGCCGGGATTGAGACGCTGCCGGTTAACATCGACATCAGCAAAATTACGAAAGATACGACCATTGATGTTCCAATTACTCTTCCGGACGGTATCAATAAGGTGGATCCGGAAATGGTCACAGCGACCATCAAAGTGGAAGAAAAAAAGAATGAGGATGAGAAAACGCTGAGCAATATTCCGATTAAGGAAAAAGGACTGGCTGCCGGCTATCAAATGGATTTCCTTTCTCCAAAGAGCGGAACGATTGATATTATTGCAGACGGGAAAAAGAGCGATTTGGACAAGATTTCCGCCTCTGATTTTAACGTTTCGATCAATCTGTCTGGTCTGAAGGAGGGGGACCATGACGTTAGCTATATTGTATCGGGCCCGAAAAATGTAACGTGGAGGCTTTCCGGTGAAAAGGCGAAAATACGCATAAGTGACGCAGCACAAAAGACAGAATAACAGAACTGATATGCGGAAAAGAAGGAGCGAAACCTGATGACGAAATTTTTTGGTACAGACGGAGTAAGAGGCATAGCAAATTCTGAACTCACACCTGAACTTGCTTTTAAACTGGGACGTTTCGGCGGATATGTTTTGACCAAGCATGCGAATGAGCGGCCGAAAGTTCTGATTGGCCGCGATACGCGCATTTCCGGGCAGATGCTTGAGGGGGCGCTTGTTGCCGGGCTTCTGTCTATCGGGGCGGAAGCAATGCGGCTTGGCGTGATTACCACGCCGGGTGTTGCTTATTTGACAAAAGCATTGGGGGCGCAGGCCGGCGTCATGATTTCGGCATCGCATAACCCGGTGGAAGATAACGGCATTAAGTTTTTCGGCCCCGATGGTTTTAAACTGTCGGATGATGAGGAAGCGGAAATCGAAGAACTGCTCAATCAAGACACGGATGACCTGCCGCGGCCGGTCGGGAAAGATCTCGGTATTGTCAGCGACTACTTTGAAGGCAGCCAAAAATACCTGCAGTTCTTAAAACAGACAGTGGATGAAGAATTTACCGGTATTCATGTGGCGCTTGACTGTGCCAACGGTTCGACTTCTTCGCTGGCGACATATCTTTATGCTGATCTTGATGCAGATGTCTCGACAATGGGAGCATCCCCGAACGGTCTGAACATTAATGACGGGGTCGGGTCCACGCATCCGGAAGCGCTTGCTGCTTTCGTCCAGGAAAAAGGCGCGAATGTCGGGCTTGCATTTGACGGCGACGGCGACCGGTTGATCGCTGTTGATGAAAAAGGCCAGATCATAGACGGGGACCAGATTATGTATATTTGTGCCAAATACTTAAAACAAGAAGGGCTTTTAAAGAAAAATACCGTCGTTTCTACTGTAATGAGCAATCTCGGCTTCCATAAGGGCCTTGAAGCGCTCGGCATTAACAGTGTTCAAACGGCTGTCGGTGACCGGTACGTTGTCGAAGAAATGAAAGCAAACGGCTTTAATTTGGGCGGTGAGCAGTCGGGCCATATTATTTTCCTTGACCATAACACGACCGGGGACGGCCTTTTAACCGGGCTGCAGCTGATCAACATCATGAAGATCGCGAACAAGCCGCTTTCCGAACTGGCTGCGGAAATGAAAAAGTACCCGCAGAAACTCGTGAATGTAAAGGTAACCGATAAATACCATGTTTTAGAAAACGAAAAAATAAAATCGGTGATTGATGAGGTGGAAAGGGAAATGGCCGGAAATGGGCGTGTTCTTGTCCGCCCTTCCGGAACAGAGCCGCTTGTGCGTGTCATGGTGGAAGCACAGACGGCGGAAGACTGCAGCCGGTTTGTTTCCCGGATTGCCGGGGCAGTGGAAGCGGAAATGGGTTTAAGAGAATAATTTTAAAAAATCTATCCCGGCTTTTCATTCAGTGGTGAAACCAATTATTTTTTCCTGTGCATAAGGGGGCACGTAACAACCCTCTTATGCATATTTTATGTTGAGAAAGCGAAAATATGTTGACGAAGTATAACGCATACGCTATGATAATGTTGTTGTTTTCTCTTCACTTTACAGAAAAGGAGGATCGTTTGCGATTTTTTTCTAAAAGCGCCAGAACTGGGCCTGGGACGGATAGGTCCAGTTGACGAGGAGGAGGAGTATCGAGCTTTCGGCGGATGCCTCCCGGCTGCCACACACAGCCGTATGTTTTTCCACAAATCGGCGGGGCGACCCGGCGGACAAAGGGAAAAGCATGTGGGAAGAGAAAACGGATCAGCAGTTTTACAAAAATTTCAAGAGATAAGGGGGCAGGACTGCTCCCGGTAGTTCTTGCCCCCTTGTGATCCGAGGAGGAAGAACAAATGTGTGGTATTGTTGGTTATATCGGTACTGAAGATGCGAAGGAAATTTTGTTAAAAGGCTTGGAGAAGCTGGAATATAGAGGCTACGATTCTGCAGGGATCGCTCTCCGAAATGAAGCCGGCGTGCATGTGTTTAAAGAAAAGGGACGGATTGAAGATTTGCGCCGGATCGTGGATATGCGAATTGCGGCAACGATCGGCATCGGCCATACACGCTGGGCAACCCACGGGGTTCCGAGCAGAGAAAATGCCCACCCGCACCAAAGTGCATCCGGCCGTTTTACGCTTGTGCATAACGGCGTGATCGAAAACTACACGCTTTTGCAAAAAGAGTATCTCACGGATGTTCGTTTAAAAAGTGATACCGATACAGAAATTATCGTGCAACTGGTGGAAAAATTTGCTTCAGAAGGCCTTGAAACGGCGGAAGCGTTCCGGAAAACGCTCTCGCTTTTAAAGGGTTCTTATGCGCTTGCCCTCTTGGACGAAAAAGACGGCAATACGATTTATGCGGCAAAAAATAAAAGCCCGCTTTTGGTAGGCGTAGGAAACGGCTTTAATGTGGTGGCGAGCGATGCAATGGCGATGCTGAAAGTGACAGACCAGTTTATCGAACTGGCAGATGGAGAAATGGTCATCCTTACCCGCGGGCAAGTCACCATCCGGAATCTTGCTGGTGAAACGATCACCCGCCAACCGTATAAAGCAGAAATCGATGCAAGCGATATAGAGAAGGGTACGTACCCGCATTATATGCTGAAAGAAATCGATGAGCAGCCACTCGTGATGCGGAAAATTATCCAGGCTTACCAGGACATCAGCGGCAAATTGTCTGTTGACAGCCAAATTATCGATGCCGTAACCGAGGCTGACCGGCTTTATATCATCGCATGCGGCACGAGCTACCATGCCGGTCTTGTTGGCAAGCAGCTGATTGAGAAGCTGGCGAAAATTCCGGTTGAGGTCCATGTATCCAGTGAGTTTGTTTACAATATGCCGCTTTTGTCAGAAAAACCGCTGTTCATTTTTATTTCACAAAGCGGGGAGACAGCCGACAGCCGTGCCGTGCTTGTAAAAGTGAAAGAATTGGGTTACAAGACGCTGACGATGACCAATGTGCCGGGCTCGACGTTGTCCCGTGAAGCGGATTATACCCTATTGCTTCATGCAGGACCGGAAATTGCGGTTGCTTCGACAAAGGCATATACGGCGCAAATTGCCGTCCTTGCAATTCTTGCTGATGTAGCGGCAAAATCGCGCGGTTTCAGTGAAGGCTTCGACCTGGTGCATGAACTCGGCCTTGTGGCAAATGCGATGGAAGTGCTGTGCGGATCAAAAGAAGAAATTGAACAAATGGCATATGACTATTTGACGGTTACCCGCAATTGCTTCTTCATCGGCCGTTCGATGGACTACTTTGTCTGCCTTGAAGGCGCACTGAAGCTGAAGGAAATCTCTTATATTCAAGCGGAAGGTTTTGCAGGGGGCGAACTCAAACACGGTACAATTGCCCTGATTGAGGACGGTACACCGGTTGTCGCGCTTGCTACGCAAAAAGACGTCAACTGGAGCATCCGCGGCAATGTCAAGGAAGTTGTCACCCGCGGGGCCAACCCTTGCGTGATCTCGATGAAAGGCCTGAATGAGGAAGGCGACCGTTTCGTCATTCCTCATGTACACGAATTATTGACACCTCTTATCTCTGTTGTACCATTGCAGTTGCTTGCTTATTACGCAGCACTGCACCGCGGCTGCGACGTCGACAAGCCGAGGAATTTGGCCAAATCGGTCACAGTCGAATAAACCAAAAAGCCCGGGAAAGCTAGAATGACTGGTTTTCCTGGGCTTTTTTTTTAATCAAATGATTGATTGAAGGGGTGATACAAGGTAAAACAAGGCGATTTTATTGGCCCGGCTTCTTTGGGTGAGGCCTTGTATCTCCCTGTTAAAAAGTCCATCCCCTGCAAAAAAGTTGGTACCCGCTGTTAAATAGTTGGTACCTGACCGGCAGGAGACCAGGCCAATTCAGCAGGCAAATATGGTTGTTTTCCGGGTCATTTTCAACCCTAATTCAATAGAAAGACAAACTCAGGCTGGATCCAAAACGGGTTCAGTTTTTCTTTTGTACAGCGGCCCCAATCCTTTGTCCCGCAAGGGTTCCGGCGTTCTCTAATCCTATAGCGTTAGAAGCCCCACTGTATGGAATTGGGCGATTTTCAGTCCTTTTTCATGTGGTTCCCAGCCAGCTCAGTTCCGTCATTTCTCCAATATTTTTTCTCTAATCAGGGAAGAACTTTTTGACATTTCCAGACTATGCTGCACATCCCAGCAACCTAATTTCTGGTAAAAATCAGGCGTTTTGGGAACCAACTTTTTAACATTGCCAGCGGTCATCAAAATGCGGTTGGAGCCTTGGGGGAGTAAGAGGAAAGGGGGATTTTGGCGGGGAAGGACTTTTTTACAGGGGAATAAATAGTAATATATATCTAAAATATCAAAAAATAGGTACCAATAATATTATTTTATGGTAAAATTTGTTGTGGTACTTCAAGTATCTTTTCAGGATCCGCAGCTTTTGCTGCTGAGAAACCGAGTGAAACCACATCTTCTGTAGTACAACAAAGTCAGGCAACTCAAGCTCAAGCTTCATCTCTTGCAGTAGATCCTGGTATTCAATCTATTAACGGTCAGATGTCTACTCAATCAGAACCAACTTACATAAATAAGAAGGCTTTAAGATGGGCAATTGATAGTACTACTCCTATTACTAATCTATTAGGTAAATATTTTGGTAAAACAGCTGTGAAAAAAGTAGGAAGCGTTATGCATAGTCATGTAAAACCTGCTCTACGTAAATTAGAAGCTTTAGATAAGGTAAACTAAAAGAAACTTTAATACGATGCTATGAAGGGACCACTTGGAGCTACAGCTGCAAGATTTGGTGCTAAAGCCATTGTAAAAGTGATTCAAATCTTTAGTCTCGTTTAAAAAAAGATAGGAGAATAAGTATGGATGCTAAAAATACCTCGCAAGTGATTGAAAATTTGGAGAACCAGGTAGAAAGATTAGATAAAGAAGTTTATAACTTAAATTCTAAGGTTGAACTTTTAGAAGGCCTTTTAATAAAAATTATTGAAAATCAAAAAATATCTCCTAATTTATTATTAGATATTGATTACATTGCTGTAAAAAAAGATTTAAGTGGTGAAGAGCGAGCTGAGATTTCATTTTTCCTTCTCAAAGTTCAAAAAGAGTATATGCAAGAAGGTAAAGTTCCAAATTTAGAAGAATTTCATTCTGGATTATGTAATGTACTAGGTGTTACTCAAAATGAAAAAGAAGAATATCCAATTGAAATCTCAAAACAATTGCTTCAGAAGTATGACAAAATAGGTGAATTTCCAGTTGCAAAAGAAATTTTATCTAAAAGTTGAAACACCGAAATCTATTCTCACCCCTTGTTCTACAAGGGTTTAAAGCAAAAATAAAAGCATGAACACTCAAAACTCGGTAAGGGGTATTACGATTGCCAAAATATGAGAGTAAAAAAGCCTTGATTGATGAAATTACTAAGAGTGCAAAGTTATTTATTGATGAATTCCGTTCTATTAATAATCTTGATAAAGATGTATTTGTAAACGGAGTGGATAGAACGCCATCCCAGATGATTGCTTACCAACTGGGATGGTTAAATTTAATATTATCATGGGAACAAGATAACAAAGAGGGAAAAAATGTAATAACACCTGCGCCAGATTATAAATGGAATAACCTAGGGGGGCTTTATCAGAGCTTTTATGATAAATATGCAAATGATTCGATTGAAACGTTAATTGAACTGTTTAATCAGGATGTTCATAAAATCATTCAATTGGTTGAAAGCTATAATGACCAAGAATTATTTGAGCAAGGCGGCAGACAGTGGGCGTCTTCAACACCATCCAATTGGCCAATTTGGAAGTGGATTCATATCAATACAGTAGCGCCATTTAAAACGTTTAGAACTAAAATTAGAAAATGGAAAAAGATAAAGGGATATAATGTTTAATGGATTTGCAGGATCAAATAAATTTAGAGACCTTTCGCAGCCGAAAGGGTACAAAAGGAGTGACTTGAAGTAGCCGGTTTAACCTATCGAGAAAAATTTTCCACATACGGTAAAGCGCTGTCTCTGCTCGTTTTCGAACGAATATGGTAAAATAAGGGCAGCTTATTTTAAGGGAGTTTTCAAAATGGCAAACGGATCATCTCTATATAAAGGACAGTATCATATAGAACTTAGGGATGTTGACTTTACGAAGAAGTTAAAGCTAAGCGCATTGTTCAGCTTGTTTCAAGACATTGCCAGCCTCGCCGCCGAGGATCTTGGTTATGGCATTGAGACATTGGAGAAGAAGTATAAGGTGGCATGGATTTTAACCCGCATTCGCGTGGATATCCTGCGCCATCCTACTTGGGACGAAAACATCACGATTGAAACGTGGCCGCTTCAACCAAGCAAGATTGATTTTGACCGCGACTTTCTTGTCAAAGATCACACCGGAGCGGTCATCATAAAAGCGGCATCAAAATGGGTCGTCATGGGTTTAAACGATCGGAAAATTAAACGAACGGAGTCAATTAACATCCACTACCCTGAAAACCGCACGGAACGCGCTATTGAAGGGAAATTTGGGAAGTTCAAAGACTTTGGTGGGTTGGAACCCGCTTATCAAAAAGTCATTGGATACAGTGATATTGATTTTAACGGCCATCTCAATAACTCCAAATATGTCGATTACATTATGGATTGCTTTCTTCCGGATTTTCACAAAAGGCACCCCATTCATACAATAGAGATCAATTTCAATCAAGAAGCCTTGCCGGGAGATTCCATTACACTATACAAAGATATTTCCAAAATGGACGAGCACGAGCTTTATGTTGAGGGGGTCAATCAAACCGATCATCATACCATTTTTAAATCGCGCATCACGATTCATTAAGGGGCTCTCAATCAGGTCCAAGTTCATAAATTCCTTTAAATCATGGTGTCTGTGTTGTCTTATTTTTCAAAAGGATGAACCAATTGGCCATAACCAAGTTAATTAAGTCTGCCAAAACGGGTTCTACTGTTAAAGTTTGGTTTCAGAAATGACCGAACCCCATTGTGATTCGGTCATAATATCGTCATTTTGGTGTTTTCTGCCGATAACCATGTTACCGGCAGCGTTTTTGGTGGTTTTCTCCAAAGAGTTTGACATATTCTCCTAAAGGTTTTTTGTTATATTCTCTATCGGGATATCTGATTTTATCTTAAATGAAGAATAAAACAAGGTAATCCGTAAGATGGCCATAACGGCGATTATCATACAAGTTATAAATATCCCAAAGGTTTCTATTAATCCCCAAGAAATGATCATAAAAGAAAGGGTGCCCAGATCTGCTGATGCCTCCATCACGCCCATTACTTTCCCTTTTTCATATGGGGGGATCGCTTTAAAGGTTTCAGCTGAGAGCAAATTATTTATTACGGGGTTCCCCATCGTCATAATGGCAAATCCAACTATAAAGAATATCCAGTTTAAGGAGGCTCCCATCATAACAATGCCCCCACATACCAAAAAGACAGTTAGAAAATACAAAAATACCTTTGAAGCGGATAAAATCCTGGATTTTGATAATATCATGTTGGATAAAATCACAAAAATACCACCAACGAGCCAAAAAATCGATATTTCAAAGTCAGCTACTTTAAAATGTCCTTCCAAAATATACACTGAAAGGCTCGTCATTACGGGACCAATCATGCCACCTAGTAAATGTGAGAAAAAGTAAATCCGCAGTATTTTATCTTTTAAAGTTCTTTTCAAATATGCTAAGGAAAACCATGCAGTATCATGCGAGTGTTCGATTTGAATTTTTTCATCAAACCTCGTGATTAAAAGCGCGCACACGAGAAAAGAAGCAGAGTCTATGAGAATGGCGTACGAACTTAAAATACCAAAAATGAGCGGCCCGATAGTAAAACCTACAGTCTTACAAGTTGTAGTAAACGTGTTTTTCTTGCTTATTGCCCTTGCTAATCCTATGTTTGGATCTTTAATAGTCAAATCTCTAAACCATACTTCAAGACACAGATTAGCAAAATGCCCAAGTGATTGGGATAAGATCATCAAAGGGAATAAAAAAATAATAAAATGTTTAAATGATAGTAATGAAAATAATGTTATCATAACAAAGCAATTAAGAAAAAAGGAAGTAAATATCATCTTTTTAGAAGATACTTTGTCTATAAAATGTCCGCTTACAATGGTAGATATTATTCCCGCAATCGTTTCTGTAAGGTACAAGCTTCCGGCATAAAGGAATGAGCCTGTTAGATTGAGGGCAAAAATGGGAAGACCGGTCCATGTTATTGCGGTACCTAGCGTATTAATGGTATCAACAAGTATTAATCTGTTTACTGCGTTATTTAACAAATTAGCACCCCCAAAAATGCTTTTATGACCAAAGGCAAGCCGCCAACAGTTTTTCTTACACATTATATTCAAAAATTGCAGCCGAAATCCTTCTCTAATCTGTAACTTTTGCTTATTCAATAGGCCATATATAGCCAGTCCCGGATTCAACAGGAAAACAGTCCGATTTGGCAGGCAAAATTCAATTGAAAACCAGATTCAAACTGGATCCAAAACGGGTTCGGTTTTTCTTTTGACCAGTGTAATTTCGATCCTCGATGCAGATTAGGAGGGGAATTGAAAAAGTTTTTTAAGACTGTCGGTGCATAACATTGCATTGGCATTCATCATGAACTGGATCCAAGAACAAGATCATTTACGCATAAGAGGGAGATCATTTTATAAGGAAGGTTGCGCGGTTGATCCTTTCTAAAAGGGAGGAAAAAAAGACCATCCTTTTTCGTTTTCGAGATGGTCTTTTTCAATCAAAATTCAATTTTTCTATCCCTTTCTTTTTGTTGATAAAATCACCAATTGTCCTAGTAAAGCCACTAGCACAAGACAGCCGGCTGCAAATGGAAGTTGGGAAGGTGTCAATCCAGCTACCATAACAACCCCTCCAAGCGCAGACCCTACTGAGCTCCCTAAATAATTGGCGGAACTGTTTAAAGCGACAACAGCGGGTCCGTGTTTAGGCTGTAACTCGAGTAATACATGCTGTTGAGGGGCTAGTGAAGCCCATCCCATTGCACCCCAAATAAAGAAGGGTAGAAACATTAGAATAGGAACTCTAAGACCTAACGGCAGACTGAACATGGCTAATGCTAATAGAATTAATATACCGCCCGTAATCCAGCCTGGACGTCCTATTCGATCAATAAGAGTACCAATGAATAAGCTGCCGACAACACCACCAATGCCCCACGCCCAAAGATATGGTGTAACAGAATGGATTCCATCCAAGTTCTGCAAGATTGGAGCGATATACGTATAAAGCCCCAAACTTGCAATGCCTGTCACAAAAGTAATGCCAACCGTTGCTGTTACTCTTCCATTGGCCAGCATTGCAAGACGTTGCCGTAATGACGGTGGGGGCGAAGCTGGAATGTTTGGAAACCAGATGACAATCCCAATCATAGCAATGAGACCAAGTATCGTAATGAGCCATAACGTCCCATCCCAACCTGCATGCGCAGCAACTATCAATCCGAGTAGAACCCCCACGACCGTCCCCATGCTCATACCGCCTAATGTCATACCTAAGGCACGTCCGCGCTTCTTATCGGAAACAAGAGATGAAGCGGCTGCCGTGGCAAGCGGAGAATAAAGACCAGCTCCGATCCCTGCAATTCTTATACGATCAATCGTTTCCAAAGGGAATTTATCTATGCGGCTGGCGTACGAATGTCATCTTGAACATTTGTGAAATATACGCTCATAAAAAGGCATTCCGGCAAATATTTCAAAGTATACGGCTGATTGACTGGGTGTCGAAGCTGAAACGGAATACTGGAAATTGAAACGCCTGCAAATGTGGGGAGGGGGGAGTATGGCCATAACAACCCGAAAACAGGCAATTATAATTCCACTTTTAGCAATACCTTCAAACATATAATTCTAATTACTAAATATTTACCTATCGAATTTTCACACTTTTTTAATTGGGGATGATATCTTTTTATCCAGTTCTATAACCCACATTTCGCACGTCTTAAATATAGTTCATTCTAATTTTTGAATGAACTATATTTAAATGGCTTGGTGGGATGATATCTTCTTATTTTTGAGGAATTTTCGATAAAATTCTTTTCAATTCGACATTCTTTTCATGAATTCCTCCTATTGTGTGTTATTCTCCTTTGTTTTCGACATTTTTTGACACGTATATTGATACATCATACCCGCATAATTCAATGATTTTTTTGGCTTGTGAATCAATATTATCGGGTAAGAGCCTTATTTTTTGTTGATTTTGATTTATAAGGATCACGGTAATATCTTCTAATTGCTCTAACAATGCTTGGCCTGTGGGTTGATAGAGTTTCCTTTTTCCTTTCAAGATTAGAGATAGGTTCTTTTCTTTCAGTTCTTTTCTAACTCGATATTCTAAAATTCCATAGATTAATAAAGCCATCACATACACAATACCTAAGGCCTCAACCCTTTCCGGGGTTTTTAAGTAAATGGCATCAATCATTTGTGAATCTTTGATTAATCGGAAACGGGTCTCAGCGGCCGACTGTCCTTTATAAACCCTCAAAACTTCTTGATTGGATAGTGTCTCCTCATCTAATTTATTTGTGATTAAAACAAAAGTGCTGAGCATTTTTTTCTTATTTTCGATAAAATCATGATCTTTTTCAAACGATTCCAGTTGTATTTGATAGATTTGTTCTTGTTTTGTCTGTTCGTCCTTTTTAGGTCTTCCTCTCTTTTTTCGTTTGATAGGTTGATCACTCATCTGGACGTTTAGTTTATAACAGAAATATGAAGCCTTTTGTTTTTTCTTAAAAGATTGAATTGCTTCTAGTGCGTCCTCTTTACAATGAAAGATAACTTTACTCAGTTTTTCTATCTCTTTTTTTAATTGTATTTCTTCCTTTTCGATCGCCCGATTTAGGGTTTTCTCTTTTCGTTGATCTAAATTGTTTGAGTGGACAACAAGAAACCGGTAAGGAAGGTTTTGAATTTGTCTTTCAAAAGCTTGAATTTGGTAAATAGCTGCGTCTTTTTTATTGCTAAGTGAGCCTACCCTTTCCCAGTTATTGAGCAACCATGCCTCTTTCTTTAGTTCTGTGCTTAAACCGAATGTATCAGGTAAACGGGAAATAAACGATAAATTTTGTTGTTGAATTTCCGCTAGATTTTCCGTTGTGATTAATGCAGAATCGGCTTGATAAATGAGATTTTTCCAATCTTCATGGGAAAGGATTTTTCTCATCTTTTGAATGAATTCCACATTCCAAGATTTATCCGAAGTATTCCCATTTTCTACTTTTGCAAGGATAGGAATTCGTTCAGGTGTGACCCCCATCCCCAGAACGATTTGTTTTAAGTCAGGCCTATGGGCCTTACTATACCCGTACGTAATTTGCAGTCCATCTTCCTTCGGTTGCTTATATTCTCCGTAAACAGAAATTGAGGTTGTATCGTTATGCAGTACACCAATAGGAAGATTCAATTTTTTTAGTGCTTTTAATGCAATGGTGGAATAGACTTTCCATGCTTCGGCTTCATACAAGTAATCTAATGCTCTTCCTAATGCATCATCATTTAATTGATCGGGTGAAACCGATGTATCGAAAAGCATCTCAGAATCTAGGTTTTGATAGAATTCATGAACCTTATAAAGGGGCTTGCCACTGCATAAAATGTTTAAGACAAGGGCTTTAATCCTTGTTCCGGGTGAGACATGACAACGGACAGAATCCCATTTGACTAAATCATTAATGGTCTTTTCGAGTTCTATTTCATCACACAGTTTAGATAAAAGTTGAGACGGCCCCACATGTAAGGTTAAAATTTGATCTGACATAAAAATTTCCTCATCTTCCCGTAATTTAGATAATCATTCAATTCTACAAAGAAGGAGAAAATTCCTTTAAAAAAATCATAAAATGGAAAAATTTACGTGCGGAATATGCGCTATAAGTAATTGACCGATCTTTTTATCATGAATCACTTGATCGGCATATCGATCAAATTGGGTCGGTTCCATGTTCACAATCACTAATTTTGCACCGTTCTCTTTGGCGATTAAAGGAAATTGGTTGGCAGGTGTAACGGATAAAGAGGAACCTAAGACGATAAAAAGGTCTGCTTTCTCCGCTTCCTCCAGAGCAAATTGAAAAGCTTCTTGTGGCAGCGCTTCACCAAATAATACGATATTTGGTCGTAGCACCCCGCCGCATTCACAGTAGAAATCGTTATTGACATAGTTTTCACTACTATATTCTCTTCCACACGTTTGGCAATGGACTTTTTGAAGGGTCCCATGCAATTCAGCGACCCGCTTACTGCCCGCTTCCTGATGAAAGCCGTCCACGTTTTGAGTAATAATTGAGCGAATGAACCCTTGCTGTTCCCATTTGGCTAAAATATAATGACCTTGATGCGGTCCAAATTCTTTTACACCTAATACGCGTTCCCGATAAAACTCGACAAATGCTTCGACATTTTCATTCAGGGCTTTCGTACTGGCAATTTGACTTGGATCTTTCTTTTTCCACAGTCCGTTATGTCTTGAACGAAAATCCGGTAGTCCGCTTTCGGTTGACATCCCTGCTCCGGTAAAGACGACCGTATGACGGGATGACTTTAACCAATCTTCTAACATGAAATCCGCTCTCCTTATTTATGTTAGATAAGTTTCCCTACAAATCATTGTACGCTACCTGCCAGAAAACTTCAAAAAGCGAATGAAACCTCCTACATTTTCATTTCAAAGTGTACATTTAGATGTCAGAGTGCCCTCCCATTTTTTTGCTCATCTACCCCTTCGAGTAATATACAGAGTTTCTACTTTTTTAGTGAACCTTGCGTCATATTTTTGGCATACAATAGGACTTTAAATTCATTTCTATTCGCCAAATATAGACAGAATATTGAATGGAAACGCTTGACTTGTGACTTTTTTCCTGTGAAAATAGTAATAATGTGGAAATCAATGGAAAGAGGGAGAGTGTTATGGGGATCTTTTTAAAAAAGTTAAAATCATGGGACCAGTACATGCATTATTGCGATGATACGGATATAACGGAAATTGGGGGAAGAGCACGGGAAAAATTAAATTACCTCGGTGTGGATCAGGAAACATTACAAAATGTTCGGGAAGCGGCAGCGATTATAGAGCCTTATAAGGAAAAGATGGTTCAAATTTTTTATGAAAGGCTTACTTCAGTTGAACAATTTCATAAACTCATTATGCGATATTCTACCCTCGACAGGCTGTATGAAACTTTAAAAACATATGTGGAGCAGTTTTTTCAAGCAGAAGTGGATAAAACCTATGTGCTTACAAGAATTAAAATTGGCAAAGTCCATAGCAGGATTAATTTAACGGCTGATAATTTTATTGCAGCCCACCATTTTTTGATTCAATCGATGGGATCTATACTCATGAAGCATTTACATCATACGCCCGACAAAATGACAAAGGTTGTCCTTGCTGTTCAGAAGTTAGCTGCGTTTGACCAACAATTAATTGTGGAAGTCTATATGGAAGAAACGTTCAGAACTTTTTTGTTTGGTATGTCAGATATGCTGAATGAGACAACGAAAATTAATGAAACCAAACAATTAATTGAATCGATGAACAGGCAAATAGAAGAGACGGATAATGTTTCGGCGGCAACGGAAGAAATGAGCGCATCCATTCAGGAAGTGGCCCAATATGCAACCAAAGTTGCGGAAGGGACCGACCAGGCAGTCCAGTCTGTGTTTACAAGCAAAAGAGTAGTAGATCATGCGCTTGGGGATATTCAAATGGTCGGGCAAGTATATGAAAACGTGTTTGAAAAAGTGGAGCTGCTGGATAAAGAAATTCATAATACGAAAGATGTTATAAATGTGATCAGGGGGATAGCTGACCAAATCAATCTTCTTGCTTTAAATGCCAGCATTGAAGCTGCAAGGGCTGGAGAAAACGGGCTTGGCTTTGCCGTTGTTGCCTCAGAAATCCGGGAGCTGTCAGAACATACGAAAGTTCAAATTTCCAGTATTACATCGAACATGGAAGCGCTGCAAAAAGTGGCCAATGAGGTCATCCAAGAAATACAGCAAACAGGCAAAATTGTAAAGGAAAGTGTCGGCCATGCCGAACTTGCCGGTACAGAAATTATGGAAATTGTAAAAATGATGGAAAACATCAATGAATCGATTACACAAATTGCCTCAATGAGTGAAGAACAGTCCGCAACCATTAACGAAATTGCAAATTTAAATAGTACGATAAGAAATCACAGTCAGCAGTCCCAGGAGATTGCACGAAAAACAGCAAAATTAGTATTTGATTTAAGCAAAAAAATGGATCACTTTAGGAAAAACTTTTTTACGATTAACATTAAGTTTAGCTCAAAAGATATTGTAAGAATCACGAAAACGGATCACCTGCTTTGGAAGTGGAAAGTATATAACATGCTGATGGGACTGGGAAATATTGATGAAAACGAGTTGACTTCTCACGAAACTTGCCGGTTAGGCCAATGGTATTACGGAAATTTGCCTGAAAATATCAGGAAAATAGATGCTTTTAAACAATTGGAAAAGCCGCATAAAGAAGTCCATCATTATGCAAGACAGGCAGTGGAAAGTTTTAAAAGGGGAGAGGTGAAAACTGGAGAAGGTGCGCTAAAACAGTTGGAAGAAGCCTCCAACCAGGTTTTAGAATTACTGTCCAATATTGAATCACAGCTCGGATAGCTTGCGTCGGGGTTTAATAAATGCCTATAGAAAAAGCGGGACATTACGAACGTCCCGCCGTTTTTAGAAATTCACTTTGTTTTTTCCACAGTGACACTTCCATCTGCAGTGAAAAGCTGGATCATAGATTTTCCCCTGCCGAACGTCATATTTCTGTTAGAGCTGCCAAAAACGTTAACTTTTCCATCTACTGTACTTGCACTGATTGTAGCATTATCCGGTTTTTTCTCCGTTTGTATTTTGATATTGCCGTCAATTGCTCGCAGTTCTACCGGATGATTCAAGTGACGAGTGATAAAAAGGATACTTCCGTCAGTGGTTTTACCCGAAACCCGGCTATCCAAATGCTTTAAAACTATTTTTCCGTCATCCGATTTTACTTTGACTAGGGAGGCTTTCACATTTTCAAGGGTGCTTGATCCGTCACTTGCCTCTGTCGTAATCGTATCCGCGTTGATACGGTTCAGTTCAATTTTTCCATCCCTTACATGGATGCGCATCTCTCTTGCCCGAAAATCCCCCGCCCGGACGCGCCCGTCGTTACTATTAATTTGCAATGATTCATACCATTTTTTCGGCACATACACTTTTAAAGACGAGGATGAAGGGAAGAAGTTGACGAAATTTCGTTGTTTATATTTTACATTGATGGAGAGCACAGCGTTCTTAACATCCGTAGACAAGTGATATGCAGAACCTTTTTCGGCCCTGCCTGATACTGTGATTTTTGCTGCCGAACCAGTCGCTGGTAAAATCTCAATTGCGGTATTATCGGTTGCGATCTGAATTCGGCTGAACTTTTCGTGGATGACTTTTTCTTCCAACTTGGCTTCTTGCCGGAAGACGGGCCTGAATGTAAGGAGGCTTCCAACAATCCCTACAAGTAACAGTACCAACGCCACAAGTGACATTTTCTTTATTTTATCCATTTTTCAGCCCCCCTTTGATCAGATTTACATTCCATCTTAAATAGCGGATAAAGCCTTGCATTAATGTACGGGTCGCAAAATACATCCCGATGACGACAAAAAATCCGATCCCGCAAGTGGCAATGGAAACAAATAAGTAAAAAAGCGTGAATGTTTCCGGATACAGGAGGATGTTTATGAGAAACAGGAAAGGAGAAGCCAAAAACACAATTCCTGTAATCCAGCCGGAAAAAATAATGCCGGCCAACGCAATAAATGGCCCCAGTACAATGGCCAAGTTGAAAAATCCCAATCCAATCGTGGCCCATACTGCGCGCAAAATATTTCCGAACGTTGCCTTTGTCTCCACTCTTTCCAGATGGTAGGCCGCAACCATGTCTTTTGCAATCTGGTGCGGGGAACCAAGGGAAGTTGAAATTTGTTCTTCTGTTTTTCCCTCCTGCAAGCCAATGGTGAAATGTTCTTCAAAATCCTGCAAAATATCCTGGCGTTCATTGGCAGGAAGGCTTTTCAACGAAGATTCCAATTTGGATAAAAATTGTTTTTTATTCATGAGTCACACCTTCTTTTATCAGTTGATTCACCCCATCAGAGAATGCCTTCCATTCCAGGAGCAGTTCGTGGAGAAAAGTCCTCCCACTGTCTGTTAGTTTGTAATATTTGCGCGGTGGCCCCTCTGTAGATTCCTTTAAATACGTTGTAGAGTAACCTTCTTTTGTTAACCGCCTCAGCAGGGGGTAGATAGAGCCTTCGGAAATGTCAATCTGCTCCGAAATTTTTTGGACAAGTTCATATCCGTAGCGGTCCTGTTTATCTAATAAAACGAGCACACAGAGGTCCAAAACCCCCTTTTTAAACTGGACATTCAAACTTTCTTCACATCCTTCCCGTTGCACACCGGCCAGTACTGTTTTATATTCAGTACTGCGTTTAACAAGAGAATAACACACAGTATTAATTATTGCAAGGTACCGGAATCATTTTTTTCAAAAATCCGGAAAAAATTTTGGCAGTTGGTGCCGGGGAAGAAAGCGGCAGTGTAAAAACCCATTTTTGGAAAACATCCACTAGGACGAGGTTGGAACGCTGGTCAGAAAATTATAAAAGTAAAGGATTTCAAACTTTATCCGATAAAACAGGGTAGAAAACCGAATATTCTTGACCAAACGCGAGGTCTAAGAATGATTCTGAAAAAAGAGGGATAGCAAAATGAAGATCGCCAAATTGAAAGACTTTCACTCCATCCGGCAAAAGCTTATGGCCATTTCCATTGTTCTTTTGGTGGTGCCAATGCTTATTTTAGGTTTCTTAAGCTATAACCGCAGTGCCGCCAGTTTAAATGAACTGGGAAAAACCAATCTAAAAAATAATGTCAATGAAACAATCCGGTTGATAGCTGTACTGGATGAGGAAGTGAAAAGTGGGAAAATTTCTTTAAGTGACGCACAAGAAAAAGTAAAAATTGCCATTCTCGGTGAAAAGAAAAAGGATGGCACACGTCCGGTTAATAAAAGCATTGATTTGGGAAAAAACGGATACATGTTTATTTTGGATGATACAGGAACTGAAGTGGCGCATCCTTTTATAGAAGGAAAAAATATTTCAAATGAAAAAGATGCTGACGGGAATCATTATGCCAATAAAGTCCTTGGAGCCGGGAAAACAGGCGGATTTACCTATTTCTCATACAGTTACCCGAATGATCAACACAAAGTCGGCAAAAAAGTGGTGTATGCAAAAAAGGATCCTTACTGGGGATGGACGGTTTGTGCAGGCGCCTATATGTCAGATTTTAACCAGCCGGCCGAACAAATCCTTCACTCACTTTTAATCGTTATGGGCATCACACTTCTCGTCGGGCTGTTCATCATATGGCTGTTCACGAGAAGTATTGCAGCCCCGCTTGGAATGGTAATGGATCATATCAGAAAAATTTCGGGCCATGATTTAACGGCCGGGCACATCAAGGTCAAGACGAAAGATGAGATCCGCAAGCTGTCGGACGGCATTAACCATATGCAGGATGAACTGAAGGGCCTGATCCATGAGATTGCAGATTCTTCAGGGCTGTTGTCAAATTCCAGCGAGGAGCTTGCGCAAGCGGCTAATGAAGTAAAAACAGGGTCGCAGCAAATCACCGCAACGATGGAAGAACTGGCATCCGGAGCTGAAGAACAGGCAGATCAATCCGGAAAGCTGTCTGAAAATATGAAGCAGTTCACATCCAATGTGCAGGAGGCGAATGCACAGGCGGATGAGGTTCATCAATCTACAAATGAAATTATGACATTGGCGCATAAAGGGAATGAACTAATGGACCGCTCTTCGGGCCAAATGGAAAAAATTGATCAGGTCATCCAATCAGTTACCGGGAAGCTTCAGTCTTTGAATGAGCATTCGGAAAAAATTTCTAAACTGGTGACGGTCATTAAGGAGATTTCCGATCAAACAAATTTACTTGCTTTAAACGCAGCAATTGAAGCGGCGCGGGCAGGAGAAAGCGGAAGAGGATTTGCCGTTGTCGCAGAAGAAGTCCGGAAGCTGGCTGAACAAGTTGCAAGTTCCATTAGTGAAATCAGCGGGATTGTTGCAGGAACCCAAAAAGATGTGAAAGAAGTAACGGATTCTTTGCATGAAAGCTATGAGGAAGTACAGCAAGGCACAGAAACCGTTCGCGTAACAAAGGAAACCTTTACGCAGATCAATGAGCGGATTTCAGACATGGTTGCCCATATTCGAAAAGTGGCTGCCAATTTGTCAGGAATTTCCGGCACAACCGAAAAAATGAATGGTTCTATACAAGAAATCGTAGCGATTACTGAACAATCAGCAGCAGGTGTTGAGGAAACGTCAGCAGCAACCGAGCAAATTGGAAGTTCTATGGAGGAAGTGGCTGAAAGCGCGCATAAACTGGTGGAAATTGCGGAGCATCTTCATTCCCTTGTTTCAAAATTTAAGTTATAAGTGAACTGGTTTTTAAATAGCAAGCGGCATAGGCATTTAAGCGAAGGAAAGCAGACAACATCCGGCCAAAAGTTCACGCGGAAGGATTCTACATATCCCGCTGCACATGGCCAGAAAGAAACGGCATTTGCCCGGTTTAATCAAACGTTTGATTAAACCGGGCATTTTTAACTTTACCTTTTCACTCCGGCTTTATCGTTTACGATGCTTAACGAATGATCCAGCACGGTAATCAGGATGAGGAGCAAGGTGACGCCGCCACAAAATAAGCCGATATGATGAATTCCCGGCGTATTTGCCCCGGATTTTAAAAACAGCCCGTTTGCCGCCGAAGCAAGAATGGCGCCCAAGTACATAAATGTTCGGAGCAAGCCGGCTGAAGCCCCGATTTGTTTTGGATTCGCCTGATAATAGACGGCATTCTGGTTGCCCAGATTCAAAAGACCCTGTGGAATCCCCAGCAGAAGGACAATAAAGGCGATCAAAACAACACTCGTTGTATGATGAGTAAAAAGCAGCAATGAGACGGCGATAAACTGAACAATACTGCCAGCTATTAATTTTAAACGGATGGCGGGGCTTTTCCCGGTCACTCGGGTTACGGCAATGGCGGTTAAAGACATCGGCAACATCAGCAGCCCGCCGCTAGATGCGGATAAACCCCTTCCGTCTTCCAGCCATTGTGGAAACCCATAAATGAAGGAATAAGCAACCAGACCTGAAAGCAACCCTCTTGCATAAGTGAGAACCAGAGGGATATTCCCGCTGAATACCCGAATATCGATAAAAGGATTTTTTATTTTTAACTCGGCCGCAGCAAAAATGGCCCCTGCAATCCCTGCTACTATCAAAAAAGCAATCTTCGACAAGCTTGGATGCATGAGAAACAGCAAAAGGGAAGTTAATGTGATGCCAAATAAGGCAATGCCCGTAAAATCAATGGCAAGAAGCTTTTTCCCTTTCATCGCTTCTGGCGGGGCTTTAGGAAATCGGAAGTATCCCAATAAAATGCAAGCAAGCGATAATGGAATATTGACGATAAAAATGCTTTTCCAACCCCCGGCACCGATGAGTATACCGCCTAGGGCAGGCCCGATCACGGCAATCGTTTGGCTTGCTATTCCGAGCGTCGCCAGGATGCTTCCCGGGCTTGCTTCGCCTGTTCGTTCAGCTTCACTGCGAATCAGGTACATAGATGCGGGATACCCGGCGCACGTACCCAATCCGAGCAAAATTCTTGCTGCAACAAGCCACCAGAAACCCGGGGCAAAAATGGCAATGAAACTTGAAATTCCGACCAATGAAGTCGCTGTTAAAAAAAGGGAACGGGGTCCGAACAGATCAATCAGCTTCCCAACTACCGGCTGCCCAATGGCAGTAGCAAGATATAAAGCGGCAACAAGCCATGCGGTTTCTGAAGGCGGAACATGAAATGCCTGTCCGATTGGAATTAGCGCCACTGACATAATAGAAGAGTTGATGGGGTTGAGAATGGAACCCAAAATCATTGGCAATATCAGTTTTTGATTAAAGTGATTTTCAATTGCAGCTTTGTTTTTCTTTTTACCAGTGTGGAACAAGTTTCATTCCTTCCTTCGACTTGGTTGGCAGGGCCTGTTCTGCTGATTTCAAAACAGGCCCTTTTTTTAATCCAAAGTGCCGGCCCAGGTACTGACCGTCATTACTTTTGCCTGGACAGGGAATAATTTTTCCATCAGCATGTGGTGAATGTCGGGATTGCCATCATGGCAGGCATCCCGGAGTACGATTAAGGAATAATCTTTATCAGCGGCCTCCCGCAATGTCGATAAAACGACACCGCTTGTGGTAATGCCGCTAAGAATGAGTGTGTCAATTTCCTGGGCTTTCAAGATCATTTCGAGATTGCTGCCGGAAAAGGCGCTTATCCGGTATTTTGTAACAACCGGTTCATTTTCTAAAGGTTGAACGGATGGGTGGATCTGTGTCGCTTCATCGAAAATGGTCATGTCGCCGTATTCAGCAACTCGGGCATAAGTTGGATGGCCTTGGTTAATTTCAGGGTAACCTTTACTAAATCCAAGACGGACGAAAATAACCGGGATATGATGTGCACGGGCGCTTTCGATTGCTTTTTGATTCGGGCGCAGCATTGTTTCATTTCCGGCAAAACGGGATACCATGCCGTTTTGCATATCCAAGACCAACAATGCAGCTTTACTGGATTGATTTTGCATGAATTGTCAACTCCTGTTCATTTGGTTAATATTAAGAAGTGGAGAGCTCTCCAGTTCATATTAAACGGAGATGTCTCCGCTTGTCAACGATTTTTTCCGGGAGTGATAAAGTTGAAGGATGAAAAACCAGGCTCCGCACGGGCGGAACGGCGTGATGCAGCTGAGAATCGCCAACGTATATTGGCTACCGCAATCCGGCTGTTTGAGCAGTTCGGGGTTGAACAAGTCAGCATGAATCAAATTGCCACAGAAGCCGGGATTGGGCCGGGAACGCTGTACCGCCGTTATCGAAATAAAGGAGAATTATGTCTGGATTTGATAAAAGGCAATGTGGTTTCGTGTTTCAAAGACATTCAAACGTATTTGGAACACAATCGGAAAGAGCCGCCGGAACAGCGATTAAAAGGCGCTCTCCGTATATTTCTCCGTTTCAGGGAAAGCAAAATGCAATTGCTTAAAGGTGTGGAGGACGCCGGTACAACAAATCGAAAAAAGGCAGGAACACGCAGCCCTTTATATGATGAATTGCACCGGTTGCTGGTAGAACTGTATCATGAGATGAATAATGAAAAAGAAGCCGTTCGAAACAATGTCTTCAAAGCGGACATGCTGCTCGAGGCATTAAAAAGTGATGCCTACTTGTATCAACGGGAAGTGCGCGGATATTCCCCCGAGGAAATATTGGAACTGCTCTATATCACATTTGTTTCATGACGGATAAATTTATGGTCACTCGCCATGCATGTACACTTGTTGAGAGAATGGTAAGGGGAAGGGAAAACACTGCGGAATGTTTTTCACGATGTAAAGAGAGGCCATCCCCTTGGCAATGAGGATGGCCTGTTTGTACTTACAAAACCCATTATTTTAATTTTGCTACCCCTAATGCAAAATGGCTCCAAAGTATATTTTCAACCGATTCTGCTTGTGACAAATCACATTCAACAATTAAAATGATTTCAGCGTGTTTCCCTTTTAAAACACGCTTCTTTTTCTTTATGAACAGCTCCATTACAAGCCGGATGGCAAAACCCACAATAAACCCGGCAAATGCACTAATCAGCCCCCAGTAAATGGGCCCCCAGGCGAGTTTAAAGCCGATGCTTGCGCCGATTACAGAAAATGCAGTGGCGATCCCCATGCCGATATCAATTAGGCTTGTACCGTCCGAGCGGTGGAGCGTATCAAAAATTTTCCGTTCTTATTTTCGGTTATCCAGCGGGACCGCAAATATATTTTCTTTCGGAATCCCTTTCTTTTCCAGTGTTGAAATGGCCATTTCCAAAAATCCGTTACTTTCGAATGTAGAAAAAAGCTGCAAACCAATCACTTCACTTTTTGTTCTTTTCGTATCCGGAAACCGTCCGGCTGGTAATGCCGGGTTAAATATTGTCGTAATTCTTTATCGAAAAGTTTGTTGTTTTCGACTGTATTCATATACGAATCATAAGCGGCAAACCCAAAGTGTGAAGGGATGAAAAGAAGCCATTCCGGGTTTATAACCGAAGTTGCTTCTTTTATTTTGCCCCAAAATAAAAGTATAACCGCTTCCTGGAAATGGGACTGGTAATAAAACACCACCAGCCATACGATGACAAAAATTGCTGTTAAAACTCTGTGTATATAGAGCTGCCCCAATCCCGGGACAAATAATGACCACATAACGGAAAGTAGGGGGTTGCGCTTATCCAGGTAGTTAATCTCCAATGCGCCCAATGAAAAAGAATTAAAACGGTGTTCCTCCCGTTCTGCTAACAGATAAATCTTATTCATATCCACGGTTGTGCGATAACTGTCCCAAATGCCAAAAAGGTAAACAGGAATATACATGAGAAGCCATCTTGTGTCCAGTACGGCTTTTGCCATGTCAATATTTCCTTGAAACGAGTAAATCATGGAAAGGTTCACATTTGCTTTCAAATTAACGACAACTTCCCAGATAAATAAAGCATATCCCCTGATATATTTGGATAACAGCAAATGCCCGAATCCGGGAAACGCGGCGGACCACCATGCAATGATATAAGGATTTCTTAAATGCAATTGCGTAGTCCCTAAAATACTAACATGTGCTTTATATCGCCTGGCTGTATTATCGTTACGATAATTGTCCATCTTATCCACCTTTAAAAAGCCCATTTAGGATAGCTTGCCGAATACGGAAGGCATTTATACCCGCGGCGTTCTGGCCGGGATAATGGGATGAATCTGATTGGATTGGGGAGCACATCCCCGGAAGCCGTGACTCGTTTACAAGAGGCGGGTACATCATTGCTTCATCCGATTCCAAAGCACTTGTCGCTAAAGCCATCGATGATTTTTATTCTCGTATTGTATGGAAAATAGATAAAATATAAGAAAGTTGTGGTCATATGGCAGTATTAACCCCTGATTCAAATGAATTTCAAATTAAATTGGAGTTTTTAACCTCTCCTGTCTTTGAAATGATGGCATCTTTAAGAAAATGCTATCTCATGCAAGGGCGGTTGGAATGGGAAGATATAAACTTGCAAAATTTTTATACGGAAAATCAAGGATTACTCAAAAGGTACTACGGCGGTTTTGAGATGGGGGCCCAGCTTGCTGAGCTTGTGATTGGGCTAAGCCAGCCCCATTCTATTCAGGATTTTATCCATTGGGTTCAACAGATGGATCGTCCCCGTTTTCTTTATTACTTATTGGGCCGGTATCTGGAGGTGGAGGAAATTGAAACCATTTTTGAAAACTCGCCCGAACCGTCAAATGAAATAAAGCAAAGAATTGAAAAAAAGGGCGGATTCGTGCACCAGGAACAGTTGGCTTTTGCGGAAAATTGGCCTGTTTGGCATCAAGAGTTGGTCGATTTATGGTCTGCATACTATGAGGAATATTTTTTTAAAATAGCAAGGCATGTGGCGTCTTTTTGGGAGCAAGCGAATGACAAACTGGCAAGGGACCTGAATACGAAAGGGCTAAATGAGGTTTTGAGAAGGCTGCTGAAGGGAAAAACGATTCCTGAACAATTTCCTGAGAATAAGCAAACAGAAGTGGTTCGCTTTTTTCCTTCTTACTTTGTTTCACCAAAGTTCATCCTGATTTGGGGATGGGGCGAATTAAATCTCGTTTATGATCTTACAGCATATGTGGACCAGCCATTGCCCGCTCCTTCCCCTTTTGAGATCAATGACACGCCGGCCACATTGGATGAAATCTCCTTTTTTGGCAAAGCGTTATCAGAGCCGATGCGTATACGGATTTTGTCTTTGATTGCAAGAAAGGAAGGAATCAAAGCCCAGGAGATGGCCGAAAAATTAGACCTGAACCCTGCCACGATCTCCAGGCACCTGAACATTTTGAAAAGTTGCAAGCTCATCACGGAAACCAAGCAAAAAAGCCATAATATTTACTTTATCAATCATAGCGAGTTCAGGCGCTGGGCAAAACAATTGGAGGGGGAGCAATTTTTAAAGGCTTTCGATTGATGCTTGATTCGGCCGGTTTGTTTTAGAAAGCAGCTAAGGTGCCCTTTAAGGAAATGCGTTTCAAGCGGAATGATTTGTTGATCCGTTTCTGGGAAGCACTGGTGGCACGGGCAAGCCTCTCTCCTGTACTTGGTGCAGCCGTGCATGTAGACTAAAAGGAGACAATAGGTGAAAGCAGGTGTTGTTTTTTGGTATCCTATATCGTATTAAACAAACGGAAGATTGATGTGGAACGTTATCGGGAAGAGGACGTACAGGGGTTGAAGCAGATCGTGGTTGACTTCAAGGTCACAAGCGATGATTACCATGATATTGCCACCTTGCTGTATCAGGAAAAATTTGATGTGGAAGTGCCTGAAAAGGGGCTTGCTTTCAGGGGCACGATCCGGGAATATTCCACTTCCATTACGAATCTGTACGAAAAAGGTCAGGTCGGCGACTACCATTTAGCATTGCTGGAAGTGAAAGAAGGAGAGAACAAAGCGTGAAACTCAGTATTTTAGACCAGGCACCCATTTCTTCCGGCCAGACAGCGAAAGACGCCCTGTACAACGCGATGGAACTCGCCCGTGCAGGCGAGTCATTCGGGTACACGCGGTACTGGGTTGCGGAACATCATGATTTGCCGGGTATTGCCAGCAGTGCGCCCGAAGTGATGCTCGGTTTTATCGGCGCGCATACGAGCACGATCCGGATCGGCTCCGGGGCCGTGCTTTTGCCGCATTATAAACCGTACAAAGTCGCGGAAGTGTTCAATTTGCTCTCCGTGTTGTTTCCAGGCCGCATTGACCTCGGCATTGGCCGGGCGCCGGGCGGTTCTGCCGAAGCAACCAGCGCATTATCCGATCAATTTTTGCAAAAAGTGTACAAGATGCCGGAACTGGTGGAAGAATTGCTTCATTTTCTCCATCACGATTTCCCGGAAGACAATATTTTTTCCCGCGTCAAGGCTGCCCCTGTCCCGGCCGATCCGCCGCATGCTTGGCTGCTTGGCACAAGTGGCAAAAGTGCCGTGCTGGCTGCCCGGTACGGCATGTCGTATGCGTTTGGCCAGTTCATGAGCGAACAGGATGGCGCGGCAATTTTAAAGCAATATGAGCAGGCTTTTACCCCCCGTAAGCCGGGGGATACGCCGCAAACTTTGTTAACCGTTTCCGCAGTATGCGCCGAAACAGCTGAGAAAGCGGAAGAAGTGGCATGGAGCTCCCTGATATGGCAGCTGCAGGCGGAAAAAGGGGGACAAGCATCCGTGCCGTCCATTGAAGAAGCAAAATCTTATCCATTAACCGGAAAAGACAAAGAGAAATTGGCAAAAATGAAGCAAAACATGGTGATCGGGAATCCGCGGCAAGTACACGCGGCATTCACTAAGTTGCAGGAAAAATACGGAACGGATGAAATCATGATTTTGACGATTGCCCATTCTCCCCAGGACCGGATACATTCTTACAGGCTTATTGCGGAAGAAGTGCTGGGGTGAAGCAAAGTACTGAATGGCCTTTAGCGGCAATAAAAGCCCACTTTTCCTAATTGATGGAAGATGTGGGCTTTTATCTATATGCTCCCCTAACTCGCCAAATGTCTAATGAAGGCTTGCTGAACGAATCCGATTCTAGTTTTCACCCAATTTATCAGCAAGCTCTAGAACTTTTTGCCAAAGCTGTCAGCATACTGTAAAAATCTGGGGATTTTGGTTATTCAGTAAGCCCTATGTTAAGGAAGCGCGGAAAAATGACATTGTTCCTTTACATAGAGGCTGTCTATGTTAAGGAAGTGTGGAAAAAAGACGTCCTTTCTTTACATAGAGTGCGTCTACGTTAAGAAAGCGTGAAAAAAAGACGTCCTTTCTTTACATAGAGCGCGTCTATGTTAAGGAAGCACGAAAAAACGACGTCCTTTCTTCACATAGGGCGCGTTTCAAAGTGTAAGCTTTTCCCTTCATTTTTTATAAAACCCTTGCATTAATTCTTGCCAAAGCTGCCAGCATCCTTGCCAAATCTAGAAATTTTGCTTATTCAATTCAGCAAGTCCTAATTAGAGGTTTTATCGAGACAGTTCTATCTAACCAGCGGATTGTCAATTAAACGCTCTCGTGCTTCAAGGTAATTTAATATTCGGGAAAAGTTCTAAGCATGTAAAGGAAGTATGGGATAAACCAAGTCAAGAGAAAGTCAAAGTACATTACGTGAAAGGCACAGATGTTTACTATTATTGGGGATATTCTCATGAAAATAACGAAATATCTTGTTTCATCATTTATTTTTAGTAGTATTATAGCCGAAAAAATAAATGGATCCAAAGAAGCATTGTATAATAAAAAATACACTACAACTATAACCCGTCTTTAGAAACAGAGGCAGTGCCTTTTCTCGTAGATCCATCCATTTCATGACAAAATCGGAATTGGGAGAGGTGAAAAGGGTCTAATATCCCCAGCGTTGTTAACCCAAGTATGAACAGAACAACGCATGCAAAGAAAGGAATCGGCCAGGTTATTCCCGTCACCAAGTCAATGTTTTCCAATGAGTTTGGAAATCCTAAGACAACTGGTTAGGAGTGTGATCAAGTGGGATTGATGCAAATGGTTTTAATACTTGAACACCTAGCAATCCAAATACCACTTCAATAACCGCAAATTTTTTCAACCAGATCTTCTCCTGATCCAATCTTCCCGCCTTCCCGCTTTATCACCCGAATTGGCAAAAACCTGCTCGAAGTGAGAGCAGGTTTCTATTTTACTTTACATCTGAGGTGGTTTCATGCTGTTCCGTGATTAAAGTATTTTTCTTTTTTAAAAGAATAACAAAAGAAATCATCAAAAGCACGGATGCACCGATGAATGTAAAAATAATGTTGAACCGGTCTGAGACTGCCCCGGCCGCCACGGTAGAAAGCCCGAAAACGAGTGTGACCAAAGCATTTTGGGTGGAATAGATTTTCGGCAGCATCCGGTCGTCTGCAGTAGTTTGCAAGATCACTTGTAAAGAGATACCTTTAAGCTGGTCGAATATCCCGTTGGCCGCAATGAGCAGCAATGCTACCCATGGAACGGTATTGAAACCGAAAAACAGTGTGGTCAGGCACACCATCCCACTACCGGTGACCACAGTCAGGATCGGCCGGTTTTTGATGAGGGCGGACCTGTAGCCGACAAAGCCGGCCAGCAACATGCCGATAAAAAAGGCCGTGTTTAAGTACCCCCACCACGCAACCCCTGTTTTCAAGCGTTCCCGAATAAAAACATACAGGACGGCAGACAGCCAGGCCGTACTCGCAACTGTTTCAAAAACCATCAGCAAGTGAATCGTTCTTAACGCCCTGTTTTTAAAAATGATCTGCCATCCTTCCACCATTGCTTTCCTCAAAGCATTACCCTGTTTTTCCTGCCAGTTTGCGTGCTTCCTGTCCACAATGAAACCCATCATCAAGGTGGAAAGCATATACACACTAAAGGTGATCCAAAACATCCCGGTTGAACCGAATGAGGACAGGATGATCCCGCCAAGCGCCCAACCCCCTAATTGGATGGACTGGTCTGTAATAGAGACAAGGCTGTTTGCTTTTACGAGCTGATCCCGTGGAACAAGCCGGGGGATCATGGAACTCCTGGCAGGTGAAGCCCACCCGTCAAAAAATGAAATCAGCCCAACGAGCAGAAACAGCAAGGTAATTGTAGCAGGCTGAATGAAAACCATTGCGTAAACAGCTAATGCCATTAAGAGCAATGTTTTGATCAACTGCGAATACACCAGCACCTTTTTGAGCGAAAAACGGTCCAACAATATCGGTGCAATCAAGCCGCTGACAAACATCGTCAACGTGTTGGTGAATGGAACAAGCGACACAAACAGCGTCGATCCCGTGACAGAATAGACAAGGGAAATCAATGCGACAATATAAAACACATCCCCTGCATTCGCCAGGCACTGGCCAAACACCAGACATCCGAATGAGCGTTGCTTCACTGTGATCAAGCCCCTTTATTCAGTTTTTATAGCTGTTTAAGAGGCTTACATCACATTGGACAACGGCTCCTTTGGAAAGAATTTTTTGATAATAAATATTATAAAGTGTTTGGCGTTTGGCATCAATGCCAAAGTTGCCGCCTTTTAAATGTTTTAAGTCATGCATTGTACGGGATGTTAAGGATAAATCATAGTAATAAAGTTGGTGTATCTGAATGATTTTTTCCCTGTAGGAAAAGGGGGGTAATTTTCTCAATGGGTAATATTTTACACAACAACAATGTCTTATCATTCGTTCTTGTGTCACCTTTTCATTATAATAGACTCAAATATTTAAAAAATGAGGGATCATATTATGCCATTATTAGCAAATAATAAAATTATATTGAGGAGCATATCTGAAAAAGACTTAGACGGTTTATTCAGTTTATATGCTAATGAAGAAGTCATGAGATTTTTTGGAAGAATGGCTGCTAAAAACAAGCAGGAGGTTTTAAAAATTATAGAACAAAATATTCAAATGAAAAAAGAAGGAACCGGCATAAGATATGCAGCTTATTTAAAAGCTACAGACGATTTTGTCGGAATCATCACGCTCAAAAGATACAATGCAAGAAATATGCGAGCTGAAATTGATTATATTGTAGCGCCTGAGCATCAGAGAAAAGGGTTGGCTACTGAAATGCTAGGGCTGTTTCTGAATGAAATATTTAACAAGTGGAATCTGGAACGAATCTCGGCATATGTTTTTTTGGAGAATACTGCATCATGTAAGCTACTGGAAAAGTTCAACTTCACAAGAGAAGGAATATTGCGCCATTGGACTTGTGTAAATGGTAAATTTTACGATTCTTACTCTTATAGTTTACTTTCTTCTGACCGGACACAAAAATAGTAAAAAAGAGTTGGGCGGTAACATGGAACTAAATTGGGGACTTCTGTCATGCATGGAACCGGGAAACGCGAAAGCCCTGAAGTAGTCATTTGTTTTTTACTCCAAAACGAAAGAATTTCCGCAATTTGTCAGAGCAAATTCGCACTAGAAAATGCTTATGATTTTTTTAGGAGAGAAAAAGCAATTTCGTTTGACAAGTGATGATTTATTCAAGGTTCGATGGGAATATGAGGCATACGTCATGCTGCAACCGGGCGGTTCAGTTTTTTAGAAAGCCCGGCCGGTTTAATAACTGTATATTGTGAGGTTTTTACAATGGAAGAAATTCATTTAGAAAAGTTCGGATCTGATGATTTTGATGATTATTTAAAACTTTACTCTAACCCGGATGTAATGGCAATGATAACGGAACGGGCGTTGTCAATAGAGGAAGCAATGCAAAAATATCAAAAAGTATTAGATCGAAACCAAAAGTTTAAACAGTTTGGGACATTTAAAGTTTATGTCGGCTTAAAAAAATTCATCGGGCTCGGAAGCCTGGTTTTAAATGAAGAAGTGCCGAGTGAGGCTGAAATTGGATATATGTTACTCCCTGAATATTGGGGAAAAGGTTACGGCGGTCAAATTGCCAGTAAATTAATCAACGCAGCCAATCATGCCGGTCTGCATAAGCTTACTGCAATCATAGATCCAAATAACACTGCTTCAAAAAAGATTCTGTTAAAAAATGGTTTCTGTACTGTAAAGATTTGTGAGATGGATGGGCTTCCGGGAGAGATATTAGAAAAGCAGCTTAGTCAATAACAGGTAGTATTAACGGCCTTTCTCCCTTTTCTTTTTTTAATGCTTCAACAGGGTCACCCGGTATAAGACGAAGCCGGTCTGAATCTCCAAGACCTTGCACGTAAACAGGCCCATTTGTGTTATTAAGAATGGGCCTAAAACTATTTTAGGGCTTGCTGAACGAATCAGATTCTGTCAGATACAAGCCAAATTACGGTTATTAAAATATAAAATAGTGTTGTACAAAAATTTCAAAAAAAGAACCCTGAGCTTCCGCTCCAGATTCATTATAAGGAATTGAAGGGCTACTACTGTTTCACTGGTCTCCTGAAGGCGTGCTCGAATAAGGCCTAGCCCATACTTGCGCTTGCCTTCGCCAAATTTGCTTTCAACGGCATTACGTTCGGAGGCATCCTGCCTTGCCACGCGTTCTAAGGTTTTGTCTTCCGTTTTGGATGGGCGTCCCAACCTTGGCCCACTCAGACGAATGCCAAGAGATTTACAGTATGCTAGGTTGTCACGGTTTCGGTAGATTTTATCTGCTAAAATCGCTTCTGGATAAAATCCGAACCGGTTGTAGTAGTTCTCAATAGATTCTCTAAGGGTGATCCCTTCATTGTAATTTTCCCAGTCGAGTTGCTCAATCAAGGCATAGCCATCTACAACGCTAATGGCGACTTTTGAGCCGAATTCCACGTTCGCTTTTGCCTTGCCACGCACAATTGGACGGACATGCGGCTGGGAAATGCTCACAATCCGGTGGTCAATCCGATGTGTTTTCTTTTTGTACATTTCTGCCTGTTGGCGGTAAAGTTCATGAATCACGAGGAGTTGTCGGTATTCATCTTTGCTCAAAAGAGACAGGGAGCTTTGGGAAATGAGATTTCCAATGATCTCCAGATTCCGTTTCACATATCCAAGTTGTTTGCCGACAGCTTTCCGGATTTTCCGGGCTCCAGCTTTGCGTTGCTTAGCGACAGAAAGATAGTCCCTGCGGGCTCTTTTTCTGTAGGTCCGTGGCTTTGGTAATTTTCCTTTGTGCGGTTCATGCAGTACATCAATGATATGTTCCAGTTTCTCACGGGCTTCGTTCAAAAGCCCCAGATCAGTAGGGTAAGCAATATCAGCCGGTGCACAGGTTGCGTCCAGAATGAGCTTTCCTTTGTTCTTCGTTTTAGGAGAAGCCGATCCAGTTGAATTCTCTTCCGAAGCAGGACCGGAAGGTTGATGATCACCACTACTATGATCGTCATCATCATGGTGATCATCATCGTTGTCATTTTCCTTAGATGCTTCTTCCGATTGGCGTTCTTGTTCTTCCAGAACAATCCATTCATTCAGTTCATTGATGATGTTTGCACCCAAACGTTTTCTAAAACGAGTCATCAGAGAATGATCGAATGGGGCTTTTTCCTGGAATTCAGGCAACCCGATAAAATACTGAAGATACGGGTTTTCCGTGATCTGTTCGACTGTTTCCCGGTCAGATAGCCCAAGCCGTTCTTTGATATAGAGAGCCCCAAGAGCAACTCTGACAGAATAAGCCTTTTCACCTTTGAACTTTTTCTTGAAGGACTTGGCATACTTTTCTTCAGCCTTCCACCAAGGGATTAATTCAGCAAGACGGACCCAGCGATTTTCTTTATTTAATTTTCCACCGAATGGTAGAAAAAAATCTTCTACAAAAGTTAATTGATGTTCAGTCTTTTTGTACATCGTAACGGCCTCCAAGTGCAAGGTTTTTTACACGTTTCCTATAAAATCCTTACACTTTATATTCGACAAAAGTGGCCAAAATCCTTGTCAAATCTGGAATTTTTGTTTATTCAGCAAGCCCTATTTTAACTCACTGATGGTGCAGGCTCTCCAGCTTTTATTGTATTGGGGTGGGGGCTTTGTCCAACCTCATTTTTGTAGATCTCGATTGTTTTCGTCTGGTCACTTCTATTTCAAATCCTTGGGCTACAAGGAGCCTGTAACATCGTAAATACTCTCATATAAAATCGAAAACAGCATGCTGACAAACCGGATACAATCCAAAATTAGATTCGTTTAGCAAGCCCAAATTATAAGGGTTTGCTGACTATCCTTTTTTTTCGTAAACCAATTTTGCCGCCGCTGTTATTGAATGCCTGTATCCTTCTGGTATAAGTTCGTTTTCTAAATGGTTTATTTTAATCCATTTGTATTCTATATGTTCCTCGCTTATCTGAATATGTGACAAATTGTCGCATACACAGAAATATGTTACAATAAACACAAATTTATTTGGAAGGACTTCATATACCCACGAATCAATAATATTTTCAACGCTGCACTTTAAATTCAGTTCTTCTTTGATTTCACGTTTCACGCATGTTTCTGGACTTTCGTTTTTCTCGAGTCTTCCTCCCGGCAACTCCCATTCATTGCGTTCGTTTTTTAGCAGTAATACGTGACCGTTATGTATGATAATGCCTTTAACGGAAACAGGCAAAACAAAACTCATGTTATACCTCCAGTGGCAGTCATCTGTTTTTTATGCTCATTTTACTGCCAGGATTTTCACGTTCTTATTGTCTTTCCTGCTGCAAAAATAACACTGTTGTGGATGTAAATCAAGATTTGGAAAAACCAATAAGGAAAAAGTAGTTACGAGCCTGATAAGCGGTTTTCATTGCCTTTAAGCCAGTTCGGCCGTCATATGGCGGTCAAAAGCGTCATCTACAAAAATCAAGCAGGCAAGTCCATTGTGTAAGCCGGTATGCACCAGACATGATCAAACGAGTTTTATTTGCTAAAGATCTTTTTGACTGGTGTTTCAGCTTACCACCATTAAGTTTTTTTCTTTCGCCTTCGTTTTCCATATCGCAATCCTTCGTTCCACAGCCAATATACAATACTTTTCATTCTTCTATTCCTTGTCGAGGGAACAAGATTTAAGTTGAAAAATTTCTTAATAATATTTAGAATATATGATAAAATGAATACAAAAAACAGGATTTAATGAATAATCCGGCCATAGTGTTTAACGAAAAAGGGGACTGTTTTGCAGAATCTTTTACCAAAGGAGTTCTTGGTTCATTTAAGCGTACCGGGAAATACATACAAATCCAGCCTGCCCTGCCAGCTCAGTGTTAGAATCTGTACTTGATTTTAGAGTAATTTGGGAAAACTTGAGGAGGGTTCATATGCTGCTATTCCATTATCATTTTTGGACACCTCATTTAGAGGAAACAGAAAAATTCTATGTAGAGAATGGTTTTCGAACTTCACTTCGGACGGGGAAATACCAAGGAGAATATCAAACTTTCAATCCTCCTTTGGAATGGGATGATTTCCGGAACAAACCTATTACTTTCAGGATAATTGAAGTCAGGAGAGGTGCAATGAACATCACTTTTGGATTTGGGAAAAAGGTTATGTTTGATCACATTGGATTTTTAGTAACAAAAAAAGAACTCGATAAAATTTGTCACAATGCCCGGAGCATGAACTGGCCAGTTAACACGAATGATAGAAGAACTTTTATAGGAACGCCCTATGGTTTTAGAATTGAGCTTCAAAGTAATGCCGACTCAATAGATGGAACACGATCCAGTGAAAAAATGGAGGGATTGGAGTTAATTTTAAAAAAAGAGGGATTCGAAAGAGATTTATCTAAATTATTAAACAGTCCAGTTCATTTTATTCGCTCAAAAATAGGAGAAACCCCTACAATAAGTAAAGCAGTGATGAGTGGTATCCTTATTTCAAATCAAAAAGATCCCAATGGTGTAAATGTGATTGGGAAGGTTGGAGAAACGAATTAACAATAGCAGTACCCTGAAATGCAGCACAAAGCATTTAAAACAAAGCTATTAAAGAATAAGTGGGGAAGAAAAAGCGGAGGCCAAACTGATTATACGCTGTACCATCCCGGATGTGCACGATGTGATGCTGGTTGAAGACATATGAATCATTCGCTTAGGAATCATTTATAAACTTACCGAATCAGATTTTATGGCCTTGAGAGGATCAAATTATGAAATTTAGAGATTTTCACGTTAATATAAAAGTAAGAATTTTCGAATTATTTGCCAGCAGGTTAGTGGGTAACATGGTACTTCCCTTTATGTCTATATACTTGGCTGATCATTTTGGAACGAAAATTACCGGCTTACTGATCCTCATCAATGTATTTACCGGTATTACAATGTCACTTTTAAGTGGGTATATTGCGGATCAGTATGGCCGAAGAAATGTAATGATCACAGCTGAGTCTTTAAGACTTTGTTCATTTTTTATAATGACAGTGAGTAATTCCCCTTGGTTTGAATCTTATGGATTAACATTTATCGCAATGTGTATGAATAGTGTTTGCTGGGGACTTGCCGGACCTGCAAATCAGGCCATGCTTATTGATGTCAGTACGCCTGATCAGCGCAAGACGATTTATTCTATTATGTACTGGGCAAATAATATCTCTATGTCTATAGGCGGGATTATCGGAGCCTTTTTCTTCAAACGGTATCTGTTTCAGCTATTTTTAATTCTTACACTTATGACAGCGATCATCCTTATCGTCATTTTCTTGTTTATAAAAGAGACCCACAAACCTAGCAAATCGATAGCAACACCAAAAATGACGCCTAGAAAACATATTTTAGAAGTCTACTACACCTACAAGAAAGTAGTCCAGGACAGACTTTTTATAAGTTTTTTAACTGCAGCTGTCCTTTTGTTATCATTAGAAAACCAATTGACCAATTACATTGGAATAAAGCTGGATAAACATATGCCTATACAAGATTTTTTATTGTGGAAGATTGATGGATCCACCATGATGGGGCTATTAAGAAGTGAAAACACGATATTAGTAGCATTAATCGCTTTGTTTTCGGCCAAATTAACACAAAAATATAAAGATAAGAATATATTAGTAGTCAATTGTTTTATATATACAATTGGATTTTCCGGGATTGCGTTTTCAAATAATATTTGGGTTTTATTTATCATGATGGCGCTTCATACTTTAGGAGAAGTACTATTGGCTCCTGTTCAAGAATCTTACATGGCAACCATTCCTCCTGAAAACGCCAGAGGTGCATATTTAGCATTTTATAATTTACAATACGACTTATGTATGATCATAGTCGGAATAACTGTCTCGTTAAGTGGATTCCTGTCACCCTTCGTTATGGCTTGGATATTAACTGTAATCGGACTTTTAGGGACCTTTATTTTCTATTTCATCACGCCTAAGTTAGATATTTTAAAAGATAAAGCTATCAAAGAAGAAATGAGGATTTAGAGATTAATCATTGTAAAACAGTATAAGTGCAAGCAAGATACGTCTGTGGTATTTTCTTTCATTATGGTAAAGATGAAAAGCAGTTTTAGCGAATTTCTCGTGGAGAAAACGATGTACCAAGAAAAATATCGAGAGGATTAAAAATGGCCCTCAAGATTGGGGGATTTCAGTTCTATTGATCCGAGGGAGAGGGATAAATGGAAATAAGATTGCCGAATCAATTGGAAATGAAACAAATTCAACGTCTTACTTCGCAGGCGATTTATGAGGGGACAATGGGCGAAACAAAGCCAAATCTTGAAAAAGCAAAGGAAATCGTTGCATCCCTTTTAAAAAAGGGATGCAGCTACTTTGTTGCGGTTGAGGATCAGCAAGTTTTAGGATGGATACTAACCGGTATAAGCAAAGATTCTTTTACGGAGAAATCAGTCGGGTTTATTTATGAATTGTTTGTAAAGGAAGAGTTTAGAGGAAAAGGGATAGCGAAAGAATTAATGCTATACGCAAAACATTCCTTAAAAGAAGAAGGACTTACGGAGATACGCTTAAATGTATATGAGGGTAATCCGGCTATAAGATTATATGAAAAATTGGGGTTTCAAGTTAGAAGTGTTTCAATGGCTTTGAAATTGGAATAGCCAGCACTATTCTAAAACGTCCATTGGCGCTTAACCGGGTAAGATTTTGAGCAATGATAGAGGGAGAAATCATGGTTTTAAGTTGTTGGTAGCTAAATTGGTTTAGTAAAATGAAAGTTGAGCTTTGTGGCACCAAAGACTATGGAACAGAAGATAGAAGGGCTTGAATGGGAAGGATTGTCCGACGATCATTTACCCCAGGAGGTGGAAATATGGCCTTACAGATGATCATTGTGTTCATCTTGAATTTCATCATATCCTTGATTGGAACCCTAGCTTATTCGGTCAGAATGGTAGGGGTAAGAACAGGGAAGATTGCAGTATCTTTTGCCGTCTTCAATATTTTAACCTTGATTTCCAGGATTGCAGTGACATTTCAAGTACCGCTGCTGACGAAATATGTTGAAGGTCATACGGAGACAAGCGGCTTATTACATATTTTTAACCTTATCATCATTATTTCCGGAGTAGCCACTGCAGTTGGCGCTTTGCTCATTCCAACTTTCCAAAGACTATTTTACCGGGGCGTTTTGTACTTCTCGGCTGACCGGTCTATTCCTAAGCTGGTTCTGCACAGTTTTTCCAAGGCAGGTCTTCATTATATGAAGGACTGCGTTGCTGTACCTGTAAAAGAAAATATTTTACAGCTCAACTTTAGAAAGCTGCCGGTGAAAATTATTATTTACAATCTGGTAACAGTTGCTTTATTAACAGTTGGTTCTTTGGCGCCGATTTATGCGGGCAGTCTTGAACCGGATTTAAGGGCAACATGCATCACTTTATCTTCCATTATTAATGGAGTTGCAACCATTTTGATGTCGATCTTCATTGATCCGCAGCTATCCATCATGACCGATGATGTGATCGATGGCAAATGCAGTGAAGAGGATTTTAGAAAAGTGGTTGTTGCAATGGTAGGTAGCAAAACAGTGGGCACATTCGCATCGCTATTCCTGCTTATTCCTTCTGCCTATGCCATCGTTTTTGTAGCTAAAATGATTTGAAAATGGCCAAAAAGGGGCTTCCTAAATGTTCATTACAGCGGGATGCTAGAGGGTTGCTAGCATTTAAGAATGTTTCTTTTTTCCTTGATCAGCCATATGACACAGCTTATAAAAAGCGAACGCCGGAATACAGCCTGAGATTATGTTAAAATCATATTTGGTTTGAAAAATGATACGAATGGCTGGTGGGCGTTCATGAGAAAAACGCGTGATTGTTGGGTGATGATTTGTTCGATGGCATGGGTTGCCTTTGTTCTAATTTGTTTAAGATTCACCTTTGTCGCAAATTTTGGAGACATCACGAAAGTATTTGTTGAAGAATTGGTACTGCTTGTAAGTGTTTTCTTTTTAAATGTGTTGTTTTTAAAACAAAAAGTAACATGGCGGATAAAGTCTTCTTTTAAAGAAACACTGCTGATCATGATACCCGTTTTCTTTTTCTTTATGATTGATATATTGGTATCTTCCGGTCATGCATTGCTAAATATATTAAAGGCCGGCGGGATTTCAGTGATTGTCGCGCTCTTCGAAGAATATTATTTCAGGGGAATTATTTTTTCTAAAATCAATTTCTATTTAAACGAAGGAAAAGCGGCTTATGCAGGGAGAATAAAAGCCTGCCTGTATTCCGGGTTGATTTTTGGCGGATTTCATTTTATTAACCTTTTTCATCAATCATTTTATATTACAACGTTGCAGGTCATCCAGGTTACTTGTTTAGGCCTAGTTTTATGTGCCTTATATCTTCGCTCGGGAAGTTTAATACTCCCGATCATGCTTCATGCAGCAATCGATTTTATTAGTTTTATCAGTAGCGGGCCGGAAGTGGATGCCCATCTCACATTAAGAGGATGCCTTACGGGGGCAGTGGTTTATATTGTTATTGCATTTCTACTGTTAATTGGAGGCAGAAGGCGTATAGCTGCAAGGACATAACCTGCAAATGATGAAGGCATACTCCTCGCTTTATCTGTCTGCTGGTCCCATATAGTGAATCAGCAGCCGGTTAAATAAATGAGGGACTCCCATCAGCCATTGATCGACTATTGGGACAGCTCCTGTGCAGCCAACAATCTTTAGGAATATTTCTTTTTTCCTTGATGAGTTGTTCAAGTTCATTCAGATCTTCTTCTGTTGCCATGTTACGAATAAAAGAACGGGCGGAGGAGCGCAGGGGTAAATAGCGCCTGTGCTCTCTGTTTTTGTTATTATAAGAGGCCTGGTCGAACTTTTTATTTGTCATATGATTCCCTGCGTTTAAATAATTTTACGAAATACCATACAACAACGACTGTACCGATTACGGATAAAACAGCTCCGGAAACAAGATGAAGTGTTTGATTAAATCTGTCTCCGAAATAAAGATACAATGCAACAGCTGCCCAGAAGAAAATCAACAGTATTTTTTTCATAGTGTTTGTGCGATGCTAAGATATCGTTTTAGCGAGGAAGAAGATAATCCTCTCCACCTCTTTTCGGTTTGGCGGAAGGGTTTGATACAACCGTGTAGCGTTAATCTCCGCTGGTATTTATGCATCGGTGAAGTGATCCAGCATCGCTTTTCCCACTCCCTTTCTAAGATTAATTATACGAATGTATGATAAAACCGCCATAGAAAATAACAATTTTCTTATATCTTTTAACCCACATTTCGCACGTCTTAAATAAAATTCATTTTAATTTTTGAATGAACTATATTTAAACATTTTGGTGGGATGATATCTTCTTATTTTTGAGGAATTTTCGATAAAGTTCTATTGAATTCGACATTCTTTTCATGAATTCCTCCTGTTGTGTGTTATTCGCCTTTGTTTTCGACATTTTTTGACACGTATATTGATAGATCATACCCGCATAATTCAATGATTTTTTTGGCTTGTGAATCAATATTATCGGGTAAGAGCCTTAATTTTTGTCGATTTTGATTTATAAGGATCACGGTGATATCTTCTAATTGCTCTAACAATGCTTGACCTGTGGGTTGATAGAGTTTCCTTTTTCCTTTCAAGATTAGAGATAGGTTCTTTTCTTTCAGTTCTTTTCTAACTCGATATTCTAAAATTCCATAGATTAATAAAGCCATCACATACACAATCCCTAAGGCCTCAACCCTTTCCGGGGTTTTCAAGTAAATGGCATCAATCATTTGTGAATCTTTGATTAATCGGAAACGGGTCTCAACGGCCGACTGTCCTTTATAAACCCTCAAAACTTCTTGATTGGATAGTGTCTCCTCGTCTAATTTATTTGTGATTAAAACAAAAGTGCTGAGCATTCTTTTCTTATTTTCGATAAAATCATGATCTTTTTCAAACGATTCCAGTTGTATCTGATAGATTTGTTCTCGTTTTGTCTGTTCGTCCTTTTTAGGTCTTCCTCTCTTTTTTCGTTTGATAGGTTGATCACTCATCTGGACGTTTAGTTTATAACAGAAATATGAAGCCTTTTGTTTTTTCTTAAAAGATTGAATTGCTTCTAGTGCGTCCTCTTTACAATGAAAGATAACTTTACTTAGTTTTTCTATCTCTTTTTTTAATTTTATTTCTTCCTTTTCGATCGCCCGATTTAGGGTTTTCTCTTTTCGTTGATCTAAATTGTTTGAGTGGACAACAAGAAACCGGTAAGGAAGGTTTTGAATTTGTCTTTCAAAAGCTTGAATTTGGTAAATAGCTGCGTCTTTTTTATTGCTAAGTGAGCCTACCCTTTCCCAGTTATTGAGCAACCATGCCTCTTTCTTTAGTTCTGTGCTTAAACCGAATGTATCAGGTAAACGGGAAATAAACGATAAATTTTGTTGTTGAATTTCCGCTAGATTTTCCGTTGTGATTAATGCAGAATCGGCTTGATAAATGAGATTTTTCCAATCTTCATGGGAAAGGATTTTTCTCATCTTTTGAATGAATTCCACATTCCAAGATTTATCCGAAGTATTCCCATTTTCTACTTTTGCAAGAATAGGAATTCGTTCAGGTGTGACCCCCATCCCCAGAACGATTTGTTTTAAGTCAGGCCTATGGGCCTTACTATACCCGTACGTAATTTGCAGTCCATCTTCCTTCGGTTGTTTATATTCACCGTAAACAGAAATTGATGTTGTATCGTTATGGAGTACACCAATAGGAAGATTCAATTTTTTTAATGCTTTTAATGCAAGGGTGGAATATACTTTCCATGCTTCGGCTTTATACAAGTAATCTAATGCTCTTCCTAATGCATCATCATTTAATTGATCGGGTGAAATCGATGTATCGAAAAGCATCTCAGAATCTAGGTTTTGATAGAATTCATGAACCTTATAAAGGGGCTTGCCACTGCATAAAATGTTTAAGACAAGGGCTTTAATCCTTGTTCCGGGTGAGATATGACAACGGACAGAATCCCATTTGACTAAATTATTAATGGTCTTTTCGAGTTCTATTTCATCACACAGTTTAGATAAAAGTTGAGACGGCCCCACATGTAAGGTTAAAATTTGATCTGACATAAAAATTTCCTCATCTTCCTCTAGTTAGATAATCATTCAATTCTACAAAGAAGGAGAAAATTCCTTTAAAAAAATCACAAAATAGAAAAATTTACGTGCGGAATATGCGTTTTAACGAAAATCTCCGGCTTTTTTCGGAGATACCGAGAAAAAGGCAAAATTTTTATAATTCAACTATGAAGTGGAGAGCACCCCGTTTCTTCTGAGTAAACTAAATTATTAAAAAATTATCTACGTGGCTATTAAGATAAAAAAACGCACGAAGGAAGATGGCAAGCTGGAAAATTGTATGTGTAAAATTTTACTCGAAGGGGCATATGAGTGGAAAAAAATGGGAAGACGCTCTATCATCTAATTGTACACTTCAAGATGAACATCTAGAGAGAGAGGTCTTCCCATGGATATTATATCAATAATTGCTGGATTATTAAAGGATACAAAGAGTCTTATCGAATTTGAAGAACAGCTTAAACTTCTGATGCAGAAGGCTTTTACACAATGGGTTGGGGAAATATTTGAAGAGTTAGATAAAACAATTAAACAGGAGAAGTTAGAGGAGGGCTGGGTGTACTGCCGGAGTGATAACAGAAACATTCAGTTTCTATTTGGAAGTGTGACCTTTAAACGCTCATTAATGCATGACAAGAGAGGAAATTCCCATTATCCTCTGGATGAATGGTTAGGGCTGGTACCACACCAACGATACAGCCCGTTAGTGGAATTAAAGGTGGCAGAGTTGGCAAGTGAGAACACCTATCGGGAAGTAGCTGATATTTTAAAAGAGTGGACAGCAGTGAGTCTTAGTCACACAACTGTAGGGAACATGGTAAAACACGTAGGGAAAACTCAGGCGGAAGCCGATAAGGCACTTGTAGAAGAGCTAGAAATAGCTGTTTCCCTGCCTGAGGGGAAGAAGGTAGACTACCTGTTTTCTGAAGCAGATGGTGTATTCGTTCGGGGACTAAAAAAGAAACAGAGTATGGAAGTCCACCACGCCATTCTCTATGAGGGATGGGAAACCAATGGTAAAAGGGTCTCCCTGCGTCAGCCCACAGTCATCATGACGACGGAAGACATTCAGACATTTTGGGATGAAGTCCAAGCCACAGCTGCCAACACCTACTCCCTCGAAAAAACGCATGTCATTACAAACAGTGATGGAGGTGCGGGATACACAGCTGAACGGTTTCAAACAGCTTTCTCACAGTCGGAATTTCCGGTGCTCAACCAGCTGGATACCTACCACGTTGCACAAGCCATCATAAGGACATTTGGGGGCGGAAAGAGCGAGATCAAGGAGCAAATTAGAAAAGCGATTAGAACGCATGACCTGGACCAATTCACGTTATATTTGGATACGCACGAAAGCACCTTGACGGATAAAAAGGCTCTCAAGAAAATCAAGGAATTCCGTTCGTATATCTTGAAAAACTGGGACCGCATTTTTGACTGGAGAGACAGGGTGAAAAACGTGCCGGAAGGTGCGAGAGGCCTAGGAGCGATGGAATCGAATCAAAGGCATATCTCCTTCAGGATGAAAAAAAGGGGCATGCATTGGAGTGAACTTGGCGCAGAAGCCATGGTGAAAATCAAACAAGGCATACTCAATGGGACATTGAGAGAAGCCTATCTGAAACACCGTTCAAGAAGCGAGAGAAAGCAACGGAACTTGAAACAATTCATCAGGATGTCTCAACTACTCAAGCAGCCTGTACGCCCGTCAGTGGGCGTAAAGCACGGATCAGTTGCCCTGCATTCAAGCAGTTCATCGGCAATGGGACATTTAAGCAAAATATTAGAGCTTTCGTTTTAAGCCTGGCTCAGTGGGGACTGATCGTTGAGGCGCGCGAAATTTACGAGACTCCTGCGGGAAAAGCGAGCCAGGAAAGACCCCGCAGCGAGGTACGAGCGAGGAGGCTCGCCGGCCGCCCGCGGAAAGCGAGTGAATTTCGCGCGCCTCAACATCCCCGTTATCCATCTTTATACGGAAATATTACATCTTTTCCGAAAATTACACCGAGCAAGTAAAGCACGGTAGCCGAAAGTGTACAAAAAGAGTGTCTTGGAATACCCGATATTTAAACCTTGTCGAGAAAAACTTGACACATACGGAAAATTGGATGGCTGGTTTTCCCCCTGAAATGCGTTAAAATAAATGTATGCACTTTATCGCGCACAGAGGAGGAAAATATGGAAAAGCAACCTTTGCATAAATTTTACGAAAAAAACCGGCTTGAAAGAATCAAGGCGCTGGAACAGGCGAAGGCCATTTCAGCCGAAGATGCCGCGCTGCTTGAAAAAGGGCTTGTGCTGCCGGATGAAACGGCGGACCATATGATTGAAAACCAGATTGCCAAATATGAATTGCCATATGGTACGGCATTGAACTTTCTGATTGACGGAAAAGAGTATGTCGTCCCGATGGCGATTGAGGAGCCTTCTGTTGTGGCGGCGGCAAGTTCGGCGGCAAAAATCATCAACAAGGCAGGCGGTTTCCGAACGACAGTGAGCAATCGTATGATGATCGGGCAGGTGGCGTTAATGGAAGTTCCGGATCCGATCCGTGCGAAAACGGTGGTGATGGCCCATGAGGAAGAACTTTTGCAAACGGCAAATGAAGCCAAGCCTTCGATTGTGAAGCGGGGCGGCGGGGCCCGGAAATTGGAAGTCCGTCTGATCCCGGCTGATGAAAAAGCCGGCACACCTGCTTTTTTTGTTGTCCATCTCCATATTGATACGCTGGAAGCAATGGGTGCGAATATCATCGATACCATGGCGGAGGCGATCAAACCGCATTTGGAAGAGTGGACAGGGGGACGGGCATTAATGGGCATTCTCTCCAATTATGCCACTGAATGCCTGGCAACGGCCGAATGCCGGATTCCCGTGTCATTGCTTGAAAAAAACGGCATGTCCGGTGAAGAAGTCCGCGACCGGATCATTGAAGCCGCCCAATTTGCATACGCGGATCCTTACCGGGCTGCAACGCATAACAAAGGCATTATGAACGGCGTTGATGCCGTTGTGATCGCAACCGGAAACGATTGGCGCGCAATTGAAGCGGGTGCCCATGCCTATGCAGCAAGGTCCGGCAAGTATCGTTCCCTTTCTATTTGGAGCAAGGCAGAAAACGGAGACCTGCTTGGCAGCCTCACCCTTCCGCTTCCGGTCGGGACAGTCGGCGGCCAGATCAGCATCCACCCTGCTGCCGGTTTCAGCAAGCGGCTGCTGGGTTACCAAAATGCAAAAGAACTGGAATCGATCATTGTCTCCGCTGGGCTTGGCCAGAACTTTTCCGCCATCAAAGCTCTTGTAACAGACGGGATTCAAAAAGGGCATATGGCACTGCACGCCAAATCGCTCGCTATCACAGCAGGTGCCTCCGGAAGCGAAATTGACCGGGTTGCAGAAAAACTAAAACAAAGCGGGACAATTGATCTTGCTACGGCAAAGGAAATTTTAAAAGAAATCAGAGGATGACAGGCGGGGGCACTGAAC
This sequence comes from Heyndrickxia faecalis, assembly GCF_040267745.1. Classification (NCBI taxonomy): domain Bacteria; kingdom Bacillati; phylum Bacillota; class Bacilli; order Caryophanales; family Bacillaceae; genus Heyndrickxia; species Heyndrickxia faecalis. Next base: position 3,387,393 of record NZ_CP158453.1, on the reverse strand, counting down.
ACAGATAGGAAGAAAAAACACGCGGGTATGAAAAACGGCGCCAAGAATACCGAGGTACTGAACAAAATATAGAAAAAAAACGGTGAGACACGATTATGGTGATGTCCCACCGTTTTCTTCTTTTGGAGCTTTTCAGCGGCTTCTGGCAGGCAGGCGGTTTTTCCTAAAGCTGGATGGAACCACTGAGGCCCGTGCTTACGGCGACATCTCCGTTTTTGAAAAGTGGCCTGCGCTTATTCTCTTTAGCAAAAACGAGAGGCACGCTTTAAGCATGCCTCTCGTTTTTACAGTGCGCCGTGCATGGCGATTCGCTAGGCGGTGTAAGTCCGCTATGGGGGTAGGTAGCGACCAACCATTAGCCAAGAGCAAGGGTGTCCATCGTGAGATGGAATCTGAAGGAAGCTGGAGGCAAAATTCTGACCCGAGGAACACGAACATCATTAGGCGTACTCTCACAGGGTAAGGCTGCTGAACAAGTCAAAGCCCAAAAGCTATCCGGATGTGGAAACGTAAATGGTGCGGGTACATGGAATGAAAGTGAATCACCTTACCACGGGAGGTCTCATGGACAGGTGGAAACAGAGTATGAAACCTGGTTGAAACAAGATTTGCCGTGAGAAGTCAGCAGAAGCCATAGTACGGAGATGCCTGGAGCATCGAAGGAAGGGCTGAACTAAAGGAAGTGGAAGTCAATGAAAGTTACCGAAGAAACGAACAAATGCAGAAAACAGGAAGAAACCTGCTGTCAAAAAGATACTGCGGAACAGGAAGGATATGGCAGAGGGCATAGTTTCAAGAGGATAACTGAAAACAACACCACTAACACCAACAGACAGAACGAATGGATGCTCGAACGAATCCTTTCAAGTAATAACCTGCACCGTGCCTATAAAAAGGTAAAGAAAAACAAAGGTGCGGGCGGTGTCGATGGAATGAAAACAGGTGAACTTTTGGCATACCTAACTGAACACCAGAGGGAACTCGTCCTCTCCATTCGAAATGGGACATACAAGCCCCAACCCGTTAGAAGGGTAGAAATACCAAAAGACAACGGGAAAACAAGGAAACTTGGAATACCAACGGTAGTAGACCGAGTCATCCAACAAGCCATTTCGCAGGTCCTAGTCCCTATATATGAAAGAAAGTTCTCAGACAATAGCTACGGTTTCCGACCACATAGAAGTACACATCAGGCACTTCTCAAGTGCCAAAAGAATGTAAATGAAGGATACCAGTATGTAGTAGACCTGGACTTAGAACAGTACTTTGACACGGTAAACCATAGTAAGCTTATCCAGATATTGAGTGAAACAATTCACGACGGACGTGTAATCTCCTTAATCCATAAATTCCTAAATGCAGGTGTTATGATCAAAGGAATAAGGACAACAAATGATTTCGGTGTTCCACAAGGAGGACCACTAAGTCCGCTTCTTGCCAATGTAATGTTAAACGAATTGGATAAAGAAATGGAAGCAAGAAATCACCGATTTGTCCGTTACGCTGATGATGTGATCATATTCTGTAAGAGCCGAAGAAGCTGCGAAAGAACATACCATAACATTCTCCCATTCATTGAGAGGAAATTGCGACTCAAAGTGAATCGAGAGAAGACGATGATCACACATATTAGAAACATCAAGTTCCTGAGTTATGGATTCTACCTTTATGAAGGAAAATGCAAATTCCGGGTACACCCGAAGGGTGTTCAAAAATTAAAGGAGAAAATTCGCAGAATCACAGGAAGAAGCAACGGATTAAGCGTAGAGGAAAGAAAGAAAAGGCTAAACGACACTGTCCGAGGATGGGTAAATTACTACAAGCTAGCGGATATGAAAAGTCTGGTAACCAGACTGGATCAATGGACACGAAGAAGAATGCGAATGGTAACTTGGAAAAGATGGAAGAGAGTACGCACAAGATTTTATTGGCTCGTGAAATTAGGGATCAATAAAAGAAAGGCGTGGGAATGGGCTAACACAAGAAAAGGCTACTGGAGAATCTCCGGCAGCCATATATTAGCCAGAACCCTTACAAACGAACTCTTCCGAAGAGCAAGATATATAAGTTTTCTGGATTATTATCTGTCTGTACGGTCGTAAACTTTAGAACCGCCGTGTACGGAACCGTACGCACGGTGGTGTGAGAGGTCGGCTAATCAAATAATGATTAGCCTCCTACTCGATTGTTTTTATTAACGTATTGCCGCTTGTGCCCTTCGATTCCGGCAAGGCAAACGGTGGCCGGATCCTCGTTCACCGGCAAGGTAACGGCCGACCCGTCGTTTGGAAGCGATGTGGTAAAAATGGCTTCGTATTCGGCAACGCTAATTTCTTTTCGTGCCTCGAGCATTTGCTGATGGCGGGCCGGCTGCAAGGCTTTACGGTAGCCCGGCTGCAGGATCCCTGAGAAAAATTCCCCGACTGCGCCGGAACCGTAGCTGTACAGGCCGATCCTCGCACCTGCTTCTATATTTGTATTTTGTTCGAGCAGGGAAAGCAGGCTCAAATACAAAGCGCCGGTATAAATGTTCCCGACTATTTTGTTATAACTTTTGCTTGTTTCATAATGGGCCAGGAGTCTTTCGCGCCCGTCTTCATCCGTTTCATCCAACACCGTTCTCAGCGCTTTTAAGCCCATTTTTGTATACGGCATATGGAAGCAAATGGCTTTGAAATCACTTAGCGTAAAGCCGGTTTTTTCTCTGTACTGCTTCCAGACATTTTGGAAGAAACTGATGTATTTTTCATTGGAAAACTTGCCATCCACATAAGCGGAATCCGAATAGACCGGCCGCCAAAAGTCCATGATGTCTTCCGTATGATACACACTCGGTTCTTCAATCGCAAGAATTTTCGGATGGGCGCTTACGACCATAGCGACGGCGCCCGCCCCTTGGGTAACCTCTCCTGAAGTATTCAATCCGTATCTTGAAATATCGGACCCGAGCACGAGCACTTTGCTTTCCGGATGCAGGGCGATATGCCCTCTTGCCATTTGCAGCCCTGCCGTAGCACCGAAGCATGCTTCTTTCACTTCAACGGCCCGCACTTCCGGTTTTAAACCGAGCAGGCGGTGCACATAAATTGCAGCTGCCTTCGAGTGGTCGACGCCGGATTCCGTGCCGAAAATAACAAAATCGATCTTTTCTTTATCTTCGTCTGTTAAAATTTCGAGCGCCGCATTGGCTGCGAGCGTCACCGCATCCTGGGTCACCGGGGCGACGGCCATTTTTTCCTGGCCGATTCCGATTAAAAATTTTCCAGGGTCCTCATTCCGGGCAAGTGCCAGTTTTTCCATGTCAACATATAAATGCGGGGTATAAAACCCGATCTTGTCTATTCCGATTTGCAACTGCTATTCACACCTTTTTTACAGGAATTGTTAGTATGTGTAAAATTTTACTCGACGGGGCATATGAGTGGAAAAAAATGGGAAGACGCTCTATCATCTAATTGTACACTTCAAGATGAACATCTAGAGAGAGAGGTCTTCCCATGGATATTATATCAATAATTGCTGGATTATTAAAGGATACAAAGAGTCTTATCGAATTTGAAGAACAGCTTAAACTTCTGATGCAGAAGGCTTTTACACAATGGGTTGGGGAAATATTTGAAGAGTTAGATAAAATAATTAAACAGGAGAAGTTAGAGGAGGGCTGGGTGTACTGCCGGAGTGATAACAGAAACATTCAGTTTCTATTTGGAAGTGTGACCTTTAAACGCTCATTAATGCATGACAAGAGAGGAAATTCCCATTATCCTCTGGATGAATGGTTAGGGCTGGTACCACACCAACGATACAGCCCGTTAGTGGAATTAAAGGTGGCAGAGTTGGCAAGTGAGAACACCTATCGGGAAGTAGCTGATATTTTAAAAGAGTGGACAGCAGTGAGTCTTAGTCACACAACTGTAGGGAACATGGTAAAACACGTAGGGAAAACTCAGGCGGAAGCCGATAAGGCACTTGTAGAAGAGCTAGAAATAGCTGTTTCCCTGCCTGAGGGGAAGAAGGTAGACTACCTGTTTTCTGAAGCAGATGGTGTATTCGTTCGGGGACTAAAAAAGAAACAGAGTATGGAAGTCCACCACGCCATTCTCTATGAGGGATGGCAAACCAATGGAAAAAGGGTCTCCCTGCGTCAGCCCACAGTCATCATGACGACGGAAGACATTCAGACATTTTGGGATGAAGTCCAAGCCACAGCTGCCAACACCTATTCCCTCGAAAAAGCGCATGTCATTACAAACAGTGATGGAGGTGCTGGGTACACAGCTGAACGGTTTCAAACAGCATTCTCACAGTCGGAATTTCCGGTGCTCAACCAGCTGGATACCTACCACGTTGCACAAGCCATCATAAGGACATTTGGGGGCGGAAAGAGCGAGATCAAGGAGCAAATTAGAAAAGCGATTAGAACGCATGACCTGGACCAATTCACGTTATATTTGGATACGCACGAAAGCACCTTGACGGATAAAAAGGCCCTCAAGAAAATCAAGGAATTCCGTTCGTATATCTTGAAAAACTGGGACCGCATTTTTGACTGGAGAGACAGGGTGAAAAACGTGCCGGAAGGTGCGAGAGGCCTAGGAGCGATGGAATCGAATCAAAGGCATATCTCCTTCAGGATGAAAAAAAGGGGCATGCATTGGAGTGAACTTGGCGCAGAAGCCATGGTGAAAATCAAACAAGGCATACTCAATGGGACATTGAGAGAAGCCTATCTGAAACACCGTTCAAGAAGCGAGAGAAAGCAACGGAACTTGAAACAATCCATCAGGATGTCTCAACTACTCAAGCAGCCTGTACGCCCGTCAGTGGGCGTAAAGCACGGATCAGTTGCCCTGCATTCAAGCAGTTCATCGGCAATGGGACATTTAAGCAAAATATTAGAGCTTTCGTTTTAAGCCTGGCTCAGTGGGGACTGATCGTTGAGGCGCGCGAAATTTACGAGACTCCTGCGGGAAAAGCGAGCCAGGAGAGACCCCGCAGCGAGGTACGAGCGAGGAGGCTCGCCGGCCGCCCGCGGAAAGCGAGTGAATTTCGCGCGCCTCAACATCCCCGTTATCCATCTTTATACGGAAATATTACATCTTTTCCGAAAATTACACCGAGCAAGTAAAGCACGGTAGCCGAAAGTGTACAAAAAGAGTGTCTTGGAATACCCGATATTTAAACCTTGTCGAGAAAAACTTGACACATACGAATTGTTATTGAAATTTGAGAAACTGTACTAAATAATTTAATATAAACGGTGTCGAAATACAACTTATCACGATGCACGGACACCTTCCCATTATAGTACAAGTTGCTAGGATTGTGGATGGGAAATGACAGAGAGGGAGTAAACGTATATGCATGAAGTTGCGATTATCAGCGCCGTCCGGACCCCGATCGGGAAATTCGGCGGCAGTTTAAAAGATATATCTGCTGTGGAACTGGGTGCGATTGCCGCAGAAGAAGCGATCCGGCGCACCGGCGTTTCTGCACAGGAGGTCGATTATGCCGTTTTTGGCAATGTTCTGTCGGCGGGTCTCGGTCAAAATCCGGCCCGGCAAATGGCAGTCAGAGCCGGCATTCCGTATGAAGTGCCTGCCGTAACCGTGAATGAAGTATGCGGCTCTGGATTGAAAGCTGTGCTGCTTGCTGCCCAGATGATCCAGCTTGGTGAGGCGAAAATAATAGTTGCCGGCGGGGCGGAAAACATGTCGCGTGCGCCCTTTCTTGCAGAACAGGCACGCTGGGGCCATAAGCTTGGCAATATGGCGATGGCAGACAGCATGCTGCGCGACGGCCTGACGGATGCATTTGAAGGCATCCATATGGGTTTGACGGCGGAAAATGTGGCGACAAAATTCGGCATTTCCCGCGAGGAACAGGACCGTTTTGCGCTTCGATCCCAGCAAAAAGCCGCACAGGCACAAAAGACCGGCCGCTTCAAAGACGAAATTGTGCCGGTAAAAGTAAAACAGAGAAGAAGCGAGATGCTGTTTTCCGAGGATGAGCATGTCCGCCCCGATACGACGCTTGATGGGCTCGCGAAGCTGAAACCCGCTTTTCTCGAAAACGGTACTGTCACAGCAGGGAATGCTTCGGGGATCAATGACGGCGCAGCTGCTGTTGTTTTAATGGAAAAATCACTTGCGGATGAAAAAAAGATTCCTTATTTCGGGGTCATTAAAGGGTATGCAGAAGCAGGAGTGGACCCTTCCATCATGGGTTATGCCCCTTATTATGCAATTCAAAAGCTGCTTGAAAAGACTGGTGCATCCCTTGAAGAAGTGGATTTAATCGAGCTGAACGAAGCTTTTGCTTCCCAAAGCCTTGCCGTTATCAGGGATTTGGGGCTTGATCCGGAAAAAGTCAATGTTAACGGCGGGGCGATTGCACTGGGGCATCCGATCGGGGCATCCGGCGCAAGAATTCTCGTTTCACTTTTACATGAAATGGAAAAAAGAAATGTGCGCACCGGCCTTGCCTCGCTTTGTGTCGGCGGCGGCATCGGCATTTCGATGCTGGTCGGGCGCACCTGACACCACCGGGATTTTCCGGCTTTTTGGAAAAGTGAGGAAAAAATCTGTCAGACGCAAAACTTTTCCGCTGTTGCTCTTGCATGAAATGAAAAAAAGAAATGTGTGCACCGGCCTCGGTATTTCGAAGCTGGTTAGGCGCACGTGACATCGCCGGGATTTAGCAAGAACAGAAAAAGCCCTGCCTGATGCAGGGCTTTTTCTCTATTTTTTAGTCCGAATGAGATTTTCCCACCTGGTCAGGATAATGTAAGGACTTCATATTTGGATGCTAATTCTGCAAATTGTGCCATGCTGCTGATTTTTCCAGCTGTAAGTTTTTCGTTTAGCCCATAAAAGTCCACACAGGTTTTACAAGCAAGAACGTCCACGCCTTTTTCCTCCAATTCTTTCAATTGAAGGGAAACAAGCGAGCCTTCTGTTAACGTAAACACACCGCGGTTTACGCAAAAAACAGCGGCCGGCAGTTCTTCCTTTTGTTTCAGGATGGTAAAGAAGGTTTCCAACAATCCTTCCCCCAATTCTTGTTCTCCTTTTCCAAGCTGATCCGATGCAAGCAAAATAACTTTGTTTTTCAATGTCTCCACCTCAATGACTTTCTTTCTATTTTAGCAAATCCTGCCAGACTTTTCCCGTGCCAGATACGGCGGCTGCCACAAGCCCGGGGCGTTCAGTGCCGCGGTTTCTTTAACCATTTTTTTGGATGCCTAGCGGTTGAGGGTATATTTGAGCAAAAGCAGGTGAACAAGCTGATAGAATAACGCCAGGATGCAAAAGAGGATAGGGTACGCAATAGCAGAATACACAGGTTTCCAGCCATTGTAGTAAAACGTACCCGTCATGATGAACAAAAACTCAAAAACCATCGCCACGATCGTCCATCCTGCAATATAGAGGAACCGGGTGCGGAACCGGTTTGGAAAAAAGTTGATAAAGGTAATATTGATGGCCGGATAAATCCCAAACAAATAACAAAGGGCTTTCCAGTCGACTCCTTTTGTAAAGTATCCAAAAAGATCATACTTGAGATCCAGAAATAAATTGACGATTAATTCAAGGTACATGGCAAACAGGGTGGTGCACAGCATTTCAATGCCACTAAATTTTTTGGGCATGAGAAAAGCAAACAGATTCAGGACAATCATCAAAATGATAAGGAATACCATGCTTCAACACCCCGATTCCAGGATTGGCTTTTTCTTATCCTATCCTATTTTGGCCGGGAGATTACAAAAAATCGCACATTCCGGAAACCCGGTTAAAGGACGCTCGCCTTATTCTTTGTTATAATTTTACAAGAATAACGTAAACAAAGGGGGATGGCTCGGTTGGCGAAAAAAGTATTGGTATACAGCGAACTGTCTGGGGATTTGATTGAAAAGCTGAAGGAAACATTTGAAGTACGCTACATACCGGGGGGCAAGGATATTTCCGATCTTCTGCCTGACTTAGCGGAAGCGGACGGGCTGCTTGGTTCCTGGCTCCGGGCAGGAAAAGAATTGCTGGACCACGCACCGGCCTTGAAAATCATCAGCAATATAACGGTCGGATATGACAATCTCGATATCCCGTTGCTAACAGAGCGGGGGATTATGGCAACCAATACGCCGGGTGTGCTCGATGAAACAACAGCGGATACCATCTTTGGCTTGATGCTTGCAGCGGCGCGGCGATTTACGGAACTGGACCGGCTTGTCAAAAACGGAAATTGGAAAGCGCCTGTTTCCACTGAGCATTACGGCATTGATATTCACCATAAAACGCTTGGCATTATCGGAATGGGCAGAATCGGAAGCAAAATTGCGAAACGGGCCCATTTCGGTTTTGATATGGACATTTTATACCATAACCGTTCCCGCGACCCGGAAGCCGAGCAGCTGTATGATGCGGTATACTGTGAGCTTGATGAACTGCTGGAAAAATCGGATTTCATTTGCCTGATGGTGCCGCTTACCCCGGAAACGCACCGGTTAATCGGGGAACGGGAATTCAAAATGATGAAGAAAACGGCCGTTTTTGTCAATGGTTCAAGGGGTAAGACAGTAGATGAAGCGGCGCTTGTCAAAGCCCTTCAGGAAAAAATCATTTATGCGGCCGGCCTTGATGTATATGAACAGGAACCTGTTTCGCCGGATAACCCGCTTTTAAAAATGGATAATGTCGTCACCCTTCCGCACGTTGGCTCTGCTACACACGAAACACGCTATGCAATGGCAAAACTGGCGGTTGAAAATCTCACGAAAGGGCTGCTTGGAGAATGTCCGCCCAATTTGATTAACCGGGAAGTTTTTCGCAGCCGGGCGTAATCACGTACACTTGCTGAACGATTCCGATTCGGTCGGCATGTGCAGGAAAGTTTGAAGACACGGGCACGGGCAAAAAACCTGATGGCAATGGAACGTTTCTAATAAACATGATTGCTGTATTTTTACAATGGGCGTTCCCCGGCCGGGTTGCTTGCCGGGGAACGCCACTGTTTTTACGGCGGGAGCATCCGCTTTTTTTATTTTCCAAGGGGTATATCAATGAGTAAGCGGGGATGTAGACAAACCATTCGTTAATGTAATATAATGAGGAACAATTGTTCTTTTTTGGCAGATTTATTTTATAAAAATATCCAATGTTGGCCTGATTCGACCAAGAGAGATCCTTATAAGGAATGGAACCGTGTGTAAAACGGTTGTCAGTGTGAAAATCCCGCAAAATTTTGGTTGAAAGGTGAATCTGGAGTGGCTCTATGTTAAGAAAGGGAGCCAAATTTGTCTTGTATCTTAACATAGAAGCGCTCTACGTTAAGGAAGCGAGCCAAAACCGCCGTGTATCTTAACATAGAAGCGCTCTACGTTAAGGAAGCAGCTGAAATTTTCCGTGTATCTTAACATAGAGAGGCTCTACGTTAAGGAAGCAAGTCAAATCTGCCGTGTATCTTAACATAGAGAGGCTCTACGTTAAGGAAGCAAGTCAAATCTGCCGTGTATCTTAACATAGAGAGGCTCTACGTTAAGGAAGCAGCCGAAATCTGTCTTGTATCTTAACATAGAGAGGCCCTACGTTAAGGAAGCGAACCAAATCCGCCGCGTATCTTAACATAGAGAGGCTCTACGTTAAGGAAGCAGTCGAAAACTGCTGTGTATCTTAACATAGAAGAGGTCTACGTTAAGGAAGCAGCTGAAATTTTCCGTGTATCTTAACATAGAGTGGCTCTACGTTAAGGAAGCAGTCGAAAACTGCTGTATATCTTAACATAGAAGGGCTCTACGTTAAGGAAGCAAGCCAAACCTTCGCCGTATCTAAACATAGAGTGGCTCTACGTTAAGGAAGCAGCTGAAATCCGTCGCGTATCTTAACATAGAAGTGCTCTACGTTAAGGAAGCAGTCGAAAACAGCCGTGTATCTTAACATAGAAGGGCTCTACGTTAAGGAAGCAAGCCAAACCTTCGCCGTATCTTAACATAGAGTGGCTCTAAGTTAAGGAAACAAGCGAAATTTTGGTTAAAAGTAAGCACAGACAGGTTATATATGAAGGAACAGGCCGATATTTTGCCAAAAATAAACGCGGACCGTGCTTAGTCTACGAATTCACCAAAAATTTGCCGGAAAATGAACGCAGAAGCATTTTATTCCGAAAACCCGGTGCAGTTCAAGTGCCGGATAATCGAGAATTCATTGATAAAGGAGAGATAAAATGATCCGGTTTGAACATGTATCGAAACAGTTTCCGAACGGGACCCTTGCTGTAAAGTCTCTGGATTTGGAAATAGAAAAAGGGGAATTTTTCGTTCTGATCGGCCCGAGCGGCTCGGGGAAGACGACAACATTAAAAATGATCAACCGCCTCATCGAACTGTCAAAAGGCTGGGTCCGAATCAACGGAAAGAAAATCAGCGATTATGATATTCATGAACTTCGCTGGGATATCGGATACGTGCTCCAACAAATTGCGCTTTTCCCGCATATGACCATTGCGGAAAATATTGCGGTTGTGCCGGAACTGAAAAACTGGGACAAAAAAAGAATCCGTACCCGTGTCGATGAACTGCTGGAAATGGTGGGCCTGGACCCGAAAGAATACCGGAACCGGAAACCCCATGAACTTTCCGGAGGGCAACAACAAAGAGTGGGCGTCCTACGGGCTTTGGCTGCCGACCCGGAAATCATTTTGATGGATGAGCCATTCAGCGCGCTCGATCCGTTTAGCCGGGAAAAATTGCAGGATGATGTGCTTGAAATTCAACAGAGGCTGAAAAAGACAATCGTTTTTGTTACCCATGATATGCGGGAAGCATTGAAACTCGGGGACCGGATTTGTCTCATGAAAGACGGGGAAATCGTTCAGGTCGGGACGCCGCATGCATTTTTAACCAACCCCGCGAACGATTTTGTACGCGAATTTGTCGGGAACAAACAGGTGCCGGTCCGCCTGGAGGAACTCATGATCCCGGTTACAGATGAACAGGCAATATTGCCCCAAACAAAAACCGTTTCTTTACAGGCTCCATTGGCAGAGGTATTCGAACAGCTGGCCTCGTTTGAACAGATTGCCGTTATGGATGGCGGAAAAATGGTCGGGGTGATTAACCGCCCGCACGCCATGAAAGTCATGTCACAATACTTAAGGGATGGAGGCCGGATGCATGAGTAGTTTCATCACCACCTTTTCAAACCGGAGAGCCCAGCTTTTGGACGCCCTTTTACAACATATAGAGATTTCATTAATTGCGCTTTTTTTCTCGTTATTGATCGCGATCCCGCTCGGCATTTATTTAACGCGGAAACAAAAAATTGCGGAAACCATTATTGGCATAACCGGCGTGCTGCAAACCATTCCTTCTTTGGCTTTGCTCGGCCTGTTAATCCCGCTTTTTGGCATAGGGACCGTCCCGGCTGTGATTGCGCTCGTCGCATATGCGCTGCTTCCGCTTTTGCGCAACACCTACACTGGCATTAAAGAAATCGACCCTTCATTATTGGAAGCAGCAAGGGCGATGGGAATGAACAGAAGAAAACGGCTGATAAAAGTGGAGCTCCCTCTGGCCATGCCGGTTATCATGGCGGGGATCCGGACGGCGGCTATTTTGATCATCGGAACAGCGACGATTGCGGCGCTGATCGGAGCCGGCGGATTGGGTGACATTATCCTGCTTGGCATTGACCGGAATGATTATGCCCTTGTCATTCTCGGTGCCATTCCTGCCGCCTTGTTGGCCATTCTTTTCGATGTTTTGCTCAGGCAGCTTGAAAAAGTTTCTTTTAAGAAGATGATGGTGGCATCCGGCATTTTTATCTTGATGATCGTGTTGATCGTTGGTTCACTGGTTGCGCCAAACTTGCTTCATAAAGACGGGCAAAAAACGATTGTGATTGCCGGCAAGCTGGGGTCGGAACCGGAAATTCTGGACAATATGTACAAGTTGCTGATTGAAGAGAACACAGATTTAAAAGTGAAGTTAAAAACAGGGTTGGGCGATACAACCTTTGTTTTCAATGCGTTGCAGTCAAAGGATATCGATCTTTATCCGGAATTTTCCGGGACAGCCATCGTCAACATGCTGAAAGAGAACCCTGTCAGCACAGACGGCAAGGAAGTGTACGCGCAAGCAAAAGCAGGCATGGCCAAAAAATACAAGATGGCATTGTTACGCCCAATGAAATTTAATGACACTTATGCGATTGCAGTTCCGCAAAGTTTTGCAAAGAAATACCATTTGAAAAAGATATCGGACCTTGTAAAAGTCGAACAGGACGTAAAAGCCGGATTTACCCCCGAATTTGCCGATATCAAAGACGGATATCCCGGTTTGTCAAAAAAATACGGGTTGCATTTTCATGTGGTGACAATGGATCCGTCTGTACGGTACCATGCCATCCAACAAGGCAAAGTGAATCTAATGAACGCCTACTCCACAGATGGCGAACTGCAAAGGTATCACCTGGTCGTTCTTGAAGATGACAAGCATTTCTTCCCGCCATACCAGGGTTCGCCTTTATTGCGGCAGGAAACGGTTGACAAATATCCGGAAATTGTGCCGGCATTGAACAAGCTGGCCGGGAAGATTACAAACACCCAAATGCAGAAAATGAATTATGAAGTCGGTGTCAAAGGTAAGAAAGCGGAAGATGTTGCAAGAGCCTTTTTAGTAAAAGAAGGGCTCCTGAAAAAGTGACCGGATTATGCCGGGGCGTGCCGCGGAAACGTTACGGTGCATCGTTGAATGCGTGAACCTGTTGTTGCAAAGGTAGTCCAAAGTTTTAATCTGTGCCGGGAATTTCGCCCCGTATCGGGTGGAAATTGCCCGGCACGAAATTTGTCTGCGATATAAAATGCACAAAATATTGCAGCCTGTTGCCTGCTGTAAAATGGAGTTATCATGCAAATGGGTGCTTGAGCTTATGGTAAAAACTTAAGTTTATTTTTGCCCTCGTCCATCGACATGTTAGGTTATTCCACGATCCTGCCACAATTTTTCAATTCCCTGCCCTAGCATCAGCATATCTGGTAGTCTGCCCCTTGCCTCTTCAATCAATGCCTGAATCGTATTTTCCCACCCCATGGAACACCGGCAGCATTTTATTTCTGGGAAAAAGAAAGCGCTATTGACAAACTTGTATATACAGGATATGATGAGAATGTAAGATGTATATACAAGATTACGAGTAAATGAAAACGGTTTTGTGAAATAAAGTGAGGTGGCAATCATGTTTAAATTATTTCAAAAGAAGCCAAAGGAAGAACGTATTTTTGCTCCGGTAAGAGGGCAGGTTGTTGCCATTGAAGAAGTGCCGGACCCAACTTTTTCCGAAAAAATGATGGGGGACGGCATTGCGATAAAACCAACCGAAGGCCTCCTCGTGGCGCCATTTGACGGGGAAGTGGTGCAAGTCTTTCCGACGAAGCATGCCATCGGGCTGCGCGGCGCATCCGGGCTGGAACTTTTAATTCATATTGGGTTGGAAACGGTGACATTAAACGGGGAAGGATTTGAAACCGCTGTAAAAGCAGGCGATAAGGTGAAAAAAGGCGATACGCTCATCACCTTTGATCTGGCATTGATTCAAGAAAAAGCGGCGGATACCATCACATCCATCGTGGTGACAAACGGCGAGGCAGTTCATCTTGACAAAAAAATAAATTTGGATGCTATGCCGAAAGAAACGGTGGTCATGGTTGCCCAGTTGTAAGATCGCCAACAAGACAGGAGGAATGACAACATGGCGAAAATCAGCAATGAATCTGTAAAACAAATTGTTGAAGCAGTAGGCGGAAAAGACAATATTACCGTGGCAACGCACTGTGTGACACGGCTGCGGTTTGCATTAAAAGATGAAGGAAAAGTAGACAAAGAAAAACTGGGGAAAATCGATCTTGTCAAAGGTTCTTTTTCAGCAAACGGACAGTACCAGGTTGTGATCGGCCAAGGGACAGTGGACAAAGTATATGACAAAATGGTTGAACTGACGGGTATCGGGCACGCTTCAAAAGAAGATGTGAAAAACGAAGCCGCAAAGAAAATGAATCCGCTTCAACGATTTGTCAAAATGCTTTCCGATATTTTCATCCCGATTTTGCCGGCAATCGTGACAGCTGGTTTGTTAATGGGATTGAACAATCTTTTGACAGGCCAGGGCATTTTTTACGCCCATAAGTCTTTTATTCAAGTTCACGAAAGCTGGGCCGGGCTTGCGGACATGATTAACATCATTGCCAATACCGCCTTCACGTTCCTGCCGATCTTAATCGGGTGGTCGGCTGTGAAACGGTTTGGCGGCAATCCGCTTCTCGGGATTGTGCTCGGCGCGATGATGATCCATCCGGACTTATTGAATGCTTATTCATACGGTGAAGCACTGAAAAGCCACTCTATCCCGGTATGGAATCTGTTTGGCTGGCATGTCAATAAAATTGGCTATCAGGGGCAGGTGCTGCCGGTCCTCGTATCGTCCTTTATTCTGGCGAAACTTGAACTATGGCTGAAAAAACGGATCCCGGATGCCATTCAGTTGCTGCTTGTCGCCCCCATTGCTTTACTTGTAACCGGATTTGTGACATTCGTGGCAGTCGGGCCGCTGACTTTTGGCATCGGGAACTGGATTACAGGCCTTGTCGTATATGTATTTAACCATGTACCGGCAATCGGCGGCCTGCTTTACGGCGGCTGCTATGCGCTCCTTGTCATTACAGGGATGCACCAGGCTTTTCTTGCGGTCGACTTCCAGTTGATCTCGAGCGCTGGCGGCACGTATTTGTGGCCGATTCTCTGCATGTCCAATATTGCACAAGGTTCGGCTGCGCTTGCCATGATGTTTTTGGCAAAGAACAAAGTGGATAAAGGGATGGCCGGCACATCTTCCGTTTCTGCTTATCTCGGTATTACGGAACCGGCGATGTTCGGTGTCAATCTCCGCTTCAAATATCCGTTTGTTTGCGCACTGATCGGCTCAGCCATTGCAGGGATTGTACTGGCAACCGGACATGTGAAAGCCCCGGCCATCGGCGTCGGCGGGATCCCTGGATTCTTGTCCATCTTCCCGCATTCGTGGGGAACGTTTTTTACCGGTATGGCGATCGTCATTGTCGTGCCGTTCGTGCTGACCTTCTTGTTCGGTAAATTAAAAAGACAAAAAGCGTAAAGGACAGGAAAGCGGACTGTACAATGGCAGGCCGCTTTCCGGCTATATAAAATTGGATCGCTTTAACATCCAAATCATATTTCGAGCCTTCATGGCATTACGACGATAGCAATTTGGGAGTGGAAAAAATGGAACAACCTTGGTGGAAAAAAGCAGTTGTCTATCAAATTTACCCTAAAAGCTTTAAAGATACAAACGGGGATGGCATTGGCGACCTTGAAGGGATTATTGAGAAACTAGATTATTTGAAAAAGCTTGGCATCGATGTCATTTGGTTGACGCCGGTTTATCCGTCCCCGCAGCGCGATAACGGGTATGACATCAGCGACTACTATGCCATTGATGAGACGTACGGTACGATGGAAATATTTGAGCAACTGCTTATAGAAGCGCATGCACGAAATATAAAAATCATGATGGACATCGTTGTCAACCATACTTCAACCGCGCACAGATGGTTTATCGAAAGCGCATCATCGAAAGACAACCCGTACAGGGATTACTACATTTGGCGGGACCCGAAAGACGGGAAAGAACCGAACAACTGGGTCTCCAAGTTCGGCGGGCCGGCATGGCAATACGATGAAAAAACCGGGCAGTACTACTTGCACCTGTTTGATGTGACACAGGCGGACTTGAACTGGGAAAACGAAAAAGTCCGGGAAGCAGTCTACACCATGATGAAGTTTTGGCTTGAAAAAGGGGTTGACGGCTTCCGCCTTGATGTCATCAATTTGATTTCCAAAAACCAGGATTTCCCCGATGATGACGGATCAGTCCCGCCGGGCGACGGGCGCAAATTTTATACGGACGGCCCGCGCATCCATGAATTTTTGCATGAAATGAACGAGAAAGTGTTTTCAAAATATAATGCGATGACTGTCGGGGAAATGTCTTCAACCACGATTGAAAACAGCATCCGCTATACGAACCCGGCTTCCCGTGAGCTGGACATGGTGTTTCAGTTTCATCATTTGAAGGTCGATTACGAAAACGGCGACAAGTGGACGGCTGCCGATTTTGATTTTCTAGCACTGAAAAAGATTCTGTCCACATGGCAGACGCGCATGCATAAAGGCGGCGGCTGGAACGCCTTATTCTGGTGCAACCACGACCAGCCGAGAATCGTATCAAGATACGGAGATGACGGCAAGTACCGGGTGGAATCGGCGAAAATGCTGGCAACGGTGATCCATATGATGCAGGGAACGCCTTATATTTACCAGGGAGAAGAAATCGGCATGACCAATGCGCATTTTGACCGGATTGAACAGTACCGGGATGTCGAGTCCCTTAATATGTACAACATTTTACAGAGCCGTGGAAAAAGCCATGCGGAAATCATGGAAATATTAATGCGGAAATCAAGGGACAATTCGCGCACACCGATGCAATGGGACAGTACGAAAAACAGCGGGTTTACCGAAGGCACGCCATGGATTGCAGTCGCTTCCAACTATCCTGATATTAACGTAGAAAAAGCGCTGAAAGATCCGAACTCCGTTTTTTACCATTATCAAAAACTCATTCAGTTAAGAAAAACGTATGACGTCATCACAGATGGGGACTTTCAGCTATTGCTTCCGGACCATCCGCGAATCTTTGCTTATTTGCGGACAAGTGAAGACGGCAAGCTGCTGGTGGTGAATAATTTTTACGGAGAACCGGTGCAGTTTGAGCTGCCGGGTACACTGGACGGGGTAGCTGAAATATTGATTTCCAATTATCCCGATTCTCCTCTGGATTTTCATTCTTTCACTCTGCGTCCGTATGAATCTGTTGTGTACTTTTTGACAGAATCGTAATGCCGGTTTTGCCATGGTACAATACAAGTGGTGATCCCAAATGAAAGAAAACAAGTATTACACGATTTACCATCAGCTTGCTGAAAAAATCGAAAACGGGGAGATGGAAGCAGGCAGCCTCCTGCCATCCGAGCATATTTTGGCGGAACAATTCGGGGCTTCAAGGGAGACGATCCGGAAAGCCCTCAATCTGTTATCCCAGAATGGCTATATTCAAAAAATCCGGGGAAAAGGTTCTGTTGTACTGGACGTAAAAAAGTTTGATTTTCCGGTTTCAGGCCTTGTCAGCTTCCGTGAAATTGCGGAAAGCTCAGGGAAGCCATGGCGCACGAATGTCCATGAACTTGTCCTCATCAGACCGGACGATGCCCTGGCCCGGCAGTTGAAAATATCCGGAAAAGAAGAAGTATGGCAGGTAGTCCGGTCGCGGGAAATTGACCATGAGAACATCATTTTGGATAAGGATTACATCCGGAAAAAGTTTGTCCCGTCGATTACAAGAGATATTTGTGAAATCTCGCTCTACCAGTATTTTGAAAAAACACTCGGCCTTGTGATCAGCTTTGCGAAAAAAGAAATCACAGTCGAAAAAGCAACAGAGGAAGACTACAAGTATCTTGACATGGACGAGTACAATCATGTCGTCGTTGTCCGGAACCATGTTTATTTGGATGATGCAAGCCTTTTGCAATATACCGAATCGCGCCACAGGCTGGACAAATTCCGGTTTGTCGATTTCGCGAGGCGGGAGCACCGGTAAGCGGATTTGTTTAAAGCCAAGTGCAAAAAATACCCTGGCAATGTTCGCCAGGGTATTTTTGTGCATGGAGGAATCCTCCCGTGTTTTTCCTGATTATACAAACAGATTGATGATCAGGACAATAAAGAATGCTGCAAACGACAACAAGGTTTCCAATACGGTCCAGGTTTTAAACGTCTGTTTGACAGACAGCCCGAGATATTCTTTAACAAGCCAAAAACCGGCATCGTTGACATGGGAGAACATGAGTGATCCTGCACCGGTTGCAATAACCAACAGCGGAAGATTGATCCCCGTCATATGGACGACAATCGGATCGACGATGCCTGCTGCCGTGGTCAGTGCGACAGTCGCAGAACCGGTTGCGATCCGGATCAGGCCGGCTACAACAAAGGCCATGACAAGCGGGGAAAGTTGCCATTGCGTGGCAACATGGGCAATCGCATCACCGACACCGGAGGAAATCAGCACTTGTTTAAATGCCCCGCCTGCACCGATGATCATCATGATCGAGGCAAGAGGAGCGAGGGACTCCCCGGTCAGTTTATTGATCAAATTCCGCCCGATGCCCTGTCTGGTCCCAAGCAAATAATAAGCGACAAACACTGAAATCAATAATGCAATCAACGGGTTTCCGATAAAATTTAAAAAATGGGCCAATTGGGCAGGCATCCGGACGAACGGTACAATAACCGTTCCGATCATTAAGATAATTGGCAGTAAAATCGTAAAAAAGGAAACCCCGACAGACGGATAAGATGTTGCCGAAACATTTGCCGCCACTACTTTCGGTTCTGTTTCCGGTTTTACCCGTTTACTAATGTAATGAGCAAATAACGGGCCGCCAATGATACCGGCCGGCAAAGCGACAATCAATGAATAAAGCAAAACCTGCCCCACATCGGCATGAAAAATACCGATCGCTGCCATTGCTCCCGGATGGGGCGGGACGATGCCGTGTGAAATGGATAAAGCAGAAATCATCGGGATCGCAATCAGCAAAAGATTTTTCTTCGTTGTTTTTTGGATCGCAATCACAAGCGGCAGTAAAATGACAAGGCCGACTTCAAAAAATACCGGAATACTGATAATCAAGCCGGCAAAGAAAGTGGCCCATGGAAGATTCCGGTCACCGAATGCCCGGGTGAAATAATTTGAAATCTGTATACCGGCGCCTGATTCGGACATCATTTTCCCTAGAATGGTGCCCAGTGCAAGAATCCCCAGCAATGAACTGAGAATACCCCCGACACCTTGTTCATAATCTGTCACAATTTTTGTGATTGGCAGTCCGGCTGCAAGGCCAAGAGCCAAACTTGCAACCGACAGACTGATGAATGCATGCCATTTTAACCATGTGACCCCGACAATGACGAGTACAATGGCAAGGATGGTTATCGTGATGAGATACGCACTGCTCATGAAAATCACTGCTTTCTTTAATAATTTTTAGGGTACGATTGCTGATGAAGCGAATGGCCTCTTATCCGTTGATGCAAAACAGGGGGCCCTTCCCCCGGCCGCAACACCGCTGATGTATAAATAGGACTTGTTTTTTGGAACCGGCTAAAAAGCGTTCCCGGTTCAAACGGCGAAAATACCCGGCTAGAGCCGGCATTCATCTGCGGCTTTAAAACGCGGCTGGCGTCAGGCAATGTATGCTTCAAATCGCGGCTCATGCTTGCCTCGCATTCGTTTTAACGGATATTCAAGCCGCGGCCAATACCTGTATAAATATCGCAGTACTGTTGCCTGCTGTAAAAATAGGCATCATGCATGGGTGCTCGGGTTTGATATAAAAACTCAAATTCAGCTTATATCGTTCATTTTTCCGCGTCTGTTCCAAATTGCGATTGTTGAAAAGCAGCAATATCGTTCCATTCATCGTTCAGTTTGCGCGAAAGGCGGATGAAGATCGGGAATAGCTGCTCATAAACCGCCACGTTTTCCGGGATCGGCTGATGGCTGTGTACAGAACCAACCATTGTGGAAACGACATCCAGGCTGTCCGCTTCTCCTACCGCATACAAGCCAAGTACAGCCGCCCCCAGGCAGGAACTTTCAAAACTTTCCGGGACATTGACCGGCTGATTGAAAATATCTGCCATCATCTGGCGCCAAAGCGGTGAACGGGCAAATCCCCCGGTTGCCTGGATCCGTGCCGGTTCTCCGGTTCTTTCCTTCATGGCCAGCATGACACTGTAAAGGTTGTAAATAATGCCCTCCAACACGGCCCGGATCATATGTTGTTTTTCATGATGCAGAGTGAGGCCGAAGAAGGCGCCCCGGGCATTCGGGTTCCACAACGGTGCGCGTTCACCGCTGAAATACGGCTGAAAAATTAACCCGTCCGCACCCGGCTTCACACGCGATGCCATTCTTGTCAGCACATCATAAGGGCTGATGCCAAGCCGCTTTGCCGTTTCAACCTCGGAAGCTGCAAATTCATCCCTTGCCCATCTCAATATGCCGCCTCCGTTATTGACAGGCCCGCCTACCACCCATTTATCTTCCGTCAATTCATAGCAGAAAAGCCTGCCTTTTGGATCAGCAGCAGGATGGTCCAGTACGGTCCGGATCGCGCCGCTTGTGCCGATGGTGACCGCAACAACGCCCGGATCAATCGCGTCCACGCCGAGATTTGAAAGCACACCGTCGCTTGCGCCGAGCACAAATGGCGTATCTTTGCCCAACCCCATTTGGTCTGCATATTGGGGATCAAGCCCGCTCATGATCTGTGTGGTCGGAACAGGTTTGGATAACCGGTCCGCTGTTAATCCGGCCAGTTTTAATGCTTCTTCATCCCAGGACAAGGTGTCCATTCTCATCAGACCGGTGCAGGAGGCAATGGAATAATCGACAACGTATTGATGGAACAAACGGTAAAAAACATATTCTTTAATCGAAATAAATTTTGCTGCTTTTTGAAAGATTTCAGGCCTTTCATGCCGCAGCCACATCAGTTTTGGCAATGGGGACATCGGATGGATCGGCGTCCCCGTCCGCATATAGATTTCATGGCCACCCAATTCTTCTTTCAGTTTGCGGCACCAGCCGATGCTCCGGTTATCCGCCCAGGTGATGCAGCGCATAAGCGGTTTGCCTTCCCGATCTACAGGGATGACACTGTGCATGGCGCAGCTGAAGCTGACAAACCGGATTGTTTCGGGGCTTTGGCCGCTCTTCGCTGTAACAGCCTGAATGGTATGAAGGACAGCTTGGAAAATCTGCTCCGGATCCTGTTCTGCAGTAAATGCATCCGGCGTATACAACGGATAACCTTGATTGGCATTTGCGATGATGGTTCCATCGGTTTTGTAAAGCACAGCTTTGGTGCTGGTTGTGCCGATATCAACCCCTATCATACAGGCGTCATGCATCGTAAAAGCCTCCTTTTTAGTATGTTAAAGCGAACGTAGCAAATTCATTGAATACTTGTCGACAACTTGAATGTAATAAAAAGCGATGCCGCCGGGCCAGATTGCCGAAAAGGAATGGAAACATAAAACCCTGCGCCAGGCGGGCTGCGCCTACTCCGTTTTTCCCTCTGCCGGAAAAGATTTATCGAGTGTTCTTTTTGAGTCTTTAAAATAAGCAGAAACAGATTGTTCCACGTTTTCTTCATTTCCGGTTAAAAGGCTGTTTACGATTTTCCGGTGTTTTTCAATGACCCATGCCAGATGGTCAGGGCCGTGGGCAAAAACATCTTCCGTTGTCACGAGGAGTACGGCCATGATCAAGGACTTCATGCCATTCCAAAGATTCAAGATCCGTTTATGGCCGGCATGGCGGATGATCCGATCATGGAAAGAAAAATCGTAATAGGCGAAATCGCTGTGATTCTCGTATTTTGCTGCAATCTTCATTTTATCGATCGTCTCGTTCAGGAATTGGATCAACTGTTCCTGAGGAGCAGCAGACACTCTTTGCTGCGCAAAAATCTCAATCATTTCACGTACGTCGTACAGTTCATGAATATCTGTCAGCCCCATTCCCAGTACGCGGGCGCCCATTCTTTCCAATTGAATAAGACCGTCGTTGGCAAGGGCTTTCAATGCATCACGGACCGGCGAACGGCTCGTTCCGTATTTCCGGGCAATCTGGTTTTCGGAAATGATGTCACCAGGCTTGATTTCATTTGTAAGGATCAGCAGGCGCAATTCATTTGCGATCTGCTCGCCAAGAGAAGCATTTTTCATCCATTGTTCAGGGAACTGTAGCATATTCAAAACTCCCGTTCGTGTAAATTTGATCCCGAAAAGCCTGTCTCCGTTTCAGGCGGCTTACTGGCCGGACCGGGTTACTGCATGTCCGCCAAATTCATTCCGGAGTGCGGCAACGACTTTGCCGGTAAAAGTATCTTTTTCAAGGGAACGGTACCGGTTCATCAAGGATAAGGCAATGACCGGTATGGATGCTTGCAAATCAAGTGCGGTTTCAACCGTCCATTTGCCTTCCCCGGATGATGCCATGACACCACTGATTTCATCGAGATGGGCGTCTTTTGAAAATGCATCTTCCAATAGTTCAACAAGCCAGCTGCGAATGACGGATCCGTGGTTCCACACTTTTGCAACAGCCTGGTTGTCGTAGTCATACGGGCTTTTCTCGAGAATTTCAAATCCTTCAGCCAATGCTTCCATCATGCCGTATTCAATACCGTTATGCACCATTTTGAGGAAATGGCCGCTTCCCGGTTTTCCGGTGTATAAATACCCGTCTTTTTCTGAAATTTTTTCAAAAAGGGGCTCCAACTGATCAAATACCGGCTTGTCTCCCCCGATCATCAGGCAGGCGCCATTCCGGGCTCCGTTGATCCCGCCGGACGTGCCGACATCAAGAAAATGAATGCCTTTGTTTTGAAGCAAAGTATAATGCCTGCATGAATCGGTATAATGAGAGTTGCCGCCGTCAATTACAATATCGCCGGCGCTGAGCAAGTTGCTGAGCTTGTGAATGGTTTCGTTTGTCGGTTCCCCGGACGGCACCATCACCCAAATTTTTCTAGGGGCTTCAAGATTTTGGATCAGCGCTTCCAATGAAGGAAAGCATTTTGCCCGTGAATCAAGGGATGACAACAGTGCGGTTGCATCTCTGGACGTGTCATACGCCTTTACATCCACTTGATGATCCAGCATATTGAGTGATAAATTCAACCCCATTTTTCCAAGTCCAACGATCCCGATTTCCATAAGAGATCCTCCTCTCGTAAGATTGTAAGATTAGTATACTTGTCGACAAGTTGAATCGTGAGCGCTTTCTTTTTTGTGAAAAAGTAAAATGTTTTCGTTTTCAAATCCATCATAGTTGATCGAACAGGGGTTGTCAAGGAAGAGAATGTATTCCTATTTTTTCCACTTATCTGCATACAAGCGTTCCATCGATCCGGAATGGGAAGTTTCAGGTGGTATAAAACTGGATCGGATCTCCCCAGACGCTCCAAGAGCTTTACCTCCGTTAAGTGTGGAGCCTCAAAACGGCTAGAGGTCTAAAGAAAGGCTCTTAAGCTGTTTCGAGGCTTTTTACTCTTTGATTCTTTCTTAATTGTACTCATATTGAGTAGAAGCTTATTATGCCAACAACCCAAAGGAACAATAGTATTCCAATAATTGTAAACAACATAATTTTTGTACTTTTTTTCATGACCCGGCCCCCTTTTTATTAACACTTTTTACCAATCCGCGTAATGCCTGTCCATCTTTTTCCATCACATTTTTACCAATTCTTCATCTATCATTATTAATCAAACAATAAGGAAATTCCTTTAAAAAATGGCCATTTTGTTGCGGGAAAGTAAAATATTTTCGATTTCAACTTTTTCATAGTCTGAGAGATATGCCCGCCGGTCCGCATGGAAATTTTCAGTTGGTATCTAAACTTGATGCAGATCAAATGCAGATTTTCACAATTGATATAGAATAAAGGGAGGGGGAATTCAACAGATCGGAGTGAAAAAAGATGAAAACGATCATTGTGTATTCAACCATGACAGGTACAACCGAATTTATGGCAGAACAAATTGCGGCAGCCCTGACAGAAGCGGGTTATGCCGTTGATATAGCAGAATCAACCAATACAAGCGCGCATGAACTTACCGGTTATGATCTGATTCTGATCGGCGCAAATACATGGGACGAGGGCGATCTTTGGGATGAGATGATCGATTTTTATGAGGAACTTCCGGAAGTCGATTTAACCGGCAAAAAAGGTGCGGTGTTTGGCGCCGGCGACTCTTTTTACGAGCATTTCGCCACCGCGGTGGATACGATGGAGGAAGCATTGAAAAAGCAGGGGTGCGAGCTGCTTTTGGACGGGTTAAAAGTGGATGTCGTCCCGGATGAGGAAATCGAAACCGCCTGCAAAGATTTTGCCCGGAAACTTGATTTGCGCTGCCGCGAGCTGGGGCTTGTGCAGCAATGAACACCGTCATCCTGCACAAGCTTTCCCTTTTGCCAGAAGAGCCGGGATGCTATTTGATGAAAAGCCGGGAAGGGGAAATCATTTATGTTGGAAAGGCAAAAAAGCTGAAAAACCGGGTACGCTCTTACTTTACCGGTTCCCATGATGAAAAAACAACCCAGCTTGTCGGAGAGATTTTTGATCTGGAATGGATCGTCACAGCGACCAACACGGAGGCTTTGGTGCTGGAAATGAATCTGATTAAGCAGTACCGGCCGAAATACAATATTATGCTAAAAGATGATAAAAGCTACCCCTTTATCAAAATTACGGATGAACGGCACCCCCAGCTCATTTTAACGCGTGAAGCAGGCCGTGATAAAGGGAAATATTTCGGCCCGTTTCCGAATGCCCGGGCGGCAGCGGAGACAAAAAAAGTACTGGACAGGCTTTATCCGCTCAGGCGTTGTCCGGAATCAAGCACCCGCCCCTGCCTGTATTACCAGCTTGGACTGTGCATTGGCACCTGTGCAAGGGAAGTGGGTGAAGAAGAATACAAGGAACAAATCCGCAAAATTGTCCATTTTTTCCACGGCGGTTACCGAGCAGTTTTAAAAGACATGAAAAAAGAAATGCTGCAGGCAGCAAAAAAGCTTGATTTTGAAAAAGCGGAACAACTGAAGGAACAAATCATGCAAATTGAAGTGACCATGGAAGATCAAAATATCGTGCTGAACGACCCTGTAAGCCGGGATATATTCGGCTTTGCTGTTCAAGACGGGTTCATGTGTGTCCACGTTTTTTATATGCGGGACGGCAGGATTATAGAGCGGGAGGTTATTTTCAGACCAATTGGAAGTAAGGAACCGAAAAGGGCATTTCTTGACTTTTTACAGCATTTTTATGGCGAGAGTGGCAATACGTTGCCAAAGGAAATGCTCATTCCGGCAGCAGTTGGGAAGGAAGCGGCCGAAATATGCGTTTCCGCCCGTATCGTACAGCCGAAACGCGGGCAGAAAAAAGAAATGGTGCAGCTGGCAACTAAAAATGCGCGTATTGCGCTGGAAGAAAAGGTTTCGTTAATGGAGCTTGAAACGGTGTAGACTGCCGCATATTTCACGGCAATATCGGCAAAAGAATGCGTACTGCAGTGCCTTTGCCAGGTTCGCTTTTTACATTGATAGAGCCCCCGTGAAGTTCCACGAGCTGTTTCGTAATCGCCATACCGAGGCCGGGATCACTTGTCTGTAAAGCGTTTTCCGGGTAAAATGGCATGAGAAGCTAAGCCATCATCATATGACATAAGAGCTTGGGCAAAACTAAATTTTTTTTAGGGGGCTCATCACATGGAGTGCCATCATCATATCCATGGTTCCCATCCCGGGCATGGTTGTAAAAGCCATGCGGGATGCATACGGCTCGTGCCTATTTTCAACCATCTGGAAGAAGAACAGATGGCGAAAATCGGGGCGTCTGTTGAAACGCTGGCATTACAAAAGGGGGAAATACTTTTCCGGGCAGGGGAAAGAGATGATACGCTGTATATTATCCATACCGGAAAAGTGAGAATTTACCGGTTGGCAGATTCGGGAAAGGAGCAGCTTGTCCGCATATTAAATCCGGGTGATTTTACCGGCGAGCTGGCTGTTTTTCAACCGGGGGAAATTCATGAGAATTACGCAGAGGCCCTGCAGGATTCGACTATCTGCAGGATGAAACAGAAGGACCTTCAAGCCTATTTGCTGGCATATCCCCAAATCGCTTTAAAAATCTTAACGGAAATCACAAAGCGTTTGGAAGAATCGGAAAAACAAACGGCCCGGGTAGCGGTCGAAAATGTGGAATCCAGAATCATCTCCTTTTTAGCCAGTTGTGTGGAACAAAGCGGCACGAATGATACAGTGATTGCCTTGCCAATGTCTAAAAAAGATTTGGCTTCTTATCTTGGAACAACCCCCGAAACCATCAGCCGAAAGTTTACAAATCTGGAAAAACAGGGATTAATAGAGCAGTTGCCAAATAAGAAAATCAAAATTCCTGACTTGGACGAGCTGTTATTGTATGCAGATGAGGCAACGTCAGCCGGCGGTCACCACTGAAAAAGTGCTGAAAAAATAAACAAGCGACGGGAAACCACTAATAATGGTGACCCGCCGCTTTTTGTGTGTCCAAAATTTTGTCTGCGCATTTTTTCAATGGACCCGTCCTGCGGTGTATTTTTAAATTAAAAATCTTGACAAGGGTCAATGATGAAAGCAAGGGGCTCTTTTAAAATAATCGTATAACAGGTGAGGGGGAGTTCCAATGTTAGAACAAATCCATCAACATAAGCATCATCTGGCATGGATCGCCGGCATTTTAATCGTTCTTGGTTTATGGATGAAATGGATGGGCTTTTACGCCTGGAGGGACGGTTTTTTGATGGCGGCAACCGTTGCTGCTGTCCTTCCCATCGCCATCAAAGCCTGGCAAGCGGCGAGGATGAAAACGTTCAGTATTGAGTTGCTCGTTACGGTGGCGGTTGCAGGTGCCTTGCTAATCCACGAATATATGGAATCCGCAGCTGTCACTTTTCTGTTTTTGTTTGGCGATTATTTAGAAGCCAGGACATTAAAGAAAACCCGTTCGTCTTTAAAGCAATTGGCAGATATGGCCCCGCAGGAAGCGATCTTGCTTCAAGAAGACGGAACCCGAAAAAAAACGGCCGCAGATCGCGTCCGGGCAGGGAACAAGCTGGTTGTCCTCCCGGGCGGCAAAATTCCGGTTGACGGGATCATTACAAACGGCCGGGCATTCGTGGATGAATCAGCGGTTACCGGGGAACCGGCACCCGTCATGAAAAAAGAAAACGATCCTGTTTTTAGCGGCTCGATTTTAGATACCGGCTATATCGAAATGATCGCTGAAAAGATCGGGAATGACACAACCTTTGCAAAGATGATTGAACTGGTGGAAGAAGCACAGGATGCAAAATCGAAAACCGAACGTTTCCTCGACCGGTTTGCAAACTATTACACACCGGCGATTGTCATCCTTGCACTCGCCGTGTTTGTTTTTACCCGTGATTTTCACAAAGCGATTACCTTCCTGGTCATTGCCTGCCCAGGTGCGCTCGTGATTGGCGCTCCCGTGTCAAACGTAGCGGGAATTGGAAACGGCGCGAAACACGGTGCGCTGATCAAAGGCGGGGATGTGATGGAAAAACTGTCAAAAGTGGATACGCTCGTATTTGATAAAACCGGCACGCTGACAAAAGGGAAGTCGGAAGTCACGGATTTGCACCTGCTTGGCACAAGGCGCGAAGAGGAAGTGCTCGGGCTTGTGGCCAAGGCGGAAACCGTTTCTGAACACCCGCTCGGCCAAACGATTGTGAAAGAAGCAGAAGCAAGGGGCATCCCGTTTAACCGGTATCACTTGCAGGAAGGTGAAGCGATAAAAGGGAAAGGCATGACGGCAACCATTGATGGCATAGCCATTACTGTGGGGAACCGCAAATTGATGGAAGCACAAGGCATCACCATTTCTCCATCAGCGGGCAGTTACGCAACCGATCGTGAAAAAATGGGGAATACTGCTATTTTTATTGCGGTCAATGGAAAGTTGGAAGCCATTCTGTCCATCGCCGACCAAATCCGTGAAGATGCCCGGGCTGCCTTGGAGGACATGCGCGCTGCCGGGATCAAAAGGATCGTCATGTTAACAGGCGATAACCGCCATACCGCCCGAGCCGTCGCCAACCAATTGGGTATTGATGCCTTTCATGCAGAGCTGCTTCCGGATGAAAAAGTGGACTATGTGAAGAAACTGAAAGAGGAAGGAGCTGTTGTGGCGATGGCAGGAGACGGCATGAATGATGCCCCTGCGATTGCAACGGCAGATATCGGGCTTGCCATGGGGAAAGGCGGAACGGATATCTCTATCGAAACGGCTGATATCGTTTTGATGGCAGACAAGCTTTCCCAATATGCCCATGCCTTTGCCCTGTCGAAAAAAACGATGCGGAATATGAAACAGAATATAGCAATTGCACTTTCGGTCGTCGTATTTTTGCTTGTTGGTGTTCTTCGGGGACAAGTAGACCTTGCAGCCGGGATGTTTGTCCATGAAGGAAGCGTTTTAGCTGTTATTCTAAATGCAATGCGGTTGATCGGATTTGCACCAAAGGGCGGACGGCAGAAGTTCAAGATCAGCAAAATCGGCCAACTTGATGGAGATCAATTACGGAAACCAGTGCGGCATGTAAAATAAAAACAAAAGGAGGGAAACGGAATGAAAAAAGCCGTGATGCAATTAGAAACGTTAACCTGTCCGTCTTGTATGAAAAAAATAGAAGGCGCGCTGGACAAAGTGGAAGGTGTGGAAAATGTGAAAGTACTTTTCAACGCCAGCAAAGCAAAAGTGGATTTTGACGAGGCAAAGGTTTCGGCAGATGAATTGAAAGAAATCGTTGAAAAAACAGGCTATCAAGTTCAAGCAGTGAAGACGAATTAAAAAAGGATAAGGTTGAGGCCAGTTGTTGGTCCCAACCTTTTCTTTTTTTGCAACCTGAAAGACGTATACGAATCAGCCCAGAAAGGTCGCGGTTGTTGGATCAACTTTTTCATTTTTGCAACTGCTGCTTGAAAGGGGCGGGAATAACGGGCTAATCGGGATTGCCTCTATAACGTAGACAGGTTCTATGTGAAGGAAGGCCTCCGTTTTTTTCAAGCTTCCTTAACAGGAAGATCTTCGTTATTTCGTGCTTCCTTAACGTAGCTGGGCTCTATGTGAAGGAAGGCCGTCGTTTTTGCATGCTTTCTTAACGTAGCCGGGTTCTATGTGAAGGAAGGCCGTCGTTTTTGCATGCTTTCTTAACGTAGCCGGTTCTACGTGAAGGAAGGCCGTCAATTTTGCAAGCTTCCTTAACATAGCCGGGTTCTATGTGAAGGAAGGCCGTCAATTTTGCAAGCTTTCTTAACGTAGCCGGGCTCTATGTGAAGGAAGGCCGTCATTTTTTCAAGCTTTCTTAACGTAGCCGCACTCTATGTAAAGGAAGGCCGTCAATTTTCCGTGTTTCCTTAACGTAGCCGCCCTCTATGTAAAGGAAGACCTCCGTTTTTTCAAGCTTCCTTAACATAGCCGCGCCCTATGTGAAGGAAGATCTTCATTTTTCCGTTCTTCCTTAACGTAGATGGGCTCTATGTTAAGAAAGCCCTTCATTTTTCCACGCTTTCTTAACATAGCCGGGCTCTATGTGAAGAAAGACCTTCGTTTTTCCATGCTCCCTTAACGTAGCCGGGTTCTATGTGAAGGCAGCAGCCCACATTTTCACCAGTGCTTTACGAAGAGCGCCCCTATGAATGAGAAGGAAACGCTTAAAATTTTTGCCATTGTGCTTCTGGTTTTTTGCAATGTCATGTGTGGGGGAGAAATTTAATGGGTAAAGTCAAACCGATGTATTGTACCTGCTCCCTCAATCGTCTAAAATGGATAACGGACTGTGAAAATCCATTCCTTAAGGAAAAAGGCGAAGAAGGCTGCTCCGTATTCGGCATCTTTTTACGGACAAACTTGAAACATATTCAACGTAACTGAGGATTGATATCTTTTGTCGAATATGGTAGGATAACAACATATAGAAATTCTAAAACAAAAAAATACTAAATATAGTATGCGAGTATTGGTGGCTTTGAAATGCCTGAAAAGGGAATCCGGTGGGAAACCGGAGCTGCCCCCGCAACTGTCAGTGTGGACGAAAGAGCGAACCACTGTACCGGCTGCTTTTTTTGGCGGCGGTATGGGAAGGGCTTCATTAGAATGAAACACAAGCCAGGAGACCTGCCAATACTCGAAGTTTCTATTCTTCGGGGTGCGGGAACGGGAAACGGCGGAACAGATGATCACGGATGCTGTTTTTCTGCCGTTTTTGCCGTTCATCCCCCTGAAATGAACGGTTTTTTTGCGTTCAAAAAAGGGAGGAGAAAACGTGATATCTATTCAACTGGAATCAAAAGAAATGATTTTGCAGCTCATTGATCAAATGTCTGCAGGCCTGGAGATTGAAACCGGCGCTTATAAGGAAAAGATTTTAAAGTTATGGGACCAGGATGCCTCTTTGGTGGAAAAAACAGATCTACTTATTAAACATGCCCTTGAAAATATCGATGAAGCAGGTGCGACCTGGACATTCTTTGCAGCGAGAATTTACTTACATAAGCTTTATGCCGAAGCCGCCAAAAACCGGCATTATGATCCAACCCTCAAGTACGGGTCTTTCTATGATTTGATCAGGCAGCTGGTAGAAAAAGGCATTTATTCTCCAAAACTGCTTGACAAATATACAAAGCAGGAAATAGAAACGCTCGGCCGCCTAATCGACCCGGAGAAGGATTTGCTTTTTACGTATCCCGGCCTCTATACGCTCGTAACCCGTTATCTGGCAAGTGATTTTGAAAAGCATGTCTATGAACTGCCGCAAGAGCGCTGGATGGTGATTGCGATGTACCTGATGCAGGATGAACAGCAGGAAACCCGGATGGAACATGTGAAGGAAGCGTACTGGGCACTCAGCAATCTGTACATGACGGTCGCAACCCCGACGCTCGCGAATGCGGGCAAAACGCATGGCCAGCTCTCGAGTTGTTTCATTGATACAGTGGCGGACAGCCTGCAATCAATCTATGACAGTAACACCGACATCGCCCAGCTTTCGAAAAACGGCGGCGGGATCGGTGTGTATATGGGAAAAATCCGTGGACGGGGAAGCGCGATTAAAGGTTTCCCGGGCATGTCGAGTGGTGTGGTGCCGTGGATCAAACAACTGAACAACACGGCAGTGAGCGTTGACCAGCTCGGGACAAGAAAAGGCGCCATTACCGTCTACCTCGATGTGTGGCACCGCGACATTGAAGATTTTCTCGATTTGAAGTTAAATAACGGCGATGACCGGCTCCGTGCCCGCGATATTTATACAGGCGTGTGCATCCCAGATTATTTTATGGAACAGGTGGAAAAGCGCGGGGACTGGTATGTTTTTGATCCGCATGAAGTAAAAGAAGTCATGGGGTTTGCTCTTGAAGATTTTTACGATGAAGAGAAGGGAAAAGGGAGCTGGCGTGAAAAATATGAGGCGTGCATCCATGCCGATCTCCGTTCGAAAAGGAAAGTTCCGGCGATCGAGATTATGAAGCGCATCATGAGATCGCAACTTGAAACAGGAGCGCCGTTTATGTTTTACCGCGATGAAGTGAACCGGCAAAACCCGAACAGCCACAAAGGGATCATTTACTGCTCCAATTTATGCACGGAAATTGCCCAGAACCAGTCCCCGACTGAGCTGATTGAAGAATGGATCAAAGAAGAAAATGTGATCGTAAAGAAATACCGTTCCGGGGATTATGTCGTCTGTAACTTGAGTTCCATCAATCTTGGGAAAGCTGTCCCGGACGGGGTGCTCGAACGGCTTATCCGCATCCAGGTCCGCATGCTCGATCATGTGATTGATGTCAATACGTTGCCCATTAAACAAGTGCAAATCACGAACAAAAAGTACCGTGCGGTCGGGCTTGGCACATTTGGCTGGCATCATTTGCTGGCACTTGAGGGAATTGAATGGGAAACGGAAGCAGCCGTCGAATATGCGGATAAACTGTACGAAAACATTGCCTACTATGCGATTAAAAGCAGCATGGAATTAGCCAGGGAAAAAGGCAGCTATCCGGCATTTCCAGGCAGCAAGTGGAGCACCGGCGCTTATTTTACCGGTAAAGGCTACACAAGTGAACGCTGGTTGGCGCTTGCTGAAGAAGTGAAAAAATACGGCTTGCGGAACGGATATTTAATGGCGGTTGCACCGAATGCGACCACTTCGATTATTGCCGGCTCGACAGCAAGCATTGACCCGGTTTTCCAGCCTTATTATATGGAAGAAAAAAAGGATTACAGATTTCCGGTTACAGCGCCTGATTTAGACCACCGGACGTACAACATTTACCGCCGTTCGGCTTATAAACTTGACCAAAGATGGTCCGTCCGGCAGAATGCGGCAAGGCAAAAACATATTGACCAGAGCATCTCTTTCAATTTTTATGTGCCGTACAATATCCGCGCGCAAGTGTTGCTTGATCTCCATCTGCAAGCTTGGAAGTCCGGCTTGAAAACGACCTATTATGTGCGCTCGACCTCCAATGAAGTGGAAGAATGCGAGTGGTGCCAAAGTTGAAAGTGCTGATTGCGTACTTATCCTATAGTGGCAATACAAAAGAAACGGCGGAACTGCTGGCATCCTGGTGCAGGGCGCGCGGGATGGCGGTGGACATGCACGAAATCGGCATTTCCCCGCCGTTTTCGCCGCGCGACTATGATTTGATCCTGGTCGGAACTTTCACATGGGAACGGGGCGCCACGCCTGAAGAAGTGAAGGATTTTGTTCTGGAAATTGGCTGGAAACCTCCCAATGTCGCTGTGTTTGGAACGGGGGAAACGCAATTTGGCGGTGATGATTTATTCTGCCTGGCCGCCCGCAAACTTGCAAAATTTTATAATAGCCCATGGGAACCGTTAAAAATTGAACAGTCTCCGAGGGGAAGCCAGGAAAAAGAAGTGGAAAAATGGATAGAAGGAGTGCTGGAAGATGTCAAACGCTTTGCTGGAAAAAGCGAAAACGTTGGATCCGGTTCACCCGAATAAAGCGACTGCCTTATTCGGAGGAAAGTCAAGCGGAATTTTAAACTGGAATGATCTTGCTTATCCGCACTGGTATAAGACGTATAAACGATTGTTGGGGAATTACTGGCAGTCGGATGAAGTGAATATGTCAACAGATGTGAAACAATTCCCGCTGTTATCGGAAAAAGAGCAGGAAACGTTTTTGAAAATCATCAGCCTGCTGGCAACGCTCGATTCTTCACAAACGAGGACGATTTTGCTTGCTTCACTGTATGCGACCGATCCGTCCATCCAATCGATTTTGGCGGTGATTGCCCAGCAGGAAGCTGTCCACAATGAGAGTTATTCTTATATTTTATCGTCCGTCGTGTCCCTTGATAAACAAAATGAAGCGTTTGAAATCGGGCGGAAAGATCCGGTGCTGCTAAAGCGAAACAAAAAACTGATGGAGCAATACAATGCGTTTGCCCAGCAGCCGGATGTGGAAGATATTGTGAAAACGCTCGTGTATTCGACACTGCTGGAAGGGTTGTTCTTTTATTCCGGTTTTGCTTTCTTTTATAATCTGGCGCGGCAGAACAAAATGGTCGGCACATCGACGATGATCAGTTATATTAACCGCGATGAGCTGGAACACGGGCGCTTTATTTCGGAACTGATCCGCGCGGTGCTTTCCGAACATCCGGAATTGAACACGCCGGCCTTTTCCGATTGGGTATATGCCCGGTTCCGCGAGTCCGTTGACTTGGAAACCGAGTGGTCGGAATACGTGCTCCAGGACGTGGAAGGGATCGATCTTGAGGAAATGGCAGGTTTTATTAAATACCGTGCCAATAAAATGCTGCGCATGATCGGATTAAGCGAGCTGTACCCGGAACATGTTGAAAATCCGATGAAATGGATTCGCGCCTATGCTGATAATTTCGATGCAACCAAAACGGATTTCTTTGAACAAAAGTCCCGTTCTTATACAAAAGTGAGCGATTTGAACGGATTTGATGAGCTGTAATCTGTCTAGAACACAGTTTGCAGCACGGTGAAAAAATATTTTCGGAAAGAAAACGGCAAAAAAAGATCTGATGGATGGCACTAGCAAAAAAGCGGGAGTGATTCCCGCTTTTTGCATGCCAACTAGGGCTTGCTGAATAAGCAAAATTTCTAGATTTGGCAAGGATGCTGACGGATTTGGCAAAAATTTAAATGCAAGGGGTTTACAACCAATTTAGGGAAAAACTTGCATTCAAAAGCCAATACAAACGAGATATTTTTAGACAGCGTTTACGGACAAATAGGGTGCAAACTCAGAATTGGATTCGTTCAGCAAGCCCCAATTACGTGGTGAAATGCTTTTCCTTTTTCAAACGCATGAGCGCTTTTTTATTTTTCCACAGCAGGATGATGAAGTTGCCCAGCCAGATCCATAAGAGAAAACGAGGATATTTTTGAAAAATGAGAAAGAGGGATAGCAGCAGGAATCCGGTTGTCGTTTGCAGGCTGTCTTCACTGCTGGTTGTTTTTTTGCCTTTTTTCACCACCTTTGCTAGGACATAAAAGCATGCAAGAATAACGGCATAAGTGAGGGATATGCGAAATTTGGTCAATGCGCTCCATACGCCGAAGCTTACGGCAAGGCCTTTTCCACCGTTTCCCTTTAAAAAAGGGGAAAAGGCATGCCCGGCAATCGGTGCCAGGGCAATGGGAATCAACGCCTTGTGCGATGGGACCGCCCCCGATTTTATGATCAGCCAAACTGGAAGAAAACCTTTGCCGAAGTCACCCGCAATGCCAAGCAGCCCAAATTTGTAACCGGCTTTTTTCCAAAGGTTTGCTGCACCAGGGTTTCCGTCCCCGGTTTTGCGAATATTGACGTTTAATAACAAGCCGATCCAGTAAGAAAACATCAGCGAACCGGAAAGAAAACAAAGTGCTGATAATAAAAAAGTCATTTGTTTTGCCCCCTTCCCACATCAATGTATCTGCCTTTCCAAAGCACTTTTTTACGAAAATGGGACTGATAAAGGGAATACAGGATGACAACCAGGAAAAAAATCATCGATAAAAAGTGAAATAAAGGATGCAGGATGCCAAAGTTTCCCGTATGCCGGTTAAAATAATAGATTTGGGCGGCATACAGCAAATACCCCGCAACAAAGTAAGGGATGCCGGAGAAGCAGCCGAGCTCGGATATGAGCAGACCGAGAATCCAGAAAACTACAGCCGCAATTGTAAAAGGATGAATGGCTGATGTGCTTAACACCGCCCCTTTTGCAAATCCTTGCAGCTCATGGCTGAAACCGCCGGGATACATGTGGAAGAAGACGAGCCCGCTTCCGGTAAAATTGGTGACCGGAATGCCAGCCTGTTGAAAACGGGCGCCTAAGTTCAGGTCGTCCAGCATTTCAGCGCGGATATTCCCGTGCCCGCCAATTTTGTCATAATCTTCTCTTGATACACAAATACAGGCACCATAAAGCCCTTTTTGTCGGTTTAGGCGCTCAAACGGCGAGGTGAATGAGAAAATCCCGAGCAGGTTCAGAACCATTGCCAGTTTCTCATAAAATTTTTCAGTAAGATGGTATGGAACGACAGAGATGGCGCCTCCCTGCTGTTTTTGTGCTGTAACAAGAGAGCTGATGGCGTGTTCAGCAAGGCGGATGTCGGCATCGAGAAAGATAAGCAGATCCCCGGTGGATTTCACGTAACCGTTCCAGACGGCCCACGTTTTTCCGGTCCATCCATCCGGAAGATCAGGCGCAGAAACGACGGTGACACCGAATTTTTCTGCTGTTTCTTTTGTTTTGTCTTCGGAATGGTCGTCCACCACAATGATTTCACCGGGTTTGGTTGTTTGCTTGTTTAAAGAATCCAACAGGGCAGGCAGGGTGTTTTCTTCATTTCTTGCCGGAATAATAACGGATATCTTTTCCCGCCCGGCTGTGCCGTGTGCTTGCGGTAAAGGGCGCTTACGGAAAAGGACGAATCCCGTCAGCAGGCCGCATAAAATAAACCAGAATAAAATGGCAGACATGTTCACCACTTCCTGTTCTGCTGTATAGAGTGAACGTAGGGTAAATTTGTATGGCAAAGCAGTTAAGATGAATTTTGTATCTCTATTTTACATCAGGGCTTCCCGGAAGGAAAAAGTTAGCATGCAGATAGAATGATGGTTTTGCGTCTGCCCCTCCTGTTCTGAGGGCATGGCAGATGAAATTTGAAAAAATAGTGTGCCCACCACTTGAAAAACGAACGTTTGTCCTTTATAATAAAACTGAAAAATAAGAAAAGGAGTGCTGCCTTTGGAACTTGTAATGGAAAAACATGCCGGTTATCACGTGCATGATCGTTTTTTTAAGGAGCTGATCCAAAACTTTTTTCAGGAGTTTATGGAGGCGTTTTTCCCGGATCTTTCAGCGGATCTCGACTACCGCCGGGTGCGGTTTTTGTCGCAGGAACAGTTTACGGACTTTCCGGGCGGTGAGCAAAAACGGGTTGACATCCTTGCCGAAACGAAGGTAAAAGGCAAAGATACCGTGATTCTCATCCATGTAGAGCCGCAGTCGTATTACGAGAAACCTTTTCCTGAACGCATGTTTCGTTACTACATGATGATCAGTCTCCGGCACCGGAAACCGGTATTGCCGATTGCCGTTTTTAGTTACGAGGAGAAAACAGAAACCCCTGATACGTACACCTTTGCGTTCCACAACATTGAAATTCTTCGTTTTCACTATTTATCCATTCATCTGATGAAACAAAATTGGAGAAATTATATCCGGAGCAACAACCCTGTTGCCGCGGCATTATTAAGCAAAATGGGGTATACAGAAAAAGAACGGGTGCAGGTCAAACTGGAGTTTCTGCGGATGCTGGCCCGGATGGAACTTGACCCTGCAAAAATGAGGCTGTTACACGGTTTCTTTGATTATTATTTAAAATTGAACGAAAAAGAGGAGGCGGAAGTAATGGAAAACATTAAAATGCTGGATCCAGACGAAGCAGAGCAAGTATTGAAGCTGCCGAATTCCTATTTTGACCGCGGGTATAAGAAGGGGAAAGAGGAAGGCAGAGAAGAAGGAAGGGAAGAAGAAAGAAAAGAATTGCTACAAACGATTCCAATTGCCATCAAAATGTTGCAGGAGGGTATGGAGCTTCAATTAATTGTGGAAAAAACTGGCCTGAGCCAGAGAGAAGTGGAAAAAATAAAACAACAATTGGAGCATTCATAAGATGGAAGTCAGGCTGCCTGGTGTGGATGGAAAAGAAGTTGTCCTGGACTTGCCAAATTCTTACTTTGACCGCGGGTATAAGAAGGGGAAAGAGGAAGGCAGAGAAAAAGAAAGAGAACGATTGATTATCAATTTTCTAAAAAATCAAGTGGATGTGAAGGTCATTGCCCAGGGATCCGGCTTGAGTGAAGACGAGATCATGAAGATCAAAAGGCAGATAGAAGGGGAAAAGCCTTGAACCCGAGTTATGACGAGGCAGAGCAAGTATTGAAGCTGCCGAATTCCTATTTTGACCGCGGGTATAAGAAGGGGAAAGAGGAAGGAATTGAAATAGGAGTAGAGAAGGGAAGAGAAGAAGAGAGAAAAGAAATGTTACAAACGATTCCAATTGCCATCAAAATGTTGCAAGAGGGTATGGAGCTTCAATTAATTGTGGAAAAAACTGGCCTGAGCCAGAGAGAAGTGGAAAAAATAAAACAGCAACTGGAAAATTTATAAGTAAAAAAAGATTTTCACCGGACATCTGTTTGCCGGTGCTTTTTATATGGCCAAACTTTCTAAAAATACAGCTGTTAAAATTTCGTGCAAAATGTATTATAATTTTAAATAGAATAAAAAAGGGGTGAGGAAATGGAGGAAAGTGTTACAAAGGCAGTTCAGGATTACTATCCCGATTCATTTGCAACTTGTTACGGCTGCGGGCGGCTGAATGAAAAAGGCCATCATTTTCGCACGGGCTGGCTGGGGGACAAAACCATCACGATTTATACGCCGCTTCCTGAATATATGGGGGGGATCCCGGGGTTTGCCTACGGAGGGATCGTAGCATCGCTGATTGACTGCCATAGCGCCGGTTCCGCATCGCTGTATGTGCTCCGGAAAAACGGCAACGAACTTGGCGACGGGACAGAGCCGCCGCGGTTTGTAACCGGCACATTAAAAGTGGAATATAAACACCCTACCCCGCTTGGTGTGCCGCTTAAGGCAATAGGAACCGTTACCGAGATTCATCCGAAAAAGTACCGGATCAACACAGAAGTATTTGCGGAAGATAAAGTGGTCGTAACAGGGGAAGTTATCATGGTGATGATGCCGGAAAAATTCAGGGAGAAAGTAAAACAGCAGTAAAGCCTAGCGCGGCATCGGTCCTTGAAAGATGCGCCGGGTAAAAACAATCAAGCAGCATGGAAAGCATCTTCCGGGCAACCGGCACGGATGCGGACCGCCATTTCCACAAGACAGCCAAACAGAATAGAAAGATGGGGAATAGATTGGAAAAAGTTGTCCAGCAGCTTGCAACAGAAGCGCATACACTACGAGCGAAAGGAATCGCGCTTGTTTTATCAGGCGCGGTACTATGGGGTGTATCCGGTACGATTGCGCAATATTTGTTCCAGCATTTGCAAATGGATATGCAATGGCTCACGGTCATGCGGCTGCTTGTATCCGGCCTGCTTTTGCTCGGATTTTGTTACGGAAGAGAAAGAAATCGTGTCACAGGGGTATGGAAAGACCCGGCTTCACGGAGAGATCTGATTTTTTTTGCGGTTTTCGGCATGCTCGGCGTCCAGTACACCTATTTTGCCGCTATCCGGTACGGCAATGCAGCAACAGCAACCATTTTGCAAAGCCTCGAGTGTGTCATTGTGCCGTGTTTTCTGGCCGCCCGATTCAGGAGAATGCCTGGCCGGCGTACGTTATTTGCCGTCTTTCTTGCAGTTGCCGGAACATTTTTGCTTGTCACACACGGCAGTTTTACGACGCTATCCATTTCGGGAAAAGCGCTTTTCTGGGGTATTTTAACGGCTTTTACCGCTGCTTTTTACACACTCCAGCCGATAAAGCTCCTTCACCTATGGGGTGCGGACGTAACCGTCGGCTGGGGGATGCTAATTGGGGGCGCGGTCTTAAGTTTCATTCATCCGCCGTGGCATGCAGCTGGGAACTTTTCTCCGGCCGCGGTGCCGGGGATTGCTTTTGTCATTTTATTTGGAACGCTGGTTGCCTTTCTTTGCTATTTGGAAGGGCTGAAATATTTAAGTGCATCAGAAACAACCGTACTTGCCACAGCAGAGCCGCTTTCCGCCGCATTTTTAACTGTGGTGTGGCTCCATGTTCCGCTCGGTTTTTTTGACTGGGCCGGTGCGCTGATGATTATCAGCACCATTTTCATTTTGGCGTTAAAAGGAAAACATGCATAACACCGCGTGGCGGTCATGATACCAGCTTCAGCCCGACCGCTGCGCCTAAAATCATCGTGATAAAAACAATTCTCCGCCAGTCTCTTGATTCTCCAAAAAATAACATGCCGACAATTGCGCCCCCTGCTGCACCGATTCCTGTCCAGACGGCGTAGGCCGTGCCCATCGGCAATGTCCGCATCGCAAACGACATAAACAAAAAACTTCCGCCGAAAGCAAGCACCATGAGCAGCACAGACTGCAGATTGCGGCGGCGGTTTACCATATTCATGGCGGCCACGCCGAGCATTTCACATAACCCTGCAATGAGTAGAGAAGCCCAAGCCATCAAGAATCCGCCTCCCCGCTGCTTTTTTCATTTTCCGCAATCCTTAAGCCGATAATGCCCGCCAGCAGAATGAAAATCAAAACAATTTTTATGAAACTGAACGGCTCGCCGAAAAATACGATTCCGGAAAAAACCGTTCCGGCTGTGCCGAGCCCGACAAAAACGGCATACACCGTTCCGACCGGCAAATCCTTGCTTGCCGCAATGAGTGCGTAAAAGCTTGCAGTAATGGCAACCAGCGTGCCCGCCCATTCTAACAAATTATCCGCATGCTTTAGCCCGATGACCCAAAAGACTTCGAAAAAAGCACCAACAAGAACAATGAGCCAGGACTTGTTCATTTCAAACACCTCCATAAAAAATCCCGGCGAGCTGCACAAAAAGCATCCCCCGGGTTGCATGGCAAAAACGTGATCCTTCATCTAACCTTTTTGTCAGCCGAAAAGAAACGCGTGTACATAATCATATGTATTTTTGGCAAGCAGCAAAAATGTGACGGCGATAAACAGCGCGCGCACATAGCCGCTCCCCTTTTTGATCGCGAACCGCGAGCCGATGATGGAGCCGGCGATTTGCCCAAGGCCCATCGGAATCCCGTAGGCATAATGAACCTGCCCTAAAAAAATAAACATAAGGAGGGCCGAGATATTGCTGCCAAAATTTAAAAACTTCGCGTTTCCGGCTGCTTTTAAAAAGTCAAACCCGATCATGAGGTAGGCAAACATTAAAAAGGAACCGGTGCCCGGGCCGAGAAATCCGTCGTAAAAACCGATCAGAAAAATGAGTGCCGTAAACAAAATCAGCCGGCGGACGGATAACTTTTTATACGCCATGATTTTTCCCCAGTCTTTCTTCGTCACCGTATAGATGCCGACTGCGGCAAGCATGATCAGCATCAATGGTTTTAACACATCCGGATCCATGAGATGGACGGTGTAAGCGCCGAGCATCGAACCGAAAAAGGTGAGCGGAAACATTTTATAAATGGAAGATAAATCAAGTTTCCCGGAACGATAAAATACAAATGTGCTTGTAAATGACCCCATTGTCCCCGCGAGTTTGTTGGTAGCAACCGCTGCAGACGGCGAAAGCCCAGTAAACAGCAGGGCAGGCAGGGCAATCAGGCCGCCCCCGCCGACAACAGAATCAATAAAAGCTGCACAAAACCCAAAACCAACTAACAGTGCCAACATGGATGGATCGAGCCCGAATATCATAAAATCAGCCTTCCTTTTTTATCACTGTTGTTATCGTAGCGAAAAATTTAAAAATTGTAAATATCTTTCCGCTCTGGGCATGTGCAAAATTTTTCCAACGGAATGAATAAGGGACTTCCGTGTGCTTTACTATTATGCATTATGCTGTCCGTATCAGCAGATAAATAAAGTATGGTGCGCCGAGGATTGAAATGACAATCCCGACCGGCAGTTCCATGGAAGGTATCACGACTCTCCCGACTGTATCAGCCAAAAGCAAAATGTTTGCCCCAATCAGCGCCGTTAAGGGCAGGGAAAATTCATGTTTTGTCCCCATAATCCCGCGGGCAATGTGGGGCGCAATCAGGCCGAGAAACGTAATCCCGCCCCCGACCGCTACACAGCATCCGGCCAGCCCGACCGCGGTCCCGAGAAGTTTCAGCCTTTCTTTTTCAAGCGGCACCCCGAGCCCTGTGATGACCGGCTCATCCAGACGCATAATATTCAAGTAACGGGCTTTGTATATAGCAAATGGGAGCAGAACAACCAGCCAGGCCAAAGTGACAAGGACATAATCCCAGTTTGTTGCCCAAATGCTTCCGGATATCCAGGTCAGCGTTTTTGTAAAATCTTGGGGATCCATTTTCATTTGCAGGACTGTTGTTGCCGCATTAAAAGCCGCATTTAATCCAATACCTGTTAGAACGAGACGACCGGGCGCCACGCTTCCGCCTTTTTTGGCAAGCAAATAGACGAGGATCGCCGAAAGAAAGGCGCCGGTTAATGCGAAAAACGGCATGACAAAAATAGAAACTACCCCGGCAAGAAAGGCCGTGCCTTTAAAAAAGAATGTATATAATACAACGGAAAAGCTTGCCCCTGCATTCACGCCGATAATGCCGGGATCTGCAAGCGGGTTTCTGGAAATGCTCTGGAGAATGCCGCCTGAAACGGCAATTCCGGCGCCAATCAGCATCGCGAGCACGATCCGGGGCAGACGGAATTCAAACAAGGTCATCCGCTGGTTGCCAACATCACTGCCGAAAAAGGCAGACCATATTTGCGGAAACGGAATGTTCATCGTGCCCGTCCGGATGCTGGCAAAAAAGAGGACGATCAGCAAAACAAGTAGGATAGTGCAAAGCATGCTGAATTTCCGTTTGTCGGTTGCAAGCCGTTTTTCCACTACAATCCGCCCCCTTCTCTTCGTGCCAAATAGAGAAAGAATGGGACGCCGATGATGGCGGTTACTGCGCCTACTGGTGTTTCAAAAGGGGCATTGATCATTTTTGCAGCATCATCGGCAATGATCAACAAAAGGGCGCCCAGAATCGCTGAACAAGGGATGATCAAACTATAATCCGATCCGACAAGGAAGCGGGTAATGTGCGGGATGACCAATCCGACAAACCCGATCATCCCGGCAATGGATACAGCCGCCCCTGTCAGCAAAAGAACGGCCACAATGCCTGCGATATAAACAAATACCGTATTTTGGCCGAGTCCTTTTGCGATTTCCTCCCCGAGGCTTAAAATGGTGACGGCGCGCGAGATGGCAATGGCGATAATCACACCGGCAATGATGGCCGGAATGACATACTTGAGCTGGCTGGATTGCACACCGCTCACGCCGCCTGCATACCAGTAGCTCAAATCTTTTGATATGTTGAAACGAAGCCCGATCGCCGTAGATAAGGCGCTAAGCAGAGAAGTAACGGCTGATCCGGCAAGCGCCAGCTTCACAGTGGTGTTCCCGCCTCTGGATAAAGCTGTGATTAAAAAAACGAGGGCCGCCCCCAAACCGGCTCCGGCAAAAGATATGAAAATCAGGCTCTTGTAAGAAATGCCCGGAAAAAAAGCATAGGCAATCGCCATAAGAAAAAGGGATCCCGAGGTTACCCCCAAAATAGACGGGGATGCGAGCGGATTTCGCGTCATTCCCTGCATGACCGAACCGGAAACGGCCAGCCCGGCACCGACGCATAAAGCGGCAATGGCACGCGGCAGCCGCAATTCATGGATGACGACATGGGCCGGGTTGTTTGCATCATAAAAAAACAAACTTTTCCATACAGTTGTATAGCCGACATTCGATGCACCCAATTGAATGGAACCCGCGACGGCAAGTATGATAAAAATCCACCCGAAGCCGAGGATAAAATAAGCCAGTCGTTTTTTATACGGTTGATCCTGCACGCGGTGTGCCGCTTTACTTGTGTGCGCTTTTGCCATCCCTGACTTCCTTCCTTCTATTTCGATACGGTTAAAAATTTATGATTCAAAAAGAAAAAAGATTGACAGAATGAAAAATTTTCGCTTTAATTGATGTTGATAATCATTATCATTTATCTGTCTACAATATTTTAACATAATGCCAGGGGGATGAAAATGTCTTACAATCTAAAATTAAAAAAGATTTTCCAAATATGCGGGATTGTCTTTCTGTCCGTTGCCCTTGCTGCCTGCGGGAACAGCCAGTCCGGAAATGGAAACGGAAACAAGCCTGCCGGCGGTTCAAAAACCCGGACGGTAACAGACGTGATGGGGCATAAAGTAAAAGTGCCGGCTCATCCGAAACGCGTCATTGCGACTTATTTGGAAGACCATCTTGTTGCACTCGGGGTGAAGCCTGTCGCACAATGGAGTGTCAGCAACGGCATTCAGGAATATTTGCAGGACGATTTACTGAAAGGGGTACCGGCTATTTCTTACGACCTGCCTTATGAACAAGTGCAAAAATTCAAGCCGGATTTAATCCTGATTGACGATGCCAGTATGGTGGAAGGCGGGAAGTATGAACAATACAGCAAAATCGCTCCGACCTTTGTCGTAAGCAAAAAGCAAAACAGTGACTGGAGAAAAGAACTGCTTACTGTTGGGAAAGTGTTGAACAAGGAAGCAAAGGCAAAACAAGTGCTCGCAGATTATGAAAAAACAGCCAAGAAAGCAAAAGCACAACTGGCAAAAAAAGGAAAAGCGCCTTCTGCCGCTGCAATCTGGCTTGTGAACAATAAATTCTTTATCGTATCGAAAAATGTATCAAGCGGAGACGTCCTATACAATGATTTGGGCTTGAAGGTGCCGGCCGTTGTAAATGAAATTTCTGCAAAAGCAACCAGCAACTGGAATGCCATCTCGCTTGAAAAATTAACCGAGCTGGATGCAGACTATATTTTTCTGATTAACAGCGATAAAACCCACGCAACAGAGCTGGACAATGCATTATGGAAAAGCATTCCTGCCGTCAAGAAACACCATGTAGCTGAATTTTCTGCTAATACCGGCTGGCTTTACTCTGGCGCGATTGCAAACAAAGAGATGATCCGGGATGTATTAAAAACGATCAAAT
This sequence comes from Heyndrickxia faecalis, assembly GCF_040267745.1. Classification (NCBI taxonomy): domain Bacteria; kingdom Bacillati; phylum Bacillota; class Bacilli; order Caryophanales; family Bacillaceae; genus Heyndrickxia; species Heyndrickxia faecalis. The sequence continues at coordinate 3,343,319 of NZ_CP158453.1, read as the reverse complement.
AATCCTTTTCGCGGCCTGCCGTCCATGTTGCATGGACGGCTTTGGCTGCGGGAAGAACATATTGATGTTTCCAAACCCGGCATCATGCGGATACGGGGGAAGAACACCCTTATTCCAACTGGAAAGGCCCAAAAAAGGAGAGCCTTTCCTCCGAAAAAAATTGCAAAATTTCAAAAGTACAGGAAGGGCAGCAGGAAATGCTTAAATTGCGGAAAAACCTGGAGATTACCGGCGAAAAGCCGATTTGACACCCATTTGAAAACCTTATAGAATAAAAATGATATTAAGAATCATTTTCATTTAATGATAGATTCATAGGAGGAACTGAGATGCCAAAGCTTTGTGCAGAAAATTTAAAAGTTGCCTATGGAGACCATGAAATTATTAAAAACTTAAATTTAAATATACCAGCCGGAAAAATGACGGCGATCATCGGCCCGAACGGATGTGGCAAATCCACTTTGTTAAAGGCATTGGCGCGCATCCTCTTTCCGAAAAACGGATCCGTTTATTTGGATGGAAAAGAGCTGGCAAAACAATCAACAAAGAAAATTGCGCAAAAGCTTGCGATTTTGCCCCAGTCTCCGAGTGTGCCGGAAGGACTGACGGTGTCAGAACTTGTATCTTATGGCAGGTATCCACACCAAAAAAGGTTTGGAAAACTGAATCGTGAAGATTGGAAAGCAATTTACAGGGCCCTTGAAATGACGGGAACGGAAGAATTGAAAGACCGCCCTGTGGATGCGCTTTCAGGCGGACAACGGCAGCGGGTCTGGATTGCGCTCGCACTTGCGCAGGATACCGAAATGATTTTACTGGATGAACCGACAACCTATCTGGACCTGTCACATCAGCTGGAAGTGCTGGAACTCTTGAAGGAACTGAACAGAATGGAACACCGCACGATCGTAATGGTGCTGCACGATTTAAACCAGGCGGCCCGTTTTGCGGACCATATCGTTGCCATGAAAGATGGCGAAATCCTTTACGAAGGCAGCCCCGAAGCTGTGGTGACAGTGGAAATGATGCGGGAATGTTTCGGATTAGATGCCCAAATTGCAGTTGATCCGAGGTGCAAAAAACCGGTTTGCCTTTCCTATGATTTGATTAAACCGTATAAAGAAGTACGTGCACAAATGGCGTAGCCACTTTCTTTATGAGCGGGAATGGAGGATCTTGGCATTGGACCATGAAATATACGATGTAACCATTATTGGCGGTGGGCCGATTGGCTTGTTTACGGCGTTTTACAGCGGCATGCGAAAATTAAAGACGAAAGTGCTGGAATCTAGCGGCCAGCTGGGCGGAAAAATCACGATGTTTTATCCGGAAAAAACATTGCGGGATATTGGCGGGATCCGGAAAATAACAGGCGGGGATCTTGTTAAGGAACTGATCCGGCAGGCGGAAACTTTTTCGCCAACGATCCTTTTTCATCAGCATGTATCCGGATTACAGCGGCGCCCGGACGGTATCTTTATGTTAAGTACGGAAAATGGCGGCCTTCACTTGACCAAAACGGTTATCCTCACTGTCGGGGCGGGCATTTTTAAACCGATTAAGCTTGATATTCCGGGGGCAGAGCGCTATGAATCCGGCAATCTCCATTATGCCGTTGATGACTTGAATCGTTTCCGCAACAAGCGGGTGCTGATTTCTGGCGGCGGGAATGCGGCAGTCGACTGGGCAAACGAACTGGCCGGGATCGCCGAAAGCATTACGATCGTCCACAGGCGGGAAGCATTCAGCGGGCATGAATACGATGTGTCCGAAATGGTGAAAAATGCACGCCTTTTTACCCCTTACTGCATTTCAGCTCTGCACGGGACTGGTAATAGGATCGAACGCGTTGCGGTGAAACAGGTCGGGACGGGCGAAGAAATATGGCTTGAAGCCGATGAAGTTGTCGTGAACCACGGCATTCAGGGTGATTATGGCGGCATTTTAAACTGGGGTCTTAAAATGAAAGACGAGCGGATCGAGGTCAATGGCGCGATGGAAACGAATATACCCGGGATCTTCGCGGCAGGGGATGCGGCAATTTACCCGCACAAATTAAAATTGATTGCCGGGGGGTTTGCGGAAGGCCCGGTTGCTTTAAACAGCGCCGTCCGCTATATGTGCCCGGATGCAGAACCGATGGCCATGTATTCTACGCACCACGAAGATTTTGTAGATAAAAACGGCCGCGAAAAAGAACCACAGGCACGCTGAAAAGCTCCGCTCATAAGGGCGTTGAGATGTGTCTCAGCGTCTTTTTTGTGTGCACTGAAAAGCAGCAAAATGCGCATCCGCTCCTTTCTGTCCGCACATGGCGGTAATTACAGGGAAACGGCGGATATCATGACCCGCCGTCTGTTCATGCGCTGCGCTTGTTATTTTTAAATTCGCACCGCACCACTAAAAGGGTTGCGTAAGATTGTATTTCCTTTTTGTGTTTTTTCAGGTCTTCAAAGTCATGAAGCGGAGGGGCCGGGGCAGAATCATCTTTTGAAAAACCAATGGCTCCTAAAATCTTTTTGCCGCTTGCCGATTCCGCGCTGTCAACGCCGCTCAAGGAAAACGCGTTGATGTCTTTATCCCCTGCTGCCGGGAAAGTTTTAAATGTGCTGAAAGTGGTATTGCCTTTACCCGTATAGATGCCTTCGATGACCTTATAACGTTTGCTGTTTTCGCTTACCGGAGAGGCTGTGAACATAATTGTCCCTTTCTTCCCCGCTTCCCCTTCTAGTTCAAAAAGATGGTCATTCACCAATTTTCCGTATTTGTATTCTTCCAGCCAGATTCTAACGGATTTATACTTGTTAGGGTCGACACGGTATTGATAAAGAAAAGAGTTGTCCGTTGAAGCGTGTAAAATGGCTTCTTCATTTGCCGTTAGTTTTGCCGGTTTAAATGTGTTGGCATTGGCAGGCTTCCCGCTTTTCCCAAGCAGATTCCATCCGGTGAGAACACAGAGCAACAGCAGGGCCAAGCATGCAAACAAAACTTTTTTCATAAAACACCTCCCTAGCTTATTTTATCATTAAAATTGAAATGTTTTAAATACTTTTTGGAAAAGAAAACGCCGCTCATACGGATGTTTTTACGATCAGGCGGTTTGTCGGCTATATAAGTTGGGCTTAACATTCCTGCTCCTTATGCGTTGCCAAAAGCCATATCTAACCTTGAATTTTGACGAGAAAAATCTATGTACGGTTTGCTGAATAAGCAAAATTCATAGATGTGGGCAAGGATGCTGACAGCTTAGGAAAAAATTTAAATGCAAGGGTTTTATGAAAGACCCATGAAAAAGTTGATCCAACGTATAGAGAAGACAGAATCGCATTTTCGCAGATGGATTCTTCTAGATCTTGCTGACAAATTGGGTACAAACGCAGAATTGGATCCGGGGTTCAGCAAACCCTAATATAGACGGGTTCTATGTGAAGGAAGGCCTTCGTTTTTTCGTGCTTTCTTAATGTAGACGCCTTCTATGTGAAGGAACAACGTCATTTTTCTACGCTTTCTTAACATAGACGGGCTCTATGTAAAGGAAGGCATTCGAATTTCCGTGCTTCCTTAACGTAGACGGGTTCTATGTGAAGGAAGGCCTTTGTATTACCGCGCTTTCTTAACGTAGACGGGTTCTATGTGAAGGAGGGTCATCGAATTTCCGTGTTTTCTTAACTTAGACGCGCCCTATGTGAAGGAAGGTCTTCGTTTTTTCGTGCTTTCTTAACGTAGACGAGCTCTATGTAAAGGAGCAACGTCTTTTTTCCATGCTTCCTTAACATAGGGTTTGCTGAATAAGCAAAATTCCTAAATTTGGGCAAGGATGCTGACAGCTTAAGCAAAAATTTAATGCAAGGTGCAAGGATTTTATAAAAAATCCAGGGAAAAGCTTGCACCAGAATCGCATTTTCGCAGATGGATTCTTCTAGATAGAGCTTGCTGACAAATTGGGTACAAACGCAGAATCGGATTCGTTCAGCAAACCCTATGTTCATTTTATAGAGGATGAAATGGAAAAAGAAAGGGTATCCTATTTTTGGAAAAGAACAGAACGGGGTGGAAAGGTGAAACGCATCATCATTATACTGCTCAGTACCGGCATGATGTTGCTTTTGGCCGGGCTTATGGTCTATTTTATTATAAAGCATGATACATTGCGGTGGGGAATTGCGGCCGGCGGGATTGTGTTAAGTACGCTGCCGCTCGGCTTATTATTTTTAAAACATAACCGAATCAATACGCCCTCGATTATTGGCTGGTATATTTTCGTGATTTGCTCCATCTGCCTCGGTTCGATCGCCGGATTTTACGGGCGTTTTTCGTGGTGGGACACGTCCGTTCACTTTTATAAGGGCATTTTTACAGCTTGTATCGGCGTTACGCTGTATAAAATACTGGTTCCGGAGGCGGCAAGGCGGGGCATGTCGCGCTTGATTCCCGCATTGTTTGCCCTCGGGCTTGCGATAACAGGGAGCGTTCTTTGGGAGATGTATGAATTTTTGGGGGATGTAATTGCCTCCCATACGATGCAGCGTGGCGGCAATACCGATACGATGGTGGACTTGCTGGCCGGATTTTTTGGCGGGGTGCTGATTGCGATATATACTGGATTCAGGAAACAAAATGTATAAGAAAGAAAGTGGAAATATGGACCGGAAAATTGTGTTTGGAATCAGCTTGGTTTATGTACTGTGGATGGCCGTTTTATGCGCCATGCAATATACGGCCGGCGCGTCCTGGAAGGCTGCGGTCGCTGCGGGCGGGGTGATCTCGGGCGCAATTCCGCTTATCCTTTCGTGGGTTCCGCGCCTTCGGTTCCACCTGCCCCTTGTCATTTCTTATTTTCTTTTTTTAACCGGCTCCCAATATTTCGGATCGATCCGTGGCTGGTACGGCTTAGGCTGGTGGGACACCTTCCTGCATTTCGTGAGTGGCCTTCTTCTTGGATTTGCCGCGATCGCACTTTATGAACGGCTTGTGCACCGGGATGCGGGCAAGGCGATCTCCGCATGGTTTGTATTTTTATTTGTGCTTGGGTTTGCCGCGCTTGGCGGTGTAATGTGGGAGATCTATGAGTTTTCGGGTGACCAATTTTTTGGCACTACTTTGCAGGGCGGCGGAAACAAGGATACGATGACCGACTTGATTGCAGATGTGCTCGGCGGCCTGGTTGTGGCAACAGGGTCCGGGATACGAACGAAACGAAAGTGAGAAACAAAAACCAGCATGCCGCATGCGTGTGGAGCCCTGTGTTTCTGGACCTTTAAGAATGGTGGAATTTTAAAAAAATCTGCGGTTTTCAAGAAACCGGCGAAATAGAAATGGCTTGAGGAAATAAAGCGGAACCAAAAATCAATGGAAAGCGGATCTGAAAAACCAGCCATTTTCCAAAAACCAATGAAAAATGGCAAAACTGCGGAAAGATCATCCGGGACACCGGCGAAAAGGAAGAAAAAATTGGCACATCATGAATCCCGGCTATCCAACCGGGATGTTTTTTCAATTATTTTCCCCCACCGGAAAGCTTTTGGTGTATAATTCAACAATGGGCAAGTACGGAAGCATTCGAATTTTTGTTGAAAGTGAGTGATCCCCGTGGGACGCAAATGGAATAATATAAAAGACAAAAAAGCAGCAAGGGATGCCAATATGAGCCGCATTTATGCGAAATTCGGCCGCGAAATCTATGTTGCTGCGAAACAGGGTGTGCCGGATCCGGTGGCAAACAGCGCGTTAAAAATGGTGCTCGAGCGTGCTAAAACATACAGCGTGCCGAAAGCGATCATTGACCGCGCGATTGAAAAAGCAAAAGGCGGCGCTGATGAAAACTATGATGAGCTGCGTTACGAAGGCTTCGGCCCGGGCGGCTCGATGATCATTGTCGATACGTTAACGAACAATGTCAACCGGACCGCCTCCGAAGTGCGCGCCGCTTTCGGGAAAAACGGCGGCAATATGGGGGTGAGCGGTTCAGTCGCGTATATGTTTGATAAAACGGCAGTCTTTGGCATTGAAGGGAGAACAGCGGATGAAGTGCTGGAGCTTTTGCTTGAAGCTGATATTGATGTCCGCGATGTCTTTGAAGAAGACGGTGCCGTTATTGTTTACGCGGAACCGGACCAGTTTCATGCGGTTCAGGAAGCTTTTGAAAATGCCGGCATTACGGAATTTACCGTTGCCGAACTGACAATGTTGCCGCAAAACGAAGTCACATTACCGGATGAGGACCGGGAGAAATTCGAAAAACTGATTGATGTGCTGGAAGACCTGGAAGATGTCCAGCAAATTTACCATAATGTCAATTTAGATGATTAATTAAGATGGACGGCGGGGTGATCCCGCCTTTTTTTCGTATAAGCAAATTTCTTTGAAAGTAAGGCCCTGGTGTGTGAGCACATTTTCCTGCAAGCACGCGAATTTTGTCACATTACAAAACTCGTATCAATAGACGCAAGAAAACTGAACCGGTATAATAAGAATACAATTTATTGTACATAATAGAGGGGATATTCTGTGAGCGAACATCCGAATATACATGTGGGCGGTCTTCAATTTGAATGGGAATTGGAAAAAGGAAGATTCATTTTCGAAGGGGAGGATGCGGTCCTTTTCTGGATTCCAACCGCGATGCGCGATCTGTTTACTACAATTGAAGAAATATCCGGGGAAGAAGCATCCAATGTTGTCTTTGAAACAGCGGGTTTCCGTCAGGGATTGCTCGTTGCCGATTATTTTAATAAAATCAAAGATTTCGATGTGAAAAAGGCGTCTGAACTCATTACCACTACTTACGCATCAGCGGGCTGGGGAAGAGCCGTGATGAAAGACATGAACTTTGATCAGAAGACGTTGACGATTGAGCTGAAAGACAGCTGGGAGCATAAAATCAATGTGGCCCAGGGAAAGAAAACGGGCAGCAATTTTCTGCCTGCCCACTACGCTGGTATTTTTACCGGACTGTTCCATACAAATATATGGTATAAAGTCGTCCGGTATCAGATCGAAGGCCACGACTCCACGATCATTGAGTATTTCCCGTCGGATATCACGGTGTCACATAATATTCACCAGCTGGCGCGGAAAAAAGAAGCTGAGCAGATTATTCAGCTGGAGGCGCTCGTCGAAGATAAGACGCGGGAGCTGAAAGAACTCATCAAGCAGCTGTCCTCACCGATTATTCCGATTTTAGACGGCATTGTCGTCGTGCCTTTAATCGGGAAATATGACGATGAACGTGCCGAAGAGCTGGTAGAAAAAACATTGAAAAATTTGCCGCAGTACAAAGCAAAGTATTTGGTGCTTGATTTAACGGCACTCGATGTGGAAGACGATCCGCACAGCATCCAGTTTATTGAAAATATCGGAAAAGCATCTTCCTTAATCGGCACGCAAACGATCCTTGTCGGTATATCGCCGTCCATGAGCATGACCATTTCTTCTTCCGGGCTTGATTTCAGCCAGTTTGACTGCTTCCAGACGTTGCAGCACAGCATCCACTATGCGCTCGGACAATTGGGGAGGAAAATACTCTGATTGGCAAGGCCTGAAAAATCTGTTTCAAAAAGCGGGAGATTTGTTTCCCGCTTTTTTTATTTTTTACCGGGAAGATTCAACACAAATCGAGGAAATTCGGCTTATTTTTTTTTGAAATTTTCGAATGATTGTTTATAATGAAATTAACATACTAACCGGTTAGTCAACGGGGAGGGGATGAATCATATGGATTTTGATTACTCACCAAAAGTGAAGGCACTGATTTCAAAGCTTGAGCGTTTTATGGAAGAAAACGTCTATCCGGGTGAAAAGATCTTTGAGGAACAACTGAATGCACAGGAAACACGGTGGGCTGCTGTTCCGCCGATTATGGAAGAATTGAAGGCAAAAGCAAAGCAGGAAGGGCTTTGGAATTTGTTTTTGCCGGACAATGAATACGGGGCCGGGCTTTCGAACCTCGAGTATGCCCCGCTTTGTGAAATCATGGGAAGATCCATCATCGCCCCCGAAGTATTCAACTGCAATGCACCCGATACCGGAAATATGGAAGTGCTTGCCCGGTACGGAAGTGATGAGCAGAAAGAAAAATGGCTAAAACCGCTTTTAAACGGCGAGATCCGTTCGTGTTTTTCTATGACAGAGCCGGATACTGCTTCAAGTGATGCGACCAATATTTCATGCAGCATTGTACGTGACGGTGATGAATATATTGTGAACGGGCGGAAATGGTGGTCATCAGGCGCCGGCGACCCGAGGTGCAAAATTGCGATTGTCATGGGAAAAACCAATCCGGATGCACCGCGGCACGAACAGCAGTCTATGATTCTCGTACCGCTCGATACACCAGGCGTGAAGATTGAGCGGATGCTCCCGGTTTTCGGTTATGATGATGCACCGCACGGCCATGCGGAAATTACATACGAAAACGTGCGGGTGCCGGCTGAAAATATCATTTGGGGGGAAGGAAAAGGGTTTGCGATTGCGCAAGGGCGGCTTGGGCCGGGCAGAATCCATCACTGTATGCGGCTGATTGGAGCTGCGGAGCGTGCACTTGAACTTTTATGCAAGCGCATACAAAACCGTGCGCCGTTTGGTAAGCCGCTCGCGGAACAGGGCGTCATCCGCCAGTGGGTGGCCGAGTCGCGTATTGAAATCGAGCAGGCACGACTTCTCACATTGAAAGCAGCGTATAGGATGGACACGGTCGGCAATAAAGTGGCGAGAAAGGAAATTGCAATGATTAAAGCAGTGGCACCGCGGATGGCGCTTGCTGTGATCGACCGTGCCATCCAAGCGTTCGGCGGCGCCGGCGTTTCGGACGATTTTCCGCTCGCCCGGCTGTGGGCCAACGCGCGCACATTGCGGCTTGCAGACGGCCCGGATGAAGTCCACCTCGACCAGATTGCAAGGCTTGAGATAAAACCATACCAGGAAAGGGGATCAGCCGATGAACGTGTTAGAACTGTTTAGTTTAAAAGGAAAAACCGCCATCGTGACAGGCGGTGGCAGGGGGCTCGGTGAACAAATCGCGCGGGCATTTGCGGAAGTGGGGGCGGATGTCGTGCTTTGCTCCAGAAAAAAAGCGGCATGCGAAGAAGCGGCTGCACGCATCGAATCTCTCGGAGTGAAAACGCTTGTAATGGAGTGTGACATTACAAATCGCACCCAGGTTGATGAAGTAGTCGCGGAAACCGTGAAGCAGTTTGGCAAAATTGACATCCTCGTCAATAATTCCGGCGCAACTTGGGGGGCGCCTGCCGAAGAGATGCCGATTGAGGCATGGGAAAAAGTGATCAGCACGAATGTGACCGGCACTTTCCATATGAGCCAGGCAGCCGGAAAAGTCATGATCAAACAGGGGCACGGCAAGATTATCAATATTGCCTCCATTGCCGGGCTTGGCGGCGTCGATCCGCGCATCATGGACACGATCGGTTACAACACAAGTAAAGGGGCGGTCATCACGTTTACAAAAGATCTCGCTGCCAAATGGGGCAGATACGGCATCAATGTGAATGCGATTGCGCCGGGCTTTTTCCCGACAAAAATGGCCAAAGTCATCATTGAACGCGGCAAAAATCCGATATTGGAAGCAACGCCGCTCGGCCGATTCGGAAATGATCAGGATTTAAAAGGTGCAGCTGTTTTTCTAGCATCCCAAGCTTCGGACTATGTGACAGGGGATGTGCTGCTCGTCGATGGCGGCATGCATGTGCTTTAAAAACCGACATGCCGGACGGTAATCGGTGCCTTATTAAGCCTAGGGAAACAGTCCATTTGGCAATGAAAAACAAGGGGGATTTGGAATGGAAAACAAAGTATGGCATGCTGTCTATACCGATGAGATTCCGAAAGAAATTGAAGTGCCGGATACGCCGCTGTACCAAATACTTGTTACTGCAGCCGAAAAGCACCCGGACCGGACTGACCTCTCTTTTTACGGCAGAAAGACGACCTATGCGGAACTTTACAAAGCATCGCTTGCCTTTGCTTCCGCCCTTCAGAAAAGAGGCGTGCAAAAAGGCAGCAGAGTGGCGATCATGCTGCCGAACTGCCCGCAGTATGTCGTATCCTATTACGGTGCGCTGATGGCAGGTGCTGTGATTGTCCAGATCAATCCGATGCTCGTCGAACCGGAGATCAGGCATATATTAAATGACTCAGGCGCAGAAACCATCATTGTCCTGGATGATTTGTACCCGAAAGTGCAGGCCGTCCGTCCGGAAACATCCTTGAAAAATGTTGTCACAGCCAGTTTTAAGCCGGCAGCCGGCCCTTTGAATGATGCTGAACCCTTTGAGGCCTTTTTACAGGCAGGCACGGATTACACCCCTCCTGCGCTCGACCCCCGGGAGGATATTGCCGTACTCCAGTATACGGGCGGCACCACTGGCCGGTCAAAGGGTGCGATGCTGACCCACCGAAACCTTCTTGCCAATCTGGTGCAAACCTATGCATTTTTCAAACCGGTCATGGGGCCGGGAGAAGAACGGATTTTGACCGTTATTCCGCTTTTCCACGTGTTTGGCATGACATGTGCCATGAACTATGCAATCTACACCGGTTCGGAATCGATCATGCTGCCGCGTTTTGACCTTGAAGAAGTACTCCAGACCATCAAAGAAACGCAGCCAACCTATTTTCCGGGTGTCCCGACGATGTATGTTGCCATCACGAACCACCCGAAAGCGATGGAGTACGGGCTGGATTCCATTAAGACCTGCAACAGCGGGAGTGCACCGATACCGCTCGGACTTTTGCGCCAGTTTGAAGAAAAAACGGGGAGGCGTCATTGTCGAGGGGTATGGCCTTTCGGAAGCTTCCCCGGTTACACACTGCAATCCGGTTTTCGGAAAACGCAAGCCGGGCAGCATTGGGATCGCGATACCATCAACAGATTATAAAATCGTCGATGTTGCAACCGGCACGGAGGAACTGAAACCGGGCGAAGTGGGCGAACTGATTGTAAAAGGCCCGCAAGTGATGAAGGGGTACTGGAACATGCCGGAAGAAACGGCGGAAGCACTTCGGGATGGCTGGCTGTACACCGGCGATATCGCGAAAATGGATGAGGAAGGGTACGCTTATATTGTTGACCGCAAAAAAGATATGATCATTGCAAGCGGCTATAACGTGTACCCGCGCGATGTCGAGGAGGTGCTGTATGCGCATCCCGCCGTCCAGGAAGCAGTGGTGATCGGTGTGCCGGATCCATACCGGGGTGAGACGGTCAAGGCGTTTGTCGTGTTAAAAGAAGGGCAGAAGATGACGGAAGAAGCACTGAGCGAATATTGCAGCGCCCATCTCGCCCCGTATAAACGCCCGAAGATCATAGAGTTCCGTGATGCGTTACCGAAAACAAATGTCGGGAAAATTTTGCGCCGCAAGCTGCGCGAAGAAGAAAAGAAAGTGCGCGAGTAAGAGCAGAAACGTGAAGCCGGGCATGTGATATAATTTTCTTAATATAGTAATAGATGGAGAGGACCGGCATGAAAGCGAAGATTACGGAACACAGCATACGCTTGTTTGAACAAAAAGGCTTCACGGAGACATCCATTCAGGACATCGTCGACAGCATCGGCGCGACAAAAGGCACGTTTTACTATTATTTTTCCAGCAAAGAACAACTTTTGATGGACATTCATATGGACTATATTACGAAACTTTTGGAAAAACAGAAGGCCATTCTCTCGGAAAACGCATCGTGCAAGGCAAAACTGCATGCGCTTGTCCTGATGCTGCTTGAAAGCATCAAAACGGAAAAAGCAAAAGCCCTGATCTTTTTCCGGGAGATCAAAAATTTAAGCGGTGAAAAGCTCGAACTGATTTTACAAAAACGCGAAGCTTTCCGCCTCGGGGTTGAAAAGCTGATCCGGGAAGGCATTGAGATCGGCGAGTTTGCGGAGCATCTGGACGCGAATCTTACTTCCTTTGCCATTCTCGGCATGGTGAACTGGAGCTACCAGTGGTTTAACCCGGAAGGTCGGAAATCGGCGGCAGAAGTGGCAGAACTGTTCATGGATATCGTCCTGCACGGGATTGAAAAAGCATAGAACCATGCAGCTGTCGTAATGGTGTTGTTTTGAGATCGAGCAAGCGGGCTGAACGGATTGAAAAAGCACATTACGTTACGGCGGCTGTATTTGAGAATGGCTTTGAGAAATAGAGGTTTAGTATCGGAATTATTCATAGCCAGGATCCTGGGATGTGCATCACCTACAGCTTCCGCAATGAGTTTGTATTGAGCGAGCTGCATGGGATGAAAAAGCGCATCACGTTACCGCAGCTGACAGAAAATGGCCTTGTGAAAAGAAGGGATTGCAGCAGCGGATCAATCATGGCCAGGACTTGGAAGGTGCAACACCCTACAGCTTTCGCAATGAGTTTGTATTGAGCGAGCTGCATGGGATGAAAAAGCGCATCACGTTACCGCAGCTGACAGAAAATGGCCTTGTGAAAAGAAGGGGTTACAGCAGCGGATCAATCATGGCCAGGACCTTGCAAGGTTGTAAAACCGTACAACTGCTGTAATGAGATTGTATTGCGGGACTGCACGAAATCGAAAAAGTGCATTACAATGCGGCAGCTGGAATTGGGGACGGCCTTGTGATGAGCAGACTGCACGGGATGAAAAAGCGCATCACATTGCGGCAGCTGTGACAAGAAATGGTCTTGGGAAAAAAAGGGATTGTAGCAACGGATCAATCATGGTCAGGACCTTGCAAGGTTGTAAATCTACAGCTACCGTAATGGTGTTCAAGCAAAAGGGAGGGATTTTTTTGCATGAATTGAAATTACGGACACGCTTTTGCGAAACAGATGCTATCGGACATATTAACAACACCAGTTACTTCATCTACTTGGAAGATGCCCGTTTGAAATTTTTTGAAAGCATTGGTGCAAGCGTAGAAATAAAAGATTTCAATATTATTTTAGCTTCAGTAAAATGCGATTTTGTCAGCCAGGCGTTTTATAATGAAGAACTCACGATCAGGACCGGTGTGGCAAAGCTCGGCAATACGAGCTGTGAACTGGCTCATGAAATTCTGGATGCAGAAACCGGCCGCTTGATCGCAAGGGGGAAAGCGGTTGTCGTTTTTTTTGACTTTGATAAGCAGCAATCCCGCCCGATTCCAGATGACATAAGGGGCATCCTGGAAAAGCATTTGCAGACGGCGATGTGAAAAACGATCTGCCTATTACGGGATACAAGGGGGAGAGGAAAAATGCATTCAGACACAATTCCGGTCCGCAAAGGGGAAGAACTGGACTTAACCAGGCTGCAGGAATACCTGCAGAAGAAGTTTCCGCAAATGCCGAATGTACCGCTTGGAATCGCACAATTTTCAGCAGGCCGTTCGAATTTGACCTATCAATTAAAAGCAGGTTCGTGGGAAGCAGTGCTCAGGCGCCCGCCGCTTGGCCCGGTTGCCCCGAAAGCGCATGACATGGGGCGCGAATTTCGCGTGCTGAAGGCGCTCCGGCCATTTTTCACACCGGCGCCGGAAGTGTTGCTTTTCGAGGAGGACCCGTCTGTGATCGGCGCTCCGTTTTTTCTCATGGAAAGAAAGCATGGTATTGTGCTTGACACCGCTTTTCCGCCGGGAGTGGAGCCGACAAAGGAGACGTGCCGGCGGATTTCCGGTATCATGGTTGACCGGCTTGTGGAACTGCATGCGATCCCATATGAAAAGACAGAGCTCCTTTCCATGTCAAAGCCGGATGGTTTTCTCGAACGCCAGGTGAACGGCTGGATTGAGCGCTACCTGCGTGCGAAGACGGATGAAATTCCGGAAGCAGAGCCGCTCATCCATTATTTGCGTGATCATATTCCGCCGCAACAAGGTGCAGCCGTGATTCATTATGATTATAAGCTGAATAACGCCATGTTTAACGAAGATTTTTCGGAAATGACTGGCCTGTTTGACTGGGAAATGGCGACCATCGGCGACCCGCTCGCAGATCTTGGCGCTGCGCTCAGCTACTGGACGGAAAAAGATGACCCGGATTTGATCAAAAATGGGCTCGGTGAACCGTCCGTCACGACGCTGGACGGCTTTATGACACGCCGCGAGTTTGTCGAAGCCTATGCGAAAAAAAGCGGGCGCGACGTCTCGAACATCGATTATTACTTGATTTTCGGTTACTTTAAGCTCGCCGGCATTTGCCAGCAAATCTACTACCGCTACAAACGCGGCCAGACACAAGACCAGCGTTTCGCCCATTTCGGCAACGTCGTCCGCAGCCTGATCCGTCACGCGGTGGAAGTGGCGGAAAGGGTGTGATTGGGGATTTTTCTTATAATGGGTGAAGGTGGATTCACGTTGTAGTTAAGACTTCCGGATCTGATTCTTTCCCGCAGTTAACTTTTGTTTGATTGGCATTTGGATTGTGCGTAACAAGGGCTTTGTATGAGCTTCTGTTACGTTTTTTTATGACCTGATTGTCGCTCCATTAAATTTTTGTCAACTGACAGGGTCAGCTTATCGTATGAAACATTTCAGCATGCTTCCTGACATCAAAATTATGTAAAAATGAGTAAGTCAGAGGTATTCTTTTTTAATTACAAAATCAAGAATACTCATGTCGGCGAAACAAATTTTGCAATCATAAAACGAGAAAAATCATCTGAAAAATCGTAAACTATTACTCGAAGGGAGATGGAGCTATGGAAGACTACTTGATGTACTTGAATGGTGAGTGGACAGGGGAAGGACTGCCAAAAATTAAAGTGGACAACCCTGCGTCCGGCGAAGTGATTGCGACGATTCCAAAAGGCGGAGAAAAGGAAGCCAGGCTTGCTGTGGATGCGGCGCATACGGCTTTTCCGGCGTGGGCGGCGCTTTCTGCCTATGAACGAAGTGCTTACCTCCGCACGTGGTTTGAACTGATCCGCGAAAATGAAAATGAGCTTGCCAGGACGATGACCATTGAACAGGGCAAGCCGCTAAAGGAAGCACTCGGTGAAATGCGTTACGCAAATGGCTTTATCGAGTGGTTTGCCGAAGAAGGAAAGCGTGTGTATGGCGAAACGATTCCGGCATCCACCACCAATAAACGCCTGTTTGTCCATAAACAGCCGGTCGGCGTTGTCGCGGCCATTACCCCGTGGAATTTCCCGGCTGCCATGATTACCCGCAAAGTTGCGCCTGCGCTTGCTGCTGGCTGCACCGTTGTCATCAAGCCGGCAAAACAGACACCACTTACTGCTTTGAAGCTTGCTGAGCTTGCTGCAAAAGCCGGCATTCCGAAAGGCGTCATCAATGTAATAACCGGGAGTGCGAAGGAAATCGGGGACACTTGGCTTGCCGATGAACGCGTCCGCAAACTTACTTTTACCGGATCGACCGAAATCGGGAAAGAGCTGATGCGCGGCTCAGCTGACACAGTGAAAAAAGTGTCGCTTGAACTTGGTGGGCATGCACCGGTGATCATCACAAAACATGCGGACCTCGATAAAGCTGTAGAGGGCACGGTTGCAGCAAAATTCCGCAACGCCGGTCAGACTTGTGTGTGCTCGAACCGCATTTATGTACAGGAAGAAGTGTATGAAGCTTTTACCAAGAAATTTACAGAAAAAGTGAAAGCACTCCGTGTTGGGGACGGCCTTGCAGAAGGAACGGATATCGGTCCGCTGATTGACCGGAATGCGGTTGAAAAAGTAGAACATCACGTCAAAGATGCAGTGGAAAAAGGGGCTACCGTGGAAACAGGCGGCAGCGCGAAAGATGGGTTGTTCTTTGAGCCGACAGTCATTTCCAATGTTACCGATGATATGATATGCATGAATGAAGAAACATTCGGGCCGCTTGCACCGGTAACGAAATTTACGGATATTGATGAAGCAATTCGGCGTGCCAATGATTCCATTTACGGTCTTGCTGCGTATGTGTTCACGGAAAATATTTCAGAAGGCATTCAAATTGCAGAGGGGCTGGAATATGGCATTGTCGGGCTGAACGACGGGCTTCCGTCCACGCCGCAGGCCCCATTCGGCGGTTTCAAGCAGAGTGGTCTCGGCAGGGAAGGCGGCCGTTACGGCATCGAAGAATTTTTGGAAGTCAAATATATTTCGCTCGGTTTATAAGTACCTGGATCGGCCTGCAGGAAAAAAGTGGGATCTCTAAAAATGGGGATCCCACTTTTTTGATCCTAAACCAGTTGCGGTACTTGGCTCGAATGTTTTTGAGGCAGATCCGGGGAAGTGGTCCAAAGGTCTTTTACAGGCTTTCAAAAAGACAAAAAGGGATCAGGCCAGAGCTCAAAATGTCCCCTAGAAGCCGTCAAAAAGACAAAAAGGAATGGGATCCGCCCCCAAATGTCTTTTTAAGACGTTTAAAAAGACAAAAAGGATCTGGGCAGTGGTCCAAGTGTCCTTTAGAGGCCTTCTAAAAGACAAAAGGAAATGATTCCCACCCTGAAATGTCCCCTAGAACACTTCAAAAAGACAAAAAGGAGGTGGGACCGAGTCCAAATGTCTTTTTAAAACGTTCAAAAAGACAAAAAAGGATCCGGGCGGAGGTCCAAATGTCCTTTAGAGACCTTCAAAAAGACAAAAGGCAATGATTCTCGCCCCAAGATGTCCCCTAGACGCCTTCAAAAAGACAAAAAGGAGTGGGGATCGAGCCAAAATGTCTTTTTAAGATGCTCAAAAAGACAAAAAGGATCTGGGTAGTGGTCCAAGTGTCCTTTAGAAGCCTTCAAAAAGACAAAACGGGGGTGGGACTGAGTCAAAATGTCTTTTTAAAACGTTCAAAAAGACAAAAAAGGATCCGTACGATGGTCCCAATGTTTTTTAGAGGTCTTTAAAAAGACAAAAGGCAACAAATTTCCCGGGAAAGCGTCCTTTATGGTGAAAGGAAAATAACACAATTGGTCGGGAAAAGTATTCGCAACTTAATGAGAGAAAAATTGCGATAACATTACTGGCACGAGTGCTATGAAAGACATGTCACAACAAATTTCCGGGCATTGGCATCAAGGAAGACAAAATGTCTTTTACTCGAGAAGGGGCGCAAAGTCGGCAAAAACTTTGTATAGAAATGTCTTTCCACGCCCGCATTCATGACAAAAGACACCAAGTTTCCCCGGGAAATGATCTTCAAACGATGATGAAAAGGAAGGATCCAGGGCTTGCTGAATCAGCAAAATCTCGGACGGGCAAGGATCCCAAGGGTTTTGCCGAACTTTAAATGCAAGGGTTTCAAAAAGATGTAGAAAAAACTTTGCACTCGAAAGCCATTTCATCCCCTTTTTTGCAGATATCGCTTCTATTGGTGGCAAACATGAAGGCTGGACTTGCAGGGTGAATCGGATAAGAAGCTATTATCCGATTCATTCGGCAAGTCTTGCTTAGATTCTCTCTTTATTTATGAACAATCCAAGCATTACAGCAGTACGCATTTGTCTTTGCCCCTGATCCGTTTTGCATTTTGAAACCCGCTGATTTCTACATTTTTCAAAATAACATTTTTTGCGCGGTACTGGATGGCGACAACAGGATTTCCCTTGAAATCATAATCCGGGTCGCCAAGCGCAGTCAGCCCGTTAATTACAACGTTTCGGTAAGCGGAAACAACGAGGCTGCGCGGCGTTGAACCTTCATATAAATCCGTAAACACTGGCGCGACGGAAACTAGATTGGCCGCCACAATATGGTTCGCGCTTTTCGAGTCGGCATCTTTGCCTTTATGGTGGCCGATATGCCGGAAGTTAAAAGAGCGGTTGTCGCGGACAGAAAGATGGCCATACAAATGTACATGAGAAGCAGCCGATGCATTGTGGTGGGCTTTGATTTCGACACCACCAAAACAGCCGCTTGATGCATTATTGCAAAGCCATACATGGCGCGAGCCGTCATCAATCTCAATGCCATTGGAGTTGGAAAACCCTTTTTTGTGGGCCCTTCCACTTGGGTTGTAACAGAAAGAATTTGAAATAAAACAATAGTCGCTATGGTGGGTGGTAATCCCGTCATCACCGAATCCGCTTGCCGTGAGCCCGTCAAGCCAGATATAGCGGCTTCTTCCTGGGGCGAGAAAGCCGTCGCCCAAATAATGATAACGGGCAGAGGATACATCAAAACCGTGTAGGCCGGCCCCCACCGCCTCCACATTTTTCACCCAGCCAAACGTGACGTGCGCAAAAGTCAGGCAGCTTGAACGGTTATTTCCTGCCGCCGTTCTTTCCTCCTGCCCGAGCCTTTCGACATTCCAATCGAGCGTGAGCCCCTCCACCGATATATGGTGATTGCCGCGGTGAAAATGGGCATTTTGGATGAGACGCGTTTTTTTCGGCGCATGCGGATGGAGTTTGATGATGGTTACGCCTTTTCCACTCCCACAAAGGCATGTCCATGAAGGCAGCTTAAGCCCCTTTACTAGAAAAACACCCTCCGGTACGATCACTTTCACCCGGCCGTTTCCCAATGCTTTTTGGAATGCCACTGTGCAGTCGGTTTTTCCATCGCCGACCGCACCGTAATCTGCCACATTGACTGTACGGGACGCCGCAGCCAGCAGCCGGCTGTATGCTTGATCCAATATCTTTTTCCATTCCGGGTACACGAGGCCGTTCTGATCTGCAAGCGTTTTATACGGTTCAACCGGATATCGCCGGTTCAGCAGCAGCCGTGAAAGGGAAAATGGTTTGTGAAATTCCGGCTGACAGTACTGTTGAAAAAGCGCTTCATTTTCCTGGACCAGGGTGCCCGGCTGGACTGTCCTGCGCGAAAGCTGGCGCAGCAGCATGCCGTTTGTCCGAGGGTCATGATGCTTGTCCAAATGAATCATTTTTTCACCCCACTTTGCCTTCATTCAGTCTGTGTCAATTGATATATGTAGTTTACCCCCGCAGGTTGGAAAACGCACTGAAAAAGAAGACTTTTCCAAACCATAGTTGTTAATATAAAAAAGAAATTGAATTTTATGTTAGAATCAATGAAAAGGAAGGTGAAATTTAATGAGCCTGCCAAAATGTTTGAATTGTAACCATCAATTTAAGTGGATTTATATTTTTAAGAGACTATGGAAGTTTGACCAAACCATGGAATGTCCAAATTGTACAGCCAAGTTATATCCAAGTTTGAAGTTTCGAAATAAAGTTGGTTATCTTTCTCTACTTTGCCTTTTCGTATCATTTGGACTGATGATATTGAGCATTCCAAAAATTGCATTCATAACACTAATCGTCATTCTTTGGGTTTGTTTGATTCTTACGATGCCTTATGTTTATTCGTTTGATAATAAGGAAAGACCTCTATGGTAAAAGGTAGCTGTTGTTCCTTTTTAAAAAGATGCTGCAGAAATCCGGGTGGGATGGAGCGCAGATTTGAGCCTGGTACGACTGAGGACATCCGCAAGTTTAAAGATGAATGACCAATCTGGTACAGAAGCAAAATTTTGAAGAAAAGCCCAAGGAAGCTAGCCAAAAAATGAAGGGTTGGTTGGAAACTTTTTCCGTTCAATGAGGATCAAAAACGGACATATAAACATCTTTCATGAAAATGGGCCTGATTTTCTTTATCAGAATTTTTCGTTGACGAATAGCATAAGAAGGTATACAATAAACTTCAAGCTTATATGTTGTTATTTTCTTATCAAGAGAGGTGGAGGGAAGGGCCCTGTGAAGCCTCGGCAGCAGGTCCGGAAACGGGCACTGTGCCAATTCCTGCAGGTGGTGGCCTGAAAGATAAGAAGATTTCCCGGGAATGGATATCTTCTTACTTCAGGGTAAGAAGATTTTTGTCGTTTAATCCTTAGTAATCGAATGCGAAAGAAGGGAATAGAGTGGAGCAAACGCGGCTCACATATGAACAGTTTACGTCGGATCCGTTCGCAGCGTTCGTGCCGGAAGATGAAACGAAGGGCGCATTGGAAATTTTGCAGTGGGCATATGGCACGTACGGCAAATCAGTGGTATATGCGTGCAGTTTCGGCGCAGAAGGAATGGTGCTGATTGATCTCATTTCGAAAGTCAGAGAAGATGCGGATATCGTATTTTTGGATACCGACCTGCACTTTCCGCAGACTTACGAATTGATTGAAAAAGTGAAAAAGAAATATCCGGCTTTAAATATACAAATGAAAAAACCGTCGCTTACGCTTGATGAACAGGCGGCGCAATACGGATCTGCCCTTTGGAAAAGGGATCCGGACCAATGCTGCTATATCCGGAAAATCAAGCCGCTTGAAGAAACGCTGCAGGGAGCTGTGGCCTGGATATCCGGCTTACGGCGGGAGCAATCGCCGACAAGGGCAAAAACGAATTTTGTCAATAAAGATGAAAGGTTCCATTCGATTAAAATTTGCCCGCTGATTCATTGGACATGGGATGATGTTTGGAACTATATCCGGTCTAACAATCTTCCATATAACGAATTGCACGACCAGGGATATCCGAGCATCGGCTGCTTCCCGTGCACACGTGCTGTCGGAAACAGCGACTCAAGAGCGGGAAGATGGGCGGGCTTTAATAAAACCGAATGCGGGCTGCATACGGTTCAGAAAAAATAAGGCTGCTATATAAAATGACATAGGTAATAAGAGTAAGCATCAGTCTGCATGACAAGATTTCGTTCATTTTACAAAATTCCTAGATTTGGTAAGGATGCGGCAAAAATTTATATACAAATCGGTTTTATGAAAAAACCAGGGAAAAAATTGCACTTGGAAGCTGATTCAGCGTATAGAGAAGATAAAATCGCATTTTCGAAGATGGATTCTTTTATATTTTGAGATGGAGCTTGCTGATAAATTGGGTACAAACGCAGAATTGGACCCGTTCAGCAAGCTCTAGCGGCAAAAGCAGCCAGCTTTTTCAGGTGCCCGCTTGTAGCCAATCCAGACTAGGATTGTTCAAGTGCTCGCATCAACCAAAACAACGAGTCCGATTAAGTTTAAAGCAGGTGAAGAAATGAGAAAAGTATATTTAGTCGGGGCAGGACCCGGCGATCCGGAGCTGATTACAGTGAAAGGATTGCGCCTGATCCGGGAAGCGGATGTCATTTTATATGACCGGCTGGTGAATCCGGACCTGTTAAAAGAGGCAAGGCCGGATGCAGAACTTGTCTACTGCGGGAAAAAACCGGATGCCCATACGATGACGCAGGATATGATCAACCACCTGCTTGTGAAATTTGCTAACCAAGGAAAAACGGTTGTCCGTTTAAAGGGCGGTGATCCGTTTATATTCGGTAGAGGCGGGGAGGAAGCGGAAGTCCTGGTGCAAAAACATATTCCGTTTGAAATCGTGCCGGGAATTACAGCCGGTTCCGCTGTGCCCGCCTATGCCGGCATTCCGCTCACCCACCGCGGGCTCAGTACATCCGTTGCTTTTATCGCGGGCGTCACGAAAAAAGGCGAAGATCTTGATGCGTATTGGTCCAAATATGCGGGAATTGATACACTTTGCATTTATATGGGCGTGAAAAATCTGCCACTCATCTGTGCGCAACTGATAAAGCACGGCAAATCACCGGACATGCCGGCTGCACTAATCCGCTGGGGCACGACTGAAAAACAGGAAACCGCGGTCGGCACGCTTGGAAATTTAAGTAAAAAGGCGGCTGGGCTGCGCAACCCATCACTTTTGATCATCGGAGAAGTGGTAAAACTGCGCGAAGAGTTAAAATGGTTTGAACAGCTTTCCGCTGCTTCGGCCTGTACCGGGTGAGCGGGTATGAAGCAAGGCGTTTTATATGTCAGCCATGGCAGCCGTGTGCCCGAAACCGCCCGGGAAGCAGCAGCGACGATCCGGCAAGCAATGGCACAGGTGGATGCGGATCTCCAGGAAATTTGCTATCTGGAAATTGCGGAACCGGATATTGCGGCAGGGATTGATGCACTTGTCCGGGGCGGCGCAGGGCGCATTGCTGTTGTGCCGGTATTGCTGCTGAGTGCCGGGCATTATTATGAGGATATCCCGCGCGCGATCCGGGAAGCGAAACAGCGTTATCCGCATATTGTGTTTACGTACGGCCGCCCGCTCGGTGTCGGGGACCGGATCATCGAAATTTTGGCAGAAAATATTTTGGAAACCGGCATGCCTCCGGGTGCCTGGATTCTGCTTGTTGGACGCGGCAGCCGCAACCCGGAAACACTGTGCGATTTTGCAAAAATTGCTGCCGGGTTGTGCGCGCAATTGGGGACAGAGCAGATCAAAACGGCTTATTTGGCGGTGCTTGAGCCCCGTTTTGATGATGCGCTGAAGGAGCTGACCGCAACCGGGCGCCCGGTAGTTGTGGCCCCTTATCTTTGGTTTACCGGCGTGCTCGTCCGGTCGCTGGAAAAGAAAGTGGGCATGCTGCATCGGGAAGGATATGATATCCGGCTAGCACGGTATCTCGGCTGCCATCCGGATATGGCGGATGCATTGGCCGTTCGGGCAAAAGAAGCGTTGGGCGCAGAGGATTTTATTTGAGATCACGGGATTTTTACCCAGTCAAGCCTGCGGTGTTTTTTATTGTGCACCCCGGACTTTTTGGGGCGATGCAGTTTAAAAGATGCCTGGGTGCAGCATTCATTGCGCGTACCGGCACTTTTTTGGGCCCGATGCAGTCTGAAAAATGCCCGCGGCCCGGTGTTTTCTATTACGCGTGCCGGCACTTGCCCGATTCCGGCTTTCCAGGAAACGCTGGAATGGGAGCATGCCAAGCAGGGAGAACGGCGGGCTTTTTGCAATGGATAAACTGGAAAGGAGATCAGGAATGGTTTGGGTACCGGTTATGGTCGATTTAGACGGGAAGCAGGCTGTTGTTATCGGCGGTGGAAAAGTTGCGGCACGCAGATTCCGGCTTTTGCAGGAAGCGGGGGTATGCGTTACCGTCGTGAGCCCGCACCTGAACGATGAATTGCAGGCTATGGCTCAACAACGCGCATTCATTTGGAAACAGAAAACGTTTGAACCGGAAGACATCCGGCAGGCCGATGTGGTTGTTGCAGCGACAAATGATCCGGAGACAAACAGCCGGATTGTTGCCCATGCCCCGGCCAAAGCCCTCGTGAACGATGCCGGCCATGCGGGAAACGGCAACCTTGCTTTTCCGGCGTTTTTCCAAAAGGGCAGGCTTTCCATCAGTGTTTCTACAGCCGGGGCAAGCCCAAAACTGGCTTCCAAAATTGCAAATGAATTATCCGAACATTATGATACAACCTACGCCCAATATGTGGATTTTTTATATGAGTGCCGCCAGCTTCTGAAGCAGCCGCAGTTTTCTGCATCGGAAAAAAGCGAGTGGCTGGAGAAGCTGCTTGGAGAATCATACCGCCAGCCTGAAAAGCAGCAGGAAATCTTGTCTTTCTTTCACAGCCGCATACAGGGGAATACCCGTTGAAAGACGAATGAAGCTGAAGCTTTGGGAAATCAGCCGGTGTGCCCGGCGAAAAACTTGGCAAACCCATTTTCCAGTCCGTTTGCAACTCGGAATGGCTTCCGTTACAATGGGGTTAAAAATTTTCACAAAAAGGAGTGTCGCCATATGTCATTGGAAGATGTCAAAGCTTATTTTAAGCAGTGGGACCGGGAAGAAGATGTGCGCGTCCTGCCGTCATCAAGCGCGACGGTTGAACTTGCGGCTGAGGCGCTGGACACGGAACCGGAACGGATTGCAAAAACGCTTGCGTTCAGGGGTACCGGTGAGGAAGAAGCCCTTCTTGTTGTCACCGCGGGAGATGCGAAAATCGACAATAAAAAATTCCGGCATACATTCGGCGGGAAAGCGCGGATGCTGTCACCGGAAGAAACGCTTGAGCATACCGGCCATGCTGTCGGCGGCGTCTGCCCGTTCGGTTTGAAAAAAGATTTGCCGGTCTATATGGACGTCTCACTCAAACGGTTCACGACCGTATTTCCGGCATGCGGGAGCGGCAACTCGGCAATTGAATTGACCTGCGAAGAATTGTATACATACGGGAAGGCCGAAAAATGGGTGGACGTCTGCAAGGGCTGGAAAACGGTGGAAGATTACCAGCAAGTAGCTGGGACTGGTGTCTTATCGGATCCGCAATAATCTACGTGTCGCTTCAGACCTGCTTTTGAAATGGAAAGGGGCCCCGGGTACGCGCCGGAAAATGCATGATATATAATTAGGGCTTCCTGAATAAGCAAAATTCCTAGATTTGGCAAGGATGCTGACAGCTTTGGCATAAATTTAATGTAAGGGTTTTATAAAAAATGCAGAAAAAAGTTTGCACTTGAAACGCGCCCTAGTGAAGAAAGACCTTCATTTTTCCACGCTTTCTTAACATAGACGCGCCCTATGTCAAGGAAGGTCTTCGATTTTCCGTGCTATCTTAACGTAGATGGGCTCTATGTTAAGAAAGGCCGTCAATTTTTCATGCTATCTTAACGTAGACGCGCCCTATGTGAAGGAAGGTCGTCTTTTTTCGTGCTATCTTAACGTAGACGCGTTCTATGTGAAGAAAGACCTTCAATTTTCCGTGCTTCCTTAACGTAGACGTACTCTATGTGAATAAAGCTTGATAGCGGATTCAATATATAGAGAAGACAGAATCGCATTTTCAAAGATGAATTTTTCTAGAGATTACTAACAAATTGGGCACAAACGCAGAATTGGATTTGTTCGGCAAGTCCTAACTTAAGTTCATATGATATAGACAAAAACGGCGGGATACACGATCGTGTTTTCCCGTCGTTTTTGTGATGGATTCACATATGCTGCTTTGATTTAATCATGGTACTTTTCGGCAATGGCATTGGCGGCAACAATGGCATTGTACACATCTTCAGGCGTAACCGGGAATGGTTCGTTGCCCATTGTGTCATCCTCGGCACAGGCATCTTCCGCCACTTTCCGCCATTCGGCTTCTACAAATTCTTCAACGCCGAGGTCCTTCAGTGTCAGCGGCAGGCCAACTGCTTTGATAAAGCGGATTACCGTTTCAAGCTCTTCTTTCGGTGCATTTTCAAGAACGAGCTGTGCGAGCAGGCCAAATGTCACTTTTTCGCCGTGCTGTGCACGATGGAGGGCAGGGACAGCTGTCATGCCGTTATGGATGGCGTGTGCTGCGGCAAGACCGCCGGATTCCGCACCGACACCGCTCAAATAGATGGTCGCTTCAATGGTATCCTGCACCGCCCGGGTTGGCACTTTGTTTTTCACGGCTTCCACTGCTTTTACGCCGTTTTCGAGAATCGTTTCGTAGCAAGTGCGGGCAATGGCCAGGCCGGTGAGGGATGGCTTCATTAAAACAAGGTTGTCGCCGTTTGCCGCGTAGCAGGCGCGCGCTTCAAAATAAGTGGCAAGCGCGTCCCCGATCCCGGCGGCGAAAAAGCGGACCGGTGCTGCAGCTAAAATTTCCGTGTCTGCGAGCACGACATCCGGATTGCTCGGCAGGAACAAGTAACGGTCAAAAGCGCCGTCTTCTTTGTAAAGAACGGCAAGGGCCGTGCACGGTGCGTCAGTGGAGGCAATCGTCGGAAAAATGACAACCGGAAGTTTTTCATAATAAGCGGTTGCTTTTGCGGTATCAAGCGTTTTTCCGCCGCCGATGCCGACAATGACATTGGCGCCTGCTTCACGTGCAAGCCGGCGGTTACGGTCTACTTCTTCCTGGGTGGTTTGATAATTGAACTGTTCGAAAGTTGCTTTCCCGCCGCCTTCCCGGACAGATTTTCCGGCTTCTTCTTTTGCGCGGCCGAGGATGAATTCGTCACAAATCACATAGGCATTGTCGCCCAAATCTTTTATGTACGCATATAAATTGGCAAGCAGGCCGTTCCCTACGATAAACTTTTTCGGCGATGTAACGGATTTTACAGGAATTTTCATAACATGTACTGCCTCCTAAAATTTTTTTCTTTCTACACTCTCATTATATTAAAAATGTAAGCGGAAACCAAGGTAAAAGATGTGAAAATAAGATCATCCGATGTTATAAAAAAACAAATAAATATGATGATTGAAAACGCGTTCAAAAAATTTTATAATATTGTTATACAACAGTGCTGGTTTTTAAACAGCAAGGGGAAACAGGGAGAAAATGAAAATGGGAGGGGAGTCCATGAACGTGCCATTGGTGTTGACGGAATTTCTGGATCGCGCGGTGCTTTTGTACGGCGGGAAAACAGCGGTGTATTGCGGGGACCGGGCGTTTACATACCGGGAGCTGAACGGAAGGGTGAACCGGCTGTCGTACGGGTTAAAAAATCTTGGCATTGAAAAAGGGGATCGGGTGGCCTATCTCGCGCCGAATACAGTGGAAATGCTGGAAGGCTTTTACGGGATTTTCCAGCTGGGGGCGGTGATGGTGCCGCTGAATATCCGGCTGACCCCGGAAGACTACCGGTTTATTTTAAATCACAGCGGATCGAAAGTATTGTTTGTGGACCAGGAGATGTACCATTTGATCGAGCCGGTAAAGGATGAGCTTGAAACGGTGGAGCAAATTATTATCCACTATAAAGAGGATGACTGTGCTGAAATTGATTATGACCGCTGGCTGGACAGATTTCCGCCGGATCCGTTCCCGCGTGCCGGCCTCGATGAAAACGATGTGTGCAGCCTGCTTTATACGAGCGGGACGACCGGAAATCCTAAGGGCGTGATGCTTACCCACCGCAATAATTATTTGCATGCATTAAGCGCGATGCACCATTTGCGCGTTACGGACCGCGATGTCTATCTGCATGTGCTCCCGATGTTCCATGTAAACGGATGGGGTTCGCCGTTTTACTATACAGCAAACGGGGCGGCCCATGTATGCCTCCGCAAACCGTCGGCGGAAGCCATTTTCACGGAAATCATCAGGCATCATGTAACGGTGGTGCATATGGCGCCGACTGTGCTGAACAGCCTGTTGCAGTACAATGCGGAACACCATCCCGCCATTGAACAGGATGTGCGTGTTGTCATCGCCGGAGCTGCGCCGCCGCCTGCATTTGTAGAACGGGTG
Source organism: Heyndrickxia faecalis (assembly GCF_040267745.1). NCBI lineage: Bacteria > Bacillati > Bacillota > Bacilli > Caryophanales > Bacillaceae > Heyndrickxia > Heyndrickxia faecalis. Next base: position 3,316,419 of record NZ_CP158453.1, on the reverse strand, counting down.
GAAAAAGAGCTTGGCTGGGAATTCATCCAGGTGTACGGCATGACGGAGTCCACACCGCTCACCCTTGTGTCTGTCATCCGTTCGCAGCTTGGCGGGCTGGATCATGATAAACAATTGCGGTTGCGGGCGAAAGCCGGGTTTCCGATGATCGGCAGTGATGTCCGGGTTTTACGGGAAAACGACGAAGAAGTGGCCCATGACGGAAAAGAAATCGGCGAGGTCACGGTAAGAGGGCATGGCGTTATGCACGGATACTGGAAAAACCCGGAAGAAACGATGAAAACGATCCGGAACGGGCGGCTCTATACAGGGGATATGGCGACCGTTGATGAATACGGCTATATCGATATCGTCGACCGTAAAAAAGACATTATTATCAGCGGCGGTGAGAATATATCCTCTATTGAAGTGGAAGGGGTGCTGTATGAACATCCGGATATCCTTGAAGCGGCGGTGATTGCGGTTCCGCATGAAAAATGGGGAGAGACCCCGCATGCATTTGTCGTCCTGAAGGCAGATGCGGCCGCCACTGAAGAAGATATCATCCGTTTTTCAAGGGAAAGGCTTGCCCATTTCAAAGCCGTGACGGGTGTGACATTTGTGGAGGAACTGCCGAAAACGGCATCCGGGAAAATCCAGAAAGTCCGCCTGCGTAACGAATACTGGGAAAAGCTCGGAAAAACAGAGCGGTTCGTAAATTAACATGCCGGAAACAGATCCGGCAAAACGCAAGGCCGCTGAAAAGCACAGGACAGCGCGTGCCATTTCGGCGTAAAACAGCGGAAAGCATGCCGCATCCATGCCCCTTCTTCAGCGATGAGGCGGGGGCGTTGGCGGAACCGCCATAAACGTTTCCGGCAGCTGCAGACGGCAAATTTTAACCGAATTGCCCTTTCTTATCCTTTGACTGATGGTTTCTTTTGGACAGAAATACAGTATAATAGGATAAAAGACCTATATCAAAGGGGCAAATCCATTGAAAAATGGAGACGCAAAACTACAGGGGCTACCGGTTTTCTAACCATGCCAGCCAGTTGCTAATGCGCAGTGAAAAGCCGAAGTTTGGCCTTTGTTTTCGTTTGCAAGTTCCCCGGAGATTGATCAGAAAGGCGGGGCGGAAATGGGCAGGAAAATCGAGACATTGGAAGATTTTAAAAGAATCCTTTATCTTTGGATCAGCCTGCTTTTGATCGCTGCCCTTGCGATTTACAATTTGGTCCCTCACACAGGCACCCGTACAGCTTTATTTTATCTCGCCACGACGCGGATCCTGATTGCCTGGAACGCTCTGTTTCTCATCTGCATGGTTTTCAAGCGTTATTTCCGCTTGTTTGACTATGTGAATCTCGTGATCCTCACGGTTTATTATCTTGCCATCGTGATGGACTGTGTTTTTCAATACATGGTTCCGGGAAAAGAGGGAGCCATCGGAATTTCGATCATTTGGAGCCCACTTCTATTTCTCTATATTTTTATCACGTTGAAAAAGCGGAACGGGATCATTTATTCGCTCGCTTTGTTCGTGACTACGCTTCTGATCGGAATGCCGCGGTTCCGCCATTTTTCCTTTGACTATAAAATATCCATGCTGATCTTTTACCTTGCCAATCTCGTCTATATCGCCATCTTTTGCATTTCTCATTATCTCTTAAAAGTATTTAGAGAATTGGAAGAGGAAAAGAAAAAGGCTTATTCGGACATGTTGACCGGGATTGCCAACCGGCGCCAGGTGCAGGCATGGCTGGATGCTGCGGTTAAACACGCGGACAAAACCGGCACATCATTTTCCGTGATTTTTTTCGATATCGACTATTTTAAACAGGTGAATGACCAGTTCGGGCACCAGACAGGAGATGAGGTGCTGAAGGAATTTGTCCGTCTTTCCTCCCGGGTGATTTCAGCGAATGATTACATCGGACGCTGGGGCGGTGAAGAATTCATCATCATTACAAAGGATGAATTGCCCCAGGCAGAGGAACTGGCGGAATATTTGAAAGCAAGCATTAGCCGCCATTCATTTGGGCATGCGGGAAAGCTGTCCGCAAGTTTCGGTGTGACTGCATATACACCGGGGGATACAGCAGAAACCATTGTAAGGCGGGTGGACGAAGGGCTATACAAGTCGAAGGGTCAGGGCAGAAACCGGATTACGGTGTTGTAAGGCAGGGGGAGAGCGGATTTTCTTCATTGCATGTGGCGAACATTTTAGCTGGCGGGTTTGCGATCAAAAAAACGTATGACAGCGGTAGTCCATTTAATTAACAGACTTGCTGCTCATAAACTGGGGTATGCGATTTGGCATGGAGAGTGCCTATAACCGCGGACGAACCTCAAAATTTGCAAAATCACTACGCGAGGCAGGGCATACGTTTGCGGCGGCACACTTCCGCTTGCGGAGCCTAAGCGGGGACTGCCATTTAGAAGTTCCCCGGTTTGCCCTGCCAGATGCTTTTTATACGGCGTATATATAATTTTCCATAAATGCATAAACCTGCTCGGCATCCGGCGGCTGTATGTTCAGCCGTTTTTCACAGTCTTCCAGATACGGCTTGAGCGTGCTGTCGTTTTTTGCCTCTTTGAGCGTAAGGCTGCCCTGTACGAGGCGGATTGCCGCTTCTTTTACCGTGTTATCATCCGTTTGAAACAAAAGATATGCCAAGCAACTGTACCGATCCATTGTTCTGCCTCCCGGAACCTTTTTATTCCCTTTTCGATAAAAGCGGCAAAAATTCCTGCAAATTCGCAAAAAAAGAAACAAAAAAGCAAGACCGGTGCGACAGGCCTTGCCTTGATGCTATTTTAATCCGATATATTTTTTGACGCTTCCATCCGACGTACGAGGCGCATCCTTTCCGGGAGCAACGAAATGGCAATCGCGGCCAGAATCAGGGCGCCGCCGAGAAAGAAGCGGCCGTTCAGGCTTTCATGGAGCAAAAGCCAACCGAGAAAAGAGCCAGTGACAGGCTGCAAAAACATAAACAGTGACCCGCTGCCGGCTTCTACCATTTCAAGCCCTTTGTTCCACAGAAAGAAAGCGCCGGCTGTAGAGATGACGCCGAGATACAAAATACCTGCCATCCCCCAAAAACCGCCCGATGATACAGGCCAGGCCATCATGGCTTCGCGGGCGGCAAAAGGCGTTGTAAACAGCAGCCCGAACAAAATGGCATATGTTGTAATGGTTAACGAATCCATTTTCCAGGAAGCCACTTTTACATAAACGGACAGAAGTGCCCATGTAATCATCGCTCCAGCCAGAATCAGGCTGCCCCAAAAGTAGGTTTGCACGTGAATGTCCCAGCCGATCACGATGACAACGCCCGCGGATGCGGTAATCAGCGCCAGTATTTTGCGCGCGGTCAATTTTTCTTTTAAAATGAAGCGCGCGAATATCACGATAAAAACCGGAGAAGCGGATGTAATGATCGCGCCGGTATGGGCGTCCGCTTTTTGCGTCCCGATAAACTGCATGGCAACGGATGCAAAATAGCCGATAAACCCGATCCAGGCGAGCAGCAGCCAGTCTTTTTTTGTAAGGCTTACCTTTTCCTTTTTCTTTCTGCCGGCATGCAATATCGCGTACAGTGCGGCAAAACCGATCATATACCGCAGCCATAAAAGCGTAAGCGGCGGTACGAAGTTTAAGACATATTTACTGACCACATACATCCCGCCCCAGATGCCGGATGCAAGTGCGAGGCAAAGTGCACCTGCCCATTTGTTTTTCACAGTCATCAACCTCCGTCTTTATTTTTTATCTAACAGCCAGACGGGGGTTTCGAAGCGGCTGTTCGTCCCCCGCATCAGGAACGAACAGGCTGGTCATTTTCAAACAGATCAAGATACAGACGCACAAACAGCACCTCCCACTATAATATTCTTAATTTTAACATATTTCCTCCCACGCAGCGAATAAAATAAAAAAAATCATGAAAAAGGGGAAGTTGGACGTGATTGTAAAACAGCGGGAATATCCCGCGCAAATCCGAGCGGGAGAGGCGTTGCTGGGGAGGCTGCCCAAAAGGCATCCGCTGTATGGGCAGATTGCGGGGGATGTAAAAAAGTGGAGGGTGAAATATAAAAGGGAGAAGCGGGCAGACCGTTTTTTGGAGATTCTTCCGTCTGACCAATTCCATGTTTACCATGCACTGCCCATTGCAAATACATGCCTGGACGGGTTAATTCTCACACGGAATTTTGTTTTGATTATAGGCTACACCCATTTATCCGGCGTGATTTTTCCGGATCCGGCTTTTTCCCAGCTTATCCAGCAAAAAGGCGGGAAGGAAAAAGGCTGGCCGGAACCGTTTGCGCGCCTGCAAAAACAAAGAGAAATCTTATGTACATGGGCCCGTATGCGGCATTTGCCCGAATTGCCGCTGGAGTATTTGCTTGTCCTTTGCCATGAGGAGGCCGAGCTGAAAATGCCTGTTGCCAATTCAGCAGATGAATTGAAGATCTGCCCGGCAAGCCAGGCTGTTTATAAAGTTATCAAGATGCAGGACACATACAGCCAGCCGGTCCTAGACAGCAAGCATTTTAAAAAATGGCACAAGCATTTGCTGGAATGCCACGAAAAGTCGGAGATCTTTCCGTGGCCGGTTGACCAAAGCGAATGGTATACGGGGGTCGGGTGCCCGGTGTGCCGCCGTTTCGAAATGGATTTTAATAATGGCATGTGGCACTGCCAGGTTTGCGGCCATACCAGTAAAGATGCGCACCGTAAAGCGATAGAAGAGTTCTATTTGCTTTTTGGCCAGGATGCGCCGGATGAGGCACTTTGTTCATTTTTGCGCGTGGATGCGCAAACAGCGGCAAAAATCGTGCGCGAGGCAGCGCATTAGTACACCAGTGCGATTTTAGCTGGAGGGCGCAATCGGAAAAAGTCTCCAACCAGAACGATGTGTGCACAGCCCTTGCTTTGATCCGCCAATCGCCACCGGGGAAGCAAACTGGACCTGGCGTACAAGTAAAAAGGCCCAAATCTATACATTCCCTCACTGCCCATTTGGCGACTGTATAGAAATTGGCGGGTAACATAAGCTATTGAAAAAACGTTAACGCTGATTGCGAGGCTCAAACATGATTGGGTATGTTGTTTCCCTCATTGGATTTAATCTGGCTGTTTTTTGTGTAAAAAAGCGGCTTTCTCCCGGGCAGATCGTACAGATTTGGACGTTCACCATCGCTTCCCACTTGGTTTTTGATGTATATATCGATTACAAGTACCATGGCTACTGGTATTTTACAAAGGGAGTGGACTGGGAGAATCTCCCAGGTTTGGTTTGTTTACTTCCGCCTGTCAATATTTTATATCTCAACTGGTTCCCGTTTGGAAAAGCATGGATAAAAAGGTTTTTTATATTGCCATTTGGGAAGTGCTGATGCTGGGGTATGAAATGATCACCCTGTTGCCGGCACCATGGGGTTATTTTCATTACGGATGGTGGAATTTCACCATTTCGGCACTCGTAAATCCGTTCCTTTTGCTCAGTGTGGTCGGTTTTTACAAATGGATTGTCTGGCTGGAAAACAAAAAAACTGTAACTGCTGAGCAGCAGCTACAGTGAAACGGTCCGGTCTTTCTGCCGGAGATAATCGGTATGATCATGGATGGTGGGGTCCTCTGTCTGGATGGTCGTATGGCGGATGCCGTATTTTTGTTCAAGCATCTGATTGACAGCCAAAATGACGTGCATCGGTTCGGATGAATGCCTGACAAATACATGGGCGGTCAGAGAACAATGGTCGGAAGAAATGTTCCAAAGATGCATGTCATGGACGTCTTCAACACCCTCAATTTGATACATATCTGTGCGGATCTGTTCTAAATCAAACCCTTCCGGCACCGTATCCATCAAAATCAAATAGGAAGCGCGGATGATTTTGGCACCGCCGTAAAAAATGATGCCGCCGATCACGATGCTGATGAGCGGATCAAAGAAATTCATTCCCGTAAAATAAATGAGCAGGGCGGAAACAATCACGCCGGCTGAATTCAATAAGTCACCGATAAAATGCCATAACGCGCTTTGAACATTTAAGTTTTCTTCTTCTTTTGTGCTCCGGTGCAGCACAATGGTGAGGATGATGTTCACAACAAGCCCGGTCACTGCAATGATAAACATCCACTTAAAATCAATGGGTTGCGGATGGACGAGGCGATTGATCCCTTCAATGAAAATACCGATTGAAATGCCCGCAAGCGTTAGCCCGTTCAGGAACGATGCGATGATTTCAAACCGCAAATAGCCGAATGTATATTTGCGGTTTGGCGGGCGTGTCGCCATGAACAAAGCAAGCATACTGAAGAGGAGCGCAATGACATCAGAAGCCATATGTGCCGAGTCGGAAAGCAAAGCAAGCGAATGCGAAATCAGACCACCAGCAATTTCAACAAACATGAAAAACAAGGTTAGGACGAGCGTTGCCCATAATGCTTTTTTTGATGCGGACTGGACTTTGACATGGGGAAGGTGGTGATAATCATATTCCGGCATCATCGCACACCTCTTCCTAAATAAACTTATTTTCACCTGTATTGTAGCACGAAGAAACGAAAAAGAATAGCGTTTATTCTCAATTAATATAAATTTTTTTGAATAATTGAGAATGGGAATCAATATGGATTAGCGGGTTATTGCTGTAAACAAAAAGAAATAGAATCATTTATAATGCTTATTATATGATAAAAAATCAAATAGGAGCCTGCCCTAAAAGAGAAAAACCGCCAGAATCCTTTTTCCCGGCGGTTTTTGTGTGAAAGGCACGGCCTGAAAAAGTTTAACACGATTTCCCTTTATTCGACGGTTAAGCTCTTCGCCAGGTTGCGCGGCCGGTCAACGTCATAGCCGCGTACGATGCCGGCATAATAAGCTAGCAGCTGCAGCGGGATGGCAGCCAAGATCGGCATGAGAAACGGGTGTGCTTCCGGAATGTAGAGCACTTCGTCCACGACGGCGCTCACTTCGTCATCTCCCGTGGTCGTAATCCCGACGACATATGCATCGCGTGCCTTTACTTCTTTAATATTGTTTATGGCCTTATCGCGCAAATGTTCCTGGGTGGCAAGGGCAATGACCGGAACACCCGGCGTGATCAAAGCCATTGTGCCGTGTTTCATTTCTCCTGCCGCGTAGGCATCCGCATGGAGATAGGCGACTTCCTGGAGTTTAAGCGCCCCTTCAAGCGCCAGCACATAATCGAGCCCGCGGCCAATAAGGAATAGATGCTCCTGGTCGTTTGTGACCTGTGCAAACTGATCGATGGCATCCTGTGTCATCACCAGGCATTTTTCCACGTCATCAGCAAGTGAATGAAGGGCATCGAGCAGGGCGGGGATTTGGCCTTCGCCGGAACCGTGCAGTTTTTTTGCCAGGACAATCGAAAGCAGGACGAGCGCCGTAATCTGGGTTGTATAGGCTTTTGTTGCAGCAACCGCCAGTTCCGGCCCTGCATGCGTATAAATTACGCAATCCGATTTCCGCGCCAGCGTGCTCTTTCGGTAATTGCTGATCGCGATCACCGCTGCCCCGGACTTTTTCGCTTCTTTCAAGGCGGAAATTGTATCCGCCGTTTCTCCTGATTGGCTGATGGCAATGACGAGCGTTTTTTCGTCCAACCGCCCGTGCTCACATCTGAATTCAGATGCAATCGCGGCTTCAACCGGTATATCAAGCATGGTTTCGAGAATCTTTTTGCCGATCATGCCGGCGTGATGGGAGGTGCCGCTTGCGACAATGGTGATTCTCTCCGGATCTGTAAGCTTGCGCCTTGCGAAAAAATCGTCCACTTCCGGAATGACGACACCGCTTTCTGTCAGCCGGTCTTTTAACGTGCGCTTGATTGCTTCCGGCTGCTCCATGATTTCTTTTAACATGTAGTGACCGTAATCCTGCAGGTTGAGTTCGTCTTGGTTCCAGCGCACGGATGTCTTTTCCGGCAAAATTTTCTCCCCGGAAAGTGTCTTAATTTCCACATTTGTCTGGGTCAAAATGGCCATCTCTCCGTTTTTAATTGGGTAAATTTCTTTTGTATACGAAAGCAGCGCCGGGATATCCGAGGAGAGATACGCTTCCCCGCTGCCAAAGCCGATAATGAGCGGATTATCATAAGAAATGGCGATAATCTGGTTCGGGTGATCTTTTGCCATGATTGCAAGCGCAAACGCACCTCTTAATTGCGGAATGACGATCCGCACGGTTTCTTCAAAATTGCCGGTATCATAATGCGCGAGAAGATACGGAATGACTTCTGTGTCGGTGTCCGTTTGTAAACGATGCCCCTGCGCGATAAGAAATTTTTTTAATTGCTGGTAGTTTTCAATGATCCCGTTATGAACAACGTAGAAACGTGCTTCTTCATCGCATAACGGATGGGAATTTTCAACGGTCGGCATCCCGTGTGATGCCCACCTTGTGTGGCCGATCCCAAGGCATCCGGTGGGAATCGGTTCGAGCTGGAGGGAAGCTTCCAGATCTTCGACGCGCCCTTTTTCTTTGCGGACGCCGATGGTTTTCATATCGGAGACGGCAATGCCTGCTGAATCATAGCCCCGGTAATCCAGTTTTTTCAGGCAATCGAGCAGAACCGGCTGTGCCGAATGTCTGCCAATGTACCCAACGATTCCACTCATCTTCTTCACCTCAACGTATCGCTTTCCTTCTATCACGTGTATTCCTATCTTCATGCTAACATGAACCGGGCGGGGAATAAAGCGATTGTGCTGCAGGCAGCAATGCCAGAATTTCCAAAGTATACCAGGAGGGATATTCGAGCACACGGACAAAAAGCGCAACCCGATCGGATTGCGCCTTTTGCCTCATCCAAATCTGATATTCAGATGACGTCCAGTACGGACTTATCCAAACCTGGCCTCAGATAAGTCCGGGGCTTCAAATAGTAGGCGGACACGAACCTTCACCGAAAGTATATCGGTTCCGGACGGTTGTCCCACTTGCCCGCTGGACAAATGCAGTGCCAAATACGGAAGATGAAGTTGCTGTCAAGTCTTTCATCAAAAACTTTACCAGTCCCTTCTTTTAAGATGTATTGGCCTTGCACTGCTCCTATTCCCGGCAGGCACGAAATAAAACAAACCAAAATATGGAAATCATGCTCTTTTCCGCTGCTCCGCCGCAGCCGGGATGATCGAAATATTCCCATATTTCGTAACCGACAGCTCCCCGCATCTGCCATAGTTTCCGAGTTTCGCATGCGGATCGGCATGAAGGCGGAGTTTTTTCAGCAAAGTGCCGGCTTTGACCTCAAGAAAAAGATCCACCGTCTGCTGTAATGCAAGCCAGTCCGCTAAAAGCGCAATATCAACGGCAGCAACAAAGCGCATCCTTCTTTGCGGCAACAGCCGGATCACAGCCGGAATCCGCCGCTCCTCCTTTGTGGTGCGGTTTTGCAAAATCACCGTGATGCCCGCTTCCTGCTTTGAGCGCGGCGGCAAATAGCCGATCTGGCCGAACCCTTTTAAAGAAAGGGCGCGGTTGCATAAGTCGCCGGCAAGCAGTTCCGCTTTTTCCGGTTGTAACCCAGGCGGCACGCGGACAGCGTCAGGAAGCAGATGGTCGAAATCATGCTTTCCTTTAAAGGCGCGGAAATCAAAGCAGCCGTCCGGCATTACCGGCAAATACCCGCGCGAAACGCTTGCTGTTGCCGCAAATTCAAATGGCATTCCGTTGCGCAGGAAGAAATAGCGCGCCCGCACCAGCTCCGGTTCCGGCACATAGTAAACGGGAAGTATGACGCTGACTTTCACAAAACATCCTCCTTATCATTTCCAGTATATGCAAATCGTTGCGCTTTTATTGCAAATAAGATCAATTTTCGATAGAATGGACGGGGAATCACGATACGGTGAAAGTAATCCTGTGATCGCTCTGTTTGTGGATAGCCTCACAACCATGAGCGGTTATTTTTTGGCACAGATTTAAACATTGCATTCTCCCGTTTCATCATCTGTAGAAACGGGAATGGGCACAACTACCTTTCCACATCCGGCTCGCAAAAGACGGATGCTGCCCATAAGAGGTGAAGGCACGAACCCAATTCTATCAGTACCGGTATAAGCTAGAATTTCCAACGGCTGGTTTTCTTTTGGAACTTTTGGGAATCCGGCCCATATTTTCATATATATGCAACAGGCTTCAACCATTGGCATCACGCGGCCTGTTGCGATAAAATAGGCATTGTCGAAAAGTGGCGATGCTCGATGGAATACGATTTGCCAGCGATCCATTCACCGCTGGATAACATAGATTTTTTTCTGTATGGCACCGTTTAAGGAGCCGGCACAATGAAGGACTTTTTTTAAAAAATTTTCCCGAAAACCGCGCATCGGTCTGGCAAGGGAAAGCGAGGGGTAAACATGATGAAAATTCCCGGCAATATAGCAACCGGGACGGCACACGGAAAATTAATTTTAGCGGGGGAACATGCTGTTGTTTACGGACAACCGGCGATCGCGCTTCCATTCGATCATGTGAAAATTGAAACGGCAGTTATCCAAAAACAAGGCCCGCTCTCCATTGACTGCCGGTTTTACAAAGGGGCACTGGATAAAGCGCCGGAAAGGCTTCACGGAATCAGGGCATGTGTCAAAGAAATCCTCCGTACGTTAAAAAAGCCGGCTGAAAATTTGGCGATTAAACTGGAGTCGACCATTCCGATCGGGCGCGGGCTTGGCTCGAGTGCTGCTGTTGCCGTTGCCATTGTCCGCGGGCTGTATGCTTTTTTTGAAAAACAATTAACGAAAATGGAACTCGAACGGTTTGTCCAAATTGCTGAGAATTTTGCCCACGGGAATCCGAGTGGCATCGATATGATGGCGGTCATCAGCAATGATCCGATCTGGTTTGAAAAAGGAAAGGCGGCCCGGCCGCTTCCGTTTTCGCTTCCGTTTTATCTGGTGGTCGCCGATTCCGGGCGCGTGCATAATACGGCAATGGCGGTCGGGAGCATCCGTGAAAAAAGCGGTTCTGACCCGAAAACGGTGGAGTCCGCCATCAACCGTTTAGGCGAAATCGTGCACGAAGCGGGAAGGGCATTGATTGAAAAAGACGGACTGCATCTCGGCCGATTATTTAATGAAGCACATGCACAACTTTCCGTTTTGGGTGTCAGCGACGAAGGGCTTAACGCATTATGCGCTGCAGCACGCTCAGCCGGCGCACTCGGTGCCAAACTGACCGGTGCGGGCCGGGGTGGTTGCATTATTTCGCTCGCCGAAAGCAGGAAAAAGGCTTTAGCAGTTGCGCAAGCCCTGCAAAATGCAGGCGCCGCCCAAGTATGGCAATTTTCGCTGGAAGGATGACCGTTATTCCGCAATCATGCAGCACAGCCCCGAAAACAGGAGATGCTTCATGTAAAAGAGGCTCCCTGTTTTTGCTTGTAGCGGGCAGCTCTTTTGGTCCTGGCTTCAAAGCCGAGCGGATCATGAGAAGAGATTTTCCGTTGAAGCGGCTGGATAAGGAGACCCGAAGCTGCTAAGGATGGGGAATCGCAGGCAGTTGCCCCTTGCAAGAAAATGGTTTGCGGCATTTTCCTTTGGGGGCAGTAGCTCAGGGCAGCTTTTTTGTCCGGCAGCGAGAATAGCATTGACAGGGAAGTACCTTTTCAAAGCAAGAAGGCATTTTTACTGGAAGGACGATGAAAGATGGAGGCAACAGCGAGGGCCCATACGAATATTGCCCTGATCAAATACTGGGGGAAACGGGACGAAAAGCTTTTTCTCCCGATGAACAGCAGCCTGTCCATTACGCTGGACAGGTTTTATACGACAACAAAGGTGGCTTTTGATTCCGCTTTAAAGGCGGACGTGTTTTTTCTGAACGGAAAACCGGCCATTGATGCAGAAACGGCGAAAATTTCCCGCTTTATGGATAAGATCAGGGCATTTGCGGGAGAAAAAAGATATGCCTATATAGAATCACAAAACGAAGTGCCGATCGCTGCCGGGCTTGCCTCTTCCGCATCCGGTATGGCGGCGCTTGCAGCTGCGGCTGTTAAAGCGCTCGGCATTGAGGTGGACGGGCGTACGCTGTCAATCTTGGCGCGCCAAGGTTCCGGGTCCGCCTGCCGCAGTATCTACGGCGGTTTCGTCGAGTGGCAAAAAGGTGAAAAAGCGGATGGCTCCGATTCACACGCGGTTCCGCTTCTCAGCGAAGACGATTGGGATCTCAGTATTTTATCCTGCCTGGTGGAATCAAAGCAGAAAAAAGTTTCGAGCAGGGAAGGGATGAAACGGACTGTCAGCACGTCGCCGTTTTATAAAGCCTGGCTCGAAACTGTGGAAACAGATTTGGCCGCCGCAAAATCCGCGATTGCAGCGCGCGATTTTACGATGCTTGGGCGCGTGCTTGAAGCAAATGCGTTAAAAATGCATGCGACAACGATCAGCGCCAACCCGCCTTTTTTATACTGGCAAAGTGCAACGCTCGATGTCATGCAGGAAGTGGCGCTTTTGCGCGAACGCGGGATTGAAGCTTATTTTACAATTGACGCCGGCCCGAATGTGAAAGTGCTGTGCGAACGAAAAGATGAAGAGACGGTATATCATGCGCTTTCTGCCATCCCGTCCGTCCGCGAAGTGCTGGTTTGCCATCCAGGTCCGGGCATTCAATACGGCCCGTTTTAATGCTTTTCGAAACGCTGGAACCCCGGCAGGAAGGCGCCAAAACATCCAGATGATGCACTTTTTAAAAAATGCCGTTTTTCCTTCTGCAGCCGTTGCTGAAAAAACCATTTAGGCGTCACTGGCTGTTTCGCGCTATTTAACGGCACCATGCCCGTAACGGGTTCTGGGCTGATTCCTTTTAATATGAGCATGGAAGTGCCATGGAACTTGTTTTGACGCGGGAAATGCAACCCCCGTCCGCTAGTTGGTCAGGGGGATCGATCCGAAAAAGCGGTGCAGCAGGCATTGGATGTGATGCTTGCAGATTTGACGGGTACACCGACCTAAAAAGGATTGAAAGAGATGAACGGGATGCAATTTCAAGTAAAGGCGCCGGGTAAACTGATGATTGCCGGCGAATATGCGGTCATTGAACCCGGTTGCCCTGCTATGGTTGCCGCGGTAGACCGATACATCACAATAGAGGTAAAAGAAAGCACAGAAAACCTTTTTTCTTTGCCGCAGATTGGCATTCCGCATGCCGCGTGGCGTGTGGAGAACGGGGAAGTCCGCTTTGACCGCGATGACCCGAAACTCCGGTTTATCCAAAATGCGCTCGCCGTTTTTAACCAGCTGCTTATGGAAAAATCGATTCCGCTCCGCCCGCTTCACATTACGGTAACGAGTGAACTGGATGATCCCACAACAAGGCAAAAATACGGGCTCGGTTCCAGTGCTGCGATTCTTTCTGCCGTTCTTACCGCCCTTTTGCACGCCCATGAAGGGTTGCCGGAAACGAAGGAAGCCATTTTTAAACTGGCCGCTGTGGCCCATTTGAAAACACAGGGCAACGGGTCCGGCGCGGATCTTGCCGCTTCCGTGTACGGCGGCATGTTGAAATATGCCGCATTCAGGCCAGATTGGATTTTTTCCCGGTTGGAAGCGGGCTGCACAGTTTCGGAATTACTGGCAGAAAAATGGCCGTATTTGTCCATTTCTAAATTGGTACTGCCGCCGGACCTCACTTTTTGCGCGGGTTGGACCGGAAAAGCGGTGGCAACCGGGCCAATGGTGGAGCGCATTGGCAAATTGCGAGAGGCGGCAACGGAAACATACACGGCATTTTTACGAGAAAGTACCGCCGCAGTGGATAAATTGGCGGAAAGTTTCATGCAGCAAGATACGGCTGGCGTATTTGAGCACATCCGGCAAAACCGGCGTGCTTTGCAGAAACTTGAAGCAGCAGCCCATACCACCATTGAAACGGCGCCATTGAAGCAACTGGCAGACATTGCCGGCCGTTTCGGCGCCGGCAAATCATCGGGCTCGGGTGGCGGAGACTGCGGCATTGCCTTTGTAGCAGGGAAGGAAAAAGCTGCCGCCTTGAAAGCAGCATGGGAAGCTTCAGGCATTATCCCGCTTGCGCTTCATATTTCAGAACAAGGTGTGTCCATTATGGAGTAAAAATCCGCAAAAAAATGCGGATTTTTTGCTTTTCTGTGGAAACAACGGAAGTTCTACCCTCAAGTACGCTGCATCCCACTTTTCTCAATCATTTGCTTCTCCATACTCCTTTTGAAATAATAGAAAAAAACGAAAGGAGATGGATTGGATGAAAGTTCTTGTTGCAGGCGCAAACGGAAAGATCGGAAAAATGCTTGTGGATCTTTTACAAAAAAGTGACCGCCATATCCCACGTGCCATGGTGCGGAAAGAAGAACAGGCTCAATTTTTCAGGCAAAAAGGGGTAGATGCGGTCATATCCGATTTGGAAGGCACTGTCGATGAGCTGGCGGAAGCGGCGAATGGATGCGATTGCATTGTGTTTACCGCTGGTTCCGGCGGGCACACGGGCGCAGACAAAACGCTGCTTGTCGATTTGGACGGCGCAGTGAAAACGATGGAGGCGGCAGAAAAAGCAGGTATCAGCCGTTTTGTTATCGTGAGTGCGCTCCAGGCCCACCACCGCGAAAACTGGAGCGAGGCCATCAAGCCGTATTATGTTGCCAAGCATTATGCAGACCGCGTGCTCCAGTCGACCAAGCTGAACTACACGATCATTCGGCCGGGCGGCTTGCTGAACGAACCCGGCACCGGAAAAGTCGAAGCGTCGGAAAACTTAAAACGCGGCACCATTCCGCGTGAAGACGTCGCACGCACCATTCTCGCAAGCCTCGACGAACCGAAAACATACCGGAAAGCATTCGACCTCATTTCGGGAGATACACCGATTGAGGAAGAGTTGAAACGCTTATAGAAATGGGCAAATCAAAAAAATGCAATTTGCTAAAACCCCCTCCCTCCTGCTTCATAGAAGAAGGGGGTTTCATAAAGGTTCGGCTTGCTGGATGCATGCATTCAGCAAGTCCTGCTTCAATATTTGCCATGCAGGATGAAGCGCAGTAGCATCCATTTGTTATCAATGATTTATATGAAGGTGGTGTTTCTAGTTGGGAGAGCAAAATCATATTCCAAAAAGAAAATTTGCTTGGGCAGACAAATGGATCAAGATGACTGGCGAGCGAGCAAGAATTGATGCAAAAGTAAATAACACTTATATTGTGTACGAGAAAAACGGCAAGTTGGTAAAGGAATATCCTAATGGAGATATAGTCCCATTAAAGCATAATGGTGAGTCATAATGCATAAGCATAGCCCCATGTTTTATGTATTTGCGGGGAATAATGGAAGCGGAAAAAGTACAATAAGAAACTTAATTAGGGCTTGCTGAACGAATCAAATTTGGTCAGATACAAGCCAAATTCCGATTATCAAAATATAAAATAGTGTTGTGTAAAAATTTCAAAAAAAGAACCCTGAGCTTGCGCTCCAGATTCAGTATGAGGAATTGAAGGGCTACTACTGTTTCGCTGGTCTCCTGAAGGCGTGCTCGAATAAGGCCCAGCCCATACTTGCGCTTGCCTTCGCCAAATTTGCCTTCAACGGCATTACGTTCAGAGGCATCCTGCCTTGCGACGCGTTCCAAGGTTTTGTCTTCCGTTCTGGATGGGCGTCCTAACCTTGGCCCACTCAGACGAATGCCAAGAGATTTGCAGTATGCCATATTATTACGGTTTCGGTAAATTTTATCTGCCAAGATCGCTTCCGGATAAAATCCGAACCGGTTGTAGTAGTTTTCAACAGATTCCTTGAGAGTGGTCCCTTCATTGTAATTTTCCCAGTCGAGGTGCTCAATCAAGGCATAACCATCTACGACACTGATGGCGACTTTTGAACCGAACTCCACGTTCGCTTTTGCCTTGCCGCGCACAATTGGACGGACATGTGGCTGGGAAATGCTTACAATCCGGTGGTCAACCCGGTGTGTTTTCTTTTTGTACATTTCTGCCTGTTGGCGGTAAAGTTCATGAATCACGAGAAGTTGCCTGTATTCATCTTTGCTTAAAAGAGACAGAGAGCTTTGGGAAACAAGATTTTTAATGATCTCCAGATCTCGTTTCACATATCCGAGCTGTTTGCCTACAGCTTTCCGGATTTTCCGGGCGCCAGCTTTACGTTGCTTAGCGACAGAAAGATAGTCCTTGCGGGCTCTTTTTCTGTAGGTCCGTGGCTTACGTAATTTCCCTTTGTGTGGTTCATGCAGGACATCAATGATATGTTCCAATTTCTCACGGGCTTCGTTCAACAACCCGAGGTCTGTAGGGTAAGCAATATCAGCCGGTGCACAGGTTGCGTCCAAAATGAGCTTTCCTCTGTTCTTCGTTTTGGGAGAAGCCGATTCAGTTGAATGCTTTTCTGAATCGGAACCGGAAGGCTGAAGATCGCCACGATCATGATCATGATCATTACGATCTTCATCATCATGATCGTCATCGTCGTGATCCTGATCATCATTGTTGTCGTTTTCCTTAGATGCTTCTTCCAATTGGCGTTTTTGTTCTTCCAGAACGATCCATTCATTCAGTTCGTTGATGATATTTGCGCCCAAACGTTTTCTAAAACGAGTCATCAGAGAATGGTCGAATGGGGCTTTTTCCTGGAATTCAGGCAAGCCGATAAAATACTGAAGATACGGGTTTTCTGTGATCTGTTCGACTGTTTCCCGGTCAGACAGCCCAAGCCGTTCTTTGATATAAAGAGCCCCAAGAGCGATTCTGACAGAATAAGCCTTTTCGCCTTTGAATTTCTTCTTGAAGGACTTGGCATACTTTTCTTCGGCCACCCACCAAGGAATCATTTCAGCAAGACGGACCCAGCGATTTTCTTTATTTAATTTCCCACCGAATGGTAGAAAAAAATCATCTACAAAAGTTAATTGATGTTCGGTCTTTTTGTACATCGTAACAGCCTCCAAGTGCAAGGTTTTTTACGTGTTTCCTTTGAAATCCTTACACTTTATATTCGACAAAAGTAGCCAAAATCCTTGTCAAATCTGGAACTTTTGCTTATTCAGCAAGCCCTAATTATTGACAAAATTGGTATTGATATTAACATTGATCCGGATGCTACAGCAAGAAAAATTGATCCGGATAACCCTGAATCAAAAAGGGTAACAGCGGGAAAAGAAGTTATAAAATCAGTAAATGAATACATTCAAGAAGGTAAGGATTTTTCTATCGAGACAACGCTTGCTGGTGGAAATGTCATTAGACAAATGGAGAAAGCAAAAGCGATGGGTTATAAAATTACCATGTTTTACGTAGCTCTAAATAATGTGAATCAGAATATTGAACGGGTTGCAATGAGAGTTAAAAATGGTGGGCATGACATCCCAACTGAGGATATCCTCAGACGAAATAAAACGTCTTTTGAACATCTACATAACTATGCCACTATGGCTGATAATCTTGTGTTAATCGACAATAGTCTATATAACGGGGAAATTGTTTTGGAAGTAAATGATGGTCAGATTACTTTTGAAAAGAGTAATTTGCCAAAATGGGCTCTTCCTGTCTGGGAACGATTTAAATGACATTAACTATAACCTGAATCCGTGACGAAAATCTAACAAACATCGGTAATAGGTAGTTTTCCCAAGTGTGGATTTCTAGATGTAACTGATTATTCATAAAATATATCTTTGTAACTTTGGTAGGTAAATTTTTTCCTATTTCATTTATTTTAGGCACGAAAAATAAACCTGCAAATTTCCATTTTTTTGCAAGTTTTCTGGTTTATTTCGGCTTTTCTTCTTATCGCTTATTACCCTGGTTGTCTAGTAAAAGGCATCGTATAAGCGAGCAAAAGTCGGCAACCATTTGTTGGTCGCCGTCACTTTTAATTTCCATTGCCGACCTTGGTAAACAAGCTTTGAAGCCAGTGTAATCATATTCTGGATGACAGTTCGGATTCTTCTTCGTGTTGCTTTCTTTTTCAATGGTGCATCTTGTTTTTTCAAACTTTCTTGTCCGATCAAACGAAGTAAATTATACGCAAATACACCAAAATGGAGCACAAGGCCATTCGTTTCATATTTGCCCGATGGCAACCGTTCCAGATCCAGTTCTGATTTAATTTCACTGTGAAACTGTTCGCATGTGCCATGGTCATGATAGAGAGAGATCACCACATGAGGCGGCACTTCAAGATCTGTCCAGTAGGTTTCAAATTCATATTCGGGAATCAAAAAAATCTGGCCGTCTCTTGAGATGGTTCTTTCGATCACTTTAAAGACTTTTCGGATGGTTCGTATCTGGTCTTTTAATTGAATGGTTTCGGGGATGGATCCAAGGTAAACCTTCTTTCCTTCCCGTTCTTCACAGCAGATCCCATATTTTTGGGCAATATGAAGCCAGTCTTCTGCTTTTTCCTTACGAGGATTGCGTTTGATAACAAAGCTTGCATGTTCTTCCAAGAAAATGATGAGATTATCCCGGCTGTCATTTCCGGAATCAAGCCTGAAAAGCAATGGCTGATCCGTTAATCTCCTGGCAGATTGGATGGTTTCCTTGATAAAATTCGGCGTACCTTTTTGGCAGTGGTCATTTCCCTTTCGCATCTCAACATGCAGGCAGTAGCCTTCCTGCCCAATGTAACCGAACATAGGTGCATAACCGTCGCAGCCTTTATAGGTTCTTTCCACTCCTTCTTTTTTTGTTTTGGAGTTATCAAAAGGGGAGACATCCAGATCAACCGGGATATACGGCTTGTCTTTGGAGTAAACTGGGCTAATTTCCGCATTTGTATTGCGGATCAGATTCAGCGATTCTTCATGCAAGATCGCTTTCCATTTTTCCGTCAAGGCAGCATGGTCCAATCGCTGCCTTAAAGTCGGGCTGGAAGGAACCCTTTGGATATCCAAAGCCAGTGCAAAAAAAGCATCTTCGCGGAAGGTTTCAATATTGTCATAATCACTTTTTCCTTGGCAAAGCAGGCCAATATAGGATTTGGCTACATCAGCATTGGAACAGACGGGATTTCTGGAAATATCAGGGAGTCGATAGGCATTTAACCTGGAAGCTAAATTCGTTAGATTTAGTAAATTCCCTACTATCGCTAAACCGCTTTGGGCAACAATTCGTTCTTTCGTGGCTTCTATCACTAACTTTTTCATTAGATCACCTGAATGTGGAATGAGTTAAATTTAATGGATATGCTTATTATACTAGATTTCATGCGAATGGGTTAACGTTAAGTGAAAATTTCGTCACGGATTCAGGTGTTGATTTTATTTCATTTGGTAGTTGATTATTCAGGCTGTTTTTCGCTATCATAGTAGGAGACACCTCTTCTATTTGGTAGTGATTGTCGATAAATCAACTATACCAAAAGTAGAGGTGTTTTTTCATATATTAATTTTACTGTCAAGTGCTGTATCTGAGACGTAATAGACATTAGCCAGCACTGAATTTATTATGATTTTCTAGGTGCGAAAGTTGAGTTATTTATTAATCGGTTACCGGCCAGTTCTCGGAATTTGTCGTTTTGATTTCGTGATTGGCAAATTTTGGGAGGCACTATCTTATTCATACATATTTTTTCTGTATTATAGAAGATAACTCAATCAAATCCATTTTTGAAGATCTATTAAAACCTTCTCAAATCAAAAACAGCGAATCAACATATTCTTAGAAAATGAAGGGCTTCCTGTTCCCATTGGATTTTACTGAGTCCATCCTGTTGAAAAACAAAGATTGTTCAAAGATATATTTTGATTGAATTATTTATATATTATGACTTTGTGTTGTTGTGTTGCAGCACCGCATTACCTGTATCAGTTAGAAAAGACTTAAATACTCAACTTGAAAATGAAAAACATACCTCCGATATTGTGCCAGACCTAAGCCAAGTGATTAGAATCCTTGAAAAAGAAAGGTTTGTGGATATTGGTTAAACTTCCAAGGGGACTGCGAACATGCTCAAGGACGCGAAAAACATAAAGACTCCATCATCCCGCATTGCAAGCACCCAAAAACACCTAGGCCGGCCCAAACCTTTTGGGCCGGCCTTTTCCTTACGAAAAGGCCTTTTCGAGCCTGTTTAAGCCTTCCATCAAAATTTTGCGTGGGCAGGCGATATTCATGCGGATAAAGCCTTCTCCACCGGGGCCGAATTTGCTGCCGATTTCGACGCCGAGCTTTGCTTTTTTCCATAAACGGTCCTTCAATGCCTCTTCTTCCAGGCCATATGCGCGGCAGTCGAGCCACATTAAATACGTACCTTCTGTTTCCATCACCCGGATTTCCGGCAGGCGTTCCGCGATGAACCGTGCCGCTGTATCAATATTTTCCTTCAAGTAAACAAGGAGCGCATCCAGCCATTCGCTGCCGTGCCGGTATGCTGCTTCCATGCCGACAATGCCAAATGTATTCAAGGCAGATGTCCCGTTTACCGCCTGCACATCTTTGAACTTTTTGCGCAGTTCCGGGTTCGGAATGATGACGGCAGAAGCTTTGATCCCGGCTAGATTAAACGTTTTTGTCGGCGCAATGCAGGTGATGGTCATATCGCGGTACTTGTCCCCGAGCGAAGCAACCGGCACATGGGTATGCGGCGGGTATACAAGGTCGGAGTGGATTTCATCGGACAAAAACAAACAGTTATACTGCGCGCAAAGATCCGCCATTTTCATAAGCTCGTCTTTCGTCCAGACGCGCCCGCCCGGATTATGCGGATTGCAGCCTAAAAACAGCTTTGCCCCTTCTTTCAGCCGCGCTTCAACCTGCTCCCAGTCGATTTCAAACCGGTTTTCCACAAGCTTCAGCTGCGCGTTTGCGACAACGCGGCCGTTTTTTTCAACCATATGGAAAAACGGATGGTACACCGGAGACATCAGCAGTACTTTATCGCCCGGTTCGGTAAATGCCTGAATGGCTGTGCTGATCGCCGGGACAATGCCGGTACAGTACGCGATCCACGCCGGGTGGATGTCCCAGTTATGACGCTTTTTCAGCCATGCCTGAATCGCTTCTGCAGTGGAATCCGGCACAAACGCATATCCGAGAATTTCGTGTTCAACCCGCTTTTTAATCGCTTCCGCCACTTCATGCGGCGGGTTGAAATCCATATCGGCCACCCACATCGGGAGCACATCTTCTTCCCCGAAGACCTGTTTGACCTGCTCCCATTTAACAGAAGCGGTATTTTTTCTCTCAATGACTGTATCAAAATCAAACAAAACCATCACCATCCTGATATTGATCTTCTTCCCATTTTACCACACAAAAGCAGATGAATATTCATTTTCAGATGGAAGGGCTATAATGAAAAACAAGTATTCCAATTGGGAGGAGTGTCCTTTATGTCGTATTATGAAAAAGATATGCTGCAACATCTATCGAAATTAAAAGACCTTGCGCCGGAACAGGCGGCTGCTTTTGACCGCCTCAATGCCGAAGTGTTTAAAGACGGTGCCGTTTCTGCCCGGGACAAAGAAATCATCGCCGTCGCCGTGGCCCATGCGACAAAATGCCCGTATTGCCTTGACATTCATACAAAAAAAGCAAAAGCAGCCGGTGTCAGTCTTGAAGAACTTACAGAAGCGGCATTTGTGGCAGCAGCGCTGGAAGCAGGCGGCGCGGTGGCCCACAGTGTCCATATGCAGCTTGCCCTGATTGAAGATGCCAGTGATACGATTTACAAAAAATCCAATATGAAAAAACTTGCCAACATGAACCATCTTGCCAAAGACGGCTTCGCGGCCTACAATGCGTTCGGTGCTGCTGCTATGAAAGCCGGCAAATTGCCTGCGCTTGTCAAAGAACTGGCTGCTGTTGCGGTCGCCCATATTACCGAGTGCCCGTATTGCATTGATTTTCATTCCAAACAGGCGCAAAAAGCGGGCGCAACGGAAGAACAACTTGCGGAAGCCATCCTTGTTGCGGGCGCGCTTGCAGCAGGCGGCGCCTACACGCATATCGCGAATATGATTGACAGCTTTGAAAGCTGACCCGGGCGGTATAAAGAAAGAACAGCTTGAGCGCAGGATCGTTGTTGACATGCTTTAAGCAGGCGGCGCCTACACACATATTGCGAATATGATTGACAGCTACGAAAGCTGACCCGGGTGGTGGAAGAACAGCTTTTAACACATGATTTTTAGCAGGCGGCGTCTCCATTGCCGATAAAAACAGATTAGAATTGTGCACGAAAAACCGGCTTGCGGGGGCTGGCCTCGTTGCCGGTGCGCTTGTTCTCTATATGATACTGAAAGTTTGCGACAATCTGTTTACGGCGAAAAGGGAAGCAGGGGAGTTTCAATCTTGCTGCCCTATTTTTTAATGAAAAATTCCAAAAATATACATAGACAAGACCGGAAAAATTTGTGATAGTAAGGATATGAATTTTTTTACAAAACAGGAGTGGACAAAATGAGAGCAATTTTGACAGTAATCGGCAAAGATCAGGTTGGCATCATTGCCGGTGTCAGCACACAGCTGGCAGAATTAAAGATTAATATTCTCGATGTCAGCCAGACCATCATGAGCGGTTATTTCACGATGATGATGATGCTCGATTTGTCGAAAGCTGAAGCGAATTTTGATGAAATCAAACAAGCCCTTGCGAAAAAAGGCGAAGCACTGCAAGTCCAAATCAAAATTCAGCGCGAAGAAATTTTCCAATCGATGCACAGCTTGTAAAAACGGGGGACAATCATGGAAACGAAACAAATACTTGAAACCATCCGGATGATTGAAGAAGAAAAACTCGATATCCGCACCATCACAATGGGCATTTCGCTCCTCGACTGCATTGACGCGGACGGGGAAAAGGTGCGACGGAAGATTTATGATAAAATAACGCGATTGGCAGAAAACCTTGTCCGAACCGGGGAAGAGATTGAATCGGAATACGGTATCCCGATCATTAACAAACGCATCTCGGTCACGCCGATTTCCCTCATCGCCGGGGCAACGGACGAAAAAGATTACATTGCTTTTGCCAAGACCCTTGATGCGGCTGCGAAAAAAGTCGGCGTTCACTTTATTGGCGGCTTTTCGGCGCTGGTGCAAAAAGGCTGCCACAAAGGCGATAAAATATTGATAGATTCGATTCCAAGGGCACTGGCTGAAACCGAACGAGTCTGTGCCTCGGTCAATGTTGGCTCGACACGTTCCGGCATTAACATGAACGCGGTCCGTGATATGGGTGTCATCATCAAAAAGACGGCCGAGCTGACTGCCGATACGCAAGGGCTCGGCTGTGCAAAACTCGTTGTGTTCGCGAATGCGGTGGAAGACAATCCGTTTATGGCTGGCGCGTTCCACGGGGTTGGTGAAGCGGATGTCGTCATCAACGTCGGCGTCAGCGGCCCGGGTGTGGTAAAACGCGCCCTTGAAAAAGTGAAAGGCGAACCGTTTGATGTCGTTGCGGAAACGGTCAAGAAAACCGCATTTAAAATTACGCGGATGGGCCAGCTTGTCGGCATGGAAGCATCCAAACGGCTCGGTGTTCCGTTCGGGATTGTCGACTTGTCGCTTGCCCCGACACCGGCTGTTGGCGACTCTGTAGCCCATATTTTGGAAGAAATGGGCCTTGCGTCTGTCGGTACGCACGGAACAACGGCGGCGCTCGCTTTGCTGAATGATGCCGTGAAAAAAGGCGGTGTTATGGCATGCGGCCATGTTGGCGGCTTAAGCGGCGCATTCATCCCGGTTTCTGAAGACGCCGGCATGATTGATGCGGTCAACCGCGGGTCCTTGAATCTCGAAAAACTGGAGGCGATGACCGCGATCTGCTCCGTCGGCCTTGACATGATTGCAATTCCGGGCGATGTTCCGGCAGAAACGATTTCAGCAATGATCGCGGACGAAGCTGCAATTGGCGTCATTAACAATAAAACGACAGCGGTCCGCATCATTCCGGCACCGGGCACAAAGGTTGGCGATACGATCGAATTTGGCGGCCTGCTCGGACATGCGCCGGTGATGGGCGTCCATTCCTTTTCATCAGCGGACTTCATTGCCCGCGGCGGCAGAATCCCGGCCCCGATTCACTCATTTAAAAACTGAGCTCTTGAAAAAGAGCTCTTTTTCATATGCGGCGGCACAAAACCGAGGGGAGTCGGAAAAAATTTTCGTTCATTTTTGATTGACAGCTCCTCTCACTTTGTTATAATGAAATCAAATGGTACCGGTTTCATTTTAAAGATGGATGGTAAACAACATGAGGGGAAAAGAAGCGAAAGTCACGATTTACGATGTGGCAAAAAAAGCTGGCGTGTCGAAATCAACCGTTTCGAGATATTTAGGCGGCCGGTTTCATGAATTGTCACCGAAAACCCAGCAAAAAATCAAACAGGTGATCGATGAACTCCAATACCGCCCGAATAATTTGGCGAGAGGGCTGAAAAGCAGCCGCAGCTACTTGATTGGCGCGCTGGTTGCGGATATTACCAACCCGTATACAACGGCAATTTTAAGGGGGGCTGAGGATGTCTGCAAGCAGCATGGCTACAGTTTGCTGATTTGCAACTCTGATAACCGTCCGGCGAAAGAACGCGAGTATATCTCCATGCTGCAGTCCCACAAGATTGATGGGCTGCTGATTCAAACAACAGGAGGAAACAGCGACTTTTTGGAAACCTTGTCGGAAAACGGCAAAACCCCGATTGTCCTGGTTGACCGTAAAATTCCTGAGCTGCCGTTTGATACCGTTGAAATTGATAACCGCGGGGCCGTGATGCAGGCCGTGTCCTATCTGATAAAGAAAAATTATAAAAGAATCGGCTATTTTACAGAGCCGGTTGCACATTTCAGCCCGCGGCACGAACGGTATACAGGATTTCAGGAGGCTTTACGGCTGGTTAGCCCCAGTCACCCGAGCCTGGAAGACTTGTTTGAAGTGGATCTCAGGGACGAAAGCCAATTGGAGAAAAAGCTCAATACGTTTTTGTCCCGCACCAGCAAAGAACCAAGAGCCATCATTGCCGGAAACAGTGTCATCGCGTTAAAAATCATTATCAAACTGAAAGAGCAGGGCTATAAAATTCCTGACGATACCGGTTTTCTGAGCTTTGACAATCCGGAGTGGGCAGCCGCCGTATTTTCAGGCATTACCACCATTGAACAGCCGACTTATCAAATTGGCAAAACGGTAATGGAACTCATTTTAAAACGGCTGGCGGACAACGAATCGCCGGTTCAGACGATCTCTTACCAGACGCGTTTGATTGAAAGGGAATCTGCCCCGGGGAGATAACTTCCCCCCTAAGGAAAAATGAGATCGGTTTCACCGAAAGAGGCGACGATACAGGCTGAAATCCTGCGTCAAAGGATCAGCTCGCAGGATTGAAAAGATGTCAACATGGGATTGGTCAAGACAAAAGTGGCAGCTTTCCCCTTTAATGGTACCGGTCCCATCTAAAAAGAAAAAGAGCTTCTGGAAGCATCCAAAACAGGAAAAACGATAGATAGAGTAAACGGGAAAAACCAAAAAAAATCCCAACATCGTACTGCTCATGGAAATTTTGCAAACTATATAAGTTGTACTTAAGTTCCCAAGCACCAATTTGCACGATGACTATTTTTTACAGCAGGCAACAGAGCTGCGATATTTTATTCAATTTATAAAATACAGATCCGGCATTGAAAAATGGTATCGGTCCCAAGAAATTCGGTTCCAACACACAAGAAAAGAGGAAACACCAATGGCCCATTTATTTGTCACCATGAATGCATTTCAGGATACTGCCATTTTATCTTACCCGGTGTTATTCGCCGCCATACGCAAGGCCGGATGTGACGGGGTGGAAATCCGGCGGGAGCTGCTTGAAGACCCGTCTTCTCTTTTACCCGCGGTGAAAGGCATGCTCGATAAGGCGGGGCTGATCCCTTACTATTCCTGCCCGGTTTCTTTATTTGGGGAGGATCATCAAGTTATCGATGTGGCGCCTTATAGGCAGGAGGCTGTGGAGCTCGGGGCAAAACTCATCAAATTTTCATTGGGCAACTACCGGGAGGGTCTATCTGATGTGGATACGCTTGCCAAAGCTGCCGCCTGCTTTTCGAATGCCGGCATCCTGGTGACCATCGAGAATGATCAAACGGACCTCGGGGGAAAAACAGAGCGGCTCGCGCCATTTTTTGCAGCATGCCGCAGCAAGGCCATTCCGATCCGTTTTACCTGTGATATCGGCAACTGGGCTTACACAGGGGAAGATGCTGAAGAGGCCGCTGCCGCTTTAAAAAACGAGGTAGTATACATTCACGTGAAAGAAGTGGTGGAAACGGCATCCGGTTATGCAACGATCCCAATTGGCCAAAACGGCAGGCAAAAATGGAAACGGTTGCTGCATCTGTTGCCAAAAGAAGCCGCGATTGCGTTAGAATTTCCGATTACAAGTGATTTGAAAGATTACATCGAACTGCTGAAAGAAGAGGTGTTCGTAAATGAAAGTGTATGATGTGCTGACATTCGGAGAAGCGATGGGCATGTTTATTGCGGAAGAACCCGGACAGCTCGCCTCGGTCCGGCATTTTACAAAAGAACTGGCAGGGGCGGAAACAAATGTGGCAATCGGACTTTCTCGCCTCGGGTACCGGGTACTGTGGCTGAGCAAAGTCGGAACAGACCCGCTTGGCGATTATATCATCCAGGAACTGCAGCGTGAAAAAGTGGATACTTCCTTGATTAAAAGAGACGAAGAAAACTTGACGGGATTTCAATTGAAAGAAAAAGTATCGGAAGGCGATCCGGGTGTTTATTACTACCGTAAAAACTCCGCCGCAAGCCTGATGGGGATCAAAGATTTCCCTGAACTCAGAGAAATGCATGCAAAACATTATCACTTAACGGGGATCCCGCTCGCACTCTCCCCGTGCGTACGGGAACTGAGCGAAGCTTTCATACAAAAAGCCAAAAAAGAAGGCAGTATCGTTTCGTTTGATCCGAATTTGCGCCCTTCCATGTGGAAAGACGAAAAAACGATGGCGGAAACGATTCAAAGATACGCCTGCCAGGCCGACATTGTTTTTCCCGGTATCAAAGAAGGGAAAATTTTGACCGGCTATCAAGCACCTGAAGATATCGCGAACGATTATCTCGAACGCGGTGCCAAAATGGTGTTTGTCAAACTCGGGGCAAAAGGCGCCTATGTGGCAACGGAAAAGAAAGCGCATACCGTTCCAGGCTTCCCGGTTACCAAAGTGGTGGATACGGTTGGTGCTGGAGACGGATTTGCAGCCGGTGTATTAAGCGGCCTGTTCGACGGTTTAACTCCATTTGAAGCAGCGGAAAGAGGGAATGCAATCGGCGCTTTACAAACCATGTCTTCCGGGGATAAAAACGGGCTTCCGACCCGGGAAGAACTGTTGGCATTTATGAACGGGCATTCGGTGAAAAACGGTTAAACCCACAACAAAGGAGTGTTTTGGAATGGAAAAGTCGTTGAGAAATGTCGCAAGCAAGAAGAGATTTTTGCATCTGGTTCCAATCGCTTTCATTACCTACAGCCTTGCCTATTTCGACCGGGCGAATTACAGCTTTGGTGCAGCGGGCGGAATGGCGCACGATTTAAATATAACAACAGGTGTTGCCTCCTTTTTATCGGCATTATTTTTTCTTGGTTATTTCTTCTTTCAAATTCCGGGCGCGGCGTATGCAGAAAAAAGAAGTGCCAAGAAGCTCGTATTTGTCAGCCTGATTCTCTGGGGCCTGCTTGCTTCTGCAACCGGTCTGGTCCATAATGTCGCATGGCTGTATCCGATCCGGTTTTTCCTCGGTGTCGTAGAATCTGCCGTTATGCCGGCAATGCTCGTCTTTTTGAGCAACTGGTTTTTAAAAGAAGAGCGTTCCCGTGCCAACACCTTCTTAATTTTGGGCAATCCTGTCACCGTTTTATGGATGTCCATTGTTTCCGGTTATTTGTTAAAGGTGTTTGACTGGAGGGGAATGTTTATTGTGGAAGGGATTCCGGCCATCGTTTGGGCATTTTTCTGGTGGAAGCTGGTTGAAAATAAGCCGGAAGAAGCAAAGTGGCTGACGGATGAGGAAAAGGAAAACATCGCATCTGAAATGAAAGAAGAACAAAAAGGAATGATCAAAGTAGCGGGGTATAAAGAAATGTTCCGCAATAAAACGGTGCTCATTCTCGCGGTTCAGTATTTTGCATGGAGCATCGGCGTCTACGGATTTGTCATGTGGCTGCCGTCCATGATAAAAGCGGCCTCCCATATGGATATTGTGGCAACGGGCTGGCTGTCTGCCGCTCCATACTTACTGGCGACAATCGGGATGATCGCTGTTTCCTATTTTTCCGATAAAACGCTAAATCGCAAAACATTTGTCTGGGTATCGCTATTGATCGGCACCATTGCCTTCTACGGTTCTTATTTGATCGGTTCATCAAATTTCTGGTTCTCTTACGCGCTGCTTGTCATTGCGGGAGGCGCCATGTATGCACCATACGGGCCGTTTTTCGCAATCATGCCGGAAATTTTGCCGAAAAATGTATCAGGAAGTGCCAATGCGTTTATCAACAGCATGGGTGCTTTAGGCTCTTTTGTTGGCGCATACATTGTCGGATTTTTAAATGGGGCGACGGGCAGCACGCAGGCATCCTTTATCTTTATGGCGGTTTCGCTCCTTGTCTCGGTTTTGTTAACCTTGATGGTCCGAACAAAAAAACAGGCGTCTCTTAAGACACCGGAAAATCTTAAAGCAAAGGCGGTTTTAAAATGAAGATTCAACTGGCATTAGACCGTTTCACCATCCAGGAAGCAATCGAAATTGCAGCAAAAGCGGAAAAAGCGATAGAATGGATTGAAGTCGGCACATCGTTAATTAAAGAATTCGGCGTCAAAAGCATTTATGACATAAAAAACCGGTTTCCGGACAAAACGGTGGTAGCCGATATCAAGACGTTCGACAATGCGAAGTACGAATTTGAACTTTGTTTTCGGGCGGGAGCCGACATTGCGACTGTGATGGGGGCAGCCCCTCCTGTCACACTCCGTACGTGTTTGGATACGGCCGGGCAGTTTGATAGGCAAGTGATGGTCGACCTTTTGAATACAGAGGCGCATCAACAGAAGGAGATTGCCCGTTTGGAAAACATCATCGTCTGCCAGCATATCAGCAAGGACCAGCAGGAAGAAGGCGGAGGCGGAACGTGGGGGCGCCGCGCAGCATCACGCAACCAGCAGCTTGCAGTAGCCGGGGGCATTTCACTGGAAAATTTGGCTGCCGTCCGCGCCCTTCAGCCGGATGTGCTCATTATTGGTTCAGCAATCAGCAAGGCAAGTGATCCTTTGCTTGCGGCACAAAAGATAAAAGAAGCTTGGGAGGCATTGAAATGAATCGGGAAATAGAAGTCATTTTAAATGAAATTCAAACGGTGTTTTCAAAAATAGACGGGGAACAAGTGGAAAAGCTGGCGGATATGCTTGCTTCTCCGAAAAGCATTTTTGTATTGGGCGAGGGGCGTTCGGGGCTGATGGCCAAGTCTTTTGCGATGCGGCTCATGCATCTTGGTTTCCATGTGTTTGTCGTCGGCGAGACGATCACTCCTTCGATTCAGCCGGGAGATTTATTGATTGCAGTTTCTGGTTCCGGCACGACTTCCAATGTGGTGCAAGCGGCGGAAAAATCGAAAAAGAATGGTGTATCCGTTGTGGGTGTGACTTCTGATCCGTCTTCGAGACTTGCGCAAACTTCGGATAGCGTGGTTCATATTCCGTCCGCCACGAAATACCGGAGGCCGGGAGAAATTGAAAGCAGACAGCCGCTCAGCTCATTGTTCGACCAGTCTGTTCATCTGTTTTTTGACGCGGTTTGCCTGAAAATTGCCGAACAGCAGAAATCGGGGAATGAAGCAGCGTTGAACCGGCACAGCAATCTGGAATAAGGCGTTGGCAAAAATCAATGAGCCAGAGCAAGCCGGTAGATTTGGCCATTCGGCTTCTGAATAAGACAAAATGGTAATGAAACACAGAAAAAAACAGCGGGTATGGCTTGTCTCATCCCATTGGATATGGGGCCGGATCCGGTTCATTCCGGTTGCGGACTGCTCGCTGTACTATTTAAAGGATATACCGCGGATGAACAATCGATCCGCGGTTTTCCATTCTTTTATCCGGAACATTACGCCGGCTGATTTTCATCCTTCTGCGGGCGCTATTTATTTTGCCGCCGGGCGATTACACTGGAAATATGGGCCGTTCCACCGCTGGTACGCATTCATTTTGGCATGGGCGCCTATCTCGGTGGGTGACTTGCTGGCACTGCATTCAATGGGTATGGCTTTCTCCCTGAAAATAGGCACTGGCTGATTTCTGTTCCTGCGCTGGTGCTGCATTCATTGCGGCATGGAGCCTATCTTGTTGGATGACTTTCATTCTACGGCTGGTGTCATATTCAAGCATGGCTGTCTATCCCGAAAATTTGCGACGGAATTTTCATTCTTCCGCTGGTACCAAATTCTTTGCGGCATTGGCGTCTGCCCTGAAAATAGGCACTGGCTGATTTCTGTTCCTGCGCTGGTGCCAAATTCTTTGCGGCATTGGCGTCTACCCTGAAAATAGGTACCGGCTGATTTCTGTCTGCCGCTCTGGTGCTGCATTTATTGCAGCATGTGCGCCGGGTCACTCGCTAGTGCCGCATTTAATGTAGCACGGGGGCCGGATTCTTCACTCTTCTTCCCGCATTTGCAGCGCCCGGTTGGCGTTCCGGACATCGTTGTTCAGCAATTGGCTTAAGTTGTAGGCCTGGTACATACCATGTTCATGCATATAGTTGAATACGCGCGCATGCCAGTCGATCGCGCTGTTCAAATGGCGGACAAGCACGGTGCGCAATGCCGGCGTGGCTGTTTCTGTAATGGCAGTCGCATAATTTCGTACAGCCGTTTTGGAAGCGGTCAGCAGTTCACCGGCCTGAAAACCGGGATTGGTTTGCCGCTCCTCGTTTTCTTCTATTTCCTCTTCCCGCGGCGCCTGCGGATAAAACTGCAGAAGGTCGCGAATATTTTTTTCAAGTGCCCGGATCGAAAACGTATACAGTTCCCGGAGCCCTGCATCGGACACATTTCTTACGACTGATTTAAACCGGATCAAACAAATCGTCTGGGATGCAACCAGCTCATGAATTTCCAATGTTTCATGCCAAGCTAACGTTCTTGCCACAATAACCCCTCCTTTTTCTCTCACACGTTCCCATTTGTATGCAAACAGCTCGCACATGTGCCTGTTTGACCGGAAACCGAAATATTTTTACATTTCTTTTTGATTTGCTATGATAAGGATTGAAATCTGAAGAGAAAGGCGGAGGTAAGATGGAAAAACAAAGAAGACTCGGCAAATCGGATTTGTATGTCAACCCGGTCGGCCTCGGCACAAACGCGGTCGGCGGACATAATATTCACCCGAATCTCAACGATGAAACCGGAAAAGAAGTTGTGCGCACGGCAATTGATCACGGCATCAATTTTCTTGATACTGCGTTTATTTACGGGCCGGAACGTTCGGAAGAGCTGATCGGCGAGGTGCTAAAAGAACACGGCGGCCGTGACAAGGTCGTGCTCGCCACAAAAGGTGCACATAAATTTGTCGATGGAAAAGTGGTGTTTGACAACTCTCCTGCATTTTTAAAAGAAGCGGTCGAAAGCAGCCTGAAACGCCTGCAAACCGATTATATTGATTTGTTTTATATCCATTTCCCGGATGACCATACCCCGAAAGACGAAGCGGTCGGCGCCTTGAAAGAACTGAAAGATGAAGGGAAAATCCGTGCAATTGGTGTTTCCAATTTTTCCATTGAACAATTGAAAGAGGCAAACAAAGACGGGTATGTCGATGTGCTGCAGTCGGAGTACAATTTATTCAAACGCGAGGCTGAAAAAGACTTGCTTCCGTACACAGCGGAAAACGGTATTTCGTTTATCCCGTATTTTCCGCTCGCATCCGGGCTGCTCGCCGGCAAATATACAAAAGATACCAAATTTGAAGGCGGCCGTGCGAAAAATCCGCTTTACCAAGGGGAAACCTATCTCCGCAATTTGGAAAAGGTTGAAAAACTCCGCCCGATTGCGAAAGAAAAAGGCGTGGATGTCGCGCATGTTGTCCTTGCTTGGTATCTCGCCCAGCCTTCCATTGATGCTGTTATTCCGGGTGCCAAACGGCCGGAGCAGGTGATTGACAATCTGAAAACATTGGAAGTCAGCTTGACGGAAGCGGATGTGCAAAAGATCAGCGCCATTTTTCAATAATGTATTTCCACGGTGGAAAAATGTTTTTTGTTGATTGACGCATTTTCCTGTCTTATACTTAAATTAGTATGGCTAAAGGAGTTGGGAAAATGGGTGTCATGGATCTGATCAAATCGCGCCGTTCCATCGGCGTGACAGACGATAAAGAGGTACCAGATGATGTGATTGGAACATTGCTTGAAGCTGCCACATGGGCACCGAACCATAAGAAAACAGAACCGTGGAAATTCCGCGTGTTTAAAGGAGAAGGGCGTGTCAAACTCGGGGAGGAAATGGCTCGGATTGCAGCCCAGAAAGCGGAAGGCCTGAGTGAAGAAGAAGCGGCGAAAAAGATTGAAAAAGCGCGCAAAGGGCCACTGCGGGCGCCGGTGGTTATTGCGGTTGCCGTCAGCCCTTCCGGCATTGTTCCGGAAATTGAGGAAATCGTTGCGACCGGTTGTGCGATTCAAAACCTGCTGCTTACGGCAACCGAGCTCGGTTTGGCTACAATCGTGAGGACCGGTGACATCGCGCATGAACCCGAATTGAAAAACTATCTTAATCTCGAACCGGCAGATAAAATTGCCGGGCTCATCTATGTCGGCTATCCGAAAAGAGAATTGGACATCAAAGCGCAACGGACACCAGCAGAAGAAAAAACGCAATGGTTTGCTTAAACCCAGGCTTGCCGGCTCTTTTCATGGGCCGGTTCGCTTCTGCATGCTAAATTTTCTCAAAAATGAGAAGTTTTAATCCGTCCTTTTGAAAGCGAAAACAAAAAAGAGGTCCCATAACACCCGTACACAACCGTGGGAGGATCTTGCACATACGGTTTGCTTTTTACCCGCAACAAATAAGAATATTGTGATATAATCAAATTTATACATAGATAAGGAGTTGATCGGTATGGATCAAAGCCCGAATGGACAAGAGCTGAGTCGCGGGCTGAAAAACCGCCATATTCAATTGATTGCGATCGGGGGCGCAATTGGAACGGGGCTTTTCCTTGGTTCCGGCAAATCGATTCACTTTGCCGGCCCGTCTATTATGCTCGTATACTTCGTAATCGGCTTAGCCCTTTTCTTTATGATGCGGGCACTCGGCGAACTGCTGATGTACAAGCCGATTACCGGGTCGTTTACCCATTTTGCTGAAACATTTATCGGACCGTGGGCAGGCTTTATTACCGGCTGGACCTATTGGTTTTGCTGGATTGTAACCGGTATTGCCGAAATTACCGCAGTCGGTATGTATGTTCAATTTTGGGTACCCGATCTGCCACAGTGGATTCCTGCTTTGATTTGCGTCGCTGTTTTGTTTCTCATCAATATTGCGACAGTCAAAGCATTCGGGGAAATGGAATTTTGGTTTGCTATTATTAAAGTTGTCA
Organism: Heyndrickxia faecalis; assembly: GCF_040267745.1. Lineage (NCBI taxonomy): Bacteria > Bacillati > Bacillota > Bacilli > Caryophanales > Bacillaceae > Heyndrickxia > Heyndrickxia faecalis. The sequence goes on along the minus strand of NZ_CP158453.1, from coordinate 3,282,822 downwards.
CCATTATTGCCCTGATTGTTATCGGCATTCTCCTCGTGTTCGCTGGTTTTCAAAGCAATGGGGGGCACGCCTCTTTTACAAACCTGTGGCAGCACGGCGGCTTTTTCCCGAATGGCTCAAAAGGGTTTTTGCTAGCGTTTGAAATGGCCGTCTTTTCATTTGTCGGGATTGAACTGGTCGGCGTAACAGCCGGGGAAGCAGAGGATCCATCAAAGACGCTGCCAAAAGCGATCAACCAGATTCCGCTGCGGATTTTACTGTTTTATGTCGGCGCTTTGTTTGTCATCATGTCGATTTATCCTTGGAACCGGCTGAATCCGGATGCGAGCCCGTTTGTCCGGGTATTTGCTGATATCGGTCTGCCGGCTGCAGCAGGTATCATCAATTTTGTGGTGCTCACTTCGGCGGCTTCCTCGTGCAACAGCGGCATTTTCAGTACAAGCCGTATGCTGTATTCTCTTGCAGAAGATGGAAAAGCACCGAAAATATTTAAAAAGTTAAACAAGCGGAATGTCCCGGCACCTGCTTTGCTTGGTTCAACGATCATGCTGTTAATCGGCGTTATGCTGAATTATTTTATGAAGAGCACGCAAGTCTTTACGCTTGTCACAAGCATTTCATCCATCTGTTTTGTCTGGGTGTGGGGCGTCATTATGGTTGCCCACTTGCGTTTCCGGAAAAATATGCCGGAAGAAGCGGCCAAAATCTCTTTTAAATTGCCGTTTGCCCCGGTCATCAACTGGATTGTACTCTTGTTCTTTGTTTTTGTCCTCGTGGTTCTGGGGATAGCAAAAGATACGCGTGTTGCCTTATTTGTGACACCGGTATGGTTCATCCTGCTTGTCATCGCTTACGGCCTGACACGAAAGAAGAAAAGCATTTAACAAAAACCCGTTTGGAAAGAGGATTTCCAAACGGGTTTTTCTCTTTTATATAGGGTCAACAACCTGTGTCTTAAAATATAAAAGACTTCATCTTTGAAAATACGATTTTGTCTTCTCTATACCTTGAATCAGCTTTCAAGTGCAAGCTTTTCTCTGGACTTTCTAAAAAAACCATTTAAATTTTTGCCAAAACTGTCAGCATCCTTGCCAAATCTAAGAATTTTGCGTGTTCAGCAAGCCCTACGTTAAGGAAGCGTGGAAAAATGAAGGCCTTTCTTAACCTAGAGGGCGTCTACGTTAAGGAAGCGTGAAAAAAAGAGGCTCTTCCTTAACCTAGAGGGCGTTTATGTTAAGAAAGCGTGCAAAAATGAAGGCTTTTCTTTACATAGGGCCCATCTACGTTAAGGGAAGATGACTATGATGCAGCCGAGGAACTTGTATCCCAGCAAGATGATCTTAAAACGCAACTCGATACTTTGAACAAACAGGTCGATGTTGCACAAGCTGACTTGAAAAATGCAAAATCAGAATTAAAATCCACTCAAAGCAAAGTGGATGCCAAGAAAAAGGACCTTGCTTCATTGACAGGACAGGTGCAGAAAGCGAAAAGTGCACCAAAGACGTTGGCAGCCGGCAGATATGAAGTTGGCAAAGACATCCCGGAAGGAAGGTATAAAGCCACGCCGGTTGGTGAAGGATCGAACTTCGTCACTTTTGACGGAGAAGGTGTACCAGATGTGAATACGATTCTTGGCGTAAATGGCGAAGCTTCCTATACGTTTATGGTGTATGACGGCTACACCGTCCAGACAGAAGCAACGGTTAAGCTTACCCCAATCGATTAGCATCCACTCCAATTGTTACACGGCACATACCAGCAAATCCATTAAAAAAACCGGGGACCAATGCCCCGGTTTTTCATCACTTCATCTATTATTTTATCCCTCTCATTAGCCGTTTGATAACCGGTGCGTAGAGGAGCAGGAATATGCCCAAAATGACCGAAACAAGGCCGACGCCGCCGAAGTAGATCACTTCATGGTTGGCGCTGTACAGTTTGACAAGCTGGGCGTTCAACGTTTGGGCCGCAGCATCAGACAAGTTCCAGAGGCTGAGCATTTGCGCCGAGAATGCGGCTGGCGCCAGCTTTGTCGATACACTCAAACCAACCGGTGACAAGCAAAGTTCCCCGATCACGACAAGGAAGTAGCTCAATACAAGCCAGAGCGGGCTCACGAGCGACGAAGAGCCGTTAAAGTAAGCCGGGGCCATCATGACCATATAGGACAAACCAGCAAGGATAAGCCCAAACGAAAATTTAACCGGTGTAGACGGCTGCCTGTCTCCCAGCTTCACCCAAAGCGAAGCCAAAACCGGCGCAAAGACGACGATAAACAGCGGATTCAATGTCTGAAACCAGGACGGTAAAATATGAATGCCGGCAAAATTCAGCTGTGTCCGCTTGTCCGCATAGACGGCGAGCAAACTCGCGCCTTGTTCTTCAATCGCCCAGAAGACGATGGAAGCAATAAATAAAGGAATATAAGCCAAAATGCGTGAGCGTTCGTCTTTCGATGTTTTTTTGCTAAAGTACATCATAAAGAAGTACCAGGCAGGAATCAAAAATCCTAAAATGCTGACGATGGTAATAAAGCTGTTCAGATTTAAAATCCGTGTCGGAATGGTAATCGCCAGCAAAATAATCAGGACGACAGCTCCTACGCCGATTTTGGTGAAAGTCGATCTTCTTTCTTCCGGCTTCAACGGGTTGTGCACAACAGAGCCGGCAAGCCCAAGATTTTTCTTCCTGGACATGGTGAATGCGATCAAACCGAAAAACATTCCGATCGCTGCAATACTGAAGCCGAGATGGTAATTGTACCCCTGACCGATTGTTCCGACAATGAGCGGCGCAATGAAGGCCCCGAGGTTAACCGCCATGTAGTAAATGCTGAAACCGGAATCGCGCCGTAAGTCTTTTTCATCATACAATTCCCCGACGGTTGAAGCGGCATTTGGTTTTAACAAGCCTGTCCCAAGCACAATCAGCACCATGGAAACGATCAGCGCCGGGAACCCTCCCGGAAAGGACAACGCAATATGCCCGAGCATAATCAGCACTCCGCCGTAAAAAACGGTTTTGGCGGAACCGAGCAGACGGTCTGAAATCCAGCCGCCGATAATCCCCGACATATAAACAAGCGCGCCGTAAATCGAAGCAATCGATGCGGCTGTTGTCGGGTCCAATCCCAACCCGCCGTTTGACAGGCGGTCATACATGTAGTAAATCAGAATCCCTTTCATCCCGTAGTAAGAGAATCTCTCCCAAAACTCTAGGAAAAATAAAGTCGACAACCCTTTTGGATGACCAAAAAATCCGGTCTGTGGAACAGTTTCCAGAACTTTTTTCTTGTCGATTGTTGACATGCCATTGCCTCCTTGTAAAAATCACATATTGGCATAATTTGTGAAATTAACTGAAAAATAAGTGCTGGTTTTTTCGGGGAATGAATGCGATAGATAAAATATTAACGTAAAATGAGAAAAAAATAAAGATTAATTTTTTGGCAAATTTGTGTGCGCCATTGTTAAAAAAGGCTGGAATCCGCATAAAATAAAGGATTCTGAGCTAGGAAAATATTTAAAATGAATTTTTTCCTAGATAAAGGAAACGTTTTCATAAATTAAAATAAAGGTAAATTTCATATAATTTATTTTAAAAGTAAGTTTCTGATGAAAGTAAAAAACCTGCGGCAGCCACCGCAGGTTTTTCCGTTAGGATTCCCGGTTAAAATCGCATTCCTGTAAAGAAACGACTTTTGTCTTTTTCACAAATTTATAAATGAGCCATACGGCAATAAAGATGGGCAGGCCGATATACGAGACAAACACGCTTTCCCACTTAATATGGTCTCCCAGAAATGCCTGGTAGTTTTGCCCGAGAATGACGACCGTACAAACGGCAAACGCAAATAGCGGGCCGAATGGGAACCATCTCGAACGGTAAGGCAGGTCGCTCAACGCTTTGCCTTGCGCCACATATGCACGGCGGAACCGGTAATGGCTGATGGCAATCCCGAGCCAGGCGATAAAGCCGGATAAGCCGGATGCGTTCAGGAGCCAGTTGTACACTGCCCCGTCACCGAAGAAAGATGCAAGGAAAGCCACCGTTCCGACAAGCGCAGTGACAATCAGTGCATTCACCGGTACCCCGCGTTTATTCAGTTTTCCGAGGAATTTCGGCGCTTTGCCGTCACGCGCCAGTTCCCAGAGCATTCGCGTTGACGCGTACATACCCGAGTTGCCGGCAGAAAGAACAGCCGTTAAAATAATCGCATTCATGACAGAAGCAGCAAAGGCAATGCCGGCACGCTGAAATACAATTGTGAACGGGCTCATCGTAATGTCGTCGGCGGTTAGTCTCGAATCCGTGAACGGAATCAGCAGGCCGATGACAAAAATCGCCAGAATATAGAAAAGCAAAATTCTCCAAAAAACAGATTTCACAGCATGCGGAATGGTTTTTTCCGGATCTTCACTTTCACCGGCCGCAACCCCGAGCAGTTCTGTTCCCTGGAACGAAAACCCGGCTGCCATAAAAATCCCGAGTACGGCCAGGAATCCGCCGTGGACCGGGCCGTCTGCAATCGTAAGGTTATGGAAGCCGATTGCTTTTCCACCCATAATCCCGAAAATCATCAGTGCGCCGACAATGATAAAGGCAATGACGGTCACGACTTTTATGATTGCAAACCAGTATTCTGCTTCCCCGAACCCTTTTACAGATAAATAATTTAATAAGAACATGATGAGAAGGCAGGCCGCACTCCACACGATCGAAGGCGTATGCGGGAACCAGAATTTCATGATAATGGTTGCTGCCGATAATTCGGCCGCAATCGTGATCGCCCAGTTATACCAATAGTTCCAGCCAAGCGCAAATCCAAGTGCCGGGTCAACAAATTTCGTCGCGTACGTGCTGAAGGTGCCTGCAACCGGCATGTAGGCAGCCATTTCCGCAAGACTTGTCATTAAAAAGTACACCATGACGCCTATTAAGGCATAAGCGAGAAGCGCCCCGCCCGGCCCCGCGCTGTGGATTGCCCCGCCGCTTGCCAGAAAAAGCCCGGTTCCGATTGATCCGCCGAGGGAAATCATGGTCAGGTGGCGGGATTTTAATTTTCGCTTTAGTTTTGTCACTTCACCCTTTTTCGTAACGGGAACCGCTCCAGCTGTAGTGCTTTGCCCATGATAGAAGTCATCCATCCTTGATACACTCCTTTTTATATAGGAAGGAGCAGGGAATAAACAAAAATGCCGCAGTCGTGGAGACGCGGCATCAAAGCGTATACCCTCCATCAACCTTCCGAAGATAGCTCAACACATATGCGAGGGGGAATCGCATATGTGACAGTTCTGTTCCTGTTCGGAAACAGCCCCAACATGGCACCGCGGGATCCGGCACCACATTTCGGCAGCTTTTCCTTTCAACCGGAGTCTTAAACTTTACCCGTGTCTCGTCCGATTTACTCATAAAAGCTGCGACCTCTACCTCACCGGATTTGATGAGGATTTTTTTATTCAATTTGATTTACATATAATTATAGTTATGTTTTTAGGGAAAATCAATAGAAAAGGCAGGAAAATGAGGTGGCAAAAATAGGTGTTAAATAGGACTTACTGAATCAGTAAAATTTCTAGATTTGGCAAGGCTCTGACAGCTTTGACAACCATTTTAATGCAAGGATTTTACAACAAATCTAGGGAAATGCTTGCACTTGTATTGAGAAGATAAAATCACCCTTTTCGCAAAAAAATTCTTCTATATTTTGAGACAGAGCTTGTAGATAAATGGGATACAAACTCAGAATCCAGATTCGTTCAGCAAGCCCTAAAAAAATGAGCTTACATTTTTTCATCAAGCCCGGCGCCTTTTTACAGCAGGCAACAGCGCGACAATATTTTGTTCCTATTTTTACAAACATTTGCCCCTCTATAAGAAAACTAAAAACGCTTGAGGGGGATTTTTACATATGCGGGATGGCAATTTTGGAATGCCTGTGCGATTTCGTCCCTTTTGAACCATGACTGCTGTTTTTCCGCGGGTACATACAGCAGGGGGACAGCCATGATTTGTGTTTTTTTCAAAAAAACCTTTACATCTGCCTGCTTTTTTGTATAATACATATGAAAGTAAACTTAAAGTTTAACAAAACAAAACTTCCTTGCCTTTGAGTTTACAAATGCTAAACAAAATGGAAGGTTTTATGATGGAGATCGGGAAAAAAATTAAAAACTTAAGGTTAAAAAAAGGACTCACCCAGGAGGAACTTGGAGAGCGTACGGATTTAAGCAAAGGCTATATTTCCCAGCTTGAGCGGGATTTAAGCTCCCCTTCGATTGACACGTTTTTTAATATATTGGAAGTGCTCGGCTGCACGCCGAAAGAATTTTTTGACGAAGAAGAGCGTGAACAAAAAGTCGTATACGGGGAAGAAGACCAGACCGATTATCTCGATGAAGAGCGCGGTTATAAAATCCAGTGGCTCGTCCCGGAATCGAATGAAAAGGAAATGGAACCGATCCTGCTTACGCTTGAGGAAAAAGGGGAGTTTAAAACGTTTGAACCTTCTTTATCGGAAACCTTTGCCTATGTACTGGAAGGCCGGATTGCGGTGCGGCTTGGCAAACGCCTGTACCGTGCAAAAGCCGGAGAAGCCATTTATTATCATGCATCCGATGAGCATCAGATCCTGAATGACGCGGAAGGCCGGTCCAGGCTTGTACTCGTTGCTACGGAATCGTATCTGTAAGCTGAACATAGAAGAGGAGGACAGCAATGAACAGTGATATCATCATTCGTTTTGAACATGTCACAAAACAATACGACGATGATCCTGCTATTTTGGATGACGTCAGTTTTGAAATAGAACGCGGAAAATTTTACACTCTGCTCGGACCGTCGGGTTGCGGAAAAACAACGATTTTGCGCCTGATTGCGGGATTTATTGCGCCGACAAAAGGAAATATTTACATCAATGGAAAAATCGTGAATGACGTGCCAGCCAACCGGCGCCAGGTCAATACCGTTTTCCAGGATTATGCGCTATTTCCTCATTTAAATGTGTATGAAAACGTCGCATTTGGGCTGCGCATTAAAAAAATGAAGGCAGCTGTGATTGAACAAAAAGTAAAAGAAGCCTTGAAGTTTGTGAATCTGGAAGGCTATGAAAACCGGGAAATCAGCGAAATGTCAGGCGGGCAGCGGCAGCGTGTCGCGATTGCGCGCGCGATTGTCAATGAACCGGAAGTGATTTTGCTGGACGAACCGCTTTCCGCGCTGGATTTGAAGCTAAGGACAGAGATGCAGTATGAACTGCGTGAACTGCAGCGCCGCCTTGGCATTACGTTTATTTTTGTCACGCACGACCAGGAAGAAGCGCTTGCGATGAGCGATGAAATTTTTGTCATCAATAACGGGAAAATCCAGCAGAGCGGCACGCCGACCGATATTTACGATGAACCGATCAACCGCTTTGTCGCGGACTTTATCGGCGAGTCCAATATCCTTCCGGGAAAAATGATCAAGGATTTTGTTGTGGAATTTAACGGCCATGCGTTCGAATGCGTTGACCGCGGCTTTCATCCGAACGAGCCGGTTGAAATTGTCATCCGCCCGGAAGATTTAGAAATCACGACACCGGAAAAAGGGAACTTGAAAGTGCGGGTGGATACGCAGCTGTTCCGCGGCGTCCATTATGAAATTTGTTGCTACGATGAAGAGGGAAATGAATGGCTTGTCCACTCGACAAAAAAAGCAAAAGTCGGGGATACGATCGGCCTTTATTTTGAACCGGAAGCGATCCACGTGATGAGATTCGGCGAAACAGAAGAGGAATTCGACCGGCGCCTGGAAGCGTACGATGAGGTCCGGCCATGAAAGTAAATGCACGCACTTTTTATCTCGTTCCGTATTTGCTGTGGATCCTTCTTTTTGTAATCGCGCCGATTTTGCTCATTCTCTATTATTCTTTTTTTGATATTGAAGGGCATTTGTCGCTTGTCAACTATGAAAAATTTTTTACGCCCGTTTATTTGAAAATGACGCTGAGCTCTTTTTGGTATGCGTTTTTGATTACGGCGTTTACACTTTTGATTTCGTATCCGACTGCTTATCTTTTGACAAAATCGCGGCATAAGCAGCTCTGGCTCTTATTAATCATTTTGCCGACATGGATCAATTTGTTGTTAAAAGCGTATGCGTTTCTCGGGATTTTCGGCACATTCGGCCCGGCCAACTCGTTTCTTGAATGGATGGGCATCGGGCAAAAGCAGATTTTATTTACAGACTTCAGCTTTTTGTTTGTGTCTACTTATATTTTTATCCCATTTATGATTTTGCCGATTTATAACGCGCTTGAAGAACTAAACCCGGTCTTTATGGATGCGGCGCGCGATCTTGGCGCCTCGAAATGGACCACGTTCCGCTGCGTTGTGTTTCCGCTCACGCTGGACGGTGTCAAATCAGGGTGTCAGGCTGTCTTTATTCCGTCTCTGTCACTCTTTATGATTACGCGCCTGATTGCGGGAAACCGTGTCATTACGCTCGGTACGGCAATTGAGGAGCATTTCCTTGTCACACAGGATTGGGGCATGGGGTCTACGATCGCCGTCTTTTTGATCATTGCCATGGTCGTCATTATGATTGTGACCGGCAACCGGAAGTGAGGGATGAAGTTGAAAAAAAGATGGAAATGGTCAAACTTATATCTGATATTTGTGTTTATCGTCCTTTACGCACCGATCTTTTATTTAATGTATTATTCGTTCAACAAAGCAGGGAACATGCATGAATTTAGCGGTTTTACATGGGAATGGTACAAGGAAGTGTTCCAGGACACGCGCCTTATGATCATTGTCATCAACACGCTTGTGATTGCGCTACTCGCATCCGCGATTTCAACGGTGATCGGTGTGATGGGGGCGCTCGCGATCCGGTTTGTGAAAAGAAGAAGAACGAAAAATGCGCTGCTTTCGCTCAATAATGTGCTGATCGTAAGCCCTGACGTCATTATCGGTGCATCGTTCCTGATTTTATTTACGATTGCAGGGATCAAGCTCGGGTTTACATCCGTTCTCGTTTCGCACATCGCTTTTTGCATTCCGATTGTTGTGCTGATGGTGCTGCCGAAACTGCAGGAAATGAGCCCGACTTTGATTGATGCGGCGCGCGACCTTGGGGCAAGCCAGTGGGATGTGTTGTCGAAGGTGATTCTCCCGTATATTACGCCCGGTATTTTTGCCGGTTTTTTCATGGCGCTCACGTATTCGCTCGATGATTTTGCCGTCACCTTTTTTGTCACCGGCAACGGCTATTCGACGCTTTCCGTTGAAATTTATTCGCGGGCACGCCAGGGGATTTCACTCACGATTAACGCGCTGTCAACGCTGCTCTTCTTCTTCTCTATTATCCTTGTGATCGGGTACTACCTCGTGAACCAGCGCCAGGCCCGTACGAACGGAATGGGGGTTAAAAGATGAAACAGCTGCTGCGTGTTTTTATTGCGATAATCGTTGTCGCCCTTGCCCTGCAATTTCTCGCTGGGCGCATGAACCAAACGGAAGGCTATGCAGGCGGAAATACGCTCACGATTTACAACTGGGGGGATTATATCGATCCCGCCTTGATTAAGAAATTTGAAAAGCAGACCGGCATCAAAGTCATTTATCAAACTTTCGATTCGAACGAAGCCATGATGACCAAAATTTCCCAGGGTGGTACAACGTTTGATGTTGCGGTTCCATCCGAGTATATGATCGAAAAGATGAAAAAGGAGAACTTGCTGATTCCGCTTGATCATTCGAAGCTGCCGAACTTGAAATATATCGATTCGCGCTTTATGGATTTGCCGTTTGACCCGAAAAATCAATACTCAGTGCCTTATTTCTGGGGGACGGTCGGGATTGTGTATAATTCAAGTATGCTCGGTGGCAAAAAAATTACAAGCTGGGACGACCTGTGGGATCCCGATTTGAAAAATCAGATTCTGCTTGTGGACGGCGCCCGCGAAGTGATGGGGATGGGGCTCAACAGCCTGCATTACTCGCTGAATGATACGAATGAAAAACATTTGCAGCAGGCAAAAGCAAAACTTGACCGGCTGATGCCGAATGTGAAAGCGATCGTCGGCGATGAAATCAAGATGCTACTGGCCAATGAAGAAGCTTCGCTCGGGGTTGTCTGGTCGGGGGATGCGGCTGAGATCATGTCAGAGAATAAAAAGCTGAACTATGTTGTGCCGAGCGAAGGCTCCAATCTCTGGTTCGACAACATGGTCATCCCGAAAACAGCGAAAAACGTGGATGGCGCCCTGAAGTTTATCAATTTTATGCTCGATCCGAAAAACGCCGCGCAAAACGCCGAGTACGTCGGTTATTCAACGCCGAACAAAGCGGCTCTGAAGATTTTGCCAAAATCGATTTCCGGCGACCGCCGTTTTTATCCGGACGCTGCACTCACAAAGAAACTGGAAGTATATAAAAACCTTGGCAAGAAAAAACTCGCCCGCTATAATGAGCTGTTTCTGGAGTTTAAAATGCATACCAAATAACGAAAGCCGTCCCGGATGCGCGGGGCGGCTTTCAAGTTGATCACGGGCGAAAATAACCGGCGGAATGTCTTTTGAAGCGGGAACGGACATCACTCGGGTGGCGATTGAAATATTTTTTGGAGGTTTGAAAAGGCCAAAAGCGGCTTGGTTGGTGTTCGAAATGTCCTTTTGGGGGTTTGAAAAGGCCAAAAGCGGCTTGGTTGGTGTTCGAAATGTCTTTTTGGAGGTTACAAAAGGACAAAAGTGGCTTGGGTAGTGTTCGAAATGTCTTTTTGGAGAGCTCAAAAAGACAAAAGGAACCCGGGCAGTGATCGAAATGTCCTTTTGGAGGGCTCAAAAGGACAAAAGGAATCCGGGTAGCGATCGAAATGTCCTTTTGGAGGGTTCAAAAGGCCAAAAGTGGCTTGGGTAGTGTTCGAAATGTCTTTTTGGAGGTTTGAAAAGGACAAAAGTGGCCTGGTTGGTGTTCGGAATGTCCTTTTGGAGGCTTCAAAAGGACAAAAGCGGCTTGGGTAGTGTTCGAAATGTCTTTTTTGAGAGTTCAAAAGGACAAAAGGAATCCGGGCAGCGATTGAAATGTCCTTTTGGAGGCTTCAAAAAGACAAAAGGACCCCGGGTAGCGATCGAAATGTCCTTTTGGAGGTTTCAAAAAGACAAAAGTGGCCTGGTTGGTGTTCAAAATGTCTTTTTGGAGGTTTCAAAAGGCCAAAAGCGGCTTGGGTAGTGTTCGAAATGTCTTTTTGGAGAGTTCAAAAGGACAAAAGGGACCCGCCCACCAATAGAAATCCTTCATCGAGATTATGAAAGACAAAAGAGAGACGGCAGCCCTCGGAAATGTCCTTCATCCCGCGCATGAAGGACAAAAGGGGATCCGCCCGCCCTCGGAAATGTCCTTGATCGCGGGCATGAAAGACAAAAGGGACCCCGCCCGCCCCCAGAAATGTCCTTCATCACAGGCATGAAAGACAAAAGGGGATCCGTCCGCCCGCAGAAATGTCCTTCATCGCAGCCATTTGGGCGACCTGCGTACTCGGCCATAAAAAAAGCAGGGTCTGGCCCCACTTTCGCCTTACGCTCTTCGCTTTTCCATATCAATATACAAATTTCGGTATGCGTTCGATTCCGCTTGCATGCCGAGTTCGTGATAAATTTTTGACAACCATTTGACCGGGGCGGGGTCGTTTTCCCGCAACTCCATTTCCCAGCTGAAACAGTCAAGCGCTCTGTCGTACTGCCCAAATTCAAAATACAATTCCCCGAGCAGGGATTGCTTGTCGGGATCGTCCGCCATTTGGTGCATTTGCTCCACTTTGCGGATGGCCGGCAAATGCCCGGCTGCTTTCTTGAACGGAAGCAGCCATTCCAGTATATAGGAAGTGTCCCGGTGCTGTAACAAATAGGAAGTGCATTTTACCACGAATTTCTCTGCCTGTGCCGGATGCCCGGAAAAGAGCGGGGCAAGCCGGTTCAGTGCTTCTACATCTGTTTCACCATCATCCGGGCTCCATGATTCAAGCATCTTTTCCACTTTTTCTGCCTGTTTCGCACTCAACTGAATCTGTTCCTCAAGCATCATCGGGATCATTTTTTCCAGTTGTTTTGTCTCAATATAAAACTTTAGTAAATCTTGCTGCAGCGGTTCAAACTGCCGGATGCGGGCATAGAGATTTTCCAAAATGGCCATTTTTTCCGCCTCTTCGAAATGCGCGTCCAGCCGTTCAAGGAGCGCTTTGTAGCCGGTATCGGTCGGCGACGATTCCATTTGCTCAAGGCTTAACGCGATTTCGTCCGCCCACCGGTTTTGCGCACGCAGTAGGTCGCAAAGTTTTGCAAAAGCTTCGGCATCCGGCATTTTCTCATATAAAAGTTTTTCGGCATAAAGGGGGTCTTTCCGGATCAGTTCGGGTGAATAGGATTGAAAGAGTTTGTCGTACTTAATCAGATTTAAATCGCGGGACATTTGCTTGACCCAGCTTTGCTTCGGCGCAAAGTCTTTTAAAATGCGAAGGATGCGCGTGCACTGCAATAGCTGGCCATTGCGGCGGTATTCATAAAAGATGGATTGGATATATTCAAAGAGCTTCCGTTTCGGGACAAACGATTCGAAAAACGTGGCAATCCAGGCGGCTTCAAGTGGCGGGAACAGTTTCTCCATTTTGCCAGTAAGCTGGGCAAAATGAATGGTTTTAAATGAGCAACCCGGCTGGAAAAGCAAATCAATCAGCGGATGGGGAGGCTCGAGCACAATGCAGTCACGGAAAGCCTGTGCCACTTTGGACCCCCGTTTGATTTTGGTTGCGGGTATCGCGTTCAAATAATGGTCCTTGTAAAAAAACACATACCACAGGCGGCCATCATCACCGGTTGCCTCGACAAATTTGCCCTGCAAAAAAACGGCCATCCTTTCTATATCCGCGTGAACCACATGTTTGCGGTCTGTAATGGTCAATTGGGCTGCCATAAAATCCCCTCCTTGATAGTTTGATTATACCATACGAGAGCGGGATTGCGACCATCGGATATTTCGGAACAGGTTTACGATGTTGAAGGATCGCGGGCCGTTCTAAGAAAGATTTTAGGCCCGGTTTTGGCTCTGAACCACAAGTAAAAGGTTCGTGGCCTCTCATCTGTGCAAAGTAAAAAATCCGCTGCATGTGGGGGAAATGCCAATTTTTAAATGAACAGGGTTAAATTGCCAAACGAAGTGATATGCGTTCCGGCCCCGGGTCAGCATTTCAGTACCTTCACGAAAAACTTCACGTACGTCCTTTTATTTAGGGTTTGCTGAACAAATCCGATTCTGAGTTGGTACCCAATTTGTCAACAAGATCTGTCTCAAATATAGCCTTTCTTCACATAGAACGCGTCTAAGTTAAGGAAGCGCAGAAAAAAGGAGGTCTTTCTTAACGTCTACGTGAAGGAAGCGAGGAAAAAGGAGGCCTTTCTTCACATAGAACGCGTCTAAGTTAAGGAAGCGCGAAAAAAGGAGGTCTTCCTTAACATAGAGCCTGTCTGAGTGAAGGAAGCGCAGAAAAAAGGAGGTCTTCCTTCACGTAGAGCCCGTCTAAGTTAAGGAAGCAAGCAAAAATAAAGGCCCTTCTTAACATAGAGCCCGTCTAAGTTAAGGAAGCGAGGAAAAAAGAAGGTCTTCCTTCACGTAGAGCCCGTCTAAGTGAAGGAAGCGTGGAAAAAAGACGGCCTTTCTTCACATAGAACGCGTCTAAGTTAAGGAAGCGCAGAAAAAAGGAGGTCTTCCTTCACATAGAACGCGTCTAAGTTAAGGAAGCGCGGAAAAAAGGAGGTCTTCTTTAACATAGAACCCATCTAAGTTAAGAAAGCGCGAAAAACGAAGGTCAATCTTAACATATTCTAATCATTGAAACAGCTTTCAATCACAAAGTTTTCCTATATTTTGCATTTAAAGTTTCACAAAATCCTCAGCATCCCTTGCCGATTCTGTAGGTTTTGCTTATTCAGCAAGCCCTATTTCATGTGCAAATTTTTACTCTGCCGTGTTCCATGACGAAGCAAACAAAACAGTTTCTGCAGCCGCCAAGCAGATGCAGGCATATCCGGGAAGGATGGAAAAGAACGATAAGAGTTACAATTTCTTATAATCCAAATTTTTTCTTAATTTGTTATATTTCTATATTGATAAATTTTCAATAAAAAGTATAATAGAATTATGCAATTATCCAAAAATTCTTGGGGAGGATGAGAAATGAGCATCTTTCAGACAAAAGCAATCGCAAACCTTGTAGAAGGGACCCAGGGCAAGCAAGGGCTGAAAAAAGCGCTTGGTGCACTCGATCTCACTTTGCTCGGGATCGGCGCCATTATCGGCACAGGGATATTCGTGCTGACAGGTGTGGCTGCAGCAAACTATTCCGGCCCTGCACTCGTTATTTCCTTTATCCTGTCGGGGCTCGCATGTGGATTTGCTGCCTTGTGTTATGCAGAATTTGCATCAATGGTGCCGGTTGCCGGAAGTGCTTATACTTACGGGTATGCGGCGCTGGGTGAATTTTGGGCATGGATTATCGGCTGGGATTTGATTTTGGAATACGGCCTGGCTGTTTCAACCGTTGCGATCGGCTGGTCCGGATACGCCGTGAACTTGCTTGGAAATCTCGGAGTTCATCTGCCAAAAGCGCTGACGCTTGCACCGATGGACGGTGGCATTGTCAACCTGCCGGCCATTCTCATTATCGCTCTAGTTGCCTGGCTGTTGTATTCAGGGGTCCAGCAGACATCTCGCCTGAACGGCATCATCGTAGCCATAAAAGTAGCCGTTGTCCTGCTGTTTGTGGTGCTTGCTGTCGCACATGTGAAACCGGTCAACTGGCATCCGTTTATGCCGTTCGGATTTAAAGGCGTGCTTTCGGGCGCAGCGGTTATTTTCTTTGCTTACATCGGCTTTGATGCTGTATCGACAGCTGCAGAAGAAACGCGCCGCCCGCAAAAAGACGTGCCGCGCGGAATTTTGTTCTCCTTGTTAATTTGTACCGTGTTGTATATCATCGTTTCCGCCATTTTGACAGGCGTTGTCAAATTCAGCATTTTCAGCAGGCCGGAAGCTGCTTCTGCTCCCGTTGCGTATGCATTGCAGCAAATTGGCATTCACTGGGGTGCGGCACTGGTTTCCGTTGGGGCCATTTGCGGGATTACTTCCGTATTGGTTGTTATGGCATACGGGCAGACGCGTGTATTGTTTGCCATGTCGCGTGACGGACTTTTGCCTAAAATTTTTTCAAAAGTCAGTGAAAAGAGAAAAACTCCAGCGACTTCAACTGTTTTGGTCGGAATCGTCACCGCGATCACAGCCGGGTTCCTCCCGATCAATATTGTGGCTGAGATGACCAATATTGGGACGCTTGCTGCATTTGTGATTGTATGCGTGGCAGTCATTGTGCTCCGATATAAACGCCCGGATCTGGAACGTCCGTTTAAAACACCGCTTGCCCCGGTTATACCGGCTCTCGGTGCAATTACTTGCGGCATATTGATCGCAAGCCTACAGCCGGCAACCCTGATCCGCTTCGTTGTCTGGTTCGCAATCGGCATGGTGATCTACTTCGGATACAGCATCCGCCACAGTGAGCTGCAACAAGAAGCGAAAAAAACAGCGTAAAACCAAAAATAGATGGCCTGTTTCAACAGGTCATCTATTTTTTGAATTTTTTGCGTTTTATTATTTGTCGTTCACAACAATGTAAGCCGCTTTGACTGGCCCGTGCACGCCGACGATCAAGTTCATTTCAATGTCAGCAGAGTTGCTTGGGCCGGTAATAAAATTGATGCATGACGGGACGGTTTCCCCGTTTTTGATCTTTTCGCGGATCTGTAAGGCGGCCTGCGTCATGCGCGGGACAATCGTGCTTTTCGGTACAATCGCGATATACGTCTTCGGCAGCAGGCTGACCGACCGGCCGCGTTCTTTGCTGCTGAACAAAACCACTGTGCCGGATTCCGCCAATGTGATATCACTGAACGTAATCCCGACATTCGCTTTTTCGCACAGCGCAATATTTTTTTCGCCGATTTCGGGATCCCAGACATGGGTTTCGATTCCCATTTCCGGCCAGCCTTCCTCAATCAGCGGGGTTAAGCCGAATTCCCCGAACCGCTTGTCATTCCAAAGCGAGACAGGCCCGCCGCCGTACAGTTCTACGACTTCGTTTAATTTTCCGGGCAAAGTTTTTGCATCCGTTTCAAAAAAATCAACATGGACACTGAGCGACTGCTGGCGCAATACTTCCAGCAGTTCCTCCTGGTTTGCATTTGGCAGTACATCATATTGCGGCTTATGCTTGTAATCCGGACGGGCAACGCCGGATACAACCGGTTTGCGGCCGAGCCTGCCGGCAATATTATTTAAAAATGCATCCCGGTTTTGGATGGCTCCGTTCATTTTTTCTGCCCCCTGTCTTTCTCCCGCTTTTCAAACCAGTCACGGAAAGGTTCTTTGTTCGGCGCAGGGAAATCGCGCACATCCGTCCACGGTTTCATCGGCCCCGGTCCTTTATGGATCAAATCGTCTTTTAAAAACGGACGGACGACTTTGGAAGCCATTTTTGCCCCGGCCCCGTAAAGTCCAGGTTTTGAAGCGCCGACGCCGAACGCTTTCATCAACAGCCGTTCTGCTACCGGTGAGCGTTTTTCTTTTTCCGCGATCACTTGGCGGTGCTTAATCAAAAGCTCATGCAGCGGAATTTTCACCGGGCAGGCTTCTGTGCAGGCTCCGCAAAGCGAAGAGGCGTACGGGAGTTCTTTGTATTTGTCGTATCCGCCTAAAAGTGGGCTTAATACCGCGCCGATCGGTCCTGGGTAAATGGAGCCGTACGAATGGCCGCCGATATTCCGGTAAACCGGGCATACATTGATGCAGGCTGCACAGCGGATGCACTGCAGCACCTGTTGGAATTCCGTCCCGAGAATATCGGAACGCCCGTTGTCGACAATCACGAGGTGGAATTCTTCCGGCCCGTCGACTTCGCCTGCTTCTTTCGGGCCGGTCACGGTTGTAATATAGCTCGTCAGCCGCTGACCGACCGCGCTCCTCGTTAAAAGGCTCACCAAAACTTCAAACTCTTCGTAAGTCGGGACCAGCCGTTCCATCCCCATCACAGCGATCTGTGTTTTCGGAAGGGTTGTGACCATGTCGGCATTCCCTTCATTTGTGACAAGGCCGACCGATCCGCTTTCGGCAATGGCAAAGTTGCAGCCGGTAATCCCGATTTCCGCTGATAAAAATTCTTCGCGCAAAACTTTACGTGCAAACGCGGCCAGCTCCTCCGGTTTTTCTGTGCCGGTATAGCCGAGGCGGTCACGGAACACGTCGCGGATTTGATCTTTGTTTTTGTGCAAAGCCGGCGCGACGATATGGGAAGGATGGTCGCCGGCCACCTGTAAAATGTACTCGCCGAGGTCGGATTCGACAACAGTGCTGCCCGCTTCCATCAGGGCTTCGTTCATGCCGATTTCTTCCGTCACCATCGATTTCGATTTAATCACTTTTTTCGCGTTTTTTTTCTGCACGACTTCTTTAATATACCGGCTCGCTTCTTCAGCGGTCTGGGCAAAGAAGACATGGCCGCCGCGTTTCGATACATTTTCGCTTAATTGATATAGATAATAGTCCAGATTGTTTAAAACATGCTGGCGGATTTCTTCGCCGAGCGAACGCCATTCTTCCCAGTTTCCGAGTTCATTGGCCGCTGCCAGCCGGTTGGTTTGCAGCCGTTCCTGGGCACTTCGGACGGCACCGCGCATAAAATCATCGTTGATGCCTTCTTCGACCCTGCCTTTAAATTTTTCATCACTAATCGATAAACCCATTTTTTTCACCCCTTTGCCGTTTTTTAATCCCTGCTGTTCAAAACTTCAGCAATATGCATAATTTTTATCGGTTTTCCTTTACGCGTCATCCGGCCGCCAATATTCATTAAACAGCCGCAGTCGCCGCCGATTAAAACGTCAGCACCGGTTTCTTCGACGTGCTCCACTTTTTCGTCCACCATTTGCTCGGAGATTTCGCTCATTTTCACGGAGAACGTGCCGCCGAACCCGCAGCATGACAATGCATTAGGCAGTGGCACAAATTCAAGGCCGTCCACATGTTTTAACAGTTTCATAGGCGCGTCTTTTACTCCGAGCAGGCGCGTCATATGGCATGATGGATGGTAGGTGGCCTTTGCGTGCAGGCTCGCCCCGACGTCTTCCACTTTTAATACATCCACGAGAAATTGTGTAAATTCGTATGTTTTCGCAGCGAGCGCTTTTGCTTTTGGTTCCCACACCGGGTCGCCTGCAAAAATTTCCGGGTATTCTTTAAACATGTATGCGCATGAGCCGGAAGGAGATACGACGTAATCTGCGTTTTCGAACGCTTTCATCATTTGTTTCATCGCAGGTTTTGTATCTTCCAGATAACCGCTGTTATAGGACGGCTGCCCGCAGCAAATCTGGCCTTTTGGAAGATCAACTTCACAGCCCTGCCGCTCCAGCACTTCCACCATTGCTTTCCCGACATCCGCTTTGAACATGTCGACAAGGCAAGTGATGAACAAACTCACTCTCACAATATTCACCTTCTTAAAGTATTAGGTCAATCAT
The DNA here is from genome assembly GCF_040267745.1 of Heyndrickxia faecalis. Lineage (NCBI taxonomy): Bacteria > Bacillati > Bacillota > Bacilli > Caryophanales > Bacillaceae > Heyndrickxia > Heyndrickxia faecalis. Next base: position 3,264,212 of record NZ_CP158453.1, on the reverse strand, counting down.
CAGATGACCGGATTACAGTTATTATACTCCTTATAGTGAAAACTTGGCAATGAAAGAAATATAGGTTTTAAAACTTTTGCCCTACGAAACGGCAGTTCTGATTGGTTTCCATTCCGGAATCGAAAAGTTAATTCCATTCTATATGTTTATTTTAATGGAAAGATACAAATAAAACACCTGATTTACCGCTTTTTCTATCTTTAGTGACCTTTCTGGAGAGCCCAGCCTTTTTAGTCAAGCCGAACAGTTCTCTTAACGGAAAAGATGCTGCCTTCCTGTAAATAATTCAAAAATTTTAGATACTTATTTACATTTTATCCTTGTCTCTTTACGATATAAATATATGAACATGTTTGGAAAGGGGATGATGATTTGGTCACTTTGGAAAAACTTGTCGAATTGCCTGCGTTTGGCCGGATTGTGCTTGCCGCCGGAAAGTCAGGAATCAGCCGGGCGGTTACGGGGGTCAATGTGACGGAGAGCGTTGATTGGGCGGATTTTTTTAAGCCGAACGAACTACTTGTCACCACTGGGGTCACCATGGGCAATGATCCTGAAAAATTGGAGGAGATGGTGGCGTTTGCCTGCGGTCGGCGCGCAGCCGGGATTGTCATTAACACGGGCCCGTATATTCCTGAAATTCCAGAGGCGGTCATCCGGTTTGCCGATTCACAACATTTTCCGGTTTTTCAAATGCCATGGGATTACCGGGTAGCAGATTTTATAAAAATTACCGTCCAATTTTTGATGATTGAGCAAGGTAAAGAAGCGCTTTCCCAGCAAATACTTGCGGAACTCCTTTTTAACCCGGGGATGGACCGGGCGTATATGCGGAACGGGCTGTTCAAACTCGGTTTTGGGGAAGATGCAGATTACGGCATCATCGTTTGTACCCAGGACACGGAAAAGCCTGATATGTTGCCGTTTGCACAAACGGTGGAAGATGTTTTCCATGCCCGTTATGCGCAGTATCTGGCCGGCGTTTATGAAGACCAGATTATTTACCTTGTCGACCGTTCAAAAGTGCGGACGCCAGATATCCCGTTTGCAAGGGCAGCGGCAAAAATTCAGGAATCCATTTATAAACGGAATATGGAAAGCCTGCTTGTGGGGATGGGAAATTTTTACCGGGATATTGCCGGGATCCATAAAAGCTACCACGAAGCAAAAATGGTCATCCAGCTTGCCAAGCGCCAAGCTGTACCGCCTATTTGCAAATACAAGGAAATCGGCGCCTATAAAATTCTAATGGAAGTCAAGGATCGCGAAAGGATTGCAGGGTTCCACGGGGATATGCTTGGCAACTTGTACCGCTACGATGAGTTGCACGGCACAGATTATGTCCATTTCCTGAAAATTTATTTGGAAGAAGACGGCCAGACTGCTGCGATCAGCCGCCGCGAATTTATTCACCGCAACACCGTGCTGTATAAGGCGAAAAAAATAGAAACGATACTGGATGCAGACCTGACCCGCAGTTTTACAAAGACCAATCTTTCGCTTGCGTTCATGATTGAAGACATTCTCCAATGAGTATGTGCAACCGCACAAAATAATTTGTTCCAATCATCATTACATTCTGAAAAAAACCTTTTTATAATGAGGTTATCATTTACAAAATAGAAATGGAGCTGTCAATCATGAATGAAGCGGAGATTACGCAAATCCAGCAAGACGATCGGCAGTATGTCATGCACTCGTGGGCGAAACAGGCGTATGTGCGGCCAACGGTAATAACGAAAGCAAAAGGCATTTTTTTCTGGGATGAAAGGGATCATAAGTGCTATGACATGTGCTCCCAGCTTGTTTATTTGAATGTCGGGCACCGGCACCCAAAATTGTTGGAGGCGTTTAAATCGGTCGGGGAAATTCCGCTCGCCGCGCCGGCGTTTGCCACCGCGCCAAAATCTCAACTTGCCCGCAAAATTGTTAAGGCGGCACCGGAAAACATGGCCAAAGTATTTTTTACAAATGGGGGTGCGGACGCCAATGACCATGCTGTGAAAATTGCGCGGATGGCCACCGGGCGTTATAAAATTTTTTCGCGCTATCGTTCCTACCATGGCGCGACATTTGGAGCCGGCAACCTGACAGGGGAATCGCGGCGCTTTCTCGTGGAACCAGGGATCCCCGGTTTTGTAAAATTTGAAACACCCTATCTGTACCGCGAAACGCTGGATTTTGAAAGTGAGGAAGCGGCGTCCGCTTTTTACCTTAACCGTCTGCACAGCCAGATCCTCTATGAAGGGCCTGATCAGATTGCCGCTGTTTTCCTTGAGCCGGTTCCGGGCTCAAATGGCGTCCTCATCCCGCCGAAAGGATATCTTGAAGGCGTGCGCGAATTGTGCAGCCGCTACGGAATCCTGATGATCTGCGACGAAGTGATGACCGGCTTTGGTCGGACGGGCAAAATGTTTGCTGTCCAGCACTATCCTTTTGAACCAGATATGATTACTTTCGCAAAAGGAGTGACAAGCGGATACAGCCCGCTTGGCGGTGTCATTCTCAGCCGGGACGTAGCGGAATACTTCGATGAGCATATTTTTCTGACTGGCCTGACCTACAGCGGTCACACGGTTTCAGCTCAAATTGGCTGTGCCTCGATGGACATTTACCAGGAAGAGAATCTGCTTGAAAATGCCCGCGAAACCGGGGGTGTGCTGGCAGAACGGCTCAAACAGTTGAAAAAATTTCGCGCAGTCGGAGATGTCCGCTCGATCGGCCTCTTTGCCGCAGTCGAGCTCGTAAAAGATAAGGAAACGAAGGAACCGCTTCAGGCATATGGCATGGATTACGGAAAAGATCCGTCCGGCCTTATGAAGAAATTTGTAGCGCTGCTTGCAGAAAAAGGTTTTTATACCTATTCGCATGAGTCAAGTGTGATTATTGCCCCGCCGCTGATCATTACAGCCGAACAGGTGAATGAAGCGATGAACTTGTTTGAAACGGCCCTTCGCGAGTTTGAAGAGAACGTATTGTTTCCTGCAAATACTTTAACGGTAAAATGAGGAAAAGCATTGTTGGGATAGAAAGTTTTTCAAAAACTTCATTGGCGCCGGCCGGTGAACTGCGGAAAGGTAAGGGATTGTTGAAATGGAGGACTTTTTTTATAAACAGCCCGTCCCGATTGATTTCGGGGCCGGCAAGATCAGGAAGCTACCTGAAATCATCAAACAGACAGGCGGAAAAAAGGGCATTTTAATCAGCGCCCCGTCGATGCTCAGACAGGGAATTGCGCAGGATATCATGAAAGAAGCTGGTGGTGCGCTTACGGCGGTGTTTTCAAGTATTCAGCAAAATCCGACCGTAAAAAACACGGATGATTGCGCGCGGATGCTGCGTGAAGAAGGAGCAGATTTCGCGGTTGCCATCGGGGGAGGCAGTGTCCTCGATTGCGCGAAAGCTGCTGCCTGCATCGCGCAGACGCCATACAGCGCGTCTGCGTTTCTGGCAAAAGCACAAACGCTTGTGCAACCGGGCATTCCGCTGATCGCCATTCCCACAACTTCAGGGACTGCGAGCGAAGTGACCAATGTGTCGGTCCTGACCGATACCAAAAAAGGCATTAAGGCGCTGATTTCAAGTGATTTCCTTTACCCCGCGTATGCTCTCGTGGATCCTGAATTGACGCTCTCGTGCCCGAAACATGTTACAGCGTCAAGCGGGCTTGATGTGCTTGCACATTCCCTTGAAGCCTATTATGGGAAAAAGCACCAGCCTTATACAGATATGGCGGCTGAACGGGCTGCAGCGCTCGTGTTTGAATACCTGCTCCCGGCTTACCATGAACCTGGAAATCTGCAGGCGCGGGCAAAAATGAGTGAGGCATCCGTCACAGCCGGGCTTGCTTTTAACATGACGCAGACGGCCGCCGCCCATGCCTGCTCTTACCCGCTGACTCAGGAATTCGGCATTGCGCACGGGGAAGCATGCGCTTTTACCCTGCCGTCGTTCTGGCGTTTGAACAGTGTGGAAGGACCGGAAAGCGGGCGCCTTGAAGCGTTCAGCCGCTGCCTCGGGTTCAAAGATGCGGACGCGCTTGCCGGTCGTATTGATGAAATGAAAAAAGAAATGGGGCTTATCACGACGCTTGAGGAAGCAGGTATTGAAACGGAAGCAGATCTGGACCGGCTTGTCGCAGCGAGCTTTGCACCAAATATGCAGAATAGCCCAGTGAATATAACAAAAGACAAATTGAAAGTTATGTACAGCCGGCTCGCAGGCGGAAAAGTTAAACTGGCTTGATAAAAGCTTCGGCGTTCATTAGCGGTGAACAGTAGATTTTTTCACAAAAAAATAAACTGAAAATTATCTTAAAAATAAACATTAAAACAATAAAAATAGTGATTTTGTTTTTTCAGTGATATTCAACAAAAGGAGGAGAAAGGCATGCAGCAACAAAAAATGCTGGTTAATGCACAAAGGTTACAGGAAACGCTGGAAAAGTTTGCGTCATTCGGGCGGACGCCGAATAACGGGGTTACACGGTTATCATTGTCGCAGGAAGATCTTACAGCAAGGGAGTACTTGGAAACTTGCTGTAAGGAAATCGGGATGGAAGTGAAATACGATGACATGGCAAACATGTATGCTACAATGCCCGGCAAAGAAGGCAAGCCGCCTGTGGTGATGGGCTCCCATCTCGATTCCGTCAAGAAGGGCGGACGCTTTGATGGCGTTCTTGGTGTCGCGGCGGCATTGGAAGTGGCTCGCACGATTCATGACAACCGGATCAAATTGGAAATCCCTTTTACCATCGTCAATTTTACAAATGAAGAAGGGGCAAGATTTGAGCCGGCGATGATGTGCTCGGGGGTCATTTCGGGCAAATTTGATAAGCAAACCGTTCTTCAAAGCCGGGATGAGACGGGGATGACATTCGGAGAGGCGCTTTCGGCGAGCGGTTATGCCGGCAGCGTTGAAAACCGCCTGAAGGAAGCAGCCGCCTTTCTTGAAATGCATATCGAGCAAGGTCCGGTCCTGGAAAGTGAAGACAAACAAATCGGAATTGTCGAAGGGGTCGTCGGCATGGTCAATTATGAAATTGAAGTCACTGGCGAATCCAACCATGCTGGCACGACGCCGATGGGTATGAGGAGGGATGCATTGTTCGTTGCTTGTGACATCATCAGGGATGTTCGTGAACAATTGAGTATGCTTGACCCGGAACTTGTTTATACGATGGGGCGGATGAATGTGTATCCGAATATCCATACCGTCATTCCGAATAAAGTGGTGTTCACACTTGAAGCAAGGCACAAAGATCCTCAAGTAGTGTCGCAGGTGGTGAGTACAATCAGGACGTTACCGCAGGAAATGGGCGGATGCACGATTGCTTCAAAAAAATTATGGTCCCGTGATACCGTTGCATTTGATCAGGGCATTGTCAGCCGGCTTGAAAAATCGGCTCAGTCGCTTGGGATTTCCGCCAAAAGAATGTACAGCGGCGCTGGCCATGATGCGCAATTTATTGCAAGCTACCTGCCAACCGCGATGATTTTTGTACCGAGTGCAGGTGGCAAAAGCCACTGTGAGGAAGAACTGACGTCATATGAAGACTGCGCGCGCGGCGCAAACGTGGCACTGGATACCGTGTTGTCTTTGCTTACAGGGCAATAACAGCAAATGAAAACGGAGGGGAACGGATGAAATCACAAATTGAAGAAAACGGTATTGTCATCCTGACGAAGGAAACGGCAGAACAATTGCAGCACTCAAACCTCTGGAATGATGACCTGCGCCCTGCAACAAAAGAAGAGCATACCTGGACAGGAAGGAGTTTTGCAGCTTTATGGATCGGCATGTGCCTGATCATTCCTTCCTATACAATGGCAAGCGGCATGATCTCGCTTGGGATGAACTGGTGGCAGGCACTTCTGACCATTTTTCTTGGAAACTGCGTTGTGCTGGTCCCGATTTTGTTAAATGCGCATGCCGGTGCAAAATTTGGGATTCCTTATCCGGTATTTGCAAGGCTCTGGTTCGGATCAAAAGGCGCACATATTCCGACTTTGGCTCGTGCGATCGTGGCAGCCGGTTGGTTCGGGATTAATACCTGGATCGGCACGACAAGTATTGACGCCTTGATGTCGCGCATGGTCTCGGGCTGGTCCGGCCTGCCTTTTCATACCGGAATTGTATTTCTGCTTTTCTGGGCGTTAAATGTTGGCATTGGGATCAAAGGGCCTGAAGCGATTAAATGGCTTGCCACCATTTCTACACCGGTGGTTGGGGTCTCGTCCATAATTTTATTTATCTGGGCGGCCACCCATGTCAATGGCTGGGGGCCAATACTCACAGCGCCGAGCAAGTTCCAGACGACAGGCGAATTTCTCGCGGTGTTCTTCCCGGCACTGACCGGCGTCATAGCCTTTTGGGCAACGCTTGCGCTTAATATTCCCGATTTTGCCCGCCATGCGGTGAACCAAAAATCGATGATGATTTCCCAGTCGTTTGCGCTGCCGCTGACGATGACAATATTCTCTTTTATCGGCATTTTCGTCACTTCCGCCACCGTTGTGATTTTTGGTCAGGCACTTTGGCAGCCGGTTGATCTGCTTTCAAAATTCCCGACTCTTGTCGTTTTTATCGGGGCCATTGTTGTCGCCATTTCATCCATTACGGTCAATGTCGGCGCGAACCTGGTGGCCCCGGCCCGGGCAGTTGAAAATTTATGGCCGCGGCGCCTGACATTTGCGTCGGGCGCAATTGTGACAGGCCTTTTTGCCATTGCCATGCAGCCATGGTACCTCATGTCAAACTTTCAAAATCTGATTTACGGTTTTCTTGGCACATACGGTGCGCTCCTCGGCCCGATTGACGGTATTGCGATCGCCGATTACTGGATTGTAAGGCGCCGGAGGTTTGACCTAAAAGAACTGTATGAGACGAACGGGCGCTACAACTATTCTTCCGGAATTAATACGAGCGGGGTATTTGCGCTTGTGATCGGCATTGCGGTTCCGGTTGTGGGGCTTCTTGTCCCGGGCCTTAGATTTTTGTGGGACAATGCGTGGACAGTCGGAATCTTAGTTGCCGCTGTTGCCTACAGCTGGCTGATGCGCAATGACAGGAGTTTGTTGTCCCAGAAAGCATATGAAGACATCACCGTTTTTGTCAGCCGTCATGAAAAAGGCGGTGCGGTGACCGCAACCGTTGCGGAACAAAGCAATCAAATATAACTTGCAGGGGGTGTTTGAATGGAATCTTTGACGGTCTCAGCCGTGTTTAAAGAAGTTCGGCGAGATTTATCCGCACAGGAAGCAGTGGAAGAAGCAAACCGTTGTTTATACTGTTATGATGCGCCATGTACGAAAGCCTGCCCGACCGGCATTCCCGTTCCTTCTTTTATCCGGAAAATCGCCACGGGCAATTTGAAAGGTTCCGCGCGTGCGATTCTGGAAGCCAATCCGATGGGGGCGACCTGTGCCCGCGTCTGCCCTACCGAAGAATTGTGCGAAGGGGCATGCGTGCTGAACGAGCTTTCCCTGCCGATTATGATTGGCGATTTGCAGCGGCATGCCGTTAACTGGGCGATGCAGTCCGGGGAGACTCTTTTTGAAAAACGCACGTCAAACGGCATGAAGGTTGCCATTATCGGCAGCGGCCCAGCCGGTTTATCCGCGGCTAGGGAACTGGCGAGGCACGGCTTTGGCGTCACTGTTTATGAAGCAAAGGAAAAAGCGGGCGGACTCGATACATACGGGATTGTCCCGTTCCGCCTTCCCCAGGAAATTCCGCTCTGGGAAGCGGACCAAGTGACAGCTTTGGGCGTGGAGATTTTGACAGAAATAAGGGTCGGCGAAGACATTTCAGCGGAGGAAATCCTCTCCCGCTATGATGCCGTGCTAGTTGCATGCGGAATGGGAAATGTTCCGCGCCTCGGCATCCCCGGAGAGGAGTACAACGGCGTTTTGGATGCAATTGAATTGATCGAGAATATCAAAGAAGGCAGGATAACGAATGAATTTAAGGGCAAAAGGGCGGTTGTCATCGGTGCCGGGAATACAGCGATCGATGCTGCCACCTGCCTGAAGCGCGCGGGGGCGGCGGATGTAAAAATTGTCTACCGCAGAACCGAAGCGGAAATGACGGCTTACAAAAGTGAATACGAATTTGCGAAGCGGGAGGGAATTGAATTCAGATGGCAGTGGCAGCCCGCAGAAATCATCAGCGATGTATCCGGCAATGTTACGGCGCTTTCTTTGAGCCGGGTCGTGCTTGGCGCACCTGATGCCTCTGGAAAACGCAAGATCCAGGCAACAGAAGATCCGAAATTTAGGCTAGAAACAGACGTGGTGGTCCGGGCGATTGGCCAAAACCGCCGTACTGATCTAATCAATGCATTCGGCCTTGTGCATCACCATGGTATTCTTGCAGTGGATCCGGAAACTTATCAAACTTCCAATGAAAAAATTTATGCGGCCGGAGACGTTATTTTTGGCATCGGCCCCACGGAAGCGATGGTAGTCAGTGCGGTTGAACAGGGAAAGAAGGCAGCATATGCCATTCAACGCGCCATGCAGACGCGTTACATGAGAGAGGAGGTTTAGTTTTTGGCAAATTTAAACGTTGAGATTACCGGCATCCGTTCGCCCAATCCTTTCTGGCTGGCATCGGCGCCGCCGACCAATTCCGGCTACCAGGTACAGCGTGCATTTGAAGCCGGATGGGGCGGGGTGGTTTGGAAAACGCTCGGCGATCCGATTTTAAATGTCACGTCCCGGTTCGCCGCACTTTCCTATAGCGGAAGAAGAATGGCCGGTTTCAATAATATTGAACTGATTACAGACCGGCCGCTGGATGTAAACCTGAAAGAAATTACTGAAACGAAAAAGAAATTTTCTGATCGAGCAATTATTGCCTCGGTGATGGTGGAGCCAAAACGGGAAAAATGGCATGAAATTGTCAAAAGGGTGGAGGATGCCGGTGTTGATGGACTCGAATTAAATTTTGGCTGCCCGCACGGCATGGCGGAGCGCGGGATGGGTGCGGCATCCGGCCAGGTCCCGCAGCTGGTTGAACAGCAGACTTACTGGGTCAAGGAAGCCGCAAAAACCCCGGTGATTGTAAAACTGACTCCGAATATAACGGATATTACAGCCACTGCCTTCGCTGCTGTACAGGGTGGAGCCGATGCCGTCAGTATGATCAATACAATTAACAGCCTGATGGGGGTGGATCTCGATACCTGGCAGACCGTCCCCCACGTAGCAGGCCTTGGCACACACGGCGGCTACTGCGGCCCGGCCGTGAAGCCGATCGCATTAAGTATGGTGGCAGAATGTGCCCGCGACCCTGACATCCCCGTCCCGATTTCCGGAATCGGAGGGATCGCCACCTGGAAAGACGCAGCTGAATTTATGCTGATGGGCGCCTCCAATGTCCAAGTTTGCACGGCCGTCATGCACCACGGATTCTCAATCGTAGAGGATATGATTGACGGATTGAACCATTATTTGGATGAAAAAGGGTTGCAATCAGCTTCGGACCTTATTGGAAAATCCGTACCGAAATACAAAAACTGGGGAGAACTCGACCTTAATTACAGGACAGTCGCCCGCATTAACGAGGAGCATTGCATTCATTGCAATAAGTGCTATATCGCTTGTGAGGATACGGCTCACCAGTGTATTGACAGGCTGGTGGATACTTCCGGAAAAAGCATTTTAAGGGTGCGCGAAGAAGACTGCGTCGGCTGCAATCTTTGCTCGCTTGTCTGCCCAGCGGACGGCGCCATCACAATGATACCGTTACGAGGGGAAATGCCGCTTACCTGGAATGAACGCCAGCGAAAAATATCCGGTCTTGAAGCCGACGAAATCACAATCAGTTAAATGGAGGGAAATACATGAAAAAACTTATTAAAAATGGAATTGTTGTAACCGCAGCGGACACTTATGAAGCTGATTTGCTGGTTGATGGGGAGAAAATTATAGAAATAGGACGCAATCTCACAGCAGATGATGCAGAAATCATAGATGCAAAGGGGGCTTATATTTTTCCGGGCGGGGTCGATCCGCATACACACCTAGACATGCCGTTCAACAATACGGTAACCGATGATGACTGGGAAACCGGCACAATTGCCGCAGCATTCGGCGGCACCACCACGATCATTGATTTCTGCCTTACAACAGGGGATGATACGTTGGAAAAAGCCGTTGCGCGCTGGCATGGCAAAGCGGAGGGCAAAGCTGCCATTGATTATGGTTTCCATTTGATGCTTGCCAATCTGGATGAAAAGGTGCTGGAAGAATTGCCACTCTTACTGGAAAAAGAAGGAATCACCTCGCTGAAAGTTTTTATGGCATACGCAAAAGAATTCCAAGCTGATGACCGCACCCTGTTCCGCGCATTTAAAGCCGCAAAAGAAGCAGGCGCGCTCGTAATGGTCCACTGCGAAAATGGGAGCGTCATTGACGAACTGGTTACAAAGGCGCTTGCAGAGGGACACACGGAACCGATTTACCATGCTTTAACCAGGCCTCCCGAAGCGGAAGGGGAAGCGACACACCGGGCAATCGAGCTGGCCCACATGGCGGATTCCCAGCTGTATGTCGTCCATGTCACCTGTGCCGAAGCCGTCAAGCAAATCGCCGAAGCACGCGCCAAAGGATACAAAGTATGGGGAGAAACATGCCCGCAATACCTTGTGCTTGACCAGTCTTATTTGGAAAAACCGGATTTTGAAGGCGCCAAATACGTCTGGTCGCCGCCGCTCCGCGAAAAGCATCACCAGAAAGTGTTGTTTGACGCTTTAAAGGCCGGCATTTTGCAAACCCTTGGCTCGGATCAATGCTCTTTTAACTTTAACGGAAAAAAACAGCTCGGACGCAATGACTTTTCTAAAATCCCGAACGGCGGCCCGTTTATCGAAGACCGGTTCAGTATTTTTTTTTCAGAAGGCGTGAAAAAGGGGATCTTATCCTTGAACCAGTTTGTGGACATTGTTTCCACCCAACCGGCGAAACTGTTCGGCCTGTTCCCGGAAAAAGGAACAATAGCTGTCGGGGCGGACGCAGATCTCGTTATTTTTGATCCGGAAGTAAAGCGCGTAATTTCTGCAAAAACCCATCATATGAACGTGGATTACAGCGCGTTTGAAGGCATGGAAATCACAGGAGAGCCAATCTCTGTTTTATGCCGTGGCAATTTTGTCATCAAAGACAAAAAATTTATTGGCCAGCCGGGAAGTGGGAAATATTTGAAACGCAAAAAATTTAACCAGGGTGCTCTGCAGTCCCCGACAGCAGCCACAGTGTAAAAGGAAAAAATGATGCGCGAATCCATTTTATTCCTGAAAGAAAAAGCGGAGATTGACCGTCTGCTGGATTGCGGATTTCGAATTACAGCGGTAGAAGAGGACCTGAACGGTTCTCTGGTCACCTTTACGAAAGAAAACCGATGCTCAGTGCGGCAGATCGTGACCACGGAAGGAAGAAAGTATTTTCCATTAAAAATTTGATCCATCAGAAACCCGATTGCTTTATGCAATCGGGTTTCCCATTTCTAGGAAATCTATTCCAAAATTTATTTTAACGAATTACTAATTTACCACTTTACCAAACTAAAGAAACGCGTTAAAATAATGACATATAATGAAGCGAAACCAAACCAACACAAAGGGTGAACATATATGAATAAAAAATGGGGACTTTGGACTTTAACCACGTTCGTTGTCGGCAATATGGTGGGCGGCGGGGTCTTCATGCTGCCGGCTAATCTCGCAAATAAGGCAGGGGCGCTCGGTTCAACACTTGCGTGGGTGCTGACCGGCTTTGGTGTTTTGATGATTGCGCTCGTGTTCGGAAACTTGGCCATCCGGAAACCGGAACTGAAAGCAGGACCGCAAAGCTACGCACAGTCGCTTTTTAAATCGAAACAGGCAGGCCGGGTCGCCGGCTACAGCATGGCATGGGGCTACTGGGCAGCGAACTGGGCGGCAACGGCTTCCGTCATTATTTCGTTTGCGGGTTATTTAACGACATTTTTCCCGATTATGCAAAGCACGAAAATCCTGTTTACGCTCGGATCTTTCCAAATGGAGACCGGAAAATTTTTGACATTTGCTGTGTGTACAGTCATGCTTTGGGGGATTCAATCGATTCTGTCGCATAGCTTTAACAGCGGCGGAAAAATGAATCTTGTCGCGACGGTCACAAAAGTACTCGGCTTTATGATGTTTATCGTCATTACCGTTTTTGCATTCGATGCCGCGAACTTCGGCAATGCGAAAGCTTTTACCGATGCGGACGGCCACGCTGTTTCTCTCTTCGGGCAAATTAACGGCGGCGCCATCTCCACATTGTGGGCGTTTATCGGCATAGAATCGGCAGTAATGCTGTCAAACCGCGCCAAATCACAAAAAGATGTGAAAAAGGCAACACTTCTCGGCCTGTTGATCTCGATCCTGATTTATGTCGGCATTACACTACTGACAATGGGCGCTTTGTCCCAGGCGGAACTGCGCGTTTCACATAAACCGCTTGTCGATGCGCTCGGTCAGGTGCTCGGTGCAAACGGCCAGTATATATTAGCCGCACTGGCGCTCATTTCCTTGTTTGGTTCAACTGTCGGCTGGATTATCGTCAGCTCCGAAGTGCCGTACCAGGCGGCAAAGGCCGGCCTTTTTCCGGCATTTTTCGGGAAAACGAACAGAAAAGGATCACCGTCCCGTTCGCTGCTGGTCACGAATATCATGACGCAAATCTTTTTATTCTCCACTGTGTCGGACACCATTTCGGAAGCGTATGATTTTGCCATTGTCGTGGCAACACTGGCTTATTTGATCCCGTATCTTGTATCGGTTATTTACCAGTTGAAGCTGGTGGCAGCCGGTGAAACTTATACGTCGCTAGGCGCTCGCACAACAGACGGTATCATTACCGGTATTGCGCTAGTGTATTCGGTATGGGTCATCATTACCGGCACTGCCGATTTAAAAACGTTCTTCCTCGGCATCGGGCTGTTTGTCATCGGCCTGGTTTTATACCCGGTTTTGATGCGGGAAAATAAAGTATATAAAGAGGTGCTGGAGTAACTGCGACCCGTTGGGAAAACTGCTTCCTGACGGGGCTCCTTTGCTTAGGCTAGTCACCCGGCCACAGCTACGGCGAGATGACTCAGAAGTGGAGGCGGGTTGTAACCCCCATTTCTTAGGTTCCTTTCTTGGCCGGTTTCCAACGGTCCGCCACTATGACCAGTTGATTCAAGTGGAGGCGGGTTGTAACCCCGTTTCGCAGTCTCCGTTCTTGTGCCGGTTTCCAAGGGATCGACACTATGGCGAGATGATTCAGAGGTGGAGGCGGATTGTAACCCCATTTCGATTCTTGTGCCAGTTTCCAATGGTCGGTCCGCCGCTATGGCGAGATGATTCGGACGGAGACGGGTTGTAACCCCCATTTCGCAGTCTCCGTTCTTGTGCCGGTTTCCAACGGTCCGCCACTATGACCAGTTGATTCAAGTGGAGGTGGGTTGTAACCCCATTTCGATTCTTGTGCCAGTTTCCAATGGGCTGCCACTATGCCCGAGATGATTCGGACGGAGACGGGTTCAACCCCCATTTCGATTCTTGTACCGGATTCCAATGGATCTACACTATGGCCAGATGATTGGAACAGAGGCGGTTTTCAATCCCCGTTTCGCAGTCTCCATTCTTGTGCCGATTTTCAACGGTCCGCTATGGTCAGATGGTTCGGAAGCGGAGGCGGGTTTTAATCCTCTCATTTCGCAGGCTCCCATCAAAAAGAAAAGGATGTCCTATAAAGGACATCCTTTTCTTTTTACAAACTCATCTTCAAAATTTCCCGCACATCTTCTTTGCCCAGTTTTTTAAAGTTGCCGATCGGGCCGAATGGCAAAGCTTTTTCCGCCATGACGTCGAGCTTGTCATCGCCGATATTGTAATCTGCAAGCCGGCTTGGCGCGCCGATTTCGTTAAAGAAAGCGCGGACTGCATCAATGCCAGCAAGTGCAATTTCCTCATCCGTTTTCCCTGCAGGATCCACGCCCCATACCTCAACGGCAAACCGTTTGAAACGCGGGATATTTTCTTTATAGACGTACTTCATCCAGTTCGGGAAGATGATCGCAAGCCCGCCGCCGTGCGGGATATCGTAAACAGCGCTGACGGCGTGCTCGATCGAGTGCGTTGCCCAGTCGGTTTCCACGCCGGTCGCAAGCAGGCCGTTGAGCGCAAAAGTGGAGCTCAGCATTAAGTTTGCGCGCGCATCATAGTCCTCAAGGTTTTGCAGCACTTTACGCGCATTTTCGATCACTGTTTTCATAATCGTTTCTGCAAAACCGGTTTGCAGCGGAATTTCTTTTGTATGCGAAAAATATTGCTCAAATACGTGCGAGAGCGTATCCGAAATGCCGTAAACAGTCTGGTTACGCGGCACGGTAAACGTATTTTCCGGGTCTAAAATCGAGAACGTCGGGAAAGTCATGCTTGCTCCGTGTTTTTGTTGCGTTTCCCAGTTCGTAATCACCGAGCCTTTATTCATCTCTGAACCCGTCGCAGCCAGCGTCAGCACAGTGCCAAGCGGCAGCGCTTTTTCCACTTTCGCCTTTCTTTCGTAAAAATCCCATACATCGCCGTCATACAGGGCACCGCCTGCGATTGCTTTCGAACAGTCGATGACGCTGCCGCCGCCGACAGCAAGAATCCAGTCGAGTTCATTTTCGCGGATCAGGGAGATGCCTTTTTTAACGGTGGACAGGCGCGGATTCGGTTCAACGCCCGCAAGTTCGCGCACATGGCAGCCTTTCTTCTCAAAAATTGCCTGCAATTTGTCATACAAGCCGGAACGTTTGATGCTGCCGCCGCCATATACAAGCAAGATCCGTTTTCCGAGCTGGTCGATTTTTTCATCGAGCTTTTCGAGCTGCCCTTTTCCGAAAATCAGTTCAGTCGGGTTGTAAAACGTAAACGGGTTCATCCAATTCCCTTCTTTCTTTGGAGTTTTACAGACAGATTGTACCACATTTTAGGATGCGCCAATCATTTTAAAAGCTTGCATGAGGAAAACAGTCCTTTTCGTTTAAAATTTGAAAGCGCGTTCTGACCGGTATGTAAGAAAACCTGACAACAAATATAAAAATTTTAAAAAAATTAACGAAAAAGTATTGAAAAAATGGCTGACATCACATATGATAATTTATATAACAAAGATGCGTTATAAAATCTAACATCAGAAAGGAAGAGGCAAATGGTTCCTGCAGATTCGGTCTTTATGTTTGTATCGACGGCGCTTGTTTGGGTCATGACACCTGCGATTGCGCTGTTTTACGGGGGGATGGTGAAAAGCAAAAACGTTTTAAGCACCGCGATGTACAGCTTCGGTTCGCTTGGGATTGTATCGGTATTATGGATTCTTGTTGGTTATTCGCTGGCGTTTTCAACCGGCGGCAACGCGATTCTCGGCGATTTAAGCTGGGCGGGGCTGCACGATGTCACGTTTAAACCGAATGCAGATTACAGTGCGACGATTCCGCATAACTTATTCATGATGTTCCAAATGACGTTTGCGGTTTTAACCATTGCCATTATTTCAGGCGGTTTTGTCGGACGGATGCGGTTTTCGGCATACTTGATTTTCATTTCCTTATGGTGCGTGCTCGTCTATGCGCCTGTTGCCCACTGGGTATGGGGCGTTGGCGGCTGGATCCGCAACCTTGGCGCACTCGACTTTGCAGGCGGCAATGTGGTTCATATTTCTTCCGGCGTGGCGGCCCTCATCCTCGCGCTTGTGCTCGGAAAACGGAAAGAATCCGAGACCGGACGGCATAACTTAATGCTTGTCCTGATCGGCGGCAGTCTCCTTTGGCTCGGGTGGTTCGGATTTAACGTTGGAAGTGCCTTATCGTTAAATGAAGTTGCTATGTATGCTTTCATCAATACCAATACTGCGGCGGCTTGCGGGTTAATCGGCTGGGCCGCGGTGGAATGGATTGTCAATAAAAAGCCGACATTGTCAGGCGCGATCTCGGGCGGCATTGCAGGGCTTGTAGCGATCACGCCGGCAGCCGGGTTTGTAACGCCAATGGCTTCGATCCTGATCGGCCTGGTTGGCGGCATCGTCTGCTTCTGGGGCGTCACGTATTTGAAATCGAAACTCGGCTATGATGATACGCTGGATGCATTCGGCATTCACGGCATCGGTGGCACATGGGGCGGCATTGCAACCGGCCTGTTCGCCTCTAAAGCGGTCAATTCTGCTGGCGCGAACGGTTTGTTCTACGGTGATCCGTCGCTCGTCTGGAAACAGCTCGTCGCCATTGTGTCCACCTATATTTTCGTTGGTATTGCCTCCTTTATTATCATCAAAGCGATCCAATTGTTTATGCCGATCCGTGTTGATGAAGAAGCGGAAAAAAGAGGTCTTGATATTACGTTGCACGGCGAACATGCTTACGGCCAGCCGTACGAAGATGCGGTTTACGAACAGGCTGCAGCAAAATAATAGAAGAAAAGAGCAGGTATATCCGCTTTTTCCAGGCTGCCGGGACATTCCCGGCGGCTTTTATTTTGCTTGGATTGGGAACGCGGTTTAGCACATCATGCCGTTTTCGCCGCAACATTTCCAAAAATCATGTAAAATGGAGATAAATCCTGTTTGGCGGGGGATGGGGATGCGTAAAAGAAAGGTTTCATTGCAGACAAAAATACTGGGGCTTGTGCTGCTTCTGTCTTTTTTGATCATCGGTGCGCTTTCCGGTTATTTTATGGTGCTGGAGCAACGCCAAATCGAACAACAGGAAGGGCGCCTAGCGTTAAATATTGCGAAAACGGTGGCGGCCATGCCGGCTGTTGTGAATGCTTTCCAAAGCAAAGATCCGTCCAAAACGATTCAGCCGCTTGCGGAAAAAATCCGCAAAGAAACCGGCGCCGAGTTTATCGTTGTCGGCAACAGGGAAGGGATCCGCTACTCCCATCCGCTCCCGGACCGGATTGGCAAAAAGATGGTTGGCGGTGACAATGAACGGGCCATTTTGAAAGGGGAATCCTATATCTCAAGCGCAAAAGGATCACTTGGCCCGTCATTAAGAGGGAAAACACCGGTACGCGACCGGAACGGAAACATTATTGGCATCGTGTCGGTCGGGTTCATGTTAAGTGATGTGAATCGGCAGACCAACATGCACATGATGAAAGTGGCTGGCGTCGCACTGCTCGCTTTTTTCGGGGCTATTATCGGAAGCGTGCTGCTTGCCCGGGATATCCGTAAAGACACCATGGGGCTTGAACCGTTCGAAATCGCGTCGCTTTATAAAGAAAAGCGGGCCATTTTACATGCGGTTAAAGAAGGGATTATTGCTGTAGACCGGGAAGGGTTTGTCACTACCATGAACCAGCCGGCGAAAAAAATGCTGCATATTGGCGGATCGGTCAGGCGTACAAAGATTGACAAGCTGATACCGGCTTCCATTTTTTACACCGTGTTAAAATCCGGCAAGCCGCAAATGGACCGGGAAATGGTATGGAAAGACCGGACGCTCATCGTAAACAGTACCCCGATTCTGAATGAACGGGGACAAGTGCAGGGGGCGGTCGCTTCTTTCCGCGATCGTTCTGAAATTGAAAGAATGGCCAACACATTGAGCGAAGTCCGCCAATACTCGGAAGATTTGCGGGCCCAGTCCCATGAATACGCAAATAAGCTGCATGTCCTTTCCGGGTTGCTTCAGCTTGGGGCTTATGAAGACGCAATTGAATTTATCCGGGAAGAGACGGCATCTTTGAAAAACCAGCACGCCCGTGTTTTTGAGAAGATAAAAGACATGAAAGTTCAGGCGGTTTTGCTCGGCAAACTTGGCAAAGCATCCGAAAAAAAGATTCATTTTGATATTGATCCGAACAGTTCTTTAGAAAGGTTGCCAAAGCAAATCGATGTGATGCGGCTGATTGTCATGCTTGGCAATCTGCTCGACAATGCTTTTGAAGCAGCAGGGAAAACCGATCACCCGACTGTCTTGTTTTTTGCGACAGATATGGGGGATGACATTGTATTTGAAATCAGCGATAACGGGCCTGGCATGGAAGAAGCGGTCCTCGCACATATATTTGAAAGGGGTTTTTCAACAAAAACAAAAGAAACGAACAGAGGGTTTGGCTTATCCAATGCCGCTCATGCTGTGTCCGAACTCGGGGGTTTTATTGAAGTCCACAGCCACCCCGGGGAAGGAACGGTTTTTACGGTTTATTTGCCGAAAAGGGAGGGTATCGACAGTTGAAAACAATAAAAGCGGTGATCGCCGAGGATGATTTCCGCGTGGCGCTTGTCCATGAAAAATTTCTGGCGGAGTTCCCTTGTTTCGAAGTGGTTGGCAAAGCCTTGAATGCAAAAGAAACGCTGGCGCTTGTGGAGGAAAAGTCTCCGGATTTTTTGCTTCTGGATGTATATTTTCCCGACCGGCTCGGTGTTGATCTACTTCCTGACCTGCGGGCATTGTCGCCGCATCTCGA
The DNA here is from genome assembly GCF_040267745.1 of Heyndrickxia faecalis. NCBI lineage: Bacteria > Bacillati > Bacillota > Bacilli > Caryophanales > Bacillaceae > Heyndrickxia > Heyndrickxia faecalis. Next base: position 3,245,743 of record NZ_CP158453.1, on the reverse strand, counting down.
TATTATGATGATTACAGCCGCTGCGGAAAAGGATTTTATCGAAAAGGCGCTTCATTATGGGGTGGAACACTATTTAATCAAGCCGGTTTCACTTAAGCAGTTTAAGGAGGCGGTCGAAAAGTATCTGGATAAAAAGCGCCTCCTGGAAACAGCGGGTACGGTGGATCAGGCCTGGGTTGATTCGCTGTTCGGGTCGCCACGCCGGGAAGCGGGGACGCAGGAAACGGAGCTGCCGAAAGGAATTGATGCGATTACGCTGAGCAAAGTAAAAGCAGTGCTAATTCCGGACCAGGGGCAGTCCGCCGAACAGGTCGCTGAAAAAATCGGCGCCTCCCGGACAACCGCCCGCCGCTATTTGGAATACCTGGTTTCCATCCGGACGTGCAGAGCAGAAGTCGAATACGGCATCGTCGGCAGGCCGGAGCGGAAATATTATCTTGTTTAAACGCCTGTACGGCAGGTTGTGAAAACGAGGGTTACAAAAAATGGAAATCGGGTTTTCCATAAGTGTTGGGACCGTGACGGGATACTGGGGAGTACTGGGTACGTGTTGCTCTTGCACGAGGCTCACCGACCATTAGATCGGCCGGGCTTCGTTAGCGAGTACTGGGCACATGTTGCTTTTGCACCCTTCCCCCTTTTCTGTTCGTGAACAAAATGAACAAAATAGTCAAAATAGATTTTATACCAAATATGTTGAAAACGCTTACAATGGTTGGTTCATTGGGTAAACTGAAAGAAACGAACGAAGGGGTGGCTGTTGTGTTGGCATTCATGGGATTTTTGATGATTATTGTTTTCATGTTTTTGATCATGACCAAGCGGCTTTCCGCCATGATTGCGTTGATGGTGGTTCCGGTCATTTTTGCAGTAATCGGCGGGTTTTGGAAAGGAATCGGGAAGATGGCGATCGACGGGGTTACAAGCGTCGCGCCGACCGGCATTATGATTTTATTTGCGATTCTCTATTTCGGGCTCATGATCGATGCGGGGTTATTTGACCCGGTGATCTCGCAAATATTAAAACTCGTAAAAGGGGACCCGCTCAAAATTGCGATCGGGACAGCGGTTTTAGCCGTTTTGGTATCGCTTGACGGGGACGGCACGACCACCTATATGATTACTATATCCGCGATGCTGCCGCTTTACCAGCGGATCGGCATGAAACCGCTCGTGCTTGCGGGCATTGCCGTTTCCGGATCGGGCGTGATGAACCTGCTGCCATGGGGAGGCCCGACAGCCAGGGCAATGAGCGCGCTCGGCCTCGAGACGTCAGATCTGTTCACGCCGGTGATTCCGTCTATGATCGGCGGCTTGCTATTTGTCTTTCTCCTTGCTTTTTATCTCGGGCGTAAAGAAAGAAAACGGCTGGGGATCATCAGCTCAGAAAATGAAGCAATTTTGGAACAGGCTGCAGCCGTTGCAGTCGGTGAGGGGAATGAATTAAAGCGCCCGAAACTGATTTGGTTCAACGGCCTTTTGACGATTGCACTGCTTGTTGGGCTCATTATGGAAGTGCTGCCGGCAGCGGTTTTGTTTATGCTCGGTTTTGCCATTGCAGCGATGGTGAACTATCCGAATATGGATGTCCAGAAAGAAAGGGTGGCCGCCTACGCCGGAAATGCGATGTCGGTTGTGGGGATGATTTTTGCAGCCGGGATTTTTACAGGCGTTTTGTCCGGGACAAAAATGGTTGATGCAATGGCAAATACATTGGTTACACACGTTCCGGCAGCCTGGGGCCCGCATTTTGCCGTCATCACAGCAGTCATCAGTGCACCGTTTACCTTTTTCATGTCCAATGATGCGTTTTATTACGGGGTTCTCCCGCTCGTTGCAAAAGCAGCAGCAGCGTACGGCATTAGTGCGGAGGCAATTGGCAGGGCATCATTGCTCGGGCTTCCGGTCCATTTGCTGAGCCCGCTCGTCCCATCCACCTATCTGCTGGTCGGCATGGTCGGTGCCGAGTTTGGTGATTTGCAACGTGCTTTCTTAAAATGGGCGTGCGTATCGGCACTCGTTATGATCATTGTGGCATTGGTGATTGGCGTGATTCCATTTTGAAGCAGGAAAAGCGAAAGGATGATGTGTGCCTTTCGCTTTTTTGCACTTGAGGGAGCCTAGGTTTCGTTCCGGTCCTTACAGGCTGGTCTGTGGTTTTCGCGGCTCTTTTCGTAAAATGACCTGAAAGAAAAGAAGCCCGTGTTTACGCGTTCACCGAGGTGCTTTGCCGCATACGAAAACACGGCTTCCCAAAAAAGCGAGATAGAAGGAAGCGGCGGGGTGGAACAAGCCAACCACCGCTTCTGATACGACGTAAAAAGCGACAACAGGCTTGTCAATTAATCCTTTTTGCCGAATCCTGCTGTGTCCGCAACAATTGCTGGCTGATTGTCTCCTGCTGTGCATCCTGCGCAATCGTGTAGCGCGGACGCCTTTTTGTTTCTTGGTAAATTTTACCAATATACTCGCCGATTAACCCCATACTCATTAACATAAAGCCGCCTAAAAACCAAATGGAGATGATAATCGAAGCCCAGCCGTCATCCGCATGGCCGGAAATTTTTACAAAAAGTGCATACAAGCCGGCGATGGTGCTTGATAAAAAAGTAAACAAACCGACAAGGGTAATAAAGTGAATCGGCACCACACTAAAAGAAGTAAGGCCGTCAAAGGCAAACGCCAGCATTTTTTTGAGCGGATACTTGCTCTCGCCGGCTGCCCGTTCTTTCCGGTCGTAAAGCACTTCGGCCGTTTGCAAGCCGATTAACGGCACCACACCGCGCAAAAATAAATTTTGCTCAGGAAAGCGGGAAAGCTCCTCGAGCGCACGCTTGCTCATCAGCCGGTAATCCGCATGATTGTATACGAGATCAACACCGAGTTTTTTCATTGCCCGGTAATACCCCTGGGCAGTCGCTCTTTTAAAAAAGGTATCTTTCTCCCGCTTTTTCCGCACGCCGTACACAATGTCACAGCCGTCGTGAAACTTCAATAGAAATTCGCGCATAACCGAGATGTCATCCTGCAAATCGGCATCGATGGAAATGACACAGTCAGCCTCTTCTTTTGCTGTTTCGAGCCCGGCAAGTAGTGCTTTTTGGTGCCCAAAATTGCGCGAAAGCTTCAATCCTTTGACAAGTCGGTTTTTCCTTGCAATTTCCTCGATCATCGGCCATGTTTGGTCACGGCTGCCGTCATCGACAAACAAAATACTGCTTTTCGGGCTGATCAGGCCTTCGTTCATCAAGGAATACACCATTTCCGTCAGCTGGCGTTCCGTTTCGTATAAAACAGCCTCTTCGTTGTAACAGGGAACGACAATGGTCAGTACTGGATTTTCCACGTTAGCAACCTCCAACAAACAGTATTACGGATAGGTTTTGCCAGCGTGCATCACTTTATGCTTGAAAAAGGGAAATGAAGAAAAAGAATGGCAAGATGAGAGATTATGCGGTCTTCTCTATAAAATAACTTAAATTTTTACTTCAACCCCGAGCGCCCATTTGGCATGAGTACTACTTTTTGTGGCAGGCAACAGAGCGGAAAAAAACATGGAATGGCAAAAGAGAACAGACCAGACATTGGAAAATCAGGCGGAAACGTGGTATACTAAGATGCGGAGTGCAACGGATGGGGAATATACATTTTACCATCTTAATTATAGCATCTCCTCATCCCATTGTCAAATTTATTTGCTTGCGGTGCTACATTTTTCCCTACTGGTTGGGATGCCGGGGTATACCGCTTCATGCCATATAAAATGAACTTATGTTTTGACATCAAGCCAATTTGCATGATGACTACTTTTACAGCAGGCAACAGAGCTAAGATAGTTTGTTCATTTTTTTAAGAAAAATTTTCTATACTCTTACTGTCAGGAAGGGGCCGGTTCTATGCCACACGATGAAGAATGGTTAAAGGAACAAAAACGCGTTGATGATACAATTGAAAAAATGAAGCACGAAAAGGATACACTGCTCTCCAAAGTAAGGGCTGTCCGCGGCGAGGCACAGGAAATCCGCAATACGTTCTGGGAAGACGTAACGGTGAACCTCGATGAGCCGGATGATGTCGTAGAAACATCGGCGAGCGTCCGCCAGCAGGCAGAACTCCTTGCTGAACGCGAACGAAGCTATGGGCATATGGAAAAAGATGTGAAAAAACTTGATCGCCTCATTTATTCTCCATATTTTGCCCGCGTCGATTTTCATGAAGAAGGGGAACCTTCCGAGCCCATTTACATCGGCATTGCTTCCTACCGGGATGAGGATGAGTATCTCGTTTACGATTGGCGTGCGCCAATTTCCAGTATTTATTATGACGGAGTGCCCGGCCCGGTTTCGTACCAGGCGCCGGACGGCAGGCGCGAAGGCATCATGGATTTGAAACGGCAGTTTTTAATCCGGCGCGGCCACATTGAAGCGATGTTTGATACTGGTGTTTCGATTGGCGATGAAATGCTGCAGGAAATGCTTGGGGCAAACGCAAACACCCATATGAAAAATATTGTGGCGACGATTCAGAAAGAGCAGAACCGGATTATCCGTGATGTTTCAAGCAATCTTCTGTTCGTGCAAGGGGCCGCCGGAAGCGGAAAAACATCGGTTGCCCTGCAGCGGATTGCGTATTTGCTGTACCGGTACCGCGATTCGCTCCATTCCGAGCAAATTGTTTTATTTTCGCCGAACCAGCTGTTTAATCATTATGTGTCAAAAGTGCTCCCGGAGCTCGGGGAAAACAATATGCAGCAGACGACTTTCCTGGAGTTTGCCCAGGCACGCGCTGGCAAAAAGCTAAAAGTCGAAAGCCTGCTTGAGCAAATGGAAGAAGCGCTCGAAGGCAAAGCCGAAAACAGGAAAGAAGCACAAATCAAAGGCAGCCTTGCCTTTTTCCATGCCGTTCGGGATTATGCGGAAAAACTTTTAAACGGCGGCATCATTTTCCGCGATATCCGTTTTAAAGGCGAGACGATCGTGCCGAAGGAAAAAATTGCGGAGATGTTTTATGCCTATGATCAAAGCTACTCGCTGCCGAACCGGTTTCAGCTTGTCAGCAAAAAGCTGCTGAAAGAACTGGAACAGATTGCAAAAGAAGAGCGGAAAAAGCCATGGGTGGAAGAAGAAATGGAACTGCTCGGGACGGAAGCCTATCTTGCCGCCCATCAATATGCCGAGCGCAAATCGCGCAAGAACAATGATGCGTTCAGCGGGGCCGATGATGAAAAAGAATTTTTAGCGCGTAAAATCGTCAACCGCCGCTTCAGCTCGATCCGGAAACAAATTAAAACGTTCCATTATCTCCATATCCGTGCCCAGTATCTGGATTTTTTACGGCGCGGACCAGAATTTGTTCCCAGTGCGGAAGAACGGCTTGATGCAAAAACGCGCGCCGCTTTCCGTGAAGGGTGGCTGCCCTATGAAGATACCGTGCCGTTTTTGTATCTCTTTGACCTTTTGACAGGCAAAGCAACGAGCAGTTCGATCAAATATGTGTTTATTGATGAAATCCAGGATTATTCGCCGGTCCAGCTTGCCTATTTGCGCTATTTGTTCCCGTACAGCAAGTTTACGATGCTCGGCGACTTGAACCAGTCCATATTTGGCACAAGCGGCCGTTCGCAGATGGAGCTGATCAAGGAAATTTTCGGTGAAGAAAAAGCACAGGTCGTATACTTGACGAAAAGCTATCGTTCGACTGCCCAGATCACCCGCTTTACGAAAGAAATTTTAGCGGGCGGGGAGAAGATTGAATGGTTTGAACGCGAAGGCGATTTGCCGGTTGTTACGGTGGCCCGCGGCAACGAAGAAGCTTTGGCAAAAGTTGTACGGTTTGCGAAAAAATACGCAAAAGATAGCCATACAGTTGCGATCATCGGCAAGTCACAGAAACAGTGTGCCGAAGCGTATGAAACATTGCGGGAAGAACTGGATCTGACCTTTATTGAAAAAGAATACAGCGATCTTCCGGAAGGCATCATCCTGATCCCGTCTTATCTTGCGAAAGGGCTGGAATTTGACAGCGTCATCGTGCTCGATGCTTCGGCGTCTGTATATAAGGATGAAGCAGAACGCACCCTGCTATATACAGTCGGGACGCGGGCGATGCACCACCTCGCCCTTGTCAGCAACGGTCCGGTGACCCCGCTTTTAGATAAAGTGCCTGAGACGCTATACGTTAAGAAATAGGAAACAGGATAACAACGGCCGGCTGCCAAACGCATCAGCCGGCCGTAATCTTTTCCAAGAAGTAAACTTGCATGCACGTTCGATCATGTTTACGATGCGGAAGCTAATGGCAGGGACCATTCCACCTGTTTGACGGCTTTCAATGGAGGGGGGCTTGTTTTTTCTTTAATTCGGTGATAGTGTGGCGAAACAGACATCCTTGTTCGCGAAATTTAGCAGGAGTTTTGGGATGGGGTGCAGAAACATTAGAAAAAAGAAAATACCTTTTATAGGGGGAACTTATGGAAAAGTTTATTAAAATATGGAGGAGTACTTATATTTGGCTTTTGATCTTTCTACCGGTTCTTTTATTCGCAACTTTCGATCATGTCCATATTTCTTTTTTCATCTTAGCCTTTTATTTCTTTGTTCACCTTATCATAGAATTTTATAAAAAAGTTGCAGCCAGGCAAAAAATTGGCACTGTCTGCTTGATCTTGATTTTTCTTTATTTTAGCTTTGTTTATTGAGACCACCAAGACAGTTGCCCGGGGGATTTCGTGTATGGAGTCACAGCCACAAAACTTTGACATCTATAGACCGGGTAACGGCTTTTGTTATCGACGGTTCTCTTTACGCTCGAAACCTTAGTAAATCTGTTGAACTTCTGGCTAAAGTATTCCCATCACTGCTTTATGGGAGATTCCAAATACTGACAAGGAATTGAATAGACAGCTCTTCATTTATACCTGTTGACTCTGTTTTAATGTGCTCTGCCTAAAAGGAAAACGGATCCCAATCTGGATAAACGCACTTTCGGTTTCAAACGCCAGCAAGCGTCCTCCAACCTCGTGGTTTGCGATGCTAATAAAAAAGCGACATGGTTTTGGCCATGTTGCTTTTTAATTCAGTTCGCTATGGCTGATTCCAAAAAAATGTAGTAACGATGACCGGCACAATAACAGCAATCATTAGAACAGCAAGATTCCCAATAATGCTAATTACTTTCATGAAGCCGCCACCTTTGCTACTAAAGGCAAGAATTAATCCAATAATAGGGAACACAGTTAAAATGATGATTGTTATTTGCCCAGGAAATAAGTCCACACCTCCATAAATAGAAACTAAATAAACCAATGCCGAAAAAATGAAGAGTGCAAAAGATATTCCTTCAAATTTTTTCACAAAATTTCCCCTCTCTTTTTTGTTAAATATTTGTTGAGCAGGTGAATCCCGCAGTTCCTACGGTTAGAAGCCTTATGACCTCGTTTTTAAGATTGATACTTGCGGTTTATATGGTGGGTATTAGATATGGCAATTTGGCCATTCCCATACTGCCAGGTTTTTAACGTCTTTATTTTGGTAGCTTGTAGCATGAACACAGCTGGGAACTGGGAAAGGTTTTGAATACAGCTACTTGATCCATATGGGTTGAACGGGATTTTAGAGGTATGACGAATATGTCGCACCCAATATTTTTCAATCATTTTTAAATAATCAAGCAGAATATGAGATCCATTCATTGGATGATCGTGGATCGTAATAAAGTAATGCTGATCAGAATATATTTTCCACTCTTTAGGCCCCTCATCAAAGATAATTTCCAAAAAAATATCGCCATCATATTTTTTGTTATTTTCAGCTAATTTTTCGTAAACATAGGGTACCCATACTTCTCCCTGCAATTCTAAGCTTCGATATCCGATTTCCCCAAACCAACAATTAAAAGTCCTTCGCAATAACCGATAATTCCTTTCACCATAATCGTTTTTGGAAAATAAACCTCGAAAATCAAATTTTTCCGCTAGCCAATATTGAATATCTTCTTCCTGTATATCTGAGCGCAAACATTCCCTCCATATTTCTTTACCCTTTTCTAAAAAAGACTTCCTATCAATAAAACCTTCTCTTTCAAGAGGCAGATAGGGAAACTTATTACCCTCATTTTCCAAATTGGTATAAGCGTTATGAATATAGATTAAAAAATTAAAGTTATAAGAAATGACATCTCCTACGTTGATCACAATATTCCCCTTTTCTGTATGGTGTTGGGGCACCGATACTTCAGCATTGGATACGATCCCAATTTTATAAGCTAAAGGTATCACCGCTTATCTTTTACTATTTTCTTTTGGATACAACCAGCCTGACAATTAAGTAACCGGGTTCTTATTTTTTCTGGATAGATAGCTGGTAAGAGTAAAACCACCAAGCAATAGAATGCATAGAGCTAAGATCATATTCTCAATTGAAACAGACTTTATACCAAGTACAGCCATTACTCCTAAAGCAGCTATTACAAAGATCATAACCCAAAAAAGAAATATTCTGTTATATTTTTTTCGATTTTCGATAGTACGTTCATCTTCTACTACTTCATCATCGTCCTCTTGTTTTTTTAAATCCCTATTATATTCCCAGACTACAAAGATCATAACTACATCACCAACAAGTGACCAAATGGGGAAGGGATGCTCAAATATAGCAACAAATATATTAATCGCATATTCCGCACGTAAATTTTTCCATTTTATGATTTTTTTAAAGGAATTTTCTCCTTCTTTGTAGAATTGAATGATTATCTAATTACGGGAAGATGAGGAAATTTTTATGTCAGATCAAATTTTAACCTTACATGTGGGGCCGTCTCAACTTTTATCTAAACTGTGTGATGAAATAGAACTCGAAAAGACCATTAATGATTTAGTCAAATGGGATTCTGTCCGTTGTCATGTCTCACCCGGAACAAGGATTAAAGCCCTTGTCTTAAACATTTTATGCAGTGGCAAGCCCCTTTATAAGGTTCATGAATTCTATCAAAACCTAGATTCTGAGATGCTTTTCGATACATCGGTTTCACCCGATCAATTAAATGATGATGCATTAGGAAGAGCATTAGATTACTTGTATGAAGCCGAAGCATGGAAAGTCTATTCCACCATTGCATTAAAAGCACTAAAAAAATTGAATCTTCCTATTGGTGTACTGCATAACGATACAACCTCAATTTCTGTTTACGGAGAATATAAGCAACCGAAGGAAGATGGACTGCAAATTACGTACGGGTATAGTAAGGCCCATAGGCCTGACTTAAAACAAATCGTTCTGGGGATGGGGGTCACACCTGAACGAATTCCTATCCTTGCAAAAGTAGAAAATGGGAATACTTCGGATAAATCTTGGAATGTGGAATTCATTCAAAAGATGAGAAAAATCCTTTCCCATGAAGATTGGAAAAATCTCATTTATCAAGCCGATTCTGCATTAATCACAACGGAAAATCTAGCGGAAATTCAACAACAAAATTTATCGTTTATTTCCCGTTTACCTGATACATTCGGTTTAAGCACAGAACTAAAGAAAGAGGCATGGTTGCTCAATAACTGGGAAAGGGTAGGCTCACTTAGCAATAAAAAAGACGCAGCTATTTACCAAATTCAAGCTTTTGAAAGACAAATTCAAAACCTTCCTTACCGGTTTCTTGTTGTCCACTCAAACAATTTAGATCAACGAAAAGAGAAAACCCTAAATCGGGCGATCGAAAAGGAAGAAATACAATTAAAAAAAGAGATAGAAAAACTGAGTAAAGTTATCTTTCATTGTAAAGAGGACGCACTAGAAGCAATTCAATCTTTTAAGAAAAAACAAAAGGCTTCATATTTCTGTTATAAACTAAACGTCCAGATGAGTGATCAACCTATCAAACGAAAAAAGAGAGGAAGACCTAAAAAGGACGAACAGACAAAACAAGAACAAATCTATCAAATACAACTGGAATCGTTTGAAAAAGATCATGATTTTATCGAAAATAAGAAAAAAATGCTCAGCACTTTTGTTTTAATCACAAATAAATTAGATGAGGAGACACTATCCAATCAAGAAGTTTTGAGGGTTTATAAAGGACAGTCGGCCGCTGAGACCCGTTTCCGATTAATCAAAGATTCACAAATGATTGATGCCATTTACTTAAAAACCCCGGAAAGGGTTGAGGCCTTAGGTATTGTGTATGTGATGGCTTTATTAATCTATGGAATTTTAGAATATCGAGTTAGAAAAGAACTGAAAGAAAAGAACCTATCTCTAATCTTGAAAGGAAAAAGGAAACTCTATCAACCCACAGGCCAAGCATTGTTAGAGCAATTAGAAGATATTACCGTGATCCTTATAAATCAAAATCAACAAAAAATAAGGCTCTTACCCGATAATATTGATTCACAAGCCAAAAAAATCATTGAATTATGCGGGTATGATGTATCAATATACGTGTCAAAAAATGTCGAAAACAAAGGAGAATAACACACAATAGGAGGAATTCATGAAAAGAATGTCGAATTGAAAAGAATTTTATCGAAAATTCCTCAAAAATAAGAAGATATCATCCCACCAAGCCATTTAAATATAGTTCATTCAAAAATTAGAATGAACTATATTTAAGACGTGCGAAATGTGGGATTAATTACAATTACAGTAGCAATACATAACCAAATATTTATTGGCTTTCTTTTATAATTAGACGGCACTGTCTTCACCCTCCTCTAAAAAGAATATTTCTTCTACATTTTTGCCGAAAAACTTAGCAATTTTAAGCGCAAGCTCAAGACTGGGATTATAACGGTGATTTTCAATCGTAATGACTGTTTGCCGCGTAATTTTTAATTCTTTTGCAAGCTGTTCTTGCGTTATCCCGATTTCTTTTCTTAGTAACTTAATGTTGTTTTTAACCATAGCTGAGTAGCTCCCGATATGTATAAGTTTAAATGATTTTTCCTTTCCTCAATAAAGTAAGAGTATCTTTACAACCAGTATATCCGGTTTATTCAAAAATGTAAACATACTTTTACGTAAAAACATCTTTACATCAATGTCTTTACCGTTTTTGTTTGAAAACTCAATTTTGGAGATACAAAATTACCTATAAAAAAACCCTCTTTCAAAATATGTTGCTTTTAAAACCCGATCCTATACAATATACACGTGGAAAATGGCCTAAACTGAATAAAAAGAGAGCTGGCTTTTATGCAACCAAATGAGCCACTTGGTCTGATTCATCTGTTCTTAGCTGCGTGAAACATTCACTCATCTTTTTCACGATGACAGCGGAAAATGAAAAATTCCCGGGGACAGTCCCCTCAAAAGACACGATTCACACACAGCCGGGAAAATCTTGACATATACACAATGCGTACCGGCCCATCGTACGTGGTAAACTAAATTTGCATAAACATAAGGAGGAGAAAAAATGGCCTTTTCTCAAAGAATTCTTCCGGCTTCTGTCAACATGAAGGAGTTTGAAAGGTTTTTAAAAAGTGATTATGAAATCGGGATTTTTCTGGAGCTTCACATTTCACAGCTCAAATATGTCGCGGCAATGGCAAAGGCGGAAGGCAAAAAAATGATTTACCATGTGGACTTGATCCAGGGCTTGAAGAGTGATGATTACGCAACGGAATATTTATGCCAGGAGTATCAACCTTTCGGGCTAATTTCCACGAAAGCCAATGTCATACAAAAAGCAAAGCAAAAGGGAGTCGTGTCGATCCAAAGAATGTTCCTGATTGATTCGCATGCGCTTGAGAAAAGTTACAAATTAATTGAACGGACGAAACCTGATTATATTGAAGTTTTGCCGGGAATCGCGCCATGGATGATCACCGAAGTAAAAGAACGGCTTGGCATTCCAATTTTTGCAGGCGGGTTGATCCGTACGCGGGAAGATGTGGAAAAAGCATTGAAAGCCGGAGCGGAAGGCATCACTACCTCGGACACGGAATTGTGGGAAGCCTTTTTGGAAAAGAAATAAAGATAAGCGGCTGTTCCGGGCGGCCGCAGTGGTTTTTTTGCATGGGACGGCACCCGGGTGTACAGCGGGCATATTGACAAGCCGACTCCTAACCAGAAGTGGAAGCGATGTGAAACATTCTCCCATTGGAGCCGAATGCAGCCCAGCGGAATCCTAAGTCTGCTGGCAAGGATGTCCGCTTCTTTCAACAAAATCTGGAAAAATCCGGTATATATTTTTTTGTGAACATGGATTGACAAAATTTAAAGTAAGCGTTATCATCATACATAAGTTAATAAACTTGGCAGGAGAACAAAGAGATCCACTCCATTCGCAACAAATTTGCGGGCGTCGTGGGTCTTTTTGTTCTTTTTTGATGAAAGGGACCGGAGTGTTGCCGGATCAGCTTTTAATTCATTCGAAATGGAGGAAGGGGTATGAATCCATATTTAGCAGAATTGGTTGGCACAGCCATCCTGATTATTTTTGGTGGCGGTGTTTGTGCCAATGTCAATTTGAAAAAGTCATTTGCCTACCAGAGCGGCTGGATTGTCATTTCGTTCGGGTGGGGACTTGGCGTCGCCATGGCGGCTTATGCAGTCGGAAAATACAGCGGTGCCCACTTAAATCCCGCACTTACCGTCGGGCTTGCATTTAACGGGGATTTTCCATGGTCGAAAGTGGCCGGGTATATTTTGGCGCAAATGGTCGGAGCCATGATCGGCGCTGCCGTCGTATTTTTTCACTTTTTGCCGCACTGGAAGGAGACGGACGATCCGGGAGCCAAACTTGGCGTATTTTCGACCGGGCCGGCCATTCCAAACTATTTTGCCAATCTTATCAGTGAAATGATTGGGACCTTTGTTCTTGTGCTCGGTGTTCTTACGATCGGGGCAAATAAGTTTACAGACGGGCTGAACCCGTTCATCGTTGGCATGCTGATTGTAGCGATCGGGGTTTCACTTGGCGGGACGACGGGTTATGCGATCAACCCTGCCCGCGACCTTGGCCCGAGAATTGCCCATTTTCTGCTCCCGATTGCAGGGAAAGGGCCTTCGAATTGGGGTTATGCGTGGGTGCCGGTTGCCGGTCCGTTGCTCGGGGGTTCTCTCGGGGGCGTTTTTTACCGGGCTGTGTTTAAAAATGATTGGACGCCCGCGTTTTGGTGTGTTTTGCTAACGTGTTTACTTGTATTATTGATAGTATGGATGATAGAAAACAAGAAAAAGAGAGCGTAAGGAGGAAACGGGATGGAGAAATTTATTTTATCCATTGACCAGGGGACAACAAGTTCAAGAGCTATTCTTTTTAACCAAAAAGGGGAAATTGTGCATACAGCCCAGCAGGAATTTCATCAGTATTTTCCACAGCCTGGCTGGGTGGAACATAATGCGAATGAAGTGTGGGCATCGGTGCTCGCGGTTACGACGACCGTTTTAACAGAAGCAGATGTAGAGCCGAAGCAGATTGCCGCGATTGGGATTACCAACCAGCGTGAGACAACGGTCGTCTGGGATAAAAAGACGGGTCATCCGATTTACAATGCGATTGTCTGGCAGTCGCGGCAGACAGCGGATATTTGCGCTGACTTAAAAGAAAAAGGCTATGCTGATATGGTCCGTGAAAAAACAGGGCTCCTCATCGACCCGTATTTCAGCGGGACAAAAATCAAATGGATTCTCGACCATGTTGACGGAGCAAGAGAACGCGCTGAAAAAGGCGAGCTCCTGTTTGGCACAATCGACACTTGGCTGATCTGGAAATTTTCAGGCGGCAAAGCCCATGTTACCGACTATTCGAACGCGTCCCGGACACTTTTGTACAATATTTACGATTTGAAATGGGATCCCGAGCTGCTTGAAATGCTGGACGTTCCTGCTGCGATGCTTCCGGAAGTCAAACCTTCCTCCCATGTTTATGCGCAAACTGCACCGTACCATTTCTTCGGTGAGGAAATTCCGATCGCAGGCGTGGCGGGCGACCAGCAGGCGGCGCTGTTCGGGCAGGCGTGCTACGAAGAAGGGATGGCGAAAAATACGTACGGCACCGGTTGCTTTATGCTGATGAATACCGGCGAAAAAGCTGTTTCTTCCAAGCATGGCTTGCTGACGACGCTCGCATGGGGTATTGATGGAAAAGTCGAGTATGCCCTTGAAGGCAGCATCTTTGTGGCAGGGTCAGCGATTCAATGGCTGCGTGACGGGATGCGCATGATCAAAGACAGCGCCCAAAGTGAATCGTATGCAGAACGGGTCGATTCGACAGATGGCGTGTATGTCGTGCCGGCATTTGTCGGGCTTGGGACGCCGTACTGGGAAAGCGATGTGCGCGGCGCGGTGTTCGGGCTGACACGGGGCACCACGAAAGAACATTTTATCCGGGCCACGCTTGAATCGCTCGCCTACCAGACGAAAGATGTGCTTGCCGCGATGGAGGCGGATTCCGGATTGCCGCTTAAAACATTGCGTGCGGACGGCGGCGCAGTGAAAAACAATTTTCTCATGCAGTTCCAAAGCGATATGTTGGGCGTGCCGGTTGAACGCCCGGTTGTGAGCGAAACTACAGCACTTGGCGCCGCATATTTGGCGGGGCTTGCGGTCGGTTACTGGGAATCGCGTGAAGAAATTGCCCGCCAGTGGAAAGTGGAACGCAAATTTGAACCGTCACTCGCGGAAAAAGAGCGCGAAGCCTTATATGGCGGATGGAAAAAAGCAATCCACGCAACCATTGCCTTTAAATAGATTTATAGCATTTCGGCTGCCGTTCTTGCTGCAGCCGGCATGGTTTGATCCGGCTTGTCCTGTGGCAGTTTAGCTGTTGCAGGCGGCCACTGCTTTTCAATAGATTGCTATGGTTCGGTTTTCACAGCACCTTGGATTCCCGGCCATCCGGATGTGACTGCAGAAAATGCGGTATTCAGCCGGTTTTCCTTCGATGGCTTGTCTATTGGACTTTTAAACAGCTTTCGGGAAACGTGGCCGGCTATTGCTTTGTTGCCGCGCATGGTTCGGGCACTATTGCCTTCCATGCTTTGGCCGGCGGTGCCTTATCTGTCGGGGCAACGGCATGAAACAGGTATTACTCACATTTGCCCGGTGCATAACAGCTGAAAATCAGCGGAAGGTCTGTTATAATAAAAACAAGTTCATAAAATGTCAAGAGATGCAGAGAGACCTGGCTTGTTTTATGGGAGTTTTCCATAATGCATGTGTCAGGTCTCTTTTTATTTTGAAGGAGGAGATGAAAATGGAATTTTCAGGAAAACAGCGCGGGACGGTTTTACAAGGCATGAAAAATAAAACGTTCGATCTGCTTGTGATCGGCGGCGGCATTACAGGGGCCGGCATTGCGCTTGACGCAGTGACGCGCGGCATGTCGGTAGCGCTTGTCGAGATGCAGGATTTCGCGGCGGGCACGTCAAGCCGGTCAACCAAACTTGTCCATGGGGGCCTGCGGTACTTGAAGCAGTTTGAAGTAAAGATGGTGGCTGAAGTCGGAAAAGAGCGCGCCATCGTTTATGAAAACGGCCCGCATGTGACAACGCCGGAATGGATGCTGCTGCCGTTCCATAAGGGCGGCACGTTCGGCGCGTTTACAACGAATATCGGCTTACGGCTGTACGACTTTTTAGCTGGCGTGAAAAAAACGGAACGCCGGAAAATGCTGTCGGCTTCGGAAACCTTAAATAAGGAACCGCTGATCAAAAAAGACGGGCTGAAAGGCGGCGGTTATTATGTCGAATACCGGACGGACGACGCGCGGCTGACCATTGAAGTCATGAAAGCAGCTGTCGCACATGGGGCGCTGGCTGTAAACTATGCAAAAGCGGAAGAGTATTTGTATGAAAACGGCCGTATCTGCGGGGCCACTGTTCGTGACCAGATCAGCGGGGAAACCGTAAATGTGCGGGCGAAAATGGTCGTCAATGCGACCGGGCCGTGGAGTGATAAAATGCGCAATAAGGACGGGAAAGGGAGCAAAAGCCTCCGCCTCACAAAGGGCGTGCATATTGTGTTTGACCAAAGCATCTTCCCGCTCCGGCAAGCCGTGTATTTTGATACGCCGGATGGCCGCATGGTGTTTGCCATTCCGCGCGGCGGCAAAACGTATGTCGGCACAACGGATACATTTTACGACAAAGACCCGATTCACCCGAAACCGCTCCCGGAAGATATTGATTACTTATTGAAAGCGATCCGCTTTATGTTTCCGGAAGTCAAAGTGACAGCCCATGATGTCGAATCAAGCTGGGCCGGCGTCCGTCCGCTGATTTACGAAGAAGGAAAAGACGCCTCCGAAATTTCGCGTAAAGATGAAATTTGGGAATCCGAAAGCGGCCTCGTGACAATCGCAGGCGGCAAACTGACCGGCTACCGGAAAATGGCGGAAACGGTTGTAGATCTTGTGGCGCGCAGGCTTGGCGGCAATTTCCGGCCGTGCCAAACGAAGCACTTGCCGATTTCCGGCGGTGACGTAGGCGGCTCTGAAAAATTGCCGGCGTTTGTCAAAGCAAAATCAAAAGAAGGGGAAGCAAGCGGCCTGTCTGCTGAAGCAAGCCGGGCGATTGCGGAAAAATATGGCACGAACGCGGATCACGTATATGCATACGCGAAAAGCTGGAAAGACGACTATCCGCTGCCGCGGGAAGTGTACGCCGTATTGAAATACGCAGTGGAACAAGAAATGGCGGTAAAACCGGTCGATTTCTTCATTCGCCGTACCGGTGCCCTTTTCTTTGATATCAACTGGGTCCGCAAATGGAAAGAGCCGGTCATGACATGGTTGGCCGCCGAATTTTCCTGGGATGCGGAGACAGAACAGGCGTACAGGGAAGAATTGGAAGAAGCATTGCGAGAAGCGGTACCGGAAGTATAAACTTGTCCCGGAAAAAGGCACAGACCCTGGTGGCGACTATTCATATTGGGAGTATACGTTCCCAGCATTCTTTCAAAGACAGCTGGAAAAAAGCAGCGGGCACTGTTCCGCTGCTTTTTGCGTTTTGTTTAGACCATGCTTTGTTAAAAGCAAAATTTTTTTAATATAAAAATAGTGAAAACGGGAGAAACCTGTACTATAATAGAAATATAATTCGTGATACTAAAATGTAAGCGCAAACAGAGGGGATGGCAAATGAGGATCAACTTTCGGAATCTTACAGTACAAGTCGTGATTGGCATCATTCTGGGGATTATTGTAGGGCTTGTTTCACCTAAATTCGGCGCAGAACTGAATATTCTCGCGCAATGGTTTATTAAACTCATCAAAATGCTCGTCCCGCCGATTATCTTCTTTACGGTCATTATCGGGATCGGCGGCATGGGGGATTTGAAAAAAGTCGGCCGGATCGGCGGCAAGGCGCTTATCTATTTTGAAGTCGTCAGCACGGTTGCGCTCGCCATCGGTCTGGTTATCGTTAATTTAATCCAGCCTGGCCACGGCATTGATACAAGCCATGCGAAAACAAGCCAGGTTTCACAATTCGTCACGCAGGCAAAAGACAACGAACACGGTTTTATTGGTTTTATTTCCGGTATTATTCCGGAAAGCATCGCCGGGGCTTTTGTCAAGGGAGACCTTTTGCCAATATTATTCTTTGCGGTACTGTTCGGGGTCGCTGCTGCATCTCTCGGGGAGAGGGCAAAACCGGTTATCCGCTTTTTTGAAGACATAACGGAAATCTTCTTTAAAATTGTCGGCATTGTCATGAAAGTGTCGCCGATCGCTGCATTCGGGGCAATGGCCTATACAGTCGGCCAGTTTGGCGCAAGCTCGCTGATCAATCTCGGCGAATTAATGGGATCCGTCTACCTGACGATGATCATTTTTATCGTGCTTGTCCTCGGCGGGATTGCGAAAGCGTTTGGGTTTAATATTTTCAAATTCATCGCTTATATAAAGGAAGAACTTTTACTCGTGCTCGGGACTTCTTCATCGGAATCGGCGATGCCTTCCCTGATGAGAAAACTCGAAAAATTCGGCTGTTCAAAATCCGTTGTCGGCCTTGTCGTTCCAACCGGCTACTCGTTTAACCTGGACGGCACCGCCATCTACTTGTCAATGGCTTCCATTTTCATTGCGCAGGCGTACAATGTGCACCTGACGATCGGGCACCAAATCATGCTGCTGCTGATTTTAATGCTGACATCAAAAGGGGCGGCGGGCGTGACCGGTTCCGGTTTCATTACCCTTGCTGCGACTTTGTCTGCGTTCCCGGTTATCCCGGTTGCGGGGATCGCACTGTTGATCGGCGTGGACCGGTTCATGTCCGAATCGCGCGCGCTCACAAACATTATTGGAAATGCCGTCGCGACGGTCGTCATCTCCAAAACAGAGAAAGAATTTGACGAAAAGGAAGCACCGGAAACGGTTGCCCATCCTACAGAATCGATTCCTTCTTAATAAGAGGCGCTCCGATTGGGGCCCTCTTCTTTTTTTACATTGGCTTTGGGCAGTGTGCTTATTTTTGTGTACAATAGAGTGTGTTGAAGGGATTTGTCCTGCAGGCCGCCTGCAGCTGCGTAATGAGGAAGTGAGCGCTTTGGAAAACCTGCGTAAAATGCCGCTTTTTAAAGGACTCGGGGATGCGGATCTGGCTGTGATCGCAGAAATATCCGTTAAAAAGCATGTCGAAAAGGGTGCGCATATTTTTTTCCAGGGGGACCCGCAGGAGGCCGTTTATTTTATTGAAAGCGGGGAAGTGAAAATTTACCGCACCGATGCGAACGGCAAAGAGCAGGTTGTCACACTGCTTCGCGATGGCGACATGTTCCCGCATGTTGGTTTTTTCCGGAAAATAAGCTACCCGGCGAATGCGATGGCGGTTGTGGACACGAATCTCGTTGCCATCCGGATTGCTGATTTTGAAAGCGTGTTGCTCAACAATCCGCAGCTGACCATGACTCTATACGGTGTGATGAGTGATGAAATCCTTGACTTGCAGGACCGCCTCGAAGCCCAGATTTTAAACAACGCTTACGAGCAAGTGGTCAAACTTTTTCTGCGCCTCGCCCGTACACATGGCGTTCAGGAAAAAGACGGGCTGGTCCTCGTGAAAACCCCGCTCAACAACTCAGACCTCGCCAACATGATCGGCGTCACCCGCGAAACGGTCAGCCGCACGATCCGCCAGCTTAAAGAAAAAAACCTCATTCTCCCGCAGGAAAAAGGCACGTACTTCATTCACCAGGAAAAACTGACAGAGGAACTGCTTGGGGAATAAAGAACTTCCCGCCGGTAAGAATTAAAGCAAAGAAAGACATGGGAGCAAAACGTCCTTCATCCGGGGTGATGAAGGACAAAAGACTGGCACCTGTGCAACGGAATGTCCTTCATCGAGGGTATGAAAGACAAAAGAGAGTCGCCCAGGCAGCGAAATGTCCTTCATAGAGGTGATGAAAGACAAAAGAGAGTTGCCAGGGCAGCGAAATGTCTTTCATCGGGGTGATGAAAGACAAAAGAAACGCCCGTAAGCAGTGAAACGTCTTTCATCGAGGGTATGAAAGACAAAAGAAGGGCACCTGTGCAACGAAATGTCCTTCATCGAAAGTATGAAAGACAAAAGAAACGCCCGCGAGCAGTGAAACGTCCTTCATCAAGATAATGAAGGACAAAAGGGGAACGAACGCGCAACGAGTTGTTCTTCCCCGAGGCCAGAAAAGAAAAATGAAATGCAAAACCGTCCCTTTTTAAAAGGCTGTCCTCCCAGGCAGCCTTTTAAAAGTCAAACGGCTTCTTCGAGCAACCGCTTGAATAGAATATTATTTTCCAGGTGAATGTGCTGGAATGTATCATTTTCAAAATTTTCAAGGCGTTGGTACACGAGCTGGAATGTACGGCATGCCCCTTCCGGCAATGTATAGTTATTGGTAATTTCGCGAAGCCGGTGCAAAATTTCCCCGACAGCGGCATGTTCTGTTTCAAGATCGGCCAAACCGGCTGTCGCGGCTTTCAGGTTAGCGGCAGATGGATGGCTTTCGTATGCACGAATGGCCGGGAATTGTTCAGCGTCTTCTTTTTCAGTATGCGCCAGCAGTTCTGCCTTTAATTGGCTAAACAGTTCATGCACTTCGATGAGATGCGGGTGGTTGCCGCCGTGGACGCGCATCACTTTTGTCACATACGGGCTCAAATTTGGCAGCTCCTCGCGCAAAAACGCATGGTGGGTGGCCTGAATGTGGTTGACAATTTCCGTATAGCCCGCTTCATTCCAATTTTGCCCAACGGCTTTTCCGGCATATTGGCCATAAAGGTTGCAAATGGCATCAACCAGTTCATCTGCTGACAGGTTGCGCTTTTCCGCTGCTTCTTTCACAGACACATTGCCGCCGCAACAAAAATCGATACGGTTTGCTTTAAACAGATCCGCCGCTTTTGGAAATAAAGTTACAATTTCCCCGACAGTCTGGTTTGTTGTAAAACGTTCCATTGAATTCACTCCTCCATTCCATTGCTGTCTTCATCATAAACCATCAGCACCCGCTTATTTGTGATGCACATCACAAAAAATGAGACAAGTTCTTATTTAGAAAAAAAGCATCCCAAAATATCCGGGATGTTTTGGCCATAAGAAGCATGATCTGACCAAAGAAAAAAGCGCCAATTTAAATTGGCGCTTCCGCAATTATTCTGCTTTGCTTGCTTCTAATTCCACCGTAAATTTGATTTCATCGCCAACGAGGACACCGCCTGTTTCAAGGGCTGCGTTCCAAGTAAGGCCGTAATTGCTCCGTTTTACGGTCCCTTCTGCACTAAAGCCGGCTGTTTCCGCGCCGCTCATCGGGTTTTTCGAAATCCCTTCAAATGTGACTTTAAAGGTTTCTTCTTTTGTCACGCCATGAATCGTTAAATCACCGGTAACGTTATAATCATTGTCCCCTGCCTTTGTAACCGACTTGGAAACAAATGTAATATTCGGATATTGTTCAGCATCTAAGAAATCTGCAGAACGAAGATGATTATCGCGGTCATCATTTTTCGTATGAATGCTGCTGGCATCAACAATAAAAGAAACTTTTGCATCCGTTAAATCTTGGGGATCAGCTTCGATTTCGGCTTCGAATTTTTGAAAAGACCCTTTTACTTTTGAAATCATCATATGTTTTACTGTGAAATCAATGGTGCTATGTGCATAGTCAACTGCCCATTTTGTTTTTGTCATCATGAATTCCTCCTGTCTTTAAAACTTACTTTTCGTAACTTAGTTTAATATTGTAAGTGAAAAAAGTCAAGAAAACCGAACCCTTTTTTTAAAAGGGTTCGGTTTCTGAATCAGCAGGTAGGCAGAACCCTGCATGTTAACAGTGCTTTTTGCACTTTCTTTCGCAGTATAGTGGTTCTTACACCAGGCAGAATCCTGCGTTGTTAACGGTGTTTGCGGGAACCAATCCGGGTACGCCGTAAGTCGCGCAAAAGCCGCGTGCTGAAAACCCGCAGCAATACGTGCCAGTCAATAACTGGAGAAGGTAGGTAATTCCAGCCCAAAAATTGCATGCCAACTTATATATAATGATGCCCATTCCATCGCATCTATATACTCTGGCTTTAGCTCTAGGCCAGATTGGACAAGTGCAGCCATTCATTCCTTGACCATTACATATGCTTCAATTCAGTTGTCAACCGAGCTTCGCGGCGCAGCCATTCATTCCTTGGTCATTACGTATACTTCAATTCGGTCGTCAACCGAGCCCCGCGGCAAAGCCATTCATTTCTTGACAATTGCGTATGCTCAATTCGATCGCCAACTGAGCCCCGCAGTAAGCCACTCATTCTTTGGCAATTACGTATGCTTCAATTCGGTCGTCAACCGAGCCCCGCGGCGCAGCCATTCATTCTTTGACAATGCCGTGCAACATGCAGATGTCATTCTGCAAACGGGAACCAGCCCGGCGTTGAGATGATCATCTTCCACAGCGGTTCCGGAATAACGAGCCGTTCGCGGTCGCCTTTTTGTAACGCGGTTTGAATCGCATCCTTTTGTCCGGCTTTGATTTTTTCCACCCAATGCGGTTCCATGACAAGCTCACGGCCGAGGGCAATAAGTGGCACGCCGGTTTCCATTGCTTTCAAAACCTCGTCTCCTGTGTGCAGGGAACCGACGCCGATCAAAGGCACGCGGCCTGCAGTATGTTCCACGATCTGTTCCATGCGCGGACGGCCGGGTTCACCGCCGCGGCGGGCTTTAGACCAGAAATGCTGCAGGGAAATATGCACGTAGTCGAGCTCTTTTTCCATCAGCGCATCCAACAGCGCGAACGTGTCATCCATCGTAATTCCCGGTTCGTACGGTTCTTCCGGGGACAAGCGGTATCCGACTAAAAACGGCCGATCTGCATATTCCTCCACCGCTTTTTTCACAGCATCAACGACAGCAAGCGGGAATGCAAGCCGTTTTTCCAGGCTGCCGCCCCACTCGTCTTCACGCCGGTTCGTATACGGGGAGAAAAATTGCTGAATCAGATAACCGTTTGCACCGTGAATTTCAACGCCGTCAAAACCGGCTTCGATCACGCGGCGTGTTGCTTCGCCAAATGCTTTCACAATTTCAGCGGTTTCTTCTCCTGTCAACGCGCGCGCATGGACGCTGCCGTCTGACGAATCTGTTTCACTCGCGCTCACAACATCCCCGCCGGGCACGAGTTCAGCCGGGCATTCGCGGCCGCCATGGTGGATTTGCACAACCGCTTTTGCGCCGTTTTGCTGAATCGTTTGTGCCAGTTTTTTCATGCTCTCAACCATTTCATCTGTATGCACGCCGGGTTGCCCGGTAAACGCTTTTCCGTTTTCCGTAACATTGGCACATGCTGTCACGACCATCCCCGGTCCTTTGGCACGTTCCGCGTAATAACGCAGCTCAGCATCGGAAATCGTGCCGTCATCATTCGAGGAATAATGGGTCATCGGCGCCATCACGATGCGGTTTTCCGCCCTGACGCCGCTTTTAAACGTAATGGGTTCAAACAGTTTATCGTATTTGCTCATGGTAGTGCTCCTTTCCTGTTTGCTTTCGCTTTTTTATTATGCTCCAATCTGCAAAAAAACGAAAACGAAAAGCACCGATTCAACCATGCAGGCATATCATATAGGAAAGTATTTTTTACATCATGAATTGGGAGACGTGAATGATGAGTGATGTCCTTTTACTGCTTCAAATGGTGGCAAAAAGGTTGAGTATCCTTTCGTTGATTACAGCGGTATTGCTGTTGTTGTCCCATTTATGGCTGTACGCTGTATTTGCGTTCATCATAATGGGCGGCCTGATTTGCGTTGACCGGATCATCAGTGAAAAAGGCCATTCACGGGCAGCGGAAAACCAGCGCTATTATACTTTGATCGTTGTGACAGATGAAGAGTGGTATGAAGAAGAGCATGTGCCGTTTCTTGAAATGGATCATGTCTCCTTGGAGCTGCATTATCAGTATGAAGATATCCGCCGCATCAATCCGCTGATCCAGCTGCAGGCGTTTCCCGGATTTGTTCTCGTCGAAACGGATGATACAAAAAGAATAGAGGAATTGTTGCAAAACCCGGCGCTCGTTACGGGAAACTATGCGGAAGTCGTACGTTTTCTGAAACAGGAAAGTGCGGTGGAAAACTGATGCCCGCTTGCAATGGGATGCCTGGCAGGTAGCGGAACATAAATGAACTTTTTAAGAAAAATCGGAAAGGCTTCCTCTCACGAACAATTCCTGTGTTAAAATGTAAAAAAAGTACGTTCAAGGGGAGCTTTTTCAATGTTTTTTCAAAAAGGGGAAAAGTTAGAAGAAGATTTGTACTCCAATAGCGGCGTCCTGTTGCTGCGGAAAGGGACGTTTCTTACAGAAAGGCTCGCTGCCATTTTAAATAAATATGAAGTCCTGCGCGATCCGGAATTGGACGGCAGGCGCATTGCCACCGAAGTGCCCGGGATCTTCCATGACTTATTATATGAGAGTATTTACCATGAAATGGAAGAACTCCAGCGCATCATTCAAGTGAAAACAACCCTTTGTGATGCAGAAGTGGAGAGTATGGAAAAAAATTTTCGCAAGCTTTACAAAGAAGTGTTTACGACCCGGACGTCTATTTTGGAACTAATGGAGCATTTCTCCGCTGACGAATATTTGTTCAAACACTGTATCCATGTCGGGCTGATCGCTGCC
This sequence comes from Heyndrickxia faecalis, assembly GCF_040267745.1. Taxonomy (NCBI): domain Bacteria; kingdom Bacillati; phylum Bacillota; class Bacilli; order Caryophanales; family Bacillaceae; genus Heyndrickxia; species Heyndrickxia faecalis. Next base: position 3,221,660 of record NZ_CP158453.1, on the reverse strand, counting down.
AATATTGGGAAAATTTTGAAGCTGGATCCTGAAAAGCAAAGCCTGCTGGCGCAAATGGGGCTTTTCCACGATATTGGCAAGTTCACCATTGACCCGCAAATTCTCAATAAACCGGGAAGACTAACAGATGAAGAGTTTGCCTTGATCAAGAAGCATCCGGAAGCGGGTTACCGGCTGCTTGAGAAAACATCGCTCGACCCGATGATTTTAAAAGGGACCCTAATGCACCATGAACGGCTGGACGGCTCAGGCTATCCGGATGGCAGGAAAACCATTCCTTTTCTTGTCAGAATTTTATCGGTGGCGGATACGTTTGACGCCATTTGTTCCAACCGCGCATACCGCAGGAGGCAGCCGGTGTTTTTTGCAATTGACGAATTAATGGCGGACGCCGATGCTGGCCGGCTCGATCGGGAAATTGTCCTCCCGTTTGCCAACTTTCTGATGGAAAATTACCGGAAACAGCCGATTACACTGCGTAACGGGGTGAAAGGGAGCATTATCCGTATCCATCCGCTTCATCCAAACCAGCCTGTTCTTAAAGTCGAAGGTTACCCGGTTTTAAACCTGATGGAACAAAAACTGACCTTGTTTCAAATCGCCAATCCTTATTAATCGGGGATTCTTATGTACCCCATGTAAAAAAGACAAAGCGTGTCTTTTTGGAGCCGGAAAGGTGAACCGGAGAGTACGGTCCGGTCCGCCCCGGTAGTTCAACAAAACATTCCCGGAAAGAGCGAAGGGTTTGGCAAAGCGCGGAAGCCTCTGTCACAATAACGCGATTACTACATTCATTCCAAAGCAAGCCGGGCATTGACTTGTCCTGCCCGGTTTTGGTATAGTATTTCTATTCAAATAGCGACGATGAAGGATCAATAGTAGCCGGAACTTTTCCTTTTAAAGCGAGCCGGGGGCGGTGGAAGCCCGGCAAGGAACCCGGTGAAACGGCAGTCCGGAGTTTTTTTCATGGAAAGTGGGTGCGAAAATTTCGCATCAACTGGGGTGGAACCGCGGGAATTCAAGCTCTCGTCCCCAGGCTGTTGCCTGGAGCCGGGAGCTTTTTATATGGAAACATTCCCGTCCCCAGGGGAAACCATTTCAATGAAAAAAGGAGAGATGACAATGAGCGTCACGATGGATCAAATCGTCTCGCACGCGAAACACCGCGGGTTTATTTTCCCGGGTTCGGAAATTTACGGAGGACTTGCCAACACTTGGGATTATGGCCCGCTCGGCGTCGAATTCAAAAACAACGTCAAAAAAGCCTGGTGGAAAAAATTCATCCAGGAGTCGCCGTACAATGTCGGCCTTGATGCTGCCATTCTGATGAACCCGCGCACATGGGAAGCAAGCGGCCACCTCGGCAATTTTAATGACCCGATGATCGACTGCAAACACTGTAAAGCCCGGCACCGTGCCGACAAACTGATCGAAAATGCCCTGCATGAAAAAGGGATCGACATGATTGTTGACGGCCTGCCGTTTGAAAAAATGGAAGCGCTGATTAAAGAGCATGACATCGCCTGCCCGGATTGCGGCAGCAAAGACTGGACCGGCATCCGCCAGTTTAATCTGATGTTCAAAACGTACCAGGGTGTAACCGAAGACAGCACGAATGAATTGTATTTGCGCCCGGAAACCGCACAAGGCATTTTTGTCAATTTTAAAAATGTACAACGGACAATGCGTAAAAAATTGCCGTTCGGGATTGCCCAAATCGGAAAAAGTTTCCGGAACGAAATCACCCCGGGGAACTTCATTTTCCGTACGCGCGAATTCGAGCAGATGGAACTTGAATTTTTCTGCAGGCCGGGCGAAGAGCTCAAATGGTTTGACTACTGGAAACAGTATGCGCGCGAATTTTTGCTGAATCTCGGCATGAGGGAAGAAAACTTGCGGCTGCGCGACCATGAAAAAGAAGAACTATCCCACTACTCGAACGCGACCACCGACTTTGAATACAACTTCCCGTTCGGCTGGGGCGAACTGTGGGGCATAGCCTCCCGTACCGATTACGACCTGAAACGCCATATGGAATATTCCGGCGAGGATTTCACTTATCTTGACCAGGAAACGAATGAACGCTTTGTTCCGTACTGTATTGAGCCGTCGCTTGGGGCGGACCGTGTAGCACTGGCATTTCTGATTGACTCTTATGCAGAAGAGGAACTTGAAGACGGCACAAGCCGTACGGTCATGCACCTGCACCCGGCCCTTGCGCCATACAAAGCCGCGGTTTTGCCGCTGTCGAAAAAATTATCAGCTGAAGCACGCGACATTTTTTCGGATTTGTCGAAAACGTTTATGGTTGATTTTGACGAAACCGGGTCGATCGGCAAGCGCTACCGCCGCCAGGACGAAATTGGCACACCGTTTTGCATCACATACGACTTCGATTCGCGCGACGACCATATGGTGACCGTCCGCGACCGTGACACAATGGAGCAAACCCGTGTGCCAATCACGGAACTTAAAGCCTTTTTGGAAGAAAAAATTAAGTTTTAAAAAAAGCCCGCAACTTGCGGGTTTTTTTCTTTGTTGGTGCGCCGGACAGCCATAAGCAAATCTATCCTGATCGTAATGGATTTTGGCGTTTGGAACGCCTAATTAGACCATAATTAGACATTTTTAACGGGTTTTACGCTTGGATTTGTCCAATTAGAACGCCTAACTAGACATTTTCAACGGGTTTTCGCCTAATTTGTCTAATTGGATGCGGCGTGTTTTGTCCTTTTGACAGGTTCAAAGGGACATTTCATTCCCGGATGCGGCATGTTTTGTCCTTTTGACAGGTTCAAAAGGACATTTCGGGCCCGGATGCAGCTCGTTTTGTCTTTTTGACGGCTTCAAAAGGACATTTCGGGCCCGGATGCAACTCCTTTTGTCCTTTTGACAGGTTCAAAAGGACATTTCGTTACCTGATGCAGCTCGTTTTGTCTTTTTGACGGCTTCAAAAGGACATTTTGGGCCCGGATGCAATTCCTTTTGTCCTTTTGACAGGTTCAAAAGGACATTTCATTCCCGGATGCGGCACGTTTTGTCCTTTTGACAGGTTCAAAAGGACATTTCGGGCCCGAATGGAGCTCCTAATTAGACAATTCCACCGGGTTCGCACCTCTTTTGGTCTTATGTTTCCAATTGATCCGCCTGCCCCAAGAGGTCATCTTTTCATCCCCAGGTTTTACCTTCCTAACTCTGTTTATCTCTTTACTCCGGATTTGCCGAAAAACCTTGTTTTTTGCATGCTTTAGGCACATTCGGATATTCTTCAAAAGAAGCATGATCGAAAATTAGGTACTGTGAATAAAGACAGTTTGCCCGGGGATATGGCGGGTAAAGATGGACATACCGAAACGCAATTGCGAAATAGTCTTTACAAACCATGGTAACGGGAGTAAGATAGGATGTCGTATGAAAAATTTGTGTTTCATAACTGAACCGCTTAATCCGGAAACGGAACGGGGGAACCAGGTTGGCGGCCGCGCGCCGCTTTGGGGTGAAACCTTTTTTTAAAAAGGCAGGGCCACTCTTATGCCCGAACCCGACAGCTAACCCCGTCAGCGTTATAAGAGAGGATGTGAAACTGTGATCGGGCAATAGACCACAGGGGAGATAAATTCTCTTTGTGGTTTTTCTTATTTTTGGGGAAGCATTTTTGAAACACTGCAGATAAAAGGAGACAATTCAAATGTTCACCACGATAAAACGATTGTTAATTGGGAGACCGCTGCGTTCAAATGAACTCGAAGGCCAGAAGCTGACCAAGTTAAAAGCACTGGCCATTCTGTCATCCGACGCACTTTCATCTGTTGCATACGGGCCTGAACAGGTGCTGATTGTACTTGCCACAGTGGGGACGCTGGCATTTTGGTATTCTATTCCAATTACAGTCGGCATTTTAATTTTATTGGCTGCACTTATTTTATCTTATCGCCAGGTCATTTACTCTTATCCGCAAGGCGGTGGGGCATACCTTGTCTCGAAAGAAAATCTCGGCGTCACCCCCGGCCTTCTTGCAGGCGGATCCTTGCTGGTGGACTACATTTTAACGGTGGCCGTTTCCGTCTCAGCCGGAACAGATGCCATTACTTCCGCGTTTCAGAGCTTGCATCCGTACAGTGTGCAGATTGCGGTTTTTCTCGTTCTGATCATTACGATTTTGAATTTACGCGGGCTGACGGAATCAGCCAATGTGCTCGCATACCCGGTTTACCTGTTCGTATTTGCATTGATTGTCATCATTGTTGTCGGTTTATTTAAAACCGTAACGGGGCAAGTTCCGCAAAACCTGCATCCGCATATCGGTACGCCGGTCGCCGGCATTTCACTGTTTCTTTTGCTAAAAGCTTTCTCATCCGGCTGTTCGGCATTGACAGGGGTCGAAGCCATTTCCAACGCGATCCCGAACTTTCGCGACCCGGCACCGAGAAACGCAGCCCGCACGCTTGCCATGATGGGTATCATTCTGGCATCGCTTTTAGCGGGCATCAGTTTTCTCGCATACTGGCTCGGCATTGCGCCGAAAGAAACAGAAACCGTTGTATCGCAAATGGCACACCGGGCACTTGGCAACGGTGTTTTGTACTATTTCGTCCAGGCAACTACGGCTTTAATTCTCGTGCTTGCTGCGAACACCGGATTCTCTGCGTTCCCGCAGCTCGCTTTTAACTTGGCGAGGGACAAATTTATGCCGCGCATGTTCACGATCCGCGGTGACCGGCTTGGTTACTCAAACGGAATTATTTTTCTCGGCGCTGCTTCCATGATTTTAATTGTCGCATTCCAGGGCAATACCGAGCGCCTCATTCCGTTGTACGCAGTCGGCGTGTTCATTCCGTTTACCCTTGCGCAATGCGGCATGATTGTGAAATGGGTCACTCAAAGACCGAGAGGCTGGGCCGGCAAAATGTCGGTCAACTTTGTCGGTGCCATTATTACATTTAGCGTCCTTGCGATTTTATTCATTACGAAATTCATGCAAGTATGGCCGGTTTTGATTTTCCTGCCGATCGTCATGTTTATTTTCCGGAAAGTGAACCGGCATTACGAGGCGGTCGGCGAGCAGTTGCGGATTAAAGGGGTGTTTCAGGAAGAAATCCACTCCAATGTGATCATTGTCCCGGTGGCCGGCATTACAACGGTCGTGGAACGGACGATTAATTATGCAAAGTCGCTCTCGGATCAGGTCATAGCAGTTTATGTCGCTTTTGACCATGAAGACGAGAAGAGAATGGAAGAAAAATGGAAAGAGTGGGACTGTGGTGTCCGCCTTGTCACCCTGCACTCGTCTTACCGGAGCATTGTCCAGCCGCTTGCCAAATTTTTGGAAATTATCCAGCGGAAAGCAAAAGAAAACAAGTACCAGGTCATGGTACTCATTCCACAGTTCATTCCGAAAAAACGCTGGCAAAACATTTTGCACAACCAGTCCGCGCTCCTCATCCGGATGCGCCTTCTCTGGGAAAAAGACGTTGTCGTTGCAACAATGCCCTACCATTTTAAAAAATAACAAATCTGGATGCACCATTTTCACTGCAATACGGCTGTATCAAAAAAGGCTGCCCGCCACGCGTTCGGCAGCCTTTTTTGATGAGCAGAACAAATTACCGTAGACGCTTCGTTCAACATCAAACGCGGCAAAAGCCAAAATAAAAAAGCCGCGCAACGCCGCGCAGCCAAAATCTTATCGGTTCCAAATCAAAAGAAGCAAAACAATCGCCAAAAGGATGCGGTATATCGCAAACGGGACCAGCTTTACCTTGTTGATCAGTGCGAGGAAAAACTTGATCGCGATTAAGGCGAAAATAAACGCGCTGATGAATCCGGTAATAAAGAACGGAATCGTCTCAGGTGTTACGGCACCCCAATGCTTTACAAGCGAAAGAAAGCTCGCGCCAAACATGATCGGCACGGCCATAATAAACGTAAAGTCCGCTGCCGCACGGTGACTCATGCCAAGCAAGACGCCGCCTGAAATCGTGGAGCCGGAACGTGAAAAACCCGGCCACAGGGCAAGACATTGAAAAAGCCCAACCACAAACGCCTGTCTATATGTAATCTGGTCGACCGTCTCCGTCTTCGGCCGACGTGGGCGCGTGAGATCCGCTACAATCATCAAAATGGCTCCAACCACCAGGGCAACAAGTACCGTATTCACCGAAAACAGATGGGCATCAATATAGTCTTCAAACAAAAAGCCGAGCACAGCCGCCGGAACGAGCCCGGTAATCACATGCGTCAATCTCAGCCGTTCACCGTACATCTGCTCTCTCGTAATATTTTTTTTCAGGCCAAGCAAATTTAAAAATCTGTCCCAAAAAACCACAACCATCGCCATAATGGACCCAAGCTGGATCACCACTTTAAATACATTTGCCGCTTCAGTGCCATAAAGATGATTCGATTTCAAAATCAAGTCATCCACAATAATCATATGGCCCGTCGAAGAAACCGGGGCAAACTCTGTCAGCCCCTCCACAAGGCCGAGAATTGCGGCCACAAACAAATTCCACAAATGCAAAAACGTCACCTCCAGACTACATTATTCTACCATGGACACCGGCCAAAACGAATAAATTTTTTACGAACCCCGCCATGCTTAATCAGAAAATAAATTGAATTCAAGTGATTATAAGTTGAAAATGTTTACAATACACTATAAGATAAAGATAAAGAAGCCCGGGGAGGGGAAAAAATGCCTGGAAATCTCAGCTTTGGCGAAGTTCTCATTATTCTTGTTGTTGCCCTATTAATTTTCGGCCCGTCGAAACTCCCGCAGCTTGGAAGGGCAGCCGGCCAAACATTGCGCGAATTCAAAAAAGGCGTGCGTGACGCCATTGACGAAGAAGAAAAGCCGCAAGTGAAAAAAAGTAAATCATAACCATAGGCCGCTGTAAAACGCAGCGGCCCATTTTTTGCATGCACCCCGCCATTTTCCGAACGCTTTTCATGGTAAAACACCGAAAGACGACCGCCCTGACACCTTCACGAGCCGTCGTGTAAAAATACGACCAGCATACTGCCACTTTTCATCTCATTGCCAGTGCTGCAAAAAATGTCTGATCCTTTTTGCGAAAAACGCAGCAGCCAGTTTTTTATTCGCGCTGCCGTCATCCGAACATTTTTCACGGTAAAACACCGAAAGACGACCGCCCTGACACCTTCACGGGCCGAAAATGCAGCCGTAACGCCCTGTCCCCGGGGACGGATTCAATTTTCCTGATCGTGCTATATAAGTTGAACCAAACATTAGTTGCCAGAAGCAATGTCTATCCTGATCGTAATTGATTTTGACGCGAAAAACTTAAGTTCTTTTTATATAGCAGCAGGAACGGAGGGCTCCCCATGGGCTGATTCATCTGTATGGTTTATTTCCTTTTATGGCAGGAAAAAATTTTACACATCCCTCGCCGGCTAAATTACTTGAACCGGCTATAAATGTGTTAAGATAAGGGTAAATAGAAAAATGGTTCCTTTGAATCCGGAGGGGGCAATAACAATACGATGGAAGACCGGCTGTTTTCATTATTTCAAAAACGGGGGGTCAGAAGGGTCCTTATCTTTGTGCTGATCACACTTATCCTGTATTTTCTGCGCAGCATGATGGACCTGATGCTGCTCACCTTTATTTTTTCCTATCTTGTCAACAGACTGCAAAAAATTGTGACAAGATGGTTTCCGATCAAACGCAGACTGGCTGTTTTAATCGTGTACATTTTGATTCTCGGCGGCCTCACACTCGGCGTGATCAAATATTTTCCGATCCTGGTCAATGAAATTACCCAGCTTGTTATGCAGATTTCCGATTTTTACACAAAACCTCAGCACAATGAAGTACTGAATTATATTGTGAAAAACATCCAGGAAAAGAAAATTGTCGACTACGCACAAAAAGGCGTTTCTATCCTGTTCGATTATTTTACAAGCATCAGCAAAGTCAGCATCCAGGTCTTCATGGCCATTATCCTGAGTTTGTTTTTCCTGCTTGAAAAAGAGCGGATCATCCGTTTTACAAAACAGTTTAAAAAGAGCAAACTTGCAGCGTTTTACGATGAAATCGAGTATTTCGGTGTCAAATTTGTAGGGACATTCGGGAAAGTGATCGAGGCCCAGTTCATTATCGCCGTTGTGAATTCCGTGCTTACCACGATCGGCCTCTGGATTCTCGGCTTTCCGCAGTTATTCGGGCTCGCCATTCTCATTTTTGCTCTCGGCCTTATCCCGGTCGCCGGCGTTTTCATCTCGCTCATTCCGCTCTGTATCATCGCTTACAGCATCGGCGGCGGAATGAAAGTACTGTATGTCCTCATTTTGATTGTCATCGTGCATGCCGTGGAAGCCTATGTGCTGAATCCGCAGCTGATGTCCTCAAAAACGAATATGCCTGTTTTTTACACTTTTCTCATTTTAATTTTTTGTGAGCATTTTTTCGGTCTGTGGGGGCTCATTCTTGGTATTCCCATTGTGATGTTCTTCCTTGATGTTCTTGAAGTTACCGGCCAAAGTACGGAGCCAAAGAAAAAAACATAATGTGCACCAGCCGTTCCGAAGTGGGTAAGCATTTTGGAATGGCTTTTTTTATTGAAAAAAATGGCAGCAGGGCAAGAAACCTTTATAAGCTGTTTCCTATTTATTTAAAAAAGCGTTCTTCCCGGAAATTGAATTCCATTCGCCAAAGAGAACGCCGAGATTTTTAATATTTTATAAAAATATCCTCCCAGGAAATTTACATTAAAAAACAGAAAAATACCTTCAATAAAAATATTGATGTTATCTGAATAGATTGATATACTCTAAAATAGGGAGTAATGGAAGGTTTCTAAATACTGGAAGCGCACACCAAAAAGATGAGCAGCCGGGAGGTGATGATGTGATTTCATTCCGTCATGTCAACAAATACTATGGTGATTTTCACGTTTTAAAAGATATTAACCTTGAAGTAAAAGAAGGGGAAGTCGTCGTTGTGATCGGGCCTTCCGGATCAGGGAAGAGTACAATGCTCCGCTGCATCAACCGTCTGGAAGACATCACGGACGGCGAGCTCTTCGTCCGCAATATGAAAGTCAATGACAAAAAAACCGATATCAACGATCTTCGCAAAAACATCGGCATGGTCTTCCAGCACTTCAATTTGTATCCGCATAGAACTGTCTTGCAAAATATCACGCTGGCGCCGATCAAAGTGCTGGGCCAAAGTAAGGAAGAAGCGGAAAAAAAGGCGATGCACTACTTGGAAAGGGTGGGCATTCCGGATAAAGCAAACGCCTACCCGTCACAGTTATCAGGCGGCCAGCAGCAACGTGTCGCAATTGCCAGGGGGCTGGCAATGGAGCCGGACATTATGCTGTTTGACGAACCGACATCTGCCTTGGATCCCGAGATGATCGGAGAAGTGCTCGACGTTATGAAAGCACTCGCAAAAGACGGTATGACGATGGTAGTTGTCACGCACGAAATGGGCTTTGCCCGCGAAGTGGCGGACCGCGTCCTTTTCATGGACCAGGGGAGAATCATTGAGGACAATACGCCGGAAGACTTTTTCAAAAACCCGCGTGAAGAACGCGCCCGCACCTTTTTAAACCGTGTGCTGAACCATTAACCACAGGCCATGGTACATACACTTGCAAAACATGTGTATCCGGGCAGGATGCTAAAAATGGAAGCAAACGACCGCGGCTATTGGGTACACGCATGTCGGCCGTCGATCGCCGGAAAGCCGGCTACGAATGGTGGCCAAACACCCTGCATCACGCCCGGGCAGGATGCCAGAAATCGGAAGCAAACGATCCGCGGCTATCGGGTGCACGCATGGCGGCATCACTGCCGGAAAGCCGTTTTCTCGTGGCGGCCAAATAACCTGTACCACGCGGGTCAGGATGCCAAAAAATGAAAGCAAACGATCCGCGGCTATCGGGTACACGTACGGTGGCCGTCAATCGCCGGGAAAGCCGGTTCCAGTCGCAGTCATAAACCATTTGCATCTGCATATACATTCATATCCGGGGATGGTGCGCAATCATGGCCATAAGCCAAGGAATGGTAGGTGCCGGCCCGCGGGAATACCGTGCTACTCAAAGCAGTACCAGCATAAAACATTTATCATTGGGGACTTCCGCAAAGCGCTTGCTTTCGCGGTGACCATAAATAAAAAAGGGGGATTCAAATGGGAAAGGTCAAAAAATGGTTAGCAGCAGGATTGGTTTTCATTTTGGCAGCAGCACTGGTTGCAGGCTGCGGCAAATCAAAATCGACAGGCGGATCCGGTTCTGCAAGCGATGATCCGATCAAAAAAATCGAAGACAGAGGGAAATTGGTCGTTGGAGTCAAATATGATACATATCTATTTGGCTACAAAGACCCTAAAACCGGAAATGTGGAAGGCTTTGATGTAGACATTGCCAAAGCGATTTCCAAGAAAATTTTCGGTGACAAAGTCAAAGTCGAACTGAAAGAAGTCACATCGAAAACCCGGATTCCAATGCTGCAAAACGGCGATGTTGACATGGTTGTCGCTACCATGACGATTTCGCCGGATCGTAAAAAAGTGGTCGACTTCTCGGATGTTTATTTTGACGCCGGCCAGTCGCTCCTTGTGAAAAAAGGAAGCAAGATTAAGAGCGTCAAAGACTTGACGAAAGGCACAAAAGTCTTGACGGTAAAAGGTGCGACATCTGGTGACAACGTCAGAAAAGCCGCTCCGGATACAACCGTGTTAGAGTATGAAAACTATCAAGAAGCATTCACGGCTTTAAAATCCGGCAAAGGCGATGCACTGACAACCGACAACTCGATTCTGTACGGCATGGCCGCCCAAGACTCGAACTACCAGGTTGTAGGTGGCACTTTCACGAAAGAACCGTACGGCATTGCCATGAAAAAAGGCAATACGAAACTCGTAAAAGCCGTCAACAAAGCTTTGAAAGAACTGAAAGACAGCGGGGAATACGACAAAATCAAAAACAAATGGATCAAAGAATAAGGATAAGGGGTGGGCAAAATCGCCCATCCCTTTCTCCTGATTAAACCGCAAAGGAGTGAAACAGCGTGCTTGATTTTTCCATCCTCACCGACAATATCGACTTATACATGAAAGGTTTTGTCAATACGATTAAAATCAGCATCATCGGCCTTGTCGCCAGTTTCATTCTCGGCAACCTCATTGCCGTGTTCAGGCTGGCCCCTGTGAAACTGCTGAATTTTATCGGCGCAGTCTACGTTGAAGTCATCCGCAATATTCCGTTAATCCTGACCGGTTTCTTTTTCTATAACGGGCTCAGCTATTTTCATATTAATTTAAGCGGCTTTATCGCGGGCACCATTGCGCTCTCCATTTACACCGCCGCTTTTATTGCGGAAGCCGTACGTGCCGGCATTCAATCGGTGGACAAAGGTCAGCTTGAAGCCGCACGGTCAACTGGTCTGACATATACCCAGGCGATGCGTTACGTCGTCCTTCCGCAGGCGATCAAAATCGTCATTCCGCCGATCGGCAACCAATTCCTGAACCTGGTCAAAAACTCTTCGATCCTCGGTGTTTTTGCGGGACTCGACCTCATGTACTACGCCGATCTCATTCATGAAAAAACATGGATCACTTTTGATACGTATATTTTCGTCGGCATGTTTTATCTCATTCTGACGATCCCGCTCAGCCTGCTTGTCAACTATCTTGAACGCCGGCTGGCCAGAAGCAGTTGAATCATATTTAAAGGAGGGAAATGCGATGGATTTTGCCGGAGCTTATTCAAGTGGAAACCTGGCGTATTTGCTGAAGGGTTTTGCGGTGACATTGGAAGTGGCTTTTGTTGCAATCGTGTTGAGTTTTCTCATCGGCTGTATTCTCGGCATCTTGCGTTACGCCAAAATTCCAATTTTATCGCCAATCGTGGCACTTGTTGTCGAAATCACCCGGAACTTGCCACTGATTTTGATTATTTTCTTTACATATTTTGCCTTGCCTGAAGTCGGCATGAAAATGAGCGTCACGGCAGCAGCCATTTCGGCGCTGACGGTGTTCGAATCCGCGATGATTGCTGAAATTGTGCGCGGCGGCCTGAACGCCATCCCGAAAGGCCAGATCGAAGCTGCCCGTTCATCCGGCTTGAAATATATCCAAACCTTGTGGTACATCATCCTGCCGCAAGCTTTGAAAAAAATGATCCCGCCGCTTGTGAGCCAGTTCATCTCGCTTTTAAAAGATACGTCGCTTGCGATCATCATTGCACTGCCGGAACTGTTACACAATGCAAAAGGGATTTACAACGGGGAAGGCGGATCAAAATACATCATCCCGATTCTGCTCATGGCAGCTTTCATGTATTTTGTTGTCAACTACTTGCTTTCGATTCTCGCGCGCCGGCTCGAAAAGCGCCTCGACCCGGACCGTTCCGCTGCCAAACAGCTTGTGAACACAACAGAAAATTTGCTCTAGGGGAACCTGTCCTGAGGTTCCTTTTTTTTGCGCAGCTTTTCTCATGATAGAGATGTTTGCGATTGCTGATTTTCATTCGCAAAGTTGCAAAATAAATCAAATCCCCATTGCTTTTTTGTGCTAATTGTTATACAATATATATAACAAATAACCCAAATAAAAGAGATGATGTTCATGCTCATGAAAATCGACCTTGAATCGAATGTCCCTATTTACCAACAGCTGCATAACAGCATCATTGAAGGCATTGCGTCAAAAGAGCTGGCACCGGGCGATTCACTTCCATCGGTAAGGGCGATGGCATCCGACCTCGGTGTCAACATGCACACGGTCAATAAAGCCTACCAAATCTTGAAGCAGGAAGGCTTTATCCAGATCCACCGGCAAAAAGGGGTTGTCATCCAGCCTGAACAGATGCCCCCGGCCGATGAACCGTATCTTGAAAGCCTTACGGGAAAACTGCGCCCGCTCATCAGTGAAGCGATCTGTCGCGGCCTGGACGAAAAGCAATTTTTAAAAATATGTGAAAAGCTATACAACGACATTCAAAAGGTGGGAGAACAATGGAAACCATAATGGTATTGATCTTTTTCGGTCTGGTTGCCGTCATGATGGCAATAACACCGTACATTACAAGGAGAACGGAAAGTTTTGGGGTCACCATCCCAGAGGCAGCCTACCTGGATCCTGAACTGAAAAAACTGAGGAAACAATACGCCGCAGTCATTATTGTCTTCAGCATCCTTCTGGCAGCCGCCCTGTTCATAGCTGTAAGCACAAGCCAGTTGCTTCAAACTGGTTTCGCTCTCGCAGTCCTTGTTGACATTGCCGGTAATTTTCTTATCTATCTTTATTTTCACCGAAAAATGAAGGCAATCAAGAAGACGCGGAACTGGGCAACTGGGAAAAAGCAGGCGATCATCGTCGACCCGAAATTCCGGAGCCAGAAACTCATTTTTTCCAACGCATGGTTTCTGATCCATGCAAGCGTGACAGCAGCCACTTTCCTGATGACATGGTTGTGCTACGGACGGATTCCGGACCGGATCGCCATGCATTATGATTTTAACGGTACACCGACAGACTGGGTGGAAAAATCGTACCGGACCGTGTTTGAACTGCCAACTGTCCAGCTGTTCTTGCTTATCCTGTTCATTTGGCTGAATACGATGATTGCAAGAAGCAAACAGCAGCTCAATGCCGAAAGACCGGAAGCCTCCCTCGAGCAAAATGTCCGTTTCCGGCGCAGATGGTCAGCATTTATGATCATTACAGGCTTGCTTATGATTTTACTATTTTTTGCCATTCAGCTTTCCTTTATTGTGCCGGTCCCGATTGCCTGGTTGTCGTACGGAGGCATGGGCGCGGTCCTGTTGATTGTGGCCGGGGCGGTTTTGCTCTCGGTTATCACCGGGCAGGGCGGCAGCCGCATCCGCGTAGGCAATGGTGCCGTTCAGGGCCGCTTCCAGTATGATGACGATGCGTATTGGAAACTCGGCGTTTTTTACTTCAATCGCAACGATCCTTCCTTATGGGTGGAAAAAAGGTTCGGGAGCGGCTGGACCCTTAACTTTGCGCACCCGGCAGGCTGGATTATCCTCGGGCTCATTATTCTGATTCCGCTTTTGCTTGGTGTTTTCTTTTCTTAAAAAACAAGGGGGCTGCTCCAAAGAATGGAAGCAACCCCTTTTATTATTCACTTTCAAGATCAACCCATTTGTCTGCCCAATTTTGCACTTCATCAAGGACCGGCTTGATCGCCTCGCCTTTTTCTGTCAACCGGTATTCGATCCGGACAGGGCTTTCCGGGTACACTTCCCGTACAAGAATGTCCTGGTCTTCCAGCTCCTTCAGCCGCTCCGAAAGCACCTTTTGGCTGATATGCGGGATAAGCTCCGCCATTTCGTTAAACCGCATCGGCCCATTAGAAAGGACACGGATAATCACGCCAACCCAGCGTTTTCCCAATAGCTGAAACGCCTTTTCGAAACGCGGACATAAACTTTGGTTTCCCATTTTTGTAACGCACCTTTCTTATCAACCCTGCATTCCGGGGCTATATCAACAAAACCCTTTTTAACCATTATACATGAATTGTGAACTTACTAAAAGTAACTAGCTAACAATCTCTGTCCAGGGGAACTGCTGTGCTTCGCTGAAAAAGCTGGCAAACCCGTGACAGAAATGGCCCTAAAAAATCCCCAAATAAAGACGAAAAAATGAAAATGAGAGGAAATGCACAGTGAAACGGTGCCACCCCCAAACAAAAAAAGTAAAATGAGAAATGTTCCAATGGGTCCCCGGTCGGGTAAAGTTCTTCCAATCCATTGAATTTTCATATAAAATAGAGGGAGTAAAGAAAGGGAGGTTTTTAAGGTGAAAAAATTACTTTTCTATACGGTAGTAGGCTTTGCCGGCTACCAATACTTCAAATCAAAAGAAAACCGTGAAAAAGCGGCAGATGCCTTGAACAAGTTTTATGGAAACGTGGAAAAATGGCTCTCAAATTTTCAGCAATCAAATCGCAGCGGAAACAGGCAATCCGGCACACAAGCCTAAAGGCAGACAGTGATTGGGCGTAGTTACCATTGCGATTCAGTCAGGCGAATGCTTGAAATGATCTCCCACCTGCTCTTTGGCCATGAGGATGGGAGACTTCTTTCATAAATCCGTTAAAATGGACTTGATCATTCACGCCCTCTTCTAATCCCCGTTCACCCACAACTGTAAAATTTTCCCTGGGCCATCACAACAGGGAAGTCGTGAACCTTCCAAATCTCAAATAAAATTTACAGGTGTAAAAACCATACGGAGACGGGTGAAGTATCATGGCCGAAAGCGGATAAAATAAATACTGAATCTTGATTGTTCCCTGGCAAAATACGGAAACCGAAACAATAAGCCTCATGTAAAAAACTCCCCAAAGCCTGGTGAATATATAAAATGAACCTAAATTTTTCGCGTTAAAATCAATTACGATGGCTACACATACAGAAGTAGGAATGTTTAGTTCAACTTATACAGCAGCCGAAAGCAGAAAACGTGATTCTTAACTTAACGAAAAACGGGTGCGGGAACACGCTGGGTCCGGGAAAGAAGCTGGTTTTAAACCTGGATGGTTCCCTGCAAAGTGCCTATCATAAAATTGACAAATATCAAGTTTTAACCTTTTTGACAAACCCATCCTCATGCCCGAAAATGGCTGTAAGAAGAGTGAACTTTATGCAAACAAAAGCGGTCGTTTTTATTGACGCCGTTTAAGAGAGGGATACAAATGTCAGTGACATCATACGTCGATCAATATGGATATATTGTGCTGCTTTTGGCACTTTTGCTCGAAATGATTGCAGTTCCGCTTCCAGGCGAAGTGCTGATGAGCTATGCCGGTTATATGGTGCACCAGGGGCAGCTCAACTGGATCTTGAGCATTCTCATTGCCGCCACCGGTACATCTGTCGGCATGACAACGGCCTATTTTATCGGGCAGCGGCTCGGCGGCCCGTTTTTACATAAATACGGCCATTTTATCCATCTCGGCCCGTCCCAGCTTGAAAAAACATCGCGCTGGTTTAATAAATATGGGAATAAATTGCTTATCGTCGCGTATTTTATACCAGGTGTCCGCCACATCACCGGCTATTTTTCCGGAATTACGAAACTGCCATTCCGGTCATTTGCCACTTTTGCCTATTCCGGCGCTTTGATTTGGACAAGCACGTTTATTTCCCTCGGGAAGCTGCTTGGCCCGCAGTGGGAGCAGTTTCACGAAGCGGTCAAAAAATATCTCGTCATAGGCGGTATTGTAAGCGCCGGTTTAATCATCGCGTATTATGTGTTCCGCTATTTCCATAAGCAGATTTTCTGGGCGATGATGGCGGTGCTCCGGCGCGTTTTCATGATTTTCCGCAGCCGGGTCCGCGCCGAGTTTGTGATCATCGGCACCACGCTGGTGACATTGTTTTTGATTGTGTTAATGATCACAATGATTCAAAACCTTTTCAGCGAAGATTTCAGTGACTTTAACGAGGTGACCTCTTTAATCGTATCGCTTTTGTTCAAACACCATTGGGCAGGCGTCATGAAAGGGATGCTGGCGCTCAGCTCGCGGCAGGCGCTCATTCTCGTCATGGTGTTGACGGTACTTTGGATCATTTGGAAAGGCAAAGACCGCACGCACGAGTTTTTGATTATGCTGCTCGTCACAATCGGCGGGGAACTGTATCAAAATGTGCTGCATGAAGTGTTCCACCGGATGTCGGAAACGGAAATTCCGACGTTTTCCCACTTTGTCTTCTCATTTCCGAGCGACCAGGCGATGATGATTCTGATCATTTACGGCTATTTTACATATCTCGTTGTCCGGCACGCTGAGATGTTTTGGGTCCATACGTTTATGGATGTACTTCTTTTAGCTGTTCTGTTGTTCGCAGCTGTCAGCCATATTTATTTCGGCCTTGAAATCCCGAGCAACATTGCGGGCGGTTACGTATTCGGCGGCGTCTGGCTTGGCTTAAATATTTTATTGCTGGAAATTTTCCGTATGATATGATGGATAAGAAAGCAAATGTTGGAGGGGAAACATGTTCTCAGACTTTGTCACACAAATTTTAACAGCACTCGCTGATCTGGGTTACTTCGGTGTTGCGATCGGGCTTGCGATTGAGATTATCCCGAGCGAGATTGTCCTTGCCTATGCCGGCTATTTAATTTCCCGGGGAGAGATCAATTATTTCGGCGCCATTGCAGCGGGCACACTTGGCATTTTGATTGCCCAACTGATTTTATACTGGATCGGTGCATACGGTGGGCGCCCGTTCTTGCTAAAGTACGGCAAATATTTGCTGATTCACGAAAGGCATCTCGATGTCGCGGAAGAATGGTTCAACAAGTACGGCGCCGGTGTTATTTTTACGGGCCGATTCATCCCGGTCATCCGCCAGGCCATTTCGATCCCGGCCGGCATTGCCAAAATGTCGTATTTCAAGTTCATTTTTTTCACGCTGCTTGCGACCATTCCGTGGGCGGTGCTGTTTATCTTTCTCGGTGAACGTCTCGCATCAAACTGGGCACAAATTGATGACGTCGCGGCTCCTTATGTCAAGCCGGTGACCATTATCGCGATCATTATCATTGTGCTTTATATCGCTTACTCGATGTACCGCAAGAAAAAAAAAGCCTGACCCTCTATTTAGGGGGCCGGGCTTTTTCCATAGATGAGGGAAGAATGGAAACAGTGCGGTTCGGATCCCAAGAACGGCTAACTCCCACTAAATCAAAGATACAGATTAGCTGCTATAATTGTTCAAAATCCTTAACCAAAAAAACCGCCTGCACAAAGCAGACGGCCAAAAAGGGGGTTAACATGGATGAAAAAGCAAGCCGGATTTTCATCTTGCCTGATTACAAGAAAAAGGATAACGCCGAAAGCTTAAAACAATCTTAACAGGCCGAAATTCCGAAAAGAGGCAGGCTTGCCCACTTTGCCCAGAAAAAAACCGCCTGCACAAAGCAGACGGCCAAAAAAGGGGGTTAACATGGATGAAAAAGCAAGCCGGATTTTCATCTTGCCTGATTACAAGAAAAAGGATAACGCCGAAAGCTTAAAACAACCTTAACAGGCCGAAATTCCGAAAAGAGGCAGGCTTGCCCACTATGCCCAGAAAAAAACCGCCTGCACAAGGGCGGCCTAAAAAAGGGGGCATATAAAAAAGTAGGTTGTAAGCTCTCTTGCAAAGAAAAAGATACCTGCCGAAACTTAATAAATGCTTAAGACCTCCACGTCTCCGGCCATAAAAAAACGCCTGCACAAAGCAGACGAACCAACAAAAGCTCTTACCTGATGACAAACATCAATATACCGCTGGAAAATAAAAAACGCCTTAACTTTGGATGAAAGTTATGTGAAATCCCCCACAAATTATGATCTCGACAAAAATAACAAAATTTCATCAAAATCTTCGTGACAAATTGCCGCTTTTAGATAATAATAATGAAGACAGACTACTAAAACGAGGGATTCTATGGAGTCAAGAGTAGCGAAAAAAAAGAAAAAACGGTCAAGAGTCCGCTGGCGCAGAGTGTTCCTTATGCTCTTTTTACTGCTCATCGTCGCCGGCGCGGGTTACACAGCCTATCAATACTACGCTGGCGTTCATCAGACAGACCCGAATGATGCCTTAAATATGGACAATCTGGAATTTAACGGTAAAAAGGATGCAAATGGCCGCACCAACATTCTCCTTCTTGGAATTGATCGGCGCGGGCAAGAAGATTCAAGAACCGATACCATCATGATTGCCCAATATGACCCGAAGAATAACCAGGTGAAGCTCATTTCGATTATGCGTGACATTTATGCCGAAATCCCGGGGTATAGAAACTATAAAATTAACACAGCCTATTATCTTGGCAATCTGAAGAATCAAAAAAAGGGTGTTGAATTGCTGCGTCAAACACTCAAAGCCAATTTTGACATTGATGTGCAATATTATGCACTTGTCGATTTCCAAGGCTTTGTTAAAATTGTCGATACCCTGGCGCCTCAAGGCATTGAAATGAACGTGGAACATAAAATGTCGGAAAACATTGGCTTGACGCTTTATCCTGGCAAACAGCTGATGCATGGGAAACAATTGCTCGCCTACGCACGATTCAGACATGACGCACAAGGCGACTTTGGCCGGGTTGCCCGCCAGCAAAAAGTGCTTAAAGCGCTCCAATCCGAAGTTTTCAGCGTGAACGGCATCGCCAAAGCACCGAAACTGCTCGGAACCATCCAGCCGTATATTGCCACCAACATGAGCAAAATGAACATTCTTGCACTCGCCAAAGACGCCGTCGGAGGCAACCTCAAGGTAAAAACAATGACCGTACCGGTTGCCGGCACCTATACCAATGTCAGCTATCCGGGCGTCGGCGCCGCACTCGAAGTGGACAAAGAAAAAAATATAGAAGCCATCAAACAGTTTTTGGATGAATAACAGGGGCCGGTTCCGGCTCTTTTTTTTGTAGCAGACAGAAAGCCGTACCGGGAGCAAATTGTCTTTTTGGAGAGCTCAAAAAGACAAAAGAGAGCCGTACCGGGAGCAAATTGTCCTTTTGGAGAGCTCAAAAAGACAAAAGAGAGCCGGACCAGGAGCAAATTGTCCTTTTGGAGAGCTCAAAAAGACAAAAGAGAGTCGGATCAGGGGCGAATTGTCCTTTTGGAGGGCTCAAAAAGACAAAAGAAAGCCGGACCAAGAGCAAATTGTCTTTTTGAAGGGTTCAAAAAGAAAAAAGAGAGCCGTACCGGGAGCAAATTGTCTTTTTGGAGAGCTCAAAAAGACAAAAGAAAGCCGGACCAAGAGCAAATTGTCCTTTTGGAGAGCTCAAAAAGACAAAAGAAAGCCGGACCAAGAGCAAATTGTCTCTTTGGAGGGTTCAAAAAGACAAAAGAAAGCCGGACCAAGAGCAAATTGTCCTTTTGAAGGGCTCAAAAAGACAAAAGAAAGCCGGACCAGGAGCAAATTGTCCTTTTGAAGGGTTCAAAAAGACAAAAGAAAACCGTACCAGGAGCCAATTGTCCTTTTGGAAGGCTCAAAAAGACAAAAGAAAGCCAATTAGACAATAGGGGCGAAACCGCATCCAATATGAATTTCAATTTCCCCCTTGTCATGTCACCCGACAAAGTGTAAAGTATAAATAAGTCAAAATTTTAAGTACGTTCAATCGAATAGCCTTATCAAGAGAGGCGGAGGGACTTGGCCCGATGAAACCTCAGCAACCAGCCCATACGGCCCGGTGCTAAATCCAACAGGTATACCTGAAAAGATAAGGAGCATGTTATCATCTTGCCTCCTTTTCCGGGAGGCTTTTTTCATATCATTCAAAGGGAGTGTAAAAATTTGGACCTTCTCGAAACGTTAAAAAACCGCATCCTTGTTGCGGACGGGGCAATGGGGACACTGCTGTATGCATACGGCGCCGACACATGCTATGAGTCATTCAACCTGACCCACCCGGAAGACATCCACGCGATCCACCGCGCCTATATCGAAGCAGGTGCATCGGTCATCCAGACAAACACATACAGCGCCAACTATATCAAGCTTGCACAGTATGGCCTGGAAGAAAAAGTAAAAGACATCAACAAAGCGGCCGTCCGGATTGCAAAAGAAGCGGCAAACCGTGACACATTTATACTCGGCACAGTCGGCGGTATCCGCGGCCAGCGCAAAACCGAAGCAACACTTGCCGAAATCAAGCGTACGTTCCGCGAGCAGATTTTTCACCTCCTGGACGAAGGAGTTGATGCCCTGCTTTTGGAAACGTATTTTGACGCGGAAGAACTGTATACGGTCGTTGACATTGCGAAAAAAGAAGCGGATGTCCCGGTCATCGCCCAGTTCTCGCTTATCGAACCGGGCGTGCTCCAAAACGGAACCCCGGTCCGTGATGCATTCAAGGAACTTGAAAACCGCGGCGCCGATGTGACCGGCCTGAACTGCCGGCTCGGCCCGCACCACATGATCCAGGCGTTCGAAGAAATCCCGATACCGAAGCGTGCCTTTTTGTCCGCATACCCGAATGCAAGTCTTTTAGATTACGAGGAAGGCCGGTTCACATTTACGAATAACGCCGATTATTTTAAAACATGCGCCGAAAAACTTGTCGAACAGGGTGTGCGCCTGATCGGCGGCTGCTGCGGCACAACGCCGGCCCACATCAAAGCAATCGCAGAAGGGGTGCAGGGGCTTTTGCCTGTCACAGAAAAAACGGTCCGCCCGCCGAAAATCGAAATCGCAGCCGCTCCGGCGCAGTACGAACCGCCGTTGCATGAAATTGTAAAAAAACGCCGCTCCGTCATTGTCGAATTGGACACACCGAAAACGCTGAACACGGCCCGCTTTTTCGAAGGGGCAAAAGCGCTGCAGGCATCCGGCATTGATGCCCTCACAATGGCCGACAATTCGCTTGCGAGCCCGCGCATCAGTAACACAGCGATTGCCGCGATTTTAAAAGAGAAACATGGCATCCGGCCGCTCGTTCACATTACATGCCGTGATCGTAATTTGATCGGGCTGCAGTCGCATTTGATGGGCCTTGCCGCGCTCGGGATCGATCAGGTGCTTGCCATCACGGGGGATCCGACGAAAATCGGCGACTTCCCGGGAGCCACGAGCGTATACGATTTGTCATCCATGGAACTGATCGCAATGATCAAGCAATTCAACGATGGCATTTCCCATTCCGGCAAATCGCTTCAGCGGAAAACGAATTTTTCCGTCGCGGCTGCATTTAACCCGAACGTCCGCAATCTCGATAAAACGGTCGGGAGGTTGGAACGCAAAATCCGCCACGGTGCCGATTATTTTATCACCCAGCCTGTGTTCAGCACGGAAAAAATCGAGCAAATCCATGAAGCAACGAAGCATTTGGACGCGCCCATCTATCTTGGCATTATGCCGCTTACCAGCTACCGGAACGCGGTCTTTCTGCACAATGAAGTGCCGGGCATCAAACTGACGGATGAAATTTTGGCGGCGATGGAAAAAACAAATGGCGACCCTGCAAAAGCGCGTGAAGAAATCCTTGCGATCAGCCGTACCCTGATCGACGCGGCCCTCGGCTATTTCAACGGCATTTACCTGATTACGCCGCTCGAACGCTACGAACTGACGGTGGAATGCACGCGCTATATCCACGAAAAAACAGCAGTGCAAGGCGCAGGCATTGTCTGAGACTGCAACGAAAAAAGTACAGGCGGATTCATTAAAGTGAAACTTTGATAGCACTGTCCAATTGCAAGATTAAGAAAAGAGCTCAAGAAGGCAAAACGAAACCTTGGCCGGCTTCAGCCCCGGCGAGATGCATGCACTTTAAACTCAATCAAAAGTGGCACCGGCGCCGCCAGCATCGGAACGCGACCCAGCCAGGTACCAAATGTTACCGTACGTCGCAATCTCAATATCAAACGTACAACCAAAGGGGGAATTTTTCATGGGGCAAACGTTATTTGAACAGCAGCTTGCAAACCGCATTCTCATCCTTGACGGGGCGATGGGGACGATGATCCAGCAGCAACACCTTACCGCGGCGGATTTTGGCGGCGAAGCATACGAAGGCTGCAATGAATACTTGAATCTCACAGCGCCCGATATCATCCGCTCGATCCATGAAGCATATCTCGAGGCGGGGGCCGATATCATCGAAACTAATACCTTTGGCGCAACGTCCATCGTTCTTAACGAGTACGGCCTCGGGCACCTTGCTGAAAAAATCAACATCGAAGCCGCGCGCATCGCCAAGCAGGCTGCCGAAAAATATTCCACACCCGGCCGGCTGCGGTTTGTCGCTGGTTCGATGGGTCCGACAACAAAGACGCTCTCCGTCACAGGCGGCACCACTTTTGACGCGCTCAAAACCGCTTACCAGGAACAGGCTTGCGGGCTCATAAAAGGCGGCGCCGACGTGCTTCTCCTCGAAACATCGCAGGACTTGCTGAACGTCAAAGCCGCTTTTCTTGGCATTACGGATGCATTCAACGAAACCGGAAAAAAACTGCCGCTTCTCATCTCCGGCACCATCGAACCGATGGGCACAACGCTTGCTGGTCAGAACATTGAAGCATTTTACATTTCCGTCGAGCATATGCAGCCGGCCGCAGTCGGGCTTAACTGCGCGACCGGCCCGGAGTTCATGGCCGACTCGATCCGCACACTCGCGGGGCTCGCCAAAACGGCAGTGAGCTGCTACCCGAACGCCGGGCTTCCCGACGAAGAAGGGCATTACCACGAAACACCGGAATCGCTCGCTGTCAAAATGAAAGGCTTCGCCGAAAAAGGCTGGCTCAACATCGCAGGCGGCTGCTGCGGCACAACACCTGCCCATATCAAAGCACTGAATGAAGCACTTGCCGGGCTCCCGCCGCGCCAGCCTGCAAAACAAGAGCACCACGCCGTCTCCGGCATCGAACCCTTTATTTACGATGACCCGTCCACCCGCCCGCTTTTTGTCGGCGAACGCACAAACGTCATCGGTTCGCGCAAGTTCCGGCGCCTGATCGCGGAAGGCAAATGGGAAGAAGCGAGCGAAATTGCCCGCACCCAGGTTAAAAACGGCGCACAGATCATCGACATCTGCCTCGCCGACCCGGACCGCGACGAAATCAGTGACATGGAAAACTTTATTTCGATCGCCGTAAAAAAAGTGAAAGTACCGTTTATGATCGATTCCACGGACGAAAACGTGATCGAAAAAGCTTTTACATACTGCCAGGGAAAAAGCATTGTCAATTCCATTAACCTTGAAAACGGGACGGAACGGTTTGAAAAAGTCGTGCCGCTCCTCAAAAAATACGGGGGCGCCGTTGTCGTCGGCACGATCGATGAAGAGGGGATGGCTGTCACTGCCGACCGAAAACTTGAGATTGCGCGCCGCTCTTATGATCTGCTCGTCGATATGTACGGGCTCAACCCGCGTGATCTTATTTTTGACCCGCTCGTGTTCCCGGCCGGCACTGGCGACAAGCAGTATTTTGGCGCAGCAAAAGAAACAGTCGAAGGCATCCGCCTCATCAAAGAAGCAATGCCGGAATGCCAGACGATCCTCGGCGTCAGCAATGTTTCATTCGGGCTGCCACCTGCCGGGCGTGAAGTGCTAAACTCAGTGTTTCTCTACCACTGTACGAAAGCCGGGCTGGATTACGCCATCGTGAACACAGAAAAACTCGAACGCTTTGCGTCCATCCCGGAAGAGAACGTGAAAATGGCCGAAAAACTGTTGTTTGAAACGAGTGACGAAGCCCTCGCCGCGTTCACCGAATATTACCGCGGCAAAGTGCAGGAGAAAAAAGCGCCAAAGAGCACGATGACGCTTGCCGAACGGCTTGCGAATTATGTTGTCGAAGGGACGAAAGAAGGCCTCATCCCGGATCTTGAACAGGCTTTGAAGGAATACCCGGATCCGCTCGCCATTATCAACGGCCCGCTTATGGACGGGATGGCGGAAGTCGGTCGCCTGTTTAACGACAACCAGCTCATTGTCGCAGAAGTCTTGCAGAGTGCGGAAGTGATGAAAGCATCCGTCGCATTCCTTGAGCCTTTTATGGAAAAAAATGAAACAAGCACAAAAGGGAAAGTGCTGCTCGCAACCGTGAAAGGCGACGTCCATGATATCGGCAAAAATCTGGTCGACATCATTTTGTCGAATAATGGCTATAAAGTGGTCGACCTTGGCATCAAAGTGGCGCCGGCTGATCTTATCCATGCCGTCCGTAAAGAGAAACCGGATGTAATCGGACTATCCGGCCTCCTTGTCAAATCCGCCCAGCAAATGGTCGTCACTGCCCAGGATTTGCGGGAAGCGGGCATCCGCCAGCCGATACTGGTCGGCGGTGCAGCCCTGTCGCGGAAATTCACGGCAAATAAAATCGCTCCGCAATATGAAGGGCTTGTGCTGTATGCAAAAGACGCAATGGAGGGCCTCACGCTTGCGAACAAATTGCAGGATGAATCGGAACGCAGCTCGCTCGAAACGGAACTTGCCAACCAGCGCAGCGGCGGGACAAGGGTGGCGGCCGTGAATGCCGGCGGAGCACCGGTTGCGACTTTACCGCGCCGTTCTTCGGTATCCCCGGATGCGCTCGTTTACCAGCCGGCGGATTTGAAGCGGCATGTGCTGCGCAATTATCCGCTTGCCCATATCGAGCCCTACGTGAACATGCAAATGCTCCTCGGCCACCATTTAGGATTGAAAGGCCGCGTCGAAAAGCTGCTTGCGGAGGGAGACGAACGCGCCCTCAAGTTGAAACAGCAGGTGGATGAACTGCGCGAATGGGTGATGAAAGAAAAATTGCTTCAGCCATCCGCTGTATACCAGTTTTTCCCTGCCCAATCGGATGGTAATGATTTGATTCTTTACGAACCGGCTGGAGAGCCTGGTACATTAGATCCGAAATCTTTATCCGTCCTAGAGCGGTTCACGTTCCCACGCCAGGCAAAGCCGCCGTATTTGTGCCTTGCCGATTATGTCCGGAGCGTGGACAGCGGGGTTGTGGATTACGTCTGCATGTTTGCGGTCGTCGCCGGCAAAAACATCCGCCATCATGCACGCTATTTGAAAGAAGCGGGCGAATATTTCAAAAGCCATGCCCTCCAGGCGCTTGCTCTCGAAACGGCAGAAGGCTTTGCCGAGCGACTGCACGAACTGTTGCGCAGCCAATGGGGCTTCCCGGACCCGGCTGATTTCACAATGCAGCAGCGCTTTGCCGCCAAATACCAGGGCCAGCGCTACTCTTTTGGCTACCCGGCCTGCCCGAACCTCGAAGACCAGGCCAAACTGTTTAAATTGTTGCAACCGCAAAAAATCGGCCTCCACTTGACCGAAGGCTACATGATGGAACCCGAAGCCGCCGTCACCGCGCTTGTATTCTCCCATCCTGAGGCAAGATATTTTGCGGTATAACTCCCGAAGCGGGCCCTGGCCCGCTTCGGTTTTTTAAACCATTTACGACTTTTTCAGAGTCCAGTGCCATGTTGCTTTTTACAAAAAACCAAATGATTCGACAAAATCTGCGCTAACCCGATTTTTCTGTTCCGCCCTCAATGTTCCACGGGAAACATTCCACTGAAAACTGTGCATGTTGAACAGGATTTTCTGAACAAATTCCACTTGCCAGCAAGCCCTTCTTCGATATGATAGAAGAATAGACGTACGAACATGCTTGACCCGCTTTCTTTCTATATAAAATAACGCCATGCTTTCACCTACCACGTTCCCTGTGGCATTGAACGTCTACGCTAAATCAACGCCGGCTGAATAAAACCTGTACATCTCAAATTCGGCCAGTGCTGTCATCATCCTTGCATAACTTAACATTCCCAATGGCTGCGAATATTGACGTTTTTGGTGGCATGACAAGATGACAAGATACGATTCATCTCGACAAAACCAGCAATATTTCCACGGAAATACCCATATAAAAAAGCCCGAATACCGAAATCCGGGCTTTACATCCATCTATCTAAAAATGTGCGGCGACTGCGGCTAATTTTCATTCTTCCACTCATGCCGTATCCTTTACGGCATGAGTGGAAAATCCGCATTGAGCCGTTTCGTTCTTTTCTGTTCTTAGCCAATGAAAGTCCAAAAGCTCCATTGCTTTCTAGCAACTTACCAAATGCAAATGGCTTACTTACGGGAGAGGCGGTCTTTTGCACTACCGACCGAGTCCTGGGCCTCGCCTTTCAATTTGTCCATTTTGCCTTCAGCTTGTTTTTCCGCATCGCCGGTGATTTCACCCCACGTATCTTTTGCTTCGCCTTTCAATTTGTTCCCTTTTCCTTTGAGCTTGTCCTTCGTGGAGTCTTGATCCATTTTCATTCCTCCCATTCATATTGTTCATCTTTCCTATTCCCTGATCACAGGCCGATAAACGAAAAATGCAAAAGAAATAAATGGACAGGCTAGTTATCCGACCGGCGCAGATCATTTGCGCAAAATTTGACCTATCACGTCCAAAAGCAAAAAAATAAAGGGCCAAAACCAAATCAAATAGGGGCACCGCCACAACCAAAAATACACCTATTACAACAGGAGAAAGAGATAGAGTTCAATATAAAAAGATTGCAACAAGGCGATATCCATTTGCAAAAAGCAGGCAACAGAGCTGTGATATTTTGTGGAGCGTGGGTAATCGGTGGGGAAAGGGAGCGCATGCGCATCATCTCCGTCCAGCTTCAAAACTGGAATGAAGGAAACGCATGCGTACATAAGTTGGATGGTGTTGCAGAGTGGATGTGCGTTCGGCGTAACGCCCAATTTCAACGATTGCACGCCCGTTCTCAAAGCACCTGAAAACAGCCCCTAGATCATTTTCTTCCATGGTATGTATTTGCCGAGGCCATGGTAATAGCTGGCACAAATAATCGTGCGGCTGAATTGTTTCTGAAATGTATGCACGGAGCAGTTCAGTTTCAGCTGCTGCTGATTGGAAAAAGTAACATAAAGGCCGTCCGCCGTGGCATCAAAGTCTATTATGTTTGCCAGGAAAATGAACTGGCAGTCATACGATCTCGGGGATTTTGTCGGTGTTGCAATCAAACCATCCCCCACCACAATCGGTGCCTTATTAAAGTTAAAAATTTGTTTTGTTCCCTTGAGAACGCCTTCAAAATCGCACATCCGGTAATGGATGCAAGCGTCCCGTAATAATTCAAGCTTGCTCTTCCGTGAGCGAAAAACGCCGTCCTGATCATAAATGACTGTTTGATATTCCGGATCAAATGCGGTATCCAGCGCCATCGTTTCTTTCCTGATTAGGTAGTCAATTTTTTCTGTCACAAAAAATACCCCCTCATGTTAATTTGTGCTTTCCCTCCCGCTTCACTTTCAGGGGCAGAATTGCCAGGGGTGCCATGTCTTGCTGCCATCAAAGTATCCTTCCCCAAAAGAAGAGGGATATCATTGATTTTTATAGTCCTATTATACTATAAATTTCTAAAAAATAAAGCATGAATTTACAATTTTGTTATTATTTTTAATCCATGTAAATCTTGGCCAAAATTTCACGTTTTCCCTTAAAAAATATCAAATTTTCCCGCGGAAAACAGGATGTTTTGGAAACGAAAAAATGACGATCGCCGGTTCGCCCTCTTCCTTTGAACCTGTTATTTTACAATCAACCCGGGAATTCAAGGAAAGCGCGCTTTCCAAAAGGGGAAGCAAAGTGGAAAATTTTGAAGAAGTGCTCAGGCAATACCGGCCGATGATTTTTCATATGATCCGCAAACTCCGCATTTACAAAAACATCGATGAGTTCGAGCAGATCGGTATGATTGCGCTGTGGGAAGCGTATCAGAACAGGCAGGACGACAAAGGGTCATTCACAAGTTACGCGTACAACACGATCCGCGGGAAAATGCTGTCCGAACTCACGAAAAGGCGGAGGGAGGAAGAAATGTTTGCATTTCCGAAAGAGGGGTTTTGGAATGTTGAAGTGGACGAGTCGCTTCGTCCCCCGCTTGAGCTTGAAACATTGCTGTCGTATTGCGACGGCCTTACGGAAAAAGAGAAAAAATGGGTAGTGGCTACTTTTTATGAACAATTGAAACAAGGTGAAATCGCATTTCGCGAAGGCAAATCCGTCGAGGCGGTAAAAAAATGGCGGAGACAAGCCCTTGAGAAAATCAGAAAGAATATGGAACAAAAAGAGAGGAAGCGTTGATGCTTCCTCACTCTGCGATGAAAAACTTGCGCAAGTAGTCATACCATGCTTTTGTGCCTTTGTTGCTTGGGGCGGTTTGTTCGCCATTTTGAAAGGTGACATACGATTTGAATGCGTCACTGTCCGGGTCCGGCCAGTTTTTCCAATGATCCAGGTATGTGTAACCTTCTTTTTTTGCGTACAACGCTAGCTCTTTCACCTGCGCCGGATAATTCGCTGCCTTGTAGAGCGGGTATGACGGCTGAATCATCAGCACGGCATCATCCCAGGCAGCAGCCGCCGTTTTGATATCATCAAGCTGATTGTCCATCGCCACAGCTCCGTTGTTGATTAAAATAAACGGCTCAAACAAAATCAGATCCGGTTTGAAATGGGCGACATCTTTATACTTGCCTTCGCGGATAAACTCGTCGGAATTTAAATGGTAAGAAAAAAGGGAAACCGACACATGGCTGCCGTATGTATCATTCAACGCCTGCTTCAACTGCGGCCCCCAGCCATGCTTATCCGCACCCATCGCATCCGAACCGACAATCGCAATTTTGTAGGCCCGCTCCTTGGAAAGTGCGGTTTTAAAATCCGCGCGGGCTTTTTTCGGCCAGTTTTTCGTGTAAGCCACTAGGGAAGTCTCCGGCTGGTCCGCTTTGTTTACCGACCGCTTTTTCCCCGTGGCCGGTTCTGCCTTTGCCTTTTCCGCTTTTACTGCTACAGAATCCGGCTTGAACCGGCTTGGATCCGTTTTATACCCCCAGTACAGGTGCCCAGCTACCAATACGGCAATGACGACAACAGCCGACAAAATCGCCGTGAATATTTTCATACATCATACCTCCGCTCATCATCACTTATGAAACGCCCGTGCAAACCTATAAAAAATTATGACAAAAAAAGACAAATTGCACAACCAAAATTGAAAGAAAATCCGCCAAAGGTAAATACAGGAAGATTATCTAACCGGTTTCTTTCTGCAAAATATTGTGGTTTAATACAAAGTGTATCAAATTGTTTAAATTTATTTCAGTTTCCCGCAAATTTCGGGATGATCTATGATATAATGTATGATAGTTTTCTATCTATTTCGCATTTGTGCTGCAGATCTAAAGGGAGGAACTTATGGAAGACACAATTAGTTTAAAAGAATTGATGCAGGTGCTGCGCAAACGGCTTTCGATGATCGCGCTGATTACACTGGGGGCGATGATTGTGACAGCCATTGTAACCTATTTTGTGGTAACGCCTGTCTATGAATCTTCGACACAAATCCTTGTCAATAAAGCAAGCGATGACCAATCGATGTATACCACGAATGCCGTACAGACAAACGTTCAGCTGGTCAATACATATAATGTGATTATTAAGAGCCCGTCAATCTTAGATAAAGTGATTGACGAACTGAAACTCAACATGACAACAGACGAACTGAACGATAAAATTGAAGTCAGTACAGAGCAAAATTCACAAGTCTTTACCTTGACAGTAAAAGATACAAACCCGTATATGGCTGCAAAAATTGCCAATAAAATCGGGGAAGTGTTCAAAAAAGAAGTCAAAAACATTATGAAAGTCGACAATGTGACTGTTATTTCGAAAGCACAAGTGCCTACGGGACCTGTTAGCCCGAAACCATTCCTGAATATTGCGATTGCACTTGTTGTCGGCCTGATGGTGGGTGTTGGGATTGCCTTTCTGCTTGAATACCTCGACAACACGATTAAAGATGAGCAGGATATTGAACAAATGTTGGAATTGCCTGTCCTTGGCGTGATTGGGCAGATTGACGATCAAGAACTGAATGGTTTGAACCGCGCAGGAAAAAAAACAAAAAGAAAGGTTGAGACGGTTGGCGCCTAAAAAAACAAAGCTGTTGAACACAAGAAGAAAATTAATCTCAAAGCTAAATCCAACGTCACCGATTTCCGAACAATTTCGGACGATCCGTACAAACATTAGTTTTTCTTCCGTCGACAATGACCTGCAGCTTTTGATGGTCACTTCAAGCGGGCCGGGAGAAGGAAAATCGACTATTACCGGGAACCTCGCTGTCGTCTTTGCCCAACAGGGGAAAAGGGTTCTACTTGTCGATGCCGATTTACGCCGCCCGACTGTCCATTATACATTCGGGATGACGAATACATTCGGTTTAACAACCGTGCTGACAAAACAGGGCACGCTCGAGGAAATGGTGGCCAAAACAGATGTGGACCATTTGCATGTCCTGACAAGCGGCCCGATTCCGCCAAATCCGGCAGAACTGTTAAGCTCAAAGGCAATGAAGGAATTTTTAAAAGAAGCAAAAGAACAATACGATATCATTTTACTGGATACGCCGCCGGTTTTGGCTGTCACCGATGCGCAAGTGTTAACCAATCAGTGTGACGGCACGATTCTTGTCGTCTCAAGCGGGAAAGCGGAAGTAGATGCTGTCAAAAAATCGAAAGAATTGCTGGAATCTGCAAATGCCAATCTGCTTGGAGTCGTCTTAAACAACA
This sequence comes from Heyndrickxia faecalis, assembly GCF_040267745.1. NCBI lineage: Bacteria > Bacillati > Bacillota > Bacilli > Caryophanales > Bacillaceae > Heyndrickxia > Heyndrickxia faecalis. The sequence goes on along the minus strand of NZ_CP158453.1, from coordinate 3,190,537 downwards.
AGAAAACCCAAAATACGCATTATTATTACTATTACGGAAAAGATTGACAACACTTAAGTGAAAATTTTCCAATTACTATTGAAAAATGATAAAAATGCACTATAATTTTGTATAGAGTTTGGTTTTCATTGAAACGAAATTTCATTTTTTCACATGTTTGGAGGGGTACGGGATGATGGATATTCATTGCCATATTTTGCCGGGAATTGACGACGGTGCGCAAACCATATATGACAGCCTTGATATGGCAAAACAAGCCGTCTCCCAGGGGATCAAGCAGATTATTGCTACCCCTCATCATATGAACGGAAAATATGAAAACCGCAAAACAGAAATCGTTCAAAAAGTCAATGAACTGAATGAAAGATTGAAAGAAGAACAAATTGATCTGGAGATTCTGCCAGGGCAGGAAAACCGGATTTATGGCGAAATTTTGGAAGACTATGAAAAAGGAGAAATTCAAACGCTGGCCGGCACTTCTTACCTGTTTATCGAGTTCCCCTCGGGGCATGTGCCGCGCTATGCGGAAACCCTTTTATATGAGATACAAGTGAAGGGCTTAATGCCAATTATTGTTCATCCGGAAAGGAACGCGGAACTGATCCAGCATCCGGATCGGTTGTATGAAATGGTGAATAATGGTGTGGCAACACAAATTACAGCCGCAAGCTTAACGGGTGCTTTCGGGAAAAAGATTAAAAAATTCACTGAACAGCTGATAGAAGCAAATCTCACCCATTTTCTTGCATCAGACGCCCATAATGTAAAAACGCGTGCTTTTAAAATGGATGAAGCAGCGGACGAAATTGAAAAGAAATACGGTGCGGATATGCTCTATTTCTTTACAGAGAACGCCGAACTGCTTGCAGGCGGCCAATCCATATACAGAGAAATTCCGCAGCCAGTAAGACAAAAGAAATTGTTTGGTTTGTTTTAACTGACTTTCTTTTTAAGTATTTTGAGAAAAGCATCAAGGGGATATGAAGGAAACTATGGGGGCTACTCTGCTGTTTTTAGCAAGCAGTTTTATCCAGCATTTCTTGATTTTGGAATAGCTATTTCGGGTATGTCTCTCATCCGTTATCGTGCGAGGCACTCGGCCATGCTGTGGGTGTGTGTGCACCTTAGACGCCTGTCGTCAAGAGTATGGTGTGAGGGCGGGTTAGATGCCCGAACATTTATTTTTATACTCGAATGTTGGAAGAACAAATATCGATTGTTTTTATCGTACTGCGCAAATCTTAAAAATCAATTAGAATAAGGAGGAATTTACGTGAAAAAAGTGAGAAAGGCAATTATCCCGGCTGCAGGCCTCGGAACAAGGTTTTTGCCTGCTACGAAAGCCATGCCAAAAGAAATGTTGCCAATTGTGGACAAGCCTACGATCCAATACATAGTCGAAGAAGCCGTTGAATCCGGTATCGAAGACATCATCATTGTAACCGGAAAAGGAAAACGCGCGATCGAAGACCATTTCGACAACGCCTGGGAACTCGAACAAAACCTTGCTGAAAAAGGAAAATTCGACCTCTTAGATAAAGTCCGCTATTCTTCAAATTTAGCCAATATCCACTATATCCGACAGAAAGAACCACTCGGCTTGGGGCATGCCGTTTGGTGTGCACGCAACTTTATCGGCGACGAACCATTTGCGGTCCTTTTGGGTGACGACATCGTCCAAAACGATCCGCCATGCTTAAAACAACTCATTGATCAGTACGAAGAAACCCGTTCTTCCGTTATCGGCGTCCAGCAAGTCCCGGAAGAAGAAACACACCGGTATGGCATTATCGCACCCGCTTCCAAAGAAGGCCGCCGATATCAAGTTGACAAATTTGTCGAAAAGCCAAAACAAGGCACTGCACCATCCAATCTGGCCATCATCGGACGCTATTTACTGACACCAGAAATCTTTATGTTCCTGGACAAACAAGAAAAAGGGGCCGGTGGCGAGATCCAATTAACAGATGCCATCCAGCAGCTGAATCAGATTCAAAGAGTATTTGCTTACCAGTTTGAGGGCAAGCGGTATGATGTAGGGGAAAAGCTTGGATTTATTCAATCCCAAATTGAAATGGCTTTACAAGACAAGACAATCAGCCAAGACTTGTTAAAAATAATGAAAGGAATTATTGAAAAAACAAATACAAGTGTATTGGAAACGAAATAGGGGGTATTTGAAGTGGCTGACACCAGTTATGCTTCCAGTTCGGTTGTAAGGTCCTCTGCTACCCAGAAAATAGAGACCACAAAAAAGATTGAATTTGAAGAGAAAAAAACCTATACAATGATAAAACGTGGGATGGATATAATTGGTGCGAGTATGGGGCTCATTTTTTTATCATGGTTATTTTTAATTGTTGCTGTTCTCATAAAAATTGAAGATCCTAAAGGGACAGTCTTTTTTAAACAAGTACGAGTTGGAAAAAATGGCAAGACCTTTTACATGTATAAATTCCGCTCCATGGTGTCCGATGCGGAAGAAAAACTAAAAGACCTTTTGAAATATAATGAAATTGAAGGTGCTATGTTTAAATTAAAAGAGGACCCAAGAGTTACAAAAATTGGCAAGTTTATCCGAAAAACAAGTATTGACGAACTCCCCCAACTTTGGAATGTGTTAAAAGGTGAAATGAGTTTAGTCGGGCCAAGGCCACCGTTGCCGAGAGAAGTTAAACTCTACTCCGAATATGATAAACAAAGATTATTGGTAGTGCCAGGATGTACAGGATTGTGGCAAGTAAGTGGAAGAAGTGAACTCAATTTTAGAGAGATGGTTGAGTTAGATATAAAATATATCCAGAATAGGTCACTGGGTTTTGATGTTTTAATTTTATTAAAAACGGTAAAAATATTTTTGATACCCAATAGTGCTTATTAATATAACAAAATGTAGTGTATAATTATAAGGTTGTGAGGGGTTGAAATTTGAGAATAACTGTAATCAGTTCAACGGGTGGCCATTGGACACAATTAAATGAAATTATAAAAAAAATTAATGAAAATAAAAAGAAAAATGACATACTATATATTGTAACAGAAAAAAATATGATTTTAAAAAATCGTAATGATATCTTTTTTTTAAAACAGCAGGATAGAAAGAATATCTTGTTTTTTTTAACTATGATTTCAAATACAATTAAATCTTTGTACTATGTATTGAAACATAGACCCAACTATGTTATTTCAACTGGTGCCGGAGTCACTGTTCCTTATTTGATTTTTGCTAAAATATTTAAGTCAAAAATTATATTTATTGAAAGTTTTTCCAAAACAAGAACTCCTACAATTACTGGGCGAATAATTTACAAATTTGCTGATTATTTTTTTATCCAATGGCCGACAATGCAGAAAATATATCCAAAGGCAATTTATAAGGGGAGTTTATATTGATATTTGTCGTTTTAGGTACTCAACGTTTTCCTATGAATAGAGTCATAGATAAAATCGATAATTTGATTGAGATTGGGTTTTTAAACAAAAATAAGATTGTAATACAAAATGGTCATAGCAAGAATTCAAAGTACGCTGAAAATTTGGGCATGATTGACGAAAGTGCATTTAATAATTATATTAAAAATAGTGATATTGTAATAACACATGGTGGAACGTCCTCAATTATAAAGGCTTTAAGAAATAACAAGAAAACAATTATAATCCCTAGGAGAGCAGATTTGAGGGAACATGTGGATAATCATCAGTTTGAAATAAGCGATATGTTCAAAAATAATGGATACGCAGAAGTGGTACTAGACATTGAAGATTTAAAAGAGGCAATTATTAATATCGAACAAAAAGAATATAAAAAACTAAGTCTTCCTAATGGCTTGGCAGATTTTTTGATAAATGATATTTTGAAATTATGAATAGAAATGGGTTACTTAAAATGAAAATGTTATTAATTTCCAATATGTACCCTTCGAAAAAGTACCCTTCTTATGGTACTTTTGTTAAGAACTTTATTGAGATATGTAATGACAGGAATATAGATGTTGAAACTGTTGTGCTCACTAAAAACAGCAATTTTATTTCAAAGATTATTAATTACGTTAAATATTATTTTAAAATTTTCTTTTTCGTCTTAACAAAAAATTATGATATAGTTTACGTTCATTATGCTGGACAAAATTCATTGCCGTTCCTCTTTTTGACAAAATTGAAGCAATTTAATCTAGTATTTAATCTACACGGTAGTGATGTGTTTCCTGAAAAAGCTATTCATAAGTTTTTTTTAAAAATTACTAATCAAGTTTTAAAAAAATGTAGGAAGATTGTAGTTCCTTCTGATTATTATAAAGAGTGTGTATCTGGTATTTTTAAGGTTGAAAAAGAAAAAATTTATATTTTTCCTTCTTCAGGTATTAATGAAGAAGTCTTCCACCCTAAATCGAAAATAAAATGCAGAGAAAGTGTGAATATTAATTTATCACCCGCAATGAAAGTGGTTGGTTATATTGGTAGAATAGATAATGGTAAAGGTTGGGATGTAATTTTAAATTCTATATTTAAATTAAAGCATAAGGGTATAATTAATGCAGGAAACTACAAATTTATATTTATAGGGGATGGGAGACAAAATAAACAATTTGATAAAATGGTTAAAGAATTATCAATAAGTGAATTTGTAATTAAACTGCCAGCTGTAGCTCAAGAAAAATTAGGTACATATTATAATGCCTTTGACGTTTTTTGTTTTCCCACACTAAGAAAATCGGAAAGTTTAGGGTTGGTTGGTCTAGAGGCATTAGCTTGTGGGATTCCAGTCATTGCATCAAATTATGCTGCCCCAAAATATTATATTAGAGATGGTCATAACGGATATAAATTTAATTTTGGATCGTCTGATGATTTATCTGAGAAATTGCAAATGTTTTTTAATCTTAGTGATGAAAAAGTCAATGAAATTAAAAATAACTGTGTTAGATCTGTCATAAAGTACAAAAAAAAATATATTAAAAAAATGTTAATGGAAATTCTTTTAAATTAAGAAAAGAGTTTCTAAAAGAGTTTCCTTTGTATGTATAAACTAAGGTCTAAAGTATAGCTTTTAAGAGGAATATATCTAAATTCCCTTAAGTATTGCAAACACTTATAAGTTTTCGTAATCACATATTTTTTTTACTGGAGACTGGTAGAATCTCTATCCGAACCACCGTATATAATAATGATAGTCAAAGACTAGGCGAAACTGCAGGTACTTTGTCACTCGATCTGTAATATTTAAAAATACTTTTTTGTGACACATATTAGAATCTTGAAAATAAATTGATTATCCAAAGTGAAGAAATGAGTTTTATTGAAGGAGTGCATTTTCTTTTAATGTTACGGCTAAAAAAAGATATAATAATTAAAAGTTTTTATTGTTTTTTAATCTTACTACCATTTGTTGATTTTTTTAATGGCGTAGTTATGCTTTCCCTTAATATACAAATTGTTGGCATTGCCTACAGAGCTTTATTTTTTCTTTTTATGATCCTTAGCATTTTGATTTACTTTAAAGTTAATCAAAGTATCTTAGTAGTGTATAGTATAACAGCACTTCTCTTTTCCTTGCTTTTTCTCCAAACTGCTATTAATGGAGATATTAATTATTTATTTAATGACGTTTCAACCTTGCTCAAATTATTATTATCTGTATTTATTATAGAGTTTAGTAAGAAATTTATAGTAGGAAAACAGGAAAATTATATAAATAGAATTGTATTCTTATATTCCGTCTTTTTTCCAATTTTGCTACTTATACCTTATTTTTTAGGGATGGGTAATAGTACATATAATAACGGCGGTGGGTTTAAGGGCTTTTTTACTGCCACAAATGATATAACTGTGGTTTTTATATTTTTAAATATATATATGGGAGATCTATTTTTTAAATCCTTTAATAAAAAACAAAGTTATTTAAAAAACGGACTGGTTTACCTCTTGAATATTGCATGTCTAGTACTAATAGGAACAAAGACAGGAATTATTTTTTGCCTACTGTGGTTTTTATTTCTTTTTTTCAAAGAGGTTATTTTAAATATAAAGATTACGCTAATTAGCAGATTGAAAATATTATTTGTCTCGGTTTTTTCATTAGTATTTATTGTTTTTATTATTTTAAGATTTTTTAGCGTACCGCTTTTGAATACCTATAATAGAGTTCTTTACTTTTATAATTTATACTCTAATAACTTTGTCCAATTTTTGACTAGTTCTAGGAGTGTTTTTTTTGAAAGTGCATTATATTTTTCAAAGCATACCGAGAATCCTTTTTTGAAGTTTATTATAGGTAATGGCTTTAAATACAGAGAGGAAAAGTGGGGGATAGGTGGATTAATAGAAATGGATCTTGCGGATACTTTTTTTTCTATTGGGATTATAGGATTAGTAATTGTTTTACTCTATTATTTCAAATTCATCGTTTTATCAATTAAATCTCTTAATAGTAATATATTTTCGGTTTCTTTTTTGGTAATGTTTTTATATTCTGTTTTTGCTGGCCATGTTTTATATTCTGCGTTATCATCTACTTTATTAGGCATAGCGTGTACTTCTCTACTTAAAAATAGTAAAGAGTAATGGAGGCTTTTTAAGTGAAAGAAACAATTATGATTTCTGTTATATTGCCAGTTTATAATGTTGAACGTTACCTCAGGAAATGTCTAGATTCACTCTTGCAACAAGTGTATAAAAATTTTGAAGTGATTGCGGTAAATGACGGAAGTACTGATACAAGTTTAATAATTCTTGAAGAATATAAGAATAAATTTCAACACTATTTAATTATAAATCAAGAGAATCAAGGGTTGTCTGAAGCAAGAAATCAAGGATTGAAATACGCTCAAGGAAAATATATCTATTTTTTGGATTCAGATGACTATATTATTCCTGAGATGTTTTTGAATTTAGTTGATCTTGCTGAGTCTAATCAATTGGATTTAATTAAATTTGATGCAAGACCTTTTTGTGATATTCCTAATAGCAATATTTCAATGAGTAATTATGATACGAAAGACACTCTTATTGAAAACAAACTATATACAAGAGAAGAATATGTTCAGTCCGTAAAAAAAAAGTTTATGCCTCCCGTATGGTTGTATTTTATTAAAGCCTCAATTATATTTGAAAATAACTTGGCTTTTAAGAAGGGACTGCTTCACGAAGATGAACTTTTTACAGTACAGCTATTAAAGCATTGTAAAAGAATCATGTACGACTCCCACCGATATTTTCAGCGCAGATATAGGGTAAATTCTATTATGACTAATAGTATAAATTCTAATCCTAAATCGTACAGCTCCAAAATAGAGATCATTAAGATATTTAGTGAGCTACAAAAAAACGAACTTAATAAAACGAATTTTAATTTATTTCTACAAAAGAGGAAAAACTGTTTGTTTACTACACTGTTTTTTTATAAAAACAAACCGAAGATAGAAACTTTAAAATTACTTAAAACAGAAAAAGTACAATGTGACTTAAGGACATTCTTACGAGAAATGAAAAAAATTTTAATGTAATAAGAGAGGTAAATCGTGAAAAGTCAAACTTCATTCGATTATTTTAAGTTTAAACTAAAATATTTTTTGAAATATTTATTGTTAAACCGAATTAAAAAAACGAGGACTAATGAATATATACAATTTAAAGATACAAGGAAGTTTATTGTTATGCAGACCCCAACTCATGGAAATTTAGGGGATCAGGCCATAGCTTATGCACAAAAAGAGTTTGTAAAAGACAATTTTAAGGATTATAAATACGTAGAAATTCCATTGGAAAAAGTCACCGCCGATTATAAAAAGATAAAAAAGGTTTTAACAGAAGAAGATATTATTGGAATTCATGGCGGGGGCAATATGGGCGACATGTATTTATTGGAAGAGTATATTAGGCGGTTTATTATTAAAAAATTTAAGGACAATTTAATAATTTCTTTTCCTCAAACTTTAAGTTTTAGTAACACTATTATTGGTCAAAAAGAATTAAAAAAGACCGTAAAGACATATAACAAGAATAGTAACTTAATTATAGTTGCTAGAGAATTACAGTCATATAATTTAATGAAGAAATATTTTGTCTCTAAAAAAGTGATTCATACGCCAGATATAGTACTATATCTCAATCAATATCAAATAAAAGCAAGGAAAGGAGTAATAACATGTTTTAGAAGTGACCAAGAAAAATCAATTGACGATTCATTAAAAGAAAGATTGATTGATTATTTATCTAAAAATTTCAAGGACATATATCATACAGATACAGTTGTAAAAAGAAAGATATACCCTGAAAATAGACTAAAGGAATTAAAGAAAATTTGGAGTGAATTTAGTTCTGCAGAACTTGTGATAACGGATAGATTACATGGAATGATATTTTGTGTGATTACAAATACACCTTGTATAGTTTTTGGAAACTTTAATCACAAAATAGAAAGTACCTATAATAAATGGTTAAAAAATATAAAATTTATTGCCTTTGTAAAAAATAATGAGATTAAAGATGAAAATGAGTTTAAAACCCTAGTTGGAAATTTAGTCAAAAATTCACAAGAATTTCAAAGACATGATATGACACAGCATTACCATAAAATAATCGAATCTTTGTCTTAAAATAATGGGGATAAGAATGAATAGTTATAAAAAATTAGCAAGTAATTCAATTATATTTGCAATAGGAAATTTAGGCACAAAATTTATTTCATTTATTTTAGTACCGTTATATTCATATACTTTAAATACAAGTGAGTATGGATTAACAGATATGATTACAACTACAACAAATATGTTAATTCCTTTAATTTCCCTTAGTATATATGATGCAGTGCTGCGCTTTGCAATGGATAAGAATTCCGATCACAAGGAAGTCTTATCCAATGGTTTAGTTGTTATGTTTACTGGTTTTCTGATTTTTATTTTATTAGCGCCTTTTCTAGCCCATATACAGCCATTTAGCAATTATATTATTCAATTTTATTTATTACTTTTTTTTCAAATGTTAAACACCTTATTTTTGCAATTCATGAGAGCTATAGGACAAATAAAGTTGTTTGCACTTTCAGGGATAATTAGTTCTATTGTAACATTAATATCCGCTTTTATACTTTTGTATATTTTAAGTACGGGTATTGTAGGCTACTTTACCTCATTAACTATTGCAAATGTCATTAGTTGTATTATGATTATAATTTTTGGAAAAATCCTTGGTTATATTGATATAAAGCGGCTACAATTAAAAGTGATAAAAATGTTGATAAAATATAGTATACCACTAATGCCTAATTCTTTTATGTGGTGGGTCATGAATGCGTCTGACCGTTATTTAATATCATATTTTCTTGGGTTAAGTGCAAATGGTATTTATGCAGTCGCTAATAAAATTCCTAGTTTATTAAATATTGTAAATTCTATTTTCTTTCAAGCCTGGCAGCTGTCTGCAATAGAGGAAGCAAATTCAAAAGATAAGTCTCTATTTTATTCAAAAGTATTTAATATGATTTCAGCTGTAATGTTTTTGACCACCTCATTTCTTTTACTATTTTTAAAACTAATAATGCGTTATTTTGTCTCTGAAAATTATTATGTGTCTTGGAGGTACTCTCCATTTTTATTTTTAGGCGTAGTTTTTTCATGTTTTTCGGCTTTTATAGGAACAAATTACATTGCGAATAAGGATACTTACGGTGTATTTAAAACATCGGTTGTGGGTGCTATAATTAATTTTGGATTAAACTTGATTCTCATCCCAATGCTTGGAATTAATGGTGCATCGATATCAACAATGGTAAGCTTTGCAACAATATGGGTTTTAAGAATTGTGGATACCAGGAATTTTGTCAGGATAAAAGTTGAAATGAATACATTTATTTTAAATATATTAATTGTTAGTTCACAAATCGCTCTGTTATATTTGGTTCCAAACAGGTTTGCTTATATATGCCAGGCTGCTTTGTTTTTATTAATGTTATTTGTGAATAAAAGTATAATGTACCTTATTTATAAGTTGACGCTTAAAATTACAAATATTATAAGACATAAATTCGCTTAAATATATCTCGTTTAATCAAATTTATAGGGGATGTTTAAATTGGCCAGTATTACTGTAGCTGGAACAGGATATGTAGGTTTAGTAACCGGAGTTTGTTTAGCAGAAGTCGGGCATCGGGTCACTTGTGTAGATAATAATGAGGGCAAAATTAACTTACTTCGACAAGGTATTTCTCCAATCTATGAACCAGAGCTAGATAAGTTGATTGTTAAAAATATGGAAAAAGGGAATTTGACATTTACTACAGACTATAAAAGTTCATATGCACGTTCGGATGTAATTTTTATTGGTGTTGGGACTCCGGAGAATGAGGACGGCTCAGCAAATTTAACCTATGTTTATGCAGTAGCGAAAGAGATAGCTGGATCGGTTGAGCATGATTGTCTGATTGTTGTTAAATCTACTGTTCCGATTGGGACAAATGATAGAGTTGAGACCTATATTAAAGGTCACCTTAAGAACAATGTAAAAGTTGAAGTTGCTTCAAACCCGGAATTTTTAGCTCAGGGAACTGCTGTACGTGACACGCTTTATGCTCCCAGAATTGTCATTGGAACTGAAAGCGAGGCTGCAAAACAAACATTAATAGAAGTTTACGAACCATTCAAACAACCGATTCTTCATATGAATCGGCGAAGTGCAGAGATGGCGAAATATGCATCCAACGACTTCCTGGCATTAAAAATCTCATTTGTGAATGATATTGCAAATTTTTGTGAGCGGGTTGGTGCAAATATTGAGGACGTTACAAATGGGATGGGCTATGATGAGAGGATTGGAAACCGCTTTTTAAATCCCGGTACCGGATACGGAGGCTCTTGCTTCCCAAAAGATACAAAAGCTTTGCATTGGCTTGCTGAAGAACATGGTTATATTTTAAGAACTGTAAAAGCTGCGATAGATGTCAATGAAAAACAGAAATATACATTAATCAAAAAGGCTCGCAATGATTTCCAAACATTCGGCGGCAAAAAAGTAGCTGTTCTGGGTCTGACTTTTAAGCCTGGAACGGATGACCTCCGCGAAGCACCGTCCATTCCAAATATCCGTTTACTATTGAATGAAGGTGCTAAAATTCAGGCGTTTGACCCAGTAGGCATCGAAAATTACAAGAAACTATTCCCTGATCAAATTGTTTATAAACACTCTATTGAAGAAGCTTTGGAAAATGCTGATCTTTGTTTTATCTTTACTGAGTGGCCGGAAATCAAAGAAATTGATCTTCGACTATTTAAAGTGAAAATGAAAACACCTTATATCTATGATGGGCGTAACTGTTTTGAATCTAGAGATATGAAGAATAAAGGCATTAATTACTATTCAATTGGGCGTCCTGCCATTTTGGAATACGGAGTATACGACAAAGTTCACGTTTAACTGATACCCAAAAAGAAGAGCACACAGTATGGAAATGAGACCTTTTATATGCAAATGGCTTTCTTATTTAAATCTGATGGAAAAAATTACAGGGGAAGTAGAAAAGTTGAAAAAGAAAAATATTTATCTATTTCTAATTTTGTTCTCCGCAGTTGTCATAGCATTTTTCTTTTATCATTATAATAAAAAAGATGGCGAAAAACAAAGCAACACAGAAAAACAATTAAGTTCAAATTATCCATCATCGAAAGAGATTTTGGATGATTTGAAAAAAAATTCTCCGGATAAAATACACCCACGATTAATGGCAAAAAGCACAGACTTTCAGAATATAAAAGGTTCATTGAACTCCGATATTTATTTAAAAAAGTGGTACGGCCAATTAAGTAAAAGTGCGGAAAATTTGTTGAGTAAACCAACAGTAAAATATGAAAAAAATGATGGCAAGAGGCTTTTGCCAATAAGTCGAACAGTGCTGAATAGGACTGTTGTTCTTTCAATGATGTACAGATTGAGTGGAAATCGGAAATATGCGGAAAGAGCATGGACAGAATTGAAAGCTGCTGCTTATTTTCCAGATTGGAACCCCTCGCACTTTTTAGATACTGCAGAAATGGCAAACGCAGTTGGGATCGGGTACGATTGGCTGTATGATTATTTAAGTCCTGAACAGAAGGAGATTTTGCAACGTGCTTTAATTCATAAGGCTTTTTATCCGGCTTTAGAAGTATATCATCATTCCAAAAGTATAAGTGGGGTACCTTGGAATACTGCCTTTAATAATTGGAATACTATTGTAAATGGTGGATTAATTACAAGTGCATTAGCTATCGCAGATGAGTCACCGTTGACAGAAAAAGTATCTGGTGAAGTATTAAAAAATGCAATTAAGTCCGTGCAACATTCATTAAATTTCTATTCAAAAGACGGAGGATTTGCTGAAGGGCCCGATTATTGGGTGTATGCAACAAAGTATGTTGCTTTTTTTCTATCCTCTTTAGATAGTTCCCTCGGGACAGACTATGGCTTGTCACAAAGTCCTGGATTATCGCAAACAGGTTATTATTATATTTATATGAACGGTCCTGGAGGATTATTTAATTTAGGAGATTCCTCAAACAGGATTAATGATTTATCCCAATTATTATGGTTTTCAGATAAGTACCATAATGAAAAATTTGCTTATCCTGCATTAAAGCTTTATAATCCGATGAATATCATTTGGTATAAAAAAACAATAAAAAACAACACAGATAGTTCTGATCTTCCACTAGATAAATTATTCCGTAGAAAAGATATTGGAATTGTCACCATGAGAAGTTCATGGGATGATTTGGGTGCCATGTTTATTGGTGTACATGCCGGGAGCAATAAGGCTAATCATGGCGATTTGGATATAGGCACTTTTGTTCTGGATGCTTTAGGTGAAAGATGGGCCGAAGATCTCGGTGCAGATAATTATAACTTAACCGGTTATTTTGATACGAAAAAAAAGAGGTGGACTTACTATCGAAAGAGCACGGAAGGACAAAATACTTTGGTTATAAATCCTTCAACTCAGCCAAATCAAAAGGTAAATGCTAGTGGAAAGATTGAACATTTTATTTTTAAAAGTAATAAAGCAAGTGTAACGGTAGATCTTACAAATGCATATATGGATGCTGAATCTATTGAAAGAAAAATATCACTGGTTCGTAATCGTAAAAAAGCTATCGTAGAGGATCACATCAAGCTTATGAAGGATTCCGATATATACTGGTCTATGCATACTAGAGCGAATATTTTTCTTTCAGCGAATAAAAAATCTGCCGTATTGACACGAGATGATAAAGTTCTTTTTGCAAAGATTATATCTCCTTCAGAGGCTAATTTTTCCCACACAGATGCCAAACCTTTGGAGATTTCGGATGAAATAAAAAATCAAAATAATAACCAGGGCATACGTAAATTAATGATTAATTTACAACATGTTAAAAGCACAAAAATTATCGTAGAGTTTTTTATAGAGTAATCAGAAATTCCTGGACCAATGGTAAAGAGTTTGCTCAAATAATGTTTCATAATGAAATTCGAGTTATACGTTATAAGATTGAGCAACTCGGCTGGGAAATCACAATGAAGGGACCACTCTTAGGGAATCTGTTGAGAACTACTACAACCGGTTCTAATTTTATCCGGAAACGATTTTGACAGATAAAAACTACCGAAACAGTGATGATCTGGCATACTGCAAATCTCTTGGCATTCTTCTGAGCGGGCAAAGGTAGGGACGTCCACCCAAAACGGAAGAAAAAAACCTTGGAACACGTGGCAAGGCAGGATGCTCTGAACGTAATGCCTTTGAAGGCGAATTTGGCGAAGGTAAGCGCTGGGCTAGACCTTAATTTGAGCATGCCTTCAGGATACTAGTAAAACAGTAGTAACCTCTAATTCCTCATACTGAATCGGGGACGGAAGTACAAGGCTATTTTTTGTATTTCTGAACAGGTATATTTTGATAACCAGATTTAGTCTTGTATCTAATTCGTTCAGTTAGCCCTAATTGGGATCCTATTAATATAAAAATTTATTAATATAATAAAAAAGAATACTAAATATGATATGATATTAGGAGATGTACAAATTGACCAAAATTACAGTAGCTGGAACTGGTTATGTTGGATTGGTAACAGGTGTTTGTTTAGCAGAAGTTGGCCATCAAGTGACTTGTGTTGACAATAACGATGAAAAAATTTATCTGCTCAGGCAGGGAATTTCTCCAATCTATGAACCAGGGCTTGATGAACTGATTGTCAAGAATACCGAAAATGGAAAATTAGCTTTTACGACGGATTATCAAAGTGTCTACGCCCACTCAGATGTTATTTTTATCGGTGTTGGCACGCCGGAAAATGAAGATGGGTCGGCTAATTTAAATTATGTCTTTACTGTTGCGAGAGAGATTGCGGAATCCGTTGAGCAGGACTGCCTGGTTGTTGTAAAATCTACTGTGCCAATTGGAACGAATGATAGAGTGGAAGCGTATATTAAAGAACATTTGAAACATAATGTAAAAATTGAACTGGCTTCCAATCCCGAATTCCTTGCACAAGGAACAGCGGTACGCGATACGCTCTATGCATCCCGGATTGTCATTGGAACGGAAAGCGATGAAGCGAAGCAAATTTTAATGGATGTTTATGAACCTTTCAAACTTCCAATTCTTGCTATGAATCGCCGAAGCGCAGAGATGGTAAAATATGCTTCGAATGACTTTCTGGCTTTGAAAATTTCCTTTATCAATGATATTGCAAACCTATGTGAAAAGGTTGGTGCGAACATTGAAGATGTCACAAATGGGATGAGCTACGATGAAAGAATTGGCAACCGATTTTTAAATCCGGGGATTGGTTACGGTGGCTCTTGCTTCCCGAAAGATACAAAAGCGTTACACTGGCTTGCGGAAGAAGAAGGATATATTTTAAGAACCGTGAAAGCAGCCATTGATGTGAATGAAAAACAAAAATATGCACTCATCAAAAAAGCACGCAATGATTTTCCAACTTTTAACGAAAAAAAGGTGGCGGTATTGGGGCTCACCTTTAAACCCGGAACGGATGATTTACGTGAAGCACCGTCCATTCCGAACATCCGCCTGCTGCTAAATGAAGGGGCGCGTATACAGGCATTCGATCCGGTTGGGATAGAAAACTATAAGAAACTGTTTCCTGATCAAATTGCTTATAAACACTCTATTGAAGAGGCTTTGGAAGATGCCGATCTTTGCTTTATCTTTACTGAATGGCCGGAAATCAAAGAAATGGATCTGGATTTGTTTAAGAAACAGATGAAGACTCCGTATATCTATGATGGCCGGAACTGCTTTAGCCTGAGTGAAATTGAAAATAAAGGGATTAATTACCATTCAATTGGCCGCCCGAGTGTCGTTGAATTCAGCGTACTCGATGAAGTTCAGGCGTAAATTTAAAATAGAGCACCTCAAATCAGGGTGCTCTTTTTTTCTGCATTTATTCTATAATTTGTCAAATTTTTTTCGGAAAATAGCGGGAAGGGTTGATAAAATAAAAGAGAAAACAATGATCTGTATGTTTTTTAAAAAATGAAAGCGGAAACAGATCTGTAGTCGCCTATCTGAACAACTTTAGGAGATGTTTTCATTGACAAAAATTACAGTTGCAGGAACAGGCTATGTAGGTTTATCAAATGCAGTGCTTTTGGCGCAACATAACGAAGTCATTGCGCTTGATATTCTTCAGGAAAAAGTGGATATGATCAATAACAAGCGGTCGCCTATTGTGGACCATGAAATCGAAGAATATCTTGCAACAAAAGATTTAAATTTAGCGGCGACAACTGATAACTATCTTGCTTATAAGGATGCTGAGTATGTCATCATTTCTACCCCGACAAACTATGATCCTGAGAAAAATTATTTCAACACGAGAACAGTGGAAGCTGTAATCGCCAATGTGCTTTCAATTAATCCAAATGCCATTATGGTGATTAAATCGACTGTACCGGTTGGATATACTGAAATGATAAAAGAAAAGTTTGAAACAGACAATGTGATCTTTTCTCCTGAATTTTTACGTGAAGGCAAGGCTTTGTATGATAACTTATATCCTTCGAGAATTATAGTGGGAGAGCAATCAGAACGGGCTAAGGTTTTTGCGGGCTTATTGGCTCAAGGTGCAATTAAAGAAGACATCCCTGTATTGTACACAAATTCAACAGAAGCAGAAGCTATTAAACTATTTGCCAACACTTATCTTGCCATGCGGGTTGCGTTTTTCAATGAGTTAGACTCATATGCGGAAGTTAGGGGATTAAGTACGAAACAAATCATTGAAGGAGTCGGCCTTGATCCGAGGATCGGCAGCCATTACAATAACCCATCGTTTGGCTACGGCGGCTACTGTCTTCCTAAAGACACAAAACAACTACTCGCTAATTACGAGAACGTTCCGAACAACATCATGCAAGCCATCGTCGATGCGAACAGAACAAGAAAAGACCACATTGCCGAAATGATTATCAAGAAAAACCCGAAAGTCGTCGGCATTTACCGCCTCACCATGAAAACTGACTCCGACAACTTCCGAGAATCCGCTATCCAAGGCGTCATGAAACGAATCAAAGCAAAAGGTATTGAAGTGGTCGTATATGAACCCGTCCTGCATGAAGAGAAGTTCTTTAATTCAAGTGTAGTCAATGACTTGGAAGAATTCAAACAGGTCAGCGATGTCATAGTGGCAAACCGGTTATCAGATGATCTGATTGATGTGGAGGAGAAGGTGTATACGAGGGATTTGTTTAGCCGGGATTGAGGGATTATTGGGAGCCGGATTCAGCTGGAGATATGATGAAGTATATAATAGAAGACTGCTTATCAGAATGATAAACGGCTTACGGGATTATGCTTCAACTGAATTCAGGACACAGTATTACAATTATACGGAAGCTATATATCATGTAATTTTAAAACAAGGAAATGCTTGGGATTATTTTTTATCTGGTCATGAAACATCTCTTGTCTGATACCAATTACGAACGTTCTGATTTTTCGGTACTTAGAAAAATATATACCTGAGAAATTAAAACGTATACAACGGCTTATAAGTAACTGCAGGATAATCATATAACCGATTTCTTCTATTTTAATCGGATGACAAGAGAAAAGATAAATGGTTGGGAATACTGATGAACTAAAGGATATATAACAAAACCGGTTAAGACGTAGAATACTTTTCTTAAGGAGAGACATAAATAATGAATATTGAGAAAATAGTTGTTAAAAATTATAAGCAATTTAAGGATTTGGATATTACTTTTAACAAGAATTTAAATATACTAATTGGAAATAATGGAGTAGGTAAGTCTACTGTACTTGAGTTGATCCACCTCGCCTTAACTGGAACAATTCGAAATAGGCCGATATATTACGAACTAAATCCATATTTATTTAATGTGCATACGACTAAGCAGTTTCTAGATGATGTTGAGCAATACGGACTTGGCAGACTAGAGGTGGTTTGTCCTCCCGAGATTATAATAGAAATATACTTTACGGATACAGATGATAGCGATTTAAATGAATTATTGGGAACTGAGTGTTCACAGCCAGGTGAACATTGTGGATTAACTTTTCGAATAAAATTTTCAAGTAAATATGAAAAAGAATTTATTTCATACATAGAAAAAGAAGATGTTGCCTTTATTCCGACTGAATATTATGAAGTTGAATGGGTTACCTTTGCTGGTAAGAATATCACACCGAGAAATATTCCCATAAAGTCTCAACTGATTGATTCCTCAGGAGCAAATATGAATGGTGTTCCTAAAAAGTATTTTTTGGGTTTGGTTAACGACACCTTAGATGAAAAACAGAGAGCAAATTTGTCTGTATTATATAGGAGTTATAAAGAGAAGTTCGCGCAAAATAAAGACATATCTAATTTAAATATGGAGTTAAATGGAAAAAAGAAAGATTTTTTGAATGATGAAAGAGAGGTTGCATTATCTTTAGATATTAGCAATAAAACAAGTTGGGAAACAGCCATCAATGCATATATAGACGGTATTCCATTTGAGAATATTGGTATGGGAGACCAGAATATCTTAAAAACAATTTTTGCAGTCACGGGGAGAAAACCCAAACAAACCATTATTTTAATTGAGGAGCCTGAGAATCACCTTTCTTTTTCTAACATGAGAATATTATTAGATAAGATACAAACAATAGCAGAGGGCCAACAGATATTTATATCAACACATGAGTCCTATATTTTAAATAAGTTACAACTTAATAACCTTATACTGATTTCTCAAAATGGTACAATGAAAATGAAAGAATTACCACAATCTACAGTCCAGTATTTTCAAAAGCTGCCTAACTATAATACATTAAGATTTATTTTATCCAAAAAAGTTATTTTAGTGGAAGGTCCCGCTGATGAATTGATAGTGAGTAAAGCCTTTTTAGATATACATAATGGCAAATCACCATTAGATTGTGGAGTTGA
Source organism: Heyndrickxia faecalis (assembly GCF_040267745.1). NCBI lineage: Bacteria > Bacillati > Bacillota > Bacilli > Caryophanales > Bacillaceae > Heyndrickxia > Heyndrickxia faecalis. Next base: position 3,172,109 of record NZ_CP158453.1, on the reverse strand, counting down.
CATTATTAGTGTGAATGGCCTGTCATTTAAACGATTCTTAGATATAGCCATGCTAATAAAAATCAAGACATTTGTGGTAACAGACAACGATGGAGATTATGATAAAAATATTACAGAAAAGTATAAAAATTATAACGCCGATAATATAGAAATTTGTGCTAGTTCTAATAATTCTTTAAACACTTTGGAACCGCAATTTTTACATGAAGCCTCTAATTATGAGAAGCTTAAGAAAGTATTGGGGAAAAATACTTCAATTGAAGACTTAAATACTTATATGACCAACAACAAGGCTGATTGGGCACTGAAAGTTTACCTAGATGAGAAACAACAATTTAATTATCCGGAGTATATCCTAAATGCAGTACGTTAAAAGAATAATTCAGGCTGGCGCAGGAACTGGGAAAACAAAATTACTAATTGATAATGCCTTACAACTTGTCAATCAGGGAAAAGTCTTATATCTGACATATACAAAGAATAACCTGAAATCAATGAAACAGGATATTATTCTACAAGAAGGAATTGTCCCTCAGAAAGTGGTATGCAAAACTTGGCAGGAGTTTCTTTATAATGAACTAGCAAAGCCTTATAGAAAGATGGCTGAAATGCCAAAAATAGAAGGGCTTGACTTTAGGGTGGAAGGCAAAATTCCTAGAAGGCGTGGAGTCACAAAAGATTCCTTTCTTTACTATTTTAACTCTAAAAATGAATTGTACTCCGAAAGGTTGGCTCAATTTTGTTGTAAGGTAAATGAAATAGTTGACGGCAAGGTTTTTAATAGATTACAAAAAATATATACAACAATTTTAATAGATGAAATCCAAGATATGAATGGTTACGATTTAGATATTCTTCATTGCATTTATAATTTAGATTGCAATGTGATTATCGTCGGTGATAACCGACAGGCAACATATTCTACAAATCATAGTAGAAGACATACCCAATACAAAAATGATAAAATATTTAACTTCTTTAGACAAGTAATGGGAGTACACGAAATTGAGAAACTAGAAATATGCTATAGATGTAACCAGGAAATATGTGACTTTGTCAACCAACTTTTTGAAAATCTAAATTTAACATCCGCTAGAACAGAAATATTATCAAAAGAAAATGGTATTTTTATCATAAAAACCGTTGATGAATTAGTAGCTTATATTCATCGATATATGCCTACAATCTTAAGTTATAACAAAAACGGATTAAAAAAAATAGAAACACTAGAGCTGGAGGTTTATCCTGAAACAATGACTTTTGGAAGCTCAAAAGGTTTGACTAGAGATAGAGTTCTCATATTGCCTACAGCTGAAATGAAAAAGCATGCATTAGGGAAAAATTTTAATTTATCACCTACAACTCTGGCAAAATATTATGTCGCTGTAACGAGAGCAAGAAACTCAGTGGCTATATATGTAGGTTAGAATTTGGTTTGATGGTGTTCTCCTACCTAAAACTAGCAAAATCTCTACAATTTCTTTATAAAATAAGCTAAAGGCACCAAATCCTATTGTCAAGACGCTTATTTAATTTTTAAACAGCTCCCTCCTTCCCTTTATGGATAGGTAGAACTAAGAAATGTGTGGACTTATATCCAAGGAGATGGAGGAGGGTGAGCGATCGTGAGTTGTGTGGATATTTACACATGGTTATATCCTTTGTAATATACAAGACTTCCGGGAGTGTAGGAATGCTTGATAAAATTGAAGGCGGTTTATTTGGACTGGCAGTAGGAGATGCATTGGGTGGAACAACGGAGTTTATGTCGGAATGCGAAATTAAAGAGCGATACGGCCAAATCAATGAGATTATCGGCGAATTTAAAACCCGGTGAAACGGCTGATGACACGGATATGACGATCTGTGTTTTGAAGGGGATCATTGCAAATCCCCAAAATCCAATCGGGGAAATCGGCAAGGAATTTACGCGTTGGTGGGAGTCGGACCCGAAAGATATTGGCATTACGGCCCAAACGGCTTTCAATTGTTATCAGGGCGATTGGTTTCAGGCAGCGGAAAAAGCCCATGATGAACTGGACAGGAAGAGTGCTGGAAACGGGACATTAATGAGATGCTTGCCTGTTGCGCTTGCTTATTCGGATCCGCAAAAAATAGATGAAATCTCAGCCTTGCAATCCAAAATGACGCATTATGACGATCTGGCATCTGAAGCATGTGTCATTTATAATCACATCGCCAGCAGGCTGATAAATGGTGAAGCGTTAAATCCAGCCATTCAGGCGGAAATCAAGCATACCAGGTAAGCATCAAGCGGGATGCAGCAACCAGACTGTCCGCCGGATGGATATGTCGTTCACACAATGGAATGGGTACTCAACTGGCTGCTGTCTTCGCACTCATTTGAAGAAGTTGTCACGGGTGCCGCAAACATGGGGAATGACAGTGACACCATCGCCGCAATCGCAGGCGGCTTAAAGGGAATGGAAATCGGATTTCGGCAAATCCCGTATCGGTTCACGGAAAAATTGTTATTGAAGGACGATCTCCATGCTTATCTAAAACGCCTGTATGAGATGAGGAACCAGGACTCACATGCCATGTAGGCAAATGGAGAAGGAGTAAACGAATTTTGACCGGCAGTTATTTTTTGCTTAGATGTTTCTGATATCCGAAATTTGACGGCGTTGACTGTCCTGAATTTGATGCGTATAATTATCCATTACTACAAAAAAACCTTTGATTAGGTTTGGTAAATGCTCATTAAAAAAAGTTCGGGATGCTAAGCTTGTTCATGGTTTTTCTTTTCAAGCGAATTAGATAGAAGAGCATATTCTTTAGATCATTTGAAAAAGTCTTTCAAAATAGACATTTCATCTTATTCAGCATGCACACCGTTTGCCGAATTCTGTATATGCCGAGGATCATGCAGGATGGTTTACGCATACCAGAAGATGGAACACGGAAAACATCTTTTAGAGAAAGCAAAGGAATGGTAGTCATTTTATGCTTAACAGCAGCAATAAAGTTTATATGTTCAATATTTCTCATTGTGAGATATAAACTGCATCATTTTATTTATTTAACAAGGTGGAGGAGGCCCTTTCTCTTGCGCCTAAGGGTAAAACGAGAGGACATTTTACTCGTCAAATTCAGGACATGCACTGCTGGCAACTTATAACGATTTCAGTAACAAGACTACCGTAGAATTCATTTTATGGGAGTTTGGCAGTTATCATTGTAACTATCCTATGGGTAAGGAAGACGAAATGATCGGGGTTCGTCGATATACTTCTTGTAAAAAAGTAACTGTCCTTTGAGACGGGGCTGTTAGTATCACCAGGGCGGTTAGAATAGGAAGCGAACTTATTACAAAGCAGAGTTTTTCTGGAAACTATTGCTAAATCTCGTTTTCTTCTATTTTAAAAAAACATAGACTTTGAAAGTTGAAACGCATACAACAAATTTATAAACATCTTGGGAGAATAGTCCTGCTTGAGGTGATTTAATTTTGGAAGAGAAGGGGGATATCAAATGGATTCCAACACTAGGCAATCAGGACAGAAAAACAAGAACAAAAAGCTTGTGATTTTAGTAAGCGGTTTCGCTTTAATAATTGCCGCTGTCTTTGCACTCGTAATATACAATAGTATTCAGCAGGAAAAAGCAAAAAGAATTGCTGCTGATAAAAAATATGTGCATGCTATGCATCAGTTTGTATCGGATGGATATAAAGCAGGAACAAAAGCTGAAGAAATGGTAAAAACACTTCAGGATGTGTGGCATGATGCTATTTTTGAAGCGACATATGAAATCGATGGGAAAATTCACGCTTCCGGTATGGACTTTAATGACGCAATTCAAGCACAATATACATCATTCGAAAAGAATGGAGACCTATCAAAACTGGAAAGTCATCAGGCTGCGTTAGAAGTTGATATGGATAAATTGAAAAATCCACCAGCAAAGTATAAAGATATTTACCAGGATATTGTTGACGCATACGGGTCTTTAAAGGAATTTACTGAAATGGCTGATGACCCAAGTGGTTCTTTGGACTCTTTTACAGACAAGGCCAATGAATTAGATAGCGAAGTTGCCAAGAAACTAAATGCTGTAGATGTTCAATTACCAGAAGAAAAGTAAAGGCTTGCCCCGTATTTTAGGCAGTATCATTCTTAAACCAGTTTTTTATTAGGCGGCCTTGGCAGGGGCGGATTGAACTTTGATGCGAAAACACGCCGCGCCTCGTTCACAGATGAAGATCTGTTTTATGCCCATATTGCCGGTATGGACAGCTTTGCCCTTGGATTAAAAGTAGCGAACCGGCTGATTGAAGACCGGGTATTTGATGCCTTTATCGAAGAACGGTACAGCAGTTATAAAGAAGGCATCGGCGCCGATATCATTTCCGGCAAAGCTAATTTCAAATCACTTGAAAACTATATTATTGATAAAAAAGAAATTACAAACCAATCCGGCCGCCTAGAACAACTGAAAAACACGCTGAACCATTACATTGTGCAAGAAGCCTATCAAAGTGTAAATGCATAAAATTCCGAACCGGTCTGCCTGGATGAAGGTCGGCCGGTTTATTCAATGGGGAGATTAAGATGAAATATGCAATCGGTGTCGACCTTGGGACAAGTTCTGTTAAAGTATTGCTTGTTGACCAAAATGGACAGGTGGTTTCATCTGTTTCCAAATCCTATCCGTTAATGCAGCCGCACCCGGGTTACAGCGAACAGGATCCGGAACAATGGGTCGAAAAAACAGTTCAGGCTTTGAAAGAACTAACGGAAAAATCCGAAGTATCCCGCGATGAGATTGAAGGACTCAGTTTTTCTGGCCAAATGCACGGGCTTGTGCTGCTGGACGAAAATCTGCAAGTCATCCGCAATGCCATTCTTTGGAATGACACAAGAACAACGGAACAATGCAAAAAAATCGATCAAGTACTGGGTGGTAAGCTGCTGGAAATAACAAAAAACCCGGCTTTGGAAGGATTTACACTCCCGAAGATGCTTTGGATCCAGCAGTACGAACCGGAAAATTTCCGGAAAACGCGTGTCTTTCTCCTGCCAAAAGATTATCTCCGTTATCGGTTAACCGGAACGATTGGCATGGATTACTCGGATGCAGCGGGCACCCTGTTGTTAGATATCGTTAATCAGTCGTGGAGCACGGATATTTTGCGCACATTTGACATCCCGGCCGGCATTTGCCCGCCGCTTGTTGAGACGGAAGCAGAAGTCGGCACATTATTGCCGGACATCGCTGCGACGTGCGGTCTTTCTCATGCGACCAAAGTGTTTGCCGGTGGGGCGGACAATGCCTGCGGTGCAATTGGCGCCGGCATTTTAGAAGAAGGCAAAGCACTTTGCAGCATTGGCACATCCGGTGTATTCCTTTCATATGAATCAGACAGCAATAAAAACTTTGGCGGCAAAGTGCATCTTTTTAATCATGGACAGAAAGATGCTTACTATACAATGGGCGTTACACTCGCCGCCGGATACAGTCTGTCCTGGTTTAAGGATACATTCGCAAAAGGCGAAGATTTTGCAACATTGCTGGAAGAAGCCGCGCATTCTTCGATCGGGGCAAACGGCCTGCTTTTCACGCCGTTTATTGCCGGGGAAAGAACGCCCTATGCCGATGCAAAAATCCGCGGCACTTTTACAGGCATTGACAGTTCACACACCAGGCGGGATTTTACCCGTGCAGTGATGGAAGGTATTGCCTTCTCTATCAATGAAAGTGTTGAAATTTTTCGGAACTATGGCAAGAACATCGATACCGTGGTATCCATCGGCGGCGGTGCGAAAAGTGACCTGTGGCTGCAAATTCAGGCTGATATTTTTCAAGCAAAAGTTATCAAACTTCAAAATGAACAAGGTCCCGGGATGGGCGCCGCCATGATTGCAGCAAGCGGATTGGGATGGTTTTCTTCCCTCAAAGATTGTGCAGCCGCCTTTATCCGGACAGGCCGGACATTTGAGCCAATACCGAAAAACGTCAAGCGTTACCGGGATTTTTACCAGGTTTATAAAGATGTTTATCCGCACACCGTCGCGATCAATCACCAGTTGTTTGATTTAAGGAAGGAATGAGGGGGCTGCAGCACATTCAACTTGATAAATGTACCGTATGTTGGCTTTTTTTCGAAAAATAGTCGTTTTACCCTCTTTTATCCGTTGAAACAGTTTTCAAGTGAAAAGTATTTCTGTAAAAAATTTACATTCGGTATTTTTCTAATCCCTGGGATTTTTTTCAAATTCCGGGGTTTTTGTTTATCCTATCTTTAAAAATTAAAAGGGGAAATTTGTGATAAACCCTAGACAATATTTAGAAAATATCGTAAACTTTAAACAAAGTGGTTTTCATTTCTTTTTTAATATGAAAGGGTTCTGCAAACTTGGGAGTGAGATCCACCAGATTAGGGGGGGAGTTATATGAAAAAAGTGAGATTCGTACTCTATGTATTGTTAACGTTCTCTTTGATCATTGGGTTGCCGGTAGGGGCACAGGCAAGCAGCGGGGATACGAATTACTATGAACTCATCAGCAATGAATTTCCTGATGGTTCAAACTCTGAATATACCGGTTCTTTCCGTATTAATAATGATGCCTATGCCGACAGCAAAAATCTCAGCCCGTCTGCATATCGTATGGATTATGTGGCACCGTTTGACACAGAGAAAAACCAAAATAAAGCTTTGAAAAAAGAGACAAAGTCGATTAAAAAAGACTATGTGAAAGGGGATAGCAAATCATTCTACGTCCAAAACATGGAAACCAACGATTTTTCATCCATTTCTGCAACGCTTCTTTATAGTGGCGCTCATGCCAACGTTTGGGTGAACAACAACGATATTACAGAGGATGAAGCAGCATTACTTGGAAAGGAATTCGATAATAAAATCTATCAATCAGATGTCGACAACTTTGGAATGCCATCTGATGTCGACCAGAATGGGAAGGTCAATATATTATGCTATGACATTCAAGATGGATTTAGTGGAAGCGGCGGTTATGTGGCTGGTTATTTTTCTCCGCGCGACCTGTATCAATACAGCTATTCCAACCAGTCGGAAATTTTTTATATTGATACCTATCCATTGATGGGTATGTCTGCGACGAAAGATGTTTCGCAAGCTTATTCTACCCTGGCGCATGAGTTTCAACATATGATTAATTTTAACCAGAAAGTATTTGTACAAGGATTGACCGATACGGATACTTGGATGGATGAGGGCCTCTCGATGGCGGCTGAACAAATTTACACCGGTGCGCCGTTGAATGACCGCATTGATTACTACAATGAAGATGCGGACATTACAAAAGGCCATTCGCTCCTGTATTGGGATTATGAGGGTGACACATTGGCAAACTATTCTTTATCATACCTGTTTATGGAATATTTAAAGGCCCAGTGTGGACAAGGAAACACGATTTATAAAGAATTGATTAGTGATCCACATACTGATTATCAAGCAGTGCAGAATATCATCCACAAATACATTGATCCGAACCTTAGCTTTGGCCAGTTTATGACAGATTTCCGTGCTGCACTTGTCTTGAAAGAAGACACCGGCCTTTACGGATTTAAAGGGGATACCGCTTTTGACGGGCTGAAAGTAAAAACCTACAGCGGCTCCTCAATCCATATAAAAGGCGGCGGATCCATCGTCAAAGCTTTAAGTTCCAAGGATGATTTTCAAGTTCCTTCTGACAAAGGAGACGATGTTACCTATACGCTTCTTGAAAAAGGTGATGCAGGCGCTGTAACGTCTCTTTCAAAACCGTCCGTTCAAACGGTGGGGGATAATGACACAGTGGTTACCGGTACGGCAGATCCGAACGTGGCCGTGAAAGTAGCGGTGAACGGAAAGGAAATTGGTTCCGATTCTACTGATTCAAATGGAAATTTTTCGGTCAGCATTCCTAAGCAAAAGGCTGGAACAGAACTGCATGTATATACAGAAGATGGCAAGGGCAATCAGAGTGAAGAAACCGTCGTCACTGTTCAGGACAAAACGGCTCCGGCAGCTCCGAAAGTCGGAGAAGTAAGCGAAACAAGTACTGCGGTTACAGGAACAACGGAAGCGGGGGCAAAAGTTACAGTAAAATCGGGCTCGAACATCTTAGGCACGGCAAAGGCTGATCATACCGGTGCATTCAAGGTAACCATCGCAAAACAAAAAGCGGGGGCGAAGCTTGTAGTCTATGCAGAAGATACAGCAGGGAACAAAAGCGCTGAAACGGTAGTAACGGTCATTGATAAAACGGCTCCGGCAGCGCCAAAAGTGAAAGAAGTAAGCGATGCAAGTACTGTGGTTACAGGAACCACAGAAGCAGGGGCAAAAGTTACTGTAAAATCCGGCTCAAACATTTTGGGTACGGCAACGGCTGATCATACCGGTGCATTTAAGGTAACCATTGCAAAACAAAAAGCAGGAACGAAGCTTGTCGTTTATGCGGAAGATGCGGCAAGGAACAAGAGTGCTGAAACGGTGGTAACGGTCATTGATAAAACGGCTCCGGCAGCGCCAACGGTTCAACCATTTGGCGATAACCAAACAGTGATTACAGGTAAAGCCGAGGCTGGGTCAACCGTAACGATTAAATCCGGAAAAACGATTTTGGGTACAGCCACAGCAAGTAGTAAGGGTAGCTTTTCAGTCAAAATCAAATCGAAGCAAAAGGCAGGAACGACTCTGACAGCTTACGCAACAGATAAAGCGGGAAATACAAGTGCAGGCAAATCGTTCAAAGTGGTAGACAAAACAGCACCATCAGCCCCGTCTGTCAATTGGTTTGGCGATAATCAAACAACGATTACCGGTAAAGCAGAAGCCGGCGCCAAAGTGACGATTAAACGTGGTAAAACGGTGCTGGGGACAGGGACAGCAAACAGTAAAGGCACCTTCTCAATCAGGATCAAATCGAAGCAAAAGGCAGGAACGACTCTGACAGCCTATGCGACAGATAAATCGAGAAATACAAGTGCAGGCAAATCGTTCAAAGTGGAAGACAAAACAGCACCATCAGCCCCGTCCGTCAATCGGTTTGGCGATAATCAAACAACGATTACCGGTAAAGCAGAAGCCGGCGCCAAAGTGACGATTAAACGTGGCAAAACTTTGCTGGGGACAGGGACAGCAAGTAGTAAGGGTAGCTTCTCAGTCAGGATTAAATCGAAGCAAAAAGTAGGAACGGTTCTGACGGCCTATGCGACAGATAAAGCGGGAAATACAAGTGCAGGCAAATCGTTCAAAGTGGAAGACAAAACAGCACCATCAGCCCCGTCCGTCGATCGGTTTGGTGATAATCAAACAACGATTACAGGTAAAGCAGAAGCCGGCGCAAAAGTGACGATTAAACGTGGTAAAACGGTGCTGGGGACTGGGACAGCAAACAGTAAAGGCAACTTCTCAATCAGGATCAAATCGAAACAAAAGGCTGGAACGACTCTGATGGCCTACGCGACAGATAAATCCAAAAATACAAGTGCAGGCAAATCGTTTAAGGTTGCAGATAAAACCGCCCCTGGCGTTCCAACAGCAGGAAAGGTCACTTACAAATCAACAAAGGTTTCCGGTAAGGCGGAAAAACATGCTACGGTTTATGTTTACAACGGTAGCCATTACGTCGGCAAAGCAACGGCAAATTCAAAAGGAACCTATTCGGTGCATATGAAGAAGCAAAAAAGAGGTTCCACATTAAAGATTTATGCAAAAGACAAGGCAGGGAATAAAAGCAAATACCGATATGTAAAGGTGAAGTAAGACGAAACGGCCTCCAGGTAGGGGGCCGTTTCTCCATATCCTGGAATGATAGATCGTTTTAGGTGAAAATTCCATCGCCTTCAGCTGGTGTTTTAAGCTGGGGATATTGGTCAATTATTACCAAATGCAATGAATAGTGTATTCGTATAAGGTATCCCAAACAAGGGAGATACTATGCTGCAACTTTTGTAGACGTCTACACTTTTTGCGTGGTTTTGTATATAATAAAGATATAGGAATAATTGAGGGAGTGTAATTCATGAATAAAGCCAATGAAGCGGCAATCAAAAAAGTGAGAGATTGGCTTGACACGGAAGGAAAATCCATTCAAGATCTTGCTGAGGAAGTAGGAATCAGTAAATCCTTAATGGGACATATTTTAACAGGAAAACGGCAATTTCTTCCAAACAGAATGGCTCAAGTCGCAAAAGTTATGGGGATTACCGTTGAAGAATTGTTAGCTGAAGATCGTTCAGAAAAACCTTATGTACTTTCTTTACGCGGGAAAGCCAATTCGAGGGCTGCCAAACGCCAGTTGGAAAATATGTTATTTGCAATTGAAGATTGTTTACGGATTGAGGAGATCAATCGTGCTACTGGGGAGAAACCATATGAGTAAGCTGAAGTTACAGTCGGAACAAGTTGGTGAAGCTTTCGCCGGGCAATTTTTAACTGATCATTTTGGCGCCGAAATATTTATCGGCCCGGGGATTGAGTTAAAACTTCAAGAAATATCACATGTTATTTTTCAAGATGTGCCGGACAACGAATATTTCGGCGCTACTGTAAATGTTGATTCGGAACAAGTTTTTGTGGCCATCAATACCCGGCAGCCTTTACGCATAAGATATTTTACAGTTGCACATGAATTTTGGCATTTATTAGGATATAAAGAAGTCATTAGTGAAGAAATTGACCATGAAAGAGCAGCTGACCGGTTTGCTGCAGCGGTAATGATGCCTGCCTCGCTTGTCCGTCTGCTATGGGGAAGACTGAAACAGGACTTTGGAGAAGAAAAAGCGATCATCATGATTGCTGACATGGCCGCAGCACCATACGAAGCTGTGGCAAGACGGATACTCGAATTAAAGTTATCAAAATCCCGCCGCTTGATAGCAATAAAAGAAAAAGAGTGGATTTCACTTCGTAAAGCACACCATCTCGCAAACAGCCCGCTTGATGAGCCTTTTCCCATTAAAAGCTTTAGCAAATATGAAAGCGTTATCGCTGAAGCTGTTGAAAAAAGATTATTAAATAAAGCAGAAGCATCTGGAAAATTGGCTCAAATCTCTCCGGAAACGGCGATAAGGTATCAAACGGAAACAAATCGTGAACGCACGATCTCACAGGAAGAGGAAGAAGATTTGTGAGAAGAGGGAAAGTCTTTATTGATACCAATATTATTCAACTCGCGGCTGTTTATAAAAAAAGCGATGTCATCGGGTGGATTAATCAGCTTTACGAGGATGTATACATCCATATCTCAGTTTTGAATGAACTCCTATTGAACAGATCAGTGGCGGAAAAACAAATTCATGAACAAAGGTGGCAACTTTTTGATCCGGATGATGTACAATGTCTTTCTCACGATGAATTTGAAATATATCGTTACTATGAACGATATATTGGAGAGAGCTTTAAGAGGCTTTATGAAAAAAAGAGAAATCTTGGAATGATACTTAAAAGCACAAGCAATCTTGGTGAAATTCACACATTGGCTGCTGCAATGTTATTGCAAGCTAGAATCATTTGCAGCAATGATTATGAGATACGAGAAATTATCCATGATGAAGAAATATGCACAGCAGCCAGTGAATACGATACCCCCGAGCTCATTATACAAGATACACTTGAAGATTTTTGTTTTTTTTGCGTACAACACAAAGTTGCAACCAAAAAGGAAGTGAGGCAACTCTTTAAAGTAGCTAATGCTGAAGATAACGAACCTAAGCGCCAAAGAAAGCTAAATGCTTTAAATGCAAGATTGAATGAACTGTCCGATTCATGAACTAGGGTTTGCTGAACGGATCTGATTTTGGCTTACATCCCATTTGTCAGCAAGCTCTGCCTTAATATATAAAAGAATACATCGGCGAAAATACTTGGTTATTCTTTATGCATTCAATCAGCTTTCAAATGCAAAGTTCTTTTAGTATTTTCTATATAACCCTTGCATTGAATATTTACTAAAGCCCTTCAAGTTTTTGCTAAGTCTAAGAGAATGTAAAATATTTTGTGTAAATGAATAAGTGAAGGTGAACTAGGGCGAAGCGGCCTCCGATAATGGGGGCCGCCCCAGTACAGATAAATCAATATGCGTGCTTGTGCCCTGTCACCGCTTGAAAATATCCCCCTTTGAAAATGAGGGGGATATAGAAGAAAAACCGGGTTATACTGTTTCTGCCGATTGAGAGTTAAAGATTTGACGGCGGCGCTCCAGTTCGATACTCATTTTTTCCCGTTGTTGGTCCAGTTTATAGAAACAGGTCGTGATGCCGATAAGCAGGCAGATCAACATGGGAATCCATATAAATGAAGCTTCAATATATTTTAAAGCAGTCGGGGTTTGTGTTGCGTTCGGGACATAGCCGCCCATTTTTAAGAATATCCCGATCAGCGCGCTTGCCAGCCCCATGCTTAATTTCACACAAAAGCCCTGAAAAGCAGCAATCATACCAGATATGCTTCTTTTTTTCTGATACTCCGAGTAGTCGATGACATCTGGTTGGATGGCAAATGTTGTCCCAAAAATGCCGTATATTCCAAGACCCGTTACGGCTAACCCGGCAATCAGTACAACTGGGAATGCGCTTCCAAAGTAGATCATTAAATCGCCGATAATGTAAATCGCTGTGCTTAACAGCAAGCAAGCTTTTTTTGATATTTTTTTCTGTAAAAATGGAAGAACAAGCAGCATGGGCAGGCCGGACAAAATACCGAAAAGCCCTACAAAAGTTAACCAGCTGGAACGGCCCAGATTATAGGTAAAATAATAGATAACCGTGGTATTACGGATCACAAATAATGCAAAGTAAAGAAAGTTTAAGATAAAGAACAGGATGCTCTGGCCGGTTAATCCTTTTAGATCCTCCAAAAACGAATGTTTTTCCTGTTTGACAGCCGGGGGTACAACTTCCTCTGTGTTCATAAAGGTAATCACAAATATCAATAAGGCGAGAACAGCATATAACGACATCGTAATGAGAAAACCTTTTTGTGTGCTTCCTTGCCCGAACAGGTTTACAAGTGGCGTTGTAATGGACATCACCAATGCTGTTCCCAATAAAGCGCAAATCATTCTGGTCGTTACAAGCCAGTTTCGTTCATGCACGTCTGAAGTCAGTCTTGGAACGATCGTGTTTAACGGAATATTGACAACGGTATATGCGATATTCAGCAAAGTAAACGTCACATAGGCCCAGACCAATTTTCCAGTCATTCCGGTAGCCGGCACGATAAACGTAAGGATGGTAAAAACAGTAAAAGGAACAGCTCCGATGATAAAATAAGGCCTCCCCTGGCCCCATCTCGTATGGGTCCGGTCAACGATCAATCCCATTCCGGTATCCGCAAATGCATCGATAATTTTCGTGACGAGCATCAATGTGCCGGCAGCGGCTGCTGTAATGCCAAAGACGTCCGTATAGAAAAACATCAGATAAGATGCCATTGTCCCGAACACAAGGTTACAACCTAAATCTCCTACACCATACCCCATTCTTTTTTTCCATTTCTCCATTTAACTCACATCCCCTTTTTTGAATTTCCGTTGGGCCGCTGTATCGTAATGGCGCCACAACTGGACATGATGGCGAGGCTGGAAAACCAGCCAATAAGCAAATCATGTCCGCTCTGTCTATCTTGTTGGTGATTCAACAAGGCGGGATATCGCTTTCATATCTTGTTTTAAATGTTGATAGGCAGATTGATAAACTTGATAGCAGGCATTATATTTTTCATGGTTTTCCGGATTTGGCAGGATCTTTTCATCTAACACCTGCCATTTTTTTGCGTCTTCGTAACTTAAAAGTCCTGTTCCGATTCCGGCAAGAATTACATCCCCCATATTGGCTTCAACATCATGGAGCGGGCAAATGACAGGGTAGCCGGTTACGTCCGCAAAAATTTGCCGCCAGACTTTAGATTTTGTTACCCCGCCGGCAATGTAGATGGAATTCCCCACATTTTCACCGGTTGCTTCCATGGCATTTCTTAAAGAATAGGCAACTGCCTCTAAGAATGCACGATAAAGATGTGCTTTTGTATGGGCAAGCGAGAGCCCAATAATTGTGCCCTTGGCATCTGAATCCCATATTGGGGCTCTTTCCCCCATAAAATACGGAAGGACGATAAGGCCATTACTGCCGGCAGGAATTTTCGATGCCTGTTCATTTAAAATATCATAAGCATTTCTGCCGCCGTGTTTCTCTGCTTCCAATTCAAACTGGCACAGGGTTTGCTTGAACCATTTGACGATCGCGCCTGCCGTATTGGCTCCTGCAAAACAATACGATAATCGTTTGGCGTCATATAAATAAGGCCAGACAATCAAACCTTTTCCTTTCGCAGGCTGGTCGGAGATAAGTGCAGCACACATCGAAGTGCCGATAGAAGCGGCGTAAATGCCGGATTCCAATACCCCCAGCCCGATGTTTGCGGCGCCGCAGTCGATTCCGCCGGCGATGACGGGCATACCTTCAGAAAGCCCCAGTTCTTCTGCTGCTTTTTTCGTCAATCCGCCAACGATATCCGTTGACTCTACAATCCTTTGCGGCATCATCGACATAGGAATTCCCATTTGATCCATTAATGTTTTTGACCATGTCCTTGTATTCATGTCAAAGATCCCGCCAATATTGCCTGCCGAAGAATAGTCAATCGCAATTTCACCAGTCAAATGGTAGATGACGTAATCGTTAGGCGGAAGAAAGAGTTTCGTTTTTTTCCAGTTTTCCGGTTCATGGCGCTTCATCCATAAAATTTTTGTGTAGCCGTAATATGGATCTGCCCCGTTATAAGTGATTTCCTGCAAGTTTTCTTCCCCGATATGCTCGAGCACCCATTTCGTTTCTTCATCAGCTCTCCTGTCCATCCAGATCATGCAAGGCCTTACAGGTTTCATGTTTTCATCCAGCGGTATGCCGGAACCTCCGTAAAGCCCGCTAATTGCAATCCCGGCAATCTTTTCTTTTGAAATGCCGGATTTTTGCACCGTGTTGCGGATAGAGGCTTTGGCTGCGTCTAGCCATACGTCCGGCCACTGCTCCGCCCATAAAGGCCTGGGGGTGATAATGTCATATTCTTGCAAGTCCTGGGCAATCAGATGGCCTTCTGTATCCATCAGCACTGTCTTTGTTCCTGAAGTTCCAATGTCTGTCCCAAGTAAATAATTCATTAAAAATAAACTCCTTTAATAATAGAATCAAAGTTTTGCAGGCATTAAATACAAGTGAAGGCGCCATCTACAATAAAATCAGCACCGGTTGTGAAGGTGCTCGTGTCACCTGCAAGGTATACACAAATCGATTGCAATTCTTCCGGCTTTCCCATCCGGTGAAGCGGTGCCATCTTGTTCCATTTTTCAATTAAAGGCTTCAGGCTTGGGGAGTTTAATGTCAGTTCTGTGCCCATATATCCCGGGCTGATACAGTTGACCCGCACATTTTTGTCCGCCCATTCAACAGCCAATGATTTCGTCAATTGGATAACGCCTGCTTTAGAAGCATTGTAGGAGCATTGCGGCTGCGGTACGTTGACAATATGTCCGGACATGGATGCTGTATTGATAATTGAACCGCCGCCTTGTTGAATCATTACTTTGCCGGCTGCCTGCGCAGTTAAAAAGATCCCCGTAAGGTTCACATCGATGACTTTTTTCCATTGTTCGAAGGCCATTTCTTCAGCCGGGACATTCAGGCAAATCCCCGCATTGCAAAACGCAACATCAATCCGCCCGAATGCATCCAATATTTTTGTGATCATTGCCTTTACATCCTCTGGTTTTGTCACATCGGCTTGTACTGCAATGGCCTGGACCGGATGATTTTCTTGCAGTTCTCTGGCGGTTTTTTCTGCTTCTTTTAAATCCACGTCAACAATTGCGATGTCTGCACCCGCTTCAGCAAAAGCAGTGGCAACGCTTTTACCAATCCCTCTTGCGCCGCCTGTTACGAAAATCTTTTTTCCATCCAATCTCATCTTTTCAATAATCCCCATTTGTGCTTACGCCCCTTTGATAAGTTATTTTATAAAATCATTTTATAAAACTTGTTTATATAATAAAACGCTTTTACGGGAGTGTCAATAGAAAGCGCTTAAAAACTGGATCCTAATATTTTAAAAAATTCTCAAAAATATCTGTACGATGCCATTCCTAAGTTGTGAGGCATTTGTCTGTATGTTATAGTGAATTTAAACAACTGTTTTTATAAATCGTATTTATATAATGGGGTCATCACATGGCGAATAGCATGACATTGAAAGATATAAAAAAGAATAATTATTCCTTGATCTATCACTTGATTTATCAGCATAAAAAACTTTCCAAACAAGAAATTGCGAATATGCTTCATTTAAGTCTGCCGACCGTTAGCCAGCATTTGACGCAGTTGGAGAAGAAAAATCTAATTCAAAAAAATGGATACTTCGAATCTTCTGTTGGCAGGCGGGCTGCAGCTTATACCATATGTCAACAGGCACGTATTGGGATCGGAGTTGAAATCCAAAAAGAGAAAGTCCGCATTTTGGCGGTTGATTTACGAGGCACAGTCTTTCAGCAAAAAGAGCTGTATCTGACTTATGCAAATGACGACCATTATTTTAAACAAGTTAGCCAGGAAGTACAGGCATTTATCGATCATTTTGATTTTAAGAAAGAGCAAGTGCTGGGAATTGGATTTGCAGTACAGGCCCTGACTTCTAACGACGGAGAAAAAATTTTGTACGGCAAAATATTGGATTGTACAGGATTGGATATCCATGTTTTTGCCCGGCATCTTGACTATCCTTGCAAGTTCTTGCATGATGCAAAATGTGCGGCTACAACAGAGCTTTGGATGAGAAAAGACATTGGAGATGCAGTATATTTATCGATCGGGACGCATCTTGGCGGGGCGATTATTATCAATGACCAAATTTATATGGGGAAAGATGGGCACAGCGGGACTGTCGAACATATGACAATTGATCCGAATGGTTCTTTGTGTTACTGCGGGAAAAGAGGCTGCATGGAAACGCTCTGTTCCATCCATGCACTATTAAAAAAAGAAGAATCCCTGGCATTTTTCTTCCAGCAAGTTCGTTCAGGGGTGCCTTCCTATGTGGAGAGATGGCATACTTTTATAGAACATCTGGCTTTTTCCATTAATAATATTCGCCTTGTAATCAACCGGGATTTTATTTTAGGCGGGTATATTTCCCCGTATTTAAAAGATGAAGATTTACAAATTCTCCATGAAAAGGTAAATGAGAAGACAGCTTTTCCAAGTGAAGAACCGTTTATTTTTATTAGCCGTTCCAATGAAGACGGTGTTCCGGTTGGTGCGGCCATTCCGTTTATCCAATCGTTTCTGGACAGTATTTGAAACAGGTGGAAAGTCAAAAACCATGTTGAAAATTCAAGATGAAACGGCCTCCGGATATGGGAGGCCGTTTCAGTATGAAAGAAATATGCTTGGGGTCTCCTATACAGAAAACTTATGCCCTGTACAGATTCAACCTTGGATGTCAAATGTTGTCCCGAAAATGCCGTATTTCCAAGATCGGTTAGATAATCAGGAATGCGCTTCCAAATTGATAAAAATCTCTTGATATACATAAGAATGAAAGAACATGGGTATAGGTCTGTATATAAAAGGAGGTTATGGCAGTGAAGGCAGTTACATTTCAAGGTGCGAAAGACATACAGGTAAAAGAAGTTGATGATCCGTCATTAAAAAAGCGGGATGATATTTTAATCAGGATTACCTCAACGGCCATTTGCGGATCTGATTTGCATATTTATAACGGAGCTTTGCCGGCGCGCCCGGGATTTGTGATCGGGCATGAACCGATGGGAATCGTTGAAGAGGTCGGCTCGGAAGTCACAAAAGTAAAAAAAGGCGACCGGGTTGTGCTGCCGTTTACGGTTTCGTGCGGGCATTGCTATTACTGCCAGCACGGGATGGAGTCCCAGTGTGACAACTCGAATCCGAATGAAGAGGTCGACACAGGCGGTTTATTTGGTTATACAGAGCGGTACGGAGATATTCCGGGCGGGCAGGCTGAGTACCTGCGTGTACCGTTCGGCAATCAAATGCCGTTTGTGATTCCCGAATCTTGTGAGTTGGAAGACGAGGCGTTGCTGTTCTTGTCGGATGTGCTTCCAACGGCATATTGGAGTGTTGAAAATGCTGGTGTGAAACAGGGAGACACGGTCGTTGTGCTCGGCTGCGGGCCGATCGGCTTGATGAACCAGAAATTTGCATGGCTGAACGGGGCCAGCAGGGTAATTGCAGTTGACCATGTGCCATACCGGTTAAAGCATGCCAAAAAAATGAATAGAGTCGAAGTTTATAATTTTAAAGAATACGATGAGATGGGAAAGTATTTACGTGAGATTACCAATGGCGGGGCTGATGTAGTGATCGATTGCGTCGGCATGGACGGAAAAAAATCGGCGATTGAAAAGATCGAGCAAAAGCTGAAGCTGCAAGGTGGCACAATCAGCGCGATTCAAATTGCGATGGAAGCGGTCAGGAAGTTTGGCACTATCCAGCTGACAGGGGTATACGGTTCGATTTACAATGCATTCCCGCTTGGCAGGCTGTTCGAACGCAATATCACCCTGAAAATGGGACAGGCGCCGGCTGTACATCTGATGCCGAAACTCTTTCAAGACATTACAGAGAAAAAGTTTGACCCAACTGAAATCATAACCCATAAAATTTCGCTGGATAAAGCAAGCGAGTCCTATCAATTGTTCAATGATCATAAAGATGGCTGCATTAAAGTCGTATTAAAACCATAAAAAATGCCGGCTCCGTATGTTTTCTTAAAAGCGGGGCCGGAATTTTTTTGAGATGCCTGTCACCACCCGATTTTGCCGGCAGTTGCCAACAGAACAAGGACCCAATTGGAAAAGGTATTCATGTCGTACTCCGTGTGAGTGCGTGGATGAAATAAATAAATAGATTGAATTTGAAGGCGCTTACCCATAAAATAATAGTAAAACATGTAAAGGAGCCTCAAAAATGTCGAAAGTATTGGTTGTAAAAGCCCATCCGTTTTCCGAAGAATACTCGCGTACAATGAAAGTGACGAATGTTTTTTTAAAGTCTTACCGGGAGCATCATCCAGACGATGAAATAGAAGAAATCAATTTGTATGATATCACCATTCCTGAAATTGACAGGGACCTGTTGGAAGCGTGGAATAAATTAAAACAAAAGGTTCCTTTTTACTCATTATCAATTGAACAGCAACACAAAGTGACGCTGTTTGATTCTTTTACTGCAAGTTTTTTGGAAAAGGATAAAGTAGTTATTGCAAATCCTTTGTGGAATTTAAGCGTGCCCACTCGTTTAAAAGCTTGGATTGATACCATTACAGTGGCAGGGAAAACCTTCAAGTACACAGACCAGGGATCTGTTGGGTTAGTGGAAGGAAAAAAAAGCACTGCACATTCAATCAAGCGGAAGTGTCTACAACGGCAGTGACCCTGCAAGCCAATATGTAAAAACGTTATTCACTTTCTTGGGCTTTAAAGATTTTCAACAATTATTTGTTGAGGGAATGGACCACTTTCCTGAACGGGCTGAAGATATTATGGAGGAAGCTATCAAAAAGGCGGTTGAAATGGGGAAAACATTTTAATGGTTATTTGGCTTGCTAAATAACAGGATCTGGCAAGGATTCTGATCACTCTTCCTGAAAGCTGAACCAATAAATAGAGCAGCTGAATCTTGCATTTTCATAAGTGCATGATTCTGTAATATTGGGACAGGTTATGCTGGAAAATCGGATTCGTTCAGCAACCCGGTAAAAGTACGGGAAAGAAGAATTTTTATGTTTTTTTCAATTATGCCAGAGGCTCAGGGTATCTTTTCATTTTGAGCAAATGTTAATTTTTATAAGCACGATTGAAAATTGTTTAAATGGAAATGTTTTTTGAAACAAAAGACATAAAGGTTTTATTAGATGCCTATGTCGTAGTGAACGCGCGGCATCAACAGAAAAATGAAAATCAGCCGGTGCATATTATTAGAGTTAGGGAAATGGAATTTTAGACCAAAAAATTTTGCAAGTCAAACCCAGTAGTATGTTTCTAATATTTTAAAAGTTTGATAAAAAGAAATTTAATGAGATGAGCAAAGGAGGGGTTGGTTTGGCTTTTCAAGAGTTGAGTTTTCAATCATTTAACGGAAAAGACAACGTAAAAGCGTGGATTTACACACCGATCCGTAAACCGCGCGGGGTTGTCCAGGTCGTTCACGGTTTTGGTGAACATTCACGGCGGTATTTACATATGATTTTAAAGTTTAATGAGGCTGGTTTTGTCGTTGCTGCAGATGATCATGTCGGCCATGGAAAGACAGCGTATGATTCCGGCAACTGGGGAGACTGGGGAGATAAAGGTTATATGACGATGGCGGAGGACGAGCATACGCTTCGAAAGATTGTACAGGAACAATATCCTGATTTGCCTTATTTCATGTTTGGGCACAGTATGGGGTCCATGATTGCCAGGGGTTATGCTGCTACCCATGGGGCTGGCTTGTCCGGTTTAATTCTGTGCGGGACTTCAGGCAGGTTCCCGAATGCAAGCAAACTGCTCCCTGTTTTGAAGAACCTGATCGATGAAGGCAAGGGGAAAGAAACCGATCCTTCTTATTTGGAAGAACTGATGGGCTGGATGACGGAACGGATTGAACAACCGAAAACGCCAAACGACTGGATAAGTTCCGACCCGGATATTGTGGCAGACCACGCAAACGATCCGTTTAATAATTTTACAACTCCGCCAAATATATGCTCACTCTACTATTTTGTCCAGATGATGGAGATGATTGTCGGAACGGAGTGGGCAGAAAAGGTGCCGGTATCGATTCCTGTTTATAACATTGCCGGTGACCAGGATCCGGTGGGACAATATGGGGAAGGGGTATATGCTGTATCGAACTGGCTTGTTCAAACCGGACATCACGTAAAAACAAAAGTTTATCCCGGACACCGGCATGAAATTCACAATGACCGGGATATCCGGGATGAAGTGGAAGAGGGCATCATCAGCTTTATCAACGGGATCATCGTAAAATGACGAGAACGGCGGTATAGAAAATAGAAATCGTTTTCTGTACCGCTTTTTTTATTTCCGATTTGTTTCCGCCAGAGGTCAGGGTGAAAATGCTTTGTTGGAGGTGGGAAAAAGAGGGGCCCAGGCCCGGCATCCAATAAATGTGCGCAATGAGAAAACAACGGCCGTAATGAATGATAAATGAATTGTGGTAGGAGAAGATCACATTGACTCAATTAAATCTGCGAAGAAAATAAGGTGAATAAGAGCCAGGTTGTACTTTTTATCCTTTGGGAAATGGAAGATGTTTCATTAATCTCTTTTTAGAATCCATTTCTAATAAGTTAACATTGAAAATGGATTAAACTTTTCATTACTTCCATAAGGAGCATTCCTGTTAGAAGGACTTTCGGGGACTTGAACAAAAAGAGCCCTCCTGGTATGATGCGGGGTGTCATCTCTTAACGAATGACCCCTAATTTGTAACCAAGGAGGACTCCATAATGGATTTTAAACAAAATCAGAAAATTAATCAAGTCACTGAACAAACACTTGTAGTGGGAATTGATATTGCCAAGCGTACGCACTACGCTTGCATTGTAGATGACCGTGGGCGAGTGCTCCAAAAATCATTTTCTGTGCCCCAAGCAGGAAATGGATTTGAACTGTTCTATCAGCGCGTTTTAGCCGCAATGAAAGAACACGAGAAATCGGAAGTCATTGTGGGAATTGAACCCACAGGGCATTACTGGCTCAATTTGGCCTACTTTCTTGAGGAAAGGGGTATCCCCTTGGTCATGGTAAACCCTATGCATGTAAAGCGATCAAAGGAGTTGGACGACAATTTGCCAACCAAGCATGACCGCAAAGATGCATTGGTTATTGCCCGTTTAGTTAAGGATGGACGTTTCAGTTACCCACGTATCTTAAAAGGCATGGAAGCCGAACTTCGCGTTGGGTCGACGTTCAGGAGTAAATTGACAGAGGAATTAGGGGCTGTCAAAAACATGATTATTCGTTGGTTAGATCGCTATTTCCCAGAGTTTGTACAGGTGTTTCCGTCTTTTGGGAAGATGGCTTTAGCTGCACTTGAATGTACACCATTTCCAAGTGATCTTTACCAGAAACAGCCCGATGAAGTTCTATCCCTTTTTCGTAAGGTTGAGGGGCTAAAATCCCCTCAAAGACCAAAAGCAGTCCGTCTTATTGAAGTCGCGGCTGGCTCTATCGGAGTAACAGAAGGACTTGAGATGGCCCGTATTGAAATTGCCACACTTGTCCGCCGTTACCATCAGCTAGAACAAGATATTGAAAGTATTACAGGGCAGTTAATTGAGCTTGTAAAAACATCTGTAGAGTATGAATGGCTATCAACGGTACCAGGACTTGGAGATACAACGATTGTCGACTTATTAGCTGAAATCGGAAGCTTTTCACATTATCAAGATCCACGCCAATTAATTAAACTCGCGGGATTAACGTTACGTGAAAACTCCTCCGGTCTGCACAAAGGGCAAAAACGCATCTCCAAAAGAGGCAGAAGAAAACTGCGTGCCCTCCTTTTCCGGGTAATGATGCCGATGATTCGCCATAATGAGGCCTTTAGAAAGCTGCATGAATACTACACGAACCGTCAGGTTAATCCGTTACGCAAGAAGCAATCCATTGTGGTTCTATGCGGTAAGCTATTAAAAGTGTTACACGGAATTAGCACGAAGCACAAACCGTTCGACGCACAGCGAATGATGAGGGATATTCCTGGTCTCGCAGAGGCTGAATAAGGCCTCACATCCTTAGTAAGACCTAGACAACAGGATGACACGGAGAAGCTGGCACTATTTTTTCCATTCGACCTCGAGTCCCTAAAGGAGCTTCGCTAGCCTCTGCCTTATGACTAGACCGAACGAAGGAATGTAGGCACACAGATGCCCAGAGACATGGGAGGGTACGTCATCATAAGTTACGCAGAGATCCATTGTGCATCGTATAATTTCCTATCACTACTTCCCATTATTATCCAGTAGTGACCGCGTAGCGTACCCGTATGTTGGAATAGTTTCACATAATATAAAAATTTTGTTAGGAAGCGTGTCAAAAAATATTTTTTTGACACCCCACAACGGCTTAAACCGTTGATACATCAACATTTTTAGAGGGAGGAATGCTGATTGGATGAAGACAGGAAAGAACTCTTAAAGCAATTAGACAATTTAAAAAAACAAATAAAAGAAGCAGAAGAAACCATAGATATTCTTCAGCGAGAGAACGATGAACTTAGGGGAGAAATTATGGCTCGAGATGAGCGTAATGATTTGGTTGTTGAAGAAATAGGATCAAAAATTGATAAACTTTTAGATTTTTTAATAGAGAGAAACAAAAATGAAAAATAAACGGGTATGTTTTATTTGAAGGAAAACCCATCATAGGCCGTTGACGGCAATGCTGGAAAAGGGCACTGAAAAAGTGATGTTTTATTTTTATCTATACAAGATATAGGACAAAAAAACGGTGAGACACTATGAATGCTGGTGTCTCGCCGTTTTTATGTTTTCTTTTGAACTTTTTCAGCGGCTTCCCAAAAAGGGAGAAGCTTTTACCATTTGTCATGCTCTTTACAAGGTCTTGAATAGCCTTCATTCGTAAATCCTTATGAACAGCTTAATGGCTGCAGGCAGTTACTGATAACTTGGAACTTCCAATGTGATATTGTAATTGTCTAATAGGTTGTATAAGTTATAGATTTCATCCACTTGTTTGTAAGCCCAGCCAATGTCTGTTGCATATTGATGGGAGGCATAGCCATATGTTGCAGCGACATCTGGATTCCATCTCATTTTATACAAGGTATCTTGACCGGCGCCAAGGTAATTGCTGCTGATAAATTTAGCTCCGCCAATGATGGCCGCTTCCGGGGTCGTCCAACCATGTTGATAGGCATACCTGGCTCCATTTTGGACGGCATTGCCATCATTCGCCCCAGTCCCATACATATTATAAACTGTCTTGCCATTATACTTGACCCCATTTGCCAGCTGGGAAGTGCCATTTCCTGTTTCAAGTAAGGCATGAGCAATCAGATAAATTTCATTGATACCATTTTGTTTTGCTGCAGTTAAAAATGCAGATGCTTTCCCGGCTAAAATGCCTTTACCCGCAAGAATTTTTTGGTTCACTTCTGTTGCATTCAGATTGGCGGTCGAAGTTAATTTCAAAAATTGAAGTGAGCGGACTGGATCCGAAACAAAGTTATTCGGATTTAAATAGTATTTCACTTCATTTTTCGTGGCATTTTTCCATGCTTTGTTATAACTGATTTGATACCATGTATAGCCGTCATCCCCTTTTACGGTGGATAGGATGGTGACCTTTGTGCCTTCTTTAAGCGTTTCGCCGACTTCATGATTCTTTGTACCCGCACCATCTCTGATATTCCAGCTTCCGTTTTGGACAACACCTGTTGTATGGCTTGTCAGCTTAATGGCATCACTTCTGATATATCGTTCATTTGTATCTGTTTGAGGCGAAACTTTCATTTGAATATTTGCAAGTTCATCCAGTGAAAGATCATATTTTTTTACAATCGATGTCACCTTGCTATTGGATTGTTGCGCATCGGAACTATTATTGCTGTCATCTGCTGTGCTTGCATCAGGGTCTGCATTTGACAGATAGGATGCGAGCACATAACCGGTTATGCCTCTCGCTTTCACTTTTACCCACGGGCCGGAAGCGGTGTAAACCGTCACTTTTTCGCCTCTTTGCAGACTTGCTAATATTTTGCCACTTCTGGAGGCTTTGGAACGCAAAACCAGATGGGAACCTTTGTCCACATTGACATATTTCGTCGTTGTTTGGACTGGGGTTGAAGTGCCTGCATTGCTATCGGGATTTGAGTTCGTCAAAAAAGATGCATGAACATAGCCCGTTTTGCTGCCGGCTTTTACTTTTGCCCACTCCCCGGAAATAGAGTACACCGTCACCTTTTCGCCTCTTGCCAGGCTTGCTAAAATGCTGGCCGTTTTGGAGGCTTTCGAACGTAAGATTAAATGGGATCCTTTATCCACATTGACATACTTCGTCGTTGTTTGGACTGGGGTTGAAGTGCCTGCATTGCTATCCGGATTTGAGTTCGCCAAAAAAGATGCATGGACATACCCCGTTTTGTTACCGGCTTTTACTTTTGCCCAAGCCCCGGAGATTGAGTAAACCGTCACTTTCTCGCCTCTCGGCAAGCTTGCTAAAATGCTGGACGAAGTGGAGGTTTTCGAGCGCAATATTAAATGGGAACCTTTGTCCACGTTGACATACTTCGTCGTTGTTTTGGCCGGAGTTGAAGTGCCTGCATTGCTATCCGGATTTGAGTTAGCCAAAAAAGATGCATGGACATACCCCGTTTTGCTGCCGGCTTTTACTTTTGCCCAAGCCCCGGAGATTGAGTAAACCGTCACTTTCTCGCCTCTCGGCAAGCTTGCTAAAATGCTAGACGAAGTGGAGGACTTAGAACGCAATATTAAATGGGATCCTTTATCCACATTGACATACTTCGTCGTTGTTTTGGCCGGAGTAGAAGTGTCTGCATTGCTATCGGGATTTGAGTTCGCCAAAAAAGAGGCATGAACATATCCCGTTTTGCTGCCGGCTTTCACTTTTGCCCACTCCCCGGAAATAGAGTACACCGTCACTTTTTCTCCTCTTGCCAGGCTTGCTAAAATGCTGGACGAAGTGGAGGCTTTGGAGCGCAATATTAAATGGGAGCCTTTGTCCACATTGACATACTTCGTCGTTGTTTTGGCCGGAGTTGAAGTGCCTGCATTGCTATCGGGATTTGAGTTCGCCAAAAAAGAGGCATGAACATATCCCGTTTTGCTGCCGGCTTTCACTTTTGCCCACTCCCCGGAAATAGAGTACACCGTCACTTTTTCTCCTCTTGCCAGGCTTGCTAAAATGCTGGACGAAGTGGAGGCTTTGGAGCGCAATATTAAATGGGAGCCTTTGTCCACATTGACATACTTCGTCGTTGTTTTGGCCGGAGTAGAAGTGTCTGCACTGCTATCGGGATTTGAGTTCGCCAAAAAAGAGGCATGAACATATCCCGTTTTGCTCCCGGCTTTCACTTTTGCCCAGTCCCCAGAAATGGAGTAAACCGTCACCTTTTCGCCTCTAGCCAAGCTATCTAAAATGCTGGCCGTTCCGGAGGCTTTCGAACGTAATATTAAATGAGAGCCTTTGTCCACGTTGACATACTTCGTCGTTGTTTTGGCCGGAGTAGAAGTGTCTGCACTGCTATCGGGATTTGAGTTCGCCAAAAAAGAGGCATGAACATATCCCGTTTTGCTCCCGGCTTTTACTTTTGCCCAATCCCCGGAAATAGAGTAAACCGTCACTTTTTCGCCTCTTGGTAAGCTGTCCAAAATGCTGGACGTTCCGGAGGCTTTCGAGCGCAATATTAAATGGGAGCCTTTATCCACATTGACATACTTCGTCGTTGTTTTGGCTGGTTTTGAAGTACTTGTATTGCTGTCTGGATTTGAGTTTACCAAAAAAGATGCATGAACATAGCCCGTTTTACTTCCGGCTTTTACTTTCGCCCAATCCCCGGAAATAGAGTAAACCGTCACTTTTTCTCCTCTAGCCAAGCTTGCTAAAATGCTGGACGAAGTGGAGGTCTTCGAACGCAATATTAAATGGGAGCCTTTGTCCACATTGACATACTTCGTCGTTGTTTTGGTTGTGCTCGTTGTCGTTGCCGTACTGCCGGGTTTTGTGCTGGTTAAATATTCCGCGCTAACATACCCCGTTTTTGTCCCGGATTTTACTTCTGCCCAACCATCAGACACATTGTATACCAATACAGCTGTTCCTTTTTTTAAGCTGTCCAATTTGGCGGCACTTTTTGAAGGCTTTGCTCTTAATGTCAAGCTTGAATTCGCATCAACATTGACATATTTTGTCTCTGTTTTTGCTGCGGCTTGTACACTTGAACTATGTAGGAATTTTGTCAGTGAAGCGCCCTGTACCGTTTTATCAAAAGCAGGAGTGGATAATACTGCAAAACAAAGTGGTATGACTAAGCCTTTTTTCATTTCAATCTCCTTTCCAATTGGATCTTTTGCCAGCTCCAGGGTTCCTGAAATTTAAAATTTCATTCTTTTGGCCCTTGTTCTATCAAAATACCCTAAATCCTGTCAAATCCGTCTAGTAAAATTATCGTCTTTTTTTGGTATTTTTCAAGGGGGACAGGCCAATTTCATTGAAAAAATAAACCGAAAGTCGCAAAGTGTGAAAAAATCTCTTTTGGCAAATGCCGGGAATCATCCTCCCAGCGTTGAATTGGAAGAAACCCCATTAAGAAAAACAAGAATGCATCAGTGATCATTAGCCAGTCATTAGACTAAAAGACGGTGAACGCAATGAATGACAGCGTTCACCGTCTGTAACTTTTTGGATAGTCTTCACGATAGAGCTTACTTCGATTTTGGCTGTGTCAAATCATAAAGGGTAACGCCATCAACTGTTTTTGATTTAAAGTTCTTTTGAACCCAACTGGTGATCGATGAGCTTGTATTGGAACCTCTGCCCATGGCGCCATTTGGGGCATTGTTTTCAACCTTTTTGCCATTTGTATTGCCATCTTGCAAGTTTTTGCCCATTTGTTTCATATTGCCGAAGGAGCCTCTTCCATTATTGATAAAGTAGTGGATCTTCCCTTGCCGGACATATTTTTTAAACGCGGAAAGGGTCGGGGCCGGGTCACTTCCTGTAAAACCGCCGATGTCCATCACGGGTTGATCTGTTGCAAGCTGATAAGTAGCCGAAGATTGCGCACCTACCGTTGCAGCGACCCAAGTGTATGTTGAAGCACCTTGTTTTAACAACTTCACAACCTTTTTACTTGTAGATTCAGACCCTCCAGGAGATCCACCTCGTTGCGCGTTTCCATTATTCTTGGAATTGCTGGATCCCGGCATTTGCGGTTGCCCGGTATTGGCGTTGCCGGCGTTCGGTGGTTGCCCGCCGTTCGAGTTGCCGCCGGAATTCGGTGGCTGCTGCTGTCCGGTATTCGAACTGCCGTCGTTTGGTGGCTGTGGTTGTCCGGCATTTGAGTTGCCAGAGTTTGGTCCAGCATTCGAACTGCCGGAATTTGGCATTTGTGTCTGCCTAGTATTTGAATTGCCAGAAGGCCCCTGATTTCCTCCAATATTTCCGCGGGAACTGCTGCTTATGTTCGGGCCGGCAGATGGCATCGATCCGGTATGAGCGGTGCGAATGGTCTGAATCGTATATGCCAAAGGTCCCGCGAGACAAGCGATGAGCGCAGCGACAACAGCACCGGAAGCCATCCTTTTGCCAAGAGATGGCCCGAACGCAATGGCGATTGCAGCTGCCAGGCCAATGATAAGGATGGCAAAGCGCAGCCATGGCAGCCAGGTTGGTGTACGGTTTAGCAAGACAAAAGCCCAAACGGCCGTGAATAAAGTTGCAACAGATAGCGCCAGACGGCCTGCCCATTCCTCGCGCCGATCCCAAAGAACGTCAGCACTGATCCCTATGATGGCACCAATAGAAGGCGCAAGTGCAACGGTGTAGTATGGGTGAATGGTTCCGGACCCGAAACTAAACAAAATGCCTGTGACGAAGAACGTAGCCGCCCATATCAGGAGAGCCGGCATGGCCCGGTCACTTCTCCAGTTCCGGCGGATAACCCACATGGAAACAATCAGAAGAATGAGGGCTGCGGGAATAAGCCAGGAAATTTGTCCGCCCATTTCCGAATGAAACAGCCTTGTAAATCCGGCGCTTCCACTGAAGCCACCGCCTTGCCCGCCGCCATTTCCGGATCCATTCCCGGTAATCCGGCCGAAGCCATTGTAACCGAAAATAAGATCTAGTACGCTGTTTTTCTGGGAACTGCCAATAAACGGGCGATTCGCAGCCGGCACAAGTTCCACAATCGCAACCCACCAGCCCGCGGACAGGATAACGGTGATGGCACTTACAACGATTTGGGCCAGCCTTTTACGTACGGATACAGGCGCAAAGAGCAAATAGATGGCAACAAATCCCGGAATGACAAAGAAACCCGCCAGCATTTTCGTTAAAAAGCCAAAGCCAATGAGAACAGAAGACCATACAAGCCACTTGGTTTTTCCGTCTTCCAGTGCCCGTGTGAAAAAATAGGCGCTGGCCGTGAGTAACAGTGTGAGGAGGGCATCCGGATTATTGAAACGAAACATCAGTGCTGCGACCGGCGTGACCGCAAGGATTCCTCCGGCAAGCAGGGCTGCGCGTGCGCTGAACCAACGTCGGACCGTTATATAGAGGATCCATACGCATGCAACGCCTTCAAGTGCTTCGGGGACAAGGATGCTCCAGGCATTCAGCCCGAAGATCCGTGCTGACAGATCCATTACCCATAGAGCAGCCGGAGGTTTATCCACGGTGATAAAATTTGCCGAATCAATTGAACCGAAGAAGAAGGCTTTCCAGCTCTTTGTTGCTGCTTGAACAGCGGCACTATAAAATGAATTAGACCACCCTGATTTGTTAAGGCCCCATATATACGCAACAGCGGTGAAAAGCAGTAAGACAAAGAGAGCAGGCCGTTCCCAAGCCGGATCCCCAGGCCGCCCCCGAAGTAATGGATAAAATTTATTTCTCCTATTTTTTGATGCAAGTGATTGTTCCATCTTTGTCTTCCTTTCTATCTTGAATGTCCCTCGTTTTCTAAAAAACGTTTTTAAAAGGAGATTAGGATTTTTTTATACGATTCACCCATTTGATGGCTTCTCCAAAGTTGCTTCTAAATGGTACTTCGGGCGGCGTTTTACTTCTTTGTAAATTTTTCCAATGTATTCACCGATGATTCCTAAGCATATCAACTGTATACCGCCAATCAGCCAGATTGATGTCATGAGTGACGTCCATCCGATTACGGTGTGCCCCATCATATCTCGTACAAATGAATACAGGCTTGCGATCAGTGAAATAAAGAATATGGCCAGCCCGATGAATGTAATATAACGGATTGGTATGACACTGAGTGACGTGATCCCGTCTAAGGCAAAGGCCAGCATTTTTTTCAAGGGATATTTTGACTCCCCTGCGAACCGCTCTGAACGGTCATAGTAAACTTTAGTGGATTGAAAGCCAATCATTGGAATGATACCGCGCAAAAAGAGATTCCGTTCTTCGTATAACGACAGCTGCTCGAGCACTCTTTTGCTTGTTAGCCGAAAATCTGCATGGTTATATACGATATCTGCTCCCATAATTTTCATCAAGCGATAAAAGCCTTGAGCTGTAAATCGTTTAAAAAAAGGATCAGTTGTGCGTTTTTTCCGTACACCATAAACGACATCACAGCCCTCGTCATATTTTTTGATCATCTCTGGTATCACGTTCACATCATCCTGAAGGTCAGCATCAATTGAAATCGCGATATCTGCATGGTCTTTTGCATGCATAAGACCCGAAAATAGTGCATTTTGATGGCCGGCATTATGGGCAAGTTTTAATCCCCTGACAAAAGAATTGGGATGGAAGTACTGCCTGATTAATGCCCAGGTCCCGTCCTTGCTTCCGTCGTCCACCAATAAAATCGCACTGTCTTTGGCAATGGAACGGTCTTTCATCAATTGGCGCATCACCGAGGAAAGCCGGGATATCGTCTCTGGCAGGACGTCCTCCTCGTTATAGCAAGGAACCACAATATAGAGAACCGGGATTGTGCCATGCGCGTTGGAATGCATTTCGCTCCCTCCCTTTAAGTTTTGAGGTTCATTACAGAAACCTAGTCTAGAGGACTTCTTTTAAATTTTTCTTAATTTCATCTGAATGTTTCGGTAGGAGGGTTGCATTAAACTGAATTTCTCTGCAAGAATGATAGATTGATGCGGAGACGAAAAAACAAGGAAAAAAGGCAATACTCAACTCCTGATCATGCTAAGCACGGGATCATCGTAATTTGATATGGATGTCCAGATCTCTATGATCGAACACTTTTACCTTATTGGCTGCCGGCATTTCCTCAATCACGCCGTTCATTTTGCCAGGCAGGACCGGTACAGGATATTTTTAAAAAAATATAAGCACACAATCATGAGAGCCCGTTTATTATGTTAAAATACTTTTCAAAGGGGCCATGATCCATGAAAGAAAAAATGTTGAATGCAATGCAGACTTTTTCGAGAGCCATTGTGGTTCCAATCATGTTTTTGCCTGTTGTCGGGATCCTATTAGCGGTCTCTTCGATTCTTTCTAATCCGGCAGTTGTTGGAGCACACGGGTTTTTGATAAAAACAGGCAATTTCATTGGAAACGGTCTTTGGCCCATTTTAAATAATCTGAGCCTTGTTTTCTGTGTAGGGATGGCAGTGGGAATGGCCAAAGAAAAGAAAGCGGAAGCATCGCTGATCGCTTTATTTTCCTATTTGGTTTTCCTGGGTGCGAATCATGATTGGCTGTCTTTAACCGGTAAGTTAATCAAATATCAAGCAGCTTCGGATTTAGTTGGTACCGGGCAAACGGTTATTTTAGGATTTCAAGTCATCGATATGGGCGTTTTCCTAGGGATCATAATGGGTGTTGTCGTGGCGCTTGTTCACAACAGGCTGTATGATAAAGAAATGCCAGGAGCTTTTGGGGCATATGGCAATACCAAACTTGTCTTTATGGCATTGGTTCCTCTCGTGCTTTTTTTAGCCGTCCTTTTGAACTTTATTTGGCCGTTTATTCAAAGCGGGATTACGGCGGCAACAAAATCCATCAATCAGTCCGGGTCTTTCGGTTTGTTTATATACGGGTTTTTAAATCGCTTTTTAATCCCGACCGGCTTGCATCACTTAGTCTATACCCCGTTCAGTTTTTCCAATATTGGAGGGGAGCTTACCATCAATGGCAAGCCTTATTTCGGGGCTACAAATATATTCATGGCGCAGTTAACCGACCCCCATATCAAGGTATTTGATGCCTCATCCAAATATTTACAATACGGAATGGTCAAAATTTTTGGCCTGGTTGGTGCCGCCATCGCGTTTTATCGGACAGCCAGACCGGAAAATAAAAAAAGGCTAAAAGCCATTTTGATTCCGTCGGTTGTTACATCCGCCGTGGCCGGTATTACGGAACCATTAGAGTTTACATTTTTATTTGCCTCCCCATTCCTCTGGTTCATTCATTCTGTCATGGACGGATTATTTCAAGTCATTACGGTGCAATTAGGGGCAAGGACATATGGGGCAGGCGGATTAATCGATTTTCTATCGTATAACTTGCCGGCCGGCATTTCGAGAACGAGGTGGCCTGTATATTTAGCTGTCGGTGTCGTGCAATTGGCAACCTATTACATCGTGTTTGCCGTTTTGATTAAAAAGTTCAACCTGAAGACGCCAGGAAGGGAAAACGCAAAAACAGAATTATCCATCGAAAAAGATGGCCGCTCTAAAAAATCCGCGGATGGTCGGCATTTGGCAGGCGAAATTATCCGCGGGCTTGGCGGGGCTGAAAATATAGAATCTGTTGGAAATTGCTTTTCCCGCTTGCGGATAAATGTAAAAAATAGCGGAATTGTTGATGCTAGCTTCAGCAAAGTTTCAGGTTCGCGGACAATGAGCAACACATTATGACTGTCATATTTTCCCGCTTTGAAGTTAGCGATAGCAGTGTCCGTATCAATAATCGACATTCCGGTACCTGCAGGCTTGCTCATCCGCATCGCCGCTTTTTGAACTTCATCTTTACTGACCTCATCGTCGACGACCATCAACCGTTTTGCTTTTGTATGTGCAGCCCATTGTGTCACAACAATTCCGTGAATTAAACGTTGATCTATACGTGCCAGTACTAATCCCATTTTTATAATCTCCTTTTGTGAATTCGTTTTCTTCCTTGGTACATTTCAAGACTACCACCTTAAGAAAACGCCAACAATACATTCAAGCGATGTTAGGAAAAGGACGGGAGGATGGGGAAAAGTGTCGAACGGACGGGAAAATTCCCGATCCCAGGGGTCTCGTCCACCCAATCATTTAATGGGCATTTTGATAATAAGAAAACCCTGGAAACAGAAACCGGGAGCACAATGTGTACCCCCGGATCCGTTCCGTCTCTCATGATAAGCTGTATAAGGCAGCCAGTCCCTTTTTCCGTGCAACGGCGAGCATGTGAGGGGGGCATGGAAAACGGGCTTTCAATGCCGGAGATCCTTACTTCATTGAACGGCTTACCAAAATGAGATGACAATTTGATGATAAGAAAACCCGGAAAACAGAAACCGGGAGCACAATGTGTACCCCCGGTTCCGTTCCGGCTCTCATGATAAGCTGTATAAGGCAGCCAGTCCCTTTTTCCGTGCAACGGCGAGCATGTGAGGGGGGGCATGGAAAACGGGCTTTTAAATGCCAGAGACTCCTACTTCATTTAACGGCTTACCAAAATGAGATGACAATTTGATGATAAGAAAATCCGGAAAGCAGAAACCGGGAGCACAATGTGTACCCCCGGATCCGTTCCGGCTCTCATGATAAGCTGTATAAGGCAGCCAGTCCCTTTTTCCGTGCAACGGCGAGCATGTGAGGGAGGCATGGAAAACGGGCTTTTAAATGCTGGAGACTCCTACTTCATTTAACGGCTTACCAAAATGAGATGACAATTTGATGATAAGAAAACCCGGAAAGCAGAAACCGGGAGCACAATGTGTACCCCCGGATCCGTTCCGTCTCTCATGATAAGCTGTATAAGGCAGCCAGCCCCTTTTTCCGTGCAACGGCGAGCATGTGAGGGAGGCATGGAAAACGGGCTTTTAAATGCCGGAGCCCTTACTTCATTGAATGGCTTACCAAAAACAACCGCCGTAGCCCATATCCTCCATATCCGCCACCGTAACCACCGACATATGAGGCACCGATGATGATCAACAGGATAAACAATACGACGACTAAAGCGAAACCGCCACTGTAAACGCCGCCATCAGACATATTTTTAACCTCCTTTCGAAATTGCCATAACATACTATGTGAAATTCTCCATAAGGGAAGGGCGTTTTCCGTAAATGCGCAGACGGCTTAACCCGATTACCCGGCCGGGCTGCGCGAGTTCTATCTGCTCCTAAAAATACTGTAAAAACTTCTTACCAGAAGAAGAAAGGAATTAAAGCCAAAGCAGCGATTGAACCGATGGCGATGCCCCAGCCAAATCCCCATCCCCAACCCCAGCCTCCGTAGCCAAACCCGCCAAGATTGCGGGGGCTTCCAAGCGGCCGAAGGAACACTCTGTTTCCGCTCACATGATGAATAATGCCTCTATAGATCCGTCCATCAACCGTCCGAATTTGGACCGCTCTGCCCCTGTATCGATGGCATAATGCATGGAAGTGACGAAATGACATAAACATATCCTCCAATCCTTTAGGAATGGTACAGTATATGATTTTTGCCGGCGGATACGGTGGACAAAACGATCAGACTTTTTGTGGAATTATCGTGCGGGATTTTGAAACCCGGGTGCAGGGATGAAAATTACATGGAATCGATTTGTGCCAAAACCTTTGCATCGGTTTTGAGCACATCTTTTACGGAGAGGCCGGTTTTTTCAAGATATTGCTTGACGAGTTAGTATCCGACGCAATAACCGGACATTTTCGGATAGACACGTGAACCGTACAAAATCTCTTGATGTTGCTGTTTTGTTTTTTTAAGGTTTCTATGCGGGTACACGTATTGTCTCCATATCTTTTCCATTTCGTCATTGGAATAAGAAAAGGCCCAGGATGAAACGTATTTACGCCCGAATTTTTCCCTAACTGCATTTTCTGCCAGCCCTTCTAAAATAATCGTATCCAATAAAACATAATCGGCCTCCTCTTTCGGGTATTTTGTAAGCCGGCAAACATGGTTATACTCATGGACAAATAATGACCTGATTTCTGTTTCGCTGTTCCGGGCCGAAACAAATAAAAATAATTGATCTTTAAAGGCTAATCCTGATTTTCCGTTAAATTCTTTTTGAATCAGTAAATTGGCGGAGTCAGACGGAAAAATATAGATCGGAACATCCGGCCCATTCCATTCTTTTTTGCAGCAAAGAAATTCATTTTTTACGATTTCCCAAACATGCCGGTTTTGCAATTGCCGGACAATCCCGGCTCCGTTATCTTCCGGCTGGTACATGCCATGATAAGCCAGGTAGTCATAAATTTCCGCAGCACTTGCGCCTTTAAAATGCGCTTTAAACTTTTCGCAAATCGCTACAGGCTGGTGATATAATTGGCGCAGCCACTTGTCCGTTTTAACAACCCCCATATGCCTTCCTCCATTGCTTTTTCTTAACCAAAGTATGTTTTTAAACGATAACGGTTACCGATTTCTGCAATGGTACATACGGTATATAAACGAGCCAGCTGTTTGAATGGCAAGGGAGGGGTTAGAGTGGATCGGGAATATACTTACCTGAATTGTTTAGCAGAACTGGGAGTCGGCGGAGCGCATCCAGGCGGTTTCAAGCTGACACAGGATATATTATCGACTGAACATATAGGAAAAAAAACAACAGTGCTTGATGCGGGCTGCGGCACCGGCCAAACTGCTGCATACGTCGCGCAGCAGTACGGATGCCAAGTGACAGGGCTGGATCATCATCAATTGATGGTGGAAAAAGCCAGGAAAAGAGTCCGGTCATTAGGTTTGCCGATACAAATTGTGCACGGGAACACAGAGGCTCTCCCGTTTGCAGACAGTCAATTTGATTTGGTATTGTCAGAGTCGGTGATCGTTTTTACCGATATGCCCAAAACGGTTCAGGAATTTCAGCGGGTGCTGAAGCCCGGCGGATGTTTAATTGCGATTGAAATGGTTTTGGAGCAGCCTGTTTCGCCCCAAAGATTAGCACACATCAAAGACTTTTATGGAGTATCCCGAATTTTAACCGAGGAACAGTGGGTGCAGCTTTTTCAAGAAGCAGGGTTTCAATCCATCCATTCTGAAAAATATGATTTGCAATTTGGAGTTCAAAATGTCCCTGATTTTTCATTGTCGGAGGGCGTGGATGTGCAGTATTTTGAGATGCTTGAGCATCATATGATTATGTTTGAGTCAACCAAAGAGATCCTCGGCTTCCGGATTTTCAGATGCAAAACGGTTTAGGGTGCCGATCTGGATGGCAAGTTTTTCGACACAAAATAAGGAAGCTGGAATATTTGCAGGTTTGTCTTTTTAGGAGCCGGAGGAGTACGCGTGCATACCGGCTCCTTCATTTTTCGGTCCGTACACTTTTTATGGGCAATTTCAAATTCATAGATGGCCCGTTTGAGGAGAAATATTTTATGGGGGATGGGGGCGGACCGGATGGCATTGGAAGTATGTGTAAAATTTTACTCGAAGGGGCAAATGAGTGGAAAAAAATGGGAAGACGCTCTATCATCTAATTGTACACTTCAAGATGAACATCTAGAGAGAGAGGTCTTCCCATGGATATTATATCAATAATTGCTGGATTATTAAAGGATACAAAGAGTCTTATCGAATTTGAAGAACAGCTTAAACTTCTGATGCAGAAGGCTTTTACACAATGGGTTGGGGAAATATTTGAAGAGTTAGATAAAACAATTAAACAGGAGAAGTTAGAGGAGGGCTGGGTGTACTGCCGGAGTGATAACAGAAACATTCAGTTTCTATTTGGAAGTGTGACCTTTAAACGCTCATTAATGCATGACAAGAGAGGAAATTCCCATTATCCTCTGGATGAATGGTTAGGGCTGGTACCACACCAACGATACAGCCCGTTAGTGGAATTAAAGGTGGCAGAGTTGGCAAGTGAGAACACCTATCGGGAAGTAGCTGATATTTTAAAAGAGTGGACAGCAGTGAGTCTTAGTCACACAACTGTAGGGAACATGGTAAAACACGTAGGGAAAACTCAGGCGGAAGCCGATAAGGCACTTGTAGAAGAGCTAGAAATAGCTGTTTCCCTGCCTGAGGGGAAGAAGGTAGACTACCTGTTTTCTGAAGCAGATGGTGTATTCGTTCGGGGACTAAAAAAGAAACAGAGTATGGAAGTCCACCACGCCATTCTCTATGAGGGATGGGAAACCAATGGAAAAAGGGTCTCCCTGCGTCAGCCCACAGTCATCATGACGACGGAAGACATTCAGACATTTTGGGATGAAGTCCAAGCCACAGCTGCCAACACCTACTCCCTCGAAAAAACGCATGTCATTACAAACAGTGATGGAGGTGCGGGATACACAGCTGAACGGTTTCAAACAGCTTTCTCACAGTCGGAATTTCCGGTGCTCAACCAGCTGGATACCTACCACGTTGCACAAGCCATCATAAGGACATTTGGGGGCGGAAAGAGCGAGATCAAGGAGCAAATTAGAAAAGCGATTAGAACGCATGACCTGGACCAATTCACGTTATATTTGGATACGCACGAAAGCACCTTGACGGATAAAAAGGCTCTCAAGAAAATCAAGGAATTCCGTTCGTATATCTTGAAAAACTGGGACCGCATTTTTGACTGGAGAGACAGGGTGAAAAACGTGCCGGAAGGTGCGAGAGGCCTAGGAGCGATGGAATCGAATCAAAGGCATATCTCCTTCAGGATGAAAAAAAGGGGCATGCATTGGAGTGAACTTGGCGCAGAAGCCATGGTGAAAATCAAACAAGGCATACTCAATGGGACATTGAGAGAAGCCTATCTGAAACACCGTTCAAGAAGCGAGAGAAAGCAACGGAACTTGAAACAATTCATCAGGATGTCTCAACTACTCAAGCAGCCTGTACGCCCGTCAGTGGGCGTAAAGCACGGATCAGTTGCCCTGCATTCAAGCAGTTCATCGGCAATGGGACATTTAAGCAAAATATTAGAGCTTTCGTTTTAAGCCTGGATCAGTGGTGACTGATCGTTGAGGCGCGCGAAATTTACGAGACTCCTGCGGGAAAAGCGAGCCAGGAGAGACCCCGCAGCGAGGTACGAGCGAGGAGGCTCACCGGTCGCCCGCGGAAAGCGAGTGAATTTCGCGCGCCTCAACATCCCCGTTATCCATCTTTATACGGAAATATTACATCTTTTCCGAAAATTACACCGAGCAAGTAAAGCACGGTAGCCGAAAGTGTACAAAAAGAGTGTCTTGGAATACCCGATATTTAAACCTTGTCGAGAAAAACTTGACACATACCATTGTAAAAAATGGTTGACATCAGAAAAGGTTTCAAATAATATCAAATTAATAGATTTATTCTATAAAACCCTCGCAAAACAACCTCGAAAGGAAGGATCCTCATGACAAAAGAATACCTTGATCTCAAAATGGACTTTATGTTCAAACAGCTTTTCGGTCACCCGAGCCGGAAAAACATCACCATCGCCTTTTTGAATGACTTGTTGAACCGGAAAGGGCAGGACAGAATTGTCGATGTCCAGTATGAGAACACCGAACTCATTAAATCTGACCCGGACGGCAAAACAGGTCTGCTTGATATCCTCGTTTACACATCCAACCATGAGAGAATAAATGTTGAAATCCAGGTGGAAAATCAGCACAATATGCGGGAACGAGTGCTTTATTATTGGACAAAACTTTTCTCTTCCACGTTAGAGGCCGGACAAAATTATACAGAACTTGTTCCTACAATCATGATTTCTATCTTAAATTACCTGCTTTTCCCGCACCAAACCAAACGATTCCATAACCGCTTTCATGTTTATGAGGATTTGGAGTTTTTTATGTGGAGCCCGCATCTGGAATTTCACACATTTGATTTGACAAAGTTCAAGTCAAAGTGGAAAAAATATAGACGAGGGATGAAAGCGAAACCACCGGCAGCCTATCCATGGCTGATGATGCTTTCTGCTGCAGATTACCGGAAAAAGACGATAGACACCGACATTTTGCAGGAATTGGAGGAGTTAGCGATGAATGAGCAGGAAGTACTTGATGCGATCAAAGAGTGGGAAAGCTTAAGTGCGAATCGGGAAAACAAAGTGATGTTAGTATAGTTTTATGGACGTCCCTTAGATTTTTATTGAGTAAACAAGAGGAATTATTTAAAATACAGCTTAAAGACAGGGAAGAATCTGCTCATTTTTGGTGAAGGAAGATGGATCCGTGTTCAGCATATTGTTCTTAAAAATTAAAGGGATATGGTACACTATAGTGAAGAAATAAGTTGTAGATTTGAGGTTGATTCCATGAAAAACTTTCCTCGAACAACGAAATTAAAGAACAGAGATAATACTATATATAAATATTACCCGGGTTTTTCTGAGGATTTTGTTGAGGATATCATAAAGATTTTAAAAGTAAATACTAATGGAATTATTCTTGATCCTTGGAATGGGAGCGGAACAACTACTTATGTAGCATCAAAATTAGGGATTCCATCTATTGGTTTGGATATTAATCCGGTTATGAGTATTATTGCTTCTGCTCGTTTATTTAACATTGAAACCAACCCCTATAATGCAAATTATCTTTTAAAATCATCGGATAAATTTAGAACAAATGTAGAGGAAAATGATGCATTATGTAATTGGTTTCATAAAGATACTGTAAAAATAATTAGAAATATAGAGCGAACTATATTTAATGGCAAATACCTGAGGGAAGTCATCGTGAATAATGATTATTCAAATTTACAAGCATTTTATTGCTTAATCCTTTTTAATGTTTTAAAACATTTAGCCCATGATTTGAAATCTTCCAATCCAACTTGGATAAAGAAGCCAATATTAACAGAAAGGAAGAGTTTTTCAAAAGCAGAAATAGACGAAATATATCTGAATGAATATAACCGTTTAGTTCAAGTATATGAGCATAATAACGTCCATCAAAAAGTGAAACCAAAAATAATCATTGGCCGTTCAGAATCGATCCCATTAGATAATTCGAGTGTTGAAACAATAATTACTTCACCTCCATATTGTACTAGAATTGATTATGCAATTATGACCAGTTTGGAGTTAGCTATATTTAATATTAGTGAAATTGATTTTGTTAAATTAAGACATTCTTTGATTGGCGCGCCTGTCATTCATAAGCAAACACCGAAAGCAATTCGAGAGTGGGGACCAACATGTTTGGAAACATTATCAAAAATAGAAAATCATCATTCCAAAGCTTCCCGAACTTACTATTTGAAAACATATTTACAATATTTTCATTCCATTTTTCTATCTTTAAAAGAAATTGATCGAGTAATGAAAAATGAAGGGAAATGTATCATTGTTATTCAAAATTCCTATTATAAGGATATCTTTATAGATTTGAAACAAATTTTTATAGAAATGATAAAATACTTAGGTTGGCGATTAGTGGGTACTTATGAATTTATTAATCCAAATAATTTGGCTGAGATTAACCCAAGAGGGAAAGAGTATAGAGAAAGCTCGATAACAAAGGAATACGCCGTTATTTTTAGAAAATGGTAAAAAGGAAGTGAAAAAATGTCACAAATAGAACTGCTAACGATAATTGACGATAAAATTGAACAAGTACGTACAAAAAGCTTGGATTTATCATTTAATGAAATAGTGGATATGTATCGCGACGGAGAATTTGAAATTTCTCCGGCATATCAAAGACTTTTCAGGTGGTCAGAAGAAAAACAGTCTCAATTTATAGAATCTTTAATATTAGAAATGCCTATCCCACCTATTTATGTTATAGAAAAAGATGAGGGTCAGTATGAATTAATTGATGGTTTGCAAAGAATATCAACATACCTACACTTTAGAGGGGAATTACCTAATCCCAACAACCATTCAAATGATAAAACGGAAGAAGAAAACGTCGGTTTTTTAACATTAACCGGCTGCGACATTGTAAAGGAATTAAATGGGTTAACATATGAAAAATTGCCAAAAACCTTACAAATAAGACTAAAAAGAAGTTTTGTGCGAGTAGAGGTTATTCGGAAAGGGAGCGACCCGAGGCTAAGATATTATATGTTTAAACGTTTAAATACTGGCGGGGAACTTTTAAGTGAACAAGAAATCCGTAATTGTACAATTCGTTTACTAGACGATACTTTTAATGATTTTATTATCAGGTTAAGTAGTAATAAGCACTTTCAAAATACTATCAGTCATTTGAATGAGGAAAAAATCGAAAAAAAGGAGGATCAAGAATATGTTCTTAAGTATTTCGCATATAAATTGGATAGGGAAAATTATAAAAAGAATATAAGTTCTTTCCTTACAACTTTTATGGAAAAGGTATCTGACGAAAGCCATGAAGAGCATATCAAATTTGATTATGAAAAGGAGAGAAAAGAGTTCGAGAAAACTTTTGGAATATTAGATTTGTCTCTAGGAGAATACGCTTTTGATAAACTTCGAAAGGGAAAGTATATTTCTGGAATTACTTCCACTCATTTTGATGCTTTTACAATGGGAATTCAATCCTACTTAAATATTATTGATACAGAAGATAAACAATTAATGGAACAGTTGGGTGAAGTATTTAAGGCTATTAAGTTAGATCAGGAATTTCTGGATAATGCCTCCGGTGGGGGTAAAAATACAAAAAATTATTTATCTAAGAGAATTGAAGTAGTGCAAAAAAGAGTTGGTGAATTCTTAGATGGACGAAGCTAAAATAATAAATATACGTGAAGAACTTGAGAATGAATTAACTTGGAGAGAAAATGAACTAAAATTGCTAAAGAATCAGTTAGTAAAAATTCAAACAAAAAAAGAACAAAACATTTATAGAAAGTCACTTGTAGTTATGCTGTATGCTCATTATGAGGGGTTTTGCAATTTTGCCTTTCAAACCTATATTATGGCAATTAATGAAGAAAGTTTATTACGAAAGCAAGTGAATAATTATTTAGTAGCAGCATCCATGCATCAAGAATTTACATTGTTTGAAAACGAACAATTTAAAGAACAAACATTTAAGAAAATTTTTGGTCAAAAACCAATTGAAGATAGAAAACTCTTTAAACTGTCAAAAAGAAAATATTTGCTTGATGCATTGGAAAATTTTCTTGAACAAAAAATAATAATACCCGATAAAGTAATAAATACGGAAAGTAATCTTCGGCCCTTGGTACTTAAAAAGCTACTATATAGTCTTGGATTACCTGAAAATTCCTTTTCTAGATACGAAGAACATATCACCGAATTGGTGAATATCAGAAACGCAATCTCACACGGTCAGAAAAAAGGTGGGATAGATGAAAGTACATTTGAAAGATTAGAGAAAACGACAAGGGATATTAATAACGCTATTATTATATTAATATATGATGCATTGAGAAAGAAATTATATTTAAAAGACCATTCCATTGTATTTTAACGAAGAAAAAACAGGAAGTTTCATTAGAGCCTCCTCTGCCAAAAAATAAACCCTTGAGCGAGGCTCTGGAAATTTATTATCTCGGTTTTATTGGCCTTTTTCCGGATTTTCAAATTCACTAGAAATAAAACGGCCATTCTTTTCCAAAAAAGGTATATGTATCTTTTCCTCACAAATGGGTGTTTTTTTCACTACTCTTTGTTGAAAGGAGAAGCTACAAATTATTCACATATCCCCCTGTGAATAACTTAATTCGCTGGTACACCATATTTGCCATGATATGCATAGATGCAATGATTATCATCCGTAAAGATTCAGAGGCAGTCGTAATCACCTTCGAAAGAAACCGTCTTTCTTGTTTTATTCAACGTTGCTTCTGCCTCTATATGTGATGTATCCACGGCGGCTGCTTCCTCAACCGTTTCAACCACGCCTTCCCCTTTATTATATTCAACCACCAATAGCCGGGCTTTTTCCCAAAGATCATTTGTTGCCATGATTTGATCAAAGCGAGCAAAGGAACGGTAACTCGGAATTTTCTCCGTAAATCCACACATGGCGGCAAATAGCGGGTTTGATTTCACTTGTAAATAGACGCTCTCAACCATCACTTCAATATTGAAAAGGGCCAGTTCAAAAGCACGAAAAACGGGCATGAAAGGATGCGGTTTTCTCCCTGCAGGAAAAAAATCCAGCGGGAAAAAGAGCGGAGACATTAATGTTTCCCTAAACTGGAGGAATGGGCGTGAATGAGCAGGAAGTACTTGATGCGATCAAAGAAATCCCCAAATTTTAAATGAACCCGACCTTAAAGGTGCCCTTCTTTTTGGTTTAAAGTATCTCTTCAAACTCAACTATAAGATGTTTGCGGTGAACAAAAAAAGCGTACCCACCCCATTGCCGGTTGTTGGGAACGCTTTTTGTTTATAGGAATTTATTTGCTTTTAACTGCTTTGGCATTGATATAGCCTATCCCCGGTCTTTTTTAAATCCCTTCACCTTCTGATGATTCTGCAGCTGTTGCTTTTTTCTCGCCAAAATAGGTGGCCGCTTTCCTGCTTAATTCGACAATTTGACGGGCTATTTCTATAGCTGGATTTTCCTCATTTACAAAGATGCTTTCCAACAGTGCCCCCACATTGCAGCCGGCTGTAACAGCGGCATCTTTCCGGTTAGCAGACAGAGTGGCCGCCTCTTTATAAGGGGTGCCGCCTGCCAAGTCGCAGAAAAAGAGATATGTGTCATACCGGTTGTCTTTTAGTTCCGCCTCCAATTTTTCCCGCAGGTTTTCGTTTGACTCACCTTCCGGGAAATCAATGTAAGCGATGTTTTCCTGGATGCCTACCAACAGTTTGATGGTGGATTGGATGCCGGACGCAAAATGGCCGTGACCGGTGACGATGAATTTTATCATTTTACAACACTCCTAAGAAGCTCAGTACAATCGCCATGATAAAAGTGGCAATGATCAAAATAACTGGGCTGATTTTTTTAG
This sequence comes from Heyndrickxia faecalis, assembly GCF_040267745.1. Classification (NCBI taxonomy): domain Bacteria; kingdom Bacillati; phylum Bacillota; class Bacilli; order Caryophanales; family Bacillaceae; genus Heyndrickxia; species Heyndrickxia faecalis. Next base: position 3,128,292 of record NZ_CP158453.1, on the reverse strand, counting down.
CTTTTAACAGCCAATACATCAGAAACGTATAGGCGAATGGCAGCAGTTTCGGGAAAATCCGGTCAAGAAAGTCTTTTTGCAGCGAAATCGTATGGCCGGCGCTGACTGGAATTTTCGGCGCAAGTTCGATATTGACATATGTTGCGATTAAGCCGCCAATGACTGTTACGCCGAGAATCGTTGCTGCTTGAGAAATGACGCTTGAATTTTCCCGGATTTTGCTGATTGCCCTTGTTCCAAGTGAATAACCGATACGTGCCCAGAAAATGCGGCACAGGAAGATGGCGACATAAGCAAGGAAAAAGACAATTGGGCCGATCAAACTACCTTGTTTTGCAAATGAGGCGGTAATCCCGGCGAGAATTGGCAGGATGGTAAACCAGAAAATTGCATCGCCAATTCCTGCAAGCGGTCCGAAAAGTGCAACTTTCAATCCTTTAATGGTCGAACGGCTTTCTTTTCCTTCTTCGAGGGATAAAAGCAATCCCATCAGAAAAGGAGATGTATGGCAGTTCGTATTGATGAACTCCAGATTATCCTTCATCGTATTGGACAATCCTTCTTTATCGTTTTTATAAATTTTGCGCAAAGCCGGCAACATGGCAAGAAGCCAGCCCGCTGCCTGCATTCTTTCATAGTTGAACGCCGATTGAAGCAAAATGGAACGCAGGCCGAGTTTGGTTAAGTCTCTTTTCGTTAAGGCTTTTGTTTGTTTGGTTTGTTGATTAGATTCCATCTTCATCGTCACCCCCAAAGCGGGCTGCATTTGCAATTTGTTCCTGCAGTTCGCGTTTTTCCCGTGAATGAAAGTACTCGTAAACCGCGGCTGCAACCCCGATTACCGCAACTGGCAGGAGGTTGCTGAAATTGATAAAGCAGGCAGCTAAAAATCCAATCAATAAGTAAGGCATGTAGTTTGCTTTTAACATGACTTTTAGCAGCAACCCAAACCCAACAGCTGGCAAGATGCTTCCGGCAATGCCAAATCCGTGGCTGAGCCAACCCGGCATCGCTTCGACGAGCATTTTCATTGGAGTTTGTGCCAGGTAAGCACTTAAAAACACGACAACACCGTAAGTCAATCCGACAAGTAAAATTGGTAGCAGCGTTAGCCTGGTATAAGCTTTAATATTGGCTTCAGCTGCGTATTTGTCTGCTTTTGCCATGAAGACGGAGAAAATTGAATAATAGAATAAAATAATATATTGCATTAAGAAACTGAAAGGCAGCGCCAGGCCGATTGCCGTGGCAGGGCTTTTTCCTGTCGTGTGGGCAATGACCACTGTCATAACCCCTGCCAAAATGGGGTTTGGCGGCTGGGTCCCGCCGGCCGGTGTTAATCCGGCAAAAGCAAGTTCGGTCAGACCCGCTGCGATAAGTCCCATTTTAACATCGCCCAAAATGATCCCCGTTACGGTACAGACAATCATCGGTCGGAAAATATACAAACCTTCCAGCCAGAAATCGAAACCTGCGATAATGGCAAAAATGGTAATGAGTATGCCTTGCGTTAATGTGATGTCCATTTAGAGCAGCTCCTTAAAAGGTGTATTTTTTCTCACCGGGGACGTCTTGAATATAAACATTTACACCTAATGCCTGGATCGCTTTTAAATCTGCTTTGTCCTGTTCGTCCATATATACTTTTTTCGTAATTTCATCCTTTCCTTGTGAGAAGTGCATATTGCCGATATTCAGTTCTTTTATTGGCACACCGCCTTCGACAAGCTTTCTTGCGGATTGCGGTGTTCTTACAACTATAAAAATTTTTTGGCGTGGTGAAGCTTTTCCAATAATATCGATCGTTTTTTGCAAGGTGAAAAAGCGAATCGAAACGCCTGCAGATTCAGCAGTGGCTGACATTAATTCCTGCTGAAGCGGGTCATTTGCAGTTTCGTCATCCGCAACGATCAAAAGATTTGCACCCAAACTCGATGTCCAAATTACGCCAACCTGTCCGTGTACGAGGCGATTATCAATTCTTGTCAATAAAATATTTGGTGTGGCCATTTCTATTCTCTCCTTTGTCGTTTTATCATGTTGTCATGACAAGTAGTTTTATAAGGTGAAGCTGGTAGTAAATTGCTTTATCTTTTGTTTTATCCAAATAGCCGATAAAGCTATTTACTTGAAGAACTGTAAAATTGATAAAGAGCATTTGCTGTTACAGGTATTGGCAAAGCTTTTTAAACGATCTTTTGTCATGTTGTCATGACAAGTTATCCCGTTATTGGAACCGGGAAGCAGCTGCTTCATCCAAGACAACGGTAAGAGCCGGATGAAGTTGCAAAATTGATGCAGGGACACTTTCCGTTACGGGCCCTGTGAGTGCTTTGTGAATCATTTCAGCTTTTTCCGGGCCGTTTGCGATGAGTAAAATGCGTCTGCTGTTCATAATTGTTTTCATCCCAATTGTGAGTCCGTGGGAAGGGACGTTTCCCACGCCACCAAATTCATCTCCATGCTGTTGTTTGGATGCTTCTGTTAATTCCATGCGGTGTGTAACTGAACCAAACGGCGTGCCCGGTTCGTTAAAAGCAATGTGGCCGTTTTTTCCAATGCCGAGCATGCAAAGATCCAATCCACCTGCCTTATGAAGGTTTTGTTCAAAGAAAGGAAAAGTTTCTGCATACAGACGATGAATTTGATTTTCCGGAATATTTAATGGTCCGTAAAAACGCTCCTGCAAGTATGCATTGCAAGTGCCTTCTAAGTCAATTGGAACTTGATCATATTCATCGATGTTAAAGAAATGCCAATACTTCGGCAGCTCATGTTTGGAAAAGTATTGGACCAATGTATCATAACATTCTATTGGAGAGTTGCCGGTTGCAAGCCCGATATTTGCATGTTCTGATTTTAATAAATCCAAAATGGCTTCAGCCGCCGCTTTCCCAACGCCTTTTTTGCTTTTTACAATGTTAATTTTCATCTCAATCCTCTCTCTCATCAAGGTTAGAATGTTTAAGAAAACTCACCTCCTTTAGTTATGTATCCAGTAAGTACAGCGGAAGCTCACCTTTCACGATGGCTTTTGTAAACTCAAAAGGGTAGCCGCCAGAGAGACCTTGAGTCATCATTTGCATCGCCGGATCTCCTTTTTCAGCTTTTAACATTTTTGCCTGTTCTTTATTCAGGAGCACTGCACGGAATTCCCGTTTAAAGGACATGTTTAATAGATGGTAGTTTCTTTGTAGAATATGGTGCAGACTTTCCGACTCAAGATCCTCATTTTCAAGTCCCGAAAAACGGTCTGCCGGCAAGTACGTTTCTTCCAACATAACAGGGTCCCGGTCGGCCAACCGGATCCTTTTGATCGCATATATTTTTTTCCCGACTTTATATTCCAGGGCGCGTGCAATGTCTATTTCTATTAAATCTCTAATCTGGAAATCTGCAACAATTGTGGAAGGTTTTCTTCCCATCTTTTTGATCGCTTCAACGACATTGATAAAGTTGACTTTATTTTTAGACGCCTCATTTTCAAATGGAGCGACAAAACTTCCTTTTCCTTGTTGTTTGTAGATTCTTTTCATCTTTTCCAATTCATCGAGTGCCTGGCGTACAGTCGTCCGGCTTACCTGATAACGTTCACACAATTCTTTTTCAGTCGGGAGCTTATCATGCGCCTTCAACTTTCCGCTGTCCATTTGTTCTATTAAAATATCCAACAGTTGTGCATACAGCGGCACATAACTTTTTTTATTAATTGGCATTCGCCTCTCTCCTTTTATTGTTATGTTGTCATAACAACTGGCTAACTTTATTAAAACGCTTTCTTGCAGAAAAGTCAATGGATTTTTATTAGAATGCTGGCAGTGGCAAAAAGCAGCTTACTTTCGGCCCATCCAATTTCAATAATTCGCCCCGCTTCATTATGCTGATTTCCAAATGACTGCGGCAAACCTGTACGGTTCTTTTTGCCAGCACCATTTACATGGGGAACAAAAATATTGGTTCAAAAAAGATAAAATATATTGACATTTTTATCTGTTGTGATAATATGGACTACAAATAATTTTAGTTATACTTCATTTTTTTTAACCTGACTAAACATCGACAGATCAGAGAGGATAATCATGATTGAAATTCACAAAAAAATTCGTGAGCTAAGGTTACAAAAAGGACTGACTCTAAAACAATTAAGCGAAAAGACTAATTTAACCATTGGTTTTCTTTCACAAGTTGAAAGAGGGACATCTTCACTTGCCATTACTTCTCTAAAAAAAATTGCAGATAGCTTGGGCGTGGAAATTTCGTACTTTTTCAACCCGACCATCACAGCGCATTATGCCGTAAAGAAGGAGAACCAGAAAACTTTTACAGTGGAAGGGAATGCAACAAAATATATCCGGTTAAGCGGAAACTTTCACAATCGAAATTTGGAGTGTATGCTTGTCACGCTGCAGCCATTTCAAAAAGATGATCAGACATTCAGCCATATGGGCGAGGAGTTTTATTATGTTTTAAAAGGTGAAGTGATATTTAAAATTGACAACAATGAATACCACCTTATGGCAGGTGAATCCATTCACTTTCCTTCTGAAAAAACCCATCAGTGGGAAAATCCGACAGGCGAGGAAACAGTTCTTATAAGTGTATTAACTCCGGTTCTTTTTTAAGAATTGGAGATTTCAATATACCTTTGAAAGGAGCGTTCATATTTTATGAAAGTTGCAACGGATATTGGGGGTACGTTCACAGATCTTGTATACGTCAATGACAGAGGGGATTTAGGTATTGCAAAAAGCCATACGACGCCGCCAAATTTTGAACAAGGTGTAATGGACGTTATACAGCAAGCCGGAATAGAACCGGACGCCATCAAGACATTCATTCATGGAACAACCGTCATTATTAATGCACTGACAGAAAGGAAAGGAGCTAAGACAGGCCTTATCACGACAAAGGGATTCAGAGATGTATTAGAGATTGCGCGCGGGAACAGGCCTGATCTTTATAATGTAAGGTATCAAAAACCAACCCCGTTTGTTGAGAGATATCTAAGAAAAGAAGTAGAGGAGAGGTTAAATTATAAGGGAGAAGAATTAACACCGCTTAATAAAAATGAAATCAAAGAAATTGTAGATTTTTTTAAGAAAGAAAAAGTTGAGGCCATTGCAGTATCTTTTCTGCATTCTTACGCGAATCCAGTCCACGAACAAGAAACGGTGGCGTATATTAAAGCATTATGGCCTGAAGTATTTGTAACAGCTTCCCATGAAATCACAAAGGAATGGCGGGAGTACGAAAGAACAAATACCGCTGTTTTCAATGCATATGTAAAACCAATTGCGACCTCTTATGTGAACAAACTGGATGAAAAACAAAAAAGAAGCAATAACTATATTATGCAATCAAATGGCGGGACGACTACTTTTGAAAACGCCAAAAATATTCCCATCCATATTGTAGAATCCGGCCCTGTTGCAGGCATATTCGGGGCGGCTGTCCTTGGTAATATACTGGGCGAAAAAAATATCATCGCATTTGATGTTGGTGGGACTACAGCAAAGTGTTCACTGATCGAAAATGGTGAAGTAAAAGTTTCAACAGACTATTATATTGAGCGTGATGACCGGCATGCCGGCTATCCAATTAAAACGCCTGTTGTGGATATTGTAGAAATCGGGAATGGCGGGGGATCGATCGCCTGGATAGATGATGCTGGATCTCTTAAAGTAGGGCCTAAGTCTGCTGGTGCTTTGCCGGGTCCTGTTGCTTACGGGCAGGGCGGTACAGAGCCAACAACGACCGATGCAAATTTATTAACCGGAAGACTTTCACCAAAGAATTTTGATTATACTGTAAATATGGACAAGGTCAAAGATGCGATTGAAACTAAAATTGCAAACTATTTTAATATCAGTGCAGAAGAAGCAGCACTCGGGATTATTCGAATTGCCAATTCTAACATGCTCAATGCTTTAAAGTTGATTTCTATACGCAAAGGATATAATCCGCGGGAATTTTCATTAATTGCTTTTGGCGGAGGAGGATCTATGCACGCTGCTGCCCTGGCAAAAGAGCTTGGGGTAAAGAAAGTCATTATTCCGGTCGCTTCATCCGTTTTTTCTGCATGGGGGATGTTAATGACGGATTTAAGGCATGACTATATTCAAACTTACATTACACGCTTAACTGATTTAGATCCGGCTGTCATTAATCGTGAATGGGAGAACCTGGAAAACAATGCTTATCATGAGTTTCTTTATGAAGATGTTAAGAAATCTTCTGTCATGTTTACGAGATTTTTAGACATGAGATATTTGGGGCAGGAGCATACAGTAAAAGTGCCAGTACCGAATGGACGTTGGAATAAAGAAACCTTGGAAACCATCATTCAAAGTTTTCATGAATTGCATGAAAAAACTTATACTTTCAAGTTGGAAAATGCAGAAACGGAAATTGTGAATCTGCATCTGACTGCAGTGGGGATTGTAGAGAAGCCTGAATTAGAAAAAGAACATCGTGATGGTGAAGTAAAAGATGCCATCAAAGAAGTACGCCCGGTTTATTTTGAGGATACGGGTTGGGTGCAAACTGATATTTATGATCGGGATAAGCTGCCGACTTTAAAGACGGTAACGGGACCGGCCATTATAGAAGAAAAGGCTTCTGTCACAGTGCTTTACGAAGGCCAAACGCTGGTTGTCGATGAATATGGAAACCTTATTCTTGAAATAGGAGTGGAGTAACATGATCACTACATCCAAAAAAATTGACCCATTTACGTTGGAAATTGTAAAAGATTCTTTGCTTGCCATTGGAGATGAAATGTTTATAGCGCTGGCGAGAACTTCCATGAGTCCGATTGTATACGAAGTTCTTGACTATGCCAGCGGTTTAACCGATGCGAAAGGCAACCTTCTAACACAAGGAAACGGAGCAACCGGATTTATTGGCATGCTAACCTTTATGGTTAAGGAGACGTTAAATAAATTTGGAGAACAGGATTTAAACCCCGGTGATATTATCATTATTAACGATCCTTATAAGGGCGGGGGTTCGCATTTATCCGATGTCGGCCTCGTCATGCCGATTTTTTACAACGATAAGCTCATTGCATTTTCTGCGAATAAAGCGCACTGGACCGAGGTGGGCGGGAAGGATCCCGGTTCCTTCACAAATGATTCAACTGAAATTTTTCAAGAGGGCTTGCAATTTCCTTGTGTAAAGCTTTTTGAAAAGGGACGAGTCAATCAGGCTGTTGTTGATATGATTGAATCAAATGTGCGCTTTCCCGACTTGTCACTGGGGGATATGTGGGCACAAGTGGCGGCTTTGAAAACCGGAGAAAGGCGTGTTAGGGAGCTTTGCCAAAAACATGGCGAGGAGACTGTGTTGGCTTCAATTGAGCACTACTTGGACCATGGCGAGCAGCTATCCCGGCTCGAATTAAGCCAGTTGCCGAAAGGGACTTTTGAAGCTGAAGATCTCATTGATACAGACGGCATTGGGAACGGCCCCTTTAAAGTAAAAGTAAAGGTGACGATTACTGACGATGAGTTTATTTGTGACTTCAGAGGAAGCCATCCGCAAGTTCCAGGGCCGGTTAACTGCTCGTTAACGGCATTAACTTCTGCGGTCAGGGTCATTTTTCTGGCGGTTACCAATCCATCCCAGGATATTAACGACGGTGTGTTTCGTCCTTTAAAAATTCTTACGGACAAAAAATCTATCTTATCTGCAGAGAGGCCGGTTCCGGTTTCTAATTATTTTGAGTCTATGATTATGGGGGCTGACTTAATATGGAAGGCACTCGCACCGCATTTGCCTGACAGGTTATCGGCCGGCCATTTAACTTCTGTTTGCGCAGTTACGCTTTCTGGCATTCATCCCGATTCAAAAGAACCATTTTTAATTGTTGAGCCTTCAGTTGGAGGATGGGGTGCCGCCAAAGGGGCAGATGGTGCCAGCGGCCAGTTTTGTCTTGGGGATGGTGAAACTTATAATGTACCGGTGGAGGTAGCTGAGACAAGATATGGCGTTCTTGTTGACGAATACCGTTTGCGTAATGATGGTGGTGGAGCCGGAGAATATATCGGGGGGAGAGGCGTCATTCGTTCTTACCGGGCGCTCTCGGACGGCCAGACAGCAACGATTACTTACGGCAGGCACATAACGCCTCCTTGGGGGATGAATGGCGGAGAAAACGGGTCGGTTAACCAATTTTATGTTGAAAAAGCAAATGGGGATATTGATGGCCCGTATGGTTGCTACCCGAGATATCCATTGCAAAAAAATGATGTTGTAAAATTAATGACTGCAACCGGCGGCGGGTATGGAAATCCGTTAAAACGGCCGGCGCAAAAGGTTATCCAGGATGTAAAAAATGAATATATCTCAATCGAAGAAGCAGAGCAAGTTTTTGGTGTCCGTGTAAACCCGGTTACTTTTGAATATGAAGAAACAGAAACACGAAAAGCATTTGGTAAATGATTTTGAAGCTTCCAACATGAAAATTCAGAAGGGGAAAAACGAGCAATCATGAAAGTGAAATGATTGCTCGTTAATATACCGGGTACTTAAAGGGGGATTTATATTGGAGGATACAAAAAACAAAGGATCTGTTGCGACTGATGAGGCATTGATCTCGGTTCCCTTGTCTCAAAGGCAAAATTGGCTTACGCCAGCCATGATTTTTGGAGGGTTGGAGTTTACCATCCCGGTTTTGATGATTGGCGCCCAATTGACCTCTTCCTACAGTTTAGGAAAAATATTTTGGATTTTGGTTGTTGCTCTTGTCCTGTTTCAGTGGATTGGCAACACGATACAAGGGTATATAGGGGCAAAAACAGGCAGGGCATCCTCTGTCATTGCGCGATCCAGTTTTGGAGCAGTCCAGGCCCGTTTTATCGTTGGTTTAACCATTTTTATTGTCTCGTTAGGATGGTGGGCACTACAGACTGCGGTCGCAGGAAACGCCATTTCTGCGATGGTTCATGTAAATTACGAAAAAGATTGGGGAATGTGGGCAGTGATTACAGTCATTGCGGGATTCATTTTTGCTATCCCCTCAATTATTGGTTACTCATCCATGAAGTGGACAGATTATATTGCGGTACCGGCCGGCCTATTGCTGGTTGTCGGCTGTATCTTCTATGCATTGAGAAATACCGGCTGGCATGAAATGATCAACTGGAGCCCGGCAAATTCAAGTATTGGTTTTCTTGCAGCTGTCAGCCTTGTAATTGGCGTCAATGTTTCTCAATGGGTCATTGCTTCAGATTACACAAGATATGCAAAACCGAGTTGGAAGGATAATTTTCTTATTCCATTGGGCATCATTGCAGTCGGGTTTCCTCTGTTTTTTGTAGGTTCCATTATGTCGGTAGGCGTTGGAAATGCCGACATTGTAAATGTCATGATGAAGTTGGGATTTCCTTTTTGGGGCTTTTTGATTCTTTGGCTGGCAACATGGACCAGCCAACTTGTAAATAACTACAGTATGGGATTAGCGCTGGCAAATATGTTAAATATTAATTCCGGAAAAGGCAGGGCTATTTTGACTTTTATTGGAACGATCATTGCGATCATCATTGCACTGGCAGGGATACTGGATTATTTTACAGATTTCCTGTATATGACTGCCCTGGTCTATCCTGCGATTGGCGGAGTCATGATGTCTGACTTTTTCATCGTAAGAAAGCAGCAATGGGAAGATAATAAAGGATGGAACTGGATGGCAACCATTGCTTTAGTGATTGGTGGATTGATTGGATATTTAACGCAATATGTTTATCCATTCGGGTTACCGGCTGTGCAATCCTTAATCGCATCCGGGGTCATTTATGTGATTGCGATGAAAATAAAGGCGGCGGTAAAACCGGACCATTTTACGTCGTCATTATTCAGTCAAAATCCTGAGACGCCTGAACCGCAAAGTGATATTCCGACTTTATAAATTTTAAAGAGGTACAAATCTCGCTCTGTTGTAGAAGAGATTGTGCCTTTTTTCTTTGAAAAACAGCCTCAATAAAACTGCAATGTACAACAGTATAAAAAGCAAAAAAATTATGTTACGATATTTTTAAAGAAAAATGATTTTAAAAATGATCTGTCTTTTTGAGCGAAGTAAGGAGGGTGCTTGATGAAGAAAGAAAAGGTAACCGATTATTTAAGAAAGGCAACCGAAAACTTTTCATTTCATGATGATTTGGATTTAAGCCCGTTTGAAACGAATGAAATCGCGGCATTTTTCTCTTCCAAGCGCACGACCATCAGCCGCATTTTAAATCAGGGAGTTAAAGAAGGCGAATTGATTAAAATAAATACCCGGCCGGTTTATTTTCTCCACAAACGTACCTTTGAGAAAAATTTTGGAAAGTTAAAAGGAAGCGTGTTCAAAAGTTTTCAAGCATTAAGCGAATATATACTGGAAGACTCTGCTGAGATGATTTTCCGGAGGTTAATTGGTTACGATAAAAGCCTAAAAGAAGTATTGGAACAAATGAAAACAGCTATTTTTTATCCTGATAACGGATTGCCGATCATGTTGCTTGGCCCGACCGGCATAGGGAAAACTTATTTGGCCCGGTTAATGTATGAATATACGAAAGCAAAAAAACGGATCAAACAGGATGCCCCTTTTTACGTGTTCAATTGTGCACAATATGCCAATAACCCGGAACTGTTGACCAGTTATTTATTTGGCCATGTAAAAGGTGCCTACACAGGGGCGGATAAAGACAAGGCCGGTTTATTGGAGAGGGCGGATGAAGGCATACTATTTTTGGATGAGGCGCATCGGTTGAATAGGGAGGGACAGGAAAAACTTTTTACCTTTATGGATCAGGGGATTTTTTACCGGCTGGGGGACACGGAAATTGCACGGAAAGCTAAAGTGAGGCTCGTCTTCGCGACAACCGAAAAAACAAGCAGTTTTTTGGAAACGTTTTTGCGGAGAATCCCGATAAAAGTCTATGTCCCCAGTTTGGATGAAAGGGGACCTTTTGAAAAAAGTCAGCTGATTGAACATTTTTTTATGGAGGAGAGCCAGCTTTTTCAGTTGCCGATTGAAGTCAGCCACCAGACATTGGATGCACTTAATAAATATCATTATGAGGGAAATATTGGTGAATGCAAAAATATGATTAAGTACACATGTGGTTGTGCTTATGCCAAAGCAGCAAAAGGATCGGACAAGATAAAGGTCACGCTGCAGGATCTTCCAAAAGAAATGCTAAAAAATGTACCGCAATTGTTTCACCATTTTACAGCCAATGAAGGGAATGTGATATTCTTTTCGGGGCGTAAACAATCCGTCGGGGAAATGAACGAGCTGGCAATTGATAAAATCAGACATACGTTCAAGAATTGCTTAAAATATTACCAAAAGGTGAAAGAAGGAAATATTGAGGAACAAGTTGCCAATCAAAAAATGTGTGAGGATATCACTGTATTGCTGGATCAATTGATATTTACCAGGCCAGATGACAATATCAATATCATGATGGGATTCACATTGCAGACCATGCAGGAATTTTTCAGGTACTTGGAAACGAATCACCATATTAAGTATGAAGGCAACAATGTGTATGCTTTGTCATCCTATTTGTTTTTTAAAACCGGGCTCCTCGCCTTAAACCATCAGGATGAAGTGCTTTCCGAACAATTGCTGGACGATGTGAAGCAGCGTTACAAGAAGGAATATCAGATTGTTTTGATGGTTAAAACGTTTATTGAAAACAGAATAGAGTTTCAATTAGGCAACGAGGACATCATTATAATGACGTTGTTTCTTTCAACAACGAAAATCTCCCATGATGAAAGCAGGATAAAAGCGATGGTCATTGCACACGGTTATGCAACAGCCAGCAGTATCGCAAATGTGTGCAACAGAATATTGGGTGTGAATGTTTTTGATTCACTTGATATGGAGATCGAAGCAACGACAGATGATATTATTGAAAAGTTGCGCCATTATCTCGAAATCAATGAGACGAACAACGGCCTGATTATTTTTGTTGACATGGGATCGTTGAATCAAATTCAAAATCAAATCCAGGAATATATAGATGGGCCACTGTTGTTTATTGACCAGGTGACGACAATGCCTGTGCTGGAAGTGGGACATTGCCTGATGAAAGGGAATACCATTCATGAAATTGCGGAGCATATGCAAACTTTAGAAAGGCCGAAAGTGAACCTGCTCCATCCGAAAAAGAAAAAAGCATATGCCATTGTTACTTCATGTTTTACAGGAATTGGAACTGCCATGCAAATTCAGAAACTATTAGAGAAGAGTATTAAGGACTTTTTGGAAGTGCACATTGTTGCCCACGACTTTGACAGACTTAAAAAGAATGGGATGAATGAAGCCCCTTTTCAACTATACGATGTGTTGGCAATTGTGGGGACAGCGAATCCCGGGATTAATGGGGTGAATTTTATTTCATTGGAAGATATTATTTCGGGCAAAGGGGAAAATGATGTTTTTCGTATATTTGGTAAAATCGCAGCGCCTGATATCATCCGCCGGGTAAATGACAATATTATCCTGAACTTTTCTCTGGACAAGGTGATTGAATCCTTAACCATACTGGATACCGAAAAATTAATTAAGAATGTGGAAAAGAGTATCATTCAGCTTGAAAAACAGATGAACAGAAATTTTTCCAATGATAAAAAAATTGCACTCTATGTTCATATCAGTTGCATGGTTGAAAGATTAATCCGCTTGAGCCCGATTACGGAATATCCTGACCAAGACTTATTTGAACGGACGCACACGCACGAGATTCATGCGATTAAAAGTGCGCTTAGTGTGCTCGAGGATGATTATTGTGTGCAATTAAACATTCCTGAAATCGGTTATATATTCAATATTATGAATGGATAGACCTTTTGTTTTAAGGGTTTATGGGCATTTGGAAAAGAAATGCAAAAAGCATGTCACTAAGTTGGCATGCTTTTTGCATTTTTAAAGATTAGAAAAATCATTGAAAAACTTTTGAAATGGGGAGCGGTTTTATGAGACGTTTTTTATTTGCTACACACGGAGATCTATCTAAATCTTTTATAGATGCTGTTTCGTTGATAGTCGGAGATACTTCAAATGTTTCATATTTTCAAATGACCAAAAATAAATCCGGCGATTCGGCGAAAGATGAATTAAAAAAGATATTAAAGAACAAAAAGGAGGAGGATCACTTTATTGTATTGACGGATATGTTTGGTGGAAGTGTCTGTAACATCTGCACGGAATTGCTGATGGAACTGCAAAATTTTGAGTTGTTGACGGGTGTGAACCTGCCCATGACTTTGACGGTGCTGCTGGCGGGTGAAGACACCAGTACAGAAGATCTGATTTCTCTAGGCTTACAGGCAGGAAAAGATGGAATCGTGCATTTGAATCAATTGTTAGCATCACAGAAAGGAAGTGCCAACGATGATCTCTTTAGTGAGAATTGACGACCGTTTGCTTCACGGCCAGGTTGCTTATGGGTGGACATCATCATTAGGCGTGAATGTCATCCTGGTTGTAAATGATGAAGCCAAAAATGATCAAATGAAAGCGATGGCGCTGAATCTGGCAAAGCCGAACCAAGTCAAACTGTATATTCGCGGAGTGGAGGAATCCGGCGAAATTGTCCGGAAATTTGCCGAGGCAAAAAAAAGCAAAGTACTTGTTTTGGTCAAAAACTCCGCAGATGCACTTTCATTGGCCCAAGGTTCCGGCGGGGCGATTCATTCGGTCAATGTCGGCGGAATGCGCTATTCAGAAGGAAAACTTAAGTTAACAGATTTAGTGGCAGTAGATCAACAGGACTTGGAAAACTTTAAGAAAATGCAGGAACTCGGAGTGGAACTGGAATTCCGGTTATTGCCACGCGACAAGAAGAAAACATTGAGTGACTTGCTCAAAAACTAATGTGATTGGGGGTTGGGTTGGATGCTGATCGATGCATTAATGTTGGGGATTGTTGCCGGCATCGGAATCTTGGATGGGCGTATTTTCGGAGTCATGATGCTGGAACGCCCGCTTGTGACAGGATTATTGGTTGGCCTAGTATTGGGCGATGTAAAGAGCGGCATTATGATTGGTGCGCAATTAGAGTTGATTTGGATGGGAATTGCTGGCATCGGCGCCTCAACGCCACCGGATGTCGTCACAGGCGGTGTGCTTGGCACAGCATTTGCCATTTTGTCGGGACATGGCGTAGCTGTTGCACTGGCACTTGCGGTTCCAATTGCAGTACTGGCACAATCGCTTGGCGTGCTGGTACGGATTATGAACGGTTACTTCCTTCACAAGGCCGATAAGTATGCCGAAGATGCCAACTTTCGCGGCGTCACTTTGATGATGTGGGTCCCGCCAATTCTGTTTTTCTTAAGTGTTTTTCTTCCAACCTTCCTGGCGATTCTGATGGGGGCAAAGGAGGTAACAGCCTTAATCAATGCGGTGCCGAAAACCATTTTGGATGGTTTAACCATTGCAGGGAATTTGCTGCCTGCAATCGGGTTTGCATTGTTATTGGATATGTTGTTCTCAAAAAAAATGGTGGTCTTTTTCTTCCTCGGTTTTCTCGCGGCTTCTTATTTAAAATTGGATATTACGGCGATTGCTCTATTTGGCACTTGTCTCGCCATTATTATCTATGTTGTGATGAACCGTGATGAAAAAAGCAGCAACACCCAGGCCGGCCCAAATGACTTCGATAACTTAACGGAAGGAGAGATTGACTTTGAGTGAAGCCAAAATAACCAAAAAAGAACTCCGTCAAGTTTTTTGGAGATCGTTTGCCTTGCAAGGGGCCTTTAACTATGAAAGAATGCAGAACTTAGGTTATACGTACGCCATGATCCCGGTCATCCGGAAATTATACCGGAATCATGATGAACAGGTATCAGCATTAAAGCGGCACTTGGAAATGTTTAATACAACCCCTGTTGTGGCTCCGGCAATCATGGGCATCTCCGCAGCGATGGAAGAGCAGAATGCCAATGACCCGAATTTTGACGAAACTTCCATTAATGCGGTCAAGGCATCGTTAATGGGCCCTTTAGCTGGTATAGGTGATTCCCTGTTTTGGGGCACATTCAGGGTCATCGCGGCCGGAATTGGCATCTCTTTTGCGCAACAGGGAAATATTCTCGGGCCGATTTTGTTTTTCCTTTTGTACAACATTCCAAACTTTTTAGTAAAAATTTTCGGCCTGCAATTCGGATACCAGGTTGGCGTAAATTCTCTGGAAAGAATCCAGAAGCAGGGGCTGATGGACCGCATCATGTCCATTACCACCACGATCGGTCTTGTTGTCGTCGGCGGAATGGTTGCAACGATGTTAAATGTTACGACTCCCCTGAAATTCGATATAAATGGGGCGAAGGTTGTCATCCAGGATATATTGGACAAAATCCTGCCCAATATGTTGCCGCTTCTTGTAACATTTATAATCTATTATTTGATGAAAAAGAAAGTGAGCATTACATGGCTGACAGTCGGCATCCTCATAGCAGGCATCCTGCTTCACTGGGTTAAAATATTATAAATATGAAAGG
The DNA here is from genome assembly GCF_040267745.1 of Heyndrickxia faecalis. Lineage (NCBI taxonomy): Bacteria > Bacillati > Bacillota > Bacilli > Caryophanales > Bacillaceae > Heyndrickxia > Heyndrickxia faecalis. The sequence continues at coordinate 3,112,785 of NZ_CP158453.1, read as the reverse complement.
AAGATAAAACATGAACATTGAAGATTACATGAAAGAAACACCTGTAAAAATGAAGGAAATTATTCAAGGGGCAGACGAATTATTTGCGGAAGTCCGAAAAGAAAAATTTAGCCGGATTGTAGTGACAGGATCAGGGACAAGTTACCATTCTGCTGCTCAGACGAAAAAATTGATGCAGCATTTTCTGGGCATTTATGTTGATGTGTTTTACCCATTCCAAATTGACAAGGAAACATTTCTTGATGATGCTTCCAAAACATTGTTGATCGGTATTTCACAGGGAGGAAGCAGTTATTCAACATACCATGCCATGAAAACCGGTAAGGAAGCAGGATGCAGCATTGCTTCAATGGCAGGCACAGAGGGAGCCCTCATTGACGAAATTTCGGACTATATTTTAACCGTCCGTTGCGGGGAAGAAACGGCCGGCGCAAAAACAAAGGGATTCTACTGTACAAAACTGAATCTTACGTTATTTGCATTACAGTTGGCGAAATCATACGGAAGAATATCAGCGGAGGACTATGCAGCTGAAATCACCCAATTAGAGGCATATGCCGACCATTTCCTTGCCATTTATGAACAATCATTGCAATGGGTGTCTCAAAACCGTGAGAACTTGGCTGCAGCAAAAGATATCCGCGTGGTCGGGACAAAGGAAATTTACGGTGATACGTTGGAAAGTGCATTAAAACTGCTGGAAACAATGCGTATTCCTGTAACCGGCTATGAATTTGAAGAGTTCGTCCATGGTATTTACAATGCTGTTAACGAGGACTCTACCATTATCATTCTCGATACAGGAGAAGAAGGCCGTGTTGAGACCTTGATCAATGTATTATCTGATTGGACAAACCACATTTATGTGATTGGCAAAAATGGGCGGGAAACGCCAAAAGATTTAAAAGCAGACTTTTTGAATCACCCATTTTATAAAACTTATGAGTACATCATCCCGGTTCAACTGGTCTGTGCGTATGTCCCGCAGTTAAAAGGGATCGACCCAAGTACGCCAAAGGACAAGGATTTCCATAGAAAACTGGGGAGCAAGAAACTGGACCGGTGATTTGTTCAAGTTGTTCTTTTAAGAAAAAATAGCGGCATAACGCCGCTATTTTTTGTTTTCAAGTTCTGCAGGATCATCATGCTTTCTCCGCAAGGTTTAATTGTTTCGAATCTTCATCACAGCCGGAATGTAAGCGCTTTATAATGTTGTGATGAAGTTGGCCAGGGGCCGAACGTATAATGAAAGTGGAAGGAGGCATGGGAATGAAGTTGATGGATAAAGAAGTGCTGAATTTCATACTGGCGCACCAGGAAATTTCACTTGAAACAGTCGGGCAACTTCTTTCAAAGAAAGAAGAGGAAATACGGAAAATGATCGAGCAGATTAATTCAGTGCTTCCGGGAGGATCAATCAAAATACAGGATAACAAGATTCTTGTTTCCGGTGCTGGCATAGAAGAAAGTTTTGATATGCTGACATTGCAGGAAAAAAGTTTTTTGCAGGAATATGAAGTGGAACTGAGAAGAAACTTGATCATATACAGGCTGCTCACCCATCATGATCCTTCCTCGTTGCAACAATTATCAGAACAATTTTTCGTAAGCAGGAACACAGCTTTTACAGATATTAAAAAGATAAAGGAATTATTTCGGCATGATCCTATTCAATTGAGTTATTCGCGGAAAGGCGGATACCAGTTTAAGGGGCCGGAAATGATTATCCGAAATAAACTGATTCAAATCACAAGAGACCTGATCAAAACTGTATACGGGAAAACGAAAATGATAACGTTTCATCTGCTTTCTGAAACAGATATTCACTTGATGAGAGAAAAGCTGGAGGAAATTGAGCATAATATCGAAATTCAATTAACCGATGAGCAAGTAAATGAATTGCCGTATATTTTGTGTGCGATACTGGCGAGAGCAAAGAATCATCCAATTGAATGGTCTTTTCAAATGCACCGGTATGATATTCGGAATACAAAAGAGTACCCGGTCATCAGAGATGCCTTTCAGGACTATCCATTTCTCAAAGAACCGGATTTGATCTATCTTACTTTGCAAATTTTATCTTCTAATATGATTGAATCAGCGTTTCGATTATCTGACAGTGATGAAATTTCTTTGGCCGTTGATAGATTTGTTGATCGCTTAAAATCAAAACTTGCGATTGGGTTTATTAAAGAATCAGATCTAAAGGAAAAGATTTTGCTGCATATTCAGCCTGCCATCTTTCGTAATTTGCTTGGATTCCAAATTAACAACCCGCTTAAAACAAAATTTATCAAAGATCATGGCTTTATTTATCAAGTTGTTTCCGAGTCAGCTGCCCCTTTTGAAAACTTAATTGGCCATGCCTTATCTCCCGAAGAGCGGGTGTATCTGTCCATGATTGTTTTAGGGTGGATGTATCAAACAAAGGAAAATGCAAAATCCATTTTCAAAGCAGTGGTTCTCTGCCATAACGGTACTTCGATTTCCAAATTGCTCCTTGAAAATTTAAAAGAGATGTTTCCGGATTTCGAATTTATCGGGGCTTATTCTTTCCGGCAGTTTGAAAGCCGTCCGATTGAAGTGGATTTTATTTTTACAACGATTCCATATAAAAGCAAGGCGACGACTATCGTTGTGCCGCCATTCCTGGAACAGGAAAGCCGGCAGCAATTGAAAAAACTTGTTCAAAAGCTGCTTGATCTCGACACCAAGAAAAAGGCAAAAGGGATCGTTTATGCGATTAAAGACTTTATTCCTACAGATAAAATGAATCTTGTAGAAGAAACGGTCAAGACCTTTTTTGAAGGTGACAGAAAAAATGAAACTGGTGAAGAAAGTGATGCCTCGGGTCTGAAATTAACGGAACAAAATATCTCCATTTTATCATATGAAATTTCATGGGAAGAGGTGGTGGATACTATATTTGCACCATTACTGGAAAGAAACGCAATAGAACCGTGCTATCTTAAAGCTGTTAAAAGCGCGTTTTATAAACATTATCAAACGATGCTGATTGGTCCCGATGTTTACCTGCCACATGCGAGACCTGATGAAGGGGTCAACTATCCGGATATTCAGATCGTCCTTTTTAAGAAAGCTGTGATGTTTCCAAATCATAGGCCGGTTTCATTAATGGTTGCATTAGCACCTTCAGCAGATAACTCTCATGTTTTAACTTTATCCAAATTAAATGATATTTTTCTTGATTCAAAGGCGCTTAGGCAAATCAAGTCGGCAGCGTCTCCTAAACAACTGCTCAAAATCTTTGAAAGGAGGTGAGGCGGTTGAATAACGGCAACAGTGTTCCCCAGTTTTTTGTGGAGGAGATCCACCATAATTTTGCTGAAATGTTTCAGGAGGCGTTTATCGTTTTAGATGCGGATTACAAAACTCAAGCGGAATTTTTCTGTGCATCCAGCGCGATTCTTAAACAAAGGGAATATGTAAAGCCTTCCTTTTGCAAGGCTGTCATGGAAAGGGAAGCCTTATATCCGACAGGCTTGGCGAACGAGTATATTCAATTTGCAATTCCGCATACGGACGCTTTTCATGTGGAAAAACCGTTTGTTTTTGTCACAAGGCTAAAAAATAATATCCCTTTTATGCATATGGGAACGACTGATATTCCGGTTCAGGCCAAAGTCATTTTTATGCTGGGAATTAAAAATCCGGAAAAACAAGTCGGCTTACTGTCGGATATTATGAAATGTTTCAATGACGGGGATTTTGTCCGGACGATCCTGTCCATTCAAGACACACATGCAATGGCGGATTACTTAAAAAAACAATTTGGAGGTTGATGAAAAATGAAAAGAGTTATTGTCGCTTGTGGTTCAGGTGTGGCAACCAGCCAGACAGTGGCTTCAAAGGTGAAAAGAATCCTGCAGGAAAAGAAGATCAGCGCCGAGGTGGAAGCAGTTGATATCAAATCGCTGGACCGCCATGTGAAAAATTGTGACGTCTATATTGCGATTACAAAGCCGAAAACAGATTATGGCGTTCCCACGCTAAATGGCATTGCGTTTCTTACCGGAATGGGCATGGACAAAGAAGTGGAGAAGCTGGTAGAAGCCTTGAAATAAACCACAAATAAAAGGAGTGGATCGCCGTGGAAGTGTTACAGCATGTTGTTCAGTATGTATTAAATATGGGCGCTTCAGTATTCGTTCCAATCATAATGTTGATTATTGGAATTTGTGCACGGATGAAACTCAGAGAGGCAATTGGCGCAGCCATTATTTTCGGTGTGGCATTTGCCGGTATGAACCTGGTTGTAGGTTATATGTTAGATGCCATTAGCCCGGCGGCACAGTCTTTTGCAAAAAATACGGGCATTTCCCTGACTGCAATTGATGGCGGCTGGACAACCGCCGCATCGATAACCTGGGCTTGGCCGCTCGCCTTTTTGGTTTTCCCGCTCCAGATTGCGATCAATATTGTAATGTTGCTGTTTAAATGGACCAAAACGCTAAATGTAGATATGTGGAATGTGTGGGGGAAATGTTTTGTAGCTGTCATGATTTCCTATATCTCCGGGAATATTTATTTGGCCTTTGTGGTCGTTGCGATTCAAGTCATCGTAGAATTGAAAATCGGCGATATTTGGGGGAGGGAAATTGAAGATTTAACCGGAATACCCGGCGTAACCGTTCCGCATCATATGACCTTAATTGCCAGTCTGCTTTATCCAATCGATAAGCTGTTGGATAAGGTCCCATTTATGAATAAGAAAATGGACGCAGAAGCATTGAAAGAAAAACTCGGCGTTTTTGCAGAAAATCATGTCATGGGTGCCATTATCGGCTTCTTACTTGGTTTAGTTGCGGGCTACGGCATCTCTAAATCCTTGATTCTTGCTATTCAGGCTGCAACTGCGCTAACACTTTTTCCAATGGTTTCAAAACTATTTATGCAAGCGTTATCCCCGATATCTGAAGCCATTTCCGAGTTTATGAGGAAGCATTTTGGCGACCGGGAAATCTTTATCGGGCTTGATTGGCCGATACTGGCTGGACGAAATGAAATTTGGGTATCTGCCATTATCTTAATTCCGTTTGAACTGCTTTTCGCTGTTATTTTGCCAGGGAATAAAGTTCTGCCATTCGGCGGCATCATCAACTTATCGATCGCAGTGGCAGTTGTGCTGCTTACAAGGGGAAATCTGCTCCGAATGATTATATACGGGATTGTGACAACCCCTGTATTTCTTTATATTGCAACATTCTTCTCCCCTTATATTACAAGGCTTGCTCAAGAAACGGGAGCAGTGAAGGTTGCAGAGGGGACGATGCTGACATGGAGCACAATTGAAAACGGGGAGTTTAAATTTGCTTTCGCAGAGGCAATGGCAGGGAAATGGTGGGGCATGCTACTTTCGGTTTTATGGCTCGCACTCTTTGCACTGTTTTACTACGGCAGGAAGAAAGATAATGCCGCTTATTTCGGGCAAAACCATAAGGAACATGTGGCAGATGTTTTTAAAAAGGAGCAGTCTTTATGAGCCATCACCAGTTAGAAAAATGGTTTTGGAGAAGCATGCTGATTCTTGCCGGTATCCTTCTCGTTTTAGGCTTTTTAAGCGGCAATTTGATGATGTGGATCATGGCACTTACGATTGGTATTTTGGTCCGCTATTGTGCGTACGATTTGCTCTTCGCCGATTTTGACGCAAAAGCAGAAGAAATCAGACAACGCTATCTTAAGAAGAAGGAGGCGAAATAATGATATATACCATTACGCTGAACCCAGCCATTGATAGAGTCATCCATATTAATGGCGAACTAACAAGGGGAAGAAATAACACGGTCTCTAACACAGCCTTTGATATAGGAGGGAAAGGGACACATATATCGGTTGTTTTATCCGCCCTGGGCCAGCCAAATATTGCAGCCGGGATGGTCGGTGAAAATCGGAAAGATGAATTGATAGCTTTATTACGGGAGAAACAGGTTGAGTCAGCTTTTTACGTGGTCCCCGGGCAAACCGTCCGCGAAAATTTTGTGATAACCGATGACTCACAGAAGGGTAGCTATATGATTACCCATGCCGGCCCCGTTTTAAAGAAGGAAGATCTTGAAGGGTTTGCAAAAAATTTTATCAAAAGATGCAACCCCGGCGACATCGTGGCAGTGGCAGGTAATCCGCCAAAAACAACGAGACCGGAAGAGTATGAATGGGTCTTAAGGAAAATAAAGGAGACAGGTGTCCAATTGGTGGTCGACGCTTCGGGGCCCTATTTGAAAGCTGCCATCCAGGCAGAACCGGACCTGGTCAAACCCAATCAATTTGAATTTGCTGAGCTGATGCAATTGGAAATCAATAGCATTGAAGATTGTATTGCCGCTTATCAAAAGTCAGAACTATCGAAGATTCCTTACTTTATTGTTTCGTTTGGGAAAGATGGATCTTTGCTATTTTACAACAATCTTGTATATAAAGTCACTCCGCCGGATGTTCATACTGTAAATGATACGGGATGCGGGGATGCATTTGTCGGTGGATTGGTCTATGGCATGTCCTGCAGGTATGATGTTCAGAAAATGTTGAAGTTTGCTACAGCTGTCAGTGCCTCAAAGGCAATGCAGGCAACAAGTTCCGGATTTGATATTAAAGAAGCCGGGAACATCGAGCAGAATGTGAAGTTTGAAAACATCGAAAAATCAGGGAGGAATTGCTATGTTATATGAAGCGGAAAGAAGAGATCTTTGTACAGTTGTGAAAACAATGTTTGATAGGTTTAACACAAATGCTGCAGGTGGGAACGTCAGCGTCCGGATGAACGGTAAACATATTATTATGACGCCGACATTAATGTCGCAGGAGAAGCTGTGCAATTTGGAACCTTATCAAATTTTAGTTGTTGATATGAATGAGAATATTGTAGAGGGAGACGGCCGAATTACAAGGGAAATCAATATGCATATGGCCTGTTATCATGAGAATGAATCGATCGGCTGTGTGCTCCATGCCCATCCAAAGGAATCTTTCGTTTTTGCGACTTTGGGAATGGATATGCCGAATTTAACCGAGGCTACACAAAAGCTCGGAAAAATCCCAACATTGGAATACCGCCCGGCAACAACAGTAGAACTGGCAGAAACTGTCCGAAAGCACATTATCTCGTTAGGGGAAAAAGTAACACCGGCAGCCATGCTGCTCAATAGGCATGGTATCCTGATTACAGATGAAACCCTACACAAAGCCTATGATATGCTTGAGAGAATTGAGTATAACGCATATGTTGCAAGCAAAGCCCTTGTCTTTGAAAAATTGGGCATCGCCGCAATCCCTGATGAGGTCTCTGCTCATTAAGACTGGACCATGCCCAAACAAAACAAAAATCGAAAATCAGCTCTTCCTATGGCAGCTGGCAGGCGATCCATAGGGAGAGCTTTTTATATGAGTATCGTAACACATAAAGGGGAGGAGCGGAACATCAATCTAATTGGTTATTTTGGTAACACGGATTTGTGAAACATTTAATTATCGTGCTATGATTACAGGAAAGTAGTTTTTGGAGGGAGTTGCAGATGCCATACACGGAATTTGAACAGTCATTAAATGAAGCCTTTTTTTTCGCTACTCCTGGTTTTGTGGAGATAAAGGAAAAGGATGCGTTGTTACAGTGTGAGGGTTTGGATCAAGCGTATATAAAAGAAATGTTCAAATCGGGCGTAAGAATGGATGCGGGACGGGAAGAGGCGGAAGCCGTTTGCTATTTTCCGATTGTTCAGGAGATGAAAGTGGTCTCTGTCTTATTGTTGCGGCCGAAGCAGGGCGAGAAAGAAAGGTTTGCCCGTGACATCCAATACTTGAAGTTATTGTCAGAACTGGCCTGCCAATGGGTGGCTGAGAAATTAGAAAGGGAAACATGGCAAAAAATGTTCGGGGAGATCCATCTCGAAACCCGGAAACTGATTCAATCCATTACCGAGCCTTTTTGTCTAGTGGACCAGGACGGACTAATCCAGGAAATGAATGAACATATGGCTTCGCTCTTTCGCAAAAGAAGAACCACCTTAATGGGTGAAAAGATTATGCAATATATCACAAAGGAAAAATGGGAAAGCATCAAAAGCAGGAACGAAAAGGATGAGATGGTGGTGCAGGTGCCGGGAAACCAGGGGGAAGCCTATTTTGCCACCATTCAACCGGTAAAAAGCAAACAAGGGATTGTCTCGTATATGATCCTTTTAAAATCAAAGAAGACAGAAAAACCGGAGCAGGCCGGCCGGCGCCTTTACCATTTTGAAGATATTCTCGGCGTCAGTGAGATACTAAAACAGACGATCCAGTCAGCAAAAAGGGTGTCTAAAAGCGATGTAACCATCATGCTGCGCGGCGAGAGCGGAACGGGAAAAGAAATGTTTGCCCAAGCCATCCATCATGAAAGTGAGCGGAAAGATCAGCCTTTTGTTGCCTTAAATTGCGCGGCGATACCTGAAAACTTGCTGGAAAGCGAACTGTTTGGCTATGAAAAAGGGGCCTTTACGGGAGCGGAAAAAGAAAAACCGGGGCGCTTTGAACTGGCCAATCACGGCACGCTGTTTTTAGACGAGATCGGGGATATGTCCTTGTATCTGCAGGCAAAAATACTCCGGGTGTTACAGGAAAAAACTTTGGAAAGGATTGGCTCAAACAAAAGCAGGAAGATCGATGTCCGCATTATCACAGCAACACACCGGAATTTGGAGGAATTGATCAGAAAGGGAGAATTTCGGGAAGATTTGTATTACCGGATCAGCGTGATTCCCATTTATATTCCGCCACTCAGGGCAAGAAAAGAAGACCTGCCTATCCTGATTGAGCATTTTATTCAAAAGTTTTCAAAAGATTTGAACAGAGATTCGAAAAATTTAGCGGCAGAAACACTCGACAGGCTTATGCAATATGATTGGCCGGGAAATATCCGGGAGTTGCAAAATGTGGTCCGCCATTTTGTGGAATTGCAGATTGGGGACACGGTAACATTGGAAAGCCTCCCATCCTCTTTACAAAGAGGGGCAAAATCATTTCCTCCATCTGTAAAACCGAAACGGACAAATCATTATCAAACCAGACTGGAGAAAAGGAAAGTGCTGGAATTGTTGGAGCGAAACGGCTGGAGTACAGAGGGAAAGAAAAAAACAGCAGCGGATTTGGGCATCAGTTTGGCTACCTTGTACCGGTATTTAAAGAAGATACAGGGATAAAAATGAGAATTATGAGAAACCATGCGAAAAGATGAGAAAAAACGAGAAAACTCAACATTTTACGAGGAAAAACGGCAAAACTGGACGTGCTTTTCTCAAACTGTAAAATGAGAAAAATGATTTTTAAACTTTGAAAATGTCCGAATACATTGCGAAATGAACGATTCTGTCCGTTTATATTTTTGGCACGATATTTGCATTGTATTTGGTGAGGGGTGAGGTCGTGAGCTGGTTCATTCACAAGGAAGACATTGCTTACATAAGCGCCGGCGCAAAATTTTTATCCAGCGGAGGCGGCGGGGATACGAAAATAGCAGCGTATTTGCTTTTGTCTGCTATGGAAGAAGATGACGTGATAGAAGTAAAAACCGCAGTTGAAATGGCAGACGAGTGGGTCGTGCCGGTCGCAGCCGCAGGGTCCACGGTGTTAATGAAAGAAGATCTGCCTGCAGGGGAAGAAATTGTAAAAGCTTTGAAAGAATATGAATCTGTGTCAGGCAGAAAAGCAGACGCTGTGATTTCAATGGAGATTGGGGGGATCAATGCATTAACCCCTTTACTGGCTGCGTTCAAATGCCATCTTCCGGTCATTGATGGCGATGGGATGGGCAGATCCTTCCCCGAACTGGAGATGGTGCATTTCTATCATGCTGGAATCCCGGCCGTTCCGCTCGCCGCCTGTTCAAAAGACGAAACGCTCGTAATAAATGAAGCAAAGCATGTCTCGCGCACTTTGAAAGAATTTATGTTTCAGCAGGATGGGTATTGCCATTTTGCCTGCTTCGGGGCTAGTGGGTCCCGTATGAGGGCGGCCATGGTACCGGGAACATTGAAGCTGGCACTGGAAATTGGAAAAATACTTGCCCAAAACGCCTCTATCTGGGTGAAAGTGCAGCAGTTGCGCCATGCCTTTTTTCAATCTGTATACGGGGAGATGGAGATTGCGTTTGCCGGGAAAATCCGGGCCATCAATCGCTGGTTTGAAGAGAAAATGCTGGTGGGCGCGTTGGAACTGGCCGGGCAGATGGAATACCATAAGCAACGCGCAAAACTGTATTTTCAAAATGAATTTCTTTCTTTTCAAATTCCGGATGCGTGCCATTGTACAACCCCTGATTTAATCATTTTCGTTCATTATGAAACCGGGCTGCCTGTAGCTGTATCGGAACTCCGTGAAGGGATGATGGCCATGGTTTTAACGGTAAAGGCTCCGGGACTGTATCAGACGAAAAAAATGCTTGCACAAACGGGTCCTGAAATGTTCCGGATTCCAAATCAGTTTCTTCAGAAGGAAACGGCCGGGAGGAGGCAGCAAGGTGAAAATTGGCATTGATATTGGCGGGACCAACACGCATGCCGTTTTGGTTTCCGGTGATGGGAAGCTCAAAATGGTTTCCAGTTCTTTGACCACCCCTGATGTCTATACAGGCGTATATCGATCAATGAAGGCCCTGCTGCAAAAATCAGAGATCAGGGCAGAGGAAGTAAAAGGGATTTATATCGGAACAACAGAACTAATGAATGCCGTATACGATGAGAAGGTTTTAGCAAAAACAGCTCTAATCCGCATTGCGAGAAGGCCTGTCAATATCACCCCGGCGCTTAAATGGCCGGCAACACTTCGGCGTTTGATCACAGAGCCGTATTTTATGGAAAGTGATCATGGCTACAACAAGAGCGGCGGCCGGATCGCGGATTTCAAACCGCTCGAACCGCTTTACCAATCCATTGCTGATGGAAAAATTGATGCCGTCTGCATCGTGGGCAGCTATTCCCCTTTGTATGAAAATGAGGAAGTTGCGGTAAAAAATGAAATCCGGAAAAGATTCCCGGAAATGCCTATTACGGTTTCCCATCCATTTGGCACCCTTGGGTTTGTGGAACGGGAAAATGCCGCTTTGCTCAACAGCTTATTATCGAAAGTGATCGAAAAAATACTTGCCAATTTAGCGGATGGCTTCTCCTCTCTCTTGCTGGAATGCCCTTTTTGGCTGACGCAAAATAACGGATCGTTAATGTCTGTTGAACAAGCGATGAAATTCCCGGTCCTAACGCTTGCTTCCGGAGCGGCCAACAGTTTGAAAGGGGCAGCGAAACTTTCCGGGCTTCAAGATGTGATTGCGGTGGATATCGGCGGAAGCAAGGTGTATGCTGCACGTGTTGTCGGCGAGGATTTGCCTGAAGTCATGGGCTCTTCCGATTTCCCCGGCTTGGAAGCAGGGCTTGAGATGCCGGAAATCATTTCCCTACCTTTTGGCACAGGGAACAGGCCTGTTATCCGGAAGGGGGAAGTGGAGCTGTTGCCGCTGCTTTCGAATGATATTAAGCAATACGGCATTGCCTGGGGAGGAGATGCACTGACAGTCAGTGATTGCTTTCTTAAGCTCTTTCCTGATGCTTTTTATGACCCCGAACTCCAAACAGAAAAATTAAAATATGTACCAACGAATGATTGTGCGATGGTTGTCCAATATGTGGTGCAAAAAATAAAAGAAATCCTGGACCGGTTGCAAAATGAAGAAAAAAACCTCCCCATTGTACTGGTCGGCGGGGGCAGCCCGCTTTTTAACCCGAAATTATTCGGAAAGTACCAAAAAGTGCTGAATCCGGCCGGCTATCCGTATAGCGGGGCAATCGGGGCTTGTGATGCGACCATCAGCGAAGTGTCAGATAAAGTGTACTGGTTAAATGACCGCTCAAAAAAAGAAGTGGTGGCCGAAGCAGCTTCTGCCTGCAAATTAGAAGCCATCAAAAAGGGCGCAGATCCTGATACCGTCAAACTTACTTATATAGAAGAGTATCCTTTTGAGTACATGAAAGGGGAAATTCTCCGGATCAAAATAAAAGCTGTAGGCGAGCAAATTTTATAAAACGGAGGCTGCAAAATGCAAAAAAAATCAAGTCTTGGTGATGATTATGCTCTGTCCCGGGTACCGTCGTCCGGCCGCCAATCGTTGTGGAATATCACCATTGTCCGGGTTGGCTCATTAGCAACGATTTCACAATTTATTCTGGGGGCTTCATTAGGATACGGGATGAACTTTTGGCAGGCTTTTTGGGCAACGATGTTCGGCAGTGTCATCCTTGAAGTCATTAGTTTTCTGCTTGGCTATGCGGGTGCAAAAGAAGGGATGTCAACCAGCCTGCTATCTCGGTGGACGGGCTTTGGCAGGTACGGGTCAAGCATCATTGGCGCTGTAATTGCCATTTCTTGCATCGGCTGGTTTGGCGTACAAAACGCTGTCTTTGCCCAGGGGATCGTACAATCCACGAACGGGGCAATCAGCCTGCCGGTTGCGGCCGCGATTACAGGCTTGGGTGTAACGGTTCTTGTCATCTTTGGTTTTAAAATTTTAAGTGTAACAGCATCCATCGCTGTTCCTGCTTTTCTATTGGCAGTGGCAGTTGGCATTTATGATGTGCTCAACAAATCCTCTATTACGGAGTTAGTGGCAAGCGCACCTGCCGGAAAACCGCTGACAATGGGTGTTGCCGCAACAATGGTGGCGGGCGGGTTTATTATCGGAGCCGTGATTACGCCGGATTTCAGCAGATTTGCCAAAAACGGGAAAGATGTTTTCTGGATGACGATGATCGGCACCATTGTCGGTGAGCTTGGGATCAATATGATTGCCGTACTCATGGCGCTTGCTGCCAAAACAAGTGACGTGGCGAGCATCATGATGCAAACTTCCGGGTGGCTGGGCGCATTGGTTGTTGTTTTTTCCACCGTTAAAATCAATAACTTGAACTTGTATTCCTCATCACTCGGCTTTACGAATATCTTTGACAGCATATTGAACGTCAAATTGAATCGCGGCCTCGTGACGCTCGTCATCGGCATCATCGGGACGTTATTGTCTGTGATGGGCATCCTCGGCCGCTTTACGGATTTTCTTGTTTTTCTCGGGGTTCTGGTGCCGCCGATTGCTGGCATCATTGTCGTGGATTACTTTGTACTGAGAACGCACAAGAAGGAATTGGATGCCAGCCGGATGAAAGGAACCTTGCCGGAGACAGAAGAAAATGTAAACTGGGTTACGATGATTTCCTGGGCTGCGGGTTTTGCAGTCGGATACTTTGTGAAAATGGGGATCCCGTCCATCAATTCATTGGCGGCGAGTGCAGCGGTATATCTGGCAGGCATGCTGATTGTCCAGGCCGTCAGGAAAAACCCCGCTGAAGAAAAAATTGCATCTTAAAGAACCTGAATATTGGAGGCCTAAAAAGTAATGAGAAAAATCGGAATACAGGAAATAGAAGATATCGCAGTTGGAGCCGCCTTGCTGGGCACAGGGGGCGGCGGTGACCCGTACATCGGGAAGCTGATGGCAATCCAGGCAATTGAAGAATACGGCGAGGTCACTTTATTGGATGCGGAAGAAGTGCCGGATGATGCCCTGGTGGTTCCTTCCTCCATGATGGGCGCACCGACTGTCATGCTGGAAAAAGCGCCTAGCGGTGAGGAAGCGTTCGTTGCTTTTCAAAAATTGGAAACGTATCTTGGCGATAAAATTTATGCTACTTTTCCCATTGAGGTCGGCGGGGTCAACTCCATGCTGCCCTTTGCGTTAGCTGCGAAACTGGGGTTGCCTGTTGTCGATGCGGATGGAATGGGGCGGGCTTTTCCGGAACTGCAAATGGTGACATTTTATCTGGACGGGATAGCTGCAACGCCGGCCGTTTTAGCGGATGAAAAAGGAAATACCGTTGTCCTTTCTACCATCGATAATGTTTGGACAGAAAGGATTGCCCGGGCAGCAACGGTCCAAATGGGAGGATCTGCGATGACTGCCATGTACGCGATGAAAGGGAGAAATTTAAAAGAAAGCGGCGTCCGCAATATTTTAAAACTCGAAGAAACCATTGGCAAAACGATCCGGAAAGCAAAGGAAAACAACGCAAATCCAATTCGGGAAGTTGTCAAAAGCGTCAAAGGGTTTCCGCTGTTTTCCGGCAAAGTGAAAGATATTAACCGTAAAACGGAATCCGGATTTGCAAGAGGGACAGCAACGTTTGAAGGCATGCATGAAAATAAAGGAGAGACGCTTACGCTTCGGTTTCAAAACGAGCATCTTTTGGCCCGGACGGAAGAACGTTTATTGTGCATGACCCCGGATTTAATCGCTGTTTTGGATGCGGAAACGGGGCTCCCGATCACAACAGAGGGAATTCGTTACGGCGCCCGGTGTGTTGTCATTGGAATTCCGTGCCATCCAAAATGGAGAACAGAAAAAGGACTGGCAACGGTCGGCCCGAAATATTTCGGATATGATGTGGACTATGTTCCGGTGGAAGAACTTGCAAAAGAAGGAGTGCGTTCATAATGGGAGTTTACCGTGTTGGAATCGACGTTGGCGGCACACATACAGATGCCGTTTTACTGGATGAAAAGAATACTGTGATTGCGGAAACCAAATCGCCGACAACGGAAGACGTGGCAACAGGCATATACCATGCGATGCATAAGATCATCAGCGATGCCAATGTCCCGCGCGATCAAATACACTATGCCATGCTTGGCACGACACATTGTACAAATGCCATTGTAGAAAGAAAGAGATTAAATCATATTGCGGTTGTGAGGATCGGCGCGCCGGCCACATTGGCTGTGAAACCGTTGATCGGCGTTCCGGAAGATTTAAGGGAAGCGTTAGGGAAACACGTTTATCTCGTTCGCGGCGGCCATGAGTTTGACGGCCGGGAAATTACAGCGCTCGATACCCATTATCTTTTTCAAATTGCCAGGGAAGTGAAAGGAAAAGTAGATTCTATTGCGATCACTTCCGTCTTTTCACCTGTTTCCCAGGACCATGAGCACAGGGCAAGCGAAATTTTTAGGGAAGTATTAGGAGATGAGGTTGCGATTTCGTTATCGTCCGAAATTGGTTCCGTCGGCCTGCTTGAACGGGAAAATGCAACCATTTTGAATGCAGCGGTTGTCAATGTTGCCAAAACAGCCGCAGAAGGATTTATTCAGGCACTCGAAAATGAAGGTATCAAAGCACGCGTCTTTTTCGGGCAAAACGACGGCACGCTGATGTCGGTTGATTATGCCGTAAAATATCCGATTTTTACGGTTGCTTGCGGACCGACCAATTCACTGCGCGGCGCTTCTTATTTAAGCCAATTGTCTGATGCGATCGTGGTCGATGTCGGGGGGACGACTTCGGATGCCGGCGTACTTGTCAACTCTTTCCCCCGGGAGTCATCGCTTGCCGTTGAAATCGGCGGAGCGCGGACAAATTTCCGCATGCCGGATCTCATTTCAATCGGTCTTGGCGGCGGGACAATTGTACGAATCCGGGATAACGGGGAGTTCACAATCGGGCCGGACAGCGTCGGTTACAGGCTTCCGGAAAAAGGTTTGATTTTCGGGGGAGACACCCTCACCACCACCGATGTGGCAGTAGCACTTGGAAAAGTGGAACTGGGCGACCCGGAAAAAGTAGCGCATCTTGACAAAAAAGTGATGCAGCAGGTGTATGGCAGAATGGTGGAAATGGTCGAAGAAGCCATCGATAAGATGAAAACAAGTGCGGCACCGGTTCCGGTCATCCTTGTTGGCGGCGGGAGTGTATTGCTGCCGGACTCTTTAAAGGGCGCATCACGGGTCATCCGCCCGGAACATTCCGGTGTTGCCAATGCGATTGGTTCTGCGATTGCACAAGTCAGCGGCCAAATTGAAAAAATTTACGTTCTTGACGAAATAGGCAGGGAACAGGCATTGGAATCTGCCAAATCCCAGGCGAAGCAAGAAGCGATCAAAGCAGGGGCAGATCCCGGCAGCCTTGTCATCGTGGATATAGAAGATGTGCCGCTCGCCTATCTTCCGGGAAATGCGACAAGAATCCGAGTGAAGGCAGCCGGGGAGCTGGGGCGGATGCCAGTTGCCTCGATTTAAATTCTTGGATGTTGAAGCCGGGAAAGCACGTGAATTCTAACTGGTGCCGGATAGGAATGAGAAATCTGCCAAAGATGGATCTTTGGCAGATTTTTAGCAGGGGGGTCAATTTTTCTCCAACCAAACGAGTGTTGGGCAGGGAGCCCCGTCAGGTTTGTCAATCGTTGCTTCACGATGATCTATGGGTTTGTTCTTTCATAATATGATCTAATCGGGATAACCCTTTTTCTGCAGTATGCATCATCTCGTCAAACAATTCCTGCACTGTCGGAATCGTATGAATAAGGCCGACGACCTGTCCGGCCCAAGCATAACCTTTTTCTTCATTCCCGTCATAAATATAGTTGCAATTTGCGCTACCGCTAATCATCTCTTTCAGGTCTTCGTAGGATGCCCCTTCCTGTTCACGTTCCATAATATTCAAGGCAAAGCGGTTTTTCAAGACCCGGCCCGGTGCCCCTAATGTTCTCTTAATCACTACTGTATCCGTTTCTTTTGCATGCACGATTGTTTGCTTATATTTCTCGTGTGCATGAATACATTCTTTGGTGGCAATAAAACGGGTCCCCATTTGAATTCCTTCTGCGCCAAGAGAAAGGGCAGCCAATAATCCACGTCCGTCGCCAATGCCCCCGCCGGCGATTACAGGAATGGATACTTCGTCTGCAACCCGGGGAATGAGCAACATGCCGCCAATGTCGTCCCGGCCTAAATGGCCCCCGCCTTCCTGCCCGACGGCGATCACTGCGTCTGCACCCAATTGTTCAGCTTTTTGTGCTTGTCTTGTTCCAGCCACAAGGACAAGTGTACGAATGTTTTCTCCTTTTATCCTTTCGAAGACCGGTTGCGGGTTACCGCCACTGATGGAAATGGCTGGAACCTTTTCTTCAATGGCCACTTCAAGCAACTCCTCGTACCGGCCGTTATACCTTGCGATTGCAAAGTTTACACCGAAGGGCTTCCCGGTTAATTTTCGTACTTTGTGAATTGCATTGCGAAGTTTTTCAGGTGTTCGCAGCGTCGCGGCAGTGATTTGCCCCAGGCCGCCCGCATTGGAAACAGCAGCAGCTAATTCCGCATATCCGAGATAAGCAAGGCCTCCTTGGATAATGGGGTATTTTATTTTTAATATCTCCGTAATGCGAGTTCTCATTTTTACCGGCCCCTATTTGACTGAATTCCTTTTTTCTTCGTTAAGTGATAGCTTTGCCTTATCATATCACAGATTTCTTCCTCCGGGACGGTGCCGTCAAGAATAACGGAATTCCAATGTTCTTTGTTCAGATGGTATGCCGGAACAACAGCGTGGTATTTCCGGCGATAAAAGTCCAGCCAGCCGTTTTCACCTTTCACATTGATCCAAATATGGCCGTTTCTTTCAAAAATCCAGGCAAAGACTTTTTTATTTTTTTTGTGGCGCATTAATGTCCAATTCTTATCTTTAAAGGGGTAATCTTCATACGTGTTTTCCAGTTTTAAACAGTAATGGATAGCGTCCTCTCTTGTTTTCATTTATGATGCTCCTTCAACATGCTGTTATTTATATTATATAAAAATGTTAGGGATTACCGTCATTTTTTCCTGCTTTCTTAACGTAGGCGTGCTCTATGTAAAGGAAGGTCACCGAATTTTTCTGCCTTCTTAACATAGGCGTGCTCTAAGTAAAGGAAGGGCGTCGATTTTTCCCGCTTTCTTAACGTAGACGGCCCTATGTAAAGGAAGGACGCCGATTTTTTCTGCTTTCTTAACATAGGCGTGCTCTATGTTAAGAAAGGTCATCGAATTTTCTTGCTTTCTTAACGTAGATGCGGTCTATGTAAAGGAAGGGCGTCGAATTTTCTCACTTTCTTAACGTAGGCGTGCTCTATGTTAAGAAAGGTCACCAATTTTTCCTGCTTTCTTAACATAGACATGGTCTATGTAAAGGAAGGACGCTGATTTTTCTTTCTTTTTTAACGTAGACATGCTCTAAGTAAAGGAAGGACGCCGATTTTTCCTACTTTCTTAACATAGGCGTGCTCTATGTTAAGAAAGGTCATCGAATTTTCTTGTTTTCTTAACGTAGATGCGGTCTAAGTAAGGGAGGGACGCCGAATTTTCTCACTTTCTTAACGTAGACATGCTCTATGTAAAGGAAGGACGCCGAATTTTCTCGCTTTCTTAACGTAGACGGGTTCTATGTTAAGGAACAGCGCCGTTTATTCGTATTTTTTGCTTTATATTGGTTTGAGTGGTGAAACTTTTTCAGCGTTCATCCTTCCTTTATCGTATTGTTGTTATTTTATTTTTTTGCGTCACGATTCCTGATGCAATTGGAATTCCCATGCCAATGATTACGATAGGTAAAAACCATTTACCAAACCCGTTTCCCCATCCCATTGCAATCACAATGGATTCCAATAAGATTAAAGCAAAGAAAATCAGACAAATATTTTTCAATTGATTTAGCAGTTTCCGGCTATGCACATAAAATTGTTTTGCATTTGATTCATTTAATCGATCAGGATAATTATAAATATGAGGGAATTTTTCCAAAACCTGCATCAATAGCGCAAGGATTGCCCCCACGCCGGGTAAAATCAAAAGTTCCCATTTTGATCCCCAACGATCGACTTTACCGGAGGCATCATAATGTCCGGGAACTTTTTCTGGAAGTTTCCCCAAACGCTAACCAGAAAAATAATCGAACCAAAGAAAAATAAATAGCCAATTATGTCCCAAAACCATTCGCCTTTTGTCTTGGAAATTTTCAATTTGGGCTGCTTCCGGGAGTTTGGCATGCCATTTCCCTCCAATCCAGTTTCTGATTCATTTCCGTCCAGCCATAAAGTTTTTTGTACATGAAAAAGCCCCCAAGTGCAAGGTTTTTTACATTTCATGAAACCCTTACATTATAGATACGATAAAAGTAACCAAATTCCTTATCAAATTTGAATTTGGTTTTTTATCCGGGCTTCTCTCCGAAGCGGATCGTGTATGGTAAACTAATGATGTCTTTGCCACTTTGAACGGGATTCCAGTTTTCACCATTTGAGTCCATATGAAAAGAAGGGGAATAAAAATTGAAAATGAACCGAACAGGCGCATGGTTTCTACTACTATTCTTAATGCTTTTTTGCAGTGGTTGCGGCCAAACCCAATCCACTAACAGCCAGCCAGTAAAAGAAAAGCAAGTGCAGCATATAAGTGCGGCAAAATCAGAGAGTAAGGCCGACAGTAAAACCGTTAACAAAACAGACAGCAATCATAAAAGTACCGCATCACTTCCAAAAGGAAAACTAAAGGTTTATTTTTTTGATGTCGGGCAAGGGGATAGCATGCTCATCCAAACACCAAAAGGAGAAAATGTGTTAATTGATGGTGGGAATAATGACAAAGGTGATGATGTTGTCCGGTATCTTCGCCAGCTGCATGTCAGCCAATTGGATGATGTGATTGCCACCCATCCGGATGCCGATCATATCGGGGGCCTGGATACGGTTCTGGAAAACTTAAAAGTAAAAAATGTATATGCGCCGCGGGTCGTGAATACAACCAGAACCTATGAAGATTTTTTGCTGGCTGTGAAAAATAGCAGACTTAAAATCAAGCAGGCAAAAGCGAATGTTGATCTTGGGTTGCGGGGGGCATCGATGAAGTTTGTCGGTCCTGTAAAAGATTATCACGAAGAGATGAATGACTGGTCGGCTGTTGTAAAACTTTCCTATGGGGAGAAAGGCACTTTTCTATTCACGGGAGATGCCCCTATCCGTTCTGAAGAAGAAATGATTGCAACGCACCAAGATCTTTCATCCCAAGTATTAAAAGTGGGGCATCACGGTTCAAAGACTGCTACAAGTCAGGCGTTTTTGGACGCCGTAAAACCGAAGTACGCGATTATTTCGGTAGCGAAGGTGAATTCGTACGGGCTTCCAAATGACGAGGTGATCAATCGTTTAAAGTCGAATCATATTCAAATTTTCCGGACAGACGAAATGAAAACCATTTTAGCGGTGACCGATGGGAAGTCTATTGAATTCCAGCCGGTTCCGTCTTTAACGCCGAATCATTCGTCTTCGGAAGCGGGAAATGCAACGGCTTCCGGCAAGGCTGCTCCGCCAGTAAAGCAGCCATCCCAGCAAGCCACTTCTAACGGGACATTACAGGCGAAGCTTGATGATCCAACGCCTCAGCAGTATGGTAAAATCAATTTAATGGTTACAGGTTTGACAGGCGCAACGTATCAGGCCACTTTTCATTATAAAAGCAAAGACACCGTCTATCAGGGAACGGTAGGGACGCCGCTTTCGGTTCGAATCAGCAGAGCGGCTCCTGGCTATGAAGTGCGGATTGATATAAAAGCTGTTGTAAAAGGGAAAACATATACCACCCATACTTCTTTTACCCCGCAATAAAGGAGGCCATTTTTGATGAAATATATTGTGGATCGGATCGAAGGGGAATTTGCTGTTTGTGAAAAAGAGGACCGGACGACTGTGGATATCCGTCTAAGTGAGCTTCCATCCGGTGTCAAAGCCGGAGACGTTCTCGTCGTCGAAGATGGAACACTGCGCATTGACAGACAACAAACAAAGGAACGAAAAGCCCAAATCGAAAAATTGGCAGATGAGCTTTTTGAATAGGTAGTAGGGGATTTTCTTCATCTGCTGTATCATCATGATAATTGGCACAGCCTCATCAGTGAGAAAGGCTTAAACAGCTTTTTTTGATGTAAATAGCGAAAGGAAGAAAACTCTTATTCAAGATTTCTTCCTTTTTTCTATGGAAAATATTCAGCTGCTTCAAATTTATCGGCTTCCTGCCGGGCCGGGCGGGAGTATAGATATCGCATCTATAATTGAGCACCCAGGGAGCTGATGTAGAATACATTTTCATCTTTTCCAGTGTGGTTTTTCTTTCCCATATCTTAGAGCTTGCTGAACGAATCCGATTCTGAGTTTGTCTGCAAGCTCTGTCTCAAAATATAGAAGAATTCTTTTGCGAAAATGGGTGATTTTATCTTCTCCATACGTTGAATTGGCTTTCGAGTGCAAGCTTTTCACTGGATTTGTTATAAAACCCTAGCATTTAATGGTTGCCAAAGCTGTCAGCAACCTTGCTAAATCTAGGCATTTTGCTTATTCAGCAAGCCCTATCTTAGGTAAGTCGGATTTTCATGATAAAACGTTTCTAGTCAGCCAGCGTACGCTTGTTAATAAACTGCCGATTTTTTTGAACTTCAGTATGGGTAAAGCTTTCTTTAAGAGTGCCGGGGTTGCATATTTTTCCAGCTTCATGGAGAATCTTATCCAATGCGTTGTCTGTATTGGATTCATCGGCGAAGGGGAGGAACGCATGACTGTATACACGTTAGTCTTGTATCCTAACAGCTTAAAGTGGTGAAAAAGGAGAGATCCGGGGGCGTAATCAGTGATATTCTATCCAAAGAATAATTCGTTCGTTACGCGTGTCCCGGCGTTAAGGCGTCAAGCGTGAACCGTGATTCGTTCGGCTCAACCAATTGTAAATAGCGGGTTTAAAGCGATTTGATATGCTCAAATCTAAGCAGCAAGCCCCCGGTTCCCCTTTTCCTTGCCGGCATGATATCCGGCGGCAAAAGACGGAATCCAAGCTCCGCCCCTTGCCGCCGGGTCTCATGCCGGGCGTTTACTGGTATTCCTCTACAAAATCCAGGTCAACCGTTGCGCTGAAATTGGCTTTATCAATCAGTATCGACAGACGGTTGGCTTCTTTTTCCGTTTTTTCAGCCTGCTTTTTAACGGCAGGGGGATCAAACAGTGCTTTTTTGTAGGTAACATTTGCGTCAAAAGCGCCTCTTGCTATCCGATCCACTTGTTGGCTGTTTCCAAATTCCTGAAGCATTTCGGCCTCGGCGCGAAGTTGTTTCACAAGCTCCAATGCTTCCACGATGGATACTTTTTCACCCTTCCATTCAATCGTTGTGCGTAAGTTGGATGCTGCCAGTGCCTTTATGACCGCCCGGTAGTGGTTGCGAACTTGGTGAATTTCCGTGCCCACCTCTTGAAATGTTCGTGCATGCGGCGTATATTTTTCCCCTTTTTCAAATTCAACGTAGGCAATCTGGTTTCGCTCCTGGATCAAGTCATGCAGTTTTTTCGATACCGCATTTTTAAGCAGCCGTGCTTCCGCGACCGTGATTTGCATTTAACGCCCCACTCCCCTCTGACTTTTTCTATTTGCTATTATTATACAATTCCTGCTTTTAAGAGTGCAATGGTGGATTTGTAGTTCTTGCGGCAGTCATCTCTTTTTATTTAGAGGTTGCTGAACAAGCGGCATTCTCAAAACTAAAAATGATTTCGTAGATTTTGTCGAACTTTAAATGAAAGGGTTATGAAGGAAATACAGAAAAAACTTTGCACTCGAAAGCATTTTAACGGTTAGAAGAGGACAAAATCACCCCCTTTTTGAGATACTTCTTCTATTGGTGGTAAACATTCAAGCCGGCTTGCTGGGTAAATCGGTTAAAATGCCTAAATCCGATTCGTTCAGCAATTTCTATTATGGATCGATTTTTTTTGTGCCAACTGTTGAATCCGAATTAAAAGGAGAGCCGGCCCGTCCATTTACAGTCTGAAATCTGGCCGGGAATCCACTTGCTTCAAGATGGAAAAGATATTGTATAGATTCTATTCGAATTATTGGGCATTCGTATTTTTTAAAGATAAAATGGAATTATGTATTTATAAATTTTGTCATTATTAGAGGAGGCGGATGAGTTTCTCTCGCTTTTGCCGGGGTAAAATAAAATTTTCATCAAATTTTTCATATCATGCTTTTTGAAATTTTCAACTTGGCCAACACAGAAAAAAGAAAGAAGGATCCTGTATGAACAAGATGCATCGTAAGTTGGGAACTTTTGCGCTTACCATGACCGGCCTTGGGTCCATCATCGGATCCGGCTGGTTGTTTGGTGCCTGGAAAGCAGCAACGATTGCCGGCCCTGCAGCCATTTTTGCCTGGGTGATCGGGATGGTTGTTATTTTGTTTATTGCCCTTTCTTACAGTGAACTGGGGGCCATGTTTCCGGTAGCGGGGGGAATGGTAAAATACACCCAGTATTCCCATGGCTCTTTTGTCGGTTTTCTTGCTGCATGGGCGAACTGGATTGCCATTGTTTCCGTTATTCCGAGTGAGGCGATGGCTTCTGTTCAGTATATGAGCTCATGGCATTGGAGCTGGGCGCACAGTTTGGCCCATAACGGAATGCTGACGCCAAAAGGGCTCGGCCTTGCTTCTTTGCTGTTGTTAATCTATTTTTTTCTGAATTACTGGGCAGTCAGTTTATTTGCTAGGGTAAACTCACTTATCACAATATTCAAAATTATTATTCCGGGGTTGACGATTTTTGCACTTCTGATTGTCGGGTTCCATGGCAGCAATTTTACATACGGCCAAGCTTTTGCCCCGTATGGATGGTCAAGTGTGCTTACGGCGGTGGCGACATCCGGGATTGTGTTCGCATTTAACGGCTTTCAAAGCCCGATCAATATGGCGGGCGAAGCGAGAAAGCCGGGCCGGTCGATCCCGATTGCAGTCGTGGGATCTGTTTTAATTGCAACGGTGATTTACGTTCTGTTGCAGATTGCGTTTATCGGGGGTGTCAGCCCTTCTGTCCTGGCACATGGCTGGAATCATTTGAATTTTAACTCCCCGTTTGCAGATCTTGCCATTGCGTTAAATATTAACTGGCTCGTAATTGTCTTGTATTTGGATGCCTTTGTTTCTCCATCCGGCACCGGGATAACCTATACTGCAACAACGGCACGCATGCTGTATGGCATGGAGAAAAATGGATATTTGCCGCGGTTTATCGGCAAACTGCATCCGGTTTATGGCATTCCGCGCCCGGCGATGTTTGTCAATTTAGTCATCTGTTTTATTTTCCTGTTTGTATTTAAAGGATGGGGTTCACTGGCAGAGGTTATTTCTGTTGCTACGTTGATTTCTTATATCACCGGGCCTGTAACTGTCATGGCATTAAGAAAAACCGCGGGGTACTTGTACCGTCCGCTCCAGGTGAAGGGCATGCAGATCATCGCGCCATGCGGATTTATTTTTGCTTCGCTGACGCTATACTGGGCGCGGTGGCCGCTTACCGGGGAAGTTTTCCTCATTATTATGATCGGGCTTCCCATTTATTTTTACTATCAGGCGAAAAGGAAATGGCAGTCTTTTTCGAAAAATTTCAAGTCCGGCATTTGGATGGTCGCCTATCTGATTGTGATGATGGGCATCTCTTATTTTGGAAGTGAGAAATTTGGCGGCCTTAACATGATTCCGTACGGCTGGGACATGGTCCTCATTGCTTTCGTTTCGCTCGGTTTTTACATCTGGGCAGTGAAAAGCGGATACGAAACACCCGACCTGCTTGAAGCTGCAAAATTAAACAAAGCATTGAAAGAGCACGACATGGGTGTGGATGATGATGAAAATGGAAACGGGAAACGAAACCCGGCTTATTCAACGGATTGGCCACACTGATTATCGTAGAATTTGTCTAACAGGGGAATCCCTTCAAACACGTACAAAAAGCAGCAACCCATTTATTATTGAAAAACTGAATACCAAAAAAGCGCAGCTGAACCACTGCGCTTTTTTGATGCCTTTTTATTTCACTTTCACCGTCCGGTATCCACTGCTGTTGCCGGACTTATCCGTAGCTTTTACTTTGATCGCAGTCCCTTTTTTCTTCGGGCTGATTTTTATTTTGTAACTACCATGTTTATCAGCTTTGGCAGAGCCGATTTT
The DNA here is from genome assembly GCF_040267745.1 of Heyndrickxia faecalis. Taxonomy (NCBI): domain Bacteria; kingdom Bacillati; phylum Bacillota; class Bacilli; order Caryophanales; family Bacillaceae; genus Heyndrickxia; species Heyndrickxia faecalis. The sequence goes on along the minus strand of NZ_CP158453.1, from coordinate 3,087,915 downwards.
TTTACTGCCGGTATAAGCGGTGACCGTTGCATATGCTTCCGTTTTTCCGGTGATATAACGGGAAGTATGGCTGACAGTGTTAACAGACGGTGTACTTGGTGCAATTCTGTCAACCACCGTCACGCTTTTTGTTCCACTTTTGCCATAAGTGTTTGTAGCATACACATAAATTTTTGTTCCGGATTTTTGTTTAGGAATAGAAACTTTATAGTCGCCTTTGCTGTTGCTTTTGCCTTTATAGGTTTTGGAACCGATTTTGACATAAACGGTGCTTGATTTGCTCGTCTTCCCGCTAACGGATGTGCTTTTATTGCTGACTGTGTTCACAGACGGCGTTGCAGCCGGTGATCCGACGGTCGTTACTTTTGTTCCACTTTTCCCATAAGTGTTTGTAGCATACACATAAATCTTTGTTCCGGCTTTTTGTTTAGGAATAGAAACTTTATAGTCGCCTTTGCTGTTGCTTTTGCCCTTATAGGTTTTGGAACCAGCTTTAACATTAACCGTGCAGTTTGCGTCTGTCTTGCCAGATACACTTGTACTATTGGTACTTACCGTATTAATAGATGGTGTAGATGGGTACAAAGGTGCATTGACGGATAAAACGTACTTGCCGGTATTATAATCACTGCTAATTTTTAAATAGTATGTTCCCGCTGGCAGGCTCTCACTTTTGTTCCATTGTTTAGGTGTTTTAATGGAGCCGTAATAAATATCGTCATCCCAAAGGGCGGTTCCCTTTGAATTTGTGAGATGAAGATCGACCCCCTCCATATAGGAATCTATATTCATCGTAACTTTTACAGCTTTTGGCAATGTGAATTTATAGCAATCTGTATGATCACTCTCGCTCAGAAAACCGGTTATTTTTTGCGTATTAAGGGAAATCTGCTGGGCCTGGGTCGTTCCATTATTGGGTTCCGATTCATTGTTTCCGGCGGCAGTAAACCAGGTTGACAAATGATAAGTGCCGGTTTCAGGGCTGTGAATTTTGATATAATAGGTTCCGGCCTCTAAATCAGCATCTTTCATCCATTGCTTGGGAGTCTCTTTGGTTCCGTCATAAACAGATTCTTCGTCCCAGATGTTGTTTCCGTTCGCATCTATAAGATCCACATAGGCCCAATCTATACTGGAGTCAAGACTGATTTTAAGGTTTCCTGCTTTTGGCAGTCTTACTTTATAAACGTCCGTATCGTCACTCCAGCTCAAAAAACCGGTGACTTTTTGGCCGTTTGACAGCTCCTGTGCCTGAGATGTACCGTTATTTGGCTCCACTTCATTATTCCCTGCTGGTGTGTAATTGACATATAAATTGTATTTACCCGTATAACCGCTGGAATTAGAAATCTTGATATAATAGGTTCCTGCCTCCAGATCAACACTCTTTGACCATTGCTTCGGCGTTTGAGAGGATCCACCATATATGTCTTCATCTATTCCCCAAACGTCATTTCCACTTTCATCCAGAAGATCCAGAGAAGCATCATAAATGTTTGAATCTACGTGAACATCAATGGTGCCTGCTTGTTTCAAAATGAATTTATAGCAATCCGTATCATCATTTAAGCTAAGAAAACCGTTGATTTTCTGGGTATTGAGTGTAATAGGCTGTGCTTGTGATGTGCCATTGTTCGGCTCTGTTTCATTGTTCCCAGCAGTATTAAATCCAACCTTTAAATCATATTTTCCAGTATAGTCACTGGATTGGGAAATCTTGATGTAATAGGTCCCGGCCTCCAAATCAGCTTGATCCGACCATTGTTTTGGCGTGGAAGCAGATCCATCGTAAATGTCTCTGCTATAGCCCCATACACTCTTTCCATTTTCATCTGTCAGATCCAAGATAACAGCTTCGATATACGAGTTTAAATTGACTTTCACTGTACCAGCCGAAGGCAGTGTAATTTTATAGACTTGCTCAGCATTTTTGTTACTTATTGTGTTAGTAACTGTCGTATTAAAGTTTAAAGTTTGCGTGGTGCTCGCAGAAGCATGACCTGTTTGTAAAACAAGTGCTGGTAAAATTAATGCAATTGCCAAGACCAAGTAAATGGTTTTCTTTATAACCTTCACTATTCAACCCCTCCAGTATCGACAAATTAAAAATAAGTGGGAAAACACGTCTCCTTTCTTTGCAAAATTAAAAAAACCAATTCTATTATAAAAGAAATTGGAAAAATAAACCACAATTTTTATAGGACTTTTGTATGAGGGATTTATCGTATTTTTAAAGCTACAAATCCTGTTTTCCAGAGTAGTTCGGGAATTCCGGGGAAGTCAGTTAGTACCAGCGGGGCTGCAGCTGGGTTCCGTTTAAAAGTGGGGATTTTCAATCTGAAAAAAATATGAGAAGGTTCTTCATAGGACAGGAAACTATGGCCCCATTGTTTGGTAACAGACAAATTTTCAACTTATGGCATCATGGGGAAGGTGAGACATCGTATGAATAAGTTGCCAGCTACAACAAAATTTTGTCGAAATGTATCGTCTTGGATGGAAAAATGTTATATAATTTAAATAGTTTACACATAAACGATTTTGGGGGAAATGATGAAAAAACTGAGGATCTTTTTATCCATTTTACTGGTGGTTGTTGTATTGGGCGGCGGGGTGGCTTATTTTGCTTACCAAAAGCTGCAGCCGGAGAACCATTTTAAAAACGTGCCGACCGTCTCTAAAACTGGGAACAACCCGGGCAGCCAAAGCACAACAACGCCCAAAATGAAGGAAAACGTATTCAATGTCCTCTTACTCGGTTCAGACGAACGGAAAGGGCAGAAGGTGGGACATTCGGATTCGATTATCTTGCTTCATGTCGATCTGAATAAGCACAAGTATAACATGGCCAGCATTCCCCGTGACACACGCGTGTATCTTGATGGCTACGGCTATACGAAACTGACAAGCGTGCAATATATTAAACAAGCAACAGGTGGCACAACAGCCGGGATTAAAGCCGCTATCAATTCAATCAGCCAATTGACAGGCGTACCGGTCAACTATTATGTGGAAACGAATTATGAAGGCTTGCAGTCGATGGTGGATGCACTGGGGACGATTGATGTGGATGTGCCGTTTGATGTAAAACTGACACACCCCTGGTACCCGGAAAACAAAGGAAGAGTAATTGCACAAGGTACGCAGACGCTTGACGGAGAAATGGTGACAGAGCTTGTACACGAACGCTATTCGTTGAAAAACGTGGACTATGACCGCCAGCTGCTGCAGGAAAAAGTGTTGATCGGTATTGCCAAAACCGCACTTCAACCGAAAAATTTAACGAAACTGCCAAAACTGGTGGACAAATCATCTGAATTTGTCATTGCTACCAATATGTCAAAAACAGATATCGCGAGTCTTGGTCTGCTTGTAAAAAATCTTAACACAGATAAGCAAGTGACCTATTACCAGCTGAACGGCACATCGAAAAGTATGTACGACGATATTTTAAAAAACAACAACTCGGAAATCGTCCTCGACCAGACGGCATTGAAAAAGACAATGGAGCATTTTGAATAAAAGGATTCGGAATTGGGATTGTGATTTGCATGATGGAGCTGGGATAAGCGGGGACAATTTAGGTTTCAAACGAATTTTATCCACTTGAATTTTTTGGAAAGTGAACGGCCAGAAAAAGCGGCCATCTACTTTGCGTGGAAAATAAACAGATTGCTACGTAAGCTAATAGGGTTAATTACTTTTTCTGTATGTAAAGGCCCGGTATTTTGAAGGCAGACAAGAGCAAGGTTCCAGATAAGGTTGCTTTGTTTTTACGGAGGCATGATGGGAGGGGCCGGGTCATAAATATTTTATAAGTCTGGTGTACAACGCCGGAAATCTAATTCAGTGGGGGTATCATAATGGCAACAATTTTATACGCCGTCTTTATTGCAATTGCGCTTTATGTTTTAAATGGCATGGCATTTATGAAGTTGGCCCAAAAAGCCGGGCGCGGAGACATTGCCTGGATGGCTTGGGTCCCGGTCTGTAATGTGATCCAGCAGCTTCTTTTGATTAAGAAAAGCGGCTGGTGGGTGCTCATTCTGCTCGTCCCGGTTGTGAACTTTATTTTTATTATCATTTGGCAAGTGAAATTGCTTCAAGCATTCGGCAAGCATGGCGCCTATGTACTGTTGTATATTTTTATTCCCATAGTTTATCAAATTTTATGGATCGTTTGGGCATTTTCCGACGAGACGAAGTACGTGGAAAGGGAAGCAGTGTAAGGATGATAAAAAGATGCCGGCGTTTGGTACGGCATCTTTTTATTATCATGAAGCTAAAGTGGGAAAGCTGCTCTGTTGTTTTAAAAGGGAAACGATCACGAGGCCCACTGCTGTTTTTGGATCCAACAATATACCTGTTAAGGCAAATCATTGCCGGCAGCAAAATAAATATCATACCAGTCTCGGCGGGTAAGACTTACTTTTGATGCTTCTGTAATTTTTTTCAGCCTTTCCGGGTTCATTGTTCCGGCAATGACTTGGATTTTTGCTGGATGCCTTAAAATCCACGCGGTCGCGACGGCCTCTTTGGACACGCCTTGTGCTTGTGCCAATTGGCCAAGTTTTTCGTTCAATTCCGGGAATTTTGGATCATCGATAAAGACGCCCTCAAAGAACCCGTACTGGAACGGCGACCAAGCTTGAATGGTGATATCATGCAGGCGGGAATATTCCAGAATTCCACCGTCATGGTTGATGCTGCGTTCGTCTTTCATATTGACGTGCATCCCGAAGTCAATCATTCCGGTATGCGCGATGCTGAACTGCAACTGGTTGACAATCAGTTTTTGAGAAATGTATTTTTGGACAAGTTCTACCTGGTACGGATGGAAGTTGCTGACCCCGAACTGGCGGACTTTTCCGGCATTTTGTAGTTCTGAAAAAGCTTCGGCAATTTCTTCTGGTTCCATTAACGGATCAGGACGGTGAAGCAGGAGTATATCCAGGTAATCGGTTTGGAGCCGTTCTAGGATGCCGTCAACCGCTTTTAAAATATGCGATTTGGAAAAGTCATACATCTTGTCGCCAATGCCACATTTTGATTGGAGAACGATATCTTCCCGCTTGATGGAACTGTTTTTCAGCGCATTTGCAAAAATTTTCTCTGATTCTCCTTTTCCGTATATATCGGCATGGTCAAAGAAATTAATGCCGTGCTCGACTGCTGTTTCAATCATCGTTTGCGCTTCTTTTTCCGACAACCCGTTCATCCGCATGCAGCCTAACGCAACTTCTGATCCTAATATACCGCTCTTGCCAAGATTGATACGATTCATCTTCATCCCTCCTGTAAAATGCTTCACATTTTATTATGGATTTGGATCATCTGCAAAGTCAAAGAAAAGCACTCGCATAACCAGGGGACGCCGGATCAAATTTGCAAATTGAAAAATCTACTTGAAAAACGAACGTTTGTCCTTTATAATAAAGCTGAAAAATAAGAAAAGGAGTGCTGCCATTGGATCTGGTAATGGAAAAACATGCCGGTTATCACGTGCATGATCGTTTGTTTAAAGAGCTGATCCAAAACTTTTTTCAGGAGTTTATGGAGGCGTTTTTCCCGGATGTGTCAGCGGATCTCGACTACCGTCGGGTGCGGTTTTTGTCGCAGGAACAGTTTACGAACTTTCCAGGCGGTGAGCAAAAACGGGTTGACATCCTCGCCGAAACGAAGGTAAAAGGGAAAGACACCGTGATTCTCATCCATGTTGAGCCGCAGTCGTATTACGAAAAGCCTTTTCCTGAACGCATGTTTCGTTATTACATGATGATCAGTCTCCGGCACCGGAAACCGGTATTGCCGATTGCCGTTTTCAGTTATGAGGAGAAAACAGAGACCCCTGATACGTACACCTTTGCGTTCCACAACATTGAAATTCTTCGTTTTCACTATTTATCCATTCATCTGATGAAACAAAATTGGAGAAATTATATCCGGAGCAACAACCCTGTTGCCGCGGCATTATTAAGCAAAATGGGGTATACAGAAACAGAACGGGTGCAGGTCAAACTGGAGTTTCTGCGGATGCTGGCCCGGATGGAACTCGACCCTGCAAAAATGAGGCTGTTACACGGTTTCTTTGATTATTATTTAAAATTGAACGAAAAAGAGGAGGCGGAAGTAATGGAAAACATTAAAATGCTGGATCCGGACGAAGCAGAGCAAGTATTGAAGCTGCCGAATTCTTACTTTGACCGCGGGTATAAGAAGGGGAAAGAGGAAGGCAGAGAAGAAGGAAGAGAGGAGTTATTACAAACCATTGTTTCCAGAATGCTCAAGAATGGCCTGGAACCACAATTGATTGTTGACATGACCGGCCTGACCCAGACAGAAGTGGAAAAAATAAAACAGCAACTGGAGCATTCATAAGATGGAAGTCAGACTGCCTGGTGTGGATGGAAAAGAAGTTGTTTTAGACTTGCCGAACTATTATTATGACCTCGGATATAAAAAAGGATTTAAAGAGGGATTTAAAGAAGGATTTAAAGAAGGAGTAAAGGAGAGAAGAGAAGAAGAAAGAACACGATTGATTATCAACTTGCTAAAAAATCAAGTGGATGTGAAGGCCATCGTCCAAGCATCCGGCTTGAGTGAGGACGAGATCATGAAAATCAACAGGGAGAACAATTGGTAAGAACACCATTGTACTTCAAAACTGCCAGCCTGCAGTAGGCGGTTTTGAAGTACGCTCGTTTGCCTGTACAAGGAATTCTCCGCCATGCTGCTGAATAAAGAATAAAGCTTTACACGAATGGGGGATGTTGATGCAAACTGCTTTTATTGCGGGCCATGCGAAGCTTCCGTCCGGGATGGCGGCCCAAAATATTTATGATACTTTGACGATAACGGCGGAAATTGAGATGAGGTACGGTGTCATTCTCGATGTCTCCTGTACACTGGCTACGGAGCACGGAAGGAAATTTATTTCCCATCTGCTTAGGGGTTACAGCTTAAATGATGGCATTGAGGAACCATTGAAGCAACTGCAGGAATTTTACTTAGGCAAAGCTTCAAATGCCTTAATTTCTGCTTTTAAAGATTTGTATAAACAGTATCGTCTCGTATTGAAAACAAAACAGGGGGAATAGCCCCCTATCCAAATCGTGCTTTCACCATATTCTGAGCCCTTTAGTCAAACTTTATAGGCAAGTTTTTTATAGAAAATGAGAAAAAACTTTGCACTCGAAAGCCATTTTTGCAGATATCCATTCTATGAATGGCAAACATTGCAGCACTTGCTGAATGAGCCGGAAAAAAAGCCACAACGGATTCGGCCAGCAAGACTGTTGCCGCTTATGACGCCGTTAAAAATTTCTATACCGAGGCTACTGGTATTTCATTGAAGATGTTGCGCCGTTACGATTCCTCCGCACCGCTTTCTGTAAACGGCCAGCCCGGCAGCATTTTGCTGAGCGGTTTGTCCGTACGATAACCGAGGACGTATTCTGCCTGCATGATCGTGTGAATTTCGCGGGTGCCTTCGTAAATGACCGGTGCCTTCGAGTTGCGCAAGTAGCGTTCAACCGGGTATTCGCTTGAGTAGCCGTACGCGCCATGAATTTGGACGGCATCGTTGGCGGCTTCATTGGCGAAGTCGCACGCTTGCCATTTGGCGAGCGAGGTTTCGTGGGTGTTGCGCTTCCCTTGGTTTTTCAGTTCGCCAGTGCGGAAAACGAGGAGACGGCTCATTTGGTAGCCTGCTTCCATTTTCGCAATCATTTGCTGGACAAGCTGGTGTTTGCCAATTTCATGCCCGAATGTTTTCCGCTCATGGCAGTATTTGACGCTTGCTTCAAGGCAGGCCTGGATTAACCCGCACGCGCCGGCTGCCACGGTAAAGCGGCCATTGTCGAGCGCCGACATGGCAATTTTGAACCCTTCGCCTTCTTCTCCAAGCAGGTTTTCTTTTGGCACCCGCACATTGTCAAAGAACAGTTCCCCGGTGTTTCCGGCTCGGATCCCGAGTTTGCCTTTAATGGCTTTTGAAGAAAAACCTGGCATTGTACGCTCCACGATAAATGCGGAAATGCCGTGATGCTTTTTCGCTTTATCAGTGTAAGCAAATACGAGAAAATGGTCCGCGACATCGCAAAGCGAGATCCATGTTTTTTGCCCGTTTAAGATATAAAAGTCCCCGTCTTTTTCGGCCGTTGTGCCAATGCCGGCAACATCCGAGCCCGCGCCAGGTTCCGTGAGGCCGAATGCCCCGATTTTCTCGCCTTTTGCCTGCGGGACAAGGTATTTCTGCTTTTGTGCCTCTGTTCCCCACTGCAAAAGGGTCAGGCTGTTTAAGCCAGTGTGGACGCTCACGGCCGTTCGGAAGGCGGTATCCCCCCGCTCGAGTTCTTCGCACACAATCGCGAGCGCGTTATAGTCCATGCCGCTTCCGCCATATTTCTCCGGGATGCAGACCCCCATCAGGCCGAGATCCGCCAGCTTTTTCAACAGGCTTGTTTCAAAATGGTGGTTTTCATCCCATTCGCGAATAAAAGGCATAATCTCTTTATCTACAAAATTCCGTACGGTTTTCTTTAAAAGTTCCTGTTCTTCCGTCAGTTCAAAATGCATGATTTCATTCCTCCTTGTACGCTTCAATTTCTTCTTGTGAAAATCCGATTCTGCGTAAAATCTCTTCTGTGTGCTCTCCCGGCATGGGCGGGTGTTGCACGTACCGGACAGGGGTTTCAGATAGCTTCAACGGGCTTGCAACAAGTTTGATTTCCCCGGCAATCGGGTGCTCCATTTTAATCAACATTTCCCTTGCCTCAAGCTGCGGATCGGCCGCCACCTGCTCGAGGTTTTGGATTGGACCGCACGGAATTTTCCGCTTCTCCAATGCTTCCCGCCAAAAGGAAACCGGTCGGGTTCGAAAAACTTTTTCCAAAATCGGGATCAATGTCTCACGGTTTTCTACCCGTTTCGGATTTGTCGCGAATCTTTCATCCGATGCAAGTTGCCCCAGGTCGAGCAATTCACAAAGCGTCTGAAACTGGCGGTCGTTTCCAACGGCGATCGCAATCTCCCCGTCGCTCGTTTGAAAAGATTGATAGGGAACAATATTGGGATGCCGGTTGCCTAGCCGTCCGGGAATGTTACCCGACATAAGAAAGTTGCTGGCAATATTAACAAGGGCTGTTGTAGCTGAATCGTAAAGCGAAAGGTCGATTTTCTGCCCTTCCCCCGTATGCTCCCTTGCCAAAAGGGCAGCCTCTATGCCGATGCAGGCGTAAAGCCCTGTTAAAACATCGGTAATGGCGACGCCTGTCTTCAGCGGCGGCCCGTTTTCTTCGCCTGTGATGCTCATCAGCCCGCTCATCGCCTGGATGATAAAATCGTAGCCGGGCAAATCTTTGTACGGGCCGGTTTCCCCGAACCCCGTAATCGAACAGTAGATGAGCCGCGGGTTGAGTGTCCGGAGCGTTTCGTATCCAAGCCCAAGTCGCTCCATCGTACCGGTTTTAAAATTATGGATGACAACATCGCTATTTTTCGCCAGCCTGCGAATGATTTCTTTTCCGCTTTCACGCTTTAAATCTAGCGTAATGCTTTTTTTATTTCGGTTGGTGCACAAATAGTAAGCGCTTACGTTTTGCTGAAACGGTGGTCCCCATCCCCGTGTTTCGTCACTGCCGCCGGGTGCTTCGACTTTGATCACCTCTGCACCGAGATCGCCAAGGATCATCGTGCAGAAAGGCCCGGCCAGCACTCTTGTTAAATCAAGCACTTTTATCCCGGACAATGCGGATTTCAACCTATCCACTCCTTTCAAAAAGTAGAAAAAGCCAGCATTGCATCCATGAGGCACGGATAAAATGACTGGCTTTTTCTGCCGGACAGCTTATCTTGCGGGATAAGCAGGCAGAATAAACAGTTATGTCTTTCTTTAATTGGGGCTTGCTGAATAAGCAAAGTTCCTCGATTTGGCAAGGCTGCTAACAGCTTTGGCAACCATTTAAATGCAAAGGTTTTACCACAGATCCAGGGAAATGCTTGCACTCGAAACCCGATTCAACGTATGGAGAAGATGAAATCTCCCCTTTTCGCAAAAGGATTCTTCTAAATTTTTGAGACAGAGCTTGCAGACAAATTGGGTACAAACTTAGAATCGGATTCGTTCAGCAAGCCCTAATTGGATTACCCCCGGCTGGCTTTGTTCACGCATTCCGGGAAGGTAACATCGCACAAAGCTTGGCGGATGTTATGTATATAGGATAATCCAATCCAGCGAAATTGTAAATCGTTTTTGAATATTTTTATTAGAAAATCAAAACAAACAGTCAGATTGGCCATGCTGATAGCGGCGGCCTATCCATACAGTCCTAAAGTGCATTCGCATAGCGCGTGATCGTTTCGGATTTCATTCTTATCCAATGTAGGTTGAATGCCAATATCCGGAAAAACTTGATTGTTTTATTTTTGACCGCGGAATTGGGGAATGTTAAATTATAGGAAAATGGTTGTTCAGGAGGGATTTTCATGGATGGGAACAAAAAACAGATCCGGCTGGCAAGAAGGCCTGTTGGAACGCCAACAATGGAGGATTTCGCTTTTACCGAAGCGCCAATTGGCACACCAGGTGAAGGCGAAGTGCTAATTCGAAATGTATATATTTCCGTTGATCCGTACTTAAGGGGAAGAATGGAAGATGTGAAATCGTATATCCCGCCTTTTCAGCTGAATGATGTCATTGTAAGCGGCGTGATCGGACAGGTTGTCGCATCGCAGTCCGCCCAATTTAAAAAGGGCGACATCGTGATCGGCACGCTTGGTTGGGAAACGTATTCTATTGCGCATGAAAAAACGATCCGGAAGCTGGATCCCGATCTTGCACCCATAACGACCCATCTTGGCATTATTGGAATGACCGGGCTCACTGCGTATTTCGGTCTGCTCGATATTGGGAAGCCGAAAGCAGGTGAGACAGTGGTTGTATCGGGTGCTGCAGGGGCGGTTGGCTCCACTGTCGGCCAGATCGCAAAAATCAAAGGAGCGCGTGCTGTTGGAATTGCCGGATCTGAGGAAAAATGCCGCTATCTGACAGAAACGTTAGGGTTTGATGCAGCCATTAATTATAAAACGGAAAATGTCAGAAAGGCACTTAAGGAAGCATGCCCTGACGGTGTTGATGTCTATTTTGACAATGTCGGCGGTGAAATTTCCGACGCGGTCTTTCCGCTATTGAACGATTTTGCGCGCATTCCGGTATGCGGTGCCATATCCGCTTACAATAAAACAGAGCCGGACGTCGGGCCGCGTGTACAGCAATATTTAATCAAAACGAGTTCGCTGATGCAAGGTTTTACAGTCGGCCATTACAGTTCCCGCTTTAAAGAAGCCGGCGCCCAGCTTGCTGCCTGGTTGAACGAAGGCAAATTAAAATATGAAGAAACGATAACAGAAGGTTTTGATTCGATCATTGACGCTTTTCTCGATTTGTTTAAAGGAAAAAATATCGGAAAGCAGCTGGTGAAAATCAGCGAATTTGAATAATGTAGAAAGAAACAATCATCATGGGTGTATGGCTGCACCAGTCGGGACATAACGATGCATTGATTAGGTATGGGGCGAGGATAGAGGCTGCCGTACTTGACAATAAGTTATGTCCTCTTTTGTGCATTCAACCAGTTATATGGAATTTCACAATAAGGCCGGGCATTGTTCTTGCTTCTTTTATATAGAAGAATTCCTGATTATGCTGTAAAGTCGGCCAAAAATTTGGACCGTGGCTGAATCCGCGTTTATAAACCGGAGTGTAATGAGAGAAAGGCAGAGCAAGATGTCTTTTCCCCAACGGTTTCTGTTTCCCGCGTGTTTCTGGAATTTAACAGATGTTCAAAAAAGCTAAAAGCACAATGAAAAACCGAACAGGTCTCATGCAAATCTTCCTTTTTATTGGCGGAGTTTTCATGATTTCACCACAAGAATCCGGCTGTGCGGAGGGAAAATCGTCAAATATCTTTACCTTGCACACGCCTGGTGATTCCGGTATGATAGGGGCACAATGGTGTCGGCGCAGGGGGATATAAATTTGAGAGAACTGCTAACTAACCGGTTTGTCCGGATGATCTTTTTATCGGAACTATTTTTGCAAGCCGGGATCTGGGTACGGAATTTTGCCGTCCTGTTGTTTGTTACAGATAAAACGAACGGAAATCCGCTTGCGGTATCAATGATTTCAGTGGCAGATTATTTGCCCATTTTCATCTTTAGTTTTATCGGCGGGGCATATGCGGATCGCTGGCAGCCAAAGAAAACGATGATCTGGTGCGATTTGCTGAGTGCCGCCTCGGTTTTTGTCGTGATCGGGGCGCTTATATTTGGGTCGTGGCAGGTGATCTTTTTTGCCATGCTCGTTTCTTCCACTTTATCGCAGTTTTCACAGCCGTCAGGTTTAAAGCTGTTTAAAATACATCTGGAAGAACGCCTGATTCAGCAGGGGATGGCGGTCTACCAGACGATTTATGCCGTGTTCATGATTTTTGGCCCTGTGATCGGCACGTTTGCTTATCAAAGGTTAGGCATTGATCTTTCGATAACCATTACCGGCGTAGCTTTCCTGCTCTCCGCAGCGGCCTTGTCTTTTATTCCGCGCGATGAAAAGGTAAAAAAAGCTGAAAATGCGACAAATATTTTCCAGGAAATGAAAAGCGGGGTTCGTTATGTGCTTGCAAAAAAGGAACTCAAGCTGCTTGGCTGCGGATTTCTTACTGCCGGGCTCGGCGTTGGTCTCATTCAGCCGATGAACATTTTTCTTGTAACCGATCGCCTCGGCCTGCCGAAAGAATACCTCCAGTGGCTCGTAATGGTAAACGGGATCGGCATGATTGCAGGCGGCGCGTTTTCAATGTTTTTTTCGAGATCCGTCTCCCCGCTTAAATTGCTCTTTACCGGGTTGCTCGCGAATGCCCTCGGGCTTGCGGTGATCGGCGCGTCAACTTCTCTTTGGCTGACGCTTGCTGCGGAGCTGGTTTCCGGCCTGTTCTTGCCAAGCATTCAAATCGGGATTAGCACGATGGTTTTACAAAATACGGAAGCGGACTATATTGGCAGGGTGAACGGCACGCTTTACCCGCTTTTCACGGGGGCAATGGTGATCACGATGAGCCTTGCCGGCCTGGTGAAAACATGGCTGTCAGTGACGGCTGTTTTTGAAATTGCGGCGTTATTTTTTATCCTCGGCCTCTGCTTTGCCTTCCCGTTAATGAAAGAACGATCACATGCGAGGTGAAGTCTTTGCGGTAGGGGCAAGAGGCGAATAGTTTTTCAAAAAAGTTTTCCAAAAGAGGATGCTTCGAAACGGCGGAAGCACCCTTTTTCGTATATCATTCTGTAAAATATGGATGGACAGCTTCTTTTAAACAGGGCAGTGAAAGGGGAATAGAAGCTTTGGTTTCGAATCGGCAAAAACAAATATTATGGTTGTTACAAAAGTCAGCAGGCCCTCTGAATGCGAAGGCCATTGGGGAACGGCTGGGCATTAGCGACCGGACGGTAAGGGAGGAAATTCGGCAAATCCAACAGAAGAGCGATGCGCTTGGCGTAAAATTGAAAGTGCTCAGGGGAAAAGGATATCTCCTTGAAAAAGTGGACTATCGTCGTTTGCTCCAGTTAGAGGAAAACGGGCTTTTTGCAGAACAGGAGGAAAGGGTCAAGTACATTTTAAAGCGTTTGCTGCTGGAAAAAGATTATGTGAGGCTGGAAGATTTGGAAGCAGACCTATATGTTTCAAAGTCGACACTTCATACTGATTTGAAAAAGGTAAGAAAAATATTAAAAAAGTACGACTTAACTCTGGCTAACCGTCCGCATTACGGAACAAAAGTGGAGGGCGGTGAATTCAAAAAAAGGCTGTGCCTGGCGGATTCCATTTTTGGCTGGCAAAATAAGCCGGGTCAACAAAATACCCCGTTCAATCAGGATTTATTCCAAAAAGTAAAGCAAATCTTGATTCGCATTATTTCCAAATACCGGATACGCTTTTCCGATATAGAATTGCAAAATTTGGCAACCCATATTACCCTTGCATGCAAGAGAATCGAGGACGGGTTCACGATTGAGCCGTTGCCATTTCACTTTAAAGAATCCTACACTTTTGAAAGGAAAGTGGCAAAGGAAATTACCGGGGAAGTGGAAAAATCGGTCGGTATCCCGTTTCCCCCTGCAGAAATAGACTATATTCTCGTCCATTTACTGGGGACAAAACTGATTTCCAAGCAAGTATCCGATGAGATTGATGATATTGTTAACACCATCCTCCATAAACTAAAGACTCAGTTTCATTGGGATTTCAGCAATGACAAGGAATTCAGAAATGGGCTGACATTGCATCTGCAAACATCCTTGAACCGGATGAAATATAAGATGAATATCCGGAATCCGTTGCTGAACGAAATGAAAACCAAGTTCCCCATCGCCTTTGAAGGGGCAGTCGCTGCGGGCGAGTGCATTGAAGCGGTTATCCATAAAAAGGTGAATGAGGACGAAATCAGTTATCTTGCCATTCATATTGCCATCGCGCTTGAGCGAATGAGAAAGAAGAAGCATGTTCTTGTTGTGTGCGCGACAGGGTTGGGCAGCGCCAAAATTTTGTCCTATCAGCTGGAAAACAGATTTGCAAATGAGATGGAGATTGTGGACACGATCAGCTATTACACTCTCTCTGATTATGATTTGTCACGGGTAGACCTGATTGTCAGTACGGTCATGATTCCCGATCATTTAGAAGTGCCTGTTGTGGTGGTCAGTCACTTTTTGGAAGAGAATGATGCCATCCATATCCAACGGGAAATCGGCCGTCTGAAAGGGAATGTGCAGAAATATATGGCGCCTTCCAAAATATTTATCCATCAGGAGCTGGACAGCAAGGAGAAAGTCATTCAATTTTTATGCAAAAAACTGGTTGAACAGCATGCCGTTCCGGAAAATTATGCAACACTTGTTTTGAAAAGGGAAGCGATTGCATCCACTGCTTTTGGCAACCTGGTCGCAGTCCCGCATCCGCTTGAACCGGTTACCCACCGCACCTTTTGGACAATTTGTACACTTGCCCGGCCGATTCAGTGGGATGAAGACAAAAAAGTGCAGTTGGTTTGTTTGCTTAATGTCGGAAAAGAAGGCGGCAATCTGAATGCGATGTATAAGTATTTAACCGGGATCGTCCAAAACAAAGCAGCCGTTCAGAAGATCATCAAAAGCAACACAGTGGAAGAGTTGATACAATGCATGGAGGCGGGCTGATTGCTTTTTGCAATTGGCTTTTTTGTTTGATTTTTTCCACTTGCAAGCGGAAAAAAACCGGAATAAAAGTAAAACTTTTTCAAATTATAATGAAAGTGTCAAGAAAAGACAGGAGGAGAGCATCATGGGAGACGAAAAAATCCGGATCTTATTGGTTTGCTCGGCAGGCATGAGCACCAGCCTGCTGATGGAAAAAATGCAAAATTCCGCCCGGGACCGGGGGATCAACGCAGAAGTAATGGCCATGTCCTCAACGGAAGCGGATAAATTTTTGACAAAGGAACATGTGGATGTGCTGCTTTTGGGCCCGCAAGTCCGTTATATGAAAAAGAAATATGAAAAAACGCTGGCAAAAACGGATATTCCTTTGGCCGTCATTGACATGAAAGACTACGGAAAAATGAATGGTGAAAAAGTACTGGATACTGCGCTGCAACTTGTAAACGCCGGCAAATAAGGAAGGGGGTGTGCAATTTGGAAGAACAGCAAACAATGGATGTCGTCATGGATTTGATTGTTCACAGCGGCAATGCCAAAAGCATTGGGATGGAGGCGCTGGACGCTTCAAAGCAAGGGGACTTTCCGCTGGCCCGGCAAAAGCTGGAAGAGGCGGATGAGGAATTGCTGGTGGCCCACCAGGCTCAGACCAATCTTTTAAAACAGGAAGCATCCGGCCAAACGGTTTTCGTATCACTTCTTATGGTACACGGTCAGGATCATTTGATGAATGCCATTACCTTTTTAGATCTGGCAAGGGAACTGGTAGAAGTCTATCAAAATATGAAGGTCACGACAAAAGGATAACTGCAGCCATTTACAGAGAGGAGCGTGTGCCGTTTGGGACAAATCGGAATTTCCATTTATCCGTCGCGCAGCCGTTTTGAAGAGGACAAAGCTTATTTGGATCTGGCAAAAAAATACGGTTTTACAAGAATTTTTGCAAGTTTGCTGGAAATACAGGGGGATCAGGAAGAAATAGTTCAGAAATTTAAAAACATTATCCGTTATGGAAACACAATCGGCATGGAGACGATACTCGATATCAATCCAGGTTTGTTTGAACAATTGGGAATCCGTTACGATGATCTCGGCTTTTTTAAAGATCTTGGGGCATCCGGCATCCGTCTTGATCTGGGATTCACCGGGGCTGAAGAAGCGAAAATGACGCAAAATCCGTACGGCCTCAAGATTGAAGTCAATATGAGTTCAGGGACAAGGTATATCGATCATATTATGAGTTACAGGCCGAATACAGAAAAACTATATGCCTCCCATAATTTTTATCCGCAGAGATACTCGGGCCTTTCACAGAAACATTTTGAACAAACGACAGCCGTTTTCCGGGAATACCCTATTCATACTGCAGCGTTTGTTACTTCCCTCTACGGGGATCTCGGGCCGTGGCCGGTCCAGTCCGGCCTTTGCACATTGGAACAGCACCGCAATCTCAGCCTGCTGAACCAGGTGGCGCATTACCGCATCATGGGAACCATTGATGATATTTTGATTGGCAATGCGTATGCAACGGAAGATGAGTTGCGCGCCATGTCAGCGGTTTATTTGAATGTCCATCCTTCTTTGGAAGTGGAATTGCAGCCGAATCTGTCAAACATTGAACATCAGATTTTGCAGGAAGTTCACCAGTACCGGGGGGATTGTTCCGAATATATGATCCGTTCTTCTGTGACAAGAAGAAAATACCGGGACCACGACATCGAGCCCGGTGATACGCGCCCGATTCAACGCGGGGATCTGTTAATTTGCAATGATCGTTTTGGACAGTACAAAGGGGAGCTTCAGATTGCATTGAAAGAGATGGAGAACGAAGGAAACCGCAATGTTGTCGGCCGTGTGAAAGAAGAAGCCGTTTTCTTATTGGATTACCTGCAGCCTTGGTCCACTTTCAAATTGATCTTTTCATAGGGGGTAAAAGAGATGCTTGAGAAAATTGAGGCCATTGCCGGCGCGATTGGAAGCCAGAGACATTTACGGGCGTTGAGAGACGGAATTTTGCTCAGCATGCCGCTGATTATTATCGGTTCTTTTTTTCTCATACTGGGCAATCTGCCGATAAACGGCTACACCGATTGGTTAGCAAAGATTGAGCTAGCACCTGTCTTCAATAAAATTGTAAACGGTTCTTTCGGCCTGATGGCGATTATCGCCGTGTTCGGCATTGCCAGGAGCCTTGCCGACCATTATGAAGTCGACGGGGTAAGCGCAGGGGTTGTGGCTTTGGCCAGTTTTGTCATTGTAACGCCGGATGTGGTGGCAAAAACCGGTTCGGGCATTCCATATGCTTTTGTAGGCAGCGGCGGGTTGTTTGTTGCCATTTTAATCGGACTGATTTCGACTGAAATTTTTAGATTTTTTGTCCAAAAGAATTTTACCATTAAAATGCCTGAAGGGGTACCGGTAGCGGTTGAAAAGTCATTTGCGGCCTTAATTCCCGGGTTCATGGTCATCCTCGTTTGGAGCTTGGTCTACTTGCTGCTTGGTTTAGCCGGTGTGGACAATATTCATACTTTATTAACCGGTATTTTAGGAAAGCCGCTTGGTGCGTTGGGTAGCAGTTTATGGGGAACGTTAATCATCATTGCCTTAAACTCCCTGTTCTGGTTTGTCGGCATCCATGGGGCGAATACGATCAATCCGGTCATTCAGCCGATTTGGCTGCAGAACACGGATGCCAACCGGATTGCATTTCAGGCGGGGCATGCGCTGCCGCATATTGTAACGAATGAGTTTATGATGAATTTTGTCTGGATGGGCGGCGGCGGCACCACGATCGGCCTTGTCATTTGCCTGTGGCTGTTTGCGAGAAGCAAAAACAACAAAGCGATGGGCTCGCTTTCTGTCGCGCCGGGTGTTTTTAACATCAATGAGCCGGTACTGTTTGGGCTCCCGGTCGTACTCAACTTTAAACTGCTCATTCCTTTTGTGCTAACGCCTATGATTACTGCTGTCATCACTTATTTTTCAATGGCAACCGGCCTGGTGGCAAAACCTGCAGGCATCGTCGTTCCGTGGACAATGCCGCCTGTGATCAGCGGCTACCTCGCAACCGGAGGGAAAATCAGCGGGGCAGTCATCCAGCTCATTACCCTGGCTTTATCTGTCGGCATTTATTACCCATTCGTTCGTAGCATGGATAAGGCTGAGCTGAGAAATGAACCGGACGAACAACAGGAACCAACGACGAAGGATAGCATTGCTTAATCCATTTAAAAGGCGCTTGTCCTATTTGGCAAGCGCCTTTTAATGGAAATAAAGGAGCAGTATTATTTTGCGCTTAATTTATGCTCAAGCTGTTTTACAATTTGTGCGTGTTTTTCTTCTGTCAGCCTGATTTTGAAAAAGTAGAGCAATGCTGCAATGACGATTAAAATCATCGGGCCGAAGAAAATGAAAAGTTTAAAGGTAAACAACCCATGGCTTGAGATATCACTTGGAAGGGCATTCCCTGTCATACCAGCAAGTACGGCCGCTATCCCAACAATCCCGTTGGAAAAGGCGCCGGCGAGTTTATCAAGCAAAGGGCGTACGGCTAATGTGACAGACTCATTCCGGTTCCCATTTTTTAATTGCCCGTATTCCACACTGTCGGTAATCGTCATCAGCGCAGCCAGGAAAATCATCGGATAAGGGAAAAAGTACAGTGAAACGGCAACCAGAACAGGAATTAAATGTTGCCCGGCCGTTAAAAACAGCACATAACCACAAAGCATGAATATAATGCCGCCGGTGTAAATGGTTTTACGTTTCACCCATTTCACCATTACCGGGAACAGGGCGACAGAAATCATGCCTAAGATGGCCGTAATGACGCCGACTAAATAGTAATCACTCTGTCTTCCTAACACATATCTAAAATAGTAAATTAAAAGCGAGTTTGTAATCGTATACCCGAAAGCAAAAAGAAAATAAGAGAGTGCGAGCCACATTAACTGGTCATTTTTGCCGAGCACTTTAAAAACATCGCGAAGGCGAATCTTTTCAGTGTTTTCCCGGATCAAGTTCTTTGTTTCTTTCGTTCCCCAAATGGTGGCCATCGCCCCTAAAAAGGAGACAAGCGCAATGACAATTGCAAAACCGAGCCACCCGGCGCGTGTTTCCGTATCACCTGAGGTACCGGAAAAAATATGGGAGAAAAAAGTAACGAGCGGTACAACCGCGATGACAACGCCCTGGGCTCCTAAAGTAGAGCCAAAACGGGAAATTGTGCCGAATTTGGCCCTTTTATCCGAGTCAATCGTTATGGCCGGCAGCATCGACCAGAAAGAAATATCTTTAATAGAATAAAATACATCAAGAATCACAAAAATAATGCCAAACAGAATCAAATAAAGATACGGGCTTTTTGTTGTTAAACCGCCTAAATTGGTAAAAATAAGAATCAACGCGATAGAGCTTACAGCCGCCCCGACAAACAGCCATGGCTTAAATTTTCCGTAACGCGTTTCCGTATTGTCGATGATGCCGCCAATAAACGGATCTAACGTGATTTCGGCGATACGGATGACGACGATCATGGTGGTTACAATCCCGATCATTTTCGCCCCCAACCCCGAATGGGTGCTGTCGAAAAGCTGGCTGGTGACAAAGATCATAAAATAGGTGCTTAAAGCGCTGTAAAAAGCATCATGGCCAAAAGCCCCGAATGCATATGACAAATACTGTTTCAACTGTTTCAATCTTAACGCCTCCTACCTGGTTTAAAAAGTACATCCTGTCCGCCTGCGTAAAACTTCGAAATTTTTACTAAAAAGTAATGAGGTTTAAAACGAGATTAATAGAAAAAACCCATAAAAGCGCTAACATAAACCGCTTACAAAGTAAAGGATATGCCAATCACACGGCGATGTCAAGTGATTTTTAGTAAAGTTTTACTAAAATATGTGGCATAATTTTCTCTCCGAACCTGTTTCAAAAAGAGAAAGCCTCCTTCCAAAAGAGGCTTCCCTTTTTCAACTCTTCTATTCCCTTTTAGGATCCCCTGTAAAACGTCTGTCTCTTTTCTTATGATCGTGCGTTTCCCCGGCGTCTTCCCGGACAAATGCAAGTCCGTAGCCGGTCGGGCTGATTTCAAGTGTTTCCCGCTGGTTCTTTTTCGATGGCGGGTTCAAGTTTGGGTCAAATTGATTGGTTTCCATAAATCCTCCTTAAGTGGATTCCGGGGTTTTCTGTTCTGTACGGCTCCCCGCTTTTTTCCATACGGCATAAGCAGCTGTAATGAGCAAAAAGAAACATAAAGCGGCATAAAATCCCATCCGGAAATCGGCCACGCGTAGGCTCATCACAAACAGTACCATTATGGCAAAAAGCGAGGCATACGCGCCCGGAACGCCCCAGATCAGTTTTGATTGATACGTTTCGTGTTCACTCCGCTTTTTTCGCCAAACAAGAAATGTAATTAAATTCAACGTCCAGTTCAAAAAGGTGATATAGGACGATGCTGAAACCAAATAGTTATATAAAGCAGCAGGCAGGAGAAAGGACAGTCCGACAACGAGCAGGCAGCCCGCCCCGGCTGTCAGCCATGCGTACCGGTACAAGCCGTTTTTAGCATGTTTTAAAAACAGGTGCGGTCCTTTTTTTGCCTCTGAAAGCGAAACGATTAACTGGACAGACGTATAATAACTGGCCGCCATGACGGAAAAAGCTGCAAGCAGGATTACAATATTGAAAAAGGAAGCCGCACCACTCATGCCGATCACATCCAATGCATGAACAAAAGGTGATTTATGGACGGAGACGGTATTCCATGCAGTCAGCATTACAAGCACGAGCATCGACAACACATACAGGCCGGCCGAACCGAAGACCATGAACCCGGCTGCACGCGGAATCTGGATGCGCGGCCTTGCCACCTCCGTGGATGCCATTGCGACCGCGCTGATCCCGGAAAAAGAAAAGATGACAACCAGCATGGATTGAAGCAGCCCGGAAATGCCTTTCGGGAAAAAGGCATGCGGGCTTGAAAAAGGGTTGCGGGCCGCCATCCCGTTCTGCGTGAATAGCACCCAGGCCCCAACGGCTATAAAAGCAATGAGTGCTACCACCTTAACAACTGCCATTCCCGATTCAATCGGTCCGAAAATCTCCATATTCATGGCATTCAGCACAATAATCACGGCCATAAAAACGATTGCGAGCACGGGAAGCGGCACTTTCGGCAGCCAGTAGTGCGCAAAAACGCCCATCGCGATTGCTTCCGACCCGATCGCCAAAATACTTGAAACAAACAGCGCCCAGCCAATTAAAAAGCCGGCATACTGCCCTAGAAAATGTTCAATATAGACCCGGAAAGACCCTTGCTGCAGGCGGTTTACATTGATGCTCGTCATTGCCCCGAGTACCTGCATCATGAGAAGGCTGCCGATCAAAAAAGCAAGCGAAACGGACGGCCCCGCTTCCCTGACAGCAAGCCCCGAACCTAAAAAGTACCCGGCTCCGATCACTCCACCGATCCCAAGCCCGGCCAAACTGTACTCATTTAATTTGCCGCCCCTTTTTCTCGCCGTTTTCCGCTGGTGCTTGGACACTGCTCCGGCATTGATCGTTTTTTGAATTTTGCACACCCTCTTTATCTGCCTTTTCCGTTATCATGCGCCGCCACGGGGGGATCCATACGAAAAATCGTGTCGCTTTAGGTTTTGCCCGGCTTCTAAACCGGGGAGTAAAGAATAACCATGCGATTCGCCGGCAAACCTTCGTTCATTTCCTGGCCTTTTATGCCCGGTTGCCGGCGCTTTTTCCCGGCATAGGTTTTTTTCACCCGGCGCGGAACTTTCCAGCGTCGTATGCGGTTTCCCTGTTTTAATGAAAAATCGAGTATAATAAGGGCAAAGAGGCCGGTTTGGTTTGCACCCTTACTTTGCGGCTGAAGCCAAATATTATTTGATTTTTTAGATCGCATCCTGCAAACCGCGGCCCTTCCTGCAGCATGCTTTTTTTCATAAAAATGCGCAATGGCAGGTTCCTTTTCGCCATTCCAGCCATCAAAAACCTCGCGCTACTGCAGCCGGGGGAGCTTGAAAAACGTGAAAGGTGATATTCATGAATGATCCGTTAAAAGATTATCAAATCAATTTGCAAAATATGGAATACGACCCGCCCCATATCGGTTTGGGGATTGAGCTGCTTCTTGTCATAAAGGGTGAGCTAGAGGTGACGGTCAATCAACATGCGTGCCATTTATCGGAAAATCATCTTTTGCTTATAAACGCCAATGATATCCGTTCGATGAAGGGCAACAAGGAAAATGTGGTGTTATCGCTGCAAATCCCGCTGGAAATGATCGAGGCATATTATCCTGCCATTCATGAATGCCGGTTTGATTGTGACTCCTCCAATGAAGACAATGGGATGTATATGTTTTTTGACCAGATCCGCCAGCTGATGGCAAAAATTTTCATTGCCCACTACCAGCAGAAAGAGGGCAGTGAAATTGAGATTTACAGTATGATTTTTCAGATTGTGCTGATATTAATCCGGAATTTTAAAACCACCTATCTTGGCCGCCATGCCCACTCCAGGATCAACGATGAACGGATGAAAGAGATTCTCGCTTACATTGGGAAAAATTACCGGAAACCAATTACACTCGCGGAAATCGCCAACCGCCATTACTTGTCGCTTTACTACTTATCCCGCTATTTTAAAGAACAAGTGGGCGAAAGCTTCTCCCAATATATCAAACAGCTCCGTTTAAAATCGGCGGTGCGCGAGCTTGTTTATACGGACCACCCGATTACCCGGATTTCCCTGAATAATGGTTTTCCAAATGTAAAGGCATTCAATAAAGCTTTTAAAGAAAAATACCGGCAAACGCCCTCTGAATATCGCCGTCTTCACCAAATTGAACTTTCGGATACGGAGGAAGATTGCGGAAAGAAAAAATCTACATTGCTGACATCGCCCCAGTTTTTCATGGAAGTCAGCAAATACATTTCGGAGCGGGAAAAAAGCACGATGCTGACGGAACTGGCTGTTTCCACCGTTTATATCGCCCTGCCGCCGGAGCCTATGTTCACCAGCGAAAAAGGTGCAAAAATACTGGCAATCGGGAACCTGGAATATGCTTTACATGAAGAGGTGCAGGCGGAGTTGAGGCTCATCCAGGAGGAAATTGGATTTGACTATGTCTATTTTTCCAATCTGTTTTCGGACAGCTTTGCGATGACAACACCCCTCTATCAAATTGGCGGGCAATTTTACCAGATGGATGCCTTGTTGAATAGCTTCCAACGGCTTGGGCTTGTGCCTTTCATTCGCGTGGAGGTAGAAAAAGAAGCAGCAGACAGCGCCGGATATTTGAAGAAGCTGGATGCCTTTTTACAGCACAGCCTTCAATACTTTGGCAGTGCTTTTCTCGGAAAATGGCGGTTTGAATTGGTTTTCCGGGAGTGGGGCGGCACACAAAAAAACTTTTACCACGCCTTTTATCAAACAGTGAAGAAGCGGGCTTCTGCTGTGAAAGTGGGCCTGCATGTGCCGGTTTCTCTGGAAGCCTCTAAAGCTGCCTTTTTAAAGCAAATTTCCGGCGAGTGTGAGTTCGTTTGTTTTACCTGCAACCCAAATGAAAAAGTGGATTTTACCGATATGAATAACCGCACTTTTGAAGGTGTAAAAAGCTTCGTAAAGAAAACGTGTAAGCAATTAAAGGATCGTTTATCGTCTGCCGGTTTGGCCAAGGTGCCAATTTTTCTTACGGACTGGAATACACTTTACGGAAATACGATGGATTTAAGCGGTACTTTTTTTCGCTCGGCCCTTATTTTTAAAGAAATGCTCGATGCCATGAAAGAAATAGACGGCTTAGGATTCTGGATTGATACCCATTCCTTGGAAAAAAACAATACAGGCCGGGGCCATATTGCGATGAACGGCATTGCCCTTTTGTATTATTACCAAATCAAACGCCCTGCTTATTTTAACTTGCAGCTGATGGAAAAAATGGCGCTGCAGATTTTAGCTGAAGGGGAGGATTTTGTCATGGCAAAAGGGGAAAACGGTTACCAATTGGCCGTGTACAACCCTTCTTATATCAATCCTTCTTATTCTGTCGAAAGCTACTTTCTCCATTCTGTCACAAAGGAAAAGAAAATGGTGATTTCAGGGCTGCCGCCCGGGCGTTACCAAATCCGGAAGCATATTCTGGATCAACATCATGGGGAATTTTATACGAGTTGGATCAATTTGCAGCATCAGGATATTTACGATCCAGAAATCATCACGTTTATCAAGCAGGGAACCCACCCTGACCTGCAAATTTATGAGAAGACAGTGGACTCGGCGCTGTATTTGCAATCCACTCTGACCTTTAATGCATTTCATCTTTTCGAAATCAGGCCATTAGGTTAAAACTTAACGGCCTTTTTTTGCAATTTATCCGGCAATAACAGAAAGGAAAGGCAAATATGGAGGATACACACAGCAAAAATGGAAATGCAAGTGAAGGAAAAGTCATTTAAAATGATAAAATAAAAGCGCTTTCATTCGCGGATTGCGGAAGATAGATTGAAAAATGCATGAACGGAGGTTTTTTGTCATGTCCGGAAAAGTGTTAGAGAACATATTAACCCCGCAACTGGAGGAACTGCGTGAAAAGGGGCTGTACAACGTCATTGATACATTGGAAGGCCCCAACGGACCGGTTGTGAAAATTGACGGCAAAGAAGTAATTAACATGTCTTCAAACAATTATCTCGGGTTAGCAAACGATGAAAGGCTGGTCCAGGCAGCGATTGATGCGACAAAGCAGTACGGTGTCGGGGCCGGCGCTGTTCGAACCATTAACGGAACAATGACCATACACGAAGAGCTGGAAAAAAAGATTGCTGAATTTAAGCATACGGAAGCGGCGATCGCCTTTCAATCCGGATTTAACTGCAATATGGGTGCAATTTCAGCGGTCATGACAAAAAAGGACGCCATTCTTTCTGATGAATTGAACCATGCGTCCATTATTGACGGTTGCCGCTTGTCCGGTGCAAAAATCATCCGGGTGAAACACCAGAACATGGATGACTTGTGGCGGGCTGCAAAAGAAGCGGTTGAAAGCGGCGCCTACGAAAAAATCATGTATATTACCGATGGCGTTTTTTCCATGGACGGGGATGTCGCGAAGCTTCCGGAAATCGTGGAAATTGCCGAGACGTTCGGTTTATTGACGTATGTCGATGACGCCCATGGCTCAGGCGTAATGGGAAACGGCGCAGGAACGGTAAAGCATTTTGGCCTTTCCGATAAAATTGATTTCCAAATTGGCACCCTTTCAAAGGCGATTGGTGTTGTAGGCGGCTATGTGGCCGGCACCCGGCAACTGATTGACTGGCTGAAAGTGCGCGCCCGCCCGTTTTTGTTTTCGACAGCCATGACGCCGGGATCTGCCGCAGCCTGCATAAAGGCGATCGACATCTTAATGGATTCAACAGAGAGAGTCGACCGGCTGTGGGAAAACGCGCGGTATTTAAAAGAAGGCTTGAAAAAAATCGGGTTTAATACCGGGCAATCGGAAACCCCGATTACGCCTTGTATCATCGGCGAAGAAACGGTCACGCAGGAATTTTCGCGCCGTCTTATTGAGGAAGGGGTTTACGCCAAAGCCATCACTTATCCGACCGTGCCAAAGGGAACCGGCAGAGTGCGCAATATGCCTACTGCCGGCCATACGAAAGAAATGCTCGACCAAGTGCTTGCTGTATATCAAAAAGTCGGCGAAGCGCTGAGCGTTATCTGAAACGGCTGTGTGGCGCCCTTTCCAACAGGGGCTGGACCCATTTTCATTTTTAACGGGAGGTTGTTTGTGATGAAAAAAATACTTGTAACCGGCAGCCTGGGGCAAATCGGTACAGAATTAACGATCAGGCTCCGGGAACTTTACGGAGCAGAAAATGTCCTCGCCACGGATATCCGCCATGTGGATGACAGCCCGGTTGTAAACGATGGCCTGTATGCGACACTGGATGTCATGGACGGCGAGCGGATGCAAAAACTGGTCAATGACTATCAGATTGATACGATCATCCATTTGGCGGCGCTCCTGTCCGCAACAGCTGAGGAAAAGCCGCTTTTCGCCTGGAATTTGAATATGGGCGGTCTATTGAATGCGCTAGAGGTGGCGCGGCATTCCAACTGCCAGTTGTTCACGCCAAGCTCGATCGGCGCTTTTGGCCCGTCAACGCCGAAAGACCATACCCCCCAGGACACCATTCAGCGGCCAAATACGATGTACGGTGTTACGAAAGTAAGTGCGGAATTGCTCTGTGATTATTATTTTACAAAATTCGGCGTGGATACCCGCGGCCTCCGCTTTCCCGGCCTGATTTCCCACAAAGCGCTTCCGGGCGGCGGGACGACAGACTATGCGGTGGATATCTATTATGAAGCGTTAAAGCACCAAAAGTATACATCTTATATTGCGAAGGGCACGTATATGGATATGATGTATATGCCGGATGCGATTGATGCGATTATCAAATTAATGGAAGCGGACCCGTCTGGATTAAA
Source organism: Heyndrickxia faecalis (assembly GCF_040267745.1). Taxonomy (NCBI): domain Bacteria; kingdom Bacillati; phylum Bacillota; class Bacilli; order Caryophanales; family Bacillaceae; genus Heyndrickxia; species Heyndrickxia faecalis. The sequence goes on along the minus strand of NZ_CP158453.1, from coordinate 3,061,155 downwards.
ACACCGAAATGCCTTTAATATAACGGCCATGAGCTTTGACCCTGAAGAAATTGCCGCTTCAATCCGAAAATATATACCGGCGTTTACGATGGATTACAAGGTTGACCCTGCCAGACAGCAAATTGCCGATTCCTGGCCAAACAGCATTGACGCCACAGCGGCCAAAGAAGAATGGGATTTCAACCCCCAATACGATTTAGACCGCATGACAAAATCGATGCTGGAAAACTTAGCGAACAAACTGGGGGTCGAGTGCAGGTTGATGGAGTCGGTTTGAGTTTTTGCCTGGTTACATGATGAAAATCACAAAGAGGATAGATGAGCAGCATCAATGCTCTATCTATCCTCTTTTTGTAACCGCCGCATGATATGGCATGTTATTTTGTTGCTTCGACACCATCAGTGGCTCGGAGGATTTTTTCAGGAACTGAACCGTAGGGTACAACCGCCCATTGACAACGATTGAATTAACCTTTATATTTAGTCTTGCGAAATGTTGCTTAGGGTAACGAAACTGTTTGTATGATGCCTGCGCTTCTGATGTGGGCGCGGGTGGATGGTGAAGGCGTGTTGATTACGAAAATGATCTCGCTGTGGCCAGTGCTTTCTAATAAGGGTCAGGGCGGATGTTCAAGAAATTGAAGGAGGTTTTGGATGCAAGGGCTGTTTTACCGCTATATACGCTTGTACCGCGTACTGATCAAGAAATTGAACGGCTTATTGGCACAGTTCGGGTTGTCCTATTCGCTCTGGCAGGTGACGTTTTATGTGCGGAATTTCGGCCCGTGCACACTTGTGGAAATTTGCAAGTATTATCAAGTTGAAAAACCGAATGTGACAAGGATTGTCCAAAAGCTGGAAGAACAGGGAATCGTAGAACAGATCCCGGGAAAAGACCGCCGTGAAAAAGTGATTCGGATGACGGAAAGAGGCGAAAACCTCTACCGGCAGTGCCGCGCGGAAATTACCGGATTGGAACAGCAGGCAATGAAGGGGATTCCGGAAGCGGAGCAAGAGATGGTATTCGAACTGCTTCCGCAAATCAGAGACAATTTAGATCACAAAGGGGAGGAAACAAATTGAGCAGGCCGAAGTTATGGACAAAGGATTTTATAATTGTTTCGACCGCGAACTTTTTTCTGTATTTTACATTTTACTTATTGATGGCGACCGTTACGATTTTTGCGACTGACCGGTTTCATGCATCACCAAGCGCGGCCGGCCTGGCATCAGGGATTTTCGTCGTCGGGGTCCTGGTTGCGCGGCTCTTTGCCGGCAAATCGATTGACCGCATCGGCAGGAAAAAGATGCTTTATGCTGGTTTTATTGCGATTATCATCATTTCATTATTTTATTTTGTGACGAATCAACTAGGTGTTTTACTGGCTGTCCGCTTTTTAAACGGCGCAGCGCTTGGGATAGCTTCAACTGCAACGGGAACCATTGTTGCCGGGATCATACCAAATGAACGCCGCGGGGAAGGCACGGGTTATTATGCATTGAGTGTGACACTTGCCGCGGCTGTCGGGCCTTTTGTCGGCATGTTCCTCATTCAGCACGCAAGTTTTAATATGGTATTTGCTTTATGCCTTGTGCTATTGGCTTTGAGCTTTATCTCCGCCCTCTTTTTAAAGATGCCGAAAGTGGTACTTTCAAAAGCGGATCTGGAAAAGATGAAGGGGCTCAAAATCAGCAATTTCTTTGAGCCGAAAGTGTTCCCAATTGCCATCATCAGTGCATTTGTCGGGCTCGGCTACTCCAGCATCCTGTCTTTTATGACTTCATATGCGAAAGAAATGAATCTTGTTGATATTTCAAGCTTTTTCTTTATTGTTTATGCTGTAACGGTGCTTGTGTCCAGGCCGTTTACGGGAAGATGGTTTGATACAAAAGGCGAGAACTTTGTCATGTATCCTTCGTTTCTTTTGTTTGCGGCAGGGCTCGTGCTGCTGAACCAGGCTGACAGCGGACTATTAATTTTATTGGCCGGAATTTTCGTCGGGCTTGGGTACGGCACTTTCTCGGCAAGCGGGCAGGCGATTGCAGTCAAAGTATCGCCGAAAAACCGGATTGGGCTTGCAACTTCAACGTTCTTTATTTTTCTTGATGCCGGTGTCGGGGTCGGGCCGTTTTTGCTCGGGCTTTTGGTTCCGTTCGCTGGTTATCACGGCTTGTACGCCATCATGGCTGTTGTCCTTGTCCTTTGCGTATTTCTTTATTATTTTGTCCATGGGAAAAAAGCTGCATCTATGCAAGGCGTGGTGGAAGAAGCAGAATAATTTGTCTGAACACAAACCCGGGGATTGCCCCCGGGTTTGTGTTTTTTAGTGACTTGCCTGGGTCAAAAGCGAAGTGAACGAGAGCGGGATAGTCCGGTGGAAAGCCAGTGCAGGATCGGCCGGCAAAGACTTGGGAAATCAAAAAAGAAGCAAGGGGCAGGCTCTTTTGATTGCGCAGCGGAAGGTTCCTGTTTTTTCATAAGATAAGTTTAAAAATATTTTATAAAAAATTTGATTATATCTAATTGTTCCGTTTACAATAAACGTAAGCGGAATATTTTTACGTAAAAATAAATAAAAATTTACATAGAGTTTTCGCAAAGGAAAAGGTGGTTATTATGGCGACAATGGCTGATATTGCTAAAATGGCGGGGGTATCCATTGCAACCGTGTCCAGAGTCCTGAATTATGACGATAAGGTCGTTGCATCTGATGAAACAAAGCGGAAAATATTTGAAGCAGCCGAAAGTCTGAACTATACAAAACATATGAACAAAAAAACTGCGAGAAAGGAAAAAATAGCAATTGTACAATGGAGCTCGCAGGAAGAAGAACTGAATGATATTTACTATATGTCCATTCGCTTAGGAGCCGAAAAATGCGCACAGGAACATGGCCTGATCATCTCTCGGATTTATGCCGAGTACGAAAAGATCCCGGGTGATGTGGAAGGAATTTTAGCCATTGGGAAATTCTCAGAACAGCAGATTCAAGTTCTTCAATCTTTTCATAAACCGATTTGCTTTGTGGACACTTATTATGAGGTGGGAAGTGCTGATCAGGTCATGATAGATTTTGAACAGGCAGTTAAAGATGTCATTGATTACTTCGTTCAACAGGGACATCAGCGGATTGGATATATCGGGTCGCTTGCTGAGGATGAAACGAATTCCGGAATTGATCCGCGCAGTCTTGAATATACCAAATATATGCAAAAGTTAGGGCTCTATCGTAAAGAAGATGTTTTCGATTTTAAAGGGAAATATGATGTTCGTGCCGGCTACCAGCAAATGATTTCTGCCATTCGGAACTTGGGGGATCATTTGCCGACAGCTTTTTTTATTGCAAATGATCCGATGGCGATCGGCAGTTTAAAGGCCCTTCATGAAAATAACATCCGGGTTCCGGAACAAGTGAGTCTGATCGGCTTTAATGACGTAAGTGTGTCCCAATATACGGTCCCCGCCTTGAGCACCGTAAAAGTGTATACCGAAGTTTTGGGCGAAGAAGGGGTGACACTGTTGCTAGAACGTATAAACAGTCGGGAAATCCCTAAAAAAGTCAGACTGGGGACAAAACTTGTTATAAGAGAAAGCAGTAAATGAAACGCTTCCCTTGCAAAATATTTACGTAAAAATTATGTAAAAAATCAGCTGAAATGTTTAAATTTTTATTGATTTTTGCGTAAAACGGTGCTAGGATGGGGTTATGAATGATACCGTTTTCACCAAAGTGGAAGAAGGATGGAAACATTGGGTGGCAGTGCACTTAAATAACGGACAACTTGGAGGAATGCGTGATGTTAAAAAAACAAGAAAAATTTTATTATGGCGGGGATTATAACCCTGAACAATGGGATGAATCTGTGTGGAAAGAAGACATGCGGCTGATGAAAAAAGCCGGCGTCAATTATGTAAGCATCAACATTTTCAGCTGGGCAAGGCTGCAGCCGGATGAAGAAACATATGATTTTTCAACGCTCGATAAAATCATGGATATGCTTGCGGAAAACGGCATCGGGGCGGATCTGGCCACTGCCACTGCGGCCCCGCCGGCATGGCTGTCGCGGAAATATCCCGATTCGCTTCCGGTTGACAAGGACGGGGCGCGCTTTCTGCCGGGGTCGCGCCAGCATTATTGCCCGAACAGCAAAGACTACGCGCGGCTTGCGGCGAAACTGGTGCGCAAAATTGCGGAACGGTACAAAAATCATCCCGCGCTTGTCATGTGGCATGTGAACAATGAGTATGGCTGCCACATTGCCGAATGCTACTGCGACAACTGCAAAAAAGTTTTTCAAACATGGCTCAAAGAAAAATACAGCACGATCGAGAACTTGAATAAAAGCTGGTCAACGGACTTCTGGAGCCAGCGTTATTATGAATGGGAAGAAATCTGTCTCCCGGGGAAAACGCCGACTTTTGCCAATCCGATGCAACAGCTTGATTACAAAGCCTTTATGGATGATTCGCTGCTTGCGCTTTATAAAATGGAACGCGATGTCCTGAAAGCATATACGCCGGATGTGCCGGTGATGACAAACTTAATGGGGCTGCACAAACCGGTGGACGGATTCCACTGGGCGAAAGAAATGGATCTTGTGACATGGGATGCCTACCCGGATCCGTTTGAGGACATCCCGTATGCGCAATTCATGGCCCATGATTTGACGCGCAGTTTGAAAAAACAGCCGTTTTTGCTAATGGAACAGGCAGCCGGCGCGGTGAACTGGCGGGCGCAAAACGCTGTGAAAGCACCGGGTGTGATGCGGCTTTGGAGTTATGAAGCGGCTGCGCACGGAGCGGATGGCATCATGTTTTTCCAATGGCGCGCATCCCAGGGCGGCGCGGAGAAATTCCATAGCGGGATGGTGCCACATTCCGGGGATGAAGAAAGCCGGAATTTCCGGGAAGTGGTGCAACTCGGTAATGAGTTGAAAAATTTGGAAAAGGTAACGGGTTCAGCATATGCAGCCGATGTTGCGATTGTTTTTGACTGGAAAAACTGGTGGGCATTGGAGCTCGATTCAAAACCTTCTTCGCTTGTAACCTATATTAAACAGCTTCTGCCGTTTTATAAGGTGCTTCATACCCGAAACATCGGTGTCGATTTTATTCACCCGGATGAGGCAATGGACCGGTATAAAGTAGTTTTTGCGCCGGCAAGTTACAGGGTGACAAAGGCATTTGCGGATAAAGTAAAAGACTATGTCGAAAAAGGCGGTTATTTTGTCAGCAATTTCTTCAGCGGCATTGCGGATGAAAACGACCGTGTGTATCTTGGCGGCTATCCGGGCGCGTACCGGGATATTCTTGGCATTTATGTTGAAGAGTTTGCGCCGATGAAAAAAGGGGCGGTGCATCAAATCCGGACCGGGTATGGCGATGCGGCTATTCGCGTGTGGGAGGAAAAGATTCACTTGAAAGGTGCCGAAGCTTTGGCCTGGTTCAAAGACGGCTATTTGGCCGGGTCGCCTGCTGTCACCGCGCATCATTACGGAAAAGGAAAAGCTTATTATATTGGGACACAGCCGGATGAGCAATATTTGTCTTCTCTTTTAAAAGACATTTTACAGGAAGCGGATGTCCGACCAGCTTTGGATGCACCTCGTGGCGTGGAAGTGGTGGTGCGCAAAAATGGAAATGAAAAATACTTGTTCCTGCTTAATCACACAGATCAGGTTCAGTTTGTGAATGCATGTGGCACGTACCTGGAACTGATTAACGGGGATACTGAATCAGAAACGGTCCGGCTCTCACCCCGGGACGTAAAAATTTTGCAGGTGGTTGAAAAATAGGGTAGCACGAAGGGGAAAGTCTGTCTTTCGTACTTACCTGCTGATGATCAGGAAAATGCTCATTTTTCGGTTGCTTTCTTGAAAAAACGGTATTTCAGAAACCGCCTGTATTTGGAAACCACTCCGGTCTTTTAAGGTGGACGAACTGCAAAGTCACCGGAGAAGGCGCTCATTTTCGAGACGTATTTTGCGATTTCCGGCAGAAACGCCGATATCTCAGGCGAACTGATTCGTCCCGGCGATACCATATCAAAAAGGATACCCCGCGTCACGCGGGGTATCCTTTTATGCTGCCTGTTCTACAGTCTGTTTGCGTGTTTTCTTTTTTACCGGGGAAAGGCGGCGTTCAATCCAGCCCATGATAAAGTCGGCAACGACAGCCATCAAGGCAGTCGGAATGGCACCGGCTAAAATAATCGATGTGCCATTTGAGACGCTGGTTCCGCGGACGATGATATCTCCGAGTCCGCCTGCGCCGACAAATGTGCCCATGGCTGCAATTCCGATCGCAACGACGAGTGCGGTCCTGAGGCCGGCCATAATGACAGACAATGCAAGTGGAAGTTCCACCATCCGCATGATCTGGAACTTTGTCATCCCCATTGCCTTGCCGGACTCAAGCAAAAATTGATCGACGCTGAGGATGCCGGTATACGTATTTTTTAAAACCGGCAAAAGCGAGTAAAGAAACAGGGCAAGCACGACCGTATTGGTGCCGAGTCCCATAACGAGCATCAACATGGACAGCATCGCCAACGACGGGACCGTTTGGATGATATTGGCAAGTGTGAGAATCCAGGCGCTTAGCTTGCGGCGGCGGGCCATGAAAATCCCGAGCGGAATCGCGACGACCGCTGCAAACAGAACACCATATGCCGACATCAGGAAATGGCGGTAAAATTGTACCCATACATAGTTGCCGTTTTCCCCGTAATAATGAAGTACGCTCCTGATCGTTTCCATGATCACCCCTCCTATTCAAAGTAATGATGTTTTTCTAGAAATTCTTTTGCCACCGTCGACGGTTCTTTCATTTCGACGTCACTTTCATAATTCAACTGCTGCATTGTTTTCGTATCAATTTTTCCAACAAGCTTTTGTAAAACTTTCCTGAGTTCAGGATGTTGTTTTAACGTGTCGTCGCGTACGACAGGGGAGGCGTCATACGGCGGGAAAAAGTGTTTGTCGTCTTTCAGCATAACGAGGTTGTATGCATTGATTCTTCCGTCGGTTGAATAGGCAAGCACAACATCCGCCTTTCCGCTTTTGACGGCTTTATAAACAAGCCCGAGTTCCATCGGGTACGTTTTTCCAAATGTAAATCCGTACGTTTTCACAAAACCGTCGTAACCGTCGCCTTTCCGTTTCAGCCAGGAGTTATCCACGCCAAGCCGCAAATCTTTTGCCACTGGTTTTAATTGGGAAACTTTTGTCAAGTGGTCTTTGTCTGCTAAGGATTTGGTAACAGTAAAGGCATAGGTGTTGGCAAATCCGAAAGAGTCGAACCATGTTTGGTGGAACCGTTTTTCAAACTGTCGTTTGACAATTTTTAACGCTTTTTCCGGGTCGGTCACCGGTTCCATGCCGAGTGCGCCTGCTAGATCCGTCCCGGTGTAGCGGACAGCGGAAATATTGATCTGCCCGCTTGTCATCGCTTTATGGAGCACAATCGAGGAACCAAGATTGTTGACCATATCGACTTTTATATTGGTATAATGTTCGATCATATCTTTTTCCATATAACCGATAATTTGTGTTTCCGTTGAGTTGGTCATGCCGATTTTTACGGACTGGCTGTCTGCGGCACTTAGGCCTGGCAGCGTACAGCCGCCCGCAAAGATGCTTAAGCAGAAAACAAGCAAGAGGGCTGCTAATTTTTTCATGTGCCGTCATCCTTTCTAAGCGGCCTGTTTTTGTTTCCGGATGCCTTTTGGAGTAGCAATCGTTTCAAGCTTTCCAAACAGGTAGTCCACGATAAGCGCCAAAATGGTTACCGGTACTGCGCCGGCCGCGATCATTTCCGGCTGGTACAAATTGAGGCCGCTGAAAATATAGTCTCCGAGGCCGCCTGCACCGATAAAAGAGGCAAGGGTTGCCCAGCCGATTAAATAAACAGTGGAAAGGCGGATACCGGCCATGATCACAGGGATGGCAAGGGGAAGTTCCAAATGGATGACTCTTTCCCATCCGGTCATCCCCATCCCGCGCCCTGCTTCCACCAGTTTCGGGTCGATCCCCTTTACGCCGGTGTACGTGTTCCGCAAGATAGGCAGGACCGAATAGAAAAACAACGCCGCAATGGCGGGAAGCTTTCCAATACCGAAAATCGGAATGAAGAAGGCTAAAATGGCAAGGCTTGGGAAAGTTTGGATAACGCCCGCAATGCCCATCACAATATTTGCTGCCCGCCGGTATTTTGTCAACCAGATGCCAAGCGGAACAGCGACAACGATGCCTAAGATGACAGCCGTGATGGAGATATAGAAATGCTGCCATGTTTTGAACAACAGTTCGCTCCAATTGGCTTCCATAAACTGCATGAAGGCTTCCATGATTTTTCCTCCTAACTGATGATTTCAGATACGGGTTCCTCTTCGCCCCAGATGGAGTCGTAAACGATATCGACAAGGCTTGCTCTCGTGACAATGCCAACAAGCCGGTGTTCATGGTCGACAACAGGCACGTATTTAATGCCCCGTTTTAAAATTTTCCGGACGGTATCGCGGATGAGGGTATCTTTTTCCACTGCGATTAAATTCGTTTCCACCATGTCTTTGACAAGAACCGGTTTCCTGCGGTTTCGGTCGATGATTTCGACATCGATATAGCCGAGGAGCACTTTCCGGCTGTCCACGACAAGCAGGGAGTCAACCCGCCGTTCTTTCATGATTTGGATGGCTTCTGTTAATGTTTTATCGCCTGTGACTGTAACGGCTTTCGGACTCATGATTTGTTCAACGGTCTGGATATTCGGCCGGGCCTGAAGCAGCCGTTCTTTGCCGATAAACGCTTCCACAAATTCGTTGGCCGGTTCGCGGAGAATTTCATCCGGCGTGCCAGTTTGGACCAGTTTGCCGTCGCGCATGATGACAATCTGGTCGGCAAGTTTAATTGCTTCATCCATGTCGTGGGTGACAAATACGATGGTTTTGCCAAGTTCCTTTTGCAGCTTTTTCAGTTCGTCCTGCAGGCTGTCGCGTGTAATCGGATCGAGCGCGCCAAACGGTTCATCCATTAAAATGAGCGGCTGGTCTGCCGCCAGTGCCCGCAAAACGCCAATACGCTGCTGCTGGCCGCCGCTCAATTCATGCGGGTAACGGTCCAAAAATTCTTCAGGCATATCTACGAGCTGGAGCAGTTCTTTGGCCCGCTCCCGTTGTTTTTCTTCAGGCCATTTCAGTAATCGCGGGACAAGAGAGATGTTTTGCTGGATTGTCATGTGGGGGAATAAACCGATTTGTTGAATCACGTACCCGATTTCTCTTCTGAGTTTGACGGGGTCCGTATTTTTGATGTTTTTGCCATTGATATAAATGGTACCCTCTGTTGGTTCAATCAACCTATTGATCATTTTCATCGTGGTCGTTTTACCGCAGCCGCTCGGGCCGATAAAAACGATAAAGCGGCCGGATTCGAATTCGAGATTCAAATCGTCCACGGCGCGTTTGCCGCCCTTATAAATTTTCGAGACGTGGTCAAACTTTAACAATTTTCGCACCTCCAGTTTGTTTTGGTTAAAGATTGGTTACAATATTAGTATAACGTAAAATTTGTAAAATGAAAAGTTTACGTATTGTACTTATTATATAGATGATATATATTGTAATTGAAGGCAATTGGTTCATCATTTTTTACAGTACTTCGGCAAAGCGGCCAAAAGGAGCATTTCTGGAATGGAAGAAAAAACGTTGGACAAAGTTGTCCGGGCGAAAGAACAATATATTGAAAAAATTGCGGACCATATTCGTGCTTTCGGCATCCCGCCAACCGTCGGGCGTGTCCTCGGCATTATCTACATAAATCACCGGCCGATGACGCTCGATGAATTGTCCCAGGCAACAGGCATGAGCAAGACAAGAATGAGCCAGGTAGTCCGCGAAATGGTCGATATGAATATCGCGGAAAAAGTGTTTGAAAAAGGGGTCCGGAAAGATCTTTACAATGTCGGCCTCGATTTTTACGACACTTTTGTTGCCATTTTTACGTCCAATTTGCGGAAAATCATTCATCGCAACAAATTCTTCGAAAAAAAATTTGCGCGTGAGTTGGCAGAACTAAAGGACAATGAAGAGCTGCCGCCGGAAATGGAGAAGCAGCTGAATCATTTTTTAAATGAGCTTTTCAATCTTGCAGAATATTACGATTGGCTTTCGCGGCTTGTCGATTTTTTTGAGAGCGGAAAAATTTTTGAATATGTACCGAAGAAAAAACAGGGATAAACGGAGGCTGGCCCATGAGTACAGAAAAAGAAAAAATGATTGCCGGGAAGTTGTACAATGCGGGAGACCCGGAACTCGCGCAGGCGAGGCTTAATGCAAGACGCCTCGTCCGTACGTTCAATGAAACGGACGAAACCGATTTGGAAACCCGGACAGCATTGTTGAAAAAATTATTCGGTTCGACGGGGGAACGCCTCTTTATCGAATCTGATTTCCGCTGCGATTACGGGTTTAACATTCATGTCGGAGAGAATTTTTATGCGAATTTCGATTGTGTAATTCTCGACGGGGGACCGGTTGAAATCGGGAAAAACTGCATGCTGGCGCCGGGTGTCCATATTTATACGGCAACACATCCGCTTGATGCAAAAACGCGCGTGTCCGGCCTGGAGTTGACCAAACCGGTGAAAATTGGCGATAACGTCTGGATCGGCGGACGCGCGGTGATTAACCCGGGCGTTACGATCGGCAACAACGCGGTGATCGCTTCCGGAGCCGTCGTGGTCAAAGATGTGCCCGACAATGCAGTCGTCGGCGGAAACCCGGCGCGGATCATCAAGATGGCGGAATCATAAGGGAGGCGGCGCCTTCCTTTTTTGTCAATGCAAGAAGGGATGCAAGCCTGGTATCAACGAAACGCCATGGGAAACCCGGGAAGTTGGGAAAAACCGGGAGAGCAGTTAAAGCCAGGGAAAAGAGAGGACGTGGAAAAAAACACTCTCAAAATTGGGGTTATGTAAACATAACCTATCGAGTGACCAGAATCAGTGAAAACTGGCGGCCATCAGTAAAAAAACAGCGGAACGCCAACCATAACAAGCCACCCTGCGGTCAAGGTGGCTTGCCCCTTAATCTTTTTGCCTGGGTGAAACGGCAGCCCAGAGCGCTGCCCCGACAAATGCAGCTATGGCGGCTGATGCAAGCGGATATTTGCTCATCTTGACATAATAACTGTTTCTGCGCATCCAGCCTTTATTCGTGCCCCGTTCATGCAGGCCGTAACCCGGATGGTAGAGGGCGCTGTCCGCTTTCGACTTTGACGGCCGGTCGCTGTGCTGCGTCCGGTACATGGTCAGCTCCATTAATTTATCCATGAACCGTGGCAAGAAGCGGCCTAAGACTGCGACCATTTTTGCCTGCGATCCGACATACATATCCCGCTTCGGGTGCTCGGCTGCAAACAGGATGGCTTCCGCGACGGCTTGAGGCGGGTAAATCATGGACATATAATGCGCCGGTTGTTTCTTAAGGTAGCTGCGCGCATGCTCATTATACGGCGTATCGATCCGGCCGGGGTGAACGAGCGTAATCGATACGGGCGCATGCTCTTTTTCGAGTTCCATCCGGATACTTTCTGTAAAACCGTGCAACGCAAATTTAGAGGAAGCATAGGTGGACTGGATGACGGTTCCGCGGTCGCCGAACAGGCTGCCGATATTGATCACAGCACCGGGCACGCCGCGGCTTTTGTAGTGATGGACGGCTAATCTTGTCCCGTATACGGCTCCCCAGAAATTCGTGTCATACATGCGCTTCATATCTTCAATGCTGACGTCCATCGCTTCGCCGAAAATTGAAACGCCGGCATTATTCACCCAAGTGTCAAAGCCGCCGAACGTTTTGATGGCGGTTGCCGCAATATGCTTCACATCTTCCTCACGCCCGACATCCGCCTGCACCCAGACGGCGGAACCGCCATTGTCTTTTAACTCATTGACAAGGATTTTCAATGCATGCTCATTCCTTGCTGCGAGTACAAGCCGTGCGCCGCGGGCTGCAGCCATTCTTGCGGTGGCAAGCCCGATCCCGCTCGAAGCGCCGGTGATCACGATGACCTGGTCTGCCAGTTTTTTCAGTGATAATGGTTTTTCCATACTGGCATCCATACTGCCGTTGCCTTGTTGTACATAAGATTGGTCCAATGTATGCCCTCCTTGAAGTTTTTTTGCTGTGTTTCGTAATATATCTATACCCTGATTGCGGTTATTTTTGCAGCAGCAGGATTTGGAAATGGGAGGTTCCGGAATTGAAAAAGCAGGGAAGGCGCGGTTGGGCTTTTTTTTAAGGGATGCATGGGAGAAATTGCTGAAACCGCGATTGCGGAAATCATTTGGAGAGTATTGGCTTCCTTGGCCAAAATCGTTGCCCGGTTCGCGCTACATGGATGGAATAACAGAAAAACCTTGGAAAATCCAAGGTTTGAATGGAGCACGATGCTGTTTTTAAAAATCTGCCTTTTAAAATGGATCATTATTTTCCGTTCCAGAGAAAGACTCAATGGCATGCTCAAGGGCGTTGTATGCCTGGCCGAATGCGCCTGCCGCCGAATCAGTACCTGCATGGCGGTGTTCCGGGATCGAATGCTTCGCCTGTTCGATCGCCGTAATGGCATCTTCAATCATCGTCCCTTTGTCCCCGTACTGCTGGCGGGCATCCTGAAGCTGCCGGATGCAGGCATCTAAATCTGCTGAATCGGGATGATTATAAGCGTTTTCGAGCTTTTCCTTCACTTGTTCCAAAATTTCCTTCATGATTCACACCCATTTCTGTAAAGAATACAAGGCTAGTCTTTCAAGTTTGGTTTCATTTTATGCAATATGGAATGCAAACTAGAAAGAAATTTCATCTTTTGCGCTGGAACCAGCCTGCCCTGGCGGCCGTTTCTGCCCGCGAACTGCCGCTCATCCTGCTTTGCCGCCCGGTTCACGGGTCCAATAGGAAAAAAGCGGCCCGTTTTTTCCAAACACGGGATCGGTTTCCGGCATGCCGGTTTTGCGGATATTTTCGCGCAAGGTTTCATCTGCCCTCATTTGGGTATCATAATCCTGCCCGCCCGGATAACCCCCTGTCACCGCGAACCCGCCTCCTGACTCAATCCGTTTATGCCCGGTTCCGGCCGGCAACAGCACACAATCACCTTTAGATATTGTAAAGATTTTGCCTTTAGGGCCGCCAAGCTGCACTTTGGCATAACCGCTTCGTACCGCAATCACTTCATGGGAATTGCTGTGGAAATGATGGTAAGGGAAAATGGTCCATACCCAGTTGTTTCCCCAATTGTTTTTTTGAAACACTTTCTCAATTTCGTCTGTCCGTCCTTTAAAAACACCGTGGTAAATGAGTACAGGGAGGAACGGATTATTCGGAATCCCGTCGTTCTCCTCAAAATAAAATGCAGAAACATGATCGTTTGCTGCTGTCCCCCCTGCATTTTTGCCATCTGAAGCTGCCATCAATGGAAGCATCCGTTTCATTTTTGTTTTCCCTCCTCCTTCAATTAAGTTTCATGATTTTCCGGCTTCTCGTTCATTCTATCCGAATGCGTTACTCGACCGCCATAGTTATAGGCAGAATTTTCTTGCCTGGTTAAGTTCTATTCTTATCATTGTTTTTCCCTGTTTCTCCTATAGGAAACTTTCACTTTTTACCAAAAGTCCATGGGCTTTTTCTCAAAGTCATTCATCTTGTAAAGCTTGCGGCAACGTTAGTTTAGGATAGACGTCCATGCCACGATGAATGGAGCGTCATTAGGATAGACGACCATGCCACAATGAATGGGACATTAGCGGGAGAAAAAAACAGCCGCGCCATTTTTTAGGTTAGGATACTCCACATCATCTCCTTTTTCCCCTCTAACGCGCAATCTTGTATAATAGTTTAAGAAACCATTTCAGGAGGACGGCAGTTTGGGAAAAAAAGGATGGCTCGTTGTTTTATTGTTTTTCATTACGGTTGGCGTGCTGGGGACCGGTAACTGGTATTATCAGGCGAACACCGGAAAAACGATTGAAAAAGCACAGCAGCAATATAAAAAAGACTTGGCAAAAGAAAAGAAGCGCAGCCTGGAGGCAAAGGCAGCAAAGGAAAGCGCGGCAAAACAGATTTACGAAAAACATAAAGGGAAAGAACTGGTGTATTTGCCGGTCGGCTCCAGCCTGACAGCAGGGGATTTTGCAACGAAAAAAAGCAAAACGTATGCCGCTTTGTTGGCTGCGCGCATTCACCAAGGCCTTGGATATAAAGTGAAGACCATCAATGGCTACGGCAAGAGCGGGGCCGGCCTGAAGGAACATGGGGCAGACAGTCTTCCCCATATTATTTTCAATCATCCTGATCTTGTGACGATTGAGTTCGGTACGTTTGATCTGAACCGGAATGCCAAAAATACTTATGTTTCTACTGGCCAATTTAAGAAAGATCTTGAAAATTTTGTGGATGAAATCAGAAAGGGTACCGGTAAGAAAACAAAAATCATTTTGATCACCACCTGGAACAGCGGCCAGTTGTCCTTCACTTATGACCACGCCATTGAAGAGGTTGGGAAGGCAAAAGGGGTTCCTGTTGCCAATATTGAATCTGTTTGGCTAAACCGTTCCGATACACACGGCCCGAACGGAGAGAAAGCGGCCACGGGCAAAAGCGACGGCTGGCTCGCCAATGACAAAGGGCATAAAGAAATTGCAAATACGGTGTACAAAAAAGCGTATGGGCTGTTAAAGTAAAATACTGGCTGCTTTTCGGAAGGGCAACCCTCGGTCTTTTGGCAGGCGCTCAAGGATTGTGAATATATCGCCCTGTCTTTCAGAAGGCTATCTCTGAAAGACAGGGCTTTTTGCTGTTTTCGGATAAATCACCTCAGTGAAAAACGAATTGTTCGTAATATAAAACAATTTGTTCTTAATATATTTTTAAAAAGCAAGGAAAACAAAGGAATGTTGCGAAAAAGAAAGTATTTTGTTCGTTATTACGAAAAAATGGCGTCGCTTTCAGCTGCATTTATTTTGAGAGACAGTTGATGCAATGCCCATTGTAATTCGTTATCAAGAACTATCGAGATGCAAAAGGTTAACATGCCGTTTCCAATTGTGGTTTTATAAAGTTGGCGTTGCCGGCGTGGCCGGGAGTTCTTCACCGAGAAACGGATTTAGTACGGTGCTGCCTAATACGGCCACCCATGTTTTTAACGTTCTCGTGCCAGGAGTCCTCCTTTTTCTTATTGGTGCAGCGATGGCGCGCACCAGCGCCATAAGCTCCAGCTTCGGAAGGAATAGCGAAAGGCAGCAGAATAGGGCTGTCTGTTTTTTGTGATAAAATGGAAAAGACAATGCAGATGGGAGGGATTCAATTGAAAAAAATTGCCGAGGGCGTTGCGATGCTGGAAATCAACCTGAACCATTTTATCATTCACCCCACTTTGATCTGGGATGAACAGAAAGCGGTTTTGGTAGATGCCGGCATGCCGGGTTCGCTTGATTTGATCCATGCAGAAATGGAGAAGGCGGGCGTGCCGTTTGAAAAATTGGACGCAGTTATTCTGACGCACCAGGATATGGATCATATTGGCAGCGTGCCGGAAATATTGGCAGAGTCCGGCCATTCCATTACGGTGTACGCACACGGGCTGGACAAGCCATATATCGAAGGGGAGAGGCTTCTGATCAAAGCGGATCCGGAAAAGATCGATCCGGCAAGATGGGAATCGATGCCGGAAGAAATGAAACAGATGTATTTGAATCCGCCGAAAGCGAAAGTGGACAAAGTGATCGGGGATGGAGAAGTTCTGCCTTTTGGCGGCGGAATAGAGGTGATTTTTACACCGGGGCATACGCCTGGCCATTGCTGCCTGTATCTTAAAAAGAGCAAAACATTGATCGCTGCGGATGCGATGGTTGCAGACAACGGCAAACTGCATGGCCCCAGACAGCAAGTCACGCCTGATATGGGAACCGCAATGGCTTCATTGAAAAAGCTGCTTGATTTTGATATTGAATCCGTCATCTGCTACCACGGCGGCCTGTGCCATGAAAATGTAAATGAACAGATTCGCAAGCTTGCAGAATGAAATAAGAGCGTGACAAAAAAGCCACGTTCTTATTTCAGTGCGCCGTGCATGGCGATTCGCTAGGCGGTGTAAGTCCGCTATGGGGGTAGGTAGCGACCAACCATTAGCCAAGAGCAAGGGTGTCCATCGTGAGATGGAATCTGAAGGAAGCTGGAGGCAAAATTCTGACCCGAGGAACACGAACATCATTAGGCGTACTCTCACAGGGTAAGGCTGCTGAACAAGTCAAAGCCCAAAAGCTATCCGGATGTGGAAACGTAAATGGTGCGGGTACATGGAATGAAAGCAAATCACCTTACCACGGGAGGTCTCACGGACAGGTGGAAACAGAGTATGAAACCTGGTTGAAACAAGATTTGCCGTGAGAAGTCAGCAGAAGCCATAGTACGGAGATGCCTGGAGCATCGAAGGAAGGGCTGAACTAAAGGAAGTGGAAGTCAATGAAAGTTACCGAAGAAACGAACAAATGCAGAAAACAGGAAGAAACCTGCTGTCAAAAAGATACTGCGGAACAGGAAGGATATGGCAGAGGGCATAGTTTCAAGAGGATAACTGAAAACAACACCACTAACACCAACAGACAGAACGAATGGATGCTCGAACGAATCCTTTCAAGTAATAACCTGCACCGTGCCTATAAAAAGGTAAAGAAAAACAAAGGTGCGGGCGGTGTCGATGGAATGAAAACAGGTGAACTTTTGGCATACCTAACTGAACATCAGAGGGAACTCGTCCTCTCCATTCGAAATGGGACATACAAGCCCCAACCCGTTAGAAGGGTAGAAATTCCAAAAGACAACGGGAAAACAAGGAAACTTGGAATACCAACGGTAGTAGACCGAGTCATCCAACAAGCCATTTCGCAGGTCCTAGTCCCTATATATGAAAGAAAGTTCTCAGACAATAGCTATGGTTTCCGACCACATAGAAGTACACATCAGGCACTTCTCAAGTGCCAAAAGAATGTAAATGAAGGATACCAGTATGTAGTAGACCTGGACTTAGAACAGTACTTTGACACGGTAAACCATAGTAAGCTTATCCAGATATTGAGTGAAACAATTCACGACGGACGTGTAATCTCCTTAATCCATAAATTCCTAAATGCAGGTGTTATGATCAAAGGAATAAGGACAACAAATGATTTCGGTGTTCCACAAGGAGGACCACTAAGTCCGCTTCTTGCCAATGTAATGTTAAACGAATTGGATAAAGAAATGGAAGCAAGAAATCACCGATTTGTCCGTTACGCTGATGATGTGATCATATTCTGTAAAAGCCGAAGAAGCTGCGAAAGAACATACCATAACATTCTCCCATTCATTGAGAAGAAATTGCGACTCAAAGTGAACCGAGAGAAGACGATGATCACACATATTAGAAACATCAAGTTCCTGAGTTATGGATTTTACCTTTATGAAGGAAAATGCAAATTCCGGGTACACCCGAAGGGTGTTCAAAAATTAAAGGAGAAAATTCGCAGAATCACAGGAAGAAGCAACGGATTAAGCGTAGAGGAAAGAAAGAAAAGGCTAAACGACACTGTCCGAGGATGGGTAAATTACTACAAGCTAGCGGATATGAAAAGTCTGGTAACCAGACTGGACCAATGGACACGAAGAAGAATGCGAATGGTAACTTGGAAAAGATGGAAGAGAGTACGCACAAGATTTTATTGGCTCAAGAAATTAGGGATCAATAAAAGAAAGGCGTGGGAATGGGCTAACACAAGAAAAGGCTACTGGAGAATCTCCGGCAGCCATATCTTAGCTAGAACCCTTACAAACGAACTCTTCCGAAGAGCAAGGTATATATTACTATCTGTCTGTACGGTCGTAAACTTTAGAACCGCCGTGTACGGAACCGTACGCACGGTGGTGTGAGAGGTCGGTTAATCAAATAATGATTAGCCTCCTACTCGATTAAGCCAAACCGATGGCTGGAAAAGATGCCGGACATGGGGAAGAAAAGTCCCTGTCTTTCTGTTTTTTCCTTTTCTGGTGTGGGCCGTTTTTTGTCGTTTTTGAGTCATATAGCGGCCGACCTTGCCCCGCAGCCTTCCTTTTCTGGTGTGGGCCGTATCGCCGGTGTGTGATATAAAATGGGTTTTGTTGCCGCTCATGTTCCGGGCGGCCTTGTCATCCTGACCCCCCTGCCTGGTGCAGGTTCGCCGGCATGTTGATTTGAAAAATGCCCGCCGCCCGAGCTATTTTGCCTTTTGCCGCGGCTTCTCATTCCCCCAGGCCGCCCCACAATGCCCGCTCGGCTTGGTGCGGATCCTTTTCTACTCTGCAATCCTGGCCAAAAATCATCGCGGGCCGCTGCCTTGTGTTATATGGCGGCCATTCGGGGAGCAGACTGCAATTCGGATCGCCATTTTGGGCAAAAGCAATCCACGCCTGATGCATCCGGTCTGCAAGCGCATGCCGGCCGGGTGCATTTCCCGTTAAGTTTTCCGTGCCGGGTTGTTCCAGCGTATGCCACACAAATGGAATTTCCAGGGCATGGCAGGCTTTAAGCGTCCCGTTATAAACGGGGCTTTCCCAGTCAAACTGGTACATCCACACCTTTTCCCCGGTTTGTGCGCGGGTATCTGCCAATTTTAAGGCAGGACCGGTAAATACAAAGTATGTCATGATCCGGTCGTATAATTCCTGGGTAAATGCACTTGGATCTGTAATTTTTGCGGAAAGGGCGTCCCAATACTTTGCAAATGTTTTTTGGAAAACGTCCTGCATCTCTTTAGGGTCCTGCCTTTTCCACACCGGATTGAAAACAGTGAACAGCCGGTATTCGTCCTTATTTGTTCCGATTAAAACCGGAATGTCCTTTGCCGCATTTTCAAGAGCCCTTTCCGGATGTTCCGGCAGCACAATGCCATCTGTAACCGGAAGTAGGCTCATGAAAGGGAGCGAATTCACAGCCTCTGCTAGATTTTTTGCCGGCACCTCTGCCAGTTTTGCAACATCTTTTTTCTCCAGACCAAGCGTTTCCAGTATGCGTCGTGCATTTTTGGCTGCCCGTTCAGGTGTAGCGGTAAAATTGGCCGCCCCGCTTTCGAGAATGGCCTTATGAAACAACCCGCTTGCGGCAGGGGAAGAAAGCAATGCCGCAACACTCATGGCACCTGCAGATTCGCCGAAAATGGTCACGCAGTCCGGATCCCCGCCGAAAGCAGCAATATTTTCTTTTACCCATTTTAAAGCTGCGATCTGATCGAGGATCCCGCAATTTCCGGAGGCCTCATACTTTTCTCCGCCCATTTCGCCAAGATACAGAAAACCGAGCGCCCCGAGCCGGTAATTGATCGTGACCACAACAACATCCCCGTTTTTGGCAAAAGCAGAGCCGTCATAAGAAGGCGCTGAACCTGCCCCGTTAGCAAACGCGCCGCCGTGGATCCATACCATAACAGGACGCCTCTCCCCGTCTGCTCCAGGCGTCCAAATATTAAGATTCAGGCAGTCTTCGTCCATATTTTCAGCCGGATTCCCGAGAAAATCCATCAGTTCAACCGGCGGCTGCCATGCAATTGGCCCGAACTGCGTGCAATCTTTTACGCCTGCCCAGGGTTCGGGCAGTTCCGGCGGGCGGAAACGCAAAGGTCCGATTGGCGGTTTTGCATAGGGAATCCCTTTCCAGATTTGTACACCTTTTTCCTCGTATCCCCGGGCCTTTCCGAAAACGGTTTCAACAATTGCTGTCTTCATTTTTATTCTCCTTTCCGGAATGGATTTCTAAAGTATTCGACGGGAATGTGCAAATTTCCTTTCAGTTTTTTTGAAAAATAGATTGACAACGAACGTACGATCTTTTATTCTGTTTATAGAATGTAAGTTCGGGTGAAGGGGTGCGAAAATATGGCAACCATCATAAGCAGCATTGGCCTAAAGGGAATAGAAGGATATTGTGTTCATGCCGAAGTGCAGATGATGTTGGGGTGCGGGTCCGGGATCACCATTGTCGGGTTGCCGGATGCTTCGGTGAAAGAATCTAAGGAACGAATACGGGGTGCATGTTCATCGATTGGATGTATGCTGTTCCAAAGCAAAACGATTGTCAATCTTTCCCCGGCAGACGAGCGGAAAAACAGTCCTGCACTTGATCTGCCCATTGCAATCGGGCTGATGGCAGAAAACCACTTTTTTCATGCCAGAATTCCTGATCATACTGCCTTTTTGGGCGCGCTCTCACTGGACGGGTCTGTTCAGGCAGTGGCTGGGATGCTTCCGTATGTGATGGCAGCAAGGGGATTAGGCATGAAAAGATTGTATTTGCCAGCCGCTGCGGAACTTCCCTTTTCACAAATGGACGGGATGGATATTATATTTGTCCAGCATTTAAAGGACGTACTCGATTCATTGTCCGGAAAGAAGCTGCCGCCTGTCCGGAAAAAGAGGCAGCTGCAACCAGATGAGTATTCATTCGAAGCAGATTTCAGCATGATTCTTGGGCACCGGCATGCGAAAAAAGTACTGGAGATTGCCGCCGCCGGAAGCCACAATGTTTTAATGTACGGCCCGCCCGGAAGCGGAAAAAGTATGCTGGCTGAGGCTTTTCCTTCGATTTTGCCGCCGCTTTCGGAAACGTCTTCTTTTGAAGTGGCGGGACTCTATCAGCTTGCAAACGTGAAAAGGGGATTTCACCGGAAACCGCCGTTTCGCGCGCCGCATCACGCTTCATCTGCAGTTTCACTCGTCGGTGGGGGTTCCCGGCCGCATCCGGGTGAAATTTCATTAGCCCATCACGGGGTGCTGTTTCTCGATGAAATGGCCGAGTTTCCAAAAAGAACGCTTGATATGCTCAGGCAGCCGCTTGAAAATGGGAAAGTAACCATTAGCAGAGCCGCTTCCACGGTGACTTACCCTGCCCGGTTTATTATGCTTGCGGCCATGAACTTGTGCCCATGCGGTTATCTCGGGTCGCCCCATGCGTATTGCACATGCACGCCAAAACAAATTCAAGCTTATCAAAACCGGATTTCCGGACCGCTGTTAGACCGCTTTGACATATTTTTGCCAGTCGGGACAGTACCGTTACTGGAAGAGTCCGGGAAAATAAACGAAACTTCAGAACAGATCCGAACCCGCGTCACGGAAGCAAGGAAAAGGCAGTACGAAAGGTACGGGGCGGAAGTTTGTAACGGTACAGTGCCAAACGAAATCTTTCTACAAAAAAATCCGCTCGCAAACAGCAGCAGTTTAATGCTCAGGCAGTGGGCAAGCAAGGAAAACTTCAGCAGCCGGGCACAAATGAAAATTCTCAGGCTGGCAAGGACGATTTCAGATTTGCAAGGCAGCCGGGAGCTGTCAGAAGACGCGCTCTGGCAGGCATTGCAAATGAAAAGAAATCATCTTTTTGGAAAAAGAAAGGTGGATGCATATGCAACTTATAATGGAAGAAAAAGCGGAGTATTTGCCGCACGACCGCTTGTTTAAAGAACTTATCCAAACTTTTTTTGCAGATTTCATGGAAGCCTTTTTCCCGGAAGTAGCGCGGTGGATGGACTTTTCTGATGTGGAATTCCTCCAGCAGGATCTGTTTACAGACATCACAGCTGGTGAACAACGCAGAATTGATATTTTGGCAAAATTGAAATTAAAAGGGGAAGACACGGTTGTCCTCATCCATGTGGAACCGCAGTCTTATTATCAAATGGAATTTCCGGAACGGATGTTTATTTACTATTCCCGCATTTATGAAAAATATCGCTTGCCGGTTTTGCCAATTGCTGTTTTCAGTTATAATAAACGCAGGGAAACTCCTTCTCTTTTCACCGTAAGAATCCGCAACTTTGAGTCCATCCGTTTTCGTTATATGTCCATACACTTAATCAGGAAAAACTGGAAAGAATATATTCGAAGCAACAATCCCGTTGCGGCTGCACTGCTCAGCAAAATGGGGTATACAAAAAAAGAAAAAGTACAGGTAAAAGTAGAGTTCTTAAGAATGATGGCCCGCATGGAACTCGACCCGGCAAGAATGGCACTAATCTATGGATTTTTTGATTCTTATTTTAAATTAACGGATAAGGAGGATGAACTTGTGATGTCAAGCATTAAAAATCTGGATCCGCAAGAAGCCGACCAAATCCTGCGCCTGCCAAATTCCTTTTACGACAAAGGGTACAAAAAAGGGAAGGAAGAAGGAAAAGAAGAAGGAAAAGAAGAAGGAAAAGAAGAAGGATTGAAAGAGGGGTTGAAAGAAGGGGAAAGGAGAGCGGCATTAAGGATTGCCAAAAGAATGCTGGAAGAGAACCAGGATCTGGCATCAATCGCAAAATACACCGGGCTGGCAGAGGAAGAATTGAAAAAGCTGAAACAGAGCGGAGCAACCAGACTTAGGTGTGATCAATAAATACACTGGGTTGCCGGAAGAAGAAATTCAAAATTTTAAAATAGAACCGAGCAATCGGCTGCAATCGCATAAATTGTGAGCATCCGTGGAAAACTAGCCGCATCACTTCAATAAGGATGTGGAGAGAGTGGAAAAAGAGAACGGACGTGTTGAGCCGACACTTGCGACTGGCCTTGACGACCAGGAAGAGCTCGACCAAAAAGCAACGCCGGAAGAAATAGCAAAAGGTGAATATACGAAAGTGGTCAGATTGTCTCTGGATGAAGCAGATCCAAGTAAGGGTGAAGATTAATATGGCATCGAATTTTTTGGCAGGCCTAATTGCCTCCATAACCGCATTTTAAATGGCGATCCCGTATGAAAGTCCGCTACGGCGGCCATTTCTATTGCAAGTGATGCAAACAGAAAAGGCGGAAACTTTGAAAAAATGGTGCAACAAACGGATTGCATTTAAGCAGGGTGAAGGCGGCCTTGTTCCGGGGCCGCCCGTGCCAATCATTTGATATCAGCCTTTTCAGCCGTGAGCTGTTCGATTGTTTCCATTGCTTTTGCAATTTGCGCCTTCGTAAAGCTGCCAAGCAGGCGAAAGGATTCTTCGGGTTTTGCGGCATATGCTGCGACTTTTTCAATGGCCGCGCCATGATTTTCCGTCACATGCAGTGTATCCAGATTATAAGGAAAACCGAGTTTTTGATACAACGGAAGCAGTTTTTTCACTTCATTGATATCGCCTGTTGCCGCTAATTGGACAAGGATGCCGTAAGCCACTTTGGAACCGTGCAGAATGGAATGCGTTTCCGGCAGGAAGGACAGCCCGTTATGGATGGCGTGGGCCCCAGCCATTCTTCCGTATTCGCCGGCAAAGCCGCCGACTGTCCCGGCCGCGCCAATTATAATTTCAACTATATTGCGGAAAGCGTCGGTTATCTTCCCTTCGTTTCGGTCGTGTAATGCCTGCTCACTGTCACGCAAGATCCCTTCATAAATCGCTTTTGCGGAGCGGAGGCCGAGTTCGACCATCACCGGCAAATGTTTCATGGAACGGGTGATGCCTTCTGCTTCATACCATTTGGCTAAAGAATCGCCAATTCCGCCCAGCAAATATTCGGCCGGTGCGTTCAGGAGAATACGCAAATCGATCAGGGTTAAAAAGGCGGAACGTTTGTAATAAGCGACATGACTGAATGAGCCGTCTTCATGATAAACAGCGGATAAAGGCGTATAACCGGCACACGTTCCGGCTAGCGTTGGAACGAGCACGACTTCACAGTTGAGCAGTTCTGCTGTTCCCTTTGCCGTATCGAGCACTTTGCCGCCGCCAATCCCGACGATGACATCTGCACGGCCTGCCTGTTCCGCCAGTTTTGCCATGTTTTTCTCACTTGCAGTATGATCGTACCGGAGTACCGGCCAGTTTTGCGGTATTGACGCAAATTTTTGAAATGCTTTGAATGATTTTACCCCGGTAATGACAACCGGATATTTGAATTCTTCCAGCTTTTCTTCCAAATATTTGGCTGCATCTTCTTCACATATGTATTGGTTTGGACCGCTTCTTATGACTTGGCTTAGACGCATCTTACAGGACCTCCGTGATATAAAAATTTGATGTATGTCCAGCTTACGCCTAAATAAATTATATTTCAATAATTTTTTCATCATTCAGCTATTAATATATCAATGGTTCGACATACTGGAGTTGCAAAAGAAAAGCGTCGTTTTAAAGCAAACAGATTAAGACTTTGTCATAAAGACAAAAAGGGGCTCTCTGGACCCCTGAGTCTAAGCATTGATCAATCCGAAACCAGCATCATCAAAGTTTTAACATCCGCTCTAACGCCAAAACTGCATCTCGCGCTGTGTTTTCCGCTACTTTGATCACGTTTGTTTCTTTGCCCTCAATAATGTTTTCTAGCGACCATAAAAGATGCGGCAGGTCGATCCGGTTCATGGTCAGGCACGGGCACATGACCGGATTTAACGAAATAATCTTTTTATCCGGATGATTTTTGATCAGGCGCTGCACCAGGTTCATTTCAGTGCCGATTGCCCAGGCGCTCCCGGCCGGCGCGTTTTCAATCGTATCAATGATGTATTTTGTGGAGCCGCTGAAATCTGACAGGGCAACCACTTCATGCGCACATTCCGGATGGACAATGATTTGCATATCCGGATATTTTGCGCGCACGAATTCGATATTTTTGATGGTAAAGTGCGCGTGTACGGAGCAGTGCCCTTTCCATAAAATGACTTTCACATTTTCAAGTGCCCCTTCGTAGATTAGTTCGTTCCGGATCGGATCCCAGACTGCCATATCTGCGAGATCCACGCCCAAATCATAGGCGGTGTTCCGGCCGAGATGCTGGTCTGGTAAAAAGAAAATCCGTTCCTTTTGGGTGAAGGCCCACTTGACCATTTTTTTCGCATTCGAAGAAGTAACGGTTGCCCCGCCGTTGCGCCCGACAAATGCTTTAATCGCTGCTGTGGAGTTGACATACGTAAGCGGCAGCATCGTATCGCCAAACAAAGATTGTAACATGTCCCATGCCCGTTCCGTCTGGTGGATATCGGCCATGTCTGCCATTGAGCAGCCTGCACGCATGTCGGGAAGAATGACGGTTTGTTCCGCCGATGTTAACATATCCGCCGTTTCCGCCATAAAATGTACACCGCAAAACACAATGTATTTGGCATTGCGGTTTTTTGCCGAAATTTGCGCAAGCTGCAGCGAATCACCGGCAGCATCGGCAAACTGGTATACTTCTTCACGCTGGTAGTGGTGACATGGGAGGAAAAGTTGCGCGCCCATTTCTTTTTTGATGTCCCAAACCCGGTTTTCCATTTCTTCTTGCGAAAGAGACTGATATTTTTCCGGCAAAGTCGTAAGTTGTAACGTTTCCAGCAGGGTCATAAAGCAACCTCCTTCGTATTTTCCACGATTGCACTGATATCAAGTACTGGATAGGAATGGGTCAAAAATCCGAGCGAAATCCACTCGATGCCGGTTTCAGCATAGCTCCGGATCTTTTCCATTGTGATGTTGCCCGATGCTTCCGTCGCAATATGGGGCGGCACGAGCGGGAGCCATTCGCGAATTTCTGCCGGTGATCGGTTGTCAAACATGATGATGTCAGCACCGGCACGGACAGCCTCAAGCAGCTGGTCTTTTGTTTCAATTTCGACTTCAATTTTTACAGTATGCCCGATGGACGCTTTCACTGTTTCCACGGCTTTTGTGATGCTGCCGGCAAATGCGATATGGTTGTCTTTCAGCATGACACAGTCGTACAGCCCGTGCCGGTGGTTGAATCCGCCGCCTGCTTTAACGGCGTATTTTTCAAGCATCCGGAGGCCGGGGGTTGTCTTTCTTGTATCGCAAATCTTTGCATGGGTGCCTTTCGTCTCACGGACTGCAGCGTTTGTTGTTGTTGCAATGCCCGACATGCGCTGGACGAGATTCAGGATTACCCGCTCTCCGGAAAGGAGGCTTACAATGGGCCCGTGGATTTCTGCAATGACCGTACCTTTTTCAAGCCAGGCACCGTCCTGGGGGAAAATGCGGGGTCTCACCGTACTGTCCAGGATACGGAAACCTTCTTCTATCACATCTTTCCCACAGAAAATCCCGTTTTGTTTTGCAATGAACGTTAATTTGCCCGGCTGATCCGGCGAAAAAATATATTCCGTATTGATATCGCCTTCCCCAATGTCTTCCATGAAAAAATCTTTAAGCATGGATTGAAGTTTGAGCTTGTTCATAAAGTCCCCTCCTTGCGATCAAGCCTTTGTTTTTTGCATGAATGAGATGGATACCCTGCCAGTCGCTGCTTTCATCCGGGTAATCGGCGCGGATATGGGCACCACGCGATTCTTTCCGGAAAAGCGCCGATTGTGTGATGAAAAAGCTGTTGGTAAACATAAAGACTTTTTCTATTTCTTCCTTTGTAAGATGGTCGAGTGAAAAAGCGGAAAACGTATCAGCCCCGCGTGCTTCGAGCCACTGCAAAAGATGCCGCAACCCGGTTTCCGTACGGATCACACCGGTATTTTCCATCATTTTTTCCTTCAATGCTGCGGTGTCTAACCGACGGGCGATTTCCGGATTTAAAGGAGGGCGGACGATTTCTACTGTTTCGCCGCCCGATGCTTCAGGTTCCGATGCATTTAAAAACGCTGCGAGCCGTTTGCCGAATACGAGCCCTTCCAAAAGCGAATTGCTGGCGAGCCGGTTTGCACCGTGTACGCCGCTTGCCGCGGCTTCCCCGATGGCATACAGCCCGTTTACCGTTGTTCTGCCATATGTATCCACTACGATGCCGCCCATAAAGAAATGGCTGCCCGGGACAACAGGCAACAGGCCGGAATGGATATCAATGCCGCTTTCCCGGCAAATCCGGGAAATGGTCGGGAACCTTTTTTCAAAGTGTTTGATTTTACGGATGTCCAGAAAAACTTTCTTTCCGCTATGAATCGTTTGATGAATTTGGTGGGCGACCACATGCCTGGGTGCCAGGTCTTTTAACGGGTGGACACCCGCCATGACAGGCGATCCATTTTCGTCCACGAGTACTGCACCTTCTCCGCGGACGGCTTCGGACACAAGGCCTTTCGCGCAGCCTTCCGCATACAATAATGTCGGGTGAAACTGGACGAACTCCATATCTGCAAGTTCCGCGCCGGCCCGGTATGCCATTTGAATCCCGTCGCCGATGATTTCCGGGTGGTTCGAGGTAAAAGGATACAAGCTCCCTAGCCCGCCGGTTGCGATTACGGTATGATCGGAAAAATAACGGCGGATTTTACCGGCGGCCGTTTTTGTTTTTACACCGGTTACGCGTCCTGTTTCTGCGGATACGATTAGTTCAAACGCCAGCTCATGTTCGATCATCCGGACGTTTTTTCCAAGTTGCCCGAGAAGATGTTGAATGACAAATTTGCCGGTTGCATCGCCGCCGCAATGGAGAATACGGTGCACTGTATGGGCGCCTTCAAGCCCTAAATCAAGCCCGCCGTCCGGCCGCCTGTCTACGGGAAGCCCGCTTTTTATGAGTGCTTCCGCTACAGCCGCACCCTCTTTCACCAATTTTTCCACTTCTTTTTCATCATGGTGCCGGCAGCCCGCCCGGATCGTGTCTTTCACATGCAATTCAAAACGGTCTTCCGGCGAGAGGACGGCTGCGATCCCGCCTTGTGCTTTGTAGGAATTGCTCGTTTTTACCTGCGCCTTTGTGATGATCGTCACTTCGTAGCGGCTGCCCAAGTGCACGGCCAACTGTAAGGCGGCAATCCCGCTTCCCAAGATACATATTTTTTCTGTCATCGGTCTCCCTGCTTTACATCTGTCTTGACACCTATCTTTGCACAAAATTAAACTGAATACAAGTACTTTTTAGGAGGCTAGCTATGTTTTATTTTGATTATGCGGCAACGACAAAAATGAGTGAACGGGCACGGGAGACGTTTATGGAAGCGGCCGAATCTTTTTACGGAAACAGTGAAAGCCTGCATGACATCGGGACGGATGCGTGTGCGGTTCTTGAAAAATCGCGGGACTTGATCAGCAGCTATCTCGGCATACCGGCTGAAGGGCTGTATTTTACTTCAGGCGGGACGGAGGGGAATTTATTGGCGATTGTTTCGCTTGCAATGGGAGCTTCCGGAAGGGGAAAACATATCATTTCGTCGATGGCGGAGCATGCGTCCGTCCATTCGGCGCTCGGGTTTTTGGAAAGGCTGGGATTTGAAGTGACAAGGCTCCCGTTTACAGAAAAAGGGACGGTGGATGTTAAGAAGCTTGAAGCGGCGATCCGGCCGGACACGGTGCTCGTTTCGGTTCAGCATATTAACCAGGAAATCGGCACCATCCAGCCTATTGAGGAAATTTCCCGGATGGTAAGAAGGCGGGGGATCCTGCTTCATTCCGATTGTGTGCAGTCATTTGGCAAGGCCGATGTAGCGCGCATGATCCCTTACGTCGACAGCATCACCCTCTCTTCACACAAAATTCACGGGCCAAAAGGGGTCGGAGCAGTGTACATTCACCCCTCTTGTGTCATGGCGCCTGTTTTTCCGCATTTATCCCATGAAAAGGGGTTCCGCGGCGGGACGGTGAATGTGCCCGGCATTGCCGGATTTGCTGCCGCTGTCGAGGAAATTTTGATAGAAAGTGAGCGGGACTGGGAATACCGGACTGCATTAAAAGAGGCAACCGGCGGGGCGGTTGTTTTTATAGAAGGGGAACGGGCGATGCAGCTTCCTTCCATCGTCGGCTGTATGATTACAGGCGTTCAGGGGCAGCTTGTTTTATTGGAGTGTAACAAAGCGGGATTCGCGATTTCAACCGGGAGCGCCTGCCAGGAACATCATGAAGGCGGGAGCAAAGCGGTTGAAGCCATGGGATACCCGAAGGAAGCGGCTGATCAGTTTTTTAGAATTTCTTTTGGGCGCCACACAACAAAAGAGGAGATCTTTTCACTCGGAGAAAGATTGAAACAGATTGCGGCTGTGCACCGTGTCGGAACCGCGAGATGAAATCTATTTGCCCGCTGAACAAACATTGAGTGACTTATGGTTCAAGCAGTTGGTAATGTGGAAAGAGGGTATATGGAAGAACATGTATGGGTAGAATTTTACTTGAAGGGATAGATGAGTGGAAAAAATGGGAAGACACGCTGTTACTTAATTTTGCTGTTGACAGCTTCCCCGGTGTGGTGATATATTTACCTCGAATAGGTCAAGAAGCTCGGAAACTTAACCAAAAAGGGATATGGTAAGACCGTCAGTCGGAGGCGGTGTCTTTCAGTGTTGTGAGGTGCTTAGCAATCGAAGCTAAGTACAAGAGAATCAGAAAAGGCGTCAGCATCGAAGCTGGCGCCTTTAGTATGTCAAAGGGGGAAACCAAATGTGAAGAGAGTGATGGTCTTTATTGATGGCAATAATTTCGAAGCGGCTCTTACTGCCTTGTACGGGTCTCAGCAGAGGCTGGACTATTTAAAGTTGGCAGAATACGTGGCTGCCCGGAGAGATGGGATCCTTCAGCGCATTTATTATTACACAGCAGTCGGAAGTTTGGATAAAGAAAAAGCGGCAGCAACGAAATTATTTATTGATCATTTAAACAAAAAGGTTCCAAAATGTATCGCGAAACTGGGTTATTTAAGTGTTGTGGGAATAAATGCGCTAGGCAAGCCAATTTTTACAGAAAAAGGAACAGATGTAAATATAGCGGTAGATTTGGTGTCACTTGCTTTTAATAACGGTTATGATGAGGCAATTTTATTCAGTGCTGATACGGATTACGAAGCAGCCATTAAAATGGCCAGAAGTTTGGGGAAAAATGTGGTTGCCGGTGTCGTAGATCAACAAAAAGCGGGTTATATGAAGGATCTTTGTGATGAGTATATTACTTTAAAAAAAGAAGACTTTAATCAGTGCATGCGTTAATGAAAAAGTAAAGCTGCCCGGAGTCCGAGCCTCAAGGCAGCCAATGATGCGCTTGGCTGTATAGTTCGAATCTGTACAGCCTTCTAATCATGAGTATGAACGGACAACACGGGTTCATACCCATTTTCTTTCGACATTTTTATTCCCATTTGAAAGAATGAAAAAACCTGTCTGCCATGCAATCCGTGTGGGAATCGCTTTATGGATTAAAATACGCGTGGTTTCCGCCATAAGAGGAATAGCCTTCCTAAAGGGCACAACTTTTAATATACATAATATCTGAATTTTTTTAAAAGGGAACAAAAAGTTTCCTGCTTGTCTGTTTAAGCATGCGCCGAAGTGGGGAAAGGTATTTTGCAAAATGTACAGAAGCGCCAAAGTGCATTTGACTTCATTGAAAGTTTGGATATATTATAAATTAGAAATTTTTCCATCATGGAAGCTTCAAAAAATATCATGCAAAGAAAACTGGATAAAAAAATTTTGCTTATACATCCTAAAAGATAGCGATACCCGCCGGACATCCCGGGAAAAATACGGGTGTAGCGGGAAGAATCACGCTGGCACTTAAATATGGCCTGAGTTCGAATGATCTATTTTGCAAATTTGCGTTGATGCTGGTACGGTGAGCAGCAGCAGGAATGTTTTTATTCTCTATCATATAAGAAATGAGAGGTGGGTATGATGGACTTAAGTCCGAAAGAAATTGCGGATGTAGCAATTGAAAAAGGAATAGCGAAAGCGAACAGCTCGTTTTTGTCGATGGTGGTGCTTGGTTTTTTGGGCGGGGCTTTTATTGCAATCGGTTATTTGGCTTATATCCGGGTGACCGGCACGATGCCAGCGAGCTGGGGCAGTTTTGACACATTTATGGGTGCCGCAGTGTTCCCGACCGGCCTGATCTTGATTTTGGTTGGGGGCGGCGAGCTTGTCACCGGCAATATGATGGCCGTCAGCATGGCCTGTTTTGACAAAAAGATTAACATCTTGCAGCTTATCTGGAACTGGTTGTGGATCACCATTTTTAACCTGATCGGTGCGCTGTTTGT
Source organism: Heyndrickxia faecalis (assembly GCF_040267745.1). Classification (NCBI taxonomy): domain Bacteria; kingdom Bacillati; phylum Bacillota; class Bacilli; order Caryophanales; family Bacillaceae; genus Heyndrickxia; species Heyndrickxia faecalis. Next base: position 3,030,229 of record NZ_CP158453.1, on the reverse strand, counting down.
GGCCTACTTTTTCGGGCATTTTATCGGCCTGACAGAGGGGGATTTTTTGGCGAAAACAGTTCACACGGCAGAAATGAAGACAAGCGCACCTTTTTGGCAGGCATTTGTCTCCGGGATCGGTTGTAACTGGCTTGTCAGCATGGCAGTCTGGCTTTGCTACGGCGCCAAAACGTTTGCAGGCAAAATCCTCGGCATCTGGTTTCCGATCATGGCTTTTGTGCTAATCGGGTTCCAGCACGTTGTTGCTAATATGTTCATTATTCCGGCCGCTATTTTTGCGGGGCATCTTTCATGGATGTTATTTTTGAAAAATATCATTGCCGTTTTCCTCGGGAATGCGGCAGGCGCAGTTGTGTTTGTCAGCATGCTCTACTTTATCGCATATAAAAAAGAAGGGGTGCAAAAGACAGACACTGCACTTTGAAAGGGAAGGCTTCTCACAAAATGGGAAGCCTTCCTTTTTTGGTTTTCGGTAAAAACCGGATCAATTTTCCAGCCATTGCAGAAAAGGACGTAAATTTGAATAGGCGAGGCAGGATGGGAATGAGTCAGCAAGAATGCAAAGATCGGATAGAAAAAGCAGCAAAAACTTTGTACCCCGCCTGGTTCTACCGGAGAAAGAGCCATTACCAAGCCCTTCGTAATAATGGGTATCACAGTGCTTCCCGAGCAAAGCCCCACTTGCTTCCGCTCCCTATTCACACAAATTTTTAATAATTCTACAAAATTCCGCAAAGGATTGATATAATAGATACATAGTCTCAGACATTGGATCGTATTTGGAAAAACAACCTGTTCATAAATTGCAGATTGATGCTGGGTACATTGTCCTATGGATATCTTTACGGATTCCGGTTTGCAAGGGGATATCCATTTTAAAAAACAAATCTACCGCAGTGGAACCAGGGGGAAGAGGATGAGCAAACTACTACATACGACTGCAGCGAAAAAAGCACTGGCTAAAGTTGAAAGGGTGGCTGAAAAGGTAAGGCAGGTTTGGGATTCGCAAAAGTCCATTGAAGAGCAGGCCGATTCCATTCGTTCCCTGCTTGATCAGGAACTTGCGCGGGATGAATACTTTGTGATTGTGGATGAAAACGGTGTGGGTTATATCCATACGAACCGCCTCCGGGAAGGAACCATTTTTAATGACAAAGTGGGGCTGGCTGCTGCCAGTACCAATACTGGCCTATTACAGATGTACCCAAGAGATACGGGGGAAGTGCTCATTGATGCCTCGTGCCCGCTTTTGACTGAGCCAAATGGAAAGCGCTTTAATTTGCGGATGGGCAGGCTTGTTCATCAGCCGTTTATCGGTCTCCTTTTTGGGGGGATAGCGGTGGTGTCGAGCGTAGCAGCATCATTGGCCGCCTATTTTTTTCATCAAGACCTGGTGGAAACAGGCAGTGTGTTCGGAATTACCCTTATCGTCAGTCTTATGCTTAGTTTGGCCGCCTATTTGATCATCACCCATCAGCTGCGGCATTGGTATGCGGTTGCAAGAAAGATTTCTTCGGGGGACTTGAGCGCAGTGGTGAAAACAGTAGGGCTGCGCAATGAGTTCCATCAAATCGGCTATGAAATAAATAAGATCATTTTAGGCATCCGGGCAATGATCCGCGACTTTAAAAATGGAAGCGAAACGGTGGAACAGATAAGCAAGGAACAAGAAATGGAATTGCAGCACATTTCCGCAGCTTTTGAACAAATCTCTGCGGCTGTTCAAACTTTTCGGGGCGGCGCTGAGATTCAGGGCAATTCGATTGGAAATGCGAATGAGATGGTGGAAAAGATGATGGAAAAGGTATGGGAAATGCAGGAAGAAGCGGAGAATGCTGTTGCCGGGGCGGATGAAGCACTGAGAGATGCAAGTAAGGGAGAACAGGCTGTACAATTGGCGAAAAACCAAATGAAGGCGATTCAGGATGAGGCTTCAAATACAGCGTCTAATATCCGTTTGGTAGCCGAAGAAGCGAAAACGGTCATGGAAAAGGTGTCGGCCATTACGGAAATTTCCAAGCAAACGAATATGCTGGCACTTAATGCCTCGATTGAAGCGGCACGGGCTGGCGAGGTCGGAAACGGTTTTGCGATTGTCGCCAATGAGGTGAGAAAACTGGCGGAAGGAACAAATGTATTTGCCGAACATATCATGTCCTCTATGAAAAAAACAAGGGAAGATTTAGAAGCACAGTTCTGAAGAGTAAATTCATCAATTTTTAGATGTTTTATGATAAAATGACTTATCCACATTTAGAAAATTTTTCCATCTATTTTTTCTGCTTTCAAAGTCAAAAAGAGCCGAATTTGCAAATTTCTTTTTTAAAATTGTGGATAACTTCAAAAAAACCTTTTTTTACATCACATCCTTTGCTATAATATAACCATTAAGTAAACCTTACTTGTATTGGCTTACTTAAATGGGTGAAATCCTCGTCTGTTAAAATGCGTGTCCGAAACGATTCCAACAGATTTGAGGATTTTTCTTTTGCCGTTTTTTTGAGTGCTTTTAAGATTGACGAACCTTTTTCAAACAGCTGTCTAATAATATCTGTTATTTGAACTAATAAATAATGATTTTTCATGGCTGTGTAGTTTTGGCTATTGGCATGTTCTATATTGTAACGATTATTTTTTTGTTCGTTAAATCCTTGATTTTCAATCTTCCAGCGGCTTCTTCCTGCAGCGATGAGTCGTTCCACGTTCTTTTTCGTGATTTTAATATCCGTTATAAATACATACTCTTTCGATTTCCCATCCTCTGTTTTCATTGTGGCCTCCATCAGATTGACCGTTCTGTCTTTGTAGGCAATATCATTCACCCAAACTAATGAATTCTGATCCTTACTTTGTTCCAGCTCTTTTATTGCCTTAAACTCCGTCGAGATACTTTTAATTCTCCCTTCCTTAAATCTGCATATATATTTCCATTTGTGCGCCCTGCACAGATTAAATACCGTTTCACATGCATAGAGACTATCTCCCAAGATACAAATCGGTAGTCTTTTAAATATTTTTTTTATTTTCTTTGCCAGCCTGTCGAAGGCTTTTAATTCACAATCTTGCTTAGAAACATTTTCTGATTCATTTTCGATAAATTCGGAGGCAATACTGAAGACCATATCCCCCACGACAAGCTTGGCTTCAAGTACATGGTGCATATAAAGTACGTTCGTTTCTCCTGTTTCTTTATTTGTATATGCCCGTCTCAGGCAGTGTTTACAATGTTTCTTATGAAAGGTGTGTAATCCAGTTCCATCAATGATGACACCCCAGTACTTTCCTTCAATTCGATAAGACTCGAGAGACCTTTTTTTCAATAATTCTTTAATCATATACGTTCTAATTTTTTCTAATTCATTTACATCTAAGCCAGATAAAAAGTCGTTAATTGTATCATAATGTGGAAGTTCTTCAAGAAAATCTAAGCCTAACACCTTCCCTACATTTTTAATACATTCTTCTTTATTAAAACGCTCACTCATGTTTCTCATGGATTTTAGGCCGGTCATATTTTTCAACATCATCGTAAATAAAAGGACCTCTGGACCATAAGTGATATAGCTTTGATGTCGGTGGTCTGCTACCTTTTTTAGGTTATTCATCAGGTCTTTGAAAAAATGCTTCTGAATTTTAAGGAACTCGAAAAAATAATTTGCTTCTTTTTCACGATTTCTTTTTTCTTTTCTAGTAACCAAAATAAAAACCCCCTCAAAACAGCCAAGTTTAATTAGGGCTTGCTGAACGAATCAAATTTTAGCTTGTATTCGACTTGTCACTAAGCCATACCAAAATATTCGTCCAGCAAGCTCTAATTATTTAAATTATTACATATTTGGCCGTATTTTTGGGGGGGATACTTAAATTATCACGAAAAATTTTTACTCCTCAGAGCTGTTAGAAGCAGCTGTTGCGCAGGTTGAACATAATGTAAAGGCGATCGATAAGGGAATGGAGATTGTTTCGCAAACCGGTGAGACCATTATGCAATTAACAAAGAGCGCCGTCCGGACCCAAGACATGGTCATCCATAATCGTAAGTCTGTTCAAAACATCACGGAGGAGGGGGAAAAGCTTCAGGAAATGATAAAAGAAATAAAAACGATTACGGAAGATTTCACCAAAACAGTGGCTGAAACGAACGCCAGCATGGAAATTCAGGTGGAAGGCGTAAATTCAATCGCTCAGAATGCAACACAGCTGGCATCGGAAGCCAAGCATCTTAACCGCATTGTAAAAAGATTTCGGGATGGAAAAGACATTTTTTAAAAAGGGGACGCCCATTTCGCAAGCGCGACGTGGACGCCCATTCTGAAAATAGGGGGAGTGATTTTCATTTTTTACGGATGCATTCATTGCGGTATGGGTGTTCCTCCTAAAAAGAACCCCAAACCAAGCCTTAATCAAGATAACTTAAGAAACGGGTTATAAAAGCGGCTGCCGTTGTGAAAGGTGACAAGCAGTGAAGCAACCAAGATGGCCAAAAAGACAGCCATTGTTGCATAGTCCTTTAACTGAAAAGGGCGTGCACTGTACCAGGTGCGTTTTTTATTTTTTCCGAAGCCGCGTAGTTCCATCGCGTTGCTGATGGTTTCGATTTTATCAAGGCTCGACAAGATGAGCGGAATCAGGATGGTTGCCGCATTTTTTATCCGTTTCGGCAGCTTTTCTTTGCGTGACATATCTAAGCCTCTTGCCTGCTGGGAAAGGGCGATATTGTGAAAGTCCCGCTGAATATCGGGAATATAGCGGAGCGCTAGGGCAACCGCAAATGAAATCCGGTAGCTGATCCCGATTTTATTGAGCGATGCAGCAAACTCGCTTGGATGCGTCGTTACAATAAACAGAAGTGCGGCTGGAATGACCGTGAAATATTTGAGTGTAATGTTAAACTGGTAAAAAAGCTGTTCCCACGTGATATTGTACCGGCCGGCAATCGAGAACAGCACATGGCTTGTCCCGTAAATTTTTACACCCTGTCCTGGCGAAAAAATATAAATCGCAATGTTATTCAAAAGCAGAAAAGCCAAGATAAAAAGCAAAATAGATAATACTTCCCGGATCTTGATGCGTGAAATGTAAAAAATAACAAGGCTTAAAAGAAAAAGGAAAAGAAGCACACGTGTATCATAGGTAAGCATGGCAGCAAAAGACCACATCAAAAAGAGAATCAATTTTGTCGCGCCAGTCAATTCATGGACGGGGGATTTCCGCTCGATATAAGACAGCATTTCGGTTGCCATTTGTCTGTAGCCCCCTTTCGTACGTGATAAAGCGTTCCGTGAAACTTTCCGGGTTCAAATGTAGCCGGTTTGCAAGCGCATAGAGGGATGTCTCTTTTAAATTGGCACGTCGGATTATGTCAGGATGAGTTAAAATTCCGGCAGCCGAACCGTCGGCAATTTTTTCTCCGTCTGCAAGTACAATGGCGCGCGGCGTATACTCCAGCATGAGGTGCATGTCATGGGTGATGAAGAGAATTGTGATGCCTTTTTTGTTCAGTTCCACCAAAAACTCCATGATTTCATGGTAATGCATATAATCCTGGCCGGCAGTTGGTTCATCGAGAATCAAAATATCCGGTTCCAGTACGAGAATAGAAGCAATGGTCACCCTTTTTTTCTGTCCGAAGCTGAGCGCGGAAACAGGCCAATTCCGAAAAGGGTAAAGACCGCAAAGCCGCATGGCATTTTCTGTGCGTTTTTTGATCTCTTCCGGGGAAATTCCCCGGTTGGCCAGACCAAGCGCAATTTCATCGAAAATCATATGTTTTGAGATCATCTGGTTCGGGTTTTGCATGACCATGCCAATCCGAAGCGACCGTTCTTTAATGGTGTCGTTTGTGACGTCTTTCCCTTTGTAAAAAATTTTTCCGGAAGAAGGTTGTTCAAAGCCGCAGATCAGACGTGACAATGTTGATTTTCCTGCACCATTTTTCCCGACAATGCTTACCATTTCCCCTTTTTGGATGGTGAAAGAAAGGTTTTTGAGCACAGGCTGCCCGGGTTTATACGAAAAAGACAAATGATGGATTTCAAGCACCGGCTCTGTTTCGATGCGGGCAACCGGCTTTTTGGCATGTTTATACCAGTTTAAAAGGGCGTCTTTGCACCGGCTGAGTTGAAATGTATCCAGGTGGGCCGGATGCATTTCAGGTGTAATGCGGCAGCCGGCATATTTTGCAGCTTTGACATAAAGCGGCTCCCGGATATGGCACGTTTCCAGCACGGAAGAAGAAAGCAATTCATCCGGCGTACAATCGCTGATCATGTTGCCTTCATCCATCACAATGACTCGGTCTATTTTTTCAGCCAGTACATCCTCAAGCCGGTGTTCAATGATTATGACGGTCACGTTTGCTTTTTTTCGGATGTCCGAAATAAGCTGAATGGCTTGCTTTCCGGTTGCCGGGTCGAGATTTGCGAGCGGTTCATCAAACAAAAGAATTCCTGTATGGTCCACCATTACACCAGCAAGAGACACTTTCTGCTTTTGGCCGCCTGATAATTCATGTACACGTGCTGAAAGCTTGTTTTCAATACCGACTGTCCGAGCTGCTTTATCAACGGCATTATGCATGTCACGGAGCGCGAGACCCTCATTTTCCAGGGCAAAAGCGATGTCCTCGCCGACGGTTAAGCCAATGAACTGTCCGTCCGGATCCTGTAGCACTGTCCCGACTAATTTGGATATGGAGAAAATGTCCATATCTTTTGTTTCTTTTCCGTTTATCTTTAGACTTCCGGATACTTTGCCTTTATATGAAAAAGGAATGAGACCGTTAATGCAGTGGCCAAGTGTGCTCTTCCCCGACCCGGACTGCCCGAGGATCAGCACGCTTTCCCCCTCATAAATCGTTAAATTGATATCATGCAGGGTAGGGGTGGCCTGACTTCTGTATTGAAACGTATAATTCTGGAATTCAATGACGGGCTTTTTCATCTTTTCCTCCCGGTATTCTATCATTCTTTTCGGAGACTACCGCTTTTGCTTCTCGTTTTCGCGTAAGCAGCAATCAGCAATGTTCCGATAATCCCGACTGTCACCATGTTGGACACACCCGCGACAATGCCTTGTAAAAATACTTTATTGGCAGGTTCCGCATAGATAAGGATGTCGAGCAAAGGGGCAACAAGAAACCATCCGATTGCTTGGGCAATGACTTGTACGATATTAAACAGAAAAATCTTTTTGCCGTTTAGAATGCCGGATTCGATGTCTATTTTTTTCGAAACAAGGCCGAATAAGAAGCCGACAAGGGTAGAAACGATCACCCAGCTCCACCAGATAGACCCGTAAGAAATGGCATCCTTTAAGGCATGCCCGATCAAGCCAATCAGGGCGCCTGCAACTGGGCCGGCCGTATACAATCGACATAAGGGCAAGAAAAGCATAAGACGTTTCAATGGTCGTATTCGGGATGCCGGTCGGGATGGAAACAAACCTGCCCAAAATAATAAAAACGGCAGCGCCAATCCCGATTGCAACAATTGTGACGATCGATCTTCTGTTTGATTGCATGTCGTGTTCCCCCTATTTTTGATATACAATTTTCGGTGCTTTGCGGATGGTAATGTTCCATTTGATACCGGTATCGATATGGTAGGCTTTTGCGAAAGAGCCCTGGTTGATGGCGATGCCGAGTTTGTACAGGGAATTGATGTACAAAAGCGGTTCGCCAATATGGCTGTCGGCAAAAGAATGGCCGAATGTCATAATGTTTTTATAATGCTGGCGGGATTCGTTAAAAATCGTGACTTCGAACGAATCGCCGTAGTTGACGTCCAATTGCCTGAACAAGGAAGAATCAATATTGGTCCATAAATTGCCGAAACGGACATCCAGCGTATCGATCGTGCCTGTAATCACGCCATCCTGAAGCTCCGGTGCTTTTCTCGGCAGTTCAATAATGGAGTCAGCCGGAATTTCCGGCCCGATTTCTTCAAAACGGATCACCCCGGCAGCCAGCTTTGCGCCGGTGTAGGCATATACATCACGGCCGTGAAACGTATACGATTCTTCTGAATGCGGGAGCCGGTTGGTGGTTTCGTCAATTTCTCTGGCGGCCACAATCGTGTCTTTAATGTGGGTCAGGGTGCCGTTATCCGGTGTGATGATGTACTGGCCGTTTGCCGTTTTGGCGGCAATGCTGCGCCGATCGGATCCGACACCGGGGTCGACCACGCTCACAAACACGGTATCCGCCGGCCAGTAGGAAATCGTCTGGTACAGCCGGTAAGAAGCTTCCCAAATATGGTAGGGTGGAATTTCATGGGTCAAGTTAAAGATTCGGAGCGCTGGGTCAACCGAGACTGCTACCCCGTTCATCGCGGCTACGGCGCCGTCGCATAATCCGAAGTCTGTTTGAAGTACCAATGGTTTTGTCATATCATTTCCTCCTTGAATTTTGAAAAATAAAAAACCACGCCCCTATACGATAAGGGCGTGGTTTGAATTCACGCGGTACCACCTTCGTTCACTGTTTACTCACATAAACAGCCTTAGCCAGTACGGGAGCCTGCAATCTCCTTATACTGCGGCGCTTTAACGGGCGCTCTTCCCGCCGGAACCTACTTACGGTTAAGCTTTCAGCACGGAACTCCAAGGCCATTTTTCCGGTTCGTCCTTTTGCTTCTTTTCAGCAACCGAAGCTCTCTGTGAAAATTCGTGAACCGTACTTTTCCTTTTCCTCGTTTTTGGAATGAACTTTGAATTCATTATAGGATTAATCATTTGAAATTTCAAGATAAAATTTTATAATTTTGCTTTTTCATCAAATCCCGTCTTCTATCCTGAAAATATACATCAGCTGATTTTCGTCTTTTTGCTGGTGCCGCGCTCACTGCTGTATTGGCGTCTAATTGCGGCCGTGCCGTTTCCGGGTTGGTTGCAGATGAAAACGGCACGATTTCTGACGCTCCGCCGGTTATTGCGCCGTATACCCTCCGTCAAGCACGGCTGCCTGGCCGGTGATACCTTTTGCTTTATTGCTAACCAAAAAAACGGCATAATCAGCGATTTCTGTGACAGAAAGCAGCCGTTTTTGCGGGACAAGGGGATAAATCACTTCCTCAAGTACTTTTTCAAAAGGCACTTTCCGCGTTTCTGCCAGGTCTTTCAGCTGGTTGCGTACAAGCGGCGTGTCGACATAGCCCGGGCAAATGGCGTTGACACGAATGCCATGCTCCGCCCCTTCCAAAGCGGCTACTTTCGTCAACCCGATCACCCCGTGTTTGGCGCTGTTGTAGGCGGCTTTGCCGGCAAACCCGATCAGACCGTTAACGGATGCCATGTTTAAAATCGTGCCGCCGCCCTGTTTTTTCATGATGGGGAAAGCATATTTGATGGCCATAAAAGGGGCTGTCAGCATGACTTTAATCAGCAACTCAAACTTCTCTGTCGGAAAGGCTTCAATCGGCGAGACGTACTGGAGCCCTGCGTTGTTGACGAGAATATCCAGACGGCCGAATGTGCCTGCCGTTGTTTCAATCACTTGCTTCAAGTCTTTTTCGATCGTAACATCACACGGTGCAGAGACAGCGCCCAATTCATCAGCTGCTTTCTGGCTTGCTTCGGCGTTTTTATCGGAAATCACGACATTGGCGCCTTCTGTTTTAAAAGCGCGCGCAATGGCAAGGCCGATGCCGCTTCCTGCCCCTGTCACAAGCGCGGTTTTTCCTTCAAGGCATTTTTCCATCCCTTTTTCCTCCCTGTAATTCGGATCAAATGATGCCAAATATGGTGTAGAGTGCAATGGCAAAGAAAACAGAAACGGTTTTAATGATGGTGACGGCAAAAATATCACGATAAGACTGCTTGTGCGTCAAACCTGTAACGGCAAGCAGCGTAATGACCGCACCGTTATGCGGAAGGGTATCCATACCGCCGGATGCCATGGCAACAACACGGTGCATGACTTCGGGCGGAATATGGGCAGCGGCAATGGCTTTGTTGTACTGATCCGCCATCGCGCTCAGTGCAATCCCCATGCCGCCCGATGCCGAGCCGGTCACCCCGGCAAGCGTTGTTGTTGTTACAGCGCCGTTTACAAGCGGATTTGTAAACGTATGGGAAATACCGTGGCTGATTGTTGTAAAACCGGGAAGCGAGGCAATAACGCCGCCAAACCCGTATTCAGCTCCGGTATTCATCGTTGCGAGCAGAGATCCGCCGATACTTGCATTCAATCCTTCTTTTATATTTTTCGTTACCCTTTTCCAGTCAAAAGCAACCGTTGCCAAAATGCCCATGACAAGCGCCATTTCCACCGCCCAAATGGCAACCACTGCGTTGATGTCCACCGTGCCAAAAGCGTCAAGGCCGATTTTGGAAAAATCGAATCCGTCCGGGTACCATTTCGGGATATAGGTGGTAAAAACTTTGTTCATGACACCGACAAGAACGAGCGGGACAAAAGCAAAAATCTGCCTAGCCAGCGATTGGCTTGCGGAAAGATCCGGTGCTGGTTCCTGTTCGGCTTCAAGCGCCGCGGCCGTTTCTGAAGAAAAACCGTAATAGCCCTCGCCGGATTTTTCTGCTTTTTTCCGCCTGTATTCCAAGTACAATAGGCCGCATATCAGCACGAATGCACCGCCGAGCAGACCGAGAACCGGTGCTGCATAAATGTCTGTTTTAAAGAAAGTGGTGGGGATCACGTTTTGGATTTGCGGCGTGCCAGGCAAAGCATCCATCGTAAACGTTAATGTTCCTAAAGCGATTGTCCCGGGAATGAGCCGTTTCGGAATATCCGCTTCCCGAAACATTTGGGCGGCAAACGGATAGATCGCAAACACGGCTACAAACAGGCTTACACCGCTGTAGGTCAGAATCGCCCCAAGCAGCACGATGGCAAGCATCGCCCGTTTTGCGCCGATGAGCTGGACGATCGTTTTGGCAATAGATTCTGCAATCCCGCTCATTTCCACCACTTTGCCGAAAATGGCACCTAAAAGGAAGACAGCAAAATAAGATTTAATAAAGCTGACCATCTTTTCCATAAACACATTTGAAAAGAACGGGAGCACATATTCCGGCGCCGTCAATAGTACGGCGAGCAGCGCGCACAAAGGGGCAAACAGGATCACCGAGTACCCCCTGTATGCAACAAATATTAATAGGCCCAGCGATAATAAAATGACGAAAAAGTCCATCTTCATCCCCCATTTTTCAATTTGAGAAAACGGTTACATTTATGAGCGTATCCGATTTGCCAGCAAACCTGTTTCCATAATCATAATAAAATGCAGCTGCCACAGTTGAATCAGCTTTCGATTGCAAGCATTACCCCAAAGTATTGTTGCAAAAGCGTCCGAGGATCTGCCCGGGTTTTTCAACTCATTCGGACAACCGGACTGCAAAAAAGAAAGCAGAAGCCGCCACGCCGGGCAGCTCCTTGATTTTTACCACCTTGCTGTCAGCATTTTCCGGCGGGTGTAGAATTCGACGCCGTCTGTGCCATTTGCGTGAAGGTCGCCGAAGAAGGAATTTTTCCAGCCGGAAAACGGGAAAAAGGCCATGGGCGCAGGCACACCAATATTAACGCCAAGCATGCCGGCCTGGATCTTTTCCCTGAAGTAGCGGACATTGCTGCCGTCTTTCGTAAACAGACAGGCGCCGTTACCAAACTCAGACTGGTTTGCCACTTCAATGGCTTCTTTCAGGCTTCCCACGCGCACAACGGAGAGGACCGGCGCAAAAATTTCATCTTTCCAAATGCGCATATCCGGGGTGACTTTGTCAAAGATGGTCGGCCCGAGGAAATAGCCATCGCCGTGCGTAGCCGCATCTTTTCTGCCGTCCCTCACCAAAACGGCGCCTTCTGCTATTCCGGTTTCGATATATTTTTCCGTACGTTCTTTATGTTCTTTTCTGATAACCGGTCCGAGGAACACACCTTCATCGAGGCCGTTGCCGATTTGGATTTCATCCGCTTTCTGCTTCAGTTTTTGCAAAAGCGGTTCGGCTGTGTTTCCGACAGCGACCACAACCGAGCAGGCCATGCACCGTTCGCCGGCTGACCCGAAAGCAGCGCCGATTACTTCTTTTACCGCGGTGTCCAGATCGGCATCCGGCATCACGATCGTATGGTTTTTGGCGCCTGCTAATGCCTGCACCCGTTTTCCGTTGGCTGCCGCGGTTTTATACACATATTCAGCCACTGGTTTTGACCCGACAAAGGAGATTGCGGGCACGTCTTCGTGTTCCAATAGACGGTTGACAACATCATGTGCGCCATGGACGATATTGAGCACGCCATCCGGCAGACCTGCTTCCCGGAACAATTCTGCAAGCCGGTTGGCAAGAAGTGGTGTGCGTTCCGACGGTTTCAGGACAAAGGTATTCCCCATCGCGATAGCCAGTGGAAACATCCAGCACGGCACCATCATCGGAAAATTGAACGGTGTAATGCCGCCTACAACACCGACCGGGTAGCGGTACATGCCGGATTCCATATTGGTTGCAATATCCGGCAGCTGTTTTCCCATCATGAGTGAAGGGGCACCTGCGGCAAACTCCACACATTCAATGCCGCGCTGCACTTCCCCGTAAGCTTCCGTATAGCTTTTTCCATTTTCCTCGGTAATCATTTTGGCGAGTTCATCCCAATGGTCCACAAGCAGCTGCTGGAATTTGAACAAGATACGCGCACGTTTCGGAACGGGCGTTGTACTCCACGTTTTGAAAGCCTCTTTTGCTGCTTCTACCGCTTCATCGACATCAAGCGCAACGGAGAGCGGCACTTCTGCAAGCAGGTCGTCTGTCGCAGGATTCGGGACAGCCTGGTAACGGGTTGTTTGCGGCTCAATCCATTTGCCGCCCACATAGTTTTTTAAAATATTTTTCGTCGTTGTGTTCAACGTCAACAGCTCCTTTTTAGAAATGAAATACAATATGTTTTCAATGATGGGGCACAGCTGCAATGGCAAATCAGCTGTGAATTTGTATTTAAGTTTTGCCCCAGTTTGCACGATGGTTGATTTTTGACAAAACAGGGTACAGCGTAGCAATGATCCGGCCATTTTATACCGAAAAAATTTTCAGAGTGAGCGCTCATGCCGCTTTTTCCCGTTGTAAATTTTCCGGATAAGCACGCCGTCCGCAAATCAGCGGCCACAATTTTTCAGGATAGGCGCCCATTTAACGCGGTGCCAGCCGAAGATTAAAAATCAGCCGCTGCAAACTTCCAGCACCGGCCAGCCTAAAAAATGGCCTGGCATGCAGCATATGGAATCTGAAAAGGCCGGCTGCTCTATCCCCGAGCCTGCACTTCCCCCGAAAACTGGTAATCATAGCAAACAAGATATAAATCTTCTATTTCCTTTTGCGAAGGAACCCGTGGATTGTTTTGCGGGCTGCCGCTGGCAAGGGCATCAGAAGCCATTTTGTTTATGGCGCTTTCAAACGGTTGCTGTGGAATGCCCCAGCCTCTTAAATTCGGGATATTTAAATCAAGGCACAGCTGCTTGACGGCACGGACGGCAAGATCAGCCGCTTCTTTGCCGGACAGGTCTTTCGCTTCCGGTGAAAAAATTTTCCCGATATCCGCGAGCCTTTCCAAACAGACGGATTTACTGAATTCAAGCACGGCAGGCAACAGCATGGCATTCGATACGCCGTGCGGGACGTGGAAGAGTGCGCCGATCGGCCGGCTCATTCCGTGCACAAGGCAGACAGAAGCGTTGGAAAATGCCATCCCCGCTTGCAAAGAACCGAGCGCCATGGCATCGCGAGCTTCCATATTTTCCCCATCTTCGTAGGCACTTTTTAAGTTCGGGATGATCAGCCGCATAGCGGACAGGGCAAGCGTATCGGTTAACGGATGCGCCCTTCTTGAAATATACGCTTCAATCGCATGGCTTAAGGCATCTACACCGGTTGCCGCTGTCACCGATTTCGGGGAAGACTTTGACAAAACAGGGTCCACAATCGCGACAGCCGGCATAAAGGCAGGCTGCTTGATCATCATTTTGACATCATTGGCAGTATTCGTAATGATCGTGGCGTCTGTCGCTTCTGACCCCGTTCCGGCCGTTGTCGGAACCGCAATATGCGGGACAGGCGGCTTTTCTGCTATTTTCCTTCCGCCCATGTAATCGCCGATATAACCACCGTTCGTTGCGACAACGGCAACGGCCTTGGCTGTGTCAATGCAACTGCCGCCCCCGAGAGAAACCAGCAGGTCGCAACTTTCCTGTTGAAAAAGGGCGAGCGCTTCAGAGACATAGTGGTCAACCGGTTCTGAATGGACACCTGTATATACGGCGCTTTTCACACCGGCTTCCTGCAAAATGCGCTGGCACGCATCCGCGTTTCCAAGCCCGGCCATGATTTTATCTGTGACAATTAAAGCTTTTTTTCCTCTTCGGGCCGCCTCTTCACCGATTTTTTCAAAAGCTTGTTTTCCGTAAAGAATGGTTTGCGGGGTCCGGAATACGGCTTGCCTCATTTTATTTTCACTCCTTTTGTGATGCTGCCTTTTTAAATGCAAAAAGCATGCCAAAAGCGTCTCGCAGAACTGGGCCTGTTTCATGCCGGGAAAGTGTAGGAAAAACACGACAATTGTAGCGGACTGGCTACACTACAGGCGCTACAAGTTATATTTTTTGATTTTCTGGTAAAGCGTTGTGCGGTGGATACCGAGCAGTTCCGCCGCTTTCGTCTTATTGCCGCCCGCATTTTTCAGCGCCCGGATAATGAGTGCTTTTTCTTGCGCCTCGCCCGCTTCTCTGGCGCGGCTGATCAAAGATTCAGCGTAGATGTCTTTTGCCGGTTGAACCTCATGAATCGCTTCCGGCAGATCGCCACGGCTGATTTCCGGCCCGTCGGCGAGTGTCACAAGCCTTTCCACCGTATTGGCCAGTTCCCTTACATTTCCTTTCCATCCGTAAGCCATCATCGCTGCAACTGCCTCTGAACTGATCCTTTTTTCAGGCAAATCGTAACGCCGGCAAAACGCCTTCAGAAAATGGGAAACCAAATCCGGTATATCTTCTTTTCGTTCGCGGAGCGGGGGCAAATGGATCCGGATAATATTCAGCCGGTAATATAAATCCGCCCGGAACGTGCCGGCTTCTACCATTTCTTCAAGATTGCGATTGGTAGCGGCGACAATCCTCACATTCGTTTTATATTTTTTTACGCCGCCAACCCGCTCGGCTTCTTTTTCCTGAATGGCACGCAGCAGTTTCGTCTGCATGGCGGGCGATAATTCCCCGATTTCGTCCAAAAACAGCGTGCCATTTTCCGCCAATTCAAATTTCCCGGGCTTCCCGCCTTTTTTTGCGCCGGTAAACGCGCCTTCTTCGTAACCAAACAGCTCGGATTCAAACAAAGGCTCCGGAATCGCGCCGCAGTTGACGGTAATAAACGGCCCCCGTGCATACGGGCTCAATTGGTGGATGCTTTTGGCAAACAGCTCCTTTCCAGTTCCGCTTTCCCCTGTTATCAAGACCGTTGCCGAAGTCCGTGCCGCCCTTCTTGCCAGCCGTTTTACGCGGGAGATGCTTTCGCTCGTTCCTAAAATTTGTGTGAAGCCGGCTTGATCCGGCATCTTTTTGGAACCTGTTTTTTCTTTCCGGGCGGACAAAGTATCCTGCTGCAGCCGCTCAAAAATTTGATACAATTCCGAGACGCCTTCAAAAATCAGCATGCCAATCGCGCCGACTACCCGGCCCCCTTTCCAAATCGGGATACGGTGGACGACCATTGCCTGCCCCTGAATATATTGGATGACACCGCGCTCAGGGATGGCCGTTTTAACAGTGACATGCAGATTGGTATTTTCAATGACTTCGGTGACATGCCGCCCGATCGCATCTTCCCGTTTGATGCCTGTAAACCGGCTGTATGCCTCGTTGAATTCGATGAGAATACCGTTTTCATCAACAACGGCAATGCCTTCATAGGCGCTCTCCAATACGGCGTTTAAAATCTCTGCTGTGTTTTTTGTTTGCGCCATTTGCCGGATATAGTGCGCAAGGCCGTCCAATAGATCCTGCCTTGTAAGGATGCCGGTGCATTTCCGGTTTTCATTCACGACCGGAAATGCAGTAAAAGGCAGGGACAACAACTCAAGCAGGCTGTCTTGTTCAGAGATTGCAACAAAATTTCTCTTCGGCAGGGCGCGCAAGACCGGTTCATTTTCCATATGATCCAACAATGCGGCGAGGACATGATGCAGCGTCAGCATCCCGACTGGCTGGTCGGTTTCATCTGCGACCACAAGGCTGCTTAAATTTTGCTCGCGCATGATGCATGCTGCTTCCCGGAACACGGTCTCCGGCCGGATGATATAAGGGCAAGGGGACATCCAGACACCTGCTTTTAACATGCTTTCCGTTTTTTCATAGTAAAGCGGTTTTGCCATTTCTCATTCCCCTTTTTGAAACGAAGGCTGCCGGCATACCCGGCACCATTCCGTTTAAATCGTTTTTAAGCATGCAACGAATAACTTCTTCTTTTCTTGCCGATTTCCTTTTGAAAAGTGCCATTTGTAAAATTTTTTTGCCGGATCAGCATGATTTATCATGGGAAAAAGTTTGCTGTTTGGAGGAAAAAGGGAAAAGGTTGCATGAGCGTATAGTAAAATGAAAAAAGGGTGGTCCGTGATGAAGGAAGAAAAAATGCGTTTTCCATTAAGCCCTAAGGCCAATCCGCAGGCTGTTATAACTGGGGAGCATTACCGGTTTACCGTGCTGACGCCGAAGCTGATTCGCTTGGAATATGCGGAAAACGGCATGTTTGAAGACAGGGCGACACAAACCGTGCTGAACCGGGCGTTTCCGGTACCGGCATTCCGGAAGTTGGAAAACGATGTTTCGCTTGAAATCATCACCGAAGCTTTCCATCTGCACTACCTTAAGAAAGGCCCGTTTTCGCCGAATGCACTTTTTATTGATGTGAAAAGCAATTTTACAAACCACAAGAACCGCTGGTATTTCGGAACACCGGTGGAAACATTGAAAGGCACAGCCAGAACGCTGGACCAGGTGGATGGGGAAATCGATTTGGAAGAAGGCATTCTTTCTAAAAAAGGTTACGCGGTGCTGGATGATTCGGAATCTTTTATTCTTGTTGATGAAGAGACGATTGAACCGCGCAAGAACAAAGGCGTGGATCTTTATTTTTTTGCGTACGGCCGCAGTTATCTGGAGGCATTGCGTGATTTTTACAAACTGACAGGGGCGCCACCGCTTTTGCCCCGGTTTGTGTTCGGAAACTGGTGGAGCCGGTACTGGCCGTATAAAGAGCAGGAATATAAAACGCTTGTGGAGCGGTTTGAAAACGAGGATATTCCTTTTTCTGTCGCCGTGCTGGACATGGACTGGCATCTTGTGGATATTCCGGCAAAATACGGGAGCGGCTGGACAGGCTATACGTGGAATAAGGAGCTGTTTCCGGATCCAAAATCGTTCTTGGACTGGCTGCATGCACGGCATTTAAAAGTAACGCTCAATCTGCATCCGGCCGACGGGGTGCGTGCCTATGAGGAAATGTATCCGGAAATGGCTGTAAAAATGGGCATCGACCCGGAGACGGGAGACCCGATTTTATTCGATATCAACAACCGCTTTTTCCGTGATGCGTATTTTGCGTACTTGCACCATCCGCAGGAAAAAGACGGCGTTGACTTTTGGTGGATTGACTGGCAGCAGGGGACAAACAGTTCGATTGAAGGGCTTGATCCTTTGTGGCTTTTGAATCATTTCCACACCTTGGACAGGTTGAAGTCCGGAAAGCGCCCGCTCATTTTATCACGCTACGCCGGCGCCGGCAGCCACCGTTATCCCATCGGTTTTTCCGGCGATACCGTTGTATCCTGGGACTCTTACCGGTTTCAGCCGTATTTTACGGCAACAGCTTCAAATATTGGCTACTCATGGTGGAGCCATGATATCGGCGGCCACTTCGGCGGGGCGCGTGATGACGAACTGGCTGTGCGCTGGGTGCAGTTTGGCACTTTCAGCCCGATCTTGCGCCTGCACAGTACGCAGAGTGAATTCATGGGGAAAGAGCCGTGGAAATACGGGAAAGAAGCGGCGGATGCAATCAAGGCATTTCTACGGTTAAGGCACCGGCTGGTTCCGTATCTTTACACGATGAACTGGCGGACGCATCATGACTTACTGCCGCTTGTCATGCCAATGTATGATTTGTATCCGCTTAATGAAGAAGCGTATGATGTCCGGCACCAGTACTTTTTCGGCAGCGAACTGGTCGTTGCACCGGTGATGGAAAAAAGAAATCCGGCGCTTGGTCTCGCGTGTGTAAAGGTATGGCTGCCGTTTGGCACGTGGTACGACTTTTTTACCGGCCACCGTTATGAAGGCGGCACGAGGTTAAACGTGTACAGAGGGCTTGGCCGTTTGCCTGTTTTTGCGAAAGCCGGCGCGATCATTCCACTTGCGGGGCACTGCCCACATAAAAATGGAACCGGAAATCCGAAGCAACTGGATGTACTGGTTTTTCCGGGGAGCACAAATACCTTTGTACTGTATGAAGATGACGGGGAAACGCTGGCATATGAAGATGGGGCGTATGCCTTGACGAGATTTGAACTCGACTGGGAGGAGCAGAAATTTATTGTGCATCCGGTTGAGGGCGACTTGCGTGTTTTGCCTGTTCCAAGAGAGATCCGGATGCTGTTTCGCGGATTCGGAAACATCGAAATATCCGGGTATTCGGCATCCTATGACGAGGCAACAGATACAATGATTGTGCGGATTGCAGCATACGATCCGAAAAAAGGGGCTGCGGTTTCATTTTCGGCCGGCACGCACGATGTTCGCGCACGCCGCTTGCAGGATTTTTACGGGCTGCTAAACGCGGCACAGATTGCTTATCGTTTGAAAGAGGAGATTTATACTTTGGCCCGGGAAGAAGAGGCGCCTTTGAAAATACTGGCCCGGCTGCGCACCATGAATCTCGACCCGGATTTGTTTGATGCGGTGTTTGAGCTGATCTACAGGGAATAAAGCGGCTGCCTGCCGGGGACAGTTTTTTTGGTGCTGCCTGATGTATTTCATAGGTGTGCTGATTGGATTTGGCGGGTAATTCCCGGAAGGCATACTATTAGATTTGGCAAATGAATTTTGAATGTAAAGTATAAGGATAGAAAAGATGAGTTCAGAAAATCCGGAACTTAAGCCAGGGGAATTATTGCCATTGGGAAGGGAACTTGCAGTTGGGTTATCCGGATTTGGAAAACGGTACGCTTGCTGGTTGCGGGTCAACCGGCAAAATCCGCCTCAACCTGTCGAAAAAAGACAAAATGAGAAGGAAACCAGACTGCCTGCTTCGAATATCTTTAAAGAAGAAGAGAAATTGAGGGGGGACCAAATGGACCGGATTGAACAGCTTGAACTAAGAGTGGCCGTTTTGGAACAGGAAGTGGCAACATTAAAAACTGACCTTGCAGCGAAACAAGGAAACCAGCCGGCCAAAAGGGAAGCCGCTCAAAGCACCATACCAACCACAACCAGCACGCCGGATAAACGGGTTGAGAAAACCGCACCACGCATAGAGGATGCTGAGACACCGGTGCAGAAAACACCGGTTCAGGCGAAGTCGGAACCGGTTGATTGGGAATACCGACTCGGGAGGGTGTGGCTGCCGAGAATCTTTATTTTCGTGCTGCTTCTGGGCATCATTTTTGCCTTTACCATTGTGGCCATTGCGGGGACGGAACTAATCAGGGTTTTGCTCGGTTTTGGCGTGGCCGCTGTGCTGTACTTTTTTGGGGAGAGACAGATTAAGAAACAAATGGTGGCACTTGGAACCGTGCTGCTGTCCGGCGCCGTTTCCGTTGCTATTTTGACGACGTTTGCGATGCATGTTTTGTACGGTTTCGTGCCGCCTTTCATTGCATTTATCCTGAACCTGATCTGGATCGGGCTTGGGCTGTTTCTTTCTGACCGGCACCGTTCGGAAGCGATTGCGATTTTAACTGCATGTGCCGGGTATCTTGTGCCGTTTTTGGTTGAAGGAAAGGAACATGCCGCCCATTTTGTTATTTGGTATGAAACGGCATTTTATGCGCTTTTGCTCTTGTTTGCCGTCCGGAAATCTTACAAAGCGCTGTTTTATATGGCAAGTGGGCTGTGGCATGCCGCCGTTTTTATCCTTTATATCAATCTTTTGATCGATCAAGTTGGTGCAGGGATCTCGTATTCTGTTGTGCTTGGGGCGATCATTCAGCATGCGCTGCTTTGCTGGGTCGCTTTTTACAAGAAGGGAATGGGAGAGGCAACGGTGCCGGTCTTATTCTCAAGCTTTGTGCTGACAACCGGATGGGCTTATAGTACGCTGGAGGAAGTGCCGGGCATATTGCTGCAAGCATCGCTTCAACATGCGCTGTTTAATCTATACTTATTGGCCGCTGCAGTCGCTTACGGCTGGTTTGCCTACTACGGCCGGGAAAAACAAAACCGGGAGCAGATCTCTGTCTCCATTTCCATTTGTACAGTAAGCGTTGTTTATTTCCTGTACCAAATTTTGCCTGATCATGTGTTAAATCTTGCCGTGTATTTTATTGTAGCCACGGTCGCCATTTATCTTGGCTTTCATTTTAAAGCAGTCATTCAGCAGGTTATCGGGTTATTGCTTTATATTTTTACAACTTTTCAATTATTTTCCACCGTATGGATCCGGGATGTGTTCAGTGCGGAGACTTTCGTGTGGCTTGTTGTGATCGGGACGATGCTGTTTTTCTACCGGATGCTGGCTGCAGCTTCGTTGAAACAGGAAGGGCTGAAAAACTTTATGATCGCCGTAAATGCCTTTTTTCATCTTGTTTTTCTTACCCAGCTGGCAGGTGCGGTTGCAGAAAGCTGGTCCGTCAGCCTGCGGATGATGCTCCAGTCTTTTGTCTGGATGGTATATGCTGCAGCTGGAGTGGCGCTCGGGGTTTGGAAAGACAATAAGAAGATCCGGCTCGCGGGGATGATCCTGCTTTTGATCACGCTTTGTAAACTGATTTTTGTCGATATGCATACCGTCAACCTTTTCATCCGGACGATTTTGTTTATTGCGCTCGGGACGGTCGGGTTGATTGTGTCAAGGCTGTTCTATGTGAAAAAATAGTGTGTTATTGCCTTGCACCTATCACCTGAAAGAAGGCAGGTGATAGGTGCAGTTTTTTTAAAAAAATATGGCTGAAGAGGCGGGCAGTTTCATACGAAACCTGCGCAAAAACAGGGCTGTGCCGGGCATTTCCGGTACAGCCCTGTCCTATTTTCCAAGTATATCCGCCTGGACGATGCATATATTGTATTGATAAACGATGGAATGAAAGCGTAATCATTATTAAAAAGTCCTACGGTGTGATGTCAAGGGTTAAAAACAAGTGAATTGGAAATTTTGTTGGCTCTATGTCGTAAAAATGGCAATACTGAACTAAGCCTCCAGATAATTGGAATAATCTGGAAGTTTTCAAGTTCAGGCTATCGATGATGGTTACCTGGTTACCTCATCGCGTCACCTTCTTTTTCGGCGCATAAATTTGATCGTTGCGGAGCAGCGCATCGATCAGGCGCACCAGTTTTCTTGCCGTTAAGACGAGGGCGCGTTTGTGTGAGTGCTTATGCACCTCACGATATTTCTTTTGGTAAAAGGCGCGGTACTCAGGTTCGTGTCGCCGGACCAGATTGGCAGCCTCAACCAGGTAATACCGGAGATAACGATTGCCTGTACGCGCAAGCATTTTGTCATCAGCCTCAAAATCACCCGATTGGTGGCGGGGCCAGAACAATCCAGCAAATTTTGCGATCGCGGCTTGGTCGTCAAAGCGCTCAATGTCGCCGATTTCAGCGAGAATCCCAGCACAGCTCACCGGGCCTATTCCCGGAATGGTCTGGAGGGTATTCGGGATTCCATCAAGAACGCGGGCAATCGCCTTATCCAAATCCTTGATTTGGCGTTTAAGATGCCGGATGATCTCAATAGAACTGCCCAGGACCAAGTCAATCGAATCCTCCACACATTTAGAAAGCCGGTAAGAGGACCGGGCAGCTTTTTGGATGGATGCGGCCAAATCCTCGGGATCGCTAAAGCGGCCATGGCCTTTGGTCTGGAGATACATCGCTAAGTCCTCCAGAGGCATTTGGGCAATTTCATCGAGGCTATAGGCCTCAAGCAAAAATTCCGTTATGGCATGGCCGAAGACCGGTGTATCCACTTCAAGGTTAAAGGCACTGAATTTGAAAAACAGATGATTCAAAAATACCTGTTGTTCCCGGGTTAAACTTTGAATCAGGTGATAGCGCATCCGTGTTAACCGTTGAAGGGCAAGGTATTGTTCTGACTGAATCACGGATTTCGGCAATCTCCCGAAACGCAAGCGGTCCGCAATTACCCAGGCATCTTTGGGATCGGTCTTGTCCATCTCGGCATAAGCCTTTTTGAAATTTCTCACCAGCTTCGGATTCAGGGTAAACACCTTTGTACGACGCTGTTTCAGCTCGGGATCTTCATGGAAAAACATTGCCGGGTGCCAACTATACACAGATGTGGCCTCCATGGCGATCTGGATGGTGTCATCCGCCTCCGCATGTTGGAGGATGGCGTCTCTTAACTCAGAGGCACCGGGAAGATTGTTTGTCACCGTTTGGGTGGCCAACGTTTCCCCCATTCCATCCATCAGGCAGGCATCGAGGTTTTTGGAGCTCACGTCAATACCGACAAATAAGGGCATATGATTTCCTCCTCTCTGTATTGGGATCGATGGAATCGGACGCTTCGGGATATCCCCAGATGGCTTGCCGATCTGTCAGCCTCGCGTATGAGAACTCATCCGGGCCGTGGGCTGCCTGGAACTGCTCATTTCCAGCACGGAGATCCGGAGGAACGGCCTACGGGTTAGACGTTCAAGCAAGAACCTGGGGATGCAGACTTTTCGAGTAGTCAGGCTACAAGGAGGGGAAGCATTGACCCAAACGATCCTAAGACCATTATCCGGGAACATCGCGAAGCGTCCAAGTCCGAACTTGTATTCCGGGCGAGCCCGGAATACAAAATCTTATATTCACTTGTCAATGAGCAGCAGAATGAACTGGAAATTGACATCCACTTTGGATTTAAACTTATTATACGAGGAGGGTATGCCGTATAAACCAGGGTCTGTCGGTGTGCCGATCCCTGGCGTTGAGATTAAAATTGTGGACCCGAATGATTTGGAAGTGCCGGCTGGCGAGGTCGGGGAGCTGGTGGTCCGCGGCGATAACATCACCCCTGGCTATTACCAAAATAGAGAAGAAACAGCGCGGGTTTTAAAGAACGGCTGGCTTTATACAGGGGATCTTGCGAAAGTGGATGAAGACGGATATTTGTATATCGTCGACCGTAAAAAAGATTTAATCATTCGTGGCGGTTTTAATATTTACCCGCGTGATATCGAAGAACTGCTTGCCCGCCACCCCGCTGTGCTGGAAACGGCAGTGATCGGTGTGCCGGATGAGCGGATGGGGGAAGAAGTGCTCGCTTTTATCGTGAAGAAGCCGGGAGACGAAACGTCAGCGCAGGATTTGGCCGCGTATTGCCTCAAGCATCTCGCGAAAAACAAAGTGCCGAAAAAATTTGTCTTTCTAGATGACCTGCCGCGCAACGGGGTCGGGAAAATTTTAAAAACGCAGCTGAGGAAACAAGCTGCCGATTTGCAACCGTAATGGCGGTTGTTTTTTTTGTGCAAGCGCTGTGTCCGGCACATAAAAAGGCTTTTACAGGAAAAATAGCGGCGAAGCGGGCGCCGCTACTTGTTATTGGAGTTGTGTCGGGACAGAAGATGTGTGATAGAAAATATTTTCCCTTGTTAACTGAAAGTGCTGCAAAAATGCTTCAAAATAAGCTTCAAACGGTTCCCCATTACGCACAAGCCTGTCGAGGTGCTTGGCGATGCCGACGATTTCGGAAATCACAAGTTGCGGGTTCTGTTCTAGATTTTTCCGAAAATAAAAAATTTCTTCGTAGATCATTTCGTCCGGCGCCACACCCCGCTTTACAGCAGACCGCGTTTTTTCTTCGCGCTCGTAAATTTTGTTGATATACCGCTTCAGCAATTCTTCATATGTTTTTCTGTCCACCACCCCTTTATGGTGTGAAGTGATGAAAATTTGCGCATCTGTTTCCAACGTGGTTTTCGCGGATGCGATAAAGGCGTCAATGTCAGAGTCGGCGTTGTTGTACCACGGTCCGAAAGAGGCCAGGTCAAAATCGCCGGCAAACAGGACACCGTGTTCCGGAAAATACGGGCAGCAGTATCCTTCCGTATGGCCGGGCGCATGGATCATCAACATTTTCGTCCCATATACATTGAGCTCTTCCCCGTACGGATACCATTTTTCCGTAAGGTTCAGCACCGGCTGCCAGTGCGGGCGGTCCCAGTTTTCAGGCGGTTTCTCAAACAGCTGCTTCATCCACTTTTTGCGGCTCTCCGGGTCGGCCGGGCTCAGCATACCGCTCGCTTTTGCCAGCTCTTCAACATCATTCAGTTTTTTTACATCATATGGATTGATTTGAATTTCGGCGTCTTTAAACAGGTACGCGCCCCAAATATGGTCCAGATGGTAATGGGTCAAATAAACAGACCGAATGGCGTATTCCTTTTTTATTTCATTTAAAATTTGAAAGCCGCTGCCGCAGTCAACCAGCGCCGCCCCCTGCCCGCCCTCGACGAGAAGCGAGGTACTGAACGGAACGCGGCTGCCGTTTTCCCCCGTAATGACGGTAAGCGGCCCGAATTTCGTATATGCCATGGGTAAGGCCCCCTTTAAAATGAATGATCATTCATTTTTCTTTATTATAATGAATTTGAACTATTTTGTCTATTAAAAAAATACTTTTAACAATCTTCCCATATACGCTCTCATTGCCTTTTCCAAATCATAACCCCCATCATGCAAGCACCAGTCATACGTGACGCCCCGTGCTGCAATGAAGAGGTACTCCGTGATTTTTTCTGCAGGCATATCACGAACCATTTCTCCTGCTGTCTGGCCGTCTGCAATGATTTGTGCAAGTGTCTCCTGCATGCCGCGCCCCTTTTGGATAAACAGGCGGTTTTCTGCATGGTAAAGCTGCTTCATCATACTGATTCCTGTTTTTTCATTGTATTGTGCATAAATGGCAAAAAAGGCTGTGATCTTGTGTGGAAAATCGAGGTGTTTGAGACGTTCGCGCACTTGTTCTGCAAAATACACATCTGCCCGGCTGTACATTTCAAGAAGTAAGTCATTTTTCGAGGGAAAATAATGATAAAAAGCACCGACTGAAACGCCGGCCAGCCGGCAAATATCTTCAATTTTAATGTCTTTGTATCCTTTTTTGGCAAACAGCTCCATCGCTGTTTCGAAAATCCGGTTTTTCGTTTCCATCGCCTGTTTTTTCCTTTTGGTCAACGGCTTTTCATCCATCTTTCATTCCCCGATTCTTCATGATATGTAAAAAATTATGAAAGCAAGCCGCGGCCTTTGTCAATGCTTCCTCTACATATGTGAAAAATTTCACATTTTGTCTACCGATTTTTTATTATACCCATTCTATAATGAAAATGTTCACCGAATCCATTCGATGAAAATGGAAAATCCGGGGAGGCCTTTAAAATGAAATACAAAAAGCTATTTGAAACTGTGAAAATAAGGAATGTGGAACTCAAAAATCGTTATGCAATGGCACCAATGGGTCCGCTAGGTCTTGCCGATGCAGAAGGCGGTTTCAACCAGCGCGGGATTGAGTATTATACAGCCCGTGCGCGCGGGGGAACCGCTCTGATTATTACCGGCGTCACTTTCGTTGATAATGAAGTGGAAGAGCACGGAATGCCAAACGTACCTTGCCCGACCCATAACCCTGTCCATTTTGTCCGGACTTCCAAAGAAATGACAGAGCGCATCCATTCATATGATTCGAAAATTTTTCTGCAAATGAGCGCCGGTTTTGGCCGGGTGACGATCCCGACAAACCTTGGCGAGTACCCGCCGGTTGCACCGTCGCCAATCCCGCATCGCTGGCTGGATAAAACATGTCGCGAACTGACAGTTGAAGAAATTCATTCCATTGTCCGCAAATTCGGGGATGGGGCGTTCAATGCGAAGCGCGCCGGATTTGACGGGGTGCAAATCCATGCTGTGCACGAAGGCTATTTGCTCGACCAGTTTGCGATTGCGTTTTTCAACAAACGTACCGATGCATACGGTGGCCCGCTTGAAAATCGCCTTCGTTTTGCCCGGGAAATTGTCGAGGAAATTAAACAGCGCTGTGGCGAAGATTTTCCTGTGACGCTCCGCTTCAGCCCGAAAAGTTTTATCAAGGATTGGCGGGAAGGGGCACTGCCTGGCGAGGAGTTTGAAGAAAAAGGCCGCGATTTGGATGAAGGCATCGAGGCAGCAAAGCTGCTCGTTTCCTACGGCTATGATGCTCTGGACGTCGATGTTGGTTCTTATGATTCATGGTGGTGGAGCCATCCTCCGATGTACCAGAAGAAGGGGCTTTACATTCCGTATGCCAGGCTGGTGAAGGAAGCTGTCGATGTGCCTGTCCTTTGCGCGGGCCGCATGGACAATCCGGATCTTGCACTTGCCGCACTGGAAGACGGAGCATGTGATATTATCAGCTTGGGCCGCCCGTTATTGGCTGACCCGGATTACGTCAATAAGCTCCGAACCGGGCAGGTTGCCGATATCCGCCCGTGTCTGTCATGCCATGAAGGCTGCATGGGTCGGATCCAGGAGTATTCTTCCTTAGGCTGCGCAGTGAATCCGGCTGCCTGTCGAGAAAAAGAAGCAGCATTGACACCTGCTTTAAAAAAGAAACGCGTACTGATTGCAGGCGGCGGCGTGGCCGGATGCGAAGCTGCCCGTGTGCTTGCATTGCGCGGCCATGAACCGGTCATTTTTGAAAAATCGAACCGTTTAGGCGGCAACTTGATCCCTGGCGGCGCACCTGATTTTAAAGAAGATGACCTGGCGCTTGTTGCCTGGTATGAGCATACGTTGGAACGCCTTGGCGTAGAAATTCATTTGAATACTGCATTGACAAAAGAAGAAATTTTGGCTGCAAACGTGGATGCCGTGCTGATTGCAACGGGTTCGAATCCGAAAATTTTGCCGCTCGACGGAAAAAACAAAGTATTTACAGCAGAAGATGTTTTGCTCGATAAAGTGGATGCCGGGCAACATGTTGTCATTGTCGGCGGCGGTCTTGTCGGCTGCGAACTGGCTTTGAACCTTGCAGAAAAAGGAAAAGATGTCTCGCTTGTGGAAATGCAGGACAAACTGCTGGCAGTTAATGGTCCGCTTTGCCACGCTAACTCGGACATGCTGGAAAGACTCGTACCGTTTAAAGGTGTTCAAGTCTACACTTCTTCAAAAATAGTAGATACGACAGAAAAGACAGCCGTTGTGGATGTTGACGGCGAATTGCGTGAAATTGAAGCAGACAGCATTGTGCTCGCAGTCGGCTACTCGGCTGAAAAATCACTCTATGAAGATTTAAAGTTTGAGGTTGCCGATCTTCATGTGGTTGGCGATGCCCGCAAGGTCGCAAACATCATGTATGCCATCTGGGATGCTTACGAAGTCGCGGCAAATCTGTAAAGTTTAAGGAAACCCGCCAAAGATTTTCCGGCGGGTTTCCTTGTTTTTAAAGCAGGAGACCTTGTGGTTATTTTGATTATTTTTGTTTTTGCTGATTTTTTTCATAACAGTCATCTTCAAAAAACGGACGGGAAGATTTGCCGTATCTCGGCGTACCTCCATCACTGTTTGTAATAATATGCGCTTTTTCGAGGGAATAGGTGTTGGCAGCTGTGGCTTGGACTTCATCCCAAAATATCTGAATGGCTTCCGTCCTCATGATGACTGTGGGGCTGACGCAGGAAGCCCCTTTTGCCATTGATTTCCCATCCCTCATAGAGAATGGCGTGGTGGACTTCCATATGCTGTTTCTTTTTCAGTCCCTGAATTGCCATCTGCTTCAGAGAACAGGTAGTCTGCCTTCTTCCCATCAGGCAGTGAAGCAGCTATTTCCAGCTCTTCTTGGTTGGATGAAGCTCTCTAAAGCATGCTGCTTCTGACATATAAAAAGAGTATCAGGAAATACCCGGCATAGTCCGACGTGATATAAAATAGAAGGCTGAAACTTTTTACACTTTTTGCGATTTTGATTATAATAGGCTTTGTACATATCGGGACGAGGAGGAAATGCCAGTGGCAAAGTTAGATGAGACATTGTCCATGTTGAAAGATTTAACCGATGCAAAAGGGATTGCCGGCAATGAAGCAGAAGTGCGTGCCGTTGTCAAAAAATACATAGAGCCGTATGCCGATGAACTTGACACAGACGGCCTCGGCAGCTTAATTGCAAAGAAAACGGGGCAGGCGGACGGCCCGAAAATTATGATCGCCGGCCATATGGATGAAGTTGGTTTCATGGTGACACAAATTGATGAGTCGGGCTTTCTGCGCTTCCAAACGATCGGCGGCTGGTGGTCACAGGTGATGCTTGCCCAACGCGTTACGGTTGTAACAGATAAAGGTGATGTGACAGGTGTGATCGGATCGAAGCCACCACATATTTTATCACCGGATGCACGCAAAAAATCGTACGAAATCAAGGATATGTTCATTGATATTGGTGCCACAAGCCGGGAAGAAGCGCTTGAATGGGGCGTAAAACCGGGCGACATGGTGGTGCCTTACTTTGAATTTACGGTTATGAAAAATGAAAAAATGCTGCTTGCCAAAGCCTGGGATAACCGGATCGGCTGTGCAGTTGTCATTGATGTGCTAAAAAATCTGCATAAAGAAAACCATCCGAACATCGTTTACGGTGTAACAAATGTCCAGGAAGAAGTGGGCTTGCGCGGCGCGAAGACGGCAGCCAGCAAAGTGAAACCGGATATTGCCTTTGCACTTGATGTCGGGATTGCCGGGGACACCCCAGGAATCTCCGAGAAAGAAGCACTCAGCAAAATGGGCAAAGGTCCGCAAATCGTGATTTACGACGCTTCAATGGTGGCGCATAAAGGCTTGCGCGATACGGTTGTGAAAGTTGCTGAAGAGTTAAATATCCCGTACCAGTTTGAATCGATTCCGGGCGGCGGAACAGACGCCGGCTCCATTCACTTAACGGGCAGCGGCATTCCATCTCTTGCCATCACGATTGCAACACGCTATATCCACTCGCACGCCGGCATCTTGCACCGTGATGATTACGAAAATACTGTTAAACTAATAACAGAAGTGATCAAACGTCTCGACCGCAAAACAGTAAACCATATTATTTTTGACTAAAATCATAAAAATTCCGGGCACTTTTTGATGTCCGGATTTTTTTATGAATAAAGTTTTCCGATAGTCCACCAAAAAGCTCTTTATGCAAAAATTTGCCACCAAGTATTCTCTTCTTTTGTCCGCCTTTCCTCTTATTGGTATCTCATGGGGATGATGATTGCCGCCACCATCTGAATATCCTGGTTTTAGTTAGTGGAGAAAGGGAAATAAGTAACCAAGTTAGCTCAAAAGACCTAATTTTTGAAAAAATATTAAAACGAGAAGCTGGTTGATAGAAAATAGTGGTAAAATAAACCGTTTGTACACTCGAACAAGGGGAGGCGGTGAGCGAAGGATGGATAAAAGCGATCTGATCCGCAAAAGGGAAAACATGCAGGCTCAGGCAGCAGCAGCGAGGCAGGATGCTGCACTGCTTGAAGAAAAAATCGAGCGGCTGTATCGGGCAAAGGGGCGAATGGAGGGAGTCATTGAAGGCGCATGGCAGCACGAAAGGAAGGTGGCGCATATTGATTTTCATCCACCCTCTTGGAAAGGCACAACGAAAAATAAGTATTTGAATCACTTGCATAAAATAGAGTCGTCTGTACGCCAATATGTGCATCATCTCCGAAATACGGAGGACAGGCTGGAAGAAGAAATCCGGCGCCTTGCGAACCAGCTGAATGAGGCACAAAGCAATTTATCATATTTGCAGTCGTATATTTCTAACTTGAGCCAGGAAATTGTGGAAGGGGATTAAGTGATGGGAGAAATTGCGATCAATCAAACCGTCTTCCGTGCAGTGCTCAGCCAAGCGGACAATACCAGGTCTACGCTTGAAGGCATTAAGCCGGTAAAAATAACACTGCAGCAGCCGCCGGATTTAAAAAGCATGAGAGAACAGCTTGAAATAGTGGGGAAACTGCAGAACACGTTGAAACTGTACAGCGCGCTTCTCGATGCGGACTTGCGGAAACTGGAACAATTAGGGAATGAGATGGTACAGCAGGATGATCACATCGGCCAGTCTTTTCACAGGCTTGAGAATTAAAGAGGGGAAAGGGTTGAATGTTGCACCATGAAAGTTGAATTTGAAGAACTGCTGCATCTGCAAAAAGAAATCGACCGGAGCACAAAAGAAATGGCGGCAAGGCTGGAAACTGTAAGGCAAAAAACAAACGCGATCAGTAGGCTGCAATCTTTTAAAGGGAAAGCGGCAGATTCAGCAAAACCTTATTTTCACACTACCCACGGTGAAATGATTGAAGCACTGGTGACAGCTGCCCGGCAAGTTCAGCACCGGTACAACCAAATCATTTCCGAATTTGAGGGTACAGTGGATGATTCGCCAGGCGCGGTACTGCACGCTGATTATATGCATGACCTTAATCAAAAAACGCGCATATTGAAAAAACAAATGATGGACATCCACCATGAAGGCGCACAAGTTTTGCACAGCATTTTGGATATCGTATCCATTCCGGCACCGGACTTGGACCATTTCATAGAAAGCGCTGAAGCATCATAAAAATTTGCGAATGAAGTGAATGAAAAACTCCACGCCTTTGACCGCAAAGCCCTGCAAATCGTCGAAGAAAGCCGCCGCGACGTGGACAGGGTAATGAAGAAAGTGATGGAAGCAGGAGAAAGGAGTTTGGTTGGGGGCGGACCAGCTGAGCGTTTGAATGATAATGATTCGTCACTACATGAACAACAAGCGTTTGTCGATAAATTAGCAATATTTATTTTAATGAGCAATGGCTTTAAAGCAATGCAACGTACTTATAAATACATTAATAAGTCTAACACCCTGTTGACTGCTGCTATCCAGTTCTATATTTATTAGAAACTGGATAAGGGGAGGCGCAAAGCATTTAAAAGTGATCTTTTTTATAATTTTACAAAGGGAGAGTATCGAACATTTAATAATTATATGAATAATACAATCTATAAAATAAATGGAAAAGCTCTTTTAAATCATCTGGCTAAATACAAAGGGAAGGCACTTTCAAAAGAAAATTTTAATCATTTACTTGAGTCTATTGAAACGTTTGGCAGAGAACGTGGGAAACTTGCAATGAAGAAAGAATTTGAAAACCTTTATGGAATAGATAAATTTAGAGAGATGAAGAAACTATCTCCAATTAAAAAAGCTGTGAAAATATCAACAACATTTGTAGACGAATTTGCTGGAAAAAAATATAAAGCAATTAAAAAAACTGTCAGATCTCTCCCAGAGTGGAAAAAACCAAAAGTTGCATACAAAAATTTGACAGAAGAAATAAAAGAAAGTTTTAAAGGCCTGAATACATTGGGAAAAGGGGCAAAAGTAGCCGGAAAAGCACTAGGCCCGCTAGGTTACGGACTTATAGCTGCGGATAATTACAAAAAGTATAAGGGTGACACGCAAAAAGTTGTAGTTGGAACTGTTGTAGACGGTGCTTTTGGCACGGCAGCTACTGCGGCAGGTACAGCAATTGGTTCCGCATTCTTTCCTCCGATTGGCACGGTAGTTGGATTTGGAGTTGGGACAATGGTTAGTTACTTGATAAATCATAAGTGGGGGAGTCCATCCAAGAATATAGCTGATCGAAGTAAAGAGGTTATAAACAAAGGAGTAGATTCGATTGAAAAAGTCAGCAAAAGTATAGGAGGCAGTGTAGCGAGATGGTTTAAATAAAAATTAAGGGGGTTAATAATGGAACATTTTGAATTGGTAAAAAATGAAATTATTCATGGTAGAATGAATTTTAATGAGATGAGATACCATTTAATTCCCGCATTTTTCGTATCTGGTTTTTTTGTGGGATTATCATTTTGGGTTGCCCATGCCGACACAATTGGATGGAAAAATCTATCAGGATTTTGGCATAACATATTTTATATTGAGGCGGTTTTGTTTCTTGTTCAAATCGCCATTATTCTATTTTGCAGAGTTGAGAGTATTTTTAATTTAAAAATTGTTAGTCTGGCAATTACTTTTTATTTGTTCAAATTAAGTTTAGAACCATTCTTAGGGATGGCTATGTTTTTTAAAGATGCTGGTGTCTATGGTATTTATGGTCCTTTTATTTTTCTTATTATTGTATTAGGTTTTTTGTTTCATATTATAACCCACATTTCGCACGTCTTAAATATAGTTCATTCTAATTTTTGAATGAACTATATTTAAATGGCTTGGTGGGATGATATCTTCTTATTTTTGAGGAATTTTCGATAAAATTCTTTTCAATTCGACATTCTTTTCATGAATTCCTCCTATTGTGTGTTATTCTCCTTTGTTTTCGACATTTTTTGACACGTATATTGATACATCATACCCGCATAATTCAATGATTTTTTTGGCTTGTGAATCAATATTATCGGGTAAGAGCCTTATTTTTTGTTGATTTTGATTTATAAGGATCACGGTAATATCTTCTAATTGCTCTAACAATGCTTGGCCTGTGGGTTGATAGAGTTTCCTTTTTCCTTTCAAGATTAGAGATAGGTTCTTTTCTTTCAGTTCTTTTCTAACTCGATATTCTAAAATTCCATAGATTAATAAAGCCATCACATACACAATACCTAAGGCCTCAACCCTTTCCGGGGTTTTTAAGTAAATGGCATCAATCATTTGTGAATCTTTGATTAATCGGAAACGGGTCTCAGCGGCCGACTGTCCTTTATAAACCCTCAAAACTTCTTGATTGGATAGTGTCTCCTCATCTAATTTATTTGTGATTAAAACAAAAGTGCTGAGCATTTTTTTCTTATTTTCGATAAAATCATGATCTTTTTCAAACGATTCCAGTTGTATTTGATAGATTTGTTCTTGTTTTGTCTGTTCGTCCTTTTTAGGTCTTCCTCTCTTTTTTCGTTTGATAGGTTGATCACTCATCTGGACGTTTAGTTTATAACAGAAATATGAAGCCTTTTGTTTTTTCTTAAAAGATTGAATTGCTTCTAGTGCGTCCTCTTTACAATGAAAGATAACTTTACTCAGTTTTTCTATCTCTTTTTTTAATTGTATTTCTTCCTTTTCGATCGCCCGATTTAGGGTTTTCTCTTTTCGTTGATCTAAATTGTTTGAGTGGACAACAAGAAACCGGTAAGGAAGGTTTTGAATTTGTCTTTCAAAAGCTTGAATTTGGTAAATAGCTGCGTCTTTTTTATTGCTAAGTGAGCCTACCCTTTCCCAGTTATTGAGCAACCATGCCTCTTTCTTTAGTTCTGTGCTTAAACCGAATGTATCAGGTAAACGGGAAATAAACGATAAATTTTGTTGTTGAATTTCCGCTAGATTTTCCGTTGTGATTAATGCAGAATCGGCTTGATAAATGAGATTTTTCCAATCTTCATGGGAAAGGATTTTTCTCATCTTTTGAATGAATTCCACATTCCAAGATTTATCCGAAGTATTCCCATTTTCTACTTTTGCAAGGATAGGAATTCGTTCAGGTGTGACCCCCATCCCCAGAACGATTTGTTTTAAGTCAGGCCTATGGGCCTTACTATACCCG
Source organism: Heyndrickxia faecalis (assembly GCF_040267745.1). Classification (NCBI taxonomy): domain Bacteria; kingdom Bacillati; phylum Bacillota; class Bacilli; order Caryophanales; family Bacillaceae; genus Heyndrickxia; species Heyndrickxia faecalis. The sequence continues at coordinate 2,996,466 of NZ_CP158453.1, read as the reverse complement.
TACGTAATTTGCAGTCCATCTTCCTTCGGTTGCTTATATTCTCCGTAAACAGAAATTGAGGTTGTATCGTTATGCAGTACACCAATAGGAAGATTCAATTTTTTTAGTGCTTTTAATGCAATGGTGGAATAGACTTTCCATGCTTCGGCTTCATACAAGTAATCTAATGCTCTTCCTAATGCATCATCATTTAATTGATCGGGTGAAACCGATGTATCGAAAAGCATCTCAGAATCTAGGTTTTGATAGAATTCATGAACCTTATAAAGGGGCTTGCCACTGCATAAAATGTTTAAGACAAGGGCTTTAATCCTTGTTCCGGGTGAGACATGACAACGGACAGAATCCCATTTGACTAAATCATTAATGGTCTTTTCGAGTTCTATTTCATCACACAGTTTAGATAAAAGTTGAGACGGCCCCACATGTAAGGTTAAAATTTGATCTGACATAAAAATTTCCTCATCTTCCCGTAATTAGATAATCATTCAATTCTACAAAGAAGGAGAAAATTCCTTTAAAAAAATCATAAAATGGAAAAATTTACGTGCGGAATATGCGTTATAAACCTAATCAGAATAATAAAGGAGTTAAAAATAAGAACTCCTAAAGAGAAAAATTCAAAGAAAAGCCATAGAGACTGGTACAAAATTGGGTCTTTACTATTACTTGTCGTTATAGTTGGATTAATATTAGATACCGGATTATTGGGGGACGGTGAACTCCTGTTTGGAATAATCATATCAACAGTTACTTATATTGGTATCTTAATTGGATTATGGGACTACGAGACTACAGTTTACTTAATCTGGCGGTTTCCTGAATATATAAAGAGTGATTTAGAACGTAATAAAAACGCAAAATGAAGAAAAAAAGATAATCTGGAGAGAAGGAGATGTTACTTACATGATCGTCCGTGAATCATCACTCGTTATTCAAAATGTTATCTGCGTGGAAGAAGTGATCCCGCACGATGAGTGGTATGTGCCAGCTTTGAGCCTGCGCATGAACCTTGTTAATGAAGATATTTATTACACAAGCCCGGTGATTTTTACGATAGAAGAAATGGAAAATGAGCCGTCTTTTGGAAAGTATACGTATTATATCGGCCTGAACGGGCAGGTGGAAGTCCCTGAAGATGCATTTTACAAGCAGCTTGATTACATGGAGATTATGCCGGCGATCTATGTACGCTGTCCGGAAGTGGATGAGATTGAGGATGCGTACATGCTGTTAAGGGGTTATGCGGTGCGGAACGGGCTGGAAATCAAGGAGCCGTTTTACCACGTGTGTCTTGATGTGTTTGATGATGTGATGATGGATATTTATGCCAGGGTAAAGGAAGTGCCATCCGATGGTCGTTGAATATGAAACGATTGAGTATCGGAATGTAGTCATGTCTACATATGATATCCATGTCAGCCAGTTCGAAATGGCATTGGAAGATTTTAATGAAAAGCTTACAGATGCGCACCTTACCGTGAAAGGACCGCTGTTTTATGCGCTGTATAACATTCCGTTTGATGAAAGGATGTTGATTGACATCTATATGCCGGTTGAGCAGTCCAATGTTCCGAAAGATACAGACCTTACATTCCAAAGTTATTTTTATATCGATCAAATGCTGATGACGCGGGTAAAAGGGCAGTTTGAAGCCAATACAGAAAAAGCTTATGATGAATTGTTCCGGCACGTCATGGAGAATGGTTATAAAATTTCCTCGCCAATATTCCATATTTTACGCGGGGATGATGAAATGCAGTGGGTGGAGATTAAAATAAAGGTGTTTGAGGATGATGAGGCGGATGATTTAAAACAGGAGCGGTGAACGCCCGCTCCTTCACTTTATACCTGCTTCAGTCCTTGCTCAAGCGTATCCAGCATCATGCTTTGCTTTCCTGATCTGCGTTATTCCAAATCAATCCAAACAACGCGCCAATCCTTGGTAGCACTTTTTTCCTCGCCTCTTTGAATCAATCGACAATCGCATTTTTCAACTGTTCCTGGTATAGCAAGAATTTTGTAAAGTGATTTAAATAATTTAAGCGAGGAGTGCAACACGAGCCGAATAGAAAATTCTTGTCGAATTGAGCGGAAAAAAATAACCGGTTATATATGAATCATGCAGAGGTTTGCTGCAAAAACAACCTTATCAATTGAAAAAAGGTCTGCCCGGAAGTGACAAACTGACTTCGGTGCAGACTTTTTTATTTTTTTTATAAACTTAATCGATCAAGCATTCATTTGTGAATTTTCTTCAATGAATGCTTGATCGCACAGGCTTAGTGTGGAGAACTGTTAATCCAATCCAAGCAGGGGAGTGGCAGGAGATGTCTGTATTATTTTGTCATCGGTTATACCGGTAAAGGGTTTACTCACTTTTTTGAATCGAATTTGCAAGGATTGGAACGCGTCTTTATTTTAAAAGGCGGCCCATGGACGGGAAAATCATTTTTCATAAAGAGGCTGAGTGTAGAATGGCAATAGAAGGGACATAATCTTGAACTGCTTTATTACCCATCCGACCCTGATTCGTTAGAGGGCATTATCATTCCCTCATCAAAAACAGGGGTTGTGGATGAGAGTGCGCTACATGCAGTAGAACCGAAAGTATCAGATAACCAAAATTTTTATCGAATTGGTGTTCCCTCCTTTTTAAAAATGTTGTATAATAAAAACGGAATAGTTTTAACACTTGAAAAGGGGGAATGGGATGGATAAGCGGACTGGGCGCAATGAATATGACCGTCATTGGAAGCGGGTCATTCATTCGCTGTTTGAAGATTTTGTTGCGTTTTTTTCACCAGGCTTGTATGAGATGATTGATTGGGACAAGCCACCTGACGACCTGGATAAGGAGTTCCAAAAGCTGAATCCGGACGGCAAAAGCCGTGACCGGGAAGCAGACGGGCTTTTTAAAGTGTATTTGAAAAATGGTAGCGAACAGTGGATACTTGTCCATATCGAAGTGCAGGGGTGGAAAGATACTGGTTTTGCGGAAAGAATGTTTCAATACTTCTACCGGATTTTTGACGCGTATGATAAAAAGATATTTGCACTTGTGATTTACACCGAAGATTACTCCGAAACGTATACCCCACCCCGTTATGAATACAACTTTTTCGGGACAAAATTGAGTTATGAATACAATGTATATAAAATAGCGGAACAAGATGAAAATGAATTGTTGCAATCGACTAATCCATTTGCTTTTGTAATCCTTGCGGCAAAAAAAGCCCTGTATGGAAAAACAGCTGCACAGCCAACCAAATTAGAATTGAAAAAGCAGTTGCTCCGGGTTTTAGCTGTTATGAAAGATCGCTTGCAGCTCGATAAAAAGGATTTACTGACACTTTTCATTTTCATGGACCACATGATAAAACTCGAAAGTCAATACCAACAGGAGTTTAACCAGGAAATCAAAAATTGGGAGGGCGGCACGATGATAACGTATGAAGATGAACTAAAACAAGAAGCAAGAAAAGAAGGAAGAGAAGAAGGGAGAGAAGAAGGTAAACGAGAAGGAAGACAAGAAGAAAAAATTGAAATTACCCGAAACCTTATTAAACTTGGGATACCACTCGATTTTATCAAAAAGGCAACAGGCCTTTCCGAAAAAAAGGTCCTTGAAATAAAGGAGAAGTTGGAAAAGGAGTAAGGGCTGATGGCTTTGAAACAGAAGGACGGCATGATGAAACGTATGCGGATGGACTAAGACAAGAAAGGAAACGAACATGAACCGACTGTCCGTAAAGATGTAAATTTCTAATTTCACTTATATCTAAATAAAGAAAAACGCCATCCAATAGGATGACGTTTTTCTCACGCTTTCGTATACTCCGTTTCGTGGCAGTTCGGGCATGGAGGGAGCCTGTCCTTATCTTCATCCAGCGTAATCTGTTCCCCGCAGTTTTTGCATTTATACTCGCCTTTTCCCGGTGTTTCACCTGTATGTGGCATCGGCCATGCTCCTTTCGTTTCGTGTTGTCATTTGAATACCCGTGCGAAAAAGTTTTTAAACATCGGCTGCCATACGCGTGCAAAACCGCCCGTTCGCTACAGAGCTTCATCAAAATGTCCCGCCACGGGTTTTCCACCGAGTCATGCTCCCACTGGCTGCCGGAATCCTGCAATCGAACATAAAATCTGGCTATCTAACATTGGGGAAGCACCTTCAATTACCTGCCCGGAATCCTGTGATCGAACACAAAACACCCCGCCGCGAAATGTCCGCAGCGGGGTTTCTGATTAAGGCACCATCCAGGAAAGGATGTTGGATTGCAGGAAGGTGAGCAGACAAATGATGAAAAGCAAAAACATACTGTGCTTGACTGTGAATCTCAGCAGTTGTGCTTCCCTGCCAATCAGCCCGGTTGCAGCGCAGGCAACGGCAATCGACTGCGGAGAAATCATTTTTCCCGTGACACCCCCGGATGAATTGGCCGCAATGGCAAGCAGCGGGTTCATGCCGACAGACTGAGCTGAAACTTGCTGAAGCGTGCCAAACAAAACATTGGACGAGGTGTCCGATCCGGTAATGAAAACGCCGAGCCAGCCAAGTACCGGCGAGAAAAACGGGAACAAAGCGGCTGTTTTGGCGAGCGCCAATGCCAATGTAGTAATCATGCCGGAAGCATTCATGACATACGCAAAGCCGACAATGAACAAAATGGTAAGAATCGGAAACTTCAATTCTTTTAACGTTTCAAAGAATGCGGCAAACCAGGCTTTCCATGTAATTTTTAAAAGAAACTTCGTGACAATGGCTGCGATAAAAATCGCTGTGCCTGCAGTGCCAAGCAGATCCAGCTTATACATGGCCGCAATCGGGGTGTGCGAGCCATTGATAATATGATTGTTTAAAAATGGCACATTCCCGCTGAACGAAGCCGCTCCGCCGATCGGGTTTAGAGCCTTTAAAACCGGGTTCGCTCCGGCATACTGCCCGGTGAGCGCAAGTTTGATCTGCGGGATGCCCCAGATGGTGATCAAAACCGTCAGGACAATAAATGGCGACCATGCTTTCGCAATTTGCCCGCCTGTATTGGAAACAGGCGGCGTTTCGAGCGCGGCGGCAGCCTCTTCATGCTCAAAATAGAATATGTTTTTCGGCTTCCAAAATTTTAGGAAGACGGCAAGGACAACCAAAGATACGAGTGCTGATAAAACGTCCGGCAGTTCCGGCCCCAGAAAATTGGAAGCAAAGAACTGCGTCAAGGCAAAGGACAAGCCTGATACAATAAGCGCCGGCAGCACTTCCATTGCTTTTTTAAAGCCCGCCATGACAATGATGAGATAAAGCGGAATGAACATGGAAATAAGCGGCAATTGTCGCCCGATCATTTTTGAAATTTCCAGTGCAGAAACACCGGTCGGCCCTGCCATCGCAATTACAGGGGACCCGATTGCGCCAAATGCTACCGGTGCAGTGTTGGCCAATAAGCAGATGCCGGCTGCATAAAGCGGATTGAATCCGAGCCCGACAAGCAGGGCAGCGGTAATCGCAACCGGCGCGCCAAACCCGGCACAACCTTCCAAAAAAGCGCCAAATGAAAACGCAATCAATAAAGCTTGCAATCTCCTGTCTTCCGTGATCGATACGACCGAGTTGCGGATCACATCAAACTGGCCGGTTTTGACCGTCAATTTATATAAAAACACAGAATTGATAATGATCCAGGCAATCGGTAGAATCCCATACACAATCCCCTGGGTAGCTGACATAACCGGCAGTACGGCCGGCATTCTGTAAACGATTACAGAAATCAGCAGCGCAATCACCAGCGTGGCAAGGCTTGCAAGATGTGCCGCCATTTTTTTAATGGCGAGTGCCCAGAAGAAAAACAGAATCGGAAAGGCAGCAATCAGTGCGGATAAAAACAAATGCCCCTTAAGCGGAATAAAATTTTGTACGTACTCCAACAATCTCCACTCCTTTTTGAAAAATTTTCTCCAATCCATCCCAATTGCAATTTTTAAGGTCATTAGATGAAATAGTCATCAGATGATAAGGTTTACACGTTAAAAAGTATAAGTATAATAAAAAGAAAAAACAACTCTTTTTTTAAAATTTTTGTTTGCTATTTTTCCGGATTGCTGTTATTCATAAAATATAGAAAAGGGATAAGAGGAGAAAACATGAAATATAAAAAAATTAAACCTGCAAAAATTTATGAACAAGTGGCAAATGAATTGATAGAGATGATCCAAAACGGGGAGCTTAAGCCCGGGGATAAGCTTGATCCGGTGCCACTTTTGGCAGAAAAGTTTTCCGTGGGGAGATCGGCTATAAGAGAAGCGTTAACGTCACTAAGGGCGCTCGGCTATATTGAGCTAAAACAGGGAGAGGGAACATTTGTCCGTAACTTTGATGCGAGCGGGATTTCGTATCCCATTTCGCAGGCAGTCCTGATGAATCAGGAAGATGTGGCAAATCTGCTTGAAGTCCGGAAGATTCTCGAAGCCGGAGCAGCCGCCACGGCCGCTGTCAAACGGACCGAAGCTGATCTGGAAAGGATAAGGCAGGCGCTCGCAGATATGAAGCGGGCGACGGGGAACGAAGAACTCGGTGAAAAAGCAGATCTTGCCTTCCATCTTGCCATTGTCCAGGCTGTACAAAATCCGATTCTTGCCGGGCTGATGAACCAGGTTGCCGAGACGATGGAGGATGCAATGAAAGAAACGCGCAGAATGCTTCTTTTTTCTGATCCTTCCACATTGGGCGCCTTGTATGAGCAACATGAAAGAATCAGGGTAGCCATCGAAGAAAAGGACAGCGAAAAAGCGCGCAAGGCCATGATCGACCATTTGCAGTTTGTGGAAAACAGTCTAAAGGATTTTCTGCGTTAACCAATCTGTTTTCATGAACGCAAATCCGGCCCTTATCTTCAGCAGGGGATCTGTTTTGGGGTAGTCCGGCTCCCTTGATATTGGCACCTGAGAATGAGAGGAAATTTAAAGCCTGTTCCGCTTTGAAAGATTTTTCAAGCAGAACAGGCTTTTGTATTGCGCCGATTCGTACGACTTCGGGCTTTCGATGACAGGATAATACCGAAGCACAACAGCTGGAAACATGAGGTGGTGTGAATTTCTCGGCTGATGTTCCGGGTGGATGACAAGGGCATGCGGCCTGGATATACTATTGCTACCTTGTCTTCTTGTCCGATTTCATGCTTTATTTTTTGTGTCACTTTCCTCCGCGCTTCCCCATATACATAGGGTATAGGCAATTTTTCAGCAAATGGAAAGCGGGGTGCGGCGGCGATGAAGCAAATGTTTTCAGCGTTGAGCGGCAAGATTAAAGAAAATGCGATTGATGTGTATATGGACAGCATCGAGCCGGCTGTCCGGGATCCGGTATTTTTCAGCGTCGGCATGCCAAATGGCGGCATGATCCCGAAAAAAGAACTGCAGCGCATCATGAATGAAATCTTTGAGGCAGACCCGGCACGCCTGTATGAGTATTGCAGTGCAAAAGGGTTTGGGCCGTATGTGGATGTTATCTCTAAAACGGAAAATATTCCGGAAAGCTATATCATGGCGACAAACGGCAATACGCAGGGGGTTGACCTTGTCTGCAGAATGCTGCTGGATGAAGGGGACGGTTTTGCAATGGAAATGTACACGTATTCCATTGCCTTTTCGGCGGTGCACCAGTACCGGCTCAAGGCGGTCGGCATTCCGCTTGAACAAGACGGTTTGGATGTCGATTTTCTTGAAAAAACATTGCAAACAAGAAGATTGAAAGCGCTTTACATTATTCCAAATGCTCAAAACCCAACCGGCGTCACCACCTCTCTCGAAAAACGGAAAAAACTCATTGAACTTGCTTACCAGTATGATTTTATCATTATAGAAGATGATCCGTACCGTGATCTGCTGTTTCACGGCCGCCCTCCTTCCTTGTTCGAACTCGATCCCTTAAAAGAAAGAACCATATACCTGTACAGTTTTTCAAAAGTTATGGCGCCGGCGATGCGGACCGGCTTTATTCTCGCGCACCCAGCCTTTCTGAAAAAACTTGAACAGTTTAAGCAGGTAACAGACGCCTGCACATCGCCCATGAACCAGATGCTGGCGGGAAAACTCATTTCTTCCGAAAACTGGCCGCAGATTCTTGCAAAACAAAAACACTTTTATGAAAAACGGAAAGACTGGACAAAACGGTTTTTACAGCATATGCACGAGACGGAGCAATGGGAAGGAGCTGAACCGGCCGGCGGGCTGTTTTACTGGATCGATGTCAAAAAAGGCGGTGTAACAGAATGGATGAAAATAGCGGCACAGGACGGCGCCGTGTTTGTGCCGGGTGATGCCTTTACGCTTGAGCGCGGGCTAAACACAAAAATCCGCCTTTGTTTCGCCTACTGCAGTGATGAGGAAATGAAAAAAGGGTTTTCCCGTCTGGAAGAAAGTTTTAAAAAGTGGAAGAAAACAAGCGCTTAACGGGGAGGATCTGCTAAAGGGATTTCCGGGCATGTAAAAGTTCCGGGATCCCGCGTTTTCCGGGCTTACCTGGCTGTTTGTCATTCGTATATTGGGATTTTTTTTTCACGCTCTTTAAAAAGAGAGCGGCGTCTCCTTATCACCCGGCGGTCTTCAATATCCCGTGTATGCCGGAATGTTTCATCAGCGGTATTCAATCCCATGTATCCCTGGAATGTTTCATGAATAGGCGTTTTGGCGCCCTTTACGGTCCGGAAGGCGTTCCTCGAAGCTGCTGAGTTTCGCAAGCTCCTTACCGGTCTTCAAAAGGCAGGCGCAACGGGAGGAAGAAACCGGTGATTCGGTTTTTTACCCACTCCGCTGCTATTTGCGGGTGGTAATTCTTTTCAAACCGCCAGCCGCGCACAAACACGGTATAGGAAAGGTCGTTCCGTTTGTAAAAGCGCATCTTTTTTCTGCCGGCTTCCCGTTTGACTTGAGCGAGGCAGGATGAAATTTGCAAGAGCATTTGGTCCGTTGCAAAAAGATAAGGCTCTTTAAATTTTAACAGGCTTGCCCGGATCGCTCTCTGGTCCCGTTCCAGCGTCCTTTTGGCAAGCGGCAGGAGGATAAATGCCTCGATCAGCTTTTCTTCTTCCTCGGTTAAGATTTGCGGCATACGGATCACCTGTCCCCATTATATAAACAAACGTACGTTCCTGTCAATGCTTACTTGGTTTTAAGGGGATGGGTTGTTATAATAATGTTCACCCTATTCGCCAACGAGGCGAATGCATCCTATTACTTAAAAAGGAAAATGAAGAGATGAATGGAAAAGACGGAGATTTTGCGAAAGGCTGTCTGATTGGCATTGGCTTGTCCATTCCGGTATGGGCTTTTGTAATATGGGTTTTGTTCAGGCTGTTTTGAGCGTTCCGTTTTCCGCGGCTGCTTTTGTAAAAGCAGGTTGCCTTCGCTTCGGCCGGGGGGCAAGTGCCGGCAACGATCTGCGGCAGGTAACAGGTTATATTGCCTTTGCTCCCGTTTGAATGGAAAGCCGGTAAAAGAGCAAAAGCGGTGGCCGGATCACCTTCCATCTAAGCCCCTGGTTATCCGTTGCAGCTATAGGGATCCATTGCCTTCGCTTGTCCGAATAGACATTTTTTGTTCCGCCAAAGCGGGCAGCCTCTCCCCTTTGTTTAGCATATGCAGTTACCGGGTATTTTTACAATAGACAAGCAGTGATGCTAAGGAACATTAATCCAACCGGGAGGAGGGCACCAAATGGATTACAACAAGGACAAAAAAGGCGACTCGCCGGAACAACAGGAAAAACAGCATCATAACAAAGACATAGAGCCGGAAAGATCTCCGGTAAAACCGCAGGAAAAGCAAAAATAAAAATTGAAAAGGGCAGGCTCCGGACAACGGGGCCTGCCTGTCTTTATTGTTCCATATTGGTCACCATGTTGTGGACCTTGTCGCGTTCTGCCTGGCTAACATTAAGATAGTAAATGCCGTCAATGGTTGTACTGTTGCCTTTAACTTCATAGTCTGTCGTATTTTGGCGGCAGTCGCGGTAGTTCATCGCAATGTTTTTCATATCATCAAGTGTCAGGTTTGTTTTGACATTGTTCTGGATCGCAGCCAGGATTTCCTGATAACGCGAGAAAGACTGGATGGTCGCCGCTTTGTTAATGACGGCCATAATGACGTCACGCTGGCGCTGGTTACGGCCAAAGTCACCTTGAGGATCAAGGTGGCGCATTCTTACATAACCGAGCGCTTTTTTGCCGGTATCCAATGTAATGTTCCCTTTGGCATAATAGTAGCCTTTTTTATAATACCCTTCGTCATGCCAGCTGATTTTATTGTAGACGGTTACACCGCCGACAGCGTCAACAAGGTCAGCCAGTCCTTCCATGTTTATGCGTATGTACTGGTCAAGATTTAAATCGGCAAATTTGTTTACTGTATCCAGTGCCATTTTTGGCCCGCCATAAGCGTAAGCCGCATTTATCTTATTCAATGTCCCCTTGCCCACGATTTCTGTCCTCGTATCACGCGGAATGGAAATCATCTGCATGGCTTTTTTTTGCGGGTTCAGGGTAAGAATAATGACCGTATCGGATCTTCCTACATCTCCGGCCCGTTCATCCACACCGAGTAAAAGAATGGAGATGGGTTTTTCGCTTTTAATTTTTTCTGTATTCTTCTCGGATGGTTTCACGGATTTGCTGTCATACATTTTATCTGCGGCATTTTGGACAGAATGGTAGACGTAATAGGCGAACCCTCCGCCCCCGATCACGATGATCGCTAAGAGAATCCCGAGTGTGATGAATATTTTCTTCTTCATTTTTTCGACCCTTTTCTTTGAATTTTTTATTTAATCTAATCGCTATCATATCATGGTTTTTCCAAATTGTTAACGGGGATTTTTCGTTTATGCAATGGTCCGGCCTTTCTCTTGTTATTTATGGGGAAAAGAAGAGGAATTGGGCGTGAATGAAATGTAGCGAAAATGGCCGCAAGAAAAACGGTTTGGATTGGGACGCGTGAGGGAACGAAAAAGAGGAGAGGCACGTATGGAGACATGAAAATGCCAGGCCCGGGCGAAGCAGAATAGATGTCTGTTTTGAGTGCAGGCATGAGAAGGGACTGGACGAAGGAAAAAAGGAGCACGCGGCCAAATGCGCCGATTTTTTTCACCTTTTGCCTGCGGGCTTCCGTTTCCCAAGTTTGCATGCATTTTTTCGCACTCTGTTTTACACGGGTGCTTCTGTATTGCTTAAGGCTTTCAATTTCGGTATGATAATGGCACGATATGAGACAGATTTGACCAGAGGGGGGCGCTTGTGGGAGAGCTTTTGAGAAATCGGTTTGTCCGGATGGTATTTGTATCCGCGTTGTTTTTGCAGGTGGGCATTTGGGTGCGGAATTTTGCCGTCCTGTTGTTTGTGACAGAAAAAACAAACGGCGACCCGTTTGCCGTTTCCATGATTTCAGTGGCGGAGTTCCTGCCCATTTTCATTTTTAGCTTTATCGGCGGGACATTTGCGGACCGCTGGCAGCCGAAGAAAACAATGGTTTGGTGTGATTTGCTGAGTGCCGTGTCCATTTTTGGCGTCATCGGCGCGCTTGTTTTTGGCTCGTGGCAGTCCGTCTTTTTTGCAACACTGATTTCCTCGATTTTGTCGCAGTTTTCGCAACCGTCCGGGATGAAACTGTTTAAAATGCATCTTGAGGAACGCCTGATCCAGCAGGCAATGGCCGTTTACCAGACCATTTTTGCTGTTTTTATGATTCTTGGCCCGGTGGTCGGCACGTTTGCCTATGAAAGGTTTGGAATCGATTATTCTATTTTGATAACCGGTCTCGCTTTCCTGTTTTCCGCCGCGAGTTTGTCATTTATCCCGAAAGACCAGGCCATGAAAAAGAAGGAAAAAGTGTCGAATATTTTCCAGGAAATGAAGAGCGGGATTCGCTATGTTTTGTCTAAAAAGGAATTGCGGCTGCTGGGACTTGGTTTTCTGGCGGCAGGGCTTGGCGTCGGTTTTATCCAACCGATGAATATTTTTCTCGTAACGGACCGTCTCGGCCTGCCGAAAGAGAACCTGCAATGGCTTGTGATGGTGAATGGCATTGGGATGATTACAGGCGGGGCTTTTTCCATGGCCTTTTCAAAATCTGCTTCACCGCAAAAAATGCTGTTCACCGGTATGCTTGCAAATGCCATTGGGCTTGCGGTAATCGGTGCTTCGACTTCGCTTTGGTTGACACTCGCCGCCGAACTCGTTTCGGGCTTTTTCATGCCGAGCATCCAGATCGGCATTAACACGCTGATCCTGCAAAATACGGAATCCGATTTTATTGGCAGGGTGAACGGCATTTTGAGCCCGCTTTTCACTGGCTCCATGGTGGTGACCATGAGCCTTGCGGGGGCATTGAAGGAATGGTTTTCGATCACGGCTGTTTTCGAACTTGCTGCGTTGTTTTTCATTATCGGGCTGTGCTTTGTTTTTCCAATGTTGAAAACAGGCGTGCCGGGGAATGCAGAATCGAAGGGAGAATAGCGGCAGCAGTGCCCGTTTGCTGCCCGCTGCCGTTAACCGGAAAAATTTGATGCAAATAGGAATGAGCGGCGTGCCCGCGGCCATTCGCTGAAAAAGTCAGTGATCAAACAGCAGTGACAAGTGTCTCGAACGCCAGCGAAAAAAATTCGGAGGGCGTGCCCGATCTGTTCGCGTACAAATTAGCCAATCAAAAGGCAATGAGCTGTTTTCTCATTGCCTTTATTTTTTACCGCCCCATACAATGGCCTGGCACATTAGGTTAAAGCGATATGCCGTTCATTCATCCTCTGAAAATCACCATGTTGATCGTATGTTGTTTATCATTACCCGCTTGGCGCAGCGGGGGCAGCAACGGAATAAGAATCTTGATTTTAAGGGATGATAAAGCATTTCATTTTCATGCTTATGGTAAAATGAATATAATTGGGAGCGCTTTAACGGAGGGGATTAGAATGAAAACATACCATATCGCGGCGATCCCGGGCGACGGGATTGGAAAAGAAGTGGTGCCGGCTGCCATCCGTGTGCTGCATGCGGCAGCGGAACGGCATGGCGGAATCCGGTTCGAATTCACGGCGTTCCCGTGGAGCTGTGATTATTATCTTGATCAGGGAAAAATGATGCCGGATAACGGGCTTGAGATTTTAAAAGATTATGAGGCTATTTTTCTCGGGGCAGTCGGCAATCCAAGGCTTGTGCCGGATCATGTGTCGCTTTGGGGCCTTTTGCTGAAAATCCGGCGCGGCTTCGAACAGGTGCTGAATATCCGGCCTGCAAAGTATTTCAAAGGGCTGCAGTCCCCGTTAAGGGACCCGAAAGATTTTGATTTCATTGTCGTGCGTGAAAACAGTGAAGGGGAGTACAGCGAGGTTGGCGGCAGAATTCATCGCAGTGAAGACGAAATTGCGATCCAGAATGCAATTTTTACAAGAAAAGGAACAGAGCGGGCGATGCGATATGCGTTTGAACTGGCGCAAAAACGCGGCCGACACCTGACCAGTGCAACGAAATCAAACGGCATTTTCCACACAATGCCTTTTTGGGACGAGGTGTTCAGCCAGGTAAAGGCTGGCTATCCGGATGTGGCTGTAAACAGCATGCATATTGATGCGCTGTCTGCTTTTCTGGTGATGAAGCCGGAGACTTTTGATGTCATTGTTGCGAGCAATTTATTCGGGGATATTTTAACAGATATTGGCGGCGCGATTATGGGCAGTATCGGCATTGCGCCGTCCGCGAACATCAATTTGGACGGGAAATATCCTTCCATGTTTGAACCTGTCCACGGCTCGGCGCCGGATATTGCAGGAAAAGGCATTGCCAACCCAATAGGCCAAATTTGGACAGCTAAAATGATGCTCGATCATTTTGGCGAAACAGAAATGGGTGAAACGATAATGGATGCAATCGAATGGACGATTGAAAAAGGCATCAAAACCCCGGACATCGGCGGAACGGCAACAACAGAAGAAGTAACAGAAGCAGTTTGCCGGCGCATTTTACAAACTTAAAGAAAGCGAAGCCTGTATAAAAATAATTGGTCTGAGCCGGGAGCCCGCGGCTGAGCGTTACCGGAAGATGAGTGAAGAAGTGAAATGCAGGCTTGGTGGGCTGCCTTCGTCGAAATATATCCTTTGCAGCGTGGATTTTGCGGAAATGGAGCAATTGCAGGTATGTGACTAAACAAATGAATAACGACCGGACCGGGAGATGATCCATCCGGAAAAAGGGAGGGGCTTGCACATAAGCCCCTCCCTTTCAGATCCCCTTCATCCGTTCCGGCAGGTTTTGGATCGATTCAATCACCGCATCAAGCTTGGCCTCAATCCGGTACAGCAAAAAGACGGTGACAGCGACCGGAAACCCGACTTCACTGATGAGCGACACCATTTCATGCATTTCTCCTCTCCCCCTGTAAAATCAAGAGCCCCCGTTCCGAAAACGGGAACCGGGGGCAAAAGATTACGCCAGTGTATATTCAGTAATGTTTTGCTCAATAAGACGTGCACCTTTCATGCTGGAGAGCGCCGTGCCGGATGAGCTGACCAGCACGCCTGAGCCGAGCATCTGAGCCATGGCGTTTTTCACTTTCACCGTATCGATGGGTTCTGCCGGCTCATCGACTGCAACCCTCACTGTTTTGTTATCCTGCGTTAAAAACTGAAGTTCCAAAGTTTTCATCTATCCATTCCCCCTTTTTTTATTTCACTCACTGATATCGTTCAAGTCAGTGCGTGTTACACGGACAAGCGCTTTTTGCTGCAGTGAAGCATATGCGTCTGCAAATTGCCGGATCGCATCGGGTGTTGCAGAGGCAGCCACATTGGCGAACGACTTCGCTTTGGTTACCGGTTTTCCATTTTCATTCACCCCGTTATCAAAGATTAATGAAATGCGGGAACTTGTTAAATGGACTTGTGCCATTCCCGCTCACCCCCTTTCACTCCTTATATAGCGGCTGAATAGAAAAAAGGGTACTTTTTTGTTGAAAAGAGAGAAACAGGGAGAGGAGGCGGGCAGTGCAACAGAGGCAGGACAATCGTTTTAGAAAATAATCCTCTTGGTTAAACAAAGCCGAACCATATGACAGGACTTTTGTAAATGAAATGGAAACAGTAGCGCCAGGGCTACAGCCGCGGCCGAAAACTCCACCATCCAGCGGGAATATGAAAAATTTCCCGCTGCTTTAACAGACATGCCCCCAAAGTGTGCAGGGCGGCCCTTAAGAAATTCTCCCAAAGGTTGCACAAAAAACGTCTTTTCAAAAAGCGGTACGGCCCCTGCTGTTGCAAAAGAATCCGCTCAGCAGGATGAAACAGCCAAGCAAATGGGAACAAGGACGGTTAAAAAACTCCGCTCTTCTTTTTCCTGAACCGGACAGCCAAAATTCGGCCTGCTGTGCTAGAATGAAAGAAGCAACTTTTTAAAATTGCCGGGTTGCCCGGACAAAGGTGCAGGAGGAATTTCATTGAGAATGTTCAGACGGGCATTATCCTTGCCTATTATACTATCGCTATTGTTTATACTGCCGGCCGGGGTATTCGGTGCAGGCGGAAGCGCGTCGGCTCAGGATTATTATAAACTTGTCAGCAACGAGTCTGCCTCAAGCCTTTCGACAGAGCCGACTGGCACCTTCAAGGTTGTGAACCTGGCAGCGCTCCGTCAAAAGTTAAAGAGCAACGTTTACCGGATTGATTACCAGAAGCCATTTGATCTATTAAAATATTTAAGCCTTCGGAAGTATTCCGTTCGCATGGATACGAAAAGGGCCCGTCTTCCCCGGGTGGGAGATACGAAAAAATTCTGGGTGTCCAATCTTGCCAGCAATAAAGATTATCAAATAAGTGCTAAGCTTTTATACAGCGGTCCGCATGCGGATGTCTGGGTATACAATAACCAGCTGAACGACGCCCAGGCTGCCCAGCTTGGAAAAGAATTTGACAACCGTATTTATGCGCTCGATACAAAATATTTCGGCATGCCATCCGATGTTGATGGAAATGGGAAAGTGAATATTCTTTGTTATGACATCCAGGACGGATTTGACGGCTCGGGCGGATATGTTGCCGGCTATTTTTACCCGCTTGACCTTTTTGATGCCGACACTTCCAACAAGTCGGAAATCTTTTATATTGACACGTACCCGCTTATGGGGACGGGGACATCGAAAAATGTAACCGAAGCGTATTCAACACTCGCCCATGAGTTTCAGCATATGATCTCTTTTAACCAGAAAGTGTTCGTCCAGCACCATTGGGATACGTTTGATACATGGATTGACGAAGGGATGTCCATGGCCGCAGAGCAAATTTATACCGGAAAGCCGCTTTCCGATCGGATTGATGATTATAACAACGATGCTTCAATTACAAATGGCCACTCGCTTCTCTACTGGGATAGTAACGGGGATGTGCTTGCCAATTATTCCTTGTCCTATTTGTTCATGGAGTATTTGAAAATTCAATGCGGACAAGGCGATGCCATTTTCAAAAAAATCATGGACGATCCGAACACGAATGAAAAAGCCATCGAGGATGTGATCCGAAAATACATTGACCCGAACCTGACTTTCGGGCAGTTTATGACCGATTTCCGGGCCGCGCTCGTGTTAAAGCAGACAAACGGATTATACGGGTTTAAAGGGGATGCCGCGTTCAAGCCGCTCCGAATTAAAACTTACAACGGCAGTTCATTGAAGCTAAAAGGCGGCGGGGCGGTTGTGAAAAAGCTGTCTTCACCAAGCCGCTTTTCCGTTCCGTCTGGAAAAGGACGGGATATGACATATACGCTCTTGTCGGGAAATATCGGCGGCAAGGCGCAGCAACCGAAAACACCGAAAGTATGGACTGTCGGCGATAATAGCACATCCATTTCCGGCAGCTCCGACCCGGGGATCGAAGTAGCCATTATGAAGAACGGAAAAATACTTGCCCGCGGCACAGCGGACGGGAAAGGATATTTTAAAGTCCCGGTTTTAAAGCAAAAAGCCGGAACCGTCCTTTATGTCTACACAGAGGCCGGTTTAAAAAGCAGCAAAGTGAAAGTTATAGTAAAAGACAAAACGGCACCGGGCATGCCGACTGCCGGCAATGTCACAACGAAGTCCACGCATGTTGTGGGTAAAGCGGAAAAATCAGCAGTTGTCTATGTATACCGCGGCAGCAAACAGATCGGCAAAGCCACAGTAAATGCCAAAGGCGCATACAGTGTAAGAATCAGCAAACAGAAAAAAGGCACGAAGCTTTCCATTTTCGCGAAAGACAGAGCCGGAAACAAAAGCAAAACAAGAACGGTTACGGTAAGGTGAAAGAAAGTAAAAGTTTTGCTTGGCCGAAAAAATTGCGTAGTGATTAAAAAACTTGATGCTTGCCGATTGGATGATTTATTGATGAATGGTAAGTTTTTATAGGAATACGAAAAAACGGCAGCTCATCCGGCTGCCGTTTTTTCAATCAGTCACCGCCGTATCCGGTAAATTCGCGGTCAGGCGTGTGATGGAAAAGATGGTGTAAATATTTATGGAAGAACCATTCGCCGGCTGCAATGACGATGCTCGAAGCCAGCGCCGCCCATAACAGATTGTCCATGTCCGGGGCGAGTGATCTGCCCATCAGCCACACGACAAGGTACGCCAGAACAAAATCGGCGACGGTCGCCATGATATTTCTTTGCGTATTCTCTTCCCGTTCATTTTCCCGTTTGAAAATCATTAAATCTCCCAGGACATATGCGAGAATGGTCAGTACTACACTGGTGGCGATCATATCGCCAAACGGCATGTTGAAGATGGCGGATAAAATGATGCCCAACACAACTGCGACCATAATAAACTTTATCACTAACGCCTTTGCATGATCCATAACGGTCCCTCCTTTTAGTGTTTGTACTATATCATTACCCGCTTCTGCAGCCGTTAATCGGGAAATGAAGGCATTCTGCACAGAAAATCTTTCCAATTGTAACTTTTAATGCGGGTTCTTAAAATGCTGCAAATTGCCTTCTGCTTGCCGCACTTTCCTTTTTTGAAATGCCAGGCCGGGATTGGTAAGTACGATAAACAAAAAGGTATGTCTAAAAGCTTGATGCCATGCTTTATTGAAAAAAGCGGCAATCATGTTAATGGCGAGAAAGCAGAAACTTGATCCCGGATTCCTTTTTCCGTTACTTCATTTTTTCCAGTAATGATTTCCGTTGCGCTAAGGAAAGAGTTTAGGTTAAAGTGAAACCGTTTCCATATTAATATTGAATTAAGGCAAGCGGCTGATAAAGCGGAGCATTAAACAGTGTTTAAGGATTACAGCAAGTTACTCTTTGTGATCAACAGTAAGTAACAATGATGGATATTATGCGACAAAAAGGGTGAAGAAACGACAATTTTTAAACTAAGGGTGATGACATTGAACATAGAAGAAATCAGTTTTCAAATTATTTTAAATGGTGGAAACGCCCGAAGCTTAGCTGCGGAGTCCATAAATCATGCTAAAGCTGGTGAGTTTAAATTAGCTGAACAAAAAATTGAAGAAGCCAACGAAGCCATGACAATCGCTCATCGTTTTCAAACAGACCTAATAAAGGGGGAGGCCAGTGGGGAAAAATTTGAAATCAGTATATTGCTGATACACGCACAGGACCATTTAATGAATGCCATGACAGTAATTGACCTGGCAAAAGAAATCATTGAACTTTATAAAAAAACAAATGAACTTGAATGTCGAAAGTGCTAACAAATTTGCCAAGTTTGCTGTTTGAAAAATGGATGATTGGCGGCACAAGCGGGCCATTAAAAGCAACGGAAGTCATTAATTCATTGATAAGCAAGTTTAAATCACAATAAAAAACCAATTGGAGGCATTTATGATGAAAAAAGCATTAATTATTTGTGCAGCAGGTATGTCATCTTCTTTAATGGCGAAGAAGACAACGGAATTTTTTAAAACAAAAGGTAAGGAAATTGAAGTCGATGCTGTTTCAGCAAATGAAGGCAATAAGATGATTGAAAAGGGGGACTTTGATTTATATTTAGTCAGCCCACAAACAAAGATGTATTTTCAAAAACTTAAGGAAGCCGGAGAACGCGTAGGAAAGCCAGTTGTAAACATTCCGCCACAAGCCTATATTCCGATTCCAATGGGTGTTGAAAAATTAGGAAATTTAATCTTACAAGAACTGCCAAAAGATTGATTTGCTTATGAGAAAATGGGTCTTCGCTATTTACAATGCACTCACCCGGAAATGCCAAAATTTATGGATAGTCGGAAGGAAGGTGATCTTCAAGCAAGATACCCGTTAAGATGTCTTTTGGATTGGAGGTAATGGATTGCTTAAGCTTTAACGAGTAGCGGGGAGCCATATTTTTAATAAATGAGGGATTTTTATGAATGACGTAGAAAGAGCATTATTTGAAAAAAATCAAAAAAACCAGATGCTTAAATCGATGTACTATAACCGATATTTGCTTGTCAGATATGTTACCGCAATCTTTTTCTTTACGAATGTATATTGGTTAATTTCATTGGTCATGAGTCATTCGCCACTATACCTTCTTCCATTAGCGTTGATCATCGTTGTCATATTGAGCGTTGCGGAACAAGTAAAGATTTACAGCAGCCCGACAAATCATGCAAGATACACAAAGTTTTGCTTTATGACTTTGCTCATTGCAAATGTAATTTTGCTGTTGCCAAGTTGTTTTTCTTCATCTTTCGCTCATTTATATCCATTTTTAATCAATCAAAACAAGTCAAAAGGATTAATTTTAGCTGTTTTGATTGCCGGGACATTTTTAAGCGTTTTCATCCTTTATCGGTTATACCAAATTAAACATGATGAAGATAAGCATTTTCAACGCATCAAAGAATATGAAAAAGCGATTCGTTAACAATAGAAAAGAGGGGTCTATATGTCAGAACAAAATAAGGCATTTACTTTTCTTGAAAAGTATCTAATGGGTCCTATGGGGAAAATTGCATCTTTTCGTTTTGTCCGGGCGGTAATGGCAGCCGGGATGGCTTCAATACCATTTACAATAGTAGGGTCAATGTTCCTGGTGTTGAACGTATTGCCGCAGACTTTAACATTTTTGCAAGGTTTTTTCGATAATACTTTCTTTAGAATTAGTGACTTGTATATGCTGGCGAATAAAGCAACAATGGGAATTTTAGCATTATATTTCAACCTTGTTATTGGTTATGAGTATACAAAAATATACGCTGAAGAAGAAGGGATAAATGTAAACCCGCTAAATGGGGCTTTATTATCCATGTTTGCTTTCTTCATGACGATTCCGGAATTGGTTTCAGGTGGTGGAAAAATGTCACTTGTACAAAAAATGAATGACACCACCCATATTATTTTCGGTTGGGAAATGGGTGACAGTGGTGTAAGCCGTTTAGGTTCTTCAGGTATATTTACGGCCATTATTGTTTCTGTTATTGCTGTACAGTTGTACCGGTTATGTGTAAAACAAAATTGGGTGATTAAAATGCCGGAAGCTGTTCCGGAAGGGGTATCCAGATCGTTCACAGCTTTAATCCCTGCATTTTTAGTCGCTTTTGTGATCTTAATCATCAATGGTATTTTTGTAGCTTTAGGTACAGATATATTTAAAGTTGTCGCTGTTCCATTTAGCTTTGTTACGAATATCGCAAGCAGCTGGCTGGGATTGATGGTGATTTACTTCTTAATCCATGCACTCTGGATCGTAGGTATTCACGGGGCGAATATTATCGGAGCCTTCCTGACGCCAATTACTTTGGCAAATATGGAAGCCAATATTCATGGGGCAAATATTCCATTCGCCGGCGAGTTCCAAAATTCATTTGTCATTATGGGCGGTTCCGGATCGACTTTAGGATTATGTATCTTTATTGCATTTTTAGCCCGGTCACAGCAATTGAGAATACTGGGAAAAGCATCCCTTGCTCCTGGCATCTTTAATATTAATGAACCAATATTGTTTGGACTACCGATTGTTTATAATCCATACCTGGCTATCCCGTTCTTCTTAGCACCTATGGCTACAGCTACAATTGGTTATTTTGCGATCAAACTGCACATTGTTGCGCCACTTATCGCCCAAGTGCCGTGGCCAACGCCAATCGGTATCGGGGCTTTCGTTGGAACAGGCGGGAGTATTATGGCGCCAGTTGTCTCACTCATTTGTGGTGTGGTCGCGTTTATCATATATCTTCCGTTCATCAGAATATATGATAAGAAGTTAGTTGAACAAGAAAAAGGTGGAGAATCTGTACTCTGATCCTAATCTTGGAATAGAAGAATAAGATGTAGAAATATCCTATGAAAACGATGTTGCACTGCGGGTGAATGAATGAAGGCGGTTCTTCATAGGAAAATCGCCTTCTTATTTAACTTTTCTAGTTCAGGAAACCAAATAAGATAAATGATGGAGGGTTTACAATGTCAAAAGGCGTTTTACCAGAAAACTTTTTATGGGGCGGAGCAGTAGCAGCCCACCAGCTTGAAGGCGGCTGGAATAAAGGCGGAAAAGGTGTAAGTGTTGCTGATGTGATGACTGCAGGAAGGCACGGTGTTCCACGGCAAATTACGGATGGTGTATTGGAAGGTTACTATTATCCGAACCATGAAGCAATCGGCTTCTATTCCCGTTATAAAGAAGATATCAAACTGTTCGCTGAAATGGGGTTTAAATGTTTCCGTACTTCGATTGCCTGGACAAGAATTTTTCCGAACGGGGACGATCCGGAGCCGAATGAAGCAGGCTTGCAATTTTACGATGATTTGTTTGATGAATTATTAAAATATCATATTGAACCTGTTATTACCCTATCTCATTTTGAATTGCCTTACCATCTGGTGAAAAAATATGGCGGTTTTAGAAACCGGAAGTGTATTGATTTCTTTGTGAAATTTTCTGAGACAGTCATGAGACGTTATAAAGATAAAGTAAAATATTGGATGACCTTTAACGAAATCAATAATCAAGCAGATACGAGCATGGATTTCGCAAGCTTCACAAACTCAGGAATTAAATACGAAGAAGGTGAAAACCGGAAACAAACCATGTACCAGGCAGCGCTTTATGAATTAATTGCCAGCGCAAAAGCCGTTACATTAGGCCACAAAATTAATCCGAATTTTAAAATTGGTTGCATGCTTTCTTTCGTCCCTGTATATCCATATTCCTGCCATCCGGATGATGTGATGCTTGCAACTGAAGCAATGCGTAATCGCTGGTTCTTTGGTGATGTACATGTTCGCGGGGCGATTCCTCATTATACGAAAAAATACTGGGAAAGAAACGGATTTGAAATTGAATATACAAAGGAAGATGAACAAATTCTTAAAGAAGGAACAGTAGATTACATTGGATTCAGCTATTATATGTCTAAAGTAGTCAGCGCCCGTGAAGTAGAAGATAGCCAGCCTGATGGAGAGTTTGGCCGCGTCGTCCGCAATCCATATGTACAAGCCAGTGATTGGGGTTGGCAAATTGATCCGGTAGGCCTTCGTTATTCATTAAATGCTTTATATGAAAGGTACAATATTCCTTTATTTATTGTAGAAAACGGGCTTGGTGCGCGGGATGCCGTT
Source organism: Heyndrickxia faecalis (assembly GCF_040267745.1). Classification (NCBI taxonomy): domain Bacteria; kingdom Bacillati; phylum Bacillota; class Bacilli; order Caryophanales; family Bacillaceae; genus Heyndrickxia; species Heyndrickxia faecalis. The sequence continues at coordinate 2,973,895 of NZ_CP158453.1, read as the reverse complement.
GAAGAGGATGGCACGATTAACGATGATTACCGTATCCAATATTTTCGCGACCATATTCAGGAAATGAAAAAAGCGGTTGAACTGGACGGCGTTGATTTAATGGGGTACACACCGTGGGGATGTATAGATTTAGTGAGTGCTGGAACAGGAGAAATGGAAAAACGTTACGGTTTTATTTATGTGGACAAAGATAATGAAGGGAACGGAACTTTAGAAAGAAAAAAGAAAAAGTCATTTGAATGGTATAGGCATGTCATAAAAACAAATGGAGAAGAGCTTTAACTTTTAGGACGGTCGTTTTTCTAACGTTTACAATAAGAATCATATTCAATCATGGCGTGAAAAAATGGAGTTACAATAAAACTCCATTTTTTCATATACGGGAAGAAAATAGAAATCCCCGGTGAAAAAGCAATAGTTATAAGGAAAGCTACGATATGACAGGCTGCAAAGTATCAAGTATTGGTTTTTTCAACGATTACATCACAGCCCGAAAAAATGGTTGGTTTCCCGAAAACTACAGCTCTTCCTTTGCCAAAAATCTTAGTAATCCATGTAAAAGGGAGTTGTTGGCAGTGGCTATCCTATCAAAACGGCAGAAAGATATATTAATCCTTTTATCTAAGTCAAAAGAACCCGTTACTGCAAGCTGGATGGCAAGAGAATTAGGCGTCAGTGACCGAACGATTCGAAACGAAATTAAGCTCATGCAAAATAATACAGCATCACACGGATTTCAAATTGAATCAACCAGAGGATTGGGATATAGCGTAAAAGTATTAGATGCCGGGCTTTTTTCAAAAATACTCAATGAGATTTCTACGGAGGAACATCATTTAGCGGGTGACTTCACTGATAAAGATACGAGAGTTCTCTATATTTTACGCCGGTTATTGTTAGAAACCGATTTTATTAAAATTGAAAGTTTTATAGATGAGATGTTCGTCTCTTTATCGACATTGCAAAATGACTTAAAGATGGTAAAAGAAATTCTTGATCAATATCATTTAAAGCTAATCAACCGCCCGCACTATGGTTCAAAGGTTGAAGGCGATGAATATATGAAACGTTTGTGTTTATCTAATTTATTGTTGGAGCGGAACCAGGAGGCATTTTTGAAGGAGGATTGTTTACAACTCATTGATCCGGAACTATTTAAAAAGATTAAAGAAGTAATCGTCCAAAAGGTTAATAAATATAAAATTGAAATCTCTGATATATCTTTGGAAAATTTAGCAACGCATATTGCTATCGCCTGCAGAAGAATTCAGGAAGGCTTTGTTATTGAAGAGCTGGCTGATGTTCTGGTCGATGATCATCCATTTGAAAAAATTGTGGCGAACGAAATCATAAAAGAAGTTGAAGATTTTACTTCGTTAACTTTTCCTGAGACAGAAATCGATTATATTATTGTTCATTTATTAGGAACCAAACTTTTACACAAGAAGGAGCTGGCCGAGTTTAGTAAATTTGATGAAGCCGGAACAATTATAAATTGTATGTTAGCTCGTTTAAAGGCTGAATTGAATTGGGACTTTCGCCAAGACCGCGAGTTTATTCAGGCGCTAACGCTGCATATCCGTCCTGCAATGAACCGATTGCGGTACAAAATGAATATCCGGAATCCGTTATTAAACGATATAAAGAAAAAATACCCGGCTGCGTTTGAAGGCGCCATTATTGCCAGCAAATGTATAGAAGAGTATTTGCAAATGGAAGTGGTTGAAGATGAAATTGCCTATATTGCGCTGCATATCGGTGTTGCTCTTGAACGAATGAAATTAAACAAGAAAAAAATAAAAAAAGTACTAATCGTTTGCGCATCGGGCGTAGGGAGTGCAAAATTACTATCCTACCGATTGCAAAATTTGTATGGCCAAGAAATTGAAATTGCCGATACGATTAATTATTACAATTTATCATCATATGATTTATCTTTTATTGACTTGATCATTAGCACTGTGCCTATAAAGGAGGATTTTGGCGTCCCGGTCCAAGTTGTGAATACTTTTTTGGAAGACAAAGACATTCAAGCTATAAATGGTTTTTTATCTAGGACGCAAAATGTGGCAGAAAAATATTTACATCCTTCAAGAATTTTTCTCCAACTGGCATTGCAGGATAAGGAAAGCGTGATTCGATTTTTATGTGATGAACTGTATAAGCAGAAGCTTGTACCGAAGGATTATGTAAACCTTGTTTTAGAAAGGGAGTCGATTACGCCAACCTGTTTTGGAAATCTCGTAGCCATTCCCCATCCAATGGTGCCCGTAACGAAGGAAACGTTTTGGACAGTATGTACGCTAAAAAGCCCTATCCATTGGCATGGACAGCAAATGGTTCAATTTGTTTGTTTGTTGAATATTAAAGAAGGCACGCAAACGGATTTAGATGATATGTATAAAAAGCTCATTTCGATTATCGAAAACAGGTCTGTTGTGCAAAAAATCATCAAAAGCAAAACGGCTGATGAGTTAATGGCATTTATAAAATAATTGAGCCCCGTATCGCCACCATTTGTAAGAAGAATATTTTTCCCAGCCATTTCCCCGAAGGAGACTTTACCCGCCATCCGCGTTATAAAGCACAAAACTTGTCCGGTTTTGTGCTTTATATTTCCTGGAGAAAACCTTACATAAAAACAAAAAGTTTGTGAATATTCTTTACATCTTCCTTGCCCTGTGCGGTTTTCTAAAGGATAATATTTGTAACCTGCAGCAGAAGGAGTAAAGACACGTGAAAACTTAAAAATGAGGAGTGAGCAAATGAAAACGGTCCAACTGAACAGCCGGATAGCTTTCGGCCAACGTCTACCGCTTGTATTGATTGCCGGCCCGTGCGTAATTGAAAGTGAAACGATGGCCATGGAAACAGCCGCAACCCTTCAAACCATTGCCGGAAAACTCGGTATTCCTTTCGTTTTTAAAGCTTCTTTCGACAAAGCCAACCGATCATCCATTTTTTCCAAACGGGGCCCGGGACTGGAAAAAGGGCTCGAAATACTTGACCGGATTAAAAATGTATTTGGCGTACCGGTCACGTCCGATATTCATGAGCCGCACCAGGCAAAAGCAGCCGGGGAAGTGCTCGACATACTGCAAATCCCCGCTTTCCTTTGCCGCCAGACCGATTTGCTGCTTGCCGCCGCCGCGACGGGCAAAACCGTGAATGTCAAAAAAGGGCAGTTTTTGGCGCCTTGGGATATGAAAAACGTCATTCAAAAACTGGAGGAATCCGGCACCGACAAAATTCTTCTTACAGAACGCGGTTCGACATTCGGCTACAATAACCTGGTGGTGGATATGCGTGCACTTCCGGAAATGCGCAGATTAGGGTATCCGGTCGTGTTTGACGCCACCCATAGTGTCCAAATACCGGGCGGAAATGGGACTTCAACAGGCGGAAAGCGTGCGTTTGTCCCGTATCTCGCAAGGGCAGCGGCGGCTTGCGGGATCGATGCGTTGTTTCTAGAAGCCCATCCTGATCCGGACCAGGCCTGGTCGGATGGCCCGAATATGGTGAAACTGGATGATCTTGAAGAAATGTTAAAGCCAGTTATTGAAATTGATCGCATGATAAAAGAACAAACGGCAGCAAACATTCATTAACGGAGGTGAATAGGATGTTAAAAGATTTCAAACGAAGCATCAATTATGTCGAAAGCGTCCGTGAAGTGCTGGAAAAAGAGGCCAATGAGATTTTAAAGCTGAAGGACCGGATCAATTTTCGTATAAATGAAGGCATTGAAATGATATTGGCGTGCGAAGGCAGAGTCATTTTTACAGGAATGGGGAAATCGGGCATCATCGGCCGGAAACTTGCTTCCACATTTGCAAGCACCGGTACCCCGGCATTTTTCCTTCACCCGGGAGAAGCACTGCACGGCGATCTTGGAAAAATAACAAAAGAAGACATCCTCATTGCCATTTCCAACAGCGGGGAAACGTCGGAAATATTAAATATGATCCCTTCCATCAAAAGGATCGGCGCAAAAATGATTGCTATTTCTGGTTCACGCAAGTCGACACTGGCGCGGCGTTCGAATCTGGTGATGGATATCGGGGAAGTTGAGGAAGCGTGCCCGCTCGGCCTTGCCCCGACTTCTACAACTACCGTCACGCTTGCACTCGGGGATGCGATTGCGGTTGCCCTTTTGAAGGCAAGGGATTTTAAACCTGAAAACTTTGCGCTTTTCCATCCCGGTGGCTCGCTTGGCCGGCGTTTGCTTCTCACGGTTGGCCATGTGGCTAAACGGAAAAGGATGAACCCGGTTGCCGGAATGGACACCGGCATAAAGGAAGCATTATTTATGATGACGGAAGCGGGGGCGGGGGCTGTTTCAGTTATTGACGATCGGGGACGGCTGGCCGGCATTTTAACGGACGGCGATATCCGGCGTGAGCTTTTAAACGGCCATGAAGTACTGGATAAAAAAGTAGCAGATTTGTATACAAAATATCCGGTTTGCGTCAGTGAGCATCAGCTGGCAGCGGAAGCATTGCGGATAATGGAAGACCACGCTTTCAAGGTGCTTCCGGTTGTTACCGGCCAGAAACCGGTTGCCATGCTCCATATTCAGGATTTGGTCCAGACTATATAAGCAAAATAACAAGAATAAGCAAAATAACAAGAAAAAATTTTTTGACTGGATAGAGCGGATTCATAAAGAATACCGCTTTTTTTGGTGTTTACCGCCAATATTTACACAGCAGCTGTCTGCTTTTTCGGTGATACCACACAAAGATTTCGGTGACAATGGCGCTGCGGCCTATTAAAATAGGTGATAAGATCTTGTGAATTAACGGGGGAGGGATTGTTTTGTTAAGGGTAAACAATGTGTCAGTAGAGATAGAGAAGTCAAAAATTTTGGAAGATATAAGTTTTTCTGCTGAACCAGGGGAGATTATTGGCCTGGTTGCTCCAAATGGATCCGGCAAGACGACGCTTTTAAATGCGATATCCAACCTGATTCCTGCTTCAAAAGGCGAAATTAGTATTTACGGCATGAATTATAAAATGCATCGGGAAAAAATCCTTAAAAAAATATTTTTTTTGCAAGACCATACAGTATTGTATCCAAATTTAACAGGGAGAGAGCATTTAAAACTTGTACAAAGATTATGGGAGAGCAAACAAGAATGTGGCGCTGTTATTGAAAAATTAAGCATGGGTTCCTATATCGACAAAAGGGTTTCAAAATATTCGCTTGGCATGCAGCAAAGGCTGCTATTTGGGATGTGCTTGATCAGTTCTTGTGATTTGCTATTGATGGACGAGCCGATGAATGGGCTGGACCCATCCAATATTAAACTGATAAGCAAATCCATTAAGCAACTTAGAGACGAAAATAAAATTGTATTATTTTCTTCCCATATTCTGAACAATGTTGATGAATTATGTGATCGTGTCATCTTTTTAAAGCAAGGAAGAATGGTTTACGAAAGCAGAAAAAATAATCCGGACTTTAATAAATACATCATCATTAAGCTAGAGAATGGGAATGATGCAGATAAAGTTCTTTCCCTGTTTAAAGATGAAGAGATTAAAAATGCCACAGCCAATGAAGTATGGGCGGAGATAGATTCGAGTAAAAGCTCCTTTGTGGTAAATCAGGCATTCGAACAAGACATGAAATTTAAATCATTTTTCATTGGGCAAAAAGGCAGCCAACAAATTTATGAGGAAATATACGAAGGTGAAGATAAATGGGGCTAATCAAGTTAGAGACATTGCGATTCATTAGAAATAAAAAAAATATGACTGTTTTTATTGCTGCTATTTTGATTGTTTTCGTTTTGTTTGCAATTACTTTCGTAGGAGCAAAGAGAACGGACCCGCTCAATGAATATCAGGATAACAAATCCTTACTGGAAAATGCCATTTCACACATGGAATCAAATCCAAATAAGAGTGAAGCAAAGAAGAAAGCACTTGCGGGTTTGCAGGAGGAGTTACGCCTTCGTACAGAACAAATACAAGCTCATGAAGCAGGGGATTGGAAGCAAGAACTGAAATTGCAGATCGCTTTAGATAAAAAATTAATTGCCGGGATTAATGCCGGAAAAATTGTTTTTGGTAATAAAAAAATTGTTCCGCAGACAGAAAAAGCAATACAGCTCAATACCATTCTGCTTAAACAAAATATTCATCCGGTAATAGAGTCTTTCGAAACCCCGGGTATTAACTTTACATATCGCATTCTTTTTTACGTATTCCCGTTCTTAATGCCTCTTCTCATTGCTGTTTTAATTGGTGATATTTCAACAAGAGACAAACAAGGCGGTATTAATCATTTTGTGAATGTTTTGCCAGTGAAGCTCAAGAAAATATTGGATGCGAGAATCTTCACTTCATTTGTTTACAGCTTGGCCATCACGATTGTTATCCTGGTTGTTGCGCTCATTATTGGCAGCATCATAAGCCATTTGGGCAGTTGGAAGTACCCTGTGGCGATCAATCTAAATGGGACGGAAGTATTGTGGATTTCAATTGCCCGGTTTTTGGGCAGATCGCTTTTACTAATCCTATGTCTTCTATTATTTATTTCTGTTTTCACCCAGTTTTTAAATACCTTTATTCGAAATCAATTGCTTCTAATGCTCGTTTTGGTGGCTTGTTTTTGTTTCGAGGAAATGATGAGCGGATTTAAGACAAAGTTGTATGCTGTTATGCATATCATCCCTTTTACATTTGTGGATGTGCCGAATATAGTGAATGGAGAAAGTGCAGCAAAATTCAGGAATGAGTATATCAATACTACAGACGGAGTCATTACGCTTCTCCTTTCATCATTGCTGTTTTATTTTCTCACCATATGGATTATCCATAAGAAAAACAAAATTTAAAAAAAGCTTGACGAATCCGAAAAAAAGGGATAAATTGAACGTAAGCAATTTTTAGGTTCGTTGTGTAATTTCTTTTGCGGCGTTGATGGCAAATTTCATATTGGTATTTTCTTATCAAGAGAGGTTGAGGGAATGGCCCGATGAAGCCTCAGCAACCTTCAATGCTTTTACGCATTGAAAAGGTGCTAAGTCCTGCAAGTTATGGGATCATAACTTGAAAGATAAGAAGATGGTTCATGTACGAAAGGAATGGCCTTCTTCTTATTGGAGAAGGCTTTTTGATTTTAAGTGAGGGAGTGTCCATCATGTATCATACAGAAACAAAACTTGCACAAATCGGAAATCGCAGTGACCGCGTGACAGGTGCGGTGAACCCGCCTGTTTATTTTTCTACCGCTTACCGCCACGAAGGCATTGGGCAGTCAACCGGTTTCGATTATTCCCGTACCGGCAACCCGACGCGTCAGTTGCTTGAAGAAGCGATTGCGGATCTGGAGGGCGGGGACCGCGGGTTTGCGTGCAGTTCCGGCATGGCTGCGATTTTCACTGTTTTATCTTTGTTCCAGGCCGGCGATGAGTGGATTGTGAGTGATGATTTATATGGCGGCACCTACCGCCTGCTGGAGCAGGGATATAAAAAATGGGGGCTTTGTTGTAAGTACGTGAATACGTGCAACCCGGAAAATATTGAACAAGAGATCACCCCGAAAACGAAAGCCATCTTCCTCGAAACGCCGACAAACCCCCTCATGCAGCAGACGGATATCGGCGCAGTGGCTGAAATTGCGAAAAGGCACGGAATCCTGCTGATTGTAGACAATACTTTTTACACCCCGCTTTTGCAGCAGCCGATTAAAGAAGGCGCTGATATTGTAGTCCATAGCGCGACGAAATATCTTGGCGGGCATAACGACGTGCTGGCCGGTCTGATCGTGGCAAAGGGTGCTGAACTTTGCGAGCAGCTTTTTCTGTACCATAACGGTGCCGGCGCCACCCTCAGCCCGTTTGATTCGTGGCTTCTGATGCGCGGCATGAAAACGCTGGCGCTTAGGATGGAAAAACACGAAAAAAATGCAAAAGCTGTGGCGGCATTTTTAAGCGCGCATCCGGATGTAAAAGATGTGCTGTATCCAGGCCGCGGCGGGATGCTTTCTTTCCGTGTAAAAGAAGAATCATGGGTCGACCCGTTTTTACGCGGCCTGTCTTTAATTACATTTGCCGAAAGCCTCGGTGGGACGGAAAGTTTTATCACTTACCCGGCTACACAGACGCATGCCGACATTCCGGAAGAAAAACGGATTGCCTCAGGCGTAGACAATTGCCTTTTGCGCTTTTCAGTCGGAATTGAAGATGAACGCGATTTGCTTGCAGATATTGAAAAAGCTTTTGCCAACATTCACGAAGGGGTGCAAACACGATGACAAATGAAGATTATTCTTTTCAAACGAGGCTTTTACATAACAGCCACAAAATAGACCCGGCGACCGGTGCGGTAAGTGTGCCGATCCAGCATGCTTCGACATACCACCAGGCGGACATTGACCAGTTCGGTAAATACGATTACAGCCGCTCGCTCAATCCGACGAGGGAAGCGCTCGAGGATGTCATCGCCGAACTCGAAGGCGGCGTCAAAGGTTTCGCATTTGCTTCCGGGATGGCGGCGATTTCAACAGCGTTTCTGCTTTTGTCGGCGGGCGACCATGTTGTCATCACCGAAGATGTGTATGGCGGCACGTTCCGGATGGTGACGGAAGTCCTGACACGGCTTGGTATTGAACATACATTTGTGGATATGACCAACCTTGAAGAAGTGCGGCAGGCCGTCCGCCCGAACACGAAAGCTTTTTATGTAGAAACCCCTTCAAACCCGCTTTTAAAAGTGACGGATATCCGGGCGGTGAGTGAACTGGCAAAGGCAACCGGGGCGCTCACCTTTGTCGACAACACTTTTTTAACGCCTGCCCTGCAGCGTCCGCTTGAACTCGGGGCGGATATCGTGCTGCACAGCGCGACGAAATTTTTAGCGGGGCACAGCGATGTCGTCGCCGGGCTTGCAGTTGTAAAAGATGAAGCATTGGCAGCGCGCCTCGGCTTTTTGCAAAATTCATTCGGGGCGATACTCGGCGTCCAGGATGCATGGCTCGTTTTGCGCGGGTTGAAAACGTTGCATGTGCGGCTGCTCCAATCACAGCAGTCAGCGGTGAAAATTGCACATTTTCTTGATGCGCATCCGCTTGTACGAAACGTGTATTATCCGGGGCTCGGGCACCATCCGCAGCATGCGTTGCAAAAGCTGGAGGCACAAGGGCCGGGCGCGGTATTGTCGTTTGAACTGGAAGATGAGGAAGCGCTCCGGGCATTCGTCAGCCATGTAAAAATCCCGGTCTTTGCCGTCAGCCTCGGCGCTGTGGAATCGATTCTGTCCTATCCGGCAAAAATGTCCCACGCCGCAATGCCGCCTGAGGACCGAAGAAAACGCGGCATCTCCGACAGCTTGTTGCGCTTATCGGTTGGCCTCGAAAATCCGGATGATCTGATTGCCGATTTTGAGCAGGCTTTTTCATACACGAAAGCGGGCACAACCGTGAAATAATGGACAAACGGCTGCGGGGAATCCGCCCTAATCGGCGGGATTCCCCGTTTCAAAATAGTCGCCCGGGCTTATTTTGAAACGCGAATGGAGGCACGCCCCGTCCGTACGTATGACAAAAACTGCACCACAGAAGCCGCTGAAAAAGCCCGAAAGAAAACATAAAAACGGCGGGAAACCACTGTAAAAAGTGTCCCGCCACTTTTTTCTATTTTTTGTGTAAAGGAAAGGAACGCCCGCATTCACATTATCTCTGCAAGGTTGGGCGTATGGGCATCCTGTTGCTGCATTTGCTGTCTGAAAATCCAGTTTGTTGATTTTCAACAAACTGATAATCCGCAAAGATAATGAGCAATTGCAAAAAGATGGGGGAGGTTTTACTCAAAGCAAGCCGAGTAAACACTCGATACATTGAAAAAGTCTAAACGAATCTTTTTTGCTTCAGGAGCAGCCTTTTTAGCAGCCTTTTCAACAGCTAATTTTATAGATGCAGATTTACTTTAATGCATTTTCTTGCTGCTTTATAAAATTTGATCAAATTTTTAACAAATGTTGTTGTTCCTCCCGCAGCTTTAAGCTTAGCAATCTTAGCAATAGGAAGAACGTTTGTTACAATAGCAGTTCCTACGGCTCCTATACAACCCCAAACTCCAAATGTAACCATTCTCCCATTACTTTTAACAGGTATATTGCTGATCTAACCAATCAATTACAGCTGGATCATCTTGAGCAAGAACACTATCGGGAAAGATTCAATTGTCAATAATACATATGCTAACTGTTAATATTCTGGTGGTATTTCATCAGAACTAGGACTCGATGCCGATGCACTTAACGGAGTCATAGCTTACAATAATAATGAAAATGAAATAATAATACAGGGTTAAAATATACATATTCTCATAAACCTCCTTTTTATGAGAATATAATATTACCAAGTCAATCCAACTTGGAGGAAATTTAATGAAAATACTAGAAAAACTTAGCTATTGGATTTTCATACTGTGTGCAGCAGTTATAATGATTATTAACTTTACAAGCAATAATGGAACGATCAAAGACGTAGTAGGAATAATATGTTTTGTAATTGTTCTTATAGTTGCTTTAAACGCTATAATTTATAGGAAAAAATCAAAAGGGAAATAAAAAAGTTGGGATATTCAACCTTCTGCCCATCGTTTGAAGGGAGTTTAAGAAACTACGTGGATGCAGCAGGGGAAAATGAAACAGATGGGTAGCCTGCTGGAAGATGAAAACGGTGATTGAGTGGTTATTATTTATGATCGGACAGCATGAAAATTTCTATTGTGATTTAAAACGGTACTTGAGTTTTTAGATTTTTGGTTGGACCGTGACTCCGTGAAACTTTGAAAAAAACTAAGCATAATGAGGAGGATTGTATATGTCAAAAAGTGAGTTTGAAAATAAGATAGCTAGTGAAGAAGCTGTAGATCATTATGATAATGTACTCAACAGTGTAAATGAGCTGAAAGAGAAAGAAGCTAAAGCACTTTTGAAACAAATTTATGCAAGGTTGGATATTGTTTTAAATGGTAATGGAGAATATGACAGTAAAAAGTTCTTAAAGGATTTGGAAGGTCAGTTTAAAGAACTTGTGGAGGTTACAAGAAAGGAAAAGGAAAAAAAGAAGAAAGAAAATCAGGCTGAGGAATAAATTTTATTTACGAGAAGGGACTGAGACAAGCCAGTAAGGAGAACCCGATCATCAACAACCCAACATATATGAGACGTTTTTCGGGGATGAAATGCAGTTTTGCCGACTAGACTATAGCATGACGAAAAACGTTTGTTTTCTTTCACATGCTGTACGTATGAATAGTAAAATCAAAGAAGGCAAAAGTTTCATTTTTTGGGATTTTCACTCACTACTGTTTTTATTTTTAATTATTCAACTTTAGCCTGGATTTAATTCGTTCAGCAAGCCCTAAGTATGAAAGAGCTTCTTGATAACCCTAGTTAAAAAGTACCCCCCTATTAAATTTTTTTAATAGGGGTTATTTGGAATTTGGCTTGCGAGGGATTCATAAATTTCATTTCGAACAAATTCTCCAGCCTGTAATTTTAATTGATTGAGATGACGGGTTTTGGCCAACACATCTTCAGTTATGGGAGTTGGATCTTTTTCCATGAGTTGATCGGAAATCAGCAAAAATTTATCTGCAGCCTGGTCATGAATCGGAAATCGGCCGGGTAACCGTCCTGCCTGGTTTCAAGGTTTCTGTACGACCGCCTATATGGATATCCAGCGCATCTCCTTCCAGCAATGTCACTTTAAAAGCATGGCGCGCCACTTCCACCTGAAGCTTACGGTTTTGGTAGGTGAGGCGGAATAAATAGCGGCCCCATTGTTCCGGAATGGAAGGATTTAGAAAAAGCCCGTTTTCTTTGATCCGGACGCCGCCAAATCCGTACACGATTGACAGCCATGTCCCGCCCATATTGGCCATGTGCAGGCCGTCTTTTGTGTTGCCATGCGTGTTATCAAGATCAAGGCGGGCTGTTTTGATAAAATAATGATACGCTTTTTCCGCTTCGCCGAGCCTGGACGCCATTATGCTGAAGATGCATGTGGACAACGATGAATCGTGTGTCGTGACTTTTTCATAATAATGATACGAATTTCGGATCGTTTCCGGATCCGCCTCTTCTTCCAGCAAAAAATGCGCGAGCACCGTGTCCGCCTGTTTGCACACCTGGTACCGGTAAATCGTGAGCGGATGGTAATGCAAAAGGAGCGGGTAATGGTCTTTCGGCGTATGTTCAAAATCCCAGACCGCTTTATCGAGAAAGCTGTCATCCTGTTTGTGGATGCCGTGTTTTTCATCATAAGGGAGATACATCGCATCTGCCGCTTTCAGCCAGCTTGCCGCTTCTTTGTCCGTTAAACCGAGCCGCGCAGCAAATGCCGCAAAATAGGCATCATCTGTTTTTTTCAGCCAGTGATAAAATTTGTGAGCTGATTTCAAATTATATTTTGCCATCACATTTGTATAGTAATTGTTGTTGACGATGGCTGTGTACTCATCCGGCCCGGTCACATCTTCAATCGCAAATTTGCCGTCTTTTTCCCGGTAATGGCCAACCTCAAGCCAAAGCCGCGCCGTTTCCACGAGAATTTCGATGCCGTATTGCTTCATAAAGTCCTGATCTTGCGTGGCATACCAGTATTGCATATAGCTGTAAGCGATGTCCGCGCTGATATGATACTGCGCTGTGCCGGCAGGGAAATACGGGGAGCATTCCGTGCCGGAAATCGTCCGCCAAGGAAATAGCGCGCCTTTTTGATGGCCCATCTCTTTTGCCCTTGCCCGTGCGTGGTCAAGGATATGGTAGCGGTACAGCAGCAAATGCCGCGCGAGTTCCGGATGCGTCAACAGAAACACCGGGAAAATATAAATCTCCGTGTCCCAAAAGTAATGCCCTTCATAACCTTCCCCGGACAGCCCTTTTGCCGCAATATTGCTGGCGGTGTCTTTTCCGACAGATTGCAGGAGCTGGTACAGATTGAAACGGATCCCTTCCTGCAGTTTCGGATCGCCGTCAATTTCAATGTCCGCTGCTTGCCAGTAAGTGGCTAAATATTGCTCCTGCTCCCGTAATAGTGCTGAAAAATCTTTGTCTTGCATGCTTTTTAGGATGTCCGCCGCCTTTTCTGCGGCATGGTCCCCGTGGCGGAGCGTGTCCGTGTAAATCGCAAATTTTGTAAGGGACACCGGCTCGCCGGGCTTGAAATCGATGATTGCGCGCACTTTTTGTTCGCCTTGTTCATAATGACATTCGCAAGAGGCGGAAACGACATGGGTTGCGGCACAAGCCGTTTCAAGCCCGGAAGCAAATGTGCGGGCAAGCAGTACAATCGTGCCGCTCTCCGCCGCTGCTTTTGTCACAGCCAGCCTTTTTGCATGGGCAGATCCGGTCCGCGGGTCGTTTTTATCGACATAATTTTGCACATCACCGTTGACAGTGGAAATCACCCGCACCGGCCCGGAAAAGTTTACCGGCTCCATTTTCACTTGAATCGCAAACAGTTCCCGCTGTGTAAAAGAAACCAACCGTGAAAAAGTGAGCTTGATTTCTTTTCCGGAAGGCGATTTCCAATGGATGGCGCGTTCGGAAAACCCGCGTTTCATGTGCAAAGTTTGGGAAAAACCGAGAACGTCCCCTTCAAAAAGAGAAAAGCGTTCTTTTTCTTCTCCAAGAAAAATTTCGATGGTCTGCGCATCGATCACATTCAGCATTTTCTGACTGGTTTCCGGAAATCCGTACGCTTTTTCCCCGTACTGGATTTCTGTAATGTCATAAAAAGCATTCAAATATGTGCCGCGGATAGAAGGGATTTCTTCCGGGTAGCCTTCTTCAAAGTTTCCGCGCACGCCAAGATAGCCATTCCCGAGTGCAAATAAGCTTTCATTGACCAGCAGCATTTGTTTGTCCAATTCGTGTTTCGTGATTTCCCATGTCATACGCTGTTCCTCCAAAAATTCCAAATTCGAAGAGGGCATGGTGCCAAGCGCCCTGTTTTTCTTATGGTCCGTCCGGGAAGCCCTTTTTTCGCTCATATCGGATCGACCGCTGGCTCATGTATTCATCCGGGGGTCAGACACCGGCAGGCGAGATTCCGGAAAACGCCGCGCGCGCAATACCGGGGGGAACGTTTCCGCTAGCGGAAATTTTTATTCTTTCACCCCGCCCGTTGTAAGGCCGGAGACGATTTGCTTCTGGAACAGAAGGACGATGATCAGGGTCGGGACCGTGACGACTGTGGTAGCGGCCGCGACCTGTCCCCAAAGAATTTGGAACTGGGTACGGAGGAAAGAAATCGCGACCGGCACAGTATGGTAATTAGCGTCCGAGTTTAAGGTAATCGTCAGCAAAAATTCGTTCCACGCAGCAATGAATGTAATAATCGCAGTTGTAAAGACACCCGGCGCGGCAAGCGGGAAGACGATCCGGAACAGCGTCTGAACCGGCGTCGCACCGTCAATTTTTGCCGATTCTTCAAGCGCGAGCGGAATCTGGTTGAAATGCGTCACCAGGATCCATACCGCAGTCGGCAGGGTGATCGTCGAATACGGCAGGACAATCGCATACGAGTTCGTTAAATGCAAATGCAGGAACAAATTATAAATCGGCCCGGTGACAATCATTTGCGGGAACATCGAAACCGCCAGAATCAGCCCGAGCAACAGGTTTTTCCCTTTGAAATCAAAGCGTGAAATCGCGTAAGCCGTAAACGTGGCAATTAAAATAATGTAAACCGTTGTCGTTGTCGCAACGATAAAACTGTTTTTCACCGATGTCAGGATCCCTTTTTGGAAAATCTGCGTGTAATTTTCCCATGTCGGATGATGGGCAAAGACCCGAAAAGCCCCGTCGCCAAAAATTTCCCCGGAAGGTTTAAAGGAGGTGATAAAAATCCAGAAAAACGGAAATATCATCCCAAATAAAAATACGGCAATCAGGGCGATGATGAGCACATTCCATTTGCGGTTCGTTTTCATGGCCATCCCTCCTTAGTTTTTATCCATCAAATTGGCGCCGAGCACTTTAATGTAAATGGTTGCGATGATGGCGACGCAAATAAACATGATGATGACAATGACGGAGCCGTAGCCGAAGTTGGTTTGCCCGAACATCGTTTTGTAACCGTAGACAGACATGGTTTCTGTTGCCCCGCCCGGACCGCCGCCTGTCAGAACGTAAATCAGGTCGAAAACGCGAAAAGCGTCAAGTGTCCTGAACAGCAGTGCGACTAAAATAGAAGGCTTCAGCATTGGTAGCGTAATTTTGAAAAATTGCTGGATTTTTGTTGCGCCGTCAATGGATGCGGCTTCATACAACCCTTTGGAAATGTTTTGCAGGCCGGCAAGCAGCAAAAGGGCCATATAAGGTGTTGTTTTCCAAACGTCGGCTAAGATCGTGGATACCATCGCGCCGGATCCCGTTAATAGCAGAATGCGCGAATCGCTGATTAGCCCTATGGATTGGAAAAAATGCGCGACAACACCGCTTGTGCCGTCATACAAATAACTCCACATGAGCGCGGCAACCGCGGTCGGAATTGCCCACGGGATCAGCGAAGTTGTCCTTACAATGCCTTGCCCTCTGAACGCTTTGTTCATAATCATGGCGAGGCCGAGGCCGAGGACGAACTCAAGGAAAACCGAAACGACGGTAAAGAGCACGGTATTCCATAAGGCATGCCCGAGTCGTTTGTCATGCAATGCTTCTTTATAAGACTTGAAGCCGATGAAGTTGGAGGGTACAAAGCTGCTTTTAAAATCTTTTACAATTTTTGATAAATTTTTTCCGTTTTGCGTATTGTATTTGGCGTTGATTTCCTTTACCAGTTTGGATGAGTCGGTATAAAGGCCCATCAGCTTTTTCTGGTCGGCCTGGCTGATTTTTTGGACGCCTTTTCTGCCTTTATACTGCTTGGCAACATTGGCAACGCGATGGACCAGCTTGTCGACTTTTTGCCGGTCGGCCGGGTCGGTGATTTTTTCCCGGTCTTCTGTTAGAAACAGCCTGACATACGTTTGCGTTTCGTCAAATAAATCGAAATTATAGCGCGGGCTCATGTACAGCCCCGATTTTTGCTGGTTATTCAGCTGATAATCAAAAAAGGTATAGCGGAGTGACTGAAAAATCGGCCACAGCGAGAATACGCCGATAAACAGCAGGGCTGGAAGGATAAATAAAAAAGCCTGCAAGCGGTTCTTCTTCATGATGCTGGCACCTCTTTTCACTGTAATGTTTCTTCCCGTACGGAGGATGCACAGTTTATGCAGCGCCCCCTCATTTCTTTTTAAAAAAGGCTCTATGGAATAGAGCCTTTCGCCGATATCAAACCATTATGAAAAGCAGGCGCCCGGGGACGGAAAGGGAGTAAAACGCGTTCCCGGACGGTTGCTTATTCGCCTGTTGCGTCCTGGATCGTTTTGACTGCATCATCCAGATTTTGGCTTGTGCTTAAATATTTGTGGGCCGCAATTTGGATCGTGTCGGATACTTTGCTGTACTTCGCGGATACCGGGCGGGCAATCGTCGTTTTCAACGCTTTTTGGAAGCCCGGCATGGTCAGCATTTTGTTTTGTTTTTGGACATCAGGATCATTCAGCAAATCATTATATCCCGGCAGGTAACCGCCTTTTGTGGACATAATCTTCTGCCCTTTTTTGCCGGCTACGAATTTTACAAACTCCCATGCGCCTTCTACATGTTTTGAGTTTTTGTTGATGCCGAGAAGCCAGCCGCCGACAGCGCCGCCGTTTGGAAGCGGGGCAATGCCAACATTTTTGATGTCTACTTTTACGCCTTCTCCGCCTGTTTTAATGGTGCCATACTGGTACGGCCAGTTCCGCGCGAAGACAGATTTTCCTTGTGCAAAGCTGTCCAGCGTTTGTTGTTCCATATAGTTCAGCAAATCTTTTGGCGCCCATGATGCTTTTGTAAATTGATACATCGCCTCAAGGCCGCCTTTGATATCTTTGTAATGATTCGTGAATTCTGTCACATTGACGGTTAAGCCTTCATATTGTTTGGACTGATAAACAAAGCCGTTTGTCGTTCCGTTTTTGCCGGCATATTTTGCAGCCATATCCCCGAGTTCTTTATAGGTGTAGTCCCCGCTTTCGAGTTTCGCTGCATCTTCCTTGCTGACAATATCGGAACGGTAATACAGAATGCCGAGGTCCGGGAAGAATGGAAGTGTGTATTGTTTCCCTTCATAGTTTCCGGAAGCCATTGAGCCGGCATTGAACTGGTCTTTCGTCAAATTGGCATCCATCATTTTCTTGTCAATCGGGACAAGGTATCCGGCACCGGCAAATTCGCCGCCCCACACAACGTCCATGGACATGATGTCATATTCACTTGATCCACTGGAGAGCGATGTCAGCAATTGGTCGTGCATTTGTGCCGAGTCATTCGTCATTTGTACCCACTTCACCTGGTACTTTTTCGATTGTTTGTTAAAAGCCGCAATGACTGCTTTTGTCGCAGGTGTGCTGTCATTTTGTGCCGCGAATTTTAACACAATCTTTTTTGAGGAACTGCCGCTTTTGCTTGATTTCGAGTTTGAATTGCTGCCGCAGCCGGCCAGCACGCCGATAACAAGCGTAAGCGCTGCCAAAATCACGCCCGCTTTTTTCCACATACGAAAGCCCCCTTTAGTTTTGATGATTACACTTGAATATTACCCTGTATGCGCATACAATGATATTAGAATCTTTAGATCTATAATAAAATTTTTAGGTATTGGGGCGGCTCCGATGAAACAGTCTGCCATCAGCAAATCCATTATAGAACGCTACCTTTCATACCGCGTTGAGCACCAGCGCGAGTATTTTCTTCATCCGCCTTATATGATGGAAAAGCAGTTGTTGAATGCCGTAAAAGAAGGTAGAGTGGAAGCAGCCGAATCCGTTTTGAAAACTATCAATAAGCTGGAGTGGGCTAAACTTGCGGAAGAACCGATCCGCTCGCTCCGTAATTCACTCATCTGTATTTGCACGCTGTTTACAAGGGCGGCGATCGAAGCGGGCGTGCCACCGGAAACCGCTTTTAACATCAGCGATGCGCATATTTTGGAGATTGAAAGGTTAAAGACGCAGGAAAAGCTGTTCGAACTCGAGTACAGCATGTTGCGAAATTTTACGGAAGCCGTTCAGCAGGCAAGGAAACAGGAAAATCGCTACAGCCATGCGATTCATATGGCTGTGGCATATATTCATGAAAATATTTTACAGGTGATCACGCTTGAATCGCTGGCGAAACATGTTTACCTGAATCCGAGCTACTTGTCCCACTTGTTTAAAAAAGAGACCGGCGTATCGGTGACGGATTATATTAATAAAAAGCGGATTGAAGAATCGATTTATTTTTTGCTCCATACAAATATTACTATTTCCGAAATTGCGCTTCTGTTCCATTTTTGCAACCAAAGCTACTATACTTCGCTTTTTAAAAAATATATGGGGCTCACCCCAAAAGAATTCAGGGAGCAGAACCAGCACTAGCTTTGCCGGCATGTATCCGTTTTTTAACGGCCGGCCGGCGCTTCCTTGCGATTTTCCAATGTTTAACACATGGCAGCACCGTTTCACGTCCGGATTTCCATCAAGTTCCTTTCCTTAGCCCGTCTACCGCGCTTGAACAAAACCGTATATCGCCCTTGCTGCAAAAAACACGGTATCAGCAAAGGGCGCCTTTTTATGACCACAAGCCGGGTTTTCCCTTTTTGCCCAGGCATTGGCGGACCGGGATTTTACATTGCCGGCGGTGCACGGAACGTATATACTAAACATGGAAACATTTCACCGTGCTAAGGAGAAAACTGTTTTGAAAAAGGCATTTGGCAATATCGATTTGACCGTAATTACAGAAGAACAATTTTTGGACGAATTTGAGAGCCGGGTACACGAAGGGATCAAAACCAATGTGTTCTTTTTGAATGCGCACTGCTACAATATCGCCCAAACCGACCGCGACTACTACCGAATTATCAATGAAGCCGACTATCTGCTCAACGATGGGGTCGGGATTGAAATCGGCGCAAAACTGTTTGACATTCCGCTTGCCGGCAATTTAAACGGTACCGACTTGACGCCGAAAATATTAAAGCGCTGTGAAAAAAACGGCTTCTCCGTATTTGTGCTCGGTGCTACCGAAACGAATCTGCAAAGTGCGATACAACATTTCCGCAAAGATTATCCCGATTTGAAAATTGCCGGCTGCCACCACGGGTATTTTCAATCAAAACATGAGATTGTGGCGATGATTAACCGCTCGCATGCCGATGTGCTGCTCGTCGGAATGGGCGTTCCGCTGCAGGAAAAATTCATTGCCGGCTTCGATCAGGAACTTTCTTGCACAGCACGGCTCGGCGTCGGCGCATTTATTGATTTTGCATCCGGAAACGTACCGCGCGCCCCGTATTTGTTCCGGAAATTGCGGATCGAGTGGCTGTTCCGATTGTTGCGCGAACCGAAACGGCTGTGGAAGCGGAATGTCGGCAGCCTCATCTTTTTGTGCCGGATTTTGCGATATAAATGGAAACATTCATAGCCTCCTTTTTCCGGCGCTGAAAGGAACAGGGCGTGCAGGACGGGAATTCAGACACGTGCCAAAAAAAGAAGGAAATACCCGGTACTTGCCGACAATAAAAGATGTGCTATTTTTGTTTTACAAAAGGGAAAAGCGGGTACGATAATGAAATCATTTGTAAAAGAAAGGTGAGAAAGATGGAAATTGATATCAAACCCGCTGCACTCTCCCAATTCAAACAAATTGAATTTCAAGAAGGCGAAGGCATCCGGATTGAGGCGGTCTTTGTCGGGAGCTGTACAATTGCTGCGGAACATTCTTTAAAAATTGACCATAAACGGGAAGATGACGATTTATTTAATGTTTATGGCATTCCGCTCCTTGTGTCGAAGGCAAGCCAAAAACAGCTCGGTGAGAAAGTCATCATCGATTACAATCCGAATAAAGGGTACAAACTTTCTTCAGATCAGGAAGTTTACCAATACAATCTTGACTTGACAAGAGCCGAGTAAAAAGAGGTGCTTTGCATTGAAAGAAACTTTTCGTGCATTGGTCATGGAAAATGCATCACGGCCGGTACTCTCCGTACAGGAATGGGATACGGGCCGGCTGCCGGACGCGGAAGTCACCGTAAAAGTCGCCTATTCAAGTGTCAATTACAAAGATGCGCTTGTTGGCGTGAAAGGGGACTTTGTCAAATCGTATCCATTCATACCGGGGATTGATTTGGCGGGAACGGTGCTTGCATCCGCTGACAGCCGCTTTAAAGAAGGCGATGAAGTGATCGTCACAAGCTATAAGCTGGGCACCGGGCATTTCGGCGGATTCAGTGAAATGGCGCGCGTGCCGGCTGCCTGGGTGGTACCGCTTCCGAAAGGGCTGACATTAAGAGAATCCATGATTTTAGGGACAGCCGGCTTTACGGCAGCGCTGTCCGTGCAAAAACTGGAAGACCACGGGCTCAAACCGGGACAAGGGCCGGTGCTTGTTGCCGGAGCAAGCGGCGGTGTCGGCAGTGTCGCTGTCGATATTTTGGCAAAAAGGGGTTATGAGGTCACAGCTTCAACCGGGAAAAAAGAGGCACACGCTTATTTGAAACGGCTCGGTGCGGCCCGCATCCTTGATAGGGAGGCCGTTATGGACCATGAAGACCGGCCGATCCGCAAAACGGAATGGGCAGCGGCTGTCGATCCCGTCGGCGGGAAAACGACACAATACATCATCAGCTCCCTGCAGTACGGCGGGGCGGTGGCAACGAGCGGCCTCACCGGCGGAAGGGAAGTCAAAACAACCGTAACCCCGTTTCTCGGGCGGGCCGTCAGCTGGATCGGGATTGATTCTGTTTTTTGCCCGATGGATCTCCGCGTGAAAGTTTGGGAAAAACTTGCTGGCGAATTCAAACCGGAACATTTGACAAGTGAAATTGTCCGGGAAATCAGCCTTGAGCAAGTTCCGGCCGCACTTTCGGATATTTTGGAAGGCAAGCTCCAGGGCCGGACAATTGTAAAAATGTAACAAAAAAGGATGCGTGGCACTCGCGCATCCTTTTTTACCATCCAGAAAAAGCGCTGGTTAAATGGATAAAGGCACCGGCTGGCGTGCTTTTATCCATTCCGGGTTTTACCTTTCCTTCGAATGCACCTCCATCACCGGCTGGCATGCATGCAGAGTCGGGTTTCAGCTTTCCGCCGGCTCTACATGCACAATGACCTCATATACTTCACAATCGCGGATCAATGAATTCTCCACTTTTGTTGAAATGTCATGGGCATGGCGCAAATCAAGAGACGGATCAACGCCGATGACAAGATCAATGACTGTATTGTTTCCGTACTGCCGCGCTTTGATGTCTTTCACGCTTTGGACGCCGGCTACGCTTAATACTTTCGCTTTATAATTTTCCAGCTCCGATTCATCAAATCCGTCCGTTAAAAGATGGGAAGTATCGCGGAAAATTTCCCAGGCAGTTTTGCAAATCAATAAGCCGACAACAATCGCAGCCGCCGGGTCAAGCCACGGAAGATGGAACTGCGAACCGATGATGCCGATGCTCGCGCCGATACTCACCCAGGCATCGGACAAATTATCCATCGCGCTTGCCCGCACCGCCTGGCTGTTGATGCGTTTTGATAACCGTTTATTGTACAAATAGACAAAAAACATGACAACAGCACAAAGTAACCCGGTCCATGCCGCTGCCATATCCGGGGATTCGGATTTTCCATGCACAATCGAGAGAATGGCATCATAGAGCACCTGGATGCCGACCGCCACCATAATGAGAGAAGCAACCATGGAGGCGACGTTTTCCGCTTTCCAGTGCCCGTAAGGATGATCGCGGTCCGCCGGTTTCCGGGAGAGGCGGAGCCCGATCAGGACGGCGATCGAAGACAGGATGTCCGTAATATTGTTCAGCCCGTCTGCCTTCAGGGCGTTTGAATCCGTATAGAAGGCAATCACTAGTTTCAGCACCGACAGGCTTAAATAGGCCGCCATGCTGATCATAATGCCGTACTCGCCTAATTTTAAATTTTGGTATTTTTCTTCATTCATTGCTTTCACTTCCATTTGGTTTACTTCTCTATCATAACAATGAAGGGCAGGGTGGGTCTACAGCAACGTTTTTTCCGGCCGCTATAAAAGTTAGATGCGGGAAAATCCGCCTTCTCATGCATTAAGGTCTGGGATTTCAACAAATTTATGCTAATATGGAAATAGAAAATTTTTTACAGGAGGCCAACATGAGCACTGATTGGAAAACTTCTTATGAAAAATGGAACCGCTTTGCAGAGCTGGATGCCGCATTAAAAGCAGAACTATCCGGCGTAAGCGGGGATGAAAAAAATCTGGAAGACCGCTTTTATAAAAACCTTGAGTTCGGAACGGGCGGTATGCGCGGGGAACTGGGCGCCGGCACGAACCGCATGAATATTTATACAGTCCGGAAAGCATCAGAAGGGCTGGCAAACTTCATTCTCGACCAGGGGGAAGAAGCTATAAACCGTGGGGTCGCGATCGCCTACGATTCAAGGCGCAAATCGCCGGAGTTTGCCCTTGAAACCGCAAAAACGCTCGGCAAGCACGGGATCAAAGCCTATTTATTTGATTCCCTCCATCCGACGCCGCTTTTGTCATTTGCGGTCCGGTACTTGAACGCTTATGCCGGCGTTGTCATTACAGCGAGCCATAACCCGAAAGAATACAACGGCTACAAAGTTTACGGGCCGGATGGCGGGCAAATGCCGCCAAAAGAAGCGGACGAACTGACAGGCTATGTGAACCGTGTCGAAAATGAGCTGCTTGTCGAAGTCGGCGAAGAAAAGGATCTGATCGAAAAAGGCTTGCTCGTTTATATCGGCGAAAATGTAGACAAAGCTTACCAGGACCAGCTCATCAAACTCCGCCAAAACAAGGAAGTGATCAGCTCGGTTGCAGATTCTTTCAAAATCGTCTACACGCCGCTGCACGGGACAGGCAATCTCCCGGTCCGCCGCGGCCTTGAAAATTTCGGTTTTCAAAACGTCACCGTTGTAAAAGAACAGGAGCTGCCGGATTCCGAGTTCTCAACAGTAAAATCGCCAAATCCGGAAGAACATGCCGCTTTTGAACTTGCCATCCGCTACGGCGAAGAAATCGGCGCGGACATTTTGCTTGGCACGGATCCGGACACTGACCGCCTCGGCGTTGCCGTAAAAAACCATGAAGGAAAATACGAGGTTTTAACCGGCAACCAGACAGGCGCATTACTGCTCCATTATCTTTTAACACAAAAACAAAAGCAAGGGACATTGCCTGAAAACGGTATTGTCATCAAAACGATTGTGACGTCGGAAATCGGCCGCGATATTTCCCGGTCTTTCGGCATCCCGACGATCGACACTTTGACCGGTTTTAAATTCATCGGTGAAAAAATCAAAGAGTTTGAAAAAACCGGTGCCCATACTTTCTTATTCGGGTATGAAGAAAGCTACGGTTATTTAATCGGCGATTTTGTGCGCGATAAAGATGCGGTGCAGTCGGCAGTGCTTGCTGCGGAGGTGGCCGCTTACTATAAGTCGATGGGAAAAACATTGTATGAAGGCCTGCTCGACATTTTCGAACAGTACGGCTACTATAAGGAATCCTTAACATCGCTCACTTTGAAAGGAAAAGAAGGATCGGAAAAAATCGCCGGCATCCTTGCCAACTTCCGTGCCCATCCGTTAACAGAAGTGGCGGGCATCCCGGTATCCGCCCGCGAGGATTATCAATCACAAGTGCGGACCAACGCGAAAACGGGAGAAACGTCAAAAATTGAACTGCCAAAGTCCAATGTGCTGAAATTTTTCCTTGAAGACGGTTCATGGTTCTGCATGCGTCCGTCCGGAACAGAACCGAAAGTGAAGTTCTACTTTGGTGTGAAAGCGGACAGTCTCGCGGAGAGTGAACAACGGAACAAACGCTTAAGCGATGAAGTTATGAATCTCGTAAACCGTATGCTTGAATAGTATTCATGAGGTGCCCCGGGCGGATCTGACGTCCGGGGCGTTTTTTCGCGCGATGGAAGAATACTGCCGGACTACCGCATCACAGGCGGATCAACATTTTCACCGATTCGGCCATCTCTCCGGGACCGCCCGTATTGGTGCCGCCCCCGTATTTGTACCGGTCCTTCTTTCCCGTTTCATGCAGGTTCAGTACGATTTTCCCTTTCTGCAAAAGCAGACATAACTTGCAGAAATTTGCCAAAAAAATGATCCTGATTTTTCTTTACTTTAAAAATAAGGCATGGTATATTCTGGGCAGATGCACCTTTCGGCAAAAAAATCCAAAGTTTGTTGAGACCGGTTTCATTACGGCCGGATCAGCCATTTGGTTGCCTTTGGATGTGCAATTAAGGGGGAAAGAGAATGAAAAATGCCGGCACGGCTAAAAAACTAGTATTCTTGCTTTTAACGGTTGTACTCATTTTCTCAAACGGGATCCTGTTGGCGCCATCGCAATCACAAGCTGCCGGAAAAGAGAAAACGAATCCATTGGTGAAAATGCCTGACCGCAAGAAACCGGACGGGCTCGATCAGGCGGAAAAATATAAAGAGGACCGGCAAGTGCGCGTCATCATTGAGCTCGCCGGCTCGCCGGCCATTAATTACGCAACAAAGCGCGGCATTCGCTATAAAGATCTCTCCAAAGACAAAAAAACGGAACTCCAGCAACAAATCAAAAACCAGCAATCTGGCGTTCTTTCAGCCATCCGGTCCAAAAAACTGCCGCTTAAAGTGGAAAACCAGTTTACAACAGTGGCAAACGGCATCAGCGGCACCATCCCATACGGCAAAATAAAAGAATTAAAGAAAATTGAAAATGTATCCCATGTTTATATCGTCAACCGGTATAAACGGCCGCAGGACAAGCTTCAGTCCGTATCCAGCAACGGCCTTACCGGCGCGCCTGAAACGTGGAATTTAAAGTATAAAGGGCAAGGCATGGTCATCGGCGTCATCGATACAGGGATCGACTATCGCCACAAAGATATGGTGCTGTCGGAAGGCACGGTGCCGAAACTGACCCAGGCAAAAGTCTCCGATCTCATAAAAAAAGATGCCCTTCCCGGGAAATATTTTACGGCAAAAGTCCCGTATGGCTATAACTATGCAGATAAAAATACCAACATTATAGATGAAGGGGACGGTGCTTCCATGCACGGCATGCACGTCTCGGGCATTGCGGCGGCAAACGGCAATGAATCGGAAGGCGGCGTGAAAGGAATTGCACCGGAGGCCCAGCTTTTGGCGCTAAAAGTGTACAGCAATGACCAGGATCAGGCATATACGTACGGCGACATTTATATGAAAGCCATTGATGATGCCATTAAACTCGGTGCGGACGTATTAAACATGAGTTTTGGCACGCCGGATGCATCTACGGATGGGAATGATCCGGAGCAAAAAGCGGTCAGCCGCGCAGTCGACAATGGGATCTTCATGTCCGTTGCAGCCGGAAACGAAGGCCAAATTGGCGGGGAAGAACATAGCCCGTTCGCATCCAACCCGGACATTGGCACCGTCAATGCACCGGGTACCGCACCGAATGCCATGTCTGTTGCCTCGATGGAAAATACGAATGTCCATGCTGATCTGCTTGATTATACAGTTGCAGGTGGAAAGACGGCCTCCATTCCATTTTTCTCGGCAGGAAGCAGGCACCCGAACGATGTCGTAAACAAAACATACGATGTTGTGGATTGCGGGTATGGCACAGCAGAAGATTTTGCAGGGAAAGATCTATCGGGCAAATACGCGTTGATGGCGCGTGGCGGCAATACCAATCTTATTGAAAAAACAGCCAATGCCCAAAGTGCTGGCGCTAATGGGGCCATCATTTACAATAATCAAATCGGTATTCTCGAAATGGCTTCAGACCGGTTTATCAAGATTCCGCAAATTTCGCTATTGCAGGCGGACGGGAAAACGATGAAAGCCGCTTTATCGGAAGGGAAACAGGTAAGCCTTACCTTTACCGGGAAGAAAGCCGAAATCCAAAACCCAGAAGCCGGAAAAATGAGCTTTTTCTCCTCTTGGGGAACGGCGTCCAACTTGGACTTCAAACCGGAAATCACGGCACCTGGCGGGGAAATTTATTCGACATTAAACAATGACCAGTACGGCACCATGAGCGGCACATCGATGGCCACCCCGCATGTTGCGGGCGGCGCTGCGCTTGTTTTGCAGTACATCCATTCTGCATTTCCGTCACTAAAAGGCGCAGATAAAATAAAACGGGCAAAGACTCTGCTCATGAACACGGCAATGCCGCTAACAGATCCGGCTTCCAAAACGTTTTATTCGCCGCGGAAGCAAGGCGCAGGGCTGATGCAAATCGACAGGGCGGTGACAACGCCGGTGTATATTGTCCGGAAAGGGACAAGCGACGGAAAAGTGGCGCTTAAAGAAATCAGCGCCAACAAATTTTCTTTTACCTTAACAGCAACCAACTTTGGCAATCGAGACGCTGAATATACCGTTAGCACAAAACCGCTCGCGGACAGGGTCGATGCGCAAGGCAAGCTGGCATTATCTTCCGCGGAAATTGAAGACGCCGCTGTCACGATAGACAATCCGTCTGTGAACATTCCAAAAGGCGGGTCAAAAGACATCACGATTACGATTGACTTGTCTAGGGCGGATGCGAATTTGGCAAAGAAAATGAAAAACGGCTACTTTGTTGACGGTTTTGTCACGTTCCATGAAGAAGGATCTGGGCTTCCGGATTTGTCCGTCCCTTATTCCGGTTTTAAAGGGGATTGGGGGAAGGCACCTGTACTTGACCAGATGGTGTATAACTGGAAACAGTCATTTTTCCAAATCTCCGGCATGGTGGATGGAGACGGTTACTACCTCGGCGAGGATCTATTTGAAGAAAACCATTTCGACCAAAATAAAATTGCCATTTCGCCGGACGAGGATGGTTCGGGCGATACTGCAACACCGGTCCTGTCTTTCTTGCGGAACAGCAAAATGGCCGAATTCAGCATTTTGGACGGGAACAAAAAAGAAATCCGGAAGCTCTATACTGAGTATGATTTGCCGAAAAACATCTGGGATGACCTGCCGTATACTTATCTTCCGGATGAGACGACATGGGACGGCACTGCGAACAATAAAAAAGTAGCGGACGGAAAGTATTATTACCAGATCAGGACAACACCGGGCGATTCCGGAAAACCGGGGCAGACGATGCAGATTCCTGTACTGGTCGACACAAAAGTGCCGGAGATCAGCCATATCAGCTATGACCATGACGCCGATGAAGTCAGCTTTTCCGCCATGGACAACGGGGGAAGCGGCGTTCAATACATCCTGCTGTTTGTTGACGGGAATTTGGAAGGCGCAGTGGAGCCGGACGCCGGACAAACGTACCATGTCCCGCTCAGCGTGAAAGCCAATCAATCGATTACCGTAACAGCCTACGATTATGCCGGTAACCATGCCACTAAAACAGTAAGCGGGAAAAATGCTGTTTCCGGCATCCATTTGGAGGAGCCGTTTGCGCTGACACCGTATGATTCAAGGGATATAGATGTATACGGAACGATTACGAGTCCGTATAAAGTCAGATTTGTTACGGTGGAAGGAAAAGATTTGGCTGTTTCGCCGGTGAAAATACCGGTAGATGAGGATGTGGACGGAACTTATTTGTTTGATTCAACAATGGCCGGCCAACCGATCCGGTTCAAAAAAGACGGCGTATTTGACCTGAAAATTTCCGCTATCGATGAAAAACAAAATAAAATGGAATTCAACAGAAAAGTGATCATTGACTCGACAGAACCGGAAATCAAAGCGGATGGTTTGCCGAACGACAATCGGACAGAAGCAGGGACTGTCAAGGTGACGGTAACGGACAATTTTGACCGGCTCCGTTTCACGGAAAACGGGAATGAAATTTTCAATCATCCATTCGGCAAGGACGTAAAGAGCGGGGACCAGTTTGCCATGCGGAAATTCAGCAAAACGATGACGCTCAAACTGGCAGACGGGAAAAATGTTTTTAAAGCAGAAGATTTTGCTGGCAACATCACTGAACTGGCAGTCATTAAAATTCCGCCGAAGCCATCGCATGTGGACAAAGTGGGTGACCGGGATACGAAAGTGACGGGCTCCGCCAAAAGCGGCCTTGTTGTCGAAGTAAAAGCCGGTTCTAAAAAGCTTGGCAGCGCGGCTGCAAAAAACGGTAAATTCACCGTCCCGATTCCGAAACAAAAAGCGGGCACAGTATTATCCGTCTCGGCCAAACAAACAAGCACCGGCTATGCCAGCAGAACGGTGCAAGTGAAAGTAGCGGATGAAACACCGCCACCTCCGCCAAAAGTGCGGACCGTCACCAACTTTTCAAAAAAGGTCACCGGCACAGCGGAGCCATATGCGACAATCACGGTAAAAGCCGGCAAAACAACTATCGGAACCGGAAAAGCCGATAAAAACGGGAAATTTGCGGTCAAGATACAACCGCAAAGGATCGGCAAAAAACTGTATGTCTATGCAACCGATGCGGCGCACCATCCAGGAAAGACCACAGTTGTAACCGTAAAACCGCCGGCACCGTCCGCACAGGGCGTTAAAGCAGGCGCAACGAAAGTGACCGGAACGGCACTTAGCGGGTCCAAAATCTATGTCAAAACCGGAAAAACGGCAATCGGCCATGCTGTTGCCGGGAAAAATGGCAAGTTCATCGTGAAAATCAAAAAGCAAAAGGCAGGCACAAAATTGTCGTTGTATGCTGTCAAAAACGGCATTTGGAGCGACGCCAAAACGATTACGGTACAAAAATAGGGGAACACATACCACCGTTTAAAAGAAAAATAACGTTTCAGGGCCAGATGCCTTGTTTTTTATTTTCCCGAAAACAGCTGAAAAGGGCTACTTCTTTTTTTGCCCATTGGAAGAAAAACGCCTAAAAAGGATGCAACATTTTTCTTACTCATGTAAAATGGAAAGAGCGAATAGGAGGCTTTGCCATTGCTCATGAAGAAAAAACAAAGCGCGTTGGTGCTTGCGGGCATATGTATCCTGTTTATGGCTGCCATGTTTCTTTTCTCCAATCAGCCCTATAAGGAACAGGACATGCGGCCGGAATTGGAAAAGCTGGTACACCTCGATGCAAACACATTGCCGAAAATCGAATTTTATTACGGGGGTGCGCTTGTCACGTCAACGCTGCCGTATGATTTTATTGAATTCTGGATCCGGAAATCCTGCCATGTGGCGGAATATGCCGTCTGTACTTTGCTGATCCTTCTAACTTTGCGCACGGTTTTGGTTCCTGTCCGTTTTGCAGTCCCGGCCGGCTTTCTGGCAAGTTTTTTCTATGCCAATTTCGACGAATGGCATCAAAGTTTTGTCAGCGGCAGAACAGGGCATTTTATAGATGTCATCACTTTTGACAGTTTCGGCATCTTGATTGGCGTCTGTCTGTTTTTATGGTTTACGCGAAGAAAAAGATCCCGATAATGCTTAACGAACGGCATTTGTTTCTTTATAATAATCGTATTGAATATACAACAGGGAGTTCTAATCTATGAGCATATCTGTCAGATTTAAAAACGTTTCGAAAAAGTATAAAATGTACCGGAGCAATTCGGAAAAAATTCTCGATATCATTTTGCCGGGCGGTTATGGCGATGATTTCTACGCCTTGCAGAACATCTCTTTTGAGGCAAGCAACGGGGATGTCATCGGTGTGGTCGGCGTTAATGGCGCCGGCAAATCAACCTTGTCCAATCTGATTACCGGCATTATTCCGCCCACAACCGGAACGATTGAATTAAACGGCGAAACATCGCTAATTGCCATCAACTCCGGCTTAAACAATGAATTGTCAGGCCTTGAAAATATTGAACTGAAATGTCTGATGCTTGGGTTTACCAAAAAGCAGATTAAGGAGCTAACCCCGCAAATTATTGAATTTGCGGATATCGGGCAGTTCATTGATCAGCCTGTTAAAAAATATTCAAGCGGGATGAAGTCACGGCTCGGATTTGCCATCTCGGTCAACGTTGACCCTGATATTCTTGTTATTGACGAGGCGTTATCAGTCGGCGACCAGACATTTGCTGATAAATGTTTTGAGAAGATGAATGAATTCAAGGATGCAGGCAAAACGATCTTTTTCATCAGCCACTCCATGGGTCAGGTAAAGAAATTTTGCGAGAAAGCGATGTGGCTGGAAGCAGGGGAAATTAAGCAATACGGCGCGATCGATGATGTTCTGCCAAATTATGAAAAATTCCTGAAAGAATTCAAATCGTGGCCGAAAGAAAAACAGAAAAACTTCAAACAGATGATTCTCGAAAAACGGAGCAAAGAAAGAAAAGAAAAAGTGGCAGAATAAGGAGGCGGCTGCCCGGAATGCTTGTTGCATGCCGGGCAGCCGCTTTTTGCTTACCGGGATTTTCGCTGGAAAACCGGAAGTGAACGGCTGAAGAACGATTCCAGCCAGGCAAACTGTTTTTCGCAAAAAATAGATATAAAAATTGACAGCGCTTACTTTTTAGCGGTATAGTGAAAATGTGTACATACTCACAATGGGAGGGAATTGTAATGGCCAGCTTAGAAAATAAAATTGCAATTGTTACAGGCGGCGCTTCCGGGATCGGACTTGCAACCGCAAAAGCTTTTACGGAAAAAGGGGCGAAAGTGGTCATTTCCGATTACAACGAAGAAAGCGGCAAAGCGGTTGAAAAAGAACTCAAAGAAAAAGGGGCGGATGTTTGCTTTATTCGTGCCGACGCATCTGATGAACAGTCCGTCGCCGATCTTGTCGCAGAAACCGTCAACCGGTACGGCAAAGTGGATATTATGGTGAACAATGCCGGCATCGGCGTCATGGCCGAAACCCATGAACTGAGCTTTGAAGACTACCAAAAAGTCATTTCCGTCAATCAAAACGGTGTATTTTTCGGTTCGAAATATGCCATCCGTGAAATGTTGAAAACAGGCGGTGGCTGTATTGTCAATACATCCTCTATTTTAGGGTACGTCGGCGAACCGGGCGCTTTTGCCTACAATGCAAGCAAAGGTGCCGTCAACCTGATGACAAAGTCGCTGGCCCTTGAATATGCATCAAAAGGCATTCGCGTGAATGCGGTGAACCCGGGGTATGTTGAAACCGGCATGGTGAATAAGGAAGCACTCGGCGATTTTTATGACGGCCTGGTCGCAAGGCATCCGATCGGCCGGCTCGGGCGTGCGGATGAAATCGCCCATGCCATCGTGTTCCTGTGCGAAAATGAATTTGTAACCGGTATTGCCCTGCTCGTGGACGGCGGTTATACAGCGCAATAAGTGCGGCATAACCAGCGCCAAAAGGCATCCATCCGGTCCGGGTTGATACCGGTTGATGCGTTCAAGCCATAAACCGGCCCTCGGGAAGAATTGCCGATTTGGCCGTATTTGCAAATGCGTCTGTCCGGACAAGCCATAAAAAAACCTGCATCCGCTAAAAGGATGCAGGTTTTTTTGGTTAAAAGTGCATAACCCAGATGGTTCCGTAAACAACGACGATCGCAATGATGATGCTGTAGATCATATTGCTGACATTGATCTTTCCGTTTTCGCCTTCTTTGACGTGCATGAACATAAATAATTGCACGCCAGCCTGGAGGAAGGCAAACAATCCGATTGTCCAGATGATCGCCGTTTTAGAAAGGTTGGTATACAAAGCAACATACAGTGCCACAAGGGTCAATACGATTGAAAGCAGAAAACCGATGACATGGCCGATCGGATATTTTGAATGATGCTCCATTATTTCATCAACCCTCCTAAATAAACGAAAGTGAAGATAAAGATCCAGACAACATCAAGGAAGTGCCAGTAAATACTTACAACGAAAAATTTGCGTGCCGTCATCGGCGTTAAACCGCGGCGGATCAGTTGTATAATAATCGATATTCCCCATAAAATCCCGAGGGAAACGTGGCATCCGTGCGTTCCGAGCAATACATAGAATGCGGAAAGGAATGCGCTTGTCGGCAGTGTTGCCCCATCATGAACGTACGTGACAAATTCATTGATTTCAAAGCCGACGAAAGTTAAACCGAGAAGAAGGGTAACGATAAACCAGCCGAGCATCGCGCCTTTATTCCGGTTGCGCATATTGAAGACGGCAATTCCGCATGTAAAACTGCTTGTCAAAAGGACAAAGGTTTCAATCAGGACACCTTTGAGCTCAAAGATGTCCTGCTGAACAGGCCCGCCTGCTGTTTGGTGCTGGAGTGTAAAATACGTTGCAAACAGCGTTGCAAACAAAGTGATTTCAGCCGCCAGGAAAACCCAGAAACCGAAAATGGTTAAACGGTCCTGATTGCGCTGGTATTCGAGGGGCAATGATGTATCCAAATGTTCGTCGCTCATCGTTTTACACCTCCTGCTCTTGTATTTTCTGTGCGAATGATTTCTTCTACACTGATATAGTGCCCTTTATCCGGGTCAAACGATCTCCACGCAAGGCAGCCGAGCATCATCAAACCGCCGAGAATGGCGAGCCACCACCAGGACCAGACAAGGCCGAAACCTGCAAGGCCCATCGATACAGCGGAGAAAAATGGCATTGCCGAGTTATTTGGCATATGGATCGGTTTGTACTCTTCATCCCGGTAAATCGGTGTGCCGTTTTCTTTGTATTCTGCGAACGCATCAAGTGTAGAGACAACCGGCTGTTTCGCAAAGTTATATTCCGGAACCGGTGTAGGGGTTGCCCAATCTAATGTGCGGCCATCCCAAGGATCACCGGTCGTGTCGCGAACGCCATGTTTAATGCTGTAAACAATGTTCCAAGCCAGGACGAGGAACCCAATCCCCATGATATAGGCACCTACTGTAGAGGCGAAGTTCCAACCTGTCCAGCCAAGTCCTGCTTCATAAGTGTACATCCGGCGCGCCATTCCGTCGAGGCCGACAAAGAATTGCGGCAGGAAGCAAAGGTTAAAGCCGACCATCCACAACCAGAACGTAATTTTGCCCAGTTTTTCATTCAGCATATAGCCGAACATTTTCGGATACCAGTAGTGGAGCCCTGCGAAACATGCATAGGCGACTGCCGGAATCAATGTATAGTGGAAGTGGGCAATCAGGAAATATGAATTGTGATATTGATAGTCTGCTGCTGCCATGGAAAGCATAACACCCGTAACCCCGCCGATCAAAAATGTCGGGATAAAGGCAAGCGACCAAAGCATAGGCGTTGTTGTTCTAATTTTCCCTTTATGCAATGTAAAGATTTCGTTAAATAATTTGACACCCGTTGGTATCGCGATAATCATCGTTGAGATCGAGAAGAACGAGTTTACG
Source organism: Heyndrickxia faecalis (assembly GCF_040267745.1). Taxonomy (NCBI): domain Bacteria; kingdom Bacillati; phylum Bacillota; class Bacilli; order Caryophanales; family Bacillaceae; genus Heyndrickxia; species Heyndrickxia faecalis. Next base: position 2,940,563 of record NZ_CP158453.1, on the reverse strand, counting down.
ACGGATGTGTTCCCCATTGTAAAGAAGTGGTGAACCCATGTGAAATAACTGAAGAATGCGATACCAGCCATCGCAACGACCATGGAGGCATATCCAAACAATCGTTTACCCGAGAATGTAGCGATAATGTCCGCGTAAATCCCAAGAGATGGCAGCAACACAATGTACACTTCCGGGTGGCCCCAGATCCAGAACAAGTTTGCCCATAACATCGGGCTGCCGCCTGAACCCATGGTAAAGAAGTGTGCGCCGAAAGTACGGTCAAACGTTACTTCTGCCAAAGCCACTGTCAAAACAGGGAAAGCAAAAAGCACGATGATAAAAGTAATCAAAGTAGACCATACGAACATCGGCATTTTCATTAATGTCATGCCCGGCGCCCGCATTTTCAGAATCGTGACAATGAAGTTTACGGCCGTTGCCAGTGTCCCGATCCCGGAAAGCTGCAGGCCCATTGCATAATAGTTGTTTCCGACACCTTTTGTAAATTCCGTGCCTGCAAGCGGGAAGTAGTTCGTCCAGCCGGCAGTAGGGGAACCCCCGATAATAAATGAAATATTAAAGAGGCACATCCCTGCAACCATTGCCCAGAAGCTGAATGCGTTCAAAAGCGGGAAGGCAACATCGCGCGCCCCGATTTGGAGCGGAACAGCAACGTTAATCAGGCCGAACAAAAACGGCATCGCCATAAATAAGATCATGACAACCCCGTGGGTCGTAAAGATCCCGTCGTAATGGTTGGCATCAAGCAGATGCTGGTTCGGCAGTGCAAGCTGTGTTCTCATCATTAAAGCATCGACACCGCCGCGGAATAACATTAATACCGCAACGATAATGTACATAATCCCGATTTTTTTATGGTCAACGGTTGTCAGCCATTCTTTCCATAACCATTTCCATTTCTTGAAATAGGTTAGAGAAAAGATCACAGCGGCCGCGCCAAGTGCCATGCCAACTTCGGCGGCATATATGGCCGGTTCACCGGTGACGAAAAAATCACTAAGTTTCACACTGTTTTCCTCCTATTCCAATGATTATTTTCCGCCCATATCCATACCGGACATATCGTGGTGGTGATGGTGATTTTGTTTCTCACCTTTTTCCGATTCTTCATAATAGCTTTTTTGTTCATCCGGTTTATCCCATTTTAAATGGGTCCCTGTATAGGTATGCCTTCCTACAAGGCCTTCTTTTTTAACCAGGTTTTCATAATCCGATTTTTTCATTTGAGGCGCTCTGCTTTTGACTTCCTTCACCCACGCATTAAAATCTTTCGGTGTTTGGGCCAACACATCGAAGTCCATCTTTGCAAAGCCTTCCCCGTTGAAGTTTGCGTTTCTTCCTGTATATTCGCCAGGGTGGTCTGCAGCCAGAATCAGCCTCATCGTCATGTTCGGCATCGTATATTTCTGTCCGCCAAGTTCAGGGATCCAGAAAGATGCCATCGTACCGGATGATGTCAATTCGAAATTGATTGGCCGCCCAGCCGGGATGTTTACATAGTTAACGGTTTCAATGCCCTGTTCCGGATAACTGAAAATCCATTTCCATTCCGATGACGTGACATAAATCGTTAAAGGTTTTTCGCTTTTCATGGATTTTGGCGTTTCTTCAACCGAATAGTTTGCTTTAACGGTTGGAATGGCAATGGCAATAATAATCAGCACCGGGATAATGGTCCACACCGTTTCCAGCACTTTATGGCCGTGGATTTGCGGCGGTTTATAATCAGCCGGCAGACGCGACGCCCTGTATTTTATCACCATATAAAGATACAACCCAAGGACAACGACGAATACAAAGGCCATTAAGATGGATGAGTAAACAATCAAATGATATTGTTCCCGCGCCATTGGGCCTTGTGGGTCGAGCACTGCAAATTTGGTGTCACATCCGCCGAGCAAAAAGAGCGATGTGAGGGACAAAAGCAGCACCAGTTTCCAAGGTAGTTTCCTCAACACATTTTTTCTCTCCTTCCGGTTTGGTAAAATAGTGTACAAATAAAAGCAAATGAAAAAAAGGTGGTACTTTTATTTTTTCACCTTTATTATGGTGCTAACCTATTTTACAATAAAAAAATATAGATTGTATTGTCTTTTACCCTTATTCCGCCATGTTTCATAAAAATTTCATAAAAAGTTCATATATTTTTCATAGATTTGTCAAATACTGGCATTATCCAGAAATAATTTACAACTTTGTGAAGGAATACGGTATTTAATATTTTGGAAAAGATTTCAAAACCATTTTGGGAGGAAAAGTGTTTTTAACGTATAATGTTAAGGGAAACAGAAAGGGGTTTTACGGATGATAAAAGCTGTGATTTTTGATTTCGACGGGCTGATTATGGATACGGAATCGGAACACTATGAAGCGCTTTGTGAAATTTTTCGCGGCTACAATTGCGAGATGCCGCTTGAACTATGGGGAAAGGGGGTAGGCACGCATTCGGGTTTTAAGCCGTTTAAATATCTTGAAGAGCAGATCAAAAAGCCGCTTGATACAGAAAAACTGGACCACGAGCTGGAGGAAATGTTTTTAAAACGGCTCGAAAAAGGCGCGGCCCGCGAAGGCGTGGAAGATTATTTAAAGTCGGCCAAGAACCTCGGGCTTAAAGTCGGGCTGGCTTCAAGCTCCGACAGGAAATGGCTGCACCGCTATTTGCGCCAGCTTGGCCTTCTCGCTTATTTTGACTGCATCAAATCTTCCGATGACGTTGAAAAAGTCAAACCGGACCCTGCTTTGTATTTGAAAGCAGCCGGCTGTCTCGGCGTGGAACCGGAACAATGCCTCGTCTTCGAAGATTCGCCAAACGGGTCGCTTGCGGCAAAACGCGCCGGTATGGCATGCGTAGTCGTCCCGAACCGGGTAACAAAAGACCTCAAGTTCGGCGAGATTGACCACCGCCTCGGGTCAATGGCAGAAACGCCGCTTGAAGAAGTAATCCGGTTTATTGAAAGCCGTTGACAGAACAACCCGCTTCTGCATGCCGGAAGCGGGTTGTTTGTTTCCACTATTCCTTAGTCACCAGACAGATTTTCTTCCAGCATTTGCGTGACTTTTTCTTTTTCAGCATCTGACACCGCCAAATAATAGATCCCGTCAAAGTTGGCATCGGTGCCTTTTACTTCATACTCGGTAATGTTTTTGGCGGCATTCCGGTAATTTTTCTCAATCGTAAGCATGTCATTAAACGTCATATTTGTTTTGACATTGTCGCCAAGCGTATCAAGGATACTGCTGTATTTTGCCACAGAAGAAATGCTGGTTGCTTTCCGGATCAGCGCCTCGATCACTTTCCGCTGCCGTTTATTGCGGCCAAAATCGCCTTCCGGATCAAGATGGCGCATTCTGACATAGCCGAGCGCCTGGGCTCCGTTCAGATGAATTTCCCCTTTTTTGTAATGGTACCCTTTTTTATAGTACCCTTCGTCATGCCAGTCAATTGTGTTGTTGACGGTAATGCCGCCAACCGCATTGACCAGTTTTTTCAGGGCCTGCATGTTGATTTTCACATAATAATCCATTTGGATACCGGTAAAGTCCTCAACGGTCTGCAGTGCCATACTGGTTCCGCCATATGCATACGCAGCATTGATTTTGTCATATGTGCCGCGTCCGGCGATCAGCGTCCTTGTATCCCGCGGGATGCTGACCAGCTGTGTCGTGCTTTTTTTCGGATTAATGGTCATCACAATGATGGCATCGGAACGGCCGCTGTCATTTGCACGTTCATCCACACCAAGCAGCAAAACGGAAATCGGCTGCCCGTTCTGGCTTGAGATGCTTTCATTTGAAGTGCCTGCCAACGATTCATGCATTTTATTAGCCGCAGCTTTTGCCGAGTGATAAACATAGTAGGCATAACCGCCACAGGCGATGACCAGGATCCCAATTAGGCTTAAAAAGGACATCAGGATTTTTTTCTTCATCGGTGGCCCTCTCTTTTTCGTCATATAATTGTTTATTATAGCATGATTCGCTACGCTTGAATATCTTTTTTGTCGATTCCCATCATATACCGTCAGTATCGGGCTGACGGTGCGGCCTGTTTTTCAATCCTCGCATTTTGCAACGAAAACATTAAGAAAAATTTAAGTTTTCCCCATCATGATGAAGTCAGAAAGAAGAACAGATAGTTTCTATAAAATTGGAAAACAGGAAAGGAGAACATAAAGATGAAGAAGTGGATCATTGTAGTGATTTTGATTATTGTGGTCATCGGGGGAGGGTCGCTTTTCTATGTAAAGAGCAGGGCAAACAGTGCAGACGCAAGCACAAAGACGGTCCAGACGGCCACAGTAGAGAAAGGAACATTATCGGTAAAAGTGACCGGTTCCGGAACGGTTGAATCGGCAAGCAGCAAAGATGTAGAAGCGGACAAGGCGGCAACAGTGGAAGATGTACTCGTTTCAAGCGGCGATACCGTGAAAAAAGGAGACAAACTAGTCACCTTTGAAGACGGCAGCGATCCGATCACGGCCCCGATTTCCGGCGAAATTACATCGCTCAGCGTTGCAAGCGGCGATCAGTTAAGAAACGGCCAGGTTGTGGCACATATTAAAAATTACAATCAATTGGAAACGACCATTTCTGTCGATGAAACGGATATTAACAAAGTGAAAGAAGGGCAAGATGCCAACATTACGCTGAACGCCCTGGATGACAAAACATTTAACGGCAAAGTCACGGATGTTGCGGAAGAAGGAACCAACACTAATGGCGTATCGACTTTTAAAGTCACCTTGTCGATCGGCAATCCAAAAAACATCAAAGTGGGCATGTCCACGGAAGCAACCATCACAACAAAAATCGTAAAAAACGCGCTGTATGTGCCGGTTGATGCCGTCCATACCGATGGCAGCACAAAGTATGTATACGTTAAAACCGATTCCGGTGTGGCGAAGACAACGATCAAAACCGGTGCCTATAATGATGATGACATCCAGGTGACAAGCGGTTTGAGCGAAGGCCAGCAAGTTGTCCTGCCTAATGCCAACAGCAGCTCGTCTTCTACCGGACGTGGCACGCAAAAAGGCAATATGCCGGGCGCAAGCGGCGGATTCATGGGCGGCGGCATGCCAGGCGGAAATGGGGCTAACATGCATGGAGGCGCACAATAATGGGAAAAACCATCATCGAAATAAAAGATTTAGTCAAAACATATAAAGTCGGCGGAGAAACGGTGACTGCCCTGCACCGGATTTCCCTCCACGTCGAGGAGGGGGAATTCATCGCGATTATCGGCCCGTCCGGCTCCGGCAAATCTACATTGATGAACATGATCGGCTGCCTCGATAAACCGGAATCCGGCGAATATATATTGGAAGGAAATGATGTTGGAAAGCTGAACGATTATGAGCTGGCAACGATCCGCAACCAAAAAATCGGCTTTATTTTCCAGAACTTCAACCTGCTGTCGAAACTGACAGCAATTGAAAATGTTGAGTTGCCGCTTTTGTACCAAGGAGTAGCCCCGCAGGAGCAGAAGCAATTGGCGCAGGAATGCCTTGAAAAAGTCGGCCTGGGTGACCGTGCCCAGCACCTTCCGACACAGCTTTCCGGCGGCCAGCAGCAGCGTGTTGCGATTGCACGCTCTCTCGTTTGCAATCCGCCGATTCTGCTTGCAGATGAACCGACCGGTGCCCTCGACAGCAAAACAAGCAAAGAAATTTTGGACGTGATGAAAAAGTTAAACGGGGAAGGCCATACCATTATTTTAATTACCCATGACCTTGGCGTTGCAAGACAGGCCAAGCGGATTGTGCAGATTAAAGACGGCCGGCTATATGAGAACGGAGGGGATCCTGTTGAAACTTCTGCCTTCTTTTAAACTGGCATGGCGAAACATCCAAACAAGCAAACTGCGATCGTTTTTGACGATGCTCGGGATTATTATCGGGGTAGCTTCGGTGATTGCCCTCGTCTCGATCGGGCAGTCCAGCTCCCAATCCGTGAATGCTTCGATTAACAGCCTTGGCACAAACGTATTAAGCGTCAGCGTTCTTAACTCGGACAGCAGTGATTTTACGGCCGATGATGTCAATGGTTTGCAAAAAGTGAACGGTGTGAAGCGGGTTGCCCCGGTCATTTCAGGACGGATCACTGCCAAAAACGGAACAACATCGTCCACAATTAGCGTTGTTGGCACCACTGCATCTTATCAAAAAATCAAAAATATAAAAGTTGCAAACGGCCGCTTTCTTGCCGATATAGACAATGAACTGCGCTTAAAAACCGTTGTGCTCGGATCAAGTGCGGCATCAACCTTGTTTTCCGGGGAAAACCCGGTCGGGCAGACGGTCCAGCTGAACGGGACTTCCTATAAAGTGGTCGGCGTCCTGCAATCTTCCGGTAGCTCGATGGGGTCAAGCGGGGATGATACAATTTTCGTGCCGCTCAGAACAGCCGAGCAACTGACCGGTTCCAATGCCATCAGTTCGGTTTACGTTCAGGTGCAAAGTGCAGACCAGGTTTCTTTTGTCGAACGCCAGTTGAATTACGCGCTTTTATCCGTCTTCCATGATACGGACGATTACAGTGTTTCCAATTCGCAGGATGTCATGGATGCGATGAGCGACGTACAGAATACGATGTCACTCCTTCTCGGCAGCATCGCAAGCATCTCGCTATTGGTTGGCGGGATCGGGATTATGAATATTATGTTTGTTTCTGTATCGGAACGGACGAAGGAAATCGGGATCCGGAAAGCGATCGGGGCAAAACGGAAAGATATTCTTGTCCAGTTTTTGATTGAAGCGGTCGTATTGAGTGCATTAGGCGGCCTGATCGGCGTAGGGGCCGGGTTTGCCGCTATCAAAATTTACGCGCTCTTTGCAAGCACGAGCGTTACCCTGTCGCTTTCAGTTACTGCCCTTTCGTTCGGCTTTTCGCTCATTGTCGGTGTCGTCTTCGGCGTTTTCCCGGCAAATAAAGCGTCAAAACTGAATCCGATTCAGGCTTTGCGGTACGAATAATAACCGGAAGACACTTACTGCGTAAAATTTTTGCAGTCCGTAGAACAAATAATATAGGAAAACACCCGGACAAACGCATCCGGGTGTTTTCCCATAGTAGCAAGCCGCTGGAATGGAAAGAAGGAGCAGAATCTTTTTGATATAATGGAAAAATGGAGGTTTTACTGATGAAGCTGTTGATTGTGGAAGACAACGTATCCCTTTTGGAATCCATGAAGCGGATGCTCGAAGATGAATTCGAAGTGGAAACCGCAACAGACGGGGAAGAAGCGCTGTATCTTGCCCAGCAAAATATTTTCGACATTATCCTGCTTGATGTCATGCTGCCGGAGATGGACGGCTTTTCGATATTAAAAACGTTGCGGAAAGACCGGGTCGAAACGCCGGTCCTGTTTGTGACGGCAAAAGACTCGCTTGAGGACCGGGTCACAGGGCTTGAAATCGGGGGCGATGATTATATTGTCAAACCGTTCCAGGCTGCGGAACTAAAAGCGAGGATCCGCGCATCGCTCAGACGATCGGGCAATATGACGATCGACCATACGCTCCGTTACCGCGGCATCGAGTTATTCGGAAAAGAAAAAGAAATCAAAGTCGACGGCCAGCCGTTGAAACTGACGATCACACAATACGAACTGCTCGAATACCTGATCCAAAACAGCGGCAATATTTTAACGCGTGAACAGATTTTTGACCGGGTCTGGGGATTTGAAAGCGATACGACGATTGCGATTGTGGAAGTATACATCCACCATTTGCGGAAAAAGCTGGAACCGTTCGGCTATCATAAAGATATCCAAAATGTGCGCGGGATTGGATACCTTTTAAAGGAGCCGGACAAATAATTCATGTTCCGTAAAACGAGGATCAAACTGACGGCATTAAACGCATGCGTATTTATTTTGCTGATTGCCGTTTTAGGAACGGTCATTTATATGTATGTGCGCACACATATGTACAGCGAGGCTGACCAGTCCATTTACAGGGCGCTCGACCGGATCGAAAAAAAAGGTGGAAGCTTAGCCGGCGATCCCCACGGCAATGATATCCGCCTGCGCATTTTGATCTGGGACAAAAATAATAACCTGATGTCCACACCCAGTGACGGTCCGGATGTGTATCTTTATGAACAATATGCGGCGGAATTTGCACCGGCACATGTCCACCGTATGGAAACGATCAAGGTAGCGGGGCATTACTTTCGGACGTACACGGTAAAAGGCATGATGCAAAATGAAGATGTGAAAATCCAGTTCCTTGCGCAAATTGACGGGGAAGTGCTCATGCTCCATAAACTGATGATCATTACGATTGCCGGCTGCGCGCTCGCCAGCCTGCTTGCGGTGATCGCCGGGCTGGTGTTGGCGGAACGGGCATTAAAACCGATCAAAGCCGCGTGGGATAAACAAACGCAATTTGTTTCTGATGCTTCCCATGAAATTCGCACGCCGCTTGCGGTGATCCAGTCACGAGTGGAGCTTTTGCTGCGCAAGCCGAATGAAACGGTGCGGGATGTTCTCCAGGATATTTCCACTGTTTTGAATGAATGCCGCCGTCTTACAAAGCTTGTGTCCAACCTCTTGACACTGGCACGTTCCGATTCGGATAAAATTGAAATTGAACGAAAACCATTTTATCTCGATGAGCTGCTCCGGGAGATTATGGATCATTTTTCAGAACTGGCGGCCATCCAGGGAAAAACCCTGATTTTAAAATCCGCCCCGCCGGTTACGTTTTCAGGGGACCGCGACCGGATCCACCAGCTCATTGTCATTTTGCTTGACAATGCGATGAAATACACGGGGGACGGCGGGAAAATTGAGCTGGCTTGCTTTGAAAGCAAAAACCATGTCGGTATCTCCGTACAGGACAACGGCATCGGCCTGAAAGAGGAGGACCGTGAGAAAATATTTGACCGCTTCTTTCAGGTCAGCAAATCACGGACGAAAACGGAAAGCCTCGGCCTCGGCCTTTCCATTGCAAAATGGATTGTGGAAAAGCACAGCGGCAAAATCAGAGTCGACAGCAAACTTGGCGAAGGGACAACATTTACGATTACCTTCCCGAAAAAGAAGCGGAAAGATGCGCAGGTGAAAAAGAGCGGTAAATGAGTAGGCCGCTCTTTTAACTTGCTTTAATTTTCTAAGCTTATTTCACAACCCACTCATCCTTAGGCCCGTCCAGCTCCATTTTTTGTAATTCCAGCCTCATTTTTTCTGTTTCCAGCAGGAAGTTTTCGTTTTTCAGTTTTTCAAGCTCCAGTTCTTTCTCCAAAACTTGTACTCTTATTTTTTCGCGCGACTTAAAAAAATTCGTTACAATTGCGACAATCGGCACAGAAAAAATTAAAATGACTGAAATCAATCCGATAAAGTCATCCATTAGCACACCCCCGGCATATTCTTAAAGCCATTATACAATAAGTTCTGCATTTTTTTACAATTTCCGTTAAAAAGGAGGGGACAAGTTTCCCCATAGCATGGGCTGCCCTTTACCATGCGGAAAAGTTTTTGGCCCCCAAAAAGTAGCGTACAAAAAAACCTGCCTTGATTCAAGACAGGTTTTTTTGCTATCAGCCTGTATTCCGGAGCCCTGCGGCGATGCCGTTGATTGTAAGCAGGACCTCCATCAGCAGGTGCCGGGCTTTTTCATCTTTGTTTTCGCGTTCACGCAGTTGCGAAATAAGGTAGACTTGGAACAGGTTCAGCGGGTCAACGTACGGGTTGCGGAGACGCACCGATTCTTTAATGTTTGGCGTGTAATCCAGCAATTCTTTTTGGTCCGCAATCTTTAAAACCATTTCCTTCGTTAGTTCGTATTCCGCTTTGATCAGGCCGAAAATCCGGCCGGCAACTTCAGGATCTTTCACCAGCCTCGTATATTCTTCAGCCGTGGAAAGCTCCGCCTTGATCAATGCCATTTGCAGGTTATTGATCGTTGCGTGGAAGAACGGCCATGATGCATACATTTCCTGGAGCAACTTGAAATTGCCGGTTTCTTCCACATATTTGCTCAGACCTGTGCCGGCTGCATACCAGGCGGGGAGGAGCTGGCGGCTTTGCGTCCAGGAAAATACCCACGGAATGGCGCGCAAGTCTTCGAAACGGGCGCTCCCTTTCCGGCTCATCGGGCGGGAGCCGATGTTGAGTTCACCGATCTCATTTAAAGGCGTTGCCTGTTTGAAATAAGACAGGAAGTCAGGGTCGCGGAAGACGAGTTCCTGATATTTTTCAAGCGCATATTCGGAAATTTTATCCATTGCCCTGACAGCTTCTTCGTTTGGCGTTTTGCCATTTTTCTCGTTCTGTTTTTGTTCCGTGATGGCACACATCATTGTAGATGTCGCCTGCTCAAGGCTTCGGTAAGCAATGTCGCGCAGCAAATAGCGCGATGACAGCACCTCACCCTGCTCGGTGATTTTCACGCCGTCGCCAAGTGTAACTGGCGGCTGGGACAAAAGGCTTGAATAAAGCGGGCCGCCGCCACGCCCGAGCGAACCGCCGCGCCCGTGGAAAAATTTCAGCTTGATGCCGTATTTGGCGCCCATTTCGTGAATTTCTTTCTGTGCTTTGTACAGCTGCCAGTTCGCTGTCATCGTGCCGCCGTCTTTGCTACCGTCGGAATAGCCGAGCATGACTTCCTGCAGATTGCCTCGCACCTTTAAATGGTTCCGGTAAATGGGCATTTGGAAAAGGGTTTCGAGCATTTTCGCGCCGTTCCGCAAGTCCGCGATCGTTTCCAGAAGCGGGGCGATATGGATCTCGCTTAAAATATCCCCGCTCGGGTAGACGCGGTACAGGCCGGCTTCTTTCGCGAGCACGAGCACTTCCAGCACGTCGCTGACCGAGTGTGCCATGCTGATCAAATATACCTGGATGGACCGTTCGCCAAATGTTTGGTGGGCGCGTTTGATCATCCGGAATGTATTGATGACTTCCTGCGTTTCCGGCGTAAAAGTATCATAGATTGAAATCATCGGCCGCGGGTCGTTTAGAGCTTTCAGGAGCACCGCGACTTTTTCATCTTCGGACAGATTTTTATAGTCCTTCGCAATATTGACGTTATAAAGCACCTCGGCAAGGGCCGATTCATGCTCGCCGCTATGGTTGCGGATATCGAGTGATGCCAGGTGGAAACCGAACAACTCGACCTGGCGGATGACTTTGCGGAGCAATTTAATCGGATGCCCGGCCGGATGGTGCTGGTTCACGCTGTCCCGGATCATATACAGATCGGCAAGGAGCTCCTCTGTGGAGTGATAGCCGCCATTGTTTTTCCCCACACATTCCAGTTTATGGATCATAATCGTCAGTTTTCTGCGGTAAATTTCATCTTTTGTCGGCCATAATTTTGCAGCCGGCATTGTATTTTCTTCGCTTTCCACAGACGCAAGCAGGGCATGGCTGGCGCTTATTTTTTTGGAAGAATGGCTGAGGAGCTCCCGGAGTGTTGTAAGCGACTTTTTATATTTTTCCAATACGAGTTCACGTTGCATTTCGAGCGTTTTCCAGGTGATGTCCGCGGTCACGTTCGGGTTTCCGTCCCGGTCGCCGCCGATCCACGAGCCAAAATGAAGATAGGAAGGGACTTTAAATCGCTGTCCGTACGATTCGTGCAGATAGTCTTCCAAGTCTTCGTGTATGCGCGGCAGCACGTCGAACAGGACATTGTCGAAATAGTAAAGCCCGTTTTTCACTTCGTCGAGAACGGACGGTTTTTTCTCGCGGATTTCGGAACTTTGCCATAAAATGGTAATCTCATTCAAAATCGTTTCTTCAATGACTTTTTTCTCGTAACGGGTGTTTGCATATTCGAGCGCTTTTAAAAGATCTGCAATGCGTTTGTGGATTTGCAGAATGGTCCGCCTTGTTGCTTCTGTCGGGTGTGCCGTGATAATCAGTTCAAGCGATAAGCTGTTCAGCAGTTCTGCAACCATTTCAGCCGGCACTTTTTCTTTCCGCAGCGTTTCGATGCCATCTTCAAGTGAACGCGGTTGAACCTGGTCTGTATCTTCCGATTGGTACTCCCGCCGGCGCTTAATCCTAAAATTTTGCTCGGTAATATTAAATAATTGCAGATAGGTAGAGAAGGCGCGGATGACTTCCTGGCGTTCTGGCGGATTCAGATCTGTAATTTCTTTTTTTAATTGAAGGTAGAAAGCCTCATCGCCTGTTTCCCTCGCTTTTTGTGCCAGGGAGCGAATATTTTGGATCGTTTTGAGCAATGCTTCGCCGCCTTCAAATAGGATCACTTTATCCAGCAGCCCGGCGAGAAAATCCATGTCTGCCTGCAGTGCCATCCGGGGTGCTTTCTTTTCATCAATTTGATGCAAGGATAATCGCTCCTTTCATTTGGTAGAAAAATGCACAAAGAAAATGATACTTATTATTATACTTGTAAAATGAAAAAAGTCTAATACTTTATAAAATTAAAAAACAGCAAAGGAACATTCCCTACATAGAAGGATAAATTAAGGATAAAATGCGAACAATTAAAAGTCAACGGTAAATATCATTCGTGTTTTTTGCGGGGCAAGTACCGGGGATGGGAAGAAAAGAATTGGCGGTGAAACCGTTTTTTTCTTCTTTAATAATAAATTAAGAAATCGTTGTTAGAGTACAAATAAAGCAGCCGGTATGAAGAGAAAAGGAGATGCTTTCTTTGAAAAAAGTGCATTTATATGAAATTGATTTTATGTGAGGCTTTATTATGCTCGGCGTACTGGCTGTCCACATCACGTCCATTTATGATGCGCAATTGAATGACTGGACAGTTGCGTTTTTGTCGATGTCTGCCGTCCACGCTTCCATGCATGTGATGCGGATTTTTTTTAAGCGGGCAGATTCTGCGTTTTTGGAGGACAGAGCAGGCATTCAATCATTTGGGTGGGATCAGCCATTCATTTCTCTGCCCGGGTCAATTTGTGAAAGTGCGCACAAAAGGGAATACCGTTTACATATCTGACCTTTTCAAATAAAATCATTTGTGAAAAATGTAAACGGATAATAACGGAAAAACCGTCATTTTCCTTCATGCAGGCAGGTGAATTTTCAAATTTTCGCCATAAAATATGTGAATCTGATCACAAAAATAGTGGTATACTTACCCATGTGGAAGAAAAGAAAATGAACGGAACGATCAATTTCAGTCATAAAAGAGCATGCCGTCCATCTCTTTCACAAACCGTATGGCAGCATTTGCTGCAAAAGTTTAATCGTCCTGCTTTAAAGGAAAAGCAGTATGGAATCCATTAGGAGTTGGCACAATATCCATAGACTGGATAGGGGCCCGCCATGCCGGGCTTGCAAAACTGCTTTCATACAGTGGATATATCTTTTACTTTTGATGGGAAGGAAGATTATACATGAAAAAGGTCAATCGTATTGCAGTGGTTGGAACGGGTGCAGTTGGTACAAGTTACTGCTACGCCATGATTAATCAGGGTGTTGCAGAAGAGCTTGTTTTAATCGATATTAACGAAGCAAAAGCAGAAGGGGAAGCCATGGACCTGAACCACGGCCTGCCATTTGCGCCTACGCCGACCCGCGTTTGGAAAGGCGATTATTCCGATTGCGGCACTGCCGATCTTGTTGTCATTACGGCAGGTTCCCCGCAAAAACCGGGCGAAACAAGGCTTGATCTTGTTGCCAAAAACGCAAAAATTTTTAAAGGCATGATTAAGAGCATCATGGACAGCGGCTTTAACGGGATTTTTCTTGTTGCCAGCAACCCGGTTGACATTTTGACATATGTAACTTGGAAAGAGTCCGGCCTGCCGAAAGAACATGTTATCGGTTCGGGCACAGTGCTTGACTCCGCGCGTCTCCGCAACTCTTTGAGCGCCCACTTCGGAATTGACCCGCGCAATGTCCATGCCGCAATTATCGGCGAACACGGCGACACGGAACTTCCGGTTTGGAGCCATACAACGATCGGTTATGACACCATTGAAAGCTATCTGCAAAAGGGAACCATTGACCAAAAAACATTAGATGATATTTTTGTCAACACGAGAGATGCGGCTTACCATATCATTGAACGAAAAGGGGCCACATTTTACGGCATCGGGATGTCTCTGACCCGGATCACAAGAGCGATCCTGAACAATGAAAACAGTGTTTTGACAGTCTCTGCCTTTTTGGAAGGCCAGTACGGAAACAGCGATGTGTACATTGGTGTTCCTGCCGTTATTAACCGCCAAGGCGTCCGTGAAGTGGTTGAAATCGAGCTGAACGACAAAGAACAGGAACAATTTAGCCATTCTGTTAAAGTATTAAAAGAAACGATGGCACCTGTATTGTAAGCATGTGTCGGCTGGGCTTCATGGGAGGCCCGGCTTTTTCTTTGAAAAAAATCCCGGCGCCTGCCTGAAAAAGGACTGCCGAAAAAGTTCACGTTTGTTCCGTGCCCCCGCTCCTAAATTTATGCTATACAAGTTGAACTAAAGATTCCTACTCTCTATGTATTCCCGGAAGCCATGATGATCATTGATTTTGACGCGAACAATTGAAATTCACTTTAATAAAATGACCAAAATATCGCAGCTCTGTTGCCTCCTTCATGCAAATTGGTGCTCGGGCTTGATGTAAAAACTTAAGTTCATTTTATACGGGACCCCATAGGTGGATATAAAAAAGCAGCCTTGAATCGGTTCAAGGCTGCTTTTTCTTAATTCAATATGATCACTTTGACTGTACGGCGCCCCCATGCGATGGAAGCTTTTTTGTTCGGCATCAGGACATCGATGATATGGCCCTTAATGGCACCACCGGTATCGGCTGCGATGGCAACCCCGTATCCTTCAACCCAGACTTTGCTGCCGAGCGGAATGACCGACGGATCGACAGCGATCAATTTCATGTTCGGGTTTTTCTTAATGTTATATCCTGTAGCAGTAATGTCCGACTTCGTATCTTCATGGTTATAAGATGTTGCCGTCACATAAAAGGATTTGCCTTGTGGCGTACTGTGGCTGGCAGATGCGGCGGGTTTGGTTCCGGCCGTTTTCCCGGCACTGGCTTCCGCTGGCTTTTTCGCTTGTGCTTCTGCGTTTTTTTCTGCTTGCGCTTCTGCTGCTTTTTCGGCTTCAGCATCGCGTGCTTGTTTTGCGAGGGCTTCTTCCCTTGCTTTTGCAGCCGCCTGCTGTGCCTTTATTTCTTTTTGCAGGTTGCTGATTTTTGTATTCAAGTCGGTTTGTTTTTGTTCCGCTTGTGACAACTCATTTTGAATGCTGTCATACTTCGATTTTAGTCCCGACAATGCCTTTTCCTTTTCTTTTAAATCTGTTTGCAGTTTTGCTTGGCTGCTTTTTAAGTTTGCCTGCTCCTGTTCGAGCACTTTTTCCTGGTCTGCAATGGCTTTTTTATCGGCTTCAATTTTCGCAAGGTCTGCTTTTTGCTGATCCAAAAGGCTTGTATCAGCGTTCAGCAGGGTCGCGACTGCACTGACCCGGTTGATCAGGTCGCCAATGCTTTCCGCGTTTAAAATCGTTTCAATCACATAGTCGTATTGGTTGTTTTTTTGCATGGCAACGAGGCGTTTTTTAATCACGCCTTCCCGTGCAGAAACTTGGTCCTCCAGCTTTACAATTTCCTCTTTTTTCTTTTCGATAGAATCTTTTGCTGACTGGATTTTCGCTTCGGTTGCTGCGATATTATCTTTATTTTTTTGAATGGACGATTGCAATGTATTCCAGTCTTTTTGCAAATTCTCCATTTTGCTTTCGACGGCTTTTTTCTCCGATTCTTTCTTTTGGATGGTTTGCGTATTTTCATCCAATTTTTTCTGTAAGGAACCTTGATCTGTTTCTGCATAGGCATTTAGTTGTGCCGTGCCAACGAATATGGCAAACGCCATAACTGCAATTCGCCTTTTTAAGTGCATAAGACAACTCCCTTCTCCGTACTCTTGTTATAACACAAATAGGTAGAAAGGAAGATTACAATACGATTAAATTCATATTACGAGAATGAAAACGGACTCAAATCATGTGAAAAAGGGAAAAGATAGATTTGGGTGCTTTTTCGGCTGATGATGGGCAGTTATTAGACTTCTGCCTCCGTCAGCAGAAACAGGCGTATGAAAAGCAGCAAAAAGAAATAAAGCGGGTACAGCGGCAAATCACTGTGCTCAAGCAATGGTCGGATAAAGCATATCGAGAAGTGGGAAAAAGTGATAACATAAAAGAATTCGAGGGGGTAAAGGCAAAGAAAATAGATAAAAAGAAGCAGGGATCAGCTTCTTTTTCAATTCAGACAGGATGGGAAGGAATATTCTGTGCCTTTGTGCCGGTCAAGGATTCTTTTAATCCTGAATCCGTGACGAAATTTCCGCTTAAAGGCAAACAAATCGCATAAAATTTAGTATAATTGGTATATCAGACAAATTAAATTCATTCCACATTCAGGTGATCTCATGAAAAAGTTTGTGATAGAACCCACAAAAGAACGAATTGTTGCCCAAGCTGGCTTAGCGATAGTAGGAAATTTACTAAATCAAACGAATTTAGTTTCCAGGTTGAATGCCTATAAACTCCCTGATATCTCCCGGTATCCGGCTTGTTCCAATGGCGATGTGGCTAAATCTTATATCGGCTTGCTTTGCCAGGGAAAAAGTGATTATGACAATATTGAAACCTTCCGTGATGATGCTTTTTTTGCACTGGCTTTGGATATCCAGAGGGTTCCTTCCAGCCCGACTCTCAGGCAACGATTGGACCAGGCCGCCTTGGTGGAAAAATGGAAAACGATCTTGCACGAAGAATCGCTGGATCTGATTCGCCATACAAATGCGGAAATCAGCCCGGTTTACGCCAAAGACAAGCCGTATATCCCGGTTGATCTGGATGTCTCCCCTTTCGATAACTCCAAGACAAAAAAGGAAGGGGTAGAAAGAACCTATAAAGGCTGTGACGGTTATGCCCCTATGTTCGCTTACATGGGACAGGAAGGTTACTGCCTGCATGTTGAGATGCGAAAGGGAAGTGTCCACTGCCAAAAAGGTACACCAAATTTCATCCAGGAAACCATTCAATCTGCCCGGAAACTAACAGATCAGCCATTGCTTTTCAGGCTTGATTCCGGAAATGACAGCCGGGATAATCTCATTATTCTCCTAGAAAACCATGCAAGCTTTATTATCAAACGCAATCCCCGTAAGGAAAAAGCTGAGGACTGGCTGAACATTGCCCGAAAATATGGGATCTGTTGTGAAGAACGGGAAGGAAAGAAGGTTTACCTTGGATCCATCCCCGAAACCATTCAAATTAAGGACCAGGAGCGAAACATCCGAAAAGTTTTTAAAGTGACCGAAAGAACCATCTCAAGAGACGGACAAATTTTTTTAATTCCCGAGTATGAATTTGAAACCTACTGGACGGACCTTGAAGTGCCGCCTCATGTGGTGATCTCTCTTTATCATAACCATGGCACTTGCGAACAGTTCCATAGTGAAATTAAATCAGAACTGGATCTCGAACGGCTGCCGTCAGGCAAATATGAAACGAATGGCCTTGTGCTCCATTTCGGTGTATTTGCGTATAACCTGCTTCGCTTGATTGGACAAGAAAGCTTGAAAAAACAAGATACGCCATTGAAAAAGAAAACAACAAGAAGAAGAATCCGAACCGTCATCCAGAATATGATCACACTGGCCTCAAAGCTGGTTTTCCGTGGCCGGCAATGGAAATTAAAAGTCGCGGAGACCAACAAATGGTTACCGGTCTTTACTCGTTTGTATCAAGCCTTTTACTAAACATCCCGATCAATAGACTAC
The DNA here is from genome assembly GCF_040267745.1 of Heyndrickxia faecalis. Classification (NCBI taxonomy): domain Bacteria; kingdom Bacillati; phylum Bacillota; class Bacilli; order Caryophanales; family Bacillaceae; genus Heyndrickxia; species Heyndrickxia faecalis. The sequence goes on along the minus strand of NZ_CP158453.1, from coordinate 2,922,813 downwards.
TAGGAAAAAAGAAATAAAAAAACGAAAACTTGAAAAAATGGAAATTTGCAGATTTATTTGGCGTGCACAAAAACGAATGAAACAGGGAAATTTTTACATACTGAATCACTAAAAGTGCATTTATCGAATAGTCGGACACCACTATATCCTTACTCTTGGGAAATCTACCTATTAACGGCGTTTGTTATATTTTCGTCACGGATTCAGGTTAATGTTTAAGAAGTCCAAAAGTAGTGCTGAGCTTTTCGATTTTCATTCATGTATAGCCGCGCCGTTTTGGTATGATGATAAAAGCAGCTTTGTATGAAGAGAGGAATTTCTAATGGAAATGGTGGAAAAAGCAATTGAATTTGCGGCAAAAGCACATGAAGGCCAATACCGGAAAGCGTCCGACCTGCCGTATATTGTGCATTCGTATGCGGTTGCCATGATGCTTTTAAAAGAAGGCTGCCGCAAAGAAGTGGTCGCAGCAGCGCTTCTCCATGATACGGTTGAAGATACTGCGGTGACAAACGAGGAGATAAAAGCCGAGTTTGGAAGCAATGTTGCCCGGATTGTTGAAGCCTGCACTGAACCGCCTAAAAATGTGCGGTGGGAGGAACGGAAGCAGCATACCATCGAGCGATTAAAAACGGCAGAAGAGGAAATTTGTATGCTCATATGCGCAGATAAACTCCATAACTTGAAAACGATACACGAAGAATTGCGAAAAAGCGGGGAAAGCGTGTGGAATGCGTTCAGCCGTGGAAAAGAAAAGCAGGAATGGTACTATAGAAAGATTGCAGAAACTATTGCGTTGCACCATTCTTTTCCTTTACTGGAGCAGCTGCAGTCGGAAATAAAGCAGGTTTTCGGCGTTATCCGGACATGAATAAGTGCAGGGCAAGACATTGCCGGTGAAATAACGGACTTGTTGCTTGAAAAACTGCGAATATGGGCACCGGCCTTCATTCATCATATTAACGTTACCTGTGCGAAAACGGAGACGCACAGGCTTTTTTGCGTGTACATGACAGCTCAAGCGGTTGGAAAACATAAAGATACAACAACACTTGGAGGCTGCCAATGAAAAAGGTATGGAAGATTTATGCAACCGATTTGAAAAAAATGACAACAAACTGGGCAGCAAGTCTGATCATTGCCGCCTTGATCATTCTTCCATCATTGTATGCCTGGTTTAACATCAAGGCATCCTGGGACCCATACGGCCACACAAAAGGAATTGCGGTAGCCGTTGTGAATTTGGACCGGGGGACAGCGATCAACGGAAAAAAAGTACACGCCGGTAATGAGGTCATCAAAAAGTTGAAACAAAATAAAGCGCTCGGCTGGAGGTTTGTACAGGAAAAGGAAGCTGCACGCGGCGTAAAGACCGGAGAGTACTATGCAAGCCTGACCATACCGGAAAATTTTTCGGAAAAACTGGCTTCCATCCTGGGTGATAAGCCGGAGAAACCGGTCATTACTTATACCGTTAATGAAAAAATCAATGCGATTGCGCCTAAAATAACAGGGTCGGGTGCGTCTGCCATTACACAGCAAATTAGTGCGCAATTTGTAAAAACCGTTAGCAAAGCGATTTTTACAATGTTTAATCAAATCGGCATTGAACTTGAAAGGGATTTGCCGGATATTGAAAATTTTAAAGCATGGGTTTTTAGATTGGAGGGAGACATTCCGGAGCTTAACCGGATCATCAGGACGGCAGATCGGGATATTACGAAAGCAGACGCAGTAAGAAAACAGGCAGAAGGCGCGATGCCCGATGTCCTGCTGCTTGCAAAACACGGCAAAACCGTCTCAGGGGACATGTCCCGCTTTTTTGGAAACACTGGAAGTTTGCTTGAGCAGACGGATACCGTGATCAAAACCGGACTGGAAGCACTGAATGCCGCCCCTGCTGTCTCGAACCAGGTGAGTATGCTGGCGGACAAAACGAAAATTGCAGAAACAGCGCCAAAAAATACGATGATCTTGCAAAATAGCAAACAGATCTCTGACGCGTTCAGTGATTTGCTCCGAACCGCTGCTGAAGAAACCGGTTCGGAGCATCTTAAGCGTATGGCAGCCCGGTTTACTGCACTCAGCCAATCCTTTCAAAAACAGAAGGACCTAAACGGGAAAATTCTCCAACAGGCCCATAACGGGTTGCTGCCGGAAGCATTGCAGGCAGATCTAAAGCAGGAAGCCGGCCGTGCCGGGGCCATCGCCGGCAGCCTGCTTGAAAACGATGGTGCAGCCATCGCCGCGGATTTAAAAACATTTGTGGCACAAGCCGGGCAGGACAGTGCAAAAGCAAACAAGCTGTTTCAAAAATTGGAAGGCAGCCTGCCGGATATCCAGGCGATTCTCCGCGATACGAAAACCGGGCTTGCAATCGGGAAAGCAAAATTGAAAACGGCTGAAACAGAACTGCCGGCTGCTGAGAGAAAAATCAGGGAACTGGCTGGTAAAATCCGGGCGTTTGAAAAACAGGGAAATATAGACCGGTGGATTCAACTGCTGAAGAACGATGCACAAGAAGAAAGCGGGTTTTTAAAACAGCCGGTATCGCTGAAGGAAGAAGTTCTATATCCAATCAAAAATTACGGTGCGGGCATGGCTCCGTTTTATACAGTCCTGTCTTTTTGGGTGGGGGCAATGCTATTGGTATCCCTGCTGTCGGTTGAACACCACCATGGCGGCGCATATGCCAGCTGGCAAGTCTATTTCGGCAAGCTGCTCCTGTTTTTAACGATTGCGTTTTTCCAGTCGGCGATAACGGCGGCGGGCGATCTTTTTATTTTACATGTGGATGTGCAGGAAAAAGCCTGGTTTATTTTGTTCGGTATCGGGATTGGTGCTGTTTTTACCGTGATGGTCTATACACTCGTTTCTGTTTTTGGCAATGTGGGAAAAGCACTTGGGATTGTCCTGCTTGTCCTGCAAATTTCCGGTTCGGGCGGCACTTTTCCAATCCAGATGGAACCGTCTTTCTTTCAACATATCCATCCGCTCCTGCCATTTACTTACGGAATTGGCTTAATGCGTGAAGCTGTTGGCGGGATGCTGATGGAGGCTGTGATCACAGATATCATTTATCTGGCAGGATTTCTGGCAATTGCGCTTATTTTCGGGACCGCAGCCAAGAAACTGCTCAGCCGTATGACCGAACGTTTTACAAGAAAAGGGAAAGAAAGCGGGCTATTCGAATGAAAAAAGCGGAATAGACAAGAAAAATGAGAAGGAAGACATGAAAAATAAAGTTGGTTTATAATAAGAAAGAAGAATATTAGGAGGGGATTGCATTGGCGATTGCCGATATTACCATATTTCCGGTCGGAACGGATTCAACAAGCATCAGCAAATATGTGGCGGCGATTGAGAAGGCGCTGGGAAAAGAACAGGGAAGGGTGAAAATCAAGCTGACCCCGATGAGCACTTTAATAGAAGGGGACATCCATGACCTGTTTGAAATCATTGAAAAACTGCATGAAATCCCTTTTTCAAATGGCGTAAAGCGTGTTGAAACGAATATCCGCATCGACGACCGCAGGGACAAACAGCTCACGATGGAAGGAAAACTGGCCTCCGTCGCCGAAAAACTCGGCCAATAAAAAACCGGCACAAGGCCGGTATGATAAAAGGAGGTTTGGCCAGGCTCTGGGGGAAGCCCGGCCAAATATGGTTTGCTGCAATTCCTTGCCGCTGTCCTAAATGTAAAACATGAAAAAGAAAAACTTGTGAAATGAAAATGATAAAATGATGAGAATTTCTCCGGAAAAAACAAAAAGCGGACCGGAGCCCGCCTTTTGAATGGGTCAACATTTTATCCGTGCAAAAATTTTACACAAACCGCTTCTGGAACGGGGACATCCTTTTGCAGCAAAGTGAGGATTCCGGTTTCCGGATCGCGGGCGTATAAAACGAGCGTGCCCGATTCCTGGTTTGCAGCCACGATAAATTTTTCGGTCGGGTCAAGCACAAAGTCGCGTGGCCAACTTCCTTCGGTTGAGGTGTACTCGACAAGGGACAGTTTGCCGTCCGGACCGACTGCAAACACGGCGATGCTGTCATGGCCGCGGTTTGCGGCGTAAACGAAACGACCGTCGGAAGAGAGATGGATTGCGCTTCCCTGGCTGTTTTCCGTAAAATCTTCCGGAATCGTTTTGATATACTGGACGTCTTTAAACGTACCGGAAGTTTCGTCAAATTCAAGCACAATCACTTCATTGCTCAGTTCTGTCATGCAGTAGGCAAATTTTCGGTCCGGATGAAAGGCAAGGTGACGCGGGCCGCTTCCCGGGCGGACGGAAAGGGCGGCTTTTTCCGTTAATTTGCCGCCATCATGCGCGTACGTTGTAATCGTATCATTGCCGAGGTCCACCGCGACGACATATTTTTCATCCGGGGTAAAGCCTGCAAAATGGACGTGCGGTTTTTCCTGGCGTTCCGGGTTCGGGCCGGAGCCGGTATGTTCGATGACACTTGCTGCCGGCTGCAGGCTGCCGTCTTCGTTTGTCAGATAGGCGCTGACCGTCCCGTTATGGTAGTTGGCGGAGACGACCGTTTTCTTTGCCGAATCCACGCTGACATGGCATGGGGAGGCGCCGCCGGATAATTGGCGGTTCAATTCCGTTAGAGCACCGCTTTCCGCATCAATTGAAAAAGCCGCAACCCCGCCCTGGCTGCCTTCTTTGACAACGGCATACAGATTGCGGTTGTCTGCCGTGATATTGAGATAAGTCGGATTGTCCAGTTTGGCGGCAACTTTCACATCTTCAATTTGCTTTTTTTCTGTATTGAGGGTGAAGGTGTAAATCCCTTCGCTGGCGCCTTTTGTATAGGTGCCGGCATACCCTGTCCATTTTGTTTTTCCCATGGCTGATGCTCCTTCCAATCTGTAATGTGAATATTATAACATAGAAAACGTTTCCCGTTCATTCAGGCGCATTTCCGGGTACGATGTCATGAGCGAAAAACAGGGTGATAAACGGGAAACATGCTCAAAATTGCTCCAAGCAAGCGAAAATATGGTAAATGTTTCATTTTTGTATCAAAATTGAAAGCGAACTGAAATTTTTTGTTGGAGATGTTTTGATAAAATAAAGTAATCGACAAAATTCTACACATCGCTGCATCCCGGATGCAATATGATAGAGATATAAAAGGCCGTGTGAGGAGGAAAATCATGAAGCCGGAAGACCAGTTTGTCCAAAAATGTTATTATGAAACGTTTATCAAAGAAGGGGAAGAGCGCCATCCGCTTGAAGTGCTCGGTGAAGCGTTCGAAAAAGAAAATGCCCTTGAAAATGCCGATCTTTCCTATATCCGCTTTGCACAAGGGGAAATTTATTTTCATTATAAAGATTATGAAGCGGCCGTTTTTAAATGGGAAAGCATACATAACGACTTTGAACCGTGGGCGCAAAAAAACATGGGGGATGCTTATTTTGAACTCGGTCTCAGCAGCATGGCCGAAGAAATTTACAAGTCGGTTCAAACAGACTCTATCGTGTTAAAGACGGAGATCGCGCTTCAGCTCATCTCACTTTATATGGAGGAGCAAAAGCATGACCAGGCTGTCCAGACAATCAAACAAGCGGTCGCTATGAACCCGGACTATCCGAATGTGACGAAAATCGCCCGTGCCTACTTTGAAAAAAACGAAGACTGGATGAATGCGGTTGAACTGGCTGTCAATGAATCCATCCGCACTGAATCGCTGTTTTGGTTTCAAATTTTAAAGTCGTATATTGAAAAAGGGCATACCAAGACGATTGCGCCGGATTATTTTCGGGATGCGCTGTCCGTTTTATACAAGGTGGATCAAATTCAGTTTGAACAACTGGCGGTTGCGCTTTGGCGGTCCTACGAAACGGAGGGCGCGTATCTCGGCTGGCTCCGCGAATTCAATGACCTATTTGCCGGGCTTGAACTCCATTCGCTTGAAACTTGGCACGAGCTGTCTGCCATTTACGGGGAAACCTATTTTTCTTTAATCAGCGGCAGCTATCTGTTAAAACAACTGGCACCGGTGATGCCGGGCATTTTAACGAACTGGCTGCGGATCACGGACCAGGCGCACGCCCTTCAAGCATCCACTGCGGTTCTCGCATGGGGCGATCTTTTTCCGGGCAGCATCGGGCCGCAGCAAATTGCCGATGCGGAAACGATTCTGAATCATGCGGAGCAAACATTGGATCAGCTTGAATATGCGCTCCGGCTCTTTGATTCCATTATGCAATGGGCAAAAAGGAACGGGCTATCTGTCAGCACCCGTTTGAAATGGATGGCGAGGGAGCTGATTGACTTTGATGTCCAGCACATTCTCGTTACCGGCATGAACGGCAGCGGCAAGACGGCCTTTATCCAGTCGGTGCTGGCCGACCCGCTCCCCGAACGGCCGACACAGTTTGTGATGGCGGTGCGCCATGATGATGAACATGCGCTTTCTGTGATCTCGGACAAAGGCATTTCGCCTGTAACGGAAGAGGACAATGCGGCGCCGGAGCCCGGAGACATGCTTGAATGGCGGGGTCCGAGCCGGTTTTTGGAAGAAAATGCGCTTATTTTCATCGATACACCCGGGCTGAACGGGCCGGGGCGGGGAAAGGCATACGAGTATTTGCGTTTTGTTGACGGCGTTTTATTCGTTTTAAATGCAAATGATCCCCTTACAGACAAAGAAGCGGATATGTTGTTGAAAATGAAGGAACAAGTGCCCGGGTTAACGATTCACTTTTTGCTGTCCAAAATGGATATGATATACAGCAAGCAGGAAGCGGCAGATTTAGTGGAAGAAACAGTACAAAAGGTGAAAACGATTTTTCCAGAGGCAAACTTGCACCCTTATACGTCCAATTATGCATCCCGGGAAGCAGGGCTGGATCTTGCCCGCTTTTTCCGGCAAAATTTCAAGCCGGAAAACCTGGAAGAAAGCCGGATTGAAAAACTATCGCACTGCATTCGGGAATCGATTGCCGATCTGCTGAAACAAAGGCTGCAAAATGAACAGCATCTGGTAGAGTCAATCAACCGGCATGAAGATCTGTACGCAAAATTAAACGGAGCGGCAAACCAGCTTCAGGATGTCATCCATGAACAAACCGAGCTTGTCCGCTCGTCCTATCACAGCATGACGCGGAAAATCCGCGATGAACTGCAAAATAAGATTCCGGAAATTTTACGGAAAAGCGCCGATTTTATTAAGCCGGACAGTGATTTTCGGAAAATTCATCTCGAGTTGAATGAAGAAATGAACAACCGGATCCGGCACTTTTTGCAGACGTCCATTTCCCCGAAATACGAGGAGCTGGTGACGGAGTGGATAGAAGCGTCGGAAAGGGAATTGCAGCAAAGCCAGGATTATCTTGATGAAATGGCGGAAGGGTTTAACAAGTTGTACGGGGAAGAGATTCTTGCGCTTGCCTGCGATTTTAAAATTATGGAGGACTGGCGGCGTGATGCGGATCGGATGGCAAACGGAATTCCTTTTGAACCGGTCAATATATTGTTGCGCCATACGCCGCAGCAGGTCCTGTTAAAGAGCGCGGGCAAATTGTTTGGTGTGCTTTCGCAAAACAAAACAATGCTGTATAACCGCTATAAAAAATTTATCGAAAGCGAAGATTATACGGAAATTGCAAACCTTGTCACGAATAAAGTGATGCTGCAATTCGAGCTGTTTGAACAAGGGCTTGAGCGCGATGTCCGCCTGTTCTTTAAAAATCCGGAAACGGTTCTCCGCGAAACGATTGCGGAAACAGGGGCGGCCATTGCCGAGACAAAAGAGATGCTGGAGAATATGAAAGAAAATCCGGAAGTGTATCAGGATCCGCTGAAATTATTCGAACTGAAACTCCGCCAGTTTGAATGGATGCAGCTCGGACAGAAAACAAGCGGGAAAGTGTAAACTTTTCGCAAGACGATGACGGGGCAGGCACAGGGCTTAAGGGGAAACAGGGCTTGCTGAACGCATGGCGAAAGTGCGGATTCAGTAAGCCCCAATATGATCAATAAATGAACCGCCTGAATTTCGCCGGAAACACATGCATGAACCGGTTTGGGAACAGAAAATGAACCGGCCGGATGTTGCGGAAAGCAGATGGATGGAAGCGGCCGAAAATTGTTGAATGAACAGCGCCCATATGCGGCGTTGTTTTTTTATCCTATTTTTCGGGTGTACCGGGCGTTTTCACCTGAAGCAGCGTGGGTTCTAAAAGTGTATTAAAGATAAGCTCCTTTTGGCAAAAACTTGACACTTGTTCGCAATATATTCCTGCTATGATGGATGATACATTCGTGATACTATTAAGATACAGTTTATACTTAGAAATGGGGTGGCATTTTGAAAAGGATTGACCGCATTTACGCGTATCTTGTTGAACAGTCGCAAGGCAAAACGCTTGATGAATGGATCCGTATAGAAGGATTTACAGCTTCGGATATCGCAAAAGACCTTGGCATTTTAAGAAACAATGTCAGTGCCGAGCTGAACAAGCTGTTGCGGCAGAAACGGATTATCAAAATAAAAGGCCGCCCGGTTCATTACTTGGTCAAACAAATCATGGAAGACCTTCTCGGAACGAAATTGCCGGAAGATCAATATGAATATGAAAATATACTTGAAGTGACGGGCGGGCAATCCCCGGATCCGGGCAACGGTCCGTCCGCAAATCATGATACCGCCTGGGAAACGAATCCCTTTGATGACCTGATCGGTTCGAAAACAAGCCTGAAAGTGCAGGTCGAACAGGCAAAGGCGGCCGTCCTCTATCCCCCGCACGGCCTTCATACGCTCATTGTCGGCCAGACTGGTGTCGGGAAAACGCTGTTTGCCAATTTGATGTTCAATTATGCAAAACTGGCAGCCCCGTTTATGGACGAAGACGCCCAATTTATTGTCTTTAACTGCGCGGATTATGCGAATAACCCGCAGCTCCTCATTTCCCACATTTTCGGTCATATTAAAGGCGCCTTTACGGGTGCGGACAGCGAAAAAGACGGCCTTGTTTCCAAAGCGGACGGCGGCATGCTGTTTCTCGATGAAATCCACCGGCTCCCGCCTGAAGGACAGGAAATGCTCTTTTACTTTATGGATACGGGGACGTATGCAAAGCTTGGGGAAACCGAACGGAATCGCAACGCCAATGTCCTGATCGTCGGGGCGACAACGGAAGACCCGGAATCTTCCTTGTTGAAAACGTTTGTCCGCCGTATTCCGATCCTGATCCGGATTCCGTCTTTTGAAGAACGGCCGGCAATTGACAAGATTGAGATTCTGAAATTCCTGCTTGCCATTGAAGCAAACCGCGTCCAAAAACCGATTAAAATTGATGCGGAATCGATGAAGGCGTTAATTGGCAATACGTCATACGGTAACGTCGGGCAGTTGAAATCCAACATCCAGCTTGTCTGCGCCAACGGTTTTCTGCACTGCCTGCACGATGATGTCATTACCATCCACTTTAAAGATCTGCCATCCGAACTGAAAAACGGTTTCTTCTATTTTAGTAGAAAACGCCAGGAAATCCAGGAGCTTTCCGATTTAATTGATTCCTATTTAACGGTTTATCCGGAAGGGGAAAACAAGGCGCTCTTTGAAGAAGACCCGTACGAACCGGATTTTAACCTGTACAACATCATCGAGGACAAAGTCAGTTTTATGATGGAACAGGACGTGTCGGATGAAGACATTAACCGGTTTCTGAAATTGGACATCGATATCCATTTAAACAAGTTTTACAACAAGTTTTCAAGCTATGCGCTGAACCGTGAGAAAATCTTAAAAATTGTCAGCGAAGATATCCTTAATTTCAGCGAAGAAGTGCAGGATATTGTGGAAAAACGGCTGAAGTGCAAAGTAAATGAACGTTTTTTGCTGGCGTTCAGCCTGCACTTGACTTCCTTCCTGAAGCGGGTAAAAAACCAGCAGGTGGCCAATTATACGAATATCGAAAATGTCATCAATGACCGACCGCAGGAGTATCAGCTGTCACTTGATATTTGCAAAATGATCGGGGAAAAATACCGCGTGCATGTACCGGTAAAAGAAGCCATGTACTTAACGATTTTGCTCACATCTCTTATAGACGAACAAAAGGCCGAGCAGGTGGCGATCCTCGTTGCCGCGCACGGGTTCAGCACCGCAAGCAGCATGGTAAGTGTTGTGAAAAGCCTCCTCGGTGAATCGAATGTGGACTGCATTGATATGCCGCTTGATATGGACCCGAAATATGTTTTGGAGGAAATGAAGAGGCGGGTAAAAGAAATTGATATGGGAAAAGGCGTCCTGCTGCTTGTCGATATGGGCTCGCTGACCGGGTTTGGCGATGTGATTACACAGGAAACGGGCATCAAAACGCGGACCATCGATATGGTGACAACGGCGCTCGTCATTGAAGCGATCCGCAAAGCGACGATTATGGAAATGGATCTCGACGATATTTATGAGTCATTAAAGGAATTCCGCGGCTACGGATCTTACCAGATGGAAAGCAAACCGCGGGAAACAGGGAAGCCCGTGAAACCGCAGGCCATTCTTTCCGTCTGTTCAACAGGGGAAGGGACGGCGGAAAAATTAAAGCAGCTGATTACAAGACTGCTCAAAAACATCGGCAAAACCAATATTGCCGTTATCCCGCTGCCAATCAACGAAGTAGAAGAAAAGAAAGAAATGCTGATGCAGAAATATGACATTTTGCTCGCTGTCGGGATTGCCGATCCGAAAGTCCAGGCACCGTTTGTTCCGCTTGAATCTTTGTTTATGGGCGACGGGGAAACGCAGGTCACCCATCTCATTCAAAACCACCAGTTGCTGAAACAACCGCCAAGGTCTCCGGCAATGGTGCGGGAAATGACGGAAGAAAGCCTGAATGAATTTTTAACCTTTTTAAATCCAAAGAAAGTGATCACAGCGATTACGGCGTTTGTCACTGCCCTTGAAAAAATAGCGGAAAGGCCGTTTAACAACGCATCGAAAATCAATATGAATATTCATATCGGTTGTGCGCTCGAAAGAATGGTCACCCAGTCTGGCCTCATTTACAAAAATGACATCACGCCGGAAAAAACTGCTAAAATCAAAAAATATAAAAAGGCGGCGCAAATTTTTGAAGACCAGCTGAAATTGAAGCTGTCGGATGATGAACTTTATTATATTGCCGACATGATCGACCATTTATCTGCCGAGCAAACTGCAGCCGTGCGGTAATTTTTACCTGCAAATAGATTCTCACTATTTGCAGGCTTTTTTTATGCCGGGGAAAAAGACGGAGAGATATCCCTGATACGGAATGCACATGCAGGTCAAAAGTATCAAAATGATACAGGTATTGCAGAACTTTTTAATACAGTAGCGAAATGGAAAATAAAACCCTTTTTCAATGTGTATTAAACAAACGGTTTGTGTATCATAAGCATAAAAGGATTTCTGAAAACGCTTATTTGACAACGGTTGTTTTTTGATACTCAAAAGTTGGCACACATCTTGCATTATAATAGGCGGAAAGGCAAGTTTTTTACGATTGATTAGCAGGAGGTGGTCGGATGGCATTGGATATACGGCTTGCGCGCATTGATGATCGTTTGATTCATGGCCAGGTTGCCACGGTTTGGTCGAGGGCAGTGGGGATTGACCGGATTTTAGTGGCCAATGATGAAGCCGCCAATGACGAGCTGCGAAAGCTTTTATTGAAGCAAGCGACACCACCGAGCATCAAATCACATGTCATTACGAAGCAAAAACTGCTTGAACTTTACCAAAACCGGCTGTTTGACGAAATGAAAGTGATGCTGCTGTTTGTTTCGCCGCAGGATGTACTGGAAGTTGTCCAGGCAGGGGTTGGTTTGAAATCGGTCAATATCGGCGGCATGCGTTTTACGGAAGGCAAGAAGATGATCACCAATTTTATTTCAGTCAATGAGGATGATATCCAGGCCTTTGCGAAGCTGGCTGCACGCGGCATCGAATTGGAAATCCGCCAAGTGCCCGCCGACCGGAAAATCGATTTGATGCAGCTGATCAAAAAGGAAAAACGGCTACATCCATGAATTTAGTTACAGGTTCTTTAGAACTTATTTATAAGATTGATACTGTAACAATACGATTAGGGAGGTAAGAAGATGGTAGGAATTATCATTGCCAGTCACGGCGATTTCGCCAATGGTGTCTTGCAATCCGGAGAGATGATCTTCGGAAAGCAGGAAAATGTAAAAGCTGTTACATTGATGCCGAGCGAAGGCCCTGATAACGTAAAGGCAAAAATGAAAGAAGCAGTCGCCTCTTTCGACAACCAGGATGAAGTCCTCTTCTTAGTCGATCTTTGGGGCGGAACACCTTTCAACCAGGCCAACAGCTTGTTTGAAGAACACAAAGACAAGTGGGCCATCGTCTCAGGCATGAACTTGCCAATGCTCATTGAAGCATTTGCAGCACGCGCCACGATGAACAAAGCCCAGGACATTGCCGCGCATATTTTAGGCGCAGCGAAAGAAGGCGTGAAAGTAAGGCCTGAAGCATTACAGCCGGCCGCACCTTCCAAGCCTGCCGGAAAACCGTTAACGGCAGGGGCTCCTGGCAAGTTTGAATACGTGCTGGCACGGATCGACTCTCGCCTGCTCCACGGACAAGTCGCAACATCTTGGACAAAAACGACACGGCCTACACGTATCATCGTTGTATCGGATGCGGTAGCGAAGGACGAACTTCGGAAGAAACTGATTCAACAGGCTGCGCCCCCTGGTGTAAAGGCACACGTTGTTCCTATCCGTAAAATGATTGAACTTGCGAAAGATGACCAGCATTTCGGTGGCCAGCGCGCCCTGCTTCTTTTTGAAAACCCGCAGGATGTGCTCCGTGCAGTCGAGGGCGGCGTTCCATTGAAAACAATCAACGTCGGTTCCATGGCACACTCGCCGGGCAAAGTTCAGCCAAACAAGGTGCTGGCATTTAGCCAGAATGATATTGATGCTTTCAAAAAAATGAAAGAACTGGGGCTAAAGTTTGATGTGCGCAAAGTTCCGGGCGATGCAAAAGGCGACATGGACGAAATTCTCAAAAGGGCTCAGGAAGAGCTGAACAAACAAAAATAATCCTGCCCATCAGGAGAAAAGGGAGGACGACTCGTTATGGATTTAAATATTGTCCAAATGATACTAGTCTTTATCGTAGCATTTTTAGCTGGTATGGAAGGGATTTTGGACCAATTCCAGTTCCATCAGCCACTCGTTGCTTGTACGTTAATTGGCCTCGTTACAGGTAACTTAGTGCCATGTATTATCTTAGGCGGTACCCTGCAAATGATCGCTTTAGGCTGGGCAAACATCGGGGCTGCCGTAGCGCCGGATGCTGCGCTTGCATCCGTTGCATCTGCCATTATCTTAGTTTTAAGCGGCGCAGGCAAAGCCGGTGTATCTTCTGCAATCGCGATTGCCGTTCCGCTTGCGGTTGCCGGCCTCTTATTGACGATCATCGTTCGTACCATTGCAACAGGGATTGTCCACTTAATGGATGCCGCAGCGCGGGAAGGAAACATCAGAACAGTTGAGTTTTGGCATATTGTTGCGATTTGCCTGCAAGGGCTGCGTATTGCGATTCCGGCAGTCCTGGTTTTAGCCATTGGTGCAGGACCGGTGCGTGACTTGTTATCCGCCATGCCGACCTGGTTGACAGACGGCCTTGCAATCGGCGGGGGAATGGTCGTTGCTGTTGGTTATGCAATGGTCATTAATATGATGGCGACAAGAGAAGTATGGCCGTTCTTCGCCATTGGGTTCGTTTTGGCAACTGTTTCGCAAATTACCCTTATCGGCCTTGGCGGTATCGGTGTGTCACTTGCACTGATTTATTTGGCGCTCTCCAAACAAGGCGGCTCCGGTAAAGGCGGCGGAAATGCAAACACCGGCGATCCGTTAGGCGATATTATTGACAATTACTAAGAAGGAGGCGGACAGAAAAATGGCACAAGAACTAAAATTATCTAGAAAAGATCGTATTTCTGTATGGTGGCGTTCAACTTTCCTTCAAGGTTCCTGGAACTATGAACGGATGCAAAACGGCGGCTGGGCATATACCATGATTCCGGCCATCAAAAAATTATATAAAACGAAAGAAGACCGTTCTGCTGCCCTGCAGCGCCACTTGGAATTTTTTAACACTCACCCTTATGTCGCTGCACCGATTGTTGGTGTAACTTTAGCGCTTGAAGAAGAACGTGCAAACGGCGCTCCCGTTGACGACACAGCCATTCAAGGTGTGAAAGTCGGGATGATGGGGCCTTTGGCAGGGATCGGGGATCCGGTATTCTGGTTCACGGTCAGGCCAATCCTTGGTGCGTTAGGTGCTTCTCTGGCATTGAACGGCAACATTCTCGGGCCAATTATTTTCTTCGTTGCATGGAACCTCATCCGGATGGGATTCCTGTGGTATACACAAGAATTCGGCTACAGAGCTGGTTCAAGAATTACGGAGGACTTATCGGGCGGCATTCTTCAGGATATTACAAAAGGCGCATCGATCCTTGGGATGTTTATCCTTGGCGCGCTGGTTAACAGATGGGTATCGATTAAGTTTACACCAGTTGTATCACAAGTAAAACTTTCTAAAGGCGCTTATATTGACTGGAATCATTTGCCTGCCGGAGCACAGGGGATTAAAACGGCGCTTGAACAGCAAGCTGCCGGCCTCTCATTGGAACCGGTCAAAGTCACGACATTGCAAAACAACCTGGACAGCTTAATTCCGGGCCTTGCCGCATTGCTTTTGACGCTGTTCTGCATGTGGCTTTTGAAAAAGAAAGTGTCTCCGATCGTTATGATTCTTGGATTGTTTGTTGTTGGTATCGTATTCCATTTAATTCACTTAATGTAAGAAAAGGCAAATGCCCGGGCTTTCTGGCCTGGGCTTTTTTCAAAAAAACCGCCAGCCCCTGGGTTGTATACGGGTTCTGGTATGTGTAAAATTTTACTCGAAGGGGCAAATGAGTGGAAAAAAATGGGAAGACGCTCTATCATCTAATTGTACACTTCAAGATGAACATCTAGAGAGAGAGGTCTTCCCATGGATATTATATCAATAATTGCTGGATTATTAAAGGATACAAAGAGTCTTATCGAATTTGAAGAACAGCTTAAACTTCTGATGCAGAAGGCTTTTACACAATGGGTTGGGGATGTATTTGAGGAGTTAGATAAAACAATTAAACAAAAGAAGTTGGAGGAAGGCTGGGAGTACTGCCGTAGTGATAACAGAAGCGTTCAGTTTCTATTTGGAAGTGTGACTTTTAAACGTTCATTAATGCGTGATAAGAGAGGGAACTCACATTATCCCTTGGATGAATGCTTGGGGCTGGTACCCCACCGGAGATATAGCCCGTTAGTGGAATTAAAGGTGGCAGAGTTGGCAAGTGAGAACACCTATCGGGAGGTGGCGAATATTTTAAAAGAATGGACAGCCGTGAGTCTTAGTCATACAACTGTAGGGGAAATGGTGAAACGCGTAGGAAAAACGCAGGTGGAAGCCGACAAGGCCCTTGTAGAAGAGATGGAAATAGCTGCTTCACTGCCTGATGGGAAGAAGGTAGACTACCTGTTTTCCGAAGCAGATGGCGTATTCATCCGGGGACTGGAAAAGAAACAGGGTATGGAAGTCCGCCATGCCATTCTCTATGAAGGTTGGGAAACCAATGGAAAAAGGGTCTCCCTGCGTCAGCCCACAGTCATCATGACGACGGAAGACATTCAGACATTTTGGGATGAAGTCCAAGCCACAGCTGCCAACACCTATTCCCTCGAAAAAGCGCAAGTCATTACAAACAGTGATGGAGGTGCTGGGTACACAGCTGAACGGTTTCAAACAGCATTCTCACAGTCGGAATTTCCGGTGCTCAACCAGCTGGATACCTACCACGTTGCACAAGCCATCATAAGGACATTTGGGGGCGGAAAGAGCGAGATCAAGGAGCAAATTAGAAAAGCGATTAGAACGCATAACCTGGACCAATTCACGTTATATTTGGATACGCACGAAAGCACCTTGACGGATAAAAAGGCTCTCAAGAAAATCAAGGAATTCCGTTCGTATATCTTGAAAAACTGGGACCGCATTTTTGACTGGAGGGACAGGGTGAAAAACGTGCCGGAAGGTGCGAGAGGCCTAGGAGCGATGGAATCGAACCAAAGGCATATCTCCTTCAGGATGAAAAAAAGGGGCATGCATTGGAGTGAACTTGGCGCAGAAGCCATGGTGAAAATCAAACAAGGCATGCTCAATGGGACATTGAGAGAAGCCTATCTGAAACACCGTTCAAGAAGCGAGAGAAAGCAACGGAACTTGAAACAATCCATCAGGATGTCTCAACTACTCAAGCAGCCTGTACGCCCGTCAGTGGGCGTAAAGCACGGATCAGTTGCCCTGCATTCAAGCAGTTCATCGGCAATGGGACATTTAAGCAAAATATTAGAGCTTTCGTTTTAAGCCTGGCTCAGTGGGGACTGATCGTTGAGGCGCGCGAAATTTACGAGACTCCTGCGGGAAAAGCGAGCCAGGAGAGACCCCGCAGCGAGGTACGAGCGAGGAGGCTCGCCGGCCGCCCGCGGAAAGCGAGTGAATTTCGCGCGCCTCAACATCCCCGTTATCCATCTTTATACGGAAATATTACATCTTTTCCGAAAATTACACCGAGCAAGTAAAGCACGGTAGCCGAAAGTGTACAAAAAGAGTGTCTTGGAATACCCGATATTTAAACCTTGTCGAGAAAAACTTGACACATACCGGGTTCTGAGTATGTTTTGCTTCAGGCGGTAAAACTTCGTATAATAAGGGAGAGGCCAGCCGGGGAAGATTTGCCCCGGATTTACAAATACGGTTGCGGGAAGAATTGCGATGTACAGCCGTTTCACCGGTCAACCAGGACCCTTTTTAGAAGCGAAGATCCGGAAATCAAGATAAGCTGTATAGATATGAATTTTTGAAACCACAAAAAGAAAAGAACGGGGTGGATCAAATGGTCCAATCAATCAATACAAAAGTGGATTTGGTGATAAAGGCAGCCGCGCATATGGGATTGACAGATTACGGCAAAATCATGATCGGCGATAAAGGATTTGAATTTTTCAATGAGCGCGATGTGCGCAAATACATTCAAATTCCTTGGGAAGAAGTCGATTACGTGATCGCTTCCGTCATGTTTAAAGGAAAATGGATCCCGCGTTATGCGATCAAAACGAAGAAAAACGGGACATACACCTTTTCTTCCAAAGATCCGAAAAGGGTGTTGCGGGCGGTCCGCCAATATGTGGATCCGAATCGGATGGTTCAGTCACTGAGTTTCTTCGATGTTGTGAAGCGCAGTTTTAAGAGAAAACCGAAAAAGCAATAGTTTTAAAAGACAAGGCAGGTTAAACTTGTCTTTTTTTGTTGGCTGTTCCGGGGAAATGGCAGGAAGAGCACGGAAAGTTTCCCTGAAGCCGGGCTGTTTGAAAAGCCGGATCACAGGACCGTTCTGAATCGTCGTCCAAAGCCTGTGGGCGTTGTCATTTTGTAAATATTATGATATGTTTTTTTATGAAAGCATCAGGGGTATTGGCAACTTTGTTTTACATAAAACTGTAAGTGCTTACAGTTTTGGCAAAATACAGAAACGGAGGATGGATGGAGATGGGAAATACGACACAGTTTGTGCCGGGGCTTGAAGGGGTTGTCGCTGTTGAAACGGAGCTTTCTTTTCTTGACACGGCCCAAGGCGAGATCGTTTTAAAGGGGTATGACTTGATTGAGTTGTCGAAAACGAAAAGCTATCTGGACATCGTGCATTTGCTTCTTGAAGGCACGCTCCCGAATGATGCCGAGAAAAAAGCGTTGGAAGAAAGTTTAAAGAAAAACTACCGGATTCCAGACGCCGTGCTGGACATTTTGAAGCTATTGCCGGCATCCACCCACCCGATGGATGCGCTCCGTACAGGGGTTTCAGCGCTGGCGGGGTATGATGAAAACCTGCTGGACCGCTCCCGTAAAGCCAATTTAAACCGTGCATACCATTTGCTCGGGAATGTGCCGAACATTGTTGCAAACAGCTACCATCTTTTAAATGGCGAGGACCCGGTTGAACCGCGGCAGGATTTGTCGTACAGCGCCAATTTCCTGTACATGATCACCGGGAAAGTCCCTTCGGAAAAGGAAGAAAAGATTTTCGACCGTTCCCTTGTCCTGTACAGCGAACATGAACTGCCGAATTCGACTTTTACGGCAAGGGTCATTGCGTCCACCTTGTCCGATTTATACGGGGCGTTAACAGGCGCAGTGGCATCGCTCAAGGGCCATCTGCACGGGGGCGCCAATGAAGCGGTGATGGAGATGCTGAAAGAAGCCGGCACGGTGGAAAAATTTGAAGAAATGCTTTATACGAAACTGAAAAACAAAGAAAAAGTAATGGGGTTCGGCCACCGCGTCTACATGAAAAAGATGGACCCGCGCGCTTTGATGATGAAAGAAGCGCTGAAAGAACTTTGTGCGGAAAAAGGGGATCATTCGCTGCTTGAAATGTGCGAAGCCGGGGAAAAAATCATGGCGCAGGAAAAAGGGCTCTATCCGAACCTCGATTATTATGCAGCCCCGGTTTATTGGATGCTCGGCATTCCGATTCCGCTTTATACGCCGATCTTTTTCAGTTCAAGAACGGTCGGGCTGTGCGCACATGTGATGGAGCAGCATGAAAACAACCGCCTGTTCCGTCCGCGCGTCCAATACAAAGGCCCGCGCGGTTTGCATCCGCAAGATTAAGTTTTAAAAAGGCCTGCGACCGGATGGCTTGCATTCGCAAGATGAGGTTTTAAAAAGGCGGGACCATTAAGAGATAAAGTGAACAAAAAGCTGGGGTAAAACGCTGTCTTAAGGACCCGGTGTTGCACTGCAGATGAAGTTTGGAAAGGGGAATGTTTAAATTGGCCGGTACAACAGCTGTAAATGAAAAAACAGGGGAGCGGGATGCCCTGATAGAAGAAATTGCCCGTTATGTGCTAGACAAAGAGATTACGAGTTCCGAAGCTTTTGAGACTGCGCGTTACGGGCTTTTGGATACGCTCGGCTGCGGCATTCTCGCCCTCCGTTTTCCGGAGTGTGCAAAAATGCTCGGTCCGATCGTTCCGGGTACAACCGTGCCGAACGGGACGCATGTGCCGGGCACTTCCTATGTGCTCGATCCGGTTGCAGGGGCGTTTAATATTGGCTGCATGATCCGCTGGCTCGATTATAACGATACGTGGCTCGCGGCGGAGTGGGGGCACCCTTCCGACAACCTCGGCGGCATCCTTGCTGTTGCGGATTTTTTGAGCCGGACGCGCGTTGCCAACGGGAAAGCACCGCTAAAAGTGCGCGATGTGCTCGAGGGCATGATCAAAGCCCATGAAATCCAAGGTGTGCTTGCTTTGGAAAACAGTTTGAACCGCGTCGGGCTTGACCATGTTTTATTTGTCAAAGTGGCTACAGCTGCTGTTGCGACAAAAATGCTCGGCGGAGGGAAAAACGAAATCATGAACGCCGTTTCCCACGCCTGGATTGATAACGGCCCGTTGCGCACATACCGGCACGCGCCGAATACCGGTTCGCGCAAATCATGGGCGGCCGGCGATGCAACCAGCAGGGGCGTGGCGCTTGCGCTAATTGCGATGAAAGGGGAAATGGGCTATCAAACGCCGCTTTCCGCACCTGGGTGGGGATTCCAGGACGTGATGTTCAAAGGGAAAGAACTGAAACTGGCCCGCCCGCTCGGCTCCTATGTGATGGAAAATGTTTTATTTAAAGTATCGTATCCGGCAGAATTCCATGCACAGACGGCAGCAGAAGCCGCAGTTAAACTCCATCCGGTTGTCGCCGGGAAACTGGATCAAATCAAGCATATTACCATTACAACGCATGAATCTGCCATCCGCATCATTGATAAAAAAGGGCCGCTTTATAACCCTGCTGACCGCGACCATTGCATCCAGTATGTGACGGCAGTCGGCCTGATCAAAGGCAATATTACGGCGGACGATTATGAAGATGCAGCCGCCGCTGACCCGCGCATTGATGCGTTGAGGGAAAAAATGACCGTTGTTGAAAACAAACAATACAGCATCGATTACCTTGATCCGGATAAACGTTCCATCGCAAATGCCGTACAAGTCTTTTTTGAAGACGGCACATCAACTGAAAATGTGGAAGTCGAGTATCCGCTTGGCCACCGCTTCAGAAGGGAAGAAGCGATCCCGAAAATTATCACCAAGTTTTCGGATAATATCGCCACCCACTATTCCGCGAAGCAGCAGGAAAGGATCAAAGAAGCCTGCCTTGCGGGAGAAGCGCTTGAAAAAATGGCCGTTCATGAATTCGTCAATTTATTCACCTTGTAGAAAGGACGTTGCACCATGGTTTGGATTGTCAATCACCCGTCTTCACAGGAGGCGCTTGCCAAACGGTTTAAGGAACGCATACAGGCGCCAGGCATTTTGCAAATCCCCGGCGCGCATGATGCAATGGCGGCACTCATTGCAAAAAACACAGGGTTTGAGGCGCTTTATTTATCAGGCGCTGCCTATACCGCGAGCAAAGGGATTCCGGATCTTGGCATGATCACATCGACGGAAATGGCGGAACGTGCACGTGATCTCGTGCGTGCCACCGATTTACCGGTTCTTGTTGACATTGACACCGGCTTTGGCGGCGTGCTGAACGTTGCCCGCACCGCCCGCGAAATGGTTGAAGCAGGGGTTGCGGCTGTTCAGATTGAAGACCAGCAGCTTCCGAAAAAATGCGGGCATTTAAACGGCAAACAGCTTGTGGAGACATCCGACATGCGCGAAAAAATCCGGGCGCTCAAAAGTGTGGCACCGCACCTCGTAGTTGTCGCACGTACGGACGCAAGAGGCGTTGAAGGGCTGGATTCCGCCTTGACACGAGCTGAGGCGTATGTGGAAGCGGGGGCGGATGCGATTTTTCCGGAAGCGCTCGAGTCCCGTGATGAATTCCGGCTGTTTGCGCAAAAAATAAAAGCGCCGCTCCTTGCCAATATGACCGAATTCGGTAAAACCCCGTATTATACGGCGGAAGAATTTCAGGAAATGGGATACGCGATGGTCATTTATCCGGTTACTTCGCTGCGCGTTGCCGCAAAAGCTTATGAAAGGGTGTTTGAAAAAATCAAAAACGAAGGCACGCAAAAAAATGCCCTTTCCGACATGCAGACGAGAAAAGAGCTTTACAGCACGATTTCTTTAGAGGAATTTGAAGCGCTCGACCAGTCGATCGCTAAAACGATTCTGCCTGTTACGCCTGATCCTTCCTCATCAACGTAAAGAAAAAGGGCAAACCCGCCTTTTCCGCGCGGGTTTGCCCTTTTAAACTTAGCGGACGGCCTATTTGGGGCTTGCTGAATAGGCAAAATAGATACTGACAGTTTTGGCAAAAATTTTAAATGTAAGGGTTTTTTTCGACATCCAGCACTTTTTCGCGAACATCTACCTTTTTTCTTGCGACGTTGAGTAGTTTTCGCCAAATTCGTTTTTCAACCCGGATGCCGTTGTTTGGCCGGAAACTTCTGTGGCAGGATCGGCTGTTCCGGGAGCGGCCGTTTCATTGAGGGTAGAAGCATCATTGTCTACGAGCACAAGATAGTGTCCGGCATCAATTTCAGTCGAATAGCGGTCCAGTTCGTCCTGCGGGAGATCCAGATTGGTCAGTTTTCTTGTCGTTTCATCATAATAGTCCGGCTTGAAGAACCCTTTGATTTTCTCCCAGACAGAGCTGTTTTGTTCATCCTGGACAGTGGTGGTGTGGTCCACATTTGCGCCGGTCTGCTTTTTCAATAAAGTTCCATCATTCCCGTTTGAAATAATAGAAATATTGGAAGTGCTGTATCCTTGTGCGGTCAACCGGTCTACTACGTCAATCGTTTCCTGCAACGTTGTGTAAATACCAACTACTTCTTTTGCCATCTCTATCTGCCTCCTAATGGTGATAGTGCATTTTTACCCGGTATAAAAAGGGTTAAACGAGTTTCATAGGTTTTGACATCTCCATAAAATTCAGTCAATATAGAATTAAATGGAGGGAGAGAGATGGAAGAATCTGCATATCTATCGTATGATGCAACAGGGCTGGCCGGACTCGTAAAGCGAAAAGAAGTAAGTGTGGAAGAAGTGCTTGAGGCGGCAATGGCCCGGATTGAAAAAACAAACAGGCGTTTAAATGCCGTCATCCGGACACGGTTTGAGAAAGCAAAAAAGGAAGCGGCCACGCTCCGTACAGATGAGCAGCCATTTGCCGGCGTGCCGATTTTGCTGAAAGACCTTTCTCAGGCAGTAAAGGGCGAGCTGCTCACATCCGGATCAAAACTGCTCCAGCAAAACCGTGCCAGAGAAGATGCTTTTTTTACGGCAAAATTGAAGGAAGCGGGGTTTATCATTCTCGGACATACAAACGTACCGGAATTTGGATTTAAAAATATTACGGAACCTGAACTTTACGGTCCGGCGCGCAATCCGTGGAATCCCCATTTTTCACCCGGCGGATCAAGCGGTGGTTCCGCGGCTGCGGTGGCTTCCGGGATGGTACCGGTTGCCGGTGCAAGTGACGGCGGCGGATCGATCCGCATCCCAGCTTCTTTTACAAGTTTAACAGGATTAAAGCCGACAAGGGGAAGGACACCGGTCGGGCCGGGCCGTGGACGGCAATGGCAAGGGGCGGCTATTGACTTTGTGCTGGCAAAAACAGTCAGAGACAGTGCAGCGCTCCTCGATGTGCTACAAACGGTAGAGCCCGCCGCTGCTTTTCAAACGCCGCTTTTTCCGGGATATGTAAAGGAACTAGAGCGGAGTGGAACGAAAAAATACCGGATCGCGTTTTCGGTTGAATCGCCGGTCGGGACGCCTGTCAGCCGCGATGCAAAACAGGCTGTCTATAAAACGGCAAAATGGCTGGAGCAGGAGGGCCATCTTGTGGAAGAAGCCAAAAACGGTGTTGACGGCAGGCGGCTGATGGAAAACTATTATTTAATGAACTGCGGGGAAATGGCGGCGGAACTTTCGGATTTGGAAAGCGCACTTAGACGCCCGCTTACGGAAAAAGATATGGAGCCTGTTTCATGGGTCTTGTATGCTGCCGGGAAAAATGTCACGGCGGCGGAATACGCAAAGAGCCTTGCGGAGTGGGATAAAGCCGCAGCACAAATGGCTGCTTTCCATGAGACTTATGACCTGTATCTCACGCCTTCAACCGCGTTTCCGGCACCAAAAATCGGGGAACTTACCCAAACCGGGAAAGAGCGGGATCGCTTGTTTGGCGTTACCGGACTCCCAAAAGAAAAGCAGCAGGCACTTGTCTATGACATGTTTGAACCGAGCTTAACGTTTTCCCCGTTTACGCAGCTCGCTAATTTAACCGGGCAGCCGGCGATCAGTCTGCCGGTTCATGTAACAGCGGCCGGGCTTCCTTTAGGGGTACAGCTGGTTGCGCCGAAAGGAAATGAACATTGGCTGCTGGATGTCGCTTATGCGCTCGAACAGTCGGAACTTTGGGTTGGCATGCAGGGAAACCCTTGCCTTTAAAGCATGAATAAGCGGCGTTACTTACGCACGGGTTGGAACTCTACGTTAAGGAAGGAGACCAAAAATCCCCGCTATCTTAACGTAGGGCGTTCTATGTTAAGGAAGGGTGAAAAAAGCAGGATTTATCTTAACATAGAAAGGAAGCTCGACAAAAAGACATGCTTTCTTAATGTAGAGACGTCCTACGTTAAGGAAGGCTGTCCAAAAGTCCCGCTTCCTTAACGTAGAGGCGTTCTACGTTAAGGAAGCTCGAAAAAAATGCCCGCTTTCTTAATGTAGAGGCGTTCTATGTTGAGGAATGCCGGCAAAAAGTTCCGCTATCTTAACGTAGAACTCTCTATGTTAAGGAAGTCCGAAAAAAAGACATGCTATCTTAACGTAGAGGCGTTCTATGTTAAGGAAGGCCGTCAAAAATCCCCGCTATCTTAACGCCCCAATCTTTACCAAGGCAGGCAAAGGCCGGCTTGTGCACCGCCCCATCCTTTTGAAAATTTTTTGCCAAAAAGGATGACTTTCATGTTACAATAAAATTACAAGGAAAAAAAGCAGGGGAGCCGGTTTGGCTGAGAGGATGCCGCTTTGCATCGACCCTTCACCTGATCTGGATAATGCCAGCGTAGGGAGTCTTATATTGAAGCATGTTTCGGCATGTTTTGGATGGACAGGCTTTCTTGCGCATGCAATGAAAGCTTTTTTATTTGAAAAAAAGGAGGAGAATTTGATGGAAAAATCGAATCAAGTAACGGTTTCTTTTTCAGTTGTTCCGCATATTAAAAGTGATGACTTATACGGTGTCGTCGACCGCGCGATCGAAGTCGTCCAAAATGCCGGCGTACGTTATGAAGTCGGGGCAATGGAAACGACGATGGAAGGCGATCTTGACGAGCTGCTTGAGATCATCAAAAAAGCGCAGGATGCTTGCGTTCAAGCCGGTGCGATTGATGTCCTCACATCGATCAAAATCCATTACCGGCCAAGCACCGGGGTGACAATGGATGAAAAAATTGCAAAATATCGCGAACAAACGCCGCAGCCGGTTCGTTAACACGGCGCTCACGGCTGCCTGGCTCATTTTTTTGCTCTTCGTCTGGCAAGGGGTAACGGCCGGCTTTCATATCAGTGAATGGATGCTGCCAAAACCGACGGAAGTATGGCAGGAATTGAAAAGCCTGCAATGGATGGTTTGGCCCAATATTTGGCAAACTGCAAAAGAAGTATTGATCGGACTAGCCTTTTCCATTGTGATTGGCGCAGCAATTGCCGTTTTTATGGATATGGTTCCCGTTTTCCGGATGCTGGTCCGGCCGCTTTTGGTCGTTTCGCAAACGATTCCGATTGTGGCAATTGCGCCGCTTTTAATCGTCTGGTTCGGATTCGGGCTCCAGTCCAAAATCATTGTGGTCATTTTAATCTGCTTTTTCCCGCTGGCATTGAGCATCCTGGAAGGGTTTCAAACGGTGGATGATGACCTGGTGAAACTGTTAAAGACCATGCATGCTTCAAAATGGCAGCTATACCGGAAAGTCAAATTTCCGGCTGTGCTCCCTTACTTTTTTTCCGGTTTAAAAATTGCCGTTACATATAGTGTGATGGGCGCTATTATCGGTGAGTGGCTCGGCGCAAGCGAAGGGCTCGGCGTCATGCTGACAAGGGCGACGAAATCTTTTATGACGGCCCGCCTGTTTGCCATCTCTGCTGTCATCATTGGGCTCACATTTCTTTTATACGGCGCTGTTGAATGTTTGCAAAGGCTATCCGCACCATGGGTATACCGAAAGGAAGATCATCAATGAAGAAAATTTTAATCATCTTGCAGGCGGCCATGTTGCTGCTTGCTGCTGGATGCACCGGCAGCGGGCAGAAAGAAAACAGCCAAAAAGCGCTGCAAAAGGTGACGGTTGTGCTGGACTGGTTTCCGAACACCAATCATACCGGCCTGTATGTAGCTAAAACAAAGCACTATTTTCAAAAGCAGGGCCTGGATGTGAAAATCATCCAGCCGGGGGACAATATTACGGCTGAACAAATGGTGGCTTCCGGGAAAGCGGATTTCGGGGTCAGCTATCAGGAAAATGTCACCACGGCAAGGACGGAAGGAATCCCGATTGTGTCCATTGCCGCGATCATCCAACACAATACTTCCGGCTTTGCTTCTTTGAAAAAAGACAACATCACTTCTCCGAAAGACTTTGAAGGAAAAAGTTACGGCGGCTGGGGTTCGCCGTCTGAAGAAGCCGTCATCAAAACGGTCATGGAAAAATACGGCGCCGACTACAGCAAAGTAAAAAATATTGTGCTCGGCCAGACGGATTTTTTCAAATCAATTGGGCGTGAAGCGGATTTTGAATGGATTTATTACGGCTGGGACGGCATCCAGGCAGAGCGGAGCGGGAAAAAACTGAATCTTATCATGGTCAAAGATCTCGACCCTGCGCTTGATTATTACAGCCCGGTCATCATTACAAGCGAAAAACTGGCCAAAGGGGATAAAACCCTTGTCAAATCTTTTATGAAGGCTACGGCACAAGGCTATACATTTGCGATCAAGCACCCGGAACAGTCCGCCGATATCCTGATTAAGGACGTGCCGGATACAAATAAAGGGCTTGTCCGCGCCAGCCAGAAGTGGCTAAGCACGAAGTACCAGGACGATGCCGCGGAATGGGGGGTACAGAAGGAAGAAGTGTGGCGCCGTTATATGGACTTCCTTTATGACCATAAAGTCATTAAGAAAAAAATCAACATCAAGGCTGCCTACACAAACGAATTTCTTCCAAACCGGCCATGACGTATTTGCAATTGGAAGGTATTACGAAAACATTTGGCGGGAAAAAAGTGCTGGAAGGCATTTCCGCAACGATCCGGAAAGGTGAATTCTGTACTTTTATCGGGCCGAGCGGATGCGGAAAAAGCACGCTGTTAAATATCATTGCCGGGATTGAAAAGGCGAATGGCGGCAAAGTGCTGCTTGACGGCAAACCGGATGGGGTTCAGGATGCCGCCGGTTTCATGCCGCAGCAGGATTTGCTTCTGCCTTGGCGGACGGCACTGCAAAATATTGTCCTGCCGCTTGAAATAAAAGGGATGCGGAAACGGGAACGGGTTTTGCGGGGGATGGAGGTGCTCCGGCAGTTTGGCCTTGAGGATTACGCCGGCCACTATCCCGGCTCGCTCTCCGGCGGCATGCGGCAGCGGATCAGTTTTTTGCGCACGTATTTATGCGAAAAACCGGTTATGCTGCTGGACGAACCGTTCGGGAAGCTCGATGCTTTTACAAAAATGGATGTCCACCGCTGGCTGCTTGAATCGTGGGAGAAGGGAAACCAGACGATTCTTATGGTTACCCATGATCTCGATGAAGCCGTGCTGCTATCGGACCGTGTTTTTGTCATGTCACAGCAGCCGTCCGCCATCATCCACGAATTGAAGGTGCATTTGCCGCGCCCGCGGAAATGGGAGATGCTCTCTTCGGATGCGTTGAAAAAAGACAAAGATGAACTGTTAAGAGAACTTGCCTCATTTTTGGGGAAATAAAAAAAGGTTTGGAGATGCTCCAAACCTTTTTTTACAAGTTCAGCATATTGGATGCCGCATATTTTTCGACGGAAAGGCCGGTCCGGTCAATTTTGGCCGGTTCAACCAGCACATGCGGAAAATGGGCGTGGAGCGTTTCTGCCATGGCCTCTGCCTCTTCGAACGGCACGAGCGAAATAACCGTCGGGCCGGCGCCGCTAATGACCGTCCCGTACGCGCCGAGTGATTTGGCCAGCCGGCGGATCTCCAAAAATTCGGGGATCAATTTTGTCCGGTACGGCTCGTGAAAACGGTCCTGTTCCATCATTTTTCCGGCCAGTTCGTACTGGCCGCTTATGAGCGCCGCAATAAAAAGATTGCTGGCCGCACTTCCTTTTACTGCCTCTTTCCGTGCATAAAAATCAGGAAGCACTTTGCGCGCATCTTCCGTTTTTAACTCATAACCGGGAATAAACAGGAGCAAATCCGCCATAATGTCAAAAAACGGCACGACTTCGACTCGTCCGTCCCCTTGCTCGGCTGAAACAACGAGCCCGCCGAACAAAGATGCTGCGACATTATCCGGATGCCCCTCGATCCGGGAGGCAATGTCCAGCTTTTCCGCAAGCGAAAGCCCGAGATTTCCGGCAAAGTTAGCCAGTTCAATGCCGGCCACAACGGCTGAGGCGCTGCTGCCAAGCCCGCGGGCAAGCGGAATTTCACTGTCAACGATGACTTTGCACGAGGCAAGCTGCACGCCGTGTAAATCAGCAACCTGCCGCGCAATTTTTAGGATAAAAGGGTCGCTGTCTTCCGGAAGCGGCGGCAAAAGGGGTGATACTTGTTCAAAAACCCATTCCTCGCTGTCGCGTACTTCAAGCGTTAAAAAACGGTTGAGCGCCATGCCGACTGAGTCAAATCCGGGCCCGAGATTTGCCGTGCTTGCGGGGACGCGGATAACCAGCCTGTTCATACATGGATCACATTCGAAAGATAATCTGTCACGGCTTCTTCCGTTGCCGGCAGCACGGCAGGCCGGACTTCGACTTGGGACATGGCGGTTTGTGGGTCTTTTAGCCCGTTTCCGGTCAGGACAGCAACCACTTTGCTTCCATTTTTGATCTGTCCCGTTTTGACCTGCTTGATGACACCGGCGATGGACGCACATGAACCCGGCTCGGCGAACGTCCCTTCATTGCGGGCGAGCAGCCGGAACGCATCAAGAATTTCAGGGTCTGACACCGAGTCGATTACGCCGCCTGATTCATCGCGGGCGTTGACAGCCAGTTTCCAGCTTGCCGGGTTGCCGATCCGAATCGCGGTTGCGACCGTTTCCGGGTTTTCGATCACCCGGTCCCGGACGATGGCAGCTGCGCCTTCCGCTTCAAAGCCGTGCATTTCCGGCAGGCCGGTTTCGAATTTCTCATTGAACTCTTTGAATCCCTTCCAGTACGCGCTGATGTTTCCGGCATTGCCGACCGGGATGGCAAGGACATCAGGTGCTGAACCCAGCTGCTCACAAATCTCGAAAGCTGCCGTTTTTTGGCCTTCCAGCCGGTAAGGGTTAACTGAGTTTACAAGTGTAACAGGCGAAGTTTCGCTTACTTTCCTGACGATTTTAAGCGCCTGGTCAAAATTGCCGTCAATTTCCACGATTTCAGCGCCGTACATAACAGCCTGTGCCAGTTTGCCAAGCGCGATTTTTCCGCTCGGGATCACGATGATTGCCCGGATTCCGGCTTTTGCGGCATAGGCGGCCGCAGAAGCGGAAGTGTTGCCGGTGGAGGCGCAGATAACGGACCTGCTGCCGTTTTCGATCGCTTTCGCAACCGCCATCACCATGCCGCGGTCTTTAAAAGAGCCGGTCGGGTTCAAGCCTTCAAATTTTCCGTACAATTCCACGCCGAGCTTTTCCGAGAGGCGGGCAAACGGGATAAGCGGCGTATTGCCTTCAAATAATGTCAGTTCCGGTGTTTTGTCTGTGACGGGTAAAAATGATTTGTACTGTTTGAGTAATCCTGGCCATTGATTCATGTTTTTATGCCTCTCCTTCAACACGGTAGTAGCTGTTCACTTCTTTGACAACAGGCATTTCATTTAACTGCTCGAGCGCCTTTTGGAAACGGTCGAGCGACACTTTGTGGGTAACAATGATGATTTCCGCAAGCTCATCGCGTTTATCAGGCGTCTGCAAAATCCGTTTAAAGCTGATATTGAGGGCGCTGAAGGCGGCTGTAATTTTAGAAAATGCGCCGACCTGGTCTTTTAAATGCATGCGGATATAAAATTGCCCGTAGCGCTGCTCAGGCGGCATGAGTTTCCGTTCAAAGCGCGGGCCCCTGAGGTTCCGGCCGTTCACGCCGAGCTGCATGTTTTTAATCGCGGCAATACAATCGCTCACGACCGCGGTCGCAGTCGGCATGCTTCCGGCGCCGGGCCCGTAAAACATTGCCTCGCCGATTGCTTCCCCGTTAATATAAACGGCATTGAATTCGTTTTTCACGGAAGCAAGCGGGTGGTTTTGGGCGATAAACGCCGGCTGCACGCTCACTTCAATATGTTCATCCTGGCATTCCGCCAAGCCGATCAGCTTCATCGTATACCCGAGCGTTTTCCCATAATGCAAATCTGCGGATGAAAGATGGGTAATGCCTTCCACTTCCACATCTTCAAGTTTCACATTTGTATAGAATGCGAGCCTTGCCAAAATCGCCATTTTCCTTGCCGCATCCAGGCCTTCCACATCTGATGTCGGGTCGGCTTCGGCAAAACCAAGTTCCTGTGCCTCTTTCAGCGCCTCGTCATAAGAAACGCCTTCATCCATCATTTTGGTCAAAATAAAATTGGTTGTCCCGTTGACGATCCCCATCACTTTTTGGATCCGGTCGGAAACAAGGCCGTCTGTAAGCCCCCTGATAATCGGGATGCCGCCGCCGACGCTTGCCTCATACAGCAAGTCACACTGGTTTTTCCAGGCCAGTTCCTGAAGCTCCGGGCCGTAGAGGGCAATTAAATCTTTGTTCGCGGTCACGACATGTTTTTTATTTTCAATCGCCTTGACAATGTACCGGCGGGCTTCATCAATTCCGCCCATCACTTCAACGACGACATCGATTTCCGGGTCATTTAATATCTCATCGGGATTTGTAGTGACAGAGGCGGGATCAATGTCTACACCGCGATCCTTTTCGGTGTCGCGCACGAGAATTCGTTTCACCTTTACTTCACGCCCAAGCTGATGGACGAGTTCCTCCTGATGCTGCCGGATCAGTTTGACAACGCCGCAGCCAACGGTTCCGAGTCCAAGCAGTCCGATTGAAACGTCCGATTTCATTTGATCACACCTCTTTATGTATTTTTACAGAAAACAAATGTCTTTGTATAATAGACATTAAAGCATGATTACAGAGGAAGATCAAGTCTTTCTTTTTTAAAAAGTAAGAAAAAGAATCAGACGTGCAGTGCTGGTTGCGGGCGCCGCTCCAGGCAAACTTCGAGGATTTCAGCATTCATGGCGTCGTTTTTTTGGCTTATTTCAATCGCATGCGGGAGAAAGCGTTCAGCCGGCGAGACTGCGGTTTCCCCACATACATCGATGCCGAATACTTGTTTTTGATCGAGAATGGCCGAAATACAGGACAGCAATTCCTGCTTGCCCATCCTCCCCTGATCCCAGTTTGTCTCGGCAAAAGCCGGGGAAAGGACGTCTTTGTCAATGCTGATATAAACGGTATCTGTTGATATGGCAGATAAAATCCGTTTCCGGTTTTCAAGATCCCGGCCGTTAAAAGGAAAAATTTGGACGGTTTGTGGCGGGCGGCGATGTGTTTTGAAAGAAGTCGGGCCGATGATGACAACTCTTTTCAGCAGCGGGTTCGTTTTTAAGGCGTAGGATACCCACGACCCACATGATAGCAGTGTCTGTTCAAAACTGTCGTCCATATCCGGATGGTTGTCGAACAGCACAAGGGTGAACGGTTTCGGCGCTTCTTTTAAAAGCAGGGAGGTCACATAATGGTAATTGCCGCTTCCAAGAAAGGTGATGCCTTTTTGCTTACGGCGGTCCAGTGCCGTTTCAATTTGGAAAAGCGCCGTCTTTTCACAAAAAAGATTGGTATGGCGGATATGTTTCAGATTAATAGTTTCATGGGGAAAAGACTGGACCCTTTTTTGTTCATCATACGTTTCGTCAAAAGCCAATATTGTGACACCTTTATGCAATAACCCCATCTCTTTCATCTCCTTTAAGAATTCACAGAACGGGTTGAAGCAGGTTCCTTTGAATGGCGGAATATTGAAACGATTTATTATGATTTTATCACACTTTTTTGAAGTACGCATCGTTTCTGGCTCGGGCAGGAAGGGGCGGGAAAGATGATGCGGCTAAATTTTTGAAACGGCAACCGACAAACGCCATGCTCCCGCATCCCGTTTACGGAGAATCTTCATCCGGCTTTTTTAATTGCCGGATTTCCTGGCATGAAAAGCGGAATCGCACCGGCCGGATTTATTTTTTGCATCAAAAAAGCCTCCCTCGTACAGGAAGGCTTCATGCTCTATTCAACGATAATCGGCGGTTTGCGCACGAGGCTCAAAATGCCTGCAATCAGGTAAAGCAGCGCCGGGAGCACCCCGAATCCGACGGTGAAAAAGAACACAAGCAATGCATCGATAATAAGCAAAATGCCTGACAGCTTCGGCCTTTTGTTATTCCTCAGTTGAACAGCGGCGACAATGCCGATCACCGTTCCGATGATAAGCACCACAGCAATTCCCCAGCCGAGCGCCTGGATCGTATGAAGGACTGTTTGAAAGTCGGCTTCCCGTATGGAGGCATCACTTTTCATCTGATCGATAATACTTTGGCTTTTCATGGCTATCGTAAAGAAGATAACGAGGATTGCGGCAAGTCCGTTTAGCACCGCGCCAATGACGCTCAGTATAATTTCAGCAGTTCGTTTCATTTATACCACCCCTTTCTTTCTCGTCTATAAGACCCATTCCCTTCTATAAATACGAAAAAAACAAAAAAAGGATTCGGAAATTAGAAATTTTATGTTGCCGCATTCAAGCAGTGTTACAATAAAACTATGAGAACGGGGGTGTTTGGCCATGCAAATTTATACAAGCAAAGAAATTAAGGAAGCCGATGCAAATGCAGCTTCTTTCGGCATGGATACGTTTACGCTGATGGAAAATGCCGGAAGCGGTCTGTACCGCGCCCTTGCACCGCTCCTTTCCAAACGCGACACGATTGCGGTGCTTTCCGGCAAAGGAAATAACGGCGGGGACGGGATCGTACTTGCCCGCTATTTAAAACTGAACGGATACAAAGCGGATTTGATCTTTCCTTTAGGCCCACCGCAAACAAAAGAGGCCGCGCAGCATTTTTCCTATTTTCAATCGTGCGGCTTTGAAGCAGCCCCTTTTGACCGTGAGAAACATTATGACTGGATCGCAGACGGGCTGCTTGGCGTCGGTACCAGGCTGCCGCTCAGGGATGATCTTGCAGAAGTAACCGATTGGATCAATACTCGGAAGGCAAAAGTGGCCGCCATTGACGTACCGACGGGTGTAGCGGGGGATACGGGTGATGCCGATCCACATACCATACACGCAGATTATACGTTTTCTCTTCATGGATTGAAACCGTCCAGCCTGTTATTCCCTTCTTCCACTTATTTCGGCGAAACAAAGGCTGTCGGGATCGGCCTGCCGCATACTTCAAAATGGAAAGTTTGGTCGGAGGAAGATGTCATTCGTTCGCTCCCCGAAAGAAGCGGCAATGTCCATAAAGGCACGTTCGGGACCGGGCTTTTGGTTGCCGGAAGTGACGATATGCCGGGTAGTGCGGCGCTGGCTGCGATCGGCGCCATGCGGATGGGAATCGGGAAACTCTCCGTTTTTACGGAAAGCGGTGCCCGGAATGTGATTGCTACACTCGTTCCGGAAGCCACTTATTTAAAAAGGGATTTTTCAAAGCGGCTTAACGATTTGGGGCAGAAATTTGCCGGGGTGGCCATCGGTCCCGGGATTGAGCCGGATGAGCAGCTGGAGTCTTTCATTCACGGCGTTTTAAAAGAACCACTTCCTGTTGTCCTCGATGCCGGGGCATTACATAAAAGGGCATACCCGAAACGTACGGCGCCGGTCGTTTTAACGCCGCATCCGGGGGAATTTTCAAGGATGGCGGGCATTCCGACCGGGCAAATTGCATCGGACAGGCTCAGGCTTGCTTCCGCTTATGCACAGGAACACGGGGTCATCGTCGTTTTAAAAGGACAGTACACGGTAATGGCATTTCCGGATGGCAGCGGCTATGTAAATACAACCGGCAACAGCAGCCTGGCAAAAGGCGGAAGCGGTGATACATTAACCGGCATGCTCTTGGCAAATATATGCACGTATGCTAATATCAAGGAAGCGGTTGCCAATGCCGTTTATATTCACGGGGCATGCGCAGACTTGTGGATCCGGGAAAACGGGTCCGCTACACTCACTGCCCATGAATTTTCCCGGCTGCTTCCCAAAGTGATGCACCAATTGGAAACGGCCGCAAAAGATGCAGGGAAAGCGCCGGGTTTAGGAAACGGTGACCGTTTTATAAAGAGGTGACAAATGATGCAAAAAATCAAGAAGGCGATTATCCCGGCAGCGGGGCTTGGAACACGTTTCCTGCCGGCGACGAAGGCAATGCCGAAAGAAATGCTGCCGATTGTCGATAAGCCGACAATCCAATATATTGTGGAAGAGGCCATTGATTCCGGCATTGAAGATATCATCATCGTAACCGGGAAAGGGAAACGGGCGATTGAAGACCATTTTGACCACGCATTTGAGCTTGAGGACAATTTGATCGCAAAGAAAAAATTTGATCTGCTTGAAAAAGTGCGCCAGCCTGCAGAAGTGGATATCCATTATATCCGGCAAAAGGAACCGAAAGGACTGGGCCACGCGATTTGGTGTGCGCGCAAATTTATCGGGAATGAGCCGTTCGCCGTGCTCCTTGGCGATGATATTATCCAAGCTGAACCGCCTTGCCTGAAACAAATGATCGATGTTTATGAACAGGTCCATTCCAGCGTGATTGCCGTCATGGAAGTCGCGCGTGAGGAAACAAACCGTTACGGGATTATTGACCCGCTCGATCAAAAGGGAAGAATTTATGATGTGAAAGGCTTTGTAGAAAAGCCGAAAGTGGAGGAAGCGCCGTCAAATGTCGCCATTATCGGGCGGTATATTTTAACACCGGAGATTTTTGATTTCCTTTCATTGCAGAAGACGGGATCAGGCGGTGAAATCCAGCTGACCGATGCCATTGAACAATTGAATGAAATCCAAAAAGTGTATGCCTATGCTTATGAAGGGAAACGCTACGACGTCGGCGAAAAATTCGGGTTTATCAAATCGACGATTGAAATGGCGCTTTCCCGGGAAGATCTGCGCGATGATTTGCTCCGGTATTTGGAAGATTTGCAATGGAGAATTCAAAACCATCAGATCTGAAACTTGCAGGTCTGCCGGTAAAAACGCCTGTTTCGCGAAATATGCGAACGCAGGCGTTTTTTATCGGGCTGTGCGATGGGGATCGGGATACAACCCGAAGTTCCAGCTAAAATATCGCAGCTTTTGTTGCCTGCTGTAAAAAATCGTCATCGTGCAAATTGGCGCTCGGGCTTGATGTAACTTAAGCTCAACTTATATAGAATGAAATGAAGTTTTTCGCGTCAAAATCAATGACGATCAGAAGAGAGGTTGTTTCTGGCAACCATGAAAAGGAATCCAGTTTCGTTCGGCTTATTTTGCAAGTTCCAGTGCTTTTATGCAAAACAAACCTGATTCATGGTGAAAATCACACGGCCGGATGAAAAAGATGTAAGATAGTAGCAAAAGTAAGGAAAGGATGGCACATTTTGAAAACAGATGACAAAAGATTTAAACAGGCGCACAAAGAAGCATGGATCGGCGTCGGGCTTGTGCTGTTCAATTTTCTCTGGTGGTACGGTTTTGCTTACGGCCTCGGTTCACGGCCGGCCAAACAGTATCATTATATATTTGGCATGCCATCATGGTTTTTTTACAGCTGCATTGCCGGGTATATTGTCGTGACGGCGCTTGTCATCTTCATTGTGAAGTTCTTTTTTAAGGATATCCCTTTCGATGATGAAGAGGGGGATAAGCCATGAACTGGCCGGTATTGGCACCACTGCTCATTTTTTTGCTCATTATTTTTGCCGTTGGTTTTTGGGCCAATCAATACGTGATCAAAACGCAATCTTTTGTACAGGAATATTTTCTCGGAAAACGGCAGCTCGGCGGTTTTATCCTCGCGATGACGATGGTGGCGACATACGGGAGCGCCAGCAGCTTTATCGGCGGCCCGGGCGTGGCGTACACACAGGGGCTTGGCTGGGTGCTTCTTTCTATGGCACAGCTTTCAACCGGCTATTTTGTCCTGATGGTGCTCGGGAAAAAATTTGCGATTATGGCACGCAAATATGAGGCGGTGACGCTGATTGACTTTTTAAAAAGCCGTTATCAAAGTGATGCCGTCGTCATTTTGGCGGCAGCAAGCATTATTATTTTTCTGTTTTCATCGATGACGGCACAGTGGATCGGCGGTGCGCGCCTTGTTGAATCGCTGACCGGATTGTCGTATACGGCGTCGCTCCTAATTTTTGCCGCTTCTGTTACGCTGTTTGTCGTAGTCGGGGGATTTCGCGCAGTGGCGGTGACAGATGCAGTCCAGGGCACGGTCATGTTTCTCGGCACGCTTATTTTACTGGTGGCAACCATTAAAGCGGGCGGCGGGATGGAACCGATTATGCACAAACTTGCTGCAGAGGACCCGGATCTGATTACGCCGTTCGGACATGGGCACAGCCTGAGCCCTGCCTATGTGTCGTCGTTTTGGATTTTGGTCGGGATTGGTGTCGTCGGCCTGCCGCAAATTACGGTCCGTGCGATGTCCTACAAAGATTCCCGGGCGATGCACAGGGCGATCATCATCGGTACCATTGTCATTGGGTTTATTATGTTCGGCATGCATTTTATTGGCGTGATGGCACGTGCTGTCATGCCGGGTGTGAAAGTGCCCGATACGGTTATGCCGCTGTTAACGATGAAAGTGCTGCCGCCTGTGCCGGCCGGTATCGTGCTTGCCGCCCCGATGGCCGCGATTATGTCCACCGTTGATGCACTGCTTATTCTCGTCGGCTCTGCGCTCGTCAAAGACCTTTATTTGAATTACGTGAAGCCGGACGCATCCGAAAAACAGATGAAAGCGGCAAGTTTCAGCGTGACCGCAGCGATTGCCGTCATTGTCGTGCTGTTGTCGCTCAGCCCGCCGAAATTGATTATATGGCTCAACTTGTTTTCCTTTGGCGGCCTGGAATCCGTTTTTATATGGCCGGTGATTTTCGGCTTGTACTGGAATAAAGGAAACAAGTACGGCGCGGTTTGTTCTATGATACTCGGCATGGGCTCGTACATTCTGCTGGACCGCTTGCATCCAAACCCGTTCGGATTGCATACAGTGGTGCTGCCGGTCCTTATTTCCTGCGCCGGGTTTATCGTGGCGAGCCTTCTCTTCGGGCGCAAGAGAGCTGCCATTCGGGCTGAACGCGATGGGGCATAAAGTAAAAGTACCGGTTCAATTGACACGCGTCATTGCGACTTATTGGGGCCGAGTAATCCGGCGCCCCAAATTGAAATTTTTAGCTAAAAATGTGCGATGTCCGGAAGAAGCTGCAAAATAAGAATCAATCGGGCCGGGACGCATCATCTGCCCGGCCCGGATCTAAAAAAATTTTTCGTTGCATCTCTCCCGGATTTGTGATAATATAATGATTGTCATCTGCGGGACATTAGCTCAGTTGGAAGAGCAGCTGACTCTTAATCAGCGGGTCGTGGGTTCGAGCCCCTCATGTCCCATCACGAAGCAATATGATGCACAAATGTGACATTATATTGCTTTTTTATTTTTATATAAGTTTTTTAGGCGGATAAATCGGCTAAAAAATAACAAGCGGACATATTCAGGCATACTATATTGTGGTATAATAAAATAGTTGCAGGTTTCGCAGCTATTTATGAATCGAAGAAAAAAAGGAGATGATAACTGATGGATTCTGACGCGCATCCGAGGTCGTGCATGAAACATAAGCAAGAGGAAGTCTTCATACTGGCCTCGACCAATCCTACAGGTTATCAGTCTCTGGAAGAGTAAAGTATGCTTGAGCTTCCTCAAAAGTGAAGAGGAGGTGCCTGCATGTTAAATATGTATTTAACGGACGAAAACGGCAAACTGAAGGAAACAGAAACTTTGTCAAAAGGATGCTGGGTGAACCTGGTGAACCCGACAGAGGAAGAAATCAACCAGGTTGTCCAGCAAACGAATATACCGGCCGATTTTATTAAAGACCCGCTGGATGTCGATGAACGCTCCCGTATTGAAAAAGAAGACGATGATATTTTAATCATTGTCGGCCTTCCCGTTAAGGTAAAGGACGATGTGGACTCCGCGCTGTATGATACGATTCCGCTCGGGATTATCGTCACGCCTTTTTATTTCATCACGGTCTGCCTGCAGGATAATCCGATTATCGGAAAGTTTATCCACAGACGGGTGCGCGGGTTTTACACCTACATGAAAACCAGATTTACCCTTCAAATTCTATATGAAGTTGCAAGTTATTATTTAAACTATTTAAAATATATCGACCGCAGATCAAGCCTGATCGAACGCGAATTGCACGAATCGATGCGAAACGAGGAACTGTTCGAACTGCTGAGCCTTGAAAAGACACTCGTGTATTTTACGACCTCATTAAAAGCCAATAAAATCGTCATGGAAAAAATGACACGGCAGCATTTCCTAAAAGTATATGAAGATGACATGGACTTACTGGATGACGTCATGATTGAAGTCAAACAGGCAATCGAAATGTGTGAAGTCCACAGCAATATTTTAAGTGGTATGATGGATGCCTATGCTTCTGTCATTTCCAATAACGTGAACGGCGTGATGAAATTTTTGACGACGGTCACGATTATCCTTTCCCTGCCAACGATGGTATCCAGCTTTTTCGGAATGAATCTTCACGGCCTGCCGTGGCAATCAAGCCCCCATGGTTTTTGGCTGGCGTTTTTGGCCTCTCTGGTTCTTTCCAGTGTCACAGCCATCATTTTTTGGAAAAAAAGGTATTTCTAACACATCCGGGAGATGGATTTGCATAAAATTCATCTCCTTTTTTGTTTCTTCCTTGTGAATGTGCAGGTTTCACAAGCGGGAAGCGGTTTTTTTGCGGCAATCTCTATACTGAATTCTGCATAAATATGCAAATATAAAATGGAAGCACTTACAATGTAAAAAGGCGGGAAAAACCTATTTTAATTGAATCGCGGCTGGAAAGCAATGTTTGAAAGAAAAAAGTTTATAAATGATTTATTCATTTGTCACCAATCTGACACAGCCATAGCATGTGAAATCGCATATAATAGAGCCATAAAGAAAAGAAATATTGAAAAACAGCAGAAAATCATGTGAAATTATTCACAAACTTTATTTTTTAACCTTTTATGTGAAATTCTTCACAAAATCACCAGAATGGAGGCCACGATCATGGCAATTGATGAAAAAGTTGTTGGCAAATCCGCACAAATCACGGAAATGGTAAATTCCCTCGTCGCCAAAGGCCAAAAAGCACTGCGTGAATTTATGGAACTGGATCAGGCGCAAGTGGACAATATCGTAAAACAAATGGCGCTTGCAGGGCTGGAACAGCATATGGTGCTCGCCAAAATGGCCGTGGAAGAAACAGGGCGCGGCGTATATGAAGACAAAATTACAAAAAACCTGTTTGCAACAGAATACATCTACCACAATATTAAATATAACAAAACAGTCGGCATCATTGATGAAAACAATAATGAAGAAATTGTCAAATTCGCGGAGCCAGTCGGCGTTATTGCCGGGGTCACGCCTGTAACAAACCCGACATCAACCACGATGTTTAAAGCGTTAATTGCGATTAAAACACGCAACCCGATCATTTTCGCATTCCACCCGTCCGCGCAAAAATGCAGCAGCCATGCCGCAAAAGTCATGCTGGACGCTGCTGTGAAAGCCGGCGCGCCGGAAAACTGCATCCAATGGATCGAAAAACCGGCCATTGAAGCGACACAGCAATTGATGAAACATTCGGGCATTTCGCTGATTCTTGCAACGGGCGGTTCCGGCATGGTAAAGTCCGCATATTCGAGCGGGAAACCTGCGCTTGGCGTCGGGCCGGGGAACGTCCCTTGCTATATTGAAAAATCTGCTGATATCAAACGCGCCGTCAATGACCTGATTTTATCCAAAACGTTTGACAATGGCATGATCTGTGCGTCGGAACAGGCTGTCATTATCGACAAAGAAATTTATGACCATGTAAAAAACGAATTGATTGCAAATCATTGCTACTTCCTGAATGAAGCGGAGAAGAAAAAAGTTGAGAAAACCGTCATCAATGAAAAGACGCAATCCGTCAACAGCGCCATTGTCGGCAAACCGGCCTATGAAATTGCAAAAATGGCAGGCGTGGACGTCCCGGAAGATACCAAAATTTTAATTGCTGAACTTACAGGCGTCGGCCCGGACTATCCACTTTCCAGAGAAAAATTGAGCCCGGTTTTGGCCTGCTACAAAGCCAGCAGCACAAAACAAGGTTTCGAATTTGCGGAAGCCATGCTCGAATTCGGCGGACTCGGCCACTCGGCTGTGATCCATTCGACAAATGATGAAGTCATTGAACAATACGGATTAAAAATGAAAGCCGGCCGGATCATTGTCAACTCCCCGTCTTCGCAAGGGGCAATCGGCGACATTTACAATGCCTACATGCCTTCTTTGACGCTCGGTTGCGGCACGTTCGGCGGCAACTCAGTGTCCACAAACGTCGGTGTCATTAATCTGTACAATGTAAAAACAATGGCGAAACGGAGAGTCAATATGCAATGGTTTAAAATTCCACCACGCGTGTATTTTGAAAAGAACTCGGTCCAATACCTGGAAAAAATGCCGGATATCTCAAGTGCCTTTATTGTCACCGATCCGGATATGGTCCGGCTCGGATTTGTTGAGAAAGTGCTATACTACTTGCGGAAACGCCCGGACTATGTCCACTGTGAAATTTTCTCTGAAGTCGAACCGGATCCGTCCATTGAAACGGTTCGGAAAGGTGCCGCAGCTATGGCAAGCTTCCAGCCGGATGTCATTATCGCGCTTGGCGGCGGGTCGGCGATGGATGCTGCAAAAGGCATGTGGCTGTTCTATGAGCATCCGGAAGTTGATTTCAACGAATTGAAGCAAAAATTTATGGACATCCGGAAACGGGTTGCCAAATTCCCGAAACTGGGTGAAAAAGCGCAGCTGGTCTGCATTCCGACCACATCGGGCACCGGTTCTGAAGTGACTTCTTTCGCCGTCATTTCGGATAAAAAGAACAACACAAAATATCCGCTCGCAGACTATGAACTGACACCGGATGTTGCGATCATTGACCCGCAGTTTGTTATGACCGTTCCGAAATCCGTAACAGCCGATACCGGGATGGACGTTTTGACCCATGCGATTGAAGCCTATGTATCCAACATGGCCAACGACTATACGGACGGCCTGGCAATTAAGGCCATCCAGCTTGTTCACGAATACTTGCCGAAAGCATACGCAAATGGCA
Source organism: Heyndrickxia faecalis (assembly GCF_040267745.1). Lineage (NCBI taxonomy): Bacteria > Bacillati > Bacillota > Bacilli > Caryophanales > Bacillaceae > Heyndrickxia > Heyndrickxia faecalis. The sequence continues at coordinate 2,882,017 of NZ_CP158453.1, read as the reverse complement.
ATGATGCACTGGCACGCGAAAAAATGCACAATGCATCGACTTTGGCAGGGATGGCGTTCTCGAATGCATTCCTTGGCATCAACCATTCACTTGCCCATAAAATCGGCGCTGAATTCCATATTCCGCACGGCCGGGCTAACGCGATTCTGTTGCCGCATGTCATCCGCTATAACGCGCAAAAGCCGAAAAAATTTGCGGCATTCCCGAAATACGAACATTTTATTGCGGATCAACGCTACGCGGAAATCGCGCGCGTACTTGGTCTTCCGGCAAGCACGACAGAAGAAGGTGTCGAAAGCCTTTGCCAGGAAATCATCCGGATGTGCAAACTGTTCAATATTCCGCTTAGCCTAAAAGCAGCCGGCGTGAACCGGGCGGACTTTGAAAAACGGGTTGCCATTATTGCAGACCGCGCATTTGAAGACCAATGCACACCTGCAAACCCTAAATTGCCGCTTGTCAGCGAATTGGAAGACATTTTACGCAAAGCTTTTGAAGGCGTTGAAGCAAAATAATGGCTTTCATTTTGGAAGAGGCGCACTTTACGTGAAGGGAACCGAAGAGGTTTTGGCGAAAACGCTCATGTAGCCCGTGTCTATGAAAAAGAAGCAATTTAAAAATTGTTGATCCGTTAACATAGAGCCCGTCTAAGTGAAGGAAATAGCCAGAATTTTGGCGATCACTTCACTTAGACGGGTTTTTAAGGTAAGGAACGAGGATCTACGTTAAGATAGGGATGATTTCTGGCGGTCTTCCTTAACGTAGAATGGCTCTACGTTAAGAAAGGGACGATTTTTTTCGATCTTCCTTAATATAGAGCGGGTCTACGTTAAGAAAGCATGACTTTTTTTCGGTCTTCCTTAACGTAGAATGGGTCTACGTTAAGAAAGGGGCGATTTTTTTCGATCTTCCTTAATATAGAGCGGGTCTACGTTAAGAAAGCATGACTTTTTTTCTGTCTTCCTTAACGTAGAGCGGGTCTATGTTAAGATAGGGACGATTTTTAACGGTCTTCCTTAACATAGAACGCCTCTAAGTTAAGAAAGCGTGACTTTTTGGAGGTCTTCCTTAACGTAGAATGGCTCTACGTTAAGAAAGGGGCGATTTTTTTCGATCTTCCTTAATATAGAGCGGGTCTACGTTAAGAAAGCATGACTTTTTTTCGGTCTTCCTTAACATAGAACACCTCTACGTTAAGATAGGGACGATTTTTGGCGGTCTTCCTTAACATAGAACGCCTCTACGTTAAGATAGGGGCGATATTAAGCGATCTTCCTTAACATAGAACGGGTCTACGTTAGATAACTTTTCTTTTCCATACGGGATAGTGTATGATAAAAGAACTGGAAAAGGAAGGTTAGGGAAAAAACAATGGAACCTACATTCATTCATCATTTACAGCCTTTTTTACAACAGGCATGGAAAAATTCAACGTTTGAACATCCTGCTTCTGTACAGGAAAAAGTGATTCCTGCTGTGCTGGACGGCCGGGATGTGATTGCTGCAGCACCGACAGGATCGGGAAAAACACTCGCCTACCTGCTGCCTGTGCTCGACCGGATGGACCCCGGAAAACAAACGGTTCAAGCTGTCATTCTGGCGCCTTCTAAAGAACTGGTCATGCAAATCCAAGAGGAAGCCGGAAAATGGTCACAGGGAAGCGGAATCCGGAGCATCCCGCTGATCGGCGGCGCGAATGTGAAACGGCAAATTGAAAAACTGAAAAAACACCCGCACCTTGTTATCGGGACGCCTGGACGCATCCTTGAATTGATCCACCAGAAAAAACTGAAAATGCATGAAGTGAAAATGATGGTGCTCGATGAAGGGGACCAGCTGCTCGGAAAGGAATACAGCCGCACGGTCGGACAAATTGTAAAATCCGCCATGCGTGACTGCCAGCTCCTTTTGTTTTCAGCCACTTTGCCTGATGCTGCAGCCCATAAGGCTATGGAACAGATGAAAGAACCCCTGTTGATTCGCATTGCAAAAGAGGAGGCGCGGAGCCCGGTTGAACATATTTATATCGTAAGCAGCGATCCGCGCGACAAAATCGAGCAGTTGCGAAAGATAGCCCGAATGGGGGTCCGGGGACTCGTGTTTTTTAATAATAAATGGGATGTTTCGGTTGCAGTGGAAAAACTCCGGTTCAAAGGGCTGGCCATCGCCGAATTGCATGGCGATATGCGCAAGGAAGAAAGAGAAAAAAGTATCCGGTTGTTCCAAAACGGCGATGTCCCGCTCCTTTTGGCAACGGATGTCGCTGCCCGCGGCCTGGACATTCCGGCGATTACGCATGTGATTCAATTTGATTTGCCGGAAGATGGTTCCGCATATGTCCACCGTTCGGGACGGACAGGCCGGCTCGGTTCAAACCCCGGCACAGTTGTCTCTCTTGTCACGCCGAAAGAAGAAACGGTGTTGAAAAAATATGCAAAAGCGCAGCATGTGGAATTGAGGCGAAAAGACATAAAGCGCGGTGAGCTGGTAGATCCCGAATAGGCAAATCAGTTTTTTTGAATGCGAAAAATTTGTCCGGAGGATGGCTTCATTCCCTGGGCGGATTCCAAAAGCGGGAAGATTATTCTGCTTTAAAAAGATGAAATACAAAGTTTCGTTGTCTTTCATGCCGCAGAAGGCCTGCCGGAAATCGATTCTCCGGCAGGCCTTCTGTTTTGGACTTCCTTTTAATTGGGCATAGGCAATCGTCCAGCTGTGTATTGAGACTTCCTTTTGAATAGGTACCGGCCATCGCCTGGTCGTGTTTTGAGACTTTTATTTGAATGAGTATCAGCAATCGCCCGGTCGTATTTTGAAACTTCCCTTTGAATGGGCATTGGCCATCGCCCGATTGTATTTCGAAACTTCCCTCTGAATGGACATCAGCGGAAGCCGTTTGGGTCGGCAATCGCCCGATTATATTTTGAAACTTCCTTATGAATTAACATCGTCCGGGAGGCTGGCCGGTGACAAGCCGGCTTTTTTAAATACTTTGCCGAGTTCATCGTTGGCTTGTTCCAGTTTTTTGTTCGCAGCATCCAGCGAAGGGTTCGTTTTTTTCAACTCATCCGCTTTCATTTGGTAGGACTGTTGCAAATCTTTTACAGCCGTTTTGATCTCCGATTGATAGCTACTTATTTTGGATGGGATTTTCGTATTTTTAATTTCTTTCACTACATTTTCTGCGGATGACTGCGCTTCCTTCTGCATGGTGGCAAGCTCAGTTTTCGGCGGTTTTTCGTCCGTCTTAGCGATCGCCTGTTCATACGTATTTAAATCCCTGTCCTGGGCATTGATATGATTGGTGAGATTCATATAAAAATTCATCAAAGCTGTTTTTGTGCTGCTTTTTGCCGGTTTCTTTGCCCCGGACTGCCCTGAATTTCCGGAACATGCGCCAAGTGCAAGCACAAGGGCAAGGCTAAAAGTTGCAAACCAAATTTTTTTCATGCTGTAACCCCTTCCTAAATCTGTAAATTTTTAATAGACTTGCAGCACGATCATAGCATTTTTTGTTTCTTATGGTAAATAGGGGAGGAAAAAATAAGATTTATGGAAAAATTTTAATTCATATTTTTGTATCCCGGTTTAGATTTCCGGGGAAGGGGTAGAGGTAGGAAAAAGTGCAAAAAAAACATCGGGAGTTTCCGAAGTTTTTTGATCTCAAAGTCTTTTTGCCCCGACGTACCGCGGTTTCCAGTAAGGATTGCTCAGGCTGTCGATCTTTACGCCCTGCGATACGGAGTGGATGACTTGGTTATGGCCGATATAAATGGCGACATGTGAAACGCCTTTTGAATAAGTATGGAAGAAAACCAGATCGCCCGGTTTTAAATTTGACTTGCTGACTTTTTTTCCTTTTTTGTAAATGCTTGCTGCTGTTCTCGGCAAGCTTTTTCCGTTCTTTTTAAATGTATAACCTACAAAGCCGGAACAATCAAAACCTGATGGGCTTGTGCCGCCCCACCTGTACGGGGTCCCTATATATTTCTTTGCCGTACTGATGACTTTTGACGGGGAATAGGATGCAGCAGCCGCTTGTTTAGCAGGCAGTAAAAAACCGGTTCCCAGCATGAATGCAAGCAGTATTGGAGCTACTTTCTTCAAATTTCCCACCTCTGTCTATGAATCTTGTAATCCCACTATACCAATATTTGTCGATTCTTTGGTTACGCTCACATTAAATAATATTACAAAAACATTACGTATACGACAAAAGTGTGAAAAGTTTGACGGCGTCCGGCATGCGGGGCACGGCATCCTTTTTTGTTCGGGTGAACCATGGATTTTGATATCTAACGTTATTTCTATATAATGGAGTCATGACTTTAAAGCAGAAAGGAACGTTCAACATGATCGTCAAGTCAGAAGCGGATTTGGAAGGACTGAAAAAAATCGGGAGGCTTGTTGCCAGCATTCGCGATGAGCTGAAGGAAAAAGCCAGGCCCGGCATCACAACAAAAGAGCTGGATGAATGGGCAGGCAAGAGGTTTGCAGAAAACGGGGCGGTCTCCGGGCCAAAGGGAGAGTATGACTTCCCGGGTTACACCTGTATCAGTGTAAATGAAGAAGTGGCGCACGGCATTCCGGGAGACCGCGTGTTAAAAGAAGGGGATCTTGTGAATGTGGATGTATCCGGATCGCTGGATGGATATTATGCGGATACAGGCATCTCTTTTGTTGTCGGAAAAGGAGATCCCGAATTATTTGCGCTGTGCGAATGTGCGCAGCTGGCGTTTGACAGCGGCCTGAAAAAAATCCGGGCCGGCAATCGGCAGAATCAAATCGGCCGGGCGGTTGAAAAAGCAGTGTACGACAATGGTTTTGAAGTACTCTTGAATTTGACGGGCCACGGTGTCGGGAAGGCCCTGCATGAGGATCCCGAGTATATTTTAAATTACTATGACCCAGACGATACAGGTTTGTTACAGGACGGCATGGTCATTGCGTTTGAACCGTTTGTCTCGACCGGCGCTGATGAAGTGGTAGAATCGGGCGACGGCTGGACGTATGTAACGCCGGACGGAAGCTTTGTAGCGCAAGTGGAACATACCGTCATTGTAACAAAAGGAACCCCCATCGTTCTAACGCGATAAGCGGTGCGCCGGAGCATTGTCCTCCCTAGAGAATCACCGTTTCGGGCGGCTACAGTGGAATAAATAGCCCGCCTCGTTTTAATCATCAAGCGGGGGTCTGAAGTATGCATTTGGAAAGATCCCGTCGTTTTAACGCAGTAAACGGGGAAATGCCCTGCTCCGGAATACTGTCCCACCCGAAGAATGCACCGTTTCAGGCGGCTGCAGCGGGATCGGATTTAATCGTCAAGCGGGGGTCTGAAGTATGCATTTGGAAAGATCCCGTCGTTTTAACGCAGTAAACGGGGAAATGCCCTGCTCCGAAATACTGTCCCGCCTGAAAAATCACCATATCGGGCGGGGCAGTATAAGCGGGGCCATTCTACCGTTTTAACGCAATTAGCGGGGAAACGGCTTTAATCCGGTGTGCCAGCCAGCCCGCAACCAAGGACAAAATGATGTCTTTTGGCAGGGGCACCGCCATCCACACCCAGGCAATTTTGTAGCTGAACGCTTGTGGGGCCTGCGCCCATATTTTGTACGCGGCGTACATCCAGTTGGTCCCAATCAAATAGTTTAAAATCAGGCCAATGATTGCCGCAATAAAGTACGTTGTCAAGTTTTGGCGTTTTTCCACAATCTTGCCCGTTGCCCAGGCTGCGGGGATAAAGCTAAGAATAAATCCGAATGTTGGGCTTAAAACGGTTTGAAACCCGCCGCTGAACTGCGCAAAAACCGGTGCTCCCAGTAAGCCGATCAGCATATAGGCGACCATCGAGATCGCTCCAAGCCTGCTGCCGAGCACTAAACCTGCCAGCACGGCAAAAAAAGTTTGCAATGTGATCGGCACCCCGCCGATAACAAGAAACGGCGCAATGGATGTAATATTTGCCCCAATGGCCATCAGCGCCGCAAACATACCCGCATAACAAAGATCAATGGCACGGAATTTTTTCGCTGCCATTTTTTCACTCCCCTTTTTTCCTTTATCTATTAATAGATTAAAAAACTGCGGCATATATGTCAACCTAAAAATAAAATTGGTTTACATATTTCGGGCTTTGTGTCTTGAAGTTTACTGTAACGTAGAGGGGAGTGACATGGTTCCAAAACACCGAGTGTTGTCAATAATATAGTGAATCAAATCAGTGGGGAGGTCTTCTTCTCTCACTAAAGGCGAAGGTCTTTGTCATCCTAATCGGATTTTTATCCACCCTAAAAGGTTTAATTGTGTCTTGACTATTGGATTTATATATGGAATAATTTGTCTATTAAGAAGATGATCTGTATATTTTTTGAAATTTTTTCAAAACGATTCTTCGTTCAGTACCGGGAAGTTTTTTAAATAGTATTTTTAAAAACTTAAAAAAGTTTGGTGATATCAATGGGTCAATCCTCAACACGTAGAAGCTTTTCATCCGTTATATATTTAGTTGTCGGTTTACTGGTTACTTTTATTCAGCGTACACCAGTTTACTGGGGTGCATTTATCGTCCTATTTTTTATGTCCTTGTATAATATTTATAAAAAACCAAGCTTAGGGAATATTCTTTTCTACATCATTGCTTATTTACTCCTTTTTGCTTATCTATGGTTTTTTATATTACATTAAGTTAAAAACAGGGCAGGTAGAGAGGGAGACACATTTATTAGGATGGAAGAGGTGTTTTTATCATTCCCACTTCCACTCCTTATGAAGAATACGGGTATGTTGCTGCTTCTTGCGTTGTTTAATTTCATTTTCTGAACGGTGTTTGAACTTCCTCTGGTCACTTCCTTAAAAACTTCCTTCAAAAACCAACCAATTTTTCTTTAGCATTCGCTTCGGCAACTTTTCAATACATTTAGGGAAATATAGGCTGGCATAATCAACCAAATCCATGACATGCAATCCCAAAATGGTGCATTCCTGTATAATCGTATTCCCCTCCAATTGTTTCATAATGATAAAAGGAATCCACAATTTATATCTTGAAGTTTACGTTAACGTAAATTGTATGATAGAGGCAAATGGGAAGGAGAGGGGTGCATGACCTGCAAAATTTCTGAACTGGCAGCTGAATTTGGAGTATCCACAAGGACCATCCGCTATTATGAAGAGCTTGGACTGCTCAAGCCAAAAAGAAGCCAAAATGGCAGGAGATGCTATTCGAAAAAGGACTACACCAGGTTAAAGCTCATTTTCCGCGGGAAACAACTGGATTTTTCTTTGGATGAGATTAAAGAAATGATCGAACTGTTCGATTGCGACCGCTCCGGCATAAAACAACTCGAAAAAACGATCGAGTATGGCAAACAAAAACGCCGGGAAGTTGCACAGCAAATTCAAAACCTCCAGGAACTTCAATCCGAACTGGAAAAATATCTGGCAGAATTTGAAACTCGTTTGAAACGCTTAAAGGAGGAGCAGGGATGAATATTTCTGAACTGTTGGCGCGGAATGCAAGAAAGTATCCACAGCAGGAAGCATTGGTTTCGCCTCGTGAACGGCTGAATTATCAGGAATTAAATGTCAGAGTAAACCGTTTGGCGCATGCCCTCCAAAATTGTAACTTCAAGCAGGGAGACAGGGCGGTCATCGTGATGCCAAATACAAATGCGTTTGTCATTGCCTATTTTGCCGTGATGCGGATTGGCGGTATTGCCGTGCCGGTTAATGCCAAATCAAGCCGCGCAGAACTGGAGTATATGTTGGACGATAGCGGAGCAAACGTGTTATTTGTCCATGAGCTGCTTTTCGAGGAACTCAAAGAAGCCACTTTTCCGCCCCATCTCGTAAAAATAAAAACAGGCGAACGTGTGACAGGCTGGCAAATTTTCGATGAAATGATTAACCGTTCGCCTGAAACGGAGATCCTGTGCCGGCTCAAAGAAGACGATGATGCTTCTATTCTTTACACATCGGGCACGACTGGAAAGCCAAAGGGTGTTTTGTTCACCAACCGCAATATTTTGTCAGCCGCCTGGATGATGTGTGTGGAAATGGCAATGAAACCGGAAAGTAGAATCCTACACATGATGCCACTCAGCCATTCAGCGCCTCTTCATCTTTTTTTGGTTGCAGGCACGGTTGTAGGCGCCACACATGTGCTTTCGCCTGTATTTACACCGGAAGCATTGGTGGAAACTGTAGAAAAAGAACGAATCACCCATTTCTTCGGTGCCCCGGTGGCCTATTTGTTCACGGCAAAACTACCGAACTTGCAGGATTACGATTTATCCACCATGGAGTATTGGGTATACGGCGGTGCGCCGCTTTCCAGACCAGAAGTGGGCCTGATTCAAAATGCTTTTCGGTCGGACCGGCTCGTGTGCGTATATGGCCTGACAGAAGCGGGGCCGAACGGGACATTGCTGCTGCCTAAAGAGCATGCGGAAAAAGCTGGAAGCATCGGAAAACGCGCTGCACTTGGCATGGAAATCCGGCTTGTGAATGAAAAAGGCGAAGACGTAGCGGCGGGGGAAGTCGGGGAAATTGCGTTGTACGGGGAAAGCGTCATGAAAGGATATTTCCGGAAACCAGAAGAAACGACCCGCGTATTTCAAAATGGCTGGCTGTTAACTGGCGACATGGCGAGAAAAGATGAGGAAGGGTACTACTGGGTAGTGGACCGTAAAAAAGATATGATCCTCTCAGGCGGTGTAAACGTGTATCCGAAAGAGATCGAGGACGTATTGATTACCCATCCGAAAATAAGGGAAGTTTCTGTGATCGGTGTTCCGCATCCGGAATGGGGGGAAACGGTCAAAGCTTTTCTCGTGCTAGCAGAACCGATGGACAATATCGAAGAAGAATGTAAACGCTTTCTGAAGGGGAAACTGGCGTCCTATAAAATTCCGAGGCTGTACGAAAGAATAGAAGAACTGCCGAGGAACGCCACGGGAAAAATTCAAAAACAAGTATTGAGGAGGATGGCCAATGAACTTTTACCATGACGATCCGAACCTGGCACGGCTTTTGAAACAATATTTGGATCCGCTGTTTTTTGATTGGGCAGAAAAAGAACTGGCCGAATTCGGGGAAATGTGCGCCGGAGAAATTGACGAACGGGCGGCCCACACTGACCGGGAAGGACAGCCCAAGCTGATCAAATATAACCGCTACGGGGAAGATGTATCGAAAGTGTGGGTAAATGAGGGTTATTTAAAAACGGTTGAGCAAGTGTATAACAAAGGTATTGTCGGATATGTCCATAAACCCATTCCGGCATTAGGCCAAAAAGGCAATTATGTGTATGCGTTTGCGCAAGGTTATTTGCTGTCGCAATCAGAACCCGGATTTTATTGTCCGGTCACATTGACGGCAGCAGCCGCCTATTTGCTTGACCATTATGGCAGCCATGAACTGAAACAAGCCTATTTGCCGCAGCTAATTTCAACAGTTGAAGCGGAGCGCTACGAAGGTGCCACTTTTTTAACGGAACGCCAAGGCGGGTCAGACGTTGGCGCCAATGAAACAAAAGCCGTTTCGGAAGGCGGCTGTTACCGGCTTTACGGCGAAAAATATTTTGCCTCTAATGTGGGCATGTGCGGTGTAGCCATGGTGCTTGCAAGGCGTGAAGGGGCACCGTCCGGAACAAAAGGACTAAGCTTGTTTTTGGTGCCCTGGGAAAAAGAAAACGGCGAGAAAAACGGCATCTATATCCGGCGTTTGAAAGATAAACTCGGCGTGCGCGCGGTGCCTTCGGGTGAGGTGGTATTTGACGGTGCAAAAGCTTACTTGGTTGGCGACCCCCGCAAAGGCTTTTACTATATGATGGAGGCCCTAAACCTTTCGCGCATCTGCAATGCCGTTGCTTCGATCGGCATCATGCGCCGGGCATACCGGGAAGCGCGGTCCTATGCGCTGAGACGGACGGCGTTTGGCAGCCGGCTCGCAGATTATCCAATGGTAAAAGAAACACTTGTCAAAATGGCAGCCAAACAGGAAGTGGAAACAAGCGCGGTGTTCCGGCTTGCCACACTTTTTGACCGGACGGCTTCCGGCAAGGCGGATGAAAAAGAAAACATCATGGCAAGGCTTCTCATCGCCATTTTGAAAATGGAAACAGCCGAGCAGGCCATCCATTTTGCCCATGAAGCGATCGAAATGCACGGCGGAAACGGCTATATCGAAGACTTTGTAACGCCAAGGCTTTTGCGTGATGCCCAGGTGCTTACTGTCTGGGAAGGGACCGCCAATATTCTCGGCCTTGAGGTGCTCCGACTGATGCGGAAATTTAAAGTGCACGACATTTTTATCGGCATGATGCGGGAGAAAATAGATCAGCTGCAGGCCGGTACATGGCTATCTGCCGGACTGGAGCAACTCGAAGAAACTTGCCGTTTTGTCATGGAGGAGAAAGAGGAAGCCGTGCAAACGTACCATTGTAAAAAAGTGGCCAAGCAAATGGTTAAAATATATGAAAGTGTCACAGCCCTCGAAGACGCACTGGCCGGGCAGCGGCAAAAATGGATCGCGGAAGCCTATCTCAGGCTGGCTTGGCACGACCCGCTTGCCATCGATCCGGAACTGGCGCTTGTGAAACATTTCGAAGAGATTGTGATGGAAAAAGTGCCGGCAAATGAAGGAAATTAATTGTCACCCACCGGCTTTTAGGCGAATACACTGAATGGAAAAAGCCTGGATAAAGAGGTGGTCCATTTGTATTGGCAGAAGCCAGATATGTATTTTTCCCGGACGGAACCGGGTTACCGCAATCATCCGCAAAAATATGCCTTTCCGCCGCAGCACCAGCCGGAACAGCCAGGGATTGAAAAACTGATGCACCCGCGCCCGCTGATTGAAGACCCGTCCTATAAGGGATCTGGAAAGCTTGAAAATAAAGTGGCGATTGTAACCGGCGGGGACAGCGGGATCGGCGCAGCTACCGCGATTGCGTTTGCAAAAGAAGGCGCGGATGTCGTGATTCCGTATTATTCCAATTATGAAATAGAAGATGCCGTCCGGACAAAGCGGAGGATTGAAGCGCTCGGGCAGCGTTGCCTGCTGATTCCGGGGGACTTAAAAGATCCGGAGCATTGCCAAAACGTTGTGAAGCAAACGGTGGATACATTCGGGCATCTGGATGTGCTTGTGAACAATCACGCCATGCAGTTTGTGCAGAAGGACTTGCTGAATATTACGAATGAACAATGGGATTTTACCTTTAAAAACAATATTCACAGTTTTTTCTACTTGGTCAAAGCCGCATTGCCATATTTAAAAGCCGGCAGCTCGATCATTTTTACCAGTTCTGTAACGGCGTATGAAGGAAATCAAAATCTGATCGATTATTCTGCAACAAAAGGGGCAATTGTGGCTTTCACCCGGGCTTTGTCGCAAAATCTGGTGAGAAAGGGCATCCGGGTCAATGCGGTGGCACCGGGGCCGATTTGGACACCGCTGATTCCGGCAAGCTTCTATCCGGAACAGGTTGCCAAATTTGGCCGTGATGTGCCAATGAAGCGGGCCGGCCAGCCGTACGAACTGGCTCCGACTTATGTTTATCTTGCATCCCGTGATTCCAGCTATGTAACAGGGCAGGTGCTGCATGTAAACGGCGGGACGATTACGGATTCTTAATGGCAAGGGAGCGTGCTGTGCAAATCGACTGCATTCATGCGAAATCACAAGCGGCCGTGAAAACGGGTGAATGAAGATATAACAAACCCGAAGCTGATATATCGATAGCGGCAGGCAGCAAACGAACGCTGATGGATCAATTGGCCGCTGCCGAAGTTGCGCTGAGCGCAGATTGGGTCGCCCAACGCTGATATATGGATAGCGGCAGGCAGCAAACCTAACGCTGATGGATCAATTGGCCACTGCCGAAGTTGTGCTAGGCGCAGATTGGGGCAACCCGATGCTGGCGTATCAATACGAGCCAGCCGGACTGTTGTGCATGCTGGAGCCTGTCCGAAAAGAAATCCGAAAACTAGCGATGCGTTTTTTCCGCTTCTGCATATAAATCATTCAAATATTGCGCGGTAAAGTCGACGAGCGCCCGCTGTTGGATAAGTCTTGACGGGGCAGCGCCAATAAAACCGGTTTTTACTTGATGGCTGCGTTCAAAGGCGCGGCCAATTTTATTAAATAAATCGGAGTTTTCCTCGTAATCTTCATAGGATTGCCAGACCCTTTTTCCGTTTATCGTCATCGCGCAACTCTGCGTACACCGTTTTGTATGCTTCGCCCTCGATTCGCCGAGATGCATGGATGTATTGACGTGGTAATCAACGCCGAGCAGCAAAATACAGCCATCCCGATCATAAATCCGGGCGAGTGGGGACTTTTCTCCGAACGGGAAGTCGAGCGAATGTCCGCTCAAAATCGATTTTGCATCCCGTCCCCAAGCAGTAAACGAACAAGTTGGATGATGGCTTCTTAAAACCCCCGGAAACGTCCGAAAAAGCTCGGCAACCCGGCCCATGCCATAAGTCGGTGTGACGGCGGGATCGAATGCGGGCATAGAGCGTCGTATTTCGTCCCACCATGCTTCCGGAACGGGCGGGTTTTCCCAAAAGGCGGGGTCGGTATTATTCGCTGTTTGGGCCGGCATCACAATGGTGCCACGCTCTGTCACCACTTCCATTAAAGCCAGAATGACGGCAACCTCTCCCCCGCAAACCCAGCCGAGCGCGCTTAAAGATGAGTGGACGATGACCACCATGCCTTCTTTCAGCCCGAGCTTGCGAAAATCTGTTACTAATCTTTCTTTTGTTATGAGCGTTTGTTTTTGACGAATCACGTTTTCTTCTGTCATAGGAGCGCCTCCCATCTCTGCTGATTTATTTGTAATGATTCTCCAGGCTTGCCTCATATCCTTTATAATGGAAAAAGTTTTTCTTGATAAGGAGAAGAGGAAGAACATGGCAGTGTTTTTTAAAGGGGCATTTATGCTGATTGGCGTTGCTTTTATCGGAGAGTGCATTGAATTTTTAACCAATATGGTACTTGCAAATGAACTTGGGGCGCACGGCATGGGGCTGTACATGTCTATTTTGCCGGCCATTTTTTTAATTGTCACCATCGCCAGCATGGAACTGCCCATCTCCATTTCAAAATTTGTTGCGGAACAGGAAGAAAAATATCATCGTGATATGCTGCGGTTTACAATCCGGCTGGCATCTTTGTTTGTCCTATTGCTCATGGCGGCAGTCGCATTGTTGCTGCCGGCGCTTCCAATTTTCCATCATTACCACCCGTATCTTCGCTGGCTGATCATTGCGCTTATCCCGATGATCGCCTTTTCCTCGATTGCGAGAGGTTATTTTATGGGTGTCCAGCAAATGGGGAAGATCGCTGCTGCCAACTTCCTGAGAAAAATGATGCAGCTTATCCTGCTTGTCTTGCTATTTCATTGGATGGAATTTGACGTGCAAATGTCGATTTTTATCGCGATATGCACACTTGTCGGCAGTGACCTGATTGTGCTGCTGTATCTTTTTCATATGTTTGTGCTGCAAATGCGGACGCTCAAGAAAAAAGAACAGGCTCCAATGGGGGGAAAGGAAATCAGAAGGAGCCTTCTTTCTGTTTCCTTGCCGACAACGGGCATGCGCGTATTTCATGCCGTCACAAATGCGATTGAACCATTTTTTATCAAATGGGTATTGCTTAAATCCGGGATGACGGAGGGGATGGCAAACGAACATTTCGGACTGGTGGCTGGTGTTGCTTTTACGATCGGATTTTTTCCGGCCTTTATTGCCCATTCCTTGTCTACCGTTTTGATTCCGACTGTTTCGGAAGCTTATGCCAAAAGAGACGGCATAAAGCTGCAGAAACTGCTTCAGCAGGTGATGATGATGACGTTTCTTTACGGGCTTCCGGCTGTCATTGTCATTCAGTTGTTTTCCGTGCCGCTCACAACTTTGTTTTCCCATTCGGCTGCCGCCGCCGTTTATGTCCGTCTGTTATGGCCATATTTTCTGTTTCACTATTTTGTCATTCCGATGCAGGCGTTTTTAATCGGCCTCGGCCTGGTCAGGGATGCCCTCGCGCATTTTATTTGGTCAACAATGGTTACGTACTGTCTCATTTATTATCTTGGCTCAAATCCCCAGTACCAAATGGCAGGCGTCATTATCGCCATGAATACGGGAACATTGCTTATCATGATGATGCACTATTTAACGATTTGTAAAAAAATTGAAATCTCCCTGATTCTCCGCAAACCGGTGAAACATACTTTCTAACGGGATATGCGGGTTCAAGCAGGCGTCCGTGTTTGTGACCATCCGCGGTACTTCAACTTAGCTTGATCGTTTTATAAGGGGGGAAGCGAGAAAGGATCGAAATTTTTGATAGTAATTTCACATAGAGCGGTTCTACGTTAAGCAACAGACAAAAAATCCGGTCAAAAGTTCACATAGAACGGTTCTACGTTAAGGAACAGACAAAAAATCCGGTCAAAAGTTCACAAAGAGCGGTTCTACGTTAAGGAACGGACGAAAAATCCGATCAGAAGTTCACATAGAATGGTTCTACGTTAAGCAACAGACAAAAAATCCGGTCAGAAGTTCACATAGAACGGTTCTACGTTAAGCAACAGACAAAAAATCCGGTCAAAAGTTCACAAAGAGCGGTTCTACGTTAAGGAACGGACGAAAAATCCGATCAGAAATTCACATAGAGCAGTTCTACGTTAAGGAACAATGCAAAAATCCAACCATAAGTTCCCGTAGAGCACGTCTAAATAAAGGAAAACAAGGGTTTTTGGGGATAAGTTTACGCAAGGAGGCACTTGCCCGGTTCAATTTTAAAAGCCTGTCCGGTATTTCAGGACAGGCTTTTGAAACAGGATTATTTTATAATCAGAACCGGACATTTGGCGAGCTGGGTGACTTTCTGGCTGACGCTGCCAAGCATGAGCCCCTTCAGATTGCCGAGTCCTCTGCTTCCCATAATGATAAGCTGATAGTTTCCTTCTTCCGCCTTTCTGACAATCTGGGCAGCGGGATCGCCCGTTTCATAAAATTTCTCTATCTCAATTTCTTCCTCTTGAGCAAGAGTGGCGGCTTGGTCTAGCAAATCGTCCCCGTCCCTCTGCTGTTCAGAATAAAGGGTATCTATTGACGCATTTGGCATCCCCTCCGGAATCACCGGATTTTTCTCCACATGGATGACACCGATTTTTGTAAACCTTTCTTTTGCAAAATTTAGTGCGGATTTCAGTGCTTTTTCACTCATTTTTGAACCGTCTATTGCCACAAGAATGCGATTAAACATAAAATCATCTCCATCGGCTTTCTTCTCATCAACCTTATCATATCATAAAAAATTGCAACAATTAACAGAGAATACGAGAAAAACATAAAATCTCTCCCCCTTGGGATGGACAGGTGTGGTTTATTTTTTGCATGTTTGACGGATATTTTCTGTTTTTTTCGGAAAAATAAAGGGTATTGAACTATACGAGGTGATATGAAATGGACGATAAGAAAAAGAAATCGCAGGGGAAAATGGACAATCCCGAACAATTTGCAACAGAAAACGAAGACATGCACGATAAATTTATGAGTGAACAAACAGTTGACCCGATCCCAATGGAAGACTTGCGAGAAGAAAAGCTGGAAGAAAAAACGGATCATGACAAAAAAACGACTTCTTCAAGCGAAAAAAAGTACAATCCGTAAACCTTGTAAGCAAGCACCCGCGGGATGGCCGATAAAAACGGAATCCGAATCCCTGGGTGCTTCTATTATGTTTTTCGCCAAGATTCGAGTGGGTACTGTCGCTGCAAACAATGGAACAGCAATGGATCTGTCTTGCCCGGAGGGTAGTTCCTGGCCCTTGCAAAACCTTTGGACAAATGCTAAAGCAGGTTAGCCTGCTGGAAACCCGCCATAAGCAAACGGAACAGGCAGTTGCAGCGCCTGTTCCGTTAATTTTTTTATAGCCAGCCTCCACCAAGTGATAACCTGCATCTGCTTTTTGGTTGCAGCGGCTGTTCCGTTTATATGCTTACAGCCAGTTATTGTCATCCGATCCGCTGTCCCATCCGCCGAAGTCATTGTCATCATTGGAAGTGAAATTGGCTAAATCGAAACCGGTACCCTGCTGGCCGTTGTCTCCATTATCCCCATTGTCATGGCCATCATGGCCGCTGTCTTCAAAGTTCCTTAACGAATCCTCAAGATGGTCAATTTCATCCTGCTGTAAAATATTTTGCTCTTCCAGCTCATGCAGCAGGTCGCTGCCGTCAAGATTTTGAAAATGCTCGAACTGGTCATAACCGATTCTGCCCTGTTCCAGTAAATACGTCAGCAAAGCGCCTGTTGCCATCCCGCCGGCAAACGTGCCAAACCGGCCGATTCCGGCATTACCCCCATCGTTCCATCCGGTTTGCTCCGGGTGCGGGTCATAGGCATCCCCATTGTAAATGCTTCTTCGCGGTTCAATGATTTGCGGGCGGTTCCGCTCGATCAAAGGACGGATGATTAAAAAATACACGAGCAAGATAATAATGATAATCCCGATAAACCAACCCAATTTTATTCCCTCCTGATTAAAAGTCATTTTATGCTACATCCAATCATCTTTGTTGCGTATTGTAACGCATTAGAATGAAAATAACCAGGATAAAAGTAGTTGAGATTACGAGAAAGCATGGGGCAGGCGCACCCCATGCTTCTGCCATTTTTAGCCCATCCTGGAAGAGGCGCCCTGCATGTCGATGACTGCTTTTCGTTGGGTAAAATCAATATTTTTATAGTAAGCATTTTTGACTAAAATGTTCGGTCCGAGACATTTGACTTGCGGGCAATGGCAATTCAGCGATTTTGCAATGGGTGTTTCGAGCCATTTTTCAAAGACGTCGGGCAGCCTGTCATGCTGGATATTGCCAAGCGGTGGTGTATCGCCAAAATCCGTGACAATCACATCACCCGTAAAAATATTGACATTCAGGCGGGAGCGGCCGTCCGGATCATTGCGGAGGGTCACATTTTTGCTTTCGTACAATCTTTTCAATAAGGCCTGGTCTTCTGGATTAGGGCTGCACGGATAAAATGGCAGCGTGCCAAACAGCATCCACACGCTTTCATCACGGATATCGAGCAAATGGTGGATGGCTTCTCGAATTTCATCCAAGCTGAGCACTTCAAGATCAGCAGCAAAATCGCTTGGGTACATTGGGTGAATTTCGTGCCTTGCACATTTCATTTCTTCGACAATTTGATGATGGATTTGTTCCATATAAGGCAATGTGCGCTTGTTTAACATCGTTTCCGCAGAAACCATCACGCCCATCTCCGACAAGGCGCGGCTGTTTTCCACGATACGCCTGAACAATTTTTCACCGTGCTGATCGCTTGGCTTGATCCGCATGTTGGCAAACCCGCCGTCAATATAATCACGGACAGTTCCCCAGTTGTGGGAAATGTGCAGCACATCGAGATAAGGCGCAATTTGCACATATTTTTCGAGTTTCATTGTTAAATTGGAATTGATTTGGGTGCGAATCCCTCTTTCATGCGCATATTGTAACAGCGGCAGAACGTAATTTTCAACAGATTTGGTTGACAGCATCGGCTCGCCGCCGGTAATGCTGATGCAGCGCAGTGTGCTGATTTCATCCAGCCGCCTGAGCAGCAGATCAAGCGGCAGCGCATCCGGATCTTTTGGCTGCAGCGTGTAACCGACCGCACAATGTTCGCAGCGCATATTGCATAAAGTGGTCGTTGTGAATTCAATATTCGACAAAGTCAGTTTGCCGTGCGTCGTGATGTCCATGTATGCTTCCCACGGATCGTATTCAGGCGTAATGCTTCGTTGTGTTTCTTCTTTTAACATGTTTGTGCTCCTTTTTCAAAAAGTCAATCCGGGCGCCTGCTTTGCGCATGATTCCACCTCCAAACGGCAGGCCCCTCCTTTTTCTGCTTTTTTCCTATATATGCCATGGTTCATTATAACATGCAGCCTGTTTCTTTTTTCGCAGATTCCATTTCCTGGGCTCCGGGTGTTTTTCGTAAAAAGTACGGTATGCTGCCTTTGCTAAAGCAGTGACGTCTGTCTTAAAAAGTTGCACCGGCTGTTTGCCATTTTTCTCTGATGCAAGGCTCGTTATGGCACGGGCACCTAGATCGACGCCATTCATCCGTTTTGATATTGGATTTTTTTCTTTATAAACTGATTGAACTTTTCTGCTTCATCGCGGATACTGATGTTTTGTTCCCATGACGCAGCGAGATGAAGAGCTTCCTGACTGGAATAAAGGGCGTATGCCAAATCGCCTTTTTTGGCAAATAATCTGGCCATGCCGTAGTGATAGTACATTAACTCAATCGGGTTGGCTTTGTTTTTTTGATAAAGCATCTTTTCAAATGCCGCCGCCGCTTTTTCAAACTGCTGATTTTCCACGTATGCGATGCCGAGATTAAAATAGGCTTCAATCGTCTTTTCCCCGCCGTAAGAATGGCTGATTTGATTAGCAGCTTCATATGCACGGATGGCCTCTTTGTATTTTTTTCGTTCCAAATATAAATCGCCCTGGACTAATAAAACACGGTGCTTGATCATCGGGGTGGAGGGGACCGGAATGACTTTGCCGAGAATGGCCTCTGCCTGATCGGGGTCGCCCGATTTAAGAAGCACCCTTGATTTTAAGGCATGCCCCCAGACCATCAAGTCGCGGGTATCCTCATTGCCAGCATCCAGGCCGGATAGCCGCTTTAGCCCGGCATCAATTTGTGTGAGCGCCTCTTTCAGCTCATTCATTTCCATCAGCGCCCATCCAACCGTATCAATCCGAAAGAAAGCTTCGAGCATGCTTTTTCCCAGTGCAGCAGTAAAATCAGCTGCTTTTCGCCCGTATTCGACCCGTAAAGGCAGATTGACCCGGCTTAAAAAATGGTTGGTACGGACTACGAATTCAATCAATATTTCCTTTTCGTCTGATTGGCTGGCCCATTCCATTACCTTGCGAATGTTTGTCCATTCCTGCTTCAGATCATCGAGATCCCGGCCAAGCAGATAGCGCCAATAGAATATATTGGGCTGTTCCCGTTTTAAATGGGTATCCAAAAAATGGATATAATAGCGAGCCCATCGTTTTCGTGCCTCTTTTTCCAGCTGCCGGTTTTCCGACAAGTGCTGTTCACCGTAAGCAATCACGGTTTGATGCGCGGGGTAGCGCAATTTTCCGTCTGTCCGATCAGGATGGATCAGCGCATAATTCCGCATTTGTTCAACTGCTGCATAAAAGCCCCTGGCATCTAATCCTGCCGCTGCGGCCCAGGCAGCTTCAACGGGCGGCTTTTCAAAAAAACAGAGCACCTGCCATAAACGGCGGGCTGCTTCATCGATGCGCTTCCATGTTCTCCCGAAAAGAAATTCAAATAACTCCAGTAATGAATACCCGGCGCTTTCGATTTCCTGAATGAGTTGTTCTGCCGGAATGCCGCCGTCACTGATATAGGCAACACTGAGGGACAGCGCTTTTGGATTCCCGGCGGCCGCTTTGATCAGCTTTGCCTGCATCTCCGGTGTCAGATGCCGCAACTCTTCCTGGTTAGGTGCACTGCCGGTTTGCAAATGTTCGCGGATGACAAATGACAAATATGAAAGTGCCTCTTTTTCGTTTAATCCCTTTAACTTGACAATTGTGAAATTTTGAAAAGCGTCTTTATAATCTTGATTGTAGTTTTCACGGGAAGTCAGCATCGCTTTTACGCCTTGAGGGAGGTTGATAATGAATTCAAGCACCTCTTTTTCAGCGGCGTCCATACTATCCACAATAAGCAGTATCGGCTGTTCCCTGGAAAAAAGCTGTAAAGCATGCCGCACTGCAAAACGTTTTTCCATGACGGGTTTATCGATTTGTTCTGTCAGTCCAAGCTGGTAAGCGATTGTATTTAAAAAATCATTGAAACTTAACCCTGTTAAATGGGTGCTGAACCAAATGATGCAGTGAAACGCGGGCCACTTATCAGAGACATTTGCAGCTTCTTCGCCCGGTTCCCCTGCACAAGCATAAGCGGCTTCAAGGGCGAGTGTCGTCTTTCCCACGCCAGGCCACCCTGTAATGGAACAAACAGGCGAAGGGGAAAGAAGCCAGTGATAGATGGCTTGTAAATCTGGTTTTCTCCCGATAAAGCGCCCTGACCAGCGTGCGGGCAGGTTGTGCGCGGAAAATATGTTTTTCTCTTCGTTTTGAAGCATTGCAGTGTTTCCAAACAGACGGGTGATGGTCATATTGATTTCCTCGGGCGGGGGTGTACCGATTGTCCCGTTATCGTTCATCGTTTTTGCTTTTTTAAGGCAGGACGCCACCCATGCCGGCAAGGCCGGTTCGATGACAGGGATGGAAGTGGTTTTCAGCAATTCCACGAACCACGTTACATTCATGCATCCTTTTTCAAGAATGAGCCAGATGACGCCGAACAGTTTGGCATCCTCGATCCGGCCCGGGATATACTTCGGTCCCATTTGGCCGATCCAGCTTTTAACGGTGTTAGGGGATACACCCAATTTGTATGCGATTTTTTCCATGTAAGATTGCCCGGTTTTGTTCCCGGCTTCTCTATTTGTCTTGTAATCCGGGTGTTGTTTTAAAGCTTTAACACCGGAAGATAGCAGACTGGAAAACTTTTTTTGGTTTTCAAGTTCGGCCAAAGCCTGCACCTCCTTTCCTATATTTTATCAATATAATAACCGATGTCTAAGATTTAAGCATAAAACATACAGTGCGGCTGTCCTTTTATACAGCAACAATAGCTGGTTCCCCTTTCATCCGTTTTGTATGATAAAAATAGTGAAAACAGAATATGCCAAAATGAATGCACTTTCATCACGGTATATTCCGGAAATCCAGTTTTTCAAAGAGAGGGACTTTGAAGATGACAAACCATATACCTGAAACAATGAAAGCAGCAGTGATGCACGGGACACGAAATATTTCGATTGAGACATTGCCTGTTCCGCAAATTGAAGAAAATGAAGTTTTAATTAAAGTCATGGCGGTCGGCATTTGCGGTTCGGATTTACATTATTACGAAACGGGCAGAATTGGAAAATATGTAGTGGACAAGCCGTTTATTCTCGGGCATGAATGTGCAGGGGAAATTGCAGCAGTTGGTTCAAAAGTCCGCCATTTTAAAGTAGGGGACAGAGTCGCTGTTGAGCCAGGTGTCACTTGCGGGCATTGTGAAGCATGTAAAGAAGGGCGTTACAATCTTTGCCCACATGTCCAATTTTTGGCAACCCCTCCTGTAGATGGTGCCTTTTGCCAATATATTAAAATGCGAGAAGACTTTGTGTTCGCCATTCCGGATGCGCTTTCTTATGAAGAGGCTTCTCTTGTTGAACCTTTTTCCGTTGGCATTCACGCAGCCACAAGAACAAAACTGCAACCGGGATCGACCGTAGCGATTATGGGAATGGGTCCGGTCGGTTTAATGGCTGTTGTGGCAGCGAGGGCCTTCGGAGCGTCGAACATTATTGTAACGGACTTGGAACCATTGCGGCTTGAAGCGGCAAAAGAAATGGGCGCTACCTATGCGTTCAATATTCGCGAACAAGATCCTTATGAAGCAATTCAAGACATCACCAATGGCAAGGGGGTTGATGTTGCTTGGGAAACAGCAGGTAATCCAGCAGCGCTCCAATCAGCGCTTGCATCTGTACGCCGCGGCGGGAAGCTGGCCATTGTCGGTTTACCGGCTCAAAATGAAATTCCGTTGAACGTCCCATTTATCGCGGATAATGAAATTGATATTTACGGTGTTTTCCGTTATGCGAATACGTATCCAAAAGGCATAAAATTTTTGGCTTCCGGCATCGCGGATGTGAAAAAACTGGTGACGGATCAATATGCCTTGGAAGATACTTATCAGGCGATGGAACGCGCACTGAATTTCAAGAACGAATGCCTGAAAGTCATGGTTTATCCGAACAACTGAAAATACTGAGCCGTTCATTTATAACAAGAGCGAGGCATCCCTATTTAGGAAAAGGGTAGTATCATTCGTTCATTTTATAGAAAATGGTTGCAATCTACATGCGCGGGCCGGATGGGTTTCACCGGAAAAATAGGATCGAAATCATGATGGCCTGTAGGATGTCACACGAATCATAGAATGGGGAGGATGATGCGGGCTGGCCGATGAATTTCAAGCCACCCGCATCCATCATCCATTTGCATGTTTGAAGGAAAAGCCGGTACAAAATGTCTGTTTTTCTGCAGGCAGTTGAATGAACGAATCATTGAAAACGCATTCGGAGGTATCACCTATGTTGGTTTCTGATAAAACAGTACGATTCCATGCAGCGGAAAATCAAAAGAGCGCTTCCGGCGGCAGGTTGTCTTGGACGGAACGAATCGGTTACGGGCTCGGGGATATGTCTTATAATATTATTTTCCAGTTCGTAAACGCCTATCTGTTATTCTATTATACCGATGTGGACGGGATTTCACCTGCTATCATTGGCACTTTGTTCCTTGTTGTGCGCGTTTTGGATGCCGTTTTTGACCCGGTGATGGGCGTCATTATGGATAAGACAAAGAGCAGATGGGGGAAAGCCCGGCCGTACTTATTATGGGCGGCAGTTCCTCTTGCTTTGTTTACTTTTTTATGTTTTACAACGCCCCATTTTAGTGTGGCGGGCAACAGAATTTATGCATACGTGACCTATATTTTGCTCGGGATGTCATTCAGCATGCAGACGATACCGGTAAACAGCCTGACTGCAAGAATGACGGACAATTTACAGGAACGGACATTATTGACAACGATCAGGATGATTTTGGTCTATATCGGAATTCTTCTCTCCATATCTTGTGCAACACCGCTTGCCCAATATTTCGGCGGCGATGACCAGGCAAAAGGATTTCAACTCACGGCGCTTGTTTATGCGGCCGCAAGCTTTGCATTAAATTTGATCAGTTTCCTGACAGTGCGGGAGAGGGTCGCTATAAAACCAGAAAAAAACACGGTGTAAAGAAAACATTGGCCGTCTTGATCCGAAATAAACCTTTGCTCATCCTGGCTTCTTCTTTCCTGGCTTTTGCCGTCGGTTTTAACATTAAATTGACGACAATGGTTTACTACTTCACCTATAATGTCCACCGCAAAGATTTGGTGTTTATGGGGACGCTGTTATTTTTTGGTGCTGCGCTGATCAGCAATATCTTCATCCCCAGCCTGTCCAAAAAATGGGACAGGAAGAACGTCATGATGATTTCGGCAGCCCTTTCCCTGATTTCTTATGTCGGCTTGCAATTTACAGCATATTCCTCCATTCCACTGATTTTGTTTTTACTGTTTGTTTCCGGGTTTTTTACCACCCCGCTGAACACGCTCGCATGGGGGATGCTTGCGGATTGTGTGGACTATGCAGAGTGGAAAACGGGAATCCGCGCAGACGGTGTGGTGATTTCGAGTATGAGTTTTACCAATAAACTGGGTGTTGCGCTCGCCGGTTCGTTTTCAGCGTTCTTTTTAAACAAGGCCGGCTATGTTCCAAATGTAGCCCAGTCCGTTTCATCCCTTCAAGCGATTAAGGACATGAATGCCATCATCCCTGGCATTTTCATCCTGCTGTCTGTTTTGCTGATCAGCTTTTATCCGATTACAGAAAACAGATACAAGAAGATGATGAAGGAACTGGAGCAGAGAAGATGAAACCGCATGTACGGGGGTTTTTGAACAGATCAAGGGGCCGGCCGGGATGCCGGTCCCCTTTTCCCCGGTAAAACGGGAGGGCTGCAGCAACCAGCCCTTTTTTGCATGTCCACATCTTCACCGGCGCTTT
This sequence comes from Heyndrickxia faecalis, assembly GCF_040267745.1. Classification (NCBI taxonomy): domain Bacteria; kingdom Bacillati; phylum Bacillota; class Bacilli; order Caryophanales; family Bacillaceae; genus Heyndrickxia; species Heyndrickxia faecalis. The sequence continues at coordinate 2,858,206 of NZ_CP158453.1, read as the reverse complement.
TCTGTTTCAACATCGAAACGGATTTTGCAAAAATAAAAATTGACATGAAATGCGTTTCATCATTTACACTATAAATACATAAAAATGAGCCTGCTGGCAGGGGCTTGGTTTAAACACTTCCATCCTAAAGCATGGATGCCTGCTGAAAAATCGCAAGTGTTTTAATAGGTGAGGTTATGACAAATATTAGAGACTTGGCGAAAATGGCCGGCGTGTCTGTGACGACCGTCTCCCGTGTGCTGAACAATCATCCGTATGTGAGTGAAGAAAAAAAGAACGCTGTTTTAAAAGCGGTGAAAGCGACCCGGTATCATAAAAACATCAATGCCGTCCATTTAAGTAAAGGGAAAACAAAATTGATCGGGGTCGTGTTGCCATTTACAGATCATCCTTATTTTGCCCTTTTATTGAAAGGGATCGCAAAGCAGGCGCTGGAGTATAACCATAAACTGCTTTTGTTTCAAACAGACTATATGGAAAGCAGGGAAACGGAAGCCTTACAAATGCTGCAACAAAAGCAAATTGACGGTTTAATCATTTGTTCGCGCGCCTGCAGTATGCGCAAAATTGAAGAATACTTGCCATTCGGGCCGATTGCGCTTTGTGAATGTGTAAAAGGCGGCGAAATATCGTCAACCTATATTGACCACTATAAAATTTTTATGGATGCACTGGAATTTTTGTACCGGAAAGGCCATACGAAAATCGGGTATTGCATCGGCAGGAAATCCGGCACCAACAGCCGGAATCGCGATAAAGCCTATTGGGATTTCCATGAAAAATACCATTTGCCGCACCATCCGGAATATATTTTTGACCAATGCTACGACTATGAGGATGGAGAAAGGGTTTTGAGCCGGGTAAAAGAAATGGACCCGCCTCCTTCGGCATTGCTTGTAACAAGCGACCAGGTTGCAGCGGGGATTGTCATCAGTTGCAACAAACAGCAAATTTCTATTCCGGATGAGTTGGCGATCATCGGATTTGACAATGAACCGATTGCCGGAATGCTGAATATTACAACGATAGATATTCCGCTTGTTGAAATGGGCCGGAACCTTGTCCACCAGGTTTTGACAAAGGAAATTAAAAACAAGGAAATCTCAGCAACACTCATTGAAAGGGGCACGGTATAGGGAAGAGAGTCTGAGGGCTTTCCATTCAGTTATGCCGCGTGTAAAGCCCGGCAACCTCAGCCTGCCAATACAAAAAATTGTACCCGAAACGCCGTCATCAATATGGATGCTTGTGCTTTATCAAACGGGGAGGGAGAAAAGTGAATATACTGGAAGATGCAAAGGGCATGGTTTTAGAACTGTATGCCAGTTTGTGCAGTAAAGTAGGCGATCAACCATTAGAGCAGGTTGTAGATGTGATTGGCCGGTCGAACCGTTTGTTTTTGGCGGGAACGGGCTGTTCGGAAATGATCCTCCGTGTCTTTGCCAACAGGCTGGTCCATTTGGGGTTCCGGGTTGGGATGATCGGCGATTTGATTTCACCTGTTCCTGAAAAAGGGGATACCATCCTGTTCAGCTCAAAATCGGGAGAAAATCCTACTTTATTGAATGCCGCCCGAAAAGCCAGGCTCCACGGCATAAAAATTGTGGCCATCACGGCTTCTCCCGAATCAACTCTTGCAAAAATGGCGGATTTGACGGTTTTGTTGCCGGATGAATCGTCTGAATTTGAAAGCATAAAACAGGCCGGCCCCACCCCGGATAGAATCGGAACCTTATTTGAACTGCTGAGTTTTTTGATTTATGATGTCATTACAGCATCTTTAATGAAAAAACGGCATCCTGAAAATGAGTATGCTTGAAATAGAACGGGAAAGGATTATGAAGAATATGAAGCAACAAAGCGTGATTTTTTTTGATATCGACGGGACTTTGCTGACACATGAGAAGAAGCTGCCTGTCACAACCAAAAAAGCGATAGATAAGCTGAAAAGCGATGGTCATGTCACAGCCATTGCAACGGGCAGGGCCCCGTTTATGTTTGAAGATTTGCGGAAGGAACTCGGGATGGATACTTTTGTAAGTTATAACGGGCAATATGTTGTTATGAACGGAGAGGTATTGTTTAAAAATCCGTTAAACAGGCAATCGCTTGAAGAATTGACTGCATATGCCCTTTCCCACCAGCATCCGCTTGTCTACATGGACCATGAAGACATGAAGGCCAATGTGCCAAACCACGAGGATATTGAAAAAAGCATTACGTCTTTGAAAATTGGCCGGTTGCCTGCGTATGACCCGCATTATTATAAAGGGCGTGAATTGTACCAGGCGCTCCTGTTCTGTTCAGAAGGGGAAGAGAAACAGTATGAACAGGCGTTTCCGGATTTTGAATTTATTCGCTGGCATCCGCTTTCCGTCGATGTTTTGCCAAAAGGCGGGTCAAAAGCGAGAGGAATTGAAAAGATTGTTGAAAAATTGGGCTTTCCTCCAGAACGCCAATATGCATTTGGCGACGGGTTAAATGATATTAAAATGCTGTCCATGATTAAAAACAGTGTGGCAATGGGAAATGCGGAAGAAAAGGTAAAGGCTGCCGCCAAATACATTACAAAATCGGTGGAAGACATGGGCATTCCCCACGGTCTGCAAATTGTAGGGCTGTTATAACCTGTACAGAGCTAGCTGAATAAGCAAACTGCTTAGATTTGGCAAGGATGCTGACAGCTTTGGCAACCATTTAAATGCTAGTTTTACAACAAATCCGGTGAAAAGCTTGCACTCGTAAGCCAAATCAGATAAAATCACCCATTTCTGCAAAAGAATTCTGCTATATTTTGAGACAGAGCTTGCAGACAAACTCAGAATTGGATTCGTTCAGCAAGCCCTAAATAAAGGTGTCACGTTTACTGTGGCAGGAACGTCTATGCCGTTTTTGGGCATTTAAAAAAATACACAAAAAAGAAGCGCCGGCAAAACTATTCTCTTCCGGACGCTTCTTTTTCTTGGCTGATTTTGCTGAAGTATGCATATTCTGTTTCAAGTTCCGTCAATGTCAGGGTGAAAAGCTGCTTGTCATCTTCCTGATAGGCGCCAAGAGCAATCAGCTGTTCTATCAAATATTGCCGTTTTTTCTCTATCGCGTGCCGTAGAAAATTTTTCAAATGAGCATCCTCCCATTCTTTTGGAGCATGATTTAAAACTCATCATATTTCCGTACGGGTTTCGATATGCGCAATTTCTTGAACAAATAATGAACATTGGGCCGCAATCCATTCTTTTTCATGATCCATTGTTGCGACATGATAAGAGTTGCGGAGCGGTACGATTTTTTTCCGGCTGGCATGAATATGTGCGGCAATATACTCTGTATTTTCAGGAGGCACGACATGGTCTTCTGTTGATTGGAACAAAAGTGCGGGGCAATGGATGGCGGAGAGGTTTTCCCGCGTTTCCCACATCACGGACAGAAGCTCACGGATGGAAGCCACCGGCACTTTTTCATATGAAATTTCATGCACGCCCGCTGCTTTAATATCCGGCGGGCCCTCTTGAATAAACCGTCCTTTCGCCAGGCATTTTTCCAGTTCAGGAATGCTTTGGATAGCCGCGTTGATACACACTATTCCCCGGATATCCGGGTGTTTTTCCGCGAGATGCAAAGCCAGTGTGCCACCCATTGACTGGCCAATAACAAAAATATCATGGCAATGCCGTTTCAGCAGCTGATAACCTTCTTCAAGGCTAGCAATCCAGTCTTTGTAAGTGCAGCGTTCCATGTCCAGGATATGCGTCCCGTGTCCCTTTAATCTTGGCGCGCAAACCGTAAACCCGTCCGATGCCAGTGCCTCTCCCAAAAAGCGGACGCTCTGCGGGGTGCCGTTGAATCCATGCGAGATGAGAATGCCAATTTCATTTCCTTTTATAAAAAAGGATTCTGCACCCGAAAGAACGGGATAGTATTCATGCATAAAAAAGCTCCTTCCTAACATTTATATGGTCAGTGAATTTAAAATGTTAACATAATTTTAAACCAATTAATCCTAGTTGTAAAGTATGTTTTATCGGTAAAATGGAATAGGTTAGGTAAAAAACAGAAGGATGCAAAAGAGGCTGGTCTTATGTCAAGAAAGTAGACACATAGATTTGAGATATTTTTATTTAAAACCCCTACCGCACTTCGTTTGGTTAGGCATCAGAAATGATCAATCGAAAGGCGTGATTGATCATCTCTGACGCCGTAAGAGGAATTTGAGTAATTTATGAGATATCTTCTTCTGTTATTTGTTGGTGCTTCCTCTCAAATTGGTTGGGCGAGACATACCCTAAGGTGGAGTGCTTTCGCCGTTCATTGTAAAAACTGCTAATATAGTAATTTATAGCTCTCATTGCCGCAGCCCTGGTTTCAAAGCGCCTCCTGTGTATTAAATCCTTCTTGATAGTGGCGTGAAAAGATTCGATACAAGCATTGTCGTATGGATCTCCTTTTCTGCTCATGCTGATTTGTATTCCGTTTGCTTTTAGAATATCTGTATATTCTTTGAAACAATACTGGGATCCTCTGTCTGAATGATGGACCAGCCCTTCCCCAGGTTGCCTTGAAGTAATCGCCATATTCAATGCTTGGATTGGCAACTCTTTTTTCATACGTCCGCCCATACGCCATCCCACTATTTTCCTCGAAAACAAGTTCATCACGGATGATAAATATACCCAGCCCTCAAGCGTCCAGATATAAGTAATATCCACCACCCAAACCTGATTCGGCCCTTCTGTATTAAACTGGCGTTTGAGAAGATTAGGATAAATCTTCATATCGTGATTGGAATCTGTTGTAACAACGAACTTTTCTTTAGACGAGGCTGACAAACCCATTTCCTTCATCAAACGGGCTACTGTTTTTTGGGAAATGGTATAGCCCCATTCAACCAGGTCATTGTGTACTCTTGGACTCCCATACGTCCCCTGGCTCTCATGAAAAGACTTGCTTATTTTCTGTCGAATTTCTTTCAGAAAAGCCTCTTTTTTTGATGGCCCCTGGTTGCGCAACCACTTGTAATATCCACTTTTAGAAACCTCCAGGACTTTACACATCTTCACGACTGAATGTTCATCATAATGAGCTTGGATAAACCGGTATTTTACTCCTGGTTTTTTGTGAAGATGCGCATGGCCTTTTTTAAGATTTCGTTTTCCTCCCGTATCTCAGCCAATTCTTTCTCATGTTGTTTTTTCATCTTTTCTAATTCTGAAGGGGTAATGTAGCGCTCTGCCGTTTGTTCACCTTTTACCCGTTGCCTATAATCAGCAACCCATCTGCACAACGATTTGTAGGATACTTCCAGTTCATAAGCTACCTCAGTATCCTTTCTCCCCTCCTCAACCACCAATTTTGAAGCATAATCCTTATACTCCCGATCGTAATGTTTCCCCATTATGAACACGTCCTTTTTAATGATGATTGTATTATATACTAATCTCATTTCTCCGTGTCCACTTTTTAGACTAACTTAAAAAGCCCCTGCCGCCGCGGAAGAACTGTCCCGTTAGGTGTTCCAATTGGACATAAGCTCCACAAATACATTATGGGCGGGAAAAGGGGAGGAGTTCAAGAAATTGACTTAGAGATAAAATCAAATGCCTTTCTCTTCTTTTTGTTATGTAAGTTGGTTTTAAATGATAGACAAATAAACCTATTGCAGAAGCAGCTGCTTCCGCAATAGGCTAATCACTGATACTCCGGGCTCACCGGAATGAAGCCATTATTGATACAATTGCCCGCTGTCTCCGGCATTTGGGTTCTGGGACTGTGCCATGTACTGCTGGATTTGCGGCTGGTTTTCCGGAACAACCTGGTACATGGCGCCGATTTTTGCCGTATCCACAGATTCTGCCTGGTCAACCGGATAGTAGCCTTTCGATGCCATATACTGCCACATGTCATAGGCGTGGGCGCAGCTCATCATAAAGGCAGTCTGGCAAAACGACCGGATTTCAGGATTTGCCATTTCCATCGCCGCCCATGCATATTCCCGCCCGGCCCGTTTCAGCGTTAACAGATACGCAGTTGCCATTTCGCGGTCGTTCATATCTTCAACCATCGTCCGCGGCTGGACAGGGACAGCCGGCGGGGCCATTTGCAGTGCCATGTTGGAAATCTCTTGGTTTTCATTTAACAACGGCAATTCTTTTTTTGCCCCTTCAGCTTTGTTTAAAAATTCGACTTTCATGTTGTAGTCCCGGATATGGAGCGGAAAATGTTTTTCAAGAATTTCTTTGAACGCCGGATCCTGGACATGCTGGAGCATATATGCCATGTTCGTAATCGAGTTGACACAGCTCATCGCCAGTTCATTTAAATCGTACAGTTCATGTGCGGCTAATTTCATGATTCAACCTCCACTTCATTTTTTAAACCAATCTTATTTTGTTTTAAACGGGGCAGGATATACAGGAACGTTTTCATTGTTTTTTGTAATGGCCGGTGCTACTGTAAAAATAAAGCCGTCCCGGAAATGGGCAGAAGGAGGAGAGCGTTGTGAAGACAGAAACTTTACGTTTAAAGGCGCATCAGAATGCTGAACTGACAGCGTATGTGCTGGACGGATCCCCTGAGTTCAGCAATATTGAGGCGCGCCCGGCTGTGCTTATTTTTCCCGGTGGCGCCTACCGGTTTACCTCGGACAGGGAAGCGGAACCGGTTGCAATGGCATATTTGGCGGAAGGATTCAACGCGTTTGTACTGCGCTACTCTGTCGGGGAAACATTCCGGTTTGAAGCGGCTTTACAAGATGCGGAAGAAGCGATTGCGATGATCCGCGCGCATGCGAAAGACTGGCATACTGACCCTGAAAAAATTGCAGTTGTTGGTTTTTCTGCAGGAGGCCATCTTGCTGCTGCACTTGGTACGATCGGGAAAAATAAGCCCAATGCCTTGATTTTAGGCTACCCATGTATTTTGGATTCGATGAGCGAAAGCCTTGCTTTTCCGGTGCCGTCTGTTGACAAGGAAGTGACTGCCGAAACGCCGCCGGCTTTTCTGTTTTCAACGTTTGAAGACCAAACCGTGCCGATTGAAAACTCAATTGCCTTCTTGCAGGCGTTGAATGCGCATGGCATTCCATTTGAGTCGCATATTTTTCAAAAAGGCAAGCATGGATTGTCGCTCGCCAAACCCCACACTTCAAACGGATTAAAAGCAAATGTGGATGCAGATGTTGAAAAATGGTTTGGCCTGAGCGTTTCCTGGCTTCATAAAGTGCTCGGCCAGTTTCCGGCTAATGCTTAATTGAGGGGAATTTGACGGTCCGGGAAAACGGTTCTTGATGGCTCAGAAAAGGGTTCAAGAAAATCAGAAGTTTCATGTTTTTGGTGCTTTATCACGCGCACAGAGTCCGTCTATGTAAAGGAAGCTGGCGTAAAAATCGCTGTTCCTTAACGTAGAAGGCGTCTACTTGAAGGAAGCGCGCAAAAAATGTCTTGTTCCTCAACATAGAGCGTGTTTATGTAAAGAAAGCAAGCAAAAAAATCGTAGTTCCTTCACATAGGCTGCAACCGAAACGGCCGGTGCTGTATTATAAACCATTTTTGTAAAATTGGGAGGAATGTATATGTCAAGTCTACATGAAACTTTTGTATTGGAAAACGGGGTGGCGATCCCGAAAATCGGCCTTGGTACATGGCAAGTCCCGAATGGCGAAACCACTTACCATGCCGTATCTTTTGCTTTAAAAAACGGCTATCGCCATATTGATACAGCCTATGCTTACCATAATGAAGAAAGTGTCGGCAAAGCAGTGCGGGATTCCGGCATTGACCGGCGCGACATTTTTGTCACGTCCAAGCTGCCGGCGGAAATCAAGTCGTATGACAAAGCGCTGAAAACATTTGACGAAACAATGGAAAATCTTGGCCTTGAGCAGCTCGACCTTTATCTGATTCATGCCCCGTGGCCATGGAGCGAAAAGGGGGCCGATTATACGAAAGAAAATATTGAAGTTTGGAAAGCGATGGAGGAAATCTATGAAAGCGGGCGCTGCCGGGCAATTGGCGTTTCCAATTTCAGCGTTTCCGACCTGAAAGCCGTGATGGAAAATGCAAAAATCAAGCCGATGGTCAATCAAATCCGTTACTTCATTGGACATACACAGGAAGATGTGACAGCATTCTGCCAGGACAATGGCATTCTGGTTGAGGCCTATTCGCCGCTTGCTACTGGAAAAATTCTGGAAAACACCGAGATACAAAAAATTGCAGACAAATACGGCAAAACACTTCCGCAAGTTTGCATCCGTTACTGCTTGCAAAAAGGCGTGCTGCCACTCCCAAAATCGACGCATGAGGCATTTATCCTGCAAAATGCGGACGTAGACTTTGAAATTTCCAGTGAAGACATGCAATATCTCGATCAGTTGAAAGAGACAGAAAAATAAACGGAAAGAAAAAGGCTGTTCATTTGGACAGCCTTTTGAAATGTACCGGAGCCGATTCCGAAGCGCGATTAAGTGCAACCGTTCTTTTTTCATATTATAATAGTTACAAAAGAACAAAGCAGCAGTTTACAGAAAAGGTATAACAGCAATAACGCCGGCAGTCTGTCAATCCCGGCCGGCACAGGCTGTTTGAAAAAATAGAGAAATCGGCGAACTTTTTACCAGCATTGAAAAATATACAGCAAAGAACCAGGGGGAGCATAAATGAAGATTGTTGCACTTTCGGGCTCGCGAGTCGGCTCGAAAACAAGAACAGCGATGAACTACGCGGTAAACGTGATCCGTGGGAAATATCCAAACGCGGAAGTCACGCTCCTTGATCTGGCGGATTACGATGTGCAGTTCAGCGACGGGCGCCATTATATGGATTACGAAGGGGATACCAAATTTGTGGCGCAAACTGTCATGGACGCGGATGCGCTTATCATCGGCACGCCGGTTTTCCAGGCATCCATTCCGGCGACATTGAAAAATGTGTTTGACCTGCTGCCCGAAAAATCACTTCGGGATAAGGTGGCAAGCATCATTGTCACGGCCGGCTCACCGAAACATTATTTGATTGCCGAGCAGCAGATCAAGCCGATTTTGTCTTACATGCGGGCACAAATTGTCCAGTCTTATGTTTTTATAGAGGAAAAAGATTTTTACCAGAAAGAAATTGTCAATGAAGACGTCCTCTTGCGCATCAGCCGGCTTGTGGAGGACACCGTCATGCTTACGGAAACGTATGCAAAAATAAAAGAAGCAAAAGAAGCAAAAGAAGCAAAAGAAGCAGCGTACATCTCCCGTGATTAAAGCCGCGCACGTACCGGACGATTCAGAAAAGGGCGGACAGCTAAAACTGTCCGCCCTTTTCTGATGCAGGTGGTAGGAGAGTAAAGGAAAATCCCGTTTTTGCAGCTCTCCGGGAAGAAAAAAGATACCAAAAACTGGTGAACGATATTCAATATAAACTGGGAATTAGCCAGGTGTAACTCCTCTGTTTAAACTACAACGGCTTGCAAAAAAACTTACCTAAATATAAAAATTTTTCAGAAAAACGGTTTTTCTCTTGATCATTCCCTCCCTGTCCATGTAAAATGAAAATAGCAAATAAATGTTCTCGTTTTTAAATTTGGGAGGGAGTGCCTTGTCTTTTTCATTTATCCATGCGGCTGATATTCATTTGGACAGCCCTTTGGCCGGCCTGGAGCAATACGAGGGGGCACCAGTGGAAAAAATCCGCGGCGCAACCCGTGAAGCATTTAAAAATTTGGTGGATGCGGCGATTGAACGGCAAGTCCATTTTCTCATCATTGCCGGCGATTTGTATGACGGCAACTGGAAAGATTACAATACCGGCCTCTTTTTCACAAGCCAGATGGTGCGCCTGCAGAAAGAAGGCATTCCTGTTTTCCTCATCCGCGGCAACCATGATGCGGCCAATTTGATGACGAAATCTCTGAAACTGCCGGAGAATGTGCACGAATTTCCGGTAAAAGCGCCGGAAACGGTTACCCTTGATGCGTTTGGCGTCGCCATTCACGGGCAAGGTTTTGCACAACGGGCAGTGGAAGAAAATCTTGTGAAAAACTATCCGCCGAAAAAAGAAGGCTATTTCAATATCGGCATTTTACATACAAGCGCGACGGGGCGTGAAGGGCATGAAAATTACGCGCCGTGCACGATAGAAGATATGATGGAGAAGCAGTATGATTATTGGGCGCTCGGCCATATCCATATGCGGGAATTGCTCCATCCGCATGACCCCGCGATTTTGTTCCCGGGAAATATCCAGGGACGGCATATTCGGGAGACAGGAGAAAAGGGCTGCACCTATGTGGAAGTAAAAGACGGTACGATTGAAAAGATGGAACCCATCCCGCTTGATGTGTTGCGCTGGACATTATGCCCGGTTGATATGGGCGACATCGAAACGGTGGACGGGCTCATGGACGCGGCCCGCAGTGCGCTTGAAAAGGCATATGCGGAAGCAGACGGGCGTTACTTGGCGGTGCGTTTTGAATTGGCCGGCGCAACGAAAATGCACAGGGAACTGATTGCAAAAAAAGACCTCCTCTTGAACCAGCTGCGTTCCATTGCGCTTGAGACAGGTTTCGGCGAAATCTGGGTGGAGAAAGTAAAAATCAAGACAACAGGGCTGAACGATGCCGATGCCTTTTCCGATGAACAATCGCCAATCGGGACGGTGCTAAAATTTATCCGCAGCACGGCCGAAGATGAGGAGATGCTTGAAGCGCTGCTGGATGAATTCAGCGATATCCGCCAGGCCATTCCGCATGAACTGAAAGAAGGGGAAGACGGGTTTGATTTTTCCAACCCTGGCCTCGTCAAAAAGCGGATAAAAGATGTGGAAGACTTCATTCTTTATTCCTTAACGGAAACGGGGGCGGAAAAGGCATGAGATTTGATTATTTGAACCTGCTTGCTTACGGGCATTTTACAGATCAGATGTTTTCCTTTGATCCGGAGAAAAACTTCCATCTGCTGTTCGGGCCGAACGAAGCCGGAAAAAGTACAACACTCCGCTCGATTACGCATTTTTTATACGGATTTCCGCAAAAAACGAACGACGCTTTCCTCCATGGCAATACGAAATTAAGAATTGAAGGGCTTTTGCGCAACACAAAAGGGGAAGCCCTGCAGTTTACCCGTAGAAAAGGGAAAAAGAATACGGCACTTGACCCGGACGGCAACCCGGTCCCGGAAAATACGGTCGCGGCTTTTTTAAACCATATGCCGGAATCCCAGTTTTTAAACATGTTTGCCCTTGACCATGTCCGTCTTCGTGAAGGCGGCGAAAGCCTTTTGGAAAGCGGGGGCAATGCCGGGGAAAGTTTTTTCACCGCCGCTTCGGGCATCAATGTGCTGCGCCGGGTTCTCGAGAACTTTGACAAACAGGCAGGCGCACTGTACAAAAAAACCGGTTCCGTCCCTGAATTAAATCAGCTGCTCAAGCGGGAAAAAGAGCTTTCGAAAAAAATCAGTGAGCAGCAGTTGAAAGTACAGGCATGGAAAGCTTTCGAGGCGCGTTACCGGGAGTTGGAAAAAGAACTCGGCGCCCTCACCGCAAAAATAAAGACGCTGCGCAGCCAAAAAGAACAGCTGCAACGGGTCAAATGGATTTTGCCGAAGATCGCAAACCGGAAAAATCTTTTGCAAAAATTGGAAGCGCTCGGCGATGTCCCGGATCTTCCGGATAATATTGCAGAAGTCCGTGCCGAAGCGGAAAACAAATGGAACGCTTCCCGGGCAAACTTGGACAAAATTTCCCGGCAACTGGCGGGCACCGAAGCGGAAATGAAAGAAATCAGCATTCCGGAACACATTTTAGAACAGGCTGCCGCGATTACAGCCCTTTACCGCCAAGTGCAACAGTACGAAGACGATGAAAAAATGCTGCCTGAGCTCGAAGGGAAAAAGCAGCAGCTCCAAGCCCAATTGATGTCCGTTATGAAGGAGATCGACCCGGGCCGTGCAGCCGTTGAAAATATAGAACTTTACCGGCTGCCTTCCGCCCAAAAAGAAATGATCCGCGAGCTTTGCAAGCAAAAGCCGTTGCTCGACCAGGCTTATGAATCATTGAAACGGGAAGGCGAAAAACTGGAAAAAGAGCTGGCAAAGAAGCTGGAAGAATTGGCTGCCTTGCCTGATCTACCGGACGTGGAAAAACTGGAAGCCGTCCTGACCAAGGTGAACCGTGCGGGAGACGTGGAAGCGGCGATACACGAGCTGGCCGCGGAATGCCGGCAAAAACAGCGGCAAGTGGAAGAAGCCGTCCGTGCTTTGCCGTTATGGGATGGCGGGGTGGAAGAACTTGTCAAACTTCCGGTGCCCGGTTTGGAAGAAACGGTGAAAAAGTTTGAAAAAGAAGCGGAGCAATTGACGCGGCAGCTGGATTCGGTGCAAAGCCGGATTTCCCGGTTGAAAGAGGACATCGAAGTTTCAGAAGAAAGCATCCGCCGGCTTGATTCCATTGCCGAGATCCCGTCTGAAGAAAAGCTGTCGGCCGTCCGTGCCTTAAGGGATGCCGGCTGGCAGCTGATACGCACCAAACTTGAAACCGGCCATTGGCTTGAAACGGCTGAAACATATACAAAGGGAGAGCCGGCCGCGTCGGTTTATGAGAAACATGTCCTTGAAGCTGACCAGATTGCGGATACGATGCGGCTGGAAGCGGAAAAAGTCGGCGAGAAGAATAAACTTTTAGCCGATATTAGAAAGTTCCGCGGGAAAAAAGAACAGCTTGAAAAAGAGAAATCCGGGCTTGAAGAAGCTTTGCGTGCGTGGGAATCCGCCTGGCAAGATCTTTGGGCGCCGGCGCAAATCCGTCCGCTTACGCCTGGAGAGATGCGGGAATGGCTGCAAAAACACGCGCAAATTAAAAGCTTGATGCAGGATTATGAGAAGGCGCAAGAAAAAATGCGCGCGCTTCATGATAGCCATGCGGACTGCTGCAATGCGCTATCTGCCGTGCTGAAAACATTTGCCGCCGTTTCAGAAGGGCAGCCGCTTGCGGAACTGGTAAGTCTTGCAGAAAACGAATTGAAACGAGTCCGCAATCTTGCCGCAAAGAAGGACAGCCTCGAAACGGCTATCCGCGATTTAAAAGAAAAACGGGAAGAGATGCAAACGGAGAAAGCGGAAATCGGGAAGAAACGCGAAGCATGGCTGGCAAATTGGTCTTCGGCTGTCGCGGGCACGGCAATATTGGAAGAGGTGCCGCCGGCGGTTGCTGAATCCCTGCTCGCCCGCTATGAAACATGTATGCAACTCTATGATGCATACAACCAGACTGAAAAAGAGCAGCAAGCCGTTACTGAAAAAATGGCGCGCTTTGAAGAAAAAGTGCAGCATATCCTTGAAACGGCCCAACTTCCATCGAACGGGGAGAATGCCGCTGTTGCCGTAAGCCAGATGTATCAGCTATTGCAAAATGCCCAACAGGACGATGCCGCTTTGAAAAAGCTCAAACGCCGTTTAGAAGACTTGGAGAATGAGAGAAAAGAAGAAACAGAAGCACTGGAAGCAGCTGAAGCGGTTTTAACAGAACTTTTCCAACAGGCAGGCTGCAGCACAATCGAAGAACTAAAGCAAATTGAAACAGCTTTCCTGCTGAAAAAAAGTTTTGAAAAAGACATTCGGCAAATCGAAGCGGACATGCTGGATGCGGGTGCCGGTAAATCACTGCAGGAATTGCTTGATGAGGCGGCCCGGTTTGATGCAGATTCGATTGACGCCGATTTGGCGGAAACCGGTCGTGAACTTGACCGTTTGGAAGCCTCGCGTTCCGAGGTGGAGCAGGAATATGGGGCGGTCAAAAAAGAATACGAAGAACAGATTCGCGGCGCCAACATGACAGCCATTGAAGCCGGCCAGGAAAGGGAAAGCGTGCATGCGCAAATCGCCAGTTTGACGGAGCAATATATCCAGTTGAAACTCGCTGCCGCTTTGCTGCAAAAGGGGATTGAATTTTACCGGAGCCAAAATCAAAATCCGATTTTAAATCGTGCGGGTGATATTTTTGCGCGGCTGACACTTCATTCTTTTGACGGGTTGGCGGTGGATTACAACGAGCAGGACGAGCCTGTTTTAATGGGCGTGCGCGGCGGGGAGAATGTGCCGCTGAACGGGATGAGCGACGGGACGACCGACCAGCTGTATCTGTCCTTACGCCTTGCGAGCATTGAAAAATACGCAGCTGAAAACGAGCCGCTACCGTTCATTGTCGATGACATCCTCGTCCATTTCGACGATGAACGTTCAAAAGAAACATTGAAAGTATTGCTCGAACTTTCCAGCTGCACGCAAATCATCTTTTTCACACATCATCAGCGCCTTGTCGACATGATGCAGGAAATCGCCCCGCCGGAAGCCGTCCAGTACTTGGCTTTCCACGGGCAGAAAATTGCCGTGCATTAAACAGGGCTTGCCGAACAAATCCGTTTTTGCTTTTTATCCGGCCCATTCAGTAAGTGCTGCAATGTTTACCAGATACAGGTTGATTCTTTTCTATCTATGGCTGTGGCTTTTGAATTAAGTTTTTTCGGGATCACTATAAAAGCAAGACAAAATAAAAAAGGCCCCGCTTTGTGCGGGTCCTTCTTTTACATCAGGATTCGGTGGAAGAATATTTGTAAAAGCCTTCTCCTGTTTCTTTTCCGAGTTTGCCTTTGTCAATGTATTCCGTTTTCAGCAAGTCTGCTATTTTTTTATACAGTTCATCGCCGGTAGTTTCTGCTTTTGCCAAACTGATATTGTAGGCGGTGTTGATGCCGACAACATCCAGAATTTGGAATGGTCCGGCCGGGGCGCCTGTTGCAATGCGCCATGTTTTGTCAATCGTTTCCGGATCGGCAACCCCTTTTACCAGCAGCATTTGCGCTGCTTCCAACAGCGGTACGAGCAAAGAGTTCAGAATATAGCCCGGCTGCTCTTTGTGCAAAGGCAGCGGCACCATGCCAATTGCCTCTGCGAATGCGATCACATCCTGAAACACTTTTTCATCTGTGCCAGGATGTTTCATGATTTCTGCTGTATTGTTTTTCCAAATTTCATTGGCAAAATGGAGCGCCAGAAATTTTTTCGGGCGGCCGGTTGCTTCTGCAAACTGGCTTGGCAGCAGGGTCGATGAGTTCGTGGCAAAGACCGTTTTTTCCGGTGCCAATTTTCCAAGTTTTTGGTAAAAGTCCTTTTTAATGGAAACCACTTCCGGAATCGCTTCAATGACCAGATCGGCATTGGCTACAGCTTGTCCTAGATCATCAGAAAAAGAAATTCTATGATAGGCTGCGTCCACTTCTTGCTCTGTTGCACCAAGATCTTTCTGGTACCGGGCCTTCAACCCGGAAATTCTTTCTTTTGCCTGTTCGATTGCCTCGGCAGAAATATCATAAACATATACATGAAAGCCTTTAAAAGCCGTTTGATAGGCAATTTGGCTCCCGAGTACGCCGCTCCCTGCAATGGTGATATTTTGAAAGTTCATCATCATACGCCCTTTCTCGCGTTTTATGTAACCCCTTACAATCCTATCGTATCACCATGGAAATGAAGCGTCAAAATTTGAATGGCTATCAATGGAAAAATGCAGTTTTACAGGCCTCATTTGGCGTGCTGGCGCTTATTTTCCGGGTTGCCTGCTATTCACAAAATCGTAAATTTCGCTAGGCGAAAAAGCTTTACTCTTTTTATCAAGGTGATATAATATGGGTTGCATTCAAAAGAACGGATGAAAAAGCCCGCAAAATGAAGAAGAGAGGTCTTATGGAAATCAAAGCTGTCAAACTCAAGCAGAAGTCTACTTTTTACCTGAACAGATATTTAACGGGGGATTCTATAGATTATCGGGAAGTTATTGGCATTATTATCCCAATTTTGGTGGATCAGGCGTTTTTGATCTTAATGAGTTTTCTAAATACGGCGATGATCAGTTCTGCCGGCGTCAGTGCTGTCAGTGCCGTGAACATGGTAGATTCATTGAATATTTTCCTTGTCAACGTATTTATCGCGATCGCAACCGGTGGAACGGTGATTGTTGCCCAGTATAAAGGAATCGGCAATAAAGAAATGGTGTCAAAGACGGCGACACAGGCCATTTCTGCTGTTGCTATTTTTTCGGTCGTGCTTGCCGTGTTTGTGATTGTGTTCAACACGCCGACATTAAATTTGCTGTTCGGGAAAGCAGATGCAGCCGTTTTTCATAATGCGAGAATTTATTTGATTGGCAGCTGTCTCTCGTATCCTTTTATTGCGATTTTCCAGGCAGTATTAGGCGGTTTGCGCGGCGTCGGAGAAACAAAGCCATGCCTCGGCTTGTCACTGTTTATGAACTTAACGAATACCGTGCTCAATGTTGTATTTATCACTATTTTTCATATGGGTGTCGTCGGCCTTGTGATATCCATTTTATGTGCAAGAATTTTCGGTATGATCGCTTCCATTTTTTATGTCATGAAGTACAATGAGACGATCCGTTTTAAAATTAAAAATGCGCTTCACCTCGACTTTTCTTTATTGAAGAAAGTGATGTTTATCGGGATCCCGTTTGCGGCAGAACAAATATTTTTTAACGGCGGGAAACTGCTGACACAGACATTTATTGTGCAGCTTGGGACATTGGCGTTGACGGAAAATGCGATCGCAAGTTCAATCACGCTGCTCTTCCAGATAGGACCGAACGCGCTTAGCATTGCGATTGTAACGATTGTCGGACAATGCATGGGCCGGCGGAATATCGATGACGCACGGAAATTTGCAAAGTCGTTTATTGTTTTGTCTTCGCTGCTTTATGTTGTAACGACAGCGGTTCTTTTGCCGTTTTTCCCTGTCATGATGCAATTGTTTAATCCGCCTGACTCGATTATTCCGACGATCTTTACGATTGTCCTGATTTCTGCGTTCGGGCAGCCGCTGTTATGGCCGCAAAGTTTTATTATGCCGGCCGTGCTCCGGGCAGCAGGTGACTCAACATTTACATCGGTCGCTTCGCTGCTGTCAATGTGGCTTTTGCGGGTCATACTCGGCTATATTTTAGGGATTACATTCGGTTTTGGCATCATTGGCGTCTGGGTCGCGATGATTGCCGAATGGGGTGTGCGCGGGCTCATTTTTATGAACCGCTTCAAAGGTGCCAAATGGTATGCGCATAAACTGGTTTAACGACGGAAAGCAGTGCGGTTGTCCGCACTGCTTTTATTTTTTGAAATGTGAAAACGTTAACAATTTCGACACAGCTTTTTTCGGCTGCCCATGCTATACTGCAAGTGTAAGGAAGGAAAGCCCTTACAGTTTGGGATTGCAGGAGACTCAACCATCCCGATTGGTTCCGTCTTCACGCGTATATTTCGAAAAGCCCAGAACGGTGAGCACAACCGGTTCACTAAAAAGGAATTGGCGAATGCCCTCCGCCCGTTCAGGCAGCTGAAAAGCAAACCTTTTGCCGGAACATAAACGATTGCCGAAAAAGTGATTTGAAGCATCATGGAAACTCCAGGCACTTGAGTAAATGAATGAAAGCCATTGGGGAACCAGTTTCCGACGATGAAAGTTTTCTAAGGAAAGTTTTCTAAGGAAAAGGCCGCAAAGCAATTCATTCATGAGAAAAAGTGCTGAACAGTCAAATGAAATGTCAATGAACTTTCAGGCAAAAGAATATGGTAAGGCAAAGGAAAGCCGGATCAGTTACGGATCTTTTAAGGCACAAGCTTTAAAAGCAGCAAATCTTAACAACGATTTGTATCTGTCACGGAGCCGACGACAGGCATCCTGATAACATCACACTCCGGCAGCCGGGAAAAGGCTGAAAACTCCATTCATACATTGGGGAGTTACCCCCCGAATGTGAAAATGTATACAGGATGCGGCATGGTTGGGTCCCCTGTAATACCAAACTAAAGGCAGTGCGATGAAGTACCCGTTCATCGCACTGCCTTTTTATTTGGGAAGCATGCCGTTCAAGAAAAAAACAGGATTGCCAAGAAGGTGGGGCTTCCGTTATTTGGAAAAAATGGAGTGGCCGCGATCGGAATAGGGGGCGAAACAGGTTGGGCTGCAGGGTTCAAGAGGAACAAAAGCGAGTTTGACAACGCCGGAATATCTTTTTTCTCGCTTCTTCCCGCAGGTCAGCCAATTGGACAAAACGAACGCCGGTCGGGGAGCTTTTGTCTAATTGGACCTTCTAATTAGACAAAACATTCAGGGAGCGTTGAGCTTTTGTTCAATTAGAGGGGTTCTAAGTCAAGATTGTCTTTTTCCTCCGCTTTCTTAGGCCCAGCCCCCAATCCAAATGCCTGTGCGCCGCGAAACATCCGCGTCCAAAATGTCTTCATCAGGCAGCGGGAGACAAAAAAGGGAGCAAATTCAGCTCCCAGTTTAAGAATGGGCTCCTGTTTTTTGTTTTTTCAACCACTGCCTCATTTGAAATGTTCAGCGTTCCCGTGTACTCCACTAAACCGATCTTGCAGCCGGGGCCGATTTCGATATTTTCCCCGCGAACCGTGCCGGCTTCAGTGTATTCCAAATAGATTTGATCTCCTTCAATGATATCAGCGTGCAATAGATGCCGCTTTTTTCCAAACATGCCGGGAAGCCCGCCTTGCATGCGGACGTCAATTTTCTTCCCGCCGATTTCGCCCGCGCGGCTGTTGCTATACTTTAACGCAATTTCAATTTCTTCCGCATTTAACAGGCCGCCAACTAGAAACTTTCCTTTTAAAATAAAAGCCTCTGCTTCGACATCTTCTTTGACGTCAAGCGAACCTTTGATCTCTGCTTTTTCCGTGCTGAACCGTCCGCCGATTTCCATCTCCCCGCGTACAAGGCTGGTCTTGATTTCCGCATCCCGTTCAATTCGGCAGCTGCCTGAAACTTTCAATTTCTCTGCCTCTACACTGCCGGCAAATATCCCCTCGCCAAAAACTGAAATCGTTTTGGCGGTTGTATTGCCGCTTACCTTGCTTGTACCGCGGATCGACAAGTTCAAACAATCGAGCGCATCGACAATTTCCGCTTCTCCGTTCACTTTTACATTTCCGTACAATCCGCCGCCATAAGCGCCCGAACCATTCACAATCAAAGGATTTCTCTCCATGTTCTGCACGCCTTTCTTTATATTTTCCGGTATTCTTTCACAACCGCTGAGCTGTCTTTTTCAAACGTATCCTTGTACTCCACAAGATCAATTTCGCATTTTGGACCGATTTTTACACGGGCGCCCCGCACCACTTTCGCTGTCGTCATTTCAAGCACAATATCATCCCCTTCAATACTGTCAACCGTGAGGCCTGTGGGCGTAAACGGCTTCAACCAGCTTGAAATAGAATTGACTTTTTTCACCGTGATCTGCTGCTCACCCATTTCGCGGATAAAACAGCGCCACAACGGGTTCATTTCAATCTTTTCGGCATTCAGTTCGCCTTCCATTTTGACGGTGCCGTGGATGTTGATTTCCTCGGCTTCACAATCTCCGGCAACAGACACATTCCCTTCAAGCAGGATTTCCGTTCCTTTCACTTTGCCGCCAAATTTTGCATTCCCGGATACGTGAAGATTTTCTGCCAGGACATCATCCAAAAACTTGGCCGATCCCGAAACCTCCATGCTTTTACTGGAGAGACTACCGTGAAAGGTTGCCGTTCCATTGACAGTGGCATTTTGTGAAACAATGTTTCCTTTAAAAACCGCTATTCCGTTTGATTCCAAATTTTTACACTTGATTTCACTATTCACTGTTCCTTTTCCGCTCACGATTACGTCGTCAAAAGTCCCGCCGTTTGAGGATGCGACTCCGTTTATGACAAGATTTCCCACTTTTGCCCGCCTCCTATAGCCATTTTCCTTTTAATTCTGCTGATAACTCCATCAGATCAAGGTTGACAATCACTTTTGCTTCACGGTCAAACAAAATATCTTCCGCTTTTTTTGTCAAAAAGCAGGTGGAAACGCCGAACTTCCGGATCAGCCATACGTTTGTGCCTTCCGTTGCAAAAGATTTTTCTGCATCCTGCAAGAGCCCAACCAGCATTTTTCCTTCCTCAAGGGAAATCTCCCCGCCGTGCAAAAGTTTTTCCAATAAAAAAATGGCGAGCACTTCCTCAAAAGGAAAAGCCTGTTCTTGCGCCTGCGTTTGGTCGATGTAAAAATTTAGTACAAAATCGGAGGCAATACCCCGTTTCAGTATATCTGCCTTGCTGATCCGTTTCCCGCCGCCCGGTGCAAACATTTCGGCAAGCGCATCAAGCGAAAGGTTTTCTTTCATCGCCTGGATTTTTTCAATCCGCTCCAAAATGCGTTCACGGGGGAAAAAGGTTTCCTGCCCGGTAAACGTCGATTTGCGGATAAACCAGTCTTCCGGAATCAGGTTTTTCCGTTTCCACCGGTATAATTGCCCATAGGAGATGCCGGTTTGTTCGAGCAGATCTTTTTTGGAAATTAAGTCTTCATCCATTTTCGCCACTCCTTTGCTGTTTTTAATATAACATAACACTGTTACACTGTAAACAAGAAAGCAAATTTAGAAAATTTCATCATAACGGGCTCAAAATATGTTATAGTTATATCTATACATAGGATTGATGTTCAGGAGGAAGAAAAACATGATTGCGGAAGAATTCAAAAGGATGCTCGGCCAGAAATCGGTCATCCGGGAAATTGCTGAATACGGGGCAGTGCGGGCAAAGGAAATTGGGTCTGAAAATGTTTTTGATTATAGCCTTGGCAATCCGAGCGTGCCGGTCCCTCAAGCTTTTACCGAAAAACTTATGGAACTTGCGAAAAATCCGGCGGTGCACGGCTACAGCCCGAGTCTTGGGATTGATTCCGTACGTGAAAAAATTGCAAATTCCTTAAAGCGGCGGTTTGGCATGCCGTACCGGAAAGAACATATTTTTATGGCGACAGGAGCAGCCGGCGCCATTGCACACGCGTTAAGGGCGGTAACCGTACCGGGAGATGAAGTGCTCACGTTTGCGCCGTATTTTCCGGAATACATGCCATACGTCAATCAAACGGGCGCGGTGTTAAAAGTTGTTCCTGCTGATACAGAAAATTTTCAAATTCATTTTGACGCGTTCCGCCGGATGATTTCGCCCAAAACGGCAGCCGTTTTAATCAACACGCCGAACAATCCTTCAGGCGCTGTCTATTCGGAAGCTACGATCCGGGAATTGGCGCAGATTTTGCAAGAAAAAGAGCAGGAATTCGGGCATGAGATTTATATCATCACAGATGAACCGTACAGGGAAATTGTGTTCAAGGGGGTAGAGGCCCCATACGTTGCAAAATATCATCCGTACACGATTACATGCTACTCTTTCAGCAAGTCGCTGTCGCTGCCAGGCGAGCGGATCGGGTACGTGGCTGTGAACCCGGACTGCCCGGATGCGGAATTGATTGTCAATATGTGCGGCCAGATCTCACGCGGCATCGGCCACAACTGCCCGCCGTCAATCATCCAGCTCGCTGTTGCCGAAGTGCTGGACATCACGGCGGATCTTTCAGTCTATGAAACCAACATGAATATTTTGTACGATGCCTTGACCGATATGGGTTTTTCCATCACAAAGCCAGGTGGTACATTCTACATGTTTCCGAAAGCCTTGGAAGACGATGCTGTGGCATTTTGCAAAAAAGCACTTGAATATGACCTGCTGCTCGTTCCTTCTGATACGTTTGGTGTTCCGGGCTACTTCCGGATTGCCTACTGCATCCCGACAGAGAAAGTGAAACGGTCGCTTGCAGCGTTCAGGAAACTGGCAAATGAATATCAACTATGAAGCATTTGGCCAGTCCGCCGTATGTCGTGTAAAAAAGACTTAGGCTTTTGCATCGGGGCCAATTTAACCATTTTCATGGTGTTTGCGGCCGGTAGCAAAATAACAATGTTTCGACCGTTTTATAGAATAAAGTGAACTTAACTTTAAAGCCACTTATCCATCTGCATGGTGTTTGCAGTCGGTGGCAAAATAACAATGTTTCGACTGGTTTATCGAAGAAACTGAACTTAATTTCAAAGCCGCGCATCCATTTGCATGGTGTTTGCAGCCGACAGCGAAAAAACAATGATTCGCTCGGTTTATCGAAGAAGGTGAACTTAACTTCAAAACTACGCATCCATTTTCATGTGTTTGCAGCCGGTGGCAAAATAACAATGTTTCCCTGTTTTATAGAATAAAGTGAATTTAATTTCAAAGCCACACATCCATTTGCATGGTGGCTGCTTTTTTCCGGCAGGGAGCATCTCCTGTGGTTCAACAATCCCAATAGTGCTAGAGACAGGCAGCTTATGATTTTGAGATCATTGAGTCTAAATACTTGATGATCTCTTCTTTGTTTCCGGAGACGGATTCTTCCCTAAGCTGGTCTTTTTTCATTTTTTCCTGTGCTTTTTGCAATATTTTTTCTCCTCTTTCTGCCGGTACCACAACAACTCCGTCCGCATCGCCCACGATAATGTCCCCGGGATGTACGGCTACTCCCCCGCAGGAAATGGGGACGTTTATTTCGCCAATACCGCTTTTTCCGCTGGCGGCTACCGTTGTGCCTCTGCAAAAAACAGGATAGTTCAGTTTTTTAACGCCATCTATATCGCGAATGACGCCGTCCACAACGATCCCGCTTATGCCTAAAGTTTTTGCCATCCCGACCACAAAGTCGCCAGCAATGGCCCTGTACTCATCCCCCTTTGCATCCACGACAAGAACATCGCCAGGTTGTGCATGTCTGATGGCTTTTAGGACGGCTAAATTGTCACCCACCGGCATTTTAACAGTAAAAGCTTTGCCGCAGAGAAAATAGGAAGATTTCAATGGCTTAATCCTAGGGTGCAAGTTATTCAAGCCATCCATAGCATCTGATATACATGTGGTAGGAATAGAACCGAATGCCTCTACGAATGCATCCATCGCTGAACCCTCTTTCTTTAAGACTTGTTTTATGTATACTATACTAAAATATAGAAAAAAATGAAAATAAAAAATTGTTATATTCATTCATAATAAAAATGAATAGAGGAGAGGGGAAAAGCCGCTGAAAAAGTCCAAGAGAAAACGGCAAGACACCCCGCCATTCATAGTGTCTCACCGTTTTTCAGTGTCCTCTGCCGGGGAAGAGGGGCGGTGTTTTTACTCGTATACCACCTTAAACTCCATCTTGTAACTTGCAAAGTCCTGTTTGTTAAACAATGGCAAATACAGCCCGATGTTCATCAGTTCGTCGCCGCCGTAGATTTTGTCTGTTTCAATATGCCGGTAGTTTTTGTCCGGGTCAAGGCCTGCCAGTTTTAATATTTTCAACGGGCCGGCTGCTTCAGACAGTACGTTGAAAAAATAGGCAATGGTATGGTTGCGGTCCGGTGAGACAAATTGCCAGGCGGCGCTGTTGCCTTCAAACGGGCTTATCAGGCGGTAAAACCGGCCAAACTGGAACAATTGCCGGTGTGCCTTGTAAAATGCAATCTGTTCCCGGATCACCGCTTTTTCATCTTCCGTGCATTTTGTCAAATCCAACTCATAGCCGAAATTGCCGCCCATTGCCACGTCACCGCGCGTCGATAACGGCGTAACCCGGCCGGTTTGGTGGTTCGGAACGGCCGAGACATGCGCGCCCATCGTAACCGGTGGGTAGGCGAGGCTTGTGCCGTACTGGATTTCCAGACGGTCGGCCGCATCGGTATTATCGCTCGTCCACGTTTGCGGCATATAATACAGCATGCCCGGATCAAAACGCCCGCCGCCGCCGGAACAGCTTTCAAACAAAATATCAGGGTAACGCGACGTCAACTTTTCTAAAAAGTCATACAGCCCAAGCATATAGCGGTGGGCGGTCTCTCCCTGGTTTTCCGGCTCCAGCAGGGCGGAATGGACTTCTGTCATATGGCGGTTCATATCCCATTTGATGTAATCAACATGGACATGATCCAGAATGTCTGTCATCTGCCGGAAAATGTTTTCGCGCACATCCCTACGGCTAAAATCGAGCACATATTGGGAGCGCCCTTCAGAAAGCCCGCGGCCCGGAATTTGCAGTGCCCAGTCCGGATGTTCACGGAAAAGGTCGCTGTCCCGCGAAACCATTTCCGGTTCAAACCAGAGCCCGAATTGCATCCCGCGTTTATGGATTTCTTCCGCCAGGTTTTTGAGCCCCATCCGGATTTTTCCGGCGTATTCATACCAGTCCCCTAAAGAACTGCGATCATTGTCCCGGTGGCCGAACCAGCCGTCATCCAGCACAAACAGCTCAATGCCGAGCTTTTGCGCCTCGTCGGCGAGTTCAAGCAGTTTTTCATCATGAAATCGGAAATAGGTCGCTTCCCAGTTGTTGATCAAT
Organism: Heyndrickxia faecalis; assembly: GCF_040267745.1. NCBI lineage: Bacteria > Bacillati > Bacillota > Bacilli > Caryophanales > Bacillaceae > Heyndrickxia > Heyndrickxia faecalis. Next base: position 2,833,932 of record NZ_CP158453.1, on the reverse strand, counting down.
ACAGGGCGTTCCGCATCTTTATGCTTGCCGCGCAAAAGGTGGCGGCGGTAGAGCGTGTGAAACGTTTGCGACATCCCGTTCAGCCCGTCTCTGCTGTATACCATCACCGCTTCAGGGGAATAAAAAGTGTCACCCGGCTCCAACGTCCAGCTGAACCCGAAATCATTCAGCCCGATTCCAAAGCGTACCTGCCCGAACTGGTCCTGCTGCACCATTCCGGCAAAATTGCCGCTGTAAACGAGGTTCACTGCATATGCTTCACCTTGGAATTCCGTTGTTTCAGGCCGGACAAGCGCCAAAAACGGATTTTCCTGATGGCTGCTGGCGCCGCGCTTGCTGTCTATCCGCTTGATGCCGTCCGTTACGATTTCTCTTGCTATTTGCCGTTCGCGTTTATGGGCGCCGGGGAGATGCAAAAGTTCAAAACTTCCGGCTGGGAAATCGACATTCAGGCTCATCAAGCGTTCAATTCGAACAGGTTTGTTTCCGCCGTTTGTCAGCACAGCCGCGCGGGAAATCGCCGGAAAATCGCGAAAGATGGTATATAAAAGCGTTAATTGAAGGCCTGTAAGCTTGTCTTCCAACATGATTTTCAACGTTTCGGCTTCATTTTGATTGGCAAAAGTAGCGGGAAGCCCGGGAAGCGCCGGCTTGCCCTTTAAAATGTCATACGCCCGGTAGCGGAAGTCCGTGACCGTTGACCCGTCCGCATGTCGGATAATATGTGCCGGCTCACGGAAATCGCCGTTGCCGTAACCCGGGAATTCCTGCAGTACCGTATCAAGCGAAAATTTGCGGTCTTTTGCACCGGGCGGGTTCGGGGAAAAACTGCGGCCAATGCGCGGATAGGCGCGCCCTCCGTGATAGGCCCTCACCGGTTTTCCCCAATACAGATGTTCCACGTAGCCGAATGCATCCACTTGTAAAAGGTAACTCACTTCATCATTTTGCAAATGGAAAGTTTTCGTTTGTTCCTCAAAACTAATCATCCATCTTCCTCCTCGTTTCGTAAGTGCAGAGGCCATTTTCAGTTTTGTCGCATCAGTTGGAATGGCCGAGGCATCCCCGGTTTTGTTCAATATGATAATACGGTTAGAGAAAATTCTTTTGGGTAAAGGAATGGTGCATATGCTTTACCGAAAGAATCCGTTTACACTTTACTATCATTTTAGTGTTTGCATCCGTCCTTGTCACTTGATTTGTAGAGTAGCTGTGCGGGCGCATCCGCATCCAAGGAATGCGGCAGCGGCCTTTCCACGGAAAAATTTGGCATAAAAAAGTTAGCGTCAGGTATTGCATTCTTGTGCTGGCGTTGTAAAATGACTATTATTAAAAGTAGATGAGAAACAATTTGTTAACATTTACACAATGGAGCTGATGATGATGCGGGAAACCATTTCAAAAGAAAATATCCGGGAAAGAGTGCGCGACATTGTGTTGAATGATTTCGATGATGACCCTTCGGAAATAAAGGACGACACCCTTTTTGTCGATGATCTCGGTGCGGACTGGATCGATCTTTCAGAGCTGGCTGTGGAGTTATCGGATGAATTTGATTTCGATATAGAGGAAGATGAAATCAACAAGCTTGTTTCCATTGAAAAGGCAACAGACTATATATATGAAAAACAGCGAAAATGTCGTGAACATCTGGCGATCAAACTGCCAAAAATACTGGAAATCAGAAAGCAAAACAAGGCCCGTGGATAACTCGAGATTCACGGGCTTTGTTTTGCTTCGGGTTTGTTGAATAAGCAAAATTTATAGATTTGGTTTATAAAAATCTAGAGAAAAGATTGCACTCGAGCTGTTTCATCGTACTAGAAGACAGAATCCCTCATTTTGCAGATAGTTTCTTCTATATATTGAGACAGCATCTGCTGATCAATTGGGTAGAAAATCGGATTCGCCCAGCAAGCTCTACTTACGGGATGGCTTGCAACGGCGCGATGCACATTTGCAAACCGCTTTTTTTCCATTATACTATTACAAGGCAGTGAAACGCCCGTTTTTTTGAATCGAAAATTTTACACTTTAAACGTGTTCAAGATATTTGTTTTTCAATGGAAGGAGTGATTGGATTGGCCATTTTGCAAGGGGAATCATTGGTGACAGAAATCCGCGGCCTTGATGCAAAAGGTTCCGGGCAGGCGGTTGTCTGGCGTGAAAATGAACTTGGTAACGCGAAAAAATTAAAACTGACCATTCCGCGTACGCTTCCGGGGGAAAAAGTACGCGTCACCGTGGATCAGCCGGAGAAAAGAAGAAGAAAGGCGCTGCCGGATGAAATTCTGAAAGCCCATCCGGAAAGGGTGGTGCCCATGTGCCCGCACTTTGACCGTTGCGGTGGCTGTGTCTGGCAGCACTGGGCATACGAGGGCCAGTTAAAACAAAAAACTGCTCATGTAAAAGAAGCCATTGCCGCACAAGGCTTTGACCCGGCGCTTGTCCGTGATACGATCGGCATGGACAATCCTTGGCATTACCGCAATAAAATGGAATTTACATTTGCTCCGGATGGATCGCTCGGCCTCCATGAGCAAGGGAATTTCCGGAAAGTGATTCCACTTGAAACCTGCCTGATTGCCGGAAAAGAAATGGTGGATGGCACGATGGAAGTGGCCGCGTGGGTAAAAGAGCATGGCTTAAAAGGCTATGACAAAGATGCGCACGAAGGCCTCTTACGCCACTTAATGGTGCGCCAGTCTTTTGCAACAGGGGAAATGATGCTCGCCCTGTTTGCAACAAAAGCGCCGGATGGGGAACTAGCTGAAGCGGCCCGCGATTTGGCAGAGCGGATCACCGGCAAATTCCCGCAAGTAAAAAGCCTGCTCTGGCTCGAAAATACCGACTGGGCAGACCGGACACAGGCGGAAAAAACACATGTCCTCTCTGGACGTGATTTTATTTACGATGAAATGGGCGGTTACCGTTACCGGATATGGTTCGATACATTTTTCCAAACCAACCCGGTACAGGCACAGAAACTCGTCGATCTTGCGCTTGAAATGGGCCGGCCGGAGAAAACGGAAAAAATGATTGACCTGTTCTGCGGCGTCGGCACATTCTCGCTGCCGTTTGCGGACCGTGTCGGGGAACTTGCCGGCATTGAAATCGTCGAAACCTCGATTGAATCTGCCAAACGGAATGCAAAAGACAATGGCATTTCAAACACATATTTCCTTGCCAAAGACGCACGCAAAGGGATTGATGAAGTGCTGGAAAGCTTCGGCAACCCGGAACTGCTGCTCCTCGATCCCCCGCGTTCCGGCGCCGGCGGCAAAGTGATGCGCAAAATCGGCCGGGCAAAACCACAGCGGATCGTCTATGTTTCCTGCAATCCGGACACATTTGCAACGGATATAAAAGAACTCGAACCGTTTGGCTACAAACTGACTGCCGTCCAGCCGGTGGACCTGTTTCCGCATACGGTGCATGTGGAGTGCGTCACATTGATGTGTGCGTCCAGCGAAGCTGGCAAATGCTAACAGGTGAAAGTCCTGTAGTGGTAAAGGTAGGGCAGCCACTTAGTCAGTAACCAGCGTATGAAGCAATTTATGCGTTGAAGCGTTACGGAATGCTCTGAAAAGAGCAGACAAACTGACGGGTCGTAACATGAAGTGAATACTGCCGCACCGTTATTGACATTCCCGAAAGGGAACAACAGGGAGTCGAGCTGGGACATCAACAGCGAAGACAGCAGACGGTATGAAGAACCCTAAATGCAATACCTAGGAACCCTGCGGTGTAGAGGTAGTGACACGTTAGGAAAGTATTTGTCGGAACTGGAGAGAGCCTACTTTGCACAGGAAACTGTAAAGAGGATGCATATAAGCGATAGCGAAGTTGCAATCCTGCAAAGAGGCAGTCAGAAGTGCTCATAGTACCGAAGATTGTACAGACAGCAAAACTGTACATAGGAAAGGGGCACAACTTTATTCATGTCTGTAAAGGAGGTAGTTACCGGTGATTGCCGATAAAGCTATTAACACCCATGAAAAAGTACGAGACTTCCAAAACAGACTATACCTTGCAGCCAAAGCTGACCGAAAGAGAAAGTTCTATGCAATATATGACAAGATATACCGTAAGGATATCTTAGAAGAAGCATGGAAACGGGTAAAACAGAATGGTGGAGCAGGTGGTGTCGATAAAGTCAGTATTGAAGACGTGAAAGCGTACGGCGAAGAAAAACTGCTGAACGAAATAGCGGAAGAATTGCGGACAGAGAAATATCGATGCAAGCCTGTTAGACGAACCTATATTCCAAAACAAGATGGTAGAAAAAGAGCATTAGGAATACCTACGATTAAGGACAGAGTAGTACAGATGGCTACAAAGATAGTAATAGAACCAGTATTTGAAGCCAATTTTCAGCCTTGTTCGTATGGCTTTAGACCGAAACGAAGTGCTAAACAGGCAATGGATAGGATATTCGAAGTAGCTGACAAAGGTGGGGCATTATGGGTAATAGATGCTGACATAAAAGATTATTTCGGGAGCATCAACCATGACAAACTACTTTTGCTGGTCAAACAGAGAATAACTGACCGTAGAGTGCTGAAGCTGATAAAAGGCTGGCTGAAGGCAGGAGTGCTGGAAGACAGTCAGTACAGTGAAAGTACAGTTGGGGCACCACAGGGCGGAGTTATTTCACCATTGTTATCCAACGTATATCTGAATTATTTTGATATATATTGGAATAAAGCTTTTGGACATCTGGGTGAATTAGTACGTTATGCAGATGATTTTGTGATACTGTGCAAGAGATTATCTCATGCAGAGGAAGCCTTACGTGCAGTCAAGTGGATTATGAGAAAGCTGGAATTAACACTACATAGTGAGAAAACAAGGCTGGTTGATATGTATTTTGGAAAAGACAGTTTTGATTTTCTTGGCTTTAATAATAGATTTCAGCGTTTCAGAAACAAAAGCTGGCAGTGGTATTGGACATTACAGCAGGTACCGTCCAAGAAGGCTATGAAGAAAATGAGAGCCAACATAAAAGAGGTGTTTGCAAGTCCGAGTAAACTGCTGTTGAGCATGGAAAAAATGGTGAAGCTGCTCAATCCAAAAATCATTGGTATGAGAAACTATTATACCAGACGATTTGCCAGACCATGGTTGTGGAAGATAGATAAGTATATCAATCACAAATTTACCCGGTGGTACAATCGGAAGAAACAACGCAACTACAGGCTTGCGAATGCGGCTAAGGTCAGAGAATTGACCGTACAGGCAGGACTGGCAAGTATTTGCGGCTGAATGCTGAAGGAAGAAGAATATCGGAAAGCCGTATGCGGGAAAACCGCACGTACGGTTTGATGAGGGGACGGTGGTATTCCCACTGTTCTACTCTATCAAGAGTTGAGTAATAAAAAACTGAAAAGCTTGTAAATAAAGGGTTTCCAGACATTTAGCTTTTCTCAAGGCCGATCTGCCGGATGTGTGGCAATGTCAGGAAACCCTATTTTTGTTGCTTGAGGGAACATATCAACCGTCCCGAAAATCTATAGTTGAGTTACCAGATTAGATAACCGCCGTTTTTTCGGGGGTTGAGGATACAGGATAGATGTAAATCAAATATAAATTTAGCAATATTTGTATAAATGCGATATTATAAAAGCCGATTCATATCTTCATCAAACTCTTTACGTCTTAAATCCCTGTTAAAGAAATGGAATCCCCATATCCTGTAATTATTGTCGTCTGCAAATTTAACTACAGGAATGGCATTTGATTCAAGTTGTAATAAAAAGTCTTCTTTCCATCCATCATTTTTTACAAGATGGGTACCTTTCGGCTCAATAAATATCTGTAGTTGTTCATACCCATTAACTTTAGGCGAATGTAAAAATAATAGATAATCTGGTTCGAAGCGTTCACCACCATCAAAAGAATATATTGCTAATTGGCGCTCATTCCGTATTAGGTAAACTTTATCATACTTAGCTTTTAGTTTATCAACATATTGTTTGAAATACGCAATAAATGCTTTTTCTTCTGATGTTCCATAGTTATCTTCAAATACAAACCAATTTTCTTTAGATAAATCAAGCTTCCAGGCCATAGGGACAGTACTATCGTTTTGTGAAACACCTAAGCCTCCATCTGTAGGATTAGTATAATTTACCCGCTTATCTTTAAATACCTCTCGAATATATTTTGCAATGAACGTTTTAGATCCTTCATAAGTTTCTTCAATACTAGAAATTGAAGTAGCTATTTTTTTCAAAACATTGACGCAAGCCTCATAAAGGATAGCAGGTGAAGGATCCTCATATCTTGAAGTAATATCTATTTTTACATTTCCAAGATAATTATCGTCAAAGATAAATTGGCTTATAGATTTTAATTGTGGGAAATAGCTTTTTAGTCTATTGAACTTAAACACATCATACTTACGAAGAGCTCGATGTACTAACGAATAATTAATCCTTGCCATTTCAGCAAAAGATGTATGTTTAGTGTATGTTGTTACCGAACTCTCTTTTGTTCCTTCTTCACCTAACATTATAGTATCCTCAGCTGCACGACCAGTTGCAATAGTTACATCATATGAATGATTGCGTATAGTAGGTGATAGACCTGTAACTTCTGATCTGTTTTTTATCAGCCTTTCATTATAGAATACATATCCTTGCTGATAAAGTGGATCTGCTTTAAATTCATCCTTTAATTTATATGTTCTCGTGACTGTATTTTCCATATAGAGACCAATTTCTTTTAGTGCTCTATATAATTCGGCAATATAACGAGATTCATTTTGGCAATGATAATATAGTTCTTCACAGACGCGAAGGGGGTGATCCAAATCTTTATCAAATTTTCGCTGATATTTATTTTGCCATTCTTCCACTTTAAACGGATAATATCTTGCTCCTCGTCCTATAAGCTGTGCTTCTGCTATTGTCGTTTTGCCGGGGACGCCATTTTTTGCATCTCGAGTTTCATAAAGACGTACAATGTCAAACAAATTAAGTACATCCCAACCCTCATCTAGTTTTCTTACTTCAAAAATTGCTCGATAGGGATTATCGGCATCTTCGAGCGAATTGACAATTATTTGATTCTTTTCTGCCTCAGAATCTTCATTAACTGAAAGGCACTTATCTTCCCCAAAAGCTTCTTTTATTTCTTGTGCCAATTGCTCAAAGGTTATTCCGTTTTTTTCAAAATACGAATATACTTTTTTCATAGTGTCTATTTCCGTAATAGATGCCAGCCGTTCTAGGACTGAACCATTCAGATTTTTTATGGTATCAATAAACTCTTTCATAAACGCTTTGCTTTCAGCAATAGTCTTAGCTTTAAATAAGACAACTGGTTTGCAGCTAATGCGAAAATCTTCGAATATTTTTAAGCGGTATTGACTTAATACAATCGCCTGTAATGCTCGTTCCATAATTGGTATGTCGGAACGCATGGTGCGTATTTCCTTTGAGTATCCATCTTCCCTAAACTTCTTTAGAGGATAATCGAATATTATTTTGTTCTCGTATTCGCGTTTTATATTTTCGTTTGCAAGGTCACATGTTGCAGTAAATTCGAGTAATACATTTTGATTGTTCATTTCAAAAATACTCTTAACTGTACTTTCCCAGCTCCTATAATTTTCAATTTCTTTTTTGTTGCCGCGGCGAGTATCAACATTGAGATGGTGGGCTTCGTCCGATATAAGAACTATTTTATTATCACGAAAATCATCTATAGAAACAGAGTTTTCTTTGACAAACCATATATCTGAATGAAGCCCTTGTATAGTTGTAAAGCAAATATTTATCTCATTCGGATCGCTTGCTTGGAAGTTATTAACTTCACGAATTTTAACTTTTTCTCCGTCAATATTAATTTCATCAGCAAAAAGATACTTCGATGAAGTACGATTTAAGAAATTTTCTTTTGTTTTTTGTACGATATTAGATAAATTTACAAAAAAGAGAAAATTTCTATATCCTTGTTTAAAAAGATATAGCATAAGTCCTGCCATAATAAGTGTTTTTCCACTACCAGTTGCCATATGAAAAAGTGTCTGTGTTGGCTTTCTACAAAGTGCTTCATTTTCGAAATATGTTATAAAATCGCAAAAGGCATCTTTTTGATACGGACGTAATTCAAAAGAAGGATTTAGATTATCAGGAATATATTTTGGTAATTCTTTGTATGCTCCATAATTCTTTGCTTGTTGAATTTGCTCATATAGGTACACTATTATACCCCCTCGTAAAAGCTTTTAGTAAATGCCTTGTCAGCTTCTGAAATATTATAATCCTCATCATCAATGTCACAGTAATTAACGTAGAGTTGATTTTTATCAAGCAGCTCCATAAGTAAACGCTTTTTTTCATCAAATGAGAGAGATTTAAAATCTTCTGACTCGATATCAATGTCTTTTGGATTTACATAGCAGCTTATAAAACCGGTTTCCTTCATTTCGTACCAAATACCGGAAAGTTCATTATCATTTTCGGCAATTTGTATTTTATCGGCATAATTCTGATTTAGCTTTACAAGCTCGCAATAAACAAAAGAGCCGCCGCCTTGCCAGTTGTTCTTTTTTGATATGCCGCTTTGTTCTCCTTCGATAACCTTATTCATACGGCGAATACAGATATCTATGTGTTTATCGAGTTGTTCACATACTATATAACGTCGTCTTAATTTATGGGCAACTGCAGCGGTAGTACCGGTACCGCCGAAGAAATCCAATACGATATCACCCTCATTTGTATGCGCTTTTATTATTCGCTCTATTAATTTTTCGGACTTCTGACCTTTTACTTCATCCTGAGGTGTGAGCATTTTTGAAACGGTTTCTCCGGAAAACGATACAATAGCAATGCTATTAAGGTCGTCGTATTCATTTGCGTTCCAAACATCTTCGATAGGGTACCTTTCGATATTAGTATTTGCTATTTCCTTGAATTCGCTTTTTGGAATATAATTTTTTATGAATTTGAGCCTTTTATAATCCTTTGAATAAAATAGTATTGTATCGTGATTTCTTATCCAGTTGTTGTCTGTCGTTTTATAGCCTGACAACCAACCGATTCGCCATATAATTTCACGCTGAAAATTGCTTTCCCCGAATATTTCATCCATTAATACTTTAGCATAATGAACCTGATGATAATCCAATTGAACGTAAATGGCACCCTCAGGAGACAACAGCTTCTGAGCAATATCCAGACGGTTTTTCATAAATGTGAGCCATGTCGAACGCTTAAAGTTATCGTTATATCCGAAAGAATCCGTTCCCGTATTATAGGGTGGATCTATGTAAATAAGATTTATTTTCCCCTCATATCTTTTGAGTAAAGAAGAAATTGCAAGCAGATTATTTCCTTTTATAATGAGGTTATCAGTGTCTTTAAACTCGGTGACGGGCTCTGTACCATCGGTATAATAACGCTTTGCATTGCTGAATACCTTGGGGTATAAGAGCCTGTCCACTTCATCCGGTGCAAGCGTTTCATTGTAAAATATCTCTTCCCGCTTTTGGTCTTCTTTTGTCTGACCGCCTTCAAGTATGCAGTCTTTATAGGGAAAAACGAGTTCCACATCTTTTGATGTAGATATATACTCATCTCGGCTGTTTGCGAGGCCTATTTTATTTTTATAACGAGTATATGAATCAGGCAAGAATTCTCTGTTGTTTATTACCCATCCGAATCCTACTTTATCGAAAACGAGAATTCCGTCAATATCAGTAAAGAAGCGCTTTTTAGTTTCTTCGTTTGATAATAGTAATTTAATGAGATTTGAATCCATTTGCATTGCTGCTTCGTATACAGAATTACGTAGCAATTCCCCGTTATCAGTAAAAAAACGTTGATCCTGTTTTAATATCTCAAGAACAGTATTAAAAAATTGATTATTCATCTCTATAACCTCACTTCAAAATATTTTATTAATTCCAGCTTTGTTCATAATAAATCAATTAACATCATTGTTGCGTTACTATTAAACAAAAGCTGATGCTACACTATTCATCCGGCTCAATCTCCATAATATCAGAAATATCACACTTTAAGGCCTTGCAAATCTTCACAAGAACATCAGTCGTTACATTTTCGTTTTTCCCGAGTTTTGCCATAGAAGATGTACTAATACCAGCCGCTTCTCTTAAATCTCTCTTTTTCATATCTTTATCAATTAAGAGTTTCCAAAGTTTTTTATAGCTTACGGTCATAATTTTCACCTCGCCATTATAGAGAATACCACAAAGTAGGATGAAACACAATAAAAATTTGAGCCCGCAAATTAATTATTGTGTTTTGCGAAATTCATGCTATAATTTACATAAGGAAATATCTGGTCTGTATGATGAAGTGTTATTGGGAGGTACGGTATGGCAAGCGTCAGCTCGTTCAGAGATGTTATTGCAAATATGTATTACAATGAACTCTTTGACGAATTGTCCGAGTATATTGAGGACAACCCGGATAAGCTGGAATCCAACTCATACCGTGTGCAATCACCGGATGAAGCGGCATTATCCGACTTTGACATTATAACTATAGACATAACCGACTCGCCAGGTAACAGTATTTTATTTGATGTAATTATTTCCGCAGAAGTTGAAATAGCAGAAACAGTACGAAGGAATCGCGAGACTGACGGTATAGAACAATGGTTCCGTATCTCCTGTAAAGCTGACCTTGATGACGGGATTCAGAATTTTCAAATCAACTCTGTTTCAATATATAACAAGTACAGAGAGAGCAAATTAGGCCGACTGTCTGAGTATTTAGTGCCAATTATAGAAAAGGAACAGTTTGACGATGTTGCTACTGAGTTTCTAAATGAGTTTTGCCCAGAAGCATTAAGTGTTCCTATGCCCATTCCAGTAGATGAAGTAGTGAAAAGAATGGGGCTTAAGGTTAAGGAAATCCAGCTTACAAAGCATTTCACTATATTTGGTCAAATAGTCTTTGACGATTGCACAATAGAGTATTACGACAGAAATGAAAGAACATATAAGCCTTTGGAAGTTTCAAGAGGAACAATTCTCGTAGATCCTAATGTGTATTTCATGCGAAACATAGGGTGTATGAACAATACCATTATTCATGAGTGTGTTCATTGGTATAAGCATAGAAAATACCATGAGTTAGTTAAGACATATAACAGCGATGCTTTGCTGATAAGCTGTAGAGTAAACGAAACAACAAAATACAAAAAGCAATGGACACCAGAAGACTGGATGGAATGGCATGCTAACGGAATAGCACCTCGCATCCTTATGCCTAAATCAATGACCATTAAAAAGATTGAGGAGCTGATAATAAAGAATGAGCTCCTTTTTGGTACTCATGACAGGTTAAATATAATGGAAAACGTCGTGTATGAATTGGCAGACTTCTTCCAGGTGTCAAGGATAGCAGCCAAAATAAGGATGCTTGACCTTGGATATAAGGAAGTTGAAGGTGTATATACATACGTCGATGACCACTTTATCAGCAATTATTCATTTAAAGCAGACTCATTACATAAGAATCAAACATACAGTATTAGCCTAAGCGATTCCTTTTTTGAATACTATGCAAATCCGGAATTCGCAAAGATTATAGACAGCGGTAATTTTATTTATGTTGATGGTCATTACGTTATTAACGACTCAAAATACATTAAAAGGTTAGAAAATGGAAGCCTCGATCTTACAGATTATGCAAAACTGCATGTAGATGAATGCTGCCTTCTATTTGATTTAAAGCTAAATAAAGCCTCCAAAATTGACATTGTAGTATACCTCGATTCTATAATGTTCCGTAAAGCTACACCGGATTATAACAGAGTGCCGACGTTTAATCCGGACAAGCATAATATGGAAGTATTTAATCGTTCAGAAGAGCTAAAGAAATTTCACGAAGAATTCGTCGAAGAGAGCCAGCATTGAGCCGTACAACCCAGACATTTTCCCAAATACGTGTCAGGTTTTTGTGAAAATCAATTTTTCCAAAATTAGGGCTATTTTTTATTCAACATCGAAAATCTCCAATAAATGGCTTATTACCGGAACCATAATGAATATTTATGATTTGCAATAAAATTTTCCGAATTTTTCTTTTCGCTGAAGTTTAATAAAATAAAGCTGGATAAAATGTGCTAAACATTGCTATTTTTTTGCTGGCTGCGAAGCAATCATGATGCAGAATGGATGACTTGGTCTTAATATAAAAACCTAAGTTCAGTTTTTAGAGTAATATGATTTTTCAATAGAGATGAGGGATAAGAAATGGGAATTGATTTTCACAGTAGGCAAAATCGATTGACTTATACAACCCGTGTTGCGGATCGTTCCTGGATTGACATGATGAGAAGTCTGCTAACTGTCGAGCATATATCAAACGCTTTAGATATCGGGTGCGGAGGAGGGATTTATTCAAAAGCCTTGGCAGATATGGGCGTTCAAACTGTTATAGGCATCGATTTTTCGGAACCGATTCTTGAAGGAGCGAAGGAAAATTGTAAAGACTATAAAAATATCTCCTTTCAACTCGGAAACGCTTATGATACAGGCTTAGAAAGCCAAAGTTTTCAATTGGTGATTGAAAGAGCGTTAATACACCATCTTCGGGATTTGCTTGCTTGTTTTAAAGAAGCACACAGACTGTTAAAGGATGGCGGAGTTTTCATTATTCAAGATCGCACACCCGATGATTGCTTATTAGAAGGAGATAACACAAACATCAGAGGGTATTTATTTGAGTTATTTCCAAAATTAATTGAAAAGGAAATAAAACGCAGGCATAGCAGCCAAACGGTTATCGAGGCTTTGCAAGAAGCGGGGTTCAAAAAAATCGAAGAAGTTAAATTATGGGAAATAAGAAAGGTACACGAGAATAAAGCGCAATTATTAAAAGACATAAGTGAGAGAACAGGAAGAAGCATTTTGTATGAACTGGATGATCAAGAACTAAGTTTGCTGACCGATTATGTCCAGAAAAAGGTGACAAAGGAAAATAACATCGTTGAAAAAGACCGGTGGACAATATGGAAGGCAACTATTTAGCTGATTGACCGCCTGCAGGGCAACGGGTAAGAACAACTACCCACTTTCCCCAATTTTGCAGGCGTAAAATTAGAAGATCCGGAAATGCATCAAAAGGGGGATGTTCAATTTTATTTACTAAATCCTGAACAATATTTATGTGTTTATGAGGCTTCCTCTATGAATAGTTATAGAGCAGATCATAACAATTATAAAGACATTGATAAAATAGATTTCCGAAAATATAAGTCCTGAAATTGAAGTATTTTTAACCAATTTCGGCCATTTCCTGGACAGTGCCGAAACGCGGCAAATTAGGGAAAGTGGCCGGTACTGCTATTTTAAGGCCGGGCCAGAATCAATACCCTTCAATGTCGCAGCAAACGCTATTGATTGAGTATCGTTTTAAAAGATGTCTCATGGCTAACCCAGATTCTGCTTAACGGATAGGACGTCCTGATATCTCACAGCACCTGAGCCATGTGGAGTGTGTTTGCATTTAAAAAATATAATGAGAAAATAAACCACAAGGCGGTGAAACGTTTTGAGAGTGAGCCGTGAAGAATTAAAGCGGATGATTGATCAAATTCCTGAACAAGATGTCCTTGAAGTGTATGATTTTATTGAATTTTTAACCTTCAAGCGGGGAGAACAAGCACTAAACGAAAAGGAAGTTGAATATCTGGCAAAAGATGAAGAAGTTGTTCGTCAGGTTCAAAAGAGTCGCGAAGATCGGCGAAACGGACGCATTTACAGCAAAGAACAGGGGCTTAAGTATCTTCGGAGATGTTTCAAGGGGTCTTAAGCGTGGACAAAGAGTATCGTGTATTTTGGTCACAAACTGCGCTGGACGAATTGAGCAATATTCGGGGATACAAACAAGAAGGCATATGCTTATTGGTGTTAGTATGAAACATAAACGCTTGGAACAAAAAGGATCGCTTGGTCAGCTTTCATTAGCTCGTAAAGTAACGATAAGTCGAGAAACCCCTACTTCGAGTGACCCATCGAAGTGAGAGTAGTTCACTGTGGAGCCATTTTTATACGTATATGTCAATTCTATTTCGTGCAATGTTTGTGCTCGCCTAAAGCGGGAGAAGGGAGAAAAATGAACAATCAATTTCGACGAGAAGATATTGACTTTTATTCAAATGGAACAAGGTGTAGCGCGTGGCTATATCTACCCAATGTAGATAAAAGGTGCCCGGTCATTGTAATGGCTCATGGCTTGGGTGGAGTGCGTGAAATGCGGTTGGACGCATATGCTGAAAGGTTTGCTGCTGCCGGGTATGCCTGCTTTTTATTTGATTATCGTAACCATGGAGCAAGTGACGGAAATAAAAGACAACGGATAAATGTAAAAGAACAACTTGCAGATTGGAACTCTGCCATTGATTTCATCAAAAAGAATGATAGCATTGATGATAGTAAAATACTCCTGTTTGGAAGTTCGTTTAGTGGGGGACACGTTATAACCCTATCAGCTCATCGAATAGATATTCTTGCAACCGTGGCACAGTGCCCATATACAAACACCTTAGCTACAGTGAAAACGGTCTCACCACTATCTGCCCTAAAAATATTCCCCTTTGCCATAGCTGACGTTTTATCTTCTATTACCGGGTATCATCCGGTCATGATTAAATTGGTGGATGCGCCGGGGAAAGTAGCGATGATGGCTGTTTCTGACTACAAAAAGGTTTTTAAGTTGATGCCTGAAAATTTAAAGTTTGTGAATAAAGCCCCCGCAAGATCGGTTTTAGAATTCTTTAAATATTCGCCTAGTAGATACACTAAAAATATAGGAATACCGATATTTTATGCGGTTTGTCGGAAAGATACATTAGCACCTGCTTGGGCAACCATAAAGTGTGCAAAACGCTCCAAGAAAGCAACGATAAAAGAGTATGACTGTGGACATTTCGATATTTATTTAGGTGATTATTTTGAAAATGCAATAGTAGATTATATAGGCTTTTTTGATAAAATTACAAAAGGCTAGTTGGATAATCAAATGCAACAAGCTAAATAAATGAAAAAAAACATGATAAACCGTTTGCGATAAAAACGCAATCAATACGGGGGTTTATCTATGGTGAAGATTGCCACCCTTCGTGCAGAAGGAAATCCATGCAAGTAATCACTGATATGGTTGGCTGTAATAAAAATACCGTATCTCGGGAACTGAAGCGTGGTACGGGCAGCATTTGAGTCAACATTCTTTGGCTCTGTTTCCATATTTTACAAAAACTTAAAAGACGGACAATAAATCTCCTGTTGCACAAAATACGATACTATGATATGGTAAGAGTAATGTAAATGAATATTCATAATAATCTACTAGGGGCGCCGGGTTGGCTGAGAAGTACCCTTTGAACCTGATCTAGTTCGTACTAGCGAAGGGAAGTAGGTGATGAAATTACACCTGATGATTTGTAATTGATACACCCGCTTTCCGATGGAGGGCGGGTTTTTTATTTTGAGGAGCCGCCTCTGGCTATCGCTCGGGGCAAGGGTGAAATCAGCTTGCAAACCGCATTCGGTTTCCCGGTAAACAAGGAGGAATCATTGTTGAAACGATCTTTTACAGAAAGGCTATATCAAAGTGTCCAGCCGATTTGGGAGAAAAACCATAACCATCCTTTTGTCGTGGGACTGGGGAACGGAACTTTAGAAAGAGATAAATTTATCTATTATTTAAAGCAGGATTACGTATATTTAGTTGAGTACGCAAAACTGTTTGCCATGGGTGTTGTGAAAGCGGGTAACCTCGACATGATGACGAGATTTGCTGCGGTTCTCCATGAATCGTTGCATTTTGAGATGGAACTGCACCGCCAATACGCTGCCGAGTTTGGCGTTACTCGGACGGATTTAGAAGCAACCCAACCAACACCGGTTAATCTTGCTTACACGAGTTATATGCTGCAAGTGGCCGCCAATGGAAGCTTGGCTGAACTTGTTGCCTGCTTGTTGCCGTGTGCCTGGGATTATTGGGAAATTGGGAAGCTGCTGAAATTAAATCATCGAGACAAATTGGAGGCCAATCCTTACAAGAAATGGATCGAAACCTATTCTTCAGAAACGTTCGGCTCCGGAACGCAGTGGTTAATTGACTTAATGGACCAACTGGCAAGCGGAAAATCAGAAACGGAACTGGCAGTCTTAGAACGCCATTTTCAAATAGCCTCAAAGTATGAGTATTTATTTTGGGATATGAACGATAAAAAACAAGACTGGCCGGTCTGATTTTCATTCGCAACTAAAAAGGAGGGAAGGTTGGTTCTAATGAGAAAAACACAAAAAATAACAGCAACTGCAGTTATTGCAGCTATCACAACTGCATCCAGCAGTTTGATTTATATCCCGGTTGGTTTTGCAAAAATTTTTCCGGTACAGCATTTTGCCAACATACTCTCGGCTGTTTTGCTCGGCCCCGGTTATGCGGTTGCGCAAGCTTTTATATCCTCGCTTTTACGTAACTTGCTTGGGACGGGGAGTATTTTTGCCTTTCCGGGAAGCATGATCGGCGCGTTTTTGGCAGCTTATCTGTACGCGAAGACGAATAAGCTCATTTTTGCCTTTGTTGGGGAGGTCATGGGGACAGGCATTCTCGGTGCCTTGGCATGTTATCCCATTGCTGTTTTCTTACTCGGCCAAGCGTCAACGCTTTTCGGATTTATCCCTGCCTTCTTTTTAAGCTCTTTTGCAGGGGCCATTTTTGGCTATGTTTTGATAAAAGTTTTACAAAAAAATAAAGGGTGGGACAGAATGATCAATCATACCGTAAGCAACCGTAAGCTTTGAGTGAAGCACCACGGAGGATTGAAGGCATTTGCCATGGTGCATACAGGTTGCCAGCCATTGATAACCGGTCAAAATCCATGCCAGCAAAACCAGGCTCTTGAAAACAGCAAGCTGTCTTGCGTTATTTTTATTCCTGTCCCGAAATCTGTGCCAGCAACAACAGGCTCTTGAAAGCAGAGCCTGATGCTGTTAGCATTATGACGGCACTCCGGCATAGTCTGAGACCTTCGCTGGCCGGATCCATTTGCCAACCGGCTCGCCTGTGATACCACCGCCATCCAGATCGAATATGAGCTGACCTCTTAAAAAAGTTTTCGTAACCCGGCAATCAATTTTTCTGCCGATATACGGGCTGTGCTTATGGCGGTAATAGAGGTCTTCCGCACTTACCGTGTATGGCCGGTCGGGATCGAGAAAGAGAAGATCCGCATCTTTTGCGAGCGCAATTTCCCCTTTCGATTTTAAGCCAAAACGTTCGGCAGGGTTGGTTGCAATCATGCGCGTAAATTGCGTAATGGGAATACTGCGCTTTTTGACAGCCTCATCGAACATCAAATCGACATTATGCTGGCACCCGGTTATGCCGCCCCATACCTCAAAAATATTTCCGGTTTCGCTGTCCTTCATTACAGGCGGGCAAGGGGAATGGTCGGATGTCAGCATATCGATTTTTCCTTGTTTCAATACTTCCCAAAGTTTTTCCTGCTCCGCTTCGCTGCGTAAAGGCGGGGAACATTTTGCAAGTGGGCCGATTTCCGCAAATTGGGCTGTTGTGATGGTAAAGTAATGGGGGCATGACTCAAGCGTGACATCCTGTCCTTCGTTCCGCGCTTTCGTAATTTCTTCCACTCCTTCCGCACTGCTGACATGGACAAAATGCAGTTTGCACCCGGTTTGTTTCGCAAAATACAGCGCCCGCTTGATGGCATCCACTTCTGTAAATACCGGCCGTGTTGAAACATAATCAGCCGGACTTGTTTTCCCTTGTTTGATCATCTCCTCTGCTAACCCATCGGTAATGGCGGCATTCTCTGCATGAATCAATAAAATATGTCCCAGCTCGGCTAATTTTTTCATCCCCGCATAAAGCGTGTAATCATCTACATTTTTAAAGTCTCCCGGCAAATCGGTTCCGCAGCTGGCCATAAAACATTTATAAGCGACCACGCCGCAATCAGAGAGTTCTTTTAAGTGATCGAGATTACCGGGCACTAATCCGCCGTAAAAGGCGTAGTCCACATAGTTTTTTTCGGCGGCAGCGGCAAGCTTTTTTTCTAAAGCATCTTTTGTTGTCGTGGCAGGCAGCGCATTTAAAGGCATATCTACATACGTTGTCGTTCCCCCGGCGGCAAGCGCCTTTGTTCCGGTTTCAAACCCTTCCCATTCCGTCCGTCCCGGTTCGCACATATGTACATGGATGTCGACCATTCCCGGCATTACATATTGGCCTGAAGCATCATAAACTTGTTCTGCTGTTTCCTCAATTTTATCCGCAATTACAGCAATTTTTCCATTTTGGATGGCAAGATCAGCGATTTTAACGCTGTTTCTAAAAACAACTTTTCCATTTTTAATGAGCGTATCATATTTCATTGTGAATGCCCTCCCTGTGATTTGGTTCGAGAACGACTGTGTTTTGAAAAATTGTATCCTTTTTAAATTTTGAAAATGGAAATGCGTATTTTGACAGAATGACATAGGCTAAACCAGCCGCAACAAAGCCGATGATCCATGCCAGTTCCACTTTTGCAAGTGCGGCAGCCGCGCCAATTACTAATGAAATGACAGCCGCAGGGTTATAGCCGGAATAAGGCCCGTCTTCCGCGTACAAGTCGGCGATATTTACCTTTTGTTTTCGGAAGATGTAGTACTCAATCAATAGAATGGCTACAATCGGACCTAAAAATGCCGAGTAAGCCAGAATAAAAATGTCGAGCCCCTTTGCTGAAGAATCCCGGACAAGCACCCATGGAAAAGATGCAAAAGCAAGCAGCCCTGTAATGGTGACAGCATACTTATACTTTAATTTCGTAAGCAATGTAATGACGTAAGTTGGCGGAATAATATTGGCAACCATATTCACCGAAACGGTCCCGATCACGATAAACGCAGACACGAAAAATGTAATATAAGGATTATCGACCACCACCGAAAAGGCCTTTACAGGATTTGTAATACCGGTAGCAGAAGCAAGCATGGCCCCCATCGTTAAAGCAAACCCGTATGCGATAAAGATCGGAATAAAATACAATAACCTTCTTTTTGTATGGCTGATCCCGGCTTTCAATTCTCTTGAATAATCCGCTGCACTTAAAAAGATGGCGGCATAATTGCCCATAAACGTCATGATAAAAGCAAAGAATGGCAGCCCCCACGTTCCTTTTGCATGCACCCATTTGTTTGCAATCGTGGCGCTATGGGATGTGAGAAGAATGCTGAACACATAGAAAAGTGCAGCTAAAATCACGACTGAAGTCAGGGCCTCCACCCACTTAATCGCATGAAAGCCATAGAGGGAGAGCGCAATTTGAAACAATTGGAGCACGATAAAGCAAACAGCCGCATTGTCAAAAGCTCCGCCCGTTGCAATTTTGGCCATTTCATTTAAAGCCGTGCCGCCAATCCAGCTTTGGTATCCGTACCAAACAATGGCAGGTATACCGCGGCAAAGCGATGTGAATATCGAACCCTTTACGCCGAAGGACATTCTCAGCTGGACAACGTACGGAATGCCTGTTTTGTAGCCTAATCTGTCGTTCAATGAAAAGATGGTTGAAATAATACTGATGGCGATCAATGCCGCAGCAAAAGTTTGGTAAATGTTTAATGTCGCCATCCCGGCCACAATCAGACTTGCACCAAGCGTAATATTTCCAATATTGACCCCGTCCCCAATCCACATAAAAATATAATTCAAAGGGCCAACTGTTCTGTCTGCATCTGTTTTCGGGATCAGGGAGGGATCCATACTCGCCTTCTTCTGCGGTTGCGGATAAGCACTTTCCAATTGAGTAGCCATTGCTTCAGCTCCTTTTCAATAAATTTACGGTAGTGAATTTGGGATGTTTCTTTTGATGTCATTTAATATCACATATAATGTCATCTGTATTTTTAATATAGCAAAGGATAAACGATTTTTCATTAGCGATTTTGCACAATTCTTTATCTATTTATTATTCAAAATAGATAAAGTAGAACCAGTGTTGGTGTTTTCTTTGTTTTTTATGTAAGGTAACTTAACATGAATAGGAGGGAGAGCTGAAAGATTTTTTCTTGGTGAAAACAAAAGCTTGGGTTTGAGGAGACATCCTTTATCCAAATAATCGCTGCTGTAGGAAATGTAAAAACAGCAGATTCTGCACATGATTCAACCAGGATTTTTTAGCAAAAATGGTCACGGCCGGATTTGTATGGATGTTTTGCACCGAAAACTCGCCTCAGCAATTTCCCCATTCAGTGCTACCAATTTTGTTATAATAGAAATGCTAGGTGAGAGCCCAAAAATATCAGTGATCATTTCTGGTGAGCGAGGACAAATATTGTAAGCGGTTAAGTATAGAATGGTTTTTATATATTGTTGTGTTTACATCAAATCCATTTAGGAAAAGGAGCGTTGCGCATGTCCTATATCGTTGATTTCAAAAATGTGTCTGATGTTGGTCTAGAGTCTTCACCTGTTGCGAAGGCGCTAGCCGGTTTGCGTGCGAATGAGGCGCGCTATTTTATGAATAAATACAAACACGTATTTACTGTTTTGCCAGCTGCAGAAAGCGGAGAGACCCTAGAATATGTGAATAGGATTTTGAAAGAAGAACGCGGCATTGAATTTGCAGCCAAGCCATTGGAAACTTCGCGTTTTCAAGTGGAAAATATCCAATTTGCTTACGTCTTTTACGAGGATGGCCTCGTTGTCAATGTAATGTATTCCATAGATGATCCGAAGAAGCGGGCGGTTGGTTTTAAACTTTCTGAGGGGATGGAAGTACCAAAGGAATTAGAAGGGAAATTTAAATTTGCCAGACAAAAGTCAAAACTGGCCGGCACCATACGGGGGTCATTTTTTGTCATAAAAGGCGAGTATTAAAAGCAATAATCTGGACGAGCTTGCTGGACGAGTCAGAACAGGCCAAAAGCTGATTCGTCCGGCAAGCTTCGTTACTTTTCGTTCTTCAAGGACGTAAACTATTCTATCAACTGCCATCTACATAACCAATGCCACATTTTCCATCACTTTTTATTAATTTCATTTGTTTTTTCAACTTAACTGTAAGATATTCCAATTTCCGCCCAGCTGAGAAAAACTCCCCATTCTAGTCGTGCTGTTTTAGTTGATCCTTCAATTAAGCAGCCCAATTTTGCACATAGTCTTCTGCACTGATTGCGCTTACATGTTTTAACATTTGTTATATGATGAAAATGTAGGAAGGAGGAACAAATGGGAGTGAAAAATATGGGCGCTTCCAAGAAAAAGCTCATTTTAAACTACTTAGCACATCAAGAAGGATACACATCTGTTGAAGATTTATCAAGCACCTTTAAAATTTCCAAAAGAACGGTCTATTATATTTTCAACGCTCTAAATAAAGAATTGCTTGCAAAAAAAATGGAGCCCATTCAAAATGTCAGGAATGAGGGCTACTATCTAAAAAAAGAAACGAAAGAAAAAATACTTAAAACAGGGGATGCCATCGAAGAATCAACACCGATTAAATATTCAAAAGATGAAAGATGCAACATAGATATTCTGCTTAGTTTAATCAGTACGAAAAAAGTTACCCTTGAAGGGCTGTCTGAACTTGAAAATATCTCAAGAAATACTGCTATAACAGATATTGATCGGGCCAGAAGCCTGCTTAAAAAGTCCAACCTTGCCCTTAAAAATGATCCTAAACACGGCTACTGGTTAAGCGGAAAAGAAGAAGATATCCGTTGGTGGTTTCATGAATTTATTAGCAATCACTCAAATTTGTACAAAAAAATGATAAGCAGTGAACATTTTCAACACTTCATCGATTGCAAAGCTGAAAATCAATTTATACGTGGAACCGGTGCATGGTTAGAAGATGTAGAAAGATTGACGGGAAAACATTTTTCGGACGACGCTATAAACATTTTATCGGTTTATATCCCGTTTGTTATTCAGCGAATTAAAAAGAATAGAACAGTCGGACCATTAAAAGAATACGAATTAAATGTTCTGAAAACGTACCCTGAATACGAACTGGTTTCGCAGCTGTTAAAGTTATTTGATATTAATCCTGAAGTATATGAAAACGAAATCTTTTATATAGAAACACTTCTTTTGAGCAGCCAGATCAATTTTATCAGTTCGGAGTCCAAATATGCACCGCAAAAATTTACCGGATTGGATACGGTCGTTGAAAAAGTGATTTTACGTTTTCAACAAATATCCGGCATCAATTTCGATAATATTTATGAATTGAAAAAGAATCTGTACGTGCATCTTCTTGCTTGTTACTATCGGGTGCGCTATGGTGTGAAGTATCAAAACAGGCTGTTAAAGGAGATCAAAAAGAATTACGGGAATGTATTTTCATTTACAAGATTCTCCATTCAGCCTTTTGAAGCCTTTTGTAAACATTCTATCAGTGAAGATGAAATCTCGTTAATCTCGATTTATTTTGGTGCGGAAATTGATAAACAAAGAAAAAACTGGCCTACAAAAGCAGTTCAAAAAGTTTTGCTTGTCTGCAGCAGCGGTGTTGGAACTGCAGCCATCTTGAAACAAAAACTTCAATCGTTGTTTCCATTTGTAAGTTTTGAAGGTCCAATCACAGAGCGAGAGTATTTAAAACAATCGGAAATACAGGAAAACCTGGTGATTTCCACGGTAAACATTCCGGAAAAAAATAAAAAAGTCATTACAGTTCATTCCATCCCGGATCATCAGGATTTAAAAATACTCACCAAAAATCTTGTTCAATTTGATATTTATCGAAATGAACTTGTCTCATCTATTTTGGATGTTGTTAGTGATTATGCGAAGATTCATGACTTTAATGGCTTAACACAAGGATTAATTCAGCTGTTTAATAAACCAAACTTCAAGAGTGGAACAGGAGGGATCTATCAGCCAATGCTGAGTGAGCTATTAACTGATCATACAATTCAAGTTGTAAAAAATGATGGCCTCGATTGGATGAAAGCCATTCAAAAGAGCGCAAGCCCGCTCTTAATGGAGGGCAAAATTAACCAGGAATATATTGATGCCATGATAAACGTTGTCAATCAGCATGGGCCGTTTATCAATATTGGCAGAGAAATTGCCTTGGCGCATGCACGTCCCGAAAATGGTGTCAAGCACTTAGGAATGTCACTGTTGAAGCTTGATAAACCGGTTGATTTAGTAGATAAAGAACATCCGGTTAGGATTTTTATTACTTTAGCAGCCATCGATAATACGGCCCACTTAAAAGCATTATCCGAGCTTGCAACATTGCTGGGGAAGGAAGAAAAATTAGAGCAACTTTTACATGCGAAAACGAAAGAAGAAATTTTATCCATTATTACAGAGGAGGAGAATATTCAATGAAAATTGCAGCTGTATGCGGATCAGGTTTAGGTTCCAGTTTCATGATTGAAATGAACATCAAGTCGATTTTAGATCAATTAGGGATTAATCAGGATGATATTGAAGTGACTCACTTCGATATGGGAAGTGCTACCCCGGATTCTGCAGACCATTTCTTTGTCGGCCAGGATTTAGCTGAGGCAACTGAAAAACTTGGAGCCGAGAAAGTAACAGTATTAAAAAGTATTATTGATAAAAATGAATTGAAAGAAAAAGTGGTTCAATTTTTGCAAGAATCCGGTCGTTTGCCTGAATAATTCATGGATAAGCAAAAAATTCGTGCATGGATGCGTTTTTATCCAGATCTAACCAAAGATGAATGAACAAAGCATTATTTTTTCATTCAGACAAATTGAGGTGACGAGATCATGAAAGATTTTTTAAATGTATTAATTGGTATTGCCAGTACGCCGGCACTTCTTGTTGCTTTAATTGCCGTTATCGGTTTAATCCTTCAAAAGAAATCGATCAGTAACATATTGCTGGGCGGTATAAAGACGTTTGTAGGATTCCTGGTTTTAACAGGGGGTGCGGGTATTGTACAGAATTCTTTAACACCATTTGGGGAAATGTTTAAACATGCTTTTTCCGTTCAGGGTGTTGTCCCAAATAATGAGGCGATTGTAGCCCTTGCCCTCACAAAATATGGTACACCGACAGCATTGATTATGCTGGTTGGCATGATTGTCAATATTTTCATTGCACGATTTACGAGATTTAAATATATCTATTTAACAGGGCATGCGACTTTATATATGTCCTGTATGATTGCGGTCATTATGACGGTATCCGGTTTTACATCCGTACCCTTAATCCTTTTAGGCGGATTGATTCTCGGAATGGCAAATGCCTTGTCACCGGCTATCATGCAGCCATTCATGAAAAATGTTACTGGTACAGATGAAGTTGCACTTGGACATACCGGTAATTTTGGATACATGATTTCAGCTGTTATTGGTAAATTTTTCGGAAATCAAAACCATTCAACAGAAGATCTTAAAGTCCCAAAAGGCCTTTCCTTCTTGCGTGATTCAACGGTTGCCATAACGCTTACGATGGGAGTTATTTATATAATTCTAGCTATTTTTACTGGCAAAGGATATATTGAAGCAAAACTAAGCGATGGAACAAACTTTATTATTTATGCCATCCAAATGGCAGGTACTTTTGCTGCAGGTGTGTTTGTCATCCTTTCGGGTGTCCGTTTGATCTTAGGCGAAATCATTCCGGCGTTTAAAGGGATTTCTGAAAAATTAGTTCCAAACTCTAAACCGGCACTTGACTGTCCAATTGTTTTTCCATATGCCCCAAATGCTGTTTTGGTCGGCTTTTTCTCAAGCTTTATCGGCGGAATCGTGAGCATGTTTCTGATGATTGCCTTCCACACGATAATCGTTTTGCCAGGCGTCGTTCCCCACTTTTTCTGTGGTGCAACAGCAGGGGTATTTGGCAATGCAACAGGCGGGCGCAGAGGTGCGATACTCGGTTCATTCATCCATGGAATCGTTATTAGTTTCATGCCGATTGCGCTGATGCCGGTATTAGGCAATCTTGGCTTCGAAAATTCTACATTCTCTGACACAGACTATGGTGTTGTCGGCCTTTTCTTAGGAGGTTTAGGGGGATTAGGAGGCGCTGTACTGATAACGACAGGAATTTTTGCTGTTCTTGCCATTATGCTTATTCTAACCGCGTTCAAAAAGAAAAATGCAAATCCTGCTGGAAATAAATAACCAATTGGTTTGGGGAATTTTAGAGATGAGATAAGTGGAAATGGTCCGGACATCCATGGCTGCCATTTTAAAAGACTAAAGCGGATGAATGGATCCGTATGAACGGATGTACTGCTAAAATGCTGTGGACTCTTCAAATCACTTAAAAAGGAAAAGCAATTGGCTTAAAAATGAAAGAAAGCTCTTCTTGTAGCCGCGAAAAGAGCTTTCTTTTAATGTAGAAAGCCGAGTTGCTGATGGTGCCTACTCATGCGAATGTTTAAAATGAAAACAACGGTGTTAAGAAAAAGCCCTTATTATATAAAATGAACTTAAGTTTTTCATCAAGCACGAGCAGCAATTTGCATGAGGCCTACTTTATTCAGCAGGCAACGGAGCCGCGATATTTTGTTCATTTATATAGGAGCTTTTTTAAGATGTTTTTTTCGTGATTACATCTATTAATTTGATGGATGCTTTTATTATAAATGTGATTACTGCAGCGATCACAAAAGATACAAAGATCAAGGCAATATAATTAACATTTATAGCTGGAGACATTATTTGTGATGCAAATGCAACTAAGACAATCAAATAAGTAATAATAAACGTTTTAGATAAAAAGAAGCTTTTCAAGCCGTACACCTCCATTCATCATTCATGCTATGCCCAGATCAAGCTTTGAGCAATTTTATTATAGCATCCTTTCGAAATCGCCTCCATAAAATCCAAGGAAAATTAATTTTTTTCCGAACTGTTAACTGTTTTCTCTTTTCTATGTGGTTATCTTCCCGATCATAGGTTACAATCTTGATCAGACACGGCTGCAATAAAATCTTTTCTGCCTGTGGTCAGAAAAAAGGTATTGAAAAGAGAAAAAATTCATTCTATAATATGCGCATAGTGTTGTTTAGCCAACCGTTGTGATTTTCCGGGCATGGGGACCCCTTTTATATCCAAAATTCTGGCTACTGGTTTCTTCAGTTTTATGGTTGGAGGATGGTTCTCTGTCGGAATGTAATGTGAATAGGTGAATCATTTGTCAAACCCTTCACTGAATCCGCTTACAAAAATGACTTCGAACAGGGGTATGGCATGGCAGATGGCGAAAAATCGATATGGGTGGCAGTGGGGAGGCGCCCGTTTCGCAGAGAAGAATGAAAGTCATCCAGTACATTTTTCAGGATGAATGCCATGCCAGGGCGAACATGGCACCGTCAAAAGAACGGAAGCCCATACCCGCCAGCAGCAAGGCAGTCGGAATATTGCCATTGAGCTGCTTTTGGCCGGGAAATGGGGGGAAGGATGCACACTGTTTTTACGCGCAAAAAAGACGACAGCGTGTAACTTAATCAAGGGGATGGGAGGATGAATGCATTTGCAAACAAAAACGTTACAGGAAACAGATGAAAAATATTTATGGCATGCCATGAGGGGAGCCGCAAGTCCCGGGCAGCCCAATTTGATTATCACAAAAGCGGAAGGTGCTTGGGTAACGGACATTGAGGGTAACCGCTATTTGGACGGGATGGCCGGGTTATGGTGTGTGAATACCGGTTACGGCCGGAAAGAATTGGCGGAAGCGGCATACAAGCAGCTTCTTGAGATGCCGTACTATCCGTTATCCCAAAGCCACGTGCCTGCCATTCAGCTGGCCGAAAAATTAAACGAATGGCTTGGCGGGGATTACGTCATTTTCTTCTCTAACAGCGGTTCGGAAGCCAATGAGACGGCTTTTAAAATTGCCCGCCAATACCACCGGCAAAGAGGGGACCTGGACCGGTACAAGTTTATTTCCCGTTATCGCGCGTATCACGGCAATACGATGGGGGCGCTTGCGGCAACAGGCCAGGCACAAAGAAAGTATAAGTATGAACCGCTTGGACAGGGATTTCTTCATGTTGCACCTCCTGACACGTACCGGCATCCGGATGACGTGGAAACGCTTGAAAGTGCCAAGGAAATCGACCGTGTAATGACGTGGGAGCTAAGTGAAACGATTGCCGGTGTTATTATGGAACCGATCATTACTGGCGGAGGGATTTTACTGCCGCCTGATGGTTATATGGCGAAGGTGAAAGAGATTTGCGAAAAGCACGGTGCCCTTCTGATTTGTGATGAAGTGATCTGCGGATTCGGACGGACCGGAAAGGCATTTGGTTTTATGCACTACGGCGTGAAGCCGGACATCATTACAATGGCAAAAGGGATTACGAGCGGTTATCTCCCGCTATCAGCGACTGCTGTCAAAAGGGAAATTTACGAGGCGTATGCGGGCAGTGAAGATTATGACCGTTTCCGCCACGTCAACACATTCGGAGGAAATCCTGCAGCCTGTGCACTGGCTTTAAAGAATTTGGAATTAATGGAAAATGAAGCGTTGTTTGAACGTTCCCGCATACTGGGTGAACGGCTGCTAGAAGCGCTAATAAGCCTGAAGGATCATCCAAATGTAGGGGATGTCCGCGGAAAAGGATTGCTGATTGGCATTGAGCTGGTGGAAAATAAACAAACAAAGGAACCGGCTGCAGTCGAAAAACTGAATAAAGTGATAAGCACCTGCAAAGAAAAAGGCCTGTTAATTGGCAAGAACGGTGATACTGTTGCTGGATTTAACAATGTATTGCAGCTTTCCCCGCCGTTAAGCATAACCGATGATGACTTTCGCACGATCGTGCAAGTTTTAAAAGAAAGCATCTCCCAATTGTAAAAACGTTTCTTGTTAGAAAATGCGCTTCAAAGGAGAGAGAGGGTTTGGAGAATCAGCAACTGAAGAAGGACTTGAAAATTCGCCATATTACGATGATTTCGATCGGAGGAGTCATTGGCGCCGGCTTGTTCATGGGAAGCGGCGCCGTCATCCATTCGGCCGGCCCGGGTGCAGTCATTTCGTATGCTTTGGCAGGTTTACTTGTCATTTTTGTTATGAGAATGCTGGGGGAAATGGCATCGGTGAACCCGACAAGCGGTTCGTTTTCCACCTATGCGCGTGAAGCCATTGGCCCTTGGGCAGGATACACGATTGGCTGGCTGTACTGGTTCTTTTGGGTCATTGTCATTGCGATTGAAGCAACTGCGGGGGCAGCGAATATTCAATACTGGTTCCCGGAAATGCCATCGTGGCTTTTAAGTTTAATATTAACCGTTTTATTAACGCTCACAAATGTATATTCCGTTAAATCGTACGGTGAATTCGAATATTGGTTTTCAATCATTAAAGTGGCCACCATTGTTTTATTCCTGCTGCTCGGCCTCTCCGTTATTTTCGGCATCGTTCCGGGCGTCCAATCCCCAGGACTTTCCAACTTAACAGGGAATGGCGGTTTTATGCCAAATGGCTTTGGTAGCGTCTTATTGGGCATTACGGTTGTCATCTTTTCTTTTATGGGGACCGAAATTGTGGCGGTGGCGGCGGGGGAATCCTCCGAACCGGAAAGGGCAGTCAGAACGGCTACCAACAGTGTCATTTGGCGGATTCTGATCTTTTATGTCGGTTCGATTGCGATTGTAGCCACCTTGCTTCCGTGGAACTCGGCGAATATTTTAAAGAGCCCGTTCGTCGCCGTTCTTGAACATGTCGGCATTCCAGCAGCGGCTCAGATTATGAATTTCATTGTGCTGACCGCCGTACTTTCCTGTTTGAATTCTGGTTTATATACAAATTCACGGATGCTGTACGGGATGGCAAAAGCCGGCGATGCCCCGAAAATTTTTCTGAAGTTAAATAAAAACGGGGTACCGGTTTATGCCGTTTTGTGCGGGACGGTTTTCGCTTATGTCGGGGTTATTTTTAATTATATTTCCCCGGATAAAGTATTCTTGTTTTTAGTAAATAGTTCAGGCGGGATCGCTTTATTGGTTTACCTTGTTATTGCCTTTTCCCATTTGCGCATGCGCCGGACGGTGGAAAAAACGAATCCGGATGCCTTGAAGGTGAAAATGTGGCTGTATCCGTATTTAACTTATGTCACCATTTTGGGCATTGTTGCGGTTTTAGTCGCGATGATCTTTATCGACTCATTGCGCTCGCAAGTATTGCTGACTTTGCTTATTGCCGTTCTCGTGGTCGGCTCGTATTTCCTTTTGCATCCTAAAAAAACAAATGTGCTGCCACTGGATAGTGAGGATTCAAGTATAAAATCTTAAGCACCGCAAAAAGCACCGCCTCTTTTAAAAAGGCGGTGCCCATTTTCCAGCTGTTAATCTGAAGCCGGTTTTGTTTGCATGGTTTTCTTTCTGTTTTCCTTTTTGGCGCCTGGTTTAAATGTATCTGCCCGTTTCACAAAAAGGGACATGATCAATACGACAATATTAATCGCGAGCGCGACGTAGAAAGAATATTGGATGCCGGCCAGCAACGCTTTTTGTCCTAAGGCGGCTTTATCAGCTGCTGTAAAGTGAAGCGGATTGATCCCGGACATCAGGTCTTCCGCTTTCGATTTTGTGACAGCATTCATGATCGTGACAAAAACGGCTGTTCCGATTGACCCGGAAACTTGCTGTGCCGTATTATTAACCGCCGTTCCGTGCGGGTTCAGCCGGGAAGGCAATTGATTCAAGCCGTTCGTCATAATCGGCATCATCACCATCGACATCCCGAACATCCGGAGCGTGTAAACCAGAATAATATAGGTGTAGCTCGAGTCAATTTGCAAATTCGCCAGCATATAGGTGGAAACAGCTGTGATGGAAAGCCCCGTGACAGCCAGCACGCGGGGGCCGAATTGATCAAACAGCTTTCCGGTGATCGGCGACATAATCCCCATGACAATTGCGCCCGGCAGCATCATTAAGCCGGAGTCAAGCGGAGAGATGCCCCGTACGTTTTGCACATAGGCAGGTGTTAAAATCATGCCGGAAAACATGGCTGCCGCATTTACAATGGCAATGACAGAGGCAAGGGCAAACATCGGATATTTATACACGCGCAAATCCAATAATGGTTCATCCATCATAAACTGCCGAATAACGAAGGCGATTAAAGCCACACTGCCGGCAATCAGTGCCGTTAAAACCACCGGATCTGTCCAGCCGTCCGAACTTGCAGAACTGAATCCGTAAAGCAAACCACCAAACCCGATGGAAGACAAGACGACCGAGAGATAATCAAGCGTTGCTTTTTTATTTTGCTCCATGACGTTTTCCGCTTTCCAGATCCCCAAAACGAGACTGATAACGGCTAGTGGCAAAATCATTTCAAACAGAAAGCGCCAGTCAAAGTATTCGACAATGTAGCCGGATAACGTCGGGCCGATTGCCGGGGCTGTAATCATGACAAGGCCAAAGACTCCCATGGCTGTTCCACGTTTTTCAATCGGAAAACTAACCAGCATAATATTCATGAGCAATGGCCCCATGACAGAAGATCCTGCAGCCTGGATCATCCTTCCTGTCAGCAACAGCCCGAAGTTCGGGGCAAATGCTGCCAGCGCAGTCCCTAACGTGAAGATCAACATGGCCGTAATAAACAACTGCCGGTTTGTAAAGCGGGTCAGCAGAAAAGCAGATGCAGGAACCAGCACGCCGCTGACTAGCATATAACCTGTTGCGAGCCACTGAATGGTGGAATAATCTTTGATGTGTAAATCTGCCATGATGGAAGGCAGTGCTACATTGAGCAGCGAGTTATTGAGAAATGAAACGAAAGCGCCGATAAAAAGAACCCCGATCATGAGATAGGGCGGCTTTTTATGTTGTATTGCTGGATTCATATTATCTTTTTCCCCTTTTTGTAAGTTGTTTTTATTCCTTGCCTGAAAATGCCGGAGAAGGTTCCCTGTACAATCCTTTTTTAAGCAGTTCCATTTGGGCAAGATAATGATCGAGTGCTTCTTCGGCCGTTAATTCCCCGGCAAATGCTTGCACAAGATTATGAAAGGTGACGGCCTCCAAAATCGTGATCATATCCTGCAGTTCCCGTTCGTCATTGATGTTCAGTTTTTTTGTGTTGACGGACCGGAGCAAAGCCAAATCCTGCTTTTTCAGATCCTCTTCAAAAAAATTTTCTGCCAAAGTATTTTCAGTTTTATAATTCATATTGGAAAAAGCATTTTTGAAAAAATTGGCATTTTCCTGGTTTCGGATGTCTTGAATGGCAAATTGAAAGACCTCGGTAAAAGCCGCAAATAAATCCCCGCCCTTTTTTTGGAGAGTGGAAATAAACTGTTCTTTGCTTTTTCGTGAGAGCAAACGCAGCAAATAGTAAAACAAATCTTCCTTATCTTCAAAGTATTGGTAAAAGCTGCCTCTTGGAATGCAAGCCTCCTTTACAATGTTTGCGACAGAGGATTCGTGCAGCGGCGCTCTTGAAAATTCCTTTTTTGCAGCTTGAATCAAAGTATCCTGTTTTTCTTTCGGCAATCGGAAAAAAGTTGGCTTCGGCATGGCAGCATATTCTCCTATCTTGAAAAATTACGGCACGGGCAACTATCCTGAAAATGACACCGTGTCATAAAAGAAACAATAAGAAGATTATATATGACACCGTGTTAAGATGTCAATGAAAAAATGACACCGTGTCACTGGAAACATTTCTTAATAAAGTGCACCGGTCTCTTCGCCGCAGCTTGCCGGGACAAAATAAGGACAACCGTATCTGAAAACACAAAACAGGCTGGGGAAGTTTTAAATCCGGTCTTACCGGTCGCGAATCTGCGGGGAAATCGTCGCAGGTCCAATTATGGAAACACAGGCTGGTGCCCGTCCCAGTTTTTACTATATAAAGTGAACGGAAAAAGGCTATTCTGTTGCCTGCAAAAATAATCGTCCTGAAGTATAACGAAATATTGCCTGCTGTAAGCTATCATACAATGAATGGTTTGGCGCTCATCAGAATTTTTCCTTCATTAAAAATAAAATTTCAAAGGCCGAAATGGAAAAAATCGGTGATTGTTTAGACAAAATTAGAGAAAGCAAATCCGAACTCGGCATTTCCAATGTGATTGACCCGATCCATACGCCGGAAGCCAAAAGTTCCCTTTTATCAAAAGACGGCACCACGCTTATGGTCAGCTTCAAGCTGGATAAAAAAGGGAAAGAAATCGATGACATCCAAAAACAGTTTGATGCCAGGCTGAAACATTCGCCTGTCGATTATTATTTGAGCGGGGAAGATTTTATTAACAATGACTATTTGAAGGCCTCCCAAGCCGGTGTGGAGCGGAGCGCAGCATTAACGGTCATTTTTATTCTCGTTGTGCTGGTGATTGTGTTCCGCTCCGTTGTGACCCCGCTCGTCTCGTTGGCGGCTGTCGCTTTTTCCTATTTGTGTTCAATGGGGATTGCCGCCCAGCTTATCGACAAAGCCGGATTTCCGGTGACAAGCTTGACGCAGATGCTGCTTGTGCTGATTTTATTTGGAATTGGAACCGATTATAATATCCTGCTTTTTAACCGGTTCAGGGAAGAGTTGTCCCACGGGAACCCGATTGATGAAGCGATTGTCCGCACATACCGGACGGCGGGAAAAACGATCGCCTATAGTATTGTGACCGTTTTTATCGCATTTCTGGCGCTTATATTTTCCGAATCGCCGATATATCGGTCAGGTGTCGTTGTGGTGATCGGGGTAACGATCCTTTTGCTTGAAATTTTAACCCTAACTCCTTTCATCATGAAAGTCCTTGGTACAAAGCTGTTCTGGCCGTCGAAAAATGCAAGCGGGCATAAGCCGAACCGGTACTGGGGAAAAGCTTCTTTCATCGCCGTAAAACATCCGATTATTACAGTCACACTCATTCTTTTGATCATTGCCCCAGCATTGATCTTTCACCAGGAGAAGCTGAATTTTGATACGGTTGGAGAACTTGGCAATAAATATCCTTCTTCCAAAGCGATCAACCTTGTTGCTGAACATTTCGGGAAAGGGCAGTCCATGCCTGCGGAGGTTGTGATTGAGAACGGAAAAGCAATGGATAACAACGCATCCATGGCTGTCATTGACAATATTACACAAAGGCTGAAAAAAATAGACGGTGTCGGGAAAGTTTCTTCGGTTACGCGGCCTGAAGGAAAGAAAATGGAGGACTTTTACATCGACAAGCAGATGATTACGGTAACGGACGGCTTGTCGCAAACGCAGGACGGGGTTGACCAAATCAATGCTGGATTAAAGACAGCCCAGGAGAAACTCGGATCCGCCGATTTTTCGAAAGTGAACGACATGGTAGATGGAACCGCCAAACTTGAAAATGGAATGGCCGCTCTCACCACCGGGCTCGAAAAAATTCAAAACGGCATTGGCAATGGGTCCGGCCAGCCGGAAACACTGGCAAACGGCATCGCTACCATTGAAAAAAATCTTTCCCAAATGAGCAGCGGGGTCAGCACATTGTCAGCAAATTACGGGAAAATGCAGGCCGGCTATGCTGAAATGGGCAAAAATTATCAGCAGGCTGCACAAGCACTGCTCGGTGTAAAAAGTGCGATTGCGCAAATGCAGACGCTCGTGACGGCGCTCGGGCAAAGTACGCCAAGTGTGCAGAGCGACCGGAACTATTTGGCGCTGAAGCAAATGACAAACCAGCTCTCATCATCCCTCAAGCAAATCACGCCGGAAGGGATCAACACGCTGAACAGCAATTACGACAAGACGACAGCCGGGTTCAAGACAGCGAACGACAATCTATCCAAGATGGCTGGCGGGCTTTCGCAAATGGCAGACGGGCTCAAGAAAACCGAAAGCGGGATTGGCCAGGCGTCTGATGGCATCGGCAAAATAGTAACCAATATGAACGATGTGACAAAGGGGCTGGGCCAGATGAAATCGGGCCAGCAGCAACTCGCTTCCGGCCTTAGCGGTTTTAAACAGTTCGGCGATAAGTTGTCGGATGTTAACCGCGGATTAAAGCAAATTTTAGACGGCCTTGGCAAAACAAATGACTATCTGGCACAGCTGAAAACGGAAAAAACATTCCATATTCCGAAAGAAGCGCTCGCCGACAAAGATTTTAAAAAAGCAATGGACACGTATATGTCGGATGACAGAAAAGTGACGAAACTGACTGTCGTGTTGAGCAACGATCCTTATTCAAATCAATCATTGGATACCATTGATAAGATCAATAAAACGGTTGTCACCGGGCTGAAAGGAACTGTGCTTTCAAAAGCCGACAGCGGGACAGCCGGAACGAGTGCAACGACCAACGACATGAACCATATTCTGTCAAGGGACCTTGCCAAATCAACCGTGATCGTGACCATCAGCGTGCTGCTTGTGCTTCTGTTGGTTATACGGTCTTTCTGGCCGCCGGTTTTCATTACGGCATCCCTTGTCGGTGCCTATTATACAGCCATGTTTGTCATCAACTCTATTTTTCTTGGCATGCTGGGCTATGAAGGCATTTCTTCGTTTGTGCCGTTCTTTTCCTTTATCATCATCGTCTCGCTTGGTGTAGATTACAGCATTTTCCTGATGATGCGCTATAAGGAATACCCGCAGCTTGACCCGAGGGAAGCGATTATACTCGCTTCGAGACATACAGGCGGTGTCATTATTTCCGCGGTCGTTATTTTAGGCGGCACATTTGCCACGCTGATGCCTTCAGGAATGCTGCTGCTGGCTGAATTGGCAATCGCCGTCATTACCGGCCTTGTCGTGCTTTGCTTTATCCTATTGCCATTCTTTCTGCCAGGCATGATCGCCTTGCCGGAAGCCTTGGAAAAAATATTTTCGGACAAAAAGAAAGAAAACTTGGAGCTGGAGAAAGAATCATCCAAGCGATAATGAAAAAAGCAGCCGCTTATCCAAATTGGGAAAGGGCTGCTTTTTTTGCTGGCACGGTTTTAGATCGAGGCGGAGGAAGCAGGTAACCTTTTAGCTAAAGTACGGTAAAGAGATGGTAAGTGAGCAAACAGGCCAACTATTTTTTTGAAAAGTGAGCATAAAACGAGTATAGGTGAAGGAGCGGGCGCAAAAACTGGTGTTTCTTAACGTAGAACGGGTCTAAGTGAAGGAAGCGCGGAAAAAACGCGTTGTTTCTTAACGTAGGATGCGTCTAAGTGAAGGAAGCGAGCGAAAAATCTGGTGTACCTTAACGTAGAAGGGGTCTACGTTAAGGAAGCGGGCGAAATTCCGACAAACAATGTACGTAAACGCCCATATCACAAAAAATACATGCCAGCGGAAGAATAAAAATCCCGTCGTAAATCAGGATAGACCGCTTCGAAGTGCCTAACCCCGTGAAAGATGCCATTTTAGCATGTATCAATTTCCGGGGTTCCTCTATACTAAACGTAAAAGCATTTTAGAAAGAAGGGGCAAGCATGAACTATTTTGCGGGTTTGCTGATTGTCTGTGCGCTCGTGCTCGGCAATGCGGGGTGCTCCGCAAAAGATGGCAAACAAAGCCGGGAAGCTGCAGCAATCAATACGGTTGCGCATTCTGGCTGCACGGCAAAGCAAAAAGCGGAACAGACCAAAATGGGGGTTGCCTGGTACCGGACATCCGGGGAAGCAAAAGCGCTCTATTATCAAGGATACAATATCGGAAAACAGCGTATTGAGGAGAGCCTGAAAACCAAGGTAAAAAAGAAGCGGGCCATCGTGCTGGATCTCGATGAAACGGTGCTGGATAACGGGCCGTACTTATCTTATATGGTAGAAAAAGGCATTTCGTTTGGCAGCGGCTGGGGAGCATGGGTGAAAAAAGCAAAAGCAAAACCGCTCCCGGGGGCGCTTTCCTTTTTAAAATATGCCGACAAAAAAGGAATCGATATTTATTACATTTCAAACCGGGACGAAAAATATATGGATGCCACCCTTCGCAACTTGAAAAAAGAAGGGATCCCGCAGGCCGTCCGTTCCCATGTGCTGTTGCAAATAGGAACAAGCAGCAAAGAAGCACGCCGACAAACCGTTGAAAAGAATTATGAAATCATTGCCTTGTTCGGTGATAATCTGGGTGACTTTTTTAAGACATTTGACGGAAAAGGAAACAAGGCGCGCAGCCTGGAAGCAGACCGTTTCCGCCATGCATTTGGCCGCAAATTTATCGTATTCCCGAATCCGGTTTACGGGGATTGGGAGCATGAATTGCCATGTGGTTCATAAACGCAAAAAAATTCCGGAGTTCTCCGGAATTTTTATATGCACTATGTATGGCGGAGAAGGTGGGATTTGAACCCACGCGACGGTCACCCGCCCTAACGCATTTCGAGTGCGTCCCCTTCAGCCGCTTGGGTACTTCTCCATATGGAAAAAAGAAAGATGCTGGTGAGAGGACTCGAACCTCCGACCCCTTCATTACGAGTGAAGTGCACTACCAACTGTGCTACACCAGCATGGAATCAATCAGGACAATGTAAATTATATTATAATAAAATCCGGATTGCAAGAGGAAATTTAAAAAAAGTGTTGTAATGTTTTTCCGGCATGTTTCCGGTAAAATAAGAGAAAAGATGTTTCCGGGGGAGGAAAGGATATGGATTTTTTAAAAGCCTCAACGCTGGAGGAAAAACTGGACCTAATTCAAACGCTTGCCGGCCCGTTTTCCGAAAGGGCGGCTGCCAATGACTTGGAAGGACGGTTTGCTTTTGAAAATATTCAAGATTTAAAAGAAACAGGCTATACAAAGCTGACTGTGCCGCAAAACTACGGTGGGGGCGGCATTTCGCTGTATGAGCTTGTCCGCCTGCAAGAGGCCATCGCGGTTGCGGACGGGTCGACTGCCCTTTCCATCGGGTGGCATATGGGGATTTTAATGCATTTGTCCGAAACAAGAACATGGAACGGGCAATTGTTTGAACGCATTTGCCGTGCGGCAGCAGGGAAGGCCGCCCTCATCAACACTTGCGCAACCGAAGCGCAAACGGGCAGCCCGACGCGCGGTGGCATGCCGGAAACAACGGCAACGGAAAAGAACGGCGAATGGGTGTTAAACGGGAGAAAAACATTTGCCACCATGTCTCCGGTGCTCGACTTTTTTATCATTACCGCAACGATTCCGAAAAAAGAAGCGGTTGGCAGTTTTGTCGTTCCGCGGGAGACGGCTGGCCTTTCCGTCGTCGAAACATGGGACAGCATTGCTTTAAGGGCAACCGGCAGCCATGATGTTGTGCTGGAAAACGTCAAAGTCCCGCTTGCGAACCTGGCGGAGATCCAGACGAAAAAGAAAGAGCCGGCCGGTTATCTGCTCCATATCCCTGCCTGTTATTTAGGCATTGCCGAGGCAGCGAAACGGGAAGCGGCCCGCTTTGCTAAATCGTATACGCCGAACAGCCTGAACCATCCGCTTGCGGAACTGCCGGCTATCCGCCAGAAATTCGGTGAAATCGAGCTGAAATTGATGCAGGCGCGGCATTTTCTGTATTCAGTTGCGAAAATGTGGGATGAAGCCGGAGCAGAACAAAGAAAAGAGATGGGTCCGGAACTTGGGGCGGCGAAAATGGCGGTTACGAATCATGCGATAGAAGCAGTTGATTTAGCGATGCGAATCGTAGGTGCCAGAAGCCTGTCCGAAAAAAGCCCGCTGCAGCGCTATTACCGTGATGTCCGCGCCGGGCTCCACAACCCACCGATGGATGATGCCGTCCTTATGCAGCTCGGCGCGCGCGTGTAAAATCAAAAAGCACCCGATGGTCTAAGCAGCCGGGAAAAAAGGGGGGGCGCAAAGCAGCAAAGCGCCGCCGCTTTTTTTCGTCCCGCTTTGTCGCTGTCGCTAAAAAGCGGCAACTGCTGATATTGCACTGTTGCCGCTCCATGGCTCGCTTACGTTCTATGATGTACGGGTAAGCCCGTACGTTTTCATCCAGCCATTTTTCAAGGATTTTCCTGATAGTTTCCGGGGTGGTTTTCGGCTTGCGGGTGTAAGACAGCAGGCCGTTTGTTTCCTGCTCGACATCTGCAAGCTGCGTATAACAAAAGCCTCCTCCTTATCAAAACGTATTATAATAAAAATTTGGAAATAATTTATTGGGGAGGTATTTTTTATGAGAAAAATCTATGAATTCATGAGTAGAGATGAGAAGAAGAAGGCTATATCTTTGCTTACTAAAGATATAGATGAGCTAAAGAAGGAACAAAAACTAGAAGATGAAAAGGGATATCCCCGAGTAATAAAAGACGCAATAGAAGAAACAATCCAAAGGTACATAAAAGATATGGAGTGCTTAAAAGATGATTTAAAAAAAGAAGAGAAAAAATCTTAAATCAATTATTACAGCAGTGGATCGCATTGGAATGGTAAATGATTGTACTGAGGCTGTATTATTTAAGGCTTGCTGAATAAGTAAAATTCCTAGATTTGGCAAGAGTGCTGACAGCATTGGCAACAATTTAAATGCAAGGGTTTTACAACAAATCCAGGGAAAAGCTTGCACTCGAAAGCCGATTCAACGTACTGAGAAGACAAAATCACGCATTCTCACATATATTTTGCGACTGAGCTTGCAGACAAATTGGGTACAAACTCAGAATCGGATTCGTTCAGCAAGCACTATTTAGAAATGGAATATTACCAGTAAAAATTTTAGTAAAAATGTTGCCTTTTTTTACTTCTGCGTGTAAGATGGAATTGAAGAAAACGTTTGCAATCTTTTTATTCTATTCTATTACACTTAGGGGGGAACGAACATGAGCAACCCAAATTTGCCTCAGGCTTTCAAGGAGTATTTCGGGACGGCGGCGGAGCGCGCTTTTTTTGCGCCGGGCCGGATTAATCTGATCGGGGAGCACACCGACTATAACGGCGGCCATGTATTCCCGTGCGCGATTACCATGGGAACGTATGCTTTGGCGAAAAAACGCGATGACCGCAACATTCGCTTTGTATCTTTGAATTTTAAAGAAAAAGGCATCATCGAATTTACGCTTGACGATCTGGCATACAACAAAGCACATGACTGGGCCAATTACCCGAAAGGCATGCTGAAATATTTGAAGGAAGCGGGGCATGAAATAGAACAGGGTTTTGACTGCCTCGTGTACGGCAATATTCCGAATGGGGCCGGCCTGTCTTCTTCCGCCTCCATTGAACTATTAACCGGCGTGATGCTTGAAAAATTGTTCAACCTGAAAGTGGAACGGCTCGGTCTTGTCAAGCTCGGGCAAAAAACGGAAAACCAATTTATCGGCGTAAACAGCGGAATCATGGACCAGTTCGCGGTCGGGATGGGCAAAAAAGACGCGGGCATTTTGCTCGACTGTGCCACACTTGCGTACGAATATGCCCCGATCAAGCTGGATCACCATAAAATTTTGATTATGAACACGAATAAACGCCGTGAACTTGCGGACTCTAAATATAATGAACGACGTGCGGAATGTGAATCGGCACTGAAACAGCTGCAAAAGAAACTCGATATCGAAACGCTCGGCGATTTGACAGAAGAAGCATTTGAAAAAAACAAGGAAATCATAGACAATGAGATTGTGAGGAAACGGGCAAAACATGCGGTTTACGAAAATGTGCGCACGCTAAAAGCACTTGACGCATTAAAACGTGGCGACCTGCCCGCTTTCGGAGAACTGATCAATGCCTCCCACCGTTCGCTGCGGGATGATTATGAAGTGACCGGCAAAGAACTCGATACGCTGGCCGAAACCGCCTGGAAGCAGGAGGGCGTGCTCGGGGCGAGAATGACGGGCGCGGGATTCGGCGGGTGCGCAATCGCAATTGTTGAAAATGACAAAGTCGATGCGTTCATCAAAAATGTCGGGGACGTCTATGAAAAAGAAATCGGCTACCGGGCGGACTTCTACACCGCAAGCATCGGTGATGGAGCAAAAGAAATGACAATGGAGGAACTTGTATGAGCATTTTAGTTTTAGGTGGAGCCGGTTATATCGGCTCGCATGCCGTATATCAACTGATCGACCAAAAATATGACGTGGTGGTGATTGACAATCTGCAAACCGGCCACCGCGCCGCAATCCATCCAAAGGCAAAATTTTACGAAGGTGATATTCGCGACCGTGCCTTTATGCAGGAAGTTTTCGGGAAAGAAAAAATTGACGCGATCATTCATTTTGCAGCCAACTCGCTTGTCGGCGAATCGATGGAACAGCCGCTGAAATATTTCGACAACAACGTATATGGCACGCAAATTGTGCTTGAAATGATGAAAGAATTCCATGTGCCGCATAT
Organism: Heyndrickxia faecalis; assembly: GCF_040267745.1. Taxonomy (NCBI): domain Bacteria; kingdom Bacillati; phylum Bacillota; class Bacilli; order Caryophanales; family Bacillaceae; genus Heyndrickxia; species Heyndrickxia faecalis. The sequence goes on along the minus strand of NZ_CP158453.1, from coordinate 2,793,745 downwards.
TGTGTTTTCTTCGACCGCTGCAACATACGGGGAACCTGAACGCGTGCCGATTACAGAGACAATGCCGACCGTTCCGACCAACACTTACGGCGAGACAAAACTGACGATGGAAAAAATGATGAAATGGTGTGAAAAAGCGTACGGCATCAAATACGTTGCACTTCGCTATTTTAACGTAGCCGGCGCAAGATCAACCGGCGAAATCGGCGAAGACCACCATCCGGAAACGCATCTCATCCCGGTTGTATTGGAAACGGTGCTTGGAAAACGCGAGGCAATCACCATTTTCGGCGAAGACTATGATACAAAAGATGGGACATGCGTCCGCGATTACATCCATGTGGAAGACTTGATTGATGCCCACATTCTCGCGCTTCAATATTTGCAAAACGGCGGTGCAAGCGATGTGTTCAATCTTGGATCAAGTAACGGATTTTCTGTCAAAGAAATTGTGGATACCGTCCGGGAAGTGACCGGCAGAGGCTTTAACGTCAAAATCGGCGACCGCCGCGCCGGGGATCCGAGCACGCTGATCGCTTCATCCGACAAGGCAAAGCGTGTGCTCGGCTGGAATCCGAAAAAAACGGATATCCACCAGATTATCAAAGATGCATGGAACTGGCATGAAAGCCATCCAAACGGTTACGACGACAGAAGGTGAAACCAGTGGCAATTTTTGAAACGGTCGAGCAGCTTGTAAACAAGGCTGTCCGTGCCGGGTTAATCGGGGAAGAAGACCGGGTGTATGCGAGAAACCAGGTGCTGTCACTTTTGCATCTGGATGAATTTCATGAACCGGAAGAAGGCGGGGCGGATCAGGATATTCCTGATCTCCTCCGCATCCTTGTCCGTTACGCGTGCGAAAAAGGCATCATTCAGGATGTATTGGATGAGAAAGACATTTTTGCAAGCCACATCATGAATGTGTTTACGCCGCGCCCGTCAACGGTAAACCATATTTTCCGGGAAAAATATGCGGAAAGCCCGGCTGAAGCGACCGATTATTTTTACGCATTAAGCAAACACAGCAATTATATCCAAACGAAGCAGATTGCGAAAAACATTGTATACAAGACGCCAACGGAATACGGCGATCTTGACATTACCATCAATCTTTCAAAACCGGAAAAAGACCCGAAGTCAATTGCCAGGGAAAAAAACGCCAAAAAAGGCCATTACCCGAAATGCCTGCTTTGTATGGAAAACGAGGGATATGCCGGCAGAACGGGGCATCCGGCACGGTCGAACCACCGGCTTATCCGCCTTACCCTCGGCGGCGAGCCGTGGTATTTGCAATATTCACCGTATGTATATTACAACGAACATTGCATCGTGCTGTCGGAAACGCACCGTGATATGAAAATCGACAAAGCGGCTTTTCAAAGATTGCTTGAATTTGTCGGGAGGTTCCCGCATTATTTCCTTGGTTCAAATGCCGATCTGCCGATTGTCGGCGGTTCGATTTTGTCGCACGACCATTATCAGGGCGGGCGTTATGAATTTGCGATGGCAAAAGCGGCTGACGACTGGCAGTTTGAAATGAAGGCATTTCCGGATGTGGAAGCCGCCGTTATCAAATGGCCAATGTCGGTCATCCGGCTGCGAAGTGCAGAGGCGGCACGGCTTACAGAGGCCGCGGATCATATTTTGCAAATCTGGAAACAGTACAGCGATCCTTCCGCCGACATTCTCGCGGAAACAAACGGGACGCCGCATAACACGATTACGCCGATCGCAAGAAAACGCGCGGGCCGGTTTGAACTTGATCTTGTGCTCCGCAACAACCGGACAAGCGAAACCCATCCGCTTGGCATTTTCCACCCGCACGCCGAGGTCCATCATATTAAAAAAGAAAATATCGGGCTGATTGAAGTGATGGGGCTTGCGGTTCTGCCGGCACGGCTGAAAAATGAGCTGGCCGAAGTGGAGAAATATTTGCTCGGGCAGCCGAACGCCATTGCCGCCTACCATCTTGACTGGGCAAACGGTTTAAAGAAAAAATACGAAGGCACGGTGGCAGCGGAAAACGTGGAAGGCATCGTCCGCAACGAAGTGGGCAAAGTCTTCTTGCAAGTTTTGCAGCACGCCGGCGTCTTTAAACGGGACGAAAGAGGAAAACAGGCATTCCGGAATTTTTTGCGTAAGTTGTAGGCGGTCCGTTCCAACCTTTTTTTGCGCATGTTCACGGTGAAAGGGTGCGGGCTGCTAAACGCCTTCCGGAATGTACCGCGCACACCAAACAGCAGGCCGGTTTTTTACGTGGCTTTCAGGCCGGCTGCGGATTCCGGAAGCGATTGGCGCGGCCGCGGGGAACAGGAGCCGGCAACGCGTTCCAACATTTTTAGCATACGCTTTTGACGCATATAGGGGGCTGCAGATCACATTCCGTAACTTTTAGCTCAGACGGGTACACCGGGCCGTTTTATATGGCCCGCAATCTTTAACGGAAAAGGGCTGATCAAAATGGAAATAAAAAAGGCATTGTTTGGGGAATTGGAAGGGCGTCCGGTCCATGCTTATGAATTGAAAAATGACCGCGGCATATCTGTAACGGTGCTTGAATACGGTTGCATCATCAATAAGATCATCGTGCCGGACAAAAACGGCAAACCGGAAAATATCGTGCTCGGGTATGACAACCTTGACGGCTACCTCCATGGTGTTCCGTATTTCGGCGCTATCATCGGCCGTATTGCCGGCAGGATCGCCGGAGCTTCTTTTGAACTGGACGGCAAAACATACAAGCTTTCTGCCAATGAAAACCGCAACCATCTCCATGGCGGCTTCAAAGGGTTTAACGCCGTCATCTGGGACAGCACACCCATTGAACAAGACGGCGCAGTTGGTGTGAAATTTACGCATATAAGCCCGGACGGCGAAGAAGGCTATCCCGGAAATCTCGATGCCACCGTGACCTATCTTTTAACAAATGAACAAGAACTGAAGCTGTCTTATCAGGCACATACGGATAAAAAAACGATCGTCAACATGACCAATCATGCATACTTCAATTTAAGCGGCGATATGAAACGCGATGTACGCGGGCACAAATTGCAAATCCCGAGTAACCGTGTGCTTGAACTTGGCCAGGAAACGCTGCCGACAGGGAAAACTTTCGATGTCACCGGCACCGCGTTCGATTTTCGGAACGGGCGAAAAATCGAAGACGGCACGGTATCAGATCATCCGCAAAACGTCCTTGTCGGAAACGGCTATGACCACGCGTTTTTATTGCCGGAAACGGAAAAAACGATCCGCTTAAAAGACGAAGAGAGCGGGCGCGTGCTGACGGTGGAAACCGACCAGCCTTGCGTCGTCGTTTATACTTGCAATACAATGGGCAATGACGAATATGAAATCCGCGGCCGCAAGCCTTCAGATTATTTGGCGGTCTGCCTTGAGACGCAGGGTGTGCCGGATGCGATCCATCACCCTGAATACCCGTCTGTGATTCTAGAGCCGGGTGAAACATACCGTGCCCATACAAAATGGATTTTTGGTTGAAAAAGATTGAGGTGTAAGCATGGCAACGATTAAAGATATTGCAGAGAAGGCGGGTGTTTCCATTTCAACGGTTTCACGCGTGCTGAATAACGACCCGTCACTTTCCGTTAGTGACGATACGAAAAAAAGAATCTTTGAAGCGGCTGAAGCGCTTTCCTACAAGAAAAAAACAGCCCGGAAACCGGAAAAAATTAAAATTGCGCTAGTGTACTGGTATACGGAACAAGAAGAGCTGAATGATTTGTATTATTTATCGATCAGAATGGGCATTGAAGCACGCTGCAGCATGAAAAATATCCGGCTGACGAAATACGATTTGACGCATTTGGAAGAGATGGGGAAAGAGCAAATCCAGGGCATTATTGCTGTCGGGAAATTCAGCCTGGCGCAAGTGGAGAAGCTTCTCTCTGTTACCCCGAATATCGTATTTGTCGACTGCTCGCCTGACGACAACCGCTTTGATGCTGTTGTGGCCGATTTTGAAAAAGCGACAGAAAAAGTGCTCGCCTATTTTACGGAAAAAGGCCATACACAAATCGGCTTTATCGGCGGCAGGGAAAATTATAAAGATGCGTCCGCCACGATTGAGGATCCGCGCGAAACGGCGTTCAGGCGCTGGATGCAGACAGCAGGCCGCTGGAATGAAAAATGGGTATATATCGGTGCGTTTTCGACTGAAGACGGATACCAGTTGATGAACGAGGCGATCCACGAACACGGGGACGCACTTCCGACCGCTTTTTTTGCCGCCAATGATGCGATTGCGATCGGGTGCCTTAAGGCGCTTGCGGAAAACAACATCCCGGTGCCCGGCCGCGTGAGCCTTATCGGCGTCAATGACATCTCGCTGTCCAAATATGTTTTCCCGCCGCTTTCTACTGTGAAAGTGTATACGGAATTGATGGGCGAGACAGCAGTCGATACGCTGCTGGAACGTTTGGAAGGCAGAACCGTTGCAAAGAAAATTTTTATTGCCACAAAACTTGTTTGCCGCAAAAGCGGATGAGTGAGTGGGAAAGCGGGTAAAAATGATTTTGAGGCTGTCTGTTGCGATCTTGGTTTTGAAATGGTATGGCCGCGAACTTTACGGAAAGCGGAGTAAATTTTAGGGCAGATGATGCAAAGGCGTCGAAGCAGTGCAGGTCCCGGTTTCAATAATAGCGGGGGCACGAAAGAAAATGGGCGGGCTTTGCGAAAAGTAGAGTAGCGATTAAGGCAGGCTTTGCAAATGCATCGAGCAGTGCGGATCCCGGCTCCAGCCCGGTTCCAGGCTGCAGCACTTGCCTCGTGCAAAGCGGAGGCCCGCATAAAGCCGGGGCCGCATGCATATAATAGAAGCATGCACGAACGCACCGGGACGGTTTGCACACTTGCCTGCATACGTTAACGCAGCAGGGCCGGTCCCCTTTTTTGTGTTAAAGTGTGTTATACTAAACATAAGAAGGGAGTCTTTTATGATGGCATATTTTAATAACCAGAAGGAGCCGGTGCCTGAGGTGGAAACGACCGTATGGGCCTGCACAAACGATGATTGCAACGGTTTTATGCGTGAAAACTTTACTTTTGAAGAAAAGCCGCACTGCCCGCTCTGCCACTCCGATATGAAAAAAGAAGTACGCGTGCTGCCAGTTATCGGAAGTTAAAAAAACAGTTATTTTTTGTTGCCATTTTTCGGGCCTGTTGAAACCCCTGTTTTCAACGGGTTTTTTACTATCTGCGGGAATCGTTAAGCCATTTTTTGTAAAACCCGATTGCGCGCGGTCTCCAGCATACAAAAGGGGTGCCATGAAAGCACCCCTTTATCTCACTTTTTTTCTTTCCATTCGGCGAATATCTCATCCGCGATTTCTTCCAGAGATTTCACTTTGCCGTGCGGGTTTTGCGATTCTTTCCGGACTTTCCACTGTCGTTCTTCTTCGCGCTTTGATTTACTCACTTGGATCACTCCTGTTTGCCATCTGTAAATTTCGCGAATCTTTTCATATCCTTATCCGTTTCAAGCGCTGTCACAGCAAACGGTTTATAAGGCTTATGTTCACTGAACAAGCCAACCTGGTTGCTCCCATGCGCATCATTGACAACCGTTTCCGCCTCATTGTCCCGATGCGTCACCTCACGTTTGTCAGGCATAGTATTTCCACTCCTTGTTCAAAATAAAATCATGTTTTCCGCCGATCAATGTTATAATTACCTATTATGAAGCAAACGATTTACGGAGGAGGAAACTGCTGCAATGGATTTAACACCAGGAACCGTTGCCGAACTTACGGTGGTGCGAGAAGCGCCGTTCGGTTATTTTTTATCTACCGGGACAGAAGACGTGCTCCTGCATCACCGGGATATTACGGAACCCTTTGATCCGGAAGCGGTGCAATCGGTCTTTCTTTACCAGGACCATCAGGGTAGGCTGGCCGCGACAAATGTGATTCCGGACATCCGGCTGGGGACATACGGCTGGGCGGAAGTTGCCGGCACCAAAGAAAAACTTGGCGTTTTCGTTTCGATCGGAATTCACAAAGATATGCTTCTTTCTGTTGATGACCTGCCCCCGATCCGCTCGCTCTGGCCGGAAAAAGGCGATCATTTATACATTACCCTTGATCTTGACAAACATGGGCGCTTATTCGCAAAATTAGCCGGAGAAAACATAGTCAGGGATTTAGCGAAACAAGCCGGCCGGGAAATGTGGAACAAAGATGTCACCGGGCATGTGTTCCGACTGGCAAAAGCGGGTTCTTCAATCATAACCGATGAGGGCTATATTGGCTTCATCCATGAATCACAGCGCAAAAACGAACCGCGCCTCGGGCAGAAAGTGGAAGGCCGCGTCATTGATGTAAAAGAAGACGGGACATTGAATATCTCGCTTTTGGGGCGCGCTTATGAAGCATTGGATAAAGATGCGGAAAATATCCTTGCCTATATGGATTCGCGCGGCGGAAAAATGCCATATTGGGATAAAAGCATGCCGGAAGAGATTCAGGAGCGGTTTGGCATCAGCAAAGCGGCGTTTAAACGTGCGCTCGGCCGTCTGATGAAAAACGGCACCGTCTATCAAGAAGAAGGCTGGACTTATCGGAAGGAGGGAAAGTAATGGCAGCTCCAAGGTTGAAACGCATTCACCATATTGCCATCATTTGTTCCGATTATGCAAAATCAAAGCATTTTTATGTCGATTGCCTCGGATTGGAGCCGGTGCGGGAAGTATACCGGAAAGAGCGGGATTCCTACAAACTGGATCTTTCGGTCGGCGGCGTATATCAGATCGAGCTGTTTTCCTTTCCGGATCCGCCCGCGCGCCCGACATTTCCGGAAGCTGCGGGCTTGCGGCATCTTGCATTTGAAACGGACGATGTAGAAGCGGATAAAAAGCGGCTTGAAGAAATGGGCATTCAAGTAGAAGACATCCGCATTGACCCGCTTACAGATAAAAAATTCACCTTTTTCCAGGATCCCGACGGTCTTCCAATCGAATTGTATGAAAGCTGACCTGTTACTGCGGATGAAAAAATTTGCAGACAAACGGCCGGTGCAAAAAAACAGATTGGCAGATAAAGAAATAGAAAACGCCCCCGTATAAACACTAAAATTTGGCAAACAAAAAAGCGGCATCCGGACAGCAAAAAAATGGCAGGCAAGAAACGAAAAATGGTTCCAAATGGGCAAAAAATTTTTCGCTCAGAAGATAGCTGAAGACAAACGGCCGATTGAAAAACACGGGGATACCGGGACAGCAAAAAATGGCAGGCAAGAAATGAAAAACGTCCCCAAACGGGCAAAAAAATTTTGCGTGCGGAAAGCAAATGGCCGGTGCAAAAACACGGGATAACCGGCGCGGGTGCAGGAGCGGTATGCTATAATGAAAAGGACTGAAAATGCTTTGTTCATATTTGAGCAAAGGATTGCCTTTCAAGGAGGAAGATTTGAATGAGCGAGCCTTTATTTCTTGAACCGGTTTTTAAAGAAAGAATTTGGGGAGGAACCGCGCTGAGGGACCGGTTTGGTTACCGCATCCCGTCTGACCATACAGGGGAGTGCTGGGCTATTTCCGGCCATCCGAACGGCCCGTCGACTGTAAAAAACGGTGAATTTGCCGGCAAAACCTTGATGGAACTGTGGGAAGAAAGACGTGACTTGTTCGGCGGAATGTCTGGAAAAGGATTCCCGCTCCTGACGAAAATTCTCGATGCAAATGCAGATTTATCGGTTCAGGTTCACCCGGATGATGCATACGCCAATGAACACGAAAACGGAGAACTTGGCAAAACGGAATGCTGGTACATCATTGATTGCAAGGAAGACGCACAGCTCGTTTACGGGCATCATGCCAAAACGAAAGAAGAATTCGTCCGCCTGGTTGAAGAAGGAAAATGGGACAGCCTGCTGCGCAAAGTGCCGATTCACCCGGGGGACTTTTTCTATGTGCCGAGCGGGACGATTCATGCTCTTTGTGAAGGGACGCTTGTGCTCGAAACGCAGCAAAGCAGTGATACAACGTACCGCGTTTATGACTACGACCGGACGGATGCTGCCGGCAACAAACGTGAACTGCATTTGCAAAAAGCCATTGATGTTACAACGATACCGCACCGGGATGCCGCAGTCCGCCCCCGTACGGAAGAAAAACCGGGTGTTACCATCACAACGTTTGCAAAGGAAGCCTTTTTCTCTGTATATAAATGGGATGTAAAAGGAACCGCATCGTTTACCCAAAACAAACCGTTCGAACTGGCCAGTGTGCTTGACGGGGAAGGGGCCATGAAAGCCGACGGAAAAACCTATCCGCTTGAAAAAGGGATGCATTTTCTGCTGCCGTCCGGATTTGGCCATTTTGAACTGGAAGGCCATTTGACGCTGATCGTATCCCATCCGTAAAATGTCTGTCTATCAAGAATATTGCAGCAAACGGCAGAAAACCGATATAATGAAAAATACATGACAACTGAGTATGGGGGAGACGTTGAAAATGCCAATCAATATACCGAAAGATTTACCTGCCGGAGAGCTGCTGAGACAAGAGAAAATTTTTGTGATGGATGAGGACAGGGCGAGAACGCAGGATATCCGTCCGCTGAATATATTAATCTTAAATTTAATGCCGGAAAAAGAAAAGACGGAGTTGCAGCTGCTGCGCCTCCTCGGCAATACGCCGTTGCAGGTCAACATCACTTTTCTTCGGACGTCGACTTACCAATCCAAAAACGTCAGCAGCTACCATTTAGAACATTTTTACACGGTTTTTGACGAGGTGAAAAGCCGCCGTTTTGACGGGATGATTATTACCGGTGCCCCGGTTGAAAAAATGGATTTCGAAGCGGTGGATTATTGGGACGAGCTGAAGCAAATCATGGATTGGACCAAAACCAATGTCACGTCGACATTACATATTTGCTGGGGCGCGCAGGCTGCATTGTACTACCATTACGGCATTGAGAAGTACGAACTGCCGGAAAAGTGTTTCGGCATTTTCAAACACCGCTTGTTTTTGCCGATGGTCAAGCTGGTCCGCGGATTTGATGAGGTTTTTAACGCGCCCCATTCCCGCTATACGGATGTTGCACGCGGAGCCATTGAAAACCATTCGGAACTGCAGCTCGTTTCCATATCGGAAGAGGGTGCGCCATTCATTGTGATGGACGAAAACGGGAAAAATATTATGATCACCGGCCATTTGGAATATGACGCTACAACCCTTGCTGATGAATATGTGCGCGATCAGCAAAGGGGCCTTGGTACCGCCCTCCCGAAAAATTATTTTCCGAATAACGATGCCAATGAGAGGCCGCTCCATACATGGCGCTCGCACAGCTACTTACTTTTTTCCAATTGGCTGAACTATTATGTATACCAAGAAACACCATACCAATGGTAAACAAAGAGCTGTCCCACAAACAGGGGCGGCTTTTTTGGTGCTTGGGGATTTCAAAAGAAAGTTACCGTTCGATTCAGCTGGCTTTTGTTCCTTTGAAGCTTGCTAAAGGACAATGCGTAAACGGCAAAAAGCCCCCAACTGCTATCAGAAGCATCCCAAAAAAAGAGGCAGCCCCGCGTATCAGGACAGCCCCTTTTCGCTTTCCGCTTTCGGAACCGCGAAAGAGAGAATAAAACAAACAAGTGAAATTATGGCAAGCAGGATGAAGATCGAATGAATGCCTGAAAAAAGCACATGCCGCAGCCAATCGCGCGCCGCTTCCGAAAACCGGCCTGCACTTTCCGGATTGATCAGCCTGTTCAGCGAATTCGTCGTAAACCCGCCCGGATTGTCTTTCGCAAGTTCCTCGGCAACTTTTGCATTGAAATACGTACCGAATACAGCGGAACCGGCCGACTGCCCGAGATTCCGGAAAAATGTATTCGATGCCGTCGCCGCCCCGCGCAAAGACCAGTCCACCGCCGACTGAACCGAAACGAGCGAGATCGTCATCACAATCCCGAACCCGAACCCGGAAATGGCGGAGAAAACGTAAAAACTCCATTCCTGCGTTCCCAATGAAAACAAGCTGAGCCAGGCAGTGCTTCCCAAGATGAAGGCCATCCCCGTTAAAAACGCCAAACGGTCCCCGTATTTCAACTGAAGCCTTCCGCCGGCAAAAGAGCCGAGCATCCACAGGACGGGACTCGGTGCCAGCATAAGGCCGGAAAGCGTTGCGCCATGCCCTTCAAGCCCTTGGATCCACATCGGAATATACACGTTAATCCCCATCAGAACGGCACTACCCAAAAAACAAACCAGATTTGAAACCGAAATGGCCCGGACGTGGAACAACGAAAGCGGCATTAATGGATCCGGATGCCGGTACTCAATCAAAATGAATAAACCAAGGAGAATAACACTGCCAGCTAACAATCCCAAAATCACCGGGTTTCCCCAGTCGCTTGTATCCCCGCCTTTTTGCAGGGCGTAAAGCAACGCGAGCATCCCGGCGGAAAAGGTGGCAGCCCCCCATACATCAATCGCATTTTCCGTTTTTTCCACCTGCTCATGTAAAAACAGGATGACCATCAAAACGGAAATCAGGCCAAACGGCAGATTGATAAAAAAGATCCAGTGCCAGGTGAGCTGGTCGACAAAGAAACCGCCGAAAAGAGGCCCGATGACACCGGCAATGCCCCATGCCGCGCCCATAAACCCGAGCATTTTCGCCCGTTTTTCATGCGGATAAATATCGGCAACGATGGTATTCGTAACCGGCATGATCGCCCCGGCCCCGATTCCCTGAATGGCACGGAACACAATCAGCTGGCCCATCGAACCGGCGAGCCCGCACAATGTCGAACCGGCAAGGAAAACAACGGTGCCGGCCGTGAAAATTTTTTTGCGACCGTACAAATCCGCAAGCTTCCCAAAAATTGGAACCGTTACCGCTGAAGTGAGTAGGTAAATGGCAAATACCCAGTTCATCACGCCGATCCCTTTCAGGTCGCTCACAATCCGCGGCATCGCGGTGCTGACAATCGTCCCCTCAATGGCTGTTAAAAAGGTGGCCACAAACAGGGCGATTGTGACCGCCTTGACATTGGTTTGTTTCATAAAAAGTCCTCCATGATTTGTTCGTTCTGCACTTTTTCTAGTATATATCAACTTGCCGCGGAAAAATAGATTTACAGACTCAGGAAAGAACCTGCATAAAAAGAAATCATTTCCCCATAATAAAGATTGACATCTGACACATCATGAATGATAATTGGTATAGACAACTATATAAATTTTAAAAAAGAGGTGTTTTCCGTTGACGGAAAAAGTGCTGATCCACAGCAATCTTTATACAGGGAATGAACATATTGCAGACGGATTTATCCGGTTTACAGATAAAATCATTGAAACCGGCAAAATGGCAGATTACCGGCCGAAAGTAGGGGAAGAAGTGATCGACGGGAAAGGGATGACAACTATCCCGGGCATGATTGATGTCCATATCCACGGCGGCTATGGCATTGATGCGATGGATGCCGATCCGGAGGCGCTCGTTACATTAAGCCAAAAATTGCGGCAGGAAGGGGTGACTTCCTTTTTCGCGACAACGATGACCCAGGATTACGGAAAAATCGAAGCTGCCTTGCGCGCCGTTAAAGCGGCAAAAGAAAAAGGGGGCACAACGATCGAAGGCATTCATCTCGAAGGGCCGTTTGTTTCGAAAAAAAGAGCGGGGGCCCAGCCGCTTGAATATATCAAGGCACCGGATACGGAACTGTTTTTAAAATGGGTTGAAGCTTCTGGCAACCTTATTAAGCTTGTCACCTATGCCCCTGAAAATGAAGGCGCACGGGCATTTGAAAACGTGATGATCGAACGCGGCATCGTGCCTTCCATGGGCCATTCAGATGCCGTCCGCGCTGAACTTTTACAAAGCAAGGCAACACACGCGACCCATCTTTATAATGCCATGCGTGGCCTGCACCACCGCGAACCTGGCGTTGCGGGACATGCGCTGTTGTCGCCTTATATACAAGTGGAACTGATTGCTGACGGCCTTCATGTGCATCCGGATATGGTGAAGTTCACGTATGAAATAAAAGGACCGGAAAAAATCTCTGTCATTACCGATGCAATGCGGGCGAAAGGGCTGCCAGACGGGGAGTCGGAGCTCGGCGGCCAGAAAGTGCTGGTGAAAAATGGGGAAGCCCGGCTTGAAAATGGTGCGCTTGCCGGCAGCATCTTAAAGATGGACGATGCATTCCGCAACATTATGACATTTACCGGCTGTTCGATTGCAGAAGCGGTACAGATGACTTCCGTGAACCAGGCGCGCGAGTTCGGCCTCGAGCAAAAAGGAAGTCTTACGGCCGGAAAAGATGCCGATTTCGTACTGCTGGATGAACAATTGCAAGTGAAAGCAACGTATCACCTTGGAGAGCAACCAGTCGCGCAGTAAAAGAGTCTTACAACCGGTAAAGATTAGGTAAAAAAACATATCATCTTGGAAAGCGGGGATAAAAATGGATGTGCACGTTTTTAAAACAAGCGATGAAGCAGCAAAATACGCCTATGAACTGATCGAAAAAGGGATTCGGGAAGGGCAAATCCGCACGCTCGGGCTTGCAACGGGCGGCACGCCGCTGAAGCTGTATGCTTACATGCGGCATGCCGGACTGGACGTTTCAAACGTTACCACTGTGAATCTTGACGAATATGTGGGCCTCAAAGATACCGATGAACACAGCTACCGTTATTACATGGAAAAAGAACTGTTTTCGCATATGAATTTTAAACAATCGTATCTGCCTGATGGAACGGCGGAAGACCTCGAAGAAGAATGTGCAAGGTATGAAAGAATTTTAAAAACGCATCCGGTCGACCTACAAGTGCTCGGCATCGGTAAAAACGGGCACATCGGCTTTAATGAACCGGGCACTTCCTTCGATTCCAGAACGCATATTGTCGAACTGACCGAATCGACGCGGGAAGCAAACCGGCGCTTTTTCGAAAGAGAAGAAGATGTGCCGGATCGCGCCCTTTCGATGGGGATTGCTTCGATTATGGACGCGAAAAAAATCGTACTGCTGGCATTCGGCAAAAGCAAGGCTGAAGCGGTCCGCAGCATGATCAAAGGGCCGGTGGACGAAGCCTGCCCGGCATCCGTTCTGCAAATGCATCCGAATGTCGTTGTCGTTGCCGATGAAGATGCCGCTTCTTTGCTGGAGGATGCCGGGAAGCGCCATGATTGACAAAACCTCCCCGATCCCGATTTACTTTCAAATTCAGGAAGAAATCCGGAAGAAAATCAGGGAGGGGGAATGGAAAACAGGCGAAGCCATTCCGTCTGAACGGGTGTTAAGCGATCTTTTTGAAGTGAGCAGAATGACAGTCCGCCAGGCGGTACAAGGTTTGGTGGATGAAGGCATTTTAATGAGAAAACGGGGAAGCGGCACGTTTATCAGCGAACATAAGGTGGAGCAGCCTTTGGAAGGGCGGATGAGTTTTACGCGGCTGATGGAAGAGCGCGGGATGAAAGCTTCGAATAAAATCGTGGCGTTTTTTGAAAGGGAAGCCTCCGCGCAGGAAATGGAGGCACTTGCGCTGGAAGAGCCGGAAAACGTTCTCCATATCGAGCGGCTCCGCTACGGGGATGAGATCCCGATTGTATTCGAATCGATCATCACCCCGGCAAGGATTGCGGCAGGGCTTACTGAAGAAAAATTGAACCGTTCTTTCTACCAGTTTCTTGAACGGGAAAAGGGATTGCGGCTCGGAAAAGGGTACCAGACAATCGAAGCCGTTGCGGCGAGCGCACGGCTGGCAAAACTGTTAAAAGTGGCCCCAGGTTCACCGGTGCTGTCCATTGAACGTGTGACTTCGCTTTCAGACGGCACGCCATTTGAATATGTCAAAGCGCAATACGCCGGCAGCCGCTTTAAATTTTATATGTAGGAAGAATCAAACAGGCTATGCCGGGGCAAGCCGGTCCAGATGCAAAAAAACCGCGGAAGATCCGCGGTTTTTTTGGTTCAATTTATAGAACATTAATAGAAACGTTTATAGCTGTCAAAATGGGATTTCCAGTACGTGTAGCTGACAGAAGAAACAGATACGCCATCGGAATTCGCGGCGATAAACCGGCCGCCGCCGAGATAGATACCAACATGTGTGATCGCGCTCGGATTGGTTCCGTACGTGCCTTCAAAGAAGACAAGATCTCCTGCCTTTGGGCTGTTCACATAGTAAGAACGGTTATAAAGGCCTGCTGCGGACATGCGGGAAATGCTGTACCCGGCTTTTTTGTATACATAATAGATAAAACCGCTGCAGTCAAATCCGGACGGGCTCGTACCACCCCAAACATACGGCGTGCCGATTAAGCTGTTCGCAATGCTGATTAAAGAAGATACAGAATGGGTACTGCCTGAAGTTGTATCGACTGTTGTGACCGATTTGGAAGAATCGGACGGGCTGCCGGTTACTTTCAGCTTCTGGCCGGCATAAATCAAGTCGGAACTCAGATTGTTCAAAGATTTGAGCTTGCTGACGGTGATTCCGTACTGTTTGCTAATGCCGGATAATGTGTCTCCGCTTTTTACCGTGTATGTAGCCGTAGGTGGAGCCGGAACTGTTTGAACTTGCAGCGCCTGCCGTTCCCGATGTGGAAGAACCGGATGAGCTGCTGCCGGTTACTTTCAGCTTCTGGCCGGAAAAAATCAAATCGGAACTTAAATTGTTCAAAGATTTTAGCTTGCTGACGGTTGTCCCAAACTGTTTGCTAATACCGGATAATGTGTCTCCGCTTTTTACTGTGTATGTAGTCGTGGAATTGGAACTGCCGGTTGAACGCGAACTGCTGCTTGAACTGGACGAGGAAGCGGAACCTGTCCCTTTGGAAACAGCCAATACGTCACCGGGATGGATCAGCGATGAAGAGAGCTTGTTCCAGCTCATTAAGTTTGAAACCGATATGCCGTGGTTTAAGGCAATCGCGCTCAATGTATCCCCCGACTTGACCGTGTACGTTTTGGCAGAAGAGGATGGGGCCGAAACAGAACGGGCTGAAGCTTTTGCCTTGGACGCTGAAACGTTCAGTACCTGGTTCGGGTAAATCGTGTCAGATGCCAAATGGTTGGTTGATTTCAATGCATCAACGGACGTATTATACTTCTTTGCAATTTTCCAGAGGGAATCCCCTTTTTGGACTTTATATGTCTGGGCAAATGCCTGCGATGTAAACGAAGTGGCCAGAATGGTTGTAGCGGCAACAGAAAAGACAGTTTTCTTTCTCACACTCGTGTAACCTCCATTTATATTTTTATCTCTCTATTTAACATTCTATCAAAATTTTTTCACAATGGTACCCCATTTCGGCATTTTATAGGAAAAGATTGCACTTTTTTCCAATGAAAGCGGCAGAAATAGCGAAATTTGTTAAGATATCCGGCAAAATCGAAGGTCTTTCTTAACATAGAGTTCGTCTACGTTAAGATACCCGGGAAAACTGAGGGCCTTCCTTAACATAGAGCGGTTCTACGTTAAGATATTCATAAAAATTCCGCGTCTTCCTTAACATAGAAGCGTTCTATGTTAAGATACCCAGCAAAACTAAAGGGCCTTCCTTAACATAGAGTGCGTCTACGTTAAGATATTCATAAAAATTCCGCGTCTTCCTTAACATAGAAGCGTTCTATGTTAAGATACCCGGCAAAAATGAGGGTCTTCCTTAACATAGAGCGCGTCTACGTTAAGATATTCATAAAAATTCCGCGTCTTCCTTAACGTAGAGTGCTTCTATGTTAAGATACCCGGCAAAACTGAAGGTCTTCCTTAACATAGAGCACCTCTATATTAAGATATCCGTCTGCTAAATCATTTGATCGGCAAATTTTTCCTGCATTTGTTCGGTTTTTGCCCGGAACTGCTCCGCCTGGGCAGCCGCTTCATTGAGCGTTTCTGCAATCGTATGATGGTCATTCGTTAAGCTTTCAATCGTCGCCGACATTTCTTCTAGGCTGGCGGAAGTTTCTTGAATGATGGCCGCGAGTTCGCTTGATGCGCCTTCCACACCATGCGCCTTTTCGGTCACTTTTTTGGATAACGTATCGAATTCTTTAAACTTCTCAACCTGTCCGTTTAACGTTTTTAATAGTTTACGGAAATAGGTGGTTACATTCTGGCTTGATTCCGCTGTCGTCAAAATTTGCGTGCTGCTTAATTCCAGCTTATCCCGTGCTGCCGCGTTGCTCTGATTCAAATCAGCCAAATTATGGTTAATTTTTTCGGTGGTTTCGTGTGTCGTTTCCGCAAGGCGCCGGATTTCATCGGCAACAATCGAAAACCCGCGGCCTGCTTCTCCGGCGCGGGCCGCTTCAATCGAAGCATTCAGCGCAAGCAGGTTCGTCTGTTCTGTAATTTGTTTGATGCTGTCGGTAAACGTATTCGTTTCTTCCACTTTTTGCGTTAACACTGTAAATGTGTTGTTCAGCTCCATAATCGTATCTACCACATCACTGATTTCAAGCGTTAAATTTTCTACCGCCTTTTCACCGGCTTTTGCCGTCTCCTGTGCTTCAAGCGATTCGTTTGTCAGTTCACCGGACATTTGTGTTAAAAATTCCATCGATTGCACCGTATCTCCGGCGTGTCCGGCAATTTGCGTAATCTGCTCACTTTGGGTTACACTGCCTTTAGAGATTTCATGAACGGCGGACTTCATTTCGTTTTGGGCATGTAAATTGGTCTGAATATTATCGTTCACATTGGAAACGCGGTCAAGAATCTCCGCCATTTCCTGCCGGTAAGCCGAGCCTTGATCTTCCATGGTTTGAAGGGTTTTCTTTATGGATAAAAGAAAAGAATCCATCAAATTTTGATGCAGGTAGATCATGGCGTATAATAAAATTGCGGTTAAAACATAGCAGAGCAAAGCGGTCGGGACCAGGTTATGAATGAGGCCCGAA
This sequence comes from Heyndrickxia faecalis, assembly GCF_040267745.1. Taxonomy (NCBI): domain Bacteria; kingdom Bacillati; phylum Bacillota; class Bacilli; order Caryophanales; family Bacillaceae; genus Heyndrickxia; species Heyndrickxia faecalis. The sequence goes on along the minus strand of NZ_CP158453.1, from coordinate 2,776,861 downwards.
TCGTCGGCCGGCACCAAGTAGCTGGCAAGAAATCCGGCAATGCCAAGTCCGGCTCCGATAAAGAAAAGGACATTTTCAAACTGCAATGCCGCATAAGCAAGCAGAAAGAAAAACAAAATGTCTACGGAAAAGCTGTTTTGAACAAAAAGGGTGGCATATATTCTGAACAAATAAGAAATGATGACGCTCGCATAAGAAAACAGGCGAAATTTTTTCATGGCGCGCCCAAGTGTAAAATACAGTGCCAGAAGAACAACGATTTCCACGCCGTACAGGACAGCCATTCCGGACTCTTGTTTGTAAAGATATGTTACAAAAACGACCAGCAGGGCAACAAGCAGGGTAATAAACATGAGAAGACTTTTTTTGCGCATGTTGTCTGCTTTTAACTGTGTAATGATGTCCACGTTCTTACCTCCAAATCTAGTTCTTCTTATCTAACACAAATGTAACACAAAAACCGGCAAACTTCTCCATTTTTTTCTCAAAAGGTGGAAACTTGTCGTTGTCAGGGAGGAGATTTTTTGAGGAAATATGTATTTATCATCGGTTTGCTGCTCGGGGTTTTGGCGGCCCTTGCCGGTTGCGAAAAAACGCCGACACCGAATGAACGCCTTGCAGATTATGTAAAAGCATGGAAACAGGAAAAATTTGCGGAAATGTATCAAAGTTATTTATCGGCTTCCGCAAAAAAAACGTATGCGAAAAAAGATATGGCGGACCGGTACAAAAAAGTTTACGGGGACTTGAATGTTTCAGATTTAAATGTTTCATACCAATCGTTGGATAAAGATGCCTATAAAAACAAAGAGAAAGTTACCGTGCCGGTCAAAATTTCGTTCCAAACCTCAGCCGGCAAAGTCGCCTACAAGGATAAAGTGGCGCTTGTAAAGGAAAAACGGGACAAAAAAGAAAACTGGTATGTCAATTGGAAGCCGGATCTTATTCTCCCGCATTTGGCCAAAGGGGATACAATTAAAGTGTCCGACCAAAACGCTGTCCGCGGGGAAATTTTGGACCGAAACGGAAAAGCGTTGGCCAAAAACGGCAGCGTGTACCAAATCGGCATCATTCCGGAACAATTGAAAGGGGATAAACAAGCGGATATACAAAAAGCTGCCGACCTGCTCGGTATGTCAGCGGACGAAATCAAACAAAAACTGGACGAGGACTGGGTGCAGCCTCATTTGTTTGTCCCGTTGAAAAAAGTCCCGATGGAGAAGAAGGATCTCGTGAAAAAAGTTACATCCATCCCGGGCTTTTCTTCGCAAACGGTTGGTGCCCGCGTTTATCCTTATGGGAAAGCCGCTGCGCATTTAACCGGTTATATCGGTGCGATCACTGGCGAAGAACTGAAAAAACTGCAAAAGAAAGGCTATACTGCGGAGAGTGTAATCGGCAAGCGCGGGCTCGAACAGTTGTATGACCAAAAGCTCCGCGGCCAGGCAGGAGAAAAAATTTACATCGAGAAGCAGGACGGCAGCACCTATACCGTTGCTGAACAAGAAGTGAAAAACGGCGAGAATATCAAAGTCACCATCGATGCCGAATTGCAACAGAAAATTTACAATCAAATGAAGGGGGATGCCGGCACGGCCGCGGCCATCCATCCCAAAACGGGTGACGTGCTTGCCCTTGTAAGCACGCCTGCTTTCGACCCAAATGATTTTATTTCAGGCATGTCTTCTTCCGCTTACACGAAACTTGAAAAAGATCCGGATAAGCCGCTCATTAACCGGTTTGCCCTTACGTATGCGCCGGGTTCAACAATCAAGCCGGTCACTGCGGCTATCGCGCTTGATACCGGGACGACAACAGCCGCGGCAACGAAAACCATTACAGGGACTTCGTGGCAAAAGAGCGCCGACTGGGGCAGCTATAAAGTGACCCGCGTCCACGCCAATAACAGCCCGGAAAACATGGAAAAAGCGCTCGTGTTATCCGATAATATCTTTTTTGCCCAAACCGCGCTTGATATCGGGGCGGACAAATTTGCAAAGGGCCTGAAGGGTTTCGGATTCGGGGAAGACATTCCGTTTGCGTATCCGTTGAAGGCATCGCAAATTTCGTCTACCGGCAAGTTCAGCAGTGACATCCAGCTTGCAGACACGGGTTATGGCCAGGGGCAGATGCAAATGAATATTCTCCATCTCGCCATCAGCTACACGCCGTTTTTAAACAGCGGCGATGAACTGAAGCCAAATTTGCTTGCAGGTGAAAAAACAAAAGTGTGGAAACATGCCGCAAGCAGTAAAATCACCGGGGAGATTTCCGGTATGCTCCGCCAGGTCGTTGCGGATCCGTCCGGCACGGCGCACGCTGCCAATATCTCCGGAGCGCAGCTTGCGGGGAAAACGGGCACCGCTGAACTGAAAAAGAGCCAAAAAGATCAAAGCGGCAAAGAAAACGGCTTTTTCGTCGTATATGACGAAAAGAACCCGAATATGCTTGTTGCGATGCTGATTGAAAATGTTAAACATCGCGGCGGCAGCGGGCTTGTCGTGAACAAAGCCGTAAATCTGTTTCAATAGTTAACTTTGCAAGGGCCATCCCCGCTGCAAAAAAGGTTAAAGCTTCATGCTATATAAATTGAAATAAAATTTGTGACGCGGGATGAGATAAGAAGACTGCGTTCTTTATAACGATCCATTCGGAGGGGAAAGCCTAAGCTCATTTTATATAGCGTGAAAGGGCGGCATCTCGGGGAGCGGCATGGATGCCGGTTGTCCAGCCGCCAAAAAGATTTGTTTGCTGATGCCGGCCACTTAAACAATGCGGTTTTTGTATCTAAAGGTATCCCTGATGTCAAAGTGACCGGGGATGCCTTTTTTTATGTTTTTTGGCGGTTGCTGCGAGAAAAAGCATGAAAAATAGTAGAATCGCTCAAATGTTAGTGGATAAATTGTCGGAGAACAATTATAATGGTTACAGTGAATTTCGGGTAAATATTTTTTTAAGATTGCTTTAAGAAAGTTAAGGTATAATGTTTTTAAGAAAAAGTGAAACGGTTATCATGCTCAGGCATCGATGGCGGGTTCACGATCACTTCAATCCTTATTGGTTATGATCAACCAAAGGAGGCAGCACATTGATATTCCTGACCTTGTTTATATGCTTTATGCTCACATTACTCCTGACGCCGCTGATTAAAAAACTGGCGATCCGGATCGGGGCAGTTGACAAGCCGAACCAGCGAAAAGTTCATATGAAAGTCATGCCCCGTTTAGGCGGTCTTGCTATTTATATCAGTTTTATCGCCGGCGTTCTGCTGCTTCAACCGGACAGCCCGCATTCGCTGCCTATTTTGCTCGGCAGCTTGATTATTGTCATTACGGGCATGGTTGATGATGTAAGAGAGCTGTCACCGCGCGTCAAACTCATCGGCCAACTGGCAGCCGCACTGGTTGTTGTTTTAAGCGGTATTCATGTCGAATTCATCAACCTTCCTTTCGGCGGACAGCTGGAATTTGGGATTTTTAGTATCCCACTGACGATTTTGTGGATTGTCGGCGTCACGAATGCCATCAACTTAATTGACGGATTGGATGGGCTCGCTGCGGGGGTTTCCTCGATTGCGCTGTTAACCATTTCCGGCATGGCGATTATTATGGGGGACGCCTATGTGACGGTGCTCGGCCTAATTTTAATGGCCAGTACGATTGCGTTCTTATTTTATAATTTTTATCCGGCAAAGATTTTTATGGGCGATACCGGTGCCCTTTTTCTCGGCTACATGATTTCCGTGCTGTCATTGCTCGGTTTTAAAAATGTAACCTTTATTTCCTTGATTATTCCGGCGCTTATTCTCGGTGTGCCGATTTCGGATACTTTCTTTGCGATTATCCGCCGGCTTGTCCATAAGCAGCCTTTATCGGCCCCGGATAAATCGCATTTGCACCATTGCCTCTTGCGCCTTGGCTTTTCACACCGCCAAGTCGTGCTGATTATTTATGCGATCGCTGCCATGTTCAGCCTCGCCGCCTTTATCTTCTCGATGGCGACGCTCTGGGGTTCGCTCATCTTTATCGGTGTGATCCTGATTACAATTGAGATTTTCGTTGAAAGCATTGGCCTGATCGGAAAAGATTACAAGCCACTGTTGAATTTTATAAAAAACCGGTCATAGCCGTCCGGATCCACCTGGGCCGTTCCCGAAATAAATAATCCGGGGCAGCACCTGCACAAAACCGCAACTGGCAGTTTCAGGTTTGCGACTTTGGCAGCTCCGTTAACTGCAACGATGATGAGGTTCCGGCCGGCTGTAAACCTGTTTTGCAAGTCCCAGTTTTAACGGCAATCTGGCTGAGATTTCAGCATCTCCTGCTCACGGCCGGTTGTATCCGGCTCAGCGGCTGTTTTGCGTGCCGTGTTGGATTGATACCTGTTCGTCCGCTTCCGGTTTAAAAAAGCAGAAAGCCGGATGACGGGCTTTCCGCTTCTGCTTTTCCGATTTTTATGCTTCTCTTTACCGGGCAACATCCGTTTCCAAATATAGTTTTTCCCCCTCGGCCACATCCGCCTGCCCGTTTGTTAAATCAGAGATCCACGTTTCAAAAGCATGCTGTTCCCCTTCTTTTACATAAATATCCAATTCCACCTGCGCGAGATACCGGATTTCTTTTATTTCATACGGGGAATGGTGTAGCGCATTCTCGACTTTCCCGAGCCACGTATAATCCAGTTTGACATGGAAAGTGGCGGTAAGCGTCCTTTTGACGATGCCGCATGCGTTGATGCCTTCTGAAGCTGCTTTGCTGTACGCACGGATCAATCCGCCGGCTCCGAGTTTAATCCCGCCGAAATAGCGCGTCACCACGACTGCCGTATCCTTCAAATCCTTCTTTTTCAGCACTTCCAGCATCGGAACGCCCGCAGTTCCGGCCGGTTCGCCGTCATCCGATGCTTTCTGAATGAGATTCTGCTCACCGATCATATAAGCGGAACAGTTGTGATTGGCGTCCCGGTGCTTCTTTTTCACAGAAGCGATAAAACTGAGCGCCTCCTCTTCCGATTCCGCTCGCTTCACATGGGCGATAAACCGTGATTTCTGGATATCTATTTCATGCACAGCCTCGCCTTTGACTGTATAATATTCTTTTAACATTGCAACCTTCCTTTAGCAAAACCTGTTTTTCCCTCATTATAACACGGTTTTGTATGGTATAATTTTAATATATAAGAATATGTCGAAGCTGCCGTATATCGGTTCACATTTTCCTACAAAAGTACCTAGGAAAATAGTCCTGATATACGGTTATACTTTATTTTCTGATCGTTTACCGGCGGTTTTCGCGTTAAAATAACATTAGCCGCGTGTGTGCTGCGGCTTGCCCTGCTCTCGGATAAGCCTTTATTATACCTTTTGGGGGAAGTAAGATGACTTTTAAAACATTCGACTCCAAAGTATTGGATACGATTCTGGAGAAGATGATTACAACAGTTGAAGAAAGCAAACACGAAATTTTTGAAATTGGAGAAAGATGCCGCCAGGATTACGATGCGCTCATCAATGAGCTTGAGGAAGTCAAAGCAACAGTGGCTAAAGTTATTGAGCAGACAGATGAGCTGGAAACGAAGTCCAAATTTGCAAGGCGACGCCTGGCGGAAGTAAGCCAGCATTTCCGTGACTTTTCCGAACAGCAGGTGCGCGAAGCATATGAAAAGGCACATACGATCCAAATTCAGCTGTCCATGAACCGGCAGCGCGAACTTCAGCTGCGCGAAAGAAGAAATGAACTGGAACGCAGGCTGCATTCACTAAAGGATACGATTGACCGGGCCAATCATCTCGTCTCGCAAACAACGGTCGTATTAAATTATTTAACAAGCGACTTGCAAAGCATCAGCGAGGCGATTGAAGATGCAAAGCATAAACAGGAATTCGGTTTGCGTGTCATTGAAGCGCAGGAAGAAGAGCGGAAACGTATTTCCCGGGAGATACACGACGGGCCCGCACAAATGCTGGCCAATATGCTGCTCCGTTCCGACCTGGTGGAAAAAGTTTATCATGAAAATGGCATGGAGGAAGCCATTGCTGAAATGCGCACGTTAAAAGAACTGGTGCGCGATTCATTGAAAGAAGTGCGGCGCATTATTTACGATTTGCGGCCGATGGCATTAGACGATCTCGGGCTGATTCCGACGCTCAAAAAATATTTGTCTACGATTGAAAGCTATAAAGGAAGCCCGGTCATTACATACAGGCATCTCGGGGAAGAACGAAGGCTTCCGACTAATTACGAAATCGCGCTTTTCCGTCTCATCCAGGAATCCGTCCAAAATGCGTTAAAGCATGCGAAGGCGACGGAAATCCAGGTGAAATCGGAGCTGAGGAAAAACAGTTTTATCGCGACAGTCAAAGACAACGGCGTCGGTTTTGATATCCGCAGCATCCACGAAGGGGCTTTCGGGATTGTCGGCATGAGAGAACGTGTCAGCCTTTTAAATGGTGAAATTTCCATTCATTCAAAAATAGGAGCGGGAACATTGGTGATTATCCAAATCCCGATGCAATTAGACTTGGAAAAGGAGAAAAGGTGACCATGACGGTAAAAATTGCGATTATTGACGACCATCAGTTGTTCCGAGAGGGCGTCAAGCGGATTTTGGAATTTGAAAAAACATTTGAAGTGGTAGCCGAGGGTGAAGACGGCGAAGAGGCGCTGGACATTATTGAAAAATACCATCCGGATGTTGTTCTGATGGATATCAATATGCCCCACCAAAACGGGGTAGAGGCAACAAGAAAGCTGATCGAGGCATATCCGGAAACAAAAATTATTATTCTTTCCATTCACGATGATGAATCGTATGTCACACACGCATTAAAATCAGGCGCAACCGGTTATTTGCTGAAAGAAATGGATTCCGATGCGCTGATTGAAGCTGTAAAGGTGGTTGCTGAAGGCGGCAGTTACCTGCATCCGAAAATCACCCATAATTTGGTGGAAGAATTCCGCAAATTGTCGAATCGCTATACACCGGGCGGCGCCTACCAGCAGCCGCCGGCAGTTGTCCCGCCGCTGCATTTGCTCACGCCGCGCGAATGCGAGGTTCTGCAGCTGCTCGCGGACGGAAAAAGCAACCGGGCGATTGGAGATGCTTTATACATAAGTGAAAAAACAGTGAAAAACCATGTAAGCAATATTTTGCAAAAATTAAAAGTGAAAGACCGTACCCAGGCGGTTGTGACCGCCATTAAAAACGGGTGGGTTGAAGTCCGCTAAAACAAGGCCCTGGCCGTACACTTGTGTATGCCAAGGCTTTGAATGGTGCGCAGGCGCCATGCCACAATCATGCAACACCGGCGCAGAAATGAAAATCACCAAGTGCAAATTTACAGGATAGAAAAAGATTCCCGGGCGTATGCGTGCGCCCGGGAATCTTTTTTTGACTTTATGTCTGCTTCAATTTTCCGATATGCGGCCAAGCCGGGGCAGCAATGCTTTTGTGGCGCCCATAAGCCGCTGTTCTTCTATTTCTAAGCCTGCCCGGATACCTGCCCGGCATTCTATGCAGGCGTTCTTTTGTCCGCTGGGCAGGTGTTCCTGTTGTCTCCCTATTTCAATTTTTAACCGGATCAGCCGGTGTTCTGTCATCTTTCCAATGCCCGAGTTCACTGTGCCGATACCCGTATCCGAAATAAATGGCAAGCCCGATGATGAACCATATGAGAAAGCCAATCCAGGTCACTTTCGACAGGTGGACCATTAAATAACCACACGCGATTACTGCCAGCACCGGAATAACCGGGACGAACGGTGTCTTAAAACTGCGCGGGATGTCCGGCCGTGTTTTTCTGAGCACAATGACACTGATCGAGACAACAATAAAAGCAAACAAAGTGCCGATATTCGTCAATTCTGCAAGCTGGTTCAACGGGACAACTGCTGAGAAAACCGTTGCCATCAGCCATGTCAAAATGATGCTTCTTGTCGGGGTTTTTGTCTTTTCCGTCAGTTTTGAGATCGATTTTGGAAGCAGACCGTCGCGGCTGATCGCAAAGAAAAGGCGCGTCTGCCCGTACATCATGACAAAGAGAACGGTTGTAATGCCAAGAATTGCACCGAGTGAAACAAAGCCTGCCACCCAATTCTGATGAACAACCCGGAGCGCAAACGCAACCGGATCGCCGACATTCAGCTTGGCATACGGAATCATCCCGGTCAGCACTGCAGATACAGCGACATAAAGGACAATGCAAATCGCAAGAGAAGAAATAATTCCGATCGGCATATCCCGCTGTGGGTTGCGGACCTCTTCAGCCGCAGACGAAACGGCATCAAATCCGATATAAGCGAGGAATGCGGTTGCCGCCCCTTTTATGATGCCGCTAAAGCCATAAGGCATAAATGGTGTCCAGTTCGCTGGTTTGACATAAAAAATGCCGACAGCGAGGAATAAAAGAATGACGCCGATTTTAATACAGACCATGACATTATTGATTTTGCTCGATTCCTTCACGCCGGTCAGCAATACAGCAGAAAGGAAGAACACGATCACTACAGCCATCAGGTCAATATACGAACCTTTGGCCGGATTATAAGCGCCGCTTAAAGCCTGCGGCAAATGGATGCCAAATCCGCGTACAAGATCCTGGAAATAGGCGGACCAGCCGCTCGCTACAACTGAACAGGCCAGGCCGTATTCGAGAATTAAGTCCCATCCGAGCACCCAGGCAAACAACTCGCCAAACGTTGCATAACTATAAGTGTACGCACTTCCTGAAGCAGGGATCATAGAAGCGAATTCAGCATAGCATAAAGCTGTTAACGCACAGGCAATCCCTGAAAAAATAAAGGACAGAATGATTGCCGGGCCTGCCGCCTGCGCAGCAACAATACCGGTCAAAACAAAAATGCCTGTTCCGATGACCGCCCCCACGCCAAGCATAGTCAAATCAAAGGGGCCAAGGGCTTTTTGCAGGCTCTTTTTTCCGCGGGCCTGCTTAAGCATGTAATCCATTGATTTTTTCCTGAATAATTCCATGTCGAAAATCTCCTTCTATTTGCAGCCAACCCAGTGATGAAGATGTGATCCAATAATTTTGCCAACGGAGAATTTTCAAATATTTTAAATCTGAACGATACACCTTTTGTCTCTGAGTTGCATGCACCATTTGAGTTACCTTAGACATTCTACAAAATATGACATGATTTGTAAAGGACAGATAAAACAGAAAATTAAGTTTTGAAAAAGGCGAAAACACGAACGTTTTCTGGAAAAGATTTATTTTTCCGTTAAAGAAAGCGCCATCAAGTGAATGATTGTATGCTGAACCATACGGATTCTTCCTTTTTTGGCTTCCGGACCTGGTATTATTTACAATTTTGTATCATTTGCGAAATCTTGAAGTGAAAAGGAAATTTTTGCAGTGAAGGGAATCTACGGCAGGATTGAAATAGCATTTTACACACTTGCAGGAGAATTGGGGGATTTGGCAAAAAACACCAGCCACAAAACAGATTTCCATATTGCAAAAAGGTATGTGTAAAATTTTACTCGAAGGGGCAAATGAGTGGAAAAAAATGGGAAGACACTCTATCATCTAAATGTACACAGCTAAATGAACATCTAGAGAGAGGTCTTCCCATGGATATTATATCAATAATTGCTGGATTATTAAAGGGTACAAAGAGTCTTATGGAATTTGAAGAACAAATTAAAATTCTGATGCAGAAGGTTTTTACACAATGGGTTGGGGATGTATTTGAGGAGTTAGATAAAACAATTAAACAAAAGAAGTTGGAGGAAGGCTGGGAGTACTGCCGTAGTGATAACAGAAGCGTTCAGTTTCTATTTGGAAGTGTGACTTTTAAACGTTCATTAATGCGTGATAAGAGAGGGAACTCACATTATCCCTTGGATGAATGTTTGGGGCTGGTACCACACCAACGATACAGCCCGTTAGTGGAATTAAAGGTGGCAGAGTTGGCAAGTGAGAACACCTATCGGGAGGTGGCGAATATTTTAAAAGAATGGACAGCCGTGAGTCTTAGTCATACAACTGTAGGGGAAATGGTGAAACGCGTAGGGAAAACGCAGGCGGAAGCCGACAAGGCCCTTGTAGAAGAGATGGAAATAGCTGCTTCACTGCCTGATGGGAAGAAGATAGACTACCTGTTTTCCGAAGCAGATGGCGTATTCATCCGGGGACTGGAAAAGAAACAGGGTATGGAAGTCCACCATGCCATTCTCTATGAAGGTTGGGAAACCAATGGAAAAAGGGTCTCCCTGCGTCAGCCCACAGTCATCATGACGACGGAAGACATTCAGACATTTTGGGATGAAGTCCAAGCCACAGCTGCCAACACCTATTCCCTCGAAAAAGCGCATGTCATTACAAACAGTGATGGAGGTGCTGGGTACACAGCTGAACGGTTTCAAACAGCATTCTCACAGTCGGAATTTCCGGTGCTCAACCAGCTGGATACCTACCACGTTGCACAAGCCATCATAAGGACATTTGGGGGCGGAAAGAGCGAGATCAAGGAGCAAATTAGAAAAGCGATTAGAACGCATGACCTGGACCAATTCACGTTATATTTGGATACGCACGAAAGCACCTTGACGGATAAAAAGGCTCTCAAGAAAATCAAGGAATTCCGTTCGTATATCTTGAAAAACTGGGACCGCATTTTTGACTGGAGAGACAAGGTGAAAAACGTGCCGGAAGGTGCGAGAGGCCTAGGAGCGATGGAATCGAATCAAAGGCATATCTCCTTCAGGATGAAAAAAAGGGGCATGCATTGGAGTGAACTTGGCGCAGAAGCCATGGTGAAAATCAAACAAGGCATACTCAATGGGACATTGAGAGAAGCCTATCTGAAACACCGTTCAAGAAGCGAGAGAAAGCAACGGAACTTGAAACAATCCATCAGGATGTCTCAACTACTCAAGCAGCCTGTACGCCCGTCAGTGGGCGTAAAGCACGGATCAGTTGCCCTGCATTCAAGCAGTTCATCGGCAATGGGACATTTAAGCAAAATATTAGAGCTTTCGTTTTAAGCCTGGCTCAGTGGGGACTGATCGTTGAGGCGCGCGAAATTTACGAGACTCCTGCGGGAAAAGCGAGCCAGGAGAGACCCCGCAGCGAGGTACGAGCGAGGAGGCTCGCCGGCCGCCCGCGGAAAGCGAGTGAATTTCGCGCGCCTCAACATCCCCGTTATCCATCTTTATACGGAAATATCACATCTTTTCTGAAAATTACACCGAGCAAGTAAAGCATGGTAGCCGAAAGTGTACAAAAAGAGTGTCTTGGAATACCCGATATTTAAACCTTGTCGAGAAAAACTTGACACATACGCAAAAAGAAGACGGCTGACAAATGGTTCCTGATTCTATAAAATAAAAATAGGAAAGCGGAAGGGAGATGGAAAAATGAGGACGGCCATTGTGACCGACAGTACCGCTTATATTCCAAAAGAAGTACGCGAAAAATATTCGATTTACATGATTCCATTGAATGTGATTTTCGGGCAGGAAGAATACCGCGAAGAAGTTGACATTACAGCAGATGTGTTTTTTGAAAAAATGCGCATGGCGGACGAGCTTCCAACATCCTCGCAGCCGTCAATCGGCCAGTTTGTCGAACTGTTTGAACAGCTTGCCAAAGACTACGATGCCGTCATCAGCATCCACTTGTCCAAAAAAATCAGCGGGACATACCAGGGTGCCGTAACCGCATCCGGGATGGTGGAAGGGATAAAAGTGTACCCTTACAATTCCGGCTGGAGCTGCATGGCACAGGGATTTTACGCGATTGATGCGGCGAAAATGGCGCTTGCCGGAAAAGAACCGGAAGACATCCTCGCCCGCCTCGATGAATTAAAAGCATCCACGAAAGCCTACTTCATGGTCGATGATCTCACCCACCTTCAGCGCGGCGGAAGGCTGTCCGGATCGCAGGCCGTTATCGGCAGCCTGTTAAAAATCAAGCCGCTATTAACTTTTGTTGATGATGAAATTGTCCCGTTTGAAAAAATCCGCACCCAGAAAAAAGCGCTCAACCGGATTTTTGACCTGCTCGGCGAGGATGCCGCCAAAGGCTTGCCACTAAAAAGCTCCATCATTCATGCCAATCGGGAAGAACAGGCGCTTGAGATCAAAGATGAATTGGAAAAACGCTTTCCAACCGTCGACTTTTCGATCAGCTACTTCGGCCCGGTCATCGCGACCCACCTTGGTGAAGGCGCGATCGGCATCGCCTGGATGCTGAAATAAGAGCCAGGCTGTTCCAAATCGCTGGAACAGCCCGGCATGATGGGATCATCCGGGACAAACTTGGCATAACACGCCCGAGGACAAGTCTTGAAACCCGCCGGACAGTCAATCACTTTGGAGGATTTTACCTCTTGGGACAAGTCCAAAAACCCGCCGGACAGCCAATCCGCGATTGAATAAGCGAAAAGGCGGTTGCACTCCATTATCCATACGGTCCTTTGCCTGCCATTTTCCCAAATCCGTTAGAACCGGGCTGCCCCCATTTTCCCACCCCCGCGATTAAAACAAAGGAGTGATCAGTTTGCCTTCTGTTTTCTCCGAACAGCTTCAACGCCACCTCGCCGGACGGATCCTGTTCGAACCGGAAATCCCTTTTTCACCGGAACTGCTTGATCAGCACTTTAAACAAGGCTGGATCCGCGCTGAGCCGGCGATACAGGGCGAATTCCCGCACTGTGTCTGCTTGCGCTGCGGCAACCGCGCGCCGCATCTTTTTGCCGAATTCCCTTGCGCCCACTGCGGGAAAACGAGCATTTATTGCCGGAACTGCCTGATGATGGGGCGGGTCACCGCATGCAAGCCGCTTATCACATGGGCAGGCCCTGCGCCCGCATTCCACTCGCCCAGGCACCCGCTCCATTGGGATGGCACCCTTTCTGAAGGGCAGCAGGCTGCATCCGAAGCGGTTAAAGCAGCCATTCTTCAAAAAAACGAGCTCTTGATTTGGGCTGTTTGCGGATCAGGGAAGACAGAGATCGTTTTCAAAGGGATTGAAGCGGCGCTTGCAAACGGCGAACGCGTCTGCATCGCAACCCCCAGAACAGATGTCGTCCTTGAACTTGCCCCCCGCTTCCGCCGCGTTTTCCCGGATATTCCGATTGCCGCGCTCTACGGCGGCAGCCCTGACCGCCATAAATGGGCGCAGCTCGTCATCTCCACTACCCACCAGCTGTACCGCTTTGCATCCGCCTTTGATGTCGTGATTGTAGATGAAGTGGACGCTTTTCCGTATACTTTCGATGAAACGCTGCAGTGCGCCGTTCAAAAAGCGGCAAAAGACCGCTGCGCCCGCATTTATCTTACCGCAACACCAAGTGAAACATGGCAGCTTGAATGCAAGACAGGTAAGCGCCCGTTTGTCACGATCCCGGCCCGCTATCACCGCAAGCCCCTCCCTGTTCCTGTATTCAAATGGGCAGGCAACTGGCGAAAAAAGTTTGAGAAAGGCAAGCTCCCGGTTCCGGTTGAAGCATGGGTAAAAAAGAGGCTTGAATCCGGAAAACAGGCGCTTCTTTTTCTCCCGAACATCCGCCTCATGAAAAAAGCAGAGCCGGTTTTTAAACAGCTGCATCCAGCGATTGAATCGGTGCACGCAGAAGACCCGGATCGGAAAGAAAAAGTGGAAAGGATGCGCGCCGGCAAAACGCCGCTTTTGCTAACAACGACCATTCTTGAACGCGGCGTCACGTTTCCGAATATTGATGTCTGTGTCGTCGGGGCGGAAGATGCTATCTTTACGGAAGCTGCCCTCGTCCAGATCGCGGGCCGAGCCGGAAGAAGCGCCGATTTTCCAAGTGGGGACGTGACGTTTTTCCATTACGGAAAATCAAATGCGATGGTGAAAGCACAGCGCCATATTCTCTCCATGAATGAAGAAGCGGGAAAGCGGGGGTTGCTCGATGCATGAATATTGCCTGTTCTGCCATCAGCCGCTTACCCATAAACTGTCCTGGCGCACGCTGATTTTTCCGCAGCCCGGACCACTTCTTTGCGAAGATTGCCGCGCGCAGCTTGAAAAAATTACACCGCCTGTCTGCCCGAAATGTTCCCGACCCCTGGCCAAGTTGGATGCTTCTTATGTGGAGGGAGCTCTGTGTCTTGACTGTGCCAGATGGGAACAAGACCCGGAATGGGCGGGCGTGCTGGATGAAAACATTTCGCTTTATACGTACAACGATTTTTGTAAAGAAATTTTTACCCGTTTCAAATTTCGCGGGGATTATGCGCTTGCCGCCATTTTTGCGGATGGCATCAAAGAGGTGCTTAAGTCCCGCACATTTGACTGCATCGTGCCGGTCCCACTCAGCCCGGAGCGCCTTTCCGAACGGCTTTTTAACCAGGCGGAGGCGCTCGCCCGTGCTGCCGGGCTCGAAACGGCAAACATTCTTCACCGCGTCCACGCTGAAAAGCAATCGAAAAAAACACGGGCTGACCGCATTCATCAAGCCCAAACTTTTTATATGGAAAAAGAAGTTTCAATCGAAGGCCGTTCCGTTTTACTGGTGGATGATATCTACACGACGGGTTCAACCGTCCGCCATGCAGCAAAAGTGTTGCGTGAAGCGGGCGCCCGAAAAATTGTATCGTTAACTGTGGCGAGAAGTTAAACACAACGAAATTTCTGCCGATATAGAAGATAGAAGACAAATGTGCCGGAAAAGGAGGCGGGCCGAATGGCGGAGTTGGCAAACTGCCCGAATTGCGGTAAATTATATGTCAAAAATTCCGTCCGCGATGTGTGTGAAGACTGTTATCGCGAGGAAGAAGCTGCATTTGAACGGGTTTTTCAATTCTTGCGGAAACGCGAAAACCGTGCGGCAACAATCGAGACAATTGTTGAAAAAAACAATGTCCCGGAAAAACTGGTTTTCAAATGGGTGCGGAGCGGCCGGCTTTTGATTGCGCATTTTCCGAATCTGGCATATCCTTGCGACCGTTGCGGAAAATTAATCCAGTCCGGAAAGTTATGCGAAGAATGTGCAAAAACGATTGCAAAAGATCTTGAACGTTTTGAAAAAGAAAAGAAACGGCAGGAAGAAATAAGGAAAAAGACTTATCACATCAAGTAAACATTGCGCAGCTTTATCCGATATAATAAACATAATGGAACGGATACTGTTTGAAAAAGGGGTGAGCCGAATGAAAATCAATCCGGTCAATACTTCAGGGATCAATCCGTATCAGCAGCAAGCCAGGCGGGATGTGCAGCAAACCGCCTCCAGCACCCGGAAAACGGATAAAGTGGAAATTTCTTCAGAAGCGAAACAGTTGCAAAAAACGTCCCAGTTTGAGCAGGAACGGAGCCGGAAAATTGAGGCTTTAAAACAACAGGTACAGCACGGAACCTATCAGCCGGATGCGGAAAAAACCGCTGAAGGCATTTTGAAATATTTTACAGGCAAGTAAGGAGGGGCGTAAATGGCTGCGGAAAAATTGATCCGATGTCTTGAAAAATTGCAGAAGCTCCATGAAAGCCTGTTTATCCTTGCCACCGAAAAAACCGAAGCGGTGAAAAAGCAGGAGATAGAACGGCTGCAAAAAATTACGCAGGAAGAACAGGCCCATATCCGTGCAATCGGCGCACTTGAACAGGAACGGGAAACGCTGGCAAAGACGCTTACCGGCGGCAATGGGACGCTGTCGGACTGCATCGCGGCCGTATCGGGGGAAGCACGGTCCCAGCTCGAAACATTGAGGGACAGCCTGATTGGCATCACAAAGAAGCTGAAACAGCAAAATGAGCTGAACCAGATGCTCCTTTATCATTCCCTTCAATTTACCCAATTCATGCTGGATCTGATTTATCCGAAAAATGAACCCACCACATACGGGCCGCCGTCCGGGCAAAAAGCGGCGGCCGCCATGCCGCGGTTCGACTCAAAAGCCTGAAAGAATACGGAGGAGAAGCAAGGTGTCCACTTTCTTTGGATTAGAAACAGCAAAACGGGCTTTGACGGCCCAACAGAATGCCCTGTACACCGTCGGGCAGAACGTGGCCAATGCCAATACCGATGGCTACACAAGGCAGCGGGTAAACTTGCAGGCGTCAGATCCGTACCCCGCTGCTTCGATGAACCGCCCGGCCATCGCCGGACAGCTCGGGACAGGGGTGGAAGCGGGCGAAGTGCAGCGGATCCGCGACAAGTATCTCGATGTCCAATACCGGGAAAACAACAGTGCAGCGGGTTACTGGTCAGCCAAATCTGGTGCATTAAGCAAAATGGAAGCCGTCATGGATGAAACGGGAACGAAAAGCAGTTTGTCCAACACAATGGAAGCGTTCTGGGAATCCCTTCAGGACTTAAGCACGAATCCAGAAGACGTATCTGCTCGCTCGGTTGTTTTGGAACGCGGGCAGACGCTGACGGATACATTCCACTATTTAAACAGCACGCTTTCCCAGTACAAAACGGATGTCGGCAGCGAAATCAGCGTATCGGTCAACGATATCAATTCCACTTTAAAGCAAATCAGTGACTTAAATAAACAGATCGCTGAACTTGAGCCGAACGGTTATTTGCCAAACGACTTGTATGACAAAAGGGACAGCCTTGTCGATAAGTTGTCCAGTTATTTGAACGTCACCGTCGAAGTACAAAAAAGCGGGGGAAATCCAAAAGCAAACGCGGACGGCATTTACAACATTAAAATGACCGCTGCGGATGGCACAAGCGTATACCTTGTCCAAGGTTCAAATTACAATGCAGTTGAAGTACAAGGGGGAACCGACAGCAACGGCGACGGTATCCTCGACGGCCCACCGGCAAACGGGGAAATGACCGGCATCACAATCGGCGGGAAAAATTTTGCTGTCGCGGATACAACCGGCAAGGTCACGTTCCCGCAAGGCAAACTGTTGGGACTGATTGACAGCTACGGTTATCAGTATGCCGGCGCAAACGGCACAGTGGAAGCAGGGGCTTATCCGAGTTTGCTCGACAGCCTGGACAAACTCGCCTACACATTCGGAAACGTATTAAATGCTGTCCACGAAAAAGGGACAGACCTTAAAGGGAATGCCGGGACTGCCTTTTTTACGTTCGGTACCTTAACGGACTACAAAGGGGCCGCGGGTCAAATTGCCGTCAACAGCAGCCTTACATACGACAAAATCGCCGCCTCTTCAAATGGCGATTCCGGCGACGGGCTGAATGCCATTAATCTTGCAAATGTGGTTACCTTTGATTTAAGCAGCCAATCCGTGCAGCTTGAAGGGATCAGTGGCAGGCTTAACATTGCGGCACTCGGTCTGCCGCTTGCATCCGGCACCATCACCAGCAATTACGAAGGCCTCATTGGAAAGCTCGGGGTTGATGCCGAACAGGCAGGCAATATGCAGACAAATACCGCTTCCCTTTTGGATTCGGTGGATATGAACCGGAAGTCCGTCAGCTCGGTATCGGTTGATGAGGAATTAACCAATATGATCAAATACCAACAAGCCTATAATGCTGCAGCAAGGATGATTACTATGACAGACGAAATGCTCGATAAAATCATCAACGGCATGGGTGTTGTAGGCAGATAGGCAGGTGAAAAACGATGCGTGTAACCCAATCGATGCTCGCCAATAATTTCTTAAACAATTTAAACACAAGCTATAGTAAACTCGCGAAATACCAGGAACAGCTGTCTTCCGGCAAAAAGATCAACAAACTTTCGGATGACCCGCTGTCCGCGATGAAAGGCATTTCCTACCGGAGAACCGTCGCCCAGGTGAAGCAATACGAAGACAACTTCGCGGAAGCCAGCACTTGGATTGAATCGACAAATGACGCTCTTGATGAAGCCAATCAGGTGTTGCAGCGGATCCGGGAACTGACAGTGGAAGGGGCAACGGACACGAAGACTCCGACTGACAGGCAGTCGATCGCCGATGAAGTGGAACAACTTCGCGATCAGCTTGTCAATATTGCCAATACGAAAGTCAATGACAAATATATTTTTAACGGCACCCGGACGACGGAGAAGCCGATCAGTGGCGATATCAGCACGTTTGACGGCTCAACCAGCCTCGGCATGAACACCAATCCGGTAAAAATCGAACTGTCAAATGGCATTTATCTGCAAGTCAATGCGAACGGAGCAAATGCTTTTTCTGATGATCTGTTTAAAGACCTGAACCATTTAATCAGCGATTTAAAATCCGGCACATCGGCAAGCGGCTTTGACAGCTATTTGGGCAAAATTGACGGCCATATTGACAATGTGCTGAGCGAACTGTCGCAGGCCGGGGCGCGGAGCAACCGCCTTGATTTGATGAAAGACCGCGTCACCCAGCAGGAAACAACGGCAACGAAGATCATGGCCGGAAACGAAGATGTGGATATCGATAAGGCGTACACGGACTTTTCCGTTGCATCCGGCGCCTATATTGCTGCGTTAAAAGTCGGCGCACAAGTGATCCAGCCGACATTGCTCGACTTTTTGAAATAATACGGGGACACCACCCTGCTTTGCCAGGTGGTGCCGTTTTTTTATCTGAATGTTTTTGAACCGGGCGGGGCAGGAGCGGAACGCCGGTTAGCAGCAGAAACATGCATGCCCCCCCAAAGGTTTAGAAAACGCAAAAGAATATGCCCATCGAAAGGAGAGAAGGCGGTTTTCCCCGGCAGCAAAAGTCGGGGACCCCTCACTAAACATGATGAAGCTTCAAACAAAATACCACGGTGAAGTGGAAATAGAGGATGCAGCTATATGGCATTTTGAAGGCGGGATTCCGGGATTTCCGGATGAGAAATCCTTTGTTTTGCTGCCGCTTTTGGACGACGGCATTTACATGGTCCTCCAGTCAACGGCGTCACCCTATGTCGCTTTTGTCGTCACAAGCCCGTTTTTGTTTTTCCGAGATTATGAATTTAACATTGATGATGCCACGCTTGAACAGCTGTCGATTGAAAAAGAGGAAGATGTGCGGGTTTATGCCATTTTGACGGTCCGTGATCCGTTTTCGGAAACAACAGCCAATTTGCAGGCCCCGCTCATTATGAACGAAAAGAATCATAAGGCGAAACAACTGATTTTAAACGACCGGCATTACCACACAAGGCACCCGCTCTTTGCGGACGGGCCGGACAAGGAAAAGGGGTGAGAAGATGCTGATTTTATCGCGGAAAAAAGGCGAGTCGATCCAAATCGGCGATGACATTGAAATCACTATCGCCGCGATCCATGGCGACCAGGTCAAAATCGGCATCAACGCCCCAAAACATGTTGAAATTCACCGGAAAGAAGTGTACTTGGACATACAGGAAGAAAACGCGAACGCCGCAAAAAATATCGAAGGCCTGCTCCACCTGCTTGCCCAATCCAAGAAAGACAGTGGGAGCGAGAAGAAGAATGATGGATAAAAAAATTCAAAACCAGCTCGTTCAAATCGGCCTTTCAACAGAAAAGGTAAAGAAAATTATCCTTTTCGGCTCGAGAGCGGTCGGAGATAACACAGACCGGTCTGATATTGATTTAGCCATTGTGGCGCCGGAAATGTCAAAAGAAGAATGGGTATTGTTTGCTTTGGACTTGGAAGACGAGCTGGATACTTTACTTTCCTTAGACATCATTAAGTTTGAAGATGCCTCTCAACAATTGAAAAGTGAAATCTTAAAAAATGGCAAGCTTTTGTATCAGGATGACGATATCCCGAATGAGATGGAAAAAGACAATTTTATAGAAAGTCCATAAACTTCATCACATCATTCCATTTTTTACAGACATCTCAAAAAAGGACTGACACCACTTTTAAATTCTTAACGCGGTGCCAGTCCTTTTTCACTTGGTGTTTGATCCCGGGATCGATTTATAATACAGTTATGATAGAGGTGACGACTTTGAAACATAATCGTACGGATGAACAAATATTATTGCAAGCATTAGAAACCATTCATGATGAGACGGAAAAAATGAGGGAGAAGGAAGCAAAAAAAATTTGGTCTGAGATTTCCCTTCCTTTCTCATTGCATGCCGGGCTTTTGCGATATACAAAAGATGAGTTACACGAAATCAGAAAACGGTTGAACATCCGCAATGCAAGCAGCTTAAAAAAAGCGGATTTAACGGCTGTACTAGAAGAACATATTCCGATACTCATGAAAATCATTCTCTGCCAATTAGATGAGCATTTATTTCGCTTGATTCAAAACATGATCCACAATGGGGGCTTTATATTTGCTCCTGCCATGGAAACCTATCAAATCAAGTTTTTACAATCACTTGGGTTTATCTTCACGGGGACGTACAAGGGAGAAAAAGTACTCGCTCTGCCGGCAGATTTAATCGAGCCGCTGTCTTCACTAGAAGGTGACATGAAAGTGAGATCCATTCTAAAAAGGAACACCGAATGGATTCGCCTCACACAAGGCATGCTGTATTATTATGGTGTGTTGAATTCCCAAACCATGCTGGAAAAAATCGAACAATATACAAAAAAGCCGGTTCGTCCAATCGAGTTTTTCAACGTGATGAGGCAGGCTGACGATTTTTATAAAGTGGTTTGCTTGGAATATCAGGGCCTGATACATCAACGTGTATTTGATCCTTTTAAAATTAAAGAAGAGCAGGACAGCAGAAAAGACCTGGATTACTATCCTTTTACGAAAGCACAGTTACTCCAAGCAGGCGCACCTGACTATGTTTCGGAAAATAAAATCACCAAATCATTCAGGCGCTTCCTTCTTGACAATTATCGGATTACCCGTAAAGAAACCGACCAAATCATCATGGAATGTATCTTTGCCATCAAAGTGGGCGAATCAACAAACAATCTTCTTGAATTCATGCAAACCCAGGTTGAAATCGCCGACTTCAAAACTGCAGAAGCGATGATGAACATTTTAATTCAATTAAATAATCATACAAGACAATGGATTTTAAAGGGCTATATGCCAAGCGAAATATTTAAGGAGGAAAAAGAGGCGCTGCATCCCCTCCCGTTGAAAAAAGAAAACAACAAACCTGTAACAACCAGAAAAATCGGCCGAAACGATCCATGTCCCTGTGGCAGTGGGAAGAAATATAAGAAGTGCTGTGGGAGGTAGGGTATAACCAGTAACAGGCACCAAAACAGTAAAAGAAATTATGCTGTTTTGGTGCCTGTTACTGCAAACACCGGATAACCACAATACAACAGCTCTCCCCCCCCCCCAGTCCCCCACACCACCTCCACAGGAAAGAAAAGAAAAAAATTCAGCAAAACTATTAAATCAAAAGTCCTGCTATCCGATATATAAAGTGAGCGGGGGAACAGGGCGGCCGACCTCGAACCCCGTTGATAATTTCGCCCACAAGGATGTGGGTGCACAACATTCAAGGAGGAAAAACAGATGATTATCAATCACAACATTGCAGCGTTAAACACGTTGAACCACTTAAATGCTGCGACAAACGCACAATCGAAAGCAATGCAAAAACTGTCTTCGGGGCTTCGTATCAACGGTGCTGCTGATGATGCAGCAGGCCTTGCCATTTCCGAAAAAATGCGTTCGCAAATTCGTGGCCTCGACCAGGCAACAAAAAATTCCCAGGATGCCACTTCCTTGCTCCAAACGGCTGAAGGCGCACTGAATGAAACGCATGATATTTTACAACGTATGCGGGAATTAGCGGTACAATCTTCTAACGATACAAATACGGATGATGACCGGCAAAACATTCAAAGTGAAATGTCACAGTTGGAAAGCGAAATTGACCGGATTGGCAATACAACCCAGTTCAACACAAAAAATCTGTTAGACGGTTCAATGGGTAAAGCTGTTACGACTGCTGTGGCAAATGAAAATACAAGCGGCATTTTTAAGGATAAAGGAAATGGGAATGCGGCTGCAACAACAGATACTTTGCTTACCGACCTTACAGATAAGGACGGCAATTCACTAGGCATTACGGCTGGGGACAAAGTCACTGTCACTTATGTCAAAAATGGAACGACAACAACAAATAGTGTAACTGTGGCAGCTGATACTAAATTGTCAGATATTGGGACAAATTTAGGGGGAACACTTACTGCTAACACAGACGGTTCTCTGAAATTGGAAGCTGCTGCAGCAGGAACGGCTGATGCGATTGAAGGCATCACGATTACCGTCCAAGACCAAAATGGGAATGTCAGAACAGCTGCAACCAACGCCCTTTCTTCTTTTAAAGAAACGCAAGCAGCAGCAGATGTCCGTTCCGACGGTTCCGCAACTTTCTTAATTGGGGCAAACGGAGGACAAAATTTACAAGTAGACATCAATGATATGCGTGCCCAAGCCTTAGGTGTCAGCGGATTGCAAGTGTCGACGCAGACACAGGCAAATGCAGCGATTAAAGTCATTGACAATGCTATTCAAAAAGTATCGGCTGAAAGAGGCAAACTTGGTGCTTTTGAAAACCGTTTAGACCATACAGTCAACAACCTGACAACTTCGTCAGAAAACCTGACTTCTGCTGAATCGCGTATTCGTGACGTTGACATGGCGAAAGAAATGTCTGAACAAACAAAGCAATCGATCCTTGCCCAGGCTGCTCAAGCTATGCTGGCTCAAGCCAATCAACAACCACAGCAAGTATTGCAATTGTTGCGTTAATTTTATATTTCACAAAGGAGGCCTTTTCCGGGGTCTCCTTTATATTTTTGTGTATATTTGATTCCCTTCATGATACTTCTTGATAAGCGTATGGCGTTTTTCCGGCATCTGCTGGATTGAAGTGAAAAAACCTGTTTACACCGGTAAAGATCTCACGTATAAAAGATAAGTACAGTCCAGAAGAAAAAATAGAAATAAGAGGAAAGCATTGGGGCAAATATGCTTTCCTTTTTTTAATGGCTACGGGAAAAAGACACTTTGCCATTTGCTAAAATAACGAATGGAAATCACCCCAAATCGTTAAACCATGAACACAATCGGGGTAAGAAGTATTTGCCAATTCTTTCTATTGACGGCTGAAGGAGAGTTTTTTATGAAGGAATTCCAGCAAGGTTAAAGGAATAAGTACATATAGCATGGTTATAAAAAGGGGGTAATTATTTTGAATATTGTTGATCTTGTTCAATCGCAGGTCATTGCTTCAGTGAAGAAAGAAGAAGATATTGAAAAAGCAGCTTTGAGCCGTGCTAATATTGTATTTCTCTTAACAGGGGATTTGCTGAATACGTCAGATTATCTCGAACAGTTAAGAAAGGCCGGAAAGCATATTTTTATACATATGGACTTTATTGAAGGGTTATCCAATGCAAGGAGTGCTGTCAAATTTGTCGCTCAAAAATGGAAGCCAACCGGAATTATCACCACCAAACATTCTTTAATTAAATATGCAAAAGATGAAAAACTAATGACCATTCAGCGCATCTTTCTCATTGATAAATCCGCTGTCCAGAAGGGAATTGACACGAGTAAAACCTGTAGTCCTGATGCCATTGAAGTACTTCCCGGTCTGATGCCAAACATTATCGACCAGCTGACAAGAAAGGTAAAATTTCCAATTATTGCCGGTGGTTTAATTGAATCAAAAGAGGATATTTTGCAAGGATTAGAGGCAGGTGCACTGGCGATTTCAACAGGGGATCCTTCACTTTGGAATTTTGATATTTAATTTGATAAAAAAGAAACGGCCTTTTGTGCCGTTTCTTTTTTTATCCGCTGATTTCCGACCGCTTGATTTCATTCATTTGAATGATTTCACTATAAATATAAGCAATGCTCGTTTTTTCTCTGACTTTTATTTTTAACTCAAGCTGGTATGCTGCATGTTCCAGATCTTTAATATGGGTTTGGATGATTTTCATATCTTGTTTTTCTAAGGAGCGAATGACTTTTTGGATATCACGGCTGTCCTGTAAGATAAGATTGAGAGAAATCTCTTTTGCGTACAGCTTTTCAAAACCAATTTTTTTCATCAATCCCGGAATGATCTCCACGCTAATGATGAGCAGTACGCCCCCTGCAATTGCTTCCATATAAAAGCCTGAACCGGTGGCAATTCCAATACCGGCTGCCCCCCAAACCATGGCAGCCGTTGTTAAACCGGAAATGGTATCATCTTCTTTTCGTAATATTACGCCTGCCCCAAGAAATCCGATTCCGGAAACAATCTGGGCAGCGAGCCTTAAAGGATCCATTTGAATACGGACAAAATCGGATTGCGGAAACGAATAAGCAGACTGGATGGAAACAATCGTCAATAAACAGCTGACAATTGAAATCACAAGACTTGTTTTTAATCCGAGTGGTTTTCTTTTTATTTCCCGTTCAAGCCCGATTGCCAATCCAAGTATGGAAGACATGACGAGTTTTAGGAGCATTTCGCTGTCAAACTGAAAAAATTCAATCATGCAAAGCACCTCGTCTTTCTGCTTTACAGTCCATAATCTCGGACATTTGCATAATTTCTTTTACACTTTCAAGAATGTACTCCGGTTGTATCCCTGTTGTTTTGATCGTTTGTTGCGTGCTGATCCCTGTTAAAACCAAAATGGTATGTAAGCCATACACATTTCCCATATGAATGTCAGTTTCGAGGCGGTCACCGACAATATAGCATTGTTCCGGCTTCAGCTTTAATATATGGTTGACAATAAGATCTGCAGCAAACCTCGAGGGCTTTCCCATAATATGGTCAATCTTGATGCCGCTCACGCCTTCAAATGCTCCAATTAATGCACCACAATCCGGAACCGGTCCTTCTGCAGTAGGGCATGTACGGTCAGGATTGGTGGCAATGATCAAAGCATGATTGTTTCGCCATGCCATATATGCCTGCTTCAGTTTTTCATAAGTAAACTGGCGATCCCACCCCAGCACAATATAGTTTGCGAGATTAGCATCTTCTGTAATTAAAATTCCTTCTTTTTCTAATTCATCATACAAAGCTTTTTCTCCGATCACATAGGCAAGCTCTGATGGATTCATTTTTTGCTTTAAAAATCTTGCAGTCACATAGTTTGAATTGATAATGTCTTCAAGTGAGGTACGGATCCCCAAATGGTTCAATTTTTTTACGTAATCAGTTCTGGTGGCAATAGATTTATTGGTAAAAAAAACAACATGGTGTCCCCGATTCTGCAAGAAGTCAATCGTTTCCGCACTCCCTTTTATTAATTGATTGTCGAGATAAATGGTTCCGTCCAAATCAAAAATAAATCCCTTTTTCAATTGCTTTCCCTCCCAGTAAAAGAAAAATCCCCCAGTTTAATAAACCTTGAAAAAGGTTTACTACCAGCTGGGGGTTTCTAAAGTCTCTGCCCGTGTTATTTTTGCTTTTCTCTAAACTTTGCCATATTATCTGCTATATTTTTTAGAGTATATTGATAAGGATTAATTTCGAATACAACCGGCCCTGTAAACTGATACTTTGTCAAAATATCAATCAGTTTTTCTGTATAATGGTTCCCTTCCCCCGGCAGCAAATGCAAATCCGCTTTTCCGTCATTTTCTGATACATGTATCTCTCCCAACAATTCACCAAGCTGTTTTACAGTCTCTTCCAGTTCATTTCCCATGATCGCCAGGTGTCCCGTGTCCAGGCATGCCTTCAAATTACAGGCTTGAAGCAGGCCGGTCCATTCTTCTAAGCTAGAAGCAACATGGTGGCAGTAATTTAACCGGTCAGGGATTAGATTTTCAAGCAACAACACGATCCCCCGCTTTTGTGCCGCTTCATTTAATTTCATGAGCCGGCTTTGAACACGACACAGCGTTTCATCACGTTCTTCAGAGGACCAGGCATAGCCACCGTGCAAAACGGCATGGCTGCCTCCGTATCCCGCTAAAATATCCATCCATTCATTTAATACATGAAACGCCCTTTCATAGATAATCGTGTCCGGCGTGGCAATGTTCAAATCATGAAATGGAAGATGAATGCTCGTTCTTAAGCCAGTTTGCCGGGCATATTCAAAGGTTTCTTTTGCCCGTAAATGCTCTGCCCAAATTTCAACGCCGTCAAAGCCGGCCTTTTGAAGTATTTTAAAATCATCCAGCGTGCTCTCCTGCCCGATTGACCATATACTAAGCCAAGTTTCCATTTTTACCTCCTGCTTCAGCATTTTTTTCATCAAATTCCTGATTAATAAGTTCGAGGTTTTTCCCTTTTGTTTCCGGTGCTAAAATAGCCGAGATAAGAAGTCCCAGCAATCCGGCGGCGGCAAAAAACCAGAGGGCTTTGCTGTTACCCCATGCCACAACAAGGTTTGGGAATACCAAAATGCCCATGATTGAACCAATCCGGCTGACGGCAGTTGCCAATCCGGAAGCGCTTGCACGAATGCCGGTTGGAAATAACTCAGTTGGATATACAAAATTAAGAATGCCGCCACCCATGTTGGCAAATAGTACGGCAAAACTGAATAAGATGACAAGAAAAGCCATTGTCGGAGAAGGGTTCAGTGCTAAAATGATTAATGCAATGGATAAGCCGGTAAAAGAAGTAATGATCAACGGCCTTCTGCCAATTCTTTCAACCAAATTCATCCCGATAATTGCTCCGATTAAGCCCAACAAACTAACCGTTCCGGAACCAATATATACCATCATTTGCGATCCGTGAGTAAATGGTTTTAGAATGGTCGGTGTATACATGGAAATTCCGTAATAGGCAACGGCATAGCAAAACCAGAATCCGCAAACAAAGAAAGTGCGACGGAAAAGTCCTTTCGTGAAAAGGCTGCTAATCTTTTGTTTTGGCTTCATATTTGGCTGAATTTTGACTTTCTGTCCGGTAATTTTCAGCATAATTTCTTCTGCTTCTTTTTCACGCCCCCTTGCAGTAAGCCATCGTGGTGATTCCGGAAGCGTTACACGGAAAAAGAAGACAATGAGAGCAAAAATGGCGCCAGTAAGTAACATGTAACGCCACGCATTTTCGCCGAGCGGGACAAGCAGTATGCCAACCAGATAGGCAACAACCGCTCCGACAAACCACATGGCGCCGAGTGATGTACTGTGCCTTCCCCGGCTTTGCGTCGCACTGAATTCGGATACAAGCGTAGCGGAAATCGGATAGTCTGCCCCGATCCCTATGCCAAGTAAAAATCTGAAGAGGGCCAGTTGCCAAGGTGCCAGGGCAAACGCCGTAAGTGTCGCAAAAACGACAAATGCCAACAAATCAACCACGTACATGGCTTTCCGTCCATACTTATCTGTTAAATTCCCCAGCCAGATTGCTCCGATAAAAGAGCCAATGACAGCTGAGGAAGTAATCAGTCCCTGCATGCCCGGCCCGAATTCCCAGTGATCAAGGATCAGCGGCATGGCAACAGCAATTACCGTTAAATCAAAGCCATCCAAAAAAGTACCGCCGGCAGACAAAAGTGTGACTTTCCTTTGGAAGCGCTTTAACTGTGGCGAGTCTAAATGCTCAAAAATCATTTTTCTCTCCCTTTCTTTTCCGTATAATCCTGCCGAAAAATAAAAGCCATAGCCAAAAAAACATTTGTCATGTTTTTGGCTATGGCTTCTCATCGTCTCCAGCCATAGAGATTATACGTTTTTTGTTGTTAAATTATTTATACAAGATTTAGGCTAGGCTGTCAATACAAAAAAACAAAATTTTTTATCAGTTCAGATTTTACTCCTCCTTCTTTTCCTTCCTGTCCATTGTCCCGTCCGTCAGTGTTTTGTCAGCCAGCTTCTTCGTTTTCTTCTTTTCATTTTCTTCTTCGTTCTTCAACTGTTTATCGGACATGGTTTCACTCCCTTTTTGTCGTTAGTATACCCCGAGGATTGGAAGCTGAAACATCCGCCGGTTTTGTTTAAACGGTTGGGCAAAGGGTATGCAGACAAAAAAGCGAATGGAGTTGGAAGGATGGAGAATGACAGAAAACAGGGCAATCATTTAAGCCGGTCGCTGAAAAACCGGCATATTCAGTTTTTGGCATTAGGGGGCGTCATCGGCGTCGGTCTGTTTTACGGCGCTTCGCAGGCAGTGAAAATGGCGGGACCGGGCGTTTTGGCGGCGTATATTGCGGCCGGCCTGGTTGTCGCCATTGTCATGCGGGCGCTCGGGGAAATGACGGTTGAAAAACCGGTGGCCGGATCATTCAGCAAGTATGCGCATGATTTGTTCGGCGAGCGGATGGGCTTTGTTTCAGGCGGCATGTGGTGGTTTTTATGGGTGGCGACTGTGATGTCGGAGCTTGCCGCGATCGGAAAGCTGGTCCAGTTCTGGTTTCCGCATTTTCCGGCCTGGATTCCAGGATTTTTGGCACTCATTTTATTCACAGTTTCTAATTTACTGGCTGTAAAAATTTTTGGCGAGATTGAGTT
This sequence comes from Heyndrickxia faecalis, assembly GCF_040267745.1. Taxonomy (NCBI): domain Bacteria; kingdom Bacillati; phylum Bacillota; class Bacilli; order Caryophanales; family Bacillaceae; genus Heyndrickxia; species Heyndrickxia faecalis. Next base: position 2,748,620 of record NZ_CP158453.1, on the reverse strand, counting down.
TGTGTTTGCGATTTTAAAAGTCTTTGCGATTCTCGCCTTTATGGTTTTCGGCGCGCTGATGATTTTTACCGGTTTATTTAATGGTGGAAAAATCGTTGGCTTTTCGAATCTTTGGGCGCACGGCGGGTTTTTCCCGGCCGGGTGGTTCGGCGTTTTCCAGGCGGTTGCGATTGTGATTCAGGGATACGCCGGCATTGAAACGCTCGCCGTGGAAGCAGGCGAATCGGACAACCCGCGCCAGTCGATGCCGAAAGCATTCAGAAGTGTTACATACCGGATTTCCTTTTTCTATATCGGATCCATTTTGATCATGTTGTGCGCGTATCCGTGGACGCAACTTGCGGGGCATGACGGCAGCCCGTATGTTCTTCTTTTCTCGCAAGTCGGCATTCCGGTTGCGGCGGCGCTGATGAACCTGATCATTATTTTCTCCGGGCTCTCATCGTGCAATACCGGCGTTTACGGCGGCAGCCGGCAACTTTACAGTATGGCGAATGAAGGATTGCTCCCGCGTTCCCTCAACAAACTCAACAAACAGCGAATTCCGTACGCCGGCGTGTTTGCAACTGCTGTGGCCATGTCGGTTGGAACCGTCATCACGTATCTTGCGCCGGATACTGTCTATGTTTGGATTACGAGTGCTTCCGCCTTTTCGGCTATTTTTATCTGGGCACTGATCCTCGTGCTGGAGCTTGTGAACCGGGCCGCATCCAAAGACAAAGGCGCAAGTTTTCATTACAAAATGCCGTTCTGGCCGGTTTTGCCGATTGCCGGGCTGGTCATGCTTCTTTTAGCTTTTATTGCGATTGCCATTTCACCGTTAACCCGCATCTCCGTTTTCGCCGGTGTTCTCTGGCTCGTCTTTCTGCTTGTATACTACCAAATCGCAGTCGCCCCGAAAGTGCGCGCGAAGAACACGCCGCTCAGGGAATCGCCTGTGAAAGATTACTAATTTCTGAAGTGGGCTGCTCCGGATCGAACCGGAGCAGTTTTTCGTGTTTCGATATTTGGTCCTGGAAGATTGCGGCTGCTCTGCGTTTTTCTTCCCGCGAAATGCTCGGGTTCTTCGCAATGTTTGCGCGTTTTCCCTCTGCAATCGTTTCTGCTCTGAATATGCTGCCACTGGATGCCAAAAAATTCGTTTTCAGGATGTTCCTGCTTTAGGAAAAACCAGACTTTTCCTGTCACCTGGTGAAATGCCGGCGAAAAATGATCACAACAGAGTCCGTTTTAAAAATGTTCACTTTTTGACATGCCACCATTTTGCAGGAATTCCGAAAAAAATGTCGAAATGCTACAGGAAGAGCATTGCCTATATTGGGAGGGATTGCAATGAATCAGGAAGAATATGAAACAGTTTTATCCGTACACCGTGTGCCTGTCTCATCCTTACGTTCGGAATGCAACCCGGACGAGTTTCCGTTTGAAACGACAGATGAGTTGGAAACGCTGCCGAATGAAATGATCGGGCAACAGCGGGCGGAACAGGCGATGGATTTCGGTTTGTCTGTCGAGCAGTCCGGTTACAATTTATTCGTCGTCGGGCCGTCCGGGACGGGGAGAATGACATATACGCAACACAGTGTCGAAAAGCTCGCATCCGAACAGCCTGTGCCGGATGACTGGTGTTATGTCAACAATTTTGAAAATCCGGACCGGCCGCTTGTCATCAATTTGCCGGCTGGAAGTGGTCTCCGTTTTCAACGCAAGATGGAAACCCTTTTGATTGATATTGAACGGGAACTCCGCGCCACTTTTTCAAATGAAGAAACGGAAAAGAAGAAGCGGAATATCATTGACGCGTCGCAAAGCCAGGTTGAGGCACTTTGGAAAGAAACGGAAACGTTCGCGTCCGGGTTGAATTTTAAATTGGAACGGACCCCGGCCGGCATTCAAACCCTTCCGCTTTTTTTCGGCCGGCCGATGGAAAAAGAAGAATACGAACGGCTTTCCGATGCTAACAAAGAAAAATTGAAAGAACGGGAAAAACAGCTTGAGGAAAAAATCAATGAAACGGTGTACCAGATCCGGAAAATTGAAGAACAGCTCCGGAAAAATCTCGATCGTTTTCATAAAGAGACGGCTGCTTTTACAATTGAAGGCCTGTTCCAGCCGCTAAAAGAAGCTTACCGTGATTTTCCAAAAGTTCTCCGCTATCTTGAAGAATACAACCATGATGTTGTCGAGCATTTTTCGCTGTTTTTAACCGACCAGGAAGAAGGAAATGCCGTCGTTCAGGCGTTAACCGGCAGCAAAGAACAGCAGCTCCAACGCTATGCCGTCAATCTCCTTGTCAGCCATAAAAACGGACAGGGTGCGCCTGTCATCTATGAAACGAACCCGACGTACCAAAACTTATTCGGAAAAATCGAGTACCGCGGCGCGTTCGGCAGCTGGACAACCAATTTTACGCTCGTCAAACCGGGCGCAATCCATCTGGCAAACGGGGGCTATTTGATTTTGCAGGCTGCTGAACTGCTTTCACAGCCGTATGCATGGACCCTTTTAAAACGCGCGCTACAAACGGGGAAAATCCAGATTGAAGACCCGTTTGCCGAAAGGGGCGCTTTCCCGACGAGCGGCCTTAAGCCTGAGCCCGTCCCGCTCAATATCAAAGTGATCATCATCGGGTCTTACTATTTATACGATTTGTTATCAAGGGTGGATGAAGATTTCCATAAGCTGTTTAAAGTGAAAGTCGAGTTTGACACGGTGATGAAGCGGGATGCGGAAAACCGCAGGAAAATGGCTTATTTTATCAAAAGCTATGCGGATCGGAAAAATCTTCTCCCGTTCCACCGGCGTGCTGTTGCGAAAATCATTGACCACAGTGCGCGCCTTGCCGAGGAACAGGAAAAGCTGACAGCGCGTTTCCAGGACCTGACAAAAATCCTCGTCGAATCGGGTTACTGGGCGAAAAAAGAAGGGAGCCCCTTTGTAGACAGCCATCATATCCGCAAAGCGTTGGAAGAGCAGGCAAACCGGACGAACCATATTTCCGAGCAATACCGTGAAATGATCCATAACGGGACGATTATGGTGGATACGGACGGTGAACGGGTGGGCCAAATTAACGGCCTGGCTGTGATGGGGACAAGGGATGCAACATTCGGCATTCCGACAAAAATTACGGCGCAAACGTTTGTCGGGAAAAGCGGCATTATGAACATTGAACGGGAAACCTCTTTAAGCGGACAGATTCATAACAAAGGGCTGCTCATTTTAACCGGATTTTTATCCGGCATGTTTGCAAAAAACAAGCCGATCCCGCTTTCGGCAAGCATCACATTTGAACAGACGTATTCGCTTATTGATGGGGACAGCGCTTCCAGTACCGAATTGTATGTGCTTCTTTCATCGCTTGCCGGAGTACCGATCAAACAGGGCATTGCCGTTACCGGTTCAGTGAACCAGTGGGGCGAGATTCAACCGATCGGCGGTGTAAATGAAAAAATAGAAGGCTTTTTCGCCATTTGCAAAGATCGCGGGCTGACAGGGCGCCAGGGCGTCATTATTCCGCAGCAAAATATTTGCAATTTGATGCTGCATGATGAAGTCGTGGATGCCGTAAAAACCGGCCAATTCCACATATGGGCTGTTCGCCATATTTCGGAAGGGATTGAAATTTTAACCGGCGAAAGCGCGGGAGCAGAACGCACTTCAGGAGACCGCTTCCCGGACGGCACCATTTTTGCAAAAGTGGAAGCCCGTTTTCAAAAAATGTATGAATCTGTAAAAGAAACGAAACAATAATGTAATCTGGCGGGCAAAGAGAGCCCGCCTTTATTATAATTTTTCGGCAAGAACTAGTCTGAAAGTATCATTTCCGTTTTACGCTCTATAATGCTTCCTTCCTTTGCGGTTATAATAATAAAATAGGCAAATGTGAAAAATTTTCATCATCCCGTTTTTAATCGTTTCAAATCCGTATTGCATAAAGGGGGAAGGGGGGCGCTGCTGTGGCAATGCAAAAAAAGATACAGAGCGTGCAGCCCGGCATCTGCATAGTCGTGTAGAAAGGATTTGAGTTTGAAATTGAGCAAAACATCAAGTGAAGATTTAAAAAAAATTCCGTTGAGTGAGAATCAAATCAGAGGAATTCTCCACTCTTTCATGCATTCGTTTGAATCGATTGAAGTGCAGACAAGCAAAGACAGGCACCGGGAATTGACAATCGAGCAAGCAATCGATTTGCTTGTCCGCAATATGAGCAGGGAAAGTATACTCGATTTTATCCAACAGCTTAACATCATCCGCGAGCGCCGTTCGAGTGTGCTGGCTTATGTGAAATACATTTTAACCGCATTAGTCGCACGCCTCGAACAAAGCGGAAAAAGGGATATCAATCGTTATCATTGAATTGAGATGGATGCCTTTTCCCCGTCTCTGGTAACTGCTGTAACGTAACCGTTATCGTGGCAGGGAAGATCCATTTTTTGAATGTGCAAAGGAAGCTTTGAATGGAAAACATTTTTCCATTTCGGTTTATAATAAGGGAACGGTGTATAGGTTTTAAAACGAAGGAACCATTGCTGGATGGAAAGATGCGTTTGGTTCCGGATTCCGCAATCGCAGCAGCGTAGCCGTTATCGGTGGTGGGGGTTTTTTTAAAAGCGTGCGGGATATCCATTGTTGCCATTTCATGGGAAAGATTTTCATTCCGGTTTCCGTTCGTATTGCACGTAACCGTTATCGTGGCAAGGTATGTTTAAAAATACGAAGGAACCATTGCTGAATGGAAAGATGTTTTTGTCTCCGGCTTCAGAATGGGTGGGAAGAAAGGGGCCTTCGAAGCGTTCGGGATGTCAAACGTTCATTGCATAGAAAGAGTGTTCATTCCGGTTTTCGCTTATGCTCGGCGAAACCGCTGTCGCGAAAAATGCATGTTTAAGCGCATGAAAGATCCTTTACTGCACGGAAAGATGCTTTTTGGCTGGATACTATAGGATATGGAGGGGTTAAAGTGCCCTTTGCCGGGTATCATGACTGTACGGAAAGTAGCGCCCCAGATAGAAAGGAGGCATTCGAGGTGAGAAAAACCCCGTTGCTTATGCCTTTACCGGCGGATTTTTTTAAAAAAGATACGTTGGAGCTGGCACGTGCCCTTCTCGGTTGCCTGCTCGTCAAAGAGACGGAAGAAGGAACGGCGGCCGGTTTTATTGTCGAAACGGAAGCATACATGGGTGCATCGGACAGGGCCGCGCACAGTTATGGAAACCGGCGGACGAAAAGAACGGAAATCATGTACCATGGCCCGGGCCACGTGTATACATACCAAATGCATACCCATTGCCTCGTGAATGTCGTCAGTGGCCGGGAAGGCACTCCGGAAGCCATCCTGATCCGCGCCGTGGAACCTTTTATGGGAACGGAGCTAATGTTTGCCCGTCGGAAAGTCAAGGAAGCAAAGCAGCTTACAAACGGTCCGGGGAAATTGGCGAAAGCGCTCGGCATTACAATGGAAGACTACGGGCGCGTATTTTACGAATGCCCGCTCTTTATTGCGGAAGGATACGAACCGGAACAAATCGAAACCGGCCCGCGTATCGGGATCGATAACACCGGTGAAGCCAAACATTATCCGTACCGGTTCTGGATAAAAGAAAACCGTTATGTATCGAGGCGGGCGTAAACGGTAGGGTGGTGCGTGAAGAAAGTGCCGAAGAGAAAAAACACCGGCATGTAGCCGGTGCCGAACGATTTTATGAAAGCGAATTTTTCTCATCCCCTGAGTCCTACGATCATCGCTTATCCAAACGAGCAAATGATCCGTTTTTCTATTTTTTAATGGAGGCCGGCAAAATTGGGATAAGCCGGCCTCTTTCGCCAGTCTACCAGAAAAACCCGTAGCCGTACGGGAAGCCGTATCCGCCGTAAAAAGCCGGTCCGAGCAATGCCGATGTTGCTAGGCCGCCTGCAAACCCTCCAAGGAACGGGCCGAAACCGAATCCCCACGGTCTGAATCCCCATGGCCGGAAACCCCATGGCCGGAATCCCCATGGCCGGAAACCCCACGGCCGCAATCTTACATCTTCCTGGTGAAATGTTTCATAATAAGGAACTCCCTGATAATCTGTATTCAAAGTTTTTTCCTCCTCAACCCCATTATTTTTTGTACGATAAAGCATATGTGAAAAAACCGGTGTCTGTATGGGTATCTGCCTTTTATCCCAAAAATTTGCGCTGCATCCCCCGTGCGGCTCAAGTAAGGCATTCGCCAACGTGAAATTTTAAAGCGGCGGATGTTAAAAACGGCTGGAAATATCCGATACAAATAGTAGACAAAAAAGCGGTTTTGTTCCGCCATGAAACAAGGGGCGGGACACGCCGGAAAATAAGGAGATACTTGCTATGATTGGAGCGACGCAGTGGCAGGCTGCGCATCCGCCTCTTGCAAACAGCACACCGCAGGCACAAAAGGCAACCGAGGCGGATCAGGCCAGGCCAATTGTGACAAAAGAAAACAGGGAACAAAGCCTTCCCGCCAATGAAGAAACGAAAGAAAAAGTGAAAAAAGCGGTGGACCAGCTGAACCATTTCTTGTCCGGATCATCCACCCATTTAAAATTTCAATTTCATGACCAGCTGAAAGAATATTATGTTACGATTGTCGACGACAAGACGGACCAGGTGATTAAAGAAATTCCGCCGAAAAGGATTTTGGATACGTATGCCGATATGCTGCACCATGTCGGGATTCTGGCCGATGAAAAGGTATAAGGAGGGAATTGAATGACATCCATACAAAGAATCACAGGGCTTGCGAGCGGCATGGACATCGATTCCATTGTCGAAAAAATGATGACCGCGGCAAAACAGCCTTTGGTCAAACTGCAGCAGCAAAAGCAAATTTTGGAGTGGCAGGAAGAAGACTACCGGACGCTGAACCAAAAATATTTTGACTTCCGCTCCACGCTGTCCAACATGAAATTGACAACCAAGTACAGGGTGCGTACGACAACCTCGTCAAACGAAAATAATGTGACGGCCACTGCGGCAAATAATGCTGCACTCGGATCTGCAACCATCCAAAGCGTTACGCAACTGGCAACGGCTGCGACAAAAATCAGCGGATCAGGATCTGAAACGGCAACAACGATTTCCAAATCCGGTGCCAAAATCAAAGCGGACGCAAGCCTTTACAGCCAGACCGGGAACTTTTTAAACGGCATTACTTGGAACAACGGGGTCGTGGTCTCCCAGTCTTTTTCAGGAGACGGGGATGCGACGGCATCGGTCAAACTGTCCAATCCGCCTGTTTCAACCACGACGGACGGTATTACCTATTATGCTATGAATGTGAAGGTCAATGGCAAAACCTATCAGGTTGTAAATGATAAAAGCAATATTCCTGACAATGAAAAAGGCAATTATGCCGTTTATAACGCGGAAAGCGGCGTGTTGACATTTGACAGCGCGGTATCTTCGGGATCCAGCATCAATGTGGAGTATGTAGCGGGGGCGGTGACAGAAACAAAAACATTGGCCCAGGGTACGGCAACGATGCAGCTGGGGCATGGCTTGATCGCAACGGATGCGGGCGGAGATCAGGCGTTCAGCTTAAAAATCAACAATACAAACTATGTGCTCGAAAACGACAAACTGTACGCAGAATCCGATACAGGAAAAAGCAGTCCGATCGGTACGCTGGATGCTTCAACCGGTCTGATTACGTTTACGGATTCAGCTGTATTAAGCGGAGAAAGCAACACAATTTCCGTCACTTATTCATCAAAATATGCCACCATGTCGCTCGGAAGTTATAATGAAGACGGAAGTATAAATAAAGCGACTTTTTATATTGATGGCACGGATTCTTTAAATACTGTCATGGCAGATGTAAACAACCATTCGACACTTGGGATCGGCATGTACTATGACGCAAATGCGGACAGGGTTTCGCTCACGAGAAAATCGACTGGAGACCTTAACAAAGACGGTGATGAAATCATCATTGGCGGGTCTGGCAATGATTTCTTAAATCAAACATTGCAGTTTAATGGCAGCAAAGAATCCGGCGGTGAGAATGCAAAATTTACGATGAACGGCCTGGAAACAGAACGTACGTCCAACACGTTCGCCATCAACGGCGTAACGTACACCCTTAAAAGCAAATTTGATACACCCGTCACGGTTACGGTCTCTAACGATACGGACACCATTTTCAAAAACATTAAAGATTTTGTGGACCAGTATAACAGCCTGATTGATGCCGTGCAGTCGAAGCTGAATGAAGACCGCTACCCGGATTATGCGCCGCTTACGGACGACCAACGCAAGGAATTGACGGACACGCAGCAGGACCAATGGGATAAAAAAGCGAGAAGCGGCCTTTTAAGGAATGATATGACGCTGAAAAGTTCCCTGTCGAACATGCGGTCATTGATTTATTCAAAAGTAAATAACGCCAATATTTCATCCGAATACAGCCAATTATCAAGCATCGGCATCACGACAACTTCCGACTGGCTGGAAGGCGGCAAGCTGGAAATTGATGAAGACAAGCTGAAGGCTGCGATCCAAAACGATCCGGATTCGGTTGAACTCCTGTTTCGCGCGTCCGGTAGCACAACATCGGAAAAAGGCATTGTCCAAAGGCTGTACGACAGCGTCAATCAAACGTATAACACGATCGTTGACAAAGCCGGAAAGTCCACTTATGTGAACACCCAGTTCACGATTGGGAAAAACATCAACGATTTGACGGATAAAATTAGTGACATGAATGACAAACTGGACAAGCTTGAAGACCGTTATTATGCGCAGTTTACAGCGATGGAGCAAGCGATCCAAAAATATAACAGCCAATATACTTATTTATCCAGCTTTTTCAGTCAGTAATAGTTAAAGGAGGGGCCGCAAATGGCAACACGTAATCCATACCAGGCGTATCAGAACAACTCGATTGCAACCGCATCGCCGGGCGAGCTGACATTGATGCTGTACAATGGCTGCCTGAAGTTTATCCATTTGGCGAAAAAAGCCATTGAAAACAAAAATTTTGAAGAAAAAAATAAAAACATCCAAAAAGCGCAAAACATCATCCGTGAATTGATGATGACGCTCGATACGGGCAAATTTGAAGATGCAGAAAAGATGCTTTCCCTTTACGATTTTATCCTGCGCGAACTGATCCAGGCCAATGTGAAAAATGATATGTCAAAACTCGATACAGCGGAAGAGTTGGTAACGGGTTTCCGCGACACCTGGAAGCAGGTCATCCAGGCGAACCGCCGGCAAACATACGGGCAAGGCGGCAAAGTATGATGGGCGATCTAGCCGCCTGCCTGGAGCTAACGGAAGCGCTGCTTTCGGAATTTCATAAAGAGCAGCCGAGGGATACCTTGATCCAAAACGTCCACCGGCTCCTTGACCGACGCGGCGCGCTGCTTGCTGCCATGAAACCGCCTTTTTCCGCTGAAGCGCAATTGCTTGGAAGAAAAATCATGGATCTTGACAAACAATTGAAGCCCCTGATGCAGGAAACGCTGTCCGGCATCCGGAGCGACATCCAACAAGCTGCGAAAAAGAAAACGTCCATGAAGCAGTATATTAATCCGTACCAGTCCCTGCAGTTAAATGATGGAAGGTTTTATGACCGGAAAAGATAGGAGTTCTGATCAATGCAGAACTTCTTTTTTTTCAGGGAAAGCCGTGTAAACTGCTTTTTACAGCACCATCGGAGGGGGATGACAAATATTTCTAAGAAAAATTCGCCAAAAAAGAAGGAATTTAGACAGGCAATGTGTAAATATATAAGTGTAAGATTATTAGAGAAGGCAGCGCTTTCACTGTTCAAAGTGAAAGTACGAGCATACCGCGGTATGCAAGGGGCTGCCAGTTATGAGGAGGGGTCCACATGATGAACTACAACATTCGTGGCGAAAACATTGAGGTAACTCCGGCGATTCGGGATTATATTGAGAAAAAAGTGAACAAGTTGGATCGGTATTTCGTAGAAACGCCAGACACTTCCGTCAATGTAAAACTTAAAGTCAATCCGGATAAAACTTCCAAAGTGGAAATTACGATTCCGATGCCGCAGGTTGTATTGCGTGCGGAAGAAACCAATGAGGATATGTATGCGGCAATTGACCTGATTGCTGACAAATTGGAGCGGCAAATCCGCAAACATAAAACAAAAGTAAACCGGAAACTGCGCGAAAAAGGAAGCACGAGGGAACTGTTCACTACTCAGGACACCGGACTTAAAGAAAAACAAGCCAGGAAAGAAGAAGACTCAGAACTGCAAATTGTGCGGACCAAACATTTTAACTTAAAACCGATGGACAGTGAAGAAGCAGTGCTGCAAATGAACCTTCTGGGCCATAACTTCTTCATTTACACCGATGCGGAAACAAATCATACGAACATCGTATATCGCCGCAAAGACGGCAAATACGGGCTGATTGAAACAAAATAAGGAACGGACGAAACAAGCACCCGCGGTGAATCCGCGGGTGCTTTTGCAGCGTGGGCCCATCCGGTGAATGCAAAACGGGCCCGGTAAAGCCGGGGGCGGTTTTTAAGCAAACAACGCAAGCCGAAAAGGAACGCGGCACCGGCAGATTGATGAAAACAGCCGGCGCATATGTTCAGGGATAGAAGACCTAATTAGACAATTTGACTTGCCTTGGCAGTTGTTTTGTCTAATTGAAAAACTTAATTGGACATTACAGACTGCCCCGTGGCTCTTTTGTCTAATTAGAGCTTCTAACGGGACAAAATCCCTGGCAGACAAGGATCTTTTGTCTAATTAGGGGCTCCAATTGGACAATTCGCCCTGCCTCGCTAGCGGTTTTGTCTAATTGGAAAACCTAATTGGGCATTTCAATTTGCCCCGTCTGCTTTTTTGTCTAATTAGACGCCATGCCGCAATGAACGCAGCGTCGGCAGAAGGATGAAAATCAGCCGGCGCATAGGTTTAGGGATAAAGAAAATGGCAAGGTAGGCAGGAGAAAAGCCCGGATGACAGACTGAAAACCGGAGCGGACGAGCAGCCGGCAAGGCCTACACTTGCGAACAGGAAAAAAGAGTGCATTTTATACGAGGGGGGAAAATGATGAACCTGGATTACTTGTATCATCCTTATGTATCCACCAGAAATACCATTTTTGCCAAAAAAGGAATGGTTGCCACTTCACAGCCGTTAGCTGCCCAGGCCGGCCTTGAAGCTTTACAAAAAGGCGGCAATGCGATTGATGCCGCTATTGCCGCAGCCGCCGCCTTAACGGTCGTGGAACCGGCTTCGAACGGCATCGGTTCAGATGCATTCGCCATGGTTTGGACGGGCGGGAAGCTGCATGGTTTAAATGCAAGCGGACCTGCCCCGCAGTCGATTTCCATTGAGGCCGTGAAAAAACAGGGGTATGAAAAAATGCCGGCTTATGGTGTGGTCCCGATTACGGTGCCGGGCGCGCCGGCAGCATGGGCGGCTCTATCGGAAAAATTCGGTCGGCTCCCTCTGACAGACGTTCTGCAACCGGCAATCCGGTATGCGGAAGAAGGGTACCCGCTGTCTCCGGTTTTGGGAAAATACTGGGAAAGGGCATTCCGCCGTTTTCAAACGATTTTTAAAGAAGAAATGTTCCGGCCATGGTTTGACACGTTTGCGCCGGACGGCACGGTGCCTGCAATAGGAGAAGTGTGGAAATCGCCCGGGCATGCCGCGGCATTGAAGGAAATTGCGGAAACGAAAGCAGAAAGTTTTTACAGGGGGCCGCTTGCAGAAAAAATCAGTGCCTTCATCCGGAAATGGGGCGGTTTTTTAAGCAGGGAAGATTTGGAAGCCTATCATCCCGAATGGGTGGAGCCGATTTCCACCAGCTACCGCGGCTATGAGGTGTGGGAAATGCCGCCGAACGGCCAGGGGCTTGTTGCGTTGATGGCGCTCAATATTGCGCGCGGATTTGAATTCCGTGAAAAAGACTGCGTGGATACCTATCATAAACAAATTGAGGCAATGAAACTCGCTTTTACGGACGGTAAAGCGTTCATTACAGATGCCGGGGAAATGAAGGCGGACATTGCACATTTGCTTTCGGAAGGCTATGCTGCAAACCGGCGCAGGTTGATCGGGGATCTGGCGCTGGATCCGGAACCGTATGAACTGCCAAAGAGCGGCACTGTCTATTTGGCGGCGGCGGACGGGGAAGGAAATATGGTTTCTTATATTCAAAGCAATTATATGGGATTCGGCTCCGGTATTGTCGTTCCGGGCACAGGCATTGCCTTGCAAAATCGGGGGCATGATTTTTCTTTGGATGAAACGCATGTGAATGCATTGAAAGCCGGCAAAAAGACGTATCATACGATTATTCCCGGCTTTTTAACAAAAGATGGGGAAGCCATCGGACCGTTTGGCGTAATGGGCGGCTATATGCAGCCGCAGGGCCACTTCCAAGTGATCATGAACACGATTGATTTTCATCTTCATCCGCAGCAGGCGCTGGATGCCCCGAGATGGCAATGGACGGAGGGGAAAAAAGTGCTGGTAGAATCCCATTTTCCGAATCACCTTGTGCAAGGGCTGATCCGAAAAGGGCATGATGTTCAAGTGGCTGCGGATACGGGCGGTTTCGGCCGCGGCCAGATCATCTGGCGGAATCCGGACACGGGCGTACTGATGGGCGGCACGGAATCGCGTGCGGACGGCATGGTTGCGGCCTGGTAAAACGCTTTTCTAATTTTAAATGAGTGCGCGCGCCGCTTCATTTTTTATTCAGCACAGTGGCCTGAACATTCCAAACCGGAAAAGCCGGAATCGGTTGTCCGACCATGTAAAAGGAATCTAACCATTTGCATCAAGTCCGGGCACGATGTCTTTTTACAGCAGGCAACAGAGCAGCCATATTTTGTTCATTTTATATAATCTTAAGCACCGGCAGCATCCTCAATCCGGTCTCTTCCGCCCGGGCCTGCTGCCCACCCCGGGTTCTTTTGTTGTATGCGCTCCGTTTCAGTGTTAAAATACAATAAGGTATATTTCAGGAAACAAAATACACGCACCCGGCCGCATCCGGGGCTGTATCATCGGAACTTTCCTCAAAAAGCATGGAAACCCTGGTTTGACACGGCCGGGAAAACCCGGCGAAAAAAGAGACGCAGAAAAGAAACTGTGCTATAATTAAAATTTAAAAGTCATGGCAATTACAACGATAGGGCCGAAAAGTCCTGTTTTGATACTGAAATAAAGGAGCGTTTTGAATGGTGGCTTTTTTGGACAAAGTTTTTGATGCCAACAAACGTGAACTGAAACATCTTGAGAAGATCGCAAACCAGATTGAGGAATTGGCGTCGGATATGGAAAAGCTGTCGGATGAGCAGCTGCGCGACAAGACGGAAGAGTTTAAGCAGCGTTACCAAAACGGCGAGAGCCTTGATGACCTGCTTGTGGAAGCTTTTGCGGTTGTCCGGGAAGGCGCCAGACGTGTGCTCGGGCTTTATCCTTATCATGTCCAGCTGATGGGCGGTATTACGCTCCATGAAGGAAATATTGCCGAAATGAAAACCGGTGAAGGAAAAACGCTGACCGCGACGATGCCGGTTTATTTGAACGCCCTGTCCGGAAAAGGCGTCCATGTCGTCACAGTGAACGAATACTTGGCGAAGCGGGATGCCGAGGAAATGGGCAAGCTGTACCAATTTCTTGGGCTTACTGTCGGCCTGAATTTAACCAATATGTCGAACGAAGAAAAACAGGCCGCATATGCAGCAGATATCACATACGGGACGAACAATGAATTCGGCTTCGATTATTTGCGCGACAATATGGTGCTCTACCAAGAACAAAAAGTGCAGCGGCCGCTTTATTTTGCGGTCATCGATGAAGTCGACTCGATTTTAATCGATGAAGCGCGGACGCCGCTTATTATTTCCGGACAAGCCGAAAAATCGACGGCACTGTATACACAAGCGAACGCATTTGTGCGTACATTGGAAAAAGAAAAAGATTACACTTATGACGTGAAAACGAAGAGCGTGCTGCTGACGGAAGATGGCATCACGAAAGCCGAAAAATATTTTCATATCGACAACCTGTACGATATCCGCAATGTGACAATCAACCACCATATTAACCAGGCGCTGAAAGCCAATGTTGCGATGCACCGGGATGTCGACTATGTTGTGCAGGACGGGGAAATCATCATCGTCGACCAGTTCACCGGCCGCCTGATGAAAGGCCGCCGTTTCAGTGAAGGGCTCCATCAGGCGATTGAAGCAAAAGAGGGCGTGGAGATCCAGAACGAAAGCATGACGATGGCCACGATCACATTCCAGAACTATTTCCGGATGTATGCGAAGCTGGCCGGGATGACCGGTACAGCGAAAACGGAAGAAGAAGAATTCCGCAACATTTATAACATGCGTGTTGTCGTGATCCCGACAAACCGCCCGATCATCCGCGATGACCGGCCGGATTTGATTTACAAAACGATGGAAGGCAAGTTCAGAGCCGTTGTTGAGGATATAAAGCAGCGGCACGACCTTGGCCAGCCGATACTTGTCGGGACGGTTGCGATCGAAACGTCTGAATTGATTTCCCGAATGCTGAAAAAGAAAGGCGTCCCGCATAACGTGTTGAACGCGAAAAACCATGCGCGTGAAGCGGAGATCATCAAACAGGCCGGGCAAAAAGGCGCGGTCACGATCGCGACGAACATGGCCGGGCGCGGTACCGATATCAAGCTTGGCGACGGTGTCGTGGAACTGGGCGGCCTTGCCGTTATCGGAACTGAACGCCATGAATCAAGGCGGATCGACAACCAGTTGCGTGGGCGTTCCGGACGCCAAGGAGATCCCGGGATCACACAGTTTTATCTGTCAATGGAAGATGAACTGATGCGTCGTTTCGGATCGGATAATATGAAGAGCATGATGGAACGGCTCGGCATGGATGATACGCAGCCGATCCAGAGCAAAATGGTGTCGCGCGCCGTTGAATCTGCACAAAAACGGGTGGAAGGCAATAACTTCGATGCCCGGAAACAACTGCTCCAATATGATGATGTCCTCCGGCAACAGCGTGAGATCATCTATAAGCAGCGCGATGAAGTACTGACGGCGGATAATTTGCGTGAAATCGTTGAAAAAATGATCCGCTCGGTCGTAGAACGCGTTGTCAACGCTAATGCACCGCTTCATGAAGATGAGGAAGAATGGAACTTGCAGGGCATTGTCGATTATGTCTTGACCAATCTGCTTCGTGAAGGCGACATCTCGCGGGAAGACTTGCTCGGAAAAGAACCGGACGAAATGGTTGACTTGATCATGGCAAAAGTGAAGATGCGCTATGATGAAAAAGAAGAAGCATTCGGGCCGGAACAGATGCGCGAATTTGAAAAAGTCATTTTGCTGCGCTCTGTTGACTCAAAATGGATCGACCATATTGATGCGATGGACCATCTCCGCGAAGGGATCCACTTGCGCGCGTACGGCCAGATCGACCCGCTGCGCGATTACCAGTCGGAAGGCTTTGCCATGTTTGAAAATATGGTTGCATCCATCGAGGAAGATACGGCAAAATATATTATGAAAGCAGAAATCCAAACCAATCTGGAGCGCCAGGAAGTGGCAAAGGGCCAGGCTGTCGTGCCGGGCGGGGAAGAAACAATTGTGAAGAAAAAACCGATCCGCAAAAAAGTGCGCATCGGCCGGAATGACCCTTGCCCGTGCGGTAGCGGCAAAAAGTATAAAAACTGCCACGGCCGGCTTGAGGCTTAAAATCAGGCAGGCATACGTAAAAAAGGAGGGGCAAAACGCCGCCCTTCTTTTTTGCGGAAAACAGCAGAAAAATTTAATGAGGTGAATGGAATGGAGTTATCAGAAATTAGAGCGGAATTGGAAAATACAGCTAAGAAATTAGCGGGTTTCAGGGGGTCTCTTTGAATTAGAAGAAAAAGAGACACGTATTGCTGAACTGGAAGAAAGAATGCTGGAACCGAACTTTTGGGACGACCAGCAGGAAGCACAAAAAATTATTAATGAATCCAATGCTTTAAAAGAAATGGTAAACGGCTACCGTGAACTCGAGTCGCAACAGGAGGATCTCGAAGTCACGCACGAACTGGCCAAAGAAGAAAATGACTCGGAACTGAAAGAAGAGCTCGAGGCTGAGCTTGAAGCGTTCACGAAAAAATTAAATGAATACGAGCTGCAGCTGCTTTTAAACGGACCGTATGATGCGAACAATGCGATTTTGGAACTGCACCCTGGCGCGGGCGGTACAGAATCCCAGGACTGGTGTTCCATGCTGCTCAGAATGTATACACGCTGGGGCGAGAAAAAAGGCTTTAAAGTCGAAACCCTTGATTACCTCCCGGGCGACGAAGCCGGTGTGAAAAGTGTCACCCTCCTTTTCAAAGGGCATAATGCGTATGGTTATCTTAAAGCGGAAAAAGGCATTCACCGTCTTGTCCGGATCTCGCCGTTTGATGCAGCCGGCCGGCGCCACACTTCGTTCGTCTCGTGCGAAGTGATGCCGGAAATAGACGACAATATTGAAGTGGAAATCCGGCCGGAAGATTTGCGTGTCGACACATACCGGGCAAGTGGTGCAGGCGGCCAGCACATTAACAAAACATCTTCAGCTGTCCGGATGACCCATATTCCGACCGGGATTGTCGTCTCCTGCCAATCGGAACGTTCGCAAATTCAGAACCGCGAACAAGCCATGAAAATGCTGAAAGCGAAATTGTACCAAAAAGAAGTAGAAGAAAAAGAAAAACAATTGGCAGAAATCCGCGGTGAACAGAAAGAGATCGGATGGGGCAGCCAAATTCGTTCTTATGTGTTCCATCCCTATTCGATGGTAAAAGATCACCGCACAAATGTTGAAACAGGGAATGTCCAGGCGGTGATGGATGGCGAAATTGATCCGTTCATTGACGCTTACCTGCGTGCGCATATTTCGTAATGAGAAAAAGTTTTTCTGAAAAATTGAACGCATGACAGGCCGGATGCCACAATGCCAGAAAATATAGAGGGGTGCGAAACAAGCGGTCCTGTATATTGGTGTGTGGCATCCGTTTTTTTATGAAAAGGGGGAGGGAAATGGCAAAGAAAAGGAGAAAGCCGGAGAACAAATACTGGACGATGCTGAAAGAATACATTTATATCCTTGCTGGATCAGCGATCGTTGCCATTACATTTAATGTTTTCCTGCTTCCAAATAATATTGCGTCCGGCGGCGTCAGCGGGATCAGCACGATTTTGCACGGATTGTTCGGATGGAAGCCGGCTTACGTGCAATGGGGGCTCAACATTCCGCTATTTATTGCCGGCCTCATTTTTTTAGGTTACCAATTTGGCATTAAAACACTTGTTGGCACCGTGTTTTTGCCGTTTGTTGTTTTTTTAACGGAAGATTGGCAGCCGTGGACGCATGACGCATTGCTGGCCGCACTTTTTGGCGGAATCGGCGTCGGGGCTGGGCTCGGGATTGTGTTTCTTGGCAGGGCTTCAACCGGCGGAACCGATCTGGCCGCGCAAATTATCCATAAATTTACCGGCATCTCACTCGGGAAATGTGTACTTGGCATTGACGGGCTTGTTGTCCTGTCAGCAGCTGCCGTTTTTGATATTGAAAAGGGTTTGTATGCAATCATCGGGCTGTTTGTCACAAGCAAGACCATTGACCTCGTCCAGGTCGGCCTGAACCGTTCGAAAAATGTACTGATCATTTCTGACAAACACGAGGATATCCGGAAAGAGATTTTGTTCCAGATCGACCGGGGGGTTACAAGGCTCCATGCATATGGCGGATTTACCGACCATGAAAAACCGATTCTCATGTGTGTCGTCGATCAGTCTGAATTTATTAAGTTAAGAAACCTTGTTAAAACCATTGACGGGAAGGCATTTGTTGTTGTGATGGATGCCGCCGAAGTGCTGGGCGAAGGTTTTAACATGCCGTAGCCGCCGGTTTACGCGTTTTTCGTATTTCTTTCCCTACCTAGGCGGACATTCGGTATAATGGAAGAAGAATGTGCACAGGAGGGAGGGCTTCGTATGAAATGGCGCGCAGCTTTGGCGGCGGTTCTGCTTGCAGCTGGACTTTCCGCCTGCGGGAACGGATCTCCATCGTCAGACGGCGGGAAAAACACGGCAAGTGGCGGCGATGCCGAAAAACTGGTAGACCAAAAATGTTCTGCCTGCCATGGCGATCAATTGCAAGGAAATGTCGGGCCGAATTTGCAGCATATCGGTTCTAAGCTCAGCGAAAAACAGATTTTAAATGTCATTGAAAACGGAAAAGGAGACATGCCAAAAGGGCTTTTAAAGGGAGACGATGCCCAAAAAGTCGCGAAATGGCTTTCCAAGAAAAAATGACAAAAACGGACCGGAAAACCGGCCCGTTTTTTGGTAAAGGTGGAAAGTTTTTTCTACAGCAACTGCAAAAATACCGGCTCAGTAAGGGATAAAAAGGCGAGCGTTACGCGACCTTTTTTAAAAAACGAAAAAAATAAAATTAAACGTTTACAAATATAAAAGTCATGTGTTATAATGTAAAAAAATTTCCAATAGGTTGTAATACAGGAAATAAATTCACATCATGTTTCTGTTATTCGTTTGTACCTTTGTACTACTTCTAACCATACGGAGATGGGTTTACAAAAACGGGAAGCCAAAGAGATAATGGATCTTTATGGAAGAATGGGGGAGAAAAATCATGGGGTTTTGGGTCATGCTTTTTTGCTTTGTTGTCGGAATTGTTCTTCTTGTGAACAGCTTTAAGTACAGGAAAAACAAGACAGCCAGATTTGGGATTGAACTTGTAGTCGGGTTCATTTTTTTGGCAATATCAGTATATATGGCACTGCCAAAATGAGAATGCTTATGATATAAAGGAATCATTTGTAACCATGCTATCTATATTACAATTGATTAGTAGTGGTTAGGTTCAGGCATTATTATGATCTTCGTACCAACTAACATTACAGGTCAAGGATATAATGAAAATAGATGAATAGGGACATTTTTAGTGGCGGACTGTGTTGTAAGCGTAATTTCTTTTATTACCGGGTTTTTTTCGAAAAAGTGAATGCGAGGACACAGTGAATGAAAATAGGGATTCCCATACGACGGGAATCCCTATTTTTTGTCGAGGGAGGGAGAATGATGGGGAAGTGTCAACGGTATTCATTTATAGTTTCAGACAAGGCTTAAAAAGTTCCAAAATGCGAAGCGATCCTCAAAAAAATGTTCACCCCCATTAGAAAATTTGAAACAAAACTGTAATGTCGCTCAAGGGTAGGGATGCTATAATAATAAATGTGCGAATTTCGAGCAATTATGCGAATTCTCGCGCGTGAAAAAAAGAAAAAGTCAAATTTTATGCAGAAAGGCTTTAACGCAGCCTTTTCTTACAGCAAATAACCCACCTGTACGGATCTTTTACAGGGACGGTTGTATGGGTATTGCAAAAATTGGCGTTTTTTGCCGGTGCCGTTGACACATTTTTCATTCCGGCACGTTACATTGAAAAAAAGCTAGGTGAGGAAATGATAGAATTAAAGGACGTCTATAAAAAGTACCCGAACGGCGTCATGGCTGTGAGCGGGTTAAATATAAAAATCAACCAGGGCGAATTTGTTTATATCGTTGGCCCGAGCGGCGCGGGTAAGTCCACGCTCGTCAAACTGATTTACCGCGAAGAAAAGCCGACAGCAGGGACCGTCACTGTAAACGGCATCAATCTTTCAAAACTCCGGGACAAACGAATCCCTTATTTCCGACGGCAGATCGGTGTCGTATTCCAGGATTTTAAGCTGCTACCGACATTGACTGTATATGAAAATATCGCGTTTGCTCTCGAAGTGATCGAGCAGGAACCTTCTTATATCCGGAGCCGCGTCATGGAAGTACTCGACCAGGTCGGGTTGAAAAATAAAGCAAGAATGCTGCCTTCTGAGTTGTCCGGCGGTGAACAGCAGCGGGTTTCCATCGCGCGTTCCATCGTCAACATGCCGAAAGTGGTCATTGCCGACGAGCCGACAGGAAACCTCGACCCGGAAACTTCATGGGACATTATGAAAATCCTCGAAGACATCAACGTAACCGGGACAACGGTTGTCATGGCTACCCATAACCGTGATATTGTAAACACAAACAAGCACCGCGTCATTGCCATTGAAGGCGGGAAAGTGGTGCGCGATGAGCAGCTGGGAGGTTACGGTTATGAAGATTAATACGCTTAAACGCCACTTCCGGGAAAGTTTTAAAAGCCTTGGCCGGAATGGCTGGATGATGTTTGCATCGGCAAGTGCCGTAACGATTACCCTGCTTCTTGTCGGCGTATTTTTCGTGATCATCCTGAACATGAATAAATTTGCTTCCGATATTGAAAACGACGTGGAAATTCGCGTCCATATCGACTTAGCGGCGAAGGCTGCCGACAGGGAAAAACTGGAAAGCGAGATTGAGAGTCTGAATGCCGTCAATTCCGTCAAGTTTTCTTCTAAACAACAGGAACTAAAAGAATTGATTAAAAGAATGGGTGATGACTTTAAACTGTTCCAGCAGGACAACCCATTGTATGACGTATTTATTGTCAAAACAAAGCAGCCGACGGACACGCCAAAAGTTGCGGCGCAAATTCAAAAAATGGACCATGTCGAATCCGTCATTTATGGTAAAGGAAAAGTGGAAAAGCTGTTCCATGTTTTAAGTATCTGCCGCAATGTCGGGCTTGTGTTAATCATTGCCCTGCTGCTTACGGCGATGTTCCTTATCTCAAATACGATTAAAATTACGATTTTTGCCAGAAGAAAAGAAATCGAGATTATGAAACTGGTAGGGGCGACAAACTGGTTTATCCGCTGGCCGTTTCTTCTCGAAGGGCTCTGGCTCGGAATCCTGGGGTCCATTCTGCCGATTGTGCTGATTTCCTTCGGCTATTACTCTGTTTATAAAATCGTAGAGCCGAAGCTGCAAAACAATATTATCCATATGCTTGATATCAGCCCGTTCATTTACGGCGTAGACGGCCTGCTGCTTGTACTTGGCGTCTGCATTGGAATCTGGGGCAGTTCGATGTCGATCCGCCGTTATTTGAAAGTGTAACGGGAACGGCCGGGATGCATTCCACTCCCGTCCGCCTGATTTTTTATTCTATACCCTTTCTGTTCATTTTAAAACACAGGAAAAACGGGGCGTTGCGTCCCCGGATACATAAAACAAAAACATTTTGCTTTGAGGGGGAAAAAGATGAAGAAGCGTTCCATTCTGCCTGCTGCCGTTGTGTTCACGCTCAGCTTGGGCGGCATGCTTGGCTACCAGTCCAATGCTGCTGCGGCCGGCGATTTGCAGCAGAAAAAAAGCGAGATTGAGAGTAAACTTTCCAATGTCGAATCAGAGATGAACAAAAAAGAAAACCAGATTTCCGACATTCAAGACAAGCAGGCTTCTCTCGGCGGCCAGCTTGAGGCCATTGAATCGAAAATTCAATCGGCGAACAAAAAAATCAGCGAGCAGGAACAGAATATCAGCACAACGAAAGACCAGATTGCTGATTTGAAGAAAAATATCGCTGAAATCAAAAAGCGGATTGAAGACCGGAACGCTATTTTAAAAGATCGCGCCCGTGCCATGCAGAAAAACGGCGGCGGTTCGGTCAATTATTTGGATGTTTTTCTTGAAGCGAAAAGCGTTGGTGATTTTATTGACCGCTTTTCAGCAGTGAAGACATTGGTTGAAGCAGACCGGCAAATTTTGGAAGAACAGAAAAAAGATGAACAGGATTTAAAGGACAAACAGGCTTCAGTGGAAAAGAAACTGTCCGATTTGGAATCGATGCTGTCTGATTTACAATCATTAAAAGACAGTCTGAAACAGGATGAGAGCGAGAAATCGGCATTAATCAAAAAGCTGGAAAAACAAAAAGACAGCCTTAAAGAAGAGAAAATGTCGCTGAGTGAACAAAAGAGCATCCTGGCTGACCAAAAAGCTTCCATTGAAAAAGCCATTGCGTTTGCGAAAAAGCAAGCGGAGGAAGAAAGAAAGGCTGCAGCAAAAGCAGATGCAGCAGCAAAGGCACAAACGAATGCAGGATCAACAGGATCAGCAGGATCAAACGCAGGGACAACCCGCTCTGCATCGGTCAAGTCAAGTTCCGGGAGCCATTCCGGCGGATCCCTTCCGCAAGTATCTTCCGGGTCCTTTACGCGACCGGCATCCGGATATATTTCATCTGAATTCGGCGGGCGTTCCGGCGGGTTCCATCCGGGCATTGACATTGCCAACAGCATCGGGACACCGGTTGTCGCTGCAGCCGACGGTGTCGTGTTCAGGGCGTACCACTCTTCTTCATACGGGAATTGCGTCATGATCACCCACTATATTAACGGGAAGTTGTACACAACCGTTTATGCCCATTTGAGCTCGTACAGCGTCAGCACCGGGCAGCACGTCAGCAAAGGGCAGCAGATCGGAGCAATGGGAAATACCGGGGAATCAACAGGACCGCATCTTCACTTTGAAATTTATAACGGCCGCTGGACACCACCGCCACATACCGGTGCCCAAAACCCGAGAAACTATGTTAACTTTTAATAAGGACGAAAAAAAGAACCGTATCCATTGGTGCGGTTCTTTTTGCATGCAATGGCAGGGAAAGTGCTGTACGATAGGTAAGGCGCAAATATTATGGTATGATACAATTGTTATTTTTGCTGCGCAAACATATCCTATATCAATTCCAAAACACTTCACCGTGTTCCCGGATACCGGCCGGGAACAAACCTCAAGCAGGAACAAAGGGTGTACGAAAAGGAGAACGCAATGATTATAACGGTACTACTGGTTATCTTGTTTCTTTTGAATTTTATTCTGGCGGGAACCGTTATTTTCCTGGAACGGCGAGATGTCGGCGCAACTTGGGCATGGCTTTTGGTGCTATTATTCCTGCCGATTGCCGGCTTTATCCTGTATTTGGTATTCGGGCAAAATTTAAGCCGCCGGAAAATTTTTGACTGGAAGGTACAGGAGAAGATCGGCATTAAAGAAATTTCCCAGCAGCAAATTGAACTGCTGCGCGAAAACCGGTTTCCGTTTCATGATGAGCGGACAATCCAGTACAAGGATCTCGTTTATATGCTGCTGATGAATGACGGGGCAATCCTTTCCCAGGACAATCACGTCGATATATTTACAGACGGCAGGAAAAAATTCGAGGCTTTATTTGAAGACATCCGGAATGCAAAAGACAGTATTCATCTTGTATATTATATTTTCCGGAATGACCGCCTCGGCCATGAATTGATTGAACTGCTGTCGCAAAAAGCAAGAGAAGGCGTAAAGGTGCGGCTGCTTTATGATGATATGGGGTCGCGGATGCTGTTCCGCCGCAAATTTTTCCGGCCGCTTGTTGTTGCTGGTGGGGAAGTGGCGTCCTTTTTTCCTGCCCGGATCCCGCTCGTCAATTTGCGCGTCAATTTCAGGAATCACCGGAAATTGGCGATTATTGATGGGCAGATCGGATATATCGGCGGTTTTAATGTCGGGGATGAGTATCTTGGCCTGAATAAGAAATTCGGTTACTGGCGGGATACGCATCTACGGATTGTAGGGAGTGCTGTTTATGCCATGCAGACCCGCTTTATTTTGGACTGGAATCAGGCGTCACCGCATGATGTAAGAGATGAAGAACGTTATTTCCCGGTCATCCCATCGCAGGGTGAAACCGATATCCAAATCGTCTCAAGCGGCCCCGATTCTGAATGGGAGCAGATTAAAAACAGCTATATTAAAATGATCAATTCCGCCAAAAAATATATTTATTTGCAAACACCGTATTTTATTCCGGATGACAGCCTCCTGAATGCGCTGACGCTTGCCGCCTTATCCGGAGTGGATGTTCGGATTATGATTCCAAATAAACCGGATCATATGTTTGTCTATTGGGCGACGCTTTCCAACATCGGCCAGCTGTTAAAAACGGGCGTCAAAGTGTACATTTATCAAAAAGGGTTCATCCATGCGAAAATGATTGTCGTAGACGGGAAAATTGCTTCCGTTGGGACGGCCAATATCGATGTGCGCAGTTTCCGTCTCAATTTTGAAGTGAACGCCGTGCTGTACGACCGTGAGCTTTCCGGCACACTTGCCGGCGTTTTCCGGGACGATATGGCCGAATCAACCGAATTAACGCTCCATGATTACCAGAACCGGCCGCTTTATGTGCGGTTTAAAGAGTCCATTTCCCGGCTATTGTCGCCAATATTGTAGAAGAAAAAGAAAATTTTTTCAAAAAAAGGTTGACGGTTTGCCATTGTTCTTCTATAATCTTAAACAATAAGTCATTCAAAATTGAATTATGAAAAGAAACTCTTATCGAGAGCGGCGGAGGGACTAGGCCCTGCGAAGCCCGGCAACCTTCAGGCATTTGCCTGAAAAGGTGCTAATTCCTACAGACATGCGTCTGAAAGATAAGGGAGGAACTTACATACATTGTAACCCTCTTCCCTTACGAAGAGGGTTTTTTCATTTCCTCTTCCATCTTTCACGAAAAAATTTTAAAAAATCAGGAGGCTTTAAAATGACACAACCATCATTCCAACCGGAAACTTTATTGTTGCACGGCGGCCAGGAACCGGACCCGGCGACAGGATCGCGCGCCGTACCGGTATACCGGACGACTTCTTACGTTTTTCCGGATACAGAACATGCGGAGGGCGTCTTCAATTTATCAAAAGAAGGTTTCATTTATTCCCGTCTCGGCAATCCGACTGTGGATGTTTTTGAAAAACGTGTTGCTGCACTGGAAGGCGGAACAGCGGCTGTCGGTTTATCATCCGGCGCATCGGCCATTGCCTTTTCCATTTTGAACATCGTGCGTGCGGGTGATGACATCGTATCCGCCAGCAATCTTTACGGCGGCACCTATAATTTGTTTGCTGTGACATTGCCGAAATACGGCATTAACGTCAAGTTTGTGGACGGGTCCGACCCTGAAGCGTTCCGCCAGGCGATCACCCCGAAAACAAAAGCATTGTACGCGGAAATTATCGGCAACCCAAGCCTGCAGGTGCTCGACGTGGAAAAAGTGGCGGAAGTGGCCCATGAAAACGGTATTCCTTTGATTGTCGACAACACGTTTGCTTCTCCGTATGGTGCGAATCCGATCAAATGGGGCGCGGACGTGGTTGTCCATTCGGCGACAAAATGGATCGGCGGGCACGGAACGGCGATCGGCGGTGTTGCCGTTGACGGCGGGTGTTTTGACTGGAACACAGACAAATTCCCGGACTTTAGCGAACCGGATCCGAGCTATCACGGCTTGCGCTACGGCGTCGACACGGCACAGGCTGCGTTCGCCACAAAACTTCGCGTTCAGCTTTTGCGCGACTTCGGGCCTGCTTTAAGCCCGGACAACGCCTTTTTATTCCTGCAAGGGCTTGAAACGCTGCATCTGCGTGTGGAAAGGCATAACGAAAATGCATTGAAAGTCGCGGAATTTCTGAAAAACCATCCAGATGTTGCTTGGGTCAATTACCCGGGCCTTGAAGACCATCCGTCCCATGAGCTGGCGCAAAAATATTTGAACGGCGGTTACGGCTCCATTGTCAACTTTGGTGTGAAAGGCGGCCGGGAAACAGGAAGACGCGTGATCGACAATATTAAGCTGTGGTCGCATGTAGCGAATGTCGGCGACGCGAAATCGCTGATCATCCACCCGGCAACGACTACGCATTCGCAGCTGAGCGATGAAGAACTGGAAAAATCAGGGGTCACAGGCGATTTGATCCGCCTGTCCGTCGGGCTTGAAGCCGTCGAAGATTTGACAGCCGACCTCGATCAGGCCATTACAAAAGCAACAGCCGTTACAGCCCGGTAAAAGCGGGGAGCGGGTCCGGCAGATTCGTGCGAAGGCCGCCATGCGAATGCCAACAGGCGATCCGGAAAACTTATACGATGTTCTGGGCTGATCCCATTGAACAATGTTGCGGCCCGGACGGTCTGCATACCTGATCCAGATCGGGAGCTTCTGGATACCGGCTGCACCGAATACTGTCGGACCGCTTGACCGTTTTAAATGAACAAAACGCTTCAGAGGCGAAAGAGCGCTAGATGTAGGGAGGAGTTTGGATAATGAGAGTGATTAAAGCAGCGCTGCTCGGCTTTGGGACGGTCGGCCAGGGCGTGTACGAAGCGGTCCGGACCCACCGGGAGCAGCTGAAAGAAAAGCTGCATGCCGAGGTAGAGATTGCAGCGGTTCTGATCAAAAACCCCCGAAAAAAGCGGAACATTGACAGTTCTGTACTCGTTACGACGGACTTCCGGGAAGTTCTCGCCATTCCCGGCCTTGAAGTCGTGTTTGAAGCGATTATCGGGGAAGAACCAGGCTTTTCTTACTGTTTACAAGCGATTGAAAAAGGCTGCCACGTCATTACTGCCAATAAAGTCATGTTTGCACGATATGGGAATGTGTTGCTTGAAAAAGCGAAAGAAAAAGGCGTGTTTGTCGGTTACGAAGCGACAACTGCAGGCGGCATCCCTGTGATTCGGACGATTTCCCAGCAGCTTCAGGTTAATGATATCCAGCGTGTACAGGCGATTTTAAACGGCACATCCAATTTTGTTTTATCGGCCATGCGCGAAAAACATCTTCCGTTTGAAGAAGCGTTGGAAATTGCCAGGCAGCACGGCTATGCAGAAGCTGACCCGGGCAATGATGTAAAAGGGCAGGACGCCTTTTGCAAGCTGATGATCCTGAGTCGGCTCGTATTCGGAACCCAGCCGGACTGGGAGAAAGTAGAAGTTGAAGGCATAGGCGGCCTCTCGCTTGCGGATATTGAAAGAGCGGATCGGCAGGGACTCCGTTATAAGCATATTGCGGACATATACCGTGATGGCGGTACGCTGAAAGCATCCGTTAAGCCTGTCCTTGTCCCTCCCGAACACGCCCTTTATGCGGTGGAAGGCGTCAACAATGCCATCACGATTTACGGCAGCCTGATCGGAAAAATTACCCTTACAGGTCCGGGTGCCGGAAAATTTCCGACGGCAAGCGCCATGATTGAAGACTTTGCGGCGGGTTACCGGCCCGTTCCGCAATTGGATGCCGTTTCGTGAACCAAGGAAACGTATCCATATTTTTTGCGATGCTAAGATGTCATTTTAGCGCGGGGGGAGAACCCCTCAACCTCTTTACGGCTTCTTCCGTTTTTGCTTTGCCGGCTTAGCGGAAGAGGCTTCTTTTTTACATGTTGTGATGGTGGCTCCGTCCCGTTCGTGCTGTTTTGTGAACAGCATGGTCATGGCCGGATCGCGTATCCCCTAAAGAAACCAGAGCCCGTTTTGCATTACGCATTTTTTAGCTTCACGGCAGCCTGTTTGCATCCTCGGCGGGACTTTCGCCGTCTTTTTCCGCTACCCGGCATATGCCCCCCGGCTTGTACATATATTGAATTATCGAGATGAAGAACCCCGCTTTTGGCGGCGCTTCTTGTACAAGGAGGGCATCACCATGAAACGAAAATGGCTGGCGCTTGCGATTTCGGGATCGCTGCTTGCCGGTGCAGGCGGCGGCTATACGGCAGGCCAATGGTTTTCACAAAAGGACAAGGCAGCCCCCACCCGCCAGGAAACAACCGGTGGGACAAGCAATATGCCGGACCTCACAAAAATTGCCCAGGCATACCAATTAATCAAAAGTTCCTATGTCCGGAAAGTTGACGAAAAAACACTCGTGGAAGGCGCAATCAAAGGCATGGTCAGTACATTGGACGATCCGTATTCCGTCTACATGGACAAAGAGACAGCCGCGCAATTCAATGACACGCTGGATTCCTCTTTTCAAGGCATCGGCGCCGAAATTACCAAAAAAAACGGAAAAATACTGATTGTTTCTCCTTATAGAAACTCCCCGGCGGAAAAAGCGGGACTGCGCCCGGAAGACGTGATTACAACAATTAACGGAAAAAGTACGGCAGGCATGGACTTATACGAAGTGACAACACGAATCAGAGGAAAAAAAGGCTCCAATGTGAAGCTGGGTATTTCAAGGGCCGGATCCGGCAAACAGATGACAGTGACGGTCAAACGTGATGAAATCCCGCTTGACACGGTCTACTCGAAAATGAAAAAGGCAAACGGGAAAAAAATCGGTTATATCGGCATTACCCAGTTTTCAAAAGATACGGCAACAGATTTTGCACAGCAGCTCGAAAAACTTGAAAACCGCGGCATGGAAGGGCTTGTTATTGATGTACGGGGAAATCCGGGCGGCCTTCTTTCCAGTGTTGAAGCGATTCTCAAGCAGTTTGTTACAAGAAACAAGCCGTATTTGCAAATTGAGGAACGGAGCGGGCACCGTGTCCAGTATGTGTCCAAACTGAAGAAAAAGAAGGCTTACCCGGTTGCGGTTCTCGTCGATAAAGGCAGCGCGAGCGCTTCTGAAATAATGGCGGCAGCACTTCATGAAACGGAAAATTATCCGTTAATTGGCGTCCGGACATTCGGCAAAGGGACGGTGCAGGAAGCGGTGCCGATGGAAGATGAGAGCATCATCAAACTCACCATGTTTAAATGGCTTACGCCCGATGGCCATTGGATCCATCATAAAGGCATTGCCCCGACGATTGAAGTGAAACAGCCGGACTATTTTGATGCCCAGGCTTTGCAAATTGCACACATTTTGAAAAAGGATATGAACAACACCCAAATCAAAACCGCCCAGCAAATGCTAAAGAGTCTTGGTTTTTCACCGGGAAGGGAAGACGGTTATTTCGATATCCAGACGGAAAATGCCGTCAAGGCGTTCCAGTTTGACAAAGGCCTTCCGGTAACCGGCAGCATCAATCAAAAAACGGCCGATGAAATGGAAAAATCGCTGTACAAAATGGCGCACGCGGAAAAAAACGATTTGCAGCTGCAAGTCGCATTAAAGGTTGTCAGCAAGTAACACCGTTTTAGCGGACCGGGTTGCAAGCCAACGTGCAGCAACTTGCTTTTTTTGCCCTTAACTCTCATGTCTCTGTCTTACTGCCACTTTTTGCGACTCCCAGCGCAATTGTAAAAAAACGGAAAAATAAACGTGGATGCCGGTTTGGACAGAAAATCTATGAGTCTGGAAAAAATCCTTATGGTCATTGTCTTATGACGGTAATATAATAAAGAAAAGATAACTATGCCTTTGAAAAAGGGGTTAATGATGTATTGGAAATTAAGAATTCCTTTATTGTTACTTGTTTTTGGTGTTACAGCTGGTTTTTGTCAAAAGTATCCCACGCTCTTTTTGGCGAATGTAAGTAACTTTGTAGCAAGTGCAGTATATATTGGATTGGTAGCAGTCATAATTCTTATTTTAGAAAGAACAGGAATAAACGAAAAAAGGTCCACTTCCTTTTTGCAATTCTCTTAATTTGTGTAGGATACTTATTTGACAGTTGGATGGCATAAGGGCTTGCTGAACGAATCCGCTTCTGCGTTTGTCCCCACTTTGTCAGTAAGCTCTAGAAGAACTTCGAAAATGCGATTCTGTCTTTTCTATACATTGAATCAGTTTTCAAGTGCAAGCTTTTCTTTGGATTTTTATAATCCCCTTGTATTTAAATTTTTGCCAAAGCTGTCAGCATCCTTGCCAAATCTAGGAATTTTACTTATTTAGCAAGCCCTATGTTAAGGAAGCGCGGGAAAAAGAAGGCCTTTCTTCACATAGAGTGCGTCTACGTTAAGAAAGCAAGCAAAAACGAGACTCTTCCTTCACATAGGGCGCGTCTAGTTATGCCCCTTTGAACTGTCCTCCGGAACTCTTTGAAGTCCATCCCCGCAGCGAGGCACGAGCGAGGAGGCTCGCCGGCCGCCCACGAAAAGCGAGTGGATTTCGCGCGCATTAACACCCCTGTTATCCATCTTTATACAGAAATATTACGTCACTTCGGGGCAGCTTCCTCCTGAGCCAGGAAAGCAAGCATAGCGCGGTAGCCAAAAGTGTACAAAAAGAGCGTCTTAGAATACCCGATTTTAAACCCCTGTCGCGAAAAACTTGGTACATATCCCTATCGCTGAAAAACTTGACACATACAAAATCCGGAATTTCGAAGCGCTTTTCGCCAAAATCTGCTAAAATAATACTACAAATAGGTACGTGCGGGGGATGGTGTTTCGGTTGGAACAGATTTGGCTCATTGAAGTGTTAAAAGGCATCGGAAGATTTTTTCTCCATCCGATATTCTATTATGCGCTGTTGCTCGCGCTCGTTTCTGGTGCGGCAAGAGTGAAGCGGGAAAGAAACGATTTTCATATCAGGATTTATAAAGGATCGCTTGAACTGCGGTCTTTATTTCCTGCCGGGCTCATATGCGGGTTGATCCTTTCCGCTCTCTCAGTGGCGGCGGGGGTTGAAGTGTCATGGCCTGTTCTTGCTGCGGTGGCGGCTGCGACGATTTTATTTTCGCTCGTAGGCCAATTCCGGTTTCTCTCACCGGCATTTACCTTGGGCATACCGGTACTCCTGTTTTTTGTTTTCACATGGCTGCCGGTTCAACTGCCGGATTGGATGAGCGGCACAACCGATGCGATGGTTGCCGGGCTCTCCATTTTAGCAGGTCTTCTTTTGTTAGCGGAAGGCGTGCTGCTGAGGACAAGCGGCACGAAGCATGTTTCCCCGAAACTGCGGAAAAGCCGGCGCGGTTTGAATGTCGGTGCATTTGTGGCCAAAAAACTCTGGCTTGTGCCGGTCGTTTGTTTTCTGCCCGCAGGCCCGCTTTCGGTCACCGCTTCATGGTGGCCTGTTGTGAACTGGGGTGGACATACGTTTTCACTGGTGCTTGTCCCGTTTTTAATCGGTTTCCAGCACCAAATCCAGAGCACTTTACCGCAATCTGCATTGAAGCGGATCGGGACCTGGGTTATTTGGGCGGGCATCATGACGACCGCAATCGGAGCAGCAGGGCTCTATTTTCCTTATTTTCCTGCAGCAGCAGCCGTTTTTGCCATTGTCGCGAGAGCATGGATCTCCATTCGCCACCGGATGCGTGAAAACAACGCACCGTATTATTTTACACAGCAGAACAACGGCATGATCGTTTTAGGGATCATACCGGGTTCAAAAGCGGAGAAAATGGGGCTTTCCATCGGTGAAGTGATTTCCAAATGCAACGGCGAGCCCGTTCGCAATACGGATGAATTTTACTGTGCCCTACAGAAAAGCCCGGCTTATTGCAAACTTGAAGTCATCGATACGAACGGGGAAATGCGCTTTGCCCAGGGCGCGCTTTATGAAGGCGAGCATCATGAACTTGGCATATTGACCGTAAAAAATAACATCAACTGGGATCCGGACCAGGCGGGATGACCGGAAAATAGAAAGCGGCGGAAACTTCCAAAAGGAGGTCCCGCCGCTTTTTTCATCGACACATCGTAACCACAATTGCGTTTGTCACTGACCATCTCGTACGGAAGCGATTTCAAAAGGCCGGTTGTGTTTTTCGTTGACTATGATCCTTGCAATTCTATCTGTCAAAATTCAAAACCTGTTTTCTATGGAAAACACGGTAAAAATATTGAAAACTTAATTGACAATGATTCTCACTATCAATATAATTATAATTGATAATGAAAATCAATTACAACGAGCTGACAAAAGAAACGGGGGAGTACGAATGGAATGAAAAAAAGATATTTAGTGCCCCTGCTTGCCGTCCTGTCCATCATTTCAATTTTCATCGGCGCAGAAAATATCAGACCGGCGGATATGCTCCATTTAAGCAGGGAGCAGACGGAAATTTTGCTGGCAAGCCGCCTGCCGCGTCTGATCAGCATCATCATTGCAGGCATGGGCATGAGCATTTGCGGCCTTGTGATGCAGCAGTTGACGAGAAATAAATTTGTCTCTCCGACGACAGCCGGCACGATGGACTGTGCCCGGCTCGGCATTTTGGTTGCGATCATTCTGTTTTCGGCGGCAAGCCCGCTGATCAAAATTGCGGTTGCTTTTTGCTTTGCACTGGCTGGCACCTTGCTGTTCATGAAGATACTGGGCCGGATTAAATGGAACGATACAATTTTCATCCCTCTTGTCGGGCTGATGTTTGGCAATATCGTAAGCTCTGTATCGACTTTCTTTGCGTATAAATTCGATTTAATCCAGAGCCTGTCCTCATGGCTGCAAGGCGATTTTTCAGGCGTGCTGAAAGGGAAGTACGAGATGCTTTATTTAGCAGTTCCCGCCGTTTTGGTCGCGTATGTGTTCGCAAACCGGTTTACGGTCGCCGGCATGGGGGAAGATTTTGCCAAAAACCTTGGCCTGAATTACAAGCAGGTGGTCAATATCGGCCTTACCCTTGTCGCGCTGATTACTTCGGCAACTGTACTGACAGTCGGCACCATCCCGTTTCTGGGCTTAATTATTCCAAATATTGTGTCCATTTACCGCGGCGACCATATGAAAAAAAGCATTACGGTGACGGCGCTGCTTGGGGCAGTGTTCCTGCTATTTTGCGATATTTTGGGGCGCCTTGTCATTTATCCATATGAAGTGCCGATCAGTTTAACAGCCGGCATCATCGGGAGTGGCATTTTTGTATATTTGCTGCTGAGGAGACACGCTTATGCATAGTCGTTCAAAACTGCTTATGCTTGCCGCAATCGCAGCGGGCCTCATTGCAGCGTATATTTGCATCGGATCTTACTGGGATTTCAACTATATTATCCCTTCAAGAATCCGGAAAATTTTCGCCATCATCCTGACCGGCTGTGCGATTGCCTTTTCAAGCCTTATTTTTCAGACGATTACAAACAACCGCATTTTAACGCCGAACGTACTCGGGCTGGATTCCCTTTATCTCATGATCCAGACGGCGGTCGTTTTCGCAATGGGAGCCAAAACGCTAACGATGATGCAGAGCCATGTCAATTTTGTGGTTTCACTCGTGGCGATGGTGCTGTTTTCTGCCGTTTTGTTCCACTTAATTCTTCGCCGGGGCAGGCAAAATATGTATTTTCTGCTATTGATCGGGATGATTTTTGGCACTTTATTCGGCAGTTTCACTTCTTTTATGCAAATGCTGATCGATCCGAATGAGTTTCAGGTGCTGCAGGATAAAATGTTTGCCAGCTTCAACAATGTGAATGTCCATTTGCTGTGGGTTTCTTTTGTGCTTGTTGTATTGTGCGGGTTGTATTATTTGCGTTTTGCCAAGTTTATGGATGTGATGCTGCTCGGGCGGGATCAGGCGGTCAACCTTGGTGTCGATTATAACCGGGTAGTGCGGCATCTGCTTTTGATTGTCGTCATCCTTGTCTCCGTCTCGACGGCGTTGGTCGGGCCGATCACATTCCTTGGCCTGCTCGTTGTCAACGTCGCTTATCAATTTTTTGATACATACCGGCATACAATCCTTATACCGGGTGCGATGCTGATCAGCGTCGTCTTCCTGACAGGAGGGCAGCTGCTTGTGGAAAGAGTCTTCCAGTTCTCTGTTCCGCTCAGCGTCATCATCAATTTTGCCGGGGGCATCTATTTTATTTACTTACTTTTAAAGGAGAGTCGCGCATGGTAAATGTGATGAATGTCTTAAAAAGCTACGGGAGCAAGAAGGTCATTGATCATGTGTCTGTTAAAATTCCAAAGGGAAAAATCACTTCTTTTATCGGGCCAAATGGTGCCGGAAAAAGCACCTTGCTTTCGATCATCAGCCGGCTTGAATTTTCGGATGAAGGGGATGTATACATAGACGGGGAGGCCGTCAGCCGTACAAACAGTAAAAAGCTGGCGAAAAAAATATCCATCCTGAAGCAGTCCAATCATATGAACATCCGGCTGACAGTAAGGGAACTTGTCGCATTCGGGCGCTTTCCGCATTCAGAAGGACGGCTCACGGATTCGGATCAAAAAATGATTGATAAAGCGATTGCCTATATGGAACTGGAAGAATATGAGAACCAGTACCTGGATGAACTGAGCGGCGGGCAGCGGCAGCGCGCATACATCGCAATGGTGCTGGCCCAGAACACGGAGTATATTTTGCTTGATGAACCGTTAAATAATCTTGACATGAAACATTCGGTCCAGATTATGAAAGTGTTGCGCAAGCTTGCCGATGAGCTGGGCAAAACCGTTTTAATTGTCATTCACGACATTAATTTCGCCTCGTTTTATTCCGATTACATTGTGGCGATGAAAGACGGGAAAATCGTAAAACAGGGGAAAACGGATGACATCATTCGCCCTTCTGTTTTAAAGGAAATTTACGATATGGATATTCAAATTCAGGATTACTGTCAAAATAAGTTTTGCTTATATTATGGATGAAAAGGGGATTTGAGATGAGAAAGCGCTATTTGGCCGGAGTCATGATTTTGTTGTTAGCAGTATTTGCTGCCGGGTGCGGAACGAAAGAAAGCGCCGGGGGTAGCAGTGCCTCATCAAAGAAAATAACTGTAAAGCATGAACTTGGAACCACGAAAGTCACGGAAAACCCAAAGAAAGTCGTCGTGTTTGACTTTGGTGTGCTGGATTCGATGGATAAGTTGGGCATTAAAGTGACAGGTGTGCCGCAGGACAATCTTCCGCCATATTTGAAAAAATACAAAAGCAGCAAGTATGAAAATGTCGGCGGCGTCATGGAACCGGATTTTGACAAGATCAGTGAAATCCATCCGGACCTGATCATCATTTCCGGCAGGCAGCGGGACAACTACAAGGAATTTAAGAAAATTGCCCCGACGGTTTATATGGGGCTGGATACAACGAAGTATATGGATTCCTTTAAACAGAATATGGAAACGCTCGGCAAAATTTTCAATAAAGAAAATGCCGTGAAAAAGCAATTGGCCGATATTGATGATTCAATCAACAGCCTGCATGCAAAAGCGGAAAAAGTGAACGGCAAAGCGTTGATTGTCCTGACAACCGGCGGAAAAGTGAGCGCGTTCGGACCGGGTTCACGGTTTGGCCTCATCCACGACGTATTTGGTGTACCGGCTGCGGACAAAAACATTAAAGCATCCATTCACGGGCAGAATGTGTCATTTGAATATATCATGAAAACCAATCCCGACTATTTGTTTGTCATTGACCGCGATGCAGCCATCGGGCAGGGCGGAAATGCCAAGAGCATCATCGAAAACGACCTCGTCAAGAAAACGAATGCTTACAAGAACAAACATATCGTTTACCTTGACCCGGGCTACTGGTACCTTTCCGGCGGCGGGCTCGTCTCCGTATCCGAAATGGTGAAAGAAGTCCGGAATGCGATTGATTAAGCCGTGCCAACGCCCGGTTTTAAAAATAACCCCCGCATATGGTGCGGGGGTTATTTTTACTCTGAATAAAATTTGCGGGCTTTTTCCAGGAAGGCCATATCCTCTTCTTCCAGTTCTTCTTCATGATAGATGGCTTCTACCGGACAAACTGCCTGGCAAGCGCCGCAATCGATGCAAATATCCGGGTCGATAAAGTACTGGTCTTCCCCCTCGGCAATACAATCCACGGGGCATACATCCACGCATTCGGCCGCTTTTTCGCCGATGCACGGTTGGGTAATTACAAATGCCATTTTCCAGATCACCTTTTTCCTATATGTTAATCATTATCCGTCTAGCGTTGCGTTTATATCCATCCATTTTGCCAGCCGGACATCCCCGGGCCGGCAGGGTGACAATACGCAATATTCGAAGCCGGGCGTCCATGCTTTATCTTTTAACGATCATTTTTAATATAACAAAATGGTAGGAATCTTTCAATCAAAACTCTCTGCGTGTGGGAAGGAGATTTAAAAAACACGCAACAAGAGACGTCTTAAAAGCAGGACATTTTATGACGGAGGCTGAATATAACAATAAAGAAAAGGAGGGGGCAAAAATTGAAGGCATATGCTGTTATAACCGGAATGATCATTGCTGCGGCTGGCATCATTGCAGGGCTGTTTACCAGGGATTTTTCAAAAACCTATTGGATCTGCGGGATAGCGGCAGCAATTGGGATTGTTTTCTCCGGCATCACGATGGGGGCGTTTGTGGGCGGCATGGAGACACGGGCTAACTATTTTTCTGAAACAAAAGAACATCACCAATCAAGATTCAGCCTGACGATGCTTTTTTTCCTGTTCGGATTGCCGAATCTTATTGCCGTTCTGGCAGTATTTCTCATCCAAATGTACGCTTAACATTTACATATTTTCCGGCCGCGCGTGGAATGCTTGAGATCCAGCTTTACAATGGAAAAGCAGGCACGATACAATGAAGAAAAACAAGTCGGGGAGCGGGGCTATAACAGATGGCTAAAAAAGTTTTGGTTGTGGATGATGAACCATCCATTGTGACCCTTTTAAAATTTAATCTCGAGCAGGCCGGTTTTGA
Organism: Heyndrickxia faecalis; assembly: GCF_040267745.1. Classification (NCBI taxonomy): domain Bacteria; kingdom Bacillati; phylum Bacillota; class Bacilli; order Caryophanales; family Bacillaceae; genus Heyndrickxia; species Heyndrickxia faecalis. The sequence continues at coordinate 2,712,317 of NZ_CP158453.1, read as the reverse complement.
AGTGCTGACTGCCAGTGACGGAAACGAGGGATATGATACAGCAAGGAAAGAAAAACTTGATGTCATTATCCTCGATCTGATGCTGCCAGGCATGGATGGCATGGACGTTTGCAAGCAGTTGCGGCTTGGGAAAATCAATACGCCCATTTTAATGCTGACAGCTAAAAGTGATGAACTGGATAAAATTCTCGGCCTTGAACTCGGGGCAGATGATTATATTACAAAACCGTTCAGCCCGCGGGAAGTGGTGGCACGTGTGAAAGCGATCCTGCGGCGGGCAGAAACAAAAACAGAAGAAGAAACCGCTGAGGCGATAAAAGTGGGCGACCTGCGCATTTTACCGGAACAATTCGAAGCCTATTTTAAAGAGAAAAAACTGGAGCTGACCCCGAAAGAATTCGAATTGCTTTTGTATTTGGCAAACCATGCAGGAAAAGTGTTAAGTCGCGACCAGCTGCTTAATGCTGTTTGGAATTTCGATTTTGCGGGTGATACAAGAATCGTCGACGTACACATCAGCCACCTTCGCGAAAAAATGGAAGAAGATACGAAACAGCCGCAATATATTAAAACAGTCAGGGGTTTTGGCTATAAAATGGAAGTGATGTAGCAGGAAAGGGCTATGCAATGAATAAATTATGGATCCGCATTTTTATTGCATTTTTATCGATTTTGGCCGCCGTATTGCTGGCTATCGGTTTTTTCGTTGCTGATATGATTCAACATACATATATGGACATGGCGCGCACGCAGCTTTCCCAGGATGCAGATCTACTGATGAAAACGATCCGTCCGCAAACATTCAAAGACAAGCCGGATGTACTGCAAGGAAAAGTCCGGCATTATTATTCCAACCACGAACCGCGTATTACCATCATTGATACAAACGGGAAAGTGCTCGCAGATTCGGACGATGATCCGGCAAAGATGGAAAATCACGCAAACCGACCGGAATTCAGGCAGGTTATAAGGCAGCATAAAGCAAGCGGTGAGTCCATCCGCTCAAGCCATACGCTCGGGTACAATATGATGTATGTCGCAAATCCGGTAAAAGAAAATGGGAAAGTTATCGCAGTCATCCGGACCTCCATTGCGCTTAACCGGATTGATGCTGTGCTAAAAGGATTGTGGTTCAGCCTCGGGCTTGCAATGGCGGTGGCCTTCCTCATTTCCGGCTGGATCAGCTATGTGCTGGCACGGAAATTTACGCGCCCGATTGAAGCGAGCATTGAGGTTAGCAACCGCCTGATTGAAAAAGATTATGACAGCCGTGTCCGTGTCAATGCAAGCGGGGAATTGCGGCAGCTGACAAAAGCCATTAATAATCTTGCCCATAACTTAAAGCAGCAAATGAACGAGATTGATGAAAACGAGCAGCAGCTGACCGCCGTATTGGAAAATATGGACAGCGGGGTCATGCTTATTCAGACATCGGGGCGGATCATGCTCGTGAACCGGGCAATGGAAGAAATGACGGGTTTGTCGTCCGGCGAATTGATTGGAAAGCGCCATATCGAAGCGGGAAAAAGTTTCGGGCTCAGCCAGCTGATCGATCGTTCATTAAAAACGGGTGAACGGTTTCGGGACGAGGTCCATCTTTATTACCCGAAAGAGCGCATTCTCGATGCCCATATTGCGCCATATGTCGGGGAGAGCGGAGAGCTGCGCGGCGTTGTGGCGGTCCTGCACGACGTAACAGAAACGAGACGACTTGAGCAGATCCGCAGCGAGTTTGTTGCAAATGTCTCCCACGAATTGAAAACGCCTGTCACCTCTGTCAAAGGGTTTGCGGAAACGTTATTAGACGGTGCCATGTATGATGAAGCGACACTCAGGGAATTTTTAAAGATCATCTATGACGAGTCTGACCGGCTGCACCGGCTCATTTCCGACATTCTCGATTTGTCCAGGATCGAGCAGCACCGCATTCCGTTGAAAATGGAACAGCTCAATGTGGTGGATGTTGTCGCAGAGACCGCCCAAACGATGCGGAAGAGAATAGAAAAGAAACAGCTGGAACTTGTCCTGCCACAAAAGCGGCACGTCATGATGGAAGCAGACAAAGACCGGCTCCGCCAAATCCTGTTGAATTTGGTTACGAACGCGATTGCTTATACGCCGGATAAAGGCAGGATTGAAATCAGCCTGATCGAAAGGGAAAATGAGCTGGACCTGATTGTAAGCGATACAGGCATCGGTATTTCCGAAAAGGATTTGCCGCGCATCTTTGAACGGTTTTACCGGGTCGATAAAGCCCGGTCAAGGCAGTCCGGCGGTACGGGGCTCGGCCTTGCGATTGTTAAGCATCTTGTTGAATCATACCATGGTAAAATCCGGGTTGAAAGCGAGGAAGGAAAAGGGAGCACCTTTATCGTCACTCTGCCGCGGACGCAAACCAGGCCGGACGCTGTTTAAAAGCGTCCGATCTGTTGCTTTTTGCGGATAATAAACGCGTTTTATGTGAAGGAAGCGCTTCGTTTTTGTTTGCTTTCTTAACGTAAACGGGCTCTATGTGAAGGAAGCGCCTCGTTTTTGCTTACTTCCTTAGCATAGGCGGGCTCTATGTAAAGGAAGGTCGTCAATTTTCCGCGCTTTCTTAACATAGACGGGCTCTATGTAAAGGAAGGTCTTCGTTTTTCCGTGCTTTCTTCACGTAGACGGGCTCTATGTGAAGGAAGGTCTTCGTTTTTCCGTGCTTCCTTAACGTAGATGGGCTCTATGTAAAGAAAGGCCGTCAATTTTTCGCGCTTCCTTAACATAGACGGGCTCTATGTAAAGGAAGGCCTTCGTTTTTCCACGCTTTCTTAACATAGACGGGCTCTATGTGAAGGAAGGTCTTCGTTTTTCCGCGCTTTCTTAACGTAGATGCGCTCTATGTGAAGGAAGGTCTACGTTTTTCCACGCTTTCTTAACATAGACGGGCTCTATGTGAAGGAAGGTCTTCGTTTTTCCGCGCTTTCTTAACGTAGACGCGCCCTATGTTAAGGAAGGTGTTCGTTTTTCCGCGCTTTCTTAACATAGACGCTCTCTATGTGAAGAAAGGCCGTCTTTTTTTTGAGCTTCCTTAACATACAAAAACTGAAATGTCCTTCATAAGCAGGATGAAGGACAAAAGGGTGCGATCTGCAAGTTGAAATGTCCTTCATAAGCGGGATGAAGGACAAAAGTAGGCGAACTGCAAGCTGAAATGTCCTTCATAAGTTAAATGAAGGACAAAAGGGTTGGAACCGCAGTCTGAAATGTCCTTCATAAGCGGAATGAAAGACAAAAGGGTGCGAACCGCAGTCTGAAATGTCCTTCATAAGCAGGATGAAGGACAAAAGGGCAAGAGTTGCGAGCCGAAACGTTCTTCATAAGCGGGATGAGGGACAAAAGGGGACAAACCGCAGTCTGAAATGTCCTTCATAAGCGGGATGAGGGACAAAAGGGGACAAACCGCAGTCTGAAATGTCCTTCATAAGCGGAATGAAGGACAAAAGGGGACGAACCACAAGCTGAAATGTCCTTCATAAGTTGAATGAAGGACAAAAGGGGCGAGCTGCAATTCGAAATGTCTTTCATAATTGGATTGTAAGACAAAAGAGCAGGAACTGCATCTCCGGTAGAACTGTCCCGTTAGGCGTTCCAATTAGACAAAAGGCCCGCGCCCGGCGCAAGCTTTGTCCAATTGGCGGGTCTAACTAGACAAAAAGCTCCCGTTCCCCGCAAGCTTTGTTCCGTTAGGCGTTCTAATTAGACAAACCCTCCTGACCTCCGTAAGTTTTGTCTAATTAGACGTCAAAACCACATTCACTGAGGCACCAGTGGAAAAATAAAAAATCAACCGGCGCATCTTTTCAGGATAGACAAGATAAAAATGGCCGATCCGTGTTTTGCCCGATCAGTGCAGCCAATCTTGTCTGCGGGTTTCAACAGAAATGCCGAATGAACAAAGCTTTGCAAGTTTTGTCCATTCGGCAATACATGATTTACACATTTAAACTGCCCTGCTCCCTTAGTTTTTCCATTACCTTTCCCGCCGTTTCTTTTCCATTCACGATGCAATCGGCGATGCCGACGCCGTAGTAAGAGCAACCGGCGAGCACCACGTCCGGGTCGCTTGCTGATAGCTTTTTGGTTAGCGCTTCTACCCTCTGACGGTGGTGCAAATCGTACTTCGGCATCTTGCCCAGCCATTTTGTCACTTCCGCTGCCACTGGCTGTGCACTTATCCCGAGCGCCTGCCGCACATCTTTCAGCGCCGTTTCAATCAGGCCCTCCTGATCCATCGCATTCAGCCGGTTAAACAGTGCGGCATCCGCGTCTTTATAAAACAAGCGCAACAGCAGGCGTCCATTTTTCGACGTGTGCGGCCATTTCCGGCTTGTCCATGTGCAGGCATTGCAAACGAGCCCACTTCCGCCAGAAACAATAAAACCTGTCCCGTCTTTCGGCAAGACTGCATCCGGCACGTCAAAACCAAGATAAACGGTGATCACCGAAGCGGCCTTAAACTGATCCCATTCCTTATCCAAAGCAGGGTTCGCAAGCAGTTTCTTCGCTGCAGCATGCGGTACGGCAAGCACCACCACATCTGCTTTAAGCCTGCGCCCGTCCGACAATACAACAGTATAGCCTTTTTCGTGCCGTTCAAGCGCAACTGCTTTCACGCCTTTTATGATGTCAGCGCCCGCTGCCTTTTCCTCAAGGCGGTCAGCCAGTTCGGACAAACCGTTTTTAAACGATACAAATTTTTTCTTCTCAGGAGACAAGAAAGTTTGCTTATGTTCGGACAAACCTTTCATAATGCTGCCATACCGATTTTTATAATCGACAAGAAACGGCATTGTTGTCGCCAATGTCAGTTCATACAAATTGCCGGAGTAAACGCCGGACAGCACCGGCGCAATTTGTTTCTCCACCAGTTCTTTGCCGAAAAAAGCCTCCAAAAATTCTCCGGCTGAACTGTCTTTTGTAAAAGAATGGTTTTTCGTAAACAAATCTTTCAGCGCCGTCAGTTTCCCTTTCGTTGAAACAAGTTCACTGCCAAAAAGGGCATCCAAACTTGCCGGAATGCCAAACACTGCCTCTCGCGGAATCGGTTTTAACCCATCTTCCCGGTAAAGATACGAGATGCCGGTAGCATTGTGGCGGATCCGGTTTTCAAGCCCAAGTTCTTTCAAAAACCCGGCTACCCCTTTTTTGCGGGCAACGATCGAATCCGCGCCCGTTTCCATAATAAAACCCTCTTTCCGGACGGTACGGAGCTTTCCGCCGGCTTCCGGATTTTCTTCCACAAGGGCCAAGGATACCTGTGCCCCTGTTTTTTCAATCTGTTTATGAAGCTCGTACAATGCGGTAAGGCCCGTAATGCCCCCGCCAATGATCACGACCGATTTCAATTTTATACCTCCGTTCAGCCTCTGTTACTTCTATTATAAACAAACCGGTTTCTTCTATTTTTTATGTTTTTGCCTAAAATGTGACAATCACCCTTTAAAATCTTACACCTGGTTCTATCATCTTTACAAACTCTTAACATTCCATTCATATCTGCTTAATACCGCACGATTATCTTTAAAAGTGCAAGGAGCAAGCCAATAAAAAACAGGGGGCAAAAAAATGAAGAAAAAGTTTGCAGCGGTATTTGGCTTATTCACGATTTTCGCAGTGATTGCAGCCGGGTGCGGGAACACAAAAGAGACGACAGTATCCGGCAAGGGCGCAAAACAGGAAAGCATCACGGCTGTCGGTTCAACCGCACTCCAGCCGCTTGTGCAGGAAGCCGCGACACAATATATGAATGATCATCCTGAAGCAACCATTAACGTACAGGGCGGCGGCAGCGGAACTGGATTGAGCAAAGTTGCGGAAGGCGCTGTCCAAATCGGGAATTCTGACGTTTTTGCCGAGGAAAAAGACGGCATTGACGCAAGCAAAATTACGGACCATAAAGTTGCGGTTGTCGGATTTGCGCCGGTTGCAAATCAGGATATCGGCGTCGATAACCTGACAAAACAGCAGCTGATCGGCATTTTCACTGGAAAAATTAAAAACTGGAAAGAAGTCGGCGGAAAAGACCTGAAAATCGTTGTGATCAATCGTGCGGAAGGATCTGGCACACGGGCCGTCTTTGAAAAACAGGCTTTAGATGGCGCTACTGCAGTGAAGGCGCAGGAACAGGACTCTTCGGGTACTGTGCAAAAAATTGTCAACGAAACACCGGGGGCTATCAGCTATCTCGCATTCTCTTATATGAACAATAAAGTCAAAGCTTTAAAAGTGGACGGCGTTGAACCGACAGAAGAGAACGTCAAAACAAACAAATGGAAAATTTGGGCTTATGAACATATGTACACAAAAGGAAAGGCAAAAGGCTTAACGAAAAAGTTTATAGATTACATGCTTTCGGATGAAGTGCAAAAAAACCTCGTTCCGAAACTCGGGTACATGCCTATTTCTGAAATGCAAGTTGAACGGGATGCAAGCGGAAACGTTACAACAAAATAAAGTGGATTTAAAACTTTGCGGAGCTCTGAACTGATGCAAGCAGCAGAATGATCGCCAGAACGATACGGTTTCCGGTTATCCGGGGCACGTCCGGCGGCACATTTCTGCTTGTCTTGTCCTTTTTTGAAAACCGCAACTGAAAAGGATAGACCATGTAAAAGCACAAGCAGCCAAGCGGGCAGAGCGGGTTGCTCGCAAAGCAGAAATGAGTTCGGCAATCAAAGCGGCAACCATGCCCGTTTTTCAAAACCGCAACTGAAAAGGATAGACCATGTAAAAGCACAAGCAGCCAAGCGGGCAGAGCGGGTTGCTCGCAAAGCAGAAATGAGTTCGGCAATCAAAGTGGCAACCATGCCCGTTTTTCAAAACCGCAACTGAAAGGGATAGACCATGTAAAAGCACAAGCAGCCGATCGGGCAAAGCAGGTTGCTCGCAAAGCAGAAATGAGTTCGGCAATCAAAGTGGCAACCATGCCCGTTTTTCAAAACCGCAACTGAAAGGGATAGACCATGTAAAAGCACAAGCAGCCGATCGGGCAAAGCAGGTTGCTTGCAAAGCAGAAATGAGTTCGGCAATCAAAGCGGCAACCATGCCCGTTTTTAGAAACCGTAACCGGAAGGGGATAGAACAACGTGAGTGAAAATGCACTCAAATGGACAGAACAGGTTGTCAAAAATAAAGCTAAGCCGCGTTCGAAAATCAAAATAGAACGGCGCGGGAAAATGATGACACTGATTTGCATTGCTTTGATGGCGATTGTGGCCGCATCAATTTTTATTTTTGTCGCAACAAAAGGGCTTGCCCTTTTCTTTGAACATCATGCCAGTGTCTTAGAATTTTTCACCGGAAAGGACTGGAACCCGGGTAAAAAGGATGCTGCCGGAAACCCGGTTGCGGGGGCTTTGCCGATGATAACCGGTTCCTTTGCTGTCACATTTCTTGCCGCTATCGCTTGTGCGCCGCTTGCAATCGGCGGGGCTGTATTTATGACGGAAATTTCCGCTAAACGGGGGCAAAAAATGTTGCAGCCGGTCATCGAATTGCTTGTCGGCATTCCGTCGGTTGTTTACGGATTTATTGGATTAAGTGTCGTCGTCCCGTTTCTTCGTGAACATATATCAGGAAGCGGCTTTGGCATTGCGGCAGGAACCATTGTGCTTGCGATCATGATTTTGCCGACTGTGATGAGTTTGTCGGTGGATGCAATCCGTGCTGTTCCCGATTCGCTCCGGGAAGCCTCGCTTGCGCTTGGGGCGACGCGCTGGCAAACGACTTACAAAGTGGTGCTGCGGACGGCGCGGCCGGGTTTGTTAACGGCTATTATTTTCGGGATGGCCCGGGCATTCGGCGAAGCGCTCGCGGTGCAGATGGTGATTGGCAACGCAACGGTGATGCCCCGTTCATTGTTCGAACCGGCATCCACTTTAACAAGCATTTTAACGATGGGCATGGGCAATACCGTGATGGGAAGCGTGGAAAATAACGCGCTTTGGACGCTAGCGCTCGTGCTGCTGCTCATGTCGCTCGTCTTTATCATCATCGTCCGTTTTATCGGCCGCAGGAGGGATGCATCATGAAAGCAAAAATGGCGGACCGTATCGCAACATCCGTTCTTTACTTCATTGCCATGTTTATCGTCGCCATTCTTGCGGGGCTCGTCGGATACATTCTTGTAAAAGGGCTGCCGCACGTTAGCTGGTCATTCATTTCGTCCCCTCCCCAAACCTTTAAAGAAGGCGGGGGAATCGGGCCACAGTTGTTCAATTCCTTTTATTTACTCGTGTTGACAATGGCGATCAGCATGCCAATCGCACTTGGCGCAGGTATTTATATGGCAGAGTATGCACGGAAAAACCGGCTGACGGATTTGCTCAGGACGGCGATTGAAGTGTTGTCTTCGCTTCCGTCTATTGTGGTCGGGCTGTTTGGTTTTCTGTTCTTTGTCCTGTCGATGGGCTGGGGATTTTCGATTTTGTCCGGCGCGTTTGCATTGGCGCTTTTCAATTTGCCGCTGCTGGTCCGGGTCGTGGAAGATTCGCTCCGTGCCATTTCGCCAGCGCAGCGGGAAGCAGGCCTTGCACTTGGGGTGTCAAGATGGGAAACGATTCAATCGGTGCTGCTTCCGGCTGCGTTGCCGGGGATCATCACCGGGATTATTTTGGCCTCCGGGCGCGTTTTCGGCGAAGCGGCAGCCCTAATTTATACAGCAGGCATGAGCTCGCCGAATCTTGATTTTTCAAACTGGAACCCGTTCAGCATGAACTCTCCGCTGAACCCGCTCCGCCCGGCTGAAACATTGGCTGTGCACATTTGGAAAATCAACGGGGAAGGCCTCATGCCGGATGCCGCGTCCGTATCAAGCGGCGCGTCCGCAGTGCTGATCCTGTTTGTGCTTATCTTTAATTTTTCAGCAAGGTTTATCGGCAAATGGCTCCACAACCGGATGACTTCGCAATGAAGGCACCGTATCCATTTGGAAACGTGCCGTGCCTGCTTTCAAATCGGTGCATGGCAGGATTAAAAGCAACAGCTTCGCAACCGGATAAGTGGGGATGTTCAAAAACTAACAACGCTACGTCTGTTTGGCATCATAGCTCGTTTTTACTTAGCGAGAATGAGAAGCAAACAGCTCGACAATCGGTTGAGTTCGCCATAAGAGGTTGGGCATGTACCGGTCCAAAAACTGGTAACGGCCATCCGTATCAAACGCTAGGCTTGCACACGTTTCCTTTTAGCCAAGACAAAAAACAGATCCACCTGAATCATTTCACAATAAAAGGAGGAATGACCCATGGCAGTATCGATGCTGGCACGGAATGAAAAAATAGTGCTACCCGCGGTTGAAATCCCTGGGCAGATGCCGGAAGCACAGAACATTATCATCGAAACCAAAAATTTAAGTGTTTTTTACGGGGAAAAAGCAGCGATCCAAAATGTTAGCCTCGCGTTTCCCGAACATCAGGTGACGGCATTAATCGGCCCGTCCGGATGCGGAAAATCCACCTTTTTGCGGAGCCTGAACCGCATGAATGATGAAATTGCAGGCTGCAGGATGTCCGGCGGGATTTTTTATAAAGGAGCCGACATCACCCGGCCCGGCGCGGACGTTTTTGAAATCCGGAAGCATATCGGCATGGTGTTCCAGCGCCCGAATCCGTTCGCAAAATCGGTTTTTGAAAATGTCGCGTTCGGCCCAAAGCACCATGGCGTGAAGAAAAAAGCATGGCTGGAAGAAATTGTCGAAGAAAGCTTAAAAAAAGCAGCATTATGGGATGAAGTGAAGGACCGCCTGCATACGTCCGCGCTTGCCCTATCAGGCGGCCAACAGCAGCGGCTCTGTATCGCAAGGGCGCTCGCCATGAACCCAGATGTCCTGCTTCTTGATGAACCGGCATCGGCGCTCGATCCGGTCTCAACCGGTAAAATTGAGGAACTGATGCTCGAACTGAAAAAAGATTATACCGTTGCCATTGTCACGCACAATTTGCAGCAGGCCGCCCGCATTTCCGACAAAACCGCCTTCTTTTACATGGGTGCACTGATCGAAGCGGGGGACACGACGAAAATGTTTACGAAACCGGAAAACCAACAAACAAGGGACTACTTATCCGGCTTTTTCGGTTAAATCCCGGTGGAAAAGGAGAAATGCAAAATGGCAGCAGTATTGGAAAAACGGGCAGATAACCAAACGGCTATCCGGGCTGAGCGTGTGAATGTGTTTTATAAAAACTTTCAAGCCCTTTACGATATCAATCTGGCATTTCCAAAAAAGCATGTGACAGCACTGATCGGCCCGTCCGGATGCGGAAAATCCACGTTTTTGCGGACGTTGAACCGAATGAATGACAACATCCCCGGTTTCCGAATGGAAGGCCATATTACGATTGGAGACGAACATATTTATGCGCCAAAAACGAATGTTGTCCAATTAAGAAAAAATGTCGGCATGGTCTTCCAGCGCCCGAATCCGTTTCCGATGTCCATTTACGATAATGTCGCGTACGGTCCGCGCATCCACGGTGTTAAAAACCGGCATGTGCTGGATGAAATCGTAGAAAAATGTTTGATGCAGGCTGCGCTGTGGGATGAAGTGAAAGACCGCCTTCACACCTCTGCCACGGGGCTTTCCGGCGGGCAGCAGCAAAGGCTTGTGCTTGCAAGGGTGCTCGCGGTTGAACCGGGCATTATTTTAATGGACGAACCGGCATCGGCACTTGATCCGGTATCGGCCGCAAAAATTGAGGAGTTGATCCTCGAATTGAAAGCACAATACACGATCATTATCGTCACCCATAATATGCAGCAGGCGATGCGCGTGTCCGGACATACCGCTTTCTTTTTGAATGGCAGGGTGGTGGAATTCGCTGAAACAACCAAAATGTTTACAAATCCTGCATCGAAGCAGACAGAAGACTATATTTCAGGACGGTTCGGCTAATCCTTTCCATCGCTTGACAGGTGAAGGAAAGCACTTCCATTCAAGTTCAGCTGAGAGGGTGACTGTTTGGCTGTTCTTTTCCATTTTCTTATGCGTAAAAACATATAAAAAATGTCTTTTACTCATTCTTTTTCATAAAAAATCATCTCCGATGAGAATTGAATCTTGATATTGGCGGTGTTCTCTATGTATTAGGGGCATTGCTGAATATTCAGTTGCTGAAAATGATGCCGTATACGATTGTGTATCCATTAACATCCATCACATATATTTGGACCTTGATCCTTTCTTCCCTTTTTTTGTTGGAAAAAATGAACAGGAGAAAATGGTTCGGGATTCTGCTGGTCATTACAGGGGCATTTTTCCTTACCATGTAGATTTTAAACCCAGTTGCTTGACGCTGGGTTTATTTTTTTCTAGAATAGTGGAAATATCAAAAAACCAGTCCCAATCCTATAAGAAAAGAAAATCGGACAGCAAGGAGGGAGCAGGATGGGGGTTCACCAATATTTTAAAAGTTTGTCTGACCTGGAAAAAATTTACCGTTGCCCGGGCAAATTTAAATTTCAAGAACACTCGGTGGCAGCCCATTCTTTTAAAGTGGCAAAAATCGCCCAGTTTTTCGGCCATGTGGAAGAGAAAGCCGGCAATAAAGTGAACTGGCGCGCGCTCTACCAAAAGGCGCTGAATCATGATTATCCGGAACTGTTTACAGGCGACATCAAAACGCCGGTCAAATATTCTTCAAAAGAGCTGCATGAGTTGTTCAAACAGGTCGAGGAAGAAATGACGAAAAACTTTATCAACGGCGTATTTCCGGAAGAATACCGGGAAATTTATTTTGATTTGTTCAAAGAAGGCAAGGACGATACGCTGGAAGGAAAAATATTATCCGTTTCCGACAAAGTCGATCTTTTGTATGAATCTTTTGGGGAAATTCAAAAAGGCAATCCGGAGCCGCTGTTTCTGGAAATTTACGAGGAATCGCTGCGGACCATTTTGCGGTTTTCGGGGCTTGCATCTGTCCAATACTTTTTAACGTCCATTTTGCCTGATCTGCTCGCAGAACGATTTATCGAACGGAGCCAGTTGCGCGGCATTACAGATGAAATCATTGAAAATGAATTCAAAAGATAATTCATTTTCAATGATTTTTCTTGTATTTTCAGGCGGAATGTTAAAAAATAGGGATAGCAGAAGAAAGGGCTTGGAGTGGGGTGAGGATGATCGTTCAATTGGTGGTAGCCGCTGTTTTTCCATGCTTTCTCGTCATCTTTTTTTCGCGGGTTACGTTTAACCAGGTGATTGGGCTGATCCTTACGGTTGCGCTCATTGTCGCTTCCGTTTATAAAGGCTATACGCGCACGTGGCCGGTGTATATCGTGGATGCAGCTTCATTGACAATCGGGTTTTATTTTGCTAATACAATGATACGGAAGGCAAAGATGAAAAAAGGAATGAAAAAATGAAGACGGAGGCGCCCATGACCGGATTCAAAATGAACCCTGCAGAAAAGCAGCGGGTTCTGCGGGAAATACAGCAATTTGTCTGGGAACAGACAGGTGAAGAAATCGGCGTGATTGCCGCACAGGCGTATTTTGACTTTTTTCAGGAAAAGCTTGCGGCACACTACTATAATAAGGGAATTGAGGATGCGAAGAAAATATGGGAAGGGCAAAATGCACGTCTTGAAGAAGAATGGTACGCTCTGGAAATCCCGGTGAAATAACGGCCATCCGTTCCTAAAAGCGGTAGGGAAAATCCTTACCGTTCTTTCTTATGAAAAAGATAGAAAACTTGTTCGCTTTTTGTTGGAGACAGGGCAGGATTTATGTTAAAATAAAAAGACTGAAAGACGAAGAACGCCTTTTAAGGTTGAAATAGATGATGCCGGTTAAGGAGGCTCATGGATGGAACAGCATGCTTTTGAACTTGTTTCGAAATACAAGCCGGAGGGGGACCAGCCGGAAGCGATCCGCCAGCTTGTGGACGGCATCCGTGCAGGCAAAAAGATTCAGACACTGCTCGGGGCGACCGGAACGGGAAAAACGTTTACGGTTTCGAATGTGATTAAAGAAGTGAATAAGCCGACGCTTGTCATTGCCCACAACAAAACGCTGGCCGGGCAATTGTACAGCGAGTTTAAGGAGTTTTTCCCGAACAATGCAGTAGAGTATTTCGTCAGTTATTACGATTATTACCAGCCTGAAGCGTACGTGCCGCAAACCGATACGTATATTGAAAAAGATGCAAGCATTAATGATGAAATTGACAAACTGCGGCACTCGGCAACGTCTGCCCTGTTTGAGCGCAATGATGTCATTATTATTGCGAGCGTCTCCTGTATTTACGGCTTAGGTTCGCCGGAAGAATACCGCGAGCTTGTCGTCTCGCTCCGGACCGGGATGGAAATTGAGCGGAACCAGCTGCTGCGGCGGCTTGTTGATATTCAGTATGCCCGCAATGATATTGACTTCCAGCGCGGGACGTTCCGTGTGCGCGGCGATGTCGTCGAAATTTTCCCGGCTTCGCGCGATGAACACTGCATTCGTGTCGAGTTTTTCGGTGACGAAATTGACCGGATCCGCGAAGTCGACGCGCTGACCGGCGAGATTATCGGTGACCGCGACCATGTGGCGATTTTCCCGGCTTCCCACTTCGTTACGCGCAATGAGAAACTGCAGATTGCGATCCGGAATATTGAAGCGGAACTTGAAGAACGGCTGAAAGAGCTCCGCGATAACGGTAAACTGCTCGAAGCGCAACGGCTCGAACAGCGAACGCGCTATGATCTGGAAATGATGCGGGAAATGGGCTTTTGTTCCGGGATTGAAAACTATTCCCGCCATTTGGCGCTGCGCCCGCCCGGTTCGACGCCGTATACGCTTCTGGACTATTTCCCGAAAGATTTTCTGCTCGTCATTGACGAATCCCATGTTACGCTCCCGCAAATCAGGGGAATGTTTAATGGGGACCAGGCGCGCAAGCAGGTGCTCGTCGACCACGGGTTCCGGCTGCCGTCTGCGCTTGACAACCGGCCGCTCCGGTTTGAGGAATTTGAAAAACATATTTCGCAAATGATTTGCGTATCCGCTACACCGGGGCCGTATGAACTTGAGCATACGCCGAAAATGGTGGAACAAATTATCCGCCCGACAGGCCTTTTGGATCCGGAAATTGAGGTGCGGCCGATCGAAGGGCAAATCGACGACCTACTCGGGGAAATTCAGGACAGGATTGAAAAAAATGAGCGCGTGCTTGTCACGACACTGACGAAAAAAATGGCGGAAGATTTAACGGACTACTTGAAAGAAGTGGGCATTAAAGTCCAGTATCTCCACTCCGAAGTAAAAACGCTCGAACGGATTGAAATTATCCGCGACCTCCGTCTTGGCAAATATGATTGTATTGTCGGCATCAACCTGCTCCGGGAAGGGCTGGACATCCCGGAAGTGTCGCTTGTTGCCATTCTCGATGCCGATAAGGAAGGCTTCCTGCGTTCCGAACGGTCACTGATTCAGACGATCGGCCGCGCCGCCCGGAATGCAAACGGCAAAGTGATCATGTACGCCGACAGAATCACGGATTCGATGGAAAAAGCGATCAGCGAAACGAAACGGCGCCGTACCGTCCAGGAAGCCTATAACAAAAAACATGGCATCACGCCGAAAACGATCCAAAAAGATATCCGCGATACGATCCACGCGACCTATGCGGCGGAAGATGCAACGCCGTATGAAGCGGAAGAAACGAAAAAGCCGCTGACGAAAGAAGAACGCATACGGATGATTGCAGAACTGGAAGAAAAGATGAAAGAAGCGGCAAAAGCGCTTGACTTCGAGCAAGCCGCCCGGTACCGTGATGCCCTTTTAGAACTGAAAGCAGGTGACGACCACAATGGTATTAGATAAAATTGAAGTAAAAGGGGCCCGTGTTCATAATTTAAAAAATATTGATGTAACCTTGCCGCGGGACCAGCTTGTTGTGCTGACGGGATTGTCCGGGTCCGGAAAATCTTCGCTCGCATTTGATACGATTTATGCGGAAGGGCAGCGGCGCTATGTTGAATCGCTGTCCGCCTATGCCCGGCAATTTTTAGGGCAGATGGACAAGCCGGATGTGGATGCGATTGAAGGCCTTTCCCCGGCAATCTCCATCGACCAGAAGACAACGAGCCGCAATCCGCGTTCCACCGTCGGGACGGTAACAGAAATTTATGATTATTTGCGGCTTCTGTATGCCCGCGTCGGCCACCCGATCTGCCCGAACCATGGCATTGAAATTGCTTCTCAGACGGTCGAACAAATGGTGGACCGGATCATGGCATACCCGGAACGGACACGGCTCCAGGTGCTTGCCCCGGTGGTATCGGGTAAAAAAGGCCGGCATGTGAAACTGCTGGATGATATTAAGAAACAGGGTTTCGTCCGTGTCCGCATTGACGGGGAAATGCTCGACCTCGGCGAAGAAATAGAGCTGGACAAAAACAAAAAACATTCCATTGATATCGTTGTTGACCGTATTGTCGTAAAAGACGGAATTGAGCCCCGCCTGGCCGATTCGCTTGAAACAGCGCTGAAATTGGCGGACGGGCGTGTGGTAATTGATGTGATCGGGGAAGAGGAACTGCTGTTTAGCGAGCACCTTGCCTGCCCGATTTGCGGCTTTTCGATCGACAAACTGGAACCGCGCATGTTTTCGTTCAACAGCCCGTTCGGCGCCTGCCCGGAATGTGACGGGCTCGGGGCAAAGCTTGAAGTGGATCCAAGCCTTGTCATTCCGGACGCCTCGCTTACGCTCAATGAAGGCGCGATCGCCCCGTGGGAACCGATCAGCTCACAATATTATCCGCAGCTCTTAAAAGCGGTGTGCGAGCATTTTGGCATTGATATGGACACGCCTGTAAAAGATTTGCCAAAGCATCAGATGGAGATCATTTTATACGGATCCGGCAATGAACGGATTTATTTCCATTATGAAAATGATTTCGGCCAGGTGCGCGACAATATGATTCAATTTGAAGGCGTACTGAACAATATCGAACGCCGTTACCGCGAAACCAGTTCCGATTTTACGCGCGAGCAGATGGAAAAATATATGGCCCAGCAGCCATGCCCGAAATGCAAAGGCTACCGCCTGAAACCGGAAAGCCTTGCTGTGAAAGTGGGCGGGAAACATATCAGTGAAGTGACGGATTACTCGATCGCGGAAGCCCGCACCTTTTTTGCCCATCTTGAATTGACGGAAAAAGAGCAGGCGATCGCCCGGCTGATCCTGCGCGAAATCGAATCCCGGCTCGGTTTTCTCGTTAATGTCGGCCTCGATTATTTGACGCTGAGCCGTTCTGCCGGTACGCTTTCCGGCGGTGAAGCCCAGCGTATCCGGCTTGCGACGCAGATCGGATCGCGGCTTACAGGCGTTTTATACATTCTCGATGAACCGTCGATCGGCCTCCATCAGCGCGACAATGACCGCCTGATTGCAACGCTCAGGCAAATGGCCGATATCGGCAATACGCTTATTGTTGTCGAACACGACGAAGATACCATGCTTGCCGCAGACTATTTAATTGACATCGGCCCGGGGGCAGGCGTCCATGGCGGAAAGGTTGTTGCGGCCGGCACGCCGCGCGAAGTTATGAAAAATCCGGATTCACTCACCGGCCAGTATTTATCCGGAAAGAAATTCATCCCGCTCCCTCTTGAACGGCGGAAAGGGGACGGCCGTTTTATTGAAATCAGAGGCGCAAAAGAAAATAATTTAAAAAACATAAATGTAAAATTTCCGCTCGGCATGTTTATTGCCGTAACCGGCGTCTCCGGTTCCGGAAAGAGCACGCTTGTCAATGAAATCTTGCATAAGGCCCTTGCCCAAAAATTGCAGCGTGCAAAAGCAAAACCGGGCGCTTACAAAGAAATCAGGGGCATTGAGCATCTCGAAAAAGTCATTGACATCGACCAGTCCCCGATCGGCAGGACGCCGCGGTCCAACCCGGCGACCTATACCGGCGTGTTCGATGATATCCGCGACGTGTTTGCTTCCACGAACGAAGCAAAAATCCGCGGCTATAAAAAAGGGCGGTTCAGCTTTAACGTCAAAGGCGGCCGCTGTGAAGCCTGCCACGGCGACGGGATTATCAAAATTGAAATGCACTTTTTGCCGGATGTGTACGTACCGTGTGAAGTATGCCACGGCAAACGGTATAACCGTGAAACGCTCGAAGTCCAGTACAAGGGCAAAAATATTGCAGATGTCCTCGATATGACGGTGGAAGATGCGATTGCGTTTTTCGAAAACATTCCGAAAATCAGACGGAAACTGCAGACCATCGCGGATGTTGGTCTTGGTTACATCAAACTCGGGCAGCCGGCAACAACCCTGTCCGGTGGAGAAGCGCAGCGCGTGAAACTCGCATCCGAACTGCACCGGCGTTCGACCGGCCGTTCTTTCTATATTTTGGATGAACCGACAACCGGCCTTCACGTCCATGATATTGCCAAACTGCTTGATGTGCTGCAGCGGCTGGTGGAAAACGGCGATACGGTGCTTGTGATCGAGCATAACCTCGATGTCATCAAAACCGCCGACTATATCATTGACCTCGGACCGGAAGGCGGAGATGGCGGCGGAACCGTTGTTGCTACCGGTACGCCGGAAAAAGTTGCGGAACACCCAACCTCCTACACCGGAAAATATTTGAAACCGGTGTTGGAACGCGACCGGGAAAGAATGGAAAAAGAAATAGAAAACCTGGCGCGCTGAGGCATGCTTACCGTTTTTTCGGCTAATAGGAAAGTATAAATTTTTCAGTTTCTACTTTCCTAGCGCATAAGTGCAACTACGGTTTTGCTCTCGCCTAAAGGCCCGGACGCCCGCGTTTTCTTTACGCCGGATGAATAACTGAATGCGGGATGTACGGCGCCTTTTGGCAATTTTTTCTATTATGTGGGAAATCGGGGTGCTAACTTTATGGTGCTCCTCCCCCGCTAGCGGGAGGGGGTCTCTTGTACGTAGGGCACTTATTAAAGAAGTATTTGAATTCTGCTTGAAATAGACATATAATAAGTAAAGATTAGGGAAAAATAATGAAAAGTGTCGCATTGTGCAGGAATGTTGCCTATTACATTTAGCAGGGAGAGAACTGTATGAAAAAAGTAATCACATATGGAACTTTTGACCTTCTCCATTGGGGGCATATCAATTTACTGAAACGCGCAAGAGCATTAGGCGACTATTTAATCGTCGGCCTTTCATCGGATGAATTTAACGAAATCAAAAATAAAAAATCGTACCATAGCTATGAAAACCGGAAATTAATTTTGGAAGCGATCCGTTACGTTGACCAGGTCATACCGGAACATTCGTGGGAACAAAAAATAGACGATATTAAAAAATACAATGTCGATGTTTTCGTGATGGGCGATGACTGGAAAGGCAAATTTGATTTCCTAAAGGATTATTGCGAAGTGGTTTACCTGCCGCGAACGGTCGGCATCTCTACGTCAAAAATTAAGAAGGACCTCTTCTCTGTGAAAAATGGTTAGGGAACTGTTCATTTCCTTATACTTACTGCTTTTTCGCGTGCTGTTTACATTGTGTAAAATTTTTCCTTTGAAAAGGAAAATCACATTTGTCGTTTCATTTGAGCAGAACAGTTTATATGTGTATGAGGAATTGAAAAAGCATCCTGATCCTTTTCAGGTAGCGTTCGTTTGTACTTCTTCCTGCTACCGCCGTGTTGCGGAAACCGTCCGGCAAGAGAAGGTATTTCTGTTTGAAATGAAAAATTTGCAGCATTTTATCCGTAGCATATACAACATTGCGACATCGAAATTTGTGATTGTCGATAATTATTACGGTTTCCTGGCTGCCGCCCGGTTTAAAAAAGGGGTGGAATGCATCCAGCTCTGGCATGCAGCAGGGGCTGTTAAAACGTTTGGCCTTGAAGACAAAACGATCCACACGAGGGGCAAGCGTGCATTGAAACGGTTTAAAAAAGTGTATGCCCATTTTGACCGGGTAGTGGTGGGGTCTGAAAAAATGAAGCATATTTTTATGAGGGCTTTCGGGCTTCCTCCTGAAAATTTTCTTTGCACAGGCATACCACGGACCGATCTTTTTTTTGACCAAAACAGGATCCGGGACATAAAGAGGGAGCTGTACAAACGGTATCCTGCCTTTCAAAAGAAAAAAGTGATCTTGTATGCCCCGACTTTCAGGGACCAGCATCTGGATCATTTTGAAGTGCCGCTTGATTGGGACCGGCTTTATGATGAACTGAAGGATGAGTATATTTTTGTTGTGAAATTTCATCCGGCTGTCAATAAAGGGGCGGGTTTGAACCAACGTCATGATTTTATCATTGACTGCCCGAAGGACGTGGATGTAAACGAATTATTGCTCGTAACTGACTTTTTAATTACCGATTACTCATCCATTCCCTTTGAGTTTGCGCTTTTAAATAAACCTATGATATTTTATCCGTATGATTTAAAATATTATCAGGAAAATCGAGGTTTTTGGGGAGAATATGAGCGAATGGTACCTGGACCTTTAGCTTTTTATACTGAAGAGATTATTCAGTACATTAAAGCAGATAATTTCGACATGAAGCGGATTATTAACTTTTCAAGCATTTGGAATCACTACTCTACAGGAAATTCCAGTTATAATTTAATCACATATTTGTATCAATATAGTAGGAAACCTGCTTCCGGGAGGAGTTAAAATACATATGGTGGAAATAAAAAGATGTACTTTGAAAGAACTAAAATTTCAGCATGATGATTATTTCCTTGAAATATATGTTCCATTGCATATTGTTGAAGACCAGTCTCCGCTGCAGCTTACCCTCATTAGCCGTTATAGAGGGTTAAAAAAAACATATAGCATACAAGAACTATCAAAAAGTGAGGAAGTTTGTGTAGTTTGTTCAAAAATAGAAAAAAATGAGCTTGATCATTTTGTGCTTACTGACGATATTTGGGATGCATATATAACAAAAGAGAAAATAACAGAGCTGGAAACGGAAGAAGATGAAGAAACAGTAGAACCTTCCAAATTTAGATTGAGAAGTAATAATCAGCATATTGAGTTATTACATTATGTTAATCGTCAAGAAAATAAAATTTTTTTGCCGTATTCAACGAATAAAAGAAACGTTTCGTTTCGGATAAAGAATCCAGGAGTAATTGCGAAAGTTGAAAGAGTGTCCATTGATAAAACAGGGCTAATTTCATTGAGCGGTTTTGTTGTAGATCCAACAGGAAAAGACCGATTGGAAGAGAGAGAATTTATTTTAAAGAATGCTGGGCAGGGAATTGAAATTAAATACCCGGTTCAATTTATTGAGCGTGCGGATTTAACAGAAGGTTATAGCCATCATGGGTTGGATTTTAGTCATGCGGGCTTTTACGTTGAAATAAAGGCTCAAGATATCGCTCTCTTAGGAGAGGGAAAAGTCCGATATAAATCGTATTTAAAAATAAATGTAGACGGACAGGTAAAAGAGTCGGCACGTCTAAAGTTTATCCCAGACAGCCCAGTTACTAAAGGAAAAAAATACATTAAAAAATTTAATGGTCAAAAGAAAAAACTGCTTGTGACTAGGACAAAAAAAAAGAAGTTTTTATCAATTTCTGTAGATGATTACCGTTTTTCTACTCATATGAAATTAATTATAAAGAGAAGACTGCGGAAAATTAGGAAAAGCAGATATACAAAACGAGCATATCAGTTTGCATTTAAATTTGTTGGAATGTTTCCGGCAAATAAAAAGCTCGTTATGTTCGAAAGTTTTCTTGGAAAACAGTATAGCGATAACCCTCGCGCGATTTATGAATATATGAAGGAAAAGTATCCGGAATTTAAATTATATTGGAGTGTTGATAGGAGATTTTCTTTTAATTTTGAGAATAGGGATTTGGTTGTTGTAAAACGACTTTCGATCAGATGGCTGTTTGCAATGGCAAGAGCAAAATACTGGGTTGTGAATACCAGGATGCCGCTTTGGATACCGAAACCGGCCCATACAGTTTATCTTCAAACCTGGCATGGAACGCCTTTAAAAAAACTAGCGGCCGATATGGAAGAAGTTCATATGCCTGGTACAACAACTGAGAAATATAAACGTAATTTCCTTAAAGAAGCGAGCCGTTGGGACTACCTTATTTCCCCAAATGCTTATTCTACGGAAATTTTCAGACGAGCATTCCGCTTTGACAAGGAAATACTTGAGACGGGGTATCCTCGTAACGATTTTCTTTTTAAACAAAATCACACTGAAGAAATAAGGGCACTTAAACTTAAATATGGGCTCCCGGAAGATAAAAAAATCATTCTATATGCTCCGACATGGAGAGATAATAAGTTTTACGGGAAGGGTAAGTACAAGTTTGATTTGCCATTAGATTTGGAAAAACTTAAGGAAGAATTAGGTGATCAATACGTCATTGTGATGCGGATGCACTATCTTGTTGCCAGTAAATTGGATCTAACTCTTTATACTGAGTTTGCTTACGATTTTTCAAATCATGAGGATATTCGAGAACTATACCTTATAGCCGATTTGTTAATTACAGATTACTCATCCGTGTTTTTTGACTATGCAATTCTAAAGCGGCCAATGATCTTTTTTGTTTATGATATTGAGGAATATCGAGACAATTTGCGTGGGTTCTATTTTGATTTTGAAAATAGCGCTCCAGGACCATTAGTAAAAACAACTGATGAAATCATTAATGAAATTAAAAAGCTTGATGCGAACGACTATAAACTTCCGGAAACTTTCGGAGCTTTTTATAAACAATTTTGTTATTTGGAATCCGAAAGATCATCTGAAAAAGTGGTAAATCGCGTTTTTCTAGGAAGGAAAGAATTATGAAATCAGCTATTACTGTTATAAAGGAACAAGTAAGTAGTTTTTATCTGATCCTAAGATTGTCGGCTTATGAAATGAGGAGCCAAAATAAAAGTAATTACCTGGGAGTTTTATGGGAAATCATTAACCCGATGATTCAAATATCTATATATTGGTTTGTATTTGGTTTTGGTATTAGAGGAGGGCACCCTCGCCCTGAATTTATTCCATGGCTGCTTGCAGGTATATCTGTGTGGTTTTTTATTTACCCTTCCGTCATGCAGGGTTCTAGATCTGTTTATTCAAGAATTAAAATGGTAGCTAAGATGAATTTTCCACTAAGTGCTATTCCCAGTTATGTAATTTTGTCAAAGATCTACCAGCATTTCATGCTTTTAGCGATTATTATTGTGATCTTGAATTTAAAGGGGTATACGATTTCAATTTATTATTTTGGTATAGCTTATTACTTTATTAGTGTCTATATTTTTGTATTTGGGTTGTCTCTTGTTACTTCTACTTTATCAACTATTGTTAGGGATGTACAAAATATAGTTCAGGCTCTTATGAGAATGATGATTTATCTCACGCCGATATTGTGGAATCCGAATACGCTTTCTCCCAAAATACAAGCAGTTTTAAAGCTAAATCCTTTTTATTATGTCATTGAAGGTTATCGATCCTCATTACTTGGAAATGAAGGGTGGTATTTTATTAATCATTGGCACTATACATTATATTTTTGGGGAATGACCATTGTTATTTTTATTATTGGCAGCAGCTTACATGTAAAATTTAGAAACCGGTTTGTTGACTTTCTTTAATTTAACCTTTTGATAAAAGGAATATCTAAAAAAGGCTGGGATTGTTGTGGATGAAAAACAATTGCTAGAAAAAAGGAAGATTTTCGAGAAACAAAATAATATTAAGTATAACTGGGAAGGTTATTTTGTTAAAAATAAAAAATACTTTTTGAAGACTAATGTTTATCCTAAGGTTACAGTAGTAACGCCGGTTTATAATGCGGAGAAGAATTTAAGAAAGACAATTAATTCAGTAATTGATCAAACGATTGGTTTTGAAAATATTGAGTATATCCTAGTAGATGATTGTTCGAACGATAATTCCAGGGAAATCTTACTGGAATATAGTGAAAATTATTCAAACATTGTAGTTGTTTTTTTAAAGAAAAATACAGGCACACCTGCACAGCCTAGAAATTTAGGGATAAAGTTGTCAAATG
The DNA here is from genome assembly GCF_040267745.1 of Heyndrickxia faecalis. NCBI lineage: Bacteria > Bacillati > Bacillota > Bacilli > Caryophanales > Bacillaceae > Heyndrickxia > Heyndrickxia faecalis. The sequence continues at coordinate 2,689,289 of NZ_CP158453.1, read as the reverse complement.
CAGATTATATAACGTTTTTAGACGCTGATGACTGGCTTGATCCAAATGGTATAAAGGTATTGTATGATATTTTAGAACAAACAGGAGATGACTACATTGTAGGTAAAACGATTGAAATGAATTCAAAGGGGATAAAAATAATAGGAGAACATGAGTCATGCGAGGAAAGAAGGAGTGTTTCTCCATTTTCAATTCCACATATTTTTCAACATTTGGGACCAAGAGCCAGAATGATGAGAACAAAGTTATTAAAGGAAAATAAAATAAAATACCCTGAAATGCGATTTGCAGAGGATAAACAATTTTTTATAGATGTTCTTATCAATTGTAAAGCAATCTCTACAACGACTACGCCAATTTATTATCTAAACAGGCTTGATGAAAATAATGATTCCTTAACAAAAAAAACGGATATTACTGAGAAAATGGAGAGCAATATTGCGGTAATCAATTATGTTATCAAGAAACGTTTAGATGTAGAAAAAGAAAAAATGATATTAAATCGATTATATGAATTCGATTCCATTACTCGGCTCTTTAATAGGCATCACTTTTTAAAGAGCAAAAATAAAAATATATATTTCAAAATATTTGGGGACGTATTAAAAACAACTAAAAAGTTAAGGTATGATTTTTCAGAAAACTTTTTTAAACCAATCAACAAAGTCGCGTATGAACTTTTTAAAGAAGGACGATATGACGATATTGAAAAATTGTTCAAATGGGAAAAAGGTGAGAAGGTGAAAGATGTATTAATTAGAAACCAGCTTCCTTATGTTGTTTCTCCTTTAAAAGATGAAAAATATAAATTCATCAGAGTTCCAATGCTCGCTGTTTTTCAAAAAGACTATTTTGAAGACAATTACTACCATTTAATGTTTAATGTTTATGGGGACTATGTAGACAACGTAAAAGATGTTTTGTTTGTTGATAAACAGAATGCGCTTTACCAAAAAAATTATCCTATTGATATTGACGAAAACGGAACTGCTCATCTGATGGTGAGTATGGAGGAATTAAAAAATCTTCCGACTTCTAGTTTTACAATATATTTGCGATATAATGATTATGAAAAAACAAATATAAGAAGAATTAATGAAAATAAAATTACTTATGAAGGAAGAAACTATTCTTTTTATACAACTGTCAACTCTAATATCGCCCTTAAAATAAAATGATTAAAAAGCGACTTCCAATAAACTGGCCCCATGACACAATAAAAAAGTTTAAGCAGCTGGGAGATGATTCCTATTATATTAAATAGGGGTCATTTTTTTAACATTGATAACGGTAATTGTTGTAATAAACTATTTAAGGCTTGCTGAATAAGCAAATATACCAAGTTTGACAAGCATTTCGGACGCTTTTGTCGAATATAAAGTATAAAGGATGAAATTGAAATATAACATGATCTTGGCTTTTTTAGCACACAATAATTTGAACATAAACTTATGATCGAATATGTTACAAATGCTTGAAAGATGAAACTTTCCATCCTTGCTTTTCGTAATACACTTTTATATATACAAATAAGGAGGCCCCCCATGGAAAACAAACGAAAACGGATTTTGGATATGGTGAAGGATGGGAAATTGTCGACGGATGAGGCGCTGATGCTGTTGGAGGCTTTGGACCGGGAAGAGGCGGGACAAATGGCGGCGGAAGAGGATCCGGCAGAACACGGGGAACAGGCTGCAAACGGCGGCAACGGAGAGGCTGGCAGCGATACGGGGCAGAAAAAGTTCCGCGATACAGACCGGAATTTTAATGAAACGAAAGAAAAGCTGTTTGATCTTGTCGGTGGCGCGCTGAAAAAAATAAAGGACTTTGATCTCCAGCTGGGCCAGTCTGCCGAAGTTTCCCATGTTTTCCAGCAAAGCCTGCCGGAAACCGATACCATTGAATTAGATATCGCAAACGGACATTTAACGTTTAAACAATGGGATCAGGAAGATGTGCGGGTGGAATGCCAGGCAAAAGTGTACCGCACCAATGACAGGGAAGATGCCCGCAGTTTTCTGCTGAACAATAGCACGTTTTCGGTGGAGGGCGGCAGGCTTGTGTTTTCTACGCAATCCAAATGGATGAAAGTGGATACAGCCGTTTACGTTCCGGCGTCCCGCTACCGGAAAATCACGTTGAGCACTTTTAATGGAAACGTCCAGGTGAAAGACATTCAGGTAGACCAGTTAAAAGTGAAAACACTCCACGGAAAAGTACTGGTGGAACATGCCGATTTGGAAACGGCGGAAGTCGAAACGGGAAACGGCACCGTTGATTTTGACGGAAATACAATCGGGCAAGTTGAAGTACAGACGATGAACGGGGACATCCGGTGGAACGGAGCGTGCAGGCGGTCAGACTTTGAAGCATTTAACGGCAATATTACGGTAAAAATGGCTCCGGGCGCCGATTCATTGCACAGCAAGACCGTCTCCGGAAACATTGAAATGGCCATCCCGGAAAACATCTCCGTACACGGGGAAGGAAAAACCAACTTCGGCAACTTTGCAATTGACCTTCAAGGCATGGAAAAATATGAAGAACGAAAAGAAATGATTCAGAAAGTGGCGCGCTTCAGCAGAAAAGGCACCGCTGAGTCCGCATTATATATTTTTGCCGACGCGAAAACGGGGTCCATCACGATCAACGAACAAAAGCCGGAGGAAGAAGAAAGCCCGGAAGCATAATCGTTTTTTTGCCTAGAAAGCAGAAATTTCGCGAAAAAAAGATGCGTACCTGCTGTGCTGCTGGAATCCACTGCTGTACCGTTATATACTGTAAAAAGAACCACACAGAAAAGGTTTGATGATCATGCGCTGGTTACTTGGAATTTTGATCAATGCGGTGTTATTTATTGCACTTTCCGGCTATTTTCATGGCTTTTATGTCGAAAATATTGGGGCTGCCGTTATGTCAAGTCTCGTCTTGTCCATTTTAAATATTCTGGTACGGCCGATCCTGATTCTGCTTACATTGCCGATCACAATTCTCACGCTGGGCATCTTTTTGCTCGTCATTAACGCCATTACACTCGTGCTGACGGATGAACTGATGGGTGCAAGCTTTGAAATTGACAGCTTCGGCATGGCGCTTTTCGTTGCGATCATCATGGCGATCGTAAACTTAATTTTACAGGAAACCGTATTCCGAAAATAAGACAGGCGGCGGCCCGACACCGGAGCTTTGAAAAAACGGCGGCGAAAACCCGCCGTTTTTTCATGCCATGGCCCGATGGATATAGGGTAAATCATTTTCAGGCAGCCAAACTATTTTTAAAATGAAAAATGCACCACACGGCATTTATCTCAAAAGAAGTAACAGGGTGGCGACTTTTCGTTCATTTATAGCATCGTCCTTTTGGAAAAGGAGAAAAGCAGCGTCCGCTCTGATTTGCCATTAGGCCCTGAACCGCTTTAACGCAGTTTTACACGGCACAGGATGATTTTTGGTTGAAAAGGGTGGAACGGGCCCTTTGGGAAATGATAAAATAATAAGAAGCCTTTGAATCATCAACAAGCCGTTCCGGTGGTTTTTATCCGGACTTAACAGGAGGAATTACAGTGGCAAAGGTGCGCGTAGCAGATATGATTAAACATTTTAATCTGGAATTGATCAGTGGGGAAGAGGGCATCCATCGCCCGATTACCACAAGCGATATTTCAAGACCGGGGCTCGAGATGACGGGATTTTTCGATTATTATCCAGCCGACCGGATCCAGCTGCTCGGGATGACGGAAATCACCTTCAGCAAGAGGCTCTCGCCGGAAGAACGGAAAAGCAGGATGGACAACTTATGCAGCGATATTACACCGGGCATCGTGATATCACGAAATTTGGAAGTGCCAGATGAGTTAATAGAAGCTTCCGAAGAAAAATCGATCCCTGTGATGCGGACCCCGATGAAAACAACCCGGTTTTCAAGCCGCTTAACCAATTATTTGGAATATAAGCTCGCCCCGGCAACAGCCATCCATGGTGTGCTTGTAGATGTGTACGGGGTCGGCGTTCTGATCACCGGCAAGAGCGGGGTCGGAAAAAGCGAAACAGCGCTTGAACTTGTCAAAAGGGGGCACCGCCTTGTCGCGGATGACTGCGTGGAGATTGTCCAGGAAGAAGAAGGGTCTCTGATCGGGCATGCGCCGGAATTGATCGAGCATTTGCTTGAAATCCGCGGCCTTGGCATTATAAATGTTATGACGCTGTTTGGCGCTGGCGCGGTCCGGAGCCATAAAAAAATTACCATGATCGCCAATCTCGAGCTGTGGGACGAGCATAAGCAATATGACCGGCTCGGGCTGGATGAGGAAAAAGTCAAAATCCTTGATACCGAAATTACAAAGATGACGGTACCGGTACGGCCGGGGCGGAACCTTGCCATTATCATCGAAGTGGCGGCGATGAATTACCGTCTGAAAAATATGGGCGTCAATGCGGCGCGGCAATTTACGGCCAAGCTCGCAAACGTCATCGAAGAACACGAGCAGGGAACGGAAGAAGAAAAGAACGAACCGTAAAAATGGCCGGCTGTATTTTAGGCTGGCCTTTACGGCGCGGAAAAGAAGGAGTGGTTGTGAAAAATGGATTCGAATATTACCCCGCTGAATCCGATTGCGTTTCATTTAGGCGGGTTTAGTGTGCACTGGTACGGAATCATTATCGGCTGCGGCATTCTTTTGGGTCTTGCCCTTGCGATGCGGGAAGCTGACCGGCTTTCGGTTGACCAAAATATCATTGCCGATTTATGCATTTGGGCGATTCCGGTTTCCATTATTTGCGCCCGCATTTACTATGTCCTGTTTGAATGGGAGTATTATGCCCAACATACAAGTGAAATCATTAAAATTTGGAATGGCGGCATTGCCATTCACGGCGCGCTAATTGGGGCGGTGGTCACCGCCATTCTTTTTACACGTGCAAAGGGCGTTTCTTTCTGGAAAATTGCGGATATCGTTGCGCCGAGCCTGATTTTAGGGCAGGCGATCGGGCGCTGGGGCAATTTTATGAATCAGGAGGCGCATGGCCGGGCTGTGTCCAGGGCTTTTCTCGAGAACTTGCATCTCCCGGACTGGATCATTAATCAAATGTACATAAACGGCACTTATTACCAGCCAACATTTTTATACGAATCACTTTGGGATCTTGCAGGTTTCATCTTTTTGCTTTTGTTGAGAAGGCGGGCGGCGATGCACAGGGGCGAAATTTTTCTAACCTATCTTATCTGGTACTCGATCGGCCGGTTTTTTATCGAAGGTTTGCGGACGGACAGCCTGATGTTGACTGCGCATATCCGCATGGCGCAAGTTGTATCCTTCATCCTGATTGTTTGCGCGCTTCTTCTCTGGTTTTACCGCAGAAAAACAGGCTTATCGGCCAAACGATACGATGAAGAGTGAAAAAGGCTTAATTTTTCCGGATGGTTCAGCCCGTTTCAGAGAGGCAAACAGGCTTTCCGGCCAAACGGAGCCAGGAAAAGAAAGAGGGAAGCAGATTGAAAAACCGGATTACGACATTGTTGTTTGACTTTGACGGCACTTTAATTGACACGAACGAATTGATTATCCAGTCCTTTTTGTATACGCTCAATGCGTACTATCCGGGCCGTTACAGCCGCGAGGACGTGCTCATTTTTAACGGCCCGCCTTTAATCGACACGTTTCTATCGATCGATCCGGAACGGGCGGAAGAAATGACCGCCAAATACCGGACGTATAATATTCAGCAGCATGATGCGCTTGTAAAGGAATTTCCGGGCGTATATGACACGATTAAAATGCTCAAGGAACACCGCTTTAAGCTCGGAATTGTTTCAACAAAAATGAAGGACACGATCAAGAAAGGACTGAAACTGGCAAAACTGGACCCGTTTTTTGATGTGATTGTGGCGCTTGATGATGTCAAAAAGGCCAAACCGGATCCGGAGCCTGTTCAAAAAGCGCTCCGCCTTCTCGGTTCAAAGCCGGAAGAAGCGATGATGATCGGCGACAATTACCATGATATCGAAGCGGGGAAAAATGCCGGCACCTTTTCGGCCGGTGTGGCATGGTCGGCAAAAGGGCGCGCTTTTCTCGAGCAATACAACCCGGATTTTATGCTCGAAACGATGACGGATCTTGCTGAAATTGTCGGGGTCCATGTGAAATGAGAAATACAAAGCGGTATCCGGTTAAAGGATCGAATGCCCTTTGGCAAATTTATAAAACCGTTTCATTCTGGAAAGTTTTTAAAAACGTGCTTGTCATTGAAATTGCGCGCTTTCTTCCGTTTTTGCGTCTTAAAAACCAAATGTACCGCATCTTTTTGCACATGAAAGTCGGGGACAGGACGGCTTTTGCCTACAAAGCGCTTGTCGATATTCTGTTCCCGGAGATGATCACAGTCGGCAAAAATTGCGTGATCGGCTATCATACGACCATTCTCGCGCATGAATATTTGATTGATGAATACCGAATCGGTGAAGTTGTGATTGGCGATGATGTGATGATCGGGGCGAACACGACGATCCTTCCAGGTGTAACGATCGGAGACAGGGCGGTGGTGGCCGCCGGTTCTGTCGTCCATAAAGATGTGCCGGCTGGTGCCTTTGCTTGCGGGAATCCGCTTCAAATCAGGCAGAAAAGTAGCGAAAAGAAAGACCCGGAACAAACAAAACGATAAAAAAGGGAAGAATTACTTTATCCCAAAAGGTTAAAGGCTTTCCAATTGTATGTTATACTACAAGAAACGATGAATGTTACTTGTTTGTGAGGGAACAACATGAGCAAAGATTCCAAATTAAGGCAGGAACATGACAATGTGCTGTCTTTTGTACCAACGGGAGAATACTATTTTAATAAAGGTGTCCAGGCTTATGACCGCCATGACATCAAAAAGGCATTGAAATATATGCAGCGCGCTGCCCAGCTTGACCCGTATGATCCGGTCATCGCCTGCCAGCTTGCGATCATTTATACCCATTGTGAAGCGTTTCGGAAGGCGATTGACATTTTTCGCCATATTTTAGCAAAACTCGATCCCGGCATGGTCGAATGCCATTATTTTATTGCCAATAATTATGCGGATCTCGGATTTTTTAACGAAGCTTTATACCATGCGCGAAAATATCTTGAACTGGACCCGTTTGGCGAGTACAGGGAAGAAGCAGAAGAACTCATTTATGTGCTTGATTTGGAAGAAGAGGACGAAACGGGCGCTATTTCGTATGAACAGGACGAACTCATGGCCAGACAAGAGGAAGCAAGGCGGTATCTCGAAGCGGGACATTTCGATACGGCGCTTTCGGAGTTGCATAAACTGATCAAGAAATACCCCGATTTCTGGTCTGCCTACAACAACATGGCGCTTGCGTGTTTTTACCTTGGCCAGACGGAAAAAGCGGTCGAGGTACTGATGGATTTGCTCGAAAAGAACCCTGGCAACCTTCATGCACTTTGCAATTTAGCGGTTTTTTACTACCATAAACGCGATGACGAAAAGCTGGAACAGATTTTACGCGGCCTTGAAAAAGTTCGGCCGGTGTTACTGGACCATCAATATAAACTCGGTGCAACATTTGCAATTGTCGGGCGCTATGAAGAGGCGTACCTTTGGCTGAACCGGTTGAAAAAAGTTGGATTTGACGGGGATGCTTCGTTTTACTACTGGCTTTCGCGGGCGGCTTACCATACGAACCGGCAACAGGCAGCAGAAGCCGCCTGGGAGCAGCTTGTGGAACTGAATCCGGAGAAAAAAGGCTGCGAACCATGGAACCGGGAAATGGAAAAGAAAATGAACGAGAAAAATGTCCAGTTTATTTTGGACAGGTTGAACAGCACGGAGTTGCCCGAGCGGTTCTTCGGAATTTTCATGATCGGATTGTCTTCCAATCGTTCGGATATCGTATCGCATCCGGATTTTAAACCGCTTGACGATTTTACGCTGACCGAAAAAATTTATCTCGCCCATGTGCTGGAGTCGGATATTCGCGAATCGTTTGACCCGGATGAGGTGTTTGTGCGCGGCCACAATATTGCATGTATCCTCCACAGCCATTACGGTCCGATGTTTCCGGGCTATACGAACTTAATGCTCGCCTGGTTTTCGATTTTTTTAACCGGTCTGAAACGCGGGGAACGGTTTCAAAATGAGTCCGGTTTTGCCGCCGCTATCGATTACTTGTGGCATCACCAAAAAGGCGATAAAGTATCCCAACAGGCAATCGCAAGGGAGTACCGGATTTCCGTCTCCACATTAAGGAAATACGCAAACCGGATCAAATCGCTCCTTTAAGCACAAAAATAGACGATAAACCAATATTCCTTTACTATAGAGAATGAAAGAAAACCCCACTGCATAAAAGAGAGTGGGTTTTTTTCAAAAAAATCGTATGGAATTGCATCTTTGTGGAACGATGAAAACAGGCGGCCTGCGGTTTCCCGGCCGCGGCCTTTCAATAAGGAGTGGTACAAACGATGAGTGAAGAACAAATTTATGATGTGATCATTATCGGGGCGGGGCCTGCCGGGATGACAGCTGCCGTTTATGCATCGCGGTCAGACTTGAAAACCTTGATGATCGAGCGTGGCGTTCCAGGAGGCCAGATGGTCAACACGGAAGAAGTGGAAAACTATCCGGGTTATGAATCGATTCTCGGTCCGGAGCTATCAAATAAAATGTTTGAGCATGCCAAAAAGTTCGGTGCCGAGTATGCATACGGCGATATTAAAGGCATTGAGATAGACGGGGATTATAAAATTGTCAAAGCAGGCGCAAAAGCATACAAAGCGCTTGCTGTGATTATCGCAACGGGCGCCCAATATAAGAAACTCGGTGTCAAAGGCGAAAACGAACTGGGCGGCCGCGGCGTTTCTTATTGTGCAGTGTGCGACGGCGCTTTCTTCAAAGGAAAAGATCTCGTTGTCGTTGGCGGCGGTGACTCGGCTGTTGAAGAGGGAAATTACCTGACGCGCTTTGCCAATAAAGTGACGATTGTGCACCGGCGTGATCAGCTGCGGGCGCAAAAAATCCTGCAGGACCGGGCTTTTAAAAATGAAAAAATTGACTTTATCTGGAATCATACGGTGAAAGAAATCCATGAAGAAAACGGAAAAGTCGGCGCTGTGACGCTCGTTTCGACTGTGGACGGATCAGAAAAACCATTTAAAACGGACGGCGTTTTCATTTATATTGGCATGGTGCCTTTGACCAAGCCTTTTGAAAACCTGGGCATTACGAATGAAGCCGGTTATATTTTGACGAATGAGGAAATGGAAACGAAAATTCCGGGCATTTTTGCAGCCGGCGATGTCCGTGAAAAAACGCTCCGCCAAATCGTCACGGCAACGGGCGACGGCAGCATTGCCGCACAAAACGCCCAGCATTATGTAGAAGAAGTGAAAGAAGCCATGAAAGCCGGTTGATTGCTGGATAAAAAGGCGTGCATCCTCGGCATTTTGCTAAAAACAGGGAAAACGTCAAGTGGTTTTAACGTGTTTGTAACCCGCATGAAATAAACTTGCGGTATGATGTAAATATAAATTGACCCCCTTTTTTATATGTTTGAACCAAGAACACTTATGGCTCCGGCTATAAGCGGTTCAAGGAACCTATCTCCCAGGCACAGGAAAATCCTGTGCTCTTTTTTTGCGCAAAAATTGCGGTGCGGGATATTGCGCTGCTTTTTCCGGCTGATAAATGCGCTGGCTCGTTTATACGGGAGATGAAAGACATTTTAAAGGGTGGCGGGCGCCTATTTGTCCTTCACCGGTTTGATGAAAGACAAAACAAAGCGCGACTGCTTGCCATTTGTCCCTCATCGATGCGATGAAAGACAAAACAAGGTATGACGGGTATCGATTTGTCCTTCATCACCCCGATGAAAGACATTTTATAAGATGGCTGCCAGTATTCTGTCCTTCACCGGCATAATGAAAGACAAAACAAAGCGCAGCTGCCAGCCATTTGTCCTTCATCTGCCCGGTGAAAGACAAATCAAAGTTCAGGAGCCACGGACTTGTCCTCACCCATGCGATTTTCACGATTGGGGAAAACTTGACACAAACGGGGCAGGTGCATTCATTGTTCAACCATTTCATTAATAGTATAATAAAAAGGTACATGGTTTTACGCACGGGAAAGGTTTATCCATCGGTTGAATAGATGCGGATTTGTCCGCATCATTCCGGTTCAGATATGAGGTGACTCCTTTGCAAAGAATAACAAATTGTGTATTCATCAAAGACGGACAGGTTTTATTGCTGCAAAAGCCGCGGCGCAACTGGTGGGTTGCACCCGGTGGGAAAATGGAGCAAGGAGAAACGGTCCGTGAAGCCGTGATTCGCGAATACCGCGAAGAAACTGGCATTTATTTAAAACACCCTGATTTAAAGGGCGTTTTCACGATTGTCATCAAAGACAGGGATAAACCCGTGTCTGAATGGATGATGTTTACGTTTGTCGCAACAGACGGCGACGGCAAAAACTTCGAGCAATCTGCTGAAGGAATTTTGCAGTGGCATGCTATTGATGAAATTAAAAACTTGCCGATGGCGGCGGGAGATACCCATATTTTGGAATATATGGTCCACGGAAGCGGCATCATCTACGGCCAGTTTACGTACACGCCCGACTTTGAATTGCTTTCATACAGGCTCGATCCAAGCTGAAACGCCATGCTAAATTTTCCGTCAGGGGGAAAAAGAATGGGTTTAGAAGGAAATCAAATGCAGTTTGTCATCATTACCGGCATGAGCGGGGCCGGAAAAACGGTTGCGATCCAAAGCCTGGAGGATCTCGGGTTTTTCTGTGTCGATAATTTGCCGCCGACGCTTTTGCCAAAATTTCTGGAACTGATGAAAGATGCCAGTAATAAAATGAATAAAGTCGCGCTTGTAATGGATTTGCGCGGCCGTGAATTCTTTGATGACTTGTTCCGGGCACTGGATGAACTTGACAAGTCTTCGTGGGTTACGCCCACCATTTTATTTTTGGATGCGGATGATTCTGTGCTCGTGCGCAGGTATAAAGAAACGCGCCGGTCCCATCCGCTTTCGCCGGATGGGACGCCGCTCGAAGGGATACAGCAGGAAAGAAAAATCCTCGAGGAGCTGAAAGGGCGCGCGCAGCTTATTCTCAACACATCCAATTTAAAACCGCGCGAACTCCGCGAAAAAATCGTGTTGGAGTTTTCGGCGAATAAGCAGTCGGTTTTCACGGTCAATGTCCTGTCGTTCGGCTTCAAAAACGGCATTCCGATTGACTGCGATCTTGTTTTTGATGTCCGGTTTTTGCCGAATCCGTTCTACATTGAACATATGCGCCAGAAAACCGGACTGGACGAAGAGGTATACACTTACGTTTTAAAATGGAATGAAACGCAAAAATTTCTTGAAAAGCTGACCGATTTGCTTGCTTTTATGCTCCCGCATTACAAACGGGAAGGGAAAAGCCAGCTGGTGATCGGCATCGGGTGCACGGGCGGCCAGCACCGTTCTGTCGCGCTTGCCGAGTATATCGGCCATTTTTTTGAAAAAGACTATCATACAACGATTTCTCACCGTGATATTAAAAGAAAAGAGGAGCGTAAGCCATGAGGCATCCGAAAATTGTACTGATCGGAGGCGGGACGGGGCTTCCCGTGCTTTTGCGGGGGCTGAAAAAATACCCGGTTGAGATCAGTGCCATTGTAACTGTTGCAGATGACGGCGGGAGTTCCGGAAGAATCCGCAATGAAATGGACATTCCTTCACCGGGGGACATCCGCAATGTGCTTGCGGCTTTATCCGATGTGGAGCCGCTGCTTGAAAAAATGTTCCAGCACCGCTTTGAAACCGGCGATGAACTTTCCGGGCATTCGCTTGGCAATCTGATTATTGCGGCGCTCACTTCGATAACTGGAGATTTTGTGCACGCCGTAAAGGAACTGAGCAAAGTCCTGAATGTACGGGGGCAGGTTTTACCATCCGCCAACCAAAGTGTCGTGTTGCACGCCGAAATGGAAGACGGATCGATCGTTTCCGGAGAATCCAAAATTCCGTGTGCCGGCAAAAAAATCAAAAGGGTGTTTTTGACCCCAGAAGTCATTCAGCCGCTTCCGGAAACATTAACGGCCATTCAGGAAGCTGACTTGATCGTGATCGGCCCAGGCAGCCTTTATACAAGTATTTTGCCGAATTTAATGGTGCCAGGTCTTGGAGAAGCAGTATGCCAGGCAAATGCGAAAAAAGTGTATGTATGCAATTTGATGACGCAGGCGGGCGAGACGAATCATTATACTGCCGCGGATCATGTGCAGGCGATTTTCAACCATATGGGTAGTGCCTGTATTGATACGATCCTCGTTAATGATGAAGATGTGCCGGAACCGATTATGCACCGGTATCGCAAGGAGTTGGCACAGCCTGTTGTATACGACGTGAAGCGTTTAATGGGGCTCGGCCTGGAGGTGGTTTCGGGAAATATTTTAACGTATAAAGGCGGGGTCATCCGCCACGATACGGAAAAAGTTGCCGAAATCCTTTATGATATTTTGAAAAAGCAGCAATGGCTTTCACGCTCCAGTGCCCGGTGAAAGGATAAAGGTGGAACATCCCCTTTTCATGTGCATTTTTTCGCATAGCTCTAAATTTTGCCAAGGGAGGGGCCTGGAGGATGTCATTTGCATCAGAGATCAAAAAAGAGCTGACCAATTTAGCAGTAAAAGATTGCTGCGTGAGATCCGAATTATCGGCACTGATCCGGATGAACGGATCTTTATCTTTTTCCAACAAGGTGCTGGTTGTCAATGTGCAGACGGAAAATGCCGCCATTGCTAGGCGAATTTACGTCCTTGTAAAAAGATTATATGACGTCCCGGTGGAATTATTAGTCAGGAAAAAAATGCGCCTGAAAAAAAACAATGTCTACATTGTCAGGCTAAAGGCCCGGGCAAAAGAAATATTGGAAGATTTGCATATTCTCGGTGAACATTTTACCTTTACCCGGAACATTTCCCCGGAACTGCTGAAGAAAAAGTGCTGCAAACGTTCCTATTTGCGTGGGGCTTTTCTGGCGGGCGGATCCGTTAACAATCCGGAAACTTCCTCTTATCATCTGGAAATTTCCTCCCAATACAAAGAGCACAACGATGCGCTATGCCGCCTGATGAACGGGTTTCATTTAAACAGCAAGACGCTTGAAAGAAAAAAGGGCTATATTACGTATTTAAAAGAAGCGGAAAAGATTACGGAGTTTCTCAATATTATCGGTGCCCATCATGCCCTGCTCCGGTTTGAAGATGTCCGGATTGTTCGGGATATGCGCAATTCCGTCAACCGGCTCGTCAATTGCGAAACGGCCAATTTGAATAAAACGATCGGAGCCGCCCTCCGTCAAGTGGAAAACATTCGCTATATTGAAGAAACGGTCGGCCTTGATGCACTGCCGGAGAAACTGCGCGAGATTGCAGTATTGCGCGTGAACCACCAGGATGTGACTTTGAAGGAACTCGGCGAAATGGTGTCCGGCGGGCATATTAGCAAATCCGGCATCAATCACCGGCTCCGCAAAATCGATGAAATTGCCGAGAAACTGCGGGCAAACGGGCCTGTCAATAAAAATTCATAATGGGTACCAACATCTATATATTATAAGCTTTAGTTTTTCGCGCAAATTACGAGCAGGATAAGACATGGCTTCTCATAACATGTAAAGAAGTAGTTATGTTAAAATTCAACTTATCTAAGATGAATAGGTTTAAAAAGTACAAAGATGGGGGGCGTATTGGCAGCGCCCCTATCCTGCTACTTGAAAGGAGAGGGTTATCGTGATCGAAAAACAATTGGAAGTGAAATTAAAATCCGGTTTGCAAGCGCGTCCTGCAGCCCAATTTGTCCAGGAAGCCACCCGCTTTTCATCGGAAATTTTTCTTGAAAAAGAAGGAAGAAAGGTGAATGCAAAAAGCATTATGGGGCTGATGACCCTTGCCGCAGGCCATGGAGAAACTGTTACGCTGAGCGTGGACGGGAGTGATGAAGAAGAAGCATTTGAACATTTGGCAAACTATATTGAAGGAAAAGAAAAACTTCCGTCCTAATGTAAGCGCATGCGCCGGTCAGCCTGCAGGTTTTTCAAACACAGTACAAGGCCGCCCGCTTGCGGACGGCCTTGTTCAATTTTATTTCAATTCTTTTTTTGTCATAATATGGTCAATCAAACCATATTCTTTTGCTTTTTCCGCGCTCATGAAGTTATCGCGGTCTGTATCCCTTTCGATCACTTCAATCGGCTGGCCGGTATGGTCGGACAAAATTTTGTTTAATTTCGCGCGCGTATACAAAATATGTTTTGCCGCGATTTCAATTTCTGTTGCCTGGCCTTGGGCGCCGCCTAATGGTTGGTGAATCATCACTTCGCTGTTCGGCAGGGCATAACGTTTCCCTTTCGTGCCGGCGGTCAACAGCACGGAGCCCATTGATGCAGCCATCCCGACGCAAATCGTTTGCACGTCCGGTTTGATGATCTGCATGGTGTCATAAATGGCAAGGCCCGCAGTGACACTCCCGCCAGGACTGTTAATATAAAGATAAATATCTTTTTCAGGGTTTTCCGCTTCCAGGAACAAAAGCTGGGAAACAATCGAGTTGGAAACATTGTCGTCAATCGCGCTGCCAAGCATAATAATCCGGTCTTTTAACAGGCGGGAATAAATGTCGTATGCGCGTTCCCCGCGGTTTGTTTGTTCAATTACTGTGGGAATTAAATTCATATTGAGTATCCTCCTTCTTCTCTTCGGAATGGTCCATCATATGCTATATCATGGATGTTAAAGGAATTATTCTCCATCCTTATGTACTGATCATACAATATTGGTCAATGAAGGTCAAAAGAATTGCCTTCACCTGAACTACAATACCCATCATAACCAAATTCCGATAAAATAAAACCAAAAAGGGGCTTGCTTTTTTGTTCATTGTCCTTTATAATCTATTATTGTTGAATCACTTATTGCCCTCGTGGTGCAAAGGATAGCACGTGAGATTCCGGTTCTCAAAATGTGGGTTCGATTCCTGCCGAGGGCGTTTTCTAAAAACTGAACAATTAGCTTAAAATTTTTTAAACCCTTGATACGACTGCATTTGCAGTCGTTTTTCTTTTTCTCTGATACGGAAAAATAAGGCGAAAATTGAATGAATTTTGCACCACAAATCTCATTCATTGCGCCACCTGCGACATTTCCTTCATAGTGCCATATATTCAGGTTTTGAACAGTTTTTGTATAAATCATGGAGGGCTTTATTGGTTACGATAAATTGATAAGAAATATGCAAAAGGAGAATGCCGGACCAAATTTGCAAAATCCACTTGAAAAACGAACGTTTGTCCTTTATAATAAAACTGAAAAATGAGAAAAGGGGTGTTGCCATTGGAACTTGTAATGGAAAAACATGCCGGTTATCACGTGCATGATCGTTTTTTTAAGGAGCTGATCCAAAACTTTTTTCAGGAGTTTATGGAGGCGTTTTTCCCGGATGTGGCAGCGGATCTCGACTACCGCCGGGTGCGGTTTTTGTCGCAGGAACAGTTTACGGACTTTCCAGGCGGTGAGCAAAAACGGGTTGACATCCTTGCCGAAACGAAGGTAAAAGGCAAAGATACCGTGATTCTCATCCATGTAGAGCCGCAGTCGTATTACGAGAAGCCTTTTCCTGAACGCATGTTTCGTTATTACATGATGATCAATCTCCGGCACCGGAAACCGGTATTGCCGATTGCCGTTTTTAGTTACGAGGAGAAAACAGAAACCCCTGATACATACATCTTTGCGTTCCACAACATTGAAATTCTTCGTTTTCACTATTTATCCATTCATCTGATGAAACAAAATTGGAGAAATTATATCCGGAGCAACAACCCAGTTGCCGCAGCATTATTAAGCAAAATGGGGTATACAGAAAAAGAACGGGTGCAGGTCAAACTGGAGTTTCTGCGGATGCTGGCCCGGATGGAGCTTGACCCTGCAAAAATGAGGCTGCTATATGGTTTCTTTGATTATTATTTAAAATTGAACGAAAAAGAGGAGGCGGAAGTAATGGAAAACATTAAAATGCTGGATCCGGACGAAGCGGAGCAAGTATTGAAGCTGCCGAATTCCTATTTTGACCGCGGGTATAAGAAGGGGAAAGAGGAAGGCAGAGAAGAAGGAAGGGAAGAAGGGGAAGAAAGGTTAAGAAGATTTATTGTTAACTTGTTGAAAAATCAAGTGGATGTGAAGGTCATTGCCCAAGCATCCGGCTTGAGTGAAGATGAGATCATGAAAATCAAAAGGCAGATAGAAGGGGAAAAGCCTTGAACCCGAGTTATGACGAAGCAGAGCAAGTATTAAAGCTGCCGAATTCTTACTTTGATCGCGGGTATAAGAAAGGAATTGAAATAGGAGTAGAGAAGGGAAGAGAAGAAGGAAGGGAAGAAGAAAGAAAAGAATTGTTACAAACGATTCCAATTGCCATCAAAATGTTGCTGGCAGGTACGGAGCTTCAATTAATTGTAGAAAAAACCGGCCTGAGCCAGACAGAAGTGGAAAAAATAAAACAGCAACTGGAGACAAAGCAGGACAAGTATTGAAGCTGCCGAATTTTTATTTTGATTTCGCGAATATATGAAATAAAATAAATGCACACCATTGCGAACAGGCTGCTCAGGGCGGTAGCGACCCGCAATGCATTGAAAAAACGGCCGGCCTGAGTCAGCAGGGGTGCCGTTCAAGCGGTCGTTAGCGGGGAATGATGTCTGTTACAATCCGGCAAATCCGGAGAGTGGCAGGCATTTTTTCAGGACTGTGATACCGGCAAACGGTAAATGTACGGCATTGGCCGGCTCGTGAACGGATATGCCGCTTTTTTGGTGCAAGTTTCATTCCTGAAAATTGTTTTCAAAAAGGAATTGATCAGCGACTCGCGAGCGTTGAGGTGTTGCTTTGCGGGAATTTATAGTAAAATAAACTTGCAGCTACATACCGGCAAGTTTTTTAGGCTTGCCACCGTTTCCACCGTTTTGCAAAACTCAATTGTAAGCACATACAGGAGGGGAAGAAAGTGGAGTACCGAATTGAAAAAGACACACTCGGAGAAATGAAAGTGCCGCGGGACAAATATTGGGGGGCACAAACGCAGCGCAGCAAGGAAAACTTCCCGATCGGCGGGGAAAAAATGCCGATGGAAGTGATCCGCGCTTTTGCCCATTTGAAAAAGGCGGCTGCCGTCAGCAACAATCGCCTCGGCAAATTATCGGATGCCAAAATGAAGGCCATTGTCCAGGCTTGTGAAGAAGTGCTGGACGGGAAATTTGATGAACATTTTCCGCTTGTTGTCTGGCAAACAGGCAGCGGCACCCAGTCAAACATGAATGTGAATGAGGTGGTGGCAAGAAGGGCAAACGAAATTCTTTCCGGAGAAAATAGTGCTGAACACGTCCATCCGAACGATGATGTGAATATGTCGCAAAGCTCGAACGATACGTTCCCGACTGCAATGCATATTGCCGCCTACCATGAACTACAGACAAGGCTGTTGCCGCCGCTGGAACAGCTGAAAGAAACGCTGCTTGAAAAAGAAAAAGCATACATGAAAATCATCAAAATCGGGCGCACGCATTTGCAGGATGCAACCCCGCTTACTCTCGGCCAGGAAATCAGCGGCTGGCGTGCCATGCTGGAAAAAAGCGAACGAATGATCAAAGAAAGTGCAAAACATATTTTGAACCTGGCGATCGGCGGCACGGCTGTCGGCACCGGCATTAATGCGGACCCGACTTTCGGTGATAAAGTTGCGGAAGAACTAGAAAGACAGACCGGCTACCCGTTTGTTTCTTCTGATAACAAATTCCATGCACTCACAAGCCATGACGAAATCGTTCATGTCCACGGGGCATTAAAAGGGCTTGCTGCAGATTTAATGAAAATGGCCAATGATGTCAGATGGCTTGCAAGCGGGCCGAGAAGCGGAATCGGTGAGATTACGATCCCGGCCAATGAACCGGGCAGCTCGATTATGCCTGGCAAAGTCAACCCGACCCAGTGCGAAGCGTTGACGATGGTAGCGGTCCAAGTATTCGGGAATGATGCCGCAATCGGGTTTGCCGCGAGCCAGGGCAACTTTGAATTAAATGTATTTAAACCGGTAATTATATACAACTTCCTGCAGTCCGTCCATCTGCTCGGCGATGCGATGAAGTCATTTGATGAAAGATGCGTGCGCGGCATCGAACCGAATGTAGAAACGATCCGGGAAAATGTCAATCGTTCCCTCATGCTGGTGACGGCCTTAAATCCGCATATCGGTTATGAAAAAGCGGCCCAAATTGCGAAACTTGCTTTCAAGGAAGGTACGACGCTGAAAGAAGCCGCCATTAAAACAGGTTATGTAACCGAAGAACAATATGAGGAGTGGATTGTGCCGGAAAAAATGGTCAATTTAAATCACTGATAAAAAGGGAGGCGATTGCCCCCCTTTTTTTCAGCCATTTTATTGGTTTGTTTTATTACGAATGGAAAGTACCACCAAGTTGTTGTTCAGCCATTTGCACAAGGCGTTTTGTAATTTCTCCCCCGACAGATCCGTTCGCGCGGGATGTCGTATCTGCGCCGAGGTTTACGCCGAATTCTTGTGCAATTTCGTATTTCATTTGGTCGAGAGCCTGCTCAGCACCGGAAACTAACAATTGGTTTGAATTGCTGTTGTTTGCCATCTGTGTCATCTCCTCGTTGTAAGTTTTTGGTTGGGTCGGCTGGAATTGCACCAGCAAGCGGGGAATTCCCCGCCACCTTCTTGGTTGAACCCAGCGGAATTTGATCGATGTACTACGTATTATGGAGGAAAAAATTTTAATTATACTGGTTCCTGGATGGTAATCGCTGGTGATTTTTGCAGTGAAAAAATGCCGGCTGCAACCAGCAGCCGGCATTTCTATTCACCCAATCCTTAATTCTGTTTCAGCATCAAAGAAATGGGCTTTGTTCATATCAAGCCCGAGCGTAATTTCGTCACCCGGTTTGACAACCGTCCTGGAATCGATGCGGGAGATAAACTCTTGCCCGTTGATTCTGGAATAAAGCATTGTTTCAGCGCCATGAAGTTCGGAAACATCAATCGTGGCTTTGATGGTAGCGCCCGGCATTGTCTCAATGAAAACAGGTTCATCGTGGATGTCTTCGGGGCGGACGCCGAGGATGACATCTTTCCCGATATGGCTTTTCAAGTGTTTCATTTTTCCTTCCGGCACATCAATCTGAACCGATTCGTTTAAGTGGAATTTGCCGTTATCCAGTTTACCGCGGAAGAAGTTCATCGCTGGTGAGCCGATAAAACCGGCGACGAACAGGTTAGCAGGTGAGTCGTATACTTCACGCGGCGTTCCGACTTGCTGGATGACACCATCTTTCATGACGACAATCCTCGAAGCCATCGTCATTGCTTCCGTCTGGTCATGCGTCACATAAATGGTCGTCGTTTGCAAACGCTGGTGAAGCCGGGCAATTTCGGCCCGCATTTGCACCCGCAATTTTGCGTCCAGATTTGATAAAGGTTCGTCCATGAGGAAGACTTTTGCATCCCGTACAATCGCGCGGCCGAGGGCAACCCGTTGCCTTTGTCCGCCTGATAAAGCTTTTGGTTTCCGTTTTAAATATTCTTCAAGGCCAAGAATTTTTGCGGCTTCCTGTACCCGCTTGTCAATTTCCGCTTTCGGCACTTTGCGGAGTTTCAGCCCGAATGCCATATTGTCGTATACCGTCATATGCGGATAAAGCGCGTAGTTCTGGAATACCATCGCGATATCACGATCTTTCGGCGCGACATCGTTCACCCGTTTGCCATCCATGTATAAATCGCCTTTTGAAATTTCTTCAAGCCCGGCAATCATCCTGAGCGTCGTCGATTTCCCGCAGCCGGAAGGACCGACAAATACAATGAATTCCTTGTCATTAATATGTAGATTAAAATCGGATACAGCGGTTACATTATTGTCGTAAATCTTATAAATATGCTCAAGCGCAAGTTCTGTCATCGTAAAATCCTCCCCCGTTATAAGTTGTCTTTATTATAAAGAAAACCCTTTCATAATGGGAACGTCAGGATGCACAAAAAATGCAGGGCGATTTTCGGCACCCTGCCCACACGATTTTCCCGGTTGACGCAGTGAAATGAGAGAGCCGGGATCCTGGCAATGTAAAAGCAGCTCGTTTTCCATTCTTCTGGTTGCCGCATTCATTACAACATGGGAGCTGATGCCGGCATGCCACTCTTGATACAACCATTTTTTGTAAAATAGGCCTATTCCATCTCAAGGCAGATCACGTAAGACTTATCGGAAGGGTTAGCCGCCAAAGGTTTCGAGACAGGCGAAATACGCAAAGATCGCATCTGTAAAATGTTTTAAATTCAAACCCGTTTTTTCTTCGAATTTTTCAATCCGGTACTGCAAGGAATTGCGGTGGATGAATAATTGTTTTGCCGTCAGGCTGGCATTCGCAAAATTTTCAAGATACCGTTTGATCGTTTGCCCCATTTCCCGGTCTTCTTCAAACAGCCCGTGCAGGGATTGAAAGAGCAGGCCCTTTTCACTTTCAGGCAAATTAGACAGCAAATAAAGGGGAAGCAGGGAATGAACCGTGAACAAAGCGGACGTTTTCCGGCGGCTTTTGGCAAATTCGAAAAGCCGGCGTTCGAATGAGAAGTGGTGCTTTAATGCTGCCATTTCCTGAAATTCGCCTAAATACAGCAAAACAGGGGTGTAGAAATCCCCTTCAAACGCACGGAGGGATGCCGTCAGATCGTCTTTGGTTGCAATTGTTTCACTTTTTTCTTCAATCACAATGCCTTCCAGCTGATTGGTCACAATCACCAAGACATCAGGCACAAACATGTTTTTGATAGCTTCCTGAACGCCGGATACATCCGACCCTGCTTTTGCCAGCGCAAATTGTGTAACGCGATATACGCCGTCATGGACAGGGGCATCGGCATCCGGCAAAAACAGGTAGTCATACCATTTGGATGCTTCGCTCGTCGTGCCGGCAGTATTTTCTTGAAATTTTGGGAATAATGTCTTTAACAGCAGCGTTTCTTCCGGTGTCAATTCGACCGGATCAATCCCGAAATACTTTTTTTCTTCTTCCATCCAAAACCACAACAAAGGTTTCGCCGCAATCGGTTCATTTGCAATGCAAGCATTTGGATACCTCGTTTTTAATCTTTCCAGCATGTTTGGACCCCTCAGTTTTTCATTGGATATAGTCTATTTTACTCAATTTTTTTAAAGGGAGGGAATCATTTTGCCAAAAATCCGGTAACGGCATAAAACAAATCGGCAAGTTTCTGGGTTTTTGCTGTTTCAATTTCAGGTTCATCAAAGGACATTGGTTTCGCATTCAGTTCAAACAAATAAAAGCTGTCTTCATTGCCGGGTGCGATGTCAGCGGTAAATTCCCCGAAAAAGCCGTATGATTCCGCTAAAGCATTGCCGCATGCTGAAATGAGCGGCGCAAGCTTTTTTTCAATCTCCGTTTTTTCCCGGGAAGATAGCACCAGCGTTTCCCCGCCCTTTGCCGTATGGGTTGTCATGCCGCCGGGGCGGGCAACCCGCACGCCGATGCTGGTAACCCGGTAACCTGTTCCGTCGTAATGGACGTGGACACGGTAGTCATATTTCCGACCATCAAGCAATAATGTTGGCACGGTTTCTTGGACAATGTACGTTTCTTTTTCCGCAAGCAGGCCAATCTCCTGCCACACATCCGAAAAGCTGGCGGGCAAGCGGGCGGATTGGGGCGTGTAAAATGTCCATGTCTCACAGGGTCCCTCTACAATGCGGCGGATGCCGTATCCTTGCGAACGGGCGGCGGGCTTGATATAGACATCCTTGTGCGTCAATAAAAAAGCGTGCAAGCTGTCTTCATCAGAAATAAGCGCCGTTTCCGGAAGAAAACCAGCAATCGCCGGGTCCTGCTTCAATTTTTCGTACACATCATATTTATTTAAAAAATGCGGGTTGAAAAAAGGAATCCTTTTTTGCCGGAGAAGCGTGGTGAAGCGGTGGAAATCTTCGCCCGATTCTTCCTCCCGCTTCCGGATCCGGTTATAAACCACGTCCGGAAGCGGGAACATTGCCCTGTGCCATTTTTCTTGTTTTATATCCCAAAACACACCGGTAATATGTGCTGAAATATCGGCAAGGCTGAATAAAAAAGACAGACCGCCCTGTTTTTCCTGCAATGCTTGTTGAATGGCGATAAAAAAATCACGATCTCCGCTGATGGCTTTCTTTGATTTACTGATAAGTATCCCGATAAGGGGGCCGGCCGATGCTCCTTTTAACATCAGGCGGTGAGGCGTTTCCTCACCGGGTTTCGCGGAGAAAGGAATCAGTTCCGCTTCTTTTCCCCAAAAAAGCGGGGACGGGGTAGTGCGCTTAAACATTTTTTCCTTGCGGTCAAACCAGATGACGGTCATGGGAACATTTCCCCTGGTGACTGCACCTGCCGTTCCGTCAAATAAACGGCAAATGATAAGCTCATTTTGCGCGTCAATAAATCGCACGCCTTCATGAACGGATGGTTGAAAATGGAGCGCCCGGGCTTTGAATTGGCTTCAAACAGCCATACTTTTCCGTCCGTACTGATGCCGAGGTCAAACCCGATTTCTCCAATGATTCCTTCGACATGTTCATCGATGGCACGGGAAAGTTTGAGGGCGGCTGTTTCCAGTGCATGCCGGTACATCTCCTGTTGTTCCGGGTTTTCCGTAAGCTCGGGAAGTGTTTTAATTAATCCGCCGCTTCTCACATGCGTTGTCGGGCTTCCCGGGCCGGCCACTTTTGCCGCGATTGCTGTAACGACCCAGTTTCCATCCCCGTCTTTATTGGTATGGACCCGGAAATCAACCGGCCGCCCTCCGTCTGTTACGAGAAAAATGCCCTGCTGGACAAGCAGCCGGTTCCATTGCTTTTTGGAAAAAACACGGTTCATTAAGTTTTCAAGGCTGCTGAATTTTAACAATCGGTTGCCAGTGTCCCGGTACCGGCAATAATACGCACCGGAAGCATGGTGGTAAAGGATTTGATGGACGCCGAGGCCAAGGCTGCCATTCACCGGTTTGATATAGACCATCCCGTAGTCAGACAGCATCCGTTCAATTTGATGAAAAGAGGTGAGCGGGTTTGTTTCCGGCAAATATGGGCGCACATCCGGATCTTGAAACAGCCGCTCGTTAATTTCTAGTTTGTTGAAAAAACCGGGATTGTACCATGGAATGAAATATTCATTTTCCAATTTTTCTTTAATTTTCTGCGCATTTACAAGTTTTTCACTCTTCCGGTTCGGGAGCCGGTCGTAAATGGCATTGGGAAATGGAACTTCCTGTTTTTCCCAGCCCGCTCTCCCGTAAAAGTAGCCGGTGATCACACCCTGTTCCCAATCTATATGCTGTTCGCCGAATAAAAACGGCACAACACCGGCGTCCGGCTGGGCGGAAAGAAGTTTTGCAAACCACGCTGACCTTGCGCCGGCCGG
This sequence comes from Heyndrickxia faecalis, assembly GCF_040267745.1. Classification (NCBI taxonomy): domain Bacteria; kingdom Bacillati; phylum Bacillota; class Bacilli; order Caryophanales; family Bacillaceae; genus Heyndrickxia; species Heyndrickxia faecalis. Next base: position 2,665,771 of record NZ_CP158453.1, on the reverse strand, counting down.
CCGGTTTTCAAAAGGGGTGAAGCCGGCCGTAAAAATGCCGACAAGCGGGCCGAGCATTAGGATATCGCTGTTTTGGAAACAGTGAAGAACCGTTAAAAAGGCGGGCATTCTCAGTTCACCGGCAAGTGCGCTTGAGACGGAAAAAACATTGCGGCCATTTGGATGCGGTTCGATTTTTGCGGCAGCGATCTTAGAGCCGAAAGCCACTTTGTCGGTGTGTTCAAGTATCGGAAGGCTTTGCGGCGTGTACAGGATCGGGTCGGATGCCTCAAAAAACTCGATTTTATATTTTCTAGCCATTTGCAAAACACCTCGTTTCATTTTCAGCTTCGTGCTATACAGTTTCGATATTTGCCCGCGCGCAGCTTCCGGTTTCCTGTAAATGCCGGCAGTAGGCAAGCGGGGCTTCAGCCATTTGCCCGGTTTTTTCCGGATGGAGAAGGCTGACCATTTTCCTGCCCGGTTTCGAATTGATGTCGAGTATCCAGATCGATTGGTCTCCCGCAATGAGCAGATCGATCCCCAGCTCAAACAGCGGTTGAAAAGTTTCTTCCAAAACAGCCGGCAAGGTGCTGATGATGTCAGAGATTTCCTGGCTGATATAGACGTGATTAAAATGCGGCGTTTCGCGTTGCCAGTTCTCGTATGTTGAGAGGCTTGCCCCTGCGCTCAAATTGGTTAGAATGCCGTTTTCCATGCCGGTACGGATGCCCCGCGCCACTTCCTGCCACTCGCCGCGGCTGTCTTTTTGCAAAAAGATGCGGAGATCAAAAGGCCGGTTTTTCCGGTCCATATTGTCAATCCTTGCCTGAATGAGAAAATCATGCTTTCCAAGCAGCTGATTGAGCCAAGCTTGAAATTGATCCAAACGGTCGAAGTTCCGCGATATAAGACTGCCGTTTTTCGTCGTACTCACAAGCAGTCCGCCCGTTCTCTTTTCGAGGGAATATACCGCATAACCATGCGCACCGTTTGCCGGTTTTAAAATAATGGAAAGGTATTTGTTCAGCTCCCGCAAAACCGTTCCCGTGCTGTCCGCCTTTACTGTCTCCGGCAAATACGGAGAGATCTCCGGAATTTCTTTTAGGCGGTCATAAAGCATGGCTTTATTCGGCAGCCCGTATCCGAGAAAGGTAAGGTCTTTCCGTTCTTTCAGCCATGCGACAATTTTTTTGGCATCTTTTGATGGCTGGTCTTCACCGTAAAAGCAGCGGTCATAAAGGAATTCCGGAATTTGGAAAACTTCTTCTTTCCATATGCCGCTTGCAGTGTCAAAATGGAGTCCTTTTGCTTTCTGCGTGCCGGGCAGTAAATCAAGGGGGGAGAATGAATAAAGATCGGTCCCGTATTTTTTTGATTCATGTGCCATTTGGTCAAAATATTCCTGCCGGGAAGCAGGATCCAGCGTTAGAATGCCTAATTTATCCGGCATGTTCCATTCCCCTTTCAGTCCATAGAAATAAACCGTAACGGTAAAGTGCTTTTACGGATGGGCGGATGCCGCCGCGGGATACGCCAAACGCGGCCTTAGACGGCTTAACGTTTGCTTCAATTACCCACGGTTTTCCTTCCCGGTCCACGCCTATATCGATCCCGAATTCCGCAAAATGCCCGTTTCCGGCAGAACAGAGCGTGATGGCGGCGGCTTCCGCCAGCTCGTGCATGAGTTCCAGCGCAAGCCGGCCTTTTTCCTTTCCGAAATGATGGAAGATCAGCGGCGCCGGTTTTGCCGGAAGCCCTCCTTGTGAGAGGTTTGATACAATCGCATCATCTGCCGCTGTTCTTGCGAGGGATGACGCGATCTGCCAATCGTTTTTTGCGCCGGTTCTCCAGACAAGAAACCGGAAATCGGTTTGCCTTCCATCTGCCGAAAGCAATGGAATGCCTTGTTGAAGGATATACGGAAGGTTTCCGGTGAGTTGGTCCATTTTTTTAACGGTGTCTTCCACATTTTCCGCAACTTCCGGCAAACTGTTTTCCTTGTGCGTATTATGGTCAAGGAGGAACCGGCCTTCTTTTTTTTCAATCCGGATGATGCCGCGCCCCTGGCTTCCGTTTTCGGGCTTGACATACAGGACGCTTGATGCCTCAAGTTTTTCCGCAAGGCACGCTGGCCCGTACCGGCAAGTTTCCGGTAAATACGGCCGCAAAAATCGGTTTGCATAAAGGCATTCGTAAACTTCCATTTTTGTTAAATACTTGGCGTTAAAAAAATCGATTCCCTTTTCTTTGTACGCCGCTGTTTTTTTCTCAAACTGACGGCTTTTTTCAGCCAGCCTGGAGTGAATGCGGTTATAGACGATGTCCGGTTCCGGCACTTCCCTTGTTTTCCAACGGTCGTCGGAAAACGTGCAGCCGGTACCGGCACGGGAATCCAAGCCTTCTACAAAAAGGTAGCCGCCTTCTTTTTCGAGCAGGTTGTGCAGTTCTTCGCAAAATGGCCGAATGTTTTCGGAAGGGGCACTTCCAGTGAGTTCTGTTAGGACGGCAATTACCGGGCCAAGTTCAAGCGCTCCCTGCCGGCAGAAGGCTCTCATCCGTGCGGGCGGAACAGGGAGCTTCAGATGTTTGTAACCATCCGCAGAGAGCATCATCACCGTTTTGCCGGATGCATCGGTTTCTACTTTTGCCGTGGCTGTTTTTCCCCCGAACCGGATGGTGAGCTCGCCGTTTGAAATGTGCAAAAAGGAAAGGAGCGCCCGTGGAATTTCCGCCGCCGCGCCTTTCGTTTCATCATCATGCCGGAATGCAATGGTTGATGCCAATCCGTTCCCTCCCTTCCTCCTGAAAACACGGGCACGAACACGGTCCATTTTTGACTTTATTGGGCTTTTGCTGATATCTTATGATTAGCACAGAAAATCGGTTCAAAAAAAATAGCTGATTTTAGAAATACCCGGCCGCAAAAAAGGGTATTTTTTCATTAAGTTTGCGGTTTTCCGCAGCATAGAACCAAAATCAACGGTTGTGTCCGCATAGCGGGCTGGAAACTTCCCGTGCTTCTTTGGAAAAAATTTCACAACGAAAACAATGAGGGATGATTGTGTATGCATGCATTTTTGGAAATTTTGTTTATGACTGTCGTGGGGGCAGTGATCGGCGGATTCACAAATTATCTGGCCATTAAAATGCTGTTTCGGCCGTATGAGGCGATTTATATTAAAAATTGGCGGCTTCCGTTCACGCCCGGGTTGATTCCGAAAAGGCGCGAAGAAATTGCGAAACAGCTCGGCGAAATGGTGGTGCGTCATCTGGTCACCCCGGAAAGCATCGAAAAAAAGCTGTTGTCGCCCGGGTTTCGGAAAGAGACGGCCCGATGGATGACGGATACTTTTTTGAAATGGCTGGAGATGAGTTGGACAGCCCCGCAAATGGCTCGTTTTTTTAAAGTGGATTTGTCGGCGGAGCGTGTGCAAACCGGGATCAAAGCATTCATCCGCACCCGTTACGGGCAGGCAAAACAACATATCGCACCTCAAACGCTTGAAGCACTGCTGCCCGAAGCCGTGATCAAAAAAGCCGAAGAAAAAATCCCTGTTTTGGCGGATTTGATCATTGCAAGGATTAGTGAATACATTTCGAGCCCTGCAGGCCGCACGAAAATTGAAGGGATGATTAGCCATTTTCTCGATGACCGCGGCATGATCGGCGCGATGGTGAAACGTTTTATCGGAAATACTTCGATTGCCGATAAAATTCAGCCTGAGATCATCCGGGCGCTCCAGGAACCTGGAATGAAAGCAACCATGGCGGAAATGCTGGAAAGGGAATGGAACGGCCTGAAAGCAAAACAGGCCGGGGAACTTTTGCCGGATTTGCCGGATGAAGAAATAAGCGGATGGCTGGAGAAAAATGTATTGTCTCTCCTCCCTGTCGAACGTTTTTTGGACACACCCGTCCAGGCATTTGTTGCCCGGTACCGGAATAAAATTGAAGAAGAATGGATCCCTGTATTGGCGGAAAAAGCGCTGCACCTTATTAGCGAAAACGTGCATTTGATCATCCGGAAGCTGCAGGTAGCGGATCTTGTGCGCCAGGAAGTGGAATCTTTTCCGATTGAGCGCCTGGAAAGTCTGATTCTTGGCATTACCGCCCGCGAATTTTCAATGATTACGTATCTTGGCGCGTTACTGGGCGGCCTGATTGGGATCGTTCAGGGGGTGATCGTGCTGCTTGTATAAAGGAAGCAAGCTCCGGCGCATTGTTGGCATAAGGCCGGCCTGATCCTGCTTTTCGTGCAGGAAAGAGAAAACAGGAAACCTATGTATTCCGGCATTTCTGTGACAGGTTTCAGGCGGCCCGGCCGCTGCTTGTGTAACGCGTCAAAACCGTGAAACCATCCGTGACGAATAAAATTTGATAAGTCCTACGGTGTGATGTCAAGGGTTAAAAACAAGTGAATTGGAAATTTTGTTGGCTCTATGTCGTAAAAATGGCAATACTGAACTAAGCCTCCAGATAATTGGAATAATCTGGAAGTTTTCAAGTTCAGGCTATCGATGATGGTTACCTGGTTACCTCATCGCGTCACCTTCTTTTTCGGCGCATAAATTTGATCGTTGCGGAGCAGCGCATCGATCAGGCGCACCAGTTTTCTTGCCGTTAAGACGAGGGCGCGTTTGTGTGAGTGCTTATGCACCTCACGATATTTCTTTTGGTAAAAGGCGCGGTACTCAGGTTCGTGTCGCCGGACCAGATTGGCAGCCTCAACCAGGTAATACCGGAGATAACGATTGCCTGTACGCGCAAGCATTTTGTCATCAGCCTCAAAATCACCCGATTGGTGGCGGGGCCAGAACAATCCAGCAAATTTTGCGATCGCGGCTTGGTCGTCAAAGCGCTCAATGTCGCCGATTTCAGCGAGAATCCCAGCACAGCTCACCGGGCCTATTCCCGGAATGGTCTGGAGGGTATTCGGGATTCCATCAAGAACGCGGGCAATCGCCTTATCCAAATCCTTGATTTGGCGTTTAAGATGCCGGATGATCTCAATAGAACTGCCCAGGACCAAGTCAATCGAATCCTCCACACATTTAGAAAGCCGGTAAGAGGACCGGGCAGCTTTTTGGATGGATGCGGCCAAATCCTCGGGATCGCTAAAGCGGCCATGGCCTTTGGTCTGGAGATACATCGCTAAGTCCTCCAGAGGCATTTGGGCAATTTCATCGAGGCTATAGGCCTCAAGCAAAAATTCCGTTATGGCATGGCCGAAGACCGGTGTATCCACTTCAAGGTTAAAGGCACTGAATTTGAAAAACAGATGATTCAAAAATACCTGTTGTTCCCGGGTTAAACTTTGAATCAGGTGATAGCGCATCCGTGTTAACCGTTGAAGGGCAAGGTATTGTTCTGACTGAATCACGGATTTCGGCAATCTCCCGAAACGCAAGCGGTCCGCAATTACCCAGGCATCTTTGGGATCGGTCTTGTCCATCTCGGCATAAGCCCTTTTGAAATTTCTCACCAGCTTCGGATTCAGGGTAAACACCTTTGTACGACGCTGTTTCAGCTCGGGATCTTCATGGAAAAACATTGCCGGGTGCCAACTATACACAGATGTGGCCTCCATGGCGATCTGGATGGTGTCATCCGCCTCCGCATGTTGGAGGATGGCGTCTCTTAACTCAGAGGCACCGGGAAGATTGTTTGTCACCGTTTGGGTGGCCAACGTTTCCCCCATTCCATCCATCAGGCAGGCATCGAGGTTTTTGGAGCTCACGTCAATACCGACAAATAAGGGCATATGATTTCCTCCTCTCTGTATTGGGATCGATGGAATCGGACGCTTCGGGATATCCCCAGATGGCTTGCCGATCTGTCAGCCTCGCGTATGAGAACTCATCCGGGCCGTGGGCTGCCTGGAACTGCTCATTTCCAGCACGGAGATCCGGAGGAACGGCCTACGGGTTAGACGTTCAAGCAAGAACCTGGGGATGCAGACTTTTCGAGTAGTCAGGCTACAAGGAGGGGAAGCATTGACCCAAACGATCCTAAGACCATTATCCGGGAACATCGCGAAGCGTCCAAGTCCGAACTTGTATTCCGGGCGAGCCCGGAATACAAAATCTTATATTCACTTGTCAATGAGCAGCAGAATGAACTGGAAATTGACATCCACTTTGGATTTAAACTTATTATACGAGGAGGAGTTATATGCCATCCCATTTAAATGAGTACGCGCGTATGCTTGAAAAAGGAATTCGGGAAAGCCATGAATTTGCTGCATTGAAGCAGGCGTACGAAAATGTTCGGTCAAACGGCCAGGCGAGAGCATTGTTTGACCGTTTCAGGCAGCTTCAACTCAATTTGCAAGATAAACAAATGCAGGGGCTTCCGGTTACAGAAGAAGATGAAAAACAGGCGCAGGCTGCCATGCAAGCGGTCCAGTCAAATCCCGCCATTATGCAGTTGATCGGCGCTGAACAGCGGCTAAGCGATCTGCTCAGCGAAATCAACCAGGTGCTGATGAGGCCTGTCGAAGATTTGTACGCCGGAAAATAGAAGAATGGAGCCGGAAAGTTCTATTTCCCCCTTTTTTCTCATACATCTGTAAAAGAAAGCAGGCTGTGTGAGAAATCAGCCCGGCAGCCGGGAGCATCATGAAGAGGGGGAGCATCCATGATCTATAAAATGCTGGCGTTAAATATTGAGGGAACATTGCTGCAGGATAACGGCCGGCTCGGCAAAACAACGAAAGAAGCAATCGAATATGCAGGTGCAAAAGGCATTGCGGTGACGCTCATTACGTCAAAAAATTTCGCTTCGGCCCACCGGATTGCCAAATGGCTGAAGCTGCATTCTTCCTTAATCACGCACCAGGGCGCTTATATTGCCAGTGAACTGGATAAACCGATTTTTGTCAGAAGGATCAGCGAAGAGGCCACCCGTGACCTTGTGCGCTTTTTGGAAGGGTTTCACGCCCAAATCCGCCTTGTTTCCGAGCGGTTTACATTGTCTAACAGAGTGAAGCATCCGAATAAGTTGATGGGAAAAGTCATTTATCAAACGTCCAATCCGTTTTCTTATGCAGAACAATATGTGGACGATTTATCGGCAAAACTGGAACAAACGCCGCTTTCCCCGCCCAAAATCGAAGTGATTTTTTCTGACGGAGAGGACATTCAGGCAGCTAAAAAAGCGATTGCCAATATGTTCCATGAAGTGGATTGTATTTTTTGCGGAAACGGGAAGCTGGATATTGTGCCGGCTGGTATTTCCAAGCTTCGCGGGCTTTTATATGTATGCGACCGGATGAACATCCGTCGTGAGGAAGTGGTCGTAATCGGTTCGGGCCTTGATGATCTCCCGCTTGTCGAGTGGGCTGGGCTCGGCGTTGCGATGGGAAATGCGCATCCCGCTGTCAAAAACGCGTCCGACTGGGTGACCCGTTCCAACAATGAAAACGGGGTGTCTTATATGGTAAAAGAACATTTCCGGAAACAGCAGCCGATCGACTTTTTGAAAAAAATGAAACTGTTGAAATAAGGATGGAAGGGGCTGTTTGCTTTAGGCGGCAGCCTCTTTTTTTTGATGAATTTTTTAAAAAGCCGCCATTTTGTATTGGAAATTGCCGAATATTTCGCTATCCTAGTAATAGGAAGAATAAAACAAAGGGAGAGGGATTTCGGTGATTTCAACGTATGAAACGATCCAAGTGGAGGAAAAAGGCGGGGCAGCCTATTTGTATTTCAACCGCCCGGACGCAATGAATGCGCTGAACTTGGAGATGATTAAGGAACTGGCGGACTCGTTGAAAGCGATTGCGATGAAGGATGACATTCACATTCTCGTCTTATCCGGAAACGGCAAAGCATTCTCCGCAGGCGGGGACATTAAAGCCATGCTGGCGATGGAGGAAGAGAAAGGGTTCACCTCTTTTATGAACCAAATAAATGAAGCCGTTTCCATCCTTGTGGGCATGCCGAAACTCACCATTGCGGCGATTAATGGCGCTGCTGCAGGATTGGGCTTAAGCCTTGCCCTAGCCTGTGATACCATTATCAGTGATTTGGACAGCAAAATCGCGATGAACTTCATCGGGATCGGCCTTGTGCCGGATGGCGGCGGCCACTATTTGCTGCAGCGCCGGATCGGCCAGGAAAAGGCGAAAAAAGTGATTTGGGAAGGAAAAGTCATGTCCGCTGAAGAGGCAGCCGAAACGGGCATTATCGATGAAGCGGTGCCCGATCTTGCGCTTGCCGTTGACCAAAAAATTACAGAATGGCAGAAAAAACCGGTCCTCGCGATGATCAAAACGAAAAAAATCTATACGGAACTGGACCGCCCTGATTTCAATAAATCATTGGAACTGGAAAAACATGCGCAATGGAAAATGCGCCAGACGAAAGACCACAAGGAAGGCATCCGCGCTTTTGTAGAGAAGCGGGCGCCGCAATTCAAAGGGGAGTGAAAACATGCGCGACTATAAGCTGACTGCCTTTGAACCGACAGGGAAAAAGATTCTCGATGAAGGTTTTGAAGCACAGGATGACACGGAAGCAAAGAAAAAAGGGGAGGCGCTTTTAAAAGAAAAAGGCGTCGATGAGAAAACGCACCGTTGCGTATCCCCTGAAGGAAAACTGATTTTGTTCCACCGGTAAAAAGAACCCGGGCCAACCCAGCCCGGGTTCTTTTTATGGGAACGGTGTACGCGCTCGCCATTAATGGATATGGACACGCTGCTGCACATCCTGCTTAACATCCTGCTTAACATCCTGCTTTACTTGCTTAACCTGCTTTACCGCCGCCCGACGGTTCGAAAGCCAGCCAAGGAACAACACCAAAACCGTAAGAATGCCGCCGATCGTATACGTTACCGGCCCGTGTGATATATTCAGCCATTTCAGGATTTGTTCATCTTTAAAGAGCATTTCCGCCGCTGTCCAGGCGAGGATGCCCGACCCGACATAGGCAATCCAGCTGTAACGGTTCATCGCTTTTACAATCATCTTTGAACCGAAAATCATGACCGGAATACTGATGGCAACGCCGAGCGCAATCATGCCGATATGCCCGTTTGAAGCACCGGCCAGCGCCACCACATTGTCAAGGCTCATAATTGCATCAGCCATAATAATCGTGCCAATCGAAACCAGCAGCCCATTTTTTGCCTTTACATGGACATTTTCATCTCCGCCGCCGAGCACTTTATATGCGATCCATAGAAGCAAAAGCCCGCCAATGACATTTACATAAGGAATTTTCAGCAAAGCAACAATTGCCATTGCCAGCAGAATTCTTAAAATCACCGCACCGGCTGTCCCCCAGAAAATCGCTTTGTTTTGCTGTTCGCGCTGCAGTTTCCGGGTCGCCATGGCGATCACAACCGCATTGTCGCCCGATAAAATGATATCGATCATAATGATCTTAAGCAGCGCAACAAAAGCCCCGGCAGAAACAACCAACCCAAAGTCAAATATAGATACCGGCAATTGCTTCATTCCCTTCACGTTCTTAATACTAGTTCATTTGACACTATCATAACACAGTCCAGCCCAAAAAGTAATAGAATCGCATGGGTTTCATCAAATTGGAAATCATTTTTTCACATCGTTTCCTTGCTTACCCGCCATTTCCTGGTTTTCTTCATTTACGCCAAAGAAGACTTATAGTATCCTAGTTGGGAGAGTTTTTTGTGAGTGTGATAGAAAAAGGAGAGCGATATGCCGTTATGGGCCAATCCTTATTGCAAATGAATACCATTTTTATCAGCATTATCATCGAGGCGTTGCCTTTTATTGTGCTGGGTGTGTTCATTTCAGCGGTGATCCAGATGTTTGTCACTGAGGAAATGATTGCAAAAGTTATGCCTAAAAACCGCTTTTTATCCATTGCGTTCGGCACGGGCATGGGCGCGCTTTTTCCGGCCTGCGAATGCGGCATTGTCCCGATTACGGAAAGGCTTGTCCGGAAAAATGTCCCGCTTTCTGCCGCCATCGCGTTTATGCTGACGGGGCCGATTATCAACCCGGTTGTCATTTTTTCTACGTTTGTCGCGTTTGGCGATTCCTGGAAAATGGCACTGCTTCGCTGCGGGCTGGCGATTTTTACTGCTGTTTTAACCGCGATTGCGATTTCATATTTTTTTTCCGAAAACCAGCTTCGCGAATTTGTGGAGGCCAAATTGCACCACCACGGGGATGACCACGAAGCACATGATAAACCGAGTTTTCTGCAAAAAATCACCGGTACGATCGACCATGCGATTGATGAGTTTTTTTCCGTCGGGAAGTTTCTCGTGTTTGGCGGCCTGATTTCTGCCGCAATGCAGACCTTCTTCCGGACGAGCACGCTGCTGTCGCTCGGGCAGACAAAAATGGCGGCGATTCTGATTATGATGCTGCTTGCTTTTATTATGTCGATCTGTTCCGAGGCGGATGCCTTCATTGCTTCGTCTTTCAACGGGATGTTCGGGACGTCGGCCATCCTTGCGTTTTTAGTATTTGGCGCGATGGTGGATATAAAAAATCTGCTCATGATGATGCATTCCTTTAAAAGAAAATTTGTCTTTTCGATGATCGGGCTGATTATCGTTTTTGTGTTTACGGGTGCATTCTTGATATAGAAGGTGTTTAAAATGTTGCGATTTATCGTTTTGTTCGGCTTCGCGTATTTTTTTATGAAGCTGCACGCGACAGGAGATATTAGCAAATACATTAATATGAAGTATGCGTATTTGTCGTTTTCCATGATTTTTGCGATGGGTTTTTTATGCTTGTACCAGCTCGTGAAATGGGTCAGGGCGGGAAATGAGGCGCATGACCATCATCACGGCGCCCACCACGGCCATTCGCATGAAACGGATGAAAATACATGGTACAAAAAAATGTTTACGTACGGCATGATTTTAATCCCAGTTGTAACGGGTATTTTCCTTCCGGTGGCCACCTTAAATTCCACCGTTGTCAAAGCAAAGGGCTTCCACTTTTCGATGATTGACAATGACAAGGACCAATATGCCAATCACCAGATTTTACGGCCGAATTCCAGCCTTTACTATGATAAGGACCAGTATACAGAAATGGAAAGTTCGGATTTGAAAAAGTACAGTAAATTGCAAAGCATCGTCCTCGATGATGACCATTATTTCCACGGGCTTGAAACAATTTACAATTATCCGGGGAATTTTATCGGCAAAAAAGTGGCGATTAAAGGGTTTGTCTACCGGACGGATGATATTAAAGCGAATCAGCTGTTTGTGCTCCGGTTCGGCATTATCCACTGCATTGCCGATGCTGGCGTATACGGGATGCTCGTTGATTTTCCGGACAATATGGCAAACGTGAAGGAAAATACATGGATTGAGGTTGAAGGGAAACTGGATACGACGTACTATACGCCGTTTAAAGAGAATATCCCGTATTTAAAAGTAACAAGTTACCATAAAAGCAGCGAGCCGAAAGATCCATACGTATACCGGCAATACAATTAAAAAGGTTTGGCATGTTCAGCCATTTTTTTGTTGCCTGAACGTGCCAAACCTTTTATAATGAAGATAGAACATATATTCTATTAAATGCGTTTGATTACGAACAGGCTGGATTTCACAAAAAATGGAAAAATGCCGGTTATTTTTTTACGAAAGAGTGATGGCGTTGAAAAGGATTCGCTTTGTCCATGCGGCCGACCTGCACCTTGACAGTCCGTTTGCGGGGCTCCGCAAGCTTCCGCCGGCGCTGTTTGAACGGGTAAAGGAGAGCACTTTCCGGGCATTTAAAAATCTATGTGACCTTACAATTGAAAAAGAAGCGGATTTCCTGCTGATATGCGGGGATTTATACGACGGGGAAGACCGCAGCCTGAAAGCCCAGGTGAGGCTGAAGAAGCAGTTTGAGCGGCTACAAGAGGCTGGCGTTGCCGTATTTGTGCTGCACGGCAATCACGACCATCTAAGCGGGTCATGGACAAAATTGGACATGCCCGCAAATGTCCGGATATTTTCCGAGCGTGTTGAAGCCAAATCTTTTACAGCTAAAAACGGGTCCAAAGTTCAGGTGTACGGGTTCAGCTACCCAAAGCGGCACGTGCTGGAGAACAAAACGGATGAATACAGGAAAACGGGAGATGCCGATTTCCACATCGGTATGCTGCACGGTTATCTTGAAGGCGGGACGAAAATGCACCAGCCTTATGCGCCTTTTGCCTTGCAGGATTTGCTGGAAAAGGGGATGGATTACTGGGCGCTTGGCCATATCCACAAGCAGCAGATTTTACATACGCATCCCTATATCATTTATCCCGGGAATATCCAGGGGAGAAACCGGAAAGAAACGGGTCCGAAAGGCTGTATGGTTACCGAAATGGATCCGCTTGGCACGCATACCGCATTCTATGAGACGGCGGACATTTTATGGGAAAAACGTACCGTTTCCGTAAAAGGAGCAAATGATTTTAATCGTCTGTACACAGTTTGCCGCAATGCCCTTGAAGAAGAAAGAAAAGAGGCGCAGGGTGTATTTTTGCAATTGGATATAAAAGATCCGGATCTGCTCGATGATGAAGCACTTGGAAAAGTGAAAAACGGCGAACTGATGGAAGTGTTGCAGGAAGGCGAAGAAGCAGACCGCAATTTTGTCTGGGTACACCGTATCACACTGCCTGAAAATGTCCTCATATCCGCACGGGATGACGGCTTTATTTTGCAGGAAATGAAGAAAACGCTGGCACAATTGGAAGAAACCGCCGTAGATGAAGCGGTCTCCCCGTTGTACAGCCATATGGTTGCGGGCCGCTACCTGGACTTGGACGGAGATGAAAAGCAGAGGCTTCTGTTGGAAGCGGAAGCGGCTGTTTTTGAGAAGTTGAAAGGCAGGGGGAAACGATGAAAATACGGGAGGTCCATATTTACGGTTTTGGCCGGCTTGTTGATTTTCATATGAAAAATCTTTCGGATCTGCAGGTCATTTACGGGGAAAACGAAGCCGGCAAATCAACCTTCATGGCTTTTATCGAAGCCGTTTTATTCGGGTTTCCTTCAAGACAGCAAAACGGGCAGCACTATGAGCCGAAATTTTCACCGGTGTACGGCGGGAGGCTTGTCCTCGAAACAGAAAAAGACGGAAAAATAACGGTGGAACGGATAAAAGGAAGAGCAGCCGGAGAAGTGTCCGTCACCTTTGCAGATGGCAGAACAGGCGGCGAAGAGGTACTTGCACAAGTTTTAAACGGGCTGAACCGGCAAATGTTCCAGTCCATTTATTCTTTTAATCTGCAAAGCCTCCAGGAAATCCGCAAATTAACAGGCGATGATATCAGCCGCTATTTATTTGCTGCAGGGACAATCGGGACGGATGCGCTGCTTTCGGCGGAACGGGAACTCGAAAAGGAAATGGAGGCGCGTTTTAAACCGAACGGGCGGAAACCGGTCTTGAACGTGCAACTCCGGAAACTTCAGGCCATGGAAAAAGAACTGAATCACCTGAAAGCGGAAAACGGCCGTTATGGCGAATGGAAAGCACGGCTGGCAACGATTGAAGCAGCACAGGAAGAAGCGGAGGCGGAGCTGGAAGCCTTAAGGGGAACGGTTCAGCAGTATGAACATCTCACAAGCCTTTGGCCGCTTTATGCAGAAAGAAAGCATATCAAACTGCAGCTGGCGGAAATCGGTCCCGTCCGCTTTCCCGCTGACGGAATCCGGCGCCTCGACGCGCTGATGTCGGAATGGCGCGCTTCTACCGGGCGCCTGTCAGCCGTTAAAAAACAAAAACAGGTACTGGTTGAAAAAATGGAAGGAGAGCAGCCGGATCCGCTTTTCGTCCGGCATGAAGGGGAGATTAAAAAGCTGCTCGATGACTGGCCGCAATACCGCGGGTGGCAGGCGGAAGCAGAGCGCCTCCAGTCTGAACGCGAAATCCTGAACAGCCAAATCGCCGAATTATCGGGAATGCTGCATCTTACGACATCGCAAGTTGAAAAAGTACCGCAGCTTGACTTAAGCATTGCGGCAAAAGAAAGGCTCAGCACCCTCATCAAGGCGTATGACCATCACCGTTCCCGCAACGATGCTTTACAGGCACAGCTTGAGGACTTGCGGGCTCGGATGAATGCTGTTGAGCAGCAATGCGCACTTTTGGAAAAAGAGCTCGTATCCGAAGAGGCTTTTCGCGATTTATCGGCAAAGCGGCAGGAAAAGGAAAAAAAATCATTGCTTGAAGCCGATATCAGGCGCGGGAAACAGCAGCTTTCCCGCCTGAAAAAAATGGCGGATGAGGCCCGGAAGCCCCCGGTCCTGTTTTTTGGCCTTGCATTATTGTTTCTGATGGCCGGCGTGTGGAGTTTGCTCACAGGGCAATACCTGTTTCTGGGCGTTTTTGTGCTTGGTGCAATCGTGTCAGGCTACCATGCTTTGAAGGGAAAGCGGAACCCGTTGGAACAAGAAATCCGAGCGCTCGAACAGGAACTGGAGGAAGAGGAAAAAGAGCTGCGGAATTGGAAAGACGGGGACACGGATTGGCATGAATATGAACGGCAGAAACAGCTGCGCGAAAACTGGAAACAGCTCATTCTGAAACTTGAGGAAGGCGAACAGAACGGCCGGCAAATGCAAAACCGGAAGCAGCGTCTGGAAGCGGAAGAAAGACAGCTGCTGGCAGAAATCAGCCATTTCAGGCAAACTTTGCAATTGGGTGACGGCTTCCGGCCCGGACAGCTGCCCGATGCGTTCCAACTTTTGACGGACTTAAGCGGGAAGTTGCGCGAGCGGTCGCGTATCGAAAAGAAACTGGCGCAGCTTTCCGCCTCTCAGTCGGCATTTGAAGAAAGGATGGAAAACCTGTGGTCCCGGCTCCACGTCAACTGGCCATTGCGCCAGGAAGGTATCTTGCTGTTGCAGCAGGCGTGTGCGGAACAACAGGAAAGAAAAATCCGCCTGCAGGAATGGGAAAAGAAATGTGCCGAGTTGGAAGAACAAGTGCAGCTGCTTGAATCGGAAGCGGAAGCAACAGATAAGGAGATCAAAAAACTTTTTGCCCTTGCCGGTGCCGCGAATGAGGAAGATTTCCGGAAAGCCGGCAGCCTTTTTCAGCAATACGAAAAGTTGACCGGCCAGCTCGAAATCATAGATTTACGGATCAGCCGGGAAGACCTGGAACGGCTCGAAAGGGTAGAAGATGTATCCATATTGGAGCAGGAAAAGCAAAAGCTGGAAGAGAAAATTGCGGAAAAGGCGAACGCGCTTCGCAGCATGAGAAAAGAAGCGGCGGAAATCCGGTTTGAACTGGACAGGCTGGAAAAAGGCGGGACGTTTACCGAAAAACTGCATGAATATTACAGCGCGCTTTCAGATTTCCGGGAAGAAGCTTTCGAATGGGCACGGTTTGCCACGGCGAAACGTTTGCTTTCCGGCATGATGAAGCGGCTCCGGGAAACCCGTTTTCCGCAAGTCCTGAATAAAGCCGAAGCGTATTTGCAATCTTTAACAAACGGATCGTATGTCTCCCTCCATATGGGCGGGGAGGATGGCCGTTTTTACGTTAAACGGCGTGATGATGTGCTGTTTGCCGCAAATGAGCTGAGCCAGGCAACGGCGGAACAGCTGTATATTGCTTTGCGTTTTTCTCTTGCGGAGGCGCTCGGCGGGGAATTCCCGTCCCCGGTTGTCATTGATGACGGTTTTGTTAATTTTGATATTTACCGGACAGAGAAAATGGCCCGCTTGCTCGACCAGGTGAGCGAATCGAGGCAGGTGCTGCTTTTTACATGCCAGCAGCCGATGCTCCGGTTTTTTAAAGGCCATGAGGTGAAAACCTTGGGGGCTATACATGGTCAAGGGCTGACAGGATCCGGAAATATCAGCCGCATTCAGCCGTAAAAAAGAGGGGTGGGACTGACTGCCTGTATTTCAGCACGGCGGTGAAACGCACAGGTAAAGCCAGTTTAGATCAAAAGCGGATTCCGGCCGGATTATGGTATACTTTAAGACAAATCAATCAGGGGTTAGATCGGAGGATTATTATGGCAAAAGGGCTACTCTACTATGAGGTGGGCGAACAGTTTGACGCGTTTTTGCTCATCAAACACGCAACAAAAGGAATTGCGAGCAACGGCAAACCTTTTTTAACATTGATTTTGCAGGACCGGACCGGGGATATCGAAGCAAAACTCTGGGATGCGACCGAACAGGACGAACAAACATATAAACCGGAGACGATTGTAAAAGTAACCGGGGACATTTTAAATTACCGCGGGCGGCTGCAGCTGAAAATCCGCCAGATCCATCCGGCACAACCGGGGGACGGTGTCCGGATTTCCGATTTTATCGAAACGGCCCCGTTATCGCAGGAAGAAATGATGGGGAAAATCACCCAGTACATTTTTGATATGAAAAATCCAAATATCCAAAGGCTCACCCGGCATCTGCTGAAAAAATACCAGAAGCGGTTTCTCGTCTATCCTGCTGCAACGAAAAACCACCACGAATTCGTATCGGGGCTGGCGTACCATGTTGTCTCCATGCTCGACCTTGCCAAGGCAATCGCGGGCCTTTATCCTTCACTCGACCGGGATTTGTTGTATGCCGGTGTCATTTTGCATGATTTGGGAAAGGTGCAAGAACTGTCCGGCCCGATCTCAACAACTTATACGGCTGAAGGGAATTTGCTCGGCCATATCTCGATTATGGTCACAGAAATTGCAAAAGCAGCGGAGGAACTTGGCATTCACGGAGAAGAAGTCATGGTGCTGGAACATATGGTGATCTCCCACCACGGGAAAGCGGAATGGGGGAGCGCCAAGCCCCCGATGATTAAAGAGGCGGAAATTCTTCACTATATTGATAATATTGATGCGAAAATGAATATGCTTGACCGTGCGCTCCGCAATGTCAAACCGGGCGAGTTCTCGGACCGGATTTATGCGCTTGATAACCGTTCTTTTTACAAACCAACGTTTCATCAGTGAGATTCATAGAAACGCAAACGTTTGGAAAGCGCCCGTCCGGTGAAAAACTTTTAAAATGCCTTTCAAAATGAAAGGCATTTTTTAATGGATTCTGCCATACATTATAGCAGGGACAAACCGAAAAGGAGGGGAAAACATGGATTTCCCAATCTGGATTTATTTTGTTGTGGCAGGCATTGTCATATGTGCGTTTATGGCGGTAAAAACAGCCCGGGAAGAACACGAACAGGAACAGGAATGGATTGAAAAAGAAGGGGAAGTTTTTATTGAAAGGATGCATAAAGAAAAAGAATTGCGCAGCGGTGAAGCTGAAAAAGCCCATGAAGCATAACGACCGCAAAAAAACCGCCCCTAACCGGAAGGGCGGTTTTTTGCGGCATTATTTGCTTGATGAAGTCCCGAGCAGGGGATCAAAAGTTGTTTTCAAATCATCATCTTTTACTTTTATGTCAGCTGCTTTTAATTCTTTCTTCAAAACAGACTGGATTTTTTCCGTTGTCACTTTTGATTCTTTATATTGTTTGACGACGTCTTTTTTCATTTCGCTGTACGGTTTTTTCTGTTTTTCGCCGGTCAGCTGAATAATATGGTAGCCGTAAGAAGTCTTAACAGGGCCGCTGATTTCATTGACTTTCAGTTTATAAGCAGCATTTTCAAAATCGCTGTCCATTTCGCCTGCACCGAACCAGCCGAGGTCTCCGCCTTTAGAAGCAGTTGCGGTATCGGTTGAATACTTTTTGGCCAGCGTTGCAAAGTCGGCGCCTTTATCCAGTTGTTTCTTGATATCTTCCGCTTTCGACTTGCTGGAAACAAGAATATGGCGCGCTTTGATTTTCGGTTTTATGTCGTTGTTATAATAATTTTTTAACTGTTTTTCCGTTGGATGGATGGTCGCCTCTGCCGCTTTTTGTTCAAGCAGTCCGACTTTCACGCTGTTGCGGAAATCTTTTTCACTTGCATAACCGTATTGCTGCAGCGCTGTATTAAATGAGCTGCCCAATTGTTTTTTTGTATCGTTTACTTGTTTGTCAACTTCGCTCTTTTTGACAGTGTATTTTTTGGACAGGACTTTTTCAATGGTAAGCTGCTGGAGCACAGTTGAACCATATTTATCCTTCATTGCATTATATAACTCGTCTTTGGTAACATTTCCGGCGTTCGTCTTCACGACGGCGCTGTTGCCGCTGTTGCCGCATGCTGCAAGTCCGAACATGCTGCCTGCCAAAACAAGGGATAGTACCCATTTCTTCATTCAAAAACAACTCCTATTCATTTTGTCGTGCAAGAGAGATTTACAACCACTACTATAACATAAATTGAAAGAGAAAAGAAAGGGATTGCCGGGTTTCTTATGGAATTTTCACACCATGCCAATCTTCTTTTCATATGGGGCAGGCGTTTGGAGAAGGCAGGATGGATGTTTGCTACATATGATATTGCATGGGGTTCCATTGTGAATTTGTGAAATTTAGGTCAGCAAATAGACGGGTGCCTTAACCAATACAGGGGCGGATGAATAATATACTGATGAAACAAGAGGAGGTGGATGGAATGAGCGGAGGAGCAGCTTACGGAGGCGGCTTTGCCTTGCTGGTTGTGTTGTTCATTTTATTGATCATTATTGGTGCATCCTGGGCTTGGTAAAATTAGGGGCCGGCAGCTGCCGGCCTTTCTTGTTGTGTTGTTATTGAGTGCCAAGGTAGGAGGAAAACAGTAAAATGGTCATGAGGATGTTGATCGTCCGAAAAATTCCCGGCTGGTGTTCTTCCGGTATTTCTTTTTTTGTACATAGATGGATTGTCAATACGTTGATAAAGTATAATATAAAGAAAGCGTAACTGTAAAAAAAACAAGCACATACATGCCGGCCGGCCCCCCTCCCGAAAATTTGCAGTAAAATAAAGGCGGAGCGCGCCGGTTTAGAATCTGGATTCGTAACGTTCCGCCTGTCTTTCGGATGGCAAATGTGTAATGCACGCTGGTCTTTTCCATGCAAGGTGGATGAACGATTATTCATTTTTAACAGGCACTGCCTTGCACCGCTCGTGGCGAATGCCACGGGGGAGTTTTTAAAGGCCGGCCGGACAATGGGTCTTGCCGGAAAACACGCCCCTGTCTAAAGCTGAAGCATCCCATGACCGGGGCCGCGCTGTTCTCAGCAGAATCATAAAAACATATAAACGAGGGAACTGAATGGAATCGATTGAACAAAAGCTGGAAAGACTGGAATTTTATCAAACATTGCTTTTAAAAATGATCGGGACCAGCCAATATCCGTTTTTCAGGCTGATTATGGAAAAACAGCTTTCAAAACAGGACATTGAACAATTTTATGCGTTGTGCGATCGTTTGAGCGATGAGCTGAAAGAACAGAAGGCGGACAAATTTGTATTTTTTTATCCGCTTTTTCAAAAGTTTAAGGATTCCCTGCATGAAAAACTGCAGCCGGCGGAAGTGATTGCCGCCTGTTTGCAGCAGGGGTTGTATCCTGAATTA
Source organism: Heyndrickxia faecalis (assembly GCF_040267745.1). Classification (NCBI taxonomy): domain Bacteria; kingdom Bacillati; phylum Bacillota; class Bacilli; order Caryophanales; family Bacillaceae; genus Heyndrickxia; species Heyndrickxia faecalis. The sequence goes on along the minus strand of NZ_CP158453.1, from coordinate 2,646,379 downwards.
ATGAAGGCATTGAAACGGAATTTGTAGCTGCCCGAAACGGGTCAGAAGCGGTTCAGCGAAGGTTTTCCCAACAGTTCCGTTTCAATGACATCATCCAGCTCCCCATTGAAAATGGAATTTTCTACAATGTCCATAAAATCCTGACCATAAATCTGGCGTACGATCGCAGCCAGTTCCATCATATCCGGAAATTTACCGTAGAGATCGTAAAGCGGCATCGTGCCTTGTACGACGGTGCTTTTTTTCGGGTTAAACGCTTCCAATGACTTTAAAAAAATCTCTCTTCCTTTATTGGTTAATTGAATATACGTGTTCCGCTTATCGTTTTCCTTTTTCGAGAATTCGAGCAAGCCACGCTCCTCAAGCTTTTTCGAAAAATTAAAAGCTGTTGATACGTGCATCACCCCGAATTTTGCCACGTCCGAAATCGATGCGCCCTTTAAATGATAGGCAATCCATAAAATATGATGTTCATTGATGTTCAGATCGAAAGGCTTAATCCATTGCTGCCAGTCTTTTTCAATCGTTTTCCAGAGCGCTTTCGACAATTGCGTGACCCTTTTGCAAAATAGAAGATACTCATTGGTCGTCAACATTTGTTCCGTCATATTTTTCCCATCACCCCTTACCCTATATATTATCATTATGCCAGTAAAATAAAAAGTAATAAAAAACAATTTACTAAATTTTTTTGAAAAGAATAGCAAAGAAAAAGCCCGGAAAGCGGTTGTTGCTTTCCGGGCAGCGAAAAGTCAAGAAGATTTTTTCTCCATTTGTTGTTCCATGTTTTCAATCGTTTTCCGGATTTCTTTGATTTCATTTTGCAGGGCGTCTTTGTTTGGCTCAATGCTTTTTTGCCATTCTTCGATACAGTGTTGGATTTCTTCCATTACGTTCGTGGCGACTTTTTTGCCTTCTGTTGAAAAATCTTCGACGGATGCTTTTAAGTCTTTTACATTTTCAGCGATCCTTTTGGCCGATTCAATGAAATCACCGGAATTATTTTTGATGGCTTCCCGTATTCTTTTTCCGGAAGCGGGTGTGGTGAAAAGGACGGAAACAGCGCCTGCTGTTGCTCCAACCAGTAATCCGTAAAATAAACTGGATTTGTTCATGGAATGCACCTCCTGGAATGGTCTTTTATCCTCATGATATAGAATTTGCCATTCTTTTGCAAAGTTCTCTTTCTTTTTTGCCGGGCTCGTCCAAAGCGATATTCCAAGCCTGGCCGCGAGCGGTCCTTCACGGGCGGTATGAAGGACAAAAGAGCGGCCGCCACACATCCAACTGTCTTTCATAAACTCGATGAAAGACAAAACCCCGGCTCCCGCACCGTGGGATGGTCCTTCACAGGCGGTATGAAGGACAAAAGAGCGGCCGCCACACATCCAACTGTCTTTCATCAGCCCGATGAAAGACAAAACCCGGCTCCCGCGCTGTGGAATTGTCCTTCACAGGCGGTATGAAGGACAAAAGAGCGGGTTCTGCGCGTGTCTTCTGTTTGTTCTTTACCCGCATCTGGTACATGTTAATCCGCATCAGGGCATATGATGTAATAGTCCAGGCAGAAAAGAGGGGGAGTTCGTTGGGGCGTGTTGCTTTCTGCTTTTTAATGGCCGGCGTTGTCCTGTTTGCCGCGATGGTCCGGCACATGCTGCTGTACCAGAAAAGAAGAATTTATCCGCCGCGGAAAGTCATAAGAAAAAGGATTGCATTTTTCGGAACGGCCGGAATGGTTTTCCTGCTTCTCGCCGCTCTGTTTCATTTATTTTAGGCTGTGCAAGCGAAAAAAAACCGCCGGAAACCCGGCGGCCATTTTCACGCTTGCATGCTGTGGGCGGCATTTGTGCGCTTTGCAACGGTTGAGATGATCGGAAAAAGAATAAACATCGCAACTGCATTGAGCACGGTTGCCGGCAAAACGACGGTGCCAAACAAAATGGCAAAAGGCCCCGGCAACCCGGCAATAAAGAACGCGGATCCTAAGAAAATGATGCCTGAAATCAGTGTGCCGATGGCCGTGAATACAATCAGTGCCGGCAGCTTTTTTGCCAGTTTTCCGGAAGCGAGAAGCAAACCGTAAAAAGCAAAAGAAGTGATGCATTTATCGATGATGTTCGGGAAAAAACCGCCCGGGAAACTGGTGGTCAGGCCGGAAATGATGCCGGTCAGCACACCAAGCAACAGTACGTATTTTTTCTCCCTGAACAAAATAATGCCGATAAACATCATGGTAAGCATCATATCCGGTTTCATCCCGAACACAAAGCCCGGAATCACCGTGTGTAATACCGTGCCGATCCCAACGAGCAACGCCAAGCTGACAAGTGATTTTGTCTTCATCTGTCTCCACTCTCCTATTCTCATCTCATCTGGTGCTTTCCCGCCATACCCTCATGGCCGGCGGCGAAAGATTAACCTCATTATAGCATGCAGACGGAAAAAGTGGCGCATGTTTTGATCAAATTGGGCGCAACGAAAAATAGCAGCCCAAATGGCCGCTAAAAAAAATAAGCGCGAACCCGGCTGCAAAAACGCAAAAACGGGCTTTTTCAGTGGTGCTGCTTGGTGCGGCTTATATACTTTTGGAAATCTCCGCGGCGATTTGGCGGAGGTCCTCCTGGCTGTAATCTTTTTCATGTGTTTTCCAGACTGCCCCGAACCCGTCTCCTTTTCCATATCGCGGGATCAGGTGCATATGATAATGGAATACAGACTGGCCGGCAATCTCGCCATTATTGTTCAACACATTGAGCCCCACAGGCTGGAATGCCGCTTTCAATGCATTGGCTACGACAGGGACGGATTCAAAGAAATTGCGGGCAATCTCCGGCGTCAGTTCGTAGACATTCTCTTTATGTATTTTCGGGACAATCAGGGTATGGCCCTTTGTCACCTGGCTGATGTCAAGAAAAGCGTATACATGCTCATTTTCGTACACTTTTGCACTCGGGATTTCACCGTTTATAATCTTGCAAAAAATACACATTTTGATCAACCTTTCCATTTTTTTGATTTCATTATAACGGATGAAAAGGCGAAAGAAAAGGAAACGGGGCGGAAACCTGCGTTTCCGCCCCGTTCTGCAGGGTTTTTCAACTAGCCGAAAAGCGCCTTTGATCAACACTTCATTTACGAATGATATGGTTGATAATGGGCTTCCTCAACTTTTTCCAACGCGATCATCCCCTTATTGGGTAACGTTTAAAGTGCATCGCCTTTAAACAGATTCACCGCCAGCACCTCATGTAAAGGGTGCCTGGAAGTCGGTTATGGCTAATGTAAAGCATCGTTACTGGTCTTTGACAACCACCCCGATTGCTTGTTTTTCCCCTGCAAGTATAGGATGGACAAATGGTTGGAATCTATACATGCACATCGCAAAAATTTTTCAGGCGCGCAGTTGGCATTCAGTCACGAACGCTTTCATGGTACAATAACGGGTACAGATCAGAACTTTTGACACAAAGGGGTTCTTTAGATGACATTATTGGAAGTGGCGTCCTTAACAGGTGGATATACGAAAAAACCTGTGATTCAAGATGTTTCATTTACAGTAGAAGCAGGGCAGCTGGTCGGGTTGATCGGCTTAAACGGCGCCGGAAAAAGTACGACCATCCGGCATATTATCGGGTTAATGGAGCCGAAAAAAGGGCGGATCACGATCAACGGCAAAAACTTAAACGAGGATCCGGACGCTTATCGAAAGCAGTTTTCGTACATACCGGAAACCCCGATTTTATATGAGGAACTGACGCTGGAAGAACATTTGAAACTGGCGGCAATGGCATACGGCATCGATGAAAAAACCTATGCGGACAGAACCGCGCCTTTATTAAAGGAATTCCGCCTGCATAAAAAGCTCGGCTGGTTTCCGGCCAATTTTTCAAAAGGCATGAAGCAAAAGGTGATGATTATGTGCGCCTTTTTAGTCGAGCCGAGCCTGTACATTATTGATGAGCCTTTTCTCGGCCTCGACCCGCTCGGCATCCAGTCACTGCTGGATTTGATGGGCACGATGAAGAAAAAGGGGGCGGGAATCCTGATGTCCACCCACATTCTTGCAACGGCAGAACGGTATTGCGACGGATTCATCATTTTGCATAACGGGCGGATCCGCGCGAAAGGAACATTGGAAGAGCTGCAGCAGCAATTTTCGATGCCCGGCGCAACATTGGATGATTTGTATATCCAATTGACAAAGGAAGATGACGATGAACGAAATTGACCGCCTATGGAAAGAAAGATTTGCTTCCTACTTACAAAACTTAAGGCGCTATACACGGTATATTTTTAATGACCATTTGCTGTTTGTACTGATTTTCGGTCTTGGTGCCGCCGCTTTTTATTATAGCCGCTGGGTGAAGCATCTCAGTCCGGATTTTCCCGTTGCTCTTGTAATGGGCCTTTTGCTCGGGCTGTTTCTGGCGGCGAGCCCGGTGTACACGCTGTTAAAAGAAGCGGACCGGGTGTTTCTTATCCCGATGGAAATGCGAATGCGCCCGTTTTTTAAAAAAGCGATCCTGTTTTCCTTCAGCATTCAGGCTTATCTGCTTCTGTTTGTGCTTGCCGCTTTGATGCCGATGTATGCGGCTGTTACGGGGCACGGATTCGGCCATTTTTTTGGCCTGCTGATCCTGCTGCTCGCGTTAAAAATGTGGAACCTGCTTTTAAGCTGGAACGTGTATAAACTGCCGGAGCCGTATGCCCCTGTTTTCGACTGGCTCATCCGGTTTGCATTAAGCGCCGCGTTTGTGTTTCTCGTTGTCAATGAAGCAAATCTCATTCTTGTGGTCATTCTGGCTGCTGTTATGCTCGGTTTGTTTCTGTATTTTTACCGGCTCGCTCAAAAACGGACAATCAGATGGGATGTGCTCATTGAACGCGAAGAAAGGCGGCTGATGGGCTTTTACCGGTTTGCAAATCTGTTTGCCGATGTGCCGGAACTAAAAGGGCAGGTCAAACGGCGCAAATGGCTCGATCCGCTCCTCGCCGGCATCCGGTACGGCCAGGAACATACGTATCAATACTTATTTGCCCGCACGTTCCTCAGGACAAGCCAGTATTTCGGGCTTTTTGTCCGGCTGACCGCGATCGGGGCCGTGCTGTTGTTTTTCAGCCATGAACGGGTGCTTGTGCTCGTTCTTGCCGTCGTGTTTATTTATTTGACAGCTTTCCAAATGATTCCGATGATCGGCTCCCACGATTTAAAAATCTGGCTACGCCTCTATCCGGTGCCCCGCAAGTTGAAAGAAACGTCTTTTATCCGGCTGCTTGCAGTCTGTCTGTATGTGCAGACGGTCATTTTTGCAGCGGCGGCCGCATTGAACGGCTTGTGGATGAACGGTCTTCTCGTCCTTGTAGCAGGCGCTGTATTTTCCTGGCTGCTTGTCGCCTGGTATGTCCCCGGAAAAATTCGGCGCCAGTAACGCCGGCGTAAATTTAAAAATGGCGCAGGCTCTCCATGTAAGCGGCGCAGGTGGAGCCTTCCGTAAACATGAAAAAACGGCACAAGCTTGAGAGCCTGTGCCGTTTTTTCATGTCCAACCGTCCCATTTGAATGCGGCCCGTCTATGGCGTTTTCAGCCACTGGCCAAAAAGCCGCCCCTTGTCTTTAGAGATTGCAGGCTTTTTTAAAAACGAAACTCCACGCCTGCAGCGATTTTTCAAAACGTCCGGATTGCTGGGGAAAGAAAACCAGGCCGGCAACGCGGATGTTTGAGCATTTTCAGACGTTTTGGTACCGGATGGCTGCTGCACCCAAAGTTTTGGCGGCAATGAGCATCGCTTTTTCATGGATGTCAAAGCGCGGATGGTGATGCGGATAGGCCGGGTCGGCTTTTTCCGGGTCCGCCCCTGTAAAGAAAAAGACACCTTTTACATGCTGTAAATAATAGGCAAAATCTTCCCCGATCATTGACGGGTCGACTTCTTCCACATTGGTGACACCTTCGATTTCTTTTGCGCAGTCCGCCAAAAATGCTGTTTCAGCCTCATGGTTCACAACCGGCGGATATCCGCGGAAATAGTGGTAATCATATGTGCAGTCCGCCGCCAGGCATGTGCCTTGGATGATCCTTTCGATTTCTTTTTCCACCCTGTCCCGCACATCTTCGTCAAATGTCCGGACCGTGCCCGTGATTTTCGCCGTATCGGCAATGATATTGAAAGCATCGCCGGATGAAAAGGACCCGACCGTTAAAACCGCGGACCGGATAGGATTAATTCGGCGGCTGATGACTTGCTGAAGATTTGTGACAAGTTGCGCCCCGATGACAACCGCGTCTTTCGAAAGATGGGGCTGGGCGCCGTGCCCGCCATGGCCTTGGATCGTCACTTCAAACCGGTCGGCAGCCGCCATAAACGGCCCTCTCCGGTACTGGATATGGCCAACCGGGACCGTTGCCCATAAATGCGTGCCGAAAATGGCATCCACGCCTTCGAGGCAGCCATCTTCGATCATGGCTTTTGCCCCGCCTGGCGCGTATTCTTCGGCATGTTGATGGATGAAAACATACTCGCCTTCCAATTCATCTTTCAATTCATGTATCGCTTTGGCGAGCATCAGCAGTGTCGCCGTATGCCCGTCGTGTCCGCATGCGTGCATCACACCCGGCACCTGTGATTGATAGGGCACATCATTTTCCTCCTGGATCGGCAGCGCATCAAAATCGGCTCGGAGCGCGATGGTTTTCCCTGGCTTTGCGCCTTTTACACGGGCGACGACACCGTTTCCGCCGACATGTTCGCGCGGCCGGATGCCGAGGTTTTTGTAAAAATCAGCGATATAGCGGGCTGTTTCCACTTCTTTAAAGGACAATTCCGGGTGCATATGGAGATATCTTCTTGTCTCCACCATTTCCGGGTACAAACCGTCCAGTTTTTTATGTATTTTTTCCAACACTGTCATCTGCGATTCCCCCAACCAGTTATTTTTACTATTATACCATAATTGTGAAAAAATCTGCTGCTTTATCGCGGTAACAGCAAAAAGAAAGCGGCACCTGCAGATGCTGGCTGCCGCTGTTGACGCCTTACTACATCATTTACCGCACCGTGTCAAAACGGGCCGCTGTTGGCCTGTAAGCATGGGGAGATCGCAGCTTCAGCTGCCTCGTTTGCGGTCTGTCTGGACATGGACATGGCTCAGATTAGAAACATCGCGACAATGGTTGTCACAATGAGACCGGTGATGACAGGGATTAAATTGCGTCTTGCCAGTTCAAACGGATCGACATTGCAAATGGCAGCCGCCGGAATTAACGCCCACGGAATGATTGTTCCTCCGCCAACGAAAATTGCGGCAATTTGCCCGAGTGCGGTCAGGGTGGCGGCTCCCGAACCAATCGCATGGGCAAACAGCGCTGCAATTGACCCGGCGAGTGAAATGCCGGAAAACCCCGATCCGTCAAGCCCGGTAATGACGCCAACTCCGGCTGTTGTCAGTGCGCCGATTTCTTTTGAGACCGGCATAACCGATGCCAGGGCGCTGCCAAGATCATTCACAATTCCTTGGGAAGCGTCCGGCAGATCGGCATGGATCATCGTATGGAAACCGTCGCCGCCAAGATAGAAAAACGCGGCAATCGGAATGACGGGGCCGAACACCTGGAAACCGAACTGCAGACCGTCTATCAAATATTTTGTTACTTTTTCAAGGCCGTTTTTATGGGAACCGACCATTGTAATGAGAAGCAGGATCATGATTGAGGTGCCGCCAACGAGTGCGGTTGCCGCATCCCCCTGCAAATGAAAAAGAACCATGGCAACGATGTCAAGGATGAAAAAAACAGGAATGAAAAGAGCAAAAAGTTTTTTGTATACCGGCTTAAGCCTGGGGACTTTTGCATCAGGCGGTGCGGTGCGGCCGGCCGGTTTCTCCCCGGTAGCAAGCAAGCCTTTTTTCATATCGCGTTTAAGCAGCAGAAAAGCGGTAACGGTTGTCACCACGCCCATCACGATGACGAGTGGCACGCTTGCTTCTATTACGGACGATACAGGAATGCCGGCACCGTCAGCTGTCAGTTTCGGCGCCCCCTGGATGACATAGTCGCCGGAGAGGGCGATCCCGTGCCCGAACAAGTTCATTGCGACAGCTACACCGATCGCCGGCAGCCCGACCCGGAGTGCAACCGGCAAAAGCACAGCCCCCATCAGTGCGACAGCAGGGGAAGGCCAAAAGAAAGTGGAGATAAACAGCATTAAAAAGCCGATGACCCAAAAAGCGAGATTCGGCCCTTTTATCAGCTTTGCGAACGGGGCCACCATCACATCATTGATCCCGGTATCAAGCATGCTCCTGCTCATTGAGACGATAATGGAAATAACAAGAATGATGGGCAGCAATTCTTTGATCGCAAATACAAAGCTTGTAAAAATACCGCTGACAGACGCAGTGAACGATCCCGTTGCAATCCATGCAATGATGAAAATGCCGGCAATACATACAAGGGACGTATCCTTTTTCAGTACCATCATCAGGATAATGAAAAAAATAAACATCAAATATACAAAGTGAATGGCAGTCAGATCAATGCCCATTTCCATTGCCCCCTTCTTGATGCAGCATATGGCGGGGGTAAGAAATGGGTGACTGTCACGATCAGAGTGCTTATGGCAATATTATCTGCGTAAATCCGAATGGTAACAACAACAGATCCCGGCTGCCTGAGCAGGCGGCCGGGATCTGTTTATCCTTCCTCTTCATCTTGCGGGATGACATATTCTTTTGTAAAAGCAGGGGCATCGTATGTGCTTTTGTTTGTGCCGATTTCATCCAGATCCAGGCTATGGATAAGCAAATAGTCAATGGAACGCTTCCACTTTTCGAAACTTTCTTCGTCTTTCCAGCCGGTAATGGCGATATACGTATCCCCTTTTACCGGGCGGAGGAGCCGGTATGCTGCAAAGCCGGGCTTGCTTTCTATGGCCGGGGTGTTTTTTTTGAAGTGGAATTCGTAAACCGGTTTTCCTTCATCCGGAATCGGAAGATGGGTAAAAATGAAGAATATGCCGTCTTCCAAATTTCCGCTGGAGGCAGCCAGCTGATAACGGCGTGGCGAGGCAAAAACGGTTTTCCCCTCCGTTTCGTGCAACAACAGCGCATGTTCCGGGTTTTGCAACAGCACCATCTTTTCATCGGGATACTTTTCCTTTATTTTTAAGAGAAAAGCATAAGTACCCGTTGTGACGTAGACATTCATTTTGATCACCCCTCTCTACTTCCAGTTTAACCTATATCTTTCCGCTGTTCAATTTGTAAAGTTTTGCAAAATAAAGACGGCGGCCGAAAGCGAATAGAAATAGGAAGCGGCTCACGCCTTTTCATCTTTTCTGTCTGTGCCGGAGAGGCGATGGGGGAAGGAAGCGGCACAAAATGGAATAATAATGAAAAAACCGGGCAAAAATCGGACATAGCCTGTATTTCGCGTACAACCATAAGGAAAAGCAAAATACGGCAAATTTGTGACAGTTGAAAGAGCTGGCTGCACAATGCTTTTTAAAACGATTATAGTAAAAAAAGATATTACCCTTTCAGGATAAAATAGTTTTTATTTGAAAAGAATTATTATAAAATAAATGGTGACTGTGTGGCGTGAGGAGGATAACATTTGAAGAAAAAAATCCTAAACGATTCCCTTTTAAAAGCGGCAAGGGGAGAACAGACAGGCCGCGTCCCCGTCTGGTATATGCGGCAGGCCGGCAGATCCCAGCCGGAGTACCGAAAACTGAAAGAAAAGTATTCTCTGTTCGACATCACCCATCAGCCGGAACTGTGCGCATATGTGACAAGGCTGCCGGTAGAGCATTACGATGTGGATGCCGCCATTCTTTATAAAGATATCATGACGCCGCTCCCCGCCCTCGGTGTGGAAGTTGAAATCCTCAAAGGAGCAGGCCCTGTCATACATAACCCGGTTTCTTCGTTAAAAGATGTGGAAAAATTGGGGGAGTTGCATCCGGAAGAAGATGTTCCCTATGTTCTGGAGACGATCCGGCTGTTGACGGAGGAACAGTTGGCGGTTCCGTTGATCGGATTTTCCGGCGCGCCTTTTACTCTGGCCAGTTATATGATTGAAGGCGGGCCTTCAAAAGATTATAGAAAAACAAAAGCGTTTATGTATACAGAACCAAAAGCGTGGTTTGCGCTGATGGAAAAACTGGCGGATATGATCATCGTGTATGTAAAAGCGCAAATCAAAGCCGGAGCCAGCGCCATTCAAATATTCGACTCATGGGTGGGTGCTTTAAATGCAGCGGATTACCGCTATTATATGAAACCTGTGATGGAACGGATATTTACCGCGCTGCGAACAGAAAATGCCCCGTTCATCCTGTTCGGTGTCGGGGCCGGGCATCTGGCGCTAGAATGGAACAGCCTGCCAATTGATGTGGTTGGCCTCGACTGGCGGCTGCCAATCCAAAAAGCACGCGCGCTCGGCGTGACAAAAGCAATCCAGGGGAATCTTGACCCCGCCGTGCTCTTGGCCCCGTGGGAAGTTATTCAAGAAAAGGCGGCCGCCATACTGGACGAAGGCATGGCACAGCCGGGTTACATCTTTAACCTCGGGCATGGTGTCACCCCTGATGTCCGTCCGGAAACATTAAAAAGGCTGACAACGTTTATTCATGAATACAGCGAAAGAAAACAACAGGAGGAAGCATAATGGAAAAGAAAAAAATCGGACTGCTCGTGATGGCGTACGGCACGCCGTATAAAGAAGAAGATATTGAGCGTTACTATACCCATATTCGGCACGGGAGAAGGCCCCAGGATGAGATGCTGGAAGATTTGAAGCGCCGGTATAAAGCAATCGGAGGTCTGTCCCCGCTCGCCAAAATAACAGAAAACCAGGCATATGCGCTTGAAGCGAGGCTGAATGAACGGACGGACGGAGCGGAATTTAAAGCTTATATTGGCTTAAAACATATTGAACCTTTTATTGAAGATGCCGTCAAACAAATGCATGATGACGGCATTGAAGAAGCGGTATCGATCGTGCTTGCGCCACATTACTCGGCTTTTAGCGTGAAATCATACAACGAAAGGGCGAAAGAAGCAGCGGCAAAACTGGGCGGGCCCGCCATCCAATCGGTCGAAAGCTGGTATGATGAACCGAAATTTGTCGATTTTTGGGCACAGCAACTTCAGAAAACGTATGCTACAATGAGTGAAGAAGAACGCACGTCTTCCTGCTTGATTGTATCCGCCCACAGCCTTCCGGAAAAAATTCTGCAGTACGGCGATCCGTATCCGGAACAAATCCGGGAAACAGCTGATCTGATTGCGGAGGCAGCGGGCGTGCAGACGTATGCAGTCGGCTGGCAAAGTGCAGGCAATACGCCGGATCCGTGGCTCGGCCCCGATGTGCAAGACCTTACAAGAACGCTGTATGAAAAACATCATTATAAAGCCTTCATTTATGCGCCGGTCGGGTTCGTTGCGGAACATCTGGAAGTTTTATATGATAATGATTATGAGTGCAAGGCAGTTTGCGATTCAGTTGGCGCATCGTATTACCGCCCGGAAATGCCGAATGACAACCCGGCTTTTATTGATTCGCTGGCTGAGGCTGTTTTGAAAAAAACAAAATCAGGGTTGCTGCCGCAAGAATAGGCAGCCGCCTGAGATTTTTAACGGATTTCCATAAAACATGACATTATTGCCAAAGAAGGTGCTGACCATGGCCGGAAACAGAAAAAAAGTAGCTGTGCTTGGCGGCGGAATCACCGGCTTGACAGCTGCTTATTATTTGCGGCGCCTTGTTGAGGACCAACAGCTGCCGTTTGATGTGATATTGTTGGAAAAAGGGCGCCGGCTTGGCGGAAAAATCCAGACGGTCAGGCGTGCCGGATTTGTCATTGAACGCGGGCCGGATTCTTTTCTGGCAAGAAAGCAAAGCGCTTTGCATCTGGCAGAAGATCTCGGGCTGTCGCCTTCCCTCGTATCCAATGCGACAGGCAAATCTTATATTTTATTAAACCAACAGCTCTATCCGGTGCCAAGAGGTTCTGTGATGGGCATTCCGACAAGATTGGCGCCTTTTTTTGCTTCCCCTTTGTTTTCTGTTACCGGCAAAATCCGGGCGCTCTGCGATTTGATCCTGCCCCGGAAAAATACCGGCGAAGACCGGTCAGTCGGGGATTTTGTCCGCTACCGGCTCGGTGAAGAAGTGCTGGAAAACCTTGTCGAACCATTATTGTTCGGGGTGTATGCCGGAGATGTCGACGAGCTGAGCGTGCTGGCAACGCAGCCTCAATTTTTCGAGGCTGTCCAAAAACACCGAAGCCTGATCCTCGGCATGAAAAAAGTAGCGGCGGAATTTGCGCAAGACTCCAGGCCAACCCGGAATAAGGGGGCTTTTTTAACCTTTCAAAACGGCCTCGAAACGCTCGTTGAAGCACTTGAGGAAAAAATCGGCGCTGAGGCGGTCATGAAGGGCGTGACAGTGGATACGGTTGAAATGAGTACGGGCGGCGGGGATTACAGGATCACACTGACAAATGGAACCCGCATCACAGCGGATTATATTATCTCGGCCCTTCCTCATTTTTCGCTCCCCCATATTTTTTCAAAGTATGCTTTTTTTGCGCCGCTTGAAAAGGTGCCATCCACATCTGTTGCAACAGTCTCGATGGCGTTTCCGGAGAGCGCGGTGAAAAAAGACATTGACGGGACAGGCTTTGTGGTGACGAGAAACAGTGATTATACAATTACCGCCTGCACCTGGACGCATAAAAAATGGCCGCATACAGCACCGGAAGGAAAGGCGTTGCTCCGCTGCTATATCGGCCGGTCAGCGGAATCCGCGGTCGTCGATCTCGCGGATGACAGGATTCAGAAAATCGTGCTGGAAGATTTAAATAAAATCATGGAAATAACAGCAGAACCGGAGTTTACTGTTGTTTCCCGCTGGAAATATGCGATGCCGCAATATACGGTGGGCCATAAAGCAAGAATCGGGAAAATTTTAGCGGCAGCCAAAAACGAATTGCCGGGCATTTCTTTTGCCGGAAGCTCGTTTAACGGGGTCGGCGTGCCGGACTGCATCTCCCAGGGAAGGGCGGCGGTTGGCGAGATGCTCCGGTACTTCCGGCTTCGGGCTGAATTTTAATAGGTGATGAAGAAAGCGGCATGGTGCATTCGGCTGGCACCTGCCGTTTTTATTGTCACGGAAACGGGAATGAGGGATGTGTAAAATTTTTTCGTCGCGTTGCCATGCAAGTATGGCGCTTCGGGGCACATTCCCCTTTACTTGAAGAAGCAGGCATGAAAAATGCGCCAATGAAAAGCACTGCAGAGACTTGGCCGGAAGCATCATGGTTCCCGGATACAAATACTTGATGTTCAGGGGGAAACGTGGTATATTACTTTTTGTGCGAAAATGACCAAAAAACCAAATCAGTCACTCGTTCTAACGGGAGGTGGAAAGCTTGGAAACGGACCGCAGGCTGCAAATATTAAACGCTGCTACAAAATCTTTTGCCCAGTATGGTTATAAAGCGACAACAATGGATTTGATAGCCAAAATGGCCAATGTCGGAAAGGGGACCATTTATAACTTTTTCCGCAATAAAGAAGAATTATTCCGTGAAATCATTGCCCGCCTGATTGATGAAATGGAACAGGTGGCGGAAGCGTCAATGGATCCGGAAGCTTCTTTTTATGCCAATCTGCATTCCGCCCTGTTCAGCATTCTTGAATTCCGCAAAACCCATCAGCTGACGCTTAAATTATTCGAAGAGCAGAAAGAAATGGGAACGCCGGCCGTCAATGACATGGTCGAGAAAATTGAAGAGAAGATCATTGACTACCTGAAAGGAATGCTGGAACGGGCGATACAGGCGGGGAAAATCAAACCGTGCAATCCGGAGTTGACCGCTTTTATCATGTTTAAACTGTACGTCGCCATTATTTTTGACTGGGAAAAACACCATGATTCCCTGTCGAAGGAAGAAATTGCGGAGGCGTTTGAACTGTATTTGCTAAAAGGGTTGCAGAACTGATTTTTCGGCTGGAAAAGGAGGTATTTTAGATGGACAATTTATGGTTCGCGGAAATACGGAGTATTTTACGTTCGCCGAAAAAGCTGATTGAAACGGCAGCCATTATTCTTGTGCCAATTTTATATGCCGGCATGTTTATCTGGTCTTTTTGGGATCCGTACGGGCATCTCGAAAAATTGCCGGTTGCCGTTGTAAATGAAGACAAAGGGGCACAAATGGAGGGGGAACATCTCGCCCTCGGGGATAAGCTCGTCAAAAATTTAAAAGAAAAGGACAGCTTTGATTTTCACTTTGTCGATCAGCAAACGGCGGAGAAAAAACTGAAAGATAACCAATATTATATGATTATAGAGATCCCTGAAGATTTCTCTAAAAACGCAACCACTTTACTGGATAAAAACCCACAAAAATTGCAGCTGAACTATATTCAAAACCAGGCAATGAACTATACTTCTTCCAAAATTGAAGAATCTGCAATGACAAAAATAAAATCGAGCGTTGCGGAACAGGTGACAAAAACGTATACAGAAGAAGTATTCGGGAAAGTGAAAGAAATGGCAAACGGCTACCGGTCTGCCGGAAACGGGGCAAAAAGCCTTGCCAAAGGAAGCGGCAAACTAAAAGACGGCGCTGTTGTCTTAAGAAAAGGAACGGAAAATTTGTTGACCGGCTCCACCGCCCTGAACGACGGCATCGGCCGGGTCCATAACGGGGCGGCTGATTTAAACAAGGGCGCTTTGAAACTGTATAACGGTTCACGCACGCTCGGCGAAGGGATCGCCCAGGCTGACAGCGGCGCCGTTTCCTTGAAAAACCATTTGGCCCAATTGGCGGCAAGCTCGGTTACTTTTTCAAACGGGCTGTCGGAGGCAAAATCGGGTGCTGACAAGGTAGCAAACGGATCAAAATCGTTGGCCGCAGGCATGAACCAGCTGCAGACAGCAAGCGGCCAGTTGCTTGATGCGTCGAAACAGCTTCAAACAGGAGCCGGCAAGGTGGCAGACGGGAGCGCCAAAGTAAGTAACGGCTTAAATGGGGTAAACAGCCAGCTTCCGGCGTTAACGAGCGGCACCGCCCAAGTGCAAAACGGCGTGAAAGAGCTGCAACAACAGCTGCCTGAAAAGCTTGCAGCGGGCATTGCAACCCAGATGGAGAAAAACATGGAGACCAGGCTTACCGGCCTTCAGCCGCAAATCGATGCGATGAGCAGCAGTATGTTTGACCAGCAAAAAAAACAGGCGGAAAACCTGCTCAGCCAGTTAAAACAAGTGCTGCCGGCCGAAACATATCAGACGGTTTCCAACCAAGTCTTGAGTAATTATACAGATGAAAAGAAACAAACATTCCAGCAAGCATTCCGAGAGCAGGTCAAAAAGCAGCTTTCGGCCTCGTTAACCAGCGGGTCTGCATCTTCGCAAGCCGCTTTGCAAAGCCAGATTCAACAGGCGATTGCTCCATACTTTTCTGATCTGAACGAAGGGCTTGGAAAAGTAGGCAGCGGGCAGCAACAAGTGCAAACCGTTATTGGCGAACTCGCCAAAGGCGCCAATAGTTTGAATGACGGCGCACAGCAACTTGCAAGCGGCCAAAATGCATTCGTCAAAAATGCAACCATTTTTAATGAAAAACTGCAACAAGCTGCATCCGGCGCAAACAGCCTCGAATCCGGGGCAACGGCGGTTGCATCCGGGCTCGGGCAGCTTTCCGGCGGTTCAGGCCAGCTCGTAAACGGAACGAAACAACTGGCAAACGGTTCAAGCGCGCTTGCAGAAGGGACCGGAAAACTGGCAGAAGGTTCAAATGAATTGACGAACGGTACACAATCACTTGCGAACGGCTCAAGCGTGCTCGTAAAAGGCACGTCCCAATTGTTAAACGGCGCAGGCCAGTTGCAAAGCGGAAGCAAGCAGTTGAACAACGGTGCGGGCAGCCTTGTTTCCGGCACGGGCCAATTAAATGCCGGCGCAGATAAACTGAGCAATAAACTTGGCAAAGCGGCTGACCAGGCCGGGGCCATCAATCCGACCGGCGCCACTTATAATATGATGAGCAGCCCGGTCCGGCTGAACCATGATGCTGTGACAAAAGTGCCGAACTATGGTACCGGCCTTGCTCCGTATTTCTTATCGCTCGGGCTTTTTGTCGGCGGATTATTGCTGACAATTATCTACAATGTAAAAACCCCGGCAATCATGCCGAAAAACGGGGTAACCTGGTTTCTTGGAAAATTCGGCGTCATGGCACTGATCGGCATCTTACAATCGCTTTTGGCAGATTTCATTCTGCTTGATCTGCTGAAATTGCATGTGCAAAGTGTGCCGCTGTTTATCATTGCAACCATTGTGACGAGCCTGACTTATATGGCGATCATCCAATTTTTGGTTGCGGCATTCGCGAACCCGGGCAGGTACATTGCGGTCATCATTTTGATTTTGCAACTGACGACAAGCGCAGGCACCTTCCCGCTTGAATTGATTCCAAAGCCGCTTCAGGCTGTCCATGACCTGATGCCGATGACATATTCGCTGCAAATGTTTAAAGCGGTGATTTCAAGCGGCGATTTCAGTTTCATGTGGCAAAATGCCGATAAGCTTTCGGCCTTTTTTGCGGCGTTTATCTTTCTTTCCCTTCTCTACTTTGTTGTGAAATTTAGACGCCTTCATAAGATGGTAGAAAAGGAGGGGGCAGCCTCTCCGGTGGAAGCATAAGAGATTTGCTGTGAAAGCGGCAGGACGAAGCCATTTTGGCCGGTCCTGCTGTTTTTTTTATGGCTGTATTTGTAAACAGAGCTGCATGCCGGTATTTTATATTTCAAGGGGTTGTCGGACATTGCTATAAAAGACAGGTTTCCGCCGTTTTCCATGTGAAGTGATCACAAAAGCAGCCCCTTTTTCGGAAACAATGATAAAACTTTCACAAACTTGTCATGAACGGGTATAAAAGCGCTTTCTTCAGGGGCTTATAATAAGATTAAGGATGGTGTAAAGGAAAGGGTGAGAGAGGTGGGCTACGAACGATTGGCCAGGAAACTGGTGCAGCTTTCGGGAGGCGAGGAAAATATTCAAGCGGTTTTCCACTGTTCAACAAGGCTTCACTTTAAATTAAAAGACCCCGGGCAGGTAAAAAAAGCGGCGGCAGAGGAGCTTGACGGGGTGGTCTCAGCCGCTGTTTCCGGCGGGTATTTTCATATTGTGACAGGGATAAATGCCGGGGAAGTGCACAATGACATGTTAAAATATATGCGTATTGGCCGGATGGAAAGCGGGGATCGGGAAGAAACATCCGGCTTTGAAAACCCGGCCATGCAGCCGGGCAGATCAACCGGACGCCCGGATGCGGCCGAAACATCCGGCCTTGAGGATCAATTGTTTCATCAGATGATGGACACGGCGGCATCCATTTTTAATGCCCGGGGCGGCGGCGAGCCGGTTATGGTTGTTTTATTCGGGTACAAAAACAAAGAACCGGCCGTTGCCGGAGGTATCCCGCATAAGAAAACGGAAGAACCGGTGCGGTATCAGAAAAAGGAAATGATCGCCAGCCCGTTTACAGGAGAAACGATCCCGCTTGAACAAGTCAATGATCCTGCATTTTCTTCCGGCATGCTCGGCAAAGGGGTCGGCATTAAGCCTTCTGTCGGCAAGCTTTTTGCGCCGGTCAGCGGGACGGTAACGGCGGTGTTCCCAAGCGGGCATGCGATTGGCATCACGTCCACAACCGGCATTCAAATTTTGATTCATATCGGCATTGATACGGTCCGGCTCGAAGGAAAATATTATCATGTCCATGTGAAAAAAGGCCAGCCGGTTGAAAAAGGCGAAGTGTTAATCGAATTTGATATCCCTGAAATTGAAGCAGCCGGATATGATTTAACTTCTCCGGTTGTGATCACGAACTCGGATAATTATTTTGAGGTGCTGGAAACCGACCGGAAAAAAGTCGATGCCAGTGACCAGCTGATGACAATTGTCGGTTAAAACACAAACAGGGCGCCGCATGCGGCGCCCTGTTTGTCAGTAAACGATATCCACCTGATGATCTTTGAAAAAACGGAGCCATTCGTCACTCGGTTTTTCATCTGTGACCACAAAGTCAACAGCCGAAAAATCTGCAAAATGGACAAAAGCAATTTTGTCGAATTTACTTTTATCAGCAAGCAGAATGGCTTTATTTGCCTGTTTGAGCATTTCCTTTTTAATATGGCTTTCCGCTTCATTCGAGTCGGTGATCCCCCGCACCATAGAAATGCCTTTGCAACTGAACAGCGCCACATCGACATTGTATTGGCGCACAGAATGCTCAGCAACAGAACCGACCAGTGAATTGGAACGTTTCCGCAGCACCCCGCCTGTTGACAGGAGGCGGATGTTTGACTGGGCCAGTTCGCTTAATGCGATGGCAGAATTGGTTAAGACGACAAGTCCCTCTTTCGTTCTGTTCAACTCTTTTAACGCTTCCAACACGGTCGAGCTCGCATCCGCCACAATCGTATTTCCGTCTGAAATGAGCGGCTGCAGCTTGCCGGCAATGTTTTGCTTTGCTTCCATATTGACGGTGAATCTTGTCTGGTAGGGGAGATCTTCATTTGTGTGGAGATTTAGCACAGCGCCCCCGTATGTCCGCGTCACAATTCCTTCTTTTTCAAGCTTCTCCAGATCCCGCCTGATCGTCTCTTCCGTTACTTGAAACTCCTTTGCCAAATTGGCAACATACACTTTTTTCTCCCGGTACAGCGTATTTAAAATTTTATCTCTCCGTTCAAAAGCCAGCATGTCCCTAACCCCGTTCCTGTTCTGTATCCTTTTCTCTGATAAGCCCATTTTAGCAAAAATCGTCCGTTTAAAAAAGAAAACAACAAAAACCAACAAAATTATAATAAAATAAATAAAAAAATCTTTTTTTATATTGATTTATGTTTGTTTTTTCGCTAGTATAGGAAGTGTGAAGAAGGGTTTTCACAAACCAGTTAAAGAAAGCGGTTTCTGAACCCGATTTTGAAGTGCACGCATGGCGGCTTGTTTGTCCCGCTGCCCAACAATCAATATAACATGGAAGGAATGAGGGCGGCGGAAAAAGCCATACAGATTGCTTTTGATGGTTTGTATATCGGACTGCTGGCGGATTTTTCATCTGGTAATAAGATAGAAAATTTTAAAATAAACGAAAGCGAGGGATAAAACGTGATCAGAAAAGCGAGTGTAATGTTTGTGCATAAGGATCAATATGAGGAATACAAGCGCCGGCATGACCATATCTGGCCGGAAATGGCAAAAGAATTAAAGGCGCACGGGGCCCGTAATTATTCGATTTTTTTGGATGAAGAAACGGGCCGGCTATTTGCTTATTTGGAAGTGGAAGATGAAGCGCTCTATGAAAAAATGGCAGATACAGAGATTTGCAGAAAATGGTGGGACTATATGGAACCATTAATGGAGACCAATCCCGATAACAGCCCGGTGTCTGTCCCATTAATTGAAGTTTTTCACCTGGAATAACAGCCTTCATTTAGAATTGGAAAATCCCAGAAATTCATATTGTAAACGATATCAAATCCTTCATAAAACTGATAACAGAAAGGCGGAGAAGAAATGGCGAGAATAGGAAGCAAAAGCACGACCGGCTGGAAAGCGACAATTTCAGTTGCCATGGCCAATTACATTGAAGCCGGTTCCATTATCGCAGCAGCCAGCAGTTTGACGCTCTGGCAGGCTTACCTGCACTTAAACAGCATTTCCGTGGGCTTGTTAAGCGCCCTCAGTGCCAACGCATTTGGCGCGGCAATCGGAGCACTGTTCGGCGGGTATTTGACCGATAAATACGGCAGAAAATTTATCTACACGTATGATTTGCTTGTATATATGCTCGGTGTGTTTTTGATTGCGGTTTCCGTCAACTTTCCGATGCTGTTAATCGGCACCATTATCACCGGGGTAGCTGTTGGGACAGGGGTGCCTGCTTCGTGGACATATATTGCGGAAGAAGCCCCGCATTCAAAGCGTGCGGCCCACGTAGGTACGGCGCAATTGGCATGGTCAACGGGGCCAATGATCACGTTTCTGCTCGCCGTTTTGCTTGCGCCGCTTGGCCTGCTCGGCAGCCGGATTATTTTCCTCCATCTATTAGTCATCGCATTTATCACTTGGTATATCCGGCAGGGACTTGAAGAATCAGCCATCTGGAAAGAAGATAAAGAAAAAGAAAAAACCGACGCCCAGCTGGGGAAAAAATCAAGAAGCTCCTTGAAAGAATTATTTCGTTTAAAAGTAAACCGCCAGGCCCTCTTTTTACTGATCGGCATTTATCTATTCTGGAACTTAACGGCAGGGGCAATGGGGTACTTTATGCCCTATATTTACCAAAATGTTGGTGGCCTGACGAACGAACAGGCGAACTTGCTGCAAGCTTTCCTCTGGGCGTTAACGGTGCTGACGACATATGTTGTCTTTATGAGGCTGGGTGACCGTTACAGCCGGCGCTTCCTGTTTGGTTTAGGAGCGGTGATGGGCATTGCCGCATGGCTTATTTTGACTTTTACAGGGATGAATTGGTTCTCCCTTTTTGCTTTTGTCATTCTCTGGGGAAGCGCTGCCGGATTTGGCGCCCAGGCATTTTACGGCTTGTGGGCGAGTGAATTGTTCCCGACGCGGTACCGCGCGGGCGCACAGGGGTTCATTTATTTCCTCGTCCGGTTCGGGATTGCCATCTGGTCTTTTCTGCTTCCAACCATTATGGACACGCTCAGTTTTAAAGTAGCGGGGATTGTGATGATCGTATTCCTTGTCATCCACTGTATCATCGGAATCGTTCTCGCGCCGTCTACACAAGGAAAAACGCTGGAAGAAATTGAAAAAGAACGGTTCGGGACCGTTCGGGACGGGGAAAAACGAGCCGTTACACCAACAACTGCAGCGGAACATTTGAATCAGTAAACCAAAAGGCACAAGTGCGGATCACACTTGTGCCTTTTTAAATGAAAAGATTATCTGTTTTTTGCCCGGCTGACCCTGAGTTCGGGCTGTTTGCTTCCGGCCGGCAACAACGTCATCAGCGAACCTGCGACGATCAGGATAATCCCGACCGTAACAGCCGGCGTAATCGCTTCTCTGAGAAAAATGAGGGCCAAAATCGGCGCCAGTGCAGGCTTAATAAAGAAAACCATCGAAGCCATTGATGCACTCGTTACATCCATCGCAAGGAAGTAAAACGCAAACCCGAGCCCAGTGACAAAAATGCCGATATAAATCAGGCTTGGCAGCGTATGCCATGCAATTCCGCGGAACACGGGCACATTTGCAAATTCGCTGAGGCCTATGGAACGCAGCCAGCCCGCAACAAATCCAATTTTCGAAATCAATACAAGCGCAAGGATTTCCATACTGCCGGTAAAAAAGCTCAAACAGGTTAAAATGACACCATCACATTTAAACTGCTGGCTGCCTTTTCTGCCGACAACACTGTAAAGCGCAAACGTAACCGCCGAAAGAAGCGCAACAATGATGCCAAATGGACTTTGGATTTCAAACGGGTTGACGATAAACAAAATGCCGACCAAGCTGATGCCCAATGCAACCAGCGTCCGCTTCGAAAGACGCTCTTTTAAAAGAAAATGGGCGAGCGGAATAACAAACAGCGGGTTGCAACTGAACAAAATCGCAACGGTGGAAGCTTTTGTATAAACAATGGCCAATTGGTAAAATGTCATGCTGATCACAACACATAAAAAGCCGGTTACAACAAAAAATAAAAAATGGTCCTTTGTCATGTGAAAATGATATTTTTTCATATGCTGAAACGCCAATGGCGACAATATAACCGCGCCAATAAAAAAGCGAAGCAGGTTCAATTGGATCGGATGAAACGTACCGGCAACCATTTTTATGGCAATTTCCATCGTGCTGAAAAATACAGCAGACAAAACAATGTACAAAATTCCTTTTTTCATGCTCATTACCTCGATCTCATTCAAAATGTTTAAATGGTTATCCGGTCATCTGATGATCAACCAAAAAAGCAAGGCAAATTTCCCCTATTCCAGTTTTATTCCATCTCCTATTATAATGCTCTTCCGTTCATAAGGAAAAGGACAACTATGTGAACAATAGAACAAATTGGTGGCTGCCGCTTAAAGAATTCGTTTCCTTCCCCTCTCTTCTTATTTTTCCTTTGATTTTCGCTGTTTTCCTTATGGATTTGTTTGCGGAGAAACGGGAAAGCCCATGCGCCCGCAACCCGGTTTCGGACTTGGGAGAGAAGTCCAGCGAATATGAACGATCACGAAGACTTGTAAGAATGGCGGAACTTTAAGTATATGAAAGTGCCACCTTTTTGACGATCTGTTGAATCAATAGACAAAGAACAGCAAAAAACAAACAATATCATAGTTGTATAAATTATGTTTGTTTTATTTGACACCCCAACATAGCCACATTAAAATAAAAGAAGAAACAAAAAATTTCAGATTGAAAGGCTGGGAGAAGATGAAAACGGCTACAAAAACATACCAAATGTATATTGACGGGGAATTTACAGACGCTGCTTCAAAAGAAACTTCCCAAGTCATCAACCCGGCAACAGAAGAAGTGATTTCCGAAGTCCCGAAAGCAACAATCGAGGATGTCAGAAGGGCAATCGATGCGGCAGAACGTGCCCAGAAATCATGGGAAAAACGTCCTTCTTCTGAACGGGGCAAATACTTAACTGCGCTTGCACAGGAAATCCGCCGCAACGCCGATGCTTTGGCGCGCGTGATTTCGGAAGAAGTCGGAAAAACGCTGGAACTTTCCACAACCGAAGTCCATTTTACAGCCGATTATATCGACTACATGGCCGGCTGGGCGCGGCGGTACGAAGGGGAAATCGTGCCAAGCGACCGCCCGAAAGAAAACATTTTCGTCTACAAAGCCCCCATTGGCGTCATTGCCGGCATTTTGCCATGGAACTTCCCATTTTTCCTCATCGCCCGTAAAGCAGCGCCGGCGCTGATTACCGGAAATACGATTGTGATCAAACCGAGCGGGGAATCGCCGAACAATGCGTTGGAATTTGCAAAAATCATTGACAAAATCGGCCTGCCGAAAGGGGTTATCAATATTGTCACAGGCAGCGGAAGCACGCTCGGGGATGAACTGTCCCGCAACCCGAAAGTCGGCATGGTGAGCCTTACCGGCAGTTACAGTGCAGGAGCGGCCGTGATGCGGGCAGCCGCGGACAATATTACAAAAGTTTCGCTTGAATTAGGCGGGAAAGCCCCAACGATTGTGATGGACGATGCCGATATCGATCTCGCCGTCAAATCGGTTGTTGAATCGCGTGTGATCAATACCGGGCAGGTTTGCAACTGCACAGAACGCGTATATGTTCAAGAAAGTGTCGCAGATGTGTTTATCAGCAAAATCGTCAAAGCCATGCAGGACGTCAAATTCGGTGACCCGCTTGCCGAAGAAGGGCTGGATATGGGGCCGCTTGTCAGCAAAAGCGCACTGGAAAGCGTCGATCAAATGGTGAAAAGAGCGGTTGAAGGCGGCGCCAAAGTATTAACCGGCGGCAAACCGGCTGGCAGGGACAAAGGCTACTATTATGAGCCGACCGTGCTTGTCAATGTCGATAACACAATGGAAATCATGCGCGAGGAAATTTTCGGGCCGGTTCTCCCGATTGCCACGTTTAAAACGCTTGATGAGGCGATTGAACTGGCAAATGACTGCCAATACGGCCTGACTTCCGCCATTTTCACTTCCAATGTAGACACGATGATGCGTGCCAGCAATGAATTGAAATTTGGCGAAACGTATGTGAACCGCGAAAGCTTTGAAGCGATCCAGGGCTTCCACGCCGGCTGGAGAAAATCGGGCGTCGGCGGTGCAGATGGTAAACACGGGCTTGAAGAATACTTGCAAACGCATGTTGTATATGTACAATACAAATAATCAAAAGCGCCGGCCGGCAGCCGGCGTTTTTGATTATCGCAGTTTCTCAATTTCTTTCATGATTTTTTCAGCATCAAAGTCCGCACTTCCGTCAAAGTCTTTTATAAGCTCACCGTCTTTATTGACGACATAAAAACTCGTGCCGTGGACAACCTGGTCATTTCCGTCCGATTTAGCGACCGGGTTTTTAAAATTTTTCATCGCAAACTTTTCGATTTTTTTCTGCGAATAGCCGGTAAGGAAATGCCACATGGAAAAATCGCTGTGAAATTGGTTGGCAAATTGTTTCAGCTTTTGCGGCGTATCCACTTCGGGGTCGATGCTGAAAGATACAAGCTCCACATCTTTATAACCTGCTTTTTTAATTTTCTCCTGCAATTCGCTCATATGCATCGTCATCGGGGGGCAAACCGTTTTGCAGCTCGTAAAAATAAAGTCGGCCACCCATACTTTCCCCTTTAAATCGTCCAGACTGAAAGATTTCCCATCCTGGTCCGTAAATTGAAAGTGTTCAACCGGGTCCCCTTTTGGCGCACAGGAGGAAAGCGCCGGAAGCAAAAATACGAACAACACGAGAAGTGCAATCTTTCTCTTCAAATCAGCCTCCCCCTTTACGGATGTAAGCGTTATTTTGTATGATCATTATAACATGTATTTTCAGTATAAACGGTAAAAACAGAAAAAAGAGGGTGGAGTGGTGAAAAAGTGGATTCTGGCGGGCTTGTTCCTGATGGCCGTATCGCTCTTTGCCGGATGCGGAAAACAGGAGACGGCGGCTGTAAAACCGGCGAAAATGGTAAAAGTGCAGCTCATCGTGCCCAAAACCGCTAACGCTGGCACAAGCATCCCGTTAAAGGCGGTTGTCACACAAGGGAAAGAAAAAGTAGACGATGCAGACGAAGTAAAGTTTGAAATTTGGAAGGAAAATTCGGATAAAAACAGCTCGATGCTGGAAGCGAAGCATGATCAGCACGGCATTTATACCGCAAAAACGGTCATTAAAGACCCCGGTACTTATACGGTCCAGGTGCATGTGACAGCGCGGAAAATGCATGTCATGCCTAAAACCACTTTATCCGTAAACTGAAAAACAACCAGGCAGCGTGAAGGCGTTTTTCATCCTTGCGCTGCCCTTTTTGTTATGCATGGCTTTTCACATGCAGGCAGTTCGGGCATGTATTGCCATAGCATTCCGACTGCTCATCGATTTTTTCACCGCATTCTGTGCAATATTTATCAGGCAGGTTTTTGAAAAAGTCTAAAATATTTTGTACCATTTTCACGACTCCTTTGTTATATAACTGTTTATTATGTTTTTAATTGTATTATAACAGTTTTCAAATGTCAATGGCGAAATGGTGAATTTTTTAGAAAAATAGAGAAAAGATCAAAGATTGCCCACGGGCATCCCTTGTTCTATAATGAAAATAAAAGGGATTGCTTTACATTTTGCATAAAGGAGGCGGCATTATGCTGTTTATTGATAACCAGGGCATTACCGACCCGCGCATCAACCTTGCCATCGAAGAGTATGCCCTGAAAAATCTCGATATCAATGAAACTTATTTACTTTTTTACATAAACCAGCCGTCGATTATTATCGGCCGCAACCAAAACACCATCGAAGAAATCAATACGGATTACGTGGACAAAAACGGTGTCATCGTCGTCCGCAGGCTCTCCGGCGGCGGCGCGGTGTACCATGATCTCGGCAACATCAATTTCAGTTTCATCACAAAAGATGACGGCGAGTCCTTCAGTAATTTCCGCAAATTTACCGATCCGGTTGTGCAGGCATTGCGCAAACTCGGTGTAAAGGCGGAATTGAGCGGGCGCAATGACATTCAGGTTGGCGACCGGAAAATTTCGGGGAACGCGCAGTTTTCCACAAACGGGCGCATGTTCAGCCACGGCACGTTGATGCTCAATTCAGAACTTGATAAAGTTGCACAGGCTTTAAAGGTCAGAAAAGAAAAGATCGAATCAAAAGGGATCAAGTCAGTGAGGAGCCGCGTCGCCAACATCTCCGAATTTCTCGACCATCCAATCTCCATGCCGGCATTCAGGCAATTGCTTTTGGAAAGCATTTTCGGTGGCAAGGAAATACCGGAATATAAGCTGACCGAAAAGGATTGGGAAAAAATCCGCCAAATTTCGAAAGAGCGGTACCAGACATGGGAATGGAACTATGGCAAATCGCCGAAATTCAATCTCCGACATTCCCGGCGTTTTCCGGTGGGAACGGTCGATGTGCGCCTTGACGTGAACAAAGGGATCATCGAAAACTGTAAAATTTACGGCGATTTCTTCGGCATCGGGGAAGTAAAGGATATAGAAGAAAAGCTGACCGGCTGCCGTTATGAGCGCGCCGGCATTGAAAAAGCGTTGGAAGACACAGATATCCGGCATTATTTTGGCAACATAACGAAAGAAGATTTTATCAGCCTCATCTATTAAGAACGCGCAAATTCCCGGGTTCCAATGGCAATCCGGGAATTTGTATTGAAATATTTTAATTGTTTTTATATAATAAACGGGTAGAATGAATGATTGTTCACTCAGAAAGGGGAGGGAGAAATTGAATTTACCGTCCAGTTTAAAAAAGACGGCGGAAATGAACGCGGACAAAACAGCTTATATTTTTATGGATCAGCCTGTTACGTACAAGGAACTTGACACGGCCGTTTCAAAGTTTGCGGACGGGCTGAAAAAACTCGGGCTCAAAAAAGGGGATCATATGGCCCTTCTGCTTGGCAATTCACCGCAATTCATAATTGCCTTGTACGGGGCGATGCGGGCCGGCGTGACGACGATACCGGTCAACCCGATTTACACGCCGGAGGAAATCCGCTACATATTGGATAACGGCGATGTGAAAGCAGTCGTGGCGCTTGATTTATTTGTACCATATGTGGATAAGATCGATGCCCTGCTGCCGAAAATGGAGCATTACATCATTTGTGAAACCGATCCGGCAAAAGCGGGAAAATATACGCACCCAAAATTGAAATCGTTTTCACAAATACTGGCGGAAAGTTCGCCGTCCGTCGAAGAAGTGCCGCTTTCTGAAGAGGATACGGCGGTTATTTTGTATACGTCCGGAACGACCGGAAAGCCAAAGGGGGCGATGCTTACGCATAAAAATTTATATTCAAATGCGAGCGATATCGGCTCCTATTTGAAAATGAGCGCGGATGACCGGGTCATTACGGCTTTGCCGATGTTTCACGTTTTCTGCCTGTCGGTTGCTGTGAATGCGCCGCTCATCAGCGGGGCAACGCTGCTCATATTGCCGAAGTTCAGCCCGAAAGAAGTGTTCCGGGTGGCAAGCCGCTACAAAGCAACGATATTTGCCGGCGTGCCGACGATGTACAATTATTTGTTCCAATATGAAGGCGGGGATCCGAAAGACTTCGCCACGCTCAGGCTGTGCATATCCGGCGGCGCTTCGATGCCGGTTGCGCTTCTGAAAAATTTTGAAAAAAAATTCAATGTGCTCATTTCGGAAGGATACGGATTGTCGGAAGCCTCCCCGGTTACCTGCTTCAATCCGCTTGACCGCCCGCGCAAACCGGGATCGATCGGCACCAATATTGTCCATGTTGAAAATAAAGTCGTGGATGAGCTTGGAAATGAGGTGCCTGTCGGCGAAGTCGGCGAACTCGTAGTACGCGGTCCGAACGTGATGAAAGGGTACTATAAAATGCCGGAAGAAACGGCGGCTGCGATCCGGAACGGCTGGCTGCATACCGGGGACATGGCGAGAATGGATGAAGACGGTTACTTTTATATCGTAGACCGCAAGAAAGATATGGTCATTGTCGGCGGTTTTAATGTGTATCCGCGCGAAGTGGAAGAAGTGCTTTACGACCATCCGGATGTCGTGGAGGCAGCTGCAGTGGGCATCCCTGACCCCAATCAAGGGGAAGCCGTGAAAGTATATGTCGTATCGAAAAACAAAAATCTGACGGAACAGGCATTGCTCGATTATTGCAAAGAACGGCTTGCCAAATACAAAGTCCCGAAAGAAATTGAATTTCTGGATGAGCTTCCGAAAAACACAACCGGAAAAATTTTGCGCAGGTCTTTAAAAGAACAGCTGCAAAAACAATCGGCCCGGCCATAAAAAATCGGGATACGGAAAAGCCAAAGATTAGAAAACCGGGCGCACGGTTTCCTAGAAAAATTGCAATATGGAAGTAGGGACTGCTGAAAACGATTAAAAAATCGGCGATAAATGGCAAAAAACGCATGCAAAGCCAATCAGAATAAATCCGCCGCGGAACGGAAAACCGCTCGAAAAAGCCCGAAAGAAACGGCGGGACACCACCATTCATCGTGTCCCGCCGTTTTTTTATTGCATCTTTCTTGATAAACAACACTTTTTCAGTGCCCTTCTGAACGAAAAGCCAGATTTTTGGCATCTTGTTAGAAAAACAGACAAGGCGTATAATAGGAAAATATAAGAATATTGGATCATCATTTCAAAGCTGGGGGGATAAAAGTTGGAAGCAGCATCCATGGCGGAGGAAAAAACAGGCAGTTTCAAACCCGGGCTGCAGGCAGGCGCAAGCATTGCGATCGGATACTTTCCCATTGCGCTCACATTCGGCCTGTTGTCTAAAACAACCGGCCTGACATTGATAGAGACTGTGCTGATGAGCCTGATTGTCTATGCCGGCGCCAGCCAGTATATGGGTTTAAGTTTGATCGCTGCCGGCACAAGCCCGTTTGTCATTATCCTGACCACCTTTGTCGTCAACATCCGCCATTTTCTTATGACTGCCGCCTTGAGCCAAAAAGTGGAAGAACCAAGCAAATGGAAACGCGGATTGTTTGCGTTCGGCATTACGGATGAAACTTTCTCGGTGCTCGCCACGCGGAACGGAAAAATACCGCTCGGCTACGGATTTGGCGTCACTTTTATCGCTTATGCCAGCTGGGTCGTGAGCTCCGGGATCGGGTATGTAATCGGAGCCAATCTGCCGCAATTTTTGCAGGCAAGCATGACGGTTGCCTTATATGCGATGTTTATTGGCCTCCTTGTCCCGTCTTTGAAAAAAAGTGTGAAAGTCCTTTTTCTTGCCGCCCTTTCAGCAGCGTTCAACAGCATTTTTACCGGGTACGGCGTCATGGAGGAAGGCTGGTCCATCATCGTATCCACTTTGTTGTCAGCTGTTTTGGTCGAAATAGCGGAAACATACAAACAGAAAAAGCGGGTGAAAGAAAAATGAGCACCATCCTCCTCGTGATTATCGGCATGGGCATCGTGACGTTTTTGCCGCGGATGCTGCCGCTCGTCCTTTTGCAAAACAAAACGCTGCCGCCGTTTTTGGAAGGCATTTTAAAAAATGTTCCGTACGCCATTTTAGGCGCCTTGATTTTTCCAAAAGTGTTTTTGATCCAAAAAGATCCGCTGTTCGGGGTAATCGGCGCGGGAACGGCCATCCTCCTCGCGTTCATCGGCGCGAATGTCATCATTGTCGTGCTCGGGGCGATTGCGGTGTTGAGCTTTTATTCTTTTCTGTTTTAAGACAAAGCCGTATTGGCTGTTCTAAATGCCTTTTTCCTTGGCTACATATATAGAAGAGGACAAGGAAGGAGTGCATGTGGAGTGAAGATGAAGTGGGCGCTGCGGGCAATTGCGGCATACATCCTGTTCGGCCTTTTGATGTACTGGTATTTGTTTTATTACGCCGATGCTGCTCTTCCCGCCCAATATAAAGGGACAGCCGCAGATCCCGCTACTTTTATGAGCGGCCGCCAATTGTTTTTAAGCGAAGCATACGCAAAAATCAGGAATCTGCTTTTTTTCCTATCCGTGCCGTATGAATGGCTGTTTTATTTTTTGGTACTTGTGCTTGGCATTTCCAAAATGTTTGAAAAATGGGCAGCGGCAGTTTCACGCATCCGCCTCATTCAAACTGCGGTTTATTTCTTTTGGTTTTCGCTTGCATCCTTTTTGTTTACCTTTCCGTTCGGTTATTTGTCCCATCGTTTTTCAAAAGCGTACGGCATTTCCACCCAAGATTTTGCAGGATGGATGAAAGATGAACTGACCGATTTCTGGGTAAACTTTGCCATCATGTTTGCTGTCGTCGCGGTATTGTACGCCTTGATGAAAAAATTCCGGCGGAAATGGTGGCTCCCGGCCTGGCTGCTTTCCATTCCTTTTACGGTATTCATGATGTTTATCCAGCCGGTCGTGATTGACCCGCTGTATAACGATTTTTATCCGTTAAAAGATAAGGCGCTGGAGGCAAAAATTCTGGCGCTTGCGGAAAAAGCGCACATTCCCGCTGATCATGTGTATGAAGTGAATATGTCGGAAAAAACAAACGCCCTGAATGCTTACGTCACAGGCATCGGTTCCAACTCAAGAATCGTACTCTGGGATACGACCCTCAACCGTATGGATGATAAAGAAATTTTATTTGTGATGGCACACGAGATGGGGCATTATGTAGAAAAACATATCTACTTCGGCATCGCGGGCTATATTTTGATGATGCTCATCGGGCTGTGGCTGATTGCCAGGTGGATGAATGCGGTTGGGCGGTGGAAAGAAAGCGGGCGGTGGATGTCCGGGATTTCCAGCATCAGCTCGCTGCCTTTATTTTTGCTCATTTCCTCGGTTCTCCTTTTTGCGTCAAGCCCGCTTACCAACTGGGCATCGCGCTACCAGGAGATGCGGGCGGACCGTTATGCCGTACAGATGACGCATGATAAAAAGTCCGGGGTTGAAACGTTCCAAATTTTAACAAAAGCGGGTTTAAGCGAAGTCAATCCACCGCTTCTTGTCAAAATATTTCGCTATGACCATCCAACAATGCTGGAGCGGATCCGCATGCTGGAAGAATAAGGGATACTGAAAGTGCAGCAGGCGCGGCCTGTTCCGGGCAAAAATCTTTTGGCCGCGCCCTGCATTTGCCATTTTTATGCAAAAGAAAAGCCGTGCAAACGGGCCGGGCCTGTTTGCATGGCCTGTATTTAACCAAATTGCAGGTTGATTTTTTTCAGTTCGTTTGTTAAATGCATGAACTGCTCCTTATCGCGAAGATCAAGTACATGGTCAATTTTTCTTAACAACGCTTCTCTTTTTTTGTTCAGCAGGATCTCATTCAGCAACATGTCCGTGTAAATGTGTTCCACAAATTTCTCCATCTGAATCCGGGACTTCGGGCTTTCTTTCGGCACGTCAGAGAAAGATTTTTTGTTTTCCATGTATGATCACCTTTTTCCGCTTTTTTTTATTATACAGAGCATTTCAATAAAAAGCAATGTAAAAATTGAATTTTTCTGAAACGGTAAACAAGGAAAAAAATGCATATTTTTAGAAAAACGACTAGAAATGTAGGAAATTTGTACTATAATAGAAAGTGAATTATGAGAAAAATAGAATGGGGGAATACTTTATGCAACATGGAGAATTGGACATTCATCCAAATACGATTGCGCTGATTCCTTGCCAGGAGGGAGGAGAAACAGGGACAAAAATACTGGAAGTGGATCGGGAACGATTTGTGCCAGAACTTCCCCTGAGTATCGTGAAAAAAAGCTGTCAATACTTTGGAAGCGATTACGAAGGAAGGAAAAATGCGACAAAAAGCTTGATTCATGTTCGGCACAAGCCGCCGATCCTCGTTGATCCTCATACAGCTACCATAATTTTTCCAACAAAATCGCCCAGCCAGCCGGACTGTATTTGGCTGATCTCCGGGCATATTAAAGACCACACCCCAGAAGGCAAAAAAACTGAAGTGATTTTTTCAAACAATCAATCACTCGTATTGCCAATCAGCTACGGTTCGTTTATTAACCAGTACCATAAAGCAGCTGCTTTGCAGGTTGCTTATGAAATTAATATCCGACGCTCCCGCATGCAATTTTTGAAACAACAGGGATACAGGGCGATGGAAGACAGCGGGCTGTATTGGATTTAAGCTTGGCAGGGAGGGGGTCCCTGCCTTTTCGTCCAATAAAACGAACGCCTGCCCGGGAAATAAAAATGAAACATTGCGAACGGCAAGTCCGTATACAGGGGGTAGTGCAATTTGAGGAGGTTTGGAAATGAACAACCACGATATTGATTTTAAACTGGTCGGGGATGACATGCAGTTTGTTGAAGTCGAGCTCGACCCGCAGGAGACCGTCATCGCCGAGGCCGGCAGCTTGATGATGATGGAAGACGGCATCCGGATGGAAACGATTTTTGGCGACGGCTCGGGCAGCCAAGGCGGCATTATGGGAAAACTGTTCTCCGCAGGAAGACGGCTGATCACCGGCGAAAGTCTTTTTATGACCGCCTTTACGAACGAAGGCCGTGATAAAAAGCATGTAGCGTTTGCAGCGCCTTATCCGGGCAAAATTGTACCGATGGATTTAAGTGAACAAGGGGGAAAAATCATTTGCCAGAAAGATGCATTTTTGGCAGCGGCAAAAGGGGTTTCAGTCGGTGTTGAATTTCAGCGGAAACTTGGAACAGGGTTTTTCGGCGGGGAAGGATTTATTATGCAGAAGCTTGAGGGAGACGGCCTTGCCTTTATTCATGCAGGCGGCACGATCCAGAAACGCGAGCTCGCACCCGGCGAAACATTAAAGGTGGATACAGGCTGCCTTGTCGCCATGTCACGGACGATCGATTATGACATTGAATTTGTCAAAGGGATCAAAACAGCCCTGTTTGGGGGAGAGGGCCTGTTCTTTGCCACTTTACGCGGGCCGGGATCGGTCTGGGTGCAGTCCCTGCCATTCAGCCGCCTGGCCAGCCGCGTATTTGCCGCAATGCCGGCAGCGGGCGGTTCGAAGGATGAAGGCAGCATGGCAAAAGGCTTGTTTAATTTGTTTAACGGGGATTAAGAGGTATAAAAGCACTGCATTTTGCGGGACATTTCCCGGAACATGCAGTGCTTTTTTTCGGCATGTGTAAATATGATAGTCCGGAAGCAGGGAGAGCGCCCTGACGGCGGTTGCGCGGCCCGGCCGGATGGGAAGGACTTTTCTGGGGGCGGGAAAAGGCAGTATTTTACTTGGAAGCGGGGCATCCCCCGGTAGAAAAAACAGGAAGCATATTTTTTAAGCAAAAAGCTTGATTCATAGAAAAATATCCGTTACAATAAAAGAACAAATGTTCCTTGTCCGGCATGTTTCCGGATATGGAGCCAACTGAGCTCATCAAAAGGAAGTGAACCAATTGTCCCTTCGATTTATTACCGGGCGCCCCGGGACAGGAAAGACAGCTTTCATTCACCGTGAAATCAGGCAGAAACTGCTTGGCGATCCGGGCGGGGCACCGCTCATTTACCTTGTGCCGGAGCAAATGACTTTTTTATCGGAAACACGGCTTGCGCATGACCCTGACTTAGGCGGAATGATCCGCGCCCAGGTGTACAGTTTTACGCGCCTTGCCTGGAAAATATTGCAGGAAGTCGGCGGGATCAGCCGCACCCATGTATCGAGCAGCGGGTTAAATATGCTCATTCGGAAAATTTTAGAAGACCAAAAAGAAGAACTTTCGGTTTTCACGCGTGCGGCGGATAAGACTGGCTTTATTGATAATGTTGAACGCATTTTGACTGAATTCAAACGATTTTGCGTCTCGCCTGCACAGCTTCAGGAAAAACGTGCGTCCATCGGGGAAGCGGACGGGGAAAGGGTGCTTTCCGACAAGCTGCACGATTTGGAACGCGTCTATCAGGCATATGAACAAAAACTGGAAGGCAAATACATTGATTCGGAAGATTACTTAAGGCTGCTTGCTTCTGCCGTTGAAAAATCCCGCTATCTGGACGATGCGGAAATTTATATAGATGGGTTCCATACGTTTAACCCGCAGGAATACTTGGTGATCGGGGAACTCCTGAAAAAATGCCGCCGCGTGACGGTTGCACTCACAACGGACCGGGCTTTTCGCGGGATGCAGCCGGATGATTTATACTTGTTTCGGATGCCGGGAGAAGCCTATGCACATATTTATGAACTGGCGCGCACCTTTCAAATTGAAACGGAAGAAGACGTGGCGCTGTATGAACCGGTCCGTTTCCAGCATGAAAGTTTGCGCTTTTTGCAGTCCCGGTTTGAAGAACTCCCGTTTCCTACTTTTCTGGGGGAAAACAGCATCGAAATCTGGCAGGCGAACAACCGGCGGGCAGAAATCGAAGGCGTTGCCCGTTCCATCCGTGAAGCGGTCATGGAAGGCAGC
The DNA here is from genome assembly GCF_040267745.1 of Heyndrickxia faecalis. Lineage (NCBI taxonomy): Bacteria > Bacillati > Bacillota > Bacilli > Caryophanales > Bacillaceae > Heyndrickxia > Heyndrickxia faecalis. Next base: position 2,612,245 of record NZ_CP158453.1, on the reverse strand, counting down.
TGCCGCTATCGTGACATTGCCCTCCTTGTCCGCAACGGGGAGGCCTATCAGGATTTAATCGAAACGGTTTTTTACGATTATGATGTGCCGTATTTTATCGACAGAAAACGGCCAATGCTGAATCATCCGCTCATTGAACTGATCCGTTCGACTTTGGAAATCATCCGCGGCAACTGGCGTTATGAACCGGTTTTCCGTGCCATCAAAACAGAATTGCTGTTTCCGCCTGGAGACACCCGTATACTGCGTGAAAAAATGGACCGGCTTGAAAACTATTGTCTGGCTTACGGCATCCAGGGAGAACGGTGGACGAGCAGAAAAAGATGGGAATACCGGCGGATCCGCGGCCTCGAACTGGAAAACCTTCCGCAAACGGATGAGGAAAGAAAAATCGAACAGGAACTGAATGAACTCAGGCTTCTGGTCACGGCGCCGATTTTGCGCCTGTCGCGGCGTTTGAAGCGCGCCCGCACCGGAAAAGCACTTTGCGAAGCGTTGTATCTTTATCTCGAAGAATTGGAGATTCCGGAAAAACTGGAAGCGCTCCGGCTTGAAAAGGAAGAAGCGGGGGATCTTGTTGCTGCCAGGGAACACGACCAGGCATGGGATGAAGTCATGGGTGTATTGGACCAGTATGTTGAAATCCTTGGCGATGAACCTGCTGATGTTGGGAAATTCTCTGCCATTATGGAAACCGGGCTTGAGTCATTAAAATTTTCCATCGTTCCTCCGGCTTTGGACCAGGTGCTCGTAGCGAATCTGGAACAGTCCCGGCTGTCCGATGTCAAACTGGCGTTTATCATTGGGGTCAATGACGGGGTCATGCCGGCGAAAATTTCCGAAGATGGCGTTTTAAATGATGAAGAGCGTGAATATTTAAGGCTTACCGGGCTTGAAATCATGCCCGGCAGCAAACGGCGCCTGCTCGACGAAGAATTTATCTTTTACCGGGCATTGACGACACCGTCTGAAAAACTGGTACTATCTTTTCCGCTTGCTGATGAAGAAGGGAAAGCATTGCTGCCGTCCCCGTTCATCAACCGGATAGAGGACATGTTCCCGGCACGCGGCGGCGCATTATGGGTGAATGACCCGGCGGAACTGGAAGAGAAACAGCAAGCCGCATACATTTCCCACCCGGCGGCTGCCATTGCTTTTGTCACTTCGCAGCTGCAGTTGAAAAAAAGAGGGTATCCGATGGCCGGCTTCTGGTGGGATACGTATAACTTTTATATGGAGAACCCGGAATGGAAAAATCGGGCGGCCCATGCTTTTTCCAGTTTGTTTTACCAAAACAAAGCCCGGAAGCTCTCCGAAAAAACGAGCCGGGAACTGTACGGCGACCATATCCTTGCTAGCGTATCGAGAATGGAGCAGTTTTTCACCTGCCCGTTTTCCCATTTTTCGACATACGGGCTGAGGCTGCGGGAACGGGATGTATTTCGTCTTGATGCGCCGAATATCGGAGATCTTTTCCACGGTGCATTGAAATGGATTTCCGACACACTGCAGCGCGAAGGCATTCCATGGTCAGAGATCACAAAACAACAAAGCATGGAGCTGGCAAAAGCGGCAGTGGACGACCTTGCCCCGAAATTGCAACATCAAATCCTGCTTAGTTCAAAACGCTACCAATATATTAAAAGGAAACTGGAACAGGTTGTCGGAAGGGCTTCTTATATTTTAAGCGTCCATGCGAAACGGAGCGGCTTTGAACCGGTCGCGATGGAACTCGCTTTCGGGCCGAAAAAAGAGCTCCCGCCGCTTTCGTTTACATTGAAAAACGGGGCGAAAATGGAGCTGCAGGGCCGGATTGACCGCGTCGACAAGGCGGAAAGTGAGAACGGTGTGTACGTCAGGATCATCGATTACAAATCAAGTGCGCACAAGCTCGATTTGACAAATGTGTATTACGGTCTTGACCTGCAAATGCTCACCTATCTGGATCTCATTATGACGTATTCGAAACAGCTGACAGGGGAAGAAACGATTCCGGCGGGCGTTTTGTATTTCCATCTTCATGATCCGCTGATTTCGGCGGAAAAAATGTTGACGGCTGAAGAAATTGAAGAAGAAATTTTAAAAGACTTCCGGATGCGGGGACTGTTGCTGGACAGCCCAGAAGTGATCACATTGATGGATCAGTCGCTTGAATCTGGCAACAGTGCGATTGTGTCGGCAGGTTTGAAAAAGGATGGCCAATTAACGGCCCGTTCCGAAGTGGCAAGCAAAGAAGACTTTGAAGCGATCCGCAGCTATGTGCGCAATATTTACACAGAGGCTGGTAATGCGATCCTGTCCGGCACAACGGATATCGCGCCATATAAAATAAAAAAACAGGCGGCGTGCACATTCTGCCCGTTCCGTTCGGTCTGCCAGTTTGACCAGTCGATGGAAGAAAACAATTACCGCCTTATTCACCCGGAAAAACCGGAAGAAATCCTCGCCAAAATGAGAAAGGAGCGCAGAACAGATGAAAATAGCCATTCCGGATAAACCGGCGAATGCCGTCTGGACGGATGACCAATGGAAAGCCGTCATGGCAAAAGGGCAGGACATCCTCGTCGCGGCGGCTGCTGGTTCAGGGAAAACTGCCGTGCTCGTGGAAAGGATTATCCAAAAAATATTGGATGAACACGATCCGCTCGATATTGATGAACTGCTCATTGTCACCTTTACCAATGCTGCGGCTGCGGAAATGCGCCATCGCATCGGTAAAGCGATCGAGGAGGCGATCAGCAGCCGCCCGGATTCGCATCATTTACGGAAACAGCTGAGCCTGCTGAATAAAGCGCCGATTTCCACGCTGCACGCTTTCTGTCTTGAAGTGATCCGAAAATATTATTATTTGATTGACATCGACCCCGGATTCAGGATCGCCGATGATACAGAAGCCGAACTTCTGCGCGATGAAGTGCTGGATGACCTCTTTGAAACGGAGTATGCGAAAGAGGGAAATGACCTGTTTTACCGCACAGTGGATACATTCTCAAACGACCGCAGTGATGACGAGCTCCAGCATCTGATCCGGAAGCTTTACGACTTTTCCCGTTCCCACCCGGATCCGTCTGCATGGCTTGATAAAATGGTCGAACTGTATGATGTCGGGGATGTGGAAGAGGTGGACAGCCTTCCGTTTATGGCAGCGGTGAAAGAAGATATTCACCTCCAGCTGCAGGCTGCCAAAGACATGCTGGAGGAAGCGTATGGACTCGCCTTAGAGCCGGGCGGACCTGCGCCGAGAGCGGAAAATTATCTCGATGACATGAAGATTACAGACAGATTGCTTGCGGCAATTCACGGTCCCTGGCAGGGGCTTTATGAAGAAATGAATGCATGGCAGTTTACACGCGCCAAAGCGTGCAAAGGGGAGGCATATGAAGAGGAGCTCGTCAAAGCAGCCGATGATTTGCGGAAATCTGCAAAGAAAACACTTGAAGATTTAAAAAAAGACTTTTTCTCAAGGAAGCCGGCATCGTTCCTGAAAGACATGCAGGAAATGCGGCCGGTGATTGCGGAACTTAGAACGCTCGTCAAAAAATTTGCGGATGCATATGGCGCGGTAAAAGCGGAAAAAGGGATCGTCGATTTTTCGGACTTGGAGCATTTTTGCCTGGACATTCTTGCTGAAAAAAATGAAGACGGCGCCCTCATCCCGTCAGAAGTGGCCAAAGCTTACCAGCAGCAATTTAAAGAAGTGCTGATTGATGAATTCCAGGATGTCAACATGGTACAGGAAACGATCATGAACCTTGTGGCAAAAGGGGCGGGATTTGACGGCAACCGGTTTATGGTTGGAGACGTGAAACAAAGCATCTACCGGTTCCGGCTTGCTGAACCGAACCTGTTTTTAAAAAAATACCGGGATTTTGATCCGGAAGGCCGGGATACGGGTCTCAGAATCGACTTGTCGAAAAACTTCCGCAGCCGCAAAGAAATTCTCGACGGCACGAATTTTATTTTTAAACAAATCATGGGCCTAAAGGTGGGCGAAATGGCATATGACAGCCAGGCTGAACTTGTGGCAGGCGCATCTTATCCGGAAGGGGATCATCCGGTCAAAGTGGCATTGATTGACCAGGCCGATGAAGCGATTGAAGAAGACATTTCGGATGAAGAAACGCTGGACCGGGCCGAACTGGAACAATCCCAGCTTGAAGCCCGTTATCTTGCCCGTGAAATAAAAAAACTGATCGGCGAAGAACAGGTTTACAATCCGAAAACCGGCACATCCCGCCCGATCCGGTACAAAGATATCGTTATCCTGATGCGTTCCATGGCATGGGCGCCGACCATAATGGAAGAGTTGAAACAGGCGGGCATCCCGTTGTACACGGAACTTTCAACTGGATATTTTGACGCGACGGAAGTATCCATCATGCTTTCTTTATTAAAAGTAATTGACAACCCGTATCAGGACATTCCGCTTGCAGTCGTGCTCCGTTCCCCGATTGTCGGGCTCGATGAAGAAGCGCTTGCCCTTATCCGCATTCATGAAAAGCGGGGTCCGTATTATGAAGCGGTGAAAAAATTTATAGCAGACCGGCCGGATCCTGAGGAAGAAGAAGCACATGAGAAAGTGTCCAGATTCATGGAAAAATTGTCGGTGTGGCGGTCTGTTGCAAGGCAGGGGGATTTGTCCTCCCTCATTTGGCAGCTGTACCGGGACACGCAGTTTTATGACTTTGCCGGCGGACTACCCGGAGGAAAGCAGCGGCAGGCCAATTTGCGGGCTTTGTATGACCGGGCGCGGCAATATGAAGAAACGTCTTTCAGGGGGCTGTTCCGGTTTTTGCGCTTTATCGAACGCATGCAGGAGCGCGGGGATGACCTCGGAACAGCGAGGGCATTGAGCGAACAGGAAGATGTCGTCCGCCTGATGACCATCCATGCAAGCAAAGGGCTCGAGTTCCCGGTTGTGTTCGTGGCCGGTCTCAACAGGAAATTTAATATGCGCGATATCAGCCAGGCGTTTCTTCTTGATAAAGATTTCGGGTTCGCCTCAAAGTATATTCATCCGGAAAAACGGATCACATACCCGTCTTTGCCGCAGCTTGCTTTTAAAAGAAAGAAAAAGCTGGAAATGCTGGCTGAAGAAATGCGCGTCTTGTATGTCGCGCTCACAAGGGCAAAAGAAAAACTGTATTTGGTCGGGACGGTGAAAAATCTTGGCAAGCGCCTGGAAAAATGGGGGAAAACGAGGCGGCAGGAAGGCTGGCTGATGCCAGACCATGTGCGCGCAGCGGCCGGCACTTACTTGGACTGGATCATTCCTTCGCTCAGCAGGCATGCGGACGGAACAGTGCTTTTCGGGGATGACGGCCGGGTGGTGCTGGATGATCCGTCCAAATGGCAGATCGCCGTTTTGCCGAAAGAACAGTTTGCCGATATCCAGGAACCGGAACAAGTTGGGGAAGTGGACTGGCAGCATCAAGTGAAAGCCGGCCTCCCGGTTGCGGCGGAATCCGCTTATAAAGCGCAAGTTTTCGAGCGTTTAAGCTTCCGGTACAGCAATGAGCCGGCAACATTCCGGCGTGCCAAACAATCGGTATCGGAATTGAAACGGATGCATGAAGAGCATGACGAAACGAATGGTACCCGGTTTATTCCGAATGCGGAAAAACATATCTTTGACCGTCCCCGTTTTATGCAGGAAAAATCGATTACGCCGGCTGAACGCGGGACAGCGATGCATATGGTGATGCAGCATATCCCGTTTGATGCGCCCCCGACTTATGCTTCCGTTGAGGCGCTGGTTGAAGAGATGGTGAAACAGGAGCTGCTCACGGAAGAACAGGCGGATGCCATTGCGGCTGAACAGCTTGTCCGCTTTTTTGAAACGGATATCGGCCGCCGTATTCTGGCAGCCGGCCGGGTGATGCGGGAAATGCCGTTTAGTTTGTCCGTTCCCGCAGCAGAAATTTACCGGGATGCATCCCTTGCGGAAGAACGTGTTCTTATTCAGGGCATATTTGATTGCGTGGCAGAGGAAAAAGATGGCCTCGTATTGCTCGATTTTAAGACAGACAATATCCACGGCAGGTTTAAAGGTGGATTTGAAGAAGCAGAGCCTGTTCTGCGCAAACGTTATGAAGTCCAGCTGGCCCTTTATTCAAGGGCGCTGGAAACCATTTTAAAGAAAAAGGTAAAAGCGCAATACTTGTATTTCTTTGATGGCGGGCATCTTCTCCAAATCCAATCATAAATGGGCCCCCCTTTAAGGGAGCCCATTCTTGCCATAGCTATAGCAACACATAAAAATTTATCTTTCCATTTTGAAGGCAGCGAGGTAGCGGAAAATTTGCCTGCCCTCTTTGCCTTTCTAATGGTTTCCTGCAGATGGCTGGTCGACAACACTGCCGTTAGCCGTATTGTTTGCACTGAGCGCGTTGTTTGTAATGACAAATGCGGAAGTGGAAAGAGAACCGGAGCCGGTAGATGTTTTCGAACTTGTTTTCGGTGAGATGACAGCCGTGTCTCCAAAATGGACAATGCCGCTTCCAACATTATAGATTTGTAAAGGGCCTACAATGGCCGGCATTTTGATCACCTGCTTTCCGGATTAATCTGGCATGACGCTGCTTTCCTGGCTGACGGCAACGGTGCGCGGGGGAACACGGCCGCCAAGCTTCAGAATATTCGGGTCTAGCTGACGGGTATGGTGGACCCTTGATTCAAGGGCGATTGATTTAGTGCTCCCGATTTGCATGACGGTTGAAGTCGACATCCCAATGATATCTACATTCGAAACTTTTATGACCGGATTTTCTTGGTAAACCTGAAACCGGATTTGTTCTGTTACTGGCGGAATCGGAACGGCCAGGCTGAAAATGGGAAAAGTTTGAAACGGCGCTTCAAATCCGTAGTACAATTCCTGCTGGCGCTGGATCGCAAGGACGGTGGCAGACATCTGGATCCGCTCGGAGTCTCCAACAATAACGTTCGACCCAAATATGACGGTTTTGACCCGGAGCGTATCCACAAAGGAGTTTCTTTGCATCCTGTTATCCCCTCGGTACAAACGGCACGTACGGGCTGATAATCAGGGATTCCGGCGGCGTATCAAAGGCCGCTCCCTGCTGAATCGTTTCCGTATCGCCAATGAGGAAAACCGAGGCACTCGAAATGCCGATAATTTGGACATAATCGACACAGATTTCACGGTTTGTGACGTTCAGTTCCATCGCTGGCACCTCCGTTCATTTGCGGCGGCAAATGGGAAATAAAAACTTGTACGGCATGCGCCATATCCGCCTTGATTTGCCCAAGCAATTTGTCAAACCATTCGCCTTCAACGGGCCCGGTTGGATTGAGCTGGTTGATATAATAATCAATGCGCTGCGGAAGTTGGTTTTTTAAGTCATTTTTTATAAAATTATGATATTCTTGATTTAGGCGGACTTTGAATTGCCGCTCATTGTCGGTGATCGTTGTTGGGAGTTCTTTTTCCAAATATTCCATCAGTTTTTCGGTAAGCGCCTGTTTTAAAGCAGCACGGTGTTCATTGTTGGCATGGGGGATGCCCTGCGTTTGGGGGATGGCTGCATCCTCTATACTGGACAGGTCAGACGGATTAATGCCGATATTCAAGGTGCCATCTAGTGTTTCAATTTTCAGCTGATCAAATGCATATTCGATCCGGTCCACCCGGACAGGCGGCCTTGCTTTCAGCTGCTCAATCTCCTCCATGAGGGAGGCAAGCGTCTTTTCCATTTTCGCCAACTTCGCTTCATGGTGTTGAAAGTATTGGTAAAGCTGCCGGAGTTCGGCAAAAAGGTCTGGCATTCAAAAACCCCCTTCTGGCTTAAAGCCCGGCAGTGACCGCCGGCTTGGATCGGAACGAAACCTGAGCTTAAAGCAAAGCATCGGTGTGCAGCGTCAATGCTGAACCTGGCGTAGGGTCCGGAAAGAACATGCAGGTTCAGCACACGTGTACATACCTGAAGTTGCTGCCGTCTAAATGTGGCCGGAAAGAAATACCGGTTTCAGCACAACGCCGGGAAAACCGGGACCGCGCTTTCTATCTTGAGCTTGAAGCGGCAGCGCCGGACTGCATGGGAACTGTCACATTCGGATTATAAGGCTGGTCTGCAGCGGCAGAAGGAGCCGGCGCGGAAAAATTCCCGGTATTATACAAATAAGCTGCCGGCTTGATGATGCCGGACGTGCCGATTTGAAAGACGGAAGAATTTGTAATGCCGCCGATCTTGATCATGCGGATGTGGATACTTTGTTGCACGTAAAAATTCATTTGTTTTCACCCGTTACAAATTAAAATTGTTTCCCTGGTCAATGACATCAAAATCATACGTATTTGTATTTGACTGGTAGTTTGTAATGGACAGGTTTTCACCGGTGTTAAAGGACCCTGCCCCGGCAAACGTTTTGGAACTGGCAACCGGCTGAATCAGGAATACGTCACCGACATTAAAGACGCCGCTTGATCCGATACTGATAATTTGGACGGCGCCGACAAAACCGGGCATGGCGCGCACATCCTTCCTTGGTCAGTGGCAATTGACTTTTTCATGCTTCATTGTATGAAAAAAACGAAAAAAGGGTGATTCATCCGCCTAACGGGCAAAAACAAAAAAGGAGCGTTGCAATGGCTGAATGGGCGCCAATCCGTGAAAAACGGCGGAATCCTGCAATTGACATATTGAGGGGATTTTCCCTTTTTGGCATTCTTATGGTAAATATGCTTTCTTTTCTGTCCCCTTATCTTTATATAAATCCGTATGACTGGTTCAAAGCGGAGGATCGGGCAATCGTGACGTGGATTGAGGTGTTTTTCCAGTCCAGTTTTTATCCCATTTTTGCGTTTCTTTTCGGATATGGGCTGATGGTGCAGAAACGGCGGGCGGAAAAGGCAGGGGTCGGGGTTTATCAGTTTCTTTTCCGGCGCCTTTCCGTTTTGCTTGTTCTCGGCCTTGCCCATGCATGGCTCATCTGGCCAGGGGACATTTTAGCGGCTTATGCGGTCTTTGGCATGATGCTTTTGCCTTTTCTGAAACAGGGAGGGAAAACTTTGATTTTTGGCGGGGCTGCCCTCTTTTTCATCTCGCATTTGCTGATAAGTTTTTATTTGATGGTGATGGCCATCCGGTTGCCGGACGCTTCACTTTTGTATACTGACTGGCACAATGCCACTGCTTCATTGCAGGTGTATGCAAACGGGAGCTTTATCGACATTACGAAAAGAAGGTGGCTGGACTGGTATGCGGTATACGGACCTCCCGGCACATGGCATGCTTTTCTGTCTGTTTTTCCGCTGATGATGGCGGGGGCGGGCGTTTGCAGGGAAGGCTGGCTTACAAAAGGGAGGATTCCGGCAAAAAAATGGCTGCTGTTTTTTTGTTGCTGCTTTGCTTTTGGCCTGTTTTGCAAACTGTTGCCGGTTATTGTCTCCCCCATCCTGCCTTTTCTGTATATCCGGGAGACGATCGGCGGCGTCATTTTAAGCGGTGCTTATGTTGCACTTATTGAGCTCTGTGTAAAGCACCGGCTGGCGGATTTTCTCAGGCCGGTTGCAATGGCCGGGAGGATGTCGCTTTCCAATTACATCAGCCAGTCTGGTTTAGCCTCTTTGATCTTTTACGCCTACGGTCTCGGGCTTTACGGAAAGCTGTCTGTGTCAAGCGGGGTATTGCTTGTTGTTTTGATTTTTCTTATGCAAGTGCTGGTTTCTGACATTTGGCTGCATCGCTTCCGCTACGGGCCGCTTGAATGGGGCTGGCGGCGACTCAGTTATCGAAATGACAAAAAAGGATGAGGTGTATACGATGAAATTCATGAGCTTTGTTTGGCAAGACCAGGTACAATACGGTGTGCTTTATAATGAAACAACGATTTTAAATTTACGGGCTTTGGATGGTTTTCCGCCATCTTTGCTTGAAGGCATCCGGGCGGGCGAGGCGTTTACCGGCCGTGTCCGGGAAGAATTGAAAAAACCGGAAGCAACCCTTGAAGGCGCGCTCGTTCCGCTTCACGAGGTTTCCTGCCTTCCCCCGATTCCGGACCCGGTGAGAAACATGTTGTGTGTCGGCAAAAATTATCGGGAGCATGCAATTGAAATGGGGAGCGCGGAAGATATTCCTGAACATATTATTATGTTTACAAAAGCGACGACAACTATTAATGCACATGAAGCGTCGGTTGATTCACATCGGGCGGTTACCCGCGAGTTGGATTACGAAGGGGAGTTGGCCGTCGTGATCGGGAAGGAAGGGAAACAGATTGCAAAAGAAAATGCTCTTTCCCATGTGTTTGGGTATACCATTTTAAACGATATCACAGCAAGGGATCTTCAACGGAAGCATAAGCAATATTTTATCGGGAAAAGCCTGGACGGATCCTGCCCGGTTGGTCCGTGGGTTGTCGATCGTTCCGAAATCGAAAATCCGAATGCGCTTGATATCGTGACAAAAGTAAACGGGGAAGTCCGCCAGCAGTCCAATACATCCCGCTTCATTTTCCCGGTTGAGGAGATTATATCCGAATTGTCGAAAGGGATGACGCTTTTACCCGGGGATATCATTGCAACGGGCACCCCAGCCGGCGTCGGCAACGGGTTTCATCCGCCGCGTTTCTTGAATCCTGGTGATGAGGTTGAAATTACGGTTGAAAAGGTGGGAACTTTGCGAAACACCATCAAATAAAGTAAGATGGGTATAAGACAGATAAAGAAGCAAAGGAGAAGATCGAACGATGTTAACCCGGACAGATGCGCATGTCACAACATGGGTCATTGCGATCCTTTTGTTTATTTTGGCCTTGTTCCTCCATCGCGCAGGAAAAGAAAAGGCGTTTAAAACGGTCCAGATGGTTTTAAGGCTGTTTTACATACTCGTCATCGTCACAGGTGCGCTGCTCTTTTTCCATAACCAGCGCCTTGATCCTGCCCTGTACGGCCTTAAACTGCTCGGCGGGATTCTCGTGATTGGGATGATGGAAATGATTACGCTGCGGCTTTCTAAAAGAAAAAGTACGGGAATCCTCTGGGTTTTGCTGATCATCTTTTTCGCCGCCGTCCTGTATCTTGGGCTGCGCCTGCCGATGGGATGGCATCCTTTTTATTGATGCCTATGTGGTGCCGGTGTAGTTTTTCAGGATAGAAATGGAGAAGGGAGGCAAGGGCCGGCTTGCCTTCCTTTTTACATTTTTTTCAAAAGCATGCGCCTTCCGTCACTCCATGTACACTCGAACCACTCGTCCGCTTGTTTGCCCAGCCGGAAATGGTGGTGGACGGATAAAATAGCCTCTCCGTTATCAAACAGCATGAAATTCACGCCTTCTTTTTTCTCCAGGTTGACGAGGCATGATAATACGTTATGACAATAGATACAATCATAAATAGAAAAGCCTGCCCCGTTTAAGAAAGAGACGAAGCGGTGAAACAGGCCGTCCTCCCACTCTCCGAAGAGCATCTCAAGCGAAAAATTGACCGGCTTCGGAATCCGCAAGCTTGCTTTTTCTTCAAGAAGAAGCATTTTCCCATCTGACATGACGGTTTGATCTTCTGTTAATATGCCTTTTTTCCAACGCCCGGAATGGAAGATTTCAATTTTTTGGCCAACAAACTCCTCAAGCATCGATGCCTCATCAGATATATCATCAAAAAACACCCATTCTTCATTCAGCTTCTCGATTGAACCTGTTAAAAAAGCGCGGGACTGGCATTCCATGATTTTTAATCTGAATTGTCCGTCCATTTGCGGCCCTCCTTCCCGAGCATCATTTCCTTATTTGTTTTTGACAAGGGGAGGGGTTTTCATACCTTTATAAGCAGAAAGAAAAGGGTCCGGAGCTAGAGATTTTAGCCCGTAAAAATGTTCACTGTTTTGCATCAAGAGACTTTGGTCCGGGGAAATGTACGCCGGTATCGTGCGCGCCTTTTTTAAGCAAAAAGAAAACCGGAAAGGAATGTGCCTTTCCGGTGTGCGCGTCAGCCGTTGATCACGGTGCCGCCGTTTACGTGGATGACTTGCCCGGTCACATAGCTTGAGTCGTCGGACGCAAGATAGACATAGGCAGGTGCCAGTTCGGACGGTTGGCCGGGGCGTTTCATTGGGACGTCGGAACCGAATTTTTCAACCTGGTCTGCCGTAAAGGTTGACGGGATAAGCGGCGTCCAGATCGGCCCCGGGGCCACGCCGTTCACGCGGATGCCTTTTGATACGAGCGCCTGTGACAAAGAGCGTATGAATGCTGCGATGGCGCCCTTTGTTGCCGAATAATCAAGCAGCTGCGGGCTGCCTTGATAAGCCGTAATCGAAGTCGTGTTAATAATGGAGCTGCCTTCTTTTAAGTGCGGCAGTGCGGCTTTCACCATGAAAAATTGTGAAAAAATATTGGTCCGGAATGTTCTCACAAGCTGTTCTTCCGAGATATCCAGAATGCTTTTTTGCGGGTGTTGTTCGGCCGCATTATTCACCAAAATATCGAGCCGGCCGAATGTGCTGACCACTTTTTCCACTGCGTCCCGGCAATGCTGTTCGTCCCCGATATCGCCCGGGATGATCAGGCATTGGCGCCCCTCTTTTTCCACCAGTTCTTTTGTTTGTTTTGCATCCTCATTTTCATTCAGATAGCAAATGGCGACATGCGCGCCCTCTTTTGCAAAATAAATGGCGACAGATTTTCCGATCCCGGAATCCCCACCGGTAATGAGCGCAATTTTTCCATCTAGTTTGCCGCTTCCTTTGTAGTTGTCTTTTACATTTTTCGGCTGCGGGTTCATTTCCGTTTCAGTGCCGGGCTGCCTGTTCTGGTGCTGGGCGGGTAAAGTTTTCTTGGAAGCATTTTGTTCGTTCGCCATTTTTACCACTCCTCGTTCAATTTTTAAACGGAACGGCAATCCGGAATTTGGATTGACCGGCCATCACCATTAGTCTATACCCGTCCAAAATTTCTATTAACCGGTATACCCGGAAAAAAGTTGGAAGGCGTTATGGCAGCTCATTCAGGAAAAAGACGGATATTGTGCCAGGCCCGGCGTGCGACCCGATCACGGCGCCGATTGTGTTGATCAAGAATTGTTTTGTACCGAAACGTGCTTCAATCAGCTGTTTCATTTCTTCTGCAGCCGTTTCATCATCGCCGTGGCAGATGCCGATCAGCTGGTGTTCAAGGTCTGTGCCGCGTTCTTCCATGATATCGAGCATACGGTGCAACAGTTTTTTCCGCCCGCGGATTTTTTCAATCGGAATCAGCTTCCCGTCCTCTACATCGAGGATCGGTTTAATATTCAGCAAGCCGCCGAAAAATGCGCTTGTTTTCGATAGCCTGCCGCCTCTGGCAAGAAAATCAAGATCGGGGACTGTGAAAATATGCTCCATATGTTTGCTGCGGAATGCGGCATCCCGGATGATTTCCTCTTTTCCTGCCCCGTTTTTCCGTAAATCGGCGGCTGCTTTTACAACGAGGCCGTAACCGATCGAAGCACATTTTGTATCGAGTACCGTTAAATCAAGATTGGGATAGGCTTCTTTCACTTGGTCGGCGATCATGGCCGCCGTTTGGTACGTGCCGGACAGCTCGGACGAAAAAGCCAGGTAAATACCGGTATCTCCTGATTTGGCAAGATCGGTAAAAAGTTTTTCAAAATATTGCGGTGACGGTTGCGACGTTTTTGTACCCACCCCCGCGCGAATCAAGCGGAACACTTCTTTCGGGTCAATGCCGACAAGGTCGTCATAGGATTTGTCCTCTACATACACGGTCAACGGAATCAAGTGTACATGGTTTTCTTTGAAAAAAGACAGCGGCAAGTCGCTGGCACTGTCAGCAAAAATTTGAATGCCCATCGTTTTCACCCTCACAATCAGTTCTGTCTTTAGTTTACCGATTTTCCCCGTTTTGCACAATTTCAAGCAGATGCTTCAAGTGAGGAAAAATGAATCTTGGGGCGCTGCCGAAAAGAAAACCCGTTTCAGGAAGACGATAAGCAAAACCGATGCAGAAGACAACAAGCGAAACCACATGGCAAAGACAGCAAGCAAAACCGATGCAGAAGACAACAAGCGAAACCACATGGCAAAGACAGCAAGCAAAACCGCTGCAGAAGGCAACAAGCGAAACTACATGCCAAAGACAACAAGCAAAACCACATAAACAAAAGGAATAGCTGCCGGAAGTCGGCAGCTATTCCAATTTTCCAAGTTCATGCTGCATGTCGCGCAGCTGTGCTTTTTCTGCAAGTGTCGTGTTGGCATATGCACTGGATAAGGCGTTTTTCGCTTTTTGCACCATTTCGTTTTTTTCTTGTTCCGTTCCGAAAGCAGCCGTCTCTTTCGCCAGTTCGACAAATTGCCTGGCCTCTTGAAACAGTCGGTTCGCCATTATAAGATGCCTCCCGAATTGCCTTCTTCGCTCCTGTTCGCTTCTGCTTCGGCCAATGTGGAGTGATACGGGAAACGCTCGCTATACTTTTTCACTGCATCTTTTCCCTGATGGACAAAACGTTTCGATTTGCTGCTTCTGCCCAAACGAAACACCGCCTTTACGGGAAGGGTGCACGGGGTGCCGCGCCCATTTATAGTGTTGGAATTCCCGGCGCTGATTATGCGTTTTTCAGGAGATGGCTTTCAAATTCAGCGCTTCTTCAAGAAAAAGGCCAATGCCGTCTTCCGTATTGGAAAGGGTGATTTCATTTGCGATTGCTTTTAAGGCCGGAATGGCATTTCCCATCGCAACCCCCGTCCCCGCGTATTCAATCATTTCCAGGTCGTTGTCTTCATCCCCGAAAGCAATGATCCGTTCTTTCGGTATTCCGTAGGCGTCGGCGACTTTTTTCATGCCGGCCGCTTTATTCAGCCCGGCTTTAATGATCTCGATGATGTGCCACGGTGCCCCCCAGCGCCTGTGGTCGATCACTTCGGCATGGACATCGCTTAAGTAGCTGCGGATCAACGGCACGTCTTCCTTTGCTGCATGGATCAGCATGGACGTCGGCTCGTCTTTTAAAAAGCGCATTAAATTTCCGGTTGTGACATGCGGGTTTCCAATTTGAAAAATATTGAGCAGTTTTTCGTCGTGATAATGGAGGTACACCTCATCTTTCACTTCTGCTACAATATTATACAGCCGGAAATCGCCGCATGTTTCAACGATCGATTTTGCTACTTGAAGCGGCATCGGTTCATGATAGATGCCAAAGCCCGTATTTTTCGGATGGTGGACAAAAGCGCCGTTAAAATTGACAATCGGCGTATCGAGTCCAAGTTCTTCATAATACGGCTGGCTGGAGCGGAAAGGGCGGCCGGTAGAGATGATGACCTTATGGCCGGCTTTGATTGTTTTTTGCAGAACGGATTTTGTTTTCGGGGAGATGGTCTTTTCATCATTTAACAATGTGCCGTCAAGATCCAATGCAATTAAATAAGGTTGAGGCATTTGAATTTCTCCTTTTTCTCGAAATGATTCAGTTTACATGCAATTTTCGTGATGATCCATTATACTAAATAATATAACATTTTCCCAGCTTAAAAACCTGCTGTAAAGCATTTTTATCTTGCATACCGTTTTGTTATGATAGTTACGGAGGAGGTTTGAAAACCATGGATGAAGCATTGAAAGAAAACATTATGGGCGCGCTTGAACAAGTGATTGACCCGGAAATTGGCATAGATATTGTAAACCTCGGGCTTGTGTATGATCTCGACCTAGATGAGGAAGGCTGCCTGACGGTGACCATGACCCTGACCGCAATGGGCTGCCCGCTCGCGGGAATTCTCGTTGACCAGGTGCAAATGGCGGTACAGGACATTCCTGAAGTGAAGGACACCCATGTCAATATCGTCTGGAACCCGCCGTGGACAAAAGACCGCATGTCGCGTTATGCCAAAATTGCGCTCGGAATTAACTGATTAAACAGCCCCCTCTTCGCCGTTGTATTTTTTGGCTGGCAAAAATAAGCGCTCATGCTTTAACAAGATCAGCCCAAACTAATGCTGACGATAAAAAAAGGGGGCGTTACTTTGGGGCAAAGCAACCTGTTTCACCCCGGAAGCAAAGCACCGAATAATGGGGTTTATGTAGAAGTTGGCGAAAATGGCGACCCGGTCGTAAACCCGAAAAGCGCCCATCTTAGCAGGGGCGACCGCTTTCCGGAAACAACGAACGATGCCCGCCATTGGAGGCGCAAACGCAAACCTTAAAATCAAAACGGGGAGCTATCCCCGTTTTTTTGCTGTCTTTAAAGGAAAAACGGTAAAATAAGGACAGGTGCCCGCGCCGCGTTAAACGGTACGCGCCATTCGGAGGTGGAATGGATGGATATCAACCGCATGACTTTTACGGTACAGGAAGGGTTGGCGGAAGCCCAGCAGCTGGCCGCTCAAAAACATCACCCGGAACTCGATATTGCCCATTTATGGAAAACGTTAATGGAAAAGCCGGACAGCCTGCTTCCTGAGATATATAACGGCCTTGGCTTAAGCAAGGAAGAAATTGGAAAAATTGCAGATGGGATTCTCGCGAAAAAGCCGGAAGTGACCGGGCAAAGCGCGCCGTATTTGTCTGCGGCGCTGATCGAGCTGTTCAGACTCGCGGAAGAAGAAATGCGCGCGCTCCAGGACGAGTACATTTCGGTTGAACATCTGGCCCTTGCTGTCATGGATGTCGAACACGATGACCTGTCCCGGTATTTGAAAAGCAGGATCACGAAACAGCAACTGCTTCAGGTGATCAAAAACATAAGGGGGAATCAAAAAGTGGCCTCGCAAAACCCGGAAGCAAACTACAATGTTTTAAAAAAATACGGCACTGACCTTGTTGAAGCCGTTAAAGCCGGAAAAATCGACCCTGTTATCGGCCGGGATGCGGAAATCCGGAACGTCATCCGGATTTTATCACGGAAAACGAAAAACAACCCTGTTCTGATCGGCGAACCCGGCGTTGGGAAAACGGCCATTGTCGAGGGGCTTGCCCAGCGGATCGTCAGGAAAGATGTCCCGGAAGGCTTAAAAGACAAAACGATTTTTTCGCTCGACCTCGGGGCGCTTGTTGCAGGCGCCAAGTTCAGGGGGGAATTTGAAGAACGGCTGAAGGCGGTATTGCAGGAAATTAAAAAAAGCAACGGGCAAATTTTGCTGTTTATCGATGAACTGCACACGATTGTCGGCGCCGGCAAAACAGAAGGGGCAATGGATGCCGGCAATATGCTGAAGCCGATGCTTGCCCGTGGTGAACTGCACTGTATCGGCGCGACGACCCTGAATGAATATCGGCAATATATTGAAAAAGATGCGGCCCTCGAACGCCGTTTCCAGCAAGTGCTCGTCCAGGAGCCGGATGTGGAGGATACGATTTCGATTTTAAGAGGGTTAAGGGAACGTTTTGAAATCCACCACGGCGTCCGCATCCATGACAAAGCGCTTGTCGCTGCAGCCACACTATCAAACCGTTATATTACCGACCGTTTTTTGCCGGATAAGGCGATCGATCTTGTCGATGAGGCCTGCGCAAACATCCGTGTTGAAATGGATTCCATGCCGACGGAACTTGATGAAGTGACAAGGCGCGTTATGCAGCTGGAAATTGAAGAAGCCGCTCTGCAAAAAGAAACGGATGAAGCAAGCAAAGCCCGTCTTGGCATTTTGCAAAAAGAGCTTGCTGATTTGAAAGAAGAAGCGAACCGGATGCGCGCCAAATGGCAGGCTGAAAAAGCGGAATTGCAAAAAGTACAGGAAAAACGGGAATTGCTTGAAAAATACCGGCGCGATCTTGAAGAAGCGGAAAACCGGTATGATTTGAACAAAGCGGCTGAACTCCGGCATGGCAGGATTCCGGCCGTTGAAAAAGAATTAAAACAGCTCGAACAGCAAATGGCGGAAAAAGAAGGCAGCGGCCGGATTTTGCGCGAAGAAGTCACAGAAGAAGAAATTGCAGCGATTGTCGCGCGCTGGACGGGGATCCCCGTTGCAAAACTTGTGCAAAGCGAACGCGAAAAACTGTTAAAGCTGGAAAGCATTTTACATGAACGCGTCATCGGCCAGGATGAAGCTGTCCGCCTTGTCAGCGATGCGGTTCTAAGAGCCAGAGCCGGCATGAAAGACCCGAACCGCCCGATCGGATCCTTTATTTTTCTCGGCCCTACCGGCGTTGGGAAGACAGAACTTGCCAAAGCGCTGGCACAGCATTTATTTGACGATGAAAATCATATGATCCGGATCGACATGAGTGAATATATGGAAAAATTTGCGGTCTCGCGGCTGATCGGGGCGCCGCCGGGATATGTCGGCTATGAAGAAGGTGGCCAGCTCACTGAAGCGGTGCGGCGGAAACCGTATTCCGTCATTTTGCTGGATGAAATTGAAAAAGCCCACCCGGAAGTGTTCAATATTTTGCTCCAGATGCTCGATGACGGCCGTATCACCGATTCGCAGGGACGGACGGTTGATTTTAAAAACGCGATCGTGATCATGACGTCAAATATCGGGTCGTCCTATTTGCTTGATATCAAAGGCGATGAAATCAGCGAAGAGACGAAAAATGCGGTGATGGCACAGTTGCGCGCGTCGTTCCGGCCTGAATTTTTAAACCGGATTGACGATATCATCTTATTCAAGCCGCTCACGCTGGAAAATATGATGGGCATCGTGGATAAAATGATGCACGAATTGGCTGCACGCCTCGCTGAACAATCGGTCGGGCTTCAGCTATCCGATGAGGCGAAAAAATGGATTGCGGAATCGGCCTATGATCCGGTGTACGGGGCACGGCCGCTGAAACGGTTTATCCAGCATCAAATTGAAACGAGGCTTGCAAAAGAAATCATTGCAGGAAAGGTGAAGCCGCATCAAACCGTCACGCTTGATGTGAAAGACGGCTCGCTTCAAGTGACAACCGGATAATGATGAAAAAACCGGGAGGCACTGCGAAACAGCGCCTCCCGGTTTCCGGTGAGGGGTGTTTTGATTTAATGTTCGGGACTTGTGTTTTTCGGCAATGCTGCATTAACAATAAATGCAGCAGCGGAAATGACAAGCGACATAATGGCCATCGTTTTCATGCTGTAATGCGAGTTTGACATGGCACTGCCAACGTAGCCGAGCATTTGGCTCAGTAAAAACACCCAAAAAATCGTTACGATGTATTTCATACTTTCACCCCGATTGAAAAACACTTTTTAAATCACCCTTTATCTTATCACAGCCGCAGCCATTGGAAAAGGGGAACCCGGTTGCCGCGGATGAAATTTTTCCCGAAGGCTGGAACGAAAAATGGGCACAGCGGCCTTTTGTCCGTTTTGGATCGTCCGGAAGTATCTTTACGGCGGGAAAAGCATATGCTTGAATAAAGATGAATGGAGGGCCGGCCATGAATCAAGCACTTGTCATTGGTGCCGGGGCGTTCTTCGGATTTGAGCTGTGCAAGGCACTGCTTGATGCGGGGTATCCGGTTATAGCGGCTGATCAAGAAACGGATCCCGGGTTTTTGTTGGAAGAAAGATGGATGGAAATCGGAAGAAATGCCAATTTGGATTACCAGCCTCTGAGCCGGTTGTCGCCGGAAAAATGCACATGCTGCATTCCGGTATACGATTATTATGTCCGGGATGCCCGTGAAGATTTACAAGATGCATGCCGCTTTTTAGAACCGTTTAAAGCGCAAATCGAACGTGTGGCACTCATTCTTCCAAACCATCTGGCGGTTGCGGAACAGGCAGAATGGGTTCCCGGCGTGCTTGGCGATTGCGCACGCATTACCTTTTTTGTTCCGGCACTGTTCGGCCCCGGTCAGCCCGGGAGCCTTGCTTTTTCCCAAATGATTAACGGGAATACGGAACCGGACTTGAAATATGACGACCGCGATGCCCTTTTTGCAGCAGATGCCGCAGTGGCCATTGTCTCCGAGCTTGAAAAAGGGGAAACGGGGAAAGCCTTTTATTTAAAAAGCCCTGACGGAAACGGATGGGAGCCTGTCGCCCGGTTTTTAACGCAGGATACAGGCAGCCCCACGCTTCCTTCGTGCAGGCTTGAGGCAAAAGGTGAACTGGAACCGATGATCGTCCGGCCGTCCGTTTCCTGGCAGGCCGCGATTCAACAGCAAATCGCCTGTCAACGGAAGAACAGCTAAAGAACGCTAATCTTCCTTTTCAAAATGGGAAAGCCACTTTTCAAAAACCGGCGTGATTTTCCGGAACAACGGCTTAAACTCCTCGAAAATGCCAACGACTTTGTCAGCTTGATCCAGCAACGCTTCCATATCCACATTCCGGAAAAAAGAAAGGTCAAACAAGCCGCCGTTTATTTCTTCATCTGCTTCTTCCTGTCCGGTCCCGGGCGGCTCTTGCCGCTTTTGCGGGAAAAACATCCGGTCAAAAGGGTGGATTTTTTCATGTTCTTCCATTTTTTCACTTCCTTTCCTTCTTTTTTGCCAGGATGAGGGCGGTCCGGATCTATGATCAGCATATGACAGAAAAACTGAATCGGCTTGCATCAATGGCCCGGATCTTAAAGCGGGAGGAAAACAAGCACCATGCGATCCGCGCGGCTCCGCCCTATTGGTAGCACGTTTTTTCATCCCGCCATTGTGGGCATGGCCCGTATTTTCTTCTATTCGTGACAAGCAAACAGGGCTTTGTTATAATTAGGAGCAGGTCATAATATTGTGCGATAAGGAATTATGCCGCTTTGATTATTTTAGTGAAAGAAGGAATGCAAAATGAATGCTGGCATTATCGGTGTCGGAAAATATAATCCTGAAAAGGTTTTAACAAATGCAGACTTTGAAAAAATGATGGACACGTCGGATGAATGGATCCGGACGAGAACCGGGATTGAAGAACGGCGGATTGCAGCGGATGATATGGAGACTTCCGATATGGCATATGAAGCGGCTGTAAAAGCGGTGAAACATGCAGGCATTTCCGCGGAAGAGCTCGACTTAATCCTTGTTGCGACCGTGACGCCGGATCAGCCGTTTCCGACGGTCTCCAATATTTTGCAGGACCGCCTCGGCGCAAAAAAAGCTGCCGCGATGGATATCAGTGCGGCCTGTTCCGGTTTTATGTACGGGCTTGCGACGGCCAAGCAATTTATTGAGACGAAAACGTATAAATATGTTTTAATTGTAGGTGTTGAGAAATTATCCAAGATCACGAACTGGGAAGACCGCAGTACGGCGGTGCTGTTCGGCGACGGGGCGGGCGCAGCGGTTGTCGGCCCGGTATCGGAAGGCAGGGGCATCCTTGCTTTTGAACTCGGTTCGGACGGTTCAGGCGGAAAATATTTGTATGAAGATAAAAGTGGCCATCTTGTCATGAACGGTCGTGAAGTGTTTAAATTTGCCGTCCGCCAAATGGGCGAATCGAGCGTGCGCGTGATCGAAAAGGCCGGCGTCAGGAAGGAAGACATCGATTTCTTAATTCCGCACCAGGCCAATATCCGAATCATGGAATCTGCGCGGGAAAGGCTCGGCCTGCCGGTGGAAAAAATGTCGAAAACAATCCACAAATACGGGAATACTTCGGCGGCATCCATACCGATTTCATTGGTGGATGAACTGGAAGAAGGAAAGATCAAAGAGGATGACCTCATCCTGATGGTCGGCTTCGGCGGCGGACTGACCTGGGGAGCCGTACTGATCAGATGGGGAAGATAACACGCTTAAATGCAGCATACAGATTGTAAGAAACACGGTCTTCTTATACCAGGAAAAGGAGATGGCATAATGGAAAAAAGAAGAGTGGTTGTTACGGGAATCGGGGCTGTTACGCCGGTCGGAAATGACGCGCGGACAGCCTGGGAAAC
Organism: Heyndrickxia faecalis; assembly: GCF_040267745.1. NCBI lineage: Bacteria > Bacillati > Bacillota > Bacilli > Caryophanales > Bacillaceae > Heyndrickxia > Heyndrickxia faecalis. Next base: position 2,590,490 of record NZ_CP158453.1, on the reverse strand, counting down.
TGTGCTGGACGGGAAATCCGGCATCGGCCCGCTGACAAGGCTGGATGCGGATCAGTTTCCGGCAAAAGTGGCAGCTGAAGTGAGAGACTTTAACATCGAAGAATTTATTGAACGAAGAGAAGCCCGCAAAATGGACCGTTTTACCCATTATGCGGTTGCATCTGCACTGATGGCGGTAAAAGATGCCGGACTTACGATCAACGAACAAAACGCAACTCGTGTCGGCGTCTGGATCGGTTCCGGAATCGGCGGCATGGAAACATTCGAAAACCAGTTTGAAGTATTCCAAAAGCGCGGATACCGGCGTGTGAGCCCTTTCTTTGTACCGATGATGATTCCGGATATGGCAGCAGGCCAGGTTTCGATCATTCTTGGCGCAAAAGGGATTAACTCCTGCACCGTCACGGCGTGTGCAACGGGAACAAACTCAATCGGGGACGCCTTTAAAGCGATCCAGCGCGGCGATTGCGATGCTATGATTGCAGGCGGGACGGAAGCGCCGATTACAAGAATGTCGTTCGCGGGATTTTGTGCCAATACAGCGCTGTCCACCAATCCGGATCCGGAAACGGCAAGCCGCCCGTTTGATTTAAACCGGGACGGGTTTGTCATCGGCGAAGGCGCCGGCATTTTGGTGCTTGAAGACTTAGAACATGCTTTAAAACGCGGAGCCAAAATTTATGCGGAAGTGGTTGGCTACGGGTCAACCGGGGATGCCTACCATATTACCGCGCCTGCGCCTGGCGGGGAAGGCGGCGCGCGCTCGATGCAAATGGCGCTTGATGATGCTGGCCTTGCCCCGGATGAAATCGGCTATATTAATGCCCATGGGACAAGCACGCCGTATAATGATAAATACGAGACAATGGCGATTAAAGAGGTTTTCGGCGACCATGCTTACAAACTGGCCGTCAGCTCGACAAAATCGATGACAGGCCATCTGCTCGGGGCAGCAGGCAGCGTGGAAGCCATTTTTACTGTGCTTGCGATCAAAGAAGGCATTGTTCCGCCAACCATCAATATTCAAACGCCTGATCCGGAATGCGATTTGGACTATGTTCCGGATAAAGCGCGCAAACAGGAGCTGAACGCAGCGATCAGCAATTCGCTCGGTTTCGGCGGACACAACGCAACCCTTGCTTTTAAAAAATACGAAGCCTGATCCAAAAGGGGTATCCCGGTTAAAATGGGATACCCTTTTTGCATGGAAACGAAACCAAATATTGCGAAACGTTTTTCAAGGATCACGTGCTAGAAAAGCCGAGTCGCGAAAAGGGGATGGAACATCCCATGCGGTTCCGATAACGTTTTGGCATGGGGATCAAAGGGTGCGGACAGACTCCCGTGCTGGCGGTTTCAAAAGTGTGATTTTTGCGGGCGGAAAGATGAATTTACAGGGGAAAAAACGCATTCCGGGATGTGCGGCAGTCTGCTCTGGCTTTTGAAAAATTTATTTTCTAAAATCCGGTCTTCCGCAATAAAATAAAGCAAACGGGAGGGGGAACCGGCGATGGGGATCATTCGGACGGATGTGTGGATGGAAGAAGCTTTCTCAAAACCGGAGCTGTTTTTAGAAACAATCAAACAGGGAAGGGAAGATCCGGAAGATTTTTATCGCTACTTGCAGCGTTTCGGCATGTACCGCCCTTCAAGGCAGGCAGAACAGATTTTTACTGCGTTGAAAAAAGCGGATGCCTGGGAGAAAATCGGGGAGTATCATGCAAAATACAAAAAGCTTTGGAACGGGCCAGATCCGGACATTTACATTTTTCCAGTCAGGAATGGAAACGGTTTCAACTTTGGCCGCAGCCGCGGAAAATCGGGCGTAACACTGCCGGGTGCCGTTTTTTTATTTCTTGCACCGGTTCGGGACCGGAAAGAATGGGAAGCGCTGTTTGTCCATGAATACCATCATGCGGCAAGAATGAGCAGGTTGAAAAAACCGCCGCGAGACTATACTTTGCTCGATTCCCTCGTGTTTGAAGGGCTTGCTGAACATGCCGTGCTCGAGTATGTCGGAGAAGAATATGTATCGGAAACATCAAAACGCTATTCCGAAAAACAGAAAAAACATGCGTGGCAACAGTTTTTCAAAAAAAATCTTGCAGCCGGAAAAGAAGAAAAAATTCATGATGACCTTCTTTTCGGCAGAAAATACGTCCCGCCGATGATGGGATATGCGCTCGGATACCATTTGATAGAGAAGTATAAAACGGCCCATTCTTTTTCTACAATAGCAAATCTCGGCCGCCGTTCCGAAATATTTGCAGAAGGAATGTTTACCAACCCGCCGGAATCCTGAATCCATAAAGTACCAAAAAAATACAAATATAATTTTAACTAAAAAAATGATTGCGTTTCTTTTAATTTTGTAATATTATTTAAACAATAAATTAATAAGATTTTAATCTATTTTCGTTGTTTTCTACTTTTACGAAGGGAGGTTTTGTATATTGGAAAAACCACCGCTTTTGCAAATTGAGGATTTGACTGTTTCTTTCCAAATCCAGGATACATACTATCCGGCGGTCGATCACGTCTCTTTAACCGTCAACGAAAATGAAGTGGTGGCGATTGTCGGGGAATCCGGCTGCGGAAAAAGTGCACTCGCTCTGGCAGTGATGGGGCTGCATCCGGAAGAAAAGACAAAAGTTGAAGGGCGTATTCTCTTTAAAGGGCAGGATCTCGTGCCGCTCGGGACTGGGAAACTGAATGAAATCCGCGGGGCGGAAATGGGCATTATTTTCCAGGATCCATTGACTGCGCTGAACCCGCTGATGACGGTCGGGCGGCAAATAGAAGAAAGCATGGATTACCACACCAAACTATCCGGTTCCGAAAAGAAAAAACGGACGCTTGAATTGTTAAGCCGGGTCGGGATCCCTTATCCCGAAAGAACATATAAGCAATACCCGCATGAGCTTTCCGGCGGCATGAGGCAGCGGGTGGTCATTGCCATCGCGATCGCCTGCCAGCCGTCGCTTGTCATTGCGGATGAACCGACAACCGCGCTTGATGTCACGATCCAGGCCCAAATTATGGATTTGCTGAAAGATTTGCAGCGCCAGATGAAGACGGGCATTATTCTGATTACCCATGATCTCGGCGTCGTTGCCGAAATGGCCGACAGAGTGGCCGTCATGTATGCAGGCGAAATTGTCGAAATTGCGGATGTTACAACACTCTTCAAAAATCCGTTACATCCTTATACCCGTTCTTTGCTGAATTCAATCCCGTCGGCGACGGAAGCCAAAGAAAGATTGCATGTCATCCAGGGCATTGTTCCTTCACTGAAGAACCTGCCGCGCTCGGGATGCCGCTTTAAATCAAGGATTGGCTGGATCAGCGACGCGGCGCACGAAGAAAATCCGGTTCTTCGCGAAGTGGAAAACGGCCACTGGGTGCGCTGTACCTGTTACAAACATTTTTATTTCCCGGACGAACAGAACATGGAGACAGGGGATATGTATCATGCCACTTCTTAAGATCGAAAATCTAAAAGTCTATTATCCGGTACGGGGCGGGTTTTTCCGCCGGGTGGTCGATCATGTAAAAGCGGTCAATGATATCAGCTTCGAATTGCAGCCTGGAGAAACGTACGGGCTTGTCGGCGAATCGGGCTGCGGCAAAACGACAACGGGCAGAACGATCGTCGGGCTGAATCATGCAACAGCGGGCAAAATTGTGTTTGAAGGCACGGATTTGGCCCGGCTCAGCCGGAAGGAATTTCAACATTATCGGAAAGATATCCAAATGATCTTCCAGGATCCGTATTCTTCCCTGAATCCGAAAAAGCGCGTGGCGGATATTATCGCTGAACCGATTCGCAATTTTGAGAAACTGCCCCGCGAACAAGAGCGGGAAAAAGTCCGCGAAGTCATGGAAAAAGTCGGCCTGAGTCCGGACTCCATGTTTAAATACCCGCATGAATTTTCAGGAGGGCAGCGCCAGCGGATCGGCATTGCCCGGGCGCTGACATTGAATCCGAAACTGATCATTGCGGATGAGCCGGTCTCCGCCCTTGATGTTTCCGTCCAGGCGCAGGTGCTCAATTTTATGAAAGACATCCAAAAAGAATTCGGGCTCACCTACCTATTTATTAGCCATGACCTTGGCATTATCCGCCATATGTGCGACCGAATCGGCATCATGTACCGCGGGCGTTTTGTGGAAGAAGGGACGAGTGACGAAATTTACGAGAATCCGCAACATATCTACACAAAACGGCTGCTGTCCGCGATTCCAAATGGGGACCCGGAAAATAGAGCAGCACAAAAACAGTACCGGGAAAAAATCAACAATGAATTCCGGCAAGCTTTCAGGGATTATTTTGACGAGGAAGGGAAGCCGTACCATCTCAAGCCGGTTTCGCATACCCATTCCGTAGCACTGCCGTAAAGAGGGGGGCACAGTTATGATTAAATTTATATTGCGCAGAATTCTCATCATGATCCCTCAATTAATTATTTTGAGTATTTTGATTTTCGTGCTGGCAAAGGCCATGCCCGGCGATGCACTGACCGGCCGGCTGGCGAGCAATCCGAAAATGGATATCCACACGCTTCATGAAATGAAAGAAAAATTGGGGCTGTATGATCCGGCTTATGTACAGTACGCCCGCTGGGTGAAAAATCTCTTCAAAGGCGATCTTGGCATGTCTTATATTCACCAGCAGCCTGTAACAGAACTGCTTGCCGGGCGACTGTGGAACACGATTTTACTGTCGGCGGTGATTCTGATCCTGACATATTTGATCGCCATTCCGCTTGGGATCGTGGCCGGGCGATGGACGGATTCATGGGCGGATAAGCTGATTACCGGTTATAACTATCTCAGCTATGCAACTCCGCTGTTTATCTTTGCATTGATTATGCTGTTTGTGTTCGGTTTTGTCCTATCATGGTTTCCGACAAGCGGCAGTGTCAATATCCAGGCCCGTGACGGCACGTTTGAATATTTCATGAGCAAGGCTTACCATCTAATTTTGCCAGCCTTATCCGGATCGCTGCTTGCAACGGTGGGCACGATCCAGTATTTGCGGAATGAAATTATCGATACAAAAATCAAAGATTTCGTGAAAACGGCGCGTGCAAAAGGCGTGCCTGAATCCAAGGTGTATACGCATCATATTTTAAGAAATTCGCTTCTACCGATCGCCACCTTTTTCGGTTATGAGATTACCGGATTAATCGGCGGGTCCGTCATTTTGGAATCGATATTCGGTTATCCGGGGATCGGGCAGCTGTTTTTGCAATCGATTATGCAGCGTGATTACAGCGTGGTCACGGCACTCGTAATGATTTCCGGCGTGGCGACCTTGTTCGGCACATTATTATCAGACATTATTTTAAGCGCTGTCGATCCGCGTATCCGGATCGAGTAACGGGGGGTGAGAGGATGAAAGCAGTCATTTCAACACAACAGCCCGCAATTGCCGAAACAGAAAAAAGCCCATCCGGATTTTCAATTATCTGGCGGGAACTGATCAAAGATAAAATGGCCGTTATCTCCATGATCGTGCTGGGGCTGATTCTGATTACGGTTTACGGCATGTCATTGATTTTAAACGAAAATGAGATTGTAAAGGTTGACCTTTTATCCATTTACGCGCCGCCCTCAGCTGAACACTGGCTCGGCACCGATTACGGCGGCCGGGATATATTCGGGCAACTGATTATCGGAGCAAAAAATTCGTTTACAATCGGGCTTGCGATTACGTTGATTACCGGTGCAATCGGGCTTGCGGTCGGATTAATTGCCGGTTACTTCGGCGGAGTCATTGACAATATCATCATGAGAATCATTGACTTTATTCTTGTCCTGCCGTTTCTCATGCTCATCATTGTCCTCGTGACAATCGTACCGAAATATAATGTGTTTTCTTTTATTCTCATTATGAGTGCATTCCTTTGGGTCGGAAAAGCAAGACTGATTCGTTCCAAGACGCTTTCGGAAAGGGAACTCGACTATGTCAGTGCTTCCAAGACGCTCGGTACGCCGGACTGGAAAATTATTCTCTTCCAGGTCCTGCCGAATTTGAGCTCGATTATTATCGTGAACTTGACGATTAACTTGGCAAGCAATATTGGGATTGAATCGAGCCTGACCTATCTCGGCTTCGGGTTGCCGGAAAGCACACCGAGCCTTGGGACGTTGGTCAGTTACGCCACAAACCCGGATGTGCTCCAGCATAAATGGTGGATTTGGTTACCTGCATCGCTCCTGATTCTGGTGATGATGCTGTGTATAAATTTTATCGGCCAGGCGTTAAAACGCGCAGCCGATGCAAGACAAAGACAAGGATAAAAAAGAGGGGGCTTAGCAATGAGGAAAAGAAAATGGTCAAGCGTATTCAGTTTGCTGGTGATACTCGTATTGGTGCTGTCAGCCTGCAACAATTCACCGAGCAGCGGAAGCAAGGAAGACAAGGCAGTGAAAACGGAAGATTTAACAAGCAAGTTTCCGACTACCGTCAAAAACAACAAAAAAGCGATTGACGGCGGGATTTTGAATTACGGCATCGTTTCCGATACGCCGATTGAAGGCACATTCAACCTTGCTTTCTACGAAGGGCAACCGGATTTTGAAGTCATTAAATTTTTTGATGATTCGCTGTTAAAAACAGACGAAAACTATGAATTTACGAATGACGGCGCCGCCACGTACAAATTGTCCAATGACAACAAAACAATGACGATTAAAATCAAAGACAATGTCAACTGGTCTGATGGGAAGCCGGTAACCGCCGAAGACCTCGAATTTGCATACCTGGTTATCGGAAATAAAGACTATACCGGTGTGCGCTACGGCGATGCTCTGTTCCAAAATATCGTCGGCATGGATGAATACCATAAAGGAAAAGCGAAAAACATTTCTGGTGTTAAAGTAATCGATGATAAAACGATTTCCATTACCTGGAAGAGTGCCAACCCTTCCGAAAAAACAGGCGTCTGGACAACACCGCTTCCGAAACATTACTTAAAAGATGTGCCGATCGCAAAAATGGCACAGTCGGATAAAATTCGGTTACATCCTTTAGGCTTCGGTCCGTTTAAAGTTAAAAAAGTGGTTCCGGGCGAGTCTGTTGAACTTGTCAGAAACGACCATTACTGGGCAGGAAAACCGAAACTGAAAGGTGTCGTCATCAAAGTGGTCAATCCGAAAGTGGTGTTACAAGCCTTGAAAAAAGGCGAAATTGACTATGCTGCTTTCCCGGTAGACCAATACGAGGCTGCTAAAGGTGTAAAAAACTTCCAGCTGCTCGGCACGATCGATTTGGCTTACAGCTATATCGGATTTAAACTCGGCCACTGGGATGCAAAGAAACAGGAAAACGTCATGGATAACCCGAAATTCCAAAATAAAAAACTGCGCCAGGCGATGGCGTATGCGCTCGATAACAAGTCAGTCGGCGAAAAAATCTACCACGGTTTGCGTTTCCCGGCGACGACTTTAATTCCGCCATCTTTCCCGGAATGGCATGACAAGTCCGCAAAAGGGTACACGTATGATCCGAAAAAAGCAAAGAAACTGCTTGATGAAGCCGGTTATAAAGATGTCGACAAAGACGGGTACCGTGAAGATCCAAACGGCAAAAAATTCGTCATTAATTTCCTTTCCATGAGCGGCGGGGATACGGCCGAGCCGCTGGCAAAATTCTATATGCAGTGCTGGAAAGATGTCGGCTTAAATGTCAAACTTGTTAACGGTCGTCTTGCTGAGTTTAACTCCTTCTATGATATGGTGCAAAAGGATGACCCGAAAGTGGATATCTATGCAGGTGCCTGGGGAACAGGTAGCGATGTGGACCCGTACGGCTTGTACGGTCGGAACGTTATGTTTAACTACACCCGCTTTGTCAGCAAGAAAAATGATGAACTGTTGGAAAAAGGGCATTCTCCGCAAGCCTTTGACACAGCATACCGCAAAAAGGTTTACAATGAATGGCAGAAGTATATGAATGAGGAAGCGGCAGTCATTCCGACCGTTTACCGTTATCAATTGTATGCGGTGAACAACCGCGTGAAAAACTTGGCTGTATATCCGGATGAAACACAAACGGATTGGAGCAAGGTGAGTGTCACATCCGAAAAAGCGGACACCCAAGAATAATCCATAAAGGCCCTGTCTTTGGCAGGGCCTTTTTCCTTTCCGGCTTGCCGGGATCGGGAGAGCAGAGCGTCTTTTTAAAGCAGAGCCTTTATCCTTTCCGACTTACCGGGGGAGGGAAAACGAAGCGTCTTTTAAAGCAGGCCTTCTTCCTTTTCGACGCGGTGGGATTGGGGTTCTTCTTTTTACAAGCGAAGTGCAATCTTTATTTTCTACACAGCGGAATCCGGAAAAGAAGGAATAATTTAACTGCCCCCTGCCTATACTGAATGACAAACAGAGTATACGGGGGGTTATCCATGCTGTATCTTCACGATATATGGGTCAACTGGTTCGAGGGGGAGGAAAACAGTTATAATGTCTGCCCATTCCATGAGTGGCGGAGGGACGATGTGATTGAACTGCTGGACCAGGTGCCGCTTTTATTTGTGGACACGCTTTTATACGAGTACATTGAAAACGATTTGGCTGAACTGCCGCAAACTTTGCTGAATGATGTTTTCCAGAAGGCGGTTTTGCGCAAAAACCATGAACGAATCCAGCTGGAATATTGTTTTGTCGTGACGGATGGAAAAGGGATTTTGGCGGTGGATACGATCGGCTATACGCTACCGATCCGCAAAAGCCGGCTGATTCCGAGGCAGGAACAGCTTGTCTATGAAATGATCGAAGGGCATGAACCGGTGTCCTATCCGTTTGAAAACCGCAGCAATCCGAAAGAACATCATATTTTATCCCCGTCGCCGGAGTGCATGCAGGGGCTGACAAGAAGGGAACGACAATTAAAGCAGCTGTTATTTATGGCGCTCGACCAGCTCTATTCCTCGAAAAATACGGCGGAAGTGCGGTACTGGTATACAGAGTGGTGCCCGGAGCAGTATGAACACATCCAGTTTATGCCTTTTGAAGATGCGTGGGAGCGGCTTTATGCAGAAACAAAAACAGGCTGGTCCAAAAAGCATGAACAGTTGTGCGAAAATATGATCAAAGGGCAGCCTTTTTTTGAAAAACTATGGGAACTGGAACACAATGAAAAAAGCGAACTGATGTAAAAACGAGTTGCGAAACCTCCGCAACTCGTTTTTTTCTTAATGGCGTTTTTTTCTGCCCAATCCCATCGCATTTTCCATTTTTCTCAGCATATTTCCGGCTACAATACTGGCTTTTTCCGCGCCTTCATCTAAAATCCGGTCCAGTTCCTCCGATTCAATCAGTTTATAATACCGTTTTTGGATCGGGGCCAGCCCTTCATTCACTACATCAACGAGATCCGCTTTAAACGCGCCATAGCCGACGCCGTCATATTTCCGTTCCAGCTCTTCAATGGTCAAGCTGCTGAAGTTGGAATAGATGTCGAGCAAATTGGAAATGCCCGGTTTCCGCTCTTTGTCGTATTTGACCACGCCTTCTGAGTCTGTAACCGCGCTTTTAATCTTTTTGTCGACCAGTTTCGGGTCATCAAGCAGCGAGATAAATGCTTTTTTATTCGGATCGGATTTGCTCATTTTTTTCATCGGGTCCTGCAGCGACATAATCCTTGCTCCGGAATTGGAAAGCTTAATATCCGGCAGCGTAAAAATTTCGAGGTAACGTTTATTGAACCTTTCCGCCAAATCCCTTGTCAGCTCGAGATGCTGTTTCTGGTCCTCACCGACCGGCACAAGATCCGTGCTATACAGTAGAATATCAGCGGCCATGAGCGGCGGATATGTGAGAAGCCCGGCCGATACGCTTTCTTTCCCTGCAGATTTGTCTTTAAACTGCGTCATCCTTTCCAACTCGCCGACATAGGCAACGCATTGCAGCATCCATGCGGCCTGGGCGTGCGCCGGCACTTCCGACTGGATAAAGAGCGTCGCTTTGTTCGGGTCAATGCCGACTGCCAGATAAAAAGCGGCAAGGCTCCTGATGTTTTTGCGGAGTTCAAGGCGGTCTTGCGGGACGGTAATGGCGTGCTCGTCAGCAATGCAAAAATAGCAATTAAAGCTGTTCTGCAATTCCACAAACTGCTTCATTGACCCAAGATAGTTCCCGATGTGGATCGTTCCACTCGGCTGAATAGCTGAAAAAATCGTCCTCATTTTTTCTTCCTCCTAAAGCATGGATATTTTTCCAGAAAAATAAAAAACCCATTCAACCAAAATTAGGGACGAATGGGATAAATCCGCGGTGCCACCCTAAGTGCCCGGCAATACGGGCCGCTTAGTTCCAATGCCAATTGGAGCCTGGTTAACGCAAGGCGTACGCCGGAAACTAATGAGGCGGCCGCCCGTTCATCTCCGGAGCTCGAAAGCCCATTCCACCTGCAGGCATGTTTGTTTCCACCAGCCACAAACTCTCTGAAAAGCCATAAACAGATGTACTCTTCTTTTTCATCGCTTCTATATACCAGTATCATTATAATGAAAAGATGGAAAAATGTCAAAAACCGCTGTCCGCCAAGGCCCATTTTATGTAGGATTCCGTCTTTGCCTGATCGTTTTAAACGGCCAGCATTTTATGACGAACTTTGCAGAAAAAGGGCGATGGCCATCAGCACCATCATGGACACCCCGGTAAGAAAAGGCATGGAAACACGCAAGGTAACCAGCTTCGACAGCGGGCGGACGTCCTCCTCGTTAAATTTAGAAGACATTCTTTGAAAACCGTAAACAAACGCGTCAAAAAAACCGGTCCGCGCCATGAAAACCGATGCGGCAAAAAGAATCAACAGTGCCCCGATCGTAAATGAAGTATTAATATAGCTAAGCAAATCGATCCGCTTATACACCAAAAAAGAAAAAAACAAAACAAGCAACTGGGAGGCCAGCAACCAGCAGACAAGCTTTTTGAACATACGCTCACCTACAAAATGATTTTCATTCATTATACAGGAACAAAAGAAAAGATGAAATAGCGGAAAATCTAAACCTAAATTAAAGTTAAATTAAATTTATTAAAATTAATGAAAAAATTATAAATACAACGGAACGCGGAAGTTAAGCGTTTGTTAACGCTTTCAAACAAAAAACATTGTTAAAAAACCTACCAAAGTTTATTTATTTTAATAGTTTTATTTATAATTTTTTTAACCATTTGTAAGGGGTTACAATATTGAGATGACAATATCTTTTTGGTTTATTACTCCTTTTACGTAATTAAAAAAGATTAAAAAAACATGTACAAGAAAGTGAAATGTTAGTATAATTAAATTCGAAAAGTCACTAGCTTTTCAGAAAAATAAAAAAAGGGTGGTTAGCTGATGAAGAAGTCAAAATTTTATGTGTTTATGACGCTGGCTTTTGCCCTGTCGCTCGTCCTCGGCGCATGCGGCGGCGGAAGCAAAAACAGCAGCTCAGGTTCAAGCAGCGGTTCATCCAAAACCAAGCAAGTGCTGAATATGGATGAAACGGCTGAACTTCCGACAGGGGATCCGACACTTGCAACGGATGCGGCAAGCTTTACCGTTTTCGGTAATACAATGGAAGGCCTTTATGTCGTTGGGAAAAATGATGAGCTGAAACTCGGGATTGCGAAAGAAGAACCGACAGTCAGCAAAGACGGCAAAACGTATACATTTAAGCTCCGTAAAGACGCAAAATGGTCAAACGGTGATCCGGTTACAGCAAAAGACTTTGTTTACTCTTGGCAAAGGGCTGTGAATCCGAAGACAGGGTCGCAATATGCTTATATGTTCTTTGGTGTCGTTAAAAACGCTTCGGATATCAATGCTGGCAAAAAAGATCTAAGCACTTTAGGGGTAAAAGCGATTGACGATCATACATTGCAAGTCCAGCTTGAAAAACCGGTTCCTTACTTAAAATCATTGCTGGCTTTCGGCACATATTTGCCGCTCAACCAAAAATTTGTTGAGTCAAAAGGCAGCAAATTCGGGACAAACAGCGACAATATGCTGTTCAACGGCCCGTTCGTATTAAAAGACTGGAACGGCACAGGCTTGACATGGAAATACGTGAAAAACCCGAATTACTATGACAAGAAACATGTGAAACTGAGCCAAATCAATGTTCAGGTTGTAAAATCGCCAAGCACAGGCGTCAACTTGTACAATACGGGCAAAATCGACCGGACTGTTTTGAGCGCCGAATATGCGAAACAATATAAAAATAACAAAGAAGCTGTGACAAATCCGGAGTCAAGCGTTTTCTACTTCAAATACAATGAAGTTAGAAACGGAAAGAAAACCGCTTTAGCAAACAAAAACATCCGGATGGCACTGGCGATGGCTTATGATAAAAAATCGTATGTCGACACGGTCTTGTCTAACGGTTCGATTCCGGCAAACGGGCTCGTGCCGAAAGACTTTACAAAAGATCCGAAAAACGGCAAAGATTTCCGTACGGAATCGGGTTCTTACCTCCAGTATAACCCGACAGAAGCAAAAAAATATTGGGAAAAAGGGTTGAAAGAACTCGGCAAGAAGAACTTAACGCTTGAAATTCTCGGTGATGATACAGATAACGCAAAAACAACAGGCGAATTCTTCCAAAACCAATTGGAAAAGAATCTTCCTGGGTTAACGATCAAACTGAAAAACGTACCATTCAAAAACCGTTTGCAATTGGATACAAACCAAGATTATGACATCCAGGTTGCCGGTTGGAGTCCTGACTACAAAGACCCGATGACCTTCCTCGACTTGTTTGTAACAAACGGCGATAACAACAAATCCGGCTATTCGAATAAAGAATACGATAAGCTGATTGATGAAGCGAAGAACAAATACGGCAATGATCCGGAAAAACGTTGGCAAATCATGCTGCAAGCTGAAAAAATCCTGATGGACGATGCGGCGATCGGCCCGATTTATCAACGTGCTACATTACGCCTTGTTAAACCGTATGTAAAAGGGATCGAGTACCATACATTCGGGCCGGATTACACGTTTAAAGATGCATATGTGCAAAAGTAAGAAAACTGCATGACCTCAATTAAAAAGGTAAAAGAGAGTATTTTCTTTCCGAAATACTCTCTTTTCACCGTTAAGAGGATTTTTATGTGAAAAATTTAAACATTCCTTTTCTTTGGGAGGTGTCACGTGTGACGAAGTACATTGTGCAAAGGATTATTTATTTGTGCATTACCTTATTAATTATTGCTTCTTTTACGTTTTTCCTGATGAAATTTTTGCCGGGGACCCCGTTCCGGAACCAGCAAAAATTATCACCGGAACAGGTTCATATCCTGAACCAGAAATACGGGCTGAATGAATCTTTGCCTGTCCAGTATAAAAATTATATGGTGAATTTGCTGAAAGGGGATCTCGGCGTTTCTTTCCAGTTTGACAACCAGCCGGTTACGCAGCTGATTGTGGAAAGGATGGGTCCGTCCTTGCAGTTGGGGCTTCAGGCCATGATTGTCGGCACGTTAATTGGCATATTACTAGGCGTACTGGCGGCAATGTTTCAAAACACATGGATTGACTACGGAAGCACATTTCTTTCGGTCCTCGGTATATCCATTCCCTCGTTTGTATTTGCCGCAGTCCTGCAATATGCGATAGGCGCGAAACTGCAATGGCTGCCGGTTGCAGCTTGGGATGGGTTCGCCTCTTCCATATTGCCCACGATTGCGCTCGCTATTTTTCCGGTTGCAACAGCTGCACGGTTTATGAGAACGGAGCTGATTGAAGTGTTCGGTTCCGATTACATTACGCTGGCGAGAGCAAAAGGGAATTCTTACGGGCAAATCGCCTTTAAGCACGCGATCCGGAACGCGCTGATTCCGCTTATTACGGTGCTTGGGCCGCTTGCCGTTAACTTGATGACCGGATCGATGGTTGTGGAACAAATTTTTGCTGTTCCCGGGATTGGCGAACAATTTGTTAAATCCATTCAAATGAATGATTACCCGATTATTATGGGGACAACCCTCTTTTTCTCATTCCTGTTAGTTTTGATTACATTAGTTGTCGACATTTTATACGGTGTCATTGACCCGAGAATTCGATTGGCCGGGGGGAATAAATCATGAACAACAACGTAGAGACATTGCCGAAAGAATTATTTGAACCCGCAGCCCCGGATCGCGAACAAAGTGAGTTGATCGCCAAACCGCAACTGTCCTTTATGCAGGATGCATGGATGCGGATCCGCAAAAACAAAGGCGCGGTTGCCAGTCTGTTTGTGATTGTGATTTTAATTTTGATGGCGATTATTGGGCCGCATCTTTCCAAATCGGGTCCGTACGCACAAGATACTTCCAGGGCGAATTTGCCGCCAAGAATTCCTGTGATTGAAAAGCTCGGCATTTTTGATGGGTCCCAGACGGTTGGCGGGCAAAAAGTGAACATGTATGAACAAAACCATATTCATACGTATTACTGGTTCGGCACGGATGCCCTCGGCCGCGACTTGTTTGCAAGGGCATGGCAAGGAACGAGAATTTCCTTATATATTGCCTTCCTTGCGGCGTTGATCGATATGCTCATCGGCGTTTCTTACGGCCTCATATCCGGATACAAAGGCGGGCAGGTCGATAACGTGATGCAGCGGATTATTGAAATTTTGTCCGGTATTCCGAACTTGATTGTCGTGATTTTAATGCTTTTGATCTTTAAACCGGGAATCTTTTCGATCACGATTGCGATGGTAATCACCGGCTGGCTGAATATGGCACGGGTTGTTCGCGGCCAGGTGTTAAAGCTGAAAAATATGGAGTATGTATTGGCGGCAAAAACACTTGGCGCTTCGAACATGCGGATTTTATTTAAACATCTGCTCCCGAATTTGACCGGGGTGATTATTATCAATACCATGTTCACCATTCCAAGTGCAATTTTCTTCGAAGCCTTTTTAAGTTTCATCGGGATCGGGCTCCAGTCCCCGGCTGCATCGCTCGGGACATTGATTGAAGACGGTTATAAGACATTCCAGTTCCTGCCGTATTTGATGGCAGTGCCGGGCACGATTATTTGTTTGCTGCTTGTCGCCTTCAACCTGCTGGCAGACGGTTTGCGTGATGCATTTGACCCGAAAATGCGCGATTAAGAAATGAGGTGAAGCCGAATGGAAAAGATTTTGCAAGTGAAAGACCTGAATATATCCTTTCACACTTTTGGCGGTGAAGTAAAAGCGATCCGCGGTGTGAGTTTTGATTTATATAAAGGGGAAACATTGGCCATCGTAGGGGAATCCGGTTCAGGAAAATCGGTGACGACGAAATCGATTATGCGACTGTTGCCTCCGAACAATTCGGAAATCAAGTCGGGGCAAATCCTGTTCGGCGACGTCGACATTGCCAAAGCGTCAGAAAGAAAGATGCAATCGATCCGTGGGAAAGAGATTTCAATGATTTTCCAAGATCCGATGACGTCTTTAAATCCGACCATGACAATCGGGAAGCAGATTATGGAGCCGCTTTTGAAACACCAGAAGATGCATAAAAGTGAAGCAAAAAAACGTGCCATTGAGCTTTTGAAGCTTGTTGGCATCCCGAATGCGGAAATCCGTGTCAAACAGTATCCTCACCAGTTTTCCGGCGGGATGCGGCAAAGGGTCGTCATTGCGATTGCTTTGGCGTGTAACCCGAAAATTTTAATTGCGGATGAACCGACAACGGCACTTGACGTTACGATTCAGGCGCAAATCCTTGAACTGATGAAAAAACTGCAGTCTAAAATTGATACCTCCATTATTTTTATTACGCACGATTTGGGCGTGGTGGCGAATGTGGCAGACCGTGTTGCCGTTATGTACGGCGGAAAAATTGTCGAGATCGGAACCGTGGATGAAATTTTTTATAATCCAAAACATCCGTACACATGGGGACTGATCAGTTCGATGCCGAGCCTTGATGTCAAGGATGAAGAACTGTACGCGATACCGGGCACCCCGCCGGATTTATTGAACCCGCCAAAAGGGGATGCCTTTGCGCCGCGCAATCCGTACGCACTTAAAATCGATTTGGAGCAGGAGCCGCCGATGTTTAAAGTGTCGGACACGCATTATGCCGCAACATGGCTTCTGCATCCGGATGCCCCGAAAGTAGAGCCGCCGGAAGCCGTGAAAAAGCGGATGTACAAGTTTAAAGGAAATGTGCGCCCGATACCGGCTGAGGAGGGGAAGTAAGATGGCAGTGAAAGAAAAACTGATCGAAGTCAAACATTTAAAACAATATTTCAATGTTGGAAAAGCAAATGAAGTCCGTGCTGTCGATGATCTTACATTTGATATTTACAAAGGCGAAACCCTCGGACTTGTCGGCGAATCCGGCTGTGGCAAATCGACAACCGGACGGACGATTATCCGCCTTTACAATGCAACGGCAGGAGAAGTTTTGTATGGCGGCAAAAATGTCCATGCCAAAATGTCCCATAAAGAACTGAAACAGTTTCGCCGGAAAATGCAAATGATTTTCCAGGACCCGTATGCTTCCCTCAATCCGCGCCTGAAAGTGGCCGATGTCATTGCGGAAGGAATTGATATCCACGGGCTTGCAAAATCAAATGAAGAACGGATGCACCGCGTTTATGAACTGCTGGAAACAGTCGGCTTAAGCAAAGAACACGCCAACCGCTATCCGCACGAATTCTCGGGCGGGCAAAGGCAGCGGATCGGAATCGCCAGGGCACTTGCGGTCGATCCTGAATTTATTATTGCTGACGAACCGATTTCCGCGCTGGACGTCTCGATTCAGGCACAGGTCGTGAACCTGTTGAAAAAACTGCAGAAAGAACATGATTTAACGTATTTGTTCATTGCCCACGATTTGTCGATGGTGAAATACATTAGCGACCGGATCGGCGTCATGTATTTCGGCAAGCTTGTGGAACTGGCCGATGCCGATGATTTGTATAACCATCCGCATCATCCGTACACACAGTCATTGCTATCCGCCATCCCGCTTCCGGACCCTGATTATGAACGGACACGGCAACGGAAAATTTACGACCCGTCCGTCCATCAATACAAGGAAGGCGAAGAAGTAAAAATGCGCGAAGTGGCACCGCATCATTTTGTTTACTGTTCAGAAAGGGAACTCGAGCAGTACAAAAAAACTTATCATGGCTAATCATTCTCAATGGGAAGAAGAACGCATGCCGGTTGAAATGCGTTCTTCTTCTCACTTTTTTTATAAAAAAATGAAGAATAGTGGTTTAAATAGAGAGAATTGGGGAAAAAGAAGACTATTAAACCGGTGGAAAAATACAACAAACTATTTTTCAAAAAAATATATTCAATCACGCGGATATAGTGTATAATACATAATAGAGATTGTTTGATTAAACTTATTTTAATGTGAGAATCAAATGGGAATCCAAATATAAAAATTTAGGAGTGTGAATGCTAGATGGTCACATTATACACTTCACCGAGCTGCACATCATGCAGAAAAGCAAGGAACTGGCTTGAAGAAAACCATATTGAGTATAAAGAACGCAACATTTTTTCTGAACCGCTTTCACTGGATGAAATTAAAGGGATTTTGCGGATGACGGAAGACGGGACGGACGAAATTATTTCCACCCGTTCGAAAACATTCCAAAAATTAAACGTCGATCTGGATGCCCTGCCGCTCCAAGAATTGTACACATTGATCCAGCAAAACCCCGGTTTATTAAGAAGGCCAATTATCGTGGATGAAAAACGGCTGCAGGTCGGCTATAACGAAGATGAAATCCGCCGCTTCCTGCCGCGGAAAGTGCGGACCTTCCAGCTAAGGGAAGCACAACGGCTTGTCAATTGACAACTTTTAATATTTCTTTTGCCGGATGCCTTTTATAAGCGTAAACCGGCAAATCACCTCCCAGGTTCCGGCCCGGGAGGTTTTCTTCACCTTTTTGTCATAAAATTGTCAAATAACGAATATGTATTTAGAAAATTTTGTCTTGAATTTCTGCAGCAAATCGGATACAATACAAAAAAGATGTAAATGATCTTTTTTGCCGGATGTTTAAGAAATGGGCCGGCGTGGAATTTTAAAAAGGAAAGTTTTTTTATTTCCATTTGCCAGTATTTTATCATAAAATAAAAGTACAAGGTTACCTATACCTGAATGGGGGAACATGTCCCTTCACTACATCTGCAAGAAGGGAGAGTTGATGTATGGAAATCGAAAGAATCAATGAGAACACGGTGAAGTTTTATATTTCGTACGTTGATATAGAGAAACGCGGGTTTAATCGTGAAGAAATCTGGTATGACCGGGAAAGAAGCGAAGAATTGTTCTGGGAAATGATGGATGAGATTCACACGGACGACGATGTATTTGACCCGGAAGGCCCGCTTTGGATACAGGTGCAGGCGCTCGAAAAAGGGCTGGAAGTGCTTGTCACGAAAGCGCAGTTGTCGAAAGACGGACAGCGTTTTGAGTTGCCGATTCCGGATGAGAAGCTGAAAGAACTGCCAATCGGCGACCAGCTTGAGGAATTTTTCAGCGAGAACTTCCAAACGCCGATGCAGCAGGTTTTCACGGATGGCGATCCGCTCGAACAGGTCTTGTATTTCAAGGACTTTGAAGATTTGCTGGCGCTGGCCAAAAACGTCCGGATGGAAGACGTCAGCACGAAGCTGTACGTCTTTGAAGGCAAATATTATCTGTATGTCCGCTTCCCGGAAGATGTAACGGAAGAAGCTAATGACTTTAAGTTAAGCCAGCTGCTGGAGTATTCCGATCTTTCCTCTGTCACCAGCCATCGTCTGCTGGAATACGGAAAGCCGATCATTGACAGCAATGTATTTGCAAAATTAAACTCGTACTTTTAATCGATAAAAATCGGTGCGCAAACGCATCGATTTTTTTGTTTATCCGGAAAAAATTCATCCTGGCAAACAGGATTTTTCGCCCCGGGTGGTGAATGTATTCAATACGGCTGTGCATGGCGTTTATACAGATAAGGGCCGGTCAATCTAAGGCTTGCGGAGAGGCCGGCAACTGCATACGACCGAATGCCACGGCCAAACAAAAGCGGGACTGCCGGCTAGAGGGCCCGCCTACAGTTAAAAAAGGAGAGGATGCCGTTGCTTTCTGCGCTAAACGAGCGGGGGGAGCTGATCATGCTGACGGAACGCTTTACAAGATTGGATCTAAAGCAGTTAAAAACCTCCCATACGTTTTACTGTCGGGACTGCCGTGAACCCCTCATTTTAAAAATCGGCAGCCGTGTCACCCCCCATTTTTCCCATTACCGCCATTCCACTTGTGCCACATTTTCTGAACCGGAAAGCCCGATGCATTTGCAAGGCAAAAAAGACTTGTTTTTATGGTTGAGGGGGCAGGGGCTCGATGTTTCCCTCGAACAATATTTTCCTTCTATCCGGCAAAGGGCAGATCTTGTGGTGCGCAAATACCGGCAGCTTTTTGCCATAGAATACCAGTGTTCCCCGATCCCGTTTGAGCGGCTGATGGAGAGAACGGAAGGGTACAGGCACCTCGGCATTTTGCCTGTTTGGATACTGGGCGGTATGCCTTTCCGGTCCTCAGGGAAAGAGGCGGAAAGCGTGTACCGTTGCAGCGATTTTCAGTTGTCTTTTTTACGGCATACCCGGCACCACTTTTATTTATTCAGCTATCCTCCCGGCAAAAAGAAGGTCTGCCTCTTGTCCCACATGACGCCCATATCCGCCAAAACGTTCCACGCCTGTTACGCGGAAAAGCCGCTGTCTGCCTTTTCTTTTCCGTTTACAGATGACCAGTTTTCATTTGTTTCTGCCCCTGTGCCGCTTCCTGAATGGTTTGCGGAAAGGCGGCGCTGGATCGGCCTGAAGATTCAGTTTGGAAAAGCCTTTCAAGACCCGTTTTTACGGCACGTGTATGAAGCGGGAATGCACCCCGGGTCCCTGCCGCCGTTTATCGGCCTGCCGCTTTTGCACATGGCTGCCTGTAAACAGCATCCGGTCGAGTGGCAATTCTATATATGGCTGGATGCCCTTTTCGCATTGCGGACAAAAGCAGCGGTTTCACTGGACGAACTGCTGCGGCTGTTTACCGTGAGGATGGAAAAAAAGGAAATTGCATTCAGAAAGTCACCGTATGTACGCGAAAGGAACGCGGCGAAAGCGATGATTTATGAGTATGCGCAGCTGCTCGTTCAATTAGGGCTCTGGTCAAAAGGAAAAGCAGGCTACTATATGAATAAAAATGTTTTTGCGCCAAAAAATACAGAAGAACTTGAACATATGGAGCGCCATCTGTCTTCCGTGCTCGGGGCCGGTGTTTCAACCGGGAAAGCGGAACAGTAGCGGGATCAGGGGAGTTACGCTAAAATGAAAAAAGAAGGAATTTTTTGTGAAGAATGGAGGAAAATTGATGGAAAATGGGAAAAAAGTACACGCGTTGCCAAGCCGGGACGAGGTTCGTGAAGCATTAACCTGGAGGCTTGAGGATATTTTTCCAAGCGACGATGACTGGAATAAAGAATACCAAGCAGTAAAAGAAAAGCTGGCCGATGCCGCTTCTTATCAGGGGAAACTTGGCGAAAGCGCGGAACAGCTTTATCATGCGCTAAAGTTCCAGGATGAAGTGACAGAAAGGTTCGGCAAGCTGTATACATACGCGCATATGCGTTATGACCAGGACACAACGAATGCCTTTTACCAGGGGATAGACAGCAAAGCAAAAAGCCTTGCTGCCCAGGTTGGGAGCGCGTTTGCGTTTGTGGTGCCGGAAATTCTTTCGATTGAAGAAGCGAAACTGAACCAATTCCTGGAAGCTTATGAGCCGCTGCAATTGTACCGGCACGCATTGGAAGAAATCAATGAGATGCGCCCGCATATTTTATCGAAGGAAGAAGAAGCATTGCTCGCACAGGTTTCAGAAGTGCTGAATACTTCCAGCACCACTTTCGGCATGCTGAACAATGCCGACCTTGAGTTCCCGACCGTGATCGATGAAAACGGCAATGAAGTGCAGATCACGCACGGCCGTTTTACACGCCTGCTGGAAAGCAAAGACCGCCGCGTGCGCAAAGAGGCATTCCAGAAATTGTATGCAACCTACAAAAAATTCACCAACACGTTTGCGAGCACGCTCAGCGGCCAGGTGAAAAAGAACAATGTTGTTGCGCAAATCCGCCATTACCATTCGGCGCGTGAAGCTGCCCTTTCGGCAAACCACATTCCTGAAAAAGTGTACGACCAGCTTGTGGAAACGGTGAACAAGCATCTTGGTTTGCTGCATCGGTATGTTGCACTGCGCAAAAAAGCGCTGCAGCTTGATGAAGTGCATATGTATGATTTGTATACGCCGCTTGTCCAGGACGCCGATATGGAAGTAACATATGAAAAAGCGAAAGAGATTGTGCTTGACGGCCTCCATCCGCTCGGCGAGGAATACCGGAGCATTTTGCAACAGGCGTTTGAAAACCGCTGGATTGATGTGGTGGAAAATAAGGGAAAACGGAGCGGGGCCTATTCTTCGGGCGCTTACGGGACCAATCCGTACATTTTGCTGAACTGGCAGGACAATATTGACAATGTGTTCACCCTCGCGCATGAGCTCGGCCACAGCGTCCACAGCTATTACACGCGGAAGAACCAGCCGTATCCGTACGGGGATTATTCTATTTTTGTGGCGGAAGTGGCTTCCACGTGCAATGAGGCACTATTGAATGACTATCTGTTAAAAACGATCAAAGACGAGAAACAGCGGATTTATTTATTGAATCATTATCTGGAAGGTTTCCGCGGGACGGTTTTCCGCCAGACGATGTTTGCTGAATTTGAGCATCTGATCCATCAAAAAGCGCAACATGGCGAAGCGTTGACGGCGGAACTTTTAACAGATGAGTATTATAAGCTGAACCAAAAATACTATGGTACGGATACCGCCATTGATCAGGAAATCGGGCTAGAGTGGGCACGCATTCCGCATTTTTATTACGATTATTATGTATATCAGTATGCGACCGGCTTCAGCGCCGCGACCGCGTTAAGCAAACAAATCCTCGAAGAAGGGGAACCGGCTGTCAAACGCTATATCGGCTATTTGAGCGCCGGCAGCTCGGAATATCCGATTGAAGTATTGAAAAAAGCAGGCGTCGATATGACGTCACCCCAACCGGTCGAAGATGCGTTAAAAGTTTTTGAAGAAAAATTAACGGAAATGGAAAACTTGCTCGGATAAAGAAACAACGGCGGAATTTTTCCGCCGCTCAATTTGTATGGGACACTTTTTTTAAATAAGGGAGCAGGGTAGCAAGCGTTGTTTTTTAAGCCGCTTGCCGCCTGTTAAATCTTTTAAAACGGTTGCATTAAAAGTATTTGAAGAAAAATTAACGGAAATGGAAAACTTGCTCGGATAAAGAAACAGCGGCGGAATTTTTCCACCGCTCATTTTGTATGGGACACTTTTTGTAGATAAGGGAGCAGGCCCGCGGCGTTGTTTTTTAAGCCGCTTGTTACAAGTGGCGCCTGTTAAACCCTTTAAAACGGTTGCGGCGGTTTACATGCAAAAGCAGCGCGAAGATGGCCGCGAACAAAAGCGTGGACGTGAGAAAAAGAGGGAGAAGCTTCATCAGGCCGAGCAGATTCAGGCAGAATAAAGCGCAGAAACCGGCGGCAAGTGCGATAAGTTTACATTTTTTCATATCCACCAGGCTCCTTTCATCAGGTTTACACAGTCCCGGTCTTCCGTTATTTACACAGCTTCAGTGCTATTTTATGAACAGGCTGACGCGGTATGCAAAATTTAAATTTGACAGATGTGTGAACTCTTTAACAAGTACTTGCATACCGGATAGGGGGATGTTATTATATAGATGTGAAGTTGATCACAAGCAAACATACCCCTTTGTTTGACCGTGAAAAATTTCTCCCATCCCCTTTGTTCGTGTTGAAAGAGGCCTTGCAAACGCAAGGCCTCTTTCTTTTTTAGGGTTTGGCAAGGATGTTTGGAAAAAATAAATGCAAGCATTTTATGGGAAATCCAGGACGCGAAAGTCGATTCAACACATGGAGAAGACAAACGTACGCATTTTCGTAAATCAAACTCAAAATCGGATTCGCTCAGCAAGCCTAAAATATAAAAATCCCCTGCCATAGACAAGGGTCAGTTGATATATTTCCAGAATGAGCCGTGCTTTCCTTCGATTTTCCGAACCTTTTGCTGAAGAACGAGCTTTTTCAATTCTTTTTCGGCTTCATGGACCGGCAGATCGTATACCACCGCAATTTCCTTTGATGCCACAAACCCGAAATACTTCAGAAATTCCTCCAATGGGGGGAGCGGCAATGGTGAAGGCTCTTTGCCCAGCATCTCCTGAAGAACTTGTACATAAATATCATAAGAATAGAGTCCGGAAATTTTTAATCCTTCATCTTCAATATGTTCATTAAAGAAAACAAGCGACGGGCTTTCGGTTACTTCCATTTCCGACGTAATTTTCAAATCGCACTGAAAAGCCTTCGCTGCGCTTTCGGAATGGATGTCATGCAAAAATTCGTCGACATCGATGGAAGCGCCTTTTGCACAATCCACTAAAATTTGGATATCCGATATATTTCGTTTTTCAAGAAAGACGAGCTCCTGTACTTTCCGCAAAAACCGCAATCCCTGTTTCTTTCCCTGCAGTTCGGCCGCTTTTATCGCAATCGACACGATATAAGGCGACGTAATCGGGTTTTCAATCCATAAACTGCCGTCGCAGGACATGCCGGTGCGGCTCGCCGTTTTTTCCCAGTAATCCGCAATCGCTTCCCGTTTTTTCGGAATGTCGTTCAGATTGGATAATTTTCCGATCAGCACATGGCGGAGGCGGAAATAGACGCCATACTCGAGACGCAGCTTTTTTAAAACCGGTTCCAGCGCCCAGCATTCCGGGCAAAGCGGATCGATAAAAACGTAGATTTCCAGCGGCTTTTTTGAAAAACAGCTGGAATGTTTCATTAAATCAATCATGTTTTTCAATTTGCGTCACCTGGCACATCATCCGGAGTATTGACCATATGCTGTGCGGTCAGGACAAGCCTTTGAAAAAAGAAGTCGCGGAATTCGCCGTCAATCCCTGTTTCGTCCATTGCGGCACTCATGCAGGACAGCCATGCTTTGGCGCGTTTAGGCGTAACTTCATGTGGCAGGTGCCGCGCCCTGAGCATCGGATGCCCGTGCTCTTCCGTGTACAGCGGGGGACCGCCCAAAAACTGCGTTAAAAACTGCTTCTGCTTCCTGGCAACTTCCGTTAAATCATCAGGAAAAATCGGGATTAAATCCGGATGTTTGGCGACCCGCTTGTAAAACGCATCAACAAGCCGGCCAAGTTTTTCTCCCCCAATGATCTCATATGGCACAGTTTTCTTTTCCACCATAGAATAACTGCTCCTTTATCTCGTTTTTATCTTGCGTATATTTAAAATCGACGGAAAGGTTTGCTCATTAAAATTTTTGTCGACATATCTGCCATTTGTTCTTTATTTTATCAAGGGGGCCGCAATAACTCAAACAATCCGCTTTATTTGGCAAACTTTCACAGCTTCCTATGACCTGCAGCAATAGGTGTCATAATATTTATTTTGGAAAACCTGCGCGATCGGCCTGATGAAAGACAATTCATTGGGATGTAAACGTGGTAATGATATTTATCGGGGCGGGGAAGGACAAAATGTATGCGTGTGACCGGGGAAATGTCCTTCATTGCGGCGGGATGAACAAGAGGTATGCGTGTGAGGCGGCGAACTGTCCTTTTGAACCTGTCAAAAGGACAAAACAGGATGCACCCGGGCTCGAAATGTCTTTTTGAAATTGTCAAAAGGACAAAACAGGATGCACCCGGGCCCGAAATGTCTTTTTAAAGCCGCCAAAAGGACAAAAGGAGTGGCGATTGGGCTCGAAATGTCTTTTTGGGGCTGTCAAAAGGACAAAACAGGCTGCATTCGGGCTCGAAATGTCTTTTTGAGCTTGTCAAAAGGACAAAACAGGCTGCGTCTGGGTTCAAACTGTCTTTTTGAACCTGTCAAAAAGACAAAACAGGCTGCATCCGGGCTCAAACTGTCTTTTTGATGTCGCCAAAAGGACAAAAGGAGTGACGTTTGAGCCCGAACTGCCTTTTTGAACTTGTCAAAAAGGACAAAACGCACCGTAACCGGGCCCGGAATGTCCTTTTGAAACCGTCAAAAGGACAAATTGACTTCTACCCAGGCCCGAAATGTCTTTTTGAACTTGTCAAAAGGACAGAACACGCTGCATACAGGCCCGAAACGTCCTTTTGAATCTGTAAAAGGGAAAAAACGCATGCCCGAAACCGTTGAAATGTCCTTCATCGGGGTGATGAAGGACAAAAGTGAGCCGCCAAACATTGAAATGTCTTTCATCGGGCAAATGAAGGACAAAATGCAGGCCCGAGACCGTGAAAATGTCCTTCACCGGGTTGATGAAGGACAAAACGCGAGCCCGAGACCGTGAAAATGTCTTTCACCGGGTTGATGAAGGACAAAACGCGGGCCGCCAACCATTGAAACGTCCTTCATCGGGCAAATGAAGGACAAAACGCGAGCCCGAGACCGTGAAAATGTCTTTCACCGGGTTGATGAAGGACAAAACGCATGCCACCAACCATTGAAATGTCCTTCATCGGGCAAATGAAAGACAAAACACGAGCCCCGAACCGTGAAAATGTCCTTCATTGGGTTAATGAAGGACAAAACACGAGCTCGAAACCGTAGAAATGTCCTTCATCGAGGTAATGAAGGACAAAACGTGAGCCACCAACCATTAAAATGTCCTTCATCGGGCAAATGAAGGACAAAGCGCGGGCCACCAACCATTAAAATGTCCTCCACACGACAAATGAAAGACAAAAAAGCGGAGCCTTGACCGGGTAATGTTCTTCATCGGCTCCAGTCAGAAATTTCCCCATAAAAAAATGCCGCACAGAGCGGCGGGTTTTAATCGTTATGCCAAATGATTCATAATCGATGAGACGTATTTCTGTGTTTCTTTGAATGGCGGAATACCGCCGTATCGGTCGACATTGCCGGGGCCTGCATTATAGGCGGCCAATGCAAGCTGGACATTGTGGTCGTATTTTCCCAGCAAAGATTTCAAATACTTTGTGCCGGCGTCCACATTTTGTTCCGGGTCAAGTACATTGCTTACCCCGAGCGAGGCCGCCGTTTCTGGCATCAGCTGCATCAGCCCTGCTGCGCCTGCCGCACTCACTGCATCCGGACGATAACCGGATTCCTGTTTGATGACAGCTTGAATGAGCTTTTCTGGCACGCCGTATTTTTCCGATGCTTGCTGAATCGCCTGGCTGATTTTCGCCGGGATTCCACCACTGCCGGAAGCGGCTGTTGTCTGCGTGCTTTCTGAAGCTGAATTTTGTGCAGAAGCGGAAAAAGCCGCGCTTGTTCCTGCCTGCGCAGTAGCTGCTGTCGCTTTACAGGACAAAGTGCTTAATCCCGTAAAGGCAGGCAACGTGGTAAGCACCGGATTTTCCCCTGTTAAAGAAGACAATGAATTGAACGCCGGATTTAAAGTTGCTGCCAGGGATGATAACACCCCGGATTCGTCTTTACCGCTTGCGCCAGCAGCCGTTTCATTTTCCTTTGCTTCTTCTAAAAAGCTTGACAGCATCTCTTGAAAAAGGGAGGTGCTGTTGCCCGTTTGAGCAGCATTGCTGCCGGGAGAAAGCGACCGCAGCGCCTCCAGTTCCATTAAAGACGCGAGTTGGCTGATTGTACTCATTTCTCATTGCTCCTTTTTGCCTCATAAAAGCGGAGAACCTTGTTTTTTGCCGGATGGTGCGGGATGCCGTACGTTTCCAGCAATTTTAAAAACTGCTTTGTGCCTGTTTCCAGTTCACTTACTTCATATTCTATCTCAAAATCTTCCTCGTTTAAATAAAAATTATGGTCAAATACGAGCAGCCCGCCTTCATATGCGATTTCAGCCCGCTTCGTTGTAAGTTTTCCAAAATACACCAATTTACTTGGCGCCACTTCTAGTTCCATTAATTTTTCCATGACTTCGCCTTCCGGAAAACCGCTCCCATTTTTAAGCTTTTGAAAAACCTTTTCGCCAATCATTTGGCTTGTTTCCAGCAGTCCGGTTTCCTCCGGCGTTTTTAGGGTGAGCTGGAAGTACCCTGCTTTTTTCCGGACACGCAAGGCCGATCTTTTATGTTTTAAAGCAAAATCAGGTGTATCAAAATAAAAGTTTTCCTGCTGTTTAAAATCATGTTCCGCGATGCCAAAAGCCCGGGCAAGCCGGCAGAAATCGCGGCAGGTGACCATATTTTTACATTCAATTTCAATTTCTTTGCTCATGATAAGCCCTCACTTCCATCTTCATTATACTAAAGCGAATCCCTTCCTTAAAGTGTCTATTCTCTGTGGAGATATGGTAAAATAAAATGGAATTGAAACTTTGTTTTCCGGCGGGAAGGAGAGGGAGGGAAGCAGATTGCGCAATATCATTGAACTGGGAAAGCCTGAATGGAAAGACGGGATCCTTCAACTGCATGCTGAGCGCCCGGACGTTTCCATGCAGCACCTGAAGCCGGGAGGGCAAATGATCGTCGATTCGGATGCCTGTGCCTTTATCTATCTGGCTGAAGACGACGGCGATGAAGATTATACATATTTATATTTGCCTGTTCCGGTTTGGAAAGAGATTCGGACGGCGGCATTTGAACATAAAAAAGTGGTTGCTGTTTCAAAAGATGGGAAATTGGAGCTTACCGGGCTTGATGAGGAACTTCAATTTTTGCTCGATAATATCCGAGGCAACAGCAATTACGGAAAAAAGATGCTGGATAAGGTAGAGGCCGTTTTTGCATTGGAATGAGATCCGAAGAGGTGATCAGGCAGTGGATTGGGAGGAATTTTTAACCCCGTATAAACAGGCTGTTGATGAATTAAAAGTAAAGTTAAAGGGGATGCGCACCCAATTTGAAAAAGAGCATACCCATTGCCCGATTGAGTTTGTGACAGGGCGGGTAAAGCCGGTAGCAAGCATTATAGAAAAAGCGAACATAAAAGGCATCCCGCTTGACCGGCTGGAGGCGGAAATGCAAGATATCGCCGGGCTCAGGATGATGTGCCAGTTTGTCGATGATATTAAACTGGTCGTCGGGCTTCTCAGACGCCGGAACGATTTCCGGATTGTTGAAGAAAAAGACTATATTTCGAATAAAAAACCGAGCGGCTACCGGTCTTATCATGTCATTATTGAATATCCGGTACAAACGATCCGCGGGGAAAAGAAAATTCTTGCGGAGATCCAGATCCGGACGCTGGCGATGAATTTTTGGGCGACGATTGAACATTCTTTAAACTATAAGTATAAAGGCAGGTTTCCCGAAGAAATTAATTTGCGGCTGAAGCGGGCTGCCGAAGCCGCTTTCCGCCTTGATGAAGAAATGTCTGAGATCCGTGAAGAAATTCAGGAAGCCCAAATGTATTTTTCGAAAAACAAAGAGCGCGCGGAACGAAAAAAGCCATGAAACCGGCGGCAAAAAAAGAAGGGGAGGAGAAGCAGCTTGAAATTTGCCATCACTTCTAAAGGGGATACGGAATCCAATATATGGATGCATAAAATGCGTTCTTATTTGCAGGATTTCGGGCTTGTTTACGACGAGGCACAACCGGATATCGTGATCTCGGTCGGCGGGGACGGCACGCTTCTGTATGCTTTTCACCGCTACAGTTCCCGGCTTGACCGGACGGCTTTTGTCGGGGTGCATACCGGCCATCTCGGCTTTTATGCTGACTGGGTGCCGGATGAGATTGAGGAGCTGGTCGATGCCATCGCCCATAAAACTTACACGACGGTGGACTACCCGCTTCTTGAAGTGATGATTGCGTATGAGCACGGCGGCCACGAAACGCGTTACCTTGCGTTAAATGAGTCAACAGTCAAATGCGTGGACGGCACATTTGTCATCGATGTGGAGATCAATGGCCGGCATTTTGAGCGTTTCCGCGGTGACGGATTATGCCTTGCCACACCAAGCGGCAGTACGGCTTATAACAAGGCGCTCGGCGGGGCCATTGTCCACCCTTCCCTGCAGTCGATCCAGCTCACCGAGATGGCATCCATTAACAATAAAGTGTTCCGGACAATCGGCTCGCCGCTTATTTTGCCGGGGCACCATACTTGTGTATTGCGCCCGGTCCGGCAAAAAGATTTTTTGGTAACCGTTGATCATTTAACACTGCTCCATAAGGAAGTCCGGTCCATCCAGTACCGCGTGGCAAAAGAAAAAATCCGGTTTGCCCGCTTCAGGCCGTTTCCTTTCTGGAAGAGGGTGCATGATTCTTTTATTTCGGATTAGGTGAAAACATGTTGACATTATCGTGGACAATTACAGAAGATGAGGCACATCAGGAATTGAAAGAGTTTTTAAAAACGCGCCATATCTCGAAACGGGCGCTTGCGGATATTAAATTCCGCGGCGGGCTGATCCTTGTGAACGGCCGCGAAGTAACGGTTCGCTATCGCTTGCAACCGGGCGATGCGGCCGCCATTGTTTTTCCAAAAGAAACCCCGAGCCCCAATCTTACGCCCGAAAACATTCCGTTCGGCCTTGTCTATGAAGATGAAAGCGTGCTTGTTGCCGATAAGCCGGCGTTTATGAATACGATTCCTTCCCGCGAGCACCCGTCTGCAAGCCTTGCCAATGCAGTGCTCGGCCATTACCGAAAAAGCGGGACAGAATCCGCAGTCCATGTTGTGACCCGGCTTGATCGGAACACATCCGGGCTTGTCCTGATCGCAAAAAATCGTTATATCCACCATTTATGCAGCCTGATGCAGCAAAAGCATGAAATTTGTCGGACGTACGAAGCGCTCGCGGAAGGGGCTTTTACTGAAAAAAGTGGCACAATTGAAGCCCCGATCGGGAGAAAAGAGACGAGCATTATAGAACGCGAAGTCCGGGACGATGGCCAGTTTGCGCGCACCCATTATGAAGTGGTCCGGCAATTTCCGGCATATGCACATGTGCGTCTCCGGCTTGACACCGGCAGGACGCACCAGATCCGTGTCCATCTTTCCTATATCGGCCACCCGCTTCTCGGCGACAGCCTGTACGGTGGCAACACGAGCCGCTTCACCCGGCAGGCGCTCCATTGCAGTGAGCTTTCATTTCAGCACCCGGTTTCGGGGAAAGAAATGCACTTTTTTTCTAAACCGCCCTTTTTGGATCTTCTTTGATGTTGATTCGGATTTCCCTGCTTCTGATGGCAGCGTTTAGTTTGCGGCATGGGCGTTTATCCATAAATTTGCTGTTGCATGTTCTTTTCTCCCCGGGACTTTATGATTGCTACAGGATGTCCTGAAAAAGCTCACCGCTCTAAAAAAACATGAAGATGGTTATTCCATCATTGCCTTGTGGAACGGGGAACGTCAAAATGATTTTATTAAAGCTTTGTTTTTCTACTCTTTTTTAACTACTCCAATTTGTATATAGAAAAATAAATGCCGATAAAGGAATAATGATTAAAGAAGAATAATATAAAAAAGCCTCTAAAAGAGAAAGTTTCCTTTCTCTTTTAGTTCTTTTTAAATGTCGAGAATAGCCTGCCGCATATACTAGGGTAAGTAGTTGAGTTAGAAAAAATAAATGATTTAATGTCACGATTGTTTATTCTCCTTTTAGCTGACTGGTTCGGCACCACCTATGCGGATACTGGGTTAACAAATAAACCGGTGGCAACAAGCTTTCCAGCAGCAAGCCAATTCCCCTTTTCGACTTCTCGCGCAACTTCCTGTGCCATTGATTTGCTAATGTGAATC
The DNA here is from genome assembly GCF_040267745.1 of Heyndrickxia faecalis. NCBI lineage: Bacteria > Bacillati > Bacillota > Bacilli > Caryophanales > Bacillaceae > Heyndrickxia > Heyndrickxia faecalis. Next base: position 2,559,707 of record NZ_CP158453.1, on the reverse strand, counting down.
GCATCTTGTAAGGCGTTTTCCTGTGGTTGACCACCTTTTGATTCGTAAAATCTAAAAAATTTTTAGTAACTTTAAATGAAGAGTTTTCAAGTTCTTACTGGTTAATTGTATATTCTCCCGCTTTATTTTTTATCATAACATGTTCTAATATAGGGCTTACTGAATCAGTAAAATTTCTAGATTTGGCAAGGCTGCTGACAGCTTTGACAACCATTTTAATGCAAGAGTTTTACAACAAATCTAGAGAATGATTGCCCTCGAAAGCCGATTCAACGTATGGAGAAGATCAAATCACCCCTTTTCGCAAAAGGATTCTTCTATATTTTTAAGACAGAACTTGCAGACAAATTGGGTATAAACTCAGAATCGGATCCGTTCAGCAAGCCCTAATATAATTCATGGTGTCTTGAGTCTGTTATAATTGTTCTTTAGAAAGATCGTTATAGAACTCATTCCATGAAGTAGACAAGTTAAAACATACTTCCATGGATTTTTTTCTTCCTCTCTGGGAAGGGATGCCAAATGCTTCTCAATTCAGGCGAACGTCCTGAACTTTTCTTCCACATATGGCATTGAAGAGGGGACGGAGACGGTTTCAATTTCCGGATACCGGAGTGCTGTCAGTTTGCCGCCGAATACGCAGCCGGTATCAATATTGACCGTGTGGCCGATCCATCGCGGTTCTTTCACCGGCGTATGCCCGTATACAATCCAGCTTTCCCCTTCGTCATTTTTCGCCCAGTCGCAGCGCACCGGTGTCCCGTCCGGATTGGTTTCCCCGTTAATATCACCGTAAAGCACAAAAGTCTGGACCGATTTATTCATCTTCCCAATATCCTTGCGCCGGATCCCGGCATGGGCGATGACAAGCTTGCCGCCGTCTAGAACAAGATAAAGCGGGGATTTCTCATACAGTTCCATAAATTGTTTGCTGTGCCGTTCCCGCTCTTTTACGGGGAGCGCCTCCAGTTCCGCCACCGTTGTTTCAAGGCCGTGCTTCTGCTGGACATTTCTCCCTAAAAAATATCGGTACAGCTTGTTGCAGTGGTTGCCGGGGACATACAGGCCAAGCTTCTTTTTCCACAATCGATAGACAGTATCGGCCACTTCCAAAGATGCCGGCCCGCGGTCTGTCAGATCACCGACAAAACCAAGCAGCCGGCCACCTGGATGAACGGGCATACCGTTTTCCCATTGATACCCCAGTTTTTCCGTAAGCTTCCTGAATTCCGCCATGCAGCCATGTATATCCCCAATGATATCGATTTTCATTGAACTCGCTCCTTCCATCTCTATTTTATGTTGTCCGGCGCGCCTAAACAAATGCCGGGTAGTTGAAAAAAGGTTGGTATTCCCCGGGGTCCCGGTACGATTATCCTGCAACAAATAAAACACAGGTGCTTTTCAAACCCGGAAAGTTCATGTAGAATTGGTATCAGGTACTAAAAATCGTATATAAATTGTAAATAAAGGAGTTAACATGATGCAGTTATCTTTGGAAAATAAAACATTTGTTGTGATGGGTGTTGCAAATAAGCGCAGTATTGCCTGGGGAATTGCCCAATCGCTTGATGCAGCAGGCGCAAGGATTATTTTTACCTATGCGCTCGACCGGAATGAAAAAAGCATCCACGAACTTGCTGAAACGCTGAATCGAAAGGACTATCTGATCCTTCAATGCGACGTGGAAAGCGACGAGCAGATTCAGTCATGCTTTCAAACGATCAAAAAGGAAGTCGGCACGATCGACGGTATTGCCCACTGTGTTGCGTTTGCCCGCAGAGAAGAATTAAAAGGCGACTACACAAATGTGACGCGTGAAGGGTTTTTACTGGCCCATAATATTAGTTCCTATTCGCTGTCGGCCGTTGCCAAAGCGGTGAAAGAACTGGAACTCATGCCAAACGGGGGCAGCATTGTCACCCTTACCTACCTCGGCGGCGAACGCGTGATGGAAAATTACAATGTGATGGGTGTAGCGAAAGCTTCCCTCGATGCAAGCGTCCGCTATTTGGCATATGACCTTGGGAAACTCAATATCCGTGTTAACTCGATCTCTGCTGGCCCGATTCGCACTTTGTCGGCAAAAGGTGTTAGCGACTTCAACAGCATTTTGAAAGTGATGGAAGAAAGGGCGCCGCTTCACCGCGGTGTGGATACACGCGAAGTCGGCGATACCGCGTTGTTTCTTTTTAGTGACCTGTCGCGCGCTGTTACAGGCGAAAACATTCATGTGGATGCCGGCTATCATATTATGGGCTAACCGGACAATTCCGGACGATTCGAAAACTGGTCCTTCCGAATGCCGGCTATCATAAAATGCAACGGCTTGTCCAAAAGCGCAAATAAAAAAAGCCAGGAGGTGAAACCTTCCTGGCTTTTTTGACATCGCATCAGTCCCTGTAATCTTTTTTATGGCCTTTTTTGCTGTCATGGTGATAATGGTCGTTATCTTCAATTTCTGCAGCAGAGAATGTGTAGCTGACAACATTTTGAGGCGTCAGTGTAATGGTTCCAAGCAGGGTAGGTGCAACCCCCGGAATCGTTGTATCTGGAGCGAAATTACCGAGTTCAATGGTTAAGAAGTATTCGTTTTTCCCTTTGGACGGATCGGTATCTACGGCGTGAACCGTCGTTGTCACGTTTTCAAAGAGTACTGTAACGAGTCCGCCGGCTGTAAGAATGCCAATGCCGGAAATTCCGCTTTCATCCCGTTTTTGGGAAATGAGTGTCGTACCGGAAGAATTTCTTCTCCAAATTCTAAAGACTGCCGGAATGGTTAACGGAATGACGATCCCTGGTCCTGCTCCTGTAATTGCCCCAATTAAGGCTGCAAGTGTTACACCGAGTGGCAGGTCTGCTGGCGACCATTCGACAGTTGCGAGCAATGAAACACGGTCATCATAATCATCCACTTTTACATCTACTTCCGCAATGGCGTTTGCCATGTTAAAGACGCCTGTCACGGATACAGGTACGGACGGCGATTGATCCACATCGAATTCCGACAGAAGCCCCCGTTCTTCCTCGTCTTGCCGTTTGTGGCGGCGATGATCATCATAGCAGCTGTCGTTTGAGTCGTAATAAGACATTTAAATGCCTCCCTTCGTTTTGTTACTATATTCTACTCATTCGCATATTTTTGGAATAGACGGATGGTAGCGTATAAAAGCACATTTTTCCCTGCTTTATCCATTTGTGCCAATATGCTGTGGAAACCGCGGTTCCGTTCCTTGTCCCCAAAACATACGATAAGGCAGAAATAGCAAATGATTGGGAGATTCAAGCTCTAGGCACATTTCTTATTTTCATGCATAGTTATAAAGCGAGCCAGAAATCAGGAGGAGGGATTTTGGAAACATGGAGGAGAGCCAGTACAGCAGCCAAAAACCGCTTCTTTATATTATCCAGCCGAAAAATGTTCCGCTCGCGATCAAGATGCAGAAAGTGTACAGAAATGTGGTGAGCGAAAAAACTGAACATGCCGGCCATGGAACGATCGCGGAACCAATGCCTGCCAGCGGCGATACAGGGCATGCCGAAGAAAAAAACAATGCAGCCGCACGCGAGAAAAAAACAGAACCGGAACAGCCCAAACCGAATAAAGCGGTAGAACAGGAAAAAACAGAAGAAGCTGCAGAACGCGGGGGAGTCGTAAACGTTTCATTCAAGACAAAAACGGCAGATCCTGCGGAACATGAGGAATCGGCAAATGCCATGGGGCAGCAACATGTTGCGGAACCCGCCGGAGCGGTGGAAGCGGAGACGGATTTGGAAACGGACGGCGCTGACAAAGCCGACACCTGGCTGGAACAAGAAACCGTCCAACCACCATCGAGAAAACGGTTCAAAGAAATGACAGTCCATGAAAAAATTGACTATTTAATTCATAAGCCAGGTTTTCTACCGGAAATCCCCGTCATGATTCAAACGAACAGCATCGCCTATCGTGCCGTGATCCTTGAACGGATGGAAGACCAATTGTCCGTCATGCCTTTTTCCTCAATGGAGACGGCCTGGATCAATCTGGACGAGATCACGGACATTAAATTACTGGTTCAGTAAAGCCACGGAAAAAAAGTCGATAAGCGGCAACTTATCGACTTTCATACATTACAAATTGACAAAAGTGTCTTCGAGGCATTGAATGGCAATGAAATCGGTTAAATCAAGCGTGATGCATGTATCGGTTGCTTCGAAGTGGACCCTAGAATGGCCGTCATGATGTTCGCAGACGCATTTTAAAACCCGTACAACAGCACAGCACCCTTCCACATTTTCGACTCTTAAAAATTTCGATTTTTCGCAGAAGTCGTCGCAGCTGTCAAAGTGGTGATTTTTGTAAAATGGTTCAAAAGCACAACCGTCTTTTGTATATAGAATGAATGGACGTGTGTTGACATGTGAATGTTTTTCCCTGTTGGCACCGAGCACGGGATTCAAGCAGTTGGTCGGGCAGCTGCTGTCTTCTACCGCAGCATCCTGCAAATCGTTGATGAAATGTACGACATCACAAACGCAAGTACGGGAATATTCATGGGATTTACTGCTCATTCATTTTTCAACTCCTTCAATGGTTTAGTTTCAGTACACTATAGAATATTGTCTCGGTGCTTTTTTTGTTACGAATGTCCCCGCGTTTTTGCAAAAATAGGCAAACAACTTGCATAGGGAATTTTGTACCCGGGGAAGGAGGCAGGAAATGGTTTCCTATTGGCTTGATTTCGTTCTGCTTGCACTGGCCAGTTTCAGACTGACGCGCTTGTTGGTTTATGATAAAATTACGGCCTTTTTACGAAAACCTTTTCATAAAGAAATAACCGAAATGGCGCCTGATGGAACAATCGAGGAATATATTGAAATCAAAGGAACAGGGATCAGAAAGTGGATTGGCGAATTATTAAGTTGCCACTGGTGCACCGGTGTCTGGTCCGCGGCCATCCTGTACGGGAGTTGGATGCTTTTTCCGCAAATCGGGTCGCCTATTGTCATGATCCTTGCAATTGCCGGCCTGGCGAGTATCCTCGAAACCGTTCTTTTGCGGATCATGGACGAATGAAGTGAACAACCGTGAAAATGCTGCATACGATAAAAAAGGAAGCGCGAATCCTGAGGAAAGGATGGTAAGATTATGGGCAAACCACGCATCAAAATTCCGGTCACCCCTTCATCCGTCCCGGCGTATACAAACAATCAGAAAAAAGTCAAAAAAGGCGGATGCGGCTGCGGCGGCAAAAAAACGCGATAAAACAAAAGCGGAAGGCAGGATTGCACTTCCGCTTTTGTTTTCCCTTTTTTCCAGGATGCGGCAAGAATTTCTAATTATAAAATCTGCGCTTGCGCGAAAAATAGAGAGGTAAAAGTTGAAAGCGCAGAGGGATGAGTATGAAAAAAATCATGTATGTTTTAGCTTCAGTATGTTTGCTCACCGGCTGCGGTTTTAACGGGCCGGAACACAAGGACAGCAAAATGGCCCTTGTGAAAAAAACACAACCGTCGCCGGTGAGACTCACTAACACCGGGAATAAGGCCGTTTCAGGACAATTGAAAAAAGATGTCCTCGGCTTTGACAGCATTTACGATGTGGCCATCATTGAAGGGCCGAAAGAAACATTGGTTGCCTACAAAGTCAGGCATCTGCACCGTTTTAAAATGAAGAAAATCGAAAAACAGCTCAACGCCTTTTTAAAGAAACGCTACCCGGGGCGCAAATTTATCACTTCCAGCGACTATAAAATTTTCCTGGAAACCGTCCGCCTCAAGGAAGATATGGACAAGCACAAAATTTCAGCCGGCAAGGCAAAAAAACGTTTTAAAGACATCATCAAGCTGAAACAGGAATTAACATAGGAAAAGGGCTGAGATAATGGCAAACAAAAATCAAAATAAAACACCCGAACAAAAAGCGTATAATCAGTTCGAAAAAAAGCATGAGCTAAAAAAGCCGGTATTGAAAAACTGCATCCGTGCATTTTGGGTAGGCGGCTGTTTTTGTCTGGCTGGTCAGGCCCTTACTTACTTCTATATATACATGTTTAATTTCACCGAAAAAACGGCCGGCAACCCGACAACCGCCACAATGGTGTTTTTATCCATGCTGTTGACCGGCTTTGGCATTTATGACCATATCGGGCAGTACGCCGGTGCAGGGAGCGCGGTGCCGGTAACGGGCTTCGGGAACTCCGTTGTATCCGCTGCGATTGAACACCGGACGGAAGGCTATGTGCTCGGCGTCGGCGGGAATATTTTTAAACTGGCCGGCACCGTCATTGTATTTGGTGTTTTTTCCGCGTTTGTTGTCGTCCTGATCCGGACCGTCATCATGATGTGGGGGGGATCGTAATGCCCGCTAAATCGCAAACATGGACTTTCACGAACCGCCCGGCCATTCTTTCAACCGGTGTTGTCGGGGGCCCGTTTGAGAAAAAGGGGCAGATGCCAGGCGATTTCGACCGGTTTTTTGAAGATTTGTGGATCGGCGAGGATTCGTATGAAAAAGCCCAGCGCAAACTGATCGAGGAAGCAGTTGGCATTGCCCTGAAAAAGCGAAACCTTAAGGAAACCGATATTCAGTTTTTTCTCGCTGGTGATTTGATTAACCAAATCACGCCGACAAGTTTTGCGGCAAGGACAAATGCGATTCCTTACCTGGGCCTTTTTAGCGCCTGTGCCACTTCGATGGAAAGCCTGGCGCTTGCCGCTTTCATCGTTAATCACGGTGGGGCGGAGAAAGTGCTGGCCGGGGCTTCGAGCCACAATGCAACAACAGAGAAGCAATTCCGTTATCCGACCGAATACGGCGGGCAGAAACCGCCGACCGCACAATGGACAGTGACGGGAGCGGGATTCGCGGTGGTCGGTACGGAAGAAAACGGGCCGGCGCCGCGGATTACGTCGGCCACGATCGGAAAAGTACTGGACCTTGGCATTTCCGATCCGTTTAATATGGGTGGTGCAATGGCGCCGGCTGCGGTCGATACGATTGAACAGCATCTCCGGGAAACCGGCCGTGATCCATCTTACTATGATTTGATTGTGACCGGCGATTTGGCGAAAATTGGCCGTTCCATCGCGCTCGATCTTTTCAAACAGAGGAATCTTGACATTCGCAGCGAACAGTTCCAGGATTGCGGCCTGATGGTATATGACAAGTCCCAGCCCGTGCAGGCCGGGGCAAGCGGGGCCGGATGTTCAGCGATTGTCTTGTACGGCCATTTGCTAAACGAAATGAAAAAAGGCCGTTACCAAAAAATCTTGCTCGTCGCAACCGGCGCACTATTGTCGCCTTTGTCTTATCAGCAGGGCGAAACCATTCCGTGCATCGCGCACGCCTGCGCCATCGAATATTTGTAAGAAAGGGTATTGCCTGGGTTGCGTTGCGGCACGAGTTGTTTGAGGCTATGCCATCAAATATTTGAAGAAAGGGTCATATGGTTGGGTTGCAGCACGGATTGAGCCTGAGCGATCGATATTTGCTTAGGTTGCGGCACGGATACGGATAATTTGAGGTGCGCGATCGAGTATTCGCTTAGGTTGCAGCATGGATTGTGTGAGCCTGAGCGATCGAGTATTTGTAAGAAAGGAAGGATGCGTAATGCTTGCAATGTTTTTCTGGGCCTTTGTGATTGGCGGGCTGATTTGTGTAATTGGCCAGTTGCTGTTTGATGTCGCAAAATTATCGCCGGGGCATACGATGAGTGTCCTCGTTACGGCCGGCGCGATTTTATCGGGCCTCGGCCTTTATGAACCGCTTGTAAATTTTGCCGGTGCCGGGGCGACCATTCCGATTACAAGTTTTGGCAATTCGCTTGCAACTGGCGCCATGCAGGAAGTGCAAAGGCACGGCATTGTCGGGGTATTGACCGGCATGTTTGAAGTCACATCTTCCGGCATTTCGGCTGCGATTATTTTCGGATTTATCGGCTCGCTCCTCTTTAAGCCAAGAGGATAATGATGCCGTCCCTGACACACGCCTATACCGAATGCCTGCACCTTACATATTGTATAGTGTAATACAAGAAGTGAGGTGAAAAACATGTTTGGATACGGTTATGGCGGCGGCTGCGGCTATGGCGGTTACGGCGGTGGTTACGGCTACGGCAGCACATTTGTATTGATCGTTGTTTTGTTCATTCTGTTAATTATTGTCGGTGCAAGCTTCTGCTGACAAGTTGCGGGGAGGATTCCCCGCCTTTTTTTATAGCCGGAGAGAAAACGCTCGTACCCCTGCTTCTATCAGGGAATTTTTGGAGGGAAACGGGCATTGAAAGACAAACATTGGGCCAGGAAGCGGTGAACTGCTTTATAGGGACGATGACCGAGCCGCCGTAAGCTTTGTCCAATTAGAGCGTCTAATTGGACAAAAGCCCCGGAACCCGAGCGTGTTTTGTCTAATTGGAAGATCCAATTAGACGCCCATGCTGCAGTGAACGCGCACCAACAGTAGAATGAAAATCAGCTGGCGCATATTTTTCAGGATAGACAAAAGTGAACCGTCAAATTGTCCTTCATCGGAGTAATGTTTTGTTTTGTCCGTGTGGCAACTTCAAAAAGACATTTTGATCCAGTCGCGACTCCTTTTGTCCTTTTGACAGGTTCAAAAGGATATTTGGGCCCAAACGCGATCCTTTTTTTGTCCTTTTGGCAGGTTCAAAGGGACATTTCGGATCCAGACGTAACGTGTTTTGTCCTTTTGACGGCTTCAAAAAGACATTTCGAGCTCGGATGAAACGTGTTTTGTCCTTTTGGCAGGTTCAAAAAGACATTTCGGACCCGGAAACAGCGTGTTTTGTCCTTTTGACGGTTACAAAAGGACATTTCGGGCCCGGATACATCGTGTTTTGTCCTTTTGACGGCTTCAAAAAGACATTTCGGGCCCGGATGCAGCGTGTTTTGTCCTTTTGACGGTTACAAAAGGACATTTCGGGCCCGGATACATCGTGTTTTGTCCTTTTGACGGCTTCAAAAGGACATTTCGGATCCAGATGCAGCTTGTTTTTCCTTTTGGCAACTTCAATGAAAGACAAACCCCAGGCCTGGCAAAGCCGAAATGTCCTTCATCGAGATGATGAAGGACAAAACACCGGCTGAAAAATACCAAATTGTCCTTCATCGAGGTGATGAAAGACAAAACCCAGGTCTGGCAAAGCCCAATTGTCCTTCATCGAGGTGATGAAGGACAAAACACTGGCCTGGCAAAGTCAAATTGTCTTTCATCGAGGTGATGAAAGACAAAACACCGGGCGGATAACGCCGAAATGTCCTTCATCGAGGTGATGAAGGACAAAACTCAGGTCGGGAAATGCAGAAATGTCCTTCATCAGGGTAATGAAGGACAAAACCCAGGCCGAAAAACGCCAAACTGTCCTTCACCAGGTTGATGAAAGACAAAACAAGTGCCATGAAACATCAAACTGTCCTTCATCAAAGCACTGGCTGTAAATCAAGCTTGTGCACCGGGAAAATGCACTTTTTTGCAATGAAAAATTCCGGCTAACACGTTTTCAATTGAAAATCCACTTTTGTACTGTCAATCCGGCTTCTTTTTTCATACGATAAAACAGCTTGAAGAGAGGAGCGACGAAGGTGGATCATCAGTTTTTCAAGAATATCGAAAAGAAGACAGGCGTTAATATGAATGACATTTTCCAGCTTGCAAATTCCCTGCAGAACGCGAATTTTAAAGATGAAAATACCGTCCGTGGCATCATCCAGCGCGTCTCGCAAATTGCAAACAAACGGGTACCGAAAGAGCTGGAAGATAAAATTGTTGAATCAATTGTCAAAGATGGAAAAAAGCTCGATTTTAACACGATCAACAAAATGATGAACAACGGAAAGTAACCAAAGCGGGCTTGCAAATCAGATGCAAGTCCGCATTTTTCTGTTTAAAATGAAAGAAGAGAGGGAAAAGAATATAGAAATCATTTAAAGGGGTGACTGCCATGAGTTTGATCGCTCCAATTCCAGACTATCAGGCAAGCCAGTACCGGCTTTATGACGGAATGTCCTTACGCCAGCTTGAAGTGGAAAAAGCAGATGCCGTTTCGAGGGCTTATCCTGTTAAGCGGCAAAACGGCGTCACGGGCGGAACAGAATACCATTTTAAAGCAAATGAACAACCGGGAAGAAAACCGGCAAAAAGCCGGATCATCGCAAAAATCACCGGCCTGGGGCAATATATTGATCTTTCGGTTTAAATCTTTCCCGCTGAAGTGTGAATTTTTTCACAAGATAAGCAGCAAGGTTGAAAAAGCGATTATATAAAATAAACAAAATTGGTGCAAAAAAATAAGGCCATTCTATAGACAAAGCGGCGAGACACAACTCCTTCTCGCCGCTTTGTCACGGATTCTGCAGCCCCAGTTTCCGGATGCTATTTGATCGTTTTCTCCATTGCTTTATGCGGAATGCCGGCATCGAGAAATTCACCGGAAACAACACGGTATCCGAGTTTTTCGTAAAAAGGAATCGCGTGTGTCTGTGCGTTTAATTTGCATTTTTGCACGCCTTGTTCTGCGGCATAATGTTCAATTGCCAGCATCAGTTCCCGGCCGGCCCCTTTCCCGCGCACGGACGGAAGGATGCAGATGCGTTCCACTTTCCCGTACCCGTCCACCATCCGAAAACGCCCGGCGCCTGAGGGTTTCCCTTCATCATCGTACAGCAGAAAATGCGTGCAGTCCTGTTCCAATGCGTCAATTTCTTCTTCAACCGGGACGTGCTGCTCTTCTACAAATACTTTTTTCCGGATTTGAAAAGCCGTCTCCAGTTGTTCTTCATTTTCTACAATTATTACGTCCACATTTGTTAGTCCTTTCCGAGATGATAGGTCTCATAAACGGTCCAAACCCCGTTTTCCAGCTGATATAAAAGATGGAACCGGTTTACCTTTTCTTCGTGGTCAATGCCAACCATTTCCAGCTGGCGGAACACATCGGCATGTTCCTCTTTAGACAACTCCTGGCCGATGGTAATATGCGGCACAAACGGGTACGGAGGCGGCCCGCCCGGCAGACGGTCCCTGAAATCTGCGAAAAGCCCTTCCAGTTCAGGCGTCGGTTCAACTTTAAAATAAATCGTATTGCTGACGGGTTCAAAAGATTTCACTTTTGTTACTTTCAACAAAAACGGGTTGTATTTTTTGGCAATTTCCTTCAGTTGCCCGCGAAAAACTTCCGCCTCTTCTTCGGATGCCTCGAACGCTGCTTTTAGCGTAATATGCGGCGGGATTAGCGCGTATTTCGGATCATAGCGCTTCCGGTAGGAGTTAACAAGGTCCTGAAGTTTTTTTGATGGAAAGACAACAAGCGCATAATTCATAAAATGGCCTCCTCTTTCTGGATATTAAGCCGTTATAATACAATTTTATCAGAAAAATTGCCGAAAATTAATCTTTTTTAAACAGGTACTTGAGGGCACGTGGCAAATCTTTTTGCCAGTACCTCCAAGAGTGATCACCGTCAAATTCGTCATAAAATCCGGGGACCCCTTTTTCTTCCAGAACTTGATGCAGGGTGCGGTTCGGTGTGATAAAATTCTGGATCTTGCCGTCAGTCGTTTTCACTTCCGTCTCGCCTTTTCCAGCAATATGGTAAATGTCCAGCAACTTTGGATCCGTACATTGTTTTGCGGCTTCCATCACTTTTTCATTCACGAGCGGCGACATTAATGCGGCTTTTCCAAATGTATGGGGGTACTTGAATGCCGCCATGAGCGAGACGGTTGCCGCCAGTGAGTCTCCCGCCAGTGCTCGGTCCGATGCCATTTGCGCAGTCGGAAACTCACGGTCAAGGAAAGGGACAAGTTCATGCGCCAAAAACCGGATATAAGCGCCATGTTGCTCGCCGTCAGGATGGTATTTCCGGCGCCTGTCCGGAATATCCGCATAAGGGATCCCGACAATAATCAAGTCTTCAATTTCGCCTTTTGCAAGCAGTTCATCCGCCGCACGTGCAATCCGGCCGAGCTGGAAGAAGTCTTTTCCGTCCTGGCATATGCATACGGCATATTTATAAAGCGGGGAAAAACGCGCCGGCAAGTATACCCAGAGATTGAGCGTTTCCCCGAGTTCCCTGCTTTCAAACGGGACATCTTTAATCGTGCCTCTTTCAATTTCCATATGTTGAAAACCTCCTTCTCAAGATGGGGGCTGCCTCGCCTTCCCGGAAAAAATGGCATTCAGGAAAAAATTTACACACCCCGCTGCCTGTAAATTCAGTTTACCAGCCCATGCGAAAAACATCCAGAATCCGGCAACGCTTGATATGGATAAACCAAGCACCTTTGATGAAGAGAGCTGATTACAGCATGGATAGATTTGGAAAAACGAAGACGTGAGGGAGATCCTAAATTTGAATGTGATATCCATCCGGATGGGAAAAACGGAGCTCATTTTATATGAAGAAAAATTCTCATTAATTTTTTGCCGAACCTGTCTGCATCCTTGCCAAATCTAGGAATTTTGCTTATTTAGCAAGCCCTACTTAAAAATTTTTATTGTTTTCCTTCATTCTCTTTTTCAACATTTCGCGTATAAGTCTTGTCGTTTCAATATCTTTCTGTCGTTCTTCTTCAGAAGCATAATGCTTAGTTCCGCTTACAATAGCAGTGAATTTACCATCGGATGTCATTCCTGGTGGTTCTGTCCATCGTTTGTCAGAAAATAGTTTTTTGCTGCTCATTTACATTTCCTCCAACTCAAACAAAATTTTACCGGATTGAAACTTTTGATTTAAGATTTTAAATTGACTCTCTTAAATAATACTTTGGCCTCCTGATCATTAATTCCTTTCAAATCTCTACCGATTGGGCAGCATCATTCTATCCTTCAAAGATATATATTCTTTAAAAGTAATTTTGGTTTTTAATATGTCGTTGGAATCCATGGAATGGATCATAATATTCCAACGACAAATTCTATTTATCCGGCATTTCTTTACTGGTTGATGGCGGTTATACGGCAAAATAATAAGGAAATGAAGCGTTATGTAAATATTTGCATCCAATTTTAAATTTTGATATAAACGAGCACATGATTCCGGGAACCTTTTTTCAAACTAATTCAGGTACGCTTCCGGGATCATATGCTCGTTTGTATGATTATCTATGAACTTTTGAATTTCCAGGTAAATTACCTATAACTTGGAACTTCCAATGTCATACCGTAATGGTCTAATAGATTGTATAAATTATAGATTTCATTCACTTGTTTGTAAGCCCAGCCAATGTCTGTTGCATATTGATGAGAAGCATAACCATTTGTTGCGGCGCTATCCGGATTCCATCTCATTTTATACAATGTATCTTGTCCAACGCCAAGGTAATTGCTGTTGATAAATTTAGCTCCACCAATGATGGCAGCTTCCGGAGTCGTCCAACTTTGATGATAGGCATACGCTGCCCCGTTTTGTATGGGATTGCCATCATTCGCACCAATACCATACATATTATAAACAGTTTTACCATTATATTGAACACCATTTGCAAGCTGGGATGTTCCATTACCTGTTTCAAGTAAGGCATGTGCAATCAAATAAATTTCATTTACCCCATTTTGTTTTGCAGCTGTTAAAAATGTAGAGGCTTTTCCAGATAAAATGCCTTTACCTGCAAGAATCTTTTGGTTCACTTCTGCTGCACTTAGATTGGCAGTCGTTGTTAATTTTAAAAACTGAAGGGAGCGAACTGGATCTGAAATAAAGTTAGCGGGATTTAAATAATATTTCACTTCATTATTGGTTGCTTTTTTCCATGCTTTATTGTAGCTAATTTGATACCATGGATAGCCTTCATCACCTTTTACGGTGGATAAGATGGTTACCTTTGTACCTTCTTTAAGTGTTTCACCAACTTCATGATTTTTCGTACCAGCACCATCTCTGACATTCCAACTTCCATGTTGGACAACGCCTGTTGTTTTACTGGTTAGCTTAATGGCATCACTTCTGATATATCGTTTATTTGTATCTGTTTGTGGTGAAACTTTCATTTCAATATTTGCAAATTCATCTAATGAAAGATCATATGGATGATGAATTGTTGTAATCTTACCATTGGGTTTTTTTGCAGTGGATGTTAAATATTTTGTACTAACGTAACCGGTTTTTCCGCCTATTTCCACCTTTGCCCAACCATCATTTTCTGAATAGACCTTCACAGCTGTTCCTTTATCAAGGACTTCAATTACTCCTGTTGAGGTAGAAGCACCTTTACGCAAATTTAAATTAGCTGTCGTGTATTTTGTTACCGTAGAAACTGGTGTTTTATCGGAACTATTATGGTTGTTTGATGTTGATTCCTTTTCTGTACTTGCATCAGGATCTGCACTTGCTAGATAAGATGCAAGTACATAACCGGTTTTGCTACCTGCTTTCACTTTTACCCATGGGCCTGAGGATGAGTAAACCGTTACTTTTTCTCCTCTTGGTAGACTGGCTAATCTGCTGCCGCTTGTAGAGGCTTTTGAACGTAATAATAGATGGGAGCCTTTGTCCACATTTACATATTTCGTCGTTGTTTTAGATGATGGTGAAGCCTTTGCTGCGCTGCTATCGGGTGCTTTGTTTACCAAATAAGATGCATGCACATAACCGGTTTTATTCCCGGCTTTCACTTTTGCCCAAGATCCTGATGTTGAGTAAACCGTTACTTTTTCTCCTCTTGGTAAGCTTGCTAATCTGCTGCCACTTATAGAGGCCTTTGAACGTAATAACAGATGGGAGCCTTTGTCCACATTTACATATTTCGTCGTTGTTTTGGGTGATGATGAAGCCTTTGTACTGCTGTCAGGGTCTTTGTTTACCAAATAAGATGCATGCACATAACCGGTTTTATTCCCGGCTTTCACTTTTGCCCAAGATCCTGATGTTGAGTAAACCGTTACTTTTTCTCCTCTGGGCAAACTTGCTAATAGGCTGCCACTTGTGGAGGCTTTTGAACGTAATAATAGATGGGAGCCTTTGTCCACATTTACATATTTCGTTGTTGTTATGGATAATGATGAAGCCTTTGCTACGCTGCTGTCAGGTGCTTTGTTTACCAAATAAGATGCATGCACATAACCGGTTTTATTCCCGGCTTTCACTTTTGCCCAAGATCCTGATGTTGAGTAAACCGTTACTTTTTCTCCTCTTGGTAGACTGGCTAATCTGCTGCCACTTGTAGAGGCTTTAGAACGTAATAATAGATGGGAGCCTTTGTCCACATTTACATATTTCGTCGTTGTTTTGGTTGTGCTCGTTGTTTTTGCAGTGCGACCAGGTTTTGTACTGCTTAAATATTTAGCACTAACATAGCCCGTTTTTGTCCCTGCTTTTACTTTTGCCCAACCATCAGATACAGCGTATACCAATACAGCTGTTCCTTTTTTTAAACCGTCTAATTTTGTAGCACTTGTTGAAGGCTTTGTTCTTAATAACAAGCTTGAATTTGCATCAACATTTACATACTTTGTTTCTGCTTTGACTGCTTGTACATTTGAATTATGTATGTTGTTTCCTTTCGGTGAAGCAGCCTGTACAGCTTTATCAAAAGCCGGAGTGGATAATACTGCTAAACATAGAGGTATGACTAAACCTTTTTTCATTTCAATCTCCTTTTAAAATCAAAATTTTAAAGCTTTGGAAATTCTTGATACTTATCAAAAAGAAAAATTCATTTCATTATAACCAGACTATTGAACTATAACTTTTGGCTCACTATACCAAAATCTCCAAAACTTTGTAGTACCAGTCTAGTATAATTATCGCCACTTTTTAAGGAGTTTTTAAGATAAACCCACATTTCGCATGTCTTAAATAAAATTCATTCTAATTTTTGAATGAACTATATTTAAATGGTTTGGTGGGATGATATCTTCTTATTTTTGAGGAATTTTCGATAAAGTTCTATTGAATTCGACATTCTTTTCATGAATTCCTCCTGTTGTGTGTTATTCGCCTTTGTTTTCGACATTTTTTGACACGTATATTGATAGATCATACCCGCATAATTCAATGATTTTTTTGGCTTGTGAATCAATATTATCGGGTAAGAGCCTTAATTTTTGTCGATTTTGATTTATAAGGATCACGGTGATATCTTCTAATTGCTCTAACAATGCTTGACCTGTGGGTTGATAGAGTTTCCTTTTTCCTTTCAAGATTAGAGATAGGTTCTTTTCTTTCAGTTCTTTGATTAATAAAGCCATCACATACACAATCCCTAAGGCCTCAACCCTTTCCGGGGTTTTCAAGTAAATGGCATCAATCATTTGTGAATCTTTGATTAATCGGAAACGGGTCTCAACGGCCGACTGTCCTTTATAAACCCTCAAAACTTCTTGATTGGATAGTGTCTCCTCGTCTAATTTATTTGTGATTAAAACAAAAGTGCTGAGCATTCTTTTCTTATTTTCGATAAAATCATGATCTTTTTCAAACGATTCCAGTTGTATCTGATAGATTTGTTCTCGTTTTGTCTGTTCGTCCTTTTTAGGTCTTCCTCTCTTTTTTCGTTTGATAGGTTGATCACTCATCTGGACGTTTAGTTTATAACAGAAATATGAAGCCTTTTGTTTTTTCTTAAAAGATTGAATTGCTTCTAGTGCGTCCTCTTTACAATGAAAGATAACTTTACTTAGTTTTTCTATCTCTTTTTTTAATTTTATTTCTTCCTTTTCGATCGCCCGATTTAGGGTTTTCTCTTTTCGTTGATCTAAATTGTTTGAGTGGACAACAAGAAACCGGTAAGGAAGGTTTTGAATTTGTCTTTCAAAAGCTTGAATTTGGTAAATAGCTGCGTCTTTTTTATTGCTAAGTGAGCCTACCCTTTCCCAGTTATTGAGCAACCATGCCTCTTTCTTTAGTTCTGTGCTTAAACCGAATGTATCAGGTAAACGGGAAATAAACGATAAATTTTGTTGTTGAATTTCCGCTAGATTTTCCGTTGTGATTAATGCAGAATCGGCTTGATAAATGAGATTTTTCCAATCTTCATGGGAAAGGATTTTTCTCATCTTTTGAATGAATTCCACATTCCAAGATTTATCCGAAGTATTCCCATTTTCTACTTTTGCAAGAATAGGAATTCGTTCAGGTGTGACCCCCATCCCCAGAACGATTTGTTTTAAGTCAGGCCTATGGGCCTTACTATACCCGTACGTAATTTGCAGTCCATCTTCCTTCGGTTGTTTATATTCACCGTAAACAGAAATTGATGTTGTATCGTTATGGAGTACACCAATAGGAAGATTCAATTTTTTTAATGCTTTTAATGCAAGGGTGGAATATACTTTCCATGCTTCGGCTTTATACAAGTAATCTAATGCTCTTCCTAATGCATCATCATTTAATTGATCGGGTGAAATCGATGTATCGAAAAGCATCTCAGAATCTAGGTTTTGATAGAATTCATGAACCTTATAAAGGGGCTTGCCGCTGCATAAAATGTTTAAGACAAGGGCTTTAATCCTTGTTCCAGGTGAGATATGACAACGGACAGAATCCCATTTAACTAAATCATTAATGGTCTTTTCGAGTTCTATTTCATCACACAGTTTAGATAAAAGTTGAGACGGCCCCACATGTAAGGTTAAAATTTGATCTGACATAAAAATTCCCTCGTCTTCCCCTAGTTTAGATAATCATTCAATTCTACAAAGAAGGGGAAAATTCCTTTAAAAAAATCATAAAATGGAAAAATTTACGTGCGGAATATGCGATAAACTATCTAATTTTCTTAAAAATAAAACGAAAGTCCTAAAAAAGCAAAAAAATCCCCTCCAAAATGAAGAGGAACAGATGCATATCAGATACTGATACGAGTGTAACAGGCACTACAGAAGCGGAATTCAAGGTTACGGTGAAATCAGGATCCACAATTTTTTGGGTCAGCTATAGCGGATCGTCCAGGTTCATTTAAAATGCATTGCAAAAGTAGGAATAAAGTCGTATAAGGTTATTGAATTGTATGATAATATGTTTGCTGGGGAGCAATTTAACTGTCACCGCCCAAGATTTGTCCCCTCGTGTGAACTCCTGTATTCCCTTCATTAGGGATTCAAGGTTGTATTCGCTTAAGGATATGCCAATCAATCGTAGTTAAAAAAAATGGTTAGAAAAATTCACAATTTTGATGTAATCAGTTTTTTCTTGATTTATAATAGTTTTAAAGGTAAATATAGTGAAAAAGGGGAGTGCGATGAATAATGAAGTTTCTGCGCCACTATACATGCAAGTGCAAACCGTTTTGGAGGAAAAAATAAGGAAGGGGGAATGGGAGAAAAATTTTCAATTGCCTAGTGAAAGAGAGCTGGCGAAACAATTTAATGTCAGTACGATCACGGTTAAAAGGGCAGTTTTAGAATTAGTAAATAAAGGTCTTCTCTATAGGAAGAGAGGAAAAGGCACATTTGTAACAGCAGAAAAAAATGAGAAAGATTTATACAACCTAATTGCTTTTGAAAGTAAGAACAACAGGCAGGATCATCCTCATTTTCTTTTATATTCCGTGTTGGAAGCAGCGGGCAATTCAGTCGCTCAAAAAATGAAGATTCGTCCTGAAACGTTGGTTTATAAATTTTCCAGATTAAAAATGGAAGAAGAACACCCTGTGGCGATTGAATACTCATATATTTATTATCACCTCTGCCCGGAATTCGACGTAAAGAAGACGGAAAACAATTTGATTTTCCACGTACTGAAAGATGAATATGGTATCCAATTAAACCGCGCCAGAATCTATTTTTCAAGTGAATTGCCAGATGATGAGGTGGCAGAAATTTTACAAATAGATAAAGAAGTGCCCTTATTTATTCTGGAAAGATACACATACACGGAAAAAGAAGAAATCATTGAGTACTCAAAATTTATAATGAAACAGGAAAATGCCAGTTATTACTTAGATATATCTCTTTAATTGTTATAAAGTTATAACTTTTAAAAATGTACTTTCAATATTCTAGAGGGAGATGATGAAAAAGTTGTTTTCTTTAAATGAGCAAGGAACTTTTATAGGAAATTATAATATTATAACTTTATATTTTTTAAGGGAGAAGATTTGATGAAACAGTTGAACCAATCGAGCAGCCCTCAAGAAACCCAAGAAGAAGTAGCGTTTTCTTTTGAAGGCAAGAAGTTTACAGCCCGGAAAGGTCAATCAGTTGCCGCTGCATTGTTAAACAATGGTATCAAAAAAATCGCTTTGAGCAAAAAGTTCGGGGAGCCAAGAGGAGCGTACTGTTTAACTGGGAGGTGTTACAGCTGTACAGTGAATATTGATGGCTGCTCACATGTCAGAGCATGCATGGCCCCTGTCCAGGAAAATATGAAGGTTGAAATTGCAAAAGGATATTTTGATGTAAGGGATGATGACAATGGATTGTGATGTACTCGTCATTGGAGGGGGGCCATCAGGCTTAGCGGCTGCTTGGGAAGCCGGAAAAGCAGGGTTATCCGTAATCATTATAGATGAAAATCAAATGCTTGGAGGACAGTTAAATCAGCAGATACAAGTGATTCAAAACTTACCGGGCATTTTTTCAAAACGGCAATTAAAGGGCTTTGAACTGGCGGATGAAATGGTTCGTCTTATTGAGCCTTATGATGTCAAATCTTTAACAGGATATAGCTTTATTGGCGTGGAGGCAGACGGGACAGTAGGGGTAAATAATGGCAGAGAAACACGGAAAATCAATGCAAAATCTATCATTGTTGCAACTGGGGCAGCGGAAGAACCTATTTTGTTTCCTGGTTGGACTTTACCTGGGTCATTTTCAATTGGTGCGATGCAGATCTTAATCAATCGGGAAAAGGTTATTCCGGGCAGAACAGTCGTAATTGTTGGATCAAGCAGCCGAACCTGTGAAATTTCAAATGAGATGCAGCAGGCAGGCATAACTGTTGCGGGAATAATAGAAGAAAGAGATACATTCGACTGTCCTGCATTAGAGTTACAACGCCTGAAGGATTTAAATATCCCTCTCTTTAACGGTGTGTCCCAGATCAGGGTGGAAGGAAAAGAAGAAGTGGAAAGAATTCAATTTCAGACCAGGCATGGAAAGGAATTATCCATAAGTACAGAGCTTATCTGTATAGATGGGGGGCTTTCCCCAATTGTTGAGTCTAATTTTGTTTTAGGCTTCCAGCTTCAATTTAATTCGGGTTTAGGTAATTGGGTTCCTGCCTATGATGCTTGTTTTCATACAAGTGCGCCAAATGTATATGTAGCCGGGAATGCTGCAGGAATCACAACGCATAGCGCTATTATTATTACCGGTCTGATCGCAGGCTTAAGTGCAGCCGAGGCGCTTGGAAAGTATTCGGATAAGGAAGCTGTTTCGAAGCAGAGGGAAAAATGGTGGAGTGAACTGAAAAAAGTTGAAATGGCTTATGATTCAACCGTTTATCAGGCAAGAATTCAGCACGTGAGCCAATTTGAACATGGAAAAGTCAAACAAATGTCTTGAAAAGGAGGCGGGCATATTGAATAAAGAAACGATTATTTGTCCCTGCGAAGATGTTACGCTTTCAGATTTGGAATCCGTTCTATCATTGGGAGCCGAGACTTTTGATGATGTAAAGAGATTTACGAGATGCGGAATGGGGCCTTGTCAGGCAAAAGCATGCTTTTATCAGGTCTCCAAAATGATAAGTGAGCAGAAACAAATCCCTTTATCAAAAATTCCGTATACCCATATGAGACTACCGCTTAGAATGGTACCTTTAGAATCCCTGCTTGGTGAAGAAAAGGAAAAATCAGGAAAAATTCCAATAAGTGAAGGTCATGCAAATGAATAACCAACGTGAATATGAAGTGATCATTATAGGCGCCGGCGTTGTTGGAAATGGAATTGCGTACCATCTATCAGAAAAGAAACAGAAAAATGTTCTTGTCATTGATAAAGGATTTCCATTATCCGGAACATCCGGAGCAACACAAGCTTGGGTATGGGTACACGGTAAAAAACCGGATTCTTATGCCTATTTCACTAAATGCAGTGCAGAACTCTATCCTGAATTGCAAAGGAAAATTGGCGATATCGAATATGCTCGGACGGGCGGTATCGAACCCTTTTTTTCAGTAGAAGAAATGGAAGAAGCCGAAAAAATGGTGCAGTCTCAAAGCAAGGCGGGAATTCCGGTTGAATTATTGAGCCGTGAAGAAGTATTAAAAAAGGAACCCTATTTTTCCCGACGTGTTTTAGGGGCTACATACAGTCCGGTGGATGGAAATGTGAATCCCTTCAAATTACTGGAAAAATATATAAAAGCGAATCGGTTACAAGGTGTTACCTTTTCATTTTATAACAAAGTCATCGGGATCGATCAGACAGCTGGAAAGTTTGTTGTGCATACCCAAAAAGGAAAATTTACGGCAGAAAAGCTTGTGCTGGCTGGGGGGCTCTGGACAAAGGAGCTCGGAGCTTTTCTTCATATCTCTGTTCCAATAGAGAAAGTAAGAGGACAGATCATTGTGACAGAGCCATTAAAACCATTCATTCATCATACAATCGGCGGAATGATGAGACAAATGCAGTGCGGCCCTGTATTAATTGGTTATTCAATGGAAAAGGTTGGCTATGATCGGAGAAGCACACTCGATATTATTCAGGAAACCGCCAAATTCGGAATACAGTACTACCCTGATTTAGCCAAAGCCAATGTAGTAAGGTGTTTTTCGGGGATAAGGGTTGTTCCGGAAGATGGTATTCCAATTTTGGGGAAAGTTCCTCAAGTTGATGGTTTATACATTGCTGTAACCCATAGCGGTGTAACTTTATCTCCGTTAATCGGAACATTAATGTCTGAATTGATCATGGAAGATACTACTTCTATTTCTATTAAAGATTACAATATCAGTCGTTTTTCAAAGCAGCCGGTTTAAAAGCTAAAACTATTGATTATGGGGGGATCCTGATTAATGAGAAAGATATCGTTATTTCTATTGGCGGCTTGTTTTGCAATGATCGTATCTGCATGCGGAAAGGCAGAAAAATCAGTTGGCGCCTCTTCTAAAAAGACACTTGTTGTTGCAGCGTATGGCGGCAGTTACGAGAAGGAAATAAAGAAAACGATTATTCCACAGTTTGAAAAAAAATACAATGTTAAAGTGAAATATATAACCGGCAGCTCTGTGGATACTTTATCAAAGTTGCAAGCACAAAAGGCAAATCCGCAAATCGATGTTGCGATTATGGATGATGGTCCGCAGGCTCAGGCTAGATCATTTGGATTGTTAGCCCCATTAGATAAGAAGGTTGTAACGAATCTAAAGGACACCTATGATATAGCCAGATTACCAGAAGATATTGGTGTTAGCTTCGGTATTGTTGCAACAGGACTGGCATACAGCGAGAAAGACTTTAAAAGCCATAACATAAAACCGGTGGAATCATGGAATGACCTGGCCAACCCGGCATTTAAAAATAAATTGGTGCTGCCTTCCATTACCAATACGTATGGTATCCATATGCTGGTGATGCTCGCAAAGGCAAACGGTGGAGATGAAAATAATATTGAACCGGGATTTAAAAAGCTAAAGGAAATTTCAAAGAATACTGTTACTTTTGATAAAACTGCGGATGTTTCCAACTATTTTCTTCAAGGACAAACCATCATTTCGGCGTGGGGAAGCAGCCGTGTCTATACATTAAAGAATAGTGGATTCCCTATTAAATTCGTATATCCGAAAGAAGGGGCGGTTGCCCTTATGACTACAGCCAATGTAGTGAAAAATGCCCCGAACGGCCAATTGGCACAAAAATTTGTGAACTATGTCATTGGTAAAGATGTACAAAAAGAGTTTGCCAAAGCTTTATTTGACGGCCCTGTAAATAAAAAAGTGAAACTGACAGGTGATATCACTAATAAAATTGTTTATGGGAAGGAAAATGTAAACAAATTAGTAAAGGTAAATTGGGATGTGATTAACAAAAAACGTGCTGAATGGACAGAAAGAGCTAATAAAGAAATCGAGATCGCAAAATAACAATCTTTTACCTGCTGGCAGATGGAGGGCATCTAAAATAATTGAAACCTCCGTCTGCTAATGATTTAGCTGGTTTTCAATTTGTAACGGAAATAGGAAGGGGATGGAAAAGAAATTATGAGCTTTTTAAAGCTAGATGGGATCAGCAAAAAATTTAAAGATGTAGAAGTAGTAAAGGAACTTTCGTTGGATCTCGAAAAGGGAGAACTCGTTTCTTTCCTAGGACCCTCAGGCTGCGGCAAAACGACAACCTTAAACATGATTGCAGGGTTTTTGGAAATTGACAGCGGCGATATTCTGGTTGAAGGGAATTCTATAGGACATTTGCCACCAAATAAAAGAAATATGGGCATGGTTTTTCAGAGCTATGCACTTTTTCCTCATATGACTGTTTTTGAAAATGTTGCCTATGGTTTGAAACTGAGAAAAGTAAAAAAAGCGGAGATCAAAAAGAGAGTAGAAGAAGCGCTGAAATTGACGCAATTAATAGGTTTTGAACAAAGATATCCAAAAGAATTGTCAGGTGGACAACAGCAGCGCGTGTCAATTGCAAGAGCGATTGTGATACAACCTAAAGTGTTACTTTTAGACGAACCACTAAGTAATCTGGATGCAAAATTACGTAAACAAATGAGAGAAGATATTGTGCAAATTCAGAAAAGCATTGGCATTACGACAATTTTTGTGACCCATGATCAGGAAGAAGCATTGGCTATTTCCGATCGAATTGCTGTGATGAACAAAGGTAAAATTGAGCAAATAGGTTCTCCGTTTGAAATTTATAACCATCCAAAAACGGACTTTGTATCTGAATTTATTGGGGAAGTGAACGAGTTTAAAGGGAAAGTGATGAGGAGAACGGAAGATTTCTGTACAGTGGATATTCATGGCTTAGAATTTGCGATTCCGAATGAATTTGCAACCGGCACTGAAATATCTTTTTTTGTACGGCCTGAAAATATTCGTATTACAAAAGAAAAGCCATTGAGTCAACCATCACTTATTTCAAAGGTTGAAAGAAAAATGTTTCTTGGTTCTAAAACGAGATACACACTTTTTATTAAGGGGCAAAAAGTCATTGCCGATGTTCCCAGCAACGAAAAAGATGCGGTGGATTTAGGTAAAGGCAGTGAAGCGTATATTTACTGGAAAAATGATGAACTTTTAAATATTCGGGGGTGACAGAAATGAAACAAAATCTAACGGTAGAAATTCCGAGTCAGCCAACTTTGGTAAGAACGAAGAAACAAACCAGTAAAAAATTAGGTTTTGTCGTACTTTTACTTCCGGTTTTGTTTTTATTTCTCCTGTTCTTTTTTGCACCGATGATTGTTTTATTTATTACAAGTTTCCGGACATTTAACCAATCAATAGGAGTAGAAAATCAATGGACCATCCACAACTATGCACAGTTCATAAGCGATTCTTCCTACCTGCTTATATTATGGAGAACGTTGAGAATCGGTTTTATTACAACAATAATTTGTTTAATACTAGCTTATCCGTTTGCTTATCAGTTAGTAAAAATGCCGGATAAATTAAAACGCCTTGTAATTTTATTCGTATTATCTCCCTTGCTGATTAGTATGGTAATCAGAAGTTATGGCTGGGGCATACTCCTCGGCAATAATGGCTTTATTAATCACCTGCTTGTAAACTTAGGAATCACTCGTACGCCGCTCACTCTTATGTACACAGAGTTTAGTGTAATTTTGGGAATGGTTCATGTAGTTTTTCCTTATATGGTATTGAGCATTATGGGATCGTTGGAAAGGATTGATGACAGTTTAATCAGAGCCTCTAAAATTCTTGGTGCCGGATCTATGAGGGCGTTTTTTGGTGTAACGTTGCCATTAAGTCTGCCGGGCATTTTTGCTGGATCTGTGATGGTTTTCAGTTTAACGGTCAGTTCTTTTGTAACGCCATCTATTTTAGGAGGAGCAAAAGTGAAAGTAATGTCTTATTTAACCTATGAACAATTTACAAATACGCTGAATTGGCCATACGGAGCAGCTATCGGCTTCATTCTTGTATTCATTTCCGTTATTACATTAGTTGTTTACAGTAGAATATTAAGTTTTTCAAAAAAAGGGGTGACCATTCAGTGAAATTAAAACTTGGAAGCATTTTGCTGGCTATCTACTCGGTCGTTATTCTCTTATTTCTTTTAACGCCAATCATCGTGATTGTTTTATCATCGTTTACTGAAACAAATTTTATTGCTTTTCCTCCAGAAGGCTTCTCTTTAAAATGGTATCGGGCGATATTGGATCATCCTGAATTTATTCAATCTCTAACCTTAAGTATATATGTGGCGCTTGGAACGGCTCTCATTGCCACTTTGTTTGGAACACTTGCTGCTTTGGCACTCGTGCGTTACGAGTTTAAAGGGAAAGAAGCAATTATAC
Source organism: Heyndrickxia faecalis (assembly GCF_040267745.1). Lineage (NCBI taxonomy): Bacteria > Bacillati > Bacillota > Bacilli > Caryophanales > Bacillaceae > Heyndrickxia > Heyndrickxia faecalis. The sequence goes on along the minus strand of NZ_CP158453.1, from coordinate 2,534,331 downwards.
AGTTGATTCAATCTCCTTTGCTGATCCCTTCCATTGTAATTGGAATTGCGTTATTACAATTTTATACATGGATTGGTATAGCTGCCAGCCCGGTTGCATTGATTATCGGCCATGTAATCCTTGCGATTCCTTTTGTTGTGAGGCTTGTAACAGCCAACCTGGTTAATTTTAATCGAACCATTGAAGATGCGGCCTACATTCTGGGCGCATCGAAAATAAATGTCTTTTTTCAAATTACGCTTCCGATCATAAAGTCGGGTGTTATTGCCGGCGGTATTTTTGCTTTTATTACTTCCTTTGACGATTTGACCGTGTCACTATTTATTGTCAGCACAGATATCGTAACACTTCCGGTGAGAATCTATACGTATATGCAATATCAATATGATCCAATTATTACATCAATTTCAACGATCATGATTGTATTAACAGTCATTCTTATTGTCGTAATTGAACGGATTATTGGAGTGGGTAAACTATTTTCTGCAAAATAGATTGTTTACTCAACTTTCGCAGAATGAAAGTTGAGACTAAACCTTACCCTTCTTTATGTTATGGCTCTTTAGATAGGTTCCTTGGCAACAGACATAATCCCAAATTACGAAAGTGTAACGATTTGGTAGGTAGAATTCGACAATCTGGAACAAAATGTAAAAATTGGAATAGTGTCGTAGGGCAATGACTGTTTGAAGGCATACTTTCCCCCTCCCCATTTTTACGGGCTTTTTAATTTCAAGTATTCAGTTCCTGTTTGTCAATCAATCATTCGCACACTTTTGATCATTTTCTCGAATGCCCTTTTATGGGCATATGTTTCGCAAATGTTAAGTGAAACGCTGCGGCTGTGATGTGTCAAAACTCCGGCTGAATAAATGATTTCTCTCCGGAATCTTCTGATGGTATAGGATTTAAATGCTGGCGGACAATGCTCTTTTTTAAAGATCTCAAATAAATTGTACGCCAGTAATTTAATCAGGAGATCCATATGGTTGGCACCAAAGGAATCCGTTGGAATCTTGTCGATGGAAAAACCATATTTAGACTCTTTGATATAGTTCTCCAGACAGGCTCTTTGATTATAGAATCTCCAAATATCCATTGGTTCCCAGTCCATAGTTGTCACAATAGCTTCATAGTCCCAAAGAAAATCAAACAATTGAAGTTGGTCTTCCTCATACTTGTCGGCTTTCCGGATCACTGCAACCCTTCTTGGCTTTTCCCAGGAAGTGGCCTGATAAAGGACTGTTTTTCCCTCTATCACAATCATTTCATCATCAACATAACGAGTCCACGGAGAATCATCGCTTTGAACAAATTTTTTCAGTCTCGAAGTCCATCTCAGTTTGCCGGCATAATCAATTTTGTGCTTTTCCCAGTGGCTGTAAAACTTTTCTCCACCAAAACCCTTATCAAAACGGGCATACCGGATAAAGTACTGTGAGGAAAGCAACCGGTAGGTTTCATCGGCAAATTCGATTACATGATCAGAGGAGTGTACATTACCCGGCCTTAGTACGCCGTTTAAACAAAAATGTGATTTCCCTTCAAATACAAGAAGGGGATGGTAACTTTTTCTTCCTGGCTTATGAGGATTTGCCCCTACTTTAGCACCTTCCTGATTTCCATAGACTGTTTCTACGCTTGAATCAAAATCCAGAATGAGGTCGGAATCCAGCCAGGGTTCAATGATGTCCATTCCCCGTTCTTTAAATTCTATGGCAGCATCTTTAACATTCTCTAGCCTTAATAAATCTTTGCTTAAAAGCGTGTAGTGCGGGCATTTTCCTCCTAGGAAAGCAGTGATCAGAGGATCTTTCTGTAAAGATTGGAAATGGAACATATGGGAACAATCTGCCATCCAACCCGTAATCAGATACAAAAATACTTTGCTTAAAGGGTATTTTGCATTGTCTTTCTTTAAACAGTCAAAATCCCGGAAAGTTTGTTCAATCTTCATCCGTTCCAGAAACTGGAGTAGTGGGAGAAGCCCACTATAATTTGTACTATTCTTTAAATTGAATGCATATTTAGGGCTTGCTGAATAAACAAAAATTCCAGATTTGACAAGGATTTTGGCCACTTTTGTCGAATATAAAGTGTAAGGATTTTATAGGAAACGTGTAAAAAACCTTGCACTTGGAGGCCGTTACGATGTACAAAAAGACCGAACATCAATTAACTTTTGTAGAAGATTTTTTTCTACCATTCGGTGGAAAATTAAATAAAGAAAATCGCTGGGTCCGTCTTGCTGAATTAATCCCTTGGTGGAAGGCTGAAGAAAAGTATGCCAAGTCCTTCAAGAAAAAATTCAAAGGCGAAAAGGCTTATTCTGTCAGAGTTGCTCTTGGGGCTCTCTATATCAAAGAACGGTATAATGGACCCATAAAACTAGACACGAAATGAGGAGATGTTAAAGTAGGTTTATGAGAAAACAATATACGCCAGAATTCAAAACTCAAGTCGTGCTAGAGGTCCTGAAAGAAGAAAAAACGATGAGCGAAATTGCTTCTGCTCATGGAATTCATGTAAACCAAATCCGCCAGTGGCGAAATGCTTTTCTTGAACAGATGCCTAAAGTCTTTGAAAAAGACAACAAAAAAGTTGATAAAATGAAAGCTGAATATGAACAGACGATTGAAAATCTCTATGCCGAAGTCGGCCGCCTAACCACGCAGCTGTCGTGGCTTAAAAAAAAATCTGGCATTAAGGAGTAGGGCTGAACGTATTGAAATGATTGACTGGCATGATGCAGAACTGCCAATAACGTCTCAAGCTGAGCTGCTGAGCCTAAACCGTTCAAGCTTGTATTACAAGCCTGTTGACCCTTCTCCCGAAGAAGTGTCGATCAAGCACCAGATTGATGAGATCTACACCAAATATCCTTTTTTTGGCTCAAGGCGTATTACGGAATGGCTAAATGCCAAAGGTGAGGCTATTAACCGGAAAGCTGTACAACGCCATATGAGGGAAATGGGAATCGCCGGAATTGCGCCCGGGCCAAACCTGAGTAAACGCAATCTTAAACACCGAATCTACCCGTATCTTCTCAGAAACTTGGCGATTACCCATCCCAATCATGTGTGGGGAATTGACATTACTTATATTCGCCTTCAAAAAAGCTGGATGTACCTCGTGGCGCTCATTGATTGGTATTCCCGCTGCGTTGTGAGCTGGGAAATGGACCAGACCCTTGAGATTGATTTTGTGTTAGAAGCAGTAAAAAGAGCAGTATCAGTTGCCAGGCCAGAGATTCTAAACAGTGATCAAGGCAGCCATTTTACAAGCCCGAAATACACGGATCTCGTGCTTCAAAATGAAATTAAAATCAGCATGGACGGCAAAAAGAGAGCCCTTGATAACATCATTACCGAAAGGCTTTGGCGGACAATTAAATACGAAGAAGTGTATTTAAAAGAATACAATTCTCCTAGAGAAGCCCGGAGAGAAATTGGAAACTTTATTCAATTTTATAATCACGAAAGACCTCATCAGTCCTTAGGCTATAAAACTCCCGCCTCCGTTTATGGCCTCTGAGTGACTCATCCTTTGGCGAGGATACTTCTCTGGGGCTGGTGTGTCAAGGGCGAGTGAAGCGAGGGCTTGCCGTACCCTTGACACACCAGCCCCAGAGAAGCAAAAATAAATCAGGATGAATCACTCCAAAAAAATATGCACCCTCCACTAAACCGCCTCCAATGAGCATCCTCACGCTCTGCCAGGTCGTGTCCATATTTGGGATCTGACCTACCTTAAAAATTTAAAATTAGTGTCTTGACGATGGGGTCCACTTTACGGCTTGGGCTATCTGACCGGGAAACAGTCGAACAGATCACGGAAAACCCGTATCTTCAGTATTTTATCGGGTTGCCTGAATTCCAGGAAAAAGCCCCATTCGATCATTCTCTGATGACTCGTTTTAGAAAACGTTTGGGTGCAAACATCATCAATGAACTGAATGAATGGATTGTTCTGGAAGAACAAGAACGCCAATCGGAAGAAGCATCTAAGGAAAATGACAACGATGATGATCACCATGATGATGACGATCATAGTAGTGGTGATCATCAACCTTCCGGTCCTGCTTCGGAAGAGAATTCAACTGGATCGGCTTCTCCTAAAACGAAGAACAAAGGAAAGCTCATTCTGGACGCAACCTGTGCACCGGCTGATATTGCTTACCCTACTGATCTGGGGCTTTTGAACGAAGCCCGTGAGAAACTGGAACATATCATTGATGTACTGCATGAACCGCACAAAGGAAAATTACCAAAGCCACGGACCTACAGAAAAAGAGCCCGCAGGGACTATCTTTCTGTCGCTAAGCAACGCAAAGCTGGAGCCCGGAAAATCCGGAAAGCTGTCGGCAAACAACTTGGATATGTGAAACGGAATCTGGAGATCATTGGAAATCTCATTTCCCAAAGCTCCCTGTCTCTTTTGAGCAAAGATGAATACCGACAACTCCTCGTGATTCATGAACTTTACCGCCAACAGGCAGAAATGTACAAAAAGAAAACACATCGGATTGACCACCGGATTGTGAGCATTTCCCAGCCGCATGTCCGTCCAATTGTGCGTGGCAAGGCAAAAGCGAACGTGGAATTCGGCTCAAAAGTCGCCCTTAGCGTTGTAGATGGCTATGCCTTGATCGAGCAACTCGACTGGGAAAATTACAATGAAGGGATCACCCTTAGAGAATCTATTGAGAACTACTACAACCGGTTCGGATTTTATCCAGAAGCGATTTTAGCAGATAAAATCTACCGAAACCGTCACAACCTGGCATACTGCAAATCTCTTGGCATTCGTCTGAGTGGGCCAAGGTTGGGACGCCCATCCAAAACGGAAGACAAAACCTTAGAACGCGTGGCAAGGCAGGATGCCTCCGAACGTAATGCCGTTGAAAGCAAATTTGGCGAAGGCAAGCGCAAGTATGGGCTAGGCCTTATTCGAGCACGCCTTCAGGAGACCAGTGAAACAGTAGTAGCCCTTCAATTCCTTATAATGAATCTGGAGCGGAAGCTCAGGGTTCTTTTTTTGAAATTTTTACACAACACTATTTTATATTTTTTTAACCGTAATTTGGCTTGTATCTGACAGAATCGGATTCGTTCAGCAAGCCCTAGATAATACGCATATTCCGCACGTAAATTTTTCCATTTTATGATTTTTTTAAAGGAATTTTCCCCTTCTTTGTAGAATTGAATGATTATCTAAACTAGGGGAAGACGAGGGAATTTTTATGTCAGATCAAATTTTAACCTTACATGTGGGGCCGTCTCAACTTTTATCTAAACTGTGTGATGAAATAGAACTCGAAAAGACCATTAATGATTTAGTTAAATGGGATTCTGTCCGTTGTCATATCTCACCTGGAACAAGGATTAAAGCCCTTGTCTTAAACATTTTATGCAGCGGCAAGCCCCTTTATAAGGTTCATGAATTCTATCAAAACCTAGATTCTGAGATGCTTTTCGATACATCGATTTCACCCGATCAATTAAATGATGATGCATTAGGAAGAGCATTAGATTACTTGTATAAAGCCGAAGCATGGAAAGTATATTCCACCCTTGCATTAAAAGCATTAAAAAAATTGAATCTTCCTATTGGTGTACTCCATAACGATACAACATCAATTTCTGTTTACGGTGAATATAAACAACCGAAGGAAGATGGACTGCAAATTACGTACGGGTATAGTAAGGCCCATAGGCCTGACTTAAAACAAATCGTTCTGGGGATGGGGGTCACACCTGAACGAATTCCTATTCTTGCAAAAGTAGAAAATGGGAATACTTCGGATAAATCTTGGAATGTGGAATTCATTCAAAAGATGAGAAAAATCCTTTCCCATGAAGATTGGAAAAATCTCATTTATCAAGCCGATTCTGCATTAATCACAACGGAAAATCTAGCGGAAATTCAACAACAAAATTTATCGTTTATTTCCCGTTTACCTGATACATTCGGTTTAAGCACAGAACTAAAGAAAGAGGCATGGTTGCTCAATAACTGGGAAAGGGTAGGCTCACTTAGCAATAAAAAAGACGCAGCTATTTACCAAATTCAAGCTTTTGAAAGACAAATTCAAAACCTTCCTTACCGGTTTCTTGTTGTCCACTCAAACAATTTAGATCAACGAAAAGAGAAAACCCTAAATCGGGCGATCGAAAAGGAAGAAATAAAATTAAAAAAAGAGATAGAAAAACTAAGTAAAGTTATCTTTCATTGTAAAGAGGACGCACTAGAAGCAATTCAATCTTTTAAGAAAAAACAAAAGGCTTCATATTTCTGTTATAAACTAAACGTCCAGATGAGTGATCAACCTATCAAACGAAAAAAGAGAGGAAGACCTAAAAAGGACGAACAGACAAAACGAGAACAAATCTATCAGATACAACTGGAATCGTTTGAAAAAGATCATGATTTTATCGAAAATAAGAAAAGAATGCTCAGCACTTTTGTTTTAATCACAAATAAATTAGACGAGGAGACACTATCCAATCAAGAAGTTTTGAGGGTTTATAAAGGACAGTCGGCCGTTGAGACCCGTTTCCGATTAATCAAAGATTCACAAATGATTGATGCCATTTACTTGAAAACCCCGGAAAGGGTTGAGGCCTTAGGGATTGTGTATGTGATGGCTTTATTAATCAAAGAACTGAAAGAAAAGAACCTATCTCTAATCTTGAAAGGAAAAAGGAAACTCTATCAACCCACAGGTCAAGCATTGTTAGAGCAATTAGAAGATATCACCGTGATCCTTATAAATCAAAATCGACAAAAATTAAGGCTCTTACCCGATAATATTGATTCACAAGCCAAAAAAATCATTGAATTATGCGGGTATGATCTATCAATATACGTGTCAAAAAATGTCGAAAACAAAGGCGAATAACACACAACAGGAGGAATTCATGAAAAGAATGTCGAATTCAATAGAACTTTATCGAAAATTCCTCAAAAATAAGAAGATATCATCCCACCAAACCATTTAAATATAGTTCATTCAAAAATTAGAATGAATTTTATTTAAGACATGCGAAATGTGGGCTATTTATTGTTTTTATGGCGTTCTTTTAGCATTTTCAAAAATTCTTTTCGAATCTTCTTACCTTCTTCGATATCTCTTTGTCTTTCTTCTTCTGATGCATAATGTTTGGTTCCTATGGAAATAGCGCTGATTTCCCCATCTTCTGTTATTCCAATTGGATCCGTCCAACGACGGTCGGAATATGGTTTATTATTTTTATCCATAGGATTTCCTCCAATTCGAATATAACTCTACCATTCATAAATTGACTGGATAAGATTTTATAAGCTGTATTACGTTTAAATAATACTTCTTGCTCCTCGTCATTAAATCCTTCTAAATCATGACCATTTTTGCTTTTTATTATAAGGTGAGATTGACCATTTACGTCGTGATCATTCTTCTGCTTTTTGATTGCAGGTACCTTTTATCTCATGATTGTTTTTTAACGCTTTCAATCATAGGCAAAAGAAAAAGTACCCAGCACAAGGTACTTAAAAATTTTTATTGTTTTCCTCCATTCTTTATTTCAGCATTTCACGTATATATCTTGTCGTTTCGATATCTTTCTGTCGTTCTTCTTCTGTTTCATAGTGCTTTGTCCCACTACTAATTGCACTTGGAGATCCATCAGATTTTAGTCCTATAGGTTCAGTCCAACGAGGAGCAGAAAATAATTTTTCTTTTTTTCCCATATTAAAATGTCTCCATTTCAAAAATAATTTTTCTATCCTTAACAGTTTGGATCGAAATTTTAAATTTGGAATTCCTAACAAATAATACTTCTTGCTCCTCGTCATTAAATCCTTCTAAATCATGACCATTTTTATAAGGTGAGATTGACCGATTACGTTATAATCATTCCTCTGCTTTTTGGTTGCAGCACCTTTTATTTCACGATTGTTTTTTAACGCCTTCAAACATAAAGACTCTTTTTAACGCCTTGCTCAGGGCGAGATAAAGAGAGTCCGCATCCCCATTCCGCCAAAATAAAAAGCAACCTGATTAGAGGAAATATCTTGCTGTCAATTCGGTTTATTTAGGGGACACATCAGTTATTTTTTCAATGTCACTTTTTCTAACGGGTATCGTCCATCATTTTCTGGTATTCCACCCTCAATAAGATAAAATCTTTTTGAGCCGTTTTTAAAAACTTCAAAAATCCATCTTTTAACCCCCACATCCAATTTTTGGGGACTCATTTATCAACCCCCCTTGCTACAGCGACGTTAGGCATGGCTGCGGGGACAATACAGGAGTTGTGCGTCCACTTGGTCTGTCAAATCCATAAAATGCCAAATTCTAATTCGTTCAGCAAGCCCTATTTAGCTGCAGGAATATGTAATACCCGGCCGCATGCTGAGGAGAATCCTCCAAAAAGCCAGGGACGCTGTTTTCCACAAAAAATGGAAACGGCAATCCGGCGCGCATTTTTTTCGGAAGCGGACGCATATTAAAAGAAAGGAGGCGATCCGTGTGAAATGGAATGAACAAGCGGCACCCAATAACCATCAGGCGTCCGCTGATTTGCTTGCGGCTCAAAGTGATGAGACAGAATTTCAATACGAAGAACTTTCAGACGGCGGTGAGCGGAATAAAGTGATACAAGAACAGAAAAAACGCCGTACGCACTTGTAATAGAGGTGGGGCGCCATGGAAATCAAAATCGGACAAGTATATAAAGAAAAGCAGCATGAAACACTTGCCATGGTGGTCGCAGTCCAAAACGAAAGCATTATGCTCGGCACCGGCAATCTGGTATCGCCGAAAACGATTGAAGACCGCTAAGTTCTTGTCCGGGATACCGAATAACGGTGCCCCGGACTATTTTTTTGCAGAAATCTTAAAAATATAGCCTACAATGGCATATCCGGTTAACAGACAAAATGAAAAAATCAGAGTCGGGATAAAGATCGCAACAGCCCCTTTTTCTGGAAGATAGTAGGCAAATATGTGGGAGATCAATTGATTAATAAAATAAGCCAGTACGAGCTCCCTTCGTTTTATTTTATATAGCGGACATGAAGACAAGGTCATCCATTTGTATGATAATGAGCCGACAACAAAGTAGCAAAAAATAAAAAAACCGGCAAAAGCCGGTTTTTAAGGGGGTATTGCTAGACAACAAAAAGGGGGGGTTGTCTAGTTGGTATAGGGTTTTGTAACTTGTCCTTGCTACAGGTATAATAGTACGGGTTTTTTCCTAAAAGATCATGAAAGAAAAATAAGTTTTTGATGAGAATTGTCGATTTTTGTTGAAACTCTACTTCTTGTCTTGATCGGCAGCATCGTTGCTGTCTGCAGCCCGCGCCTTGTATTTTTCCACGATCTGCGCGATTTCTCCTTTATCTCCTTTTGCATTCATCATTTCAAACCATCCGTTTAACCCTTCAGAAATTCTTTTATCATCGTTTTTCATGGCTTGCCTTCTTTCCTCTTTTCCAAATATTTTTTGATTTCGGGCCGGCAAATCAGGGCTGCGATGGCGGGCGGCACAGCAAACATAAAAAATACAAAGTATAACGTGTTCATCACATGGAGATAAAACCAGGTTTCCAAATCGTCCACCCCCGGGTTTGCTTCTATGTATATTTTTTCGCCCGGCCTTTTTCTTATACCGTATAAATTGGTTTTAACCTGTAAATCCTATAAGGAAAAAGAAGGGAGACGCCACAAATGTTCAAGCGCCTGTTAGATTTGTTCAAACTGGACACAACAGGGGACTGGGAAGATTGGGACCTGGACGATGAAAATTTGGAAGACGACTGGGATGAAGAGGACGATGAGGAGATGTAAAGCAGACTTACGGGCCGGGGCATCAAGATTGCGCCGGCTTTAATGCGAAAAAAAACCGGCACAATGCCGGTTGGTAAGGGGAGTTTTTTCTAGACATTAAGGGGGGTATCTAGAAACTTAAGGGTTTGTTGCTTTTTCCTTGCTACACCTAAAATATAACCCTCTTACACTAAAAAGTCATGAAGAAAAAATGAGAAAAAAATGAGAAACAAATTTGTCACATTTTATGCGGGTTCCGATATATAAACACTTAACTCAATTGAAGAAAACGGTATACTAGAATGAGAGATATTTACCTCTCCATTATGAACGGAGAGGCCATTCAAACCAATTTTATTGAGGGGGAATCACCATGCTTTTTGGCGGAGTGGAAGCAGGCGGTACAAAATTTGTTTGTGCAACGGGAGATGAAACAGGAAAAATTCAGGAAAGAGTTGAGTTCCCGACGCGCGATCCGGAAGAAACGGTGAAAGATGTAATCGCGTTTTTTTCACAGTTCGAGACAAAAGCAATCGGCATTGCCTCATTTGGTCCGATTGACGTCAATCCGGAAAGTGATACATATGGATACATTACAACAACACCGAAAACAGCCTGGCAAAATTATCCCATTAAGCAAACGATAGAGAAAGCATTGGGCGTTCCGGCCGGTTTTACGACAGATGTGAACGGGGCGGCGCTCGGGGAGTCGGTGCTTGGCGCGGCGAAAGGGCTAGACAGCTGCCTGTACATCACGGTCGGTACAGGTATCGGAGCTGGAGCCGTTGTAAAAGGCAATCTCCTTGAAGGATGGTCGCACCCGGAAATGGGGCATATTCTTTTGCGCCGCCACCCGGATGATCATTTTGAAGGGGCATGCCCTTTCCATCATGACTGCCTCGAAGGACTCGCAGCCGGGCCGGCAATCGAAGCGCGGTGGGGGCAGAAAGGAAAAGAACTCTCGGACCGTCCGGAAGTCTGGGAAATGGAGGCAGATTATCTGGCACAGGCGCTCATGCAATACATTCTAATTGTGTCGCCGAAAAAAATCATCATGGGCGGCGGCGTGATGCACCAACAGCAATTGTTCCCGCTGATACACAAAAAACTGACCGAGCTGATCAACGGTTATATCAAGCTGCCTGAACCGCTGTCCGAATATATTACGTCCCCGGGCCTTGGCAACGACGCCGGCATTACAGGGGCGATTTTGCTCGGAAAACAGGCATATGAAACAGGCAAATTATAAAACAAAATTTAGCTGAGTGCTGGCTGCTTCTCCGATTTTTCGATTTAAATCGGCATAAATCGAGGGAGTGGCTGGCGTTTTTTTATGTATATTTTCTTCATAAAGACGATGAAGTTTTATTTGGAGCCTGCATAAAGACTGAATCAAAAACTTTTGCCAGGTCCCTGTTCTGTTCGTGCCGCGCTACCAAAAAATAAATCTGAAAACCTAACAATACGGTGAGGTAGCTGAAACCTAGAGTTTTTCGACCGGAAAGAATGAATAAGTTATAATAAATATGATTCTGAATTTTCGTCTAATACAGGGGGGAGTCTTTTTGATAAAGAAACGGAAATATGTGTTAACTTTTGTTTTACTGCTATTGCTGGCTGCAGGGATCTATGCCTTTGCTTTCCGGCAATCTGCAAAGTTTTTTGGTTTTCCTATTCCTGTAAGCGCAAAGCTTGTAAAGGATAAACAGTCCGTAGAAATGTATAAATGGTGGGAAGCAAGTGAAGTGAACGGGCTCCCCTATGTTTATCGGAAGGAAATCCAGTGGTGCGGATGGAAGCAAATTGACCGGGAAGGTGCTATGACCATCTATGAAAAAAAGGGGAAAAAAGTGTCTGTCATTTCATTCGATAATACTTTTTCTGTCGCAGAAGAAGACTAATCGAAGCTGCCTTCTAGTCTTTCTGCAAGGCAAGAGAAGCACCTTGGTTCTTACCCGATATTACCCGACGTTTGGGGCAATTTTTCAATTTTGACTTCTATTTAACTTTTACAACTGAGGTTCGTCTTTAAAAAGTTTGGAAGATGAATAGTGATAGGATATAATATTTATGAGCGCATTCACGAATACTTGAAAGCGCATTCAGAAAGGAGAGGGGATTATGGCAAAACTGGATGGAAAAGTTGCGGTTGTAACAGGCGCTGCCTCTGGTATGGGCAAGGCGATTGCAGCGCTTTACGCAAAAGAAGGAGCAAAAGTGGTGGCATCCGACCTCAATTTGGAAGGTGTGCAGCAGACGGTTGCTGAAATAGAAGCTGCAGGAGGCAAAGCTCTGGCAGTCCAGGCCAATGTGGCGAGCGAAGAAGATGTGCAACATTTGATTGATACCGCCGTGAAAGAGTATGGAACACTCGATATTCTTGTCAATAATGCAGGGATCATGGATAATATGGTGCCGGCTGGGGATCTGACAGACGCCCTGTGGGAAAAAGTGTTTGCTGTCAACACAACCGGGCCGATGCGCACGATCCGGAAGTCACTCCCGATCTTTATTGAAAAAGGAAACGGCGTCATTGTCAATGTTGCTTCTGTCGGCGGGCTGAACGGATCGCGGGCTGGCGCCGCTTATACGGCGTCCAAACATGCGGTGATCGGGTTGACAAAAAACGTCGGTTTTCAATATGTACTGAAAGGCATCCGCTGCAATGCGATTGCGCCAGGCGGGGTGGAAACGAATATCGGCACAACCATGAGCGAGCCAAATGCTTTCGGGCTTGAGCGGGCAATGTCCGGGTCGGCAATCAACCCGAGGAGCGGAAAACCCGAAGAAATTGCGACTATCGCCCTGTTCCTTGCTTCAGACGATGCTTCCTTCGTAAATGGTGCCGTGATTACGGCAGATGCTGGGTGGACGGCTTATTAATTTCAAAAAAGCGGCGGGAAAATATAGAAAAACCCGCTGCTTTTTTTGAAAACACTGTTTGGCAAATGTACAAAGCCAGCTATATAACCCACATTTCGCACGTCTTAAATATAGTTCATTCTAATTTTTGAATGAACTATATTTAAATGGCTTGGTGGGATGATATCTTCTTATTTTTGAGGAATTTTCGATAAAATTCTTTTCAATTCGACATTCTTTTCATGAATTCCTCCTATTGTGTGTTATTCTCCTTTGTTTTCGACATTTTTTGACACGTATATTGATACATCATACCCGCATAATTCAATGATTTTTTTGGCTTGTGAATCAATATTATCGGGTAAGAGCCTTATTTTTTGTTGATTTTGATTTATAAGGATCACGGTAATATCTTCTAATTGCTCTAACAATGCTTGGCCTGTGGGTTGATAGAGTTTCCTTTTTCCTTTCAAGATTAGAGATAGGTTCTTTTCTTTCAGTTCTTTTCTAACTCGATATTCTAAAATTCCATAGATTAATAAAGCCATCACATACACAATACCTAAGGCCTCAACCCTTTCCGGGGTTTTTAAGTAAATGGCATCAATCATTTGTGAATCTTTGATTAATCGGAAACGGGTCTCAGCGGCCGACTGTCCTTTATAAACCCTCAAAACTTCTTGATTGGATAGTGTCTCCTCATCTAATTTATTTGTGATTAAAACAAAAGTGCTGAGCATTTTTTTCTTATTTTCGATAAAATCATGATCTTTTTCAAACGATTCCAGTTGTATTTGATAGATTTGTTCTTGTTTTGTCTGTTCGTCCTTTTTAGGTCTTCCTCTCTTTTTTCGTTTGATAGGTTGATCACTCATCTGGACGTTTAGTTTATAACAGAAATATGAAGCCTTTTGTTTTTTCTTAAAAGATTGAATTGCTTCTAGTGCGTCCTCTTTACAATGAAAGATAACTTTACTCAGTTTTTCTATCTCTTTTTTTAATTGTATTTCTTCCTTTTCGATCGCCCGATTTAGGGTTTTCTCTTTTCGTTGATCTAAATTGTTTGAGTGGACAACAAGAAACCGGTAAGGAAGGTTTTGAATTTGTCTTTCAAAAGCTTGAATTTGGTAAATAGCTGCGTCTTTTTTATTGCTAAGTGAGCCTACCCTTTCCCAGTTATTGAGCAACCATGCCTCTTTCTTTAGTTCTGTGCTTAAACCGAATGTATCAGGTAAACGGGAAATAAACGATAAATTTTGTTGTTGAATTTCCGCTAGATTTTCCGTTGTGATTAATGCAGAATCGGCTTGATAAATGAGATTTTTCCAATCTTCATGGGAAAGGATTTTTCTCATCTTTTGAATGAATTCCACATTCCAAGATTTATCCGAAGTATTCCCATTTTCTACTTTTGCAAGGATAGGAATTCGTTCAGGTGTGACCCCCATCCCCAGAACGATTTGTTTTAAGTCAGGCCTATGGGCCTTACTATACCCGTACGTAATTTGCAGTCCATCTTCCTTCGGTTGCTTATATTCTCCGTAAACAGAAATTGAGGTTGTATCGTTATGCAGTACACCAATAGGAAGATTCAATTTTTTTAGTGCTTTTAATGCAATGGTGGAATAGACTTTCCATGCTTCGGCTTCATACAAGTAATCTAATGCTCTTCCTAATGCATCATCATTTAATTGATCGGGTGAAACCGATGTATCGAAAAGCATCTCAGAATCTAGGTTTTGATAGAATTCATGAACCTTATAAAGGGGCTTGCCACTGCATAAAATGTTTAAGACAAGGGCTTTAATCCTTGTTCCGGGTGAGACATGACAACGGACAGAATCCCATTTGACTAAATCATTAATGGTCTTTTCGAGTTCTATTTCATCACACAGTTTAGATAAAAGTTGAGACGGCCCCACATGTAAGGTTAAAATTTGATCTGACATAAAAATTTCCTCATCTTCCCGTAATTAGATAATCATTCAATTCTACAAAGAAGGAGAAAATTCCTTTAAAAAAATCATAAAATGGAAAAATTTACGTGCGGAATATGCGATATAAAAATGAACTTAAATTTTTCGCACCAAAATCAGCTGAACATTGCTTCTGGCTATACATAAAGAAGTAGTAATATTAGTTCAACTTATATATAAAATGAACTTCAGTTTGCATCAAGCCCGGGCACCAATTTGCATGATGATGAGCGGTAATTTTTCTTTATATGACTGAAAATTTATAAAAACTCATCCATCAAATGGGTAGTAACAAGTCATTGAAAAAGCTGCTTTTTTAAAATGTATGGATCATCAGGGGAAATTTCCTGCAGACTTTTGAAACTTTTCCTGCCGGTTTGCGTAAGTACGAACAAAGGAGGGGAAACCATGTCCTTGGTGTTGGAACATGTAACGAAAAAATTTGGCACGTTTACAGCGGTAAACGATTTGTCGTTAATGATCCCGGAAAAGGAGCTGTTCGGGTTCTTAGGGGCAAACGGAGCAGGAAAAACGACGACTTTCCGGATGATCCTTGGTCTATTAAAGCCGAATGAAGGAAACATCACCTGGAACGGGCGCAAAATGGATTACACATTGAGCCCGGAAATCGGGTATCTGCCGGAAGAACGCGGGCTGTATCCAAAATTGAAAGTAAAAGACCAGCTTGTTTATCTTGCACGGCTGCGCGGAATGGGTAAGCAGGATGCGGTGAAAGAACTAAAATACTGGCTTGGCCGTTTTCATGTCGAAGAATATTTGGATAAACGGGTGGAAGAACTGTCAAAAGGAAACCAGCAGAAGATCCAGTTTATCGCTGCTGTTCTACATAAGCCGAAGCTGCTGATTTTAGATGAGCCCTTCAGCGGCCTTGACCCGGTCAATGTGGAAACGTTAAAAACAGCGGTCGCAGAACTGCGGGATCAGGGCGCGACCATTGTGTTTTCAAGCCACCGGATGGAACATGTTGAAGAACTTTGCGAGCATTTGTGCATTATGCATCATGGCAGCCCGGTTGTGCATGGTGAACTGAGAGCGGTCAAACGTGCATTTGGGAAACAAAATGTCGTGATCCATGCTGATTTTGATCTGGCATTTTTACGTGCCTTCCCGGGGGTCGTCCGATTTAAGAAAACGGCGCTCGGGGCGGAGCTGCAAATTGACCGGATGGAAGCGGCGCAAAAAATTTTAGATGAAATCAACGGAAAAGGTTTCATCCGTAAGTTTGCGCTTGAAGAACCATCTCTAAACGATATTTTCATAGAAAAGGTGGGGGCTTCCTATGAATAGGTTCGGCATTTTAATCGGCCATGCCTACATGTCAAAACTAAAAACAAAATCCTTCGTGATCACGACGGCTATTTTGCTCGTTGCTGTCCTGCTGATGGGAAACATAAACCGGATGATCGATATGTTTGCCGGCAGCAAGCAGAAAAAGTTTGCGGTTTTGGATGAGACGAACACGCTGTACGGGCCGCTTAAGCAGCAATTAAAAACCGTTGATAAAGATATCCGGCTTGTGCAGGCCGAAAAAAGCGAAAGTGCGTTGCGGAAAGAAGTATTAAAGGAAAAATATGAAGGGTATGTTGTTTTATCGCTTGACGCAGCTGGCATGCCGAAAGCAGTCTATAAAGCCCCGAATCTTGCCGATACCGGGACTACGGATAGTTTGGAGCAGGCGCTGCAGGCTGTAAAAAGCAATATGGCGGCAGGAAAACTGAAGCTTTCTTCTGCAGAGCTTTCACTTTTAAATAGCCCCGCATCCTTTAAGAGCATCAATCTGGAGCAAGATGCAAAATCCGAAGCAGAACTGGCGCAGGCGAGGGGGCTTGTCTATATTTTGCTGTTTGCGATTTATTTTGCGGTCATTTTTTACGCCAGTGCGGTCGGAATGGAAGTGGCGACTGAAAAAGCTTCACGGGTAATGGAAATCTTAATTTCAAGCGTCCCGCCAGTGCAGCAGATGTTTGCGAAAATCATCAGCGGCGCCCTGCTCGGTTTGACACAGATGGCGGTGCTCCTTGCCGCAGCATATGCAACCATCAAACAAAATATCGATCACTTGACGGGCGGCTTTTTTTCTGTATTTGGATTTTCGGATATAAAGGTGTCAACGATTGTGTACGCTGTGGTGTTTTTCCTGCTCGGGTATTTGCTGTATGCCACTTTGGCGGCTTTTCTCGGCTCGCTTGTCAGCCGGATTGAAGATGCCCAGCAGATGATGATGCCGATGACGTTTCTTGTCATGATCGGGTTCTTCCTTGCGATGGCCGGGCTTGGAAATCCTTCTGCCAGCTATATTACCGTTCTGTCGTACATTCCGTTTTTTACACCGATGCTCATGTTTTTGCGGGTGGGCATGCTCGACTTGCCGGTGTGGGCAGGGCTTTCGGGTGTGGCTGTCATGGTTGTCACGATTGTGTTCATGGCGATAGCAGGTGCGCGCATCTACCGCGGCGGCGTGCTGCTTTACGGCAAAAGCAATTCGTTGAAAAACATTCTGAAGGCGCTGCAAATGTCAAAAGAAGGCTAAGCCTGCCGTTTGAATTCTCCCCTTGATGGGTATACTGAATGTAACTGAAAGTCCGTGCAGAGGGGAGCGTTTTATTTTGAAATCAAAAAGAGTCGTCTTTGGTACCATTGTGCTTTTTCTTGTCGTCGTGGTGCTTGCCGGTTACTTTATTTGGTTCAGCAAATAAAGCCGTATTACATAGATGAGCAATAAAGGTCCGGGCTGCTCAAGATTTTTTATGACCCGGTGGCAAGGCTTGCGCGCGGATTGTTTGAAAGACATGATACGCACCGGAACGAACAGGCGCTTCTGCTTGTGCTAAGGCCTCATCCGGATGTGTATGCAACACTTTAAATACGCACGGAAACGGCCGCAAATTTGGGCGAATTTTCCGGAAACAGAACGCTCACAGCCGTGCTGCGAAATATGAAGACGGATGCGGTTTATCTCGTTGTAAATGGCGATTTTGATGCAGCTGGATTTGCGTAAATCATTTCGACTGCCCCGGATGCTAAATTGAAGAAAGCGGATTTCCCATTTGCAGGAAGTCCGCTTTTGCCTGTTAAATGCTCTTTTTCATCCCGCATCTCCGGCATTCACGCAAAAACACGCCATGTTTGACCGATGACTTGAAGTGGCTGTAACCACAATTATCACAGCGGCCCGGATGGACGTCGGGCATTTCTTTATAATCATAAACAATACTTGTATCATAACCTTTTGTTTCATAATCCTTTTCTTCACTCATCTGCCATCACCCCGTTTGAGTCTTTCTCGTAAAACAGCATACCATAATTTAAAAAAACTTGGGAAATGAACGGACGAAAAAACCTTCCTTACCGAACAGCGGAAAATGCAAAGGAAAAATCGCTGAACCGTGTTCCGTTTCAGAAAGGCATGCTTTTCCAAAACGCAAAATTGTCTTATCTGATTGAAAAAGGCGTATAATAAAAAAGAACTTACTGGAAAGGAAGATTTAAATGGCAAAAGAAATTACACGGGAAATGGCGGAGCGGTTTTCCCAGCAAATCCGCGAACTGCCGCAAAACAAAGTGATTCAAAATGCAATGATGAAAAACGGATTGAAGGCCGCGACAATCAACAATGATGCTGTGGTTTCTATGAATCACGTATTCTCCCACGAAATTGAAACGGGAAAAGTGTCAAATCAGAAACAAAGCGGGCGCTGCTGGATGTTTGCTGCCTTAAATACGTTTACGCATAAGTTAAATGCAAAATTCAGATTGAAAGACTTTGAGCTTTCGCAAAACTATACGAATTTCTGGGATAAATTTGAAAAATCCAATTACTTCCTGGAAACGATGATTGAAACCGCAGACGAACCTGTAGAAGGACGGCTCATTTCCTGGCTGCTTGAAACCCCGCAGCAGGACGGCGGACAGTGGGATATGCTCGTCGCGCTCATTAAAAAATACGGCGTTGTGCCAAAACAGGTTATGCCGGAAACCTTTAACAGCAGCAACTCGCGCGAACTCAATTCGCTTTTAAATGCCAAGCTCCGCGAAGATGCGGTGAAACTGAGAAAAATGCACGCAGCAGGACAGCCGGAAGAAGAATTGCGGCAGGCGAAAGAAGGCATGCTTGCAGAAGTTTACAAATTGCTGGCCTTTGCACTCGGTGAGCCGCCGAAGACATTTGATTTTGAATTCCGCGATACCGACAAACTGTTCCATCGCGAGCAAAACATTACACCACAGGCATTTTTTGAGAAATACGTCGGATTTGATCTCGACCAATACATCAGCATTATCAATGCGCCAACAAGCGACAAACCATACGGCAAAACGTATACAGTGCAGTATTTGGGCAATGTGGTTGGCGGCAAACCGGTTAAATATTTAAATGTTGATATCGAAACCTTTAAATCGCTGGCCGTAAAACAGCTGAAGGATAACCGCAGTGTCTGGTTCGGCTGTGATGTTGCCGCATCCTCAGACCGGAATAAAGGCATCATGGATACCAGCCTCTTCGATTTGGAAAAAGCTTTCGGATTTTCGTTCGGCATGACCAAAGCGGAACGGCTCGATTATAAAGACAGCGTGATGACGCACGCAATGGTATTGACCGGTGTCAACCTCGTTGACGGCAAACCGGACAGATGGAAAGTGGAAAACAGCTGGGGTGAAAAAGTGGGCAAAGACGGTTATTTTGTCATGAGTGACGCCTGGATGGATGAATATACGTACCAAATCGTCATTGACAAAAAATATTTGCCAGAGGATTTGCAAAAAGCATGGGAACAAGATCCGATTGTCCTGAAACCTTGGGATCCGATGGGGTCTCTTGCCTGGATGCATTAAACAAAAGGCGCGGTTGACATCAGCCGCGCTTTTTAAGTAGGGCTTGCTGAGGTTTCTTAACATAGACGCCCTCTATGTTAAGGAAGGCCGTCAATTTTCCGTGCTTTCTTAACGTAGACGGGCTCTATGTTAAGAAAGGCCGTCAATTTTGCGCGCTTCCTTAACGTAGACGGGCTCTATGTGAAGGAAGGGCCACATTTTTTCGTGCTTTCTTAACATAGACGGGCTCTAAGTTAAGGAAGGCCGTCAATTTTGCTTGCTTTCTTAACATAGGCGAGCTCTAAGTTAAGGAAGGCCGTCAATTTTTCGTGCTTCCTTAACGTAGACGGGCTCTAAGTTAAGGAAGGCCGTCAATTTTTCGCACTTTCTTAACGTAGACAGATCCTAAGTTAAGGAAGGCCGTCAATTTTGCTTGCTTTCTTAACATAGGCGAGCTCTAAGTTAAGGAAGGCCGTCAATTTTGCCTGCTTTCTTAACATAGACGGGCCCTAAGTTAAGGAAGGCCGTCAATTTTGCTTGCTTCCTTAACGTAGACGGGCTCTATGTGAAGGAAGGGCCACATTTTTTCGTGCTTTCTTAACATAGACGAGCTCCAAGTTAAGGAAGACCCTCAATTTTCCACGCTTCCTTAACATAGACGGGCTCAATCTGAAGGAAGAACCCAAAGTATGTAAAATGCCCCGGAAACGGACCCGTCCCACAATGAAGGCGGCATCTTCAAAATTTTAAAAATACAAATATTTCCTAGAAAGCTCCTGAAATCTGCTGTTCTAATATTGAAAAATTTTCCCCAGCCTTGTAAAATGGAAAAAAGGAGTTGTAATTGTATGAAATATAAGAATCATACGGACTTGATCAGGCGATGAAAAAAAACAATGATATTATACGAGTGTTAAAGCATTCGCCCGACTATAGAAAGTTATTGGCAACGACTACCGTTACAGGATTAACAACCTGGGGTTCCTTTATTTCAATGCTCGTCCTTTTAGGGAAAATAACGGACAACGGATTGCAGTTAGGGACGCTGTGGGCTGTAAGCGGTTTAGTGCCGATTGCGATGAGTTTTCTATTAGGCGGGCTTATTGACAGAATGGATACCAAGAAAATCATTGTAGTATCTGAACTGCTGAAATCGCCGCTATATGCCCTTTTTATACTTGTGCCCGTGTTCGACGGTTGGGCAGCTTGGATTTTTTTCTTTGTGATCAGGTTTTTTATCGGCGTTCTCTCATCTTTGACTACCGTTGCGAGACAAACCATTATTCCGGAAATCATGAAAGAAGAAGACTTGATCATCGCGAATTCATTGAACTTTTCTTTGACCAGTTTGATTCGCTTAATCGGTGCGGCATCCGGCGGGGTTTTGGTAACATTGCTCAATCTAAATGTTTTTTGGATTTTAACGTCTTTATCTTTTATTTATGCCGGCATCACCATGTGGACATTGAATTTAAAAAATTCCAAAATAAAGTCAAAGGAAAGAAACTTTCTAAGCGAACTAAAGATTGGCTTATCCGTGGTAAAAAAGCAAATTTACATCAGATATGTATTGTTTTTTGCCTTAACAGGGGGCTTAGTTATCGGGTCTTTTAACCTGATGATTCAACAAATGGTAAACCATATTTATCATGTTCCCCCTATTGGCATTAGCATGTTATACGTTGCTGAAGGTTTGACTTCTGTCATTCTGGGTCTTTGGATTGCCAATAATAAAATTTTTTTCAAAAATATTCACCGGTATGGCTATAGCTATATCTTAATGGGATTAAGCTGGGCTGTGTTTGGGCTTTCCAATAATTTGTTTGAAGGCATTGTCATTATGGTCTTCTATGCATTTGTCGGCGGATTCATTGTCCCATTCGAACGGCATGTGATGCAAACACATGTTGAAAGCAATCTTAGAGGGAGAGTTTTTGGGCTTTGGAATACTTGCAGCATGGTTTCCATGCAATTTGGCGCTTTTTTGACAGGGATTATCATTCAGTATCTTGGATTGAGGTCTGTAACGCCACTAGCTGCTTTACTGGAGATCGTGCTCGGGGTTGTGTTTTTCTTTCGATTTAGAGGGAAAAAATTAGCATTTACGAATCAAGAAAGCTTCACTTCTTCATCCTAAACACCAGCCGGAAAAATAACGGAACAGCCCGGTTATAAAACTGGTGTGATGGCGCACGCAATGGTGCTCAGTAAGTCCCATTAACGGCAACCGGCAAAAAACTGCCAGGTGAAAAAGGGGAGAGGAAGCGGTGCAGTTAACATGTTTAATTTCAATCCCGATTTTTAAAAGGCGAAACATTTCCCCGGAAAGGATTCGATCCTGAAATTTTTTACCGAGATTGTAAATATATTGGTATTTTGTGCGGCACCCTGTAAAATGGAAGAAAGAAAGGAGTTGCAAATATGAAATATAAGAATACTTGGGATCTGGATGCCGTGATTCCGGGCGGCACAAAATCGTCGGAACTGCAGGAAAAACTGCGCGGGCTGAAAGAAGAAATCGGGCAATATAAAAGCCAGCTCGACGGATGGGCATTTTCAAAAGACCCGTCTCCGGAGCCGTTTAAGGGCATCCTGAAAAAACAGGAAGAGATCGAAAAGGGGCTCAGCCAGTCTGCGACATTTGTGCAAATGTGGCATGATGCCTACATGGATGATGACTATGCAAATGTCGTGATGGGACAAATCATGGATTTGTACAGCGAGATGCAAAAACTCGGGACCACTTTCCAGAAAAAACTGGTGGCCATCCCAGACGAAGACTGGAAAAAGTTTTTACAGGACAAGGAATTGAGCGAAGTCTCCTTTGCCCTCAATGAAACGCGTGATGAAGGAAAACGGCTCTTGTCGGAAGAAGAGGAAAAGCTGATTGCCGACCTCAACCAGGACGGGCTGGCCGGCTGGAGCAGACTGTATGACACAGCCGTTTCGACCATGACCATCCCGTTTACAGATAAAGAAGGCAAGACGGTATCCTTATCCGTCGGTCAGGCGATGAACCGGATGTATGCCGATCCGGATCCGGAAGTGCGCAAACAGCTGTTTGAAAACTGGGAAGCGGCATGGGAAAAATATGCACCGGTTTTTGCCGATACGCTTAACCACTTGGACGGTTACCGGATTACGCTGCAAAAAGCTCATGGCAGGAAGTCTTTTCTGGAAGAGCCGCTTGAATACAACCGGATGTCTGAAGAAACGCTTCAAGCGATGTGGAAAGCTGTTTCTGAAAACAAGCAGCCGTTTGTCGACTTTCTCAATCAAAAAGCAAAAATTTTCGGGATGGAAAAACTCGGCTGGCAGGATGTTGATGCGCCGGTTGCACTCGGCAATATGAAACCGGCCCGATTTACATATGATGAAGCGTGCGATTTTGTCATCCAGCATTTTGCTTCTTTCGGGCCGAAACTGTCTGCATTTGCGAAACACGCCCTTGAAAACCGCTGGGTAGAGGCGGAAGACCGGCCGAATAAACGCCCGGGCGGCTATTGTACCAGTCTGCCGGAGTTTGAAGAGTCGCGGATTTTTATGACATTTACCGGCTCCACAAACGATGCAAGCACGTTGGCGCACGAACTCGGCCACGCATTTCACAGCCATGTCATGCGCGATTTGCCGCGTTTGAACCGCGAATATGCGATGAACGTGGCCGAAACTGCGAGCACCTTTGCAGAAACGATCATTGGCAATGCGACGGTTGCCAATGCAAAGTCAAAGGAAGAAAAGGTTTCTTTATTAAATGCAAAGCTTGAAAATGCAACGGCCATGTTTTTAAACATCCATGCCCGTTTCCTATTTGAAAAAAGTTTTTACGAAGAGCGTTCAAAAGGCATTGTGTCCGAACAAAGGCTCAATGAACTGATGGAAAAGGCGCAAAAAGAAGCGTATGCTGACAGCTTGTCCGGCTATCACCCGCATTTCTGGTGCAGCAAGCTTCACTTCTTTATTGACGATGTGCCGTTCTACAATTTTCCATACACATTCGGTTATTTATTCAGCCTTGGCATTTACGCCGAATTTTTGAAAAATCCGGATGGCTTTGAAGACAAATATATTGCCCTTTTGCGCGATACCGGACGAATGAAAGTGGAGGATCTTGCTAAAAAACATCTTGGCGTTGACCTGACAAAACCGGACTTCTGGGCAGCTGGCATTGACATTATGGCAGAAGATGCCCGGGAATTTATCCGGCTTTCGGACGAATTGCTCGGCAAGTAAAGGCGCAAGCCAAGAAAAACCGTACAGTTGGAAAAACTGTGCGGTTTTTCAATACAGGACATGGTATCATATATCCAAAAAAGCGGAGGGGATTTTATGGACGAAATGCAGCAGCAAATACTGGCTGAACTGAAAAGCCTGAAAACCGATGTTGCCGGTCTCAAAGAAGGCCAGGATCGGCTGGAAACAAAAATGGACAATCTTGCTCTCGAACTGCGCAATAGCTATAAATATACAAATGAAAAGATGGAAGAACACAGAAATGTTCTTGATAACGTCGCAAGAGAATTGAAAATTGCTAAAATTGATATCGACTATCTCAGCAGTAAAACTGGGATACATGATACAAAAATCAACCGGATTCTCAGCAACATCAAAGCATAAAAAAGTATCCGTCGAATCGTGCGGATGCTTTTTTTAATGGGAAAAAGGCGATTTTTCACAGAACCCGCTGCAGCCGGGGAAAAAACATGTTTTTTCTAAAATGAGATGGGTACGATAAAAAAGAGGGAGGTGTTAACCATGGCAGTAATCGGTGTAGAAGAGGCTTTGACAAATGTCCAAGAAGCCCTGCGCGATAAGGGATATGAAGTGAAAACCATTCAGAACGAATCAGATGTACAGGGTTGTGACTGCTGTGTTGTAACCGGCAGCGAGATGAACGCAATGGGAATCAATGACACGATGACGAAGGCGCCTGTCATTGATGCAAAAGGCATGTCTGCTGAAGATATTGTAAAAGAAGTGGCGAGCAGAATGTAAAAGGCCGGGGTTGTCCCGGCCTTTTACACGTGCAAAAAGCGTCCGCTTCCCGGCACTTTTTATTTTTTATTGTTCTGCGATCCATTCGTCACATTGTTCACTGCATTTGAAGTTGCATCCACAGCGTTCATCGCCACATCTTCCGTCGTTTCCAGCCCTTTATGGACAGCGTGAAAAGCGGCACCTGCCGTATTTTTTACATCTTCCGCAATGTTATTTTTGTTTTGCTGGTTGTTGTTCTTCTGATTTGCCATAAAATCACCTCCTGTACAGCCAATAGCATATGTATCCGGGAAGGTTTTATACAGCCGCTTGTCCAAATGGTGGCGGCCGACCTTTTTCTGTAAAAGGAAAAGCGAAGTGTCAAGAACATTGCGGTGTGCGCCTAAACGAGACAAGGAGCGCATCGGGCTTTCCCCCATCTTCTCCGAACCGCCTTTTCATTCGTTGACGAAATATTTCATGTCTTGGTAAAATAGTAAAAGATAACGCTTACAAAATACATCACGCAGATGGGGAGGAACTCGAGTGAAGACGGTCACAGAAGGGGCATTATTATGGCAGCCGTCAGGGGAGCGGATTGAAAAAGCAGGGGTTACCCGTTACCGTAAATGGTTGGAAAAAGAATACGGTTTGACATTTCAGCACCACCAGGATCTTTGGAAATGGTCCGTGGATCAGCTGGAACCGTTTTGGAAAAGCATTTGGGAATACTGTGGTGTCATATCCCATACGCCGTATGAACAAGTCTTGAAATCGAGGACAATGCCTGGCGCCGAATGGTTCACCGGGTCTACGCTCAACTACGCCGAGCACGTTTTCCGCAACAGCAGAAAGCACAAGCCTGCGCTCATTTTCCAATCGGAAACCGTCCGGCAAAGGGAAGTCAGCTGGCAGGAATTGAAGGAAAAAACAGCACAGACGGCGCAGTACCTGAAAAAACTTGGTGTCCAAAAAGGGGACCGGGTGGTGGCATATATGCCAAGTATGCCGGAAACGGTGATCGCTTTCCTGGCATGTGCCTCCATTGGCGCGGTCTGGTCATCGTGTTCCCCGGACTTTGGCAATGAGAGCGTCATTGAGCGGTTTAAACAAATCGAACCGGCTGTTTTATTTGCGGTTGATGGCTATTCCTATAACGGAAAAATTTTTGACAAACGAAAAAACATCACGGAACTTCAGGCGGCCCTTCCAACGTTAAAGAAAACAATCGTGGTGCCTTATATCGATTTTGACGAGATAAAACCGGACAGCAGCACGGTCTCCTTTAAGGAAGTGCTGAAAGAAGAAGCTGAACTCGCGTTTGAACCTGTACCGTTTGATCACCCGCTGTGGATTTTATTTTCATCCGGCACAACCGGTCTGCCGAAACCGATCGTCCAGGGACAGGGTGGCATCCTTCTGGAACACTTGAAAATTTTAAAAGTCGAACAAGGGGTGGAGCCAGATGATGTGTATTTTTGGTTCACCACAACCGGTTGGATGATGTGGAATCTTGTAATCGGCAACTTGCTGGCCGGGGCGACGGTTGTTCTGTACGATGGCAGCCCGGCATACCCAACTATGGATGCATTATGGGACTTGGCTGAAAAAACCGGCATGACCCACTTCGGTACAAGTGCCGGGTACATTAGTGTGTGCATGAAATCCGGCATCAAGCCGAAGGAAAAACACGATTTATCCCATCTCAAGGCAATTTTGTCAACGGGATCCCCGCTTACGGCGGAAGGTTTCATTTGGTGTTATGAAAATGTCAAGGAGGATTTATGGGTCGTTTCGACAAGCGGGGGGACGGACCTTTGCACCGCATTTGTCGGCGGCTCGCCTGTTTTGCCGGTTCATGCCGGCGAAATCCAGACGCGTGGGCTGGGTGCAAATATTCAGGCATTTGACGAGGAAGGCAAACCGGTTGTGAATGAAGTCGGGGAACTGGTAATTTGCGATCCGATGCCGTCAATGCCGCTGTATTTTTGGGGGGATGAAGGCAACAAACGTTACTTCGAAAGTTATTTTGATGTCTATCCTGGGGTATGGCGGCATGGGGACTGGATCAAAATCGACGAAAAAGGCAGCTGTGTTATTTACGGCCGCTCCGATTCCACGATTAATCGCCAGGGCGTTCGCATGGGCACGAGCGAAATTTACCGGGCGGTCGAAGGCATTGATGAAATTATCGAGAGCCTTGTCATCGACCTTGAACATCTCGGCAGGCAGTCATTCATGCCGCTATTTGTCGTCCTGAAGCAGGGTCGGCATTTAGATGAGACGTTAAAAAACCGCATCAAAACCGAAATCCGGGCGAAAGTTTCGCCACGCTTTGTCCCGGATGAAATTTATGAAGTTGAACAAATCCCAAAAACATTGAGTGGAAAGAAACTGGAAGTGCCGATCCGTAAAATTTTGCTCGGCTTTCCGGTTGATAAAGTCGTGAACAGGGGTTCAATGGCCAATCCGGAAGCACTTGACTTCTTTATTGAACTCGCCCAAACGCTAAACGATCAGAAAACTGAAACAGAGTAAAAAACCTGGATGCCTGCTTCATCAGGCATCCAGGTTTTATGTGGCGCATCTTCTCCTTATCCCGTTACACAATATGCTGAAGCACGATGCCACCATAGAGAAATGCCGCGCAAATCACAAGGGCGGGGTGGATCTTCCGGATATGCATGGCCCAGAAAGCGACGGCGGCGATGCCAAGCGACTGCCAGATGCCGATCTGGCCGAAGGAACTTTTTGCCATCTGCCATGTCAGCACCACCATCATAATGGTGATGACCGGCTGCACAAGCAGAGACATCCCTTTCACAACCGGAGACTGGCGGTATTTGTGCAATACTTTCAGCAACACAATCAATGCCACGGCAGACGGCAATATCGTTCCGGCAAGAGCCGCTAACAGTCCTGTCCACCCGCCTGCTCCATAGCCGACGAATGCGGCAATTTTTGTCGCGATCGGGCCCGGGAGTGCATTGCCGAGTGCCAGCATATTGGAAAATTCGCTGTCGTTCAGCCATCCGTAATGCGTCACAATTTCATGGTACATCAATGGAATGGAGGAAGGCCCCCCGCCGTAGCCAAGGATATTTGCAATGAAAAAACCGAGCATCAATTGGAACCAGATCATCCCGCTTCATCCCTTTTCTTCTTTTTTTCATCTCTCCTCCATTTTGCAATGAGTCGAAAGTGGATACTTCCGTACGCAAGAAAAATCAGAATGACAATAGCTGGGTGGAGATGGATCGTTTGAAGTAGGAGAAAGGAAATAACAAACATTGCGATTCCGAAAACCTTCCCAAGGCCCTTGACCGTTTTTTCCCCGAAATCGTAAGCCATTTGGCCAAGCATAACAGCAACAACCGGCATGACCCCTGCGATCATTCCGGCCACAATCTTTGAATGGCTTAATACCGATACAAGCGACAGCAACGCAATCATGGCGATGCTGCTCGGAAGAATATGGAATAAAATGGCGAACACGGCGCCGGTTGTCTTTTTCAACTTGTAACCGAGGTAAGCGGCCATTTTTGTTGCAATCGGGCCGGGGAGCGCGTTTGCGATTGCCAATGTTTCCCCGAATTCGTCGTCATCCAGCCATTTGTACCTTGTCACCGCCTCATACCGGAAAAGCGGCATGACAGACGGGCCGCCGCCATAGCCGAGAATGCCGGTCCGCAGCATCGCCATGGCAAGCTGGGCATAAGCATTTTGCTGTTTTTCCATCGTGCAACCCCCTTACAGTTTCATTCCTATTCGGCTTTTATAACGTTTGAGTAAAATCTGGCAATCGACACTCATAATGCCAGGCAAGGGATATAACCGTTCTTTAAGAAACAGTTCCATTTCCTCGTTGTCTTTAAATAAGCCGTGCATATGAAGTTTGCTGGGGCCTGACATATGATAAAGGCTTGAAACCGCCGGATCTTTGGCCAATGTTTCGGCCACTTCCTGTAAATGTTTCGGTTCTACTTCAACATTAAAAAAAGCGGACTGGTGAAGGCCGATTTTTTCAGGGTTCACGACAGCGGTAAAACATTCAATCACACCATTTTCAACGAGGGAATGGACGCGTGATTGAACAGCCACACGGGAAAGTTTGATTTCTTTTGCCAAATCTGTAAACGAAACTCTGCCATTTCCGTTTAAAAGCTGAATGATTTGGCGGTCAATTTCATCCAGCTGAACGGCAGCACCATCATATTGCCTGGGCATAGACTCCTCTCCTTTATTTCAAAATGTAAGCAAATTCTAATCTGTAAGTATCTATATATATTAATATACTGAAAAAGCGAACGAAATACAATCAATTTTGCAAAATAAGTGACAGAACGTAAAAAAGTAGTTTTGAAATTTTTACAAATTTCCATTGGTTGCGATTACAAATAAGGCTTTTCTTTCTAAACGAAATAGAATGGGGTGCGTTCCCTTCTTTTTGAAGGAAAAAAGACGGAAACATCGCGTGAGCAGAAAAAGTGAAATATTGACAAAATTTTTCATGTTATGTTTAATAACATCATAAGAAATAAAAAGAAACATAGCGAAATCTATGTAAGAAAACATTACAATACTAAAGAAAAAGGGGAGGCAGTTCATTTGAAAAAGAGGCATCCTGTTGTTTACGTTGTGTTATTTGCTTTAGGCTGGGCTTTTATGTATGCGGATCGGAATATATTGTCGCCGGTGATGGGAGTTATTCAGGATGATTGGGGTTTATCTAAAAGTGAACTGGGTTTAATGTCAACCATATTTTTTCTGGCTTATGCTGCCATGCAGCTCCCTGCAGGATTTTTAGCAGACCGTATCGGCAGGGTAAAAGTATTGGTTTCAGGCTATATTCTGTTTGGTGTTGGGACCATAATGAGCGGCGTTGCGCCGGGGCTGCTTGCTTTTCTAATGATTAGATTTGTCACCGGCTTGGGCGAAGGCACCTACTATGGGCCCCAGTACGCGATTTCATCCGTTGCCATTTCTCAAAAATACCGGGGAATCTCTTCGGCATTGATAAACAGCGGGATGGCTGTTGGGATATCGCTCGGATTTATGGCTTCCAGCTACTTTACGTTTACTCTAAAAAAAGATTGGCAGTTTTCTTTTTATGTATTTGGTATTTTGACGGTGCTCGTCGCCGTCCTAATGGGGCTGTTGATTAAAGATCCTCATCACCGTTCCAGGATCAAACCAACGGGAACAGGTGTCACGGAACCCGAAAATGTAAGGGAACTGTTTAGCAAAAATCATCTCATCACCTATGTACTCATTTTCTGTTCATTATACGGATTTTTCAGCATGATGACCTGGCTTCCTTATTATTTGCAAACAGAACGGGGGGTTCCAGGATCGCGGACAGGCGTGATCGCTTCTTTGGTTCCGTGGTCCTCGATTCCGGGTGCGCTGTTTTTCGGATATCTGTCGGACAAAATCAAAAACAAGAAAATAATGGTTTTCACACTGGCAGTCTTAGGGACGATTTGCCAATTTGTTGTTCCGTATTCCGACAGTTTTTCTTTCATGATTGCCGGATTGGTTGTTTACGGATTAATTGGAAAGCTGGCGCTTGATCCGGTTTTAATTTCTTTTATCGCAGATCATACTTCATCTGCTATGTATGCAAGGGTTTTTGGAATTTTTAATTTTGCAGGCATGTTATCTTCTATTTTCGCACCATATATAACAGGCTATTTAGCTGAAGTCACTGGAAACATGGAAATTGGTTTCTATCTGTCAGGGATATTATTGCTATTTGGCGGCTTTCTTTTCTTATTTTCTGATGGACAACCTTTTAAAGCAGCGGTTAAAAAGCAAAGACGGGCACAACGATATGAAGCCAAATTTGTTCCAGGGAGGGAAAATCCATGAAATTAAACGACTCGAAAATCGGTACAAAAACAATGATTGTCAGCCCCCACTACCTTGCCTCGGCTGCAGGTGCAAGAATCCTGGAAAAAGGAGGAAATGCCTTTGATGCAGCCGTCGCCGTTAGTGCATGTCTGGCTGTTGTTTATCCGCATATGACAGGGTTGGGCGGGGATTCCTTTTGGCTCACATGGCACCATTCTGATCGTGTGATCCGGGCATATAATGGAAGCGGCCGATCAGGCTATTGTGTCACACGGGAAAAGTATGCTAATGAGGACAAGATTCCTTTAAGAGGCGCCAGAAGTGCCATTACTGTTCCTGGAATGGTAGACAGTTGGGACGCCATTTTAAAAGAATACGGCAAGTTTACACTCAAGGAAGTGCTGGAACCGGCAATTGAATATGCATTGAACGGTTTTCCGCTGTCCCCTGACCAGTACAAAAATACAGTGATGGCCCATGACATTTTAATGAAAACAAAACGCACTTCCGACATCTATCTTCCCAATGGAAAAGTGCCGCATATCGGGCAGAAATTTGTTCAAAAAGAGTTGGGCCGCACGCTTATGAAAATAGTAGAAAAAGGGAGAGATGCTTTTTATAAAGGGCCGATTGCAAAAGAGATTGTTGCGGCAATGAAAGCGGAAGGCGGTTACTTGCTGGTTGACGATTTTGCTAGCCATTATGGAAATTGGACCGATCCGATTTTTACTCCATATCATGATTACAAAATTTATCAAGCTCCGCCAAATTCTCAAGGATTTTCAGCGTTAATGGCGCTCAATATATTGGAAAATTTTGATTTCACTATGATCGAACATGGATCTTATGAATATTACCATATTTTGATCGAAACCTTGAAAAAAGTATTTCAAGATCGGAATGAAGTTTTGACGGACCCGGAATTTTCCCCTGTTCCGCTGGAAAAATTACTCAGCAAAACATATGCAGCAAAGCTTGCAGAAGAAATCCATTGGGATCGTGCGATGGAATATAACGCGGAACCGTTAGGGAGGGACACAGCCTACGCAGCAGTAGTGGATGATGAAGGGAATGCGGTTTCTTTTATTCAAAGCCTCTATTTCGAATTCGGTTCAGCATTTGTAGCGGGTTCAACCGGTATTTTAATGCAAAACAGAGGGTCGTTTTTCTCTTTGGATGCAGGCCATGTGAATACTTTGGAACCACATAAGCGCACTTTCCATACATTAATGCCTGCGATGGCGTTTTTGGATGGGAAACCAAGCATTTTATATGGCACACAGGGAGGAGAAGGCCAGCCGCAGACCCAAACGGCCCTGATCACAAGAGTTGTTCACTATGGCATGAACCCTCAGCAGGCCGTATCTGCACCACGATGGGTTTGGGGGAGGACTTGGGGAGAACCAACGGAAGAATTAAAAATGGAAGAAAGAGTGGGCAGTGAGGTATGCAATGCGCTTTCAAAAGCCGGGCATGTGGTCCGAAAAGTTTCTGCATATGATGGCGTAATGGGGCATGCCCATATGATCCAAATTAACGAACACGGCTTTAGAATCGGCGGAACAGACCCACGCTGTGACGGGGCTGCCATTGGCTGGTAGTATATGGTTTCTGCCTTGACTTCGATAGCCGGTGCCACAATAAAACAAGGAGAAGTGCTAAAATATGGAAGATAAATGGAATGCTTTTATTGACCCGGCAGTGACATTATGGCCAAAAAGAAATGGCTTATTGGACGGCTATACTTTTGCTGTTAAAGACGTTTTTGCTGTAAAAGGCCACAGAAATGCTGCCGGAAATCCCGATTGGTATGACTTCCACCCTGCAGCCGGGGAAAATGCCCCTGTCATTGAATGGCTCTTAAATGAAGGCGCACGGCTAACTGGAATGACACATACAGACGAATTAATGTACAGCCTGAATGGAGAAAATTTTCACTACGGGACACCCGTCAATCCTGTTCTAAAAGATCGTATTCCTGGAGGATCATCCAGCGGTTCCGCAGTCGCTGTAGCAGCCGGGTGTACAGATTTTGCGATTGGGACAGACACAGGCGGGTCTGTTCGGATTCCTTCCGCCTATTGCGGGATCTTTGGTTTCCGCCCCTCTCATGGAGTGATCAAAATGAAAGGTGTTATTCCGCTGGCGCCCTCGTTTGATACAATCGGCTGGATGTCCAAGGATCCCGGTATTTTGTATAAGGTCGGGCAGGTGCTCTTCAAGCCCGATCAGGACATCCGTCCGCAATTTGAGTCTATATTTTTTGCGGAGGATGCGTGGGAGCTGGCAGGGGAAGAGACGCGAAAGCTACTTGAAAGTAAATGGCACCACTTGCTAAAAAATCGTGTACAACATGTTGTCAGAACGGCCATTGCGGATCAGACGTTAAAGTCGTGGAGCCATGCTTTCCGCCTGCTGCAAGGAAGAGAAGTTTGGAAAACACATGGTGCTTGGATTGAACATGCCCGCCCACAATTCGGCCCGGATATTGCCGAAAGATTCAAATGGGCGTCTACGATCACGGAAGACAGCCATTGGGAAAAAGCAAATCAACTTCGACTGAATATTCGAGATAAACTAAGGGGATTACTGGGTTCTTCAGGACTTCTTGTACTGCCGACAACCCCCGGCCCGGCGCCCGCAACCGGGAGATCCATGGAAGAGATAGAAAAAACGCGGGAACATACAATGCAGCTCAGCTGTATAGCTGGATTGGCCGGCCTGCCGCAACTTACAATCCCTTTTCTCACCGCAACAGGAGAACCCATCGGCCTGTCGGTAGTTGCCGGATACAGACAAGATGTAAAACTTTTGGCTTGGGTAGAAGAGCTGATGTTATCAGCGGACTGATTCTTGCAAAACGAGGATATTAAGCTACAGCTGTTAAGGTCGGAGAAAGGAGTGTGCCCCGGCCAATCAATTTCAAATATATTTAACACTTGCATTCATGGGAATTTTATGACATTATAACAATATTATAAATTTCGGTCTGCTAAACAAAAAATCTTTGGCCGAACGCTCATACAGGGATTCCTCGATAAAAAACAGAAAAAAACCAGGCACAAAAAAGCTATTTTAATGGCAGTGGGTGCCAAAATCACCGCCATTTCCAAAAACCGCTTCCCCAGACAAAAAATGCCCACAGATGTGGGGGAGAAGCTGGATTTTTAGTGTTATGTGCAGTTTTTTTTACATAAAATGATGGATATTGCATATCAAGGGTTTATCAATTGGATTAAAAATGGGGGCAATTGGTAAAGGTGAGATCACTTTTTTCCAAAAATCATTCGGTTTTTTTCTTATGGACGGGTCAGGGGATTTCCAGTATAGGATCGATCGTATACTCCATGGCACTTTCATGGTACGTTATAAATGAAACAAAGTCACCATTTGTTATGGGAACTGTTTTGTTAGTTGGGTTATTACCGAGAATTGTATTTTCAATTATTTCCGGAGTGTTTGGTGACAGAATATCCAAAAAGAAATTCATTTTATCAATAGACCTGCTTAGATTTATTATCACATTTGTTTGGGGAGTTTCTTTATTTTATCATTCTTTCAATATTGTAGAAGTATATATTTATACTTTTGTTTTGTCTCTAATTGATGCGGTATTCAATCCTATTTATAACGCCATCCTGCCCGAGGTCGCGAATACAGACAATTTATCCCGGCTGGTCTCGATTAACCAAATGGTTTTTAAAATTGCTTCCATCTTAGCGCCAACGTTTGCTGGCATAGCCATCATAAAATTGCAATTCAACCAATTTATCATCCTGAATAGCATTACTTTTTTAATTGCGGCGCTGTTTACTTTACCTATAAAATATGAGAACAAAAATCAAACGATACAAAAAAAGGCCAGCCCATTTGATCATTTGAAAAGCGGATTGAAATATTTTTGGGGAAATAAGATTATTTTTTGGTCGGTTGTTTTGATTTCTTTCGCAAATATTGCAGTAGTTAGTTATAACGTTAACCTCGTTAACATGATCCAAAATGACTTGAATTTAAGCGCAAATGTATACGGCGTAGTCCTTACTTTTTATTCAGCAGGATCTTTTTTAATCAATTTATTATTGAGCGTTTATAAAATAAAAAAGTTCCGAGGATATATTTATTTAACGAGTTTGTGTGTAGCAGGGCTGCTTTATACAACCGTATTTTTTGTTAAAACGCTTTTGCTTTATATTATCTTCTTTTTAGTAGGGAGTTCGTTTACTATTACAAGTTATATATCAACATTGATTTTGTATGAACTTTCATTGGAAGAATATAGAAGCAGGGTACTCGGAATTGCAAGCATATCCACATTTTTATCACCTGTTGGATTTTTAGTATGGGGAATAGTGGGGGATGTCATGAAGTCTTCATCGGCAATAGGATTAGCAGGCTGTATCATTATGCTGATCGCGTTTTTCGGATTTACAACTTCCATAAAAGAATATTGAAAAATACGGTCGACGAAAGGGCGAATGTTACTTTTTTTAGAGCGCAGCAGGAAGCAGGTTTTAAAATCGTAAAGGAAGGCCGTCAATTTTCCGCGTTTCCTTAACGTAGGCGCCCTCTATGTGAAGGAATGGCCACGCTTCTGCATGCTTCCTTAACATAGACGGATTAAGTCCGTATAATTGTGTAAAAAGAAGGAGTCATTTTATCAACTCTTGGCAACACTGTTTTCAACAACAATAAACAATGAAAAGAGGAGATAAAATGACTCACTTACAGTTTAACCTAAATTTGGATGTTTTAAAAGAAGCCATCATGACTTCAGATCTTGACGCGGTAATTAAATCAGCGGTTGTCCTCGTGTTAAACGAGTTTATGGAAAAGGAAAGGGATGACTATTTAAAAACGAGCCCTTATGAACGCGCTGTTGAACGCCGGGATTACCGGAACGGTTACTATGAACGCGAGCTGTTGATGAGCATCGGCAATGTTACATTAAAAGTTCCCCGGACACGTAATGGCGAATTCTCAACTACCTTATTTGAAAAGTATGCCAGATGTGACCAAGCTTTCGTCCTTTCAATGTTGGAGATGGTCATCAATGGCGTCTCTACCCGTAAGGTCACAAATGTCGTAGAACAGCTTTGCGGTAAGAATGTATCCAAGTCGTTTGTCTCTTCCCTTACGCAAAAACTGGATCCCATTGTGAATGCTTGGGCCGAGAGACCGTTGAATACAACCTACTACCCTTATGTGTTTGTGGACGCCATGTATATAAAAGTACGGGAGCACCATAAGGTCATATCAAAGGCTGTTTATATTGCGACTGCCATTACAGAGAAGAATACACGTGAAATACTGGGTTTAAGCGTTGACCATGCAGAAAGTTTGGAGAGTTGGAGTTCATTTTTTA
The DNA here is from genome assembly GCF_040267745.1 of Heyndrickxia faecalis. Classification (NCBI taxonomy): domain Bacteria; kingdom Bacillati; phylum Bacillota; class Bacilli; order Caryophanales; family Bacillaceae; genus Heyndrickxia; species Heyndrickxia faecalis. Next base: position 2,498,660 of record NZ_CP158453.1, on the reverse strand, counting down.
AACAACTTAAATCACGTGGACTCCAATCACCAAAACTCGTTATTTCCGATGCTCACACGGGCCTTCAGAAAGCAATACAACGGGAATTCATTGGCACTGCTTGGCAAAGGTGCAATGTTCATTTTAAACGCAATATCATTGAAAAACTGCCCAAAAAAGATACTGCAGAAATCCGGGTGATGATTAAGCGCGTGTTTGAGGCCGTTACGATTGAGGACATACGCAAGTTTAAAGATGAATTAATAAACAAATTTGGTACAGAAGCAAGATTTGAAAAAGCCCTGGCCATTTTAGATGAAGGTTTTGAAGATACTATCCAATACATGAACTTTCCTGAGAATATCCGTATGCACATACGGAGTACTAATTCCCTCGAGCGGCTTAACCAAGAGGTTCGTAGAAGGGAAAGGGTCATTCGCATTTTTCCTAATACCCAATCTGCTTTTCGTTTGGTTGGTGCCGTTTTAATGCAGTATCAAGATACAGAATACTCGAAGAGGAAGTCACTTATGGGAAAGAATAGTTAGCAGCATTTTCAGCTTAACTTCCATCATGGATGATTTCATCTCCGGGAAGGGATGTCAAATTAAAAGGCATTTGACATCCCTTCCCGGAGATGAAGAAAAAAATCCATGGAAGTTAAGCCGAAAAAATGAAAGGGTGGTTGAAAACATTTGCCCATAAATTTACACAATAACCTGGACTTGACTCATAGACGGGTTCTATGTTAAGGAAGACCATCAATTTTCCGCACTTCCTTAACGTAGACAGGCTCTATGTGAAGGAAGGCCTTCAATTTTCTGCGTTTTCTTCACATTGACGGGCTCTATGTGAAGGAAGGTCCTTATTTTTCTGCGTTTTCTTAACGTAGCCGCCCCCTATGTGAAGGAAGACCATCATTTTCCCATGCTTCCTTAACGTAGACGGGTTCTATGTGAAGGAATACCCTCAATTTTCCGCGTTTCCTTAACGTAGACGCTCTCTATGTAAAGGAAGGCCTTCAATTTTCCACGCTTTCTTAACGTAGACGTGCCCTATGTGAAGGAATACCCTCAATTTTCCGCGCTTCCTTAACGTAGACAGGCTCTATGTGAAGGAATACCCTCAATTTTCAGCACTTCCTTAACGTAGACAGGCTCTATGTGAAGGAAGGCCTTCAATTTTCCGCGCTTCCTAACGTAGACGCCCTCTATGTGAAGGAAGGCCGTCATTTTCCCGCGCTTCCTTAACGTAGACAGGCTCTATGTGAAGGAATACCCTCAATTTTCCGCACTTCCTTAACGTAGACAGGCTCTATGTGAAGGAAGGCCTTCAATTTTCCGCGCTTCCTAACGTAGACGCCCTCTATGTGAAGGAAGGCCGTCATTTTCCCGCGCTTTCTTAACGTAGACAAGCTCTATGTGAAGGAAGGTCCTCATTTTTCCGTGATTTCTTAACGTATACGGGCTCTATGTAAAGGAATGGTCAAGTTTTAGCATGCTTTCTTAACGTAGACGCCCCCTATGTAAAGGAAGGCCTTCGTTTTTCCACGCTTCATTAACATAAGGCTTGCTGAATAAGCAAAATTCCTAGATTTGCAAGGTTGCTGACAAATTGGGTACAAACTCAGAATCGGATCCGTTCAGCAAGCCCCAGGTATGAATAATATTTGGGCAACAAATTCGTCAACAGCTTGCCTTTTTATTCAATTTGGAAAAAATAAGAAAACCCCTGAACCGTTGCGGCTCAAGGGTTTCAAGGATGATTCCGACTGGTCTCGAACCAGCGACCTCCACCCTGTCAAGGTGGCGCTCTCCCAGCTGAGCTACGGAATCGTATTCATCTCTGTCGGACAATACTTAGTATATAAGGAATGGGGTGCCTTGTCAATCAGTTTTTTAAAAAAAAGAATAGAAATCCTATCTCGAAAAAAGGGGGTTCTCCTTCATGAGGCGCACGATCATCCTTTCTTACGGGACATCGCCCTGTAGCTGGTCGGGGTGGCTTTGTAATACCTTTTGAATACTTTGCTGAAATAACTAATCTCCCGAAAGCCCAGGCTGTGCGCAATATAAGAAACCGGCAAGTCATCGTTGGCAAGCATGTCTTTTGCCAGATTCATTTTTTGACGGTTAACAAAAGAAACAAAAGTTTCGCCGGTTTCCTTTTTGAAAAGTTTGCTGAAATAGTATGGGCTTAAATACACATGGCCGGCGACTTCTTCCAAAGTGACAGGCTGGTGAATGTGTTTCTGAATATATTTAAGGGCTTGCTTTATTTCTTTCTTGGACCGTGCATGTTTTTTCGCTTGAGCGGCTGGTTCTTTCTCTGGTTTTGCTTCTTCTTCATTTAAAATGGATGACAAATAGTATTCTGCCAAAGTAGCCAGCACTTCAGCAGAAGCAGCTAATTTTTCTAAAGAAAAAACCGGAAGTTTGCTATAGGCGGCCGCAAAATCACGGTGGGAAGACAGATCAAGCGGTTTTTGCTGCAAAAACTCTTTCACTTGATTTTCATCATCTTCCAGGCGTACCTGCCCGCTAATGATAAAACCATAAAGCGTGTTTTCCCGACTTTTTACCGGAACCGCAAAATCCGCGAGGCCCGCATGGCACCTGTAAATACACGGCTGCCCGTTTTTCATTGTTTCAAAGCCGCCGCATTTCGCGCATGTTTGGCAGTGTTTCCGGAGATGCGGAACTTGCCGCATGATTTGGCAGACAGGCGGGAATTGATCATCATCCGAAATTTCTTTTCCGTCAATATCCACATAAACCGCTGTGAGGCCGGTCGCAGAAGAAAACATTTCCATTACTTTTTCGATCTGTTGTTTGTTTGTCATTTCACAAAACCCCCGTTTTCAAAAAAGCAATCATTTAAGCGGTTGCAAAATTTTGTTCAAAGCTGAACAAAAAAATACAAATGAATCATTTGCCATGCAAAAAGGCGGGAAAGCGCAAACATTGGTTTCTAGCCTCATTATAAATGAAAGCGCAACAAAAAAATATCATTTTCCGTATTTTCAACAGAATTGAATGCCGGAATAGGCAAATTTGTGACAAAGGGTTTCTTTATACTTGTATTATAAGGAAACGCATATAAATATTTGTGAAATAAATCACATGAATGATAAGTTTGTTATTTCGGAGGGATATAATATGAAAAAAATAATGGCCATTAATGCAGGCAGTTCTTCATTAAAACCTGAATCCGTGACGAAATTTCCGCTTAAAGGCAAACAAATCGCATAAAATTTAGTATAATTGGTATATCAGACAAATTAAATTCATTCCACATTCAGGTGATCTCATGAAAAAGTTTGTGATAGAACCCACAAAAGAACGAATTGTTGCCCAAGCTGGCTTAGCGATAGTAGGAAATTTACTAAATCAAACGAATTTAGTTTCCAGGTTGAATGCCTATAAACTCCCTGATATCTCCCGGTATCCGGCTTGTTCCAATGGCGATGTGGCTAAATCTTATATCGGCTTGCTTTGCCAGGGAAAAAGTGATTATGACAATATTGAAACCTTCCGTGATGATGCTTTTTTTGCACTGGCTTTGGATATCCAGAGGGTTCCTTCCAGCCCGACTCTCAGGCAACGATTGGACCAGGCCGCCTTGGTGGAAAAATGGAAAACGATCTTGCACGAAGAATCGCTGGATCTGATTCGCCATACAAATGCGGAAATCAGCCCGGTTTACGCCAAAGACAAGCCGTATATCCCGGTTGATCTGGATGTCTCCCCTTTCGATAACTCCAAGACAAAAAAGGAAGGGGTAGAAAGAACCTATAAAGGCTGTGACGGTTATGCCCCTATGTTCGCTTACATGGGACAGGAAGGTTACTGCCTGCATGTTGAGATGCGAAAGGGAAGTGTCCACTGCCAAAAAGGTACACCAAATTTCATCCAGGAAACCATTCAATCTGCCCGGAAACTAACAGATCAGCCATTGCTTTTCAGGCTTGATTCCGGAAATGACAGCCGGGATAATCTCATTATTCTCCTAGAAAACCATGCAAGCTTTATTATCAAACGCAATCCCCGTAAGGAAAAAGCTGAGGACTGGCTGAACATTGCCCGAAAATATGGGATCTGTTGTGAAGAACGGGAAGGAAAGAAGGTTTACCTTGGATCCATCCCCGAAACCATTCAAATTAAGGACCAGGAGCGAAACATCCGAAAAGTTTTTAAAGTGACCGAAAGAACCATCTCAAGAGACGGACAAATTTTTTTAATTCCCGAGTATGAATTTGAAACCTACTGGACGGACCTTGAAGTGCCGCCTCATGTGGTGATCTCTCTTTATCATAACCATGGCACTTGCGAACAGTTCCATAGTGAAATTAAATCAGAACTGGATCTCGAACGGCTGCCGTCAGGCAAATATGAAACGAATGGCCTTGTGCTCCATTTCGGTGTATTTGCGTATAACCTGCTTCGCTTGATTGGACAAGAAAGCTTGAAAAAACAAGATACGCCATTGAAAAAGAAAACAACAAGAAGAAGAATCCGAACCGTCATCCAGAATATGATCACACTGGCCTCAAAGCTGGTTTTCCGTGGCCGGCAATGGAAATTAAAAGTCGCGGAGACCAACAAATGGTTACCGGTCTTTACTCGTTTGTATCAAGCCTTTTACTAAACATCCCGATCAATAGACTACTAGGAAAAAAGAAATAAAAAAACGAAAACTTGAAAAAATGGAAATTTGCAGATTTATTTGGCGTGCACAAAAACGAATGAAACAGGGAAATTTTTACATACTGAATCACTAAAAGTGCATTTATCGAATAGTCGGACACCACTATATCCTTACTCTTGGGAAATCTACCTATTAACGGCGTTTGTTATATTTTCGTCACGGATTCAGGTAAAATTTAAAGTTTTCAATATGCCGGATGAAAGTATTTTAATTGAAGGGGTGTTTGAACGAATCGGATTCGACGCGCCTGAGGTTTCATATAAAATCAACGGTTTCCGCCAAAAAGAAAAACCGCCGATCCACGACCACCGTGACGCTGCGGATTATTTGATTGAAATTCTTTTAAAAAATCGTATTGTCGATGATTTAAATGAAATTTCAGCTGTCGGCCACCGGATCACACATGGCGGTTCTGACTTTTCGGATTCTGCCGTACTGGACCGTACAGTGATTCAAAAAATTGAAAATCTGTGCGAACTGGCGCCTTTGCATAATCCGGCTGGGTTGCTCGGAATCAGGGCCTTTATGAAAAGGCTTCCGAAAGCTTGTGCCGTAGCCGTGTTCGATACCGCTTTCCATCAAACGCTTGCACCTGAAACGTATTTGTATCCGGTGCCTTTGAAATTATACAACCAATATCATATCCGGAAATACGGCTTCCATGGAACCAATCATCAGTATGTTGCCAGTGAAGCGGCCCTGCTTCTTGAAAAACCATTGAAAGATTTGAAAATCATTTCTTGCCATTTAGGGAACGGTTCCAGCATTTGCGCAATTCAAGGCGGAAAGTCTGTCAATACTTCAATGGGCTTTACCCCGCTGGCCGGATTGATGATGGGAACGCGTTCCGGTACAATTGATCCTTCCATCCTTCCATTTATCATGAAAAAATCAGGGCACACCATTGATGAAATGATGGATATGTTCAATAGAGAGTCCGGCTTGCTCGGCATTTCCGGGATTTCAAATGATTTCCGCGACGTGGAGCTGGCAGCAAAAGCTCATAATGAGCAGGCGGAATTGGCAATCAAAATGTTTGTGAATCGTGTGACAGAATGTGTCGGCGGTTATGTTGCATTGATGGGCGGGGTGGATGCCATTGTGTTCACGGCAGGGATCGGGGAACATTCTGCCTCCGTCCGGCAAGCAGTGGTGTCCAATTTAGCCTATCTTGGGGCAAAATTGGATTTCCGGTCAAACGAAGAAAACGGGCCGTATATTCATACCCCTGATTCAAAAGTGTCTTTACTTGTCATTCCGGCAAACGAAGAATTGATGATTGCACGGGATACCTGGCGCTTAAGTGAAGGGCAAGCCGCGCGTTTGCCCGAAAAACAAACAGTGAGGGTCTGAAAAAGCAGTGATTCAAAAAGGACGATGCGGGAAATCGATCGGCGCATCGTCCTTTTTTTGCCGGAAAATAGCCTGGGCCTGCTGCCTATCCCCAAACTTCCCCGGCAATCTTCACTACATGCGATAGTTTTGCCCATTGTTCTTCCTCAGTGAGCAGATTGCCTTCTTCTGTGGAGGCGAAACCGCATTGCGGGCTGAGACAAAGCTGTTCAAGCGGGACATACTTGGAAGCTTCGCCAATTCGGCGCTTCACATCGTCCGCATTTTCAAGCTCACCGAATTTGGAAGTGACAAGGCCGAGCACAATTTGCAGGTCTTTCCTTTGCACATGGCGCAAGGGTTCGAATCCGCCGGCACGGTCACTGTCATATTCCAGGAAAAAGCCGTCGATATTGAGGCCGTTAAATAGCGTTTCGGCGACCGGTTCATAGCCGCCAGAAGCAATCCATGTCGAGCGGAAATTACCCCGGCAAATGTGCATCGTAACTGTCAAATCTTCGGGTCGTCCGCTGACTGCTTCATTGATAGTGCGTGCATAAAGTTTTTCCAGATGGTCCGGATTCAGCCCGCGGGATTTCAGCTGTTCCTTCTGTTCATCGGAGCAAAGGTATGCCCATGCTGTATCATCGAGCTGCAAATAGCGGCAGCCGGCATCGTAAAAAGCGGCAATCGCTTTTTTATAAGCTTTTCCAAGATCGTGGAAAAACAAATCTTCATCCGCCTGGTAACGCCCGTATGCAATCTTGCCGCGGAAATGCAGCATGCTAGGACTTGGAATGGTCATTTTAGGCATGTGGTCCCCGGCAATGCTATGTAAAAATTTATAATCATCAATCATCGGATGGCCGGAAAAATCCAGATCTCCGATTATCCGGATGGAATGCGATTTAGTCTGCTTTTCTTTAAATTGGATGCCGCCCCCGGATTCGTATCCTTGCACACCAGTAAGATTTTCGAGAAAATCAAAATGCCAGTAAGCCCGGCGGAATTCCCCGTCCGTTACCGACTGCAGGCCGATTTCTTTCTGCTTTGCCACAATCCTTTTGATTTCCTCATTTTCTATTTCACGCAGCGCTTCTTTTGTGATTTCGCCTGATTCTTGCCGGCGGCGGGCCTGTTTCAACTTTTCCGGCCTGAGCAGACTCCCGACATGATCGGCGCGGAATGGCGGTATTGTCTTTTTAGCCAATTGTATCCTCCCCTTTTCTTGTAAATATTTAGAATGATAGCAAAAAAAGGAAGAAAAGTAAACTGCTTTATTTTCTCTGGGATTATGAAGCCATTGTGACAACGATGGACTGGGAACCTATGGATATTTGGAGATTTTACAATCAGAGAGCCTGTCTGGAAAACTATATCAAAGAGTCTAAATATGGTTTTTCGATGGACAAGATTCCAACAGATTCTTTCGGGGCAAATCATATGGATCTTCTGATTAAATTACTGGCGTACAATTTATTCGAGATCTTTAAAAAGGACCATTGCCCGGCTGCGTTCAAGTCCTATACCATCAGGCGGTTTCGAAGAGAGTTTATTTATTCGGCCGGCGTGCTGACGTCTCACAGCCGGAGGGTCTCATTGAACATTTGTGAGACATATGCCCACAAATGGGCATTCCGGAAAATGATTCAAAGTGTGCGCATGATTGATTGAGAGACAGGAACTGAATACTGGAAATTAAAAAGCCCGCAAAGGTGGGGAGGGGGAAAGTATACCTTCAACCACCTGAAATTATAGATTTGGATTCCATATTTTACATTTACTTCCACGTGTGTGGATTTTAGCTATCAAATCGCTGCACTTTCGTAATTTGGGTTTATTTTATATATGAGGAAAGTTGTTGCCTATGAGACGAGGGCGGATGAGTTCCCCTTATTTCAAAAATTCGCGAGAAAATTTGATTTGGACATCAAGTATATTGATGATGTGTTAACCCCTGAAACGGCAATGGAAGCAAAAGGCGCTGAAGCGTGACGATCCTTGGGAATTATCCGGTCGGCTCCGGGACTTTCAAGGCTTTAAGGGATGTCGGCGTGAAGTATATCGGCCTGAGGACTGCAGGATATAATCATATCGATCAGGAAGCCGCAAAAGCATATGGCATCCGTTTTTCGAATGTGGCGTATTCGCCTTATTGCGTGGCCGATTTTGCAACGATGCTGATTTTGATGTGTGTGCGGAAAGCAAAACAGATCTTAAGCCGTGTCGAGGCACAGGATTTTTCTGTGGAAGGGATTCAGGGCAGGGAAATGCGCAACTTAACGATCGGGATTATTGGCGTCGGCAGAATCGGCAGCATTGTTGCAAAAAATTTGTCCGGTTTTGGCTGCAACCTCATTGCACACGATACTGTTGAAAGGGATGAATTGCGCGGCATCCTGAAATATGTATCTTTGGATGAACTGCTGGAGGAAAGCGATGTGATTACCATCCACACACCCTTGTTTGAAAGTACATACCATATGATTAACCAAGAACGTATTGCAAAAATAAAGGACGGCGTATGCATCATCAATTGTTCCCATGGTGCTGAAGTGGATACGGATGCGCTCATCGCCGGGATTGAGGCGGGGAAAGCCGGCGCTGCCGGGATTGATGTGCTGGAGGATGAGGAAGGAATTTTTCATTATGACCGCCGCACGGATATTTTGGCCCACCGCCAGCTGGCCGTTCTGAGATCTTTTCCCAATGTGATCGTCACGCCGCACACTGCGTTTTACACCGATCAGGCGGTTAGCGATATGGTGGAGATGGCGCTTACATCGCTTGTATCCTTTATGGAGATGGGGAAGAGCAGGTGGGAGATAAAATCATGAAGAGGATAAGCAGCTTTTTTATCATTGCAGGACAAACATAGAGATATTTAAGCACAGATTGAATGACCATTTTACAGCATTGCTGTTGGCCTGATCCGTTGAAATAATGGGGTGGAAGCTGATTTTTTGCGTTAACACTTCGATTATGGTAAACTAACCAATGAACCGTTCAAAAAAGCTGTTGAGCGTTGTCCGATTGTTCATCTGTAATGCGTTCCGTCTTTAACGGCATATAACCCGCTTTCACTATTTGAGGTATAAAGAAGATAGGTGGGGAACCAGCTGCCCGTAAAAATCTTTAGAGGCGCCTTAAGCCTCCGTTTCCTGTCCGCCTCCGCCCATTTTAAGCCCTTTTTCACTTTGCTAACTTGCACTCTTGCCCGCTATCTTCGAGTAGTTGATCAATTCTTGCACTACATATGCCTGCCATCTATTCGGTGGTTTTTCTGGAAATATTAGCAGAAATGCTGAAGTATCAACGAGTGGTTTTTAATTTCAATGATTCCCATTTCCATTCGCCTGCGGGTTTTTGAAAAAGAAAGCCAAAACAAATGACGGCTGATGAAAAAATCTTTTATCAATGTAGGTATTAAAAATGAATCTTTATAGAAGGGAAGACAGGTGCCGAAAACTATCAAATAAGGAGTAGATTTGAAAAATGGTATTTAATAAGAAAAAAATTAACATCGTTAATATTCGACAAACGAAAAAAAGCGTGTTTGCTACAGGAGTAGGAAACGCGATGGAATGGTTTGATTTTGGCTTGTATTCTTATTTAGCTGTCATTATCAGCCGGAACTTTTTTAGTGCCGTGGAGAATGACGAGCTGAAATTAATGTTTACATTTGCCACATTTGCGATTGCCTTTTTAATGCGCCCTTTAGGCGGTGTTATATTCGGCAGAATCGGAGATAAATATGGGAGAAAAGTCGTTTTAACCATCACGATTATTTTAATGGCTTTTTCCACACTCCTAATCGGTTTATTACCTACGTATGACCAAATTGGAATATGGGCCCCGGTGCTCTTATTAGTAGCCAGAATTATTCAAGGATTTTCAACTGGCGGCGAATATGCCGGCGCCATGGTCTATATTGCAGAATCTTCCCCGGACAATAAGCGTAATGTGCTTGGAAGCGGACTGGAAATTGGTACGCTTGCCGGCTATATATTAGCTTCACTCCTTGCCAGTACGCTCTTCATCACGCTAACTGACCAGCAGATGGCCACATGGGGTTGGCGAATTCCATTTTTGCTTGGCTTGCCTTTAGGGCTGGTAGGGTTTTATTTAAGAGCCCATTTAGAGGAAACCCCCATTTTCGAAAATGAACTTTCTGTGGAGGGTGTCCAGGAGGAAAGCTTCCTTTCGATTTTAAAAAACCATAAAAAAGACATTCTAGTATGTTTCGTATCTGTCGCATTCTTTAATGTTACAAACTATATGTTATTATCCTACATGCCATCGTATTTGGATGAGGTGATTGGTTTATCCAGTACGGCAGGGACGGTATTAATTACGCTGATTATGGTGATTATGGTGCCGCTCGCTTTATTGTTTGGGAAGCTCAGCGACCAAATTGGAAACAAGACGGTTTTAATCATGGGTTTAGGCGGATTAACCTTATTATCTGTCCTTGCATTTTACTTCATCCATTTGAATACAATTGCATTCGTATTTTTAGGTATTCTCATTTTAGGTATTTTGCTTTCAACTTATGAAGGCACGATGCCTGGTACTTTGCCAACCATGTTTTACACGGATATTCGGTACAGAACACTGGCTGTGACTTTTAATGTTTCTGTTTCATTATTTGGCGGCACTACCCCGCTCATCTCAACATGGCTGGTTCACCAAACCGGGAATGCCCTGGCGCCTGCTTTTTATCTGACATTCTTCAGCCTTATTGGCTTTTTCGTCATCTTGTTCTTGTTCACCAGTACTTCCGGAAAGTCTCTAAAGGGTTCGTACCCAACAGTGGCGACGAAGACGGAGTATAAGGAAGCTATAGAAAATCCAAGACATTCATTATGGTGGCTGATGGAAAAACAAGAGGAAAATAAGCGTCTGTACAATTAAACGGCTGTGCAAAATTTGTGCCGGGGATGGCAGGCTTGCCGGCCTTTCCGGATCCCAGCTCAGCCTTTAAACAGAAAAAGCGCCAAAAGATTTGGCGCTTTTTCTGTTGATAAAGTGAAAGTTTCCGCTGCTTATGGTTTTGAAAATGCCTGCAGTGCCTGGTAGCAGGCAGCGACGGGATGGTAGTCGGTTTTCGGCGGGGAGCTTTTCGGGCCGGAAACACGTTCATTTTTCCGGTTGAGCAGTTTATACCAGCCGCCGTATTGGTGGTCGATCAAGTAGTTGGAAGCATAAGAAAACAGCTGATTGTACCGCTCGGAGTAGATACTTTTTCCGGTTTTTGCGGCAAGAAGCGCAGAGGCTGCGATCGCTTCCGATATCACCCAGTAGTTTTTATCCGTATCAATGACTTCGCCTTGTGGAGAGAGTGCAAAAAAGATGCCGCCGAATGTTTCATCAGCGCCTTTCTCCCAGGCTTTTCCGTAAAGTTCTTCAGCTGTCTCAACTATCCACGGTTCAGAGAGATGGCGGTCAAGCCACATCAGCAGTTTGCAGCTCTGAAGAGTAAATTCATCAATTTTTAGATGTTTTATGATAAAATGACTTATCCACATTTAGAAAATTTTTCCATCTATTTTTTCTGCTTTCAAAGTCAAAAAGAGCCGAATTTGCAAATTTCTTTTTTAAAATTGTGGATAACTTCAAAAAAACCTTTTTTTACATCACATCCTTTGCTATAATATAACCATTAAGTAAACCTTACTTGTATTGGCTTACTTAAATGGGTGAAATCCTCGTCTGTTAAAATGCGTGTCCGAAACGATTCCAACAGATTTGAGGATTTTTCTTTTGCCGTTTTTTTGAGTGCTTTTAAGATTGACGAACCTTTTTCAAACAGCTGTCTAATAATATCTGTTATTTGAACTAATAAATAATGATTTTTCATGGCTGTGTAGTTTTGGCTATTGGCATGTTCTATATTGTAACGATTATTTTTTTGTTCGTTAAATCCTTGATTTTCAATCTTCCAGCGGCTTCTTCCTGCAGCGATGAGTCGTTCCACGTTCTTTTTCGTGATTTTAATATCCGTTATAAATACATACTCTTTCGATTTCCCATCCTCTGTTTTCATTGTGGCCTCCATCAGATTGACCGTTCTGTCTTTGTAGGCAATATCATTCACCCAAACTAATGAATTCTGATCCTTACTTTGTTCCAGCTCTTTTATTGCCTTAAACTCCGTCGAGATACTTTTAATTCTCCCTTCCTTAAATCTGCATATATATTTCCATTTGTGCGCCCTGCACAGATTAAATACCGTTTCACATGCATAGAGACTATCTCCCAAGATACAAATCGGTAGTCTTTTAAATATTTTTTTTATTTTCTTTGCCAGCCTGTCGAAGGCTTTTAATTCACAATCTTGCTTAGAAACATTTTCTGATTCATTTTCGATAAATTCGGAGGCAATACTGAAGACCATATCCCCCACGACAAGCTTGGCTTCAAGTACATGGTGCATATAAAGTACGTTCGTTTCTCCTGTTTCTTTATTTGTATATGCCCGTCTCAGGCAGTGTTTACAATGTTTCTCATGAAAGGTGTGTAATCCAGTTCCATCAATGATGACACCCCAGTACTTTCCTTCAATTCGATAAGACTCGAGAGACCTTTTTTTCAATAATTCTTTAATCATATACGTTCTAATTTTTTCTAATTCATTTACATCTAAGCCAGATAAAAAGTCGTTAATTGTATCATAATGTGGAAGTTCTTCAAGAGAATCTAAGCCTAACACCTTCCCTACATTTTTAATACATTCTTCTTTATTAAAACTCTCACTCATGTTTCTCATGGATTTTAGGCCGGTCATATTTTTCAACATCATCGTAAATAAAAGGACCTCTGGACCATAAGTGATATAGCTTTGATGTCGGTGGTCTGCTACCTTTTTTAGGTTATTCATCAGGTCTTTGAAAAAATGCTTCTGAATTTTAAGGAACTCGAAAAAATAATTTGCTTCTTTTTCACGATTTCTTTTTTCTTTTCTAGTAACCAAAATAAAAACCCCCTCAAAACAGCCAAGTTTAATTAGGGCTTGCTGAACGAATCAAATTTTAGCTTGTATTCGACTTGTCACTAAGCCATGCCAAAATATTCGTCCAGCAAGCTCTAATTATTTAAATTATTACATATTTGGCCGTATTTTTGGGGGGGATACTTAAATTATCACGAAAAATTTTTACTCCTCAGAGCTGAGCAGTTTGCTTCATTCCAGCTGATGGCCGGGAATAAAGCCGTATGGGCGGAACTCATCTTTTGTTTGGTGAAGATGATAGGTCCAATCCGGCTGCCAGTCAGGTGTGTAGTTTTCCCAGATCATTCCGCCGGATCTCTCTTTTAATGTGCGGCAGACGCTTTCTGCTAGTTTATATGCCCGGTTTAAGTATTTCTTTTCGCCGGTTGCTTCGTATGCCGTAAGCATGGCTTCACACATATGCATATTTGCGTTTTGCCCGCGGTAGGAAGAAAGTGTTGACCAGGATGCATCCCATTCATCCCGGTAGAGCCCGTCGTCCGGATCCCAGAAATGCTGCTCTGTAACATGGTACAGATCCTCGATCAGTTCCTTCGCACCCCGGATGCCGGCTTGATCAGCAATGGCGGCTGCCAACAGGGCGAATGCATGGCCGTATGTCATTTTTGCGGGATCTTTTACACTCTGCCCTTTTAATTCAAAAAAGTAGCCGCCGTATTTTTTATCACGATGGCGATTTTTCAGAAATTCAATACCGTGGGCAGCGGCCTGTGCACACCACTCCGGCCCGCCAATCAGGGAGCCAATGCTGAAATTGTAAATAAACCGGCTTGTACCGACCAGATGCTTTGTTTCCCGGTCATTGATGGAGCCATTATCGAGAAAACCGTTTATATACCCGCCGTTTTCCGTATCTATGCAGGCAGGATAATAAAATTCAAGAATTTGAATGATTTGCTGTTTTAAAACGTGAGGGTCTTTAAAGTCCATATCATCGCATCCATTTGTTCATTTGGGTGGAAGAGTTAAAAAAACTGCAGAAAAGATTTTCTGCAGTTTTTTTCCATCAGATGACATTGCCATGCCGCCGTTAACATGGATGCACTGACCGGTAATATAAGCCCCTTCATCAGAAGCTAAAAGCACATATGCCCCTGCATGGTCGGCCGGCTGTCCCGGGCGTCCGAGCGGGGTTTTAAGCCCAAAGCTTTCCACTGTCTTTTCGTCAAAAGTGGAAGGAATAAGCGGTGTCCAAATCGGTCCTGGTGCTACCATATTGACGCGTATCCCTTTTGAGGCGAGATTTTGTGCAAGGCTGCGCGTAAATCCGACAATGGCCCCTTTTGTAGCAGTATAGTCTAGGAGTTTCGGATTGCCTACATAGGGATTAATAGATGCCGTTGAAATGATGGCACTGCCTTGTTTTAAGTGCGGGACGGCATATTTGCACATATAAAAGACGGAATAAATGTTGGTACGGAAGGTTTTGTCCCATTGTTCATGGGTAATATCTTCAATCTTTTCAGTAGGGAACTGCACGCCTGCATTATTGACCAAAATATCGAGTTTTCCAAACTCTGCTACCGTTTTTTCAACGAGCTGTTTACATGTTGCTTCTTGGGAGACATCCCCCGGTAGCAGCAGACATTGGACGCCTTCTGCTTCAACAAGGCTCTTCGTTTCTTCAGCATCGTTTTGTTCATTTAAATAGTTTATGGCTACGTTCGCGCCTTCTTTTGCATAAGCGATCGCAACAGCACGTCCGATACCGCTGTCTCCACCAGTAATGAGCGCCACCCGTCCTTTTAATTTTTCACTGCCTTTATAATTCAGCGGTTGGACAGGCCGCGGATTCATCAGCGATTCAATGCCCGGTTGTTCCGGCTGGGTTTGGGCAGGTTGTCCGTTTTTTTGCTGTTCATAAATATTCATCGATGCATCCTCCTCCTTCATATTGCATACAGTATTTGTATATCCCGCAAAAAAACCAATAAACCTCAAAACAAAAACGGCAACGGTTTCAAATTTTGATGGCCAATGGACGGCAACGGTTTCTGATTTGGCCGTGTATTCGTGCCCCGGCCCGGCAGCGTGGTATTCTTTGCAAGATGCCGACTTGCCGCGCCCGCAAAAAAACATGCCGGCAGCAAAAGAGAAGAACAACTGCTGCAATTATTTTCCAATCCAGTAAAAATGACGGCATGGGCTGCAACGGAAGCGGACAAAGCCATTACCGCCTCGTAATTGTTGACCTGCTTAGAACACCTAAATACCGCGTTGAAAGAATGGCGGTATTTAGGTGAATGAAAACCAAGCAATAGGGCAAAACAATTTTATCAATCAATCGGCTTGGGAGTGTTCGTGATGCACATCGAAGGGAATGTGATTAAAGGAGAATTTGATAAGAACCGGAATGAATTTTCACTGCAGCATGTCAAACAATTTGTTACAGTATCGACCATTAATGCAAACCAGTTCAGATCCTTATATGATTATTTGAAGAAGCACCGGGATGACCATGAAGGCCAAATCTTGACCTTATATGATCAAATGCCGGTTCATTTATCCGCTGAAGATATTCATCTGTTCATTGAAGATCTTGAAAAACTGCAACCATTGTACCGTCCGGAAGGAATATAATCTTTGTAAAACCATGGATCAACTGGCCGGTTATATGATCCCTTTCTCTTTTTGAAAACCCATTTTGCCTGTCTGGTGCGGCATGGACTGGGAACCCCGGCCGATTTTGAAAGCCATCCATTTTAAGTGCCGGGGGAAATCTGCAAACGCGGTTAATTTTAAACACGTGCCTGTATGTCCGCAAAAAAACATCTCCTGTTGGCATTGCCGGAGATGTTTTTTGCCGTTCATTATCTGTGCGGGTGCTTCATTCCTATTCTGTGACCGCCAACTTCACCGTGCCAATTCCTTCAAATTTTCCGCTGTATGTTCCGGCTTCCAGCGGCTTCGGCAGGACAAATGTGCCGGATGAGACAAACATGCCCGGTTCAAGCGCTGCCTGGTGTTCGCCCAGTTTTTTCAGCAGCCATTTTACGGCATGAAGCGGATGCCCCATGACAGCTGAAGATTTGCCTTCATCGAGCACTTTACCGTTAAGGAGCAATTGGCCATGGATATCATCAATATCGCGATATGTATAATCTTTGGCTTCCCCAAAAGCCACTTTTCCGCCGACAGCCCCGTCTGCGCAAACTTGTTCTTTTGGCATTTTAGGGAACCAGTCCTTGAATCGGGAATCAGGAATTTCCAATCCCGGCGCAACTTGTGTCTTTTGGATGATTTCTGCTTCAGACGCATCTGCCGTAAGCCGCTCCTTTACAAGAAAAACCAATTCCAATTCGATCAATGGATGAAGCGTATCTTTGCTCAGGGATATATGGTTTGCCACTTGTTGATCTGTCAACTCGCCGTACAATGGTTCGCGCGCATCGAATAATGCCTGTGTTTCAGGGCTTGTCATGCTGATCTTATATCCTTTTAACGTTTCATGGTTTTCTTTTTTTGCTGCAGTAAAAGCATGCTGCATCCGGTAAGCCTCATCTAAATCGATGCCTGACGGAAAAACATCCTTGTTCAGCGCTTTTCCATTTTTGTAAGCATCATACAAAGTATTTAAAAAAGCTTCCTTTAACATCGCCAAACCACCTTCACCAAAATTTTTATATTTATATAGGGCTTGCTGAACGAATCAAATTTGGTCAGATACAAGCCAAATTCCGATTATCAAAATATAAAATAGTGTTGTGTAAAAATTTAAAAAAAAGAACCCTGAGCTTACGCTCCAGATTCAGTATGAAGAATTGAAGGGCTACTACTGTTTCGCTGGTCTCCTGAAGGCGTGCTCGAATAAGGCCCAGCCCATACTTGCGCTTGCCTTCGCCAAATTTGCCTTCAACGGCATTACGTTCAGAGGCATCCTGCCTTGCGACGCGTTCCAAGGTTTTGTCTTCCGTTCTGGATGGGCGTCCTAACCTTGGCCCACTCAGACGAATGCCAAGAGATTTGCAGTATGCCAGATTATTACGGTTTCGGTAAATTTTATCTGCCAAGATCGCTTCCGGATAAAATCCGAACCGGTTGTAGTAGTTTTCAACAGATTCCTTGAGAGTGGTCCCTTCATTGTAATTTTCCCAGTCGAGGTGCTCAATCAAGGCATAACCATCTACGACACTGATGGCGACTTTTGAACCGAACTCCACGTTCGCTTTTGCCTTGCCGCGCACAATTGGACGGACATGTGGCTGGGAAATGCTTACAATCCGGTGGTCAACCCGGTGTGTTTTCTTTTTGTACATTTCTGCCTGTTGGCGGTAAAGTTCATGAATCACGAGAAGTTGCCTGTATTCATCTTTGCTTAAAAGAGACAGAGAGCTTTGGGAAACAAGATTTTTAATGATCTCCAGATCTCGTTTCACATATCCGAGCTGTTTGCCTACAGCTTTCCGGATTTTCCGGGCGCCAGCTTTACGTTGCTTAGCGACAGAAAGATAGTCCTTGCGGGCTCTTTTTCTGTAGGTCCGTGGCTTACGTAATTTCCCTTTGTGTGGTTCATGCAGGACATCAATGATATGTTCCAATTTCTCACGGGCTTCGTTCAACAACCCGAGGTCTGTAGGGTAAGCAATATCAGCCGGTGCACAGGTTGCGTCCAAAATGAGCTTTCCTCTGTTCTTCGTTTTGGGAGAAGCCGATTCAGTTGAATGCTTTTCTGAATCGGAACCGGAAGGCTGAAGATCGCCACGATCATGATCATGATCATTACGATCTTCATCATCATGATCGTCATCGTCGTGATCCTGATCATCATTGTTGTCGTTTTCCTTAGATGCTTCTTCCAATTGGCGTTTTTGTTCTTCCAGAACGATCCATTCATTCAGTTCGTTGATGATATTTGCGCCCAAACGTTTTCTAAAACGAGTCATCAGAGAATGGTCGAATGGGGCTTTTTCCTGGAATTCAGGCAAGCCGATAAAATACTGAAGATACGGGTTTTCTGTGATCTGTTCGACTGTTTCCCGGTCAGACAGCCCAAGCCGTTCTTTGATATAAAGAGCCCCAAGAGCGATTCTGACAGAATAAGCCTTTTCGCCTTTGAATTTCTTCTTGAAGGACTTGGCATACTTTTCTTCGGCCATCCACCAAGGAATCATTTCAGCAAGACGGACCCAGCGATTTTCTTTATTTCATTTCCCACCGAATGGTAGAAAAAAATCATCTACAAAAGTTAATTGATGTTCGGTCTTTTTGTACATCGTAACAGCCTCCAAGTGCAAGGTTTTTTACGTGTTTCCTTTGAAATCCTTACACTTTATATTCGACAAAAGTAGCCAAAATCCTTGTCAAATCTGGAATTTTTGCTTATTCAGCAAGCCCTATATAATTTATCTATCATTTTAACACTTTTTGGGAGCGATAGACAAAATTTTTTTGGAATGGGCATTTTTCGGAATAAAAGGGAAATAAAGAGGGAGAGGGGGGACTTAAGCATAATAGTGGGGAAGGAAACGTTAAAAATTCCGGTTTAACCAGGGCCGGGCATTTCAAAAGTGCGGCCCTGGTTGTTAGTGTGCAAGCAGCTGCCGGTAGGACAGGGGGTCTTTTACTAAATCTTCCAGTGTATATTTGTCGAGCACGCGGAGATAAGCGATGAGGGCTTCGTTTAAAACATGCTTTAATCCGCAAACGGGGGAGATGATACAGGCGGAAGCCCCATCTTCCATACATTCGACTAATTTAAAATCATCTTCTGTTATGCGAATCAGTTTTCCGACATTAATTTCGCGGGGATGCTTGTTCAGGCATATGCCGCCTCTCCTTCCGCGCACTGTTTTGATCAGCCCGAGTTTGCTTAACTCGTATGTGATTTTCATTAAATGATTTTTTGAGATGTTGTAGGCATCCGCAATTTCTTTGATGCTGGCTAATTTTCCTTCTTCCATTGAAGCAAGATAGATTAATTCACGCAAAGCATAATCAGAGTAATGGGTTAAACGCATTTGTATCACCTGCCAACCCCATTATACCCGTTCCCATCGAAAATGGCGCTCATTTTTTCCTTTTCGGAAAATGTGACAACTTTATTAAAGATGTATTTAAAATATTGCTTTAAAAACAAAGGAGCACTATCTTAAAGATATATTTTAAATATTACTATTTGGAGAGTGGAAATCATGTTATCGCAGAAAACCATTGAGATCGTAAAATCAACTGTGCCCGTATTAAAAACACAAGGGACGGACATTACTACATACTTTTATAAAACGATGTTTGCAGCACATCCCGAGCTGCTGAATATTTTTAATCAAACGAATCAATCACGAGGAAGGCAGCAAACAGCACTCGCCAATGCCGTACTTGCGGCGGCTTCTTATATTGACCATTTGGAAACCATCTTGCCGGTTGTGGAACAAATTTCACAAAAACACCGTGGCCTGGGCGTTAAACCGGAGCATTATCCGATTGTCGGGGAATTTTTACTAAAAGCCATTAAAGAAGTATTAGGAGATGTGGCCACGGAAGAGGTTTTACAGGCTTGGGCTGAAGCATACGGGGCCATTGCTGATGTTTTCATTCAAGTCGAGAAAAAAATGTATCAAGAAGCTGAAACCCAAAGAGGGGGATGGGACGGTTTTAAACCGTTTAGAGTTGTAAAAAAGGTAAAAGAGAGCAATGTTATTACTTCCTTTTATTTAAAACCTACGGACGGGGGCCCGGTGCCATCCTATCTTCCGGGGCAGTACCTTACACTAAGAGTGAAAATTCCAGGCGAAACATATCTGTTTAACCGCCAGTACAGCCTTTCATGCGGGCCGGGGCATGAGTATTTCCGGATTTCGGTGAAACGGGAAGCAGATCATGAACCGAACGGGAAGGTGTCAACATATTTACATGATCAAGTAAAAGTGGGGGACGAGCTGGAGATCAGCGTACCGGCCGGCGTCTTCACACTTGACGATGAGGCTGCACCGATTGCCCTGATTAGTGGCGGGGTTGGCTTGACACCAATGATGAGTATGCTGGAAGCTTTAGCGGATGCCAGCTCTAAACGTGAAGTCCATTTTATTCATGCTGCCCGCAATGAAGAATTCCATGCTTTTAAAGAGGAAGCAAAGCACCATATTGAAAAGCTTGAAAACGGGCATTATTATTTTGGGTACGGGCATCCCCTTCACGAAAACAGCGGCTGCGATTTCACAGGCCATCTTTCCACAGCATTTTTGGAAAAGATTGTAACCACGCAAACGGTTTGTTATATTTGCGGACCGGTTCCGTTTTTGAGAAATGCAGTGCAGATTTTAACGGAACTTGGCGTTGCCAAAGAAAATATCCGCTATGAATTTTTTGGGCCGGCAATGGAACTGGCGCCGGCTGCAGCCGTTTAACCGAGCGGGGGAAAGAAAACTCCGTGATGAAACGCTCATTTTTTCATGCCGGCACATCGTTTGCGGCCTGAACCAGTCCCTTTTTCCCGTGATTTTAAAGCGGGAAGGGGCAGTCCCATTTTGGCTCATGCAATGAAGATCGCGAAATGCTTTTGGAAATAGTGACTTCACGATCAACCAACTGTATCGTCCTTACAAAAATAAGGGGCTCCCATCAGCCGTCTAACGACTTTTGGGACAGCCCCTTTTTCATAAAATCAGCAGCAAGCTTGCGACAATTGGAACGGCAATCATCGAAGACTTTAGCAGCGAGACGGGGGCGCGGTTTGTAAATTTGGCACCGATGTATGCGCCGGACATTGTGCCGATGACGACTTCCACAAGGAGCCCAAGATCGAGTGTCCCTTGCTGGAAGCTGGCGAGTCCGCCGCCTATTGCAATTGGGATAATGACCATCATGGTTGTGCCGGCAGCCTGGCGGACGGATAAGCCGAGAAGGATCATTAAGCCAAGCTGGATAAATGGTGTCGAGCCGATCCCGAACATCCCTGAGAGCGCGCCGGTTACGATGCCGAGCAACAGCGAGCGGGTCACAAAACGGGGCCCGAACGGAAGGGTTTTTGCCTGGATGGATTGCTTTTGCAGCAAAAACATTCTGAGCCAGAGCAGAAAGGCTGAGAACATGAGCATGCCGGCGGTGAGCCATTTTAGTTCGCCGCTTGCAATATGCGCGGAGACATGGGATCCGGCCCAGGCTCCGGCAGCGCCTATGATGCCGGTTGTAATGCCTGCTTTAATGGAGACATTGCCTTCTCGGTAATGGCTTACCGCCCCGGAAAATGAAGAAAAGATCATGGCTGTTAAAGCAGTCGCAAGCGCGGTATGGATCGAAACGCCGAATAAAATTGTCAGCAGGGAAATGATAAAGCCCGCGCCGCCTGCGCCGATAAAGCCTAAAATAAGCCCGGTTAAAAACATCGTAATCAAGATGGAAACATGCATGGGAAAAGCCTTCTTTCGCATTGTGCTACTTCCATTTTATCCGGAACCGCAGGCCTTGTCACGCTGCCGGTTTTTGAAACGGCGTGGCCCCATCCGGAAGATTCGTGCCCGCATCATATGCGGCTGGCTTTACCATATATGAACGGAATATTGCTGCTCTTTTGCCTGTAAAGCCGCCATCATGCAATGGGTGCCGGGGCTTCATGTATTAAATCAGACAATGAAAAGGCGGTTATCAGCATTCTAAAGGCCAGATCGAAAAAGCGGCGCCCATTTTGCAGCATGAAAAAAACGGCTCCATTCTTGAAGAACAGGGCCGTTTTGGGGGTTTATTGCGTAACCGGTACAGCGAGCAGCGCGCTCAGCATCCAGATGGTTTTTTCAACGTTTTCCACGAGCGTTGTCGCCATGTCAGCCGTGCCATAATCCTGATTGTCTTCGGCAAGTGCGATCAATTTTTTCAGTTCGACGGCGATCTGTTTGTAGTCTTTTACAAGAGATTCCACCATTTGTTCAGCGGTTAAGCCGGATTTTGCTTCTTCAATGGTTGCAAGTTCAAGGAATTCTTTGAAAGAAGCAGCCGGTTTTCCGCCGATCGCAAGGATGCGTTCTGCAAAATCATCGACCACCGTAGCAGCTTCGTTGTACAGTTCTTCAAATTTTACGTGCAGCGTGAAAAACAGCGGGCCTTTTACATACCAGTGGTAGTGGTGCAGTTTTGTATACAGGACGCTCCAGTTTGCAACTTGCACGTTTAACGCTGTTTCAATATACATTTTCATTCCTCCCCGGTTTTGGTCTTGCTATACTCTTATTATAATATATGTCATTTAAAAGTCAATATTAAACAATAATAATTATAAACAAGTTGCGAATGGTGGTAACTTTCCCGGCTTTATCTGGTTTAATAACGATAGCACCAGGCGGCATTCCCCCCGGCCGTCCCGGTTTTCTCCGGTTTTAAAAACGCAAAGGCAGGGACAAGGAGATTCGCTTCTTGCCCCTGCCGTCTGTTTTCAAAATTTCCCCGGGTCTATTGCCCGGTTTTTGCGCTTAAACGGCACGGTACGATCCAGAATCAGATTTTTTCCTGGAACGGTTTTTAGTTTCTGTCGGTTTTAAAGACAATCCCGTTTTGTTTCCGCGATTTTTCAATAACCGAAAGGACTTCATAACTGGACTGGCGCAAGGTTTCATACGTTTTTCTGTCATTTTGCGCGATGATATCGGCAAAATCATTGATTTCATACATCATATTTTGCGCTTCCTGCTTCCGCGAGAAGAGGACCGGCTCCTTTGTCCGCACATCGGCAAACTTCATCTTTTCCAATTCTGAGATGCCTTCAATAATAATGCTGCCTTTTTCGCCGTGGATTTCGCTCGGAATATAAGAATGGGAAATTTTTGAGCAGATCACGGTAATATTGAACCCTTCGTATTGCAGGACAAGGGTGCCAGCCCCGTCAATGCCGTTCCGCAAAAGGACCGGGAAGTACCGGCTGTCTTTCGGTGCGCCGAATAACCAGACCGCAAGCGAAAGCGGATAGACGCCAAGATCCATTAATGCCCCACCGGAGAAGTTCCGCGAGAATACGTTTGGCTCTTCACCGGCAAGGAATTTATCGTAGCGGGAAGAGTATTGTACATATTGGAAAATTCCGGTTCTGATTTGGCCAACATCCTTTAATTTTTCTTTTAAAAGGGCAGTATTCGGATAATGGATATTCCGGATTGCCTCAAATAAAAATACACCGTTCTGATCGGCAACACGAAAAGCTTCCTTAAATTCTTCCGTATTCGAAAAAATCGGTTTTTCGCAAATGACATGTTTTTTGTTTTTCAGAAAAACGAGCACTTGTTCAAAATGGAGCGCATTTGGTGACGCGATATAAATAGCATCAATGTTCTCGTTTTTTGCCATTTCTTCAAGATCCGTAAACATATTCGGTGCGCCATGTTTTTCCGCCATTTGTTCAGCGCTTTCTTTTTTGCGCGAGTAAACGGCTTCAAGGGTTAATTTTCCGGATAATTTTGCTGCTTCAATAAAAGCAGAGGTAATCCAGCTTGTTCCAACGGTTGCAAAACGCATAGCATCGCTTCCTTTTCTCATTTTATCTTGATACGTTCATTGTATCACATGTCGAAACGGTTGATAAACAGTGAGGATTCGACATAAAATTTTATAAATAAATGGATATTTTTGTTGAAAAAGATATATAGTTGAAATATATATACATAATCACAGGAATGCCCGGTCTTCATCAGACATATATTGAGCATGAAAGTTCATTTCAAAAAAAGCTTGAAATACGGATTGATAGAAAGATAGGCAGGTGCAAAAATATGGGTGTCGGAAAAATACATTATGAATTTATGGATCTCCCGCTCCGCTTTCATCTTTTTTCTGCTGTTGTCGGAATGGACGGTATTTTAAAAAGCATTTCCTCTGATATGCAGACGGTAACGGGTTTTGATGCCGGCGACTGGGTAGGAAGGCCTTTTTCTGCTTTGATGCACCACGATGACCACAACAAATGGGCAGGCATTCTAAATGGAGAGAAAGAAGAAATGGGCCTTTTCATGTACAGGATGAAATCGAAAAACGGCGATTACAAATGGGTGGAGTCGACTTATGCCATCTTTAAAGATTTAAAGTATGGCGAAAAGCCTCATATCCATTTGCTGACGAAGGATATGACGGTCGTCAAGGAATTATACGATTATCTTGTTTCATCTGAACAACTGTCCATGGTCGGACAACTTGCTGCGGGCATTGCACATGAAATCCGGAATCCGCTCACTTCGATTAAAGGTTTTTTGCAGCTGATGCAGGCTGGTGTGATTGATACAGGCAATTACCTTGATATTATGCAAAATGAAATTGAACGGATTGAAATGATTTCAAGCGAGCTGCTTTTTCTCGGCAGGCCGAAAGCATCGGATATGAAAGTTTGCTGCCTGCAAACATTGCTTGATGAAGTGCTTGTTTTAATGGAGACGCAATCGTACGGAAAAAACATCCAAATTGAGACGGTTTTTCCGTCGCAGCCCATTTTTATTTCTTGTGACGATTCAAAAATGAAGCAGGTATTTGTGAATTTAATCAAAAACGGCCTGGAGGCGATGGAAGAAGGGGGAACGCTGACCGTTGAACTTTCGGTGGCCGAGGAACGTGCAGCCGTTGCGATCCGGGATGAGGGAATCGGGATCCCACCGGAAAAATTGGAAAAAATCGGCCAGCCTTTTTATACGACAAAAGAGCGCGGCAACGGGCTTGGTTTAATGGTTTGTTACCAGATTGTAAGAGAGCATAACGGAGACATTTCCATTGATAGCAAACCCGGGGAAGGCACTGTTTTCACCGTGGTACTGCCTTGGGCGGGGCCGGACGGGGAGCAGAATGCATCCGGCAGTTTTTGATGCGCGCCTGAAGGCATCCGGCAATCCATGAAGGCAAGAAGAACCCGGCCTTTCCGGCAGATTTCTTCCATTGAGAATAAGGAAAAACTGTTGTATGCTTATGTACAGTCTCCAATGGCCGGATGATTTGTGCATTGTTTAACTGTTCATTAGAAAGGTGAGGGCCGATGTAAAAAAACGATGCAAAAATAAACCTACTCTACATGATTGAAAGGAACTGACATATGGCAGGATTTAAAGATGAAGTGTTATCAAGAAGGACTTTTGCGATTATTTCCCACCCGGACGCCGGGAAAACAACATTGACAGAGAAGCTGCTTCTGTTTGGCGGGGCCATCCGCGCTGCCGGGACGGTCAAAGGTAAAAAAACCGGGAAATTTGCGACTTCCGACTGGATGGAAATCGAGAAGCAGCGGGGCATTTCCGTTACTTCTTCCGTTATGCAGTTTGAATATGCGGGAAAACGGATCAATATTTTGGATACGCCTGGCCACCAAGATTTCAGTGAAGACACATACCGGACACTGATGGCCGTCGACAGCGCTGTGATGATCATTGATGCTGCAAAAGGGATTGAGGCACAGACGATTAAACTGTTTAAAGTGTGCCGGATGCGGGGGATTCCGATTTTTACGTTTATCAATAAACTGGATCGCCAAGGGAGGCCGCCGCTTGAGCTGTTGGCTGAACTGGAAGAAATCCTCGGCATTGAATCGTATCCGATGAACTGGCCGATCGGCATGGGCAAAGAATTTCTCGGCATTTATGACCGTTATCACCGCCGCATCGAGCAGTTCCGCGTGGAAGAAGGGGACCGGTTTCTCACGTTAAATGAAGCGGGCGAAGTGGAAGGGGATGCCCCGATCAAAGAAAACGCGCTGTATGGCCAGGCGTTGGAAGAAATCATGCTCCTCGATGAAGCGGGCAATGAATTTTCGGAGGAACGGATTGCAAACGGCACGCTGACGCCGGTCTTTTTCGGCAGTGCCCTGACAAATTTCGGCGTGCAGACATTTCTGGAAACGTATCTTCAATTTGCGCCGCCACCGCAAGGAAGAAAGACGGAAGAAGGGGTGGTGGATCCGTTAAGCGAACAGTTTTCGGGTTTTGTGTTCAAAATCCAGGCGAATATGAATCCTGCCCACCGCGATCGGATTGCGTTTATCCGCATTTGTTCGGGAAAATTTGAACGCGGCATGTCCGTCACGCTTGCAAGGACCGGAAAACAAATGAAACTGTCCCAGTCAACCCAGTTTCTTGCGGATGACAGGAGCACGGTTGAAGAAGCGGTTAGCGGCGATATTCTCGGCCTGTATGATACCGGCACATACCAGATTGGCGACACAATCTTCTCCGGGAAACAGCCGGTCCAATTTGAAAAGCTGCCGCAATTTACACCGGAACTGTTTGTAAAAGTATCGGCGAAAAACGTGATGAAACAAAAAAGTTTCCATAAAGGGATCAACCAGCTCGTTCAGGAAGGCGCGATCCAGCTGTACCGCACATGGCATACGGAAGATTATATTTTAGGGGCGGTCGGGCAGCTGCAGTTTGAAGTGTTCGAACACCGCATGAAAAATGAATATAACTCCGATGTCGTAATGGAATCGATCGGTTCCAAAATTCCGCGCTGGGTTGAGGGGGATACGGTGGACGAATCCCTTTCCAGTTCGCGCAGTCTGCTTGTGAAAGACCGTTTCGGGAAACCGTTGTTTTTATTTGAAAATGATTTTGCATTGCGCTGGTTCACGGACAAGCATCCCGACATTAAACTGTATAATCCGATGAATTAAAAAACACTGTGCGGCTTTGCCGTACAGTGTTTTTTGCATTTTTCCGGGGCATGATAAGAACACGTAAAAACGGGAGGATTATGACTAGCCAACTTCAGCTTTAAAGGGGCATGTGCATGAAAAAATTAGCACCGCTTGAGGCGATTGTTTGGAACATTGCCTTGCCAGGGTTTGCCCAGCTTTTGGCGGGCCGTTATGTGAAGGGCATCATGTTTCTTTTTATGGAGTTTCTGATTAATGTGAACAGCCGTTTTAATGAAGCGATCATGCTCAGTTTTCTCGGAAGAACAAGGGAAGCCGGCAACATTGTCGATTACGGATGGCTGATGTTTTATCCTTGTCTATACTTTTTTGCCATGTGGGATGCATATAAAATGGCCCGCGGCAATCTTCAGCCGTATAGTTATCTGCCTTTTGTGTTTGCTGCTTACTTTGTAACGCTCGGATTAATGCTCTCCCCTGCGGTTATCGTCCGGCAAAAGATGCTCGGGCCTGTTTTTTTCCCGATGCTTTGCACCATCCCTGGACTTTTGGCCGGCGGGCTGCTCCGCACAATTTTAACGCGAAAATCGCATAAAAATAGTTGACGGAAATGGACGGATCCCATATAATTAAAATAACAGAATACTTTTGACAATTGTCAAAGGGGAGTAGCGTTAAGTGTGCATGGCACACTTAAAACAAAGTCGTCATTACATGATCCGTTTCGGCGGTCATCGGCTTTGTTGGCACCATTCGGATGTCTAGCAAGACCTTTGCCTGTACAGGCAAAGGTCTTGCTTTTTGTCTTTACAGGAAATTGTCAAAAGTGGCACTTCACTTATCACGCCGGGATGCGCCTTGGGCCGGAATGCCACTTTTGATCCGTAAGGGCAATGGTTCCGGGTGCCGGCAAAGGAGGACTATGTGGAATGGATTTTACAATGCTGCTTGAATATGCATGGGTGTTATGCGTATTGGTCGGACTGGAAGGGATTTTAGCTGCAGATAATGCAGTCGTGATGGCGGTAATGGTCAAGCACTTGCCGCACGCCCAGCAGAAAAAAGCGCTCTTTTACGGGCTTCTGGGCGCGTTTGTATTCCGGTTTACTGCCCTGTTTCTCATTTCGTTTCTTGCAAACATATGGCAGATTCAGGCTGTCGGGGCCGCTTACTTGTTTTTTATTATGATCCACCATTTTGTAAAAAAGCACCGGGAAAATGGCCCGAAACTTGCCGAAGCCGCATCGAAGCCGGTTTCTTTCTGGATGACCGTTTTTAAAGTGGAACTCGCCGACATTGCGTTTGCCATTGATTCTATGCTTGCAGCTGTGGCCATGGCTGTGACGCTGTCCCCGGCCGGCTCGTTTCAAATCGGGGGAATTAACGGCGGACAGTTCAGCGTTATGTTTTTAGGCGGGGTGATCGGGCTGGTGCTAATTCGCTTTGCTGCTAACCGGTTTGTCCGCCTGCTGGAAAAATATCCGGGCCTTGAAGATGCCGCTTTTCTAATTGTCGGCTGGGTCGGGGTGAAATTACTCGTTTTCACGCTTTCACACCCGGGCGTCGGGCTGATTGATGAACATTTCCCGGAGTCCGCTTTGTGGAAACTGATTTTCTGGGCGGTGATGCTTGCGATCGCAGCGGGCGGCTATTTTTTCTCCGTCCGCAAAAAAAATCGCAATAAAGAGGCGCAATCCGCCGGGAAATCGGGTAAAAAGCAGCAACAGATGTAAAAAAACCGGCAAAGCAGGCGAATCCCGCTTTGCCGGTTTTTGTTTTATTCCGGATTTTGCCCCAAAAGGCGGGATTGTGCCTCGCGCACGAGCCGTTTTGTCATTTCTCCGCCTACCGATCCGTTTGCCCGTGATACGGTATCCGATCCGAGCTGCACGCCAAATTCTTGGGCAATTTCATACTTTACTTGGTCCATGTATGCATCAATCCCCGGTACCAACAATTTATTGCTGTTTCTCGCCATCATCATTCTCCTTTTTTTAAAAAATTGGCTCCTCTTTCTGCCGCCCGTATTGCGGCTTCAGCCTTTATGAATAGTATCGGCTTGCAGGAAAGAATTATGTTTGGAAACAGTTGTATTTGCATGCACCCTGAGCCGGTTTTGACAGATATTGCAGCCATAAGGGCGGTGGTGCGCGGGCATGCTAATGATGCAGGCAACCTGAAATGGAGGGGACGGCATGGCGAAACGAAAAGCGGAATTTGATGCAGCCGCGAAAAATAACAAAACCCCGAAAGAGAATCTGGCTGAAACAGCTTTCTCCACGGAATTTGCCCGCGGGGAAGAAGCGGTGAAAGGGGCAAACCGGAATTCAAAAAAAGGCAGGAAAGGGCGTTCATGAACCGCAGGAAACAAAATGTCCGGGAAGAAGCGGGGCTGGAATTCGGGGACATCAATGCCGGGAAGATATATGAAATCATGGCTGAAAGCGGAACCGGCAAAAAAAGAAAAAATGCAAAAAAAAATAAAAAATGAGGATGGCAGCCGC
Organism: Heyndrickxia faecalis; assembly: GCF_040267745.1. Classification (NCBI taxonomy): domain Bacteria; kingdom Bacillati; phylum Bacillota; class Bacilli; order Caryophanales; family Bacillaceae; genus Heyndrickxia; species Heyndrickxia faecalis. The sequence continues at coordinate 2,469,586 of NZ_CP158453.1, read as the reverse complement.
CATCCTTTTTTGCGGAAATGGCAGCAGGAATTCCCCCGTTGGACCACGAATTATCACCATATCATCCATCTTGCCAATTTCATTTGACATATCTTCTCAAAAAGAATATGTTCTTAAATAGCAGCTGGAAACCCTTATGCAGCAGACTTTTCCAGACATTTGTTGTGAACAGAAATATCATAAATTCAGGGGCATGCTTCTTATGAAGAAGGGGAGAACAAATTTGGGAACAGATCAGTTTATGAGCCAAAAGAAAAGGGGACTTGTATTAAGAGATCATGAGCAGCTTTACCGAACCCTTTTTTTGGAAGCAATGGATGCAATTGTATTTTGGGATCAAAACGGCCAGATCCTGTTGGCGAACGAAGCCGCTTTAAAAATTTTCGAGTGTACAATGGAAGAGTTTGTCGGGAAAAAGCTGAGCGATTTTGTTTATGTCGAAAACGGTGGGAATTGCCGGAAGTTCGACAGGCTAAACCAAATCCCGGCGGCCCGCGAAGAACTGCTGTTTAAAATGCCGAACGGGCAGCTGAAGCATCTCGAGTTTACATCCCGGTATATTAGCGCGGAAAATTACCATATGACCATTTTTCGCAACGTGAGCAGCCGTTACAAGATGGAACAGACGCTGCGGGACAGTGAGGAACGGTTCCGGAAAGTGTTCGAAGGATCGATCGACGGGATGGTCTTATGGAACTGGGATTTGAAAATTGTCGATATCAACCCTGCAGCTGCAAACTATTTCGACTGCAGCCGGGAAGATGCGATCGGGAAGAGAATCCAGAATTTATTGCTTACCAATGACGAAAAAATGCAAAAAGATTTTCTCCGCCATCTTTTTCAGTTAAAAGAGAACGGGACGGCAGATTATTTGTTTACTGCTTCAAAAGCCAATGAAACGAAATATTATGAGATTACGTCAAAAGGGAACCTGACGTCAAATATGAATTTAACGGTCATCCGGGATATTACTGAAAGAAGGGCGATGCAGGAGCAGCTTCGCAAATCGGATACCCTGAATATTGTCGGGGAGCTCGCGGCCGGCATTGCCCACGAAATCCGCAATCCAATGACAGCTTTGAAAGGTTTTATCCAGCTGCTGCAAAACAGCATGAAAGAGGAAGAGCATTCATTATATTTTAACGTGATTACATCGGAACTGGCGCGAATTGAAACAATTATTACCGACTTTCTGGTGCTGGCAAAGCCGCAGGCAATCCAGTTCCAAAATCATGATATCCGGAAAATCATGCGCGATACGATTGGTTTGCTGAATGCGCAAGCGCTGATGCACAATATCCAGATTTCCTGCCGCTTTGACGATGGGCTTCCGGATGTTTATTGCGAAGGCAACCAGCTTAAGCAGGTCTTTATCAATATCATTAAAAATGCAATAGAAGTCATGCCGGACGGAGGAAAAATAGATATCAAGATTTGTTACGAAAAGGAAAGAGGGCTGGTCCATACAAGCATTCGCGATGAAGGGGAAGGCATCCCGGACGATAAAATTGAAAAGCTGGGCGAGCCGTTCTATACGACAAAAGAAAGAGGAACCGGACTTGGTTTGATGATCAGTTATAAAATCATAAAGGAGCATAAAGGCTTCATTCAAGTCCAAAGCAAAGTACGGGAAGGCACAACTTTTCATATCTTTCTTCCCGTGCAGCAGGAAGCAGGTGATGAAAATGGCTTTTATTTGGCTGGAAAGCCCAATCGGACCTTTAACAGTAAGGGCTGATGAAAAAGGCATTACGGCCGTTTCTTTCGGCAAAACAGATGAAGAGGGTATGCCGGAACCCCGCCACCCGCTGCTTTTGCGCGCAGCCAGTGAACTGGAAGCGTATTTTGCAAAGAAAAGAACCCGTTTTGATGTGCCGGTTTCTGTCTCCGGCACTCCCTTTCAAATGGCGGTTTGGGAAGCGCTGAAAAAAATTCCGTATGGGGAAACGTGCTCGTATAAAGACATCGCTGAGGCTGTCGGGAACCCGAAAGCCGTGCGGGCCGTCGGGCAGGCGAACCGGAAAAATCCTGTTCCGATCCTGATCCCCTGCCACCGCGTGATTGGAAAAGACAAGTCGTTAACAGGCTATGCCGGGAGCCGGATTGATCAAAAGGCATTCCTGCTCTATCTTGAAGGGGCGATTGTCTAAAAGGGGAACGGTTGTCAAAATCCTGCGCGGCCCCGGGTTCAACTTTTATCTCTTTTGTTTTTCCATTGTAAAAATTTTTCCAAATCCGGGGTCACTTGCGTCAGAAGAAATGCAAGCACAGCGGTGTCGTCAACAAGGCCCGCGCCGGCAAGAAAATCAGGGATGATGTCAATGGGAGATACGAAATAAATAAGGCCGATTACGATCATGAGAATCGTCCGGTACGGAACGGTGCGGTATTCGCCTTTTGCCCACGCCCTGATAAGCTGGAAAAGGACGCGGATTTTATTCCACATGTTGGCAAGCGTAATTTTGTTGGAGAGCGCTTTTTTCTCCGCGCGGTTGACCAGATCGCCGGTTTTTTCCCGGTCGTTTAAATACTGTTTTGCTTTAGACCGAAATAACCACCCGGCTGCTTTGGCCAGCAGAAAATTTTTTGCCATCTGCTTCACTTCTTTCATGTCTTTTTCTCTTTTATTTTTCCACTGCATGACCAAAAAAAACATGGAGCGGTGAAAAACGGGTGGTTTTTTCGGGAGATGTGAAAATTTTTGGTGAAAATTTTGTCTAATATTGCGATTGTATTTACATTTCCGTCAAGACCTGCGATACTACTTTAGTAATGGTAAAATAAGCAGGATGGGGGCAGGGCTTTTGCGCCTTTCCGGCTTGCAGAGAACTTTTGCCACGATGCCATCATGCGGAAAACCGGCAGAATAGTCCGCCATTTTCCATGTGTAACACCTCACATTTTTTGAAGCATAATCGGGGGATAACAATCATTCAATAGAAAAAGAGAACTAAAGGAGAATTTGGAAGTGGACACGCACATGTTAGAGGAGAACAAGTATCTTTACAGAATTCAGAAAAAACGTCAGGAAATGATGGAGCTTGGGAAAAAACTGGGCCTGACGCATGAGAAAACGGTCCGGTGCAGCCAGCAGCTGGATTCGCTCATGAATGAGTATGAAGCCTATCGAAAGCAGCACAACGCCCGGTCATCCGAAATGGTGATTATCCGGGAAATGTCATTCATATTGTATGAAAAAGTGCAGCGGCTCAATCTGGCTGAAGCGAGAAAAACGTATAAAGCCATGCAGCTTGTTTAACAAACAGGGGAACTGCTTCCAACCTTTGCATCTTGGTTTTGCTCCTTTGAGTGCGGATGAATCCCTGATCAATATTCCGGATGAATATGTTTCCCGCCCGCCTTTTTATTTGGACTGGTTTTGGCCGGGGAATAAAACCCGGCTTTCTTCCGATTGATTTACAACAGCCGGGTTTGGACTGCGTTCGATCTTTTTACAAACATAAAAAACCCGGCAGATGGCCCGTGCTGTCCATCTGCCGGAATGCAAAAACCGGCATGGGCTATGTCCGCATGCCGGTTTTTGCTTTATTTTTCCGCGATGGCAATGTCACCTTCGCGGACTTCCGCTTTTAAGTTTTTGCTTTCCGGATGGTCGAGGATAAAGTCGGCAATCCGGTCTTCAATTTTTTCCTGGATAACGCGGCGGATCGGGCGGGCCCCAAATGCCGGGTCATAACCGAGTTCGGCGATTTTTTCTTTCGCTTCTGCTGTCACGTCAAGCGTAATCGCTTGTTCGTTCAGCGTTTCATTCAGTTCGCCGAGCATCAGGTCAACAATTTTAACCAAATGTTCTTTTTCAAGTGGTTTAAATTCGATAATGTTGTCGAAACGGTTCAGAAACTCCGGTTTGAAGAAGTCGCCGAGTGAATCGAGAATATTCGATTCTTTGATCGCTTCACTTTTAGCGAACCCGACTGTTTTATGCTTAAATTGGGTGCCGGCGTTGCTCGTCATAATGATGACGGTATCTTTGAAGCTGACCGTCCGCCCTTGGGCATCGGTTAAGCGCCCGTCATCGAGAATTTGCAGAAACATGTTCAAAACATCCGGGTGCGCTTTTTCAATTTCGTCGAGCAAAATAATGCTGTACGGGTTGCGGCGCACTTTTTCCGTCAGTTGGCCGGCATCTTCATAACCGACATAGCCGGCAGGTGCCCCGATCAGTTTCGAGACGCTGTGTTTTTCCATATATTCGCTCATGTCAAGCCGGATCATCGCATCTTTCGTGCCGAACAGTTCTTCCGCGAGCCGTTTTGTCAGTTCCGTTTTTCCGACGCCGGTCGGGCCGACGAACAGGAACGAACCGATCGGGCGGCTTTTCGCTTTCAGGCCGGCACGCGAACGGCGGATTGCTTTCGCCACTTTCCGGACCGCTTCATCCTGGCCGATCACTTTTTTAGCAAGGTTTTCTTCCAGATGCTGCAGTTTTTTCGCTTCATCCGCTTCGAGTTTGCCGACCGGAATACCCGTTTTCTTTTCGACAATTTCCTGAATTTGCGTGACATCGACAACCGGTTTGGCTTCAACTTGGCCGGAAGTAGCCAACTCGTTCAGTTTTTGTTCTTCTTTTTTCAATTCGGCTGCTTTTTCATAGTTTTCTGTTGCAAGCGCAGTTTGTTTTTCCTGTGCAATTTCAGCAAGCCGTTTTTGGATATCTTCTTTGCTCGGAACCGCAATCGTCAGGTTCAATTTCGAACCGGCTTCATCCATCAGGTCGATTGCCTTATCCGGCAGGAAGCGGTCCTGGATGTAGCGGTGCGACAATTTCGCACAAGCTTCAAGCGCTTCATCGGTATAGGCAACGTGATGGTAGTTTTCATACCGGTCTTTTAAGCCGCGCAAAATCATGACGGTTTCTTCAAGGGTCGGTTCATTGACTTGTACCGGTTGAAAACGCCGTTCAAGTGCGGCATCTTTTTCAATTTGCCGGTATTCTTTCAAAGTTGTCGCGCCGATCACCTGGATTTCGCCGCGGGCAAGCGCCGGTTTCAAAATGTTGCCAGCGTCCATCGAACCTTCTGCAGAACCTGCGCCGACAAGCAGGTGAATTTCGTCAATAAACAGAAGTACGTTTTTCCGTTGTTCGAGTTCGGCAATCAATTTTTTCATCCGTTCTTCAAATTGACCACGGATGCCCGTGTTTGCAACAAGTGAAGCTACATCGAGCAAGTAAACTTCTTTATGCCGCAGTTTTGCCGGAACTTGTTTTTCGGTAATTTTTAAAGCGAGCCCTTCCGCAATGGCGGTTTTCCCGACGCCAGGTTCGCCGATTAACACCGGGTTGTTTTTATTGCGCCGGTTTAAAATTTCAATGACGCGGGCGATTTCTTCATCACGGCCGATGACAGGGTCAATTTGCCCGGCCCGTGCAGCAGCGGTCAGGTTGCGGCCGAACTGGTCAAGTAGTCCGTTGCCGCCGCCTTGTGTTTGCGTTTGTACGGTTTGTTTCGCGCCGTTTGGCTGGAACCCGTTGGCATTCATTTGGTTAAAGAGGTCGTTGAATCCTCCGAATCCGAAGTTTCCAAATCCGTTATTCATAAACATGCCTCCCCAGTTGTTTTCGAATTTTGCCCGTTCTTTTTGGTAGCAGGACTGGCACAGGTTCAATGTTTTTTGGTTTCCGTTCACATTTATATGCATCCCGATCGTCGCTTCGTTTTGATGGCATTTGTCACATAACATCAAACATTCCTCCTTTGATCGGTTTGATTTTGACTATCTTTGACTAATGAGATTGAAAAACAATCAAAGCGCTTTGATTTGCTTTGACCTTAATTGGAAATCAGTATAGCTCAAAATTTCACAAGATGCAAATCTTTTGCATGCACCCCTTTGATGCATTTTGGCCTTTACAGTAGAATGGCAAAGTCATTTGTCTTGTGCTGAAAAAAGGAAAAGGCATCTGCGAGTCACCCTTTGACTATTTTTGACCTTTCTAATATCATGATACAACTGCGCGGCCCGAAAATCAAAAGATCTGCATTTGTCATTTGCGCTATCGACCAATGGCACCATCTTATATTTGACTATCTTTGACCTTTGCCTATAGTATATGACAACTTTTTTTGTTTGTAAAGGTTTTTTTGACTATTTTTGACCAATTTTTTAGCGGCGGAAATGAACCGGCCGGGCTATTTTAAGAAAGCGGGACATAGGATAGTAACGGAGCCGGCAGGTTGTCTTATTTTTTCTTAAAGGGGTGCAGGCGTTGAATAAGTGGGGCGGTGCTGTCCAAATCGCAGCCGTATATATTGGGACGGTGATCGGGGCAGGGTTTGCAACAGGGAAAGAAATTACCGTTTTTTTTACACAGTTTGGGCTGTATGGATTGCTTGCCATCTGCCTTTCAGGGTTTTTGTTTATTTTCTTTGGTACGAAAATGATGGAAAAAGCGATCGATTTGCATGCGGATTCCTATGAAACTTTAAACCGGTATTTATTTGGCAAAAAAGCGGCCGGTTTCGTGAATGTGATGATGATGGCCATGCTTTTCGGGGTTTGCGGCGTCATGCTGTCCGGTGCGGGTGCTGTTTTTGAGGAGCAGCTTCATATTGGGAGAGAAATAGGGATTTTATTGACGGTGCTTCTTGCCTTTCTTGTCATGTGTTTTGGCATCAAGGGGCTGCTTGGCGTCAATACATTTGTGGTGCCTTTGATGCTTTTGTTTAATTTTCTCCTTTTGTCGCAGTCCGTCCAGTCACCCGGATTTTTTCAAGCGCTCATGGCCCGGCCGGAAAGTGTTGATATGCCCCGTGCCCTTCTCCGCGCCCTTTCCTATGCGGCTTTGAATTTGGCGCTCGCGCAGGCGGTGCTTGTCCCGGTTGCGGCGGAAGTGAAAGATAAGGAAGTCGTCCGTGCCGGCGGGATACTGGGCGGGCTGTTTTTAACGCTCATCCTGATTTCCAGCCATTTGTCACTGGTCACGCTGCCGGACGTTGCCCAAGTGGAGATTCCGATGGCGCATATTGTGAAAGCGAGTTTTCCGGGCATTTATTTTATTTATGTTCTGCTGATTTTCGGGGAAATTTTCACTTCTATTATCGGGGATGCCTACGGGCTTGAGCGGCAAATGCAAAAATATATCCCGATGAAAAGCGGTTTGCTGTACGGGTTGATTTTTTCCGCCATTCTGCTGATCAGCAGCTTGCATTACGGCCCGCTATTATCGGTTTTATATCCCCTGTTCGGCTATTTCAGCCTTGTTTTTATGATGGCACTCGGAATAAAGACGATCCGGGGGTGACCGGTAAGGCATTCAAAACAGCTTTGCGCGGTTGTTATGCATTTGTGGCGGGCAAATGCCGAAAAAAAGCCGTCCCCATGCTTAAAAAATCGGCAGGAAGACGACAAGCAGCAAATCAAAGGTAAGATGCGACAAAATTTGTGCAGACAGGCTCCGTTTTTTTGCATACAGCAGCCCCCAGAAAATCGAACCGGCAAAAGCGGCAATGACCATGATTTTTAATCCGCAGTAAAAATAAACGGATGCGTTCAATACGGCGGAAATCAAAATCGCATATTTCGCTTCCATCATTTTCATGAGTCGGGCCTGGACAAATGAACGCCAAAAAATTTCTTCTCCGGGGATGAGAATCAGGACAAGCGCTAAGTAATGCCAGAAAGATTCGGGTGAAAAACGCCTGTATGCGCGGGCGACTTCATTGTCAAGCCCGCCCGGCAAAAAACCGAGTACTGTATTGCCAATTCTGAAAATAATATAGAGGAGAAAACCCGAAAAGATGCCATACAACAGCAATTGAAGGTACGGAAGCTTTTCGTGTTTTTCTGATTTTCCAAGAAAAACCGTGTAACTGATCAAAAACAGCATTGCGCCGGAATATAAATACCAAAAAACGGAGGTATCCCGAAACGTAATATATAGCAGAAGGTGGGCGATTAAGATACTTCCGAGAAGCTTTGTATCCACCATGTTTTTTGCCACCGCCAATGCGCTCCTTTCTTAAGTTCGCAAACCGCCGGCAAAAAAACCGGGAAGGGCCAAAAAAAGAGATCCGGCCCCGCAGTCCGGCCTTCGCGGCATTGGGTCAAACAAAAATACATTGAATATTTTAGCAGAGAAATAGGGAAAAAGGTATCCGGGAAAATAATGTTAAAAAATTCACAATCATAGAAACGGCAGTAAAAAACCGGCATGTGCCGGTTTTTTACTGCGCGGTAAGCGTTTGAATTAATGTAAAGCCGAATGGATAACCTGATAGTTTTTATGATTGACCACTGTTTTTTCATCAAGCTCCAGTTCCTGATAGTTTTCCATATAGGTTAAATCCACGATGACCGAGTTCTCGTTCACCTTTTCGACAATTCCTTGAAGCCCGTCTTTAAATTCAATAATGTCACCAATTTGTGCTTTTTTCATTGCGGTCCTCCCGTAAGAAAGTATTGTAACCAGTTTGCACTATTTTTCTGAAAAATTCAAGGCGAAAGGAACAGAAAAATACAAATCGGGCCGGTTTTAAAAAATCGCGAAAGCAAACAAGTAGGCGGCAGGAAGAATGTGGTACAATACCGGGTGGGGTGGTCGTATGTCGGAAGAAGAAATCAGACAGGAAATCAACCGGCTTCGCAACAGGGAAATCGAAGAATTATTCGTCAGCCGTGAAGATTTTATGGACTTCCGGAAAGTGCTTATTGCCGAGGAAGACTTTAAACATTTTAAGGGCATTGCCTTGCGCGGCGGGAATGTCCGCTATATTTATTTGGACGAGCCGGAAATCTGACCGGGGCATGCATAATTTTGTGCATTTTTAAGCAAAATGAAGTCAACTCTGATGATTGTTTTATTTGGAAAGGCATGTTATTCTATTACGGGGATTTTGTTTTTCCCGCACTGTGCAATATTTGTCATTTTTTTGATCCGGCCGGGGACATGCGTGTTCCCGGTTTCGGGCGAGGCGTGTTTTTGGCACGGATGGGCCGCGCGGACTTTGAGGGAGCAGCCTGCTGAATAACCGGGGATGAACGGTGTTTGCAGGTACCCGGCATCGCTGCGGTTTTTTTCAACCCCCGTTTGCAAAATTTGTCATTTGTATGAAGATGGTTGATAAATATTGACGAAAAATGTACAGTGCATTATTTTTAGAACTATATTATAGAAAAGGAGTCGTTCTACCCATGGCTGAAAAACAATTTAAAGTAACAGCAGATACAGGAATCCACGCACGTCCTGCTACATTGCTCGTACAAACGGCAAGCAAATTCGATTCAGATATCCAATTGCAGTATAAGGATAAGAAAGTGAACCTGAAATCGATCATGGGGGTTATGTCCCTTGGAATCGGCAAAGGCGCCGACATTACCATTTCTGCAGAAGGCAACGATGCACAAGATGCATTGAACGCTTTGGCTGAATTAATGAAAAAAGAGGGTCTGGGCGAATAATGTCAACCATTTTAAAAGGTATAGCAGCATCCAACGGGATTGCCATCGCAAAAGCATATCGCCTGGTAGAACCGGATTTGTCTTTTGAAAAAAGGTCTGTCCAGAATGTTTCGGATGAATTGAAACGCTTTGATACTGCTGTGTCTGAATCCAAGTCTGAACTGCAGGCGATCAGGGAGCATGCAATGAAGGCACTGGGGGCGGACAAAGCAGCGATCTTTGATGCCCATTTGCTCGTTTTGGAAGATCCGGAACTGTTGACGCCGGTCCAGGACAAAATCAGGGATGACCAGGTCAATGCGGAATACGCATTGAAAGAAGTTGCGGATATGTTCGTGACCATGTTCGAACAAATGGACAACGAATATATGCGCGAACGTGCAGCGGACATCCGCGACGTGACAAAACGGATTCTGGCTCATCTGCTGAAAGTGGATATTCCGAATCCAAGCATGATCTCGGAAGAAGTCATTGTCATTGCTGAAGACTTGACCCCTTCTGATACGGCGCAGTTGAACCGCCAGTATGTAAAAGGTTTTGCAACAAATGTCGGTGGGCGTACGTCCCACTCTGCGATTATGGCGCGTTCTTTGGAAATTCCGGCAGTCGTCGGGACGAAAACGGCGATCCAGGATATCCAAAATGGCGACCTTGTCATCGTGGACGGCAACAGCGGCGATGTCTATGTCAATCCGACACCTGAAATTGTCGATGAATACAAACAAAAGCAGGAACAGTTTGAACGGCAAAAAGCCGAATGGGCGAAGCTGGTCAATGAAAAATCCGTTTCGAAAGACGGCCATACGGTTGAACTGGTTGCCAATATCGGCACCCCGAACGATCTCGACGGCGTGATCCGGAACGGCGGGGAAGGCGTCGGCCTGTACCGTACAGAGTTCCTCTATATGGGCAGGGACGAGCTTCCGTCAGAAGAAGTGCAGTTTGAAGCCTATAAAGCGGTGCTTGAAGGCTTAAAAGGCAAGCCGGTTGTGGTCCGTACGCTTGATATCGGCGGCGACAAAAAACTGCCGTACTTGCCGCTTCCGGAAGAAATGAACCCGTTCCTCGGCTTCCGTGCGATCCGCTTGTGCCTGGACAGACAGGATATTTTCCGCACCCAGCTGCGTGCGTTGCTCCGCGCGAGCGCATACGGCAACCTGAAAATTATGTTCCCGATGATTTCCAATCTGGATGAATTCCGAAAAGCAAAAGCGATTCTTTTGGAAGAAAAAGAAAAGCTTATCCAGGAAGGCGTGCAGGTTGCAGATCATATCGAAGTCGGCATTATGGTTGAAATTCCTTCCACTGCCGTAATGGCTGATTTGTTTGCAAAAGAAGTCGATTTCTTCAGTGTCGGCACAAACGATCTGATCCAGTACACGATGGCTGCAGACCGTATGAACGAACATATTTCGTATTTGTACCAGCCGTATAACCCGGCCATATTGCGCCTTGTGAAACGCGTCATTGATGCGGCGCACAAAGAAGGCAAATGGGCCGGCATGTGCGGCGAAATGGCCGGAGACGAAATCGCCATTCCGATTCTGCTCGGCCTCGGCCTTGATGAATTTTCAATGAGCGCTTCTTCAATTTTAAGGGCCCGTTCCCAAATCAGGAACCTGAATAAGGCGGATATGGAAAAACTGGCAGAAGACGTTTTGAACTTCACAACGAATGAAGAAGTAAAGGAACACGTGAAAAAAGTTCTTTCAAAAGCATAAAAAATATTTTTCAAAAACAGGTTTAGGTGTGAAGGAAGCGGGTATATATAAACCAGCCCAGCATTAAGGGTAGTATTATTGGTATCCAGTATTGTCACAATACCGGATGTATATCGTTTCTTTCTCATTTTTCCCCCTATTTTTGCCGAGTGGCTTTTGCCATTCGGCTTTTTTTGAATTGGGCTTTGGCGGACCGCACATCAAAACGCCGGATGTTCTTTTTTGCGGGAAAATGAAGGGGAACCCGGTTTGAAGCTTTATCGTGCATGGACGGGGAAAAATCGTTTATAATGAAGACAGGCTTTTGTGAACATAAAGATACAGGGAGGGATTTTGAATGGATTTAGGGTTGAAAGGCAAAGCCGCCCTTGTTGTCGCTTCCAGCCAGGGGCTCGGGAAAGCGGTGGCCAAACAACTTGTAATGGAAGGCGCAGATGTCCTCATTACAAGCCGGAATGAAGAAAAACTGCAGGCGGCAAAAGAAGAATTATCCGCTTGCGGCACCGGGAAAGTGGCGTATATCCGGGCAGATATTACCCATCCGGAAGATATCCGCGCCATGGTGCAAAAAGCACGGGATACATTCGGCAGGCTGGATATACTGGTCAACAATGCAGGGGGACCGCCGGCCGGAAGTTTTGAAGATATGGCGGATGAAGACTGGCAAAAATCATTCGAACTGAATCTGCTTTCGTACATACGCATCATCAGGGAAGCATTGCCGCTTTTAAAGAAAAACGGCGGCCGGATTATCAACATTGCCTCTTCATCCATTAAGGAGCCGATCCCGGGGCTGATATTGTCGAATACGTTCCGGACGGGCATTGTGGGACTTTCGAAAACGCTGGCGGAAGAATTTGCCCCGTACCAAATCCTTGTGAATACGGTCGGCCCGGGCAGAATTGCAACGGACCGGATTGTACATCTTGACAAAGTGACAGCGGAGAAAACCGGAAAATCGATGGAAGAAGTCCAGGCAAAGGAACTGGAGTCGATTCCGCTCGGCAGATACGGCGAACCGGACGAATTCGGGAGGTTTGTTGCGTTTCTGGCTTCAGAAGCCAATTCCTACGTTACCGGAAGCAGCTTCCTGATCGACGGCGGAAAAGTCAAATCGATTTAATTTGCCAGGTTTAAAGCAGGGCATGCGGGGTATAAATTAGAGGAAAGATTGTTTTCTTCCTTGAACCCCCATGTTTGCTTTTGGCCTGCTGTGATGCAGGCTTTTTTGTTTATTTGCGAAAAAGGGGGAGCTAGGATGGAAAAGATCGGATTTATCGGGTTAGGCGTAATGGGCCGGAACATGGCGCAAAATTTGCGGAATGCAGGGTATCCGCTTTTTGTCTATAACCGTACAAAAGAAAAGGCAGAGCCGCTTCTCAAAGCGGGAGCCGAATGGTGCAGCACGCCGGCGGAAACGGCTGCAAAATCAGATATCGTCATTACGATGGTCGGCTATCCGCACGATGTGGAAGAAGTGTATTTCGGGGAAAACGGGCTGCTTGGCGCGGCGAAAGAAGGAACGATCCTGATCGATATGACCACTTCCACGCCGACCCTTGCCAAAAAGATTGATGAAGCGGCTAAAGCGAAACAGGTGAAGGCGCTTGATGCACCGGTTTCCGGTGGCGATATCGGGGCGCAAAAAGGCAATTTGACGATTATGGTAGGCGGCGACGAATCGGTATTTGAAGAAGTAAAACCGGTTTTTTCCGTACTCGGGGAAAATATCGTGCTGCAGGGCGGCCCGGGATCCGGCCAGCATACCAAAATGTGCAACCAGATCGCCATTGCCTCCAATATGATCGGCGTGACAGAGTCGGTTGTGTATGCGAAAAAAGCAGGACTCGATCCGGAAAAAGTGCTCAAATCTATCAGCGCCGGGGCAGCCGGGAGCTGGTCAATGTCCAATCTTGTTCCGCGCATGCTTGCGGGCGATTATTCCCCGGGCTTTTTTATCAAGCATTTTATTAAAGACATGAAAATCGCCCTTGATGAAGCGGAAAAAATGGGGCTCAACCTGCCGGGGCTTGCGCTCAGCAAAAAATTATATGAAGAACTGGCCGCAAAAGGTGAAGAAAATAGCGGCACACAAGCATTGATTAAATATTGGTCCAAGTAAAGTTTGCCCGCCGGCATATGCCGGCGGGCTTATTTTTTATGCTGGCGGGATCATCCTGGCCGGGTCATATGCCCATGTTCCAGCAAATTTTGTTAACACGGGAAGCCGTTATGGTTTAACGCAGGCTTCTCTCTTTATGGCGAACGCGGCGCCAGCAAGCCAGCAAGGAATGAAAATATATTTCATTTTCAGCATAACACCCATTGCCCATGGAATGCGGTACCGGCGGAAAAATGAAAATCAGCCGGCGCATATTTCAGGATAGATTTGCAACAAACTTTTCCATGCGCGCAAGCCCTTTTTCAAGTTGATCCATGCTGCATGCGTAAGACATCCGGAACCAGCCTTCGCCGTACTTCGAAAAAGCGCTGCCCGGGACAACCGCGACTTTTTGCTGTTTTGCCAGATCGAGCGCAAAATCGAAAGAGGACCGCTTCAACGCTTCCGGCACCTTTGCGAATACGTAAAAAGCCCCGTCCGGTTTCACATACCCGATGCCGATCTCATCCAGCCTCCTGCATACATAGTCTCTCCGCTTTTCATATTCCTTTTTCATGGCGTGCGCGTCATCGATGCCGGCTGTCAGCGCTTCAAGCGCCGCCATCTGGGAAATAGAAGGCGCGCACGACACATTATATTGGTGGACTTTTAAAATATGCTTTGTGAGCCATTCTGGCGCAAACACGAAGCCGATCCGCCAGCCGGTCATCGAGTGGGACTTTGAGACGCCGTTAATGACGATGGTCTGCTCCGGCAAAAACGAAGCAATCGAGACGTGCTGCAGATTGTACGTTAGCTCGCTGTAAATTTCATCGGCCAGAATGAAAATATCACGGCCGCGGAGCAGGTCTGCAATTTCCTGCAATTCCGCCTTTTCGAGCGTAACCCCTGTCGGATTGGAAGGGTACGGCAAAATGATGCATTTCGTTTTTGCTGTGATAGCCTGGCGGATGAGATCCGCGGTTAGCTTAAACCGGTTTGCCCTTGTGTCCACGTGCACCGGAACGGCTCCCAACAGGCGGATGGCCGGTTCATACCCCGGGTAAACGGGCCCGGGCAGGATGACTTCGGAACCGGGTGTCAATACGGTTCTGAGCGTAATATCGATCGCCTCGCTGGCGCCGATCGTGACAATGACTTCCGTTTCCGGTTTATAAGACAGATTGTATTTCGTTTTTACAAATTGTGCTGCAGCCTTGCGTAAAGCAAGGTCGCCGGCATTGTGGGTATACGTTGTCTTATTTTCTTCAATGGCGCGGATCCCTGCTTGTTTGACATGTTCCGGCGTTTTAAAATCGGGCTGGCCGATTGTAAATGAGACCATGTCTTCGATTCCGGCAACCATGTTTGAAAACTTGCGGATGCCGGATATTTCAATCTCCCGCACATGCGGGTTCAGTAAATGTTCCAAAACCGGTTTCCTCCTCTTTCACGAATTGCTTTTCATTAAATATGTATGTCCTGTTCTTCTTCATCTTACCACGCTTGCACATTTGTGAAAAAGCAATCTTTTCCGTTTGCCCTTTTAGAGGTGAAACATTCTGGTCCATCTGCCGATATAATTCATGTGGGCAAATATTGAGAATCGGGCAGTCTACAAAATGCTCCGCGCCGGATTTTCATACGTTTTAGAACGAGGGGGTGAGAAAGATGAGTCTAGAGCACGAGATTTTACTGGAAAGTGGCACAAACGAAGTAGAGATTGTAGAATTTTCTGTTGCACAAAATCATTATGGCATCAATGTCATTAAAGTAAAGGAAATTATCATGCCGGCTGCGGTCACCACCATTCCGCACGCCCATCCAAATGTTGAAGGCATTATCCAGCTGCGCGGGGAAATACTGCCGGTTGTTAATTTGCGCAAAGTGCTCGGTTATCCGCCTGAAACGGGCGAGGATGACAAATTTATCGTGACGGAGTTCAACCAGCAAAAAATTGTCTTTCATGTGGACAATGTTTCAAAAATCCACCGGTTCTCCTGGGATCAAATTGAAAAACCGTCTGGGATGTATGCGGGCACCGATACACAGGTGATCGGCGTGATCAAGAAAGAAGACATGATGATTTTGCTGCTTGATTTTGAAAAAATGATTGCGGAAATCAACCCGGAAGCCACGATCCGGGTGGAAGAAGTCAAAAAGCTTGGAAAGCGGGAGCGGAACAATAAACGGATTGTGATCGCGGAAGATTCCGGCCTGCTCAGGGAATTGCTCCGCGATACGCTGCTTGAAGCCGGGTATGAACAAATTGCGTTTTTTGAAAACGGGAAAGAAGCATTCGAATATTTATCCGGGATTGCAGAAAGCGGAAAAGAGATTAAAGATGAAGTCCAGCTTGTGATTACGGACATTGAAATGCCGCAAATGGATGGACACCATTTAACGAAAAAAATAAAAGAAGATCCTGCATTAAAAGTGCTGCCGGTTATCATCTTTTCGTCGCTGATCACGGACGCATTGAGGCATAAAGGGGAAATGGTCGGCGCCGATGCCCAAATCAGTAAACCTGAAATCAACCAGCTTATCCTTGCGATGGACGAAAAAGTGCTGTAAACGCAGAAAAGCCCCCGGCTAATCGCGGAGGGCTTTCCTGTATGGTTGCGTATCGTGATTCATCTGGAAGGGGTCTTTTACCCGGTTTTGCAAACGGATTTTCCCGTTATTTGGTTTGCGCTTGCTGCGGCTTAGAAAAAGGAGTCACCCAATTTTTTAAAAACCGGTTTGCAATTTTTCCTGCCGGTGCGGGGCTGCCCCGGATGCTGTTGTTTTTCCGTGAGCCCAGTATACTGCTCGAGCAACTGCTTAGCCTGGCTTAAAGGCATGCGGCATTTCGGGTTCCTTGTTTTATGGTCCAGGTATCCGAGATGGGGGAGGTTTTTAAAATCGTCTTTTGACGGCGGAATATGGAATGTATAATCACCGCACTTTACAAGCACATCAGACTGCTGCTGGCTGTACTTTGGATGCTCGGAAAAGTGTAGCCCGACTTTCAGTGCTTTCCCTTCCCGGATCATTTTTTCAAGCGCTTTTTTCTTTAAAAGGTAAAGAAATTTTGGATTGGTTGCGGTTTTCGCATGGCGATTGACCGTGAATACAGCATAAGAGAGGTTTTCGATTGTAGGTTGTAATGGAGCAGGTTTATGCGAATTCAAATAGAGAACTCCTTTCATTTTTAATCATATTATTTTTTAGTCAATTATACTACTTTTCGTTTATTTTGGAAAGAAAGCAACATGAAAATGTCCATTTTTTTACATACTTCTGCGGCCGTTTGTTTTATAATGGTTCAAGAGTGACGTGATCACAAGCTTGGGAGGAAACCAGTTCATGAAGCGATTGGTGCAGTTGAAATGGATTGTTGTTTTAGTATGGGCATTGATCAGCATTTTATTGGCATGGAAAGCGCCGGCAATGGAACCATTAGTCAGGGAAAAAGGCCAGATTAAGGTTCCGGAAGGTTATGCCTCGCAACGGGCGGCTGAAATCAAAAGCCGGCACCAGCAGACAGAAAACCACGGTACAAGCGTCATCATCGTGTTCCATGACCGGGTAAAAATATCCGGCCATGAGATGGGGCATATCCGGAGCACACTTGAACGGCTGGAAAAAAATAAAAAGCAATATGCGATTACGGGCTTAACAACCCATTTTCGCGAGCCGGCCCTTAAAAGTGAGCTTGTCTCCAAAGACGGAAAAACGGTGATGGCCATTGCCAGCGTGGATCCGGGCAAGAAGTCTTTTAAAACAGTGCGCGCGGCTTTGCAGAAAGCGGTAAAAACGCCGGGCGTCGAGGTGATGATGACCGGCAACAGGCTGATCAATGAAGATGTCACGGACAGCTCACAGGCGGGCTTGAAAAAAACAGAAGCGATTACGATTGTTTTCATCCTGGCCGTCCTTGTGCTCGTGTACCGTTCAATCGTCGCGCCGCTCATCCCGCTATTAACGGTCGGGCTTTCTTATCTTGTCAGCCAGTTTATCGTTGCGATACTCGTCGACAAGCTTGATTTTCCGGTTTCAAATTTTACGCAAATTTTTCTCGTTGCTGTTTTGTTCGGGATTGGTACGGATTATTGTATTTTGCTGCTCAGCCGCTTTAAGGAAGAACTGGCGGATGGCAAAGAAACATTGCCGGCCATTCTTGCGACTTACCGTTCGGCCGGGAAAACGGTGCTGTTCAGCGGCATTGCCGTCCTGATCGGTTTTGCCTCGATCGGGCTTGCCAGTTTTAAGCTGTACCAATCCGCTTCTGCCGTTGCGGTCGGGGTAGCCGTTTTGCTGCTTGCCCTGTTTTCGATTGTGCCGTTTTTTATGGCTGTGTTAAAGAAAGGGCTGTTCTGGCCTGTGCGCGGGGACATTTCCCACCATGAAAGCAAAATTTGGGAACGGGCCGGCCTTTTTGCGCTGGCAAGGCCGTTTCTTTCCCTTGCGATTGTGGCGGTGATCATGGTTCCGCTATTGATCAGCTATAACGGCAAGCTGTCTTTCAATTCTCTCGATGAACTCGGGGACAACTACGATTCCGTAAAAGCGTTCAACATCATTGCCGAAAGTTTCGGCGCCGGGAAAGCAATGCCGACCGAAGTCGTCCTCGAGAATGATGAGCCTGTTAAATCAAAAGACTATCTCGCTTTAATCGAGAAAATCAGCGCGGATCTGGATAAAGTCCCGCATGTTGCACAAGTTCAAAGCGCGACAAGGCCGGACGGTTCGGTAATGAAAGAAATTTATGTCAAAAACCAGGCCAAAACATTGGGTGAAGGGCTGGAAAAAAGCCATAACGGCATTCAGAAAATCAAATCAGGATTAACGGGGGCATCCGGTTCCCTGGAAAACGCCAAATCAAAGTTTAAAGAAGCAACCGACGGGATCGGGGAGCTGGAGGCCGGTTCAGAGAAAATCTCAGCCGGCATGGGGAATCTGTCAAACTCGCTCAGCCGGATTGAAGAAGGCATCCAGAGCGGTTCGGCGGGCGCGGACGAACTGAAAAGCGGGGTAAAAAATGCCCAGCAGCAGGCAAAGGAACTGCAGTCCGGTTTTAACCAGCTGTATGGAAAATACCAGCTCGTCCAGTCTGGCATCCGCCAGTTTATCAGCCAAACGGACCAGTTGCCGGCTGATATTCCGAAGCAGGTCAGCTCCCTGCAAGCGGCTTACCAGGCGTTTTTAAAAGATAATCCGGAAGCAGCGAATGACCCGCAATTCCAAAAAGTGCAGCAGGCGATGAATGAGCTTGGGCTCGGCACCGGTAATGACAATGATACCATTGTCAGCCTGTACCGCCAGATTGATGCCGTCACAGCAACATTGGAAAGCGTGGACGCAAAACTTTCAGCGATTTCCGCCGGGCTTGGCCGCTTTGCCGATGGGTTTACGCCGATCATCAACGGGCTTGATCAGCTTGAAAACGGTTTGAACCAGACCGCAGCAGGCCAAAACGAAGTGATCCGGAAAATCCCGGCGCTGCAAAAAGGGCTTCAGGGGATCGCGGACGGCCAGGCACAGCTGAAAACCGGCCTCACGACGTTTGGAACCCATATGAATCAGCTTTCCGATGGTCTTGATAAAAGCGCAGCAGGACTCGGGAAAATCGAATCCGGGTTGTACGATGCCGGTTCTTATCTGAATGATTTGGCGGATGAAACAAGTATGGAACAGTCCGGCATTTATATTCCGGATGCCCTGCTTTCAAATGCGGATTATCAGAAAGCGCTTGGCCATTATATTTCGAAAGACGGAAAAATGGTGACTTTTCATCTGATATTAAATGAAAACCCGTATTCCAACAGGGCAATGGCTGATATTAGTCATATCAACCGGGCATTAAAAGACGCCGTAAAGGGGACAAAATTGGAAAATGCCCACATCGGGATCGGCGGCGTGTCAAGCATCAACCGCGATTTGGATAAGATGTCGAAAGCGGATTACACGCGTACCGTTACTTTTATGCTGATCGGGGTGGCCGCCGCACTTTTGATTTTCTTGCGGTCGATCGTCATGCCGCTCTATTTGCTGGCGTCCCTTCTTATCACTTATTTTGCATCTGCCGGTTTAACGGAAATCATTTTTGTCCATCTGCTCGGCTATCCGGGTATCAGCTGGGCGGTGCCGTTCTTCGGTTTTGTCATTTTAATCGCGCTCGGTACCGACTATTCCATCTTTTTAATGGAACGGTTCAATGAATACCAGCATTTGCCTGCAAAAGAGGCGATTTTGCTTGCCATGAAAAAGATGGGGACCGTTATTCTTTCTGCAGCCATCATTCTTTCCGGCACTTTTGCGGCTATGATGCCGTCCGGCGTTTTATCATTGCTGCAAATCGCCACCCTGACACTTACCGGGCTTCTGTTTTATGCTTTGATCATGCTGCCCTTGTTTGTGCCGGTGCTTGTAAAAATGCTTGGGAAGGCAAATTGGTGGCCCTTTATCGCAAATCAGAAGTAAAAAAGGGGCAACAAGTGAGCGACGGGCGGATCACTACCGACGGAAAAAGACAAAAACCGGGAGTGGCGGGACCCGGCAAATGGATGGCCGGCCTAGAAGGAAAGCAACGGCCGCGGATTTCCCGGCCGCACTTTCCGCCCCGGTTTTTTGTATTTTAACTATGCTTTTCGTACATTTCTCTGTAAAATAGAAATATACTTTCACCTGAGTTTTTCAGCGTCAGCAAGCATTTTCTTGATCAGAAAAAGGATGATATTATGGACAAATCGAAAGCTGAAGGACAAACAAAGAAATTCCAGGAACTGCCAATCGATGTTTTTTTCAGCCGCGATTTTCTTTCCAAGCTTTCCGAGACGGTCAGTGTTTTGAAAGTGGAGAACGGGCCGGCGTTTAAGTTTGTTTATGTGAACAAAGAAGAGCAGATGGAAAAAACCGGAAAATTTCTACAGGATGTCCTCGAGGAAGAGGAAGCCGCCCGGTTTGAATATTTTTGCCAAACTGCGCTGGAAGATAACAAAGCTGTCGACTTCATCCATCATTCGGATGCAAGGCGCATCCTCCATACTTCTTTGGCCGGCATGAACGGCGGAGAGTGGGTGATTGCCATTACAAGGGATGTGACAGCACTGCTGGATGGCGAACGGATGCTTCCGGATGCACGTACATATCAGCTTGACCCTTTAACAGGCCTTTGGAACAGGCACGCTTTGCTGGATCGGTTGAACAGGAAAACGGCGGAAGCAAAAAAAGACGCGCCCCATCCGGCTGTATTATATATCGATCTTGACCGTTTTAAATATTTTAACGATATTCTTGGCCAGCATGTCGGCGATGAAATTTTAAAACGGATAGCCATCCGCCTGAAGCAGCTTCCCTTTTCGGATTACGAAGTGTACCGCCAGGGCGGCGATGAGTTTATCGTGCTTACGGCCGGGTGCTCACGGGAAGAAGTGAAACAAATGGCGGAACAGATCCTGGCGCTCTTTTATGACCCGTTCAAAATTGAAGGGGAAGATTATTTTTTGACGCCGTCCGTCGGCATCAGCCTGTTTCCGGAAGACGGCGAAAACGGGGAAACGTTAATCAAACATGCGGACACGGCTCTTTTTAAAGTGAAGGAACGGGGGAAAGGGCATTTCCTTTTTTACAGCAAAAAAATGGATGCCGACTTCCATAATTATATATTGATGGAAGCCCATCTCCGCCGCGCCATTGAAAAAAACGAGCTGGCCGTCCATTATCAGCCGCAAGTGCAGCTCGATACGGGCAAAGTTAAAAGTTTTGAAGCCTTGCTGAGATGGCGCAACCCGAAATTCGGTAATGTCCCGCCTTTGAAGTTCATTCCGCTTGCAGAAGAAACAGGGCTGATCACTTCAATCGGCGCGTGGGTGATCGATCACGTATGCGCGCAAATTGCACAGTGGCGGCAAAAAGGGTGGGCCGGTTTCCGGGTCGCTGTGAATATATCCCCGAAGCAGTTTCTTGATCCCGGCCTGGCCGGACTTATCGGAAGAACGCTTGAAAAATACAAGCTGCCTGCGTCCGTGCTTGAAATTGAAATTACAGAAGGCGCAATGGAAGATAAAGGCCATATTTTAAAAGTGCTTAGCAGTCTGAAAGAAATGGGGCTGACGATATCGGTCGATGATTTCGGAACCGGGTATTCTTCTTTGAACTATCTTAAAAAATTTCCGGTTGACATTTTAAAAATTGACCAGTCTTTTGTCCGGGAACTGGAAAACAGCCAAAAAGATGCGGCCATTACAAAAACGATCATTCACCTTGCCCACCAGCTCGGGCTTGAAGTCGTCGCGGAAGGGGTCGAGGAACAAGGACAGGTGGAGTTTTTGCAATCGGCCCGCTGCCAGAAAGCACAAGGTTACTTCTTCAGCCGGCCTGTCCCCGCCGAAGAAGTGGAAAAGCAGCTGTTTGTGTAAAATCCGTCCGGTTAAATTGCAAAAACGTATTTTCTTTTCCCCTGACTAATGGTACATTGTATGGTATGGTATAGAAAAAAGAATTTCACCAAGACGGCTCTTTCTATCGTTTTCGGTGCCAGCCGGAATCCGGGCCGCATTTTTGGACACGGAAGGAGCGTTCAAAATGAGCGAAAGAATGGACATGATTTTTATCCCGGCTGAGGCTGGATATATTAAAGTTTACGTTTTCGGTTTTTTGCGTGACAGTGCCTGGGGGCAGGCGTATGCGGAATATAACGGCCTGACGGTTGTGGTAAAAGGCTATAACCGTAAGAAAACGATCATCCGGGCATTAACGAAGCTGCATGAGTCCTTATTAAAAATAAAAAAAGATTCTTAGTTTCATACGCCCTGGAAGCACTTGGGCCGGGGCACTGGGATCGTTTGCGACGGTATCCGGCAGCTTGCCGAATCCGTTGATTTTTTTATATATAATGAATGGCTGTTCATTCATGAAAGGGGAGAAGGTTGATGAAAGAAAAAGTTGTCATCGTAACAGGCGGTTCAAGCGGAATGGGGAAGGCAATGGCGGCCAAATTTGCGCAGTCAGAAGCAAAAGTGGTCATTACAGGAAGGGATGAGGAAAAATTAAAGGCAACAAAAGCGGAACTGCTCCGTTACCATTCTGATATTCTCACGGTGCAAATGGATGTCCGGAATCCGGAAGACGTCCAGCGAATGGTGGAAGAGACAGACAAAAAATTCGGACGCATTGATTTCCTTGTCAATAATGCCGCCGGAAATTTTATCTGCCCGGCGGAAAAATTATCGGTAAACGGCTGGAATGCGGTCCTCAATATTGTCTTAAACGGGACATTCTATTGTTCACGGGCGGTTGGAAACTACTGGATAGAAAAAAAGATCAAGGGGAGCATCCTCAATATGGTCGCCACCTATGCCTGGGGGGCAGGAGCCGGCGTTGTCCATTCTGCAGCGGCAAAAGCGGGTGTGTTATCCTTAACACGTACGCTTGCGGTGGAATGGGGCAAAAAATACGGCATCCGCGTGAATGCGATCGCGCCCGGCCCGATTGAAAGAACAGGCGGTGCGGGCAAGCTGTGGGAGTCGGAAGAAGCGGCAAAAAGGACATTAGACAGTGTCCCGCTCGGACGGCTCGGAACGCCGGAAGAAATTGCCGAACTTGCTTTTTTCCTGTTCTCGTCCCATGCTGCCTATATCAATGGAGAAGTGATTACAATGGACGGCGGCCAGTGGCTGAATCAGCATCCTTTTTAAACGGCCGCGAAAGGAGCGGATCATGCAGCAACTGAAAAAAGAACATTTTAT
The DNA here is from genome assembly GCF_040267745.1 of Heyndrickxia faecalis. NCBI lineage: Bacteria > Bacillati > Bacillota > Bacilli > Caryophanales > Bacillaceae > Heyndrickxia > Heyndrickxia faecalis. The sequence goes on along the minus strand of NZ_CP158453.1, from coordinate 2,446,613 downwards.
CACCCATTTTTCAGCGGAAAACAAGCCGGCTTACAAAGTCCGGCTGAACGAAACGTTTGCCGTGGAGACGTTTGATTGCTACGGCGGAAAAATCACATCGGAAACCCAGCTTAGGACGGAAGTGGACATTCCCTTTATCAACCCGGCGACAGGTCCGATTGAGATTGAAGGGGTCAAAAAAGGCGACATCCTTTGTATTAACATTCAAAATATTGAGCTGGATGAAGCCGGTGTTATGGTGCTTTACCCTGGGATGGGGGTGCTCGGCGAGGATGTAAAAGAAACCGATACGCGCATCATCCGGGTGAAAGACGGTCACATCCAGTTTAACAGCCAGCTTCAATTTCCGGCTGCCCCGATGATCGGCGTTATCGGCGTTGCCCCGGAAAAAGGCGCGGTGCTTTGTGAAACACCCGGGGACCATGGCGGCAATATGGATACGAGATGGATCACGACGGGGTCGAAATTGTACTTTCCCGTTTTCCATGACGGTGCCCTGCTTGCGCTTGGCGATCTTCACGCCGCAATGGGGGACGGGGAACTGGATGGTTCCGGCGTGGAAATTGGCGGAAAAGTCACCCTGCAATGCACGAAACTGGCCGGCGCGCCCGCCATCGGCATGCCGGTCGTTGAAACCGACCGCGCATGGTTTTTGATTTCATCGGCAGAAACCGTGGAAGCGGCGGCGAAAAAAGGGATGCGAGCGGCTGCAAACAGGTTCCGGGCTGCTTTCGGGCTTGGGTTTAATGACGCCTACAGGCTGTTGAGTGCCACATGCTCCCTTGAAATCAGCCAGATTGTAAATCCGCTTGTGACAGTCAGAATAGCCGTGCCGAAAGCTGTTTTGCCCGATTTGTTCGCGCCGGGCCCTCTGCTTTAAAAGCAGGACACTGAAAAAGTATTCAAGAAACGGTGAGACACTCTGGATGAGCGGTGTCTCGCCGTTTTTATGTTTTCTTTTCAATTTTTTGGAGCGGCTTCTTTTAAAACAGGAGTTTTTTCTCCGGGACAAATCGCAAAAATGTTACAAGGTCTTCCCCGATTTCGGATAAAATAAGGACAGAAACGGCACAAAATGAAAAAATTTGCCGCCGCTCCCTTTTCTAAGCGAAGGTTTTACTGTAAAATTCGAATGGGACAGGTTATCATTTGTGTGAATAAAAGGGTGAATGCCGGCATCCAAAACCGGTACTCACGTTCGTTGAAAGGAGTCCATTATGTCTCAATTATTAGGTATTATCCAAAGACTGCAGGCGATGCAGGAAGCAAAAGATACAGGGGAAGTCCAGCAACGGCGTTTTGAAGTGAACGGCAAGGCGCTCTGCCAGGTGAAATTTTTCCCGCAGACCGGAACGTTTGAACTGGAAGTATTCGATGGGCAAAAACACGCCAGCAAGTACCAGTTTGACGATCTGGATATTGCCGCCATCGAAATCTTTGATATCGTCCAGGAAGGCTCTGACAGTTAAAAAATTTTTTCGCCCGGCACAAAGCCGGGCGTTTTTCTTTCGTCAATCAAGTCCTGTTTATGATAAAATAGTAGTGATCCATCATGCATCAACGGCAAACGAAATAAGCATCTCCTCTTGAAGGTTTTTGTACCTGAAAATACGGAAGAAAAGGAGATTTTTGCAAGATGATTTCATTGCAGAGCCAGGAATTTCTTGAACCGAAAATCATGGATTTTATGATCCCGTCTGAAAAAGTGGCCCATGTGCAGGTTGGGAACAGCCTGGAACATGCTTTGCTCGTGCTGACGAAAAGTGGGTATGCCGCTGTTCCGGTTTTGGACGCCAGCTACCGACTGCACGGCCTGATCAGTTCCGCGATGATCACCGATTCCATTTTGGGGTTGGAACGGATTGAGTTTGAAAAACTAGGCGAGATTAAGGTGGAACAGGTCATGAAGGCGGACATTCCACGGCTGAATGTGCATGACAATTTTGAAAAAGCGTTGCGCTGGCTTGTTGACCACAATTTTTTATGTGTTGAAGACGATGAAGGATTTTTTGCCGGCATTTTTACACGGCGTTCGCTTCTGAAGGAATTGAACCATCATATTCATAAATTGAATCATTTTTAGCGGTGGCACCGCGCAAATGGCTGCGCGGTCCTTTTTTCCATAAACCAAAGAAAACGGATTGGGGTTAACATGAATTTTTCGGAGTGTCAGTTACTGTCTGTTTTAGCACAGGAGTTAAATATGCGGAAGGCGGCTGAACGGCTGTTTGTGTCGCAGCCCGCCTTGTCGCAAAGGCTGCAGTCGATTGAAAAGCAGTGGGGAGCGCAATTGTTTCTCCGCACGCAAAAAGGGTTGATCATAACGCCTGAAGGGGAACTGGTCATCCAGCTCGCCAACGAAATGCTCGAAAGGGAAGAAAATGTGCGGGAAGCCATCCGCACGCTCGACTCAAAAGTGTACGGAACATTAAAAATCGCCTGCGCCACGATCGTCGGCCAAAACTGGCTGCCGAAAGTACTGAAAACATTCGTTGAAAAATATCCGGAGGCAAAAATCTCGCTTGTTACGGGCTGGAGCAGTGAAATTTTGCGGTCCATTTACGAAGATGAAGTCCATATCGGCATTGTCCGCGGCTTGAATGAATGGAAAAGTACGAAAATCCATTTGTTTGAAGATCCGCTCTTTCTTGTAGACCAGGAAATTGACACCCTTGAAAAGCTGCCGGCTGCCGACCGGCCGTTTATCCAGTTTAAAAGCGATTCGAATTATTATCAGGAAATGATGGACTGGTGGCACCGCGAGTTTCAAACTTCCCCGAAACAAACAATCGTAGTAGACCAGATCGAAACGTGCAAGCAAATGGTTTTTAACGGTATTGGCTATGCGATTTTGCCTGCGATCACGCTGGACGGGGCGGAAATCCGCCATCTGCACAAAATTCCGCTCGAAGGGGAAGGCGGGGAGCCGCTGAAACGCGACACATGGCTGCTCGGTTATGACGCCGCGTTTCAATTGAAGCAGGTCCGCGCTTTTGTAAAAGTGGTGCGTGAATTTATTGCGGCGCAGCCCCATATCCTTTAAAATGAAACATATGCGCAAATGATCACATTTACGTGCGAATCTGCTGTCAGGAGGCATACATATGGACATGATGGATGCAAATGAAATCATTTCATTCATAGCAAACAGCAAAAAATCAACACCTGTAAAAGTATATGTAAAAGGAAATATCGAAGGCCTTGATTTCGGTGAATCAGCCCGTGTTTTTGCAGGCGGCGGCATGGCTGTCGTCTTTGGTGAATGGGAAGAGATTTCGGCCGTGCTGGAAGCAAATCGTGGCAAAATCGCGGATTATGTTGTGGAAAATGACCGTCGCAACTCGGCCATTCCGCTTCTCGATTTAAAAGGAATCAACGCCCGCATTGAACCTGGTGTCACGATCCGTGACCGTGTGGAAATCGGCAATAACGCCGTCATTATGATGGGGGCCGTAATCAATATTGGCGCCGTCATTGGAGAAGGCACGATGATCGACATGAACGCCGTTTTAGGCGGCCGTGCAACAGTCGGGAAAAACTGCCATATCGGAGCGGGCGCCGTGCTTGCCGGGGTCATTGAACCGCCTTCTGCGAACCCGGTTGTCATTGAGGATGATGTATTAATCGGGGCGAATGCTGTGATTCTGGAAGGCGTACGCGTCGGAAAAGGGGCGGTTGTGGCAGCCGGTGCGGTCGTCACACAAGATGTGCCGCCGCATACCGTTGTTGCGGGCATTCCGGCAAAAGTGATCAAAGAAATTGACGAAAAAACAAAATCCAAAACCGAAATCATGAAAGACCTCAGAAATTTGTAAGCCGGGGACGGGTGCCAAAAAAACGGTGCCCGGCCTTTTTTGCCATACCGGAAAGGAAGGACTGGATATGGAAACGAATTTGATTGCCATCAGGCGGGATCTGCACCGGATTCCCGAACTCGGATACAAGGAGCATAAAACACAGCGGTACATCCTTGATTTTATTTCGCGTTTGCCAAAAGGCCATCTTGAAGTGAAAACATGGAAAACTGGGGTGCTTGTAAAAGTAAAGGGGACCTGCCCCGAAAAAAAGATCGGTTACCGGACGGATATAGACGGCCTGCCGATCAAAGAAGAGACAGGGTTCCCGTTTCAATCGGAACACGAAGGAAACATGCATGCGTGCGGTCACGATTTTCATATGACGATTGCACTCGGGATTTTATCGCATTTTGCAAACCGGCCCGTTAAGGATGATCTGATCTTTATTTTTCAGCCGGCAGAAGAAGGGCCTGGCGGGGCGAAAGCGATGCTGGAAGAAGTGCTGCACGATGAATGGCGGCCGGACCTTGTGATGGCGCTCCACGTTGCGCCGGAATACCCGGCCGGTACGGTGGCGGTAAAAAAGGGGCTGCTGTTTGCCAATACATCTGAACTGTATATTGACCTGGAAGGAAAGGGCGGGCATGCGGCCTATCCGCAACATACAAAGGATATGGTGGTGGCGGCGGCCCATCTGGTGACCCAGCTCCAGTCCATTATCTCACGCAATATCGACCCGCTCGACAGCGCAGTGGTGACCATCGGGAAAATCACCGGCGGCACGGTTCAAAATGCAATCGCGGAACATGCGCGCCTTGAAGGGACAATCCGCACATTATCAAGTGAAGCGATGGAAAAAGTGAAGCACAGGATTGAAGCGCTCACAAACGGGCTTTCGGCCGGTTTTGAGTGCCGGGCGGAAATTGATTACGGCTGTAATTATTACCAGGTGTTCAATCATCCGGAAGAGACCGCCCGCTTTATGGATTTTGTCCGAAGCTACGGCGGGGCGCACCTGCATGAATGCAGGGAGGCTTTAACAGGGGAGGATTTCGGCTATATGTTGAAAGAAATCCCTGGCTTTATGTTCTGGCTCGGAGTCGGGTCACCATACGGGCTGCACCATGCCAAATTTGCGCCGGACGAACGTGCGCTCGAGACAGCTGCCGATTTGATGGTAGCCTATATTTTATCGTTGCAATAAAAAAGAAGGGGAACTCCCCTTCTTTTTTATTACGGCGTTATTCTTCTTTTTTGGAAAGGCAATGGTCGCATTCCAGCATGTATGATTCTGCTTGTTCTTCAATCGGCTGACCGCATTCAGGGCATTGTTTCGCAGGCAATGTTTTGAAAAATTCAACTGGGCTCATCATCATTTTTCATCCATCTCCTTTTTCGTGTTTGGAATTGTATGCTGTTATAAAACCATTCAATGATGCTGCGACAGCCGGGCCCGGGCTGGTGTCAGCAAAAGTATGTTTTATAACAACAAATAATTTATCCTTCTGTTATAATACAGTATATACCCTGAAATTTGTTTTGTACAGTATTTTTTGCAAAAAAAAATAAAAAATTCTTTTCAAACGGGTGGATAAAATTGGAAACGTTTCCTCTGCAAAACGCCGGGCGGATCGGGTACACCGGTTTGGCGCGCCTTTTTCAAACAGACATACAAAAAAGCACTATGCTAACGGGGAGGACACTGAAAAAATGTGTTTTAAATTTATTTATACAATGCAAAAAAACGGCGAGACACGATGAATGGTGGTGTCTCGCCGTTTTTCGTTTTCTTTTGGACTTTTTAAGCGGGCTTCCTGACGGGATCCCCTTTTTTAAACTTCCATAATAATCGGCATAATCATCGGCCGGCGTTTCGTTTTTTCGTATAAAAACGGCGCCAGCGTATCCGTAATTTCATTTTTGATTTCGGCCCATTGCGTCGTTTTCCGTTCCATCACTTTATTCAAGTGCTTTGTGATGATCGTTTGCGCTTCGTTAATCAAATCGCCGGATTCACGCATGTACACAAAACCCCTTGAAATGATGTCAGGGCCGGATGCAATTTTAAACTCGTTCATATTGATGGCCACAACGACAATGACGAGCCCTTCTTCAGAAAGGATGCGGCGGTCGCGCAAAACAATATTGCCGATATCGCCAATGCCGCTCCCGTCAATATAGACAGAGCCGGATGGGATTTTGCCAGCAACTTCTGCGGTGTCATGACCGAGCGCCAGCACTTCCCCGTTATCCATGATAAAGCAGTTTTCTTCCGGAACGCCACAGTCGTTGGCAAGCTTGGCATGCATCCTGAGCATCCGGTATTCACCGTGGATTGGCATAAAATATTTTGGCTTGATCAGCCGCAGCATCAATTTCTGTTCTTCCTGACCGCCATGGCCTGATGTGTGCACATTGTTCAAAGACCCGCTGATCACATCGGCGCCGGCGCGGTACAGCAAATTAATCGTCCGGTTGATGCTTGTCGTATTACCCGGAATCGGGGAGGAAGAAAAAACGACGGTGTCGCCCGGTTGGATCTGGATCTGCCGGTGCGTGCCATTTGCAATTCTGGACAGTGCCGCCATCGGTTCGCCCTGGGTACCGGTACAAAGAATGGTAACCCGGTTGGCCGGCAGACGGTTCAATTGTTGTGTGTCAATAAACGTATCTTTCGGGGCACGGATATAGCCGAGATCACGGCCAATTTCAATCGCCGCTTCCATACTGCGCCCGAACACGGCAATTTTCCGACCCGCCAAAACAGCCGCTTCCGTCATCTGCTGCAGGCGGTGGATATTGGAGGCAAAGGTTGCAAAAATAATCCGTCCGTCCACTTTCCGGAAAATATCCTGAATGCTTTCCCCGACACGTCGTTCAGACATCGTAAAATGCGGCACTTCGCTGTTTGTGCTGTCGGACAAAAGGCAAAGCACGCCTTCTTTTCCGATTTCGGCCATTTTCGTTAAGTTGGCCGGCTCACCCACTGGTGTAAAGTCAAACTTAAAGTCGCCGGTGTGCACGATATTGCCCGGCGGCGTTTTGACGACGATGCCGTAAGAATCCGGAATGCTGTGCGTCGTCCGGAAAAACGTAACAGATGTTTTCCGGAATTTAATCACATCGTCTTCTTTAATTTCAATCAGCTTTGTCTGCCGGAGAAGACCGTGCTCTTCCAGCTTGTTCCGGATAAGGCCGAGTGCAAGCTTCCCGCCGTAAATCGGGACATTGATCTGGCGCAGCAAATACGGAATGCCGCCGATATGGTCTTCATGCCCGTGCGTAATAAACAGGCCCTTAATTTTGTCCGCGTTTTTCACGAGGTAGGTATAATCCGGGATGACATAGTCGATTCCGAGCAGTTCATCTTCCGGAAATTTGATGCCTGCATCAATTAAAATGATTTCATCTTGAAATTGTACGCCATAAGTATTTTTTCCGATTTCGCCTAATCCGCCGAGGGCGAAAACCGCTGTCTGGTCATTTTTAACAAATTTCATACAGTTACTCCGTTAATTTAAAATTTTCCTGCTGCTTTTCGTATTCAAGATATTTTCCCTCAAGCAGCTGAATGTATTCAATGTTGATTCGGCGGTCTTTCAACTTTTGGCGTACTTCCCTTTCCGATCCGGCTTCAATATAGAACGTCTTCGTGTTTTCCCGGACAGGAATCTCTTCAGGATTTTCCTGGTAATACACTTTGTAAATCATGATTAATCTCTCCTTGCTCCGTTTTCAATGTAACTTTTTCTATTATATATAAATCATGGTACATATCACAACTTTTTCATGGCCTTTTTTTCATAAAGAAAAGAATAATCCCTCTGGAAAAGAGGGATTCAAAAGTTCAGGCGATTAACTTTTTGCGCAGCATATCTTTCCACTGTTTTAAAAGCTTCTTCCTCAGCTTTTTTAACATTGTGGATCAACTCCCTACTTCTATTGTAATATTTATTTGGATATTGTAAAGGCGTGCGGCTCATCTTGTCCTTTATTATATGTAGGGAAAATGCGGAACCATCACGCCAAAATATGACAATTTCCGGCATGCCGGGAAAGATTGCTGCAAAAAATGGCAGCGTTTGCAACAACGTTTCGGGCCCGCGGAACCGGTTTTCCTGAAAACCTTCTCTCGCAACGTTTCCGCTTTTATAGTACAGTTTAAATTGCATATTGATACAGTTTTCCCGGGGAGAATGATTCGGTATATTAAAAAAATATCGGATAGAAAAAGCGTTTATAATTGACGCTTTTTTATTTTTCATGTACTCTATATATGTTGAATATAGTGTTGTATTAGTCACATCCGCTTTTTTATTGATACAGCGCTTTTTTGGCAGGCCAAAAATGATTGCGGTTACTTGAAAGAATTGTCGGTTTCTGCAGTAAACACACATTTTTTAAAATCGGCGAAATTGTATATCCATATATGCGGATAAAGAAAGGATTGGTGAACGGGATGGCTTCACGCACAAACCTTGATGAAGTAAAGACGCTTCATGATATTGAAGAAAAGTTTGAAACAGTCCAAATCTTAAATGAAGAAGGGAAAATTGTAAACGATTCCCTCATGCCGGATTTAACGGATGAACAGCTTCAGGAAATGATGCGGAGAATGGTGTATACGCGCATTCTTGATCAGCGGTCCATTTCCTTGAACCGCCAAGGCCGCCTCGGGTTTTACGCGCCGACTGCCGGCCAGGAAGCTTCCCAAATTGCTTCCCATTTTGCACTTGAAAAAGAGGACTTCATTCTCCCGGGATACCGCGATGTGCCGCAGCTGATCTGGCATGGCCTTCCGCTTGAACAGGCATTTTTATGGTCGCGTGGACATGTGGACGGGATGAAGGGCATTGAAAAATTGAACATTCTCCCGCCGCAAATCATTATCGGCGCTCAGTATGTGCAGACTGCCGGCGTTGCGCTCGGCATTAAAAAACGCGGCAAAAAGGCCGTTGCCGTGACATATACAGGGGACGGCGGCAGTTCACAAGGGGACTTTTACGAAGGCATAAACTTTGCGGGTGCTTTTAAAGCCCCAGCTGTTTTTATTGTTCAAAACAACCAGTTCGCGATTTCAACGCCGCGTTCCGTGCAAACTGCGGCCAAAACACTGGCGCAAAAAGCGGTGGCTGCAGGCATCCCGGGCATTGTAGTGGACGGCATGGACCCGTTTAGTGTATATGCGGCGGTAAAACGCGCGCGCGAACGGGCGCTCGCCGGAGAAGGTCCTTCTCTGATTGAAACGATCTGCTACCGTTTCGGCCCGCATACGATGAGCGGGGACGACCCGACGCGTTATCGTACGGAAGACCTTGACAATGAATGGGCGAAAAAAGATCCGCTCGTCCGTTTCCGCAAGTTCCTCGAACAGAAAAACCTGTGGAGCGAAGAGCAGGAAAATGAAACGATCGAACAGGCGAAAGAAGATATTAAAGCTGCCATTAAGAAAGCGGACAGCGCACCTAAACAGAAAGTGACGGATCTGATCTCCGTGATGTACGAAGAACTTCCGCAAACTTTAAAGGAACAATACGAATTTTACCAAGCAAAGGAGTCGAAATAAGCCATGGCCCAACTAACGATGATACAGGCAATTACGGATGCGCTCAGGACCGAGTTGAAAAATGATGAAAATGTTTTGGTATTCGGTGAAGACGTCGGCGTAAACGGCGGCGTCTTCCGGGCAACGGAAGGGCTGCAAAAAGAGTTCGGCAAAGACCGCGTCATCGATACGCCGCTCGCCGAATCCGGCATCAACGGGCTTGCCATCGGGCTTGCGCTCCAAGGGTTCCGGCCGGTTCCTGAAATCCAGTTTTTCGGCTTTGTTTTTGAAACGATGGACTCGATCCACGGCCAGATGGCGAGATACCGGTTCCGCACCGGCGGGGATTTGAAAATGCCGATTACGATCCGCGCTCCTTTCGGCGGAGGCGTGCATACGCCGGAAATGCATGCGGACAGCCTCGAAGGACTCATGGCGCAAACACCGGGCATTAAAGTTGTAATTCCGTCCACGCCTTATGATGCGAAAGGGTTGCTTATCTCCGCGATCCGGGACAATGACCCGGTCGTTTTTCTCGAACATATGAAACTGTACCGTTCTTTCCGGGAAGAAGTGCCGGAAGAAGAATATACGATTCCGCTCGGAAAAGCCGATGTAAAACGGGAAGGAAAAGATATTTCGATTATCGCTTACGGCGCAATGGTCCATGAATCATTGAAAGCAGCGGATGAACTTGAAAAAGAAGGGTACTCCGCAGAAGTGGTTGATCTCCGTACAGTCAGCCCGCTTGATGTAGAAACGATTGTGGCGTCTGTGGAAAAAACAAACCGCGCCATTGTCGTCCAGGAAGCACAGCGCCAGGCCGGCGTTGCGGCAAACGTCGTTGCGGAAATCAACGAACGCGCGATTTTGAGCCTGGAAGCACCAGTATTGCGCGTAACAGCGCCGGATACCGTTTATCCGTTCTCGCAGGCGGAAGGCGTTTGGATTCCGACCTATAAAGATATTTTGGAAAAAGCAAAAGAGACATTGACATTCTAAACCGGTTTTTGCCGTAAACGGGTGATGGCGGCGCGTTGAACCGAGATACATTCCAATCAAGTTTTTTGCTGCACCTTGATGGGGGCGCATTTTGAAAAAAGGAGCGTGAACACCTTGTCATTTGAATTCAGGCTGCCGGATATCGGCGAAGGGATCCACGAAGGCGAGATTGTAAAATGGTTTATTAAACCGGGCGATAAAGTTTCGGAAGATGATGTGCTTTGTGAAGTGCAAAATGACAAATCGGTTGTCGAAATTCCGTCCCCTGTGGAAGGGACTGTTGAAGACATTCTTGTTGAAGAAGGGAGCGTCGCAGTTGTCGGCGACGTCCTTGTAAAATTCGATGCGCCCGGATATGAAAATCTTAAATTTAAAGGGGATCATGGGCAAGATCAGAAAGAAGAGGCGGCAGAAAGTGCAAAACCGGAACCGGCCAAACCGGAACCGGCAAAACAGGAAACAGCTGAAACTGCCAAGCCTGCTGAAAAAGAAGCAGAACATGGCTCCGAATCCGCGGATCGCCGCGTGATCGCAATGCCATCCGTACGGAAATATGCCCGGGAAAAAGGTGTCGATATCCAGCTTGTGTCCGGAACCGGAAAAAACGGCCGCGTGCTCCGCGAAGATATCGATGCGTATGTGAACGGGCCGCAGCAGCCGGAAGCGGAAACCGGCAAAACCGAAGCACAGGCACCTGCTTCCCAGAATGCTATTCCTGAAGGGGAATTCCCTGAAACACGTGAACCGATGAGCGGCATCCGCAAAGTGATTGCAAAAGCGATGGTCAACTCGAAACAAACCGCGCCGCATGTTACGCTGATGGATGATGTCGATGTGACGGCACTGGTCGCGCACCGGAAAAAATTCAAAGAGATCGCGGCAGAAAAAGGCATCAAACTGACTTTCCTGCCGTATGTCGTAAAAGCGCTCGTCAGCACGCTGCGGGAATACCCGGTTTTAAATAGTTCGATTGATGATGAAACGAATGAAATCATCCATAAGCATTATTACAATATCGGGATTGCCGCTGATACGGAGCGCGGCTTGCTTGTGCCGGTCGTCAAACACGCCGACCGCAAACCGGTATTTGCGGTTTCCAAAGAAATTAATGAACTGGCTGAAAAAGCAAGAGATGGAAAGCTTGCCCCGAACGAAATGAAAGGCGCTTCCATTACGATTTCCAATATCGGTTCCGCCGGCGGGCAATGGTTTACACCGGTTATCAACCGTCCGGAAGTGGCCATTTTAGGAATCGGCCGGATTGCAGAAAAGCCGGTCGTTAAAAACGGTGAAATTGTTGCAGCGCCTGTACTGGCGTTGTCGCTCAGTTTTGACCACCGTATCATCGATGGTGCCACCGCACAAAATGCGTTAAATCATATCAAACGTTTGTTGCATGATCCAGAACTTTTATTAATGGAGGCGTAATCTGATGGTTGTAGGAGATTTTCCAATTGAAACCGACACAATTGTAATCGGCGCAGGGCCTGGCGGATATGTCGCGGCCATCCGGGCAGCCCAGCTCGGCCAAAAAGTGACGATCGTTGAAAAGCAGTTTATCGGCGGGGTTTGCTTAAATGTAGGATGCATTCCTTCAAAAGCGCTCATTTCGGCGGCGCACCGCTATGAATACGCAACGGAATCCGAGGCGCTCGGCATTGCCGTTGAAAATGCAAAAATTGATTTTGGGAAAGTGCAGGAATGGAAATCCGGCGTCGTGAAAAAACTGACCGGAGGCGTAGAAAGCCTGTTAAAAGGCAACAAAATTGACATCGTCCGCGGGGAAGCCTATTTTGTCGATGACCATACGCTTCGTGTAATGGACGAGAAATCAGCGCAAACCTATACATTTAAAAATGCGATTCTCGCAACCGGTTCGCGACCGATTGAAATCCCTTCCTTCAAATTTTCAGAACGCGTCATTGATTCAACCGGCGCGCTGAGTTTGAAGGAAATTCCGGAAAAACTCGTCATTATCGGCGGCGGCGTCATCGGAATGGAACTCGGGACAGCCTATGCAAAATTCGGGACGAAAGTAACGATTTTGGAAGGGGCAAAAGACATTATCGGCGGCGCGTTTGAAAAACAAATGACTTCCCTCGTTGTCCGCAAGCTGAAAAAACGGGGTGTCGAAATTATCACGGAAGCGATGGCAAAAGGCGTGGAAGAGAAGGAAAACGGCGTAGTTGTCACGTATGAAGCAAAAGGCCAGGAACAAAAAGTGGAAGGCGATTATGTGCTGGTTACGGTCGGGCGCCGTCCAAACACAGATGAACTCGGCCTTGAACAGTTGAATTTAAAGATGACAGACAGGGGCATTATCGAAGTGGATAAACAGTGCCGGACAAGCGTGCCGAATATTTATGCCATCGGCGATATTGTCCCGGGCCCGCAGCTTGCCCACAAAGCCTCCTATGAAGGGAAGATTGCGGCCGAAGCCATTTCCGGGCAGCCGGCCGAAGTGGATTACCTCGGCATTCCGGTCATTGTCTTTTCTGATCCGGAACTTGCAACGGTCGGCTATACAGAACAGCAGGCAAAAGAAGAGGGCATTGATTATGCAGTCGGCAAATTTCCGTACGGCGCGAACGGGCGGGCACTTGCCCTTGAAGCCGGCGAAGGTTTCGTCAAACTGATTACACGCAAAGAAGACGGGCTGTTGATCGGTGGCCAAATCGTCGGGATCAGCGCTTCCGATATTATTTCGGAAATCGGCCTCGCAATCGAGGCGGGCATGACAGCGGAAGATATCGCGCTGACGATCCATGCCCACCCGACATTAGGGGAAATTACGATGGAAGCGGCCGAAGCGGCACTCGGCACCCCAGTCCATATTTTAAAATAATGATTCAAAGGCTTCACACCGGGAAGGCTGCCCCGGCGTGAAGCCTTTTTCCGTTTAAAGGCGCCGCTATAAGGCTATAACAGTAACAACTGCATATGGGACAGATTTTTTCGTGCTGGCAGGCAAGGTTATAACAACGAAACTGCGTGCATATTTTGAATTATGATGAAAGGTGCAGGTGGGACAATGAAATGTACGGTGGCATTTTTATTCCAGATCATGATATGGAGCGGTTTTAAACTGGCAGAGTGGTTGTCCGATCACGATCCAGTTATTTTTACCGCCGCCCTGTTCATTATTTTTTTATTCATTGCCTTTGCCCTGGCAAAATCAATTGTGCATTCGCTCCGGGCTGCATCTGTGGTAACGGTGCTGAGTCTCGCTGTATACGGGCTTGTGGAAGTGTCATTTTCAAAACTGATTTTCTAAAACAACCGCAAAATGATTTCGCTTTCAATTGTATAACATAATTTAAAATATGTTATACAAAATCCTTGATTTTTTCTCCAGTATGACATATTATAATATTACAAGCGATTACAAAAAGCGCAAAGGGGAGGAAAATCGGATGGGAATCATTGTTTGCCAATCATGCGATGCCACGATTGACCACGTTGAGGAAGAAAAAGTATCCGTGCTTTACTCAACGTGTGACCAATGTAAACACGAAGAAGAATAGTCCTGAACTGTAGCACTTGATTTTTCCAATGCATGCGTCCATTTTCTCTCGGCCGGCTTGTTGCCCGGCTTTTTTTGCGTGATGGGACAAAAAAGCAGGCGGGAAGGCCCCAGCCTGCTTTTTCAAACTTATTGAATGGCATGATGTTCTTTAATGACGCGGATCGTTTGCAATGTTTCGTCTTCAGGCCCCTGTACGGGAAGGCCGGCTTCGATGTTTTTCCGGATATAAGCAATGTTTTCTTCCGTAATAATTTCCCCCGGGATAAAAATCGGAATGCCCGGCGGATAGACCATGACAAACTCGGCAATGATCCTGCCAGCAGAACCGGAAAGCGGAATGGATTCCGTCTCGGCATAAAAGGCATCACGCGGCGAGAGGGCAAGCGATGGAATTTCGGGAAGCATCACTTTCACCCCTACCTTGCCGGACAAATGCGAGAACGTGTCGGACAAGCTGTGTAAAGCCTCAACGAGCAAGTCCAGCTCCGTTTCCGTATCCCCGGGCGTCACAATGCAAAGAATATTGTACAAATCAGAGAGTTCCACTTCTATATGGTAGGTTTCACGCAGCCATTTTTCCGCATCATGGCCGGTGATCCCCAAATCTTTTACAGAGATGATCAACTTCGCCGGATCGTAATCATATGTTGCTTTCGTTTGGAGGATCTCGCTTCCGGCGCAATACAAATGATCGATTTCGTTTATCCGCTCCCGTGTTTTTTGCGCAAGGCGGGTTGTTTCCTTGATGATCGTGCTTCCCTCGGTTGCAAGCCTTTTTCGGGCGACATCGAGCGAAGCCAGTAAAATGTAGGAAGTGGACGTGGTCGTCAGCATGCTGAAAATGCTTTGGACACGTTTTTTCGATACAAGCCCTTCCTTCAGATTCAAGATCGAACTTTGCGTCAGCGAGCCGCCAAGCTTGTGGACGCTCGTTGCGGCCATATCGGCGCCGGCCTGCATGGCGGAAACCGGCAGTTCATCGTCAAAATGAATATGGACACCGTGTGCCTCGTCCACCAGTACCGGGACATGGCAGGCATGGGATATATCCACAATGCTATTCAAATCAGCGGAAATGCCGTAATAGGTCGGATTAATGACCAGAACGGCTTTCGCATCGGGATGCTGCTTGAGCGCTTTGGAAACGGACGCCGGGGTAATGCCGTGTGAGATGCCAAGCAAAGGATCCACTTCCGGGTGGATAAAAACGGGCACGGCGCCGGAAAACACAATCGCAGACATCACCGATTTATGGACATTGCGTGGCACAATAATTTTATCGCCCGGCCCGCAGACGCTCATCACCATGGCCATAATCGCGCCGCTCGTCCCTTGTACGGAAAAAAACGTGGCATCCGCACCGAATGCTTCCGCCGCAAGCTTCTGCGCCTCCTCAATCATGCCATGGGGCTGGTGAAGATCATCGAGCGGCTCGATATTAATTAAATCCAGTTTTAATACATTGTCGCCGATGAATTTGCGAAAATCAGGATCCATCCCGCGCCCGGTTTTATGGCCGGGAATATGGAATTGGACGGGATTTCGTTCAATATGCCGGAGAAGCCCGGTGTATAACGGCGTGTGATATTGTGACAATCATTCCACCTCTTTATCTCATTGCTTGCTTTTGAAGAAAAACAAGATGAATTATAGCATTCCGGACACAGTTTTTAAATAGTTTTTCTTTGCACAGGGAAAAAAAGCCGGATGCGGGCAATGGAAAAAGATAAAGCGCATAAAGCATGGAGAAATGAGGGGAAGCTAGACGGTGAATGTACAAGGCGGGGAGCCATGGGAAACCAAACGGATGGTAGCCCTTGTATTCCGGCAGATGGCGGCATCATTGGCCAGGCGGAAGCGATTCAGGTAAAATAGAACGGGTATACAGAAGAAAAGCGAGGTGGTTTGGATGGAATATCCATATCCGATTTCAGCTGACTGGTCGACACAGGAAGTCATCGACGCCGTTCAATTTTTCGAAGCGGTGGAAGAAGCATATGAAAAAGGGGTCAACCGGGATGTGCTGCTTGCCAGGTACCGCCGTTTTAAAGAAATCGTCCCCGGGAAGGCGGATGAGCGGAATATATGCAATGAATTTGAAGAGGCGAGCGGTTATTCCCCGTACCGGGCCATCAAGAAAATGAAGGAAGAGCAGGGACCGGTCATTAAAATGGATAAAAACGGATCGCGCGATTAGCGGCACGGAAAGAAAGCAGCATCACCCGCTGATGCTGCTTTTAAATTGTCTGCAAATTACGAATCGGCACAGGAGAAAAAGCGCACCGTGTTCCGGCGCGCTTTTTTCCACTCTGCATGCTGTTTAGGCCATTTTGTAGATGGGTAATACATGTACAAAGACGTCCTCGATCGTTTTGGCCAGTTCATCCGGGGACATGCCGGCTGCTTCTTCCCGCGGGATCTCAAGCCCGCAAAGCATTTCGGCTTTTTTAACAACCTGCATCCGTCTGAAAAACGTGTTTAAAGTATGGGGATTCATACGGTCAGTGCGGATGCCACCCGGTTTTGTATGATCATCCGACCAAATGTAATGGCCGGGTATATTTTCTAAAATCGGATCAATTTTCTTTTCGAGTTTTTTTCCGATGGACGCTTTTTGCGGGCACTCATTCATGACGGCCGTGACAATGAAGAGCCGGTCTTCCCACAGCCCGATTTGAAAATGAGGAAGCATTTTGTAGCCGCGCTTGCCAGGGGAAAAGGCCACCCACGTATCTTTCGGCGGATTGACGGTACGGCGGGCGTGTTTGGCAACATGATAAAATATTTCTTCACCGGTCAGAACCGACAAAACCGGCGAAAAATATTCCCCTAATGCTTCAAGTTTCGGGCGGACGGTTGATTTCAGCTGTTCCATCCGCTGATCGAGGCCTTCGATCCGGAAAACGTCAAAATCCTGTCCGGTAAAAGCGGTGATGCCCATTTGTTCACCTCCGTTCTGTATGAACCATGGGGATATTCCTATTTTATCATCCATCAGGGAGGTTTAACAAATAAAAGCCGGTGGGTAAAAATAGGTATACACACAATTTTGTTACATCAATCGAGATTACACATAATATATATAAAGATAATATCAGAAAATTCATATCATTACCCCAGGAGGATGTGAAGAAAAATGAAACAAGTAATCTCTTCGGTGAAAAGAAAACCTTATGAAAGAAAACGGATTGCAGTATTGCGCATGGAACTGGATTACGAACTGGCTACGTTATATGAAGCGATGGAAATGAAAGATGAAGAGCAAAAAGGAAAGTCGATTAAGCGTCTGGAAAAAATCCGTGAAGAACTGCTGAAAATGAAAGCCATGTAATGGAACGAAAAGGCAGGATGTCGTTGAAAGCGGACTCCCTGTATTGGATACAGATGGGGTTCGTTTTTGTGCAGGAGAGGTTCATCTTTACTGACAAAACCGCTATGGGAAAACGATTTCGGACGCATTCTCAAAACTTGATAATTGTCTTTATTTCCTTTACGCTTAAGGGAAATGATTTGCATAGATGGAGGGCCCGACTATGGACAGATGGGAAGAAATCAATACATATGCCGTCCGGTGGATCAGGGAAGCGGGCGAGCGGATTCTTGCTTCGCAAAAACCGCTGCAAATTGAAACAAAATCGGACCGCAATGATCTGGTTACCAATATTGACAAGGAAACAGAACAATTTTTAATCGGCAAAATCCGGACAACCTTTCCGGATCACCACATTTTGGGTGAAGAAGGCTTCGGTGAGGATATTCGTGATACAGAAGGCATCCTCTGGATTGTGGATCCGATTGACGGGACGGTCAATTTTGTCCACCAAAAAGTCAATTTCATGATTTCCATTGGGGTCTACGAGAACGGAGAAGGCAAACTGGGCTATATTTATGATGTCGTCCGGAAAGAATTGTATTTTGCAGAAAAGGGCAAGGGGGCTTATTTTAACGGGGAACGGATTCCGTTACTTGCGCAAAACAGGCTGGAAGATACGATCCTTGCGCTGAATCCGTATTGCATGGTGGAAAACAGGGGTATCGACCCGGCCCGTCTGGCAGCGCTTGTCAGGGATGTGCGCGGCACAAGGAGTTACGGGTCGGCAGCGCTTGAGCTTGCTTATGTGGCAATGGGAAGGCTTGATGCTTATATTACGATGCGCCTGTCGCCGTGGGATTTTGCCGCCGGGAAAGTGATCGTGGAAGAAGTGGGCGGCGTTGTGACGGATGTTTTCGGGCGCCCGCTCGATATGCTCGGGAACAGTTCCGTGTTTGCCGGCAAGCCCGGGCTGCATGAGGAAATTTTAAAGCGGTATCTAAAAGGGCAGGAATAAGAAAAGAGGGGCTCACAGTTTCCCCTCTTCACGCATTTTTTTCTTTGTTTTAAAGCCGAATCCCATAATGACAATGAGAAGCGCGGTGCAACCGAGAATGCCGGCAACGCTTTGGGCGCCGATCGCAACGCCGATGCCGCACATGGAAAGGAATGCAGCCAGTGAAAAGAACACAAATACCCATTTGATTTCCCGCATATGATGAACCTCCCTCTCCCCTTATTTTAGCGAAAATGTTTTAATAAAGCCAGCATTGTGTTATAATATTTTAGTTAAAGGTACAGACTAACATAGATTTGCGTTTAGGCAGGAGGAAATGTTTTTGAAAAGAAGAGAAGATTTACGCAACATTGCCATTATCGCGCACGTAGACCATGGGAAGACGACACTTGTGGACCAGCTGTTGAAGCAGTCCGGTACTTTCCGTGCCAATGAGCATGTTGAAGAACGTGCAATGGATTCCAATGATTTGGAACGGGAAAGAGGCATTACGATCCTTGCCAAAAATACGGCAGTTCATTATAAAGATAAGAAAATCAATATTTTGGATACTCCGGGACATGCTGACTTTGGCGGCGAAGTCGAACGGATTATGAAAATGGTGGACGGGGTCTTGCTTGTGGTGGATGCCTATGAAGGGTGTATGCCGCAGACGCGTTTCGTGCTGAAAAAAGCGCTGGAACAAAACCTGACGCCGATTGTAGTCGTAAACAAAATTGACCGCGATTTTGCACGCCCTGAAGAAGTGGTTGATGAAGTGCTTGAATTATTTATTGAGCTGGATGCTAATGATGAACAGCTGGAATTTCCGGTTGTGTATGCTTCCGCCATCAACGGGACGGCAAGCCTCGATCCGGATCCGGCCAAACAGGAAGAAAATATGAAAGTGCTGTTTGATACGATTATCGAACATATTCCGGCACCTGTCGACAACCGCGAAGAACCGCTCCAGTTCCAGGTTGCCCTGCTTGATTACAACGATTATGTCGGGCGGATCGGCATCGGCCGCATTTTCCGCGGAAAAATGCATGTCGGCCAGCAGGTGGCATTGATGAAGCTGGACGGCAGCGTCAAGCAGTTCCGTGTCACCAAAATGTTCGGTTTCTTCGGGCTGAAGCGGGAAGAAATTGAGGAAGCATATGCCGGGGATTTAATTGCGGTATCCGGAATGGAAGACATCAATGTCGGGGAAACGGTCTGCCCGGTTGAACACCAGGAAGCACTGACGCCGCTCCGCATTGATGAGCCGACTTTGCAAATGACTTTCCTTGTCAACAACAGCCCGTTTGCCGGCCGTGAAGGAAAATTTGTGACGGCGCGGAAAATTGAAGAACGGCTCCGTTCGCAGCTGCAGACGGATGTCAGCTTGCGTGTTGAAAACACTGACTCTCCGGATGCATGGGTTGTATCTGGACGGGGGGAACTGCATTTATCCATTTTAATTGAAAATATGCGCCGTGAAGGGTTTGAACTGCAGGTTTCAAAACCGAAAGTGATCATTAAAGAAATCGACGGCGTCAAATGCGAACCGGTGGAACGTGTCCAAATCGATACACCGGAAGAACACACCGGTGCGATTATTGAGTCGCTCGGTTCCCGGAAAGGCGAAATGCTCGATATGATCAATAACGGAAATGGACAAGTCCGCCTGATTTTCAATGTCCCGGCCCGCGGATTGATCGGCTATACGACCGAATTTATGACGCTCACGAGGGGTTACGGCATTTTAAACCATACGTTTGATTCCTACCAGCCAATGCAGTCTGGTCGTGTCGGCGGCCGCAGAAACGGCGTTCTCGTCTCCATGGAAACGGGCAAAGCCACGACATACGGCATGATGCAGGTGGAAGACCGTGGCACGCTGTTTGTCGAGCCAGGCACGGACATTTATGAAGGCATGATCGTCGGGGAAAACTCCCGTGAAAATGATATTGCTGTCAATATTACGAAAGCAAAACACGCGACAAACGTCCGCTCGGCAACAAAAGATCAGACGGCGGTCATCAAAAAGCCGCGCATAATGTCGTTAGAACAGGCGCTCGAATACCTGAACGACGACGAATATTGCGAAGTGACGCCAGAATCAATCCGGCTGCGCAAAAAAATCCTGAATAAGAGCGAGCGCGAAAAAGCGCAGAAACGGGCAAAAGCAGCAGAGAATGCATAAGCAAAGAATAGGGCCGGCATGACCCTGTTCTTTCATATATTCAAAGGGGAAAAGGGGAGATAGGATGACAAGCGAGGCGGTTCACCACCAATTGTCATTTTTTGCGGCGTTGTACAAAGTGGATGAAAACCCGGAACCGGGGATGTGGGCCTTGTATCTGACCATCGTCGTTCTTTCGGTCATTGTCTACCGGCTCGGATTTGCGAGAAAGTTGCCAGTTCTGAAATCTGCTGTTATTTATGTACTGCTCCTTTTGGGATGCACGCTGCTCACGTTTTTTGCCATCTTTTTGCCCGTGGGGGAGTCGCTCTGTTTAGCGGCTGTTGTGCTCGGCGTTTACAAAATCCGCCTGTATCAGCATAAAAAAACTGAAAAAAAGGAACGTTTTCCAATGTAGCACGCTTCCGGTTCCGGAAGCTTTTTTTTGTGCCGCAAAAGAACTGGACGCGCGCAATGATTCTAACCGGACTTGCCCGTACATATACTTTAGCAGTGCCTGGTCCTTTGTCCAATCCCAGCGATGAACAGGTCACACCGCGCTCACATAAACTAACATAATCCATATGAAGCAGGGGGCATCGATTTGAAGAAAATATACGTCTTGGATACCAATGTATTGCTCCAGGATCCATATGCCATCTTTTCTTTTGAAGATAATGAAATTGTCATACCGGCTGTTGTACTGGAAGAAGTGGATTCTAAAAAACGAAATATGGACGAAATCGGCAGAAATGCGCGCCAGGTATCCAAATTAATGGACGGTTTCCGGCAAGCCGGAAAACTGCATGAGAAAATCCCGCTTGAAAACGGGGGTGTGCTCAGAATTGAGCTGAATCACCGCTCCTTTCACCAGCTGCAGGATATTTTCGTGGAAAAAACAAATGACAACCGGATCCTCGCGGTTGCGAAAAATTTATCGCTGGAAGAAGAGAGAAAAGAAAATGGCCGCCCGGTGATTCTTGTCAGCAAAGATGCGCTCGTCCGGGTAAAAGCGGACGCGCTCGGCCTGTTGGCGGAAGATTTTTTAAACGACCGTGTCGTAAGCCTCGATCATCTTTATACCGGGCAAATGGAAATGTATATCAGCCCCGATTTATTGAAACGGTTTTATGAAAAGCAGGAACTGTCGCTGAGCGAAATTGCCAACCACCCGTTCTACCCGAACCAATTTCTGATTTTGAAAGATGCGCTCGGCAGCTCGGCTTCCGCAATTGCCATTGTGGATCAGGCTGGAAAAACGGCGAAAAAGCTCTTTCATGTGCAGGATGCTGTCTGGGGAATTAAGCCGAGAAACGCCCAGCAGTGGATGGCAATGGAACTTTTGCTGCGCCCCGATATTCCGCTCGTCACCCTGACCGGAAAAGCGGGAACGGGCAAAACATTGCTTGCCCTTGCTGCAGGCCTGATGCAGACGGAAGATTTGCATGATTATAAAAAGCTTTTGGTCGCTCGTCCGATTGTTCCGTTTGGCAAAGATATCGGCTATTTGCCGGGAGAAAAAGAGGAAAAGCTGCGGCCGTGGATGCAGCCCATCTACGATAATCTTGAGTTTTTGTTTAATACGAAAAAAGCGGGAGAAATTGATGGCATATTGTCCGGCATGAGTTCGATTGAGGTGGAGGCGCTGACGTATATCCGCGGGCGCAGCATCCCGGAGCAATATATCATTATTGATGAGGCGCAAAATTTATCCAAGCATGAAGTGAAGACGATTTTAACAAGGGTAGGGGAACAGAGTAAGATCGTGTTAATGGGGGATCCGGAACAAATTGACCACCCGTATTTGGATGCTTACAATAACGGGCTGACGTACGTCGTTGAGAAATTTAAAGATGTGCCGCTCGCCGGGCATGTGCAGCTGCTTAAGGGCGAGCGCTCAAAACTCGCGCAAATCGCGGCAGACCTTTTGTAAGACCACTATATGAAAAAACCGGGAGCAGCTGTCTTAAAACGTTTATGCTGCCCCCGGCATCCGGGATTATTCAATGTGCATACCGGTTACATATTTGACCGGGTTTTCCCGGTTTGAACCGTCATCCAATAAAATGTGAAGCGGGCCGTCTTCTTTCAGCGCCCTTCCTTTAATAGAAAAGGCAGCAATTAAATGGCCAGCCATTTCAAGCGGATAAGCGACAGGCCCGTTCTTTGTTTCAAACACGATTTTTTCCGCATCTTCCAGCGGCTCCGCATTTTGAATGAACAGGCCGACCGGGATGCCAAATGTCCCAGTTTTCAAATGGTGCCGTTTAAACTTTGACTTTGTCCTTACAGCAGCCTGCGGATCGGCCCCTTCTGCCATGGCTTTGTCAAAATATTTGCCGGTTTTCTTTAAGTAGGCTTCTTCCTGGCTGGTTTCCTGCTTTTCTTCGTCGAAATATGTATCAAGATCGACTTTCCGGTCATCAAATATCCAAGTGCCGATATCTAGCGTAATCGGAAACTTCACTTTTCCCTTTATTTGCATAATCATGATTGTGGCCCCTTTCTGTCCGTCTATACAGCATTATACCTTTCACGGCTGCCCGTGTCACTTGAAAGCGTATAAAAACAGTCCGGAAAGCGTTCGGGGTCGGGGAATTGCGGAATTTCAAATTCTGTCTCCCCCGCTTGTTTACGGGATTCCGGGCGTTTATTGATTTCGTATAACTTGCAAAATCACGGTTTTAAAGGTACAATTTTTAATTAGATTGATATGTGAACGGGGGGATCAATTTGGCGTCTGAAACAAAGGTGAACCACCGGGAGAAAGCATACAGCCTGCTCAAGGCGGACGCAGAAAAGATATTAAAATTAATTCAGGTTCAAATGGATAACTTAACGATGCCCCAATGCCCTTTATACGAGGAAGTATTGGATACACAAATGTTTGGTTTATCCCGTGAAATAGATTTTGCGGTCCGGCTCGGCTTAGTGGATGCCGGTGACGGAAAGCGGCTTCTTGATTCGCTTGAACAGGAACTGTCCCTTTTGCATGATGCATATATAAAAAAATAATGTTGAAAACTCAAACGATGTTCCGGTTGTTTGAGTTTTTTATTTTTTGAATAAGGGTCAGGTAATGGCGGCCGGCGAAAAAGATGTTATAATTTAAAAATAACGGCAGGAGTTTTTTTAAAACGGTAGAATATTTTTTATCATGAATGTTGCAGTTTTTACGGATTGGAAGGTTCCTATGCTGAAAAAAATCTTAAAATCATTCGACTACTCGGTCATCGTTGTCTACCTGCTTCTTTGCTTATTCGGTTTGGTAATGATTTACAGTTCCAGCATGGTGATTGCAGTGCAGCGTTACGGGCTGGACAGCGCCTATTTTTACAACAAGCAGAAAATCAATTTGGCCCTTGCACTCCTTGCGTTTACCGTTACGGCTTTTCTCCCGTATAAACTATACGCGAGCAAAAAATTCCTTGCAGTGCTGATGTGCGGGTCGATGTTCGGGCTTTTGGCACTGTTTATTTTCGGCCATACGTCGAATAACGCGCAAAGCTGGTTCCGGCTCGGTTCCAGTTCCGTACAGCCGTCGGAATTTGTGAAAGTTGCGATTATTATTTATCTGTCCGCCGTTTATGCCAAGAAACAGGCATACATTGACATCTTTAACAAAGGGGTTGTCCCGCCGCTTATCTTTCTTATCGTTGTTTGTTTCCTGGTTGCGATCCAGCCGGATATCGGGACGGCGACCATCATTTTTGGGATTGGCTGCACGATCATCGTTGCATCCGGCATGCGCCTGAAAACCATGCTGAAGCTGGCAGGGCTCGGGCTTCTATTTTCCGTTCTGTTGTCGCCGTTTCTTTTTCTGGAAAAGGACAAAATCTTTACACCGGTTAAGATCGCACGGTTTACAGGCTATTTGAATCCTTTTCAGAACGAAGGCGGGGAAGGTCTTCAGCTCGTAAACTCCTATATTGCGATCGGGTCAGGCGGGCTGAAAGGGCAGGGACTCGGGGAAAGCATTCAAAAGCTCGGTTATCTTCCAGAGCCCCACACCGACTTTATTATGGCCATTATTGCCGAAGAACTTGGGGCTTTTGGCGTTTTGTTTGTGATCGGCGGGCTTTGCTACATTGTGCTGCGCGGCATATATATCGGCATCCATTCAAAAGACCAGTTCGGGAGCCTGCTTGCGATCGGAATTTCCGGCATGATTGCCATCCAGACATTTATCAATCTGGGCGGCGTCTGCGGCCTGATTCCAATTACGGGGGTGACGCTGCCGTTTATCAGCTACGGCGGTTCATCGCTTCTGATTTTGTCCCTTTCCCTCGGCATTCTGGTCAATGTGGGCATGTTTACAAAGTATGAGGAAAAGTATAAACACAAACAGGAAAAGCCGCAGGAAGCGGGCGGAGCAAACCGGAGGCCGTATCAGGTCTACTCAAGGCCGTAACGTTTAAAAACGGGTGCGCGGCAGAGTGAAAGCAGAGGATAAAATAAAAAGGCGCAAGGTTTTATGCCTTGCGCCTTTTCCGCCTATCTTACGTAAGCCCTTTGCTGCCTTATTTTGCACCAAGCCGCAACATGCGGTACCATTGGTTTTTCCAAACTCAGCGAACTCGGGCTTTTTTTAGCGGGAGGCTGTCTTTGCTTTTGGCAAACTGCTTCACTCGCCCGACAACAAGGTTCAAATAACATAACAGGCCGAACAGACAGGAAATGAAAAATGCGTGCAGGAGGGTGAAAGTAAGATTCATCCTCGAAAAAACGACCATGGCGCCTGAAACAGCCTGCAGGCAGACAAGCACGAACGCAATGATCCATCCCCAGTAAATAACGCGCTGGTTTTGATAATGCCTTACCGCTTTAAAGGTGATATAAGCAATCCAGACAAAGATGAGGAGTGCCGCCGTCCGGTGCCCCATCTGCACCCATTCGAACCGGTTTGCGGGCAAGGAAGGGTCGCTGTTCACACAAAGCGGGAAATCCCGGCAAACAAGGCTTGCATTCATATGGCGGACAAGCGCGCCCGTATAGACGACGATAAAGCTGTAAACGGTCACGCCGATCGTATGCCATTTCATGCTTTTTTCAAGGACAAGCCGGCCTGCGTCAAATTTCTGGTCCCATTCAAAAACCATCAGCGTTAGCATCAGCACGGACGCAAACGAAATGAGCGAAACGCCGAAATGAAGCGCCATCACAAGATCGGATGAACCCCAGACGACTGCCGCCATACCGAGAAATGCCTGCAGAAGCAGAAAAATGACGGAAATAATGGATAAAAATTTCGTTTCTCTTTTATGGCCGATTGCAAACCATGACCAAATGGCAAGCGCAAAGACAAGAAACGATGCGATGCCCGTGCAAAACCTGTGCAGCCACTCGATCAGCGACTCGACAGTGAGCGGATCAGGAAAAATTTTGCCGTTACAAAGCGGCCATTGGCGGCCGCAGCCAAGGCTTGAACCGGTATTGGTGACAAGTGCCCCGCCGATTAAAACCACCATCATCGATAAAGTTGTCACTACTCCGAGCCATTTTAAAGTTGTGCGCAATTGTTCCACCTTCTTTAATCTCATTTGTAAACATGTATCACAAGCCACGAATGCAACATACAGTCCCGCATCATTGCAACCGTTCATATAGTAGAAAATCCGTTCGGCAAGGTGCTTCCAACTATCATCTTATCGTAAAACAGTCTGAAGGAAAAATATTTATTTCCCATGACACAAATTTGCCATAAAAATGTGTCGAAAATATCACACCTTCGCGGTAATTTATGATTAAATATAATATAGGCAGGTATATTTCGGAATTCCGCATATTTACATGTTGGGAAACTTATAAATGATCTTAGTATGACGATATCGTTACATACAGTTTTGATTAATAGCCAAAAAGGAAAAGATGGATTATAGTTGTAGTATACCGTTTTCCTTATTGGCAGCGTAAAAACATTTACAAAAGGAATCCGCCGACAACGTGTCAGGCCATTTTTTTTGAACGGTTTTGAAAAATTGGAAGGAGGGACTATCGTGGCAGATAGTCGGACGATGGATACAACAACAAGGGTAAAAGCTGCAGACGCCTCTGCGTTGAAAGATTTCTTATCCTTGATTAAAATTGGAATTGTAAACTCAAATTTAATTACGGCATTTACCGGAATGTGGCTTGCATTGGAACTGACAAACAGGCATTTTTTGCAGTCGCTGGACATTATGGTCCTTGCGATGGCGGGAACTGCGCTGATTGTCGCCGGGTCGTGCAGCCTGAACAACTGGTATGACCGGGATATTGATGTCATTATGAAAAGCAAAAACTTCAGGCCAACGGTTACAGGCAGATTTTCAAACGCGAAAGTGCTTACAATTGGCCTCGGATTTGTGGCACTCGGCACAATGCTATTGTTTATGACCACTCCAATGGCGGGGTTGATCGGGCTGTTTGGCGTATTCAGCTATGTCGTGCTGTATACAATGTGGTCAAAACGAACTCTTGTCAGCAATACCGTGATCGGCAGTTTTGCCGGCGCTGTTCCCCCGCTGATCGGCTGGGCGGCTGTTGACCCGCATCTCGGGATTGTGCCATGGATGCTATTTTTGCTTATGTTTATCTGGCAACCACCGCATTTTTATGCGATTGCGATGAAAAAATGCGATGAATACAAGGCAGCGGGCATTCCGATGCTTCCGGCTGTCAAAGGGTTTCAAATCACAAAATGGCATATGCTCATATGGGTGGCATTGCTTCTTCCGGTGCCGTTTTTCCTGAAACCGCTCGGCATTGGTTTTATTATCCTTGCGACATTGTTTAATCTGGGCTGGCTGGCATTAAGCCTGTCCGGTTTTAAAATGAAGAATGATTTAAAATGGGCGAAATGGATGTTCATTTATTCGCTGAACTATTTAACGATCTTGTTTGTAGCAATGGTAATCGCTACGCTTTTCTAAAGGGAGTTCTTTCTTGCAAAAGAAATCCAATAGATTGCATCCTTGTTCTGACAGAAAGATACAGGAAAGAGGGGATTGGTAGAGCGATGAAACAGCGGCTGCAAAAGGGGAGTTTGCTTTTTATTGTCACTTTGTTTATGGCCGCGCTTTCGGGCTGTGGCAAGCCATATTTGTCGGCACTTGATCCTGCCGGCGAAGTGGCCCGGAAGCAGTATGATTTGATGATGTGGAGCGTTTGGATTATGGTGTTCGTCATGGTTGTCGTATTCGCCGTTTTCCTTACCGTTCTCATACGGTTCAGGCGGAAAAAAGGGGACGAATCCATTCCAAAACAGGTGCCGGGGAATCATAAGCTTGAAATCTTATGGACCATTATTCCGATTGTTTTATTGATTTTAATTGCCATTCCGACCATCAGCCAGGTCTTCAGCCTCGGAGATACGAAAGCGATGGATAAGAAAAAGGATGCCAAGCAAGGGGCGCTTATCGTTAAAGTTCGCGCCAGCCTTTATTGGTGGGAATTTGAATACCCGGGTTACGGTGTGGTGACAAGCCAGGAACTCGTTGTCCCAACAAACCAGAAAGTTTACTTCCAAGTTAAAGCCTCAGATGTGAAACACTCATTTTGGATACCGTCCGTTGGCGGGAAAATGGATGCCAACACAGATAATATCAACAAATTCTGGCTTGAAATTGATGATCAGAAGGCAGAGGATGCCGGAAATGTGTTTTATGGAAAATGCGCCGAATTATGCGGCCCTTCCCATGCCTTAATGGACTTCCGCGTGAAAGCGGTGCCACGGGATGAGTTTAAGGCGTGGATCAGCAATATGAAAAATGCAAAAGAAACAAAACCGGCGTCCGCTCTCGCACAGGAAGGGCAGGATGTATTCAAAAAAAGCTGCATCAGCTGCCACGCGGTCACGCCGAATGACACACGGCCGGAACAGGCACGGACAGCTCCCAATCTGGCAACCTTTGGCGAAAGGGAAAAAGTCGCCGGCATTTTGGACCATAATGAGGCCAATCTCAAAAACTGGATAAAAGATCCGGAAAAATATAAACCGGGGTCAAAAATGCCCGCCTTCGGGGATAAGCTTTCCGACCGGCAAATCGATGCGCTTGCGGCTTATTTGATGCAATTGAAAGCTGGTGAATAAAACAAAGGGGATATTCGAAAGCAAAGGGGAGGTTAAAGTGAGCGTAGGAACAAAAAAGGCAGGTTTTGGCGCCACTGTCTATGAATATCTCACAACAGTGGATCATAAAAAAATCGGCATTTTGTATTTGATTACAGGGGGATTGTTTTTTGTCATCGGCGGGATTGAAGCGCTGATGATCCGCATACAGCTGGCGGTGCCGAACAATCATTTTGTCGGCGCGGATACGTACAATCAAGTCATGACAATGCACGGCACGACCATGATCTTTCTTGCGGCCATGCCGCTCTTGTTTGGTTTTATGAATGCGATTGTCCCGCTTCAGATCGGTGCCCGTGATGTGGCTTTTCCGTTTTTAAATGCATTGGGGTTCTGGTTGTTTTTCTTTGGCGGTATTTTCTTGAATTTATCCTGGTTTCTTGGGGGCGCGCCCGATGCGGGGTGGACTTCCTATGCTTCACTGTCCCTCGCATCTGGCGGACACGGGATTGATTTTTATTCACTCGGGCTGCAAGTTTCAGGTTTCGGTACGCTCATTGCTGGGGTGAATTTCCTTGTGACGATTATGAACATGCGGGCGCCGGGAATGACGTACATGCGCATGCCGATGTTCACATGGACGACTTTCGTTGTGTCCGCCCTTATTCTGTTTGCGTTTCCACCACTTACAGCCGGTTTGTTCTTGCTAACATTTGATCGGATGTTCGGTGCGAAATTTTTTGACGTGGCCTTCGGAGGAAATACCATCATTTGGGAACATCTTTTCTGGATTTTCGGGCATCCGGAAGTCTACATTTTAATTTTGCCGGCATTTGGCATTTTCTCTGAAATTTTTGCACATTTTTCTAAAAAGCGATTATTCGGATACTCTTCCATGGTATTCGCCGTTATTTTAATTGGGTTTTTAGGCTTTATGGTGTGGGCCCACCATATGTTTACAACCGGCCTGGGCAATGTAGCCAACGCCATTTTTGCCGTGTCTACAATGACCATTGCGGTGCCGACGGGCATTAAAATTTTCAACTGGCTGCTTACGATGTGGGGCGGGAGCATCCGGTTTACAACGCCGATGCTTTATGCGGCTGCTTTCATCCCGTCCTTTACATTGGGCGGTGTTACCGGGGTGATGCTCGCGGCTGCACCTGCTGACTACCAATATCATGACAGCTATTTTGTTGTAGCCCACTTCCACTATGTTATTGTCGGCGGTGTTGTTTTCGGGTTGCTTGCGGCACTGCATTATTACTGGCCGAAAATGTTCGGCACGATGCTGAATGAGACAATGGGGAAAATCACATTCTGGCTATTTTTCATTGGTTTCCATTTAACCTTTATGATCCAGCACTGGCTCGGATTGCTCGGGATGCCGAGAAGGCAGTGGACATATCTGCCGAATCAAGGCTGGGATACGGATAACCTCGTCAGTTCATCCGGCGCGGTGTTGATGGCGGCAGGTGTGCTAATCCTCGTGGCCAATATTGTTGTCACGGCCGTCCAGAACCGGAAAGTCGGAAACGATCCGTGGGAGTTTGGCAGGACGCTCGAATGGTCGATTTCCTCTCCGCCGCCGGAATACAACTTTGCACAAACACCGCTTGTCAGAGGAATTGACACCTGGTGGCTCGAAAAAATGGAAGGGAAAAAACAGGTGACACCAGCAGAGCCGATCAAAGACATCCATATGCCGAACTCGTCCATCTTGCCGTTTTTTATGGCATTCGGTTTATTTATTGCCGCGTTCGGCGCAATGTATCATGCAAACCATACCAAAGCCGGCATCACGATCCTTGTCATCGGCTTGGCGATTACCCTTGGATCGATGCTGATCCGGTCGGTAAAAGATGATACGGGATACCATATTAGGAAGGAAGCCTTAATGGAACGCGAAGAAAGGGGGGCCGGGGCGTAATGGAAATAGAACAAAATTTTACGGCGAAAACATGGCCAGAGTCCCCGGAGCGGGCGACGCTTGAAGGCAGGAATAAATTTCTCGGTTTTTGGCTGTTTTTAGGCGGCGAGACGGTCCTTTTTGCTTCCTTGTTTGCAACCTACCTGGCGCTGAAAGACAAGGGCCCGGCATCAATGGTGCATGCAAAAGACTTATTTGAACTGCCGCTAACCTTTTTGGCCACGGTTTTTCTGTTAACGAGTTCCATTACAAGTGTGTATGCCATTTATCATATGAAAAATTTTGCTTTTAAAAAAATGCAGGCCTGGTTTTTGATTACCGTTTTGCTTGGTGCTTGTTTTCTTGGGCTTGAAGTCTATGAATTCCATCATTATGTGACGGAATACCATCATACATTTACAAGCAGCGCATTCGGTTCCGCGTTTTATACGCTTGTCGGGTTCCACGGCGGCCACGTGGCGTTCGGGCTGTTATGGATTACGACACTGATGGTGCGGAACGCGAAACGGGGATTGAATTTGTACAATGCGCCGAAATTTTACGTGGCAAGCCTGTATTGGCACTTTATTGATGTCGTCTGGGTGTTTATCTTTACGGTTGTATATTTGATGGGGATGGTGGGATAAGATGGAACACAATGCACAAATGGACAGACGCCATGTTGAATACGAATACAGGCGCCGCAAAAGCGCGGAGGAAATGAAGTACCAGGTCGTCAGTTTTATTTTGATGATGTTTTTGACTATTGTTGCATTCTGGGCCGTCCATGCCCATTTGTCCAAATGGTTTACCATTCCGGTTATCCTGCTTTTGGCTGCGATCCAGGTCGTATTTCAGCTGTTTTATTTCATGCATATGAACCATAAGCACCATGAAGGCCCGAAACTTTTCATCTTTGGCGGCACACTCGTCGCATTTGTCACAGTACTGGCATTCCTCACCATCATCTGGTGGTGAAAAGAAAAGCGGAGGGCGTTTGCCCGTCGGCGTATGAATTTCATAGTCCCCGAACTGAGATAAAGGAAACACGGCGAGGAACGAGCCGATGTTGACTTATCGTAGGGGAGGGGACTGGAAATTCACTAGCCGACAGCGCCCGGAGCTAGACAAAGAAAAGCGGAGGCGACTGCTTAGCCCCGACAGGCGAATGTTCCGGCCGGGATGAAGCCTTGGCTTCAGGACGGACGGGTTATTCGACCCGAGGGGCTAGGAGCCGCAGCTAGACAAAGAAAAGCGGAGGGCGTTTGATTATCGGCTGCTAGGAGCCAGAGCTAAAAGTAAAGCGGAGGGCGCTTCTTGGGCGCCCCCGCTTTAAATCGATTTGCAATGGTGCGGAAAGGAGTGGTAATGGTGCCGCTTGAAATATTCGGATTTCGTGCACTGTGGAGCCCTTATTTTTTTATCACGATCTTACTGTTTGTTTTTCTTTATTTTCTGCTTGCGTCCTTATGCAAAAGGTCTTATTTGAACGCAAT
Source organism: Heyndrickxia faecalis (assembly GCF_040267745.1). Classification (NCBI taxonomy): domain Bacteria; kingdom Bacillati; phylum Bacillota; class Bacilli; order Caryophanales; family Bacillaceae; genus Heyndrickxia; species Heyndrickxia faecalis. The sequence continues at coordinate 2,414,814 of NZ_CP158453.1, read as the reverse complement.
GCCGCCGAGTCCGGTGCAGTCTGTTTCTTTTTGTACAGCGATGGTATCGCTTTACATCGTCAAAGGCTCTCCTGTCGATCTTATCGGGCATATCCTGTTTTCCGTCCATATGCTGCAAATGTCTATCCTTTTTTTCATTGTCGCACCGCTGTTTTTGCGTGGGATGCCGGTGTGGATATTGGAAAAGGGGATGCAGCTTCCGGTTGTCGCGCCCGTTGTCCGGTTCTTTACAAATCCGGTGCTTGCCGTTATCACCTTTAATATCATTTTTTCCCTGTACCACATTCCGGCCGTTTTCGATCAGGTCAAGGTCACTCCGTTTCTCCACAGCATCTACACCATTGTGCTGTTTCTTTTAGCCATAGCGATGTGGTGGCCGATTTTGTCGCCATTGCCCGGGCAATATGCGCTGGGCGGCCTGAAAAAAATCGCTTATTTATTTGCAAGCGCCATGCTTTTAACCCCTGCATGCGCCTTAATCATGTTCGCCAATCATCCGGTTTACAGGAGCTTTTCCGACGGAACGATGTGGCTTTCGTCCATGCATTTATGTGTGCCTGCTGACATGCTCTCCGGAGTGGCGCGTTACGGCTCCCCGGCACTTTTCTCACCGCTTCCTGTACTGCAGGACCAGCAGCTTGGCGGTGTGGTGATGAAAATCATGCAGGAAATCGTCTACGGCATCATGCTTGCCCGCATTTTTTTCCAATGGGCAAGGACAGAACAGGAAGATGGCAGTACGGAAAAGAATCCGGTTGCCGGAGAACAGCGGAGGCTAATGGAACAGCATTAAAAAAAGGCCGCTCTCTATGGCCCACCGTTTTAAGGGGCCACAGGAGCGGCACATTTTATTCAGCAAATACAACCAAGTCTTCTTTAAGCGCTTCCAAAATTTTTCTGCAATACTTGACGAGATCATGCGGAAAATACTCGTCATCGCCGTATTCCACACCATGCGGATAATAATATTTTCCTAAAATAGGCGCCTTTAACTGAATCACGGCATCAAACGAATCCACATCCCCCTCGGTTGCAACTCCCTGCACGCGAAGATAATAGGTGCCTTCCTGAATCGTAAATTTTCTATCATATGTGACGCGTTCATAATCCCATTGCCCGGCACGTACCATCTTGTGCCGCTCCATTACATCATCCAGCCGCGTCAGATCCACTTTCATATTTTCCAAACCCGTGTCATCAAACCGCAAAAATACCCCTCCCGTCCGCGCAATTAAAATCTTTCAATTTTATCTTATCTGAATACAAACATTTATGCAATGCAAATGTTCATACCCGCAAAAAAACCGGCCGCACCGGCTGCCCTTCGAGGAGGTGATTGAAAAAATTGGTGCTTTTCTGCTTAAAACTGTAAAATATATAATAAAATGAATTAAAGGAGAAAAAATTTACGGAACATCAAGAGAGGTGAAGTCACCTGCGTACCTTTTTAAAAACAGCCGCGATCCTTGTGATCATATTTCTGATCGGACTTTATGTCCAGCTTCGTCCTGAAAACGGCGTACTGCAAAACCATTCCTCTAACAAGAAAATGGATAACAGTTCTGACATTCATGACCACAGCAAGGATCAAACGTACAGCCGTCCGGATCATGGCATGTCGGTATATATCGGGAAACCTGTGAAAACGTTGACCACACATTTCGGAAAACCACAAAGGGTGGATCCGTCTCCATATGGTTATGATTGGTGGATTTATAAGAAAAAATCGACCGGTTATTTTCAGGCCGGCGTGAAAAATGGCAAGGTTACGACCATTTACGCTGTCGGAACCCGTTTAGACGTAGCCCCGTTTGAGATTGGAGAAAATGTAGAAAAAATTTACAGTTCCATTTTAATGGATACGGATATGACGGTGCAAACAAATGAAGGCACATACCGCTTTGAATTGTCGGAAGAAGATTTGAATATCCGCCCGCTTGTCCGTCTTGGGGATATCTATGCCCAGCTGGCGCTTGATAAGTTCAGCGGCAAATTGCTGTTTATCCGTTTTATGGATAAAAACACACTGACGATGCTGCATCCATATGAAATGGTGTACCACGGAGAACTGCCCGAATCCGTTCCGGAGGATGATCCGAAATGGGTTGACGTAGAAAAGGCGAACGCCAGGCAAATTTTTGACCTTACAAACATTGTCAGGGCACGATTCGGTTTAAAAAAACTGGCCTGGAATACAGCTCTTTCCGAAGTGGCGTACAATCACAGCAAAGACATGGCTGACGACCATTATTTTTCGCATGTCTCCCCCAAATATGGAGACTTAAAAGAAAGATTAAAGAATGGGCATGTTTCTTATGCTGCGGCTGGGGAAAATATTGCCGCCCACTATACGGATGGTCCGGCTGCTGTGGAGGGATGGCTTAATTCAGAAGGCCACCGGAAAACATTGCTGGAGAAAGATTTCACCCATCTTGGCGTCGGGGTGTACCAGAAATACTATACCCAGGATTTCATGAAGGCACCATAGCCGGATACCGTTCCAGCCTAAGCTGGAGAGGGGTCCGGCTGATGTATGCATATAAGGCAGGCGGGCTGCCCGGGGCTTTTGAAAGGGTATTTCCGGCTTCTCATTTCAAAATGAAAAAAGAACCCGTGCAATGGGCGATCTTTGTCCCGTCATCCCGAAAGGCAGTTCCTTCCAGCACCATCGTTTGCGTGCCGCGGTGGATTACCTTTGCCTTCGCTTTTAAGCGGCTTCCCGTCCCCGGGGCAATATAATGAATGGTGAGATTGGATGTAACAGCCTGCTGACCCGCCGGCAACAGGCGATTTGCCATCACGCCCATTGCTGTATCAAGCAGGGTTGCCGTTACACCGCCGTGAACGATGGAAAAGTTATTGTAGAGTAACGGCGTAACTGGAATGGTCACCTCGCATTCTTCCCCATCGAAGTCCGCTTCCATCAAAAAGAGATCCTTGAAATATGTACGTTCGTTCCCGGCTTGTTTATTGGAAAGTCCATTTAACATTTGCTGCAATACGATTAAGTCTTCTTCCGTTGCCGCTTGGACCACTTTTTCAAAAGTATGGTGTATTTCTTCTTTCATCTCCTGATACCTCTTTTAACGCGTTTTTTTAAAAGCATACCCATATCGTATCAAAATTCACGGGAAATGAAAACCTTCACACCTGCTTACTGCCGGCATATGCTGGATATGAGGAAGGTATGTGAACGTAACAGAAAGCCAACGTTCGAAAAAAATGTCTTCTCGCGGGGTGAGCGGAAATGGGAACGAAAAAATTGCATCCTTCCGTAGAAAAGTTTAAAGCTTTTACAAAAACCCATCCTTTGATTTTAAAAGAAGTCCGGGGCGGAAAAAAGTCTTTACAGGATTTCTTTGAAGAATGGTATATACTGGGCGAAGACGACCCGGTCTGGGAAAAATACGCGGCAGAAGGCAGTGAAACGAAGGAAAAAACGGGCGGGAGAAGCAGCTGGCTGAACCAGCTCGGCGCGATGCTCGAGAACCTGGATCCAGCACAGGTTCAGGGCCACTTGCAGCATTTGACGGAAGCGATTGCCGCCGTCCAAAATGTGATCACGCAGTTTACAGGGGGGCAGACGCCACAATCCCAGGCTCCCCAGCCGAAGGGCCCGTTTTCATTCAGAAAAGACTAGAGAGGGGCTGCACATATGCGGAACGAAGTAATGGAAGTCATCCGGCAGTCGAACGAATGGAAAACTTTTTTAAGGGAGCAGCCGGCGTGGTACCGGAAATTGTCAAGGCATCCCGAGGAACTGGAGCAGTTTCAAATTGCCGCGCTCCATTATTACCAGAAAACGATCCCGCAGCGGGTTGAAAAGTTTGCAAACGGGTTGCAAATGGCACAAATGATGATGCATATGATGCAGTCCATCTATGAACAAGGATGATTTCCGAAAAAATTTGCGTTTTTTGAGTAAATCAGCGCTTTCTTGCGGAAAATAACCGCAAGGAGTGATCGAAATGAAAATGGCTGCAGGATTCCTTGCTGTATGTTTGCTGTTTGCCGGCTGCAGCGGGCATATGCCGCGTAAAGAGCAGCGGGAAGCGGATGCTGCTTCCGCGGCGGAAAATCAGGCATCAGTCCGGTATTTTGTAAAAGACCGGGATTTGTTCGTGGAATGTATGATTCCAAGCGTCACCTTTTCAGGCAGCCGGCATGCCAAACCGGCAAAAATCAAAGTTTATGTGGATGGTGTATGGAAAGGCGAGTACAATACGGCTGCATTTGTTGTAAAAGGGCTTGATAAAGGGGTACATGCCGTGCAGCTTGAAGTGGTGGACAAAAACACAGGCGCCCGCTTAGGCATTCACAGGCAGTTTTATATTTCTGTCAGCTGATCGGGCAAATTCGCAAAGCTTGCGGAAACATGGTAAAATCATCATGTGGAGGTGAGCTTTTTGCTTGCAACATTGGAAAGCGCGGAAATTTTGTCTGAAGCTGAAGCACTGGCGAAAATGGTCATTGCCTCGGATATTGCCGAAAATTACCGGGACTGCTATAACAGGATGTATCATGATCCAGCCACACAGCAGAAAATCCGGAAATTTGCACGCCTGAAAGAACAGTTTGAGGAAGTCCAGCGCTTTGGCAGGTATCACCCTGATTATAAACGCATCAACAAAGAAACAAGGGAAGCCAAGAGGGAAATGGATCTGGATGAGAACGTCGCAAGATTCAGGCGGGCGGAAAATGCCCTCCAGGATCTGCTCGACCAAATCAGCCTGATGATTGGCAAATCTGTTTCTGAACATATAAAAGTGCCGACCGGAAATCCGTTTTTTGATGCCTCTTGTTCCGGCGGCTGCGGAACCGGCGGCAGCTGCAGCTGTTCCGCATAAATCGTGATAAGGCCGCAATCCGCGGCCTTTCCTTATTGTTCCGTGAAAAAAGGTATGGTACACTCATTAAAAAAAGCACGAAGGGGAAACGCTATGTTATCAGATCGGCAGGGCCTCATCATTTGGCTGTATCAGATGAAGCATACGAAACATTTACGAAGATTTGGCAATGTCCATTATGCGTCAAAAAGGATGAAGTATGCCGTCCTTTATTGTGACCGCAAAGAGATAGAGCAGGTAAAAGCGAAAATTGAAAATCTTCCGTTTGTAAGGAAAGTGGATTATTCCATGAAGCCGTTTTTAAAAACGGAATATGAAAACGCAAAACCGGACAAAGCAAAAGAATACGACTATAAAATAGGGCTATAAAGGCGCCGGGTTTGCATGCTAGCATTCCCTGCGTGTGCATCACCGCAAATCCGCCGTGCCCAAAAAAGCGTTGCTGCCCGGAAGCTCCGTCCCGCGCATTTTAAATCAAGCACATCCGGCTGCACTCTGGCCGAAATATTTATTGCAGCGGCGGAATCAGCCGGTTCATTCTTAATATGCCGATTAAATATTGATAAAAAAGGTTTTTGTCGGAAAAAGACGAAGATGGCCGGACTTCGAGTTCCACAATGTCCGCTCCTAAAGCAGCTGCGGTTTCGGCAAACAGGCTGTACCGTTTGTTTGGCTGCACCCTCGGATCCGGAATCCCTTCAAGGCAAACGTATAACGCCTGAAATTCCCCCGGATCGGTCGGTTTTAAAATGAGCACGGGCGAAGTGACAGCTTGATCCGCAACGATGGTATGAAGGGCAAGCATGCCGTGCAGCCGGTGCCGGTTTGCTTTTGCCAGTTCGATCAGTTCAAATAAATCTGTATATCCGTTTCCTAGTTCAATAAATCTTTGTTGCATCTTCATTCCTCGCTTACAAACAAATTTGCTGCTTCTATTCTACTGCACTTCTTTTTATTCGGAAAGTATTTCTGCAAAATAAACCGGGGGAGATGCCGGCCGGCTTTTTGAAACGACGTGCCCGGCCAAGATGCGGAAAATAAAAAACCCTGCAGCCAATACTGCAGGGCCCTTCTATATCCTTATTCCGGACAGAAGGCAAAGGGAGAGGAGAAACCGGAGGAAGAACTTATGGGGAAACGTAAGTCTTCTCCGCGGTTGGCAGCAACATCTTTTGATGCTGCTGGTATCATTATGGCCAACTTTTCCTGAATTATACTTTTGCTTTAAATTTTGGTGAAAAACTTTTCCACCCGGCCGGAAAATATGGTAGGATAAGATGGAAATCTGATGATACGTGGTGACCAGCATGAGAGTCATTTCAGGAAGCCAAAAGGGCACTGTTTTAAAAGCCGTTCCGGGAATGGGAACGAGGCCTACGACAGATAAAGTAAAAGAAGCGATTTTTAATATGATCGGCCCGTATTTTGAAAAAGGCCTGGGCCTCGATTTATATGCAGGGAGCGGCGGGCTCGGGATCGAAGCCTTGAGCAGGGGTATGGAGAAAGTGATTTTCGTTGATAAGGAGATCCAGGCGCTGCAAACCGTCCGGGCCAACCTGGAAAAATGCGAATTTTTAGGCCGGAGTGAAGTATACCGGAATGATGCCGGCCGTGCATTGAAAGTGCTGGCGAAACGGGGGCTTGCCTTTGATACGGTATTTCTCGACCCGCCTTACAAAAAGCAAAAACTAACCGCGATGCTGAAATTTATCTCGGCAAACGGCCTTCTCCGTGAAAACGGTTACGCTGTTTGCGAGCACGACGCCGGACTGACCTTACCGGAAAAAGCGGGCAATCTTTTTACATATAAAACAGCACAGTACGGCATCACCGGCATCACGATTTACACGAAAAAGGGGGATGAAACCCGTGGGGAAGACCGCGATCTGCCCGGGCAGCTTTGATCCGATTACAAACGGGCATTTGGATATTATTAAAAGAGGGGCAAAAGTATTCGACAAAGTCTATGTGGCAGTGCTGAACAATATTTCAAAACAGCCGCTTTTCGATATTGAAGAAAGAAAAGCGCTGATCCGGGAAGTGACAAAAGAGATCCCGAATGTGGAAGTCGATTCCTTCCAGGGGCTTTTAATGGAATATGCAGAATCAAAAAAAGCGGATGTGATTATCCGGGGCTTACGGGCTGTTTCGGATTTTGAATATGAATTGCAGCTGACATCCATGAACCGTGTGCTGAATGACAGAATTGAAACCTTTTTTATCATGACAAACAACCAGTATTCTTTTCTCAGCTCAAGCATTGTGAAAGAAATCGCCAAATACCACGGCAATATTGCGGAACTGGTACCACCGGTTGTGCATGAGGCATTGAAAAAGAAATTTCAGGGGCAATAGAAAAGCGGGCGGAACCGGACATTCCGGAAGAGCTGGACGAACACAGAAGTGTTGATACAATAGAAAAAGCAATGGGAACCGGACATACCGGCCGTACATAAAGTGCCGGAAAATCCCGGGCTGGGCCGGATGTACATTTTAAACCGGCTCCCCAAAACCGGACATGCCGTTTATACACCGCACTAAAAACTTTAAAAACAGGCCCGGTTTATTTATTGAAAAATTTGCGAAGGCATCAGAAAAAGCGGGAATGCTCCCCGCTTTTTTGCGCTTTTTTCAGGCCCGGTCCGCCCGGCAGGCACGATAATAAAGAAAAATGTACAGTACAAGACAGGACAGGGTAAACAACGGCCCGTAGATTTCAAGCCAATCTGTCACACGCGCGTACAAGCTGCGGCCTCCACCTGGCATACCAAAAGCTTCCTGCCACGCGCTTTTTTCAGCAAAAAAGCGTAAGTAGACCGGATTCCAAACGAGCCGGATGATCACAGCCGACAGAAAACCGTGCAGCAGGCGGGCAAGAAAAAACGGCCGGAAACGGATATCCGTCTGGGCAAGAATACTGGCCACCTGTGCCTGGATGCTGAATCCGCCAAACCCGAGGATGAAGCTCGCGGCGATGGCCTGCTGAAGCAGCGAGGATTCCTGCACTTCACTGATCATTTGGATTCCGAGCGTTACTTCGAAAAGGCCGGAAATGAGCGGGATGCTCAGCTTTTCCGAAAAATGCGCAAGGTGAAGCAGCTGGGAGACAAACATGCCGAATACGGACGTGACATGCATATACAGAAGCAATTTATTAAAGACTGAAAACAGGATGATAAATCCGCCGATCATCAGAAGCGTCTGGATGGCGGACATGACAGCGTCCCCGAGCAGCTTCCCGATCGGCTTGCTGTTTTTAATTCTTGTCGCATGCAAAACGAGAAGCGCTTCTTTTAAAAGAAAAGTATGTTTCTTTTTCGGCCCTCTTGTATCCTCGCCGGTTCCGTAAAAACGCATCACCAGGCCGACAATAATATTGCCCGCATAATGCGCCGCGGCAAACAGAAGGCCGAGAGAAGGATTATGGAAAAAGCCGACAGCGACCGCCCCGAAAATAAAAAGGGGGCTGGAAGAACTGGTGAACGCTACAAGCCGTTCTGCTTCAACCCGGTCAATCTGTTTTTCCTGACGGAGACGGGCGGTCAACTTCGCCCCTGAAGGATTGCCGGAAGCAAGCCCCATGGCCCAAGTAAACCCGCCAACACCGGGAACACGGAATAATGGCCGCATCAACGGCTCCAAGAGAACACCGACGAAGCGGACCACTCCGAAGCCGATCAGCAGTTCAGAAATGACAAAAAAAGGAAAAAGTGAGGGGAAAACGACTTCCCACCACATATTTAAACCTTGAATGGAGGCTTTAAAAGATTCATCCGGCAATACAATCATGGAAATCGCCATTATCGAAACGCTGAAGGCCAAAATGGCGCTTTTGAGTTTAGACTGGTACAATCTGTGTTCCTCCCCTGTCTTTCAATCCGCAGCACTTGCTCGCTTGTCCCTATAAATCAAATATACTCATAGGTCTGTAAATTAGACCATAAACTGTACGAAAGAAGGACACGAGGAGGGGGACAATGGCGGGTCGCCCAAAAATCGGATTGGCGCTCGGATCGGGAGGCGCCAGAGGCTTTGCGCATATCGGCGTATTGAAAGTTTTTGAAGAGGAAGGCATTCCGGTGGATATGATTTCCGGCAGCAGCATTGGGGCGCTGGTTGCGGCGCTGTACGGGGCGGGGCGGACTGTCCGCGAGATGGAGCTGCTTTCCGGTGCATTTAAACGCAAATATTATTTGGACTTTAAAATTGGCAAGATGGGCCTGATTTCGGGGAAAAGAATTGAAGATCTGATCCGTTTGCTCGTTCATGGGAAAAAACTTGAAGAATTGAACCCACCTGTTGCCGTTGTCGCCGCAAATCTTTCAAACGGCGAAAAAACGGTGTTCAAAAAAGGGCCGGTTCAAGAAGCGGTGCGCGCCAGCATTTCCATCCCTGGCATTTTTGTCCCGAAAAAAATTGGCGGCCATCTTTTTGTGGACGGCGGTGTGGTGGACCGCGTCCCGGTGTCCGTTGTAAAGGAAATGGGGGCGGAGCTTTTGATCGGGGTGGATGTTTCCGTCATGAAAAAAGAAGCGGAAATCCGCCATATTTATGATGTGATTATGCAAAGCATCGATATCATGCAGATGGAACTGGCCGAAAGCCGGAAAACGGAAGCCCATGTTTTGATCCGCCCCGATGTCTCGATGTACAGTTCAATGGCTTTTACAAATGCCGGACAAATCATTAAGATAGGGGAAGAAGCAGCAAAACAATCCGTAACTGAAATACAGCAATTGCTGGAAAAATGGAAGGAGCCCGACAAATGAAACACCGAAACATCCGGCGGCGCATATTGATTGTGGCAGTGCTGATTCTTGCCCTCCTGTCCTTTGTGCCGCTGCCTTATTATATTGAAATGCCGGGGAGTGCCATGCAGCTTGCCCCGCTGATCAAAGTAAAGGGCGGCTATCCTGAAAAAGGCCAATTGATGCTGACGACTGTCCGTATGGGCCGCGCGAATCCGTATACGTATCTTTGGGCAAAAATGAGAAAACACGAGGATGTCGTACCGGTTCGTGAAATTATGGATAAAAATATGACGGACGAGGAATACAATGTCTATCAGCTTTATTTAATGGAATCAGCAAAACATAATGCCATCCAGGCTGCTTTTAAGAAGGCAAAAAGGCCGTTCAGCTCCTATTACGAAGGGATTTATGTCCTGAATGTATATGACGGGATGCCGGCCGCAAAAGTGCTCAAAGCCGGGGACAGAATTACAAAAGTGGACGGCCATGCATTCAAGTCTTCCAAACAGTTTATGAACTATGTCGCAAAGAAAAAAGCCGGGGACAAAGTGAAATTGGACTATATGCGTCATAAAAAGGCGAAGATGGCAACCGTTGCACTTGCAAAATTCAAGGAAAACCATCATAAAACGGGAATCGGGATCAGCCTTGTCGATGACCGGACCGTCAAATCCGACCCGGCTGTGAAAATGGATACCGAAAAAATCGGTGGCCCTTCCGCCGGGCTGATGTTCACATTGGAAATCTACAACCAGCTGACCAAACAGGACATCACAAAAGGCTATAAAATTGCCGGAACCGGAACCATTTCGCCAAACGGGGAGGTCGGCCGCATCGGCGGGATTGATAAAAAAGTGATTGCAGCGGACAAAGCAGGGGCGGACATTTTCTTTGCTCCAGATGATACGATTACACCTGAAATGAAAAAAGCCGAGCCTGGCATCAAGCCGAATTACGAAGAGGCAAAAGCGGCGGCGAAAGAAATCGGGACGAACATGAAAATTGTACCGGTCAAAACACTGGATGATGCACTCGCCTATTTAAACGGCCTGAAACAAAAATAACCGGAAAGCCGCTTGTTTTAGCGGCTTTTCCCTGTAAAGAAGGGGGAAGGCCGTCACGCATCCCGGGCTTTTGCCTGCAAGTCTGAAATGTAATGTGGGTTCCGGTTTTTCGCCTGCAAAAAGCTGAAAATCATGCGTTTCATCGGTTTTTCGCTTGCAAAAAGGAGAACAGCCTAAGTATGCGGCTTTCTCGTCTGCAAAAAGCCGTGCTCATACAATCATGCGTTTCATCCGGCTTTGCCCCAGCTGCATACGCGAAGCTTTCCGTCTGTAAAAAGGCAGAATCAAGCGTCACGCGCCATCCGTTTTTTCGTCTGCAAAAAAAGGTGGCTTGCTGAATTCCCGGATCATTAAGTGTTCCCGTTCGTTTGCCGGAAGCGGGAGGGCATATATCCGCGCGGCTCTTATGTCCGGTGCAAGCAACGGGGCAGTTTGCAGCGAAAATTTTGAAATAATAGGAACCGGTACCGTTTTTTTCACGCTGTTCAAATAGCGCCTTCCCGTTTCGTTCATGGCGAGCAGCCGGATATACGACGGTTTTGCCGCATGTTTTTTGATTTCTGCTTTTTTGGCATTGGTTAACAAATGGGTGCAAATTCGCTGCAGTCTTGTCCACGTGTATCGTTTTGTTTTCACTTTTTCCATGAAGTCGGGAAAACTGTTGGCAGATGCCGCGGCTTTTTTTAAACGGTATTCAATGCCTTCTTCCACTTCATAAATGGCGCGTAATTCTTCTTCAGATGAGGAAAGCAGCCGGTAGTGCAAAAAAGGCCAGTAAAGCGCCCAATGCAGGAAGTGCCCGTTGTTGTTGCGGTGCCGGCTCAGTACATGAAATGCTGGTTCCGGCAGCACCGGGCGGGCAGCGTGCAGATCTTCGGTTTGCAAGATGGTTTTTCTGATGGCGCTTGCACTTGCAATTTCACCGGTTATCGCGACGTCATGGTGCCCAGCCGCTTTTCTCTGGACGGTAAAAGCCTCCATCGCCGGGTTTTGCCTTGCTGCCGCGAGCATATAATGGAAGCCGAGAATATTATTGGGTGAGCTTAAATCGAGCGTACTGTCGCCTGGTGCGAGCTTCTGAAAGCTGTTTGATAGCGCTGCCGGATAGCTGATCCCTTTTTTGACCTCGCGCTTGACGGATGCGTTAAATGCCGCTTCGTTTTGAAGCAGGACGGCAGCCGCCTGGCGGAATGCTTCGATGTCGCCGGATTCGCTGCCGAAGCAGAAGCTTTTGCACTGCAAAGCGTCCAAAATGGCAATCCCGCCTGCCGCAAATTTTTCGGCGGGCTGGACGGCAAATGCATACGGCAGTTCGACAACGAGATCCGCGCCCGATAATACGGCCATCTCCGCCCGCGTCCATTTTGAAACAAGCGCCGGCTCGCCCCGCTGCATAAAATAGCCGCTCATTACGGCAATGATACACTCTGCGCCTGTCATCCGCCGCGTCTCGCGAAGATGGTGCAAATGGCCATTATGAAAAGGATTGTACTCCACAATGATGCCGGTACTTTTCAATTGTGATTCCCCTTTCCGGAAGATTTGGATGTTTAAAAGCACCCGTTTGGGATAAGTTATTTTTAACATAACCGGCAAAAAAAGCAATCCTGCCTGCTGCAAAATTTTTTTGAAAAAACGGGGAGTCTTGAAGATGAAAGCGTAAAAAGGACGCGTCTTAAACAAGCCCGGGCCGGTTTCTGGTTTGAAGAAAAATTTTCGTTTTGGACATCATGGTTGTAAAGCAAAAAATATTGACAAAAGGTATGAGGGAAGCTATAATTACCTTTGTTGTCTTGGGGTGATGAAAGTGAAATGGTCTGCCATTCAATTGCAAAAATTTCGGGACAAGCGCTTTGAGATAGATGAATCGGTTGATATTACAAAAGATTTAATGGAAACTGATTCCGAGATCCGCGGGGCTTCGCCTTTCCACGTAACGGGAACGGGGAGTGCTCAGCAGGGCAGGGTGACGTTTGATCTTCACATTGAAGGAACGCTTGTGCTGCCTTGTGCCCGGACGCTTGTTGATGTACATTACCCGGTAGACTTGAAATCGACAGAAACGTTTCTTCTCGAGCCTTCCGATTATGAAGGCACTGAAGATGAAGAAGTGCATGTTGCCGAAAATGAGGTCATTGATTTGATCCCGGTTATGAAAGAATTGATTTTGCTCGATATTCCCATGCAGGTTTTCAGTGAGGAAGCCAAAAAAGGAGAACTGCCGCATACGGACAACTGGCAGGTGCTGACGGAGGACGAGTATCTGGAAATGGAGCAGAAGGCGGAAAAAGCGGTAGACCCGCGTATGGCCGACCTTGCGAAATTTTTTGACCAGGATTCTGAATAACCGCCATCTTCGGCTAAATGATATGCTGATCTCTTATAAGGAGGTGGGAAGAATGGCTGTACCTTTTAGAAGAACTTCTAAAACGGCAAAAAGAAAACGCCGCACACATTTTAAATTGCAAGTTCCCGGCATGATTGAATGCCCGCGATGCGGTGAAATGAAAATGGCACACCGCGTATGCCCATCTTGCGGTTATTACAAAAACAAAGTTGTGGTAAATAAATAATAAAAGAGCACGGCGCAAACCCGTGCTTTTTTATTTGCCTTCAAAACGCCATCCCTTTCCGCCAAAAGCCTCTGTCTGTTCTTCCTTTTTTCCTCAAAATTTTGCAGCGTCTTTTCGTCTATCTTTTCTATCAACGGCATATGAATAGTATTAAAAAGGATGGGGGGAAAGATATGCCGGCAGTCAGACAGGATGCCTGGACACAGGAAGAAGATTTGCTGCTATCGGACATTGTGTTGCGCCATATCCGCGAAGGCAGCACGCAGCTCCGGGCGTTTGAAGAGGCAGGGAAGCGGATGAACCGGACCGCAGCGGCATGCGGGTTCAGGTGGAATTCTTATGTGAGAAAGCAGTACGCCTCAGAAATTGAAGCCGCAAAAAAAGAAAGAAAGGAAAAAAAGCAGCTCGTCCGAGATTCCGGGAGAGCACCGGCTGAAGAAGGGCAGCAGACAGAAGCAACGCTGTTTGATGCCATCCGTATCCTTCAGCAGCTTGCGGAAAAAAGCAGGCACGAGAGTGGGCAGTTGTCCGCATCCCGGCGCGGTACAGAGGAATGGAAAAGCAAATATGAGGCGCTGCTTCAAAAGTATCTTGAAGAAAAGGAAAAGCATGAGCAGCTGCAAAAAGAATACAGTGCGCTCCTTTCCATTATGGAAAAAGCACGGCAGTTGTCTGAACAAGATTAAAGCGGCGGCACATCCCCTGGACCTTAAAAGGCAGGGGACATTTTTTGTTCGTAAAAGGCAAAAAAAGAACCGGAATCCGGTTCTTTAAGAAGAGGTCGTTTTTTTGTCCTGTTTTGCGTCTTTCAGCTTCACGCCGTGCGGCAACCAGACAAACGGGTTTTCACTCAAATCGCGTTCGACATTATAAGGAACAGGTTTGAACCCCATTTTTTCCCAAAATCCTCGCGACTTCAGGCGGGCGTTTGTTTTAATCGGCAGCCCGAAGCTTTTGGCAAAATCAACAAGCGCCCGGCCGTAATTCTTATATTGATAGTTCGGGAGCACTTCCAGCTTCCAAAGTTCCAAAAATGTTTGCGGGGGGTCAAAATAGAGATCGTATTTTGCATCCCGTTCGTAAAGGCTCATGCGCGCAACGAGTTTATCGGCAAAATAAATGCCGTAAAATGGCGAGTCGGCGTTGTCTTCAATAATATTGTCCTGCAAATCTTCAAGCATGGACAGTTCCTGCTGCCCGTACTCTTTAAACTGCTTGAATTCTTCGAGCGTTTTGTAGTTCACTTTCAGCCTTTCCACTTGATAAGCCATATCAATTCCCCCATCCCTCTTTATATGCTGTGTCGCAGCAGCATGGCGGCGATTCTTACATAAAACCGGTTGATATTATCATTATATAACAAACAATTGGAAGAATGAAAGAAATACGTGTAAACGGTCGCACACCATTTGTCTGGAATTTTCTTTTCCATTCCCTTATTGCCTGTTAAAATGGAGCAAAGAAAATGGAAAGGGGCGGGCAAAATGAAAATTGGGGTGATTGGCGCTGGTGCGATCGGTTTATTATACGGGGGTTGGCTTGGTAAGTTGCATGAAGTGACCTTGTTTCCAAATACGAAGGCGCAGACCGTAGAGCTGAATGAAAAAGGGATTACCGTAAAAGACGGCGCATCTTCGTTCAGGACGATTGTCAAAGCGGATGACACGTTCTCTTCGCTTTCCTCCCAGGATCTAGTCATTGTTGCCGTCAAGCAATATGACCTTCCTGCTGTGACAACCGTTTTAAAAAACGAAGATGGCGGGGTGACGATCTTGTTTTTGCAAAACGGCATGGGCCATCTTGTTCTTCTTGAAGAATTGCCGCAAAAAACGATCCTTGTCGGTACGGTAGAGCACGGCGCATCCCGGCTTGACGGCACAACGGTGAAGCATAATGGGCACGGCAAAACGAATATCGCCGTCTACCGCGGGAAATGGGATGAAAGCGTGCATTTGCATACGGATGCTTTCCCGTTCACGGTGCAGCCGGATTATGAGCTGATGCTTTTGCGCAAATGTTTTGCCAATGCCGTCATCAATCCGCTCACAGCCGTTTTAAAGGCAAAGAACGGGGAACTGATCAAAAACCCGCATTATGCCCGTGTGTTCCGCGCCGTATTTGAAGAACTGGCGGCGCTTTTCCCAAAACTTTCGCGGGAAAAGATGTGGGAGGAAGTCACCGGCATTTGCAAAAATACGTGCGAAAATGAATCGTCCATGCTGAAAGATGTGAAAAAAGGAGCACGGACCGAGATTGACGCGATTCTCGGTTACATGCTGGAAACGGCTGCCCGTCAAAACAGCCAGGTTCCGCTTGCGTCCGCCCTTTATGAAATGGTGAAAGGGATGGAGGATAAGGGGTGAGGCACGTTCCGTGTGTTGCCGCCGTGCCCGCAGCGGCCGGAAACAAGGTTTCAGTTGTTGCAACGAGCAGGCAGGCTTTTTTTTTTTTTTTCACAAAAATGCTATACTCAATGAGAAAATCAATGAAAACGAGAAAGGAAGAATCATTTGATGGAACTGGAAAACTTTTCAATTCCAGCAACGAATCGGTTCGCTTCCCTCTATCTTGCGCAAAAATCTCCTGTAAAGGATTTTTTTCATTATGATATAACGGATGCTTCTGTTTTCCATAAAAGAGTGGAAGATTTAAAAAAACGGGCTTTTAACCGGGAAGGGCTGGCAGATTGTATCGGGCACTATATGGAAAAATTTGGAATCTCCCCGGAGACGGCCCATTCCTTGGAAAAATTAAGGCAGCCGAACGCTGCTGTTGTGATCGGTGGCCAGCAGGCAGGGCTATTAACAGGGCCGCTTTATACGATCCATAAACTGATTTCGATTATCCGGCTTGCCAGTGAGCAGGAAGAAGCCCTGCAAATTCCGGTTGTACCTGTTTTCTGGATCGCGGGCGAGGACCATGACTATTTGGAAGTGAACCATATTTATGCCGAACAGGAAAGGCGTTTAAAAAAATTTAGTTATGCTGAAGGGCCGCTTGAGAAAAAAATGATCTCTGATACCACACCGGATCCTGCCCATTTAAAAAAATGGATACATAAAGTTTTTGAAGCATTTGGCGAAACCGAACATACCAATGCCCTTCTTTCCAAGCTGGAGGCGTTTGCAGACAGGGCACAAAGCCTTTCTGACCTGTTTGCCTGCATGATTCACGATCTTTTCAAGGCATACGGGGTGCTGCTCATCGATTCGGCTGATGCACACTTGCGGAAGATCGAGGCGCCGTTTTTTGAACGGATGATCCAGGATTATGACAAGATTACGGAAGCGGTCCTCTGGCAGCAGCAGGAAATCGCGCAGTTTGAGTTTCCAAAAGCGATTGATATTTCCAGGCGGGCGCTGAATCTTTTTTATTATGACGGCAAGGAACGGATTTTGCTGGAGTACAGTCCGGAGCAAGGCGGATTTACCGGAAAAGGCGGCAGCCCCTTTTTTACAGAGGAAGCGTTGTGCGCGCTTTGTGCGAAAAGCCCTGAACGGCTGAGCAATAATGTTGTCACAAGGCCGCTTATGCAGGAATGGCTCTTCCCAACCCTTGCGTTTATCGGCGGGCCGGGCGAAATTGCGTACTGGGCCGAGCTGAAGCGGGTGTTTGAAGAAATGGGGATTCTGATGCCGCCTCTTGTGCCGCGACTCAATATCACGTTGCTTGAGAGAGCGGTCCAAAGGGATATCGAGGAACTGGAACTCGATATCGGGCATGTATTAAAATACGGGACCCGGAAAGAGCGGGAAAAATATTGGAATGACGCAAAAGATGAGAATATGGACGCGCTCATTGCAGAAACGGAAAACATGCTGAAAATGCAATACGATAAAATTTTTGCCGCAATTGGAAAGGGGTTGGAACCGCTTGCCCGCAAAAATCTCGATTTTCACCTGGGGCAGCTTGCGTTTTTGCAGCGGAAAGTGGATGAAGAGATTGCGGGAAAACATGAAAACATCCTTGAAAAATACGCGCGGGTCGAACGTGCCTTGCGCCCGGACGGCAATCCCCAGGAAAGGGTCTGGAACCTTTTTTATTTCCTTAACAAATATGGGGCGGACTTTATCCACACCCTTGCCGCCCTGCCGTTCACATTTGACGGCACCCATAAACTCGTCAAAATTTAACCGGCTGACAGCGGCCGGCTTTTTTTATGCAAAAAAACAGGGGGTTTTGGTTCACGATGCTTTGTTGGAAAAATGAATTGTAAAGACGCTTCCCGCACGATACCGACGTGGTTTTGGTTCATGATGCTTTTTTGAAAAAATAATTGCAAAGCGAAAAAGCGGGTTGCCGGGACTCACCATGTTGGAACAAGGCTTTACGGCAGGCAAGTTTTAAATTGATTTTTTCTTGCAAAAAGCAGGAAAACGGAGCTGCGAGGAGAATATAAAAATTAAAGTGGTGAAAGGTGGGGGATTGTGGTAAATTATTAATATGAAGTGGGAAGCGGGGGGCACGCGCCAATGTTCATGGGAGAATACCGGCACAATATCGATGTAAAAGGCCGTTTGATTGTACCGGCCAAATTCCGTGAACAGCTTGGCGATACGTTTGTCATTACCCGCGGGCTTGACCGTTGCATTTTCGGTTACCCTGCGGATGAATGGAAACAGGTGGAAGAAAAACTGAAGTCCCTTCCGTTAACGAAAAAAGATGCCCGCGCATTCACACGATTTTTCTTTTCGGGGGCGACCGAATGCGAGTGGGACAAGCAAGGGCGCATTCTTATTCCCGCACCGCTCCTTTCCTATGCGAAACTCGAAAAAGAATGCGTGGTGCTCGGCGTTTCCAATCGAATTGAGATTTGGAGCAAAGATTTATGGGAAGAATATTTTCAGGAATCGGAGGCTTCTTTTGCTGATATTGCGGAAAACCTCATCGATTTTGACCTTTAACATGTTCGATTGGATAGGAGATTCAGTATGTTTCAACACAAGACCGTTTTGCTGAAAGAAACCGTTGACGGGCTACATATTAAACCGGACGGGATTTATGTTGACTGCACGCTCGGTGGCGGGGGCCACAGCGCCTATTTGCTTCAGCAGCTTACCGGCGGGCATTTATACGCTTTTGACCAGGATGAAACGGCGATTCAGCATGCCAAAGAAAAGTTTGCCCATGACCAAAACAGGATCACTTTTATTAAAAGCAATTTCCGGTATTTAAAATCAGAATTGAACGCGCGCGGTGTGCAGGCTGTCGACGGCATCTTGTATGATTTGGGCGTTTCCTCCCCCCAGCTTGATACACCGGAACGGGGATTCAGCTATCAGCATGATGCACCGCTCGATATGCGGATGGACCTCGATACGCCGCTTACCGCTTATGAAGTCGTCAATGAATGGCCGTATGAAAAACTGGTCCGGATCTTTTTCCGGTACGGGGAAGAAAAATTTTCAAAACAAATTGCCCGCAAAATCGAGGCGTCCCGTGCCAAAAAACCGATCGAAACAACCGGTGAACTGGCCGATTTAATTAAAGAAGCGATTCCTGCACCCGCACGAAGAAAAGGCGGGCATCCGGCAAAAAGGGTCTTTCAGGCGATCCGGATTGCCGTGAACGATGAATTATCTGCTTTTGAAACGTCTTTAACGGATGCCATTTCGCTTTTAAAACCAGGCGGGCGGGTCTCTGTCATTACATTTCATTCCCTGGAAGACCGCATTTGTAAAAATATATTGAAAGAATACAGCAGTGCAGGAGATTTGCCGCATGGGCTGCCTGTCATCCCAAAAGAATACGAGCCCGTATTAAAACTCATTACGAGGAAACCCATTGTCCCGAATGATGAGGAAGTGGGCGAGAACAACCGGTCAAGGTCGGCTAAACTGCGCATTGCGGAAAAACGCTAAGAAAATAGAGGAGGGAGTTTTTTGAGTAATTTAGCAAGGCAGCCGAAACGTGCGCTGGAACAGCAACAACAGATTGAAAAAAGAGTAGCACCGGCCACAAGACGCGCGCAGATCACTTTAGGGGAAAAAATCATCGCAAGCCTTTTTGCTTTGTTCGTGTTGATTATGGCCGTGAAGATCGTATCGACGGAAGCTGCAATTTATAATGTCAACCGGTCGATTGAAGATACAAAAACCACGATCCAGAACAAAAACAAGGTGACCGATGATTTGAAAATGCAAGTAAGCGAATTGAGCCGCTACGACCGTATTTACGAAAAGGCAAAAAAACTCGGCTTGAAATTGGACGAGAATAATGTCAAGGTTGTTGAAAATAAATGAAGTCCAGAAAACTGAATACAAACAGGGGGGCAGCGATATTATTTATCATATTCGGTCTGTCCTTTTTTATTATCGCCGTAAGGTTTTTGACGATTGAAATCACAGGGCAGGCAGACGGGAAAGTGCTCGCGGCAAAAGCGGCGAAAAAATATTTGCGGACAAGCGCCATTCCCGCTTCCCGCGGCAATATTTACGATGCAAGCGGGGAAGTGATCGCCGAAAATGTTGTTTCGTACAATCTGGTCGCCGTTTTGGACCCGAAAGTCACGATTGATCCGGAACATCCGAAACATGTTGTCAACCCTCGAAAAACCGCCCAGGCCCTTGCGAAATATATTGACATGCCCGAATCAAAAATTTATTCGCTCCTGACACAAAAAGGGCGGTTTCAAGTGGAGTTCGGGAAGGCGGGGCAGGATATTCCGTATAACGTAAAAAATGAAATTCAAAAACAGAACTTGCCGGGCATCCAGTTCGAAGCCGTGCCGAAACGCACGTATCCGAACGGTTCGTTTGCCTCCCATCTGGTCGGCTATGCGCAGAAAAATGAGACAGGCGGCCAAATGGCAGGTGTAATGGGAATCGAAAAAAGCATGAATGCCGCTTTGGAAGGCAAAGACGGAAAAATCAGTTATGAAGGCGACTTTTGGGGATATATTTTGCCAAACGCGCATAAAAAAGTCACCAAACCGAAAAACGGGGAAAATGTCTATTTAACGATTGACAAGAAAATCCAGTCTTTCGTTGAAGATGCGCTTGGCAAAGTCCAGAAACAATACAATCCGAAAAAAGCGTTTGTTGTCGTGGCCGATCCGAAAACGGGCAAGATACTGGCAATGGGGCAGCGGCCGACATTTGATCCGGAAACGCGGAAAGGTTTGAGCGATGCTTGGCAGGACGATCCAGTCGAAACCGCTTATGAACCGGGCTCAACGATGAAAATTTTTACCTTGGCGGCGGCCGTCCAGGAAGGCGTTTTTCACCCGAATGCGACCTATAAGTCAGGAGAATTCCGGGTGAAAAATGTGCCAAACCCGATTAAAGACCATAATGGCGGGGTCGGCTGGGGCAGGATCACCTTTTTAGAAGGGCTGCAGCGTTCTTCTAATGTTGCATTTGCCACATTGCTGGATTATATTAAGCAGGATAAATTTAAGCAGTATTTGGAAGCGTTCGGGTTCGGGAAACAGACGAAAGTCGGCTTGCCGAATGAAGCTTCCGGCAAAATTTTATACGATTATCCGATTGAACGGTATACGTCGACATTCGGGCAGGGTACAACCGTTACCGCGATGCAGATGATTCAGGCGGCAACAGCTATTGCCAATGACGGGAAAATGATGAAACCGTATGTAGTCGAGAAAGTGGTCAATCCCGCAACCGGAAAAACGGAAAAAACAAAACCAACCGTTGCCGGCAACCCGATCAGCGCGGATACCGCGAAAAAAGTCCGGGATTATTTGCGGACGGTTGTGACGAATAAAAAAACCGGAACCGGCACGGCCTATAACATTCCGGGCTACGAGGTGACCGGCAAAACCGGTACCGCCCAGATCCCGAATCCGAACGGCGGCGGATATTTAACCGGTACCGATAATTATATCTTTTCTTTTCTCGGTATGGCGCCGAAAGACAATCCGAAACTAATCGTTTACGCCGTTGTCCAGCAGCCGCATTTAAAAGCCGGTGAGCTTGGCGGCGAACCGGTTAAAGCGCTGTTTAACCCGATTATGAAGAACAGCCTGCAATATTTAAACATTAAACCGGCAAAAGGGAAGACCGTACGCCTTGCCAAACTTCCTGATTTTACGGGTGACAGCCGGTCAGAAGCGACATCTGCCGTAAAAGCATTGGGGCTTTCCCCTGTTGTGCTCGGCGATGGCGATGCCGTAACGGCCCAGGAACCCGGGGCACAGGAACAACTGCTGCCGGGCGCAAAAGTATTTTTGAAAACAAATGGCAATAAAGTAATGCCGGATATACGCGGCTTTTCGAAACGCGACGTGGCGGGCGCTGCCAAACTGCTCGGCCTCCGCCTGACCATAAGCGGGGAAGGTTATGCCGTGTCCCAAAGCATTCCGGCAAAATCAAAGGTGAAATCCGGACAGGCCCTTACTGTAAAATTCAAGAATCCATAGGCGGGGGCCAGAAGGAATAGCGAAAAAAAGCAAGCATAAGGCTTGCTTTTTTTCATGCGCGTGAAAAGGTACTAGCCGGATGCGTACAAGCATATAAATGGGTGTAAAGGCAACAAAGGGCATTTTATGCGCCCGGAGCGGATTTTTCAGGGTTAAAGGAAACCAAGAGAAGGCTGAAATCTTTCATCTTTCCTGCACCAGGGATCTGCGGCTTTGAGATTTAAATGAAGGAGGCGCGCTCGTGAAACGTGTATCCAATGTTACGGTGAGAAAGCGGCTTGTTTTTATATTGCTTTGCGGGATTGTCATTTTCAGCATTATAGATGTGCGGCTCGGCTATGTCCAGTTCGGGCTCGGGGATATGTTGACGAACAGGGCAAAAGCGCTATGGAGCAGAAGCATCCCTTTTGAAGGGGAGCGGGGAAAAATCGAAGACAGAAACGGTGTGCCGATCGCCTCCAACCAAAGTGCCCCGACGATTTTTATCATTCCGAGGCAGGTGAAGGATCCGGCAAAAACGGCTGAAAAACTGGGGGACGCCCTTGATGCAGATAAAGAAAAGCTTTATAAAGAAATTACACAGGTCAGATCGATTGTCAGAATAAAAGAAGGGCGGAAAATCAGCAATGAAAAGGCAAATGCCGTACGCCGCCTTGGGCTTTTAGGGGTCTATATCGCGGAAGATTCCAAGCGGTATTATCCATTCGGCCGTTATCTTTCGCATGTACTCGGATTCACTGGTGCCGACAACCAGGGGCTGACCGGGCTCGAACTGTATTATGATGATGCGCTGAGCGGAAAAAAAGGGGCAGTCGAGTTTTATACGGACGCAAAAGGGAAGAAAAAGATGAAGGATATGGCAGATGAATATGAACCGCCAAAAAACGGGCTTGACCTGAAACTAACGGTTGATACAAAAGTCCAGACGATTATTGAACGTGAACTCGATAATGCTGAAAAAAAATATCATCCGGACGGGCTGATTGCGATTGCCATGGACCCGGGCACCGGGGAAATTCTCGGGATGTCCAGCAGGCCGAGCTATACGCCTGACAATTATAAAAATGTGCCACAGGAAGTGTATAACCGGAACCTGCCGATCTGGAGCACATACGAACCGGGCTCGACATTTAAAATTATCACACTTGCCGCCGCCCTTGAAGAAAAGAAAGTGAATTTGACAAAAGACAAATTTTACGATTCCGGCGCGGTTGAAGTCGGAGGCTCGACGCTGCACTGCTGGAAAAGGGGCGGGCACGGCAGCGAAACGTTCCTTGAAGTCGTCCAAAATTCATGCAACCCGGGCTTTGTCGAACTTGGCGAGAGGCTCGGAAAAAATACATTATTCAAATACATCCGCAATTTCGGGTTTGGCACAAAAACGGGTGTGGATCTATCCGGCGAAGCTTCCGGCATTTTGTTCAACCTTGACCGCGTCGGGCCGGTTGAACTGGCGACAACGGCTTTCGGGCAGGGGGTTTCTGTTACGCCGATCCAGCAGGTGGCAGCGGTCTCGGCTGCCGTAAACGGCGGGATTCTTTACAAACCGTATATTGCAAAGGAACTCGTTGACCCTAAAACAGGGGAAACGGTCATGCGGAAAAACCCGGTTGCCAAAAGAAGGGTGATCTCGGAAAACACATCGAAACAAATCCGCCATGCGCTTGAAACAGTTGTCACACAAGGGAGCGGAAAAAATGCTTATGTGGACGGTTATCCGGTCGGCGGGAAAACCGGGACGGCGCAAAAAGCCAAAAACGGCCGCTATCTCGAAAACAATTATGTTTTATCCTTTATCGGTTTCGCCCCGGCCAATGATCCGAAAATCGTCGTCTACTTGGCGGTCGATAATCCGAAAAATACGATCCAATTCGGCGGCCAGGTGGCAGCCCCGATCGCGGGCACGATCATCGGCGACAGCCTGCGTGCCATGGGCGTCAAGCCGGTGAAAAACCAGGCGGAAAAAGAAAAAAGTTATTTTGAAACGCCAACGGTAAAAGTGCCGAATTTAATCGGAGAGACGAAAAAAGAGATGATGAACGACCAATACAATCTCAAACTTGATGTCAGCGGATCCGGAAACAAGGTGATCCGGCAGTCCCCTGAAGCAGGCGTGAAAGTGGAAGAGGGCTCAACGATCCGGGTTTACATGCAGTAAAATAGATTCACCAATTCCGGAATGGGCCCCGCTAGGCTCAACAATCCGGATTTGCATGCAGAAAAACAGGGCGGCGCCGTATGTCCGGCCGCCCGTGTTTTTGTTTCAAGAGGCATAAACAAGCTCTTTCGGCGTACATTTTAAAAATCAACAGGACTTCATAGCTTAATGGCCGTTTTTTTTGTACAATAGAAAAGGACTGTATTTACATGTATACACAAAGAAGATGCAGCAACAAGGGTTTGGAACAGGAAGGGTTGGAAGCAAAATGAAGTTACATACATTGTTAGAGGCATTACCATTTGTGAAAATGCCTGCAGTGAATCCGGAAATTACGGAACTTGTCCAGGATAACCGGCTTGTCACGAAAAACAGTCTGTTTATTTGTATCAAGGGCTATACGGTTGACGGGCATAAGTTTGCCGTTGATGCGGCCAAACGGGGTGCAGCAGCCATTTTAGCCGAAAAGCCGGTCGATGTGGATATACCAGTTATTATCGTCCGCAATACAAAACGGGCAATGGCGCTCCTTGCAGACCGGTTTTACGGGCAGCCGTCCCGCAAGTTTCGCCTTGTCGGAATTACCGGCACAAACGGAAAAACAACTACGAGCCATATTATCGAAAAAATATACCGGGATGCAGGCAGAACGACCGGCCTGATTGGCACGATGTATATGAAAATCGGCGATGAAACACTGGAAACGAAAAACACAACGCCGGACAGTCTGACATTGCAAAAAACATTCCATGAAATGAACGCGCGCGGTGTCACCGATTGTGTGATGGAAGTTTCTTCGCATTCGCTTGTTGAAGGCCGGGTGCACGGCTGCGACTATGATATTGCCGTTTTCACAAATCTCACGCAGGATCATCTCGATTATCATAAAACGATGGCGGAATACCGGCGCGCCAAAAGTTTATTGTTTTCGCAGCTCGGGAACTCCTGCCCGCAAGATAAGCCGAAATATGCCATCTTAAATGCAGATGACGCCGCATCAAAGGAATTTGAACAAGTAACCGCGGTGCCTGTCATTACGTACGGGATCGACCATGATGCGGATTTTATGGCCGAAAACATTGACATGCACGCCCGCGGGACAACATTCACGCTTGTGACGCCTTTTGAGAAACGGGAAGTTCGGCTCAAGCTCGCCGGGAAGTTCAGCGTCTATAATATGCTTGCAGCGATCGCAGCCGGAGTTGTTTCCGGGGTGCCGCTTGATTCGGTCATTAAAACGGCGGAAGCGATGGAAGGCGTACGCGGCCGGTTTGAACTCGTAAACGGCGGCCAGGATTTTTCCGTGATTGTCGATTACGCGCACACGCCCGACAGTCTGGAAAATGTCCTGAAAACGATCCGGCAGTTTGCCCGCAAAAAAATCTTTGTCGTTGTCGGCTGCGGCGGCGACCGCGATAAAACAAAGCGGCCGGTGATGGCGCAAATTGCTTGCAAATATGCGCATTATCCGATTTTTACATCGGATAATCCGCGCAGTGAAGATCCGATTGCCATTTTGCGCGAGATGGAAAAAGGGGTAGAAGGTGAGCAATATGAATGCATCCCCGACCGGAGGGAAGCAATCAAAACAGCCATTTTCCGTGCAGAGGCGGGGGATGTTGTCCTGATTGCCGGAAAAGGCCATGAAACGTATCAAATCATTGGAAATGAAGTGCATCATTTTGATGACAGGGAAGTTGCACTGGAAATGATAAAGGAGCGGTGAAGCATATGTTATCATTCGGGGATACAGCCCGCCTTTTCAGTTTGGGCCGCGGCATGGAGATGGCGCTCGAATTTGCCACAGTCAGCGTGTTTGCGGATGTAAACCAGCCAAAGGGATTATACGTCCCTTTTTCTGAACCGGACATTAACCGGGCAATTGCACACGGGGCAATCGCGGCGCTTTGGAAAAACGATGCACCCGTGCCCCGCTATATACCGAATGATTTTCCGCTGTTTATGGCAGAGGATGTTTCTGTTGCTTTTACACAACTGGTACAGTTTTATCTAAAAAAAATGGAAAGCAAGGATTTGGATATGAAGACAACTTTTATTTTTTACGGACCGGAATTGCGGGAAAAAAACCCTCATACATATGATTTGGCGGATGCGGAAAACAGGAAGCGGCTGCTTTGTGCATGCAGGCGCCACGGGAGGGAAAAAGCATGATCGAGCAAGTGATTTTTTTTACAACGCTGATGGCTTTTTTGATTTCCGTGCTGCTTTCGCCCGTTTTTATCCCTTTTTTAAGGAGATTGAAATTCGGCCAGAGCATCCGGGAAGAAGGCCCGAAATCGCACCAGAAAAAATCCGGGACGCCGACAATGGGCGGCTTGATTATTTTGGTATCGATCATTGCATCCACACTGATCATGGCCGGTAAATTCGCAGAACCGACTGTAAGAATTTACCTTTTGCTGCTTGTGACGATCGGATTCGGGCTGCTCGGATTTTTGGACGACTTTATTAAAGTGGTGATGAAGCGGAATCTTGGCCTTACATCAAAGCAGAAACTGCTCGGCCAGATTCTCGTTGCCATCATTTTTTATGTCGTTTTCCGCCACTTCCATTTATCTTCGGAAGTCTCGATTCCGTTTACGGACAAATCGGTCGATTTCGGCTGGTTTTACTTTGTTATCATTCTTCTCTGGCTTGTCGGGTTTTCCAATGCGGTCAATCTGACGGATGGGCTTGACGGCCTTGTATCCGGGACGGCAGCGATTGCTTTCGGGGCATTCGCCGTTTTGGCATGGAACCAGTCACAGGCGGATGTCGCCCTGTTTTCGGTTGCCGTTGTCGGGGCCGTGCTCGGTTTTCTCGTCTTTAATGCCCATCCGGCAAAAGTTTTCATGGGGGACACCGGCTCACTTGCATTGGGCGGAGCGATTGCCGCCATTTCAATTCTGACCAATCTTGAGATTCTTTTAATTGTGATTGGCGGCGTTTTTGTCATTGAGACTTTGTCTGTCATTCTCCAAGTGATATCATTTAAGACAACAGGAAAAAGAATTTTTAGGATGAGCCCGCTGCACCACCATTATGAGCTTTCGGGCTGGTCGGAATGGCGTGTTGTCGTGACGTTCTGGGCGGTAGGCCTTTTGTGTGCGATTTTAGGAATTTATATCGAGGTGTGGATGTAACATGAAAAATATCACGGAATATGAACATAAAAAAGTATTGGTACTCGGGCTGGCGAAAAGCGGGGTGAGCGCGGCCTCCCTGTTGCACCGGCTCGGGGCGTTTGTGACGGTGAATGATTATAAACCGCTTGAAGAGAACCCGGAGGCGCAGGGGCTTTTGGAACAGGGGATTAAAGTCATTTGTGGCAGCCATCCAATTGAACTATTGGATGAAGGCTTTGAACTGATTGTGAAAAATCCGGGCATCCCTTATTCGAACCCGCTTGTTGCGGGGGCGATTGAAAAAGGGATCCCGGTCATTACCGAAATCGAGCTGGCTTATAAAATTGCAGAATGCCCGATGGTCGGCATTACGGGAACGAACGGGAAAACGACGACTACCACGTTGATTTATGAAATTTTCCAGGCGGATCCGCATCTTGATCCGTTAATTGCCGGAAATATTGGCAAAGTGGCCTCCACGGTGGCGCAAAGAGCACGCGCGGACCAGCAGATGGTGGTGGAGTTGTCTTCTTTCCAGCTGATGGGCGTGCAAACATTCAGGCCGCATATTGCCATCATCACGAATATTTATGAAGCCCATCTCGACTATCACGGGACAAAAGAAGCTTATGCAAAAGCAAAATCAAATATTACCCGAAACCAGACAGAGGATGATTTCCTGATTCTGAACCATGCCCAGCCGGAACTGTGGGATCTGGTCTCCTTCACGAAAGCAAAAATTATTCCTTTTTCAACGAAGGAATATGTTGAAGACGGCGCATCGGTAAAAGACGGCAGCATCATGTGGAAAGGCGAAAAAATCATGGACCGCGCTGACATTGTGCTGCCGGGAGACCATAATCTGGAAAATATTTTAGCCGCTGTCGCCGCTGCCAAGCTGATGGGAGCAAGTAATGATGCCATCAGCGGGGTGCTCGGAACGTTTAAAGGCGTGAAGCACCGGACGCAATATATCGGCGAAATCAAAGGACGGAAATTTTATAACGATTCAAAAGCGACCAATATCCTCGCCTGCAAAGCCGCGCTTGCCGCTTTCCATCAGCCGGTCATTCTGCTTGCCGGCGGGCTTGACCGTGGCAACGGCTTTGATGAACTGATCCCGGCTTTGAAATATGTAAAAGCATTGATTACTTTCGGAGAAACCGCGCCGAAGCTGGAAAGCACCGCGAAAAAAGCAGGCATTCCGGTCATCCGCACGGTGGAAAACGTGGAAGAAGCGGTCCCGGTCGCATGGGCATTATCCGAACCGGGTGATTGCATTTTGCTGTCGCCGGCATGTGCCAGCTGGGACCAATATAAATCTTTTGAAATTCGTGGTGATATTTTCATCGACGCCGTGCATAAGTTAAGATAAGGGCTTGGCCCGCTTTTAGCCGGTGCGGGTTACCGGTTTTTGCGGGAAGTTCTAAATCTTTTCTGGGGTGGGCGCGGATGCCGTCGAAAAAAACGAATCCCGATTTTTTATTAATCATTGTGACCGTGGCGCTGCTTGCAACCGGGCTTCTGATGGTGTTCAGCGCGAGCGAAATCGTGGCGGAATACAAATTTAACGATGCATTTTATTTTTTGAAGCGGCAGCTGCTTTTTGCCGGGCTCGGCGTGGCAGCGATGTTTTTCGTGATGCGCATTGATTACTGGACGTGGCGGGCATGGGCGAAAACGATCCTGGTCATCTGTTTTGTGCTGCTCGTCCTTGTTTTGATTCCCGGCATCGGGCTTGAACGGAACGGGTCGCGGAGCTGGATCGGGGTCGGCGCATTTTCCATCCAGCCTTCTGAATTCATTAAAATGGCGCTGATCGCGTATTTGGCAAAATTTTTATCGGAGAACCAGAAATACATTACGACTTTTAAAAAAGGCATGCTCCCGGCGCTGGCGCTCGTTTTTGTTGCTTTCGGGATGATTATGCTGCAGCCGGACCTTGGAACGGGAACGGTGATGCTTGGGACATGCATCATCATGATTTTTGTTTCCGGCGCCCGCATTGCCCATTTTGTCATGCTCGGGCTCCTTGGAGTGGGCGGTTTTGTCGCTCTTGTTTTATCGGCTCCATACCGGATTGCACGGATCACCTCTTTCCTTGATCCATGGTCCGATCCGCAGGGGAAAGGATTTCAAATTATCCAGTCGCTCCTTGCGATCGGTCCAGGCGGCCTGTTCGGCATGGGGCTTGGGGAGAGCAAACAAAAATTCCACTATCTGCCGGAACCG
The DNA here is from genome assembly GCF_040267745.1 of Heyndrickxia faecalis. NCBI lineage: Bacteria > Bacillati > Bacillota > Bacilli > Caryophanales > Bacillaceae > Heyndrickxia > Heyndrickxia faecalis. The sequence goes on along the minus strand of NZ_CP158453.1, from coordinate 2,385,684 downwards.
CAAAATGATTTTATCTTTGCCATTCTTTCCGAGGAGCTCGGTTTTATCGGCGGGACTTTTGTCCTGATTTTGTTTGCGCTATTGCTCTGGCGCGGCATCCGGATCGCACTTGGCGCACCCGATCTGTACGGAAGCCTGCTCGCAGTCGGCATTATTTCCATGATCGCGATCCAGGTGATGATCAATATCAGCGTTGTCATCGGCCTGATCCCGGTTACAGGCATTACGCTTCCGTTCATCAGTTACGGCGGCTCTTCTTTGACGTTGATGCTTGTCTCAGTCGGCGTGCTCTTAAACATCAGCCGCCATTCCCGGCTGTAACGGAAGGAGAACCTCATAAAGGGGTTCTTTTTTCGTTTGACAACAAGTTAACATTTTGGTAATAATCGTTTTACTGTGCACCCATTGTCGTTTAAAATATAGTAATATAGAAAAATGAATGTTTCAAACATCATATATTGATACCCGTGCAACCTAGCACGGCGTCCTGAGGTGGAAAAACATGAAAATCATTGTCAGCGGGGGCGGAACAGGCGGGCATATTTATCCGGCCCTGGCATTGATCAGAACGATCAAACAGAAACATCCTGACACGGAATGTTTGTATATTGGCACGGAAAAAGGGCTCGAATCCCGGCTTGTGCCGCGGGAAAACATTCCGTTCAAATCGATTCATATTACGGGGTTTAAACGCTCCCTTTCGTTTGAAAATGTCAAAACGGTTGTCCGCTTTCTAAAAGGGGTAAGCCGGTGCAAAAAAATCATCCGCGAATTCAAGCCGGATGTGGTCATCGGAACAGGCGGGTATGTATGCGGTCCGGTTGTCTACGCTGCCGCCAAACTGCACATCCCGACCATCATTCACGAACAAAACAGCGTGCCGGGGCTGACGAATAAATTTTTAAGCCGGTACGTTGACAAAGTGGCCATTTGCTTTGAATCTGCAAAATCTTTTTTTGATGAGAAAAAAGTGGTGCTGACCGGCAATCCGCGCGCATCGGAAGTGATCGGGGACAAAAGGCGCGGCGTCCTTTCCGGTTTCAACCTGAAAACAACGCTTCCAACCGTTCTCATTTTCGGCGGGAGCCGCGGGGCACGCCCGATTAATGAAGCGGTTGTGAAATCTTTTTCCAATTTTGCACAAAAAAATTACCAGGTCATTTATGCGACAGGGGATGTGCATTATGAGGCCGTCAAAAAAGAAATTGCATTGATCGGCGAAAAAGGAAATATCAAGGTGGTACCGTTTATCCACAATATGCCGGAAGTGTTGCGAGCGGTGGATCTTGTCGTCTCAAGGGCAGGGGCAACCACATTGGCCGAACTGACGGCGCTCGGTTTGCCAAGTATCTTAATCCCGAGCCCTTATGTGACAAACAATCACCAGGAAAAAAACGCGAAAACACTCGTGGAAAACGGCGCAGCTTTTATGCTGCTTGAAAAAGATTTATCTTCCGCAAAGCTCGTATCCTTGATTGATAAAATTTTGCTGGATCGGGAACAGATGGAGAAAATGCAGGCGGCCGCCCGCAAGCTCGGTATTCGTGACGCTTCATGGCGGCTTTATGAAGTGATGGAAAATCTGGCCGCAAAAGCCAAATCGTGATGCGGCAAATAAAAAAGGGAGGAACAAAATGGCGCGGTCTGACAAAAACATCGTTTCGCTGGAAGACCGGATCCCGAAATTAAAGCAGCAGCGCCGCCGAAAAACGAACCGGCGGCTCATCATGCTGCTGACGGTTTTTTTTATGCTGGTGATGCTGATCATCTACCTCGAGTCCCCGCTGAGCCGCGTCCACCGCATTCAGATAGAGGGAAATGAGGCGGTCAGCAAGCCGTACATTTTGAAAAAAAGCGGCATTGCCACGGGTGAGAATATATGGAATATCCGTAAAGACGCAGTCCGGAAAAGAATCGCATCCATCCCTGAAGTTGATTCGGTGAAAGTGGGCATTTCCTTGCCGAATACGCTTTACATAAAAGTGAAAGAGCATCAAAAAATCGGGTATTTACAGCAGAAAGGCGGTTTTTTGCCGGTTTTGGATAACGGTTCGGTCGTCAAAAGAACAGTGAAAGAAATTCCGGCCGCAAGCCTGATATTTACCGGTTTCAAACAGGATACGCATTTGCATGAAATGATCCGCCAGATGCAAAAATTGCCGGATTCGATCACAAATGCCATTTCGGAAGTCCGCTATACCCCTTCAAACGTTGACCGTGACCTTGTCACCCTGTACATGAATAACGGTTTTGAAGTGCGCGCAAGCATTCCGTCGTTCGCAGAAAAGATGGCGCATTACCCTTCGATCATCAGTCAGCTTGACCCGAAGAAAAAAGGTGTGATTGACCTCGAAGTCGGTTCGTATTTTAAAGCTTACGATTCGAAGTAGACATGAAAAAATTTCGCTTTTCTCCGTGTCCATCTTAGTGTAGACTTATGATGAAACCAAATTTTAGGAATTGCTATATTTTGAGACTGGAAATATTTTGATCACCAAAAGAAAATGAAAAAAGTCCGATTGAAAAAAAGGGAATTTGATTATGACGCAGAATACTTTGTTTATAATCACCTTTTTGAATGGAGGCTTCTGGCGGACTCACGGACGGAACGGCAAAAAGAGCCCGCCTCAGAAGAGACGAATTGGGAAAAATGGCGCTTTAACATAGGCGGATTGCGTTTGATCGAAAGGCAAAGGGAGGTGCCGCAGTATGAACAGCAGTGAAATATATGTGAGTCTTGACATCGGTACATCTGCCACGAAAGTCATCATTGCCGAAATGGGCAATGATTCATTAAATATTATTGGGGTTGGCAATGTCAGGTCCGAAGGCATTAAAAAAGGATCGATTGTAGATATAGATGAAACCGTCCTGTCCATCAGGCGGGCAATTGAACAAGCGGAAAGAATGGTCGGCATGAAAATTGACCACGTGATCGTCGGCATTGCCAGCAATCATGTGATGCTGCAGCCGTGCCACGGGGTGGTGGCGGTCCAGAGCGAGAACCGGGAAATTACGGATGGGGATGTACAAAGAGTGATGGATGCGGCGCAAGTGCTTTCTATTCCTCCCGAAAGAGAGATTGTGAATGTCATTCCGAAGCAATTCATTGTGGACGGTTTGGATGAAATACATGATCCTCGCGGGATGATCGGTGTCAGATTGGAAATGGAAGGCATCATTGTCACGTCTTCCAAAACGATCTTACATAATACATTGCGCTGTGTTGAAAAGGCCGGCCTGACCATCGCGGAAATTGTTCTCATGCCGCTTGCAGCCGGTGCCATTGCGCTGTCAAAAGATGAAATGGAACTCGGGACGGCACTCGTTGACATCGGCGGCGGGTCGACGACGCTGGCTGTTTTTGAAAACGGCCATATCCGGACAACGAGCGTGCTGCCCGTCGGCGGGGACCATATCACAAAAGATTTGTCCATCTGTCTAAGGGCTTCAACGGAAGATGCGGAAAAAATCAAACTGAAGCACGGGCACGCGTTCAGCCAGGATGCGCTCGAAGACGATGTTTTTGATGTACAGATCATCGGCAGTGAACAAAAAGAACAATTTAACCAATTACAAATTTCTGATATTATAGAAGCTAGATTAGAAGAAATCTTTTTGTTTATCCAGCAGGAACTGAGGAAGATCGGCGTCCATGATTTGCCGGGCGGGATTGTGCTGACAGGGGGCACTGCAAATATGCCCGGTGTACCGGAGCTTGCAGAAACGGTCTTTCAAAACCGCGTAAGAGTTGCCATTCCGGATTATATCGGTGTCCGTGAGCCGCAATATACGACGGCGGTCGGCCTGATCCAGTACGCTGCGAAAAATGCGCGGCTGGAAGGGAAAAATGTCAGCTCCCGCCTGGTGGCAGCCGGAATGGAGTATGCGGAACCGAAACCGGCGAAAAAGCCGCAGTCCAAACCAAAACAAGCTTCCGGTCAGGAAGAAAAAATGTCATCGAAAATGAAAAAATTCTTTGGTTTGTTTTTCGAATAGCCTGCCGGCATCATGTGCGAAAAAACCGGAGCCCGTCCGGCAGCAGGACCGGGATAAGATACGCAATACGAATTAGGAGGATTAGTGAATGTTAGAGTTCGATACCAATGTAGACGCTTTGGCAACGATAAAAGTTATCGGCGTTGGCGGCGGCGGCAACAATGCCGTGAACCGTATGATTGAACATGATCTGCAGGGCGTTGAATTTATTGCCGTAAACACGGATGCCCAGGCATTAAACCTTTCCAAAGCTGAAATTAAAATGCAAATTGGCGCAAAATTAACGCGTGGCCTCGGTGCCGGCGCAAATCCGGAAGTCGGGCGGAAAGCGGCCGAAGAAAGCAAAGAACAAATTGAAGAAGCGTTAAAGGGTGCGGATATGGTGTTCGTGACAGCCGGGATGGGCGGCGGCACCGGAACAGGGGCGGCGCCGGTCATTGCCCATATCGCAAAGGAACTCGGGGCGCTGACGGTCGGTGTGGTTACAAGGCCGTTCACATTCGAAGGCCGCAAACGGGCAAACCAGGCGGCCGGCGGCATCAGTGCCATGAAAGAAGCGGTCGATACGCTGATCGTGATCCCGAATGACCGCCTGCTGGAAATTGTCGATAAAAGCACACCGATGCTAGAAGCATTCCGGGAAGCGGATAATGTGCTGCGCCAGGGCGTACAAGGGATTTCCGACCTGATCGCGGTACCGGGCCTGATCAACCTGGATTTTGCGGATGTCAAAACAATTATGACCAATAAAGGTTCAGCATTGATGGGAATCGGGATCGCTTCCGGGGAAAATCGTGCGACAGAGGCGGCAAAAAAAGCCATTTCGTCGCCGCTGCTTGAAACGTCTATTGACGGTGCACAAGGCGTGCTGATGAACATTACCGGCAGCGCAAATTTAAGTTTGTATGAAGTGCAGGAAGCGGCCGATATTGTCGCCTCCGCATCAGACCAGGAAGTCAATATGATTTTCGGGTCCGTTATCAATGAAAGCCTGAAGGACGAAATCGTGGTTACGGTCATTGCAACCGGCTTTAATGAAGAAGCGCAGACCCAGAGCAAGCAGCGCCCGTCGCTCGGACAATCAAGGCCGGCCTTGAACCAACAGGCAAAACGCGAAACAAAGCGTGAAGAACCCCAGTCTGAACCGCAACGCGCCGTTCAGTACAGTGAAGATACACTTGATATTCCGACTTTTTTGCGAAACCGGAACAGAAGAAAATAATGAAAGAGCCCGTCTCTGCTTTCCAGGCCATTGCCTGAAAGCAAAGATGGGCTCTTTTTGCGTTTGAAAATCTTTTTAAACCCGTTTTGGATTTGCAGATGTTGTCTGCTTATCCAGCCGGGTTTTTTCTTTTCGGTGAATACCGGTGTGACAGCGGGACTATCCGGCAAGCACGCTTGACACTTTTCGGCTAAAAAAATGAAAAGTTCTGTTTTTTTGCCAGCAGAAACTGACACACTTTAATACTCCGGGTGCGTTATACTAGCCATAAATCAAATCAAGAAGGACAGATGCAGCAATCGAGCAAAGCGGTCCGCCTGGAAACCGGAACATGCCGGAACTGCGCGGACCGGTTTGCGCCATGATTCATTCACCGGATTGGCGTTCTTAAAGCCGCAGCAGATGCACCTTTCAGCAACAATCACCGGGTAAAGCCTTAGTCGATGTACCTTTCAACAACGTTACCGGGTTAGTATACGAAAACCGGCACAGGATGCATTGCGGCAAGCATTCCGCAGCCTCGGGCACGCGGCCCGGGCAAAAGCGGCCGTTTTGGCGGGACGGCTGCGGATTCATTTGAGGCGGAGACAGGGGGGATGCGTTTGGTTGTATATATGGATGCCATCTGGCTTTTGAATTTTCTTGCCGACAGCCTGCTGTTGTGGCTGACAAGCATTGCCTTAAAACGGCCGGCCCGCCTGCTCCGGATTCTTGCAGGCGGGCTCATCGGTTCAGCGATCATCATCATGGGCTTTATGCCGCAGCTTTCTTATTATGCCGGTAATCCGGTTGTAAAGCTGCTTTTTTCCGGCATCATGGTATTTGCAGTTTTCGGCTATAAGCGGTGGCGCTATTTTTTTTCAAATCTCCTAACCTTTTATTTTGCCACGTTTCTGATGGGCGGCATTTTAATGGGGGCCCACTACTTTTTAAGCTTTCACTTCGACATGCAGGTGAAAATGCTTAAAGCTGCGGCGGGGGGATTTGGCGACCCGGTCAGCTGGGCGTTTGTTGCGCTCGGTCTTCCGGCGGCATGGCTGTTTTCAAAGAACCGGATTCAGGGGCTTGAAATGGCGAAAATCAAGTATGACCAGCTTGTCGATGTTTATATTCGCATCGGGGAAAGTGATTTTACAGTAAAAGGGCTGGTGGATAGCGGCAACCAGTTATATGATCCGCTGACAAAGCTGCCAGTGATGATCCTTTCCATCCTGCCCGTCCGTGAGCATCTCCCCGAAGAAATTGCGGTGCTTGCGGAAGATGCGACCCGTCTTTTGAACGGAAGTGCTACACTTCCTGACGAATGGGCCGGCCGCGTCCGGTTCATCCCGGCAAAAACAGTCGGGAAACAATCGCTTCTTTTAGCGTACAAGCCGGATGAGGTACAACTGACGAGCGGAAACCGGACATGGCCTGTAAAAAAAGTGCTGATTTCTTTTTCGGCACAACGTTTATCCGGGGATGATGCATTCAGCTGCATTGTTCACCCGCAAATGATGGCAGAAGCTGCGCAATCCGCCTGATGGTGACTTTAAAGGAGGATGAATATGAAACATTTACGGTTAAAACTCGCTTATTTTTGGTACAAACTCCTATTCAAGCTCGGGCTGAAAGCGGATGAAATTTATTATATCGGCGGGAATGAAGCCCTGCCGCCCCCGCTTTCCAAAGAAGAAGAAGAAATGCTGTTAAAAAAACTGCCGGCAGGGGATAAGGCAGCACGTTCGATCCTTATCGAACGCAACTTGCGCCTTGTCGTTTACATTGCGCGCAAATTTGAAAACACCGGCATCAATATCGAAGACTTAATCAGCATCGGCACAATCGGCCTCATTAAAGCCGTGAATACGTTTAATCCGGAAAAGAAGATCAAACTGGCGACTTACGCTTCCCGCTGTATTGAAAATGAAATTTTGATGTATTTAAGGCGGAACAATAAGCTCCGGTCCGAAGTTTCGTTTGATGAACCGCTAAATATCGATTGGGACGGCAATGAACTGCTGCTTTCGGATGTGCTCGGCACGGATGATGATATCATTACAAGGGATCTTGAAGCGAACGTCGATAAAAAATTACTTTACAGCGCCCTGCACTGTTTGTCGGATCGGGAAAAGCAGATTATGGAATTGCGTTTCGGCCTTAAAGGGCAGGAAGAGAAAACACAAAAAGATGTTGCCGATATGCTTGGTATTTCCCAGTCCTATATTTCGCGGCTTGAGAAAAGAATTATTAAAAGATTGCGTAAAGAATTCAATAAAATGGTATAGCAGGAAAATTTGCAGGCGGGCGGGAAGCAGGAACGGCAATGTCCGGGCATCTTCCGCAGGCAATTCCCGCTTTTTGCGCAGTGCATAAATTTCCCACCCGGGGAGATACTGTTTTTTGAACAGCAGCTCCTGAAGTCCTGAAGGGGGGAAAAGATTTGAAGCGCAACAAAGTGGAAATTTGCGGGGTGGATACCTCCAAGCTTCCCGTTTTGAAAAATGAGGAAATGAGGGATCTTTTAAAGAAAATGCATGCCGGCGATGCGTCTGCAAGAGAAAAGCTGGTCAATGGCAATTTACGCCTTGTGCTGAGCGTCATTCAGCGCTTTAACAACCGTGGCGAATATGTGGACGACCTGTTTCAAGTCGGCTGTATCGGACTCATGAAATCCATTGATAATTTTGATCTGAATCAAAATGTCCGCTTTTCAACGTACGCCGTGCCGATGATTATCGGCGAAATCCGGCGTTATTTACGGGATAATAATCCGATCCGCGTATCGCGCTCCTTGAGGGATATTGCTTATAAAGCCCTGCAAGTAAGGGAAAAGCTGATGAGCGCCACTTCGAAAGAACCGACAACAGAAGAAATCGCCAGAGAGCTGGATGTTCCGCACGAAGACATTGTATTTGCACTTGATGCCATTCAGGATCCCGTATCACTGTTTGAACCGATTTATAACGACGGAGGGGATCCGATTTATGTCATGGACCAGGTGAGTGACGAAAAAAACAAAGATTCGCAATGGATTGAAGAAATCGCCTTGCAAGAAGGAATGCGGCGTCTGAACGAACGGGAGAAAATGATCATCCGCAAACGGTTTTTCCAAGGAAAAACACAGATGGAAGTCGCAGAAGAAATCGGCATCTCCCAAGCCCAAGTCTCCCGCCTCGAAAAAGCAGCCATCAAACAAATGAACAAAAATATACAGTAGTAAGAAAAGCGGAGGGCGCTTGCTCGTCGGCGTATGGATTTCCGCCCCTTTATTAAAGGGGGCTTTGAAATCCTTGTCCGGCAACGCCTCCGCTTTTCTATTCGTAAAAACCTCCCCCCGTGCATAAACTTGTATTACATGGCGGAAAGACAGCAGGGGGGAGAGCAGATGGTCCGAATTTCGGATTTTCAAGTGAAAGATGTTGTCAGCATATCGGACGGCAGAAAACTCGGAAACGTGGAAGATATTGATATCAATCTGGATAATGGCACAATTGAAAGCATCATTGTCGGCGGCTCATCGGGGAAAATGTTCGGCTTATTTGGAAAAGAGGACGAAGTGGTCATCCCGTGGAGCAACATCGTCAAAATCGGCGCCGATGTGATCCTCGTCAGGTTTAAAGAGTCGGCCTATACACAGCAGCAACTGCAGGAACCAAGAAAATAAGCGCGGCCTGACAAAGAAAAAAACGGCCGCGCAGCCGTTTTTTACTTATACACTTTAATTGTCACCGTTTTGCGGCCCCACTGGAGGGCTTTCTTTTTACTTGAAATAAAGACATCAATTTTTTTCCCTTTGATAGCCCCGCCGGTATCACTGGCAACAGCCATCCCGTAACCCGGAACGTACACTTTCGAACCGAGCCGGATCACCTTTGGATCGACCGCAATCACTTTTGCGGAAGGATGTTTTTTTAAGTTGAAGCCGGTCGCCGTAATCCCGCCGCCGGAACCCGCTGTATAAGCTGTTGCTTTCACCGTTATCGTGCGGTAAGAAGAAGACGAAGATGAAACTTTTTTTGCAGGCGTTTTCGTCTGGATTTTCAGCTTCTGCTTCACCCGGATCACATTTGACCTCAAGTGGTTCCAGCTTTTCAACTGCGCCACGGTCACATGATATTTACTGGCGATTTTATATAATGAATCTCCCGGCTTCACCGTATATGTCGTTGTTGCTGCAAATGCATGGCCCGTCCCAATTGACAACATACAAACAGTCAGTAGTGATACTAAAGTTTTCTTCAAATTCATTACCTCTGTTATGTAAGTGATTTGTTATTGATAGAATAGCAGTCTAATATAACAGAAAGGTAACATCTGTTTATTAGTTGCGTTACAAACCTGTTACATCCGGGGGATTTCCGGATGATCCCCGTTTTCAAGCTAAAAAGTAGAGAATTTTGATGAAATTTGCTATAAATAAAATCAGTACGGAAAAAAACGTATTGAATGCTAAAATCTATAGAAGACATATGGATAAAAAGGTATAATAGTACAAAAGAGAACCGGGTGAGGGTGAGATGAGAGAACCGTTTATAAAAACACAGGCCGTGTATTATACTGTCGGCGCTTGGCAAAAAAACGGGATATGTGCCGGATTTACAGTGAAAAACGGCGGCGCAAGCACAAATTTTCCCGGCAGTTTAAACCTTGCTTTCCATGTGAACGACGATCCTGAATCGGTCAGGAAAAACCGGGAGATCATTGCAAGTGCGGCCGGATTCCCTTTATCAAACTGGATCGGCGCCGAACAAACGCATGAAGACCATGTGCAACGGGTCACGCGCAAAGACGCCGGCAAGGGGGCGGCTGATTACCGTTCCTCTTTTCCGCATACGGACGGATTGTACACCGATGAAAAAGAAATATTGCTTGTGCTGGCGTTTGCGGACTGTGTGCCGGTTTTCTTTTTCGCACCGAAGTACGGGCGCGTCGGGATCGCACATGCCGGGTGGAAAGGAACCACCCGCGGGATTGCGGCTAAAATGGTTGAAAAATGGGTAAAGGATGGCGTGCCGCTTGATGAAATAGAAGTCGCCATCGGGCCGTCCATTTGCGGCGAATGCTATCTTGTTGATGACCGTGTCATCCAGGCTGTCCGCCCTTGGACTGGCAAAGAAGAAAAATTACCGTACGTGGAAAAATCACCCGGCCAGTATGCACTTGATTTAAAGCAGTTAAACAAAATCATATTACAGCAGGCAGGCATTCCGGAAAGCCGGATCGCAATCAGCAGCCTGTGCACAAGCTGTTGTGAAGAAGACTTTTTTTCGCACCGGCGCGATCACGGCGCTACCGGGAGAATGCTTGGCTTTATTGGGATAAAAGGAGCACCGGAGAAATGAAAGTATCGGAAAACCTCGCGCGCATCAACGAAAAAATTGAAAAAGCGTGCCAAAGGGCAGGAAGAAGCCGCGGGGATGTGGAAATCATTGCAGTAACGAAATATGTCACAACAGAAAGAGCAAAAGAGGCACTGGAAGCAGGCATTCAGCATTTAGGCGAGAACCGCGATGACGGTCTTCTAAAAAAATACGAGGCGCTCGGAAACCGTCCCGTCTGGCATTTTATCGGGACGCTGCAGACAAGGAAAGTCAAAAACATTATTGATAAAGTCAGCTACATACACTCTTTGGACCGTCTGAGCCTTGCAGAGGAAATCGAAAAAAGGGCGGCAAAATTGGATAAAGAAATCAATTGCTTTATTCAGGTGAATGTTTCCGGGGAAGAATCGAAACACGGGATGGCGCCCGGGCAAGTGGTGGATTTTGTCCGCAAACTGAAGGATTTTCCGCATATTCGCGTTGCGGGTCTGATGACGATGGCGCCGCTTACGGAAGATGAGGACGTCATCCGGCGCACATTCCGCGGGCTGAAACAACTGCAGCAGGACATTGAATCACTGCATTTGGATTACGCTCCGTGCCGCGAATTGTCGATGGGGATGTCCAACGACTTTGAAATTGCAGTAGAAGAAGGGGCGACTTTTGTCAGAATCGGCACTGCGCTTGTCGGATAAGGGAAAACAAACGGAGGTGTAATGGAATGGGACTGAAAACGAAATTTAAGTCATTCTTTTTGCTTGATGATGAATACGAAGACCAGGAAGAAGAAATGATGGAAAAAGAGTATGAAGAACCCGAGCAGCCCGCTGAGAAACCGGTCCGGCATGCGCGGCAAAATGTGGTCAGCCTGCAAAGCGTCCAAAAGTCTTCAAAAGTCATTCTGGTGGAACCGCGGGTATATGCCGATGCACAGGAAATTGCCGACCATTTGAAAAACAGGCGCGCGGTGGTCGTCAATTTGCAAAGCATGCCGCATGACCAGGCGAAGCGGATTGTCGATTTTCTGAGCGGAACGGTGTATGCCATTGCAGGCGATATCCAGAGAGTCGGCAGCAATATTTTTCTTTGTACGCCGGATAACGTAGAAGTTTCCGGAAAAATTTCTGAATTCCTGCAGGGACAGGAATATGACGATACGAGGTGGCCATAAACCGGATGGATCCAATTTTATTTTCAATTTTAAAGATCATTCTGCTTCTCATGAGAATTTACTCTTACATTCTCCTGATTTATATCTTTATGTCGTGGTTTAATCTCAGGGACACCGACATCGGGCGTTTGTTTGCGCGCGTTTCGGAACCTTATCTCGACCCTTTCCGCAGAATCATTCCACCGATCGGCATGATTGATATTTCTCCGATCGTCGCTTTTTTTGTCCTGGATTTGGCAAGAGCCGGCATTGCGGAAATTTTTTCATGGTTCATGTAAAAAGAGCCATTTTCAGAAAAAGGGACTGTGCAGTTCCTTTTTTTAAAAGGAGTCAGACAAATGGAATCGATTTACCAGCATTTCCGGCCGGATGAAAAGGAATTTATTGACCAGGTGCTGACCTGGAAACAATACGTGGAAGATGCGTATGCCCCTGAACTGACGGATTTTTTGGATCCGCGCATGCAGAGAATTGTCAACACGGTGATCGGAAACCACGGCGCAGTCTCTGTCCGGGCTTTTGGCGGATACAGAGAGAGTGAGCGGAAAAGAATGCTGCTTTTTCCTGACTATTTTTCTCCGGATGAGGACGACTTCCATCTTGCCTTATTCGAAGTCCATTACCCTGCCAAATTTGTTTCCTTTGAACATAAACATGTGCTTGGTTCGCTGATGGCGCTCGGCCTGAAACGCGAAAAATTCGGGGATATTTTAATCGGGGAAGGGCGCATTCAGTTTTTCGTGGCAGCGGAACTTTCGGACTTTATTCAAATGGAATTCCGGCAAATTGGAAAAACGCCGGTTACCCTTACGAAAATGCAGTTGGGCGAGGCCATCGGGCAACAGCAACGCTGGCTTGAAAAACAGGCCACCGTCAGTTCGCTCCGCCTTGATGCGATTTTATCCGCCGTTTACAATATTTCAAGGCAAAAAACGCGGGCGCTGATTGAGCACGGGCTTGTAAAAGTGAACTGGAAAACAGTGGAAGATCCGGCATTCCAGTGCGAGGAAGGTGATACTTTTTCAGCTAGGGGGTACGGGAGAAGCCGGCTCATCCGCGTGGAAGGCAAAACGAAGAAAGAAAAGTGGCGAATGGTGGCAGGGATTTTAAAATAATTTGATGGATTAGCAGGATTTTCCCAAAAAATCGTCGAATTCCATTATAATATAAAAAAGAAGGGGAATCTTGCAATCGAAAGGCAAATTGAACAGGAGGTGGCCACATGCCTTTAACGCCTTTAGATATACATAATAAGGAGTTCAGCAAAGGGTTTCGCGGCTATGATGAAGATGAAGTAAATGAATTTCTTGACCAGCTGATCAAAGATTATGAAATGCTGATCCGCGAAAAGAAAAACCTGGAAGATAAGGTGGCATCATTAAACGAACGCCTGAGCCATTTTACTTCCATTGAGGAAACTTTAAATAAATCGATTGTTGTTGCCCAGGAAGCGGCGGAAGAAGTCAAGGGCAATGCCCAGAAAGAAGCGAAACTGATCATCCGCGAGGCGGAAAAAAATGCCGATCGGATTGTCAATGAAGCCCTTTCGAAAGCAAGAAAAATTGCGCTCGAAATCGAAGAGCTGAAAAAACAGTCGAAAGTCTTCCGGACGCGCTTTAAAATGCTGATTGAGGCGCAGCTTGACCTGATTGATAGCGACGATTGGGAAAAGCTGATGGAATTTGAAGTCGATGCTACGGAGTTTGAACTGGAAGAAGAAGAAGCAAATCAAACTTGACGAATCCGAACACGGTCCACTATAATGGAATACATTCAATACTGTATACGAAAAAACGATGACAGGGCAGTAGGGTTGTGAAAGCTTTCCAAGCGAACCGGGGACAGTGCGAGCCCGGCAAAGCGCGCAGCCTGAACATCCCCCTTGAGTTCTTGCCTTGAACGCCGAAAAGGCCAGTAGAGTTAAGCGGGACCTTCCACGTTACGGATGTCGAGCGGGCATATTGGATGCCTACTAGGGTGGTACCGCGGGAACCTTCTCGTCCCTATTTTGGGGATGGGAAGGTTTTTTTATTGGATTTTTGGCAAGGCTGAACATAACGAAAAATTCAAAATACAATATGCAAAAGGCAGGAGGATCAGCATGGATTACAAAGATACACTTTTAATGCCGAAAACGGATTTCCCGATGCGTGGAAATTTGCCGAAAAAAGAGCCGCAAATCCAGGCAAAATGGGAAGAAATGGATATTTATCAAAAGGTGATGAAACGCACGGAAGGAAGGCCGCTGTTTGTGCTCCACGACGGGCCTCCGTATGCAAACGGCGATCTCCATATGGGCCACGCCCTGAATAAAACATTGAAAGACATCATCAACCGGTTCAAATCGATGACGGGTTACCATGCCCCTTATGTACCGGGCTGGGATACGCACGGGCTGCCTATTGAGCAGGAACTGACAAAAAAAGGCGTAGACCGGAAATCAATGTCGGTTGCCGAATTCAGGAAACTGTGCGAAAAATATGCCCATGAGCAAATCGATCGCCAGCGGACAGCGTTTAAACGGCTCGGCGTGCGCGGCGACTGGGAAAATCCGTATTTAACGCTCCGGCCCGCATATGAAGCCGAGCAAATCAAAGTATTCGGGGAAATGGCGAAAAAAGGCTATATTTACAAAGGCCTGAAGCCGGTATACTGGTCCCCTTCCAGCGAATCCGCGCTTGCAGATGCAGAAATTGAGTACAAAGACATTAAATCGCCATCGATTTATGTTGCGTTCGACGTAAAAGACGGAAAAGGCGTGCTTGATACGGATACGAAAATCGTCATCTGGACGACGACCCCTTGGACCATTCCGTCAAACCTCGGCATTGCCGTCAATCCGGAGATCAACTATGTGGTCGTAAAAACGGGCGGCAACAAATATCTGGTTGCCGAAGCCCTGCTTGAAGAAGTAAGCAGCGTTTTGGAATGGGAAAACGCGGAAGTCGTTCAAACGGTTCCGGGGAAAAAGCTGGAGTACATTGTTGCAAAACATCCGCTGTACGGTCGCGATTCGCTCGTTATGCTCGGAGACCACGTCACAACCGACAGCGGGACCGGCTGCGTCCACACCTCACCTGGACACGGGGAAGATGACTTTCTCATCGGCAAAAAATACGGGCTTGATGTGATTTGTGCTGTAGATGACAAAGGCATGATGACAAAAGACGCGCCCGGTTTTGAAGGGCTGTTTTACGACAAAGCCAACAAACCGATCTGTGAAGCACTGGATCAGGCAGGTGCGCTTTTGAAACTGAAGTTTTTAACGCACTCGTACCCGCATGACTGGCGGACGAAAAAACCGGTAATTTTCCGGGCAACATCGCAATGGTTCGCATCGGTTGACATGTTCCGCGATGACATTTTGAAAGCCGTTGAAGAGGTCAACTGGACGCCTGTTTGGGGCGAACTCCGGATGCATAACATGATCCGCGACCGCGGCGACTGGTGCATCTCCCGCCAGCGTGCATGGGGCGTGCCGATCCCTGTTTTTTACGCGGAAAACGGCGAAGCGATCATCACGGAAGAAACCATCCGGCATGTGTCCGACCTGTTCCGCAAACACGGATCAAACGTCTGGTTTGAACGGGAAGCGAAAGACCTGCTTCCGGAAGGCTTTACGCACCCGGGCAGCCCGAACGGCGTATTTAAAAAAGAAACGGATATTATGGACGTCTGGTTCGATTCCGGTTCTTCCCATCAGGGCGTGCTGGCTGCACAAGAAGGCTTGAAACGGCCGGCTGATTTGTACCTTGAAGGCTCCGACCAGTACCGCGGCTGGTTTAACTCGTCGCTCATTACCAGTGTGGCGGTAACAGGGCGCGCCCCGTACGACGGCGTTTTAAGCCACGGGTTTGTGCTGGACGGCGAAGGCCGGAAGATGAGCAAATCGCTCGGCAATACGATTTTGCCTGGCAAAGTGGTTGAACAGCTGGGGGCTGACATCATCCGCTTGTGGGTCGCTTCCGTTGACTATCAGGCAGATGTCCGGGTTTCCAATGAAATTTTAAAACAAGTGTCCGAAGTCTACCGGAAAATCCGCAACACGTTCCGGTTTATGCTGGGCAATCTGAACGACTTCGACCCGGCCCGGCACCAAGTTGCCTATGAAGAGTTGCGCGAGGTCGACCGGTTTATGCTTGTCAAATTGAACAAGCTTGTAAAAGAAGTGCGGGAGGCTTATGAGCGGTACGAATTTGCCACCATTTACCATGCGGTGAACAATTTCTGTGCCACAGACCTCAGTTCGTTCTATATGGATTTTGCAAAAGACGTGCTGTACATCGAGCTTGCAGACAATCCGGAACGCCGTGCGATGCAAACCGTTTTGTATGAATGCCTTGTTTCCTTAACCAAGCTGTTGTCGCCGATTTTGCCGCATACAGCCGATGAAGTCTGGCAGTATATTCCGGGTGTCGCGGAAGAAAGCGTCCAGCTGACCGATATGCCGGAATATGTGGATTTGCCGGATGCTAGTGCGCTTGAAGAAAAATGGAATGCGTTTATGGCGCTCCGCGGAGACGTTTTAAAAGCATTGGAAGAAGCGCGGAATGCAAAAGTAATCGGGAAATCGCTGACGGCGAAAGTGACCTTGTATGTGAATGAGGAGACGAAAGCACTGCTTGACAGCATTTCGGAAAGCAAAAAGCAATTGTTCATTGTATCGGGATTTGAAGTGGCAGGCGCCATTGAAGACGCGCCGGAAAATGCGCTGAAGCTTGAACACGCGGCTATTGTCGTCGAAAAAGCGGAAGGCGAAACATGCGAACGGTGCTGGGTTGTAACGCCGGAAGTCGGCCTGGACCATGACCATCCGACGCTCTGCCCGCGCTGTGCACAAGTTGTGAAAACATTGATGCGGGAAGTGTGAAGCTTTAAGCCGGGGCTTGCATGAAGACATGCAGCGCCGGCTTTTTTAACGGATTTCAGCCCATTGCCAGCGCCGGATTTTAACTGGCAAAAACCGTTTGCCGCTGCATGATTTTGTTACTTTTAGAAAACGTTTTTCCGCAAACAAGCCTTGCCTGCGGGAATGCTAAAACCAACAAAGAAGCGGGGAGGCTGTTGGAAGATGCGTAAAGATCCGAAAATTTGGCTGCAATCGCTACGGGCTGAATTATCCGTATACGAGGCGAAACATGAGCTTGTGCAACATCTGGTTCAGGAGGAATTGAAAGAGATTGAGGCGGCATTGGACGGGTTCCACGGCACCCGGAAAGTTGACCCGGGCCTTGCGGAAATCCCTGCCCTGTTGCCTGCGGACCGGCAAACCATCCTGTCATACGGCAAAGTAACCGTCCCGTACGATCTTATTCACTAGAAAAGGGAGAAAGAAATGTCAAAAAGGCATTGCTTTTGCGCAACTTCAATCAGCAAAAATGGTTTCCGCCTAAAAGAAGCTGGCAGGAACGGGCGGACCGGATCCAGCCGTCCGTTCTTTTCACTTCCTGCTGTTTATGCTAAAATGCAGAAAGAAATATATTCCGGACCAGGCGGTATTTTGCGCCTGCCGTAAACACAGGCGGAGGAAAAGCGATTGGTTATTTTTTATTATGCGGTTGCACTCATTGTGATCATCTTGGACCAGCTGGCCAAATGGCTCGTTTTAAAAGGGATGGCGCTCGGGGAAAGCATCGAAGTGATTCCGGGTTTCTTTTTTCTCACATCGACGCGCAACACAGGCGCTGCCTTCAGCATACTGGAAGGGCAGATGTGGCTATTTTATCTCATTACCCTAATTGTCATTGCCGGCATTCTTTATTACATACAAAAATATGCGAAAGATAGGGCGCTAGTCGGCATCAGCCTCGGCCTTATATTAGGAGGGGCAATCGGCAACTTTATTGACCGCCTGTTCCGCGGCGAAGTGGTTGATTTTGTCCATTTGCGTTTCGGCAGTTATGATTTTGCCATTTTTAACGTGGCGGATGCCAGTTTAACGATTGGCGTTGTATTGTTGCTGATTTCAATGCTTTTGGAAGACAGAAAGACAAAGGAGAAAACCGATGGAAAAAATGGATCACACCATTCTTGAACACGAAGCAAATGAACGGCTTGATAAAATGGTCTCTTCTATCCGGGAAGAATGGTCAAGATCACAAGTTCAGCAATGGATTAAAGATGGTGACATTACCGTAAACGGCAAAAAAGAAAAAGCAAATTACAGATTGCAAACAGGCGACTTGGTTGAAATTGAGGTGCCGGAGCCGGAATTGCCCGATATTGAACCGGAAGACTTGCATCTTGATATCTATTATGAAGATGCCGATGTGCTTGTTGTCAATAAACCAAAAGGCATGGTTGTCCATCCGTCAAATGGGCATTTTACAGGGACGCTTGTGAACGGCCTGATGTACCACTGCAAAGATCTATCGGGTATTAACGGCGTGCTCCGCCCCGGGATTGTCCACCGGATTGACAAGGACACATCCGGGCTGTTAATGGTGGCCAAAAACGATTACGCGCACGAAAAGCTGGCGGCGCAGCTCAGCGAAAAAACGGTAACCCGCAAATATTTTGCGCTTGTCCACGGCAATATTCCGCATGAAGCCGGCACCATTGACGCCCCGATCGGAAGGGACCCGGCTGACCGCCAGCGGATGGCCGTGGTCGATAACGGAAAAGACGCGGTGACCCATTTCCACGTGCTGGAACGGTTTGACCGGTATACATTTATCGAATGCCGGCTTGAAACGGGGCGCACCCACCAGATCCGCGTCCATATGAAGTATATCGGCCATCCTTTGGCAGGCGACCCGAAATACGGGCCGAAAAAAACGATTGATTTCGGCGGCCAGGCGCTCCACGCCGGGGTACTCGGTTTTTGCCACCCGCGCACCGGCGAAACGCTCACATTTGAAGCGCCGTTGCCGGATGATTTCGCGCATCTTTTAAACACAATGAGGCGCGGTCTGTGAACATCACGGTATAAAAAATATTGACAAACGGATGAAAAACGGGTAAGGTAAAAATAACTTCATAAGCCTTTTAAAAACAGTCCCGTGAGGCTGGCAAGGGAACGTTCATTTTACAAAGCCTTCCTGCCTTCGGTGCGGAAGGCTTTGATTTTTCCCGGGAGGAGACACCATGGCCCAAAAAGCGGTAGTAATGGATGAAATCATGATCCGCAGGGCGTTGACGCGGATCGCCCACGAAATCATTGAACGGAATAAAGGCATTGAAGACACGATGCTCATCGGGATTAAAACGCGCGGCATTTATCTCGCTGATCGCCTGGCGGAAAGGATTGAGAGAATCGAAGGGCGCAAAGTCGAAGTCGGCGAGCTGGACATCACGCTGTACCGCGATGATTTATCGAAAAAAACGGTAGACGGCGAACCGGAAGTGAAGGGCGCGAACCTGCCATCCAGCATCACCGGTAAAAAGATCGTGCTTGTCGATGATGTGCTCTATACAGGCAGGACAGTGCGCGCGGCGATGGACGCGCTGATGGATATCGGCCGCCCGAGCCGGATCCAGCTCGCGGTGCTCGTTGACCGCGGCCACCGGGAATTGCCGATCCGCCCCGACTTTATCGGAAAAAATATCCCGACGAGCCAGTCGGAAAGAATCGTTGTACAATTGACGGATGTGGACGGGCGGGACCTGGTCACAATCCACGATGTGTAATCCTTTTAAGCAAGCCCTGTGAGGTTTGCAAAGGAGGTTTGAAAGCCCCTTTGTACCCTCACGGCAAAGGGGCTTTTTCATTGAAATGAATACGGAACACCTTTTAACTGCAAGTCCGGAGAGGCTTGGAAGGGTGCCGGCCGCGCAAGGCTTTTGACTTGCCGTGCCATTTCACGCACCCTGCCATAAGCAGGGTGCTTTTTTGGCTGAAAAACAAAGGAGGATGGAACATGCAGCATTTTCTGACGATATCCGATTTGGGCAATGAGGAAATTTTGGAACTTCTGGAAGAAGCCGATGCCTTTTCAAAAGGGGCCGTATGGAAAGCGCCGGAGCCGGTTTTTGCAGCCAATTTGTTTTACGAGCCGAGCACGCGGACAAAATGCAGCTTTGAAGTGGCAGAACGGCGGATTGGCCTTGAGCTGCTTCCGTTTGAAGTCGGGGCATCAAGCGTGCAAAAGGGTGAAACATTGTACGACACGGTGAAAACATTGCAGTCGATCGGCGTCAAAGTGGTGGTGATCCGTCACCAGGAAGATGAATATTACAGGCAGCTCGCAGGATTGGCGCTTTCGATTGTCAATGCGGGAGACGGCAGCGGTCAGCATCCGTCCCAATGCCTGCTTGATCTTTTGACGATCAAACAGGAATTCGGCGGCTTCCGCGGCTTAAAGGTGTGTATCATCGGCGATATCGTCCACAGCCGCGTTGCCAGATCAAACGCCGAAGCATTGAAAAAGCTTGGTGCCACCGTCACGTGTTCGGGGCCTGTAAAATGGTTTGACCCAACCATGCATCTCCCGTACGTTCCGGTCGATGACGGCGTAGCGGAAGCAGATGTCGTCATGCTGCTCCGCATCCAACATGAACGCCATCAAGAAACTGCCCATCTGACAAAAGAAGCGTACCACCGCGCATACGGGCTGACGGTGGAACGGGAACGGATGATGAAACCGGGCAGCATCATTATGCACCCGGCGCCGGTCAACCGCGATGTCGAGATTGCAACTAGCCTCGTGGAATGCAGCCGGTCGCGGATTTTTAAACAAATGGAAAACGGCGTGTTTGCACGGATGGCGATTTTAAAAACGATTTTACAGAAAGAAAAAGCGGTTTTCCAGACAGCTTGAAAAATGAAAATTGCTATGGATCGCGCTATTTTGACAAAACAGAAAAGGTGGTTTGCCAAGTGGACTGGTTAATTAAAGGCGGGATGGTTTTAGATGAAAAGGGAGAATCGGTAAAGCGGGATATCCGGATCAAAGATGGAAAAATTGCGGAAACCGGCTCGGAACTGAAAGAAGCGGGCGAACAGGTATATGATGCAACGGGGCTTACGGTTCTCCCCGGGTTTGTCGACTTGCATGTGCATTTGCGGGAACCGGGGTTCGAACAGAAGGAAACGATCCGCACCGGGACGATGGCCGCGGCAAAAGGCGGGTTTACAACGGTAGCGGCGATGCCAAACACCAAACCGGTTACCGACCGGCCGGCGCGCCTTTTGTCTCTAAAGGAAAAAATCAGCCGGGATGCAGTTGTGCGCGTGCTCCCTTATGCTGCCATCACCCTTGATGAAAAAGGCGGCGAACTCGTGGATTTTGCCGGTTTAAAAGCAGCAGGCGCCTTCGCGTTCACGGATGACGGCGTCGGCGTGCAGGAAGCGGGGCAGATGCTAGCTGCGATGGAACAGGCAAAAGCACTCGGTATGGCGGTCGTCGCCCATTGTGAAGACAATTCGCTCATCCGGGGCGGCTGCGTGCATGACGGATCTTTCGCGGCGGCGCACGGGTTAAAAGGGATCCCTTCCGTATGCGAGTCGGTGCAGATCGCCCGCGACGTGTTGCTTGCAGAACATACAGGCTGCCATTATCATGTCTGCCATATCAGCACGAAAGAATCCGTCCGGGTTGTTCGTGACGCAAAACGGGCCGGCATTCCAGTGACAGCCGAAGTGACACCGCACCATTTGCTCCTTTCTGAAGACGACATCCCGGGCCCTGATGCCAACTGGAAAATGAACCCGCCGCTCCGGTCGAAAAGAGACCGCGACGCCCTTATTGAAGGCCTTTTGGATGGCACGATTGATTTTATCGCCACTGACCACGCTCCGCATACCGCGGAGGAAAAAGCAAAAGGCATTGAACAGGCGCCATTTGGCATCACCGGATTTGAAACAGCTTTTCCGCTTTTATATACACATTTTGTTGAAACTGGCATATTTACGCTAAAACAGCTTGTTGACTGGATGACAATAAAGCCGGCTAGCGTGTTCGGTCTTCCATACGGGACGCTGAAAACAGGGGCACCCGCCGATATCACGGCAGTTAACCTGGCAGAAGAAAAAACAATTGACCCGGATCGCTTTTTATCGAAAGGAAAAAATACCCCGTTTTTGGGGTGTGTATGCAAAGGCTTCCCGCAAGCCACATGGGGAAGCGGAAAACTGGTATGGGAAAAGGAGCTGGCATTGAAATGAAAAGGCAACTGCTCTTGGAAGACGGCACGGTTTTTAAAGGGGAAGGTTTTGGCAGTGAAAAAGCGGCTTACGGGGAAATCGTTTTTACAACCGGGATGACTGGTTACCAGGAGACATTAACCGACCCGTCTTTTTACGGCCAGATCGTCACGTTCACCTACCCGCTCATCGGGAACTACGGCATCAACTGGAACGATTTTGAAGCGGTAAAGCCGTATGTGAAGGGGGTCGTGGTGAAAGAAGCGGCTTCGTACCCGTCAAACTGGCGGAGCACCTTAACGCTCGATACCTTTTTAAAAGAAAAAGGCATCCCCGGTATATCCGGCATTGACACCCGGAAACTGACAAGAAAAATCCGCGCTTTCGGTACGCTCAGGGCCGCCCTTTGTGCCGAAGACGAAGATCCGGAAGCCGTGATCAAAAATCTTCAAGCGAAACGAGCTATTCATGATGCCGTTGCAAGAGTATCCACAAAGAAGCGTTACGAAATGGAAGGGCCCGGCAAACATATTGCCCTTGTCGATTTCGGCGCGAAAAAAAGCATTTTAACCGAACTTTCAAAACGAAACTGCCGCGTTACCGTGTTGCCGTATGATACAACGGCGGCGGACATTTTACAGCTCCGGCCGGATGGGGTGATGTTGTCAAACGGTCCCGGCAACCCGAAAGATGTCGCTTGTGCGGTTGATATGGTAAAAGGCATACTCGGGAAAGTGCCGCTTTTCGGGATTTGTCTCGGGCACCAGCTGTTTGCGTTAGCGTGCGGCGCCGATACGTTCAAATTAAAATTCGGCCACCGCGGCGCGAATCATCCTGTCCAGGACATCGAAACAGGGAAAACGGTGATCACCTCGCAGAACCACGGCTATGCGGTCGATGAACATTCGCTTGCCGGAACAGACCTTATCGTAACGGAACGGGCATTGAACGACGGCACGATTGAAGGACTGGCACATCGCAAATACCCTGCTTTTACCGTCCAGTACCACCCGGAAGCATCGCCAGGCCCGCACGATTCGAACCCGTTATTCGACAAGTTTTTAACCATGGTTGAAAAACAAAAGGAGGAACAAACCTATGCCAAAACGCACTGATATCGAAAAAATTCTTGTGATCGGATCCGGCCCGATCGTGATCGGCCAGGCTGCAGAATTTGATTACGCCGGCACGCAGGCCTGCCTTGCTTTAAAAGAAGAAGGGTATCATGTCGTTTTGGTCAATTCCAATCCGGCAACGATTATGACCGATACGGAAATGGCGGATAAAATCTACATCGAACCGCTTACGCCGGCATTTGTCGCCCGCATCATCCGCAAAGAACGCCCGGATGCCCTCCTGCCGACGCTTGGTGGCCAGACCGGTCTCAACATTGCAATGGAACTGGCGAAATCCGGCATCCTTGACGAGTACGGCGTCGAAGTGCTCGGAACAAGACTGGGCGCCATCGAGCAGGCGGAAGACCGGGAAGCGTTCCGCGAACTGATGGGAAAACTTGGCGAGCCGGTGCCGGACAGCATGATCATCCATACACTCGAAGAAGCTTACCGTTTTATCGAAAAAGCGGGCTACCCGGTCATCGTCCGTCCGGCTTACACGCTGGGCGGAACGGGCGGCGGCATCTGCCGTAATGAAGAGGAGCTGATCGAAACCGTATCAGGCGGATTGCGCCAGAGCCCTGTCCACCAGTGCCTGCTCGAAAAAAGCATTGCCGGCTTTAAAGAAATCGAATACGAAGTGATGCGCGACAGCGAAGACCATGCCATCGTCGTCTGCAACATGGAAAACATTGACCCGGTCGGCGTCCATACCGGCGATTCGATTGTCGTCGCCCCAAGCCAGACGTTAAGCGACAAAGAATACCAGATGCTGCGCAATGTTTCATTGAAAATTATCCGCGCCCTCGGCATCGAAGGCGGCTGCAATGTACAGTTCGCGCTTGACCCGGACAGTTTTCAATATTATGTAATCGAAGTCAACCCGCGCGTCAGCCGTTCATCTGCGCTCGCTTCGAAAGCAACCGGATACCCGATTGCGAAACTGTCAGCGAAAATTGCAGTCGGGCTCACGCTGGCCGAGATGAAAAACCCGGTCACCGGCACTTCTTACGCCAATTTTGAACCGGCGCTTGATTATGTCGTCACAAAAATTCCGCGGTTCCCGTTCGATAAGTTTGAACAGGCATACCGCAGACTTGGCACGCAAATGAAAGCAACGGGCGAAGTAATGGCGATCGGCCGCACATTTGAAGAATCGCTGTTAAAAGCAGTACGGTCGCTTGAAATCGGCGTCCATCATTTGGAACTCGAGGAAGCATCCGGTATGGGCGTGATCGAAAAAAGGATCAAAAATGCCGGCGACGAACGCCTTTTTTACATCGCAGAAGCGCTAAGAAAGGGTGTCACGATCGGGCAGCTGCATGACTGGAGCAAAATCGACTTGTTTTTCCTTCATAAGCTGGAAAACATCATCCGCTTTGAAAACACGCTTCAGGAGGCGCAATGGGACAAAGAGGCGGCCCGGAAAGCAAAAGAAATGGGCTTTGCCGATCAGACGATTGCCGGGCTGTGGAAAACGACAGAAGAAAAAGTGTACGCATGGCGCAAAGAGAATGGCATTTTACCGGTCTATAAAATGGTCGATACATGTGCCGGCGAATTCGCATCAGAAACGCCGTATTTTTACGGTACATATGAAGAAGAAAACGAATCGGTTGTGACAAACAGAAAAAGCATCATTGTCCTCGGTTCCGGCCCGATCCGGATCGGCCAGGGAATCGAGTTTGACTATGCAACCGTCCATGCGGTGTGGGCAATCCAGGAAGCCGGGTACGAAGCGATCATCATTAACAACAACCCGGAAACCGTCTCCACCGATTTCAGCATCTCTGACAAGCTCTATTTTGAACCGCTGACGATTGAAGATGTCATGCATATCATCGATTTGGAACAGCCGGAAGGGGTTGTTGTCCAGTTCGGCGGCCAGACGGCGATCAATCTCGCGGAACAGCTCGCAAACCGCGGGGTGCGCATTCTCGGCACTTCGCTTGAAAATCTCGATCGTGCCGAAGACCGCGACAAATTCGACCATTTGTTAAACCGGCTCGGCATTAAACGCCCGCTTGGAAAAACCGGCACTTCGGCGGAAGAAGCCGTCCGAATTGCGGCCGAAATCGGCTATCCGGTGCTCGTGCGCCCGTCGTTTGTGCTCGGCGGACGGGCGATGGAAATCGTCTACCATGAAGAAGACTTGCGCCAGTATATGAAACACGCGGTGAAAGTCAGCCCGAACCAGCCGGTTTTGATTGACCGCTATGTGACAGGGCAGGAGTTTGAAGTCGATGTGATCGCGGACGGCCGGGATATTTTAATCCCGGGCATCGTGGAACATATTGAACGGGCCGGCGTCCACTCCGGCGACTCGATCGCAGTCTATCCGCCGCAGCGGCTTTCCGAGGCATTAAAAGCGGAAATGGTGGAGACGTGCCGCAAGCTTGCTTCAGAGCTTGAAATCAAAGGGTTAATGAACATCCAGTTTATCGTCTCGCACAATGAACTCTTTGTGATCGAAGTGAACCCGCGCTCAAGCCGGACGGTTCCGTTTTTAAGCAAAATTACCGATGTCCCGATGGCAAAACTCGCGATGAAAGTGATTTTAGGCGAATCGCTTGAAAATCTCGGCTATGGCACCGGCTTGAGGCCGGAAAAAGCGGAGGTGTTCGTGAAAGTGCCGGTCTTCTCTTTTGCAAAATTGAAGCGGGTGGAACCGACACTCGGACCGGAAATGAAATCGACGGGAGAAGTGATGGGTTGCGACCGTACATTTGAAAAAGCGCTGTACAAAGGGCTCGTTGCAGCAGGCATGAAGCTTTCGCCGGATGGCAGCATCCTGTTTACGGTTGCCGATAAAGACAAACCGGAAGCCCTGCCGCTTGCGAAACGCTTTGTCGAGATCGGTTTTACCTTAAAAGCAACGGCGGGAACGGCAAAATTTTTAAGGGAAAACGGCCTGGCTGTCGAAGAAGTGGAAAAAATTGGCGGCGAAGGGGCGACCGTGCTCGACTCGATCCAAAGGGGCGATGTGCAATTTGTCCTGAACACGATCACAAAAGGCCGGGAATACGAACGCGACGGCTTCCGGATCCGCAGGGAAGCAGTCGAATGCGGCATCCCGTGCCTGACTTCGCTTGATACAGCAGCAGCCATCGTATCCATTTTGGAATCGATAAGTTTTTCGATCATGCCGATGGTGCAGGGGGCAAAGCAGGCGGTGCACGCATGATCCAGGAATATATGATCGTGAAAAGCAACCGGCTCATTGCGCAGGATATTTGGGAAATGGTGCTTGCCGGCAGTTTGGTCCGGCAAATCGCCCGCCCCGGACAGTTTGTTCATGTGAAAGCGGGAAGCGGGTTTGATCCCCTGTTGCGCCGTCCGATCAGCATCGCGGCGGTGGACCGCAAAAACGGCGCGCTTACTTTGTTGTACCGGGTGCAGGGAAAAGGAACGCGCCTGATGGCAAACATGGCACCCGGCGCACGGCTCGATGTGCTCGGCCCCCTTGGCAACGGGTTCCCGGTGGACGCGCTTCGCCCCGGGCAAAAAGCGCTCCTTGTCGGCGGCGGCATCGGGGTCCCGCCGCTGTACGAGCTGTCCCGGCAGCTTAAAGCAGGCGGCGTTGAAGTCCGCCACGTGCTCGGGTTTGAATCGGCGGCCCACGCTTTTTACGTGGAGAAGTTTTCAACCCTTGCCCCGACATCCGTCGCAACGGTGGACGGTTCATGGGGGACGAAAGGGTTTGTAACGGATGTACTGGCGGCGGAGAATTGGGCATTTGACTGTTTGTACGCATGCGGCCCGGCTGCGATGCTGCGCGCATTGGAAGCGGCATACCCGGGGCAGCGCGGCTTTTTCTCGCTTGAAGAACGGATGGCGTGCGGAACCGGCGCTTGCTACGGGTGCGTCTGCCGCCCGAAAAATGACCCAACCGGCACCGCTTCGAAAAAAGTATGCAGCGACGGGCCTGTATTTGAAATGGGGGAGATCCTAATATGACCGAGTTACCTGAACACCATGATGAAAGACGGGAAGTAAAGCACCGCGTTCCCCCGGATTTGCCTGAACATCATGCTGCAAGACGGGAAATAGAGCACCGTGTTCTTCCGGATTTGCCTGAACATCATGCTGAAAGACGGGAAATAGAGCGCCGTGTTCCCCCGGATTTGTCTGAACATCATGCTGAAAGACGGGGAATAGAGTGTCGTGTTCCCCCGGATTCACCTAAAGACCATGCCGAAAGACGGGGAATAAAGCGCCGTGTTCTTCCGGATTTGCACGTCGAACTGCCGGGCTTGTCCTTGAAAAATCCGGTCATGCCGGCATCGGGCTGCTTCGGTTTCGGGCGTGAGTACAGCCGCTGGTATGATTTGAGCGAACTGGGCGCGATCATGATTAAAGCGACAACAACAGAACCGCGCTTCGGCAACCCGGTCCCGCGGATTGCGGAAACGGAAGCCGGCATGCTGAATGCAATCGGCCTGCAAAATCCGGGGCTGGAAAGTGTGCTTGTGGAAGAGCTCCCGTTTTTACAGTCATATGATGTTCCAATCATTGCGAATGTAGCGGGCTCCACTTTTGAAGATTATGTCTACGTGTCCACCCGCCTTTCAAAAGCGCCGAATGTGCACGCGCTTGAACTCAATATTTCCTGCCCAAACGTGAAATCCGGCGGCATCGCATTCGGTACCGATCCGGAGATGGCGTTTGAACTGACACGGCAAGTAAAAGCTGTTTCGGAAGTGCCGGTGTATGTAAAACTTTCCCCGAATGTCACGGATATTGTGGCGATTGCCAAGGCAGCAGAAGCCGGCGGTGCCGACGGGCTCACGATGATTAACACACTCCTTGGCATGAAAATCGATTTGAAAACGGCGCGCCCGCTTCTCGCCAATGAAACAGGGGGGCTCTCGGGACCGGCCGTCAAACCGGTTGCTGTCCGGATGATTTACGAGGTGAGCCGGGAAGTGGATATCCCGATTATCGGCATGGGCGGTATTATGACGGCAGAAGATGCAGTGGAATTTTTATACGCCGGCGCCAGTGCAGTCGCAGTCGGTACCGCGAATTTTATTGATCCGCTCGCCTGCCCGCGCATCATCCGTGAACTGCCGGCTGTGATGGAACAGCTCGGCGCCGAAAGCATTCAAGACCTGATAGGAAGGAGCCACACGCAGCATGCATAAACCGATCATCGCCCTTGATTTTTCATCGGAAGAAGAAACGCTCGCTTTTTTACAGCAGTTTGGCGGCGAACCGCTCTATGTCAAAGTGGGAATGGAACTGTTTTACCAGACCGGCCCTTGTTTGATTGCTGCCCTCAAAGAAATGGGGCATGATATTTTTCTTGATTTAAAGTTGCATGACATTCCACATACAGTGGGGCGGGCAATGAAAGGGCTGGCACGGCTTGGAGTGGATATGGTGAACGTCCATGCCGCCGGCGGTTCGGACATGATGAAAGCCGCTTTGGCTGGTTTGGAAGCCGGCACCCCTGCAGGGAAAAAACGCCCGGCGATTCTCGCAGTAACACAGCTAACAAGCACCTCTGAAACGCAAATGCAAAAAGAACAGGGCATTTTAAAACCGCTGCGCGAATCAGTGCTGGATTACGCTGTGCTTGCTTATGATGCAGGGCTTGACGGTGTTGTCTGCTCCGCATTTGAAGCCCCTGATATTACGGCGCGGCTCGGCGGGGCGTTTTTGAAAGTGGTGCCGGGCATCCGGCTGGCCGGAGATGATGTTTCCGATCAGAAACGTGTCGTTACACCTGCGAAGGCAAGGGAACTCGGTTCGACCGCAATTGTCGTCGGGCGTTCGATTACGAAAGCGCCCGACCCGTACGAAGCTTATTTAAAAGTGAAACAACAATGGGGGAACGAATAATGGAAAAATACATTGCCGGACAATTGCTTGACATTGAAGCTGTTTTTTTAAAACCCGGTGAACCTTTTACATGGTCATCCGGAATCAAATCGCCAATTTACTGCGATAATCGCATTACATTGTCCTATCCGAACCTGCGGAAAGAAATCGCCATCGGACTGAAAAAGCTGATCGAAGCACACTTCCCGGAAACGGAAGTGGTGGCAGGCACGGCAACTGCCGGGATTGCCCACGCCGCTTTTGTCAGCGACCTGATGAATTTGCCAATGGTATACGTCCGTTCGAGTGCAAAAACACACGGCAAGGGCAACCAGATCGAAGGGCGGGTTTCCACCGGGCAAAAAGTTGTCGTTGTCGAAGATTTAATTTCAACCGGCGGCAGCGTGCTCACCGTTGTCCGCGCATTACGGGAAGCCGGCTGCGAAGTGCTCGGCGTTGTCTCGATTTTTACATATGAACTTCCGGCCGGAGCGGCAAATTTTGCAAAAGAAGGCATCACCGCTTACTCCTTATCGAATTACTCCACACTGCTTCAGGTTGGCGTAGAAAGGGGGCTGATCCGGGAAGAAGACTTGGCGACACTCGAGGAATGGCGGCGGGAACCGGAGAAATGGGGGAAATCCAAAAAGGGCTGAACAAGATACTTTGGTTTGCTATAAAATATGGCAAAAGTAAGCTTACTGTTGTTTCAGGGAGGCATTTAAAAACACAAATGAAATCGCGGGACCATAGCAAATTGTTTTTTTTGGAGTATTCAAGACAAAAAGGAGCCGCACCTAGGCCTGAAATGTTTTTTTCAAGCTGTCAAAAGGACAAAACACGCTGCATCCGGGCTCGAAATGTCTTTTTGAAGCTGCCAAAAGGACAAAACACGTTGCATCTGGTCTCGGAATGTCCTTTTGAACCTGTCAAAAGGACAAAACGCGTTGCATCGGGGTCCAAAGTGTCTTTTTGAAGCAGTCAAAAGGACAAAACACGTTGCATTCTGGCTCGAAATGTCTTTTTGAAGCAGTCAAAAGGACAAAACAAGCTGTATCTGGGCCCGAAATGTCTTTTTGAAGCTGCCAAAAGGACAAAACACGTTGCATCTGGGCTCGGAATGTCCTTTTGAAGCTGCCAAAAGGACAAAACGCGTTGCATCTGGGATCGGAATGTCCTTTTGAAGCAGTCAAAAGGACAAAAGGAGCCGTGAACTGAAACAAAATGTCCTTTTGAAGCTGTCAAAAGGACAAAAGGAGCCGTGGACCGGAGCAAATTGTTCTTTTGGAGCATCCAAAAGGACAAAAGGAGCCATTGACCGGAACAAAATGTCTTTTTGGAGTGTTCAAAAGGACAAAAATAACCGGGGAACTGAGCATATTTGGTCTTTTTGAAGTGTCAAAATACCAAATGCTTTTCCCCGGTAGAATTTGTAATTCATAAGTTTGTGATCATCAATTACTCATAGTAAGACCACCTTCCACCTCTGAACTTATTAAAATTTTTTGCCAGTATCCTGCTCACCCTTTTTTTCGATTCCACAATCCTGCACCAGTCAAAAATATCATTTGTTGTAATCTTCCGCTCTGGAAACAACATCCGAAATTCTCTGACACTGCGGAGGACCGCGGCCTCAACAGATTCAGCATGTCCACAATCCTCACAAATCATTGCATGCCCTTTTACCGCACAGGAAAAAAACCACAAGCGTCGCACACAATGCCTTTCCGCAATTGATCATACTCATATTTCGGCAAATGAAGAAAAGGCGATTCTTCTATATGCAGCGAAGATAGCTTTTCTGCCAGCCTTCTATGCTTTCCGCTCAGCTTTGCAGAAATTGCATTCAAATCTTTCATATACCGTTTTAACTGATTCGGGAAAATAAATGGCGCACTCAGGGGTGCCTGGTACAGGGTAAATTCGGGGTTTACAAAAACAACGGAAGCCGAGACCGGCATATTGAAACCGAGCGAGAGAATCAACTGCCGGAAAAGCGATTCGCAACGTTTGACCTGAAGCAGCGCATTGTTGATTTCAGACTTATTTTTTGTAAAAATTCTGTCCCGCTCGTAATAAAAATCGCCTTCATAATTTTTCACTTCAAACAGGTAAATGGTTTCGCCGGTAATCATGAGGGCATCAATCTGGAACGTAGCATTGTTGCAGGAAAGCCGCAAATCATTCAGTACAAAACAATCACATGTAAGTGCTGCTGTTAAAGAGTCAAAATACCGCTCGCCTTCGTCCCCTTTTTCCAAATTCCGGAGATACTGGATGTCTTTTTCATGGAGTTTCATCCGGTTGTTCAGCGACTTTAAAAGAGCACATTCAAGTGAAGTTTTTCTTTCCTTGAAAAGCATCGTTCACATCCTTTCTAAAATTCAGACTTCACACCCATTATAAGCTACTTTTTGTATAATATAAATATCAATTTTCGCAGGTGAGCAGATGAAAAATTTACGGATTGAGCAAACGAATGAAATGATATTGGATAAATTCGGAATGGGCATAGTAGAGTTCCTTATCAGCCAGACTCATCTCGCATCAAGGCTGAATAGCGCCAAGTCAGAAACCATTAAAAGGAATCCCGGCTATTCAAACGGGGACATCGCGAAGGCCTATATCGGGCTGCTTTGCCTTGGAAAAAATAAGTTTGCTGAAATTGAACCGTTACGGAGCGACTATGATTTCCGTCCTTTTTTAAAATTGGAAAGGGTTCCCTCGCCGGCTGTCTTGGAGCACCGTCTGGACGAGGCAGCTTTATCAGAAGAATGGAAACAGATCATCCTTGAAGAGTCTCTTCACCTGCTTCGCAAGGCTGGTGCACCTATCAACCCGGTGACCATACAAGGCAAAAGTTTTATACCGGTGGATGTTGCAATGCCGTTTGCTTTTATTGGAAAGGAAGGGTACTGCCTTTCCTTTGGACAAGAAACGAGCGTGTCGGTCCGTGCTGCTGAACAATTGGCGGAAGGGGCTTTCCTTTGGCGGCTCGAGGCAAAAGAAGGATCCGAAATTGCGGCAAAACTGCTGGACCTTCACATCGATTTTGTGATGAAACTTCAGACAGATGCTAGCACTTGGGTAGAAACTGCACGGAAACACGGCACATGCTCATCCGAACGGGAAGGAAAAAACGTTTACTTTGGATCTGTTGCGGAAACCAACACGACAGCCGGGGCAAAAAAACCAGCCTATTATGTTTTTAAACTCATTGAAACAACCATTGATAAAAACGGGCAAATCCTTTTGATTCCAGAGTATGAAGCGGATGTGTACATGACAACGCTCGATATTCCGCCGGAAGCTGTGCCAAGGCTTTACGACGAACACCGGAAAGTCTGTAAATCGTTGATACGGGAATTTAGGTTTGATCTTGGTTTTAAACAGCTGCCTTCCCGGAATCAAAAAACGAATGAGCTTGCCCTGCATTTTGGCATATACGCTTACAATCTGCTTCGCTTTGCCGGTCAGGGAAAAGCCCGATTGAAACGAATACGTGAGACTATCAGGGATCTGCCAAAGATGGTGATTAAAGAAGTAGAGGCAGAAGAATAATATTGAACTTTAAATTTTTACATTGGGACAAATCGATCAATTTGCATACAGAATTTTCGCCCACCCGTAATACAGCCCAAACCGCAACCGAAGTATAACCCCGCCCTCGCTTGTGTGCCGGTAACCCTAACAGTAACGTCTTCTCTACGTTCCGATAACACAAACAGCATGGATTCGTCACCCATTCCGCCTGTACGCAAGCGGGGTCATCTCTGTTTTCCGCTTGAACAGTCGGTTGAAATAGGGAGGGTCCTCAATGCCGACGTCAAGGGCAATTTCTTTTACGCTTTTATTGGAGTAGCGGAGCAGTCTTTTCGCGGTGTTGATCCGAAAATGGATTAAGTACTCAATCGGGGGGATGCCGATGTAGTGCGTGAATTCCTTGCTGAGCTGGTACTTGTTCAGGCGGCACACCCGTTCCAAATCCTGCAGGGTAATTTTTTCTTTAAAATGGTCCTCCAAAAATTTTTTTGCTTCTATAATGTAATCGGGAATGTTTTCTTCCTCAAATGCAAGATCGTATTTCTGGATCAGCACTTCATTCAGCATTTCATGGATCAACAGCGAAATCCGGAACTCCGCCTTTGCATTCCGCGTTTCGACAAGCGCCATGGTCTCATCAATGATTTGGGAAATGCGTCCGTTTTTTGCATGAAAAACATTGCTGCCGTTTTTCATAAATTCCCCGTAAAAAGCATCCGCATTCGGCCCGTAAAAATGGATCCAATCCATCTCCCACGGTTCATCGCTTATCGTGCTGTAATGCTGGTAATTCATGCAGTCGATGAAAAAAACATCCCCTTTTTCAAGCGTATATTCGCGTCCTTCATAAATCAATTTCCCTTTTCCGCCAAACGTATATTTTAACAAGTACGATTTCAAATGCTGCCTTTCTGTAAAATACGGTTTCATCGCTTTAAAATGGCCGATTTCCTGCACATAGTAAAACAGCTGGCGCGCCCGCTGCGACGGCGTGTTAAAACAGCGGATGGAGTCATCTGTCCAGGAATAGTCGGCTTTTTCCCAGTATTGTTCCATTTTGCTACCTCTCTTCAAATTGATTATGCCATATCCTTCACGACCTTGCCAAGATCGTACAATGGTTTGCCAATAATGTTTCATGAAATCTTTTTTGATAACGTTTACGATAGGAATATAAACGTTAAATTTTAATAGATGCAATGCTTCATAGAAGAAGCAGATGATGTAAAGATAATTCAATTTTGAAGCTGGAAAGGAGTGAGAAAATGATCCGGAATTACATCGCTGTTGACATTGGGGCTTCAAGCGGACGGCTGATTGCAGGCACATGCCGGCATCAAAAAATCGAAATCAAAGAAATTCACCGCTTCAAAAACGGTTTTACCAAACGGGACGGCCATGACCGTTGGGATATCGGACGGCTGATTGAAGAAATTTTTACAGGCCTGGAAAAAGCCAAAAAGATGGGCATTGAAGCGTGTATGCTCGGCATTGATACGTGGGCGGTCGATTATGTGCTCGTTGACAAAAACGGCGACCGGCTCCAGGATCCGGTCAGCTACCGCGATCCACGGACGGTTGGCGCGATAGAAGCGCTGACGTCCAAATATTCAAAGGAATTCATCTATAAAAAGACCGGCATCCAGTTTCTTGAATTGAACACGCTGTACCAACTGTATGCCGAAGATAAAAATCTTTTGGAAAAAGCGGATAAAATTCTGCTCATCCCGGATTACATCGGATATGTGCTGACGGGAAAGGCCGTTTCTGAAGTGACAAATTCTTCCACAACACAAATGCTGAACTTGCGTGACAAATTATTCGATAAAGACTTGCTCAGCCATGTCCATGTCAGTGCCGATAAATTTGCCAAACTGGCCGATGCCGGCACGATTTTGGGCGAAATCAAACCAGAATGGTACCAAAAATACGATCTTCCGGCATGCCAGGTTGTCACGGTTGCAACCCATGATACCGCCTCCGCAGTCCTCGGTACGCCGGCAGAAGGCGATTCCTGGGCATTCTTAAGTAGCGGGACATGGTCGTTGCTTGGCATGGAATTGAATGTGCCTGTCACAAGCGAGGAAGCATTCAGGGAAAATTACACAAACGAGTGGGGCGCATATGGCACTTACCGATTTTTGAAAAACATTATGGGCATGTGGATTATCCAGGAAATTGCCCGGCATTACGACTACCGTTATACCTATGCCGAAATGGCGGAACAGGCCGGAAAATGCAAACCGTTTGCGCAATTTGTTCATGTCAACGACCCGCGCTTTAACAATCCGGAAAACATGGTGAAAGAAATTCAAGATTACTGCAGGGAAACCGGCCAGGCGGTTCCGGAATCGATCGGGGAATTGACAAACTGCATTTACAGCAGTCTGGCGCTCTGTTACGCAGTCGAGCTGGAAAAACTCGCCGCGATCACGGGGCGGCCCATTGACCAACTGTACATTGTCGGAGGCGGCAGCAATGTAAGCCTTTTGAACCAGCTGACGGCAAATCTCGCAAATGTCAAAGTGTCAGCCGGCCCCCAAGAAGCAACCGCTATCGGCAATCTCCTTGTGCAAATGATCGCCAAAGGGGACATTCGGGACATCCGTGAAGGAAGAAAAATTGTCCGGCAGTCGTTTGCAATCAAATCTTACAAGCCGCAGCAGGACAATTGGAAAGTGGTAATCGACCGTTACAAAAAGACCTTGCTTGAAACGGCAAAATGAAAGGGAGCGGAAAAGAATGGCAAAAAAAGAAGAGATCATCCGAAATTATGAAACCGCAAAACAGCGGTACGCCGAAATCGGTGTGGATACAGATTCGGCGCTTGAAAAATTGCAAAAGATGAAAATCTCGCTGCACTGCTGGCAGGGTGACGATGTCCGCGGCTTTTTAAATCCGGATGGCGACCTGACCGGCGGCATTATGGCAACCGGTAACTACCCAGGGGCGGCACACACGCCTTCCGAGCTGCGCAAAGACCTGGAAAAAGCATTCTCTCTGATACCGGGCAAGCATAAATTGAATCTGCATGCCATTTATGCGGACACGGATGAAAAAATTGACCTTGACACAATTGAACCAAAACACTTTGCTTCGTGGGTGGACTGGGCAAAAGAACAGGGGCTCGGCCTTGATTTTAACCCGACATTTTTCTCGCATCCGATGTATAAAGACGGTTTTACGCTCGCCTCCCCTGACAAAGCCGTGCGGGATTTCTGGGTGGAACATGGGAAAAGGACGCGGAAAATTGCCGAGTATTTTGGAAAAGAAACAGGGCAAACGAGCATCAACAATTTCTGGATTCCGGACGGTTATAAAGACAATCCGATAGATACGCTCGGACCGCGCCGGCGTTTAATGGAAGCGCTCGATGAAATTTTTGCGGAACCGCTCAATCCGGCTTATACGGAAGATGCGGTGGAAAGCAAATTGTTCGGCCTCGGCGCAGAAGCCTATACAGTCGGTTCCCATGAGTTTTATATGGGCTATGGTATTTCAAGAAACAAACTGGTCTGCCTTGACGCCGGCCACTTCCATCCGACAGAAGTGATTTCCAATAAACTAAGCGCCCTTTCTCTCTTCAGCAAAGGGCTTATGCTCCATGTCAGCCGCCCAGTGCGCTGGGACAGTGACCATGTCGTCATCATGGATGATGAACTGGCGGCAATCGGCAGGGAACTTGTCCGCAACGACTTGCTTGAGAAAACAAATATCGGCCTTGATTTCTTTGATGCCACCATTAACCGGGTTGCAGCCTGGGTAGTGGGCGCCCGCAACACACAAAAAGCTTTGCTGAAAGCGCTGCTTGAACCGACAGATTTCTTAAAACAAAAAGAACTGGAAGGCGATTTTACTACCCGCCTCGTCTATACAGAAGAACTGAAAGACTTCCCGTACGGCGATGTTTGGCACTATTTCTGCGAAGCAAACGGGGTGCCGGCCGGGCTTGGCTGGCTGGAAGAAGTCCAAAAGTATGAAAAAGATACGTTGCTTGTAAGGGCGTAAACAAGGAAGGGGAAGCACATGGCAAACATAAAGACGAAATTGAATATCATTGAAGCACCTTTTACACAGGAAATGATGAAAACAACCGCCAATTTGTACCGGCTTGGCTGGGACGAACGGAACGGCGGGAATATCAGCTATCTTCTCAAAGAAGAAGAAGTGGCGCCGTATCTCGATGTGAACGCCGTTATCCGGGCCATCCCTGTCAAATTCGACGCAAGGGCGCTTGCCGGCAAATATTTTATTGTCACCGGTTCCGGAAAATATTTTAAAAATGTGGCCGACAACCCTGCTGAAAATCTCGGTTTGATCCGTGTCGCACAGGACGGGCAAAATGTTGAATTGCTTTGGGGGCTTGAAGGGGGCGGAATGCCGACAAGCGAGCTGCCGTCCCATTTTA
Source organism: Heyndrickxia faecalis (assembly GCF_040267745.1). Classification (NCBI taxonomy): domain Bacteria; kingdom Bacillati; phylum Bacillota; class Bacilli; order Caryophanales; family Bacillaceae; genus Heyndrickxia; species Heyndrickxia faecalis. Next base: position 2,349,016 of record NZ_CP158453.1, on the reverse strand, counting down.
TGAGCCATATCGCTAGGCTTGAGGTTGACCCGGAAAACCGGATTGTCATGCACAACCATGCGACCCATTTGCTCGCAATGACCTTTACCCATACGCTTGATGAAAAAGCTTTTACGCGCACGCTTTGGCAAATGTGCACGGAATGCCTCGTCGTATTTCCGGAAGGTGTCGGCATCATTCCGTGGATCGTGCCGGGCACAAATGAAATCGGTGAAGCGACGGCAGCGAAAATGAAAGACTATCGCCTCGTCATTTGGCCGCATCACGGCATTTACGGTGCCGGCCGCACGATGGATGAGACATTCGGCTTGATTGAAACAGCAGAAAAAGCGGCACAGGTTTACACCTATGTCCAGGCGCAGGGCGGCATCAAACAAACGATTACCGACCGGCAGCTGAAAGACTTGGCCGATGCGTTTGGGGTCGTGCCGCGGGAAGGATTTTTGGGAGAATAAAGGATGGAATGGCGCATGCGACCTCTTAAAAATGTTGACATTCCGCAATCGCTTGATAAACTCGGTGTCAAAGAAGAAGATATCCCGAACCTCGCAAAAGATGCGTATGCCGATGTGTGCACGGGTGGCAACCCGCGTGATACAAGTGTCGAAGAAATCGAAGGCTTGTACAAATCCATGCTGCATGATCCGGTTGTGAAAGCTTAAGGCTGAAAAACGGATGACCCTGGGAAATGGGTCATTCGTTTTTTTCATCATATTATCGTATTATAGTAGTAACGTTATTTTTTGGAGAAGGGAGTTTCCAAGTTGAAAATTGCTTTTATTGCCCATGATAAAAAGAAAAAGGAAATTGTAAACTTTGCGGTTGCCTATGAGCCGGTATTCGCCGACCATGAATTGTACTCGACCGGCACAACCGGCAAGAGGATTATGGAAAAAACAAATTTGAACATTACCCGCTTCAATTCCGGCCCGCTCGGCGGCGACCAGGAAATCGGCGCAATGATTGCCAAAAATGAAATGGATCTCGTTTTCTTTTTCCGTGATCCACTCACGGCCCAGCCGCACGAACCGGACATTACCGCTTTACTCCGCCTTTGCGATGTCTATTCGATTCCACTTGCCACCAACATGGGTACGGCCGAACTGCTTGTCCAGGGCTTAATGCGCGGCGATTTAAACTGGCGCAACCTCGTGCATGAGAAGGAGAAGAAGAACAGGGGGGAATAAGAATTTCCACCATATTTCATACTTCGGTTTACCGGAAAAAACGATTAGCACAGACATTTTGCAGCCCCCCTGGTTTCATACCCCGGGGGCATTTTCGTTTTCACTTCAGCCCAAACATGGTAAGATGGAAAAGCGCAAATTTTTGCTTTCTGGGGTGGAAAAAATGGACAAGGCGGAAATGCGAAGAGAAATGATCGGCCGGTTAAAGCGGTTGGATCTTAACGAAAAGCAGGCCATCGAAGAAAAACTGCAACAAATTTTGTTTTCATCCGATATATGGAAAATATCCGGAACGGTTGGCGTGACGGTCTCCCAACATTTCGAATGGGATACGCGGCGGATCATTGAAACCGGGTGGGCGCAGGGAAAAACGATTTGTGTGCCAAAATGCGTGCCAAAAGAAAAAGCGCTCGTCTTTTACCAGCTGGATGATTTCACACAATTGAAAAAAAGCTTTTTTAACCTGCTTGAGCCGGAACCGGAAGAAACGGTAAAAATTGAAAAGCAGGCCATCGATCTGCTCATTGTTCCAGGCCTTGTTTTTGACAAAAAAGGCTTTCGCATCGGTTTTGGCGGCGGTTATTATGACCGATTTCTTGCCGGTTTTCCCAATCAGACCGTGTCTTTGATTCACTCGTGCCAATTGAAGGCGCATGTCCCTAGCGAATCTTATGATATTCCGGTGCGGCAAATCGTGACAGAATCCGGAATGTTGAAAGTGAATGGAGGGGTTTCATGAAGAGTAGAACGTTTGTCATGATTAGCATTGTCTTGGCAATGCTTGTGTCATCGATTGACGCAACGATTATGAATACCACGATGCCCGTCATTGCAAAAGAACTCGGCCGCTTTGACTTGTACGCATGGGCATTTGCTTCCTATATGATCACCAGCACGATTTTATCACCGGTTGCAGGCCGGTTGTCTGACTTGTTCGGAAGGAAGAAAGTGTTCGGGTTCGGGATCGTGCTTTTTTTCGCCGGATCGCTTTTATGCGGCATGTCCTCCGGGATGATTGAACTTATCGTCTTTCGGGCTATTCAGGGCATTGGGGCAGGTTTCATGGTCCCGTTTCCGGCCATTATCGCAGGAGACCTGTTTTCTGTTGAAAACCGCGGGAAAATCCAGGCATTGTTTACCGGTATGTGGGGATTATCCGCTGTCCTGGCGCCGCTTTTAGGCTCGTTTTTTGTAACGTATTTATCGTGGAGATGGATTTTCTTTGTAAACCTGCCTGTCTGTCTCATCTCATTTTTAACGCTTTTGCCTTATAACGAGCATTATGCGCCAAAAAAAGCGCGTGTCGATTACATAGGCGCTGCATTATTTGCGGTTGCGATCACACTCCTGCTTTTGGTCACGGTCGTACACCGTAACTACTTGTTGTTTACAGCAACCGGAATCATTTTTCTTCTCCTTTTTTATTTTTATGAAAAAAGACAGGATTCTCCGATTGTGCCGCTTTCGATGTTTAAAAATAAGACATTTGCCCGGATGAATGTCAACTCCTTTATCGGGACAGTGGCGTTGTTTGGTGCTTCCAGCTATGTGCCGCTGTTTTTGCAGAAAGTAACAGGGCTGTCACTATTGATGAGCGGGGTTGCGTTGCTTGGGTCGTCGATCGGCTGGATGGCCGCTGCAGTCCCTGCCGGAAAATGGATATTGCGGTATGGCTACCGTAGGCTGTTATTAATCGGGAACGGACTTTTGCTTGTTTCGGGTGTATGTTGGATCTTTTTAAATCCGGGCCACGGGTTCTGGTACGTTTTTCTCGTCATGATTGTCCATGGCGCTGCGTTCGGGTTGCTTTCGACGGTCGGGATTATCGGTTCCCAGCAAATGGTGAGCGCCCACGAAAAAGGGATCGCCACTTCGTTTTTTATGTTTTGCCGGAACATGGGAACTGCGATCGGGGTGACCGTAATGGGCGCCTTTCTGACAAGCGGGTCCACCTACATGCAGGGCATTCACCATTTATTCCTGTTCGGCTTTTGCGGCAGCATTTTGGCCCTTTTAACTTCTTTTCTGATTCATAATGATGCGAGTGAAAGCGGAAAAACAGCAGCAAATCAATAAGGCTTATCCCGGGCTTGGCAAGGACTCTGACAGTGCTGGCAAAATTTTATAAAATGCAGGCCAGAAGCCGGTTCTTTCGCAGATCCATGATTTTATCATATTGAGGCGGAGTGCTGACAAACCTAAAAAAAACCCGTTTTAGCTTATCAGGCTAAAACGGGTTTTTTGCTCCTCAGTCGGGGGAGTCTGTTTCTTTTTTTAATTGCATTTTCCTTTGCTGGTCCTGCGGTTTTTCAAATACCCCAACGGTTCGAACGGTAAAGGAAAGGGCAAATCCGATGACTGCCAGGATGAGCGTGAACATAAAACCGTACTGGACGCCGTTTGTTAATGCTGCTGCGGCATGTTGTCCGCCGGCTCCTGTATAAGCGTGTTCACCTGCAGCCAACAATGTGGCAGACAAGGCAGTGGCAATTGCGCCGCTCACTTGCTGGGCGGTATTCATAATTGCGCTGCCGTCAGGGGACATTTCTCTTGGCAATGCATTCAGCCCGTTCGTTTGTGCCGGGGACATAACAAGCGGCGCGCCGATCATGAGCAAAAGATTTGCTGCGATCACGAAAAGAAAAGAAGATGTTGTTTGGACACAGATAAACATTGCACCAGCTGCGATGCAGATCAGAAAGCCGATTCTGACAAGCCATTTTGCGCCGTATATATCATAAAACTTGCCCGAGACAGCTGACACAATCCCGTTTACAATGCCCCCTGGCAAAAGAAGGATGCCGGTAAGCGCGACAGCTACCAGTTTTCCGCTCTGCCAGTACATCGGCAGCAAAAGCATAGACGACATGATAATACTGAAGACAATCATCATCATCAGCGTGCCAATAGTGAACATTTTATGCTGGAAGACACGCACATTCAGCATCGGTTTTTCCATTCGTAATTGCCGGATGGAAAAAATCGCCAGAGCCGCAATACCGATTGCAAGGGTTACAATGACTTTTGCATTTCCCCAGCCTGAATCCCCCGCGGAACTAAATCCGAAAACAATTCCGCCGAACCCGATCGTGGACAGAACGATAGAGAGCACATCGATTTTTGGCCGGGTGACTTCATTTACATTTTTACAAAAAATGGCGGAAATGATCAGGGCAGCAACCAAAAACGGCAGCATGACCCAGAAAATCCACTGCCATGTGAGTTTGCCCAAAATGAACCCAGCAGCAGTTGGGCCAATGGCCGGCGCAAACATAATGACAAGCCCGACAACGCCGAGTGCCGCGCCTCTTTTATGCGGCGGAAAAATCGTCATGACCGTATTAAAAATGAGCGGGATGAGAATGCCGGTTGCGATTCCCTGAACGAGCCTGCCGATGAGTAAAAAGGGGAAGGTGTGGGACACGGCTGAAATGAGCGTGCCAATAATAAATGCGCTTAATGCACTTAGCAGCAGCTGCCTTGTTGTAAACCATCTGATCATTAACCCGGATACCGGCACCAGCACGCCGACAACAAGCAAATATCCGGTTGTAAGCCATTGGACGGTGGAAGCGGTAATGTGCAGATCTTTCATCAATGAAGTTAATGCAATATTTAAGGCTGTTTCGCTGAACATGCCGATAAAGCCGCCAATTAAAAGCCCAAGCATAATCGGAAATTTTTTATAATCACTTTGCAATGGTAAAATCTCCCCTTTATTTTTAAATAGACCGGTCAGTATAATTTGGAGAAAAAAGAACATCAAATGTTCTTTATTATTTTTGGGATTTGTTCTGCAACTAATTGAAAATAGGAAGCGTCCTTGTATGTGATCGACATCGTCATCGCGCCTTCGATTAAGATATGAAACAAAACAGCGGTTTGCCTTGCGCTTTCCTTTGTGTAGCCTTTTTTCATCAGATAATCGGTATCGGTTGCGATCCATTCCTCATACGCATTTTTGCACGCTTCCCTGATATTTTCGTTAAGGTTCGCACTTTCCGAAGCGAGCAGGCCGATCCGGAAGTCCGGTTGATCGCCAAATACTTTTTCAGCGACATGTAAAAGTTGCGCCTGCATGGCTTCAATCGGATCGTCGCAACCGGCAAGCAACTGCTCCAGTTCCTGCCTTACTTCAACCTTGACGCTGTCAATTGCGGCAATTGCAATTTCTTCTTTCCCGTTTGGAAAATGGTAATATAAAGAGCCTTTCGGTGCGCCGCTTTCCTCAATGATTTGATTGATGCCGGTCGCATGGTAGCCCTGCACCTGGAAAAGTTTTTTTGCCGCCTGGATAATTGCTTCTCTTTTACTCTTTGCCATCTTTTCTCTCCTTTTTTGTACAGAACGGTCTAACGAAAAATATATCATTGATTGACTTTATTGTCAAACAGCCGTTTTTTTTAAAATAGCTCTGTTAAACATTTATGTTGATATTTACTAAAATCAAACATTCTTCCTATAATAACAGTAAGGAACAGGTCAGCGTTTTGGTTGCGAGGGATCGTCAAAACAAACCTTCTTTAACGTGATGAAGGTCGTATTTTAACCAAGCAATTGGTTCCAAGGTATCCGTTACGAATCTCCTTTTTACAGACGCCTGGAGAGCCTTCAAAGCCTAGACAAAAGAGAAAGGAATCGAACATTACCCGTTCAAATCCTGTGGAAAGGAACGGGTAAAAGGGCTTTACCATATCCAAAATGTTAATAACTATTACAGCCGCTTAAAGGGTTGGATGAACCGATTCAATGGCGTGACAACCAAGTACCGCGACCAATATTTGAGCTGTTTTTGTATTTGAATACGATCCGCCTCCGAACGATTATACAACTGTATGTAGGCAGATTGTCGACAGCTGCTTATTCCCGACAATGGCGACTTATGATAAATTGAGGTTATCTATATTCAGAGCTTCATAAGCATTATTCAACTATTGGGGCAGTCATGTTAAAGAGTGTAGGTATTTAGGCTTGTGCTAGAAAAATTCTTTTTCAGAATGGGAAGGTGCCAAAATGAATATTGCAGAAGAAATCATAATTTCTCCATTAAAGGATGAATTAATTGAGGACATTAATAAAACAAATGATTATTTCAACGTGTTTGGTAAGGTTGTACCCAGTCTTCAATCAGGAAAATGGTCTTTTGAAGAGATTCTATTTGATGAAACTAAAGAAATTCGTTTCCCAGATGATAAACTGGATTGGAGCCGTTATATAAATCGTGAAGATAAAGCTCTATTTTTAGCTTATAAGAATCATAATTGCATTGGGCAAATTAGAATAATTAAGGATTGGAATCGCTTCTGTTATATTGAAAATATCGCTACAAAAAAAGAATTTAGAGGATATGGAATCGGGAAGTTGCTTTTAACTAAAGCGGAAGAATGGGCAAAAAAAAGAAAACTTATCGGAATGTCTTTAGAAACGCAAGATGATAATCTTGGAGCGTGCAGGTTTTATGTGAAACAAGGATTCATACTAGGTGGAGTTGACACATTGAAACAGTCATATAATCCAAATATAGAGACCACTTTGTATTGGTATAAGCTATTCAAATAACGGGTGCTAATCTTCAATATGAATCTAAAACAGGGATCCCACATCGGGTCCTTGTTTTACGATCATTTATCCACAATATTATTTAACATAGCTTTTAAAATAATCCGGAAAAAAACTTCCTTTTCAAGTATAATCAAGATAAGAAAATGAACAAAAAAACGACGGAGTGATTGGATGAAAGAAATGAAACTCAGTTTATGGATCAAATACATACTGCTGGCGGTTGTGGCCGTACTTTTCGTGAAATATTTCAGCACGATTCTGGGTGCACTCGGGGCGATTTGGCATGTTGCCTTTCCGCTTTTGCTCGGGGCTGCGATTGCCTATGTGCTCAATATTTTAATGAAAAAAGTGGAACGCGTTTATTTTCCGAACGCGCAAAACAAATTTATCCGCGCAACGCGGAGGGGCGTCAGCATTCTTTTTTCGTTTGTGGTCATTTTTGGCATTGTTTCCATTCTGGTTTTGATCATTGTGCCACAATTAATCCAGGCTTTTACGGTATTGATTGATGCCATTCCGCGCGTTTACGCAAGAAGCCTAGACTATTTCCAGTCAAACAGCGGCAAGTACTCCAGTCTCGGAAAATTCATTTCAAGCCTCCAGGTCGATCTGGATGCAGTCACAAAAAAGTTGACCGCATCCCTTTCCAAAGTGGTGACCGGTATTTTAAATTCGACGTTTTCCATCGCCGGCGCCTTAACAAGCGGTATAATGAACTTGATCATTGCCATTATTTTTGCCATCTATATTTTAGCGGCAAAAGAGAAGCTGGCTGTTCAGGCAAATCAAGTGGTTCGTGCTTTTTTGAAAAAGCAGACGGCGGACAGATTGTACTACGTGCTCGGAGTGGCAAATCAGACTTTTTCAAGCTTTATTGTTGGGCAATGCGTGGAGGCGGTCATTTTAGGAAGTCTATGTACGCTTGGCATGTTTCTTTTCCAGTTTCCGTATGCTGCGATGGTCGGTGCTTTCATTAGTGCAACGGCTCTGATCCCGGTTGTCGGTGCCTATTTGGGGGCGGCATTCGGTGCCTTTATGATTTTAACAGTAGATCCGATGCAGGCAGTATTCTTTTTGATTTTCATTGTTGTGCTGCAGCAAGTGGAAGGCAACATCATCTATCCGCGGGTAGTCGGTTCGTCGATCGGGCTGCCGGGTTTATGGGTCTTGGCGGCGGTCATCATCGGGGGCGGCCTTGGCGGTGTTGTTGGCATGCTTTTCGGTGTGCCGGTTGCCGCGACATTGTATAAGCTGCTGAGCGACCAAGTGCAGAAACGGCTACAGACACCATCGGGAATAGAGGAAACAAACAGGGGCGGGGATATATAGAGGCGAATAATATTGCCTCTCGAAAAAGACCGTCCGGGAACAACAGGAAGGAGAGCGCAAAATGAAACTGATCGCGATTGATTTTGACGGGACATTATTATCTGATGACGGAACAATTAGCGAAGAAAATGCCGGAGCGATTCGGGAAGTACAAGAGCAGGGGAATATCGTTGTTGCCTGTTCAGGGCGTTCGCTTCATGATACGCGGCATATTCTGAAAAAAGCAGGCCTTGATTGCCCGGTGATAACGGGAAATGGTGCCGTCATTTACGATTCGGATCAATGCATTTTAAAGCTTGTGATGCCGGATAAAGTACTGGACGACTTGCTTCCGGAACTGGAAGCGCAAGGATACTATTACGAGTTATATACTAACCAGGGCGTGTATTTGCTGGAAAAAGGGAGAAAGCGCCTTGAATCGGAAATGCATTCCTTGCACGAAAAAGATGAAACCTTTTCTTTGGAGTGGGCTGCCGGCCAAATTGAGCTCCAGATGCGGCAGTACGGGATTCATTATTTCCACCATTATGCTGAGTTGGATTTGCCGCATTTGGAGGTTTACAAAATTTTTGTACTGTCCTTTCATCCTGAACGGTTAAAGCAACTCCGCAGCTGGCTAAGCGGAAGACAAGATCTTTCCATGACCACATCGGGGCGCACGAAGTTGGAAATTGCCCATGCAGAAGTTAGCAAAGGCCATGCCCTTCAGTTTATGGCCCGCCATTTGAACATCCCGTTGGAAAATACGGTCGCAATTGGTGACAATTTTAACGATCTGTCCATGTTTGAAGTAGCCGGTATAAGTATTGCGATGGGAAACGCTGAAGAACAAGTGAAAGCGCGGAGCACCTATGTCACAAAGACCCATAACAAAAACGGCGTTGCCCATGCTCTGCGGACATACATATTGGGAAAATGATGGGGAATAAAACCAAAAAAGCGGTGGCTGTTTGCTGCCGATCTCCGCATTTTGCGGCAAGTTTTTTGGGCAAGTTACGGATTCATCCGAAAAAAATGAAGGTTCACAGCTCAAGTCCCCTTTTATTCCTCATCGAGCGTTTTTCTGATCGCCTGTTTTTTCTATCTTTATAAAAAGGAAATTATAGTTTCGTGTCGAATGTTATAAGTTGAATTTTAGTTTTTACATCGAGCCCGGGCACCACCCATTTGCACGATGATTTTTTACAGCAGGCAACAGAGCTGCTCATTCGTTCATTTTATATCGTTTACAATGCTATGCTGTCCGGGAGAAGCCGGCTGTAGAGGAAAATCGCATCGATGAAATCATCGCATAGGATATTTTCAATCATAGACATCACCATGCTTTGTGAAAACGGGAGGTCTCTATTATGAATTTCGATGTCATTGTCGTCGGAGCGGGGCTGGCCGGCTTGGTTGCAACCGCAGAGATGGCAGAGGGTGGGAAAAAAGTGCTGCTTTTAGACCAAGAGCCGGAAACCAGTATCGGCGGCCAAGCGTGGTGGTCGTTTGGCGGGTTATTTTTAGTAAATTCTCCGGAGCAAAGGCGGCTTGGGATAAAAGATTCCAGGGAACTGGCGTGGCAAGACTGGATTGGCACTGCCGGATTTGACCGGGAGGACGATGAAGATTATTGGGGAAAAAAATGGGCCGAAGCTTACATCGATTTTGCAGCCGGCGAAAAAAGATCGTGGCTGCACAAAATGGGCGTGCGATTTTTCCCGGTTGTCGGTTGGGCTGAACGGGGCGGACATTTAGCCACTGGACACGGCAATTCTGTTCCCCGCTTTCACATTGTGTGGGGAACCGGACCGGCACTGGTGGCACCTTTTGAGAAAAAAGTCCGGGAATATATGAAAGCCGGTTTGGTTCAATATTTGCCCCGCCATCGGGTCGATCACCTTTTAAAAGAAAATGGCACTGTTAGAGGGGTAGCCGGTTCTGTTTTGATTCCCAGCACAAAGGAGCGGGGAGAGGATACGGAAAGAGAGGTTATTGGCGATTTCGAATACCAGGCCGAAGCTGTATTAGTGGCGAGCGGTGGCATTGGCGGGAACCTTGATTTCGTTCGCAAAAATTGGCCGAAGCGGCTCGGAACGCCGCCTGCTCATATGTTATCGGGCGTTCCTGCGCATGTGGACGGCAGAATGCTTGGTATTACGGAAGAAGCGGGCGGGCGGATTGTGAATCGGGATCGGATGTGGCACTATACGGAAGGCATAAAAAATTGGAACCCGATTTGGTCCAACCATGGCATCCGTATTTTACCCGGGCCATCCTCCATTTGGCTTGATGCGGAAGGTAAACGCTTTCCTGTCCCTAATTTGCCGGGATTTGATACGCTCAGCACACTGGAAGCCATTCAAAAAACCGGTTATGACTATTCGTGGTTTATTTTAACGCAAAAAATCATAGAAAAAGAGTTTGCCCTGTCAGGATCGGAGCAAAATCCGGATCTTACCGGCAAAAGTATCCGGAAAGTGCTGGGCAGAGCTTTGCCTGGCGCGCCTGAACCCGTCCAGGCCTTCATGGATAAAGGAGAAGATTTTATCATTGCCCATAATCTGGAAGACCTGGTAGACAGAATGAACCGATTGACTGGTGAAAATCGATTAAACTTTAAAGAAATTGAAGACCAAATAAAGGCGCGGGATCGGGAACTGGATCATAAATTTACAAAAGATCTGCAGGTGACGGCAATCCGGGGCCATCGAAATTATTTGGGGGATAAATGGATTCGCGTTGCCCCGCCGCATAAAATACTCGACCCTAAAAATGGTCCGCTCATTGCCGTGCGCCTTCATCTTCTAAGCAGAAAAACATTAGGCGGCCTGCAAACCGATTTATCTGGAAACGTTTTAGATTCCGCAGGCGATGCCATACCCGGTTTATATGCAGCGGGGGAGGTTTCCGGGTTTGGCGGTGGAGGCGTCCATGGCTACAGGGCTCTTGAAGGAACCTTTCTGGGCGGCTGCCTTTTTACAGGAAGAACAGCCGGCCGGGCGATTGCGGCTGAACTAAGTTAATTGCATAACGGACCCAGTGATTTTTTACCGGGTTTTCATGTGAAAATGGCGGGTCGGGCAGAGTTCCGGGCGTTTATAGGCTTGAAAGCCGGATTCTAAATGTCATATGCAACAGAGGTCAACATTTTTGTGATCTATTTCTCCCGCGTAATATTCCGCTCGGTGAGGTCTGATTCCTTGCATATCAGACAAATTTTATAGTTTTGCGCTCTTAGGATGATTCTTAATAAAGCTGTAAGTTGTTTATCGCCGGTAATCCTTTCTAGTTTTGTCATTGATCAGGGAGGGGGATATTTGCATTTTAATATCACTATGATTTGTAAACGCCAACATAAATCCAGCCTGCGAAATGAGAACCAAAGCAGCCGACAAAAAAATCATGATTTTTCTTTTGGAAAAGTTCGTCCTTTTTCTCCTCTGGAATTTAAAAAATAACCTCTTATAGGTGCTTCTAACTCACATTATGGCCAGCCAAGCGGCGAAAACGAGGGCAAGGGCCAACGATATTTCGACAAGATGGAGAAATGAAGGTTATGAGAAAGCGCATTTGCATAATGCGCTTATTTTGATTGTTTTGCGCTTGCTTTAAAAATGAGCCGTTTTTGGCCGGAAATGTACGCCAACAAGTCAGTTTCTTTTCAAAAATGATAGGACGGCCGCTTTCATGATCTCGTCAAAAAAATAATTTTAAAAATGGAGATAAAAAACTATAAACAGGGTATATATGTTTTTACTTAAGATCATGAAAAAGGAGGTTTTTACATGGACCATTATGCCAGCCGGTTGGAGGAGGATCACGCCGGTATTCAAAACCCGGTCACGCAAACGGGAGAATTGCACCGAAAGGAAAAAATCGCATACGGTGCAGGGGACATCGGGTATAATTTTCTGTTTGACCTCGGGCAAATCTATTTGCTCAAGTTTTACACGGATACGCTCGGGCTTCCGGCTTCCATTGCAGGAATGGTATTTTTAGTGACAAAAATTTGGGACGCTTTTTCGGATTTTACCATTGGCACGGTTGTAGACCACCGGAAAAAAATTGGGCCAAAAGGGAAGTTCCGTCCCTTCATTCTGTATACCGCAGTTCCGCTGGCGCTGATGACGATTACGAATTTTCTTTCTCCGGATTTTTCATTAAATGGAAAAGTGATTTGGGCCTTTGCTACATACATGGCTTTCGGCACCATCTACAGCATTTCCAGCATACCATACGGTTCAATGGCTCCGGCAATGACGAAAAATCCTAACGAACGGGCTGAATTGTCCGCCTTTAGGCAGGCCGGCGCTAATCTTGGATTGCTCATTACGACAGTCGGTTTTATGCCGGTTGTCCTCCTGTTTGATAATCCGAAAATCGGATATCCGGCAGCGGCTGCGATTTTTGCAACGGCCGGCATATTGCTGCAAATCTATTCTTATAAGCATATAAAAGAGCGCCATGTCGAACTGGAACCGAAAAAAACAAGCCACACGATAAAAGACAGCTACAAGGCGCTTGTTAAAAACGGGCCCCTTTTCATTGTCAGCCTGGTCAATTTATTTACCATTTCAGCTTACAATGTGAAACTGGCTGTTCAGGTGTATTACTGCCAGTATGTATTGCACAATGTCACCATCGTTTCTTATATGGGATTTTTTAGTATGGGTTGCGCATTTTTCGGGATTGCCCTCGCTCCTTTTGTTCAACGAAAAATCGGGAAAAAGTACACGTATATGATCGGTTGTGCCATTTGGGCGGTTGCCGATCTGCTTGCTTTGTTTTTTGCCCATAATGCCGTTCTGTTTATTGTATTTGCCTGCCTCGCCTTTTTCGGAAACGCTTTTGTCAACAGCCTGAACTGGGCATTGATTTCCGACTGCGTGGAATACGGGGAATGGAAAACCGGAAAGCGGACGGAAGGTATTGTCTACTCCTTTTTTACATTCTTTCGCAAATTGTCACAGGCTGTCGCCGGGTTTATTCCCGGGTTTGTGCTGAGCATTTCCGGATATGTACCGAATGCCGTCCAGTCCGCAAGTGCCATTTTTGGTATCAAAGCGCTTATGTTTATCTATCCGGCAGCACTGTCCATTTTAACGATTGTTGTCTTCGGCTTTTTCTACCGCTTGACGGAAAAGAAATATAAAGAAATCGTGGCGGAGATGAATAGCAGGTAATGCAGGTCAAGGGAGCAGTTTCAACAAGCAAACGTCCAATTTTGGAATGAACAAACAGGGAATTGGAAAGAAAAAATGCTGATTTGGAAAGAAAAATACAGATTTTGGAACAAAAAGGAAAGTCCGGAAAGCAAGATTTCAAGTTTAAATGAATTGTTCGGGAGGTAACAGGCACCCTCCCGAATTTGGAGTGAAAAGCCGCCTCTTTCCAATATACAACGCAAACTTTTCATCTGCAAAGTCTGCGTTGTATATTGGATAAAAATCACATAAAACTGTCGTCAATGAGACCGTTCTCCAGTTCCTTTTTCAACGCTGGAAAAGTGACTTCTTTGAACTCCTTGTTCGTCCGGATCAGCTTTTGCCAAAGTATACGTTGCCTTAGTGTAGCTGAATCCAAGCCTGTGTAACATCTTAGAAACACCCTTGGGAGTAAAAGACTGCTGAAACTCTTGTTGAATCCAGTCGGCAATTAATTGGAGCGTCCAAGTGTATTTTGCTTCGAAACCGACTTCTGCAGGTGTTTTATTCACGATGGTATCGGCCAACTGTTTCTGTTGTTCTTTACTTAACTTTTCGGGTTTACCTGTTGTTTTTTTCATTTGTAGCCCGGAAATTCCACCTTCTTCATAAGAATGAAAGTATGCCATAACCGTCTGCCGATTACGTCCTATAATCTTAGCGATATCCATATAAGTAGGGCTTGCTGAACGAATCCGGTTCTGAATTTGTACCCAATTTGTCTGCAAACTCCATCGCAAAATATATGCGAAAATGCGTGAGTTTGTCTTCTCCGGACGTTGAATCGGCTTTCGCGTGCAGGCATTTCCCTGGATTTGTTGTAAAACCTTTGCATTTAAATGGTTGCCAAAGCTGTCAGCATCCTTGCCAAATCTAGGAATTTCGCTTATTCAGCAAGCCCTAAGTATGGCCTTCTAGGTGTAATAGCACAGAAAGGTAACGCTCATAAAGACGTTTATCTTTTGTATTTTTCATTGCATTTCGTAAGGATTCAATTTCTTGTTTTACCATTTTTTCTCCATCCTTTTTGGTATCATTACAGACTTTATACCCGAAAAAGGACCAAAAAATTGAGCAAAGATGATTAGTTCATCTTATATAACTTAAGTTTTATCAATGGACGGTTCAAAGAGAACTCGCTGTGGAAATTTCAACCGGAGTTTTAAAAGGCGCAGCATTTGGCCTATATGTTAAAAGCATTTCCGAGGAACAATGGGATATGCGAATGCCGGGCATTTTTTCATTTTAATGGATATAGACTAGTCTACGGTTTCCGAGTTTAGAAAAAGAAGAAGGTGAATTCCAAAATCTTTCTGGTTTTCCAGAATACCATTATAATAGAGAAATAAGCAATGATCAGGAGAGGATGTTAACGTTGAGTGAATATCACATTCCGGAGAAGGTCCAGATATTTGGAAAAGATATTCGGAAAGAGCAATTGAAGTATCATCATAAGAGAACAGCTGTGACAAAGGCATTTACTTTCGATGCTGCCCATCATTTGCATTTGTATGAAGGAAAATGCAAAAGCTTGCACGGCCATACATACAAAGTAAAAATAACATGCAGTGCGTACTTAAATGAAATTGGCATCAGCATAGACTTTGGCGATCTGAAAAAGATATTTCAGGAAGCGGTTGAGGAAAAACTGGATCACCAATATTTAAACAACGTTCTTCCGCCAATGAACACCACTGTGGAAAATATGGTGGTCTGGATGTGGGAAGAGATTGAAAACCGGCTTAACCGGCAAAAAGATTACAAAGACCGGGGAGCGAGATTGGAAGAACTGGTACTCTATGAAACACCAAAAAGTTATGCAACGATGAAACGGGAATGGATGGAGGAAGAAACAGATGGCAAGTAAAATTCCGGTGATCGAAATATTTGGTCCAACGATACAAGGGGAAGGAATGGTCATCGGAAAGAAAACCATGTTTGTCCGCACGGCCGGGTGTGACTATGCCTGTAGCTGGTGCGATTCTGCTTTTACCTGGAACGGGGAGGAAAAAGGCCGGATTGCGCTGATGACGGCGGAGGAGATCTTCCAGAAGCTGAAAGAAACAGGAGGAGAAAACTTTAGCCATGTCACGATTTCGGGAGGCAATCCACTTTTGTTGAAAGGCCTTGGCGAACTGGTTGATTTGCTTAAAACCCATCAAATCCGTACAGCAGTTGAGACACAGGGATCGCGCTGGCAAAATTGGCTTCCGGACGTTGATGATGTAACCATTTCGCCAAAGCCGCCGAGTTCCGGCATGCACACAGATTTTGAGACTTTGGATAGGATGATTGAACAGCTAACACTAGCGGGAAGCCATTTTTGCTTAAAAGTTGTCGTTTTCGATGATAAGGATTTTGATTATGCCAAAAAGATCCATAAACGCTATCCTGTTGTCCCCTTCTATTTACAAGTCGGCAATCCGGATATTGCTTTGCCCGACCGGGATGCGTTAGCGAAAATGCTGATCGGAAGATACGAATGGCTGGTGAATCTAACCTTGCAGGCAGAAGAAATGAATGATGCTTATGTCCTTCCGCAGCTGCATGCATTGGTGTGGGGGAACAAGCGGGGCGTATAAAAAAGATGTTATTTTTATTATAGGATGCAAAAAAACGGTGAGACACGATTAATGGCGGTGTCTCGCCGTTTTTTTGTCAGCGGCTTCATTCAAATGTTAAGGAGTCGCGGAAAAAGAAAGTCCTTCCTTAACCTAGAGCCTGTCTACGTTAAGAAAGCAAGCAAAAACGAAGGCCTTCCTTAACATAGAATGCATCTATATTAAGTAAGCGTGAAAAAACGAAGTCCTTTCTTCACATAGAGGACGTCTACGTTAAGGAAGTGCGGAAAAAAGACGGCCTTTTTTCACCTAGAGGGCGTCTACGTTAAGGAAGCAAGCAAAAACAAAGTCCTTCCTTCACCTAGAGCCCGTCTACGTTAAGGAAGCGTGAAAAAACAAAGTCCTTCCTTCACCTAGAGCCTGTCTACGTTAAGGAAGCAAGCAAAAACGAAGTCCTTCCTTTACATAGCCCCCGCCTATGTTAAGAAACCGCAGAAAAACAAAGTCCCTTCTTAACATAGAATGCGTCATCCTCTTCTTGTTGCTTTCGCTTTTCATCATGTGTCCTTGTCATCGGTACCACTTTACCTGTCTTCGCTGGCCGTTCCCTCTTTTTCTCACATATGCTGGCTTGCGGCCGGTTTTGTGTCGGGATTGACTGCCTTTTTATCTTTCATTCGGCTGTAGATGTTTGCGAGCAACGAACCGGACAAATTGTGCCAGACGCTGAAAATCGCGCTCGGGACGGCGGCAAGCGGGGAAAAATGCGCGGTGGCCAGCGCAACGCCGAGCCCGGAATTTTGCATGCCGACTTCCATCGAAACCGCTTTTTGCTTGGCAAGGTCCATCCCGCACAAACGGGCGAAGAAAAAGCCGATGATAAAGCCAAGCAAGTTATGCAAAATGACGACGGCAAAAACGAGTAAAGCCGTTTGTGCGATTTTTTCGGCGCTTCCGGCGACCACTCCTGCTACAATCAGCACGATCGCCACAACCGAGACAAGCGGCATCGCTTTTGCACCGGCGCGCGCCTGTTTGCCGAAAAACTTTTTCACGATAAACCCGAGCAAAAGCGGCACAATGATCACTTGCACAACCGAAAGGAATAAAGACAATACACTGACATGCACCCATTTGCTAGCAAACAGCAGGATTAAAAGCGGTGTGACAATCGGCGCAAGAATCGTGGACACGGAAGCGATCGCAACAGCAAGCGCCACATTGCCGCGTGCAAGAAACACCATTACGTTCGAAGCCGTGCCGCTCGGGCAGCAGCCGACAAGGATGACGCCGATTGCAATATCTTTCGGTAAGTTGAGCCCGACTGCAAGCAGAAAAGCGATAAGCGGCATGATGACAAAATGGCCGACCACGCCGAGCGCCACCTCAAGCGGCTTTTTGAAAACTTCTTTAAAATCTGATAATTCAAGCGTCAACCCCATGCCAAACATGACAATTCCCAATAAAGGTACGATATAATTCCCGATCCACGCAAAATGCTGCGGTAAAAAATAAGCGATGACTGCAAAAATCAGCACCCATACGGTGAACGTTTTCCCTGCAAACGCGCTGATTTTTTCTAAAGTTGCCATGTGAAGACCTCCAAATATAAATTGTTTTCTAAAATGATAGAATATCTGACAAAATAAATCAAGGCAGCCATTTCAATATTTTGGGATTTATTTAGATCATTCGTTTCCGAAAACATTTTTTTCACCAAAAAAAACAGCGCAATGCCTGGGCCTGCGCTGTTTACAACATATTCCGTGTTTTTCATGCATCCTTCGTTTTTTTCATGGCCAGCACTTTGTCGGTATCCGGTGTGACATAAACGGTTTGTTGGTTCTCGTAAATGACAAATCCGGGTTTTGCGCCGTTCGGTTTTTTCACGTAGCGCACTTTCGTATAATCGACCGGGACGGAAGCGGACTGGCGCGCTTTGCTAAAATAGGCGGCGAGTGATGCGGCTTCCAAAATCGTTTCCGGCGCCGGGTTTTTGCTGCGGATGACAACATGCGACCCGGGAATGTCTTTTGTGTGCAGCCAGATTTCATCGCGGGCGGCGACCCGGTTTGTCAAATAATCGTTTTGCTTGTTGTTCTTTCCGACAAGAATTTCCGTGCCGTCCGAAGCCTCGTATTTTTCGAGGGCGATTTTGTTTGCATTTTTCCGCCGGGCGCGGCTGTGCCGTTTTTTCAAATAGCCTTCTTCTTCCAGCTCTTCGCGGATTTCCCCGATATCTTTCGGCGAGGCTGTTTCAAGCTGCTGGAGGAGGTTTTCAAAATACAGCACTTCATCCCGGGCTTTTTTGATCTGTTCACGCACGGCGACTTGCGCATGCTTCGCTTTCTGGTAGCGGGAAAAATAGCTTTGCGCATTTTCGGCAGGGGTTTTTAGCGGATCAAGCGGAATTTCAACCATTGCCCCGTCCTCATCGTAATAGTTTTGCACTTTCACTTTGTCCATGCCTTTTTTTACAGCATACAAATTTGCTGTCAAAAGTTCGCCGTACAGCTGGAACTGTTCGGCATTTTGCGCTTCCGCAAGCGTGACTTCCAGCTTTTTAATTTTGCTTTCGTTTTTCTCTAGTTCATTTTTCACAAACCGCTCAAGATCGTGGCCTTTTTGCTTGACGCGGTCACGTTCGGCTTTACCGGCATAAAAACGGTCAAGCAGCGCGCTTAAAGTCGGAAACGTTTTGACTTCGCCTTCAAGAGACGTAAGCGGGATCATGTAGAACGATTCTTTTTGCGTGCCAATGATCATCACTGGCTGGAGGTCAAACTTTTTAATCGGCTCCATAACGGACAAAAACGCGTCCGTGACCGCATCTGGATTCGAAAACTTCGCCCGGTGCATGATTTCTTTCGCCAAAAGAGGGGAGACGCCGGCAAATTGCGCGACAATTTGCTTGTCCATTTTCCCGCTGTTCCAGTCAAGCGCTGCTATGACATCCTCTTTTGCCGCCTCAAGCGGGTTCCGTTTGTGTTGTTCAGGGGGCATGACATATTCATGCCCGGGGAGAATCGTCCGGTACGTATTCACAGCCGGTGGGACATGTTTGATGCTGTCCATGATCAGGTTCCGCTCTTTGTCGACCAAGATGATATTGCTGTGGCGGCCCATGATTTCCACGTACAGCTGTTTAAAGGAAATATCCCCGATTTCGTTTCGGTTTTTGATGTCAAAGACAACAACGCGGTCAAGGCCGGCCTGGTGAATATCCTCGATCACGGCACCTTCCAGATGTTTTCTTAAAAGCATGCAAAACATCGGCGGGTCCTGCGGGTTGTCAAATGGTTCATCCGTCAGCTGAATGCGCGCATAGGCCGGGTGTGCCGACAAAAGCAGCCGCCTGTTTTTTCCGTTTGCACGCACCACAAGGACCAGTTCATTCTGGTACGGCTGGTGGATTCTGTTAATCCGCCCACCTTTTATCGTATCAACAAGTTCTTTTACCATCGCTCTTGTAAATAATCCGTCAAATGACATATCGCATTCCTCAATTCTTTCGCGCATGCATAAAGCATTGCGTCAGTCGTTGGCATGTTAAATTATATCATTTTTTTGGACAGGGCTGAATATGTTGCTATTAAGACAATAATGGGCAGAAGCAGGGGAGAGTGTATTTTCATGATGTTTCACGAAATGAGTGAAAAAGAAGTAGAACAGGAATTCGGAACTGATCTGGAAAAAGGGCTCACCGAAAAAGAAGCGGAAAAAAGAATCAGGCAGTACGGCTTTAATGAACTGGAAGAGGCGGAAAAGGAATCTGCCCTTATGCTCTTTCTCAGCCAGTTTAAAGATTTTATGACGCTCGTCCTGCTTGCCGCAACCGTGATTTCCGGATTTCTAGGCGAATATGTCGACGCGGTCGCCATCATCGCCATTGTATTGATTAACGGGTTTCTCGGCTTTTTTCAGGAGCGGCGGGCCGAGAAATCGCTTGAAGCATTAAAAGAACTTTCCGCACCGCAAGTCAATGTGCGAAGAAACGGGCGATGGGTAAAAATCCCTTCCAAAGAAGTGACGCTTGGTGATATTTTAAAATTTGAAAGCGGGGACCGGGTTGGCGCCGATGTCCGGATTGTAAAGGCCAATAATCTTGAAATTGAAGAGTCGGCGTTAACCGGAGAGTCCATCCCTTCCCCGAAATCAACGGAACCGATTCCTGTGGAAAATGCGGGCCTCGGCGATTTGCATAATATGGCGTTTATGGGGACAATGGTAACGCGCGGCAACGGCATCGGCATTGTCACCGGCATCGGGATGCAGACGGCAATGGGGGAAATTGCCGATATGATTCAAAACGCCGAAGCGATGGCGACCCCTTTGCAAAGAAGGCTCGAGCAACTGGGAAAAATTTTAATCGTGGTGGCGCTGCTTTTAACCCTCCTTGTTGTTCTTGTCGGCGTCTGGCACGGGCATGACTTGTATTCCATGTTTCTGGCGGGGGTTTCGCTCGCGGTTGCGGCGATTCCGGAAGGCCTGCCGGCGATTGTGACGATCGCATTATCGCTCGGTGTCCAGCGCATGATCCGGAAAAACGCGATCGTCCGGAAACTGCCGGCTGTGGAAACGCTTGGCTGTGCGTCTGTCATCTGCTCGGATAAAACCGGCACAATGACGCAAAACAAAATGACAGTCACTCATTTATGGAGCGGGGGAAAGACGTGGAAAGTGTCCGGGACGGGCTATGAGCCGAAAGGGATTTTTACGGACAATGGCGCGGAAATCCACCCGTTAAAGGAAAAAAGCGTCTACCAGCTGTTGACGTTCGGGCTATTATGCAACCATGCCGAATTGAAAGTGAAAAACAAAGAATATATCATAGACGGCGACCCGACGGAAGGCGCGCTCCTCGTTTCTGCCCTGAAGGCCGGTTTAACGAGGGAATTACTGCTGAAAGATTTTACGATTGAACAGGAATTTCCATTTGATTCAACGCGGAAAATGATGAGCATGGTGATCCGTGACAAACACGGCAAACGGTTTGTGATCACAAAAGGCGCGCCGGATGTGCTGCTCGGGGTAAGCCGGTCGGTGCTCTGGAACGGCAGGGAACAATCGTTTGATCCGGAAACACGGAGAAAAGTAGAGAAAGCGGTCGAATCTTTGGCTGCCCAGGCGCTCCGGACGATCGCCATCGCATTCAAGCCGCTTGCAGCAGGCGAAACGGCAAAAAACGAACAAGAGGCGGAGAAAAATTTGATTTTTCTCGGCGTCCAGGGAATGATCGATCCGCCGCGGCCGGAAGTCAGACAAGCCATTAAAGAATGTAAGGAAGCGGGCATCCGGACGGTGATGATTACGGGCGACCATGCTGTGACCGCAAAAGCAATTGCAAGACAGCTCGGGATTTTGCGCACAAGCCGTGAAAAAGTGGTGGACGGCGCGATGCTGAACGAACTGACGGTGGATGAGCTGGAAGACGTGATTGACGAAGTTTCCGTGTTTGCACGTGTATCGCCGGATCATAAACTGAAAATCGTCAAAGCTTTCCAAAACCGCGGGGCAGTCGTCGCCATGACAGGAGACGGCATCAATGACGCACCGGCCATAAAAACGGCCGATATCGGCATCTCGATGGGCATAACCGGAACCGATGTCGCAAAAGAAGCGTCCTCGCTCATTTTGCTCGATGACAATTTTGCGACGATTAAAGCGGCGATCCAGGAAGGCCGCAATATTTACGAAAATATCCGGAAATTCATCCGTTACCTGCTCGCTTCCAATGTCGGCGAAATTCTGGTCATGCTGTTTGCGATGCTTTTGTCCCTGCCGCTTCCCGTCGTTCCCATCCAAATTCTGTGGGTCAATCTCGTAACGGATGGGCTGCCGGCGATGGCGCTCGGCCTCGACCAGCCGGAAGAAGATGTGATGAAGCGGAATCCGCGCCATCCGCGTGAAGGGGTGTTTGCGCGCGGGCTCGGCTGGAAAGTGATTTCGCGCGGTTTTCTGATCGGAATTGCGACATTGGCCGCTTTTGTGACCGTATATTACCAGCATCCTGACCGGCTTCCTTATGCCCAAACGATTGCATTTGCAACGCTTGTCCTTGCTCAGCTGATCCATGTGTTTGACTGCCGCAGCGAACGCTCGGTGCTTGCGCGCAACCCGTTTGGAAACGTCTATCTTGTGCTTGCTGTTTTGTCATCGGTGTTGCTTATGCTTGCCGTGATTTATGTTCCGGCCCTCCAGCCGGTTTTCCATACGCTTCCGATTTTGCCGAAAGACTGGCTGCTCGTCCTCTGCATGAGTGCGATTCCGACATTTTTGCTTGCGGGGACCTATTATTTAAGAAAAAAACCTTAAATTATGCTATAATCTTAAAAGTAATAGGGGATCCTCTATTACTTTTTCTTTTGGCGAAGTTTCCCCCGGCGCTCCGGTTAAGATTTTCTTTCCTAATTGAACGGGGCGCGGTATAATCTCCGTAAAAGCTTTTTTGATTGAGCCAGGAAAAGGCGCGATGAAAGCCGTGAAGGTTAAAACCGGCGCGACGGTAGATGTAAGAAGAGATTGGGCGTGAGAAGATGGTCTTAAGCATGACGGGCTATGGCAGAGGCCGCCGAAAGACGCAGCAGTTCAGTGTGACAGTTGAGATCAAGTCTGTCAACCATCGCTTTTGCGAATATCAGATCAGGATGCCGAAGCAGCTTGTCAAAGTGGAAGAAGAGTTGAAAAAAATCATCGGGAACTATGTGCAGCGGGGTCGTATTGACGTGTTTGTCACCATTGCCGGTGAAGGGCTTGTCAAACGCAGGCTGCGGGTCGACTGGGATTTGCTGGACGAATACCACCGGTTTTTAAGCCGGATCCGTGAGCAATACGGAATTGAATCAGGTTTTGGCATTCGCGAGTTATTAAACCGCGAAGATTTAGTTACAATAGAAGAAATAGAGGAAGATAATGAAGAAATCCTCACCCTTGTCTTGGAAGCCTGCAAAGAGGCGGCCGGGCAGTTGCGGCTTATGCGCGAAAAAGAAGGTTCCCTGCTCAAAGCCGATTTGGAAAAACATCTCCAAACGATTTCAAAGCAGGTGGACGATATCAAAACAGAGGCGCAGTCGCTCGTTTCTACATACCGATTCAAACTTGAAAAGCGGATGCAGGAGCTATCAGGCGGCCGGCTGGATGAAGCGAGGCTCGTCCAGGAAGCGGCGCTGTTTGCCGACAAATCCGATATCCATGAAGAAGTAACAAGGCTTGAGAGCCACTTGATTCAATTTGGCGAAACGTTGGCGCTTGATGAGCCAATTGGCAGAAAACTGGATTTCATGATCCAGGAGATGAACAGGGAAGTGAACACGATCGGATCAAAAGCAAATGCTTCCGGTATTTCAACAGCCGTTGTTGAGCTCAAAACGGTCCTTGAGAAGATGCGCGAGCAAGTGCAGAATATAGAATGATTCGCGCGAAGTCAATTGTATGCGAGCGGGAGAGGATGCAGGTGGTAAAACTCATTAATATCGGCTTTGGCAATATCATTTCGGCAAACCGCATCATTTCCATTGTAAGCCCGGAATCAGCGCCGATTAAGCGGCTCATTCAGGATGCACGCGAGCGTGGCACTTTAATCGATGCGACATACGGCAGAAAAACCCGGGCAGTGGTAACGATGGACAGCGGCCATGTGATTCTCTCCGCAGTTCAGCCGGAAACAGTGGCGCACCGTGTTACGGACGGGGAAACAGATGGCGAGGAGGTATAGCGTTGAAGAAAAAAGGATTGCTCATTGTGTTATCCGGTCCGTCCGGTGTCGGGAAAGGGACCGTACGGAAAGCCATTTTTTCGCAGCCGGATACGAAATTTGAATATTCCATCTCAATGACGACGAGAAAACCGCGGGAAGGTGAAATCGACGGGGTGGATTATTTTTTCAAAGAACGCGAAGAATTTGAAGAACTGATCAGGCAGGGAAAACTGCTGGAGTACGCGGAATATGTCGGCAATTATTACGGGACACCTGTCGATTATGTGAAGGAAACATTGGAAGCGGGAAAAGATGTGTTTCTCGAAATTGAAGTGCAGGGCGCACGGCAGGTCCGCGAAAAATTTCCGGACGGCTTATTCATTTTTCTTGCGCCGCCAAGTTTGTCCGAACTGGAATTGAGGATTACGCAGCGCGGGACGGAAACAGCCGAAAGGATTCGCGACCGGATGGAAAAAGCCCGCAAAGAAATCGAAATGATGAATTTATATGATTACGTCGTGGAAAATGATACAATAGAAAACGCCTGCGAAAAAATCAAAGCCATTGTCGTCGCGGAACATTGCCGGACGACACGCGTTGCGAAGCTGTATAAAAAAATTCTGGAGGTTGAATAAGATGCTTTATCCTTCCATTGATGAACTATTGAAAATTATCGATTCAAAATATTCCCTTGTCACGATCGCGGCAAAACGCGCCCGCCAGCTGCAGGACGAGCATAACGAAGTACTTGAAAAATATGTTTCCGATAAAAATGTCGGCAAGGCGCTTGAAGAAATTTATGTCGGCGTCCTCCGGATCAAACACGATGGAACAGCTTCTTAAGGCATCCTGGCGCGATCATACGGAAAATCACAGAGCAGGGACTGGCGGATATGGCGTCAGCCCTTTTTCTTATATTTGCTATTTTGTTAGAATGGTCGTAAGGAGTTTGACTGAGATTTTACAGGGGGCATATGGATGCTTGGAAAAAATATACTATTGTGCGTAACCGGCGGGATTGCCGTCTTTAAAGCGGCTGCGCTCACAAGCAAGCTGGCGCAGTCCGGCGCACATGTGAAAGTCATCATGACGGAATCCGCCTGCAAGTTTGTGGCGCCGTTAACGTTTCAGGCGCTTTCCCGGAATGAAGTGTACACCGATACATTTGATGAGAAACACCCGGAAAAAATTGCCCATATTGATCTTGCAGACTGGGCGGATCTTGTCCTCGTTGCGCCGGCCACCGCTAATATTATTGGAAAATTGGCGAACGGAATAGCGGATGATATGGTCTCGACCACGATTCTCGCCACGACCGCGCCGGTATGGGTGGCGCCGGCGATGAATGTCCATATGTATGGCCACCCGGCTGTCCGCCGGAACCTGGAAACGCTTGGAAGCTTCGGCTACCGGCTGATCGAGCCTGCGGATGGGCATCTCGCATGCGGCTATACCGGAAAAGGAAGATTGGAAGAACCGGAGAACATCGTGGCGCTTTTGAAAGATTTTTTCAGCGGTGGCGGACCAAAACCGTTGTCCGGGAAAACGGTTTTAGTGACAGCCGGCCCGACGATTGAAAAAATTGATCCTGTTCGCTTTCTTTCAAACCGTTCGTCCGGAAAAATGGGATTTGCGCTTGCCGAAGAAGCGGCCAATATGGGGGCAAACGTTTTGCTTGTCACAAGTGTGGACAATCTGACACCGCCCGCCGAAACGGAAATCATCAAAGCGGAGAGCGCAGAGGAGATGTATCATGCGGTTATGGGCCGCTACAAAGAAGCGGATATCATCATTAAAAGCGCAGCCGTGGCAGACTACACGCCGGTCCGTGTTTTTGATAAAAAAATGAAAAAACAGCCGGGCAACCTGACGCTGGAATTGAAACGGACAAAAGATATTTTAAAAGAACTCGGCGAAAGGCCGGACAAGCCTTTTCTCGTCGGCTTTGCCGCGGAAACCGATAATCTCGAAAACTATGCGCGCGACAAAATGGAACGGAAGCGTGCGGATATAATTGTTGCCAATGATGTGAGCCGGGAAGGCGCCGGCTTTGCCGGTGATACCAATATCGTGACCATTTTTAAACGCGACGGCTCGAAACGGGAACTCCCGCTGCTTTCCAAGCATGAGGCGGCAAGGGAAATTTTGCGCGAAATCTGCCGCGAGATCGAAAAGGGCGAAAAGAAATGAAGATTGCAAATGTGATTGTCGATATACCGGCAATGCAGACAGATAAATATTTTGATTACCGGATCCCGGAAAAATGGGAAACGGCCATTCAGCCGGGAATGCGTGTCATTGTCCCGTTCGGCCCGCGTACGATCCAGGGATTTGTTGCGGGCATAAAAGACCGTTCAGAAGTGAAGAACTTGCGTGAAATCATTGCGCCGCAGGATTTGGCCCCGGTTTTGAATGCGGAGCTGCTTGCGCTCGGGGACTGGCTTGCGAAGGAAACGCTTTGCCTGAAAATCTCCGCTTACCAGGCGATGCTGCCGGCTGCGATGAAGGCAAAATATGAAAAACGCATCAAAAGGCAGGACGGGGGCGCCAACCCTTTTCTTGACGAAGTGTTTAAGGGTCATGACGAAATCAGCTGGAAAGAAGCACAGCAAAAGGGCTTTCTGCCGTTTCTCCAAAAAGAAGCGAAAAACGGATCGGTGGAAGTCGTGTACGAAGTCAAAAGCAAAGCCAATAAGAAAACGGTCCGGCTTATTTTCTGCCCGCTGTCCAAAGACGAGCTTGAAAAACGGATGGAAGAAGTGCCGAAAAATGCACCGAAGCAAAAGCAGGTGCTGCAATTTTTCCTGGAAAATCCGGATGCTAAGATGCCTTCTCCCGAACTGGCGGAAACAGCTGGCGTATCGCGGGCGGTTATCAAAACATTGCTTGAAAAAGGATGGTTGGAAGAAAAACAGGAAGAATCGTACCGCGACCCGTATGCCGGCCACCAATTTCAAAAGAGCGTGCCACATGCTTTAACTGCGGAGCAGAAACAG
Source organism: Heyndrickxia faecalis (assembly GCF_040267745.1). Classification (NCBI taxonomy): domain Bacteria; kingdom Bacillati; phylum Bacillota; class Bacilli; order Caryophanales; family Bacillaceae; genus Heyndrickxia; species Heyndrickxia faecalis. The sequence goes on along the minus strand of NZ_CP158453.1, from coordinate 2,322,499 downwards.
GCAATTGGCCCGGTCCTCTCCGCTGTCCGCGAAAACAGAAATGAAACGTTTTTGCTTTTTGGCGTAACCGGTAGCGGAAAAACGGAAATTTATCTCCAGTCGATACAGGAAGTGCTGAACCAGGGAAAAGAGGCGATTGTCCTTGTGCCGGAAATTTCTCTTACGCCGCAAATGGTGAACCGTTTTAAAAGCCGTTTCGGCAAAGACGTGGCGGTTTTGCACAGCGGCTTATCGGTCGGCGAAAAATACGATGAATGGCGGAAAATTACCCGCAAAGAAGCGAAAGTGGTCGTCGGGGCGCGGTCGGCGATTTTTGCCCCGCTTGAAAATCTTGGCATCATTATTATTGATGAAGAACATGAAAACAGCTACAAACAGGAGGACAACCCGCGCTACCATGCGAGGGACGTCGCCCTTTTCCGGAGCAAAAACCACCATTGCCCGGTCATACTCGGCAGCGCCACCCCGTCGCTTGAATCATTTGCCCGCGCGCAAAAAGGGGTCTATACTTTGCTGAAAATGGGAAAACGGATGAACAACCACCCGCTTCCCGAAGTTTCAATTGTCGATATGCGCGAAGAATTGCGCGCAGGCAACCGTTCCATGTTCTCAAGAGAGCTTTTTGAAAAATTGAAAGACCGTCTGGAGAAAAAACAGCAAACCGTGCTGCTGCTGAATAAAAGGGGATACTCCTCCTTTGTCATGTGCCGGGACTGCGGGTATGTGCAGCAATGCCCGAACTGTGATATCTCGCTTACTTATCACCGCTCTACAAACGAAATGAAATGCCATTACTGCGGTTACGAGACATTTGTGCCCGCAACATGCCCGGAATGCGGGAGTTCCCATATTCGTTATTTCGGGACAGGGACGCAGAAAGTGGAAGAGGAACTGGGGCGGCTGTTGCCCGAAGCGCGCGTGATCCGGATGGATGTCGATACAACCGGCCGCAAAGGGGCACATGAACGGATGCTGCAAAGCTTTGCAAACGGGGAAGCCGATATTTTGCTTGGGACGCAGATGATTGCAAAAGGGCTCGATTTCCCAAATATTACGCTTGTCGGCGTGCTGAATGCGGACACGATACTCCATTTACCCGATTTCAGGGCGTCTGAAAAAACGTTTCAGCTTTTAACGCAAGTAAGCGGGCGCGCGGGGCGGCACCAGCTGGAAGGCGAGGTTGTTGTCCAAACCTATACCCCCGAACATTACAGCATCCAATTTGCAGGGGAACAGGACTATGAACGCTTTTACCGCCAGGAAATGAGAATGCGGAAAGTGGGCGCCTATCCTCCTTTTTACTATCTCACCCTGATTACGGTCAGCCATGAAAATGTGATGAAAGCCATGTCCGCAGCCGAAAAAATCGCAGGCTTTATGCGGAACCGGGTGTCGGGCGGAAGCGTGATTTTAGGCCCTTCGGCATGCCCGGTACCCCGTGTGAAAAATAGATATCGTTACCAATGTCTGATAAAATACAAACGGGAACCGCGGCTCAATGAAACATTATCTGTTTTGCTGGAACATTTCCAGCACCAGATTGCCTCGGAAGGATTAAGCATCGCGGTCGATGTCAATCCTAATATGATGATGTAACAGGAACGAGTGATTCGAAATGATGGAGATTGTAAAATATCCTGCCGCTATTTTGGAGGAAAAATGCAAACGGGTCACGGCATTCGGCCCGTCTTTAAAAGCGGTACTGGATGAAATGTATGAAACGATGCTTGAAGCGGACGGGGTCGGCCTTGCCGCCCCGCAAGTCGGCATCAACCAGCAAATCGCCGTTGTCGATACCGGGGATGAAACAGGCCGGATTGACCTCATCAATCCGAAAATCGTAACAAGGCGCGGGGAACAGACGGATGTCGAAGGCTGCCTGAGTTTTCCCGGCGTTTATGGGACGGTTTCGCGCGCCCATTATGTGAAAGTAAAAGCACAGGATGCAAACGGAAGGGCGTTCACCATTGAAGCGGAAGATTTCCTTGCCCGCGCTTTGCAGCATGAAATCGACCATCTGCACGGCGTTTTGTTTACGTCCAAAATCATTGATTATGTGGATGAGGAAGACTTGGTTTTTGAGGAGGCCGATGCCGAATGACGAAAGTGGTGTTTTTGGGAACGCCGGATTTTGCCGTGCCGGTTTTACAGACTTTGATCCGCGACGGGTACGAGGTCATTGGCGTTGTGACGCAGCCGGATAGGCCGGTTGGCAGAAAACAGGTTTTAACCCCTCCGCCTGTAAAACGGGAGGCGGAAAAGCACGGCATTCCGGTTTTTCAGCCGGAAAAATTGCGCGAGCCGGAAAGCCTCGCCCGTATTTTGGCGCTCAAACCGGATGTTGTGGTTACATGCGCATACGGGCAGATTTTGCCGAAAGCATTGCTTGATGCGCCCCCGTTCGGCTGCATCAATGTCCATGCGTCACTGCTGCCGGAACTGCGTGGCGGGGCGCCGATCCATACGGCTATTTTACAAGGGAAGAAAAAGACCGGCGTCACCATTATGTACATGGCGGAAAAACTCGATGCCGGCGACATTTTCAGCCAGCGGGAAGTCGAAATTGAAGAAACCGATGATGCCGGCACCCTCCATGACAAGCTGAGCAAAGCGGGCGCTGTGCTTTTATCCGAAACGCTTCCGAAAATCTTGGCAAAAGAAGTGACGCCGGTGCCGCAGGATGAACAGAAGGCGACGTTTGCCCACAATATTACGCGCAGCCAGGAAAAAATCGATTGGAAAAAACCGGGGGAAGTCATTTACAACCAAATCAGGGGGCTGTGCCCGTGGCCGGTTGCCTACACCGTGCTTGGCGGAAAGACGTTTAAAATATGGAAAAGCGAAAAAGTGCCGCTTTCTGAGCAGGCGGAGCCGGGCACCATCGTCACGATAGAAAAAGACGGGATCGTGGTCGCAACGGGCAACACAACCGGCATTAAAGTGACGGAACTGCAACCTGCCGGGAAGAAACGGATGGCGGTTGCACAATTTTTAAACGGTTCAGCGGGCGGCCTTGCACCCGGAATGAAATTTGGAGATGAAGATGAGTAAAGATCGGAAAAATGTCCGTGAAGCGGCGCTTGAACTTTTGGAGGCAGTGGAGAAAAACGAGTCGTACAGCAATTTGCTGCTTGACCGCTATATTGAAAAATACCGGTTCCACGGTCCTGACCGGGCGCTGCTTACGGAAATCACTTATGGCACGTTGCAGAGAAAACAGACACTGGACTATTTTCTCGCCCCGTTTTTGCGCAAAAAAATTGAAAATTGGGTGCGGATTTTGTTGCGCTTGTCTTTATATCAAATGGTATACTTAGATAAAATCCCTGACCGCGCGATTATTTTTGAAGCGGTGGAGATCGCCAAAAAACGGGGCCACCGCGGGATTTCCGGAATGGTCAACGGCGTTTTGCGCGCCATCCAGCGCGGGGGGCTCAGAAGTTTAAAGGAAATAGAAGACCCGCTTGAAAGATTATCGGTGGCAACGAGCCATCCGCACTGGCTTGTGGCAAGATGGGCGGAAGCTTACGGCTATAAAACGACGAAAGAAATGTGTGAAGCAAACCTGATTCCGCCGTTACAGACAGCAAGGGTGAACCTGAACCGGGCATCCGTGGAAGAAGTCATCGAAAAACTGGAGCGGGAAGGGTTTACCGTTGAGCGGAGCCCGGTTATTCCGGAAGCTGTCCGCTCACGAAAAGGCAATCTTGCCCGCTCGGCATGCTTTAAAGAAGGGCTCTTCACCATCCAGGATGAAAGTTCGATGGCGGTTGCCTATGCGCTTTGCATCCAGGAAGGCCAGCGGATTCTGGACGCTTGTGCGGCACCGGGCGGAAAAACGACCCATATTGCGGAAAAGTTAGAAGGAACGGGAGAAGTTGTCGCGCTCGATCTCCATCCGCATAAAGTAAAACTGGTTCAGGAAAATGCAGAGAGGCTCGGTACCGGACAGGTCGAAGCGATTGCGATGGACAGCCGGGATGCAGGCGCCCGTTTTGAAAAAAATACTTTTGACCGCATTCTTGTCGACGCGCCGTGCACAGGTTTTGGCGTGCTGCGACGGAAACCGGATATCAAATATGCGAAAACCGTTGACGATATCCATGCGCTAAAGCAGGTCCAGCTTTCGATTTTATCGGGCGTGTCGGAACTGTTAAAACCGGACGGCATCCTTGTTTTCAGCACGTGCACCGTTGACCGGAAAGAAAACGAAGGGACGATTGAAACATTTTTGCAGGAACATCCGGAATTTGAACCGTATCCGCTGCACGTCCCGGAAGCAATGGAATCTTGCGTTGACGGATACCGGATGCAGATTTTTCCGCAGGACTTCGGCGGGGACGGATTTTTCATCGCCAGCATCCGCAAAAAGGCCGGTAAAGCATAGGTTTGCCTGATGATAAACACGTCAAAGAGTATGAAGGTGGGGGTATAATGGAATCTGTCTACAAAACGGACAAGGGCAGAGTAAGGCAGCATAACGAAGACAGTGGGGGAGTCTTTGAAAATGCCGGCGGTGATCTCCTTGCGATTGTTGCGGATGGAATGGGCGGCCATCGTGCGGGTGACATTGCGAGCGGCATGACGGTGCAATGTTTTAAAGAAGCGTTTGAAAAATTCGGCCCGGTTGCCGATGCGGAGTCCGCGGAGGCGTGGCTTTCCGAGACGATCGGCGAGGTGAATGCCCGTTTATTTGAACATGCCGCCCATCACCCTGAATGCGAAGGAATGGGCACCACACTGGTTGCAGCGGTCTGCACCGAAGGCTTTATTTCCATCGCCAATATCGGAGACAGCCGCGGCTATATTTTTAATGAAAACGGCTTCCAGCAGCTGACGGAAGATCATTCGCTGGTCAATGAACTGGTCAAAACCGGCCAGATTTCAAAAGAAGACGCCGAAAATCACCCACATAAAAATGTGATCCTGAAAGCGCTCGGGACGGAAGATTCGATCTCGCCCGACTTAAAAACGATTGTATTTGAAGAAAATGATACTTTGCTGCTTTGTTCAGACGGCCTGTCGAATAAAGTGCCGACGGAAGTGATGAAAGAAGTGCTGGAAAAAGATCTGCCGCTTGGGGAGAAAGCGGACATGCTCGTGGATTATGCCAATGAAAACGGTGGGGAAGACAATATTACGATTGTGCTTCTTTCGTCCGGCCGCAATAAAGGCGGGTGCCCTTAATGTTAATCGGAAGACGGATCAGCGGCCGCTATAAAGTCAAAAGCCTGATCGGCGGCGGCGGCACGGCAAACGTCTATCTGGCCCGCGATATGATTTTGGACCGTGATGTGGCCGTCAAAGTGCTGCGCCCGGATTTTGCAAATGAGCCGGAGTTTATCCAACGTTTTCACAGGGAGGCCCAATCGGCAACGAGCCTGGTCCATCCGAATATTGTCAGTATTTATGATGTTGGCGAAGAGGACGATTTAAATTATATCGTCATGGAAAATGTCGAGGGCATGACGTTAAAACAATACATACAGCAAAACGGCCCGGTTTCCGTTGAGAAAACGCTGGACATTATGGGACAGCTTGCAGCGGCGATCGCACATGCCCATGACAACCATATTATCCACCGTGACATTAAGCCGCAAAATATTTTAATCAGCCATGATGGCGTTGTGAAAATTACGGACTTCGGGATTGCCATGGCTTTATCCGCTACTTCAATCACCCGGACAAATGCCGTGCTCGGTTCGGTCCATTATCTTTCCCCCGAGCAGGCAAGGGGCGGTGTTGCCACATATAAATCGGATATATACGCACTCGGCATCGTGATGTTCGAGCTTTTAACGGGAAGGCTTCCTTTTTCCGGGGAATCTGCCGTTTCCATTGCTTTAAAACATTTGCAAAGCGAGACGCCGTCGCCGAAAAGGTGGAATCCCGATATTCCCCAAAGTGTTGAAAATATTGTTTTAAAAGCAACGGCAAAAGATCCGTTTTACCGTTATAACAGCACTGAAGAAATGGGGGAGGATATCCGCACCGCACTCCTGCCGGAAAGGCTGAATGAACCGAAATTCGTCATCCCAGAAGACGAAGATCAGACGAAAATTATCCCGGTGATTTCCGAAGTGGCTGCCGGCCCCGACCGGAATGAAGAAACGATTATCGCAAATCCGGCCGGGGAAAACGAAAAAGAAAAGAAACCGGACACAAAGCGGGACAAAAAAGAGAAAAAACGGCGGAAAAAATGGCCATTCGTTGTCGGCACCCTTGCCTTTTTGGTCGTGCTTGCCGGCCTTGCCGCCTTGTTGCTGCCGTCCCTGCTCGGCCCGAAAACCGTCAGCGTCCCGAAAGTATCAGGCAAAACGGCGGATGCTGCTGCCGCCGTGCTTACGGCGCATGGTCTGAAAACCGGGGAGAAGATTAAAACAACAAGCGAAACGGTACCAAAGGGGCAGGTGATCAAAACGGATCCCGAAGCCGGGGAAAAAATCAAAGAGGGGACAAAAGTTTCCCTTTATATCAGCACGGGAAAAGAAACATTTACCCTGTCCGATTATACCGGCAGGCAGTTTGACGATGTCGTGAATTTATTGACTGGGGAACATTTTAAAGACATCGATAAAGAAGAAGTATACGATGACAGTGCGCAAGGGACCATTATATCACAGGATCCCGCGCCCGATAAAAAAGTGGTGCCCGAAAGCACGGTGCTTACCTTTACTGTAAGCAAAGGCCCGGAAATTTATGCAGTCGGGGATTTAACTGGATTTTCAAAAAAACAGCTGGACGCATATGAAAAAACATCCGGTTTTTCCATTGAATATGCCGGAAAAGATTATTCGGATACCGTGAAAAAGGACCATGTCATTTCGCAATCCCCGCAGCCGGGAACCGAGCTGAAAAAAGGCTCGGTCGTAAAAGTGACCATCAGCAAAGGACAGAAAGAAATGCCGCCAAAGACGGTCACAAAGGAAGTAACGATCCCGTATGAGCCGGACACGGATTCCGCCGGGAGCACAAATGAAAACAATAGCGAAAGTTCCGGGTCGGACGGAAACAGCCAGTCCGGTGACAGCAACAGCGAATCAAACGGAAACGATTCCGGCGGCAAAACAGATGCATCTGCACAAGAAAACCCGAAACAGGAAGTGCAAATTTTTATTGAAGACATGAACCATTCGATGTCCGCACCTGTTCAAACGTTTGAGATTACGAAAACGGTGAAAAAACAGCTGGAGTTCACGATTGAATACGGGAAAGAGGCGACATACAAAATCATGAGGGATGGCAAAGTCATCGCCGAAGAGACCGTTCCGTATCCAAATTAAGAAAACGCGGGCGTCCCATCCTTAGGCGAGAGCAGCGCCGTCGTTGCATTTATGCGTTAGGAAAGTAGAAATTGAAAAATTTATCCTTTCTTAACTGAGAAAGCGCCGGGCCGTAACCCGGCGCCTCCCCTGGTTTGAAAATGTCGGAGAGATGGAGGTGGATGTATGGCAGAAGGAAAAATCATCAAGGCTTTAAGCGGCTTTTACTATGTGAAAAATCGTGAAGACGGCGAAATTTACCAATGCAGGGGCAGAGGTGTCTTCCGGAAAAGGAAAATCACCCCGCTCGTCGGGGACCATGTCGAATTCCAAAAAGAAAACGGGCGGGAAGGTTATATTTTGGACATCGGCGAAAGAAAGAATGAACTCGTCCGTCCACCGATTGCCAATGTGGATCAGGCTGTTTTGGTTTTTTCCGCAAAAGAACCAGCCTTTTCTACGCTGCTTTTGGACCGTTTTTTAGTCCCAATTGAAAAGAACCTGATCCGCCCGCTTATTCTGATCACAAAATGCGATCTCCTGGACGCGGATGAAAAAGAAGAGCTGCTCGAGACGCTTGCAGTATACCGGCAAATCGGTTACTCGGTTATTTTGTCGTCGGCGAAAGCAGGCGAAGGGGCAGATGCTTTGCTTTCGGCATTGAAAGGAAAAATCACCGTCTTTTGCGGCCAGTCCGGAGTGGGGAAAACGTCCATTCTCAACCGCCTGGACCCTGCTTTGGGTTTAAAAACAAATGAAATTTCCACGCATCTGGGCAGGGGGAAGCACACCACCCGCCATGTTGAACTGTTACCGGTCGGAGGCGGTCTCGTCGCGGATACGCCGGGTTTCAGCTCACTGGACTTCGCCGGTGTGGAATTCACGGAGCTTGGGGACTATTTTCCGGAAATCAGTGAAAAATCGGCCGGCTGTAAGTTCCGTGGCTGTCTGCATGAAAACGAGCCACATTGTGCGGTAAAAGCCGCTTTGGCCGAAGGGGAGATCGCTTCATTCCGGTACAGTCATTACATCCAGTTTCTTCAGGAAATAAAAAACAGAAAGCCGAGGTATTGACGATGGTAAAAATCGCACCTTCTATTTTGTCTGCAAATTTTGCAAAACTGGGAGAGGAAATTAAAGATGTGGAGGAAGGCGGAGCGGACTGGATCCATATTGATGTGATGGACGGCCATTTTGTGCCGAACATTACGATGGGGCCGCTCGTTGTCGGGGCGGTGCGGCCGGTCACAAAGCTTCCGCTCGACGTCCATTTAATGATTGAAAATCCGGACCAGTATTTGGAAGCTTTTGCGAAAGCAGGGGCGGATACAATTTCTGTCCATGTGGAAGCGTGCAGGCATCTCCACCGGACGATTCAGGAAATCCGGTCTCTTGGTGTAAATCCCGGCGTTGTCTTAAATCCCGCCACACCGGTCGAATGGATTGCGCCAATACTGGGGGATGTCGGCCTTGTGTTGCTGATGACGGTCAATCCCGGGTTTGGCGGACAGGCTTTTATTGAATCCGTTGTCCCGAAAATTGAAAAACTGCACCGTTTAAAAAAAGAGCAGGGGCTTGCATTTGACATTGAAGTCGACGGCGGCATCCATCCGGAAACAGCGCAAAAATGCACACAGGCCGGTGCAACGGTGCTGGTTGCGGGCTCCAATATTTTTAAAAGCAAGAACCGGAAAAAAGCGATCCAGGCATTAAAATACGGGCAGTAAAACAACAGCCGGGGTTCATCCGGCTTTTTCTGCATGAAAAACCCGCGGGGAGTGGACAAAGCATCAGGTTGTCTTAAATCCGTCGTATAAAAGGGGAATGAGGCATGGAAAAGAAAATCTATATTTTAGCAGGCGGCCCGCCCGAAAATGTACCGGATCTTGCGCCATATGCGGAGGACAAACGAGCGGCATGGGCAGGTGTAGACAGGGGCGTGCTGCATTTGCTTAAACAAGGGATCATCCCGGAAATGGCCTTTGGCGACTTTGATTCTGTCAATCAGGAAGAATGGGACTGGATCAACCGGAAACTTGAGCATATCCGCAAATTCCAGCCCGAAAAAGATGAGACCGACATGGAGCTGGCCTTGATGTGGGCAATCAGCCAGGATCCGGATGTGATCCGCATTTTTGGCGCTACCGGCGGACGGCTCGATCATGCTTTTACCAATGTCCTTTTACTTGTACATGAAAAAGCTTTGCAATTTAAAGGAAAAATAGAAATGATCGACAGGCAGAATCTCGTGGAAATGTTTTTGCCCGGAACTTATACGATTGAAAAAATGGATGCGTATCCGTATGTTTCTTTTCTCCCGTTGACGGAAGAGGTAGAAGGGATCTCTTTAACCGGATTTAAGTATCCGCTTGAAAACCGGCATATTGTAAGGGGCACCACCCTTTGTGTCAGCAATGAACTAATCCGTGATTTTGGTACTTTTTCTTTTTCAAGCGGCATATTAATGATGGTAAGAAGCCATGATTAATGATATTTCATGAACAAGCAGGCTGTATCCTTTTCGCTTACGCATGAATATAATGTGCGGGAGACCCGGATTGTATTTGAATGGGGAGGGACATACATGAAATTTTATACGATTAAACTGCCGAAATTTTTGGGCGGTATTGTCAGGGCCATGCTGGGGACTTTTAAAAAAGGATAAGAGATAAAATGGACGCATGGCGGTTCGTGGGGCAGTTCATTCTACACAGCGGGAAAATCGGCGGCGCGCCGGTTTTTTTTGCCGCAAAAAAAACAGGAAACCGGATACCCGGTTTCCTGTTTTTGCATTATACACGTTCGACTTTCCCGGATTTCAAAGCGCGAGCGGAAACCCAGACGCGTTGCGGTTTGCCGTCCACCAGAATGCGCACTTTTTGCAAGTTCGCTTTCCAGGTGCGTTTGTTTGCGTTCATGGCGTGAGAACGTTTATTGCCGGATACCGTTTTACGTCCTGTAATTGCACATTTTTTCGGCATTGTATTCCCTCCTCCTGTTGCGAAGCAGAAATAGAACATATTTATGCTTTCATCTCTTCATTTTTCGTTAAAAATTCACTATAATAATTTATCATATTGGAAGACACAATGCAAGTCCTGCCGGAAGGGATACATGCAGGACAACCTGTTTTGTGGTAAACTATAACAATGCAGACCTGCTCTGCTTTCCATGTACCCTGTCTTATAGTACAATGGCGGTAGCAGGTCAAATCCGGTTTGGAAACAGTGAAGATAAGGGGGAGCGATTTATGCCGATTGAAATAAATACGCATTACGGACAAATTGATATATCGAATGAAGTCGTCGCCACGATTGCAGGAGGTGCCGCCATCGACTGTTTCGGCATTGTTGGCATGGCCTCGAAAAATCAAATTAAAGACGGCATTACAGAAATCCTGCGCAAAGAAAACTTCTCGAGGGGCGTCATTGTGCGTCAACAGGATGAAAGAGTCGAAATTGACATGTACATCATTGTGGGCTACGGGACAAAAATTTCCGAAATCGCCCGCAACGTCCAGCAGAAAGTAAAATATACGCTGAATCAAACAGTCGGCTTATCAGTTGACGCCATTAATATTTACGTTCAGGGCGTGCGTGTCGCGAACCCGTAACGAGGAGGAAATTTTGTGGTTACATCACTGGATGGAAAGCGTTTTGCAGAAATGGTCATACAAGGGGCGAACCATCTTGCGGCAAATGCCAAAACGGTTGACGCCCTGAATGTATTCCCTGTCCCTGATGGCGATACGGGAACAAATATGAATTTAACGATGACTTCCGGTGCAAAGGAAGTGCAAAAAAATGTCCAGGCGCATATCGGGTCCGTTGCCGCAAGTTTTGCAAAAGGGCTGCTGATGGGCGCGCGGGGCAATTCGGGCGTGATTTTATCCCAGCTGTTCCGCGGCTTCTCCAAATCGATTGAAACAAAAGCGCATATTTCCGCAAAAGAGTTTGCAGCGGCTTTTCAGGCCGGGATCGAGAGCGCTTTTAAGGCGATCATGAAGCCGGTTGAAGGAACGATTCTCACCGTTGCAAGGGAAGCGGCCAAAAAAGGCGTGCAAACGGCGAAAACCGAAAAGGATCTGGCGGCAGTCATGGAAGCGATCCTCGGGGAAGCGAAAACGACGCTGAGCCGGACGCCGGACATGTTGCCGGTGTTAAAAGAAGTCGGCGTGGTCGACAGCGGCGGCCAGGGGCTTGTTTTTATTTATGAAGGCTTTCTTGCCGAGTTAAAAGGGGAAGAGCTGCCGGATACACCGTCCGTCATGCCGTCAATGGACGAGCTCGTAAACGCCGAACACCATAAGCATGTGCAGGACTTTATGCGTACGGAAGATATCAAATATGGGTACTGCACGGAAATCATGGTCAGGCTCGACCGCTCCAAACCGTCCGCCAAGACATTCTCGGAGGAGCGGTTCCGCAGTGATATGAGCCGTTTCGGGGATTCCCTCTTGGTCATTTCGGATGATGATATCGTGAAAGTCCATGTCCACACTGAGCGCCCGGGTGATGTTTTGAACTACGGCCAGCAATACGGCAGCCTCATTAAGTTAAAAGTGGACAATATGCGCGAGCAGCACAGCGCGATAGTGGGCGAAACGCATCATGCGCTTGTTGGCGAAAACGGAGCGGAACAGGAGAAAAAAGAAAAGAAAGATTACGGTGTGATTACGGTTGCCATGGGGGACGGAATCGCTGCGCTGTTTAAAAGCATCGGCGCCGATGTTGTCATTGAAGGCGGCCAGACGATGAACCCGAGCACCGAGGACATATTGAAAGCCATTGAAGAGGCAAACGCAAAACAAATCATCATTTTACCGAACAATAAAAATATTGTCATGGCAAGCGAGCAGGCAGCGGAACTAGCGGAAGAAAAAGTGGCTATTGTCCCGTCTAAAACCGTGCCGCAGGGAATGGCGGCGCTGCTCGCATTTAACCCCGGACAGCCGTTTGACAAAAACGTCCAAGCAATGGAAGAAGCGCTCGGCCGCGTGAAATCCGGCCAGGTTACCAATGCGGTCAGGGATACGAATATTGACGGCATCTCCATCAAAAAAGGGGATTATATGGGGATTTACGAAGGGAAAATCGTCAAAACGAGTCCTGCCCTGTTGGAAGCATCCGGGCAGCTGCTTTCGCACATGATCGGCGCGGAAGATGAAATTGCCACCGTCATATACGGAAAAGATGTCAGCAAGGAACAGGTAAACGAACTCGTTTCCTATATTGAAACCAACTGGCCGGAGATAGAAATCGAAGTCCATGAAGGCAGGCAGCCGTTATATTCCTTTATTTTGGCAGTGGAATAAGATTGCTTGCCCGCATATTATAAAAAGAGCTTGCTGAATACGAAAAAATGCACCATCCGCTGCTGTTTGTTTTCATCTGTTGCAGCGCTTTCAAGTGCAAAGCTTTCATCCATTCTTTTTTGGTAAAAAGGTTCCAGTTCGGGCGAGCCGGCCGAACCAACCCGGTTTTGCCCGGCAAACTTTAAAATCAGCACAACGGCGGGTGCGGCCTGAAAAACGGGGCGCACCCACCAAGATTGAAATCGCGAAAAAACACAATAATGTGGGTGTGATGCGCAATGAAATATAAAAGTGTTTTTGATATTATCGGCCCGGTGATGATCGGGCCCTCGAGCTCCCATACAGCAGGTGCCGCGCGCATCGGTCGGGTGGCGAGAAGCTTATTCGGCAGGCAGCCACAGTGGGCAGACATCCATTTTTACGGATCGTTCGCGACCACCTATAAAGGTCACGGCACAGACGTTGCCATTGTCGGCGGCCTGCTCGATTTTGACACGGATGATGAACGGATCAAATCTTCTCTTCAGATTGCGGAACAGCACGGACTTTCGGTAAAGTTTTTCGTGGAAAGCGCCGTCACGGATCACCCGAACACGGTAAAGATCCGGATGGGCGACGCATCGGGAGATATGGAACTGACCGGTATCTCAATCGGCGGCGGAAAAATTGAAGTGACAGAACTGAGCGGCTTTGAACTGCATTTATCCGGCCACCATCCGGCTGTGCTCGTCGTTCACCAGGATCGCTACGGGGCGATTGCGGCCGTATCCAATATTTTATCAGCACATGAAATCAATATCGGCCATATGGAAGTATCGCGCAAAGAAGCCGGAAAGATGGCCTTGATGGCTATCGAAGTGGACCAGAATCTCGATGACGCCGTCATTGAAGAGATGAAGCAGCTCCCGAATATTACCCAGGTTGCAAGAGTTGTAGATTAATAGGGAGAAAAAAGCGCAGCTGCTAAGCAGGTGGCGCTTTCTTTTGGCTGTCTTTAAAAAATGTGCGTGCATCCTTGCCTGTGCCAGGAGAAGCAGCATGGATATTGAAGGAGGGAAATTATGTTTCGGAATGTTGCTGACCTTGTAGAACTGGCCGAACAGCAAAATAAAAAAATCTCGGAAATTATGATAGAGCAAGAAATGGAAGTAACCGGAAAATCGAGGGAAGCCATCATAAAAAAGATGGATGAAAATCTGGCTGTGATGGAAAAAGCAGTTGAAAAAGGGATTGCCGGCGTCCACTCCCACTCAGGGCTTACGGGCGGCGATGCCGTACTGTTGCAAAAATATATTGAAAAAGGCAATTTCTTATCCGGCGCCACCATTTTGGATGCCGTCAGCAAAGCTGTTGCGACAAATGAAGTGAACGCGGCAATGGGAACGATTTGCGCAACGCCGACAGCCGGTTCTGCCGGCGTCGTGCCGGGAACGCTCTTTGCGGTCAAAAACAAACTGCATCCGACGCGTGAAGAAATGGTCCGTTTCTTATTTACAGCCGGCGCATTCGGTTTTGTGGTGGCCAATAATGCGTTTATTTCCGGCGCAGCAGGCGGCTGCCAGGCAGAAGTCGGATCAGCCGCCGGGATGGCTGCCGCGGCTATCGTTGAGATGGCGGACGGCACACCGGATCAATGTGCCCATGCGATGGCCATTACGTTGAAAAATATGATCGGCCTCGTATGCGATCCTGTTGCCGGTCTTGTGGAAGTACCATGCGTGAAACGGAATGCAATGGGGGCGGCCAATGCAATGGTTGCGGCAGATATGGCGCTTGCCGGCATTAAAAGCCGGATCCCTTGCGATGAAGTGATTGATGCGATGTACCGCGTCGGGCAGCAGATGCCGACTGCGCTCAAAGAAACAGCGCGGGGAGGCTTGGCGGATACGCCGACCGCCCGGAAACTGGAAGCCAAAATTTTCGGTATGCCGCTTGATCTGCATGAATAGCCCACTTGATCTGCCGGTATCCGTTTTAAAAGGGATCGGCGAAGAAACGGAAGCAAGCCTCGGGCAGATGGGGATTTTTACCATCTATGACCTGCTTACTTATTTTCCTTTCCGGTATGAAGATGACCGGCTCAAAGATTTGCGTGAAGTCGGGCATGATGAACGGGTGACGGTGACGGGGAGGGTGCATAGCGAACCCTCCCTCATCTATTATTCAAAAAAACGGTCACGCCTGTCGATGAAAGTGTTCGCAGGCGATTTTCTCATTACGGTTGTCTGTTTTAACCAGCCGTATTTGAAAAAGAAAATCCATGTCCATGATGAGATTACGGTTACCGGAAAATGGGACATGCACCGGCAGACGATTACGGCCCAATCCGTAAAAACAGGCACGGCTGATCAAACGTCCGGATTCGGGCCCGTCTATGCGGTGAAAGGAAAAATGACGGTAAAAACGTTGCGCAAATACATTCAATCCGCCTTTCATGCTTATGGCAGTGAAATCGAAGAGGCGCTCCCGGCAGAAATGCTTGCAAAATATAAATTAATGCCGAAAAAGCAGGCCATGTTTGCGATGCACTTCCCAAAATCGGAACAAGAAGTGAAAATGGCGAGAAGGACCATTGTATACGAAGAGTTTTTGGCTTTTCAGCTGAAGATGCAGGCGTTAAGGAAATTCGAGCGCGAATATTCAAACGGCCGGGCCATCCGCTATGATGTGCGGAAATTAAGACATTTTATCGACTCCTTGCCGTTTTCATTGACGGCCGCCCAGAAAAGAGTGGTAAACGAAATTTGCGCGGACATGAAGTCGCCGTTCCGCATGAACCGTTTACTCCAGGGGGATGTCGGCTCCGGGAAGACGGTCGTCGCTGCGATTGCGCTATACGCTGCGGTGACGGCGGGATTTCAAGGGGCACTGATGGTCCCGACGGAAATTCTCGCCGAGCAGCATGCCGAATCGCTTTGCCAGCTGCTCGAACCGCACGGCGTCCAGGTCGCTTTACTGACGAGCACCGTAAAAGGGAAACGGCGAAAAGCGCTTTTGGAACAGCTTGGAACTGGCGGTATCGATATTTTAATCGGCACGCATGCTTTAATTCAGGAAGATGTGGCATTTTCGCGGCTCGGCCTTGTGATCACAGATGAACAGCACCGGTTCGGGGTTGAGCAAAGAC
This sequence comes from Heyndrickxia faecalis, assembly GCF_040267745.1. Classification (NCBI taxonomy): domain Bacteria; kingdom Bacillati; phylum Bacillota; class Bacilli; order Caryophanales; family Bacillaceae; genus Heyndrickxia; species Heyndrickxia faecalis. The sequence continues at coordinate 2,306,796 of NZ_CP158453.1, read as the reverse complement.
GGATCCTTCGCGAAAAAGGGATGAATCCGGATGTGCTTTTTATGACGGCGACGCCCATTCCGCGGACGCTTGCCATCACCGTGTTCGGCGAAATGGATGTTTCTGTCATTGACCAGATGCCAGCTGGCCGGAAAAAGATTGAAACGTACTGGGTGAAAAACAATCTGTTCGAAAGGGTGCTCGGCTTTATCGAAAAAGAGCTCAAAAAAGGCAGACAGGCGTATGTCATTTGTCCGCTCATCGAGGAATCCGATAAGCTTGACGTCCAGAACGCGATTGATGTGTATGCCATTTTAAACCAATATTTTAATGGCAGGTATACAGCCGGGCTGATGCATGGCAGGCTGCCGGGTGACGAAAAGGAAGCAGTCATGAAAGCGTTCAGCCGCAACGAAATTCAAGTGCTTGTGTCGACAACGGTTGTCGAAGTCGGGGTCAATGTGCCGAATGCGACCATTATGGTCATTTATGATGCCGAACGGTTCGGCCTTGCCCAGCTTCACCAGTTGCGCGGCCGTGTTGGCAGAGGCGATGCGCAATCGTATTGTATTTTGCTCGCCGACCCGAAAACAGAAATCGGCAAAGAGCGGATGAAAATTATGACGGAAACGGACAACGGCTTTGTTTTGAGCGAAAAAGATCTCGAGCTTCGCGGACCCGGCGATTTTTTCGGAAAAAAACAAAGCGGGCTGCCGGAATTTAAAGTGGCCGATATGGTCCATGATTTCCGGGCGCTTGAAACAGCCAGGCAGGATGCGCAGCAATTGATCAGTTCCGATACATTCTGGCATGGCCCGGCTTTTTCACACTTGCGGCGCCAGCTTGAAGCATCAGGTGTGCTCGAAGGGGAGAAACTGGACTAAAGGGAGTTTGCGTTTTGCCAGGGCAGCTTTGGCAATTCTTGCAAACTTCCTTTTCTTTCTATATACTACGATTAGTACCAAGTCCTAAAATTTCGGATGGTGTCACCCATGAAAATGAAAAAAAAGGACCGGCAGCAAAGTTTGCAGGAAACCATCAGGCAGAATCCTTTTATCACAGATGAAGAACTGGCGGAAAAATACCATGTCAGCGTGCAGACGATCCGCCTTGACCGGCTGGAGCTTTCCATTCCGGAACTGCGGGAAAGGATCAAAAACGTTGCTGAAAAGCGGTTCGCCAATGAAGTAAGGGCGCTGCCGATCGAAGAAGTCGTCGGGGAAGTGATCGATATCGAATTGGATCGCAGCGCCATCTCTATTTTTGATGTCAAAAAAGAACATGTTTTTAAGCGAAACGCCATCGCCCGCGGGCATCATCTGTTTGCGCAGGCCAACTCGCTTGCCGTTGCCGTCATTGATGATGAACTGGCCCTCACGGCGAAAGCCACCATCCGGTTTTTGCGGTCCGCGAAAATCGGCGACCGCGTCATTGCCAAGGCAAAAGTGGCGAACGTCAATCAGGAAAACGGCAGAACGACTGTGTTTGTTGAAAGCTATGTCGGCCGTGACCTCGTCTTTAAAGGCGAATTTGAAATGTATCGGGATCATGCCGGAAAAGGCGGCAGTGCTTAACTATGCTTCGCGGACAGGTAAACCATTTTCCCGGGGACCGGCAACCCCGGTTGCGGCATGGCCGGGAAAACTTTCGCACGGGAAAAGCTTGATTTTAGAAACGGGGCTGAACAGAATGAAATTAGCAATTGATGCAATGGGCGGGGATTATGCCCCAAAAGAAATTGTACAAGGGATTAACCGGGCTGTAAACGCATTTCCGGACACGGCGTTTATCCTGTTCGGGGACGAAACGCAAATCAGGAAGGAACTGGAAACGTCTGACCGCGTTGCCGTTATCCATACCGATGAGGTAATATCTGGAACAGACGAACCGGTGCGGGCAGTTCGCCGCAAAAAAAATTCTTCCATGGTGCGTATGGCCCAAGCCGTGAAAGACGGGGAAGCGGACGCGTGCATCTCGGCCGGAAATACGGGCGCTCTAATGGCATCCGGTCTCTTTGTGGTTGGCAGGATTGAAGGTATTGAAAGGCCGGCCCTTGCCCCGGTGCTCCCGACAACGGACGGGCGCGGTTTTGTCATGCTCGATCTCGGCGCAAACGCGGAAGCCAAGCCGGAACATTTGCTGCAGTTTGCCATCATGGGCTCGCTGTATGCCGAAAAGGTAAGAGGCTTAAAAAATCCGCGCGTCGGCCTCTTAAATATCGGAACAGAAGAAAAGAAAGGCAATGAATTAACAAAAAAAGCATTTCAACTTTTAAAAGAAACTGATTTGAATTTTACCGGCAATGTTGAAGCCCGCGACTTGCTCGAGGGGGCGGCGGATGTCGTTGTCACAGACGGGTTTACCGGCAATATGGTGCTGAAAACGATTGAAGGTACGGCCGGATCCTTGTTTTCCATGATCAAAAAAGTGTTCATGCACAATCTGAAGACAAAACTGGCCGCTGCGATGATCAAATCAGAACTGTCAGGCCTGAAAAATATCATGGACTACTCGGAATACGGCGGATCGGGTTTAATGGGGCTGAATGCGCCCGTCATTAAAGCACACGGGTCATCAAACGCCAATGCAATTTACAATGCGGTGCGGCAGGCGCGTGAAATGGTACAGTCTGACGTCACCGGCAAAATCAAACACGCAATTCAACAACTTGAACAAAAGTAAGGATGGAGGAAAAGAGATGGGGAAAATAGCATTTGTTTTTCCGGGGCAGGGATCCCAGACGGTTGGCATGGGGCAGTCGGTTGCCGGTGCAAATGAAAAAGCGGCGGCTGTTTTTCAAAAAGCAGATGAAAAGCTTGGGATGGACTTATCCGGGCTCATTCAAAACGGCCCGCTGGACAAACTGACCCGTACCGAAAATGCCCAGCCGGCCCTTTTAACGGTAAGCACTGCGATTTTACAGGTGCTTCAGGAAGCGGGCATCCATGCAGATTTCACAGCCGGGCACAGCCTTGGCGAATATTCGGCGCTTGTGGCAGCTGGCGCTTTGTCTTTTGAAGATGCCGTATATGCGGTACGCAAACGTGGCGAATATATGGATGAAGCATTCCCGAACGGTGCCGGGGCAATGTCCGCCGTGCTCGGGCTTGACCGCGGCGTGCTAGAGGAAGTTGCAGATGAAGTGAGCCGTGAAGGGGAAACGGTCCAGCTCGCGAATTTGAACTGTCCCGGCCAGATAGTCATTTCCGGGACAGCTGCCGGAATTGAGAAAGCGGGCGCCCTTGCCAAGGAAAGAGGGGCGAAACGCGTCCTCCCGCTTCAGGTAAGCGGGCCTTTCCACTCCAAATTGATGGAGCCGGCAGCGGAAAAATATAAGGCGGTTCTTGACGAAATTGCTATCCGGGATGCGGCGGTTCCTGTGATCGCCAATGTTGATGCCGAAGTGGAAACGGGCGCTCAGGACATCAAAGCAAATTGTATCCGCCAGCTCTATTCCCCTGTTTTATGGGAAGATTCTGTCAAAAAAATGATCAGCCTCGGCGTTGATACCTTTATTGAAGTCGGGCCGGGCAAAGTGCTTTCCGGATTAATCCGGAAAATTGACCGCAGCGTAAAAACATATGCCGTCCAGGATATGGAAACCCTGGAAGCTGCGGTTGGCGCGTTGCAAAAATAATGGAGGAGGAGACCGAATGCTTTTAAAAGACAAAGTTGCGCTTGTGACCGGTGCGTCCCGCGGCATCGGCCACGAAATCGCGCTTGCGTTTGCCGCTTCCGGCGCGCATGTTGTGGTCAACTATGCAGGGAATGCTGAAAAAGCGGAAGAAGTGGTAAACGCCGTCCGTTCTTATGGTGTGGAATCCTTTGCCATCCGGGCTGATGTTTCGAATGAATCGGAAGTGCAGGAAATGTTCAGACAGGTGCTGGAAAAATTCGGCAAACTTGATATATTGGTGAATAACGCCGGCATCACCCGGGATAACCTTTTGATGAGGATGAAAGAAGCAGAATGGGATGCAGTCATCGATACCAATTTAAAAGGGGTCTTCCTGTGCACAAAAGCGGCGGCGCGGCCGATGATGAAGCAGCGGAGCGGCAAAATCATTAATATTGCCTCGGTTGTCGGCATCAGCGGCAACCCCGGTCAGGCCAATTATACCGCTGCCAAAGCCGGCGTCATTGGGCTTACAAAAACGGCGGCGCGTGAGCTGGCAAGCCGCGGTATTACTGTAAACGCCATTGCCCCGGGCATGATTGAAACGGATATGACCGATAAGCTGACGGAAGACATCAAAGAAGGCATGCTGGGCCAAATCCCACTTTCCCGTTTCGGCAAGCCGGAAGATGTGGCAAAGACTGCCCTGTTTTTGGCAAGCAGCAGTTCCGACTACATCACCGGGCAAACGATCCACGTCGATGGCGGAATGGTCATGTAACGGTTGCGGCAAAGCTTGTTTTTAAGTTTCACTTTATTAATTATAAAAAATCCTCTATAATACCTTGAGGGGAGGTGAACCGCATGGCAGACGTATTAGAGCGTGTGACAAAGATCATCGTTGACCGCCTTGGTGTCGAAGAATCCAAAGTTACACTGGAAGCGAAATTCAAAGAAGATCTTGGCGCTGATTCCCTTGATGTAGTGGAATTGGTGATGGAATTGGAAGATGAATTCGGAATGGAAATTTCTGACGAGGATGCTGAGAAAATTGTAACAGTGGGTGACGCTGTAAATTACATACAAAATCAGCAGTAATCGTCTTCATGTAAAATGTCCCGCCCCATAAAGCGGGACATTTTTCTCTAATCCGGCGTCAATCGTCTCCTGCCTGAGGATGGTAAATGGGCAAAAAAGCGCGATCCCTTTTTGCCTATTTACGACCGCCCGGGTCCTGGGAGATGCCTTTGCGTTCAGCAGTATTTTTCTATATATTTAAGTTAAGTTGAAACTATATCAAGATATCGGGTGGATGAACGATGGTAAAAAAAATAAAATCAGATGAAGAACATGTAGTAAACAAATTCGGCAAGCTGCAGGAACAACTCGGGATCCATTTTCAAGACGTAAACCTGCTGAAACAGGCTTTTACGCATTCCTCCTATGTGAACGAGCATCCGGAAAAGCGCAGGCACGACAATGAAAGGCTTGAATTTTTAGGCGACGCCGTCCTGGAACTGACCGTGTCCCATTATTTATTTAATCGGTTCCCGTCGATGAACGAAGGGGAAATGACGAAATTGCGGGCGTCCGTCGTCTGTGAGCCGTCGCTTGTCATTTTTGCCAATGAGCTGCATTTTGGCGAGTATATCCTGCTCGGTAAAGGCGAGGAAATGACCGGCGGCAGAACGCGCCCGGCTCTTTTAGCCGATGTGTTTGAAGCGTTTATCGGCGCGCTTTATTTGGACAAGGGGTTAAAGGCTGTTGTTTCCCTTCTTGAAAAAGTTGTATTCCCGAAAATAGACGAGGGGCTCTTCAGCAGCACGGCGGATTATAAAAGCAAGTTGCAGGAGTACGTCCAAAAAAGAACATCCGGTGTGTTGGAATACACGATTCTCGATGAACGCGGCCCTGCGCATGACAAGGAGTTCATCTCCAGCGTGTCGCTAAACAATAAAGCGCTCGGGACAGGAAAAGGCCGCTCCAAAAAAGAAGCGGAACAGCAGGCTGCGCAAACGGCTTTATCCAATTTGCAGAAAGAAGAAAAAAAGAAGCCGTAAAGAATGGAGGGGGAACGGATTGTTTCTGAAACGTCTCGATGTGATCGGATTTAAGTCATTTGCGGACCGGATTTCCTTTGAATTTGTTCCGGGCGTGACAGCGGTTGTCGGCCCGAACGGCAGCGGCAAAAGCAATGTGATCGACGCCGTCCGCTGGGTGCTCGGTGAACAATCAGCGAAAAGCCTGCGCGGTGGAAAGATGGAAGATGTTATATTTGCCGGCAGCGATACAAGAAAACCACTGAATTTTGCAGAAGTGACGTTAACGCTTGAAAACGAAGGCCGCGCCCTTCCAATTGATTACCAGGAAGTGAGCGTGACAAGGCGGGTGTACCGTTCAGGGGAAAGCGAGTTTTATATCAATAAACAGCAATGCCGGTTGAAGGATATTGTGGAATTGTTTATGGATTCCGGCCTTGGCAAAGAAGCTTTTTCCATTATCAGCCAGGGGAAAGTGGAAGAAATTTTAAACAGCAAAGCGGAAGAACGCCGCAGCATTTTTGAAGAGGCAGCCGGCGTTTTAAAATATAAGACGCGCAAGAAAAAGGCGGAAGTGAAGCTTGCCGAAACGCAGGATAACTTAAACCGTGTTAGCGACATTCTGTATGAACTGGAAAGCCAGCTTGAGCCGTTGAAAATGCAGGCATCGGTCGCAAAAGATTATCTGGAACAAAAGGAAGCATTGAAAAATTATGAAATTGCCGTTTTGGCGTATGAAATAGAATCATTGCATGGCGAGTGGGAATCGCTTAAATCGCAGCTTGAAGCACACCGGGATAAAGAAGCGGGGCTCTCTTCCGAAATCCGCAAACAGGAAGCACAGCTGGAAGAAAAGCGCAATCAGCTGGACGCGCTCGATGAATCGATTCAAGACTTGCAGAATGTGCTGCTTCAAGCGACAGAAGAGCTGGAAAAACTCGAAGGGCAAAAAGAAGTGCTGAAGGAACGCAAAAAGAACGCCAGCGAGAACAAAGCCCAGCTTGAGAAAAATATAAATGAAGCGGAGAACGCTTTAAAAGAACTGGAAGCCCAAAAGGAAAAGCTTTTGCAAACGGCGGCGGAAAATGAACAAGCCTTATCGTCCCTGAAAGAAAGCGTGAAAGAGAAGGAAGCGGGCCTTTTCCGCCTCAGCACGAATCTGGAGGGAAAAATTGAGTCTTTAAAAAGCGACTATATTGAACTGCTGAATGAGCAGGCAAGCGGAAAAAATGAAAAGCGCCTGCTTATGCAGCAGCTGCAAACGTCGTTAAACCGCCTCAGCCGGCTTGAAGCCGAAAACCGGAAATATGTCGAAGAACGGGAAAAAGTGCGGGAAAAGAAAAAAATGGCGACCGGCCGCCTTGCAAAAATCAAACAGGAGCTGGAAGCGGCAGCCGGTGCCTATATGGAAAAGCAAAGGCAGCTGGAATCCGTAAACAGTCGGTATCAAAAACAGGAGTCCAATCTGTATCAGGCATACCAATATTTGCAAAAAGCGAAATCACGGAAAGAAACGCTTGAAGAGATGGAAGAAGATTATACCGGCTTTTACCAAGGCGTGCGTGCAATTTTGAAAGCCCGCGGCAAACAGCTGGAAGGCATTGAAGGTGCTGTGGCTGAACTGGTCCGGGTGCCCGCGCCTTACGAAAAAGCGGTTGAAACAGCACTGGGTGCTTCGATGCAGCATATTGTGACAGAAACGGAACGGCATGCGCGGCACGCCATTGCATTTTTAAAAGAACGAAAGGCCGGGCGGGCGACTTTTTTGCCGCTCGATATTATTAAGCCGCGGGCCATTCCGGAAGCAAGCCTCAAACCGCTCCGCAATGAAGAGGCGTACGTCGGCGTGTGCGCGGAGCTTGTCCGCTTTGAAAGCCGCTACCAGTCCATTGTGTCCAATCTGCTCGGCCATGTCCTTGTAGTCCGTGATTTAAAAAGTGCAAACAAAATCGCCAAAATGCTCGGCTACCGCTACCGCATCGTGACGCTTGACGGGGATGTTGTTAATCCGGGCGGCTCGATGACAGGCGGGGCTTCGAAACAAAACAGTGTGTCACTCCTTTCGAGAAAAAGCGAACTGGAAGCATTAAAAGAAAAGCTTGCCGGCATGGAAAAAACAACGATGGCGCTTGAAACGGAAGTCAAAGCATTGAAAGCCGAAGCTTCCCGCATGCAACAGGAGCTGGATGAAGCGAGGAAAAACGGCGAAGCGCTGAGACTTGGAGAACAGCAGGCGAAAGCGGAACTGGAACGGCTTGCGGTTGAGGAAAAAAATCTGGATGAGCACCTGCTCGTCTACGATATGGAAAAACAAGAGGCGGAAAAGCAGCAGGATGAAGCCCGTAAACGGATCGGCGAACTGGAAGATATGCTGGCGCGTACCGGCGAAAAAGCGCAGCAACTGGAAGCGGAAATTGAAGCCCTGACCGTAAAGAAAAACGATGATTCGACGGCAAAAAGCAGGCTCCAGGGCGAACTGAGCGATTTAAAATCGACGCTTGCCGTAAAGATGGAACAGGCGGCGCGCGACCGCGAAGAGCTTGCGCGGCTCGACCGTGAAATAAAGGAGTGGGCGTCACGTAAAGCGCGTTACGATGAGCAGTACCACTTTCTTACGGACGAATCGAAGAAGCATCACATGTCGGAAAGCGAACTGGCAGAAGCGGCCGAACAAAAAGCGCGTGACAAAAACGATACGCTCGCCTTTATCGCCGTGCGCAGGGAAGAACGGGCCCGGCTGACAGCAGAGATGGAAGACCTGGAACGCGGCCTGAAGGAATGGAAACGGCAGCAAAAAGGGCTCCAGCAGGCCATTCAGGATGAAGAAGTCAAAGCAAACCGGCTGGATGTGGAACTTGAGAACCGGCTTCAAAGGCTCCGCGAAGAATACACGCTCACCTTTGAAGCCGCGAAAGAAGCCCGCCCGCTCAATGTTTCCCTGGAGGAAGCACGCAAAAAAGTGAAGCTGATCAAACTGTCGATTGATGAGCTTGGCGCCGTCAATCTCGGCGCGATCGAAGAATATGAGCGTGTATCGGAACGTTACCAGTTTTTAAAAGAACAGGAGACCGACCTGCTTGAAGCAAAAGACACCCTTGACCAGGTGATTACGGAAATGGACGGCGAAATGGTCCGCCGGTTCGATGAGACGTTTAACGCCATCCGGAACGAATTCGAACCGGTTTTCCGCGAGCTTTTTGGCGGTGGGAGAGCGGATTTGCGGCTGACGGATCCGAAAGATTTGCTTACGACAGGCGTGGAAATTTTCGCGCAGCCGCCGGGGAAAAAACTGCAAAATCTCGGGCTGCTTTCAGGCGGCGAAAGAGCGCTGACCGCGATCGCGCTTTTGTTTGCGATTTTGCGTGTGCGCCCGGTGCCGTTTTGCATTCTCGATGAAGTGGAAGCTGCGCTGGATGAAGCCAATGTATACCGGTTTAGCAAATATTTGAAACAATTCAGTGCGGAAACCCAGTTTATTGTCATCACCCACCGGAAAGGAACGATGGAGGAAGCGGACGTCCTCTACGGGGTTACGATGCAGGAATCCGGCGTATCGAAGCTTGTGTCGGTCAAACTGGAAGAATCAACCGACCTCGCTTTTCAAACGTCTTAAACAGGCGAATCAGCGCCGTGTTTAAAAAGAAGCGCCCGTGCCACAAGCGGGCCGGCAGGGATAAAAATCAGGCCGGCGATTTTTACGACTGCTCGTGCGGCTTTTATGCCGCACAAGCTGATACGCAAATTCAGGAAAGCCAAAGGAAGTGGACAAATGAGCTTTTTTAAAACATTAAAAGACAAATTCACCCGGCAAGCCGATACGGTAACCGATAAATTTAAAACCGGGCTTGCAAAAACGCGCGATAATTTCTCGAACAAAGTCAACAATCTTGTCGCGCGTTACCGGAAAATCGATGAAGACTTTTTCGAAGAACTGGAAGAAATTTTAATTCAGGCGGATGTCGGCTTCCAGACCGTGATGGAACTAATCGATGAATTAAAAATGGAAGTGAAACGGAAAAACATTAAAGACCCTTCTGAAGTCCAGTCCGTGATTTCCGAAAAACTGGTTGACATTTATTCGGCCGGCGAAGATGCCCCGAACCGGCTTAACATCCAGGACGGCGCCTTGACCGTTATTTTGTTTGTCGGCGTAAATGGCGTCGGCAAAACGACTACGATCGGTAAGCTCGCCCATATGCTGAAGCAGCAGGGGAAAAAAGTGATCATGGCAGCCGGCGATACATTCCGCGCCGGCGCGATTGAACAGCTTGAAGTCTGGGGAGAGAGGGTCGGCGTGGAAGTGATCAAACATTCGGAAGGATCCGATCCAGCCGCTGTCATGTTTGACGCCGTCCAGGCAGCGAAAGCAAGAAATGCAGATGTGCTGCTTTGTGATACGGCGGGCCGCCTGCAAAACAAGGTCAATTTGATGAAGGAACTGGAAAAAGTAAAGCGTGTCATCGAACGGGAAATCCCGGGCGCCCCGCATGAAGTGCTGCTCGTTTTGGATGCCACCACCGGGCAAAATGCGATGGTGCAGGCTAAGACGTTTAAAGAAGCAACAGACGTAACCGGGATTGTGCTGACAAAATTGGATGGCACGGCAAAAGGCGGGATTGTGCTCGCGATCCGGAATGAACTCCATATTCCCGTCAAATTCGTCGGCCTCGGCGAGAAAATGGATGACCTTCAGCCGTTTGATGCGGAAAAATATGTGTACGGGTTGTTTTCCGATCTGATCGATGAAGTGCCGGAAGAACAAGCCTGACCGTATGTGGGCCGTACTGCGAATCAGAAGGCCGCGGTATTAAAGCCCGCCGGGAGCGCTTCAAATCGGTTGTGGGGAAACGAACTTGTTTTCATTGACAAAAAACAGGAATCTTTGTATTCTGTGTTTATGTAAAGCATTTTCACTTAACAGGGGGAAGAAGCCATGCTGGAGAAAACAACGCGAATGAATGATTTGTACGATTTTTACCAATCGTTGTTGACTCCGAAGCAGCGCAGCTATATGTCCCTCTATTATCTCGACGACTTATCGCTTGGCGAAATCGCCGAACAATACGGTGTGAGTCGTCAAGCGGTTTACGATAATATCAAACGCACCGAACAAACGCTTGAAGACTATGAAAAAAAGCTTGGTTTATTGGAAAAATTTCAAGCGCGCACACGCATTTTCCGGTCGATGCGCAATCTTTTGGCGCATGATGCCAATCCGGAACTGTTGCGGCTTGTCGATGCGCTCGAAAAATTGGAATAGGGGGCGGAAAAATGGCATTTGAAGGACTCGCAGAACGCCTGCAGGGCACGATGCAGAAAATCCGCGGAAAAGGCAAGGTCACGGAAAGCGACGTCAAAGAAATGATGCGGGAAGTCCGTCTTGCCCTTCTGGAAGCTGACGTCAATTTCAAAGTGGTAAAAGATTTTGTAAAAAAAGTGAGCGAACGTGCGGTTGGCCAGGATGTGCTGAAAAGCCTGACGCCCGGGCAGCAGGTCATCAAAATTGTCCAGGAAGAGCTGACCAACCTTATGGGCGGATCACAGAGCAAGATTGCCGTTGCAAAGCGCCCGCCAACCGTCATCATGATGGTTGGCCTGCAGGGTGCCGGGAAAACGACGACATCCGGGAAACTGGCCAACCTGTTGCGAAAAAAATACAACCGGACCCCGCTGCTCGTTGCGGCCGATATTTACCGCCCCGCTGCAATCAAGCAGCTGGAAACGCTCGGCAAACAACTCGGCATGCCGGTGTTTTCGCTTGGCGACAAAATCAGCCCGGTGGAAATTGCCAGGCAAGCGATTGAAAAAGCAAAAGAAGAACATCACGATACCGTCATCATCGATACGGCCGGCCGCCTCCATATTGACAGCGAGCTGATGAATGAACTGAAGGAAATCAAGGAACTTGCGCATCCGGATGAAATTTTTCTTGTCGTCGATGCGATGACAGGCCAGGATGCCGTAAATGTCGCACAAAGTTTTAATGACCAGCTCGGCATCACTGGCGTCATCCTGACGAAGCTTGACGGCGACACGCGCGGCGGGGCGGCTTTATCGATCCGGGCCGTAACCGAAAAGCCGATTAAATTTGCCGGGATGGGCGAGAAAATGGATGCGCTCGAACCGTTTCACCCGGAAAGGATGGCCTCCCGTATTCTCGGCATGGGCGATATTCTGTCGCTGATTGAAAAAGCACAGGAAACTGTCGACGAAGAAAAAGCGCGCGCGCTCGAAAAGAAAATGCGGGACCAGTCATTTACGCTCGATGATTTCCTTGAACAGCTCGGCCAGGTCCGGAAAATGGGGCCGCTCGGCGACATTTTGAAAATGATCCCGGGGGCCAACCGGATGAAAGGGATGGATAATCTGCAAATTGATGAGAAACAAATTGCGCATGTTGAAGCGATTATCCAGTCGATGACAAAGCAGGAAAAAATCCGCCCGGACATCATCAATGCAAGCCGGAAAAAACGGATTGCGAAAGGTTCCGGCCGCCCGGTACAGGAAGTCAACCGGCTTTTGAAACAGTTTGAAGAAATGAAGAAAATGATGAAACAACTGCAGGGCATGAATCAAAAAGGCCGGAAAAAAGGCTTTAAATTCCCTTTTATGTAAAAAACGAGGGTGTTAAGAGAAAAGACTTTACACCATCATGATTTTCTGATATGATACAGTCTTGTGAGAAACTTTTTTGGAGGTGTATGATTAAAATGGCAGTAAAAATCCGCTTGAAACGCATGGGTGCAAAAAAATCCCCGTTTTACCGCATTGTTGTGGCAGATTCCCGTTCACCGCGTGATGGACGTTTTATTGAAACAGTAGGAACTTACAATCCTGTTGCAGATCCTGCAGAAGTAAAAATCAACGAGGAAGCCGCGCTCCAATGGCTGAAAAACGGCGCCCAACCGTCTGATACGGTACGTAACTTGTTTTCAAAACAAGGTATTATGGAAAAATACCATAACGAAAAACACGGCAAATAATCATGGACCAACAGATGGATGATTTAATCCTTTCGATCGTCAGGCCGATTGTCAGCCATCCGAATGAAGTGCGGGTAGAACGGGATGAACAAGAATCCGGAACGCTCTACCGCCTGATTGTCCATCCGGATGATGCCGGCATGGTCATTGGTAAAAAGGGGCGTACCGCAAAGGCCATCCGTACGGTCGTTTATGCGGCGGCCGGCGTGCACGGACATAAAAAAATCCGTCTTGAAATTGCCGAATAATGGACAACGATGGATAGAACACCAGTGAAAGGGAGGGGCACACCTCCCTTTTTTATACATCTTTCGGGCTTTCCCCCTCATCTTAACCGACATCCGCTTTTTCCGGCTGCATTTTTTGGGTTTTTTATTGAATGGCGCGAAAAGGAGGGCAGGGCATTTTGAAAATCCTTCAAAAAGTGACGGTCAAGCAAATCCTGACCGAAAAGAGCAAAGGAATGCTTTTGGATACATACCGGCAAAAGAAACAACAACTTCAAAAAGAGTGTGAGCAGCTCCGGTTTGAAACAAAAAAACTGGAAAAGCAAAAAAAGTTTTCGGGAACCAATTTAAAAATGCATTTTGAAAAAGAAATTGAAAGCCGGCAGGAGAAAATCAAACTGGTGGAGTTCCAAATTGAACAACTGCTTTTGCTTCCGATCGGGACAGAATTAAAAGAAAAAGAAATTCACGCCATTGTTGACGTCCGGGAAGGCGACGATTGGAATGCGGTGACAAAAGAGAAATCGATTATTATAAAAGATGGCATCATCCATGAAATTCGCGAGAGGTGAGCATATGACACAATGGTTTAATGTCGGCAAAATCGTCAATACACACGGCATCCGCGGAGAAGTGCGGGTGATTTCCAAAACGGATTTCAAAGCGGAGCGCTATAAACCGGGCAATACGCTTTACTTGTTTCTTCCCGGCCGCGATGAGCCGCTTGCTGTTACGATTGAATCGCACCGGGTGCATAAGCAGTTTGATTTGCTGAAGTTTGAGGGCTTTGATTCGATTGAGGAAGCCGAGAAATGGAAAGGCGGCATGTTGAAAGTTTCCGAAGAACAGCTGGATGAGCTTGGCGAAAATGAGTTTTATTTTCATGAAATCATCGGCTGTGAAGTCGTGACAACCGCAGGCGAGAAAGTCGGGACGGTAAAAGAGATTTTAACGCCCGGGGCAAATGACGTCTGGGTGGTGAAAACAGCGCAGCAGAAAGAAGCGCTGATCCCGTATATTGAAGACGTCGTCAAAAAAGTCGACAAAAAAGAAAAAAGAATTGTGATTGAACCGATGGAAGGGCTTTTGCCATGAAAATAGATATATTGACGCTGTTCCCGGAAATGTTTGAAGGCGTTCTCGGATCCTCCATTTTAAAAAAAGCAGAAGAAAAAGGGATCGTCCATTATCATCTGGTCAATTTCCGTGAATACAGCGACAACAAGCATAAAACCGTCGATGACTACCCGTACGGCGGCGGGGCGGGCATGGTGTTAAAGCCCCAGCCGGTGTTCGATGCTATCGAAGACCGGCTTGAGGGAAGCGAAAAAAAGCCGCGCATCATTTTGCTCTGCCCCCAGGGGGAAACGTATACGCAACAAAAAGCGGAAGCGTTTGCGGAAGAAGAACATCTGATCTTTATTTGCGGCCATTACGAAGGGTATGATGAACGGATCCGGACGCTTGTAACCGATGAAATCTCAATCGGAGACTATGTGTTAACGGGCGGCGAGCTGGGCGCAATGGTCATGATCGACAGCATCGTCCGCCTGCTTCCCGGTGTTTTGGGCAATGAAACCTCGCCTGTTACTGATTCTTTTTCGACCGGGCTGCTGGAACATCCGCATTATACGCGGCCGGCGGATTTTCGCGGAATGAAGGTGCCGGACGTGTTATTATCCGGAAATCACCGGCTGATTGAAGAATGGCGCGAAAAAGAGTCGCTGTACCGCACCTATACGAGAAGGCCGGATCTTTTACGCGGATATCCGCTCTCCGAAAAGCAAAAAGCGTGGCTGAAAGAATGGGAAGAAAAACGCGGATAGCTGTTGCAATCAGCATGCGTTTATGCTAAGATTGCTTTTGTGGTTTGCTTGAAAACAAGGCAGACCGCCGTAAAACGATGTTCCGCTGCAAATACGATGGAAGATTTGCAAGAGCATTTGTTGGAAGGAGTTGAATACGATGCACAATATTATTGACGAAATTACAAAAGATCAACTTCGCACTGATCTGCCTGCTTTCCGCCCGGGGGATACGGTCCGCGTCCATGTAAAAGTTATCGAAGGTTCACGCGAACGTATCCAGGTTTTTGAAGGTGTGGTCATTAAACGCCGCGGCGGCGGGATCAGCGAAACGTTTACAGTCCGGAAAGTTTCTTACGGTGTCGGCGTTGAACGTACATTCCCGCTCCATACACCAAAAATTGCGAAGCTTGAAGTCGTGCGTCGCGGTAAAGTTCGCCGTGCGAAACTTTACTACCTGCGTAATCTGCGCGGTAAAGCTGCCCGTATTAAAGAAATTCGCTAATTTGCTGCAACGGCTGTTCGAAAAGGGGCTATCATGGCCCCTTTTCTTCATACTTATACATAAATAACCCGGGTGTCTCTGAGGTTTTCAATCGGCAACCAATCCTGTTATAATGCAAAATATCAGGGAATATACGCTTATGGATACATGGAATGAGGCGGTGTAAATAAATGGCAAAACAGAAAAAACCAAAAAATGAACTGTTCGAATGGGTGAAAGCGCTGCTGATTGCTGTGGCACTGGCCGGCATTTTGCGCTACTTTTTCTTCGCCCCGATCGTGGTCGACGGCTCTTCCATGATGCCGACTTTGAAAAACGGCGACCGGATGATTGTGAATAAAATCGGGAGCCCGAAACGGTTCGACATCATCGTTTTCCACGCCCCGGAAGGCAAAGATTATATCAAAAGGGTCATCGGGCTGCCGGGCGACCGGATCGAGTATAAAAATGACATCCTGTATATTAACGGGAAAGCGTATAAAGAGCCTTATCTCGATAAATATAAAAAAGCCGTAGCCGACGGACCGCTTACGGAAGATTTTACCTTAAAAGACTATATCGGGCGCGACACGGTGCCAAAAGGGCAGATTTTTGTGATGGGCGATAACCGCCGGTACAGCAAAGACAGCCGCCAGATCGGGACGATTCCGCTCAGCAAGGTGGTCGGGGAGACAAACTTTGTATACTGGCCGGTGAAAGATGCCCATATGATCAATAAATAAGCGCCCGTTCGTTGCGCATTTTACGGAAAAAAGTAACCGTTATGGAGTTGACGCATGATGGCAATACAATGGTTTCCGGGCCATATGGCGAAGGCAAGGAGAGAAGTGACCGAAAAATTAAAACTGGTCGATATCGTTTTTGAATTGCTTGATGCAAGGATCCCGGTTTCCTCCGCCAATCCGATGCTGGATGAACTGATTCAGCAAAAGCCGCGGATCAAATTGCTGAACAAGGCCGATATGGCAGATCCGGCCGCTACAGCCCGCTGGCTTGAAAAATTGTCCGGCGGCAATACGCATGTCCTTGCCATTGACGCGCAAAGCGGAAAAGGGCTCGACAAAATGGTGAAACTGGCTGAACAGATTTTGGAGCCAAAATGGGAGAGGATGCGGGCAAAAGGCATCCGGCCGCGTGCGATCCGGGCCATGATTGTCGGAATTCCGAACGTCGGTAAATCGACGCTCATTAACCGGCTTGCCGGGAAAAATATCGCCAAAACCGGCAATACGCCGGGCGTGACAAAAGCGCAGGCATGGATAAAAGTCGGGAAAACGATGGAGCTCCTCGATACGCCTGGGATCCTTTGGCCGAAATTCGAAGACAAAGAAACCGGTTATAAGCTCGCTTTAACCGGTGCGATTAAAGACACGATCCTCAACCTGCAGGACGTTTCCGTATTTGGCCTGCGTTTTCTTGAAAAACATTATCCCGGCACATTAAAAGCCCGGTACAAGCTTGAGGATATCCCGGATATTGTCCCCCTTTTTGACCATATCGGTCGCCTGCGCGGCTGCTTGCGGGCGGGAGGGGAAATCGATTACGACAAAACGGCTGAAGTGATTATCCGTGATATCCGCGGCATGAAACTGGGGCCTCTGACATTTGATTTGTAATAAGCGCTCTCCGTAAGGGAGTGCTTATTTTTCGGGGAGGGGAAACATTGAAAATCAGTGAAATTGAAGCGCGTCTTCAGGAAATCACAAACCCGTCCGATCCGTTTATCCAGGCGCTAGGCCGGGACGAACGGAAAGGCGCACAAAAAGCGCTGGAAAAATGGATGAGAAAATTACAAAAAGAGCGTGAACAGCTTGAAAAATTCCGGGAGATGGGACGGTTTGAAGACGCCCTGCGCAGCCACGGCTGCCGCCTGATCGCCGGAATTGACGAGGCAGGCAGGGGGCCGCTTGCCGGGCCAGTTGTAGCCGCTGCCGTCATTCTTCCAGAAGATTTTTACCTGCCCGGCCTGAACGATTCCAAACAGCTTTCCGAAAAACAGCGGGAGGCCTTTTTTGCGCGGATCCAGGAAGAAACCCTTGTCGGCGTCGGCTTTGCCAGCGCAGAAGAAATTGACAGGATGAATATTTACGAGGCGGCCAAAAAGGCGATGCTTGCGGCTTTGGGCCATTTGCCTGCTGCTCCTGACCATTTGCTGATCGATGCGATGGAAATTCCCGCTTCGTACCCGCAAACTTCGATTGTAAAAGGGGATGCGAAAAGCATTTCAATTGCCGCGGCATCTGTGGTTGCAAAAGTAACGAGAGACCGGTATATGCAGGAAATGGATGAAAAATATCCCGGTTACGGTTTCGCCATACATAAGGGGTACGGGACGAAAAAACATCTGGAAGCGCTCATGAAGCTTGGCCCGTGCCCGATCCATCGAAAATCGTTTGCGCCGATTAAAGACAGACCGGCAATCCGCCGATAAATAAGCAAGAAGAAAGAAACAGGGCGGGGGAATAGCATGCAAATTTTTTTAGGCAAACAGCCATTTTCTATTGATGCCGGCTCAAATATCCGCACGTTTGCATTTCAAACGGGGCAGATTTTTTCCGGTGCCATCCAAAAACTGTTTCCAAATGACACCGCACTTGTCCAGGCAGGCGGGCGTACATTTGCCGCGAAACTCGAAGTGCCGCTTGAAGCCGGAAAAAACTACTGGTTTCAAACGGTTTTGGCCGACGGTGAAGTGCAGTTGAAAATGCTTTCGGAAGCCGATGCAAACGGCATGGCCGGGAAAGCTTTGCTCCCGCAAATGCAACTGCCGCCAGGAAAAACGTTCCAGTCCCTTGTTTCGTACTTGGCTGAACAGGAAATTCCGTTTACGAAAAATGACATTGCTGCGATCGGCGCATGGCTGAAGCATGTACCGGATCTGGCAAACGGGCTGGAAACGGCTGCCTTTATGCTCCAAGAAGGCTTTCCTGTGTCAGAGGGCGTGTTCACTTCGCTCCTTGCCGCAGGTCAAAACATACCGGCGGATCAGCTTTTAAACCGGTTGCAGCAGGCGCTCAAGCAGGGGGAACAGACGCCGGAAACGAGGCAATTGCTTGCACTTATCGGGGAGCTTGGGACAGGCAGCGAGCAGGTGACAGGAGAGGCGTTACGCCGGCAAATCAAAGAGAAGATTCAAAAAATGGGACTTTTTTATGAGGCGGGGCTTTTGCATGAGGACAAAGCCGCGGACAAGGACGGGCTGCCTTTAAAAGCGCTGCTTGTTGATTTGCTGCAAAAAGGCGGGGGAACAAAAGCTGCCCGGGATGCAGCAGACGAAATCGTACAGAAACTGAACGGCCAGCAGCTGCTCGCGCTTCCCGGCGGGGTAGTGCAGCACATTTGGATGGAAATTCCGCTTTCATTCGCGCACTTTCAAACGAATGCCGTTGTACAATGGTCAGGCAGGCGGAAAAATGGCGGAAAAATAGACAGTAATTATTGTAAAATCATTTTTTACTTGAATCTTCAGTTTATGAAAGAAACATTGGTCGAGATGAATGTGCAAAACCGGATCGTTTCCATCCGCATTTCCAGTTTGAAAAAGGGTCTTCAGGAAGCCGTGAAGCCTTTTTTGCCGGCTTTAAAGGAAGGCCTTTCCAAAACCGGTTACACATTGTCTGACGTTCGGTTCGGGGAATTCCAGCCGGATGCTGTGCGTGCCACGCTCAGCCGGCCGGAGGTTTCCGGGAAAGGGGTTGATCTTAGGATATGAAGGATCCACAAAAGGACATAAAAGAAGCGGTCGCGCTCCAGTACAGCCCGGATGCGCATTCCGCCCCTGTCGTGAAGGCAAAAGGTAAAGGGGATGTGGCCAGGCGGATTATTGAAGAAGCAAAAAAAGCGAATGTTCCGATCCAGCAGGACCCGGATCTTGCCGCACTGCTCGGCCGGCTTGACATCAACGAAGCGATCCCGGAAGAACTGTATGCAGCTGTGGCCGAGGTGTTTGCCATGATTTACCGCCTCGACCAGTCGCTAAAAAACAAGGATAAAAAATGAACGAAAGCTGACCATTAAGCCTGGGCACCCATTTGCATAAAGGCTGCGGTGACAATAGGCCAACGACCAGTAAAATCACGTCCATTTTATACCGAAAAAAATATTTTTGAATAATAATAGCCATTTTAGTTCATTATGGTAGACATCTTTTCCGATGTTTATTAAAATGAAAGCGCAGTTAATTTTTTGAACAGTTTGATAGGAGGATGGAACATGAATATTCACGAGTATCAGGGCAAAGAGATCCTGAGAAAATACGGGGTCGCTGTGCCGAACGGGAAAGTGGCCTTCACCGTGGATGAAGCGGTGGAAGCAGCGAAATCGCTCGGTACACAAGTATGTGTGGTAAAAGCGCAAATTCATGCCGGCGGCCGCGGAAAAGCAGGCGGCGTCAAAGTGGCAAAAAATTTGGATGAGGTTCGTACATACGCACAGGAACTGCTTGGCAAAACGCTTGTGACGCATCAGACAGGCCCTGAAGGAAAAGAAGTGAAGCGCCTCTTGATCGAAGAAGGGTGCGACATTCAAAAAGAATACTATGTCGGCCTTGTTTTGGACCGTGCCACAAGCCGGGTTGTGCTGATGGCTTCTGAAGAAGGCGGCACGGAAATTGAAGAAGTGGCGGCGAAAACACCGGAAAAGATTTTTAAAGAAACCATTGACCCGGCAGTCGGGCTCTTGCCATTCCAGGCGCGCCGCATTGCGTTCAACATCAATATTCCTGCTAAACTTGTAAATCAGGCCGTTAAATTTATGACAGGCCTTTATCAAGTATTTGTGGAAAAAGACTGCTCGATCGCGGAAATCAATCCGCTTGTTGTAACCGGCGACGGAAAAGTAATGGCGCTCGATGCCAAATTGAATTTTGATTCGAACGGCTTGTTCCGCCAGCAGGATGTTCTGGCGTACCGCGATCTCGAAGAAGAAGATCCGAAAGAAATTGAAGCGTCGAAATACGATTTGAGCTATGTCGCCCTTGACGGCAATATCGGCTGCATGGTAAACGGCGCCGGCCTTGCGATGGCGACAATGGACATTATTAAATATTACGGCGGCGATCCGGCCAACTTCCTTGATGTCGGGGGTGGCGCAACGGAAGAAAAAGTAACGGAAGCGTTTAAAATCATTTTATCGGATGAAAAAGTCAAAGGCATTTTTGTCAACATTTTCGGCGGCATTATGAAGTGCGATGTCATTGCTTCCGGCGTCGTTGCAGCCACAAAACAAGTCGGACTCGACATCCCGCTCGTTGTCCGTCTTGAAGGGACCAATGTGGAACTTGGGAAGAAAATTTTAAACGAATCTGGGCTGAAAATTGTTGCCGCTGAATCGATGGCAGACGGCGCGCAAAAAATTGTCGAACTGGTCAGCTGACAGCAGCTGTTCATTCAGACAAAATGCGAACAAATATTCTTGAATGAAGAAGGCAGGGGAAAAAAGTGAGCATTTATGTAAATAAAGACACGAAAGTCATTGTCCAGGGGATTACCGGGAAAACGGCGCTTTTCCATACAAAACAATGCTTGGAATACGGGACGAAAATTGTCGGCGGCACAAGCCCTGGCAAAGGCGGGACTGAAGTAGAAGGCGTGCCGGTCTTTAATACGGTGAAAGAAGCCGTTGAAAAAACGGGCGCAACCGTTTCAGTTATCTATGTGCCGGCTCCGTTTGCGGCAGATGCGATTATGGAAGCGGTCGATGCAGAACTCGATCTTGTCATCTGTATTACGGAGCATATCCCGGTATTGGATATGGTCAAAGTGAAACGTTATATGGAAGGAAAGAAAACGCGCCTGATCGGGCCGAACTGCCCGGGCATCATCACGCCAGACGAATGCAAAATCGGCATTATGCCGGGTTATATTCATAAAAAAGGCCATGTCGGCGTTGTTTCCCGTTCCGGTACGCTGACTTATGAAGCCGTCCATCAGCTGACGCGCGCCGGCATCGGTCAGACAGGGGCGATCGGCATCGGCGGCGACCCTGTGAACGGCACCAATTTTATTGATGTATTAAAAGAATTTAACAATGATCCGGAAACGGAAGCGGTCATTATGATCGGTGAAATCGGCGGGACGGCGGAAGAAGAAGCCGCCAAATGGGTGCAGGCAAACATGAAGAAACCGGTTGTCGGATTTATCGGCGGTGTCACCGCGCCTCCTGGAAAACGGATGGGCCACGCCGGCGCCATCATTTCAGGCGGCAAAGGAACCGCAGCGGAAAAGATCCGCACGATGAACGAATGCGGCATCCAAGTAGCCGAAACGCCGGCTGTCATTGGGGAAACGCTCGTTCGTGTACTGAAGGAAAGAGGCCTTTACGAGAAATGTAAAAACCTTTAAGCGGCGGCACCGGCCGTCCCGGAACCCGCATTTTCCGGGACAGTCCGGTAAAACTGCCTGGATCCGGCTGCCATTTTTAAGCGTGCAGCCGGGTCCTAAATGTTTTTCTTTTTCAATGAAATACGGTTTGAAAGCGAGGCAAACAATGGAACCATTAAAAATCAAATACATTCATTTGGATCATTGCAGGGGAATTTCCCGCGTGCAAAAAATGAAAATCCTCGAATTTGATCCGCTGCTTGAAAAAATCTGCCGGATTCCCCCTGAAACACTGCGCGCCATGCTTCATATGCAAAAGGAAACATTTGAACGCTTTTATGAAGATCTTCTCCATCTTGACATCAAACCCTATTTAACCCTCTACCAGAAAAAACAGATCCGAATGACAGCCCGTTTTGAACCGGAATATCCGCCGCTTCTGAAAGAAACGTACCAGCCTCCTGCCGTACTCTATTCAATCGGAAATGTATCATTGCTGAAAAACCGTGCGCTGGCCGTTGTCGGGTCAAGAAAGGCCGGTTCCTATGCAGAAAAAGTCGCCGATCATTTGCTGCCACCCCTGATCGAAAAACAGTTTGCCATTGTCAGCGGGCTGGCGAGAGGGGCGGATTCGATTGCCCACCGTGCCGCCATGAAATACGGGGGGAAGACGATTGCGGTGCTCGGAAGTGGGTTTTTTCATATTTATCCGCGGGAAAATATACAAATGGCGGAAAAAATAAAACAGGGCCATTTACTGCTGTCGGAATATCCGCCGTTTACGCGCCCGGAAAAATGGCGTTTTCCGGAACGCAACCGGATCATCAGCGGCATTTCTGAAGGTGTGCTCGTGCTTCAGGCGGAAAAACGGAGCGGCTCCCTGATCACGGCAGATTACGCCCTCCAGGAAGGCCGGGAAGTTTTCAGCGTGCCGGGAAACGTGCTGGACAGCCTGTCGAAAGGAACAAACCATCTTATCCAGCAGGGCGCAAAATTGGTAACATGCAGCGGAGACATTTTGGAAGAACTGCTTCCGACAAGGTAAAAAATAGTTAGAGAAAATTCATAAATGGGCAGTGATTTTCCGATTTTGTGAAAAAACGCATGATTTTTGGATAAAATGGTTATAAAATAGAGAAAGAAAAGATAAAATTTTCAAAATGAAACCGCTTGCGATGTTGATTTTTCATCATTCGTGCTGTTACAATTGACAAATGCGGGCATCCATGCCCATAATTACAAATGATTTTGTTTGAAAAATGAAAGCAAAGTTGCTGCAAAGAGAGGGTATAAGCTCTCCAGGGAGGATTTTTGAATGTCAGACTACTTAGTGATTGTAGAATCACCTGCAAAAGCGAAAACGATTGAAAAATATTTGGGAAAAAAATATAGAGTGAAAGCTTCCATGGGGCATGTGCGCGACTTGCCGAAAAGCCAAATGGGGGTGGATGTGGACGACCATTTTAAGCCGAAGTACATTACAATCAGGGGCAAGGGGCCGGTCTTAAAAGATTTGAAAAACGCGGCCAAAAAAGCAAAAAAAGTCTATCTTGCCGCCGACCCTGACCGCGAAGGGGAAGCAATTGCCTGGCATCTCGCCAACAGCTTGAATCTGGATGTGCATTCGGACTGCCGCGTCGTGTTTAATGAAATTACAAAGGACGCGATTAAAGAATCATTTAAACATCCGCGCCCGATCAATATGGACCTTGTCGATGCCCAGCAGGCAAGACGGATTTTGGATCGTCTCGTCGGTTATAACATTAGCCCGCTTTTATGGAAGAAAGTGAAAAAAGGTTTGAGTGCGGGTAGGGTACAGTCCGTTGCCGTCCGCCTTATCATCGACCGGGAAAATGAAATTAAATCGTTTGTGCCGGAAGAGTACTGGACGATTGCCGGGTCCTTTAAAAAAGGGAAAGACACGTTCCAGGCATCTTTTTACGGTGTGGACGGGAAAAAAATGCAGCTGAAGTCAGAAGCGGATGTGAAAAAAATTACCGGCATGCTGAAAAGCGACAAGTTCCAGGTTTCTTCCGTCATGCACAAAGAGAAGAAACGGAATCCGGCACCGCCGTTTACGACTTCTTCCTTGCAACAAGAAGCCGCCCGGAAGCTGAACTTCAGGGCAAAGAAAACAATGATGGTGGCCCAGCAGCTGTATGAAGGCATCGACCTTGGAAAAGAAGGGACTATCGGGCTGATCACGTATATGAGAACAGACTCGACCCGGATTTCGGAAGTCGCAAAAACAGAAGCCAATCAATATATTCGGGAAAAATTCGGGGAAAACTATTTGCGCCAGGAAGAAAGAAAAGAGAAAAAACAGACAAATGCCCAGGATGCACACGAAGGGATCCGGCCAACAAGCATTTTCCGGGATCCGGGTTCGGTCAAGTCCTTTCTAAGCAGAGACCAGTATAAGCTGTACAAATTGATTTGGGAACGCTTTATGGCAAGCCAGATGGCCCCTGCGATACTGGATACGATGAGTGCCACGCTGGCAAACGGCACGGTTTTGTTCCGGGCGTCCGGGTCAAAAATCCAGTTTCCGGGTTTTATGAAAGTGTATGTGGAAGGTTCCGACGACCAGCAGGAAGAAGGCGAACGTTATTTGCCGCATCTCGAAGAAGGGGATGTTGTCCAATCTGAGTCGATCGAACCGAAACAGCATTTCACCCAGCCGCCGCCACGCTATACCGAAGCCCGGCTTGTCAAAACGCTGGAAGAACTTGGAATTGGGCGGCCGTCCACCTATGCGCCGACATTGGATACAATCCAAAAGCGCGGCTATGTGGCGCTTGAGAATAAGCGGTTTGTCCCGACAGAGCTCGGCGAAATCGTGCTCGAATTGATTCGGGAATTTTTCCCGGAAATCATAGATGTCGAATTCACCGCTGATATGGAAAAAGACCTGGACGAAATTGAAGAAGGAAAAGTACCATGGGTCCAAATCATTGATGCGTTTTATCAAAATTTTGAAGTCCGCCTGAAAAAAGCGGAAACCGAAATGGAAAAAATCGAGATCAAAGATGAAGAAACCGGGGAAATGTGCGAGCTGTGCGGAAGTCCGATGGTGTATAAAATGGGGCGTTATGGCAAGTTTATGGCTTGCAGCAATTTTCCTGATTGCCGCAATACGAAGCCAATCGTCAAAAAAATCGGCGTCACTTGCCCGAAATGTGGTAAAGGTGAAATCATTGAGCGGAAAACAAAGAAAAACCGCATTTTTTACGGGTGCGACCGTTATCCGGAATGTGATTTTGTCTCTTGGGATAAGCCGGTTGGCAGGAAGTGCCCGAAGTGCGGCGACATGCTCGTTGAGAAAAAGCTGAAAAAAGGGACGCAGATCCAATGTGTGCACTGTGACTATAAAGAGCAGTCGGTGAAGTAATGATCGACCTTGCCGGAACTTTGGCGGCCTTGCGTGGAGCGGGCGGCAAAGTTCCGGTTGATCAAAATGAATATTTACATTTTTACGAGAAAATGCATCTTATTCTTTTACTTCTTGGAGCAGCTGTTGTAAAATGCTTAAAGGACAGTTGCGACAAAAAACGACAGAATTCCCGAATCGTTGGCGGGCAGCGGCCAAAAGCTTTTCAATAAACGGCATTCCCGGCTTTTCACGGCAGGAAGCGCCAGTCAAAAGGACAATTCGAAAATTTATGAAAAATATGTAACATTCGTTGCAATCCGATCCGGAAATGTGTTATGATTTAACCGGATTTCCGAATGCCGTCCCTTGGCTTCGAAGCATATGAGCCGGCGGGAGACGGGGTTTCGGTTGGCGCAAGCCGGGGCTTACGGATACCCGGACCGGCGCAAAAAGCCCGGCTGGCGGGTTTGTCCGGGCCGTTTTACCGGCTGAAAAAAATGGCAATAACCCCGGAAAGCCTATTGTTGTCTATCAACGTGAAGAGTGGCGTAAAGCAGGCCCGTTTCCCCGCACATGTGAGGTGTTAAACAGATGAACGGCGAACTGTCCGGCTATTTGCTTTCTTTTATGGAATACATGCAAGTGGAGAAAAACTATTCCGCATACACAATCAAATTTTATCGCCTGGACCTGGAGGATTTTTTTGCGTTTTTAACCGCACAGGGGATTGCCTCGCTGGACGAGGTGGGGTATCCGGCAGGGAGACTGTATTTGACAATGTTGCATGAACACGGATACAGCCGCGCCACGGTAGCACGGAAAATATCCAGCATTCGCAGTTTTTTCAAATTCCTGATGCGGGAGAGAATCGTCAAAGAAAATCCCTTTGCACTTTTATCACAGCCGAAACAACATAAGCGCCTGCCCAAATTTTTTTATGAGGAAGAAATGGAGCAACTGTTTGCGGCATGTGAAGGCGATGATGCACTGTCCCGGCGCAACCGTGCTTTGCTCGAAATCCTGTATGCGACCGGCATCCGCGTGAGCGAATGCGTCAATATTCGGTTGCAGGATATTGATTTTGAATTCGAGACGATCCATGTAAAAGGGAAAGGAAAAAAAGAACGGATCGTGCTGTTCGGCCATTTTGCAGGGGAAGCCGTTTCGGATTATATGGCGCATGCACGGAAAACGTTGATGCGCGGTAAAGAAGACCATCCCTATTTATTTGTAAATGCACGCGGCGGCGCATTGACCGATAAAGGTGTCCGCTATATTTTAAATGAAATGATCAAAAAAGCGGCACTGACCGGAAAAATTCATCCCCACATGTTGCGGCATACATTTGCAACCCATTTGCTGAACCATGGGGCTGATTTGCGCACAGTACAGGACCTTCTTGGGCATGAAAGCTTGTCTTCCACGCAAGTCTACACACATGTAACCAAGGAGCATTTGCGGCAAACTTATATGGCTTACCACCCGAGAGCATAGCAATGCAAGGCGGTTCGCTTTGATTACATAGGAGGTGCTGATATGGGTGATTTTCACGCAACCACAATATTTGCCATCCGCCATAACGGAAAAAGTGCAATGGCTGGGGATGGGCAGGTGACGCTCGGAAACTCTGTCGTGATGAAAAATACGGCCAAAAAAGTCCGCCGGCTGTTTAACGGAAAAGTGCTGGCCGGTTTTGCCGGCTCGGTTGCGGATGCTTTTACGCTTTCCGAAATGTTTGAAGGAAAACTGCAGGAATATAACGGCAACCTGACGCGGGCAGCAGTGGAACTGGCCAAAATGTGGAGAAGCGATAAAGTGCTCCGAAAGCTCGAAGCGATGCTGATTGTCATGGATGAAAACAATTTGCTGCTTGTCTCGGGAACGGGGGAAGTCATTGAACCGGATGACGGCATCCTCGCTATCGGCTCGGGCGGCAATTACGCGCTCGCTGCCGGCCGTGCACTGAAACGGCATGCGGCAGAGAACTTCACCGCAAAAGAAATTGCGCGGGCTTCCCTTGAAATCGCATCTGAAATTTGTGTATTTACAAATTCAAACATTATCGTGGAAGAACTATAAGCGGAAAGGTTCCCGTACCGGTATATTTCCATAAAGGAGTGAGCGGATTGGCCAACACGTTTAGAAAAACAAACAGTTTGACACCAAGGCAGATTGTTGAGCGCCTGGACCAGTATATTGTCGGCCAGAAAGAAGCAAAGCGGGCTGTTGCCGTGGCGCTCAGGAACCGTTACAGAAGAAGCCTACTGTCTGAAAAAATGCGGGAAGAAATTATTCCGAAAAACATTTTGATGATCGGGCCGACCGGTGTCGGAAAGACGGAAATCGCAAGAAGAATGGCACGGCTTGTCGGTGCCCCGTTCGTCAAAGTAGAAGCCACGAAGTTTACGGAAGTCGGATATGTCGGCCGGGATGTGGAGTCGATGGTACGCGACCTTGTCGAGACGGCTGTCCGGCTTGTAAAAGAGGAAAAAATGAACGGCGTGCGCGATCAGGCGGAGAAAAATGCAAATGAACGCCTCGTCGATTTGCTTGTCCCGTCGCGGAAGAAGCAAGGGAATTTCAAAAACCCGTTTGAAATGATTTTTGGCGGCGGCGGGCAGCAGGACACGGCACCGGATGAAGAGGAGGAAGAATACTCCAAAAGGGAACAGAAACAGCGTATACGGGAAAAGCTCTTAAACGGTGAACTGGAAGATGAACCGGTTACCGTGGAAGTGGAAGAGCAGGCTTCGTCCATGTTTGATTTGTTCCAGGGTTCCGGCATGGAACAAATGGGCATGAGTGTGCAGGACGCGCTTGGCAATCTGCTACCGAAAAAAACAAAACGGCGGAAATTGCCGGTCAGGGAAGCAAGAAAAGTGCTTGCACAGGATGAGGCACAGAAACTGATCGACATGGACGAAGTGACCCAGGAAGCCATTTTCCGGGCAGAACAAACCGGCATTATCTTCATTGACGAAATTGACAAAATTGCCTCCAAAAACGGGAACGGGTCCCAAGCGGACGTATCGAGGGAAGGCGTCCAGCGGGATATTCTGCCGATTGTCGAAGGATCGACGGTTGTCACAAAATACGGCTCCATTAAAACGGATTATATTTTGTTTATTGCTGCCGGCGCTTTTCATATGGCAAAACCGTCCGATCTGATCCCCGAACTGCAGGGACGATTCCCGATCAGAGTGGAGCTTGAGAAACTGACCGTCAGCGATTTTGTCAAAATTCTTGTCGAGCCGGATAATGCCCTGGTAAAACAATATATTGCATTATTGGAAACAGAAGGTATACAAATAGAATTTTCTGACGAAGCTATTACCAGAATTGCTGAAATTGCTTTTGAAGTGAACCAAAATACCGATAATATCGGGGCGAGAAGACTTCATACCATCATGGAAAAACTGCTTGAAGATCTGTCTTTCGAAGCACCGGACATCCATTTGGAAAAAGTGTCCATCACCCCGCAGTATGTGGACGAAAAGCTCGGTGCGATTTCACAGAACAAAGATTTAAGCCAGTATATTTTATAACCGTTTTGAAAAATCGGATAAGGGTAGACGTGTAATGAAGGCTTTCTCTCTTTTGCGGCAGGTCCCGGCAATTCAATGCAGTTCAAATACCGAATCAATCTAGGAGGAATGGAAATGAGTTTGTTAGATAAAACAAGGAAAATTAATTCGATGTTGCAAAAAGCAGCCGGACGTCCGGTGAATTTTAAAGAAATGGCGGAAACGCTGAGCGATGTGATTGAGGCCAATATTTACATCGTCAGCCGCCGCGGGAAATTACTCGGTCTCGCCATCAACCAGAAAATTGAAAACGAGCGGATGAAACAAATGTTTGAAGACCGCCAGTTTCCGGAAGAATACACGAACAGCCTGTTTAACATTACGGAAACCTCATCCAATTTGACGATTGAAAGTGAGTACACGGCATTTCCGATTGAAAACAAAGACCTGTTTGAAAAAGGCCTGACAACGATTGTTCCGATCGTCGGCGGCGGGGAAAGAATCGGTACGTTGATTCTGGCTCGTCTTGAGCGGGAATTCGATGACGAAGATCTTGTTTTGGCAGAATACAGTGCGACGGTTGTCGGCATGGAAATCCTCCGCGAAAAAACAGAAGAAATTGAAGAAGAAGCGCGCAGCAAAGCGGTCGTGCAAATGGCCATCAGTTCTTTGTCCTACAGCGAGCTGGAAGCCATTGAGCATATTTTTGAAGAATTAAACGGGAAGGAAGGCCTGCTTGTCGCGTCCAAAATTGCGGACCGCGTTGGCATTACCCGCTCTGTCATCGTGAATGCGCTGCGTAAACTGGAGAGCGCAGGGGTCATTGAATCCCGTTCCCTTGGCATGAAAGGGACCTATATTAAAGTATTGAATAACAAATTCCTCGTTGAACTGGAAAAAGTCCGTTCTAACTAACGGATAAGCTTTACGGCAATTTGCGCCAAAAAAGGATACGATTCGTATCCTTTTTTTTATTGGTATTTAATTTACCATAAAAACACATAAATACCAATATATAGATACTGATAAAATTTAAGGAAATCCGACCTTCCAATAGTGTTTCCTAGTAATTGTAAATTTTTGTAATCCTAGGTGTATTAAGGTGCTTGAAAAATTTTTCGGCATCTTTTTCGCGGTGTGGGAGTAAGGGATTAATCCAAAAGTCCTACTATCAAAAAAATTTTTTTGTGATTTAAGAATATGTTCATTTACAGCCCGTTATGAAATAATTAAAATAAAAAATAGCAAACAATTTGTCGTATAAAAGAAAAAAATGTCAAGTTTATGTAATGAGGTGTCCATTGATGAGTCTCTCTTCCAATACGTTGCGGTCGCTTGAGCATGCATTGCAGTATGCTTCGCTCCGACAGAAAGTGATTTCAAACAATATTGCCAATGCGGATACACCGAATTATAAGGCGCAGGATGTCAGTTTTAAAAATGTGCTGGAGGATTCGGTCAATGCCATTTCAGCGACCCGGACCGACCCCCGGCACTTCCGTTTTTCTGCCGGGGATTCAAGTTCAGAAATCGTGACGGAATCCGGCACCACTTACAACAGCAATGGCAACAGTGTTGACATCGATACCGAAATGGCGAACCTTGCCAGCAACCAGATTTATTACGAGTCACTGATTGAGCTCGAAAAGGGAAAGCTCTCATCCTTATTAAATGTTGTGAGAGGAGGACAGTAAGATGTCCATGTTCACCGGAATGAACATTTCTTCTGAAGCCTTATCGGCACAGCGCCTGCGGATGGATGTCATCTCTTCCAATATTGCGAACGCTGATACAACAAGAGATACGTATGTAAATGGGAAATGGCAGCCATACCGCCGGAAAGAAGTGGTACTTGCTGCAGGAGGCGGTTCTTTTGCCTCCATATTTCGTTCGAAACTCGGAATGCAGGGTGCTGGGTCCGGCGTCCAGGTGGCCGGCATTGTCGAAGATAACAGCGATTTTAAAAAAGAATACAATCCGGATGATCCTGATGCGGATGCAAACGGATATGTGACAAAACCAAATGTGGATCTTTTAACGGAAATGACCGGTATGATCAGCGCCACCCGCTCGTATGAAGCCAATGTCACGGCGCTGAATGCTTCCAAAGCGATGCTGATGAAGACGCTCGAACTCGGCCAATAACAGAGAAAATTCCGCATATGAAAGGAGGGGAATGATGTGTCTGTTCAATCAATCAGTCAGACGCCGTTCGCAAGTTTGAGCGGGCTGTCGCCAAAATCAGCAGGCGCCGCTTCGTCCGCTAACGGCTCCGTTTCATTTTCGGACCTGCTGAAGCAGTCTGTCAATGAACTGAACAAACAGCAGAACCATTCCGACACCTTGATTACAAAACTATCGAACGGCGAAAATGTGGACCTGTACCAGGTAATGGTCGCCGTACAAAAAGCAAACCTTTCAATGCAGACGGCACTCGAAGTCCGAAATAAAGCAGTCGAAGGCTATAAAGAAATGATGCAGATGCAAGTGTAACGTTCTGATCCGGCGTACATAAAAGCCGTTTCCCGGCCGTAACGCCCGGATCCTTTCCGTCTGCCCTAAAGGCGAAAAGGATGCCGGAACGTTTGCTGTCCGACTGTTCTATTGATGAAACACCGTGAATTTTTTATCCCGGGGGATAATGATGAATGAAAAGTTAAAACAATCTTTTCAAAACCTGAAGGGGTTTTGGAAAAGCAGGAGCAAGAAGCAGAAAACAATCGGCATATCCGCCGTTGCCCTTATGCTGGTACTTGCTGCCGGAATCACTTATTTTATGACAAAAACAAAATACGCGCCGCTCTACAGCGGGCTGGATGTCTCCGAAACAGGATCCATCAAGGACGAACTGGACCAGGAAGGCGTACCGTCCAAAATCACGGATGGTGGCAAAACGATCGAAGTGCCTGAAGACCAGGTGGACGATTTGAAAGTCACATTGGCTGCAAAAGGGCTGCCAAAGACCGGCAGCATCGACTATTCTTTTTTCAGCCAGAATGCAAAATTCGGGATGACAGACAATGAATTTAACGTCGTAAAGCTCGATGCGATGCAGACGGAACTGGAAAATCTGATTGAACAGATGGACGGCGTCGAAAAAGCAAAGGTGATGATCAATCTTCCGAACCAAAGCGTCTTCGTAGCCGACAGCCAGGCAAAAGCTTCCGCATCGGTTGTCCTGACGTTAAAACCCGGTTATGAATTGGACCAAAACCAGATAAAAGCCGTTTACAATCTTGTTTCAAAAAGCGTTCCGAATCTTCCTACCGATAATATCGTCATTATGAACCAGAATTTTGAGTACTATGACTTAAATTCTTCAAATTCTTCCGGAAATGCTTATACACAGCAGCAGGCGATCAAAAAACAAATTGAACGGGATATTCAGCAGCAGGTGCAAACGATGCTTTCCACACTGATGGGTGCAGGAAAAGCGGTTGTCACCGTTACAGCGGATATCGATTTTACGCAGGAAAAACGCGAGGAAGATCTCGTTGAACCGGTTGATAAGACGAATATGAAAGGCATTGAAATCAGCGCCAAAAAAATCCAGGAAACATACCAGGGTACAGGCGCAGCAGCCGGAACGCCATCTGGCAGTACAGATTCTGTCGGCTCTTCGTATGTATCCGGGTCGAACGGGAACGGGACGTATTCCAAAACAAGTGACACGATCAACTACGAAGTAAACCGGATTAAACGGAAAATTACAGAGAGCCCGTACAAAATCCGCGATCTCGGCATAGAAGTCATGGTCGAGCCGCCGGTCAGAACAAAACGGTCTTCCTTGCCCGCTTCCCGGTTAAAAGATATTAAATCGATGCTTTCTACGATTGTCAGAACGTCGATTGACAAGTCAAGCGGCACAAGGCTGACCAATCAAACGGTTGCCGATAAAATCGCAGTTTCCGTCCAGCCATTTGCAGCCAATGCGCCGGAGAAGGCGAAAAAAGCTTCGATTCCGTGGTGGGTATACGCGATTGGCGGAGGTTTGCTTCTCGTGATAGCCGGGCTCATCTTCTTCATGATCCGCAACAGAAGGCGGGCCGCTTCGGAGGCTGAAGAAGAGATGGCGGAAGAAACGCCGGAAAAACCGGCACCGCCCCGCATTCCGGACGTAAATGAGGAACAGGAAACCGACGCTTCAGCAAGGCGGAAACAGCTTGAAAAAATGGCAAAGGAAAAACCGGATGAGTTTGCGAAACTATTGCGGTCATGGCTTTCCGAAGAATAGGAGGGAAACAAGATGGCAAGTAAAGAAAAAACGTTATCCGGCAAAGAAAAAGCAGCCATTCTCTTGATTTCTCTCGGCCCGGACGTATCGGCATCCGTCTACAAACATTTAACAGAAGAAGAAATCGAAAAGCTGACGCTGGAAATCTCAGGCGTCAGAAAAGTCGACAATGAAACGAAGGAAAAAGTGCTGACCGAATTTCACCATATTGCTTTGGCACAGGACTATATTACCCAGGGCGGAATCGGTTATGCCAAAATGATTCTCGAAAAAGCACTCGGCCCGGAACAGGCGGCATCCATCATCAACCGGCTCACTTCATCGCTGCAGGTGCGCCCGTTTGATTTTGCTAGAAAAGCAGATGCGGCCCAGATTCTGAATTTTATCCAGGATGAACACCCGCAGACGATCGCCTTGATTCTGTCCTACCTGGATCCGGAAAAAGCCGGGCAGATTCTTTCCGAGCTTCCGCCTGAAATGCAGGGGGACATTGCCAGAAGAATTGCCTTAATGGAAGGCACATCCCCTGAAATTATCAGCGAAGTGGAAGCCATTTTGGAAAGAAAGCTGTCCGCGACGGTGACACAGGATTATACGCAGACAGGCGGGGTGGAATCCGTTGTCGAAGTGTTGAACGGGGTCGATCGTACGACAGAGAAAACGATCCTTGACTCGCTGGAACAGAAAGATCCCGAACTTGCCGAAGAAATCAAAAAACGAATGTTTGTATTTGAAGATATCGTCACCCTTGACAATCGTTCCATTCAGCGCGTCATCCGCGAATGCGAAAATGAAGACCTGCTTCTTGCACTGAAAGTCTCAAGCGACGAAGTAAAAGAAATTATTTTCCGCAATATGTCGCAACGGATGGCCGATTCCATGAAAGAAGAAATGGAATATATGGGCCCGGTGCGGCTGCGTGAAGTCGAAGAAGCCCAGTCGAGAATTGTGTCCATTATCCGCAGGCTGGAAGACAGCGGCGAAATCATTATCGCAAGGAACGGAGGCGACGACATCATTGTCTAATATTATTAAAACAAAGCAAGATGCAGGTGTTGTTTCCAAAATGCGCGTAATCAGCGTGCGCCGGCTCCCGGCGTTGCCCGAAGAAACGGGAGATGCAACCGCTGTGAAAGAGGATATTTTCGCAAAATATCAAACCGAGGCAGAGCGCCTGCTTTTAGACAGTCAAAAAGAAGCAGAAGCAGTACGCCGGCAAATTGCCGAAGAGAAAAAACAGTGGGAGCAGGAAAAAGCAAAGCTCACCGAACAAGCACAGCGCCAAGGGTTTGAAGCCGGTTATGCAGATGGCCGCAAGGAAGGGTTTGAAAGCATCCGCGACCATTTAAACAAGTCCATTGACATCGTCAACCGTTCCAAAGAGGCGTTCAAAAAACATTTAGAAGCATCGGAAAAAGATATTTTGGAAATTGCGATGAAAGCAGCGGGGAAAATTTTGCAAGACACACTTGAAACATCCCCCGAAAAAATGTTTGCCATCGTAAAAAACGTATTAAAAGAAGCGACCGGGTATAAAGAAGTCGATCTCCATATCCATCCGGGGCAGTACGCCTTCGTCATGGACAACAAGGAAGAACTGGATGCCCTCTTCCCGAACGATACAAAATGCTATGTCTACCCGGATGATTCGCTTGAACCGTACCAGGTCTTTATCGAAAGCGGCAGCGGCAGGATTGATGCAAGCATTGACAGCCAGCTGTCTGAACTTAAGGCAAAGCTTTTGGAACTGATCGGGGAGGATGCGGAATGAAAGCAACCGATCTCTTAGACTATATACCCGAAATTGGGACGTTTAAACATTACGGAAAAGTAAAAAGAGTGATCGGCTTAATGATCGAATCACTCGGGCCGAAAAGCTCCATCGGTGACGTCTGTTATATTCATGTGGATAACAAAAAAAATACGAAAAAAATCATTGCCGAAGTTGTCGGGTTCCGTGACGGGAATGTTATTTTAATGCCTTATACGAACATCCAAGAAATTTCTCCCGGCAGCCTTGTGGAAGCAACAGGGAAACCGATGCGGGTGAAAGCAGGCCCACGGCTGTTGGGGAAAGTCATTGATCCTTTGGGCGTGCCGCTCGACCATTCCCCGCTTCCCGCCGGCCTAAAACCGATTCCGATCGACCGGACGCCCCCCAACCCGCTCAAGCGCCCGCCGATCAGGGAACCGATTGAGCTTGGCGTCCGCGCGATCGACAGTCTGCTGACGGTTGGAAAAGGCCAGCGGATCGGCATATTTGCTGGAAGCGGCGTCGGCAAAAGCACCCTGCTCGGCATGATTGCACGCAACACAAATGCCGATCTGAATGTGATCGCCCTAATCGGGGAGCGGGGCAGGGAAGTAAGGGAATTTATTGAACAAGATCTCGGCCCTGAAGGTTTAAAAAAGTCCATTGTTGTCGTGGCAACAAGCGACCAGCCGGCATTGATGCGGATTAAAGGCGCCTATACAGCAACAGCGATAGCGGAATATTTCAGGGACCAGGGGCTAAATGTCATGTTTATGATGGACTCGGTTACCCGGGTCGCGATGGCCCAGCGTGAAGTCGGACTGGCAACGGGGGAACCGCCGGCTACAAAAGGATATACCCCGTCCGTTTTCGCGATTTTGCCGAAACTTTTGGAAAGGACCGGAACAAATGAGTCCGGCACGATTACCGGGATCTACACCGTGCTTGTCGACGGGGATGATTTGAATGAACCGATTGCCGATACGGTGCGCGGCATTTTAGACGGGCATTTTGTTCTGGACAGGGATTTGGCAAATAAAGGGCAATACCCGGCTATCAATATTTTAAAAAGCGTTAGCCGACTGATGAGCCAACTTGCCAGTCCTGCACACAAAAAAGCCGCAGAAAAGATTCGCGAACAGTTAAGCACTTATTTGAATTCAGAGGACCTGATCAATATCGGCGCTTATAAACCGGGCGCATCAAAAGAAATTGATGAAGCGATCGAACGCTATCCGAAAATCGTTTCTTTTATCAAACAAAGCACCGACGAAACCTATAGTATGGAAAGCAGTATCCGGGCTTTAATCGGACTTGCGGAAACGGGTGAGTGGGCATGAATTATCATTATAAATTCGAGAAAATCCTTGATGTCAAAGAAAAGGAAAAAGACGAGGCGCTCAGTGCATACAAAAATGCGGTACAGGCATTTGAAAATGTGGCCCGGGAGCTGTACGCGCTTTTGAAAAAGAAAGAAGACCTGGAAGCCCACCAGGCTGAAAAAATGAAAGCGGGCCTTTCCGTCCAGGAAATCCGGCATTACCGGCGGTTTATTGATGATATTGAAAAATCAATCCATTATTATCAGAGCCTCGTCATGAATGCACGAAACCGGATGAACTGGCATCAGCAGAAACTGCAGGAGAAAAATATAGAAGTCAAAAAATACGAAAAACTGAAAGACAAAGATTATGGCCGTTTTCTGATGAAACTGAAAATACAGGAAGAAAAGCAGGCAGATGAAATTTCAACCCAGACTTTTTATCACTAAAGCCTGAAAACCGGGTGATGTTATGCGCAAACAAATGGAAGAAATCGAGACAGCAGCAGAAGAAAAAAAAGGCGGTAAACTGCAGTGGTTTTTTTACGTGATCCTGATTCCGCTACTGTTTGCCACCGCGATGGCGATCATTATCGCTACTATCTCGGGTGTCAATGTGATCAGTAAAGCATCGGGCCTCGCCCATCAGGTGACCGGGATATTTGGCACAGGCGGGAATGAAAAAGGGAAGAAGCAAAGCGGCACGTTCAGTGAAACACAGTATAAAAGCCAGATCCGTTCTTTACAAAAACAGGCGTCAGAAAAAGACAAAGAAATCAGCAAGCTGCAATCCGAACTGGACAAAAGCCAACAGAACAATTTGAAAATGAAACAAACCGTCTCTGATCTGAAGCAGCAATTGAAGAAAGCCCAGCAACAACAGGCAGCCAATCAGAAAAAATTAAAAGAAATCGCAAGCACCTATGAAAATATGAATCCGGAAAATGCGGCTGCCATTATTCAAAAAATGAGCGATCAGGAAGCAACGGGGATCCTTTCCCAGCTCAGTTCGGAAACATTGGCGAACGTCCTTGAAAAAATGAGTGCCGATAAAGCAGCAAAATACACCCAAATGCTCGGGCGTACAGGATCATAAGCCATCCATTAAACTTGAAAGGAGGTGAAAACATGAATGTAAATTCGGCTCTTCAGGCTGTACCATTTTCTCCGCCAAGTACGCAAACGGCTGGCGCACAGCTGCAGACGCAGCCATCCGGGTTTTTTCAGCAATTGAGCCTTGCCGGCCAGGACAGCGGCCGGATGCCGGAAAACGAGGAGGCAGTGGATGTTTGCCAAAAGCTTCAACAAAGGATTGTCGCGGTTTTAACGGAAAAGGCCGGGGCAACGGAACAGGCTAGAGAAGATGGAAGCCAGGAAGAAGGGGCTGATATGCAGACCATTTCCGCTCTTTTCAACCGGCTGGTGCGGTTTGCCGGCGCTGAAGACGAAAACAGCAAAAAAAAGATACAAGAAACAAAAACGGCCATCGAAACAGGCGATGCCGCAGCTGCCATCATGAATATGGCGCAAATGCTCGCCTCCATGCCAGTCCCGTCTTTAATAAAGCTCGGACTTGAAGATGCGGAAACATTGCTCAGGCAGGTGGGGGCTGTTCTAAAAACGTTTCCCGAAAATACAGCAGCAGGCATCAACATGATGCAGACAACGGAACAATTAGCCCAGTTGTCCGAAAAAATCGGCCGTTTTCTCAAGGCCATTTCAGCAGATGCGCTAAACGCGGGGCAGACGGTTTCAAGCGCGCCGCAACAGCCGGGCATTGCCGTAAAAGAAGAAATATTAAAAACTGCTTATTTGCATTTATCCGGCGGAAAGGCGGATCCATCGCTGTTTAAAAAAGCACCTGTTCTTCCTTTATCTCCAGCTGCCGCGGCTCTAGGAATGGCTTCCAATCCGGATCATGCCAACTCGGCGCAAAATGGACGGGAAAGTAACCAGGTATTGCTTCAAAACGGCCCAGTTTCTGCAAATGGGGCGATTCCGGAAATGAACGAAGCGGTATTGCCGGCAAATGAAAGAAGCGAACCGGCTGCTGCAGGCACGGGCACCACCGGAACAGCACTGCTACAAACAGACAACAATGAAGTGACGGAAGCCTTATCAAAGGATGGCCGCTCATCCCGGCAGGAAGGGGTGCCGTTTAGTCTGGCAGCAGAATCCGTCGCCGCGGATGAAAATGCTGGGAATCCGGCTGCAAAACCGCTGCAGGCGGGTACTTCAGGAGCGGACGCGCAAAATGGCAAAGCAGCGATTCGGGGCAATGCGCCAAGTGAAAGCAGGACAGGCGGGCCATTGCAAAATCAGGCGCCCAGTGTGCAAACGACCGCCCATCCAGAGGCAAATACCGGGCAGCCTGCAGATGGCAGCCAGCTCAAGGCACTAAAAGCAACGGCTGATGAGGTGCAGGCCACTGCAAGCCAGCATATTGAGCTCATGGAAGACGGGATACCGGGAAGCAA
This sequence comes from Heyndrickxia faecalis, assembly GCF_040267745.1. NCBI lineage: Bacteria > Bacillati > Bacillota > Bacilli > Caryophanales > Bacillaceae > Heyndrickxia > Heyndrickxia faecalis. The sequence goes on along the minus strand of NZ_CP158453.1, from coordinate 2,268,640 downwards.
CGGCAGGGTGAAGACGCAGGCAACAGCTGGTGAAAATGGCCGGATTGCTGTGCCAGGCCAAAATGCGGGTCCCCAGCAGGAAAACGGAAAACTAGAAGACAGCAGCCGGCATGCCGCATTGGATTTTTCCCGGGAAATCCAGCAGACAGGACAATCCGGAAACGATAGCACCGAAGATGGATTGGCAAACGGATGGGAAACCGGAAAAAGAAGCCCCGTTGCGCATAACAGCAGCCATCTTCAAGCAGCAGAAGAAATAAACGGGAACGGCAATACAGCCCCGGCATTTTCACTCTCGGGCAAAGTGGAACAGCTCGTCCTTTACACCGGCGAAAAACATAATCCGGTTTCGTACCGGCAGTTTGTCCAGGAATTCGCCAATATCATTCAAAAGGCGGCCTATTCCAGCCATAAAGGCGCAAACAGGCTGTTGATCCGGCTTGAACCTGAAAACCTCGGTTCTTTGCGCGTGGAATTGCTTGAGCAGGACGGAAAACTGGCAGCAAAGATACTGACAGACACTGGTGCGGCAAAAGATTTGCTTGATTCCCAGCTGCAGCAGCTTAAACATGCTTTGGCAGGCCAGCAGGTCCAGTTAACAAAAATGGATATTGAATACCGTGACACAGCGGCACAAACCGCCCACGGCCAGCCCGGGGACAGCGGGGGCCGCGAACAACGGCAACAGCAGCAAAAACGTCGGGAAAACCCGGAACCGGGACATTTCTCGGCCATGCTCGAAAACAATATGATTGATGCGGAAGCGTAGGTGAAATGACTTTGACTTCTATTGACCCAAGCCTGCTGTTAAGCAATCAAAATACAGCTACCAGCACGCGTACGGGGAGTAAGACGTTGGATAAAGATGCTTTTTTGAAAATATTGATTGCCCAACTTCAAAACCAGGATCCGACCAAGCCAATGGACGACACGCAATTTGTCTCACAAATGGCGCAGTTCTCTTCATTGGAGCAAATGACCAATCTGAAAAACAATATCGACAATCTGATCAAACTTTCGCAGCAATCGCAACAAATTGCATATACGCAGTATATCGGGAGAACGGTTTCCTGGGAAAAAACCGAAACAGCAGATGACGGAACAGCATCCGTTAAGTCGGGAACCGGGACGATTACCGGCATTTCGTTTGGGGATGACAATGCAGTTACCTTCACGCTGGATGACGGAACGAAAATCAGTTCTTCCGATATGACAGGGATCAATAGCAACACTTCAAATGAAGCAGCATTGATTCAGGCAAGCCATTTGATTGGAAAAAAAGTGGCCTATACAAATAATGCCGGAAAAGAAGAAACAGCTTCGGTCAGTGCCGTTTCCATCCAAAACGGCAGCCTCATCTTTACACTTGATAACGGGCAAAAAGCCGCAAGCGGGCAGCTTACGAAAATTGCAAACTAGGAAGTGATTGAATGGATCAATCCTATCCGTCCATTCCATTGCAGCGAACCACGCCTGTGCGTTCTCTTAATGGAACGCGAGAATCCGGCCAGGGGAAGAACCAAACCGGCCATTTTTCGGATTATTTCAAGCAGGCATTGTCCGGGCAGTCTGAACCAGCCACATTAAAAATCAGCAAACACGCCGGCGAAAGGCTGCAGGAACGGGGGATTGAACTCGACGATTCCACCTGGAAGCAGATCAGCGAAAAGGTGGCGGAGGCAAAGCAAAAAGGGCTGGATGAGACACTGGTTCTGGCAGATGATGCCGCGCTGATCGTCAGTGCAAAAAATGCAACCGTGATTACTGCAATGGACCGGAGTGAAGCCGGTTCCCAAATTTTCAGCAATATTAACGGCGCCATCATTTTAGAATCACCGGCCGGACCGGAAGGAAGGCCGCAGCTGCCGAATGACAGACGCAGCTGAAAACAAAAATGGAGAGGGGTTAATGCAATGTTACGTTCATTATATTCAGGTGTAAGCGGCATGAAAAACTTTCAAACAGAACTTGATACAATCGGAAACAACATCGCAAATGTGAATACTTACGGGTACAAAAAAGGGCGTGTGACGTTTAAAGATGCAATCAGCCAGACGCTGGCCAGCGCGACGCCCGGCACAAGCGCCCAGCAGGTAGGCCTTGGGTCTCAGATCGGTTCAATTGATACCGTTGATACTTCAGGAAGTCCGGAATCAACGGGGCGTCCCCTTGACTTTGCGATTACTGGAGACGGGTACTTCAGAGTAGCAGATGGCAACAACACGTACTATACGCGTGCCGGCAATTTTTACTTTGATAATAACAGAAGACTCGTCAATTCAGAAGGTTTTACTGTGCTGGGTACAAATGGACAAGCCATCACCCTTGGCGCAAATGTCAAAAGCTTTTCAGTCGCAACAGACGGAACCATTACCGATCAGGATGGCAATACAATTGGAACAATCAGCATTGCCACTTTCCAGAATCCTGCCGGGCTGACAAAAGTCGGCGGCAATTTATATACCACAACGAATTCCAATGCGGGGACGGTCACAGTAAGCCAGCCGGGACAAAACGGTGCAGGCACAATCAAATCCGGCTATCTCGAAATGTCCAATGTCGACCTGTCGGAAGAGTTGACCAATATGATCGTAGCAGAACGCGGGTTTCAGGCGAATACAAGAATTATTACGACATCCGATGAAATTCTGCAGGAACTTGTCAATCTGAAACGATAGGGGGAAGGGGGCCAGGGCTCTAGCCCCGGCCCGCATAATGTGATTGAAGTGACAAAATTAAACGGCAGGGCATTCTGGATAAACGCTATTCATATTGAAACGGTGGAAAGCATGCCGGATACAAGAATCATCCTGACAAACGGACACGCTTATATTGTTAGGGAGTCGAGCAAAGAAATCGAGCAAAAAGTGACCGCCTTTTTCCGGTCTGTTTCTTTGCTTGGAAGAAATACCGGGGAGGAGGGGCCGGAATGAATAAAATGGTGCGGATCATGCTTGTGATGATTTCCGTCATTTTACTGGCCGGCATCATCACCATCATCGTCATCTATAAATCGAACGAGGCAACAAAGGCAAAAGGGCCAAACATTGATGAAGTTGTCGATTCTTCCGTGGACATTGACACGATGACAACCAATCTGAAAGACAACCACATCGTCCAGATTGCCATCAAAATTGAAGGAAACAATAAAAAAGCAAAAGATGAACTGACAAAAAGAGATTTTCAAATCAAAGACATTATGATTGACGAGCTGTCAAATATGAACATGCAGGATTTGCAAGCTGAAAAGGGGAAACAAAAGTTCAAAACAGACATAAAAAACCGGTTAAATAAAATGATGCAGGACGGCGAAGTTGTAAATGTATATATTACTTCCTTTGTTATCCAATAAAAGTATGCCGCCTGTTGAAGCAATAAAGGCAGAGTGCAGCAAACAGGCAGTGCCGCAGCAGGCAGTCCGGCCCCTGTGCCTGTATGTAAACAAGGGGGGTGGGTAAACTTGCCGGAAGATATTTTATCGCAGTCTGAAATTGATGCGCTGCTATCCGCCCTGTCAACGGGGGAAATGAACGCGGAGGAAATAAAAAAAGAGGAAACCCGGAAAGTCAAAGTATATGATTTCAAGCGGGCACTCCGGTTTTCAAAAGACCAGATCAGAAGCCTGACAAGAATTCATGAAAACTTCTCAAGGATTCTGACAACCTTTTTATCTGCCCAGCTCCGGACTTACGTGCAGATTTCCGTTGCATCGGCTGACCAGATTCCGTATGAGGAATTTATCCGTTCGATACCGAAAATGACGCTTTTGACGGTTTATGAAGTTCCCCCGCTTGACGGGAATATTATTATGGAAATTAACCCGAACATTGCCTATACGATGATGGATCGTGTGTTGGGAGGGTACGGGGAAAGCATCAATAAAATTGACAAACTCACTGAGATTGAAAAGAAAATCATGACGAGAATTTTTGACCAGACCATCGACCAGTTAAAGGAAGCGTGGAGCGAGATCATCGAAATCAATCCCTTTCTGACTGAACTGGAAGTCAATCCGCAGTTTCTGCAGATGATTTCTCCGAATGAAACCGTGGTCGTCATTTCTCTCAACACGACCATCGGCGATACAAGCGGCATGATCAATTTATGCCTGCCGCAAGTGGTGCTTGACCCGATGATGCCGAAATTGTCCGGGCATTATTGGATGCAGCACGCCGGAAAGGAACCGGACCCGAATAATATCCGCCTGCTCGAAGAAGGCATTAAGGAGGCAAAAGTGCCGCTCACCGCCGAACTGGGGACGGCAACAATAAAAATTGAAGATTTTCTGAATCTGGAAATTGGCGACTGTATACGGCTGAACCAAACCATTGAAGAGCCGTTGGTTGTCAAGGTGGATAAAATTCCGAAATTCATCGGGCAGCCGGGCAAGCAAGGCACTAAAATGGCTGTCCAAATCCTTGATATCATAGAGGAAGGGGAAGAAGAACAGTATGAGCGATGATATGCTGTCGCAAGAAGAAATTGATGCCCTTCTTAACGGCACTGCAAATCTGGAAGACGCAAGCGCCAAAGATTCCCTCCGTGTGGAAGATTATCTCGATTCCATGGAAAGGGATGCGCTTGGGGAAATTGGTAACATTTCGTTTGGGAGCTCTGCGACGGCATTGTCCACCCTGCTTTCACAAAAAGTTGAAATTACAACGCCTGAGGTCAGCATTGTCCGGCACGACAAACTGGCGGATGAATTTCCGCATCCTTACGTGGCCATTCAGGTGAAATACACGGAGGGCTTTTCCGGCGTGAATGTGCTCGTCATTAAACAATCCGATGCCGCCATTATTGCCGACTTGATGCTGGGCGGAACCGGCGAAAATCCGAGCAGCGAACTGGATGAGATCCATTTGAGCGCGGTACAGGAAGCGATGAATCAGATGATGGGTTCTGCCGCTACCTCGATGTCTACGGTTTTTAATAAAAGAATCGATATTTCCCCGCCGGCCGTTTCACTTTTAAATATTTTGGAAGGCGAAGGCACGGACAAGCTTCCGGACCAGGATTTGCTTGTGAAAGTCTCGTTCCGGATTATGATCGGGTCATTAATCGATTCGCAGATCATGCAGCTGTTGCCGCTTTCGTTTGCGAAAAAACTGGCGCGCGATCTCATTCATCCTGAACAACCCGCCGAAGCTGAAAAAAAAGCAGAGGAAAAGCAGCCGGATCAAAATATGCGCGGCCATGCTGCGGAAAAACCGGCTGAGCCTGCTCAAAATGCAGCAAAACAGGAGATGTACCAAAATGTGCAGCCAGCTGTTTTTACGAGTTTTGAAGAAACAGCGCCGCGCGTTGAAACGAAAAATCTGGACATGCTCCTTGATATCCCGCTTGAAGTGACTGTTGAACTGGGCAGGACATCGAAAACAGTAAGGGAAATTCTTGAGATGGGCGCCGGCTCCATTGTGGAACTGGACAAGCTCGCCGGAGAACCCGTGGATATTCTCATCAACCATCAGTTAATTGCCATTGGGGAAGTGGTGGTGATTGATGAGAACTTCGGTGTGCGTGTGACAGATATCGTGAGCCAGAAAGACCGGCTGAAAAAACTGAGATAATGGGGGAAGATCCAAATGGCAAAGAAAATTTTGATTGTAGATGACGCTGCGTTTATGCGCATGATGATTAAAGACATTCTGACAAAAAACGGATATGACGTTGTCGCTGAAGCGGGAGACGGCGCACAAGCAATCGAAAAATATAAGGAACACCGGCCGGATCTTGTGACAATGGATATTACAATGCCGGAAGTGGACGGGATCAGCGCGCTGAAGGAAATTAAAAAAATCGACCCGGATGCAAAAGTCATCATGTGTTCGGCAATGGGCCAGCAGGCGATGGTCATTGATGCCATCCAGGCCGGTGCAAAAGACTTTATCGTCAAACCGTTCCAAGCTGACCGTGTAATTGAGGCCATCCAAAAAACGCTCGGCTGACGATGCCAGGAAGGTGACAATGATTTGCAAAGCCAAGTGACGAAGGGGCTTTTGCTGTTTGGGATTCTGCTGTGCCTGCTGTACGGGTTTTCGGCACCCGGCAATGCCCTCGCGGCTTCTTTTAACGGAAATGTGAAAGAATGTATCGACCATCCGAAACAGTGTCAAAAACAAACGGACGGAAAATCCGAAAGCCAGGCTACACAATCGGAAACGGCAAATCCGGCGGTAACCTTCGGGGATATTGCGCGGATGATCCTCGCACTTATTTTCGTGATTTGTTTACTATGCTTTGTTTTAAAATTTGTCAACAAAAGAAGCCGTGCCTATCAAAGCAGTAAAATGATACAGAATTTCGGCGGCACGCCTTTGGGCGGAAATAAGTCGCTGCAAATTGTAAAAGCGGGCGACAGGATTCTTATTTTAGGTGTCGGGGACGATGTGCAGCTTGTCAAAGAAATTGATGACGAGGAAGAGGTCAGGCAGTTCGTTGACCAGTACAATCAAAAGCTCGAGCAGCAACTGGAACCGCGCGATATTGCGACAAGGCTCATAAAAGCGGTGAAAAACAGGGAAACTGGGGCAAAAACAGAAGCAACCCCGTTCGGGCATTTGCTGAAGTCGCAAATTAGCGCGATCAGGGAGGAGCGGGCGCAGGCGATGAAAGAACTGGAACAAAGGGAGAAGGAGAAACAGAACGATGAATGAGTTGTTGAATACATTAAGCAGCACATCCGGCGATACCGTTTCCCTTTCGGTCAAAATCCTTTTGCTTATGACCGTTCTTTCATTGGCACCGAGCATTTTAATCCTATTGACTTCTTTTACGCGGATTGTCATTGTCCTGTCTTTTGTCCGGACTTCGCTCGGCACGCAGACAGCCCCACCGAATCAGGTGATCGTAGGCCTTGCGCTGTTTCTGACGTTTTTTATCATGGCTCCGACGTTTCAACAGGTAAATAAACAGGCGCTCACGCCGTTGTTCCATGATAAACTGACGCTGGAAGAGGCTTATGACAAAGCCCAGAAGCCGTTTAAGGAATTTATGGCGAAACAGACCCGGCAGAAAGACTTGCAGCTGTTTTTGGATTATGCCCATAAAAAGCAGCCTAAGTCGGTGCAGGATATTCCAATGACAACCCTTGTTCCGGCATTTACAATCAGCGAATTAAAGACGGCTTTTCAAATGGGCTTCATGATTTTCATTCCTTTTCTTGTCATCGATATGGTCGTGGCAAGTGTCCTGATGTCGATGGGAATGATGATGCTGCCGCCTGTGATGATCTCGCTGCCTTTTAAAATCTTACTGTTTGTGCTCGTGGACGGATGGTATCTTGTTGTGAAGTCGCTGCTTGAAAGTTTTTAAAGAAGGTGAATGGATTGAGTGAGGAAATGGTCATTTCACTGGCCGAAAAAGGCATCATGGTGACCTTTATGGTCTGCGGTCCGCTTTTATTGATTGCGCTTGTCGTCGGTATGATTGTCAGTATCTTCCAGGCTGCAACGCAAATCCAGGAACAGACGCTGGCATTTGTCCCGAAAATTGTTGCGGTGCTGCTCGGCCTTGTACTGCTTGGCCCGTGGATGCTAAGCCACATGCTTACATACACAAAAGAAATTTTATCCAATTTAACACAATATATAGGTTAACATATGGATGAACTGATTCCGTCATTCAGCATATTTTTACTCGTTTTCATTAGGGTCACCACTTTTTTTATCATGATGCCGTTATTTTCCCACAGGAGCGTACCGGCCCGGTTCCGGATCGGCCTTGGCTTCTTTTTGTCCGTCCTTGTGACATACACGATCCATGCCAAACCGTTCACCATGGATGGCGCCTATTTTATGCTGATGATTAAAGAAGCACTTGTCGGCCTGCTGCTTGGCTTTGTAGCCTATTTCATTTTGTCGGCCGTGCAATTGGCCGGTACGTTTATCGATTTTCAGGCAGGGTTTTCCATGGCCAATGTGATTGATCCGCAATCAGGGGCGCAAACGCCGCTTACCGGGGAATATTTGTACAGTTTTGCGCTGCTTTTATTGCTTTCCCTGAACGGGCACCACCTGCTTTTGGACGGGATTTATTACAGCTATTCGTTTATCCCGCTCGATCAGGCATGGGTCCATCTCGGGTCTTTCAATCTCGCAAAATATTTGGCAACCCTTTTGGCCCGTGTGTTTCTCGTCGCTTTTCAAATGTCGGCACCTGTTGTCGCCGTCCTGTTTTTAACGGACATTGCGCTTGGCATCATCGCCCGGACCGTACCGCAGCTTAATATTTTTGTGGTCGGCTTTCCGGTCAAAATTGCCGTTAGTTTGATCGCGCTGGCGGTGGCAATGGGCACGATTTATATCGCGGTTGAACATTTGTTTGAATGGATGTTTGTTGCGATGCGGAATTGTATGGCACTGTTGGGGGGATCCGTTTGAAGCACCTCTCACTCGATTTGCAGTTTTTCGCAGGGGAGAAAACAGAAAAGGCAACGCCGAAAAAGCGGCGTGATGCCCGCAAAAAGGGGCAGACAGCCAAAAGCCAGGATATCGTAACGGCTGTCATGCTTCTTGCGGTGTTTCTGTTCTTGTATTTCGGGGCCTCCTCGATCGGAAGCCCGATGATGGCACTCTTTCGCCAGGCTTTTTCAAAATATATGCTGCAGGATGTCACGGAGCAAAGCGTTGGCAAATTGATGACCGGCGTCATGAAACAGCTGGCTTCGATGCTTTTGCCGGTTATGGCCGTTGCCCTTTTGGCCGGCGTGGTCGGAAATGTGGCCCAAACCGGCCTCCTTTTTACCGGTGAAGGGCTGAAACCGAATATAAACAAAATCAATCCCGTCGCCGGATTAAAACGGATTTTTTCGATCCGGGCGCTTGTGGAATTGTTAAAATCCGTTTTAAAAATGGCGGTGGTCGGCGTTGTTGCTTTTTACGTCATTTGGGCCAATATCCAGGATATTTCAGGCCTGCCGTTTAAAAGCGCGGGCGATACGCTGGCTGCAGTCGGGCATCTCGCCGCCATAACCGGCATCAGCGCTTCTGTTGCCCTGTTTGTGCTCGCCGTTCTTGATTACTTGTACCAGCGTTTCGATTTTGAAAAAAATATCCGGATGTCCAAGCAGGAAATCAAGGAAGAATTTAAAAATATGGAAGGCGACCCGCTGATTAAATCAAAAATCAGGCAAAAGCAACGCGAAATGGCGATGCGGAGAATGATGCAGGAAGTGCCGAACGCCGATGTCGTCATTACGAACCCAACGCATTTTGCCGTCTGCCTCCGCTACGATGAAACAAAGAGCGATGCGCCCATCGTTGTGGCAAAAGGAGCGGACTTCCTTGCCCAAAAAATCAAATCGATCGCAAAAGAGCATGACATTGTCATGCTGGAAAACAGGCCGCTGGCAAGGGCGCTTTATGAGCAGGTGGAAGTTGGCGGACGCATTCCGGAACAGTTTTTTAAAGCAGTAGCGGAAATTTTGGCGTACGTATACAAAATCAAGCATAAAATTTAAGCTTTTTCATGCAAGTTAGGAGAGAAACCGTATGAGTGCAAGAGATTTGAGAGATATTCCCGTGATCGCAGGTGTCATTTTAATCGTCACTATGCTAATTATCCCTTTTCCGACATGGGCATTGAGCTTTTTAATTATATGTAATATTTCTCTTGCATTGATGGTACTTTTAATCTCAATGAATATGAAAGAGCCGCTTCAGTTTTCCGTCTTTCCGTCATTGCTGCTCATTTTAACCTTATTCCGGCTCGGGCTGAATATCTCAACCACCCGCTCGATCCTTTCCACCGGCAATGCCGGCGGGGTCATTGAGACGTTCGGATCGTTCGTTGTCGGCGGCAACATCGTCGTCGGGCTAGTCGTCTTTACGATTTTGATTATTATCCAATTTATTGTGATTACAAAAGGCGCTGAACGGGTGGCTGAAGTCGCGGCCCGGTTCACGCTCGATGCGATGCCGGGCAAGCAAATGAGCATTGATGCGGACTTGAATGCCGGCATGATATCCGATCAGGAGGCGCGCGCTCGCCGGGAAAAAGTCAGCCGGGAAGCAGACTTTTACGGCGCGATGGACGGTGCCAGCAAATTTGTCAAGGGCGATGCGATTGCCAGCATCATTATCGTTCTCATTAATCTTATCTTCGGGATCATTATCGGCATGACCCAGCTCGGCCTCTCCATTAGTGATGCCGCGAGCCAGTTTTCGCTGATGACCGTTGGCGACGGCATTGTCAGCCAGGTGCCGGCTCTGCTCATTTCGACAGCAACCGGGATCGTGGTCACGAGGGCGGCATCAGACGGCAATCTTGGCCAGGACGTAATGGCGCAGATGCTGTCCTATCCCAAAATGCTATATGTCGCGGGCGGCACGATCTTTCTGCTCGGCTTGTTTACGCCGATTAATGATTTTTTAACCATGACGGTGGCAGCGGCGCTGTTCATCGGCGGTTTCCGGCTCCAGCAAGTCCCGAAAAAGACGGAACAGGAAAGCGCGGAGAAAGCGGAAGAACTCCAGCCTGAGGAATTGAAAAGCCCGGAAAGCGTCATGAGCCTGCTCGATATTGACCCGATCGAATTCGAATTCGGCTACGGCCTGATCCCGCTTGTGGATGCCAACCAGGGGGGCGATTTGCTTGACAGGATTGTCATGATCCGCAGGCAGCTCGCCATCGAACTCGGCATTGTCATTCCGGTTGTCCGGATCCGCGATAATATCCAGCTTGAGCCGAATGAGTACCGGTTGAAAATTAACGGGAATGAACTTGCCAAAGGCGAGCTTCTTCTCGACCATTATTTAGCGATGGCGCCCGGCGAAGATGACGGCTCCGTTGAAGGTATTGAGACGGTCGAGCCGGCTTTCGGAATGCCGGCAAAATGGGTGACGGAAGAACAAAAAGAACAGGCGGAAATGATGGGCTATACGGTCGTGGACCCCCCGACGGTTGTCTCGACCCATATTACGGAAACGATCCGGCAAAACGCGTATATGCTGCTCGGAAGGCAGGAAACAAAAGCGTTGATTGACCATTTGAAAGAGTCGTACCCGGTGCTTGTGGAAGAGGTAACACCGAACCCGTTGTCCGTCGGCGAGATCCAAAAAGTGCTGGCGAATCTTTTGAAAGAAAATGTTTCCATCCGAAAACTGCCGATTATCTTTGAAACGTTAGCCGACTATGGTAAATTAACAACAGATACCGATTTGCTGACGGAATACGCCCGCCAAAGTCTCGCGCGGCAAATTACGGCGCAATATGCGCAAGACGGGCAATTAAAAGTCATCACCGTTTCGGGGAAAGTAGAGAAATTGATTGCGGATGGCATCCAGCGTACGGAACATGGCAATTATCTTTCCCTGGACCCGTCCGTGTCGCAAAAAATTGTGGAATCCGTTGCACAGCAGGTTGAGAGGGTATCGCTTACCGGCAGTTCCGCGGTCATCCTTTGTTCGCCTGCCATCCGCATGTATTTGCGGCAAATGATTGAACGGTTCTTTCCTCAGGTGCCGGTTCTTTCCTATAATGAACTGGAAGCAAACGTTGAGGTACAAAGCACAGGGCTGGTGAACATAGAATGAAAATTAAAAAGTTTATGGCGCCCAATATGTCTGAAGCAATGAAACAGATCCGTCTTGAGCTTGGGGACCAGGCCGTCATTTTAAATTCAAAAGTGGTCCAGCACAAAGGCTTTCTTGGATTTATGAAAAAGCGGAACATCGAAGTAATTGCAGCCGTTGACCCGGATGCCGGGAAAAACAGTCCGGTACAAACGGCCCCTGCCCGTGGTGAAAAACCTGCGCGCGCACCGGATGCCTCCGTCCGTTCAGAAAAAGAAAGCCTGCAAAAAGAAATCGCAGCGCTGAAAAAAGTGGTCCAGGAAGTGTCGAAATTTGGGAATCCCGCTTACCAAAAGTATCCACTGCCGATTCAAAAACGATTAAACACAGGTTTGCAGCAAGGGCTGGATGAATCGCTGCTGGTTGTGATCGGAGATGCCCTGTATGAAGAATGGGAGAAAGCAAACGGCAATCTGACGGAAAACGAAATTTTAAAGCAGGCGAAGGCACTGCTTCAAAAAAAGCTCGCCCATTTGACATACGGGGGGAGCCAGAAAAAGTACGTGAACCTGATCGGCCCAACCGGTGTCGGCAAAACGACGACACTCGCCAAAATGGCTGCACAGGCCGTGCTCGAAAAAAAGAAAAAATTGCTTTCATTACAACGGATACGTATCGGATTGCAGCGATTGAACAATTAAAAACGTATGCAAACCTGCTGAATGTGCCGCTCGAAGTGGTCTATAAATTGTCCGATTTCAAAAAAGCGATCGAAAAATTTTCCGATTTTGACCGTGTTTTTATCGATACCGCCGGCCGGAATTACAGGGAGCTGCAATATGTCCGCGAGCTTTCAGGACTCATCGATTTTCATGCGGAAATGGAAACCTTTCTGACGTTGTCGTTAACGATGAAAGAGAAAGATATGAAAGCCGTTTTTGACAGTTTTCAAAGCATCAGGATTGACCGGTTTATTTTCACCAAGCTGGATGAGACATCCACTTACGGCGCTGCGATCAATTTAATGGAACAGTATGGAAAAGGCTGTGCTTATGTGACAAACGGCCAGGATGTCCCTGATGATATGCTCGAGGCAACCCCCGGTATTTTTGCCGAATACGTATTTGGGGAGAACGACAAATGAGAGACCAGGCAGAACAGCTGCGCGCAAAGTTAAAAATGCAACACGGGATTCCGGCAAAAACGCTTGCAGTCGCAAGTGGAAAGGGCGGCGTCGGGAAGTCGAACATCTCGGTCAATTTGGCAATGGCACTTGCAGAAAGGGGAAAAAAAGTCCTTTTATTTGACCTGGATGTCGGCATGGGCAATATCCACGTCCTTCTCGGGCTTGACGCATCATACACGATCTCGGACTTTATCAACCGGAATATCCCACTTGCCCAAATGATATGCGACGGGCCGGCCGGTATTTCTTATATTTCTGCCGGCAACGGGTTTGCCCAGATTGTCGAGATGGAAGAAGCTGCTGTAACCAGGCTTGTCACAGAGCTCGAACTGCTCCAGTATGATTTTGATTACATCATTTTCGATATGGGTGCCGGCGCCGCGCCATCAAGCCTTAAAATTTTGCTTTCGGCTGATGATATTTTTATTGTCACAACACCTGAGCCGACAGCGATTACCGATGCTTATTCGATGATGAAATATATTTACATGCAGCAATTCAGCGCCCCCCTTTATTTAATTTGCAACCGGGCGGAAAAAGAAAAAGACGGGATGTTGACGTTAAACCGGCTTCAATTTACAGTTAAGAAATTTTTAGGGAAAGAAGTGAACATTCTCGGCGTTGTGCCGGAAGATGCGCATGTAAAAAAAGCTGTATCAAGGCAGCTGCCGTTTTACAGTGCATTTCCACATTCAGCGGCTGCAAGAAGAATCGATGAATTGCTTAACCGTTATGTATCTGGCAATCCGGACGGGCCCGGCCCGCGCGCCCCGGTATTTATGCGGAAACTGAAGGGGCTTTTGCTGAAACATTAAACATGCATGGCAATAACAGGGCAATGAAATGACAGTTTTGAAAAACAGGGGGCAGATTTGTGAAATGGGAAAAACGTAAAGGAAGCGAACCGGAAAAAAACACGCAACCTTTGTCCGATCCTGTTCAAAGCGGACGGATAGCACGGAAAAAATTGGTTTGCATCGGAACATCGACCGGAGGCCCGCGCGCCCTGCAAACCGTCCTTTCTTCCCTGCCCGGGAATTTGGAAGCGCCTGTTCTGGTTGTCCAGCATATGCCAAGCGGATTTACAAAGTCGCTTGCCAGCCGGCTGAATGCCATTTCAAACATCAGGGTGAAAGAAGCCGAGGATGGCGAAATGCTCAAGCCGGGGGCGGTTTATATTGCGCCCGGGGACTTCCATATGGGCGTGGAGGCGCGCGGCGCACATCTCTTTATCCGGCTTGAGCAATCCGCGCCGGTTAACGGGCACAGGCCGGCTGTGGATAAAACATTTGAATCGGTGAGCATGCTGAAAAACTATGAAACACTTGCCGTCATCATGACCGGGATGGGTTCAGACGGAACAAAAGGTTTGATCGCGTTAAAGAATCGCGGGCATGTAAGAGCGATTGTCGAAGCGGAAGAAAGCTGCATCGTTTACGGCATGCCGAGAAGTGCCATTGCCGCGAAAGTGGTGGATGAAGTTTTGCCGCTGGAAAAAATTGCGGAGGCAATCATGAAATTTATTAGTGATTAGGGTGTGGTATAGATGGAAATGAGCCAGTACTTGGAAGTGTTTATTGAAGAAAGCAGGGAACATATCCAGTCGTTAAACGAAAATGTGCTGCTGCTTGAAAAAAACCCGGATGACTTGCAAATTGTCAATGAAATTTTCCGTTCCGCCCACACATTGAAAGGGATGTCGGCAACAATGGGGTATGAAGACCTCGCCAACCTGACTCATAAGATGGAAAATGTGCTTGATGCCATTCGGAACGGGAAGCTGTCTGTAACACCGGACATTATCGATGTGATTTTTACTGCGGTGGACCATCTGGAAGCGATGGTGGAATCGGTTGCAAACGGCGGGGACGGCAAAATGGATGTGAGCGGGACAATCGCCCGCCTGGAAGCGGCAGAACAGGGTTCGGCCGGAGAGAAGAAGGCGGAGAAAGAAGCTTCGGCCGCCACAGCGGAAAAGGCGGAAACAGAGGAAGACGAATTTGACCAGTACGAACAGGCCGTGATTGTTCAATCAGAAGAACAAGGGTACAGCTGTTACCAGTTCACGGTAACATTGCGCAGCGATTGCCTTTTAAAAGCGGCGCGGGTATTCATGGTATTTGATATCCTTGAAAAATGCGGCGAGATTATCCATTCCGATCCGCCGGCCGACCAGCTGGAAGAAGAGCAGTTCGACAATGAATTTAAGGTGACGCTGATCTCAAAAGAGGACAGGGAAGAGATCCGCCAAAAAATCTGCAAGGTGTCAGAGATTGAAGATGTTAAAGCAAGCACCGTGACTCTCACAAAGCAGGATGGGCGCGGTCAACACCCGGAAACGGCAGAATCGGAGAAACCGGCAGAACCAGAGCAGAAAAAACAGGCAGCACCGGACGCAGCGGAAAAGCATCCGCAAAAACCGGCAAAAAAGCATCCGCAAAAACAGAAACATACAACCAAGACGATCCGTGTGAACATCGAGCGGCTGGATAATCTGCTGAATCTATTTGAAGAGCTGGTCATTGACCGCGGGCGCCTCGAACAAATTGCAAAAGAAGTGAACCATCCGGAGCTCAATGAAACCGTAGAAAGGATGTCCAGAATTTCCGGCGACTTGCAAACGATTATTTTGAACATGCGGATGGTGCCGGTCGAAACGGTGTTTAACCGTTTTCCGCGGCTTGTCCGCCAGCTGGCAAGAGAATTGCACAAAAAAATGGATCTCGACATTATCGGCGCCGAAACAGAACTGGACCGCACCGTCATTGATGAAATCGGCGACCCGCTTGTCCATCTGATCCGGAATTCGTGCGACCACGGCATTGAACAGCCGGAAGAAAGAAAGCGGGCAGGGAAGCCGGAAACAGGAACCATTACGTTAAAAGCTTATCACAGCGGCAACCATGTGTTTATAGAAATTGAAGACGACGGCGCCGGCATTAACCGTGAAAAAGTGTTGGAAAAAGCCATTGAAAAAGGCATTGTCAAAAAGGAGGAAGCCGGCAGTTTAACAGACAGCCAGATTTATAACCTGATTTTTGAATCCGGTTTTTCAACCGCTGACCATGTATCTGATATTTCCGGCCGTGGTGTCGGGCTGGATGTGGTGAAATCAACTATTCAATCATTGGGCGGCTCGATTTCTGTCCATTCCGCAGAAGGGCGCGGATCCGTCTTTACGATTCAGCTGCCGCTTACCCTGTCGATCATTTCCGTCATGCTCGTGGAAATCGGGACGGAAAAATATGCTGTCCCGTTATCCTCTATTGTAGAGACGGCCATTATTAAGAAGGGCGAAATATTAAAAGCGCATCACCAAAAAGTGATCGATTTCCGGGGCAAAGTGGTGCCGCTTGTCTTTTTGAATGAAATATTTGAAGTTCCGGACGCAAAGCAAAATGATGAATATGTCTCCGTACTGATTGTGCGGAAAGGGGAAAAACTGGCTGCGTTTGTGGTGGACGCCTTTATCGGCCAGCAGGAAATCGTATTAAAATCTTTAGGGAATTATTTAACGAATGTATTTGCCATTTCCGGGGCCACCATTCTTGGAAACGGCCAGGTTGCCCTTATCATCGACAGCAATGCGCTGATTAAATAGAAAACAGGGTGCTTGCCGCCCATTTCATTGTCCAGGAAAGAGGTTGAGATCGTTGGAGAAAGTGATCGTATTTCAGTTAAATGATAAAGAGTATGCCCTGCCGGTTACGCAGGTTTTGGCCATTGAAAAGCTGCAGCATATTACAAGAGTGCCGCTTACCGCTCCTTTTATACTTGGCGTGATGAATTTGCGCGGTGTCATTATCCCGGTCATTGATCTGAAAAAACGGTTTGGCATGGAGGATGACACGGGCGCTGATACGGAGGAACGCAAGCTGATCATCGTCCGGTTTGGAGAGATTGAAACGGGCCTGCTTGTGGACGAGGCGACGGATGTCCTGGATATCGACGAAAAAAAAGTGGAACCCGAGCCGGAAGTGGTAAACGCGGGCAAAGAGGACTTTATTTCCGGTGTGGCGAATATAAACCAGAGGCTTTTGCTGCTGCTTGATTTAGAAAAAACTTTAACGCCATTACAATAGGGGTATTTTAAATGGATATTAAAAATAAAATCACAAATCTTCACCTTGATGTCTTAAAAGAAATCGGGAATATCGGAGCGGGGCATGCCGCAACGGCGCTTTCCAAATTGCTGCATAAAAAAATCAAAATGACGGTCCCGGATGTCCATATTGCCTCCTTTGAAGAAATTATGGAGCTGATCGGCGGCGCTGAGCTCGTTGTGGTGAGCGTGTTTTTGCGGATTGAAGGCGATGCGCCCGGCAATATTTTTTTCATCGTGCCGGTTGCCCAGGGCGAAAGATTCATTAAAGAAATGATCGAGGATCCGTCGTTCTCCTTTGAAAAGCCGCCATACCCGGAGCTCGGGCTGTCGGCGATGCTGGAACTGGGCAATATTTTGTCGGGGTCTTATTTAACGGCGCTTTCCGATTTTACGAAGCTGGATATGCTGCCTTCCGTCCCGGCACTCAGCATTGATATGTTCGGTTCCATTATCAGCTATGGTTTGATTGAACTGTCCCAGGTCAGCGATTATGCCATCGTGATTGATACAGTGCTGAGCGATGAGCAGGCGGAAAATTCCGATATGAAGGGGCATTTTTTCCTCTTTCCGGATCCGGATTCTTATGAAATCCTATTCCGTGCGCTAAGGGTTGAATTAGATGGATAGCGAAATGAACATTGTCAAAGTGGGCATTGCGGAAATGAAGATCGTCACTTCTCCCGGCCTGATCAGGACAACCGGGCTTGGCTCATGCGTTGGCGTCGTTTTGTACGATTTGCCGGCTAAAACAGCCGGGCTTGCCCATGTAATGCTGCCTTCATCCTTCATTGCGAAGAATGGAGAGCATATGAATAAAGCAAAATTTGCGGATACCGCTATTTTTGAACTGATCGGCATGCTGAAAAGCGCAGGCTGCCACCAGAGCAGACTGCTAGCAAAAATCGCCGGCGGAGCCGAAATGTTTTCTTTTTCTTCCATGAATGAAGCGATGCGGATCGGGCCGCGCAATGTCGAGGCTGTAAAACAGGAACTGAAAAAGTACCGCATTCAATTGGTGGCCGAAGATACCGGGGGAAAAAGCGGCCGCACGATTGAATTTAACCCGGGAAATGCCGTACTGACCGTGAGAACGGTCAACCAGGGTTCTGTCGAAATATGACGAGGCCGCCCCTTTGTTTTCGGGAAAAGCGATGGCAACAAGGAGGGATGCGATATGGCGGAGGAGCCAAAACAGGGTGAGGAGCAGAAAGATTGGGATTTGTGGCTTAAATCCCGTGATCCGGAAGCCGGAAATGCCCTTGTGAAAAGATATATGCCGCTTGTTTCTTTCCATGTCCAAAGAATTGCCGCCGGGCTTCCCCGCAACGTGTCAAAAGAGGATTTAAAAAGCCTTGGCATGTTCGGGCTTTTGGATTCATTAAACAAATTTGATCCGTCCCGCGAACTGAGATTTGATACATATGCTTCTTTTCGGATCCGCGGCGCGATTTTGGACGGCCTGCGGAAAGAAGACTGGCTGTCAAGAGGCACAAGGGAAAAAGCGAAAAAAATTGAAAGCGCCATTGAAAGTCTCGAGCAGAAATACTTGCGCACCGTTTCTCCAAAAGAAGTCGCTTTGGAGCTTGGCATGGAAGAAACGGAAGTCTGCACAACGATGAATGAACAGTTTTTTGCCAATGTCCTGTCGATTGAAGAAACGGGCACCGATAATGATGAACCGGAAGCAGCATCCCGGTTCGTGTCCGGGGACAGGAATGCCGGCCAGCCGGAATCCGAGCTGGAAAAAAAGGAAACCGTAAAGGAACTGGCGGAGGCCATCCGTGCCCTGTCGGAAAAAGAGCAGCTTGTGCTGAGCCTCTTTTATCAGGAAGAATGCACGCTGACAGAAATCGGCGAAGTGATGGGGCTTTCCACTTCCCGGATTTCCCAGATCCATTCGAAGGCCATTTACAAACTGCGGAATATTTTGGAAAAACGGCTGCTGTAATCAGAGGGGGTGAATCAAACGGTTATTTTTTTCCTCATTCTTTCTTTCCTATTTAATGTGCTCTCCATTTTTGCCATCATCCTGCTCTATTTACGGCAAAACCGCTTTGCCCGGGCAGAACAAAACGTCAATAAAATGGTGAAAGAAATTGAAGACATCTTTTCCGTATACCTGATGGAGTTAAAAGAAGAAAACGATGCTTTCATCAAAAAAATGAAAGCAGGCAGGATGAAAGAGGCAAGCCCGGGGGAAAAAGCAGGGCCGGAAACGGGACAGCCGGGTTCGGAAACAAAACAACCGCCTGAGACAGAAGAAACAGCGGAACTGAAGTCAGATGCGCTCATCCAGGTATCCGCAAACCGGGCGTACCGGAATGCGGCCCGGCAAATTTCAGGGGAACAAAGCGATGGGCAGCTTCAGGAAGAAAAAAGCCTTTTGCAAAAAGTGAATGATTTGCAACAAAACGGGTATACTGTTGATGAAATTGCCCAAAAATTAAATAAAGGCCGCACGGAAATCGAGCTGCTTCTCAAATTTCAGACAGGACGCGGATAATGCTTGATTCGCATTTTTTTTTATGGTATAGTAATCGTTGGTGTTATCACACACGCTTCATGATTTAAAGGACGGTGCTGCTTTTAAGCGGTCTCCTTTTGAAAAGGATTGGGGCGGAGGAAAAAAACCATAGGAGGAAATAAAATGTCAGTAATCTCAATGAAACAACTGCTCGAAGCCGGTGTCCATTTCGGCCACCAGACGCGCCGCTGGAACCCGAAAATGAAAAAATACATTTTCACGGAACGGAACGGCATCTATATTATTGACCTGCAAAAAACGGTCAAAAAAGTAGAAGAAGCTTATAACTTTGTAAAAGATCTTGCAGGCAACGGCGGAAATATTCTGTTCGTCGGCACGAAAAAACAGGCGCAGGAATCCGTTAAAGATGAAGCGGAACGTTCCGGCATGTTTTACGTGAACCACCGCTGGCTTGGCGGAACCTTAACCAACTTTGAAACGATCCAAAAACGGATTGACCGTTTGAAACAAATCGAAAAAATGGAAGAAGACGGCACATTTGATGTCCTTCCGAAAAAAGAAGTCGTCCAGTTGAAAAAAGAACACGACCGTTTGGTGAAATTCCTTGGCGGCATTAAAGATATGCGGAACCTGCCGGATGCATTGTTTGTAATCGATCCGCGCAAAGAACGCATCGCGGTAGCGGAAGCAAGAAAATTAAACATTCCGATTATCGGGATTGTGGATACAAACTGCGATCCGGATGAAATTGACTATGTCATTCCGGCAAACGATGATGCGATCCGTGCGGTCAAACTTTTGACCAGCAAAATGGCGGATGCTATTGTGGAAGCAAAACAGGGCGAAGAAGGTGCCGCTGAAGTTCCGGCCGAATCCGGCGAAGCAGCGGGCACGGAAGAAACGACTGTCGAAGCCTGATCCGTTTTCCGGCCGGGGTTTGACAGCGGCCGCACCTTACCCAAAATATCCCAATAAAAAAGGTGATAAGAAGGTTTGTGCTTATCACCTTTTTTTAGGGAGACGTACATAAACTTGAAGGAGGAAATCCGATGGCAATTACAGCTCAAATGGTGAAAGAACTTCGTGAAAAAACCGGCGCAGGCATGATGGATTGCAAAAAAGCGCTGACGGAAACGAACGGCGATATGGAAAAAGCGGTGGACTATCTTCGTGAAAAAGGGATCGCAAAAGCGGCGAAAAAGGCAGACCGCGTTGCTGCAGAAGGAACCACTTACGTATTAAGCGAAGGCAACCACGCCGTCATTCTCGAAGTCAATGCCGAAACAGACTTTGTTGCAAAAAATGCAGAATTCCAAAACCTTGTAAAAGAAATCGCTGAACATTTGCTTCAAAGCAAACCGGCCGATCTGGATGCCGCTTTACAATCAACAATGGCAAACGGATCGACTGTCAATGATTTTATTACACAGGCGATTTCCAAAATCGGTGAAAAAATTTCGCTCCGCCGTTTTGCCCTGAAAACGAAAACGGATAACGGTGCGTTCGGCGAATACCTCCACATGGGCGGCCGTATCGGTGTGCTCACTGTTCTTGAAGGCACAACCGATGCTTCTGTTGCAAAAGACGTTGCCCTTCATGTTGCAGCGATGAATCCGAAATACATCTCCCGCGACCAGGTTTCGGAAGAAGAAGTGGCCCATGAACGCGAAGTATTAAAACAACAGGCGCTGAACGAAGGCAAACCGGAAAAGATTGTGGAAAAAATGGTGGAAGGACGCTTGAAGAAATACTTCGAGGAAATTTGTGTGGCAGACCAGGCGTTTGTCAAAAATCCGGATCAAACGGTTGGGCAGTTCGTCGCTTCCCATAATGCAAAAGTGGCAGATTTTGTCCGTTATGAAGTCGGCGAAGGCATTGAAAAACGCCAGGAAAACTTTGCTGAAGAAGTCATGAATCAAGTGAAGAAAAACTAGTTTTAAAAGGGGAACACAGTGTGTTCCTCTTTTTAAAAGAAGGCAGGATTTTAACCTTGCAAAAAAAACGCCCCGTTTACCGGCAAAGATGGACCGGGGCAATTTTACATAACCATATTGGAGGTTCAAAATGGACACCCCTAAATATAAACGTGTCGTATTGAAATTAAGTGGTGAGGCATTGGCTGGAGAGCAGGGCTTTGGTATTCATCCGACGGTCATCCAGTCCGTCGCGCGGCAAGTAAAAGAAATTGTCGAGCTTGGCGTTGAAGTGGCGATTGTCGTCGGCGGCGGCAATATTTGGCGCGGCAAGATCGGCAGCCAGATGGGAATGGACAGGGCAACGGCTGATTATATGGGCATGCTCGCCACGGTCATGAATGCAATGGCCCTTCAGGACAGCCTGGAACAGAGCGACGTGGAAACACGCGTGCAGACTTCCATTGATATGCGCCAGGTGGCAGAACCTTATATCAGAAGGCGGGCCATCCGCCATCTGGAAAAGGGTCGTGTCGTTATTTTTGCCGCCGGTACGGGCAACCCGTTTTTCTCCACCGATACGACCGCCGCGCTGCGTGCAGCAGAAATTGAAGCCGATGTCATTTTAATGGCAAAAAATAATGTGGACGGTGTTTATTCTGCCGATCCGAAACTGGACAAAGATGCTGTGAAATATGAAGAGCTTTCATATCTGGATGTCATCAAAGACGGCCTCGCTGTCATGGACTCCACCGCGTCCTCTTTATGTATGGACAATGACATCCCGCTTATAGTATTCTCAATTATGGAGGAAGGAAACATCAAACGCGCCGTCTTGGGCGAAACCATTGGGACAATCGTTAGGGGGAAAATATGATGGCAAATCAGGTCATTGACACTGCAAAAGATAAAATGGCAAAAGCAATCCAGGCTTTTCAGCGCGAACTCGGCTCCATCCGTGCGGGGCGTGCAAACGCGGCCCTGCTCGATAAAATCACGATAGATTACTACGGCGCTAGGACACCTGTAAACCAGCTTGCGTCCATTTCCGTGCCGGAAGCGCGCCTGATGGTGATCCAGCCGTATGATAAAACGGTGCTGGGTGAAATTGAAAGGGCCATTTTAAAATCGGATCTCGGCCTTACGCCGAATAATGACGGTTCCGTAATCCGCCTTTCCATCCCGCCTTTAACGGAAGAACGTAGAAAAGAACTGGTGAAGCTCATCAAAAAAGAAGCGGAAGAAGCAAAAGTTGCCATCCGTAACGTGCGCCGTGATGCCAATGATGAACTGAAAAAGCAGGAGAAAAACGGTGAGATTACAGAAGATGAGCATCGTGGTTTCGCGGAAGACGTTCAGAAAATCACCGACCAGCACATTCAAAAAATCGATAAAATGACAAAAACAAAAGAGCAGGAAATTATGGAAGTCTGACTGCCGGACAAAAAACTTCCGTTGGCAAGCGGCCGATGGAAGTTTTTTATTATGTTATCAGTGCGCGCTTTTCCCGGGAGCATGGAATGTTCCGGTTCTAAAATCCTGTCATATTGCCGGAAAATGGGGCTACACACGCGTTTAAAAGGGGATACAAAGCCGGTTTTCCATACACCCCCAAACCAAATGGCCGGATCGTTTAAAAAACAGAACTACACAAACGCATCCATTTTCTCTATAATAGAGGTTGGCAAATGGAATACAAAGGTCATACCACTTTTGCCGGAAACGACTGAACACGTATGGCCGCGGTACCGTGCATAAAGTTGCAGGCGGATACCATTTGGAGGGCAAATGTGCATATGAATTTAAAAAGATGGAAATCTTTCGATAAAGAAGGCCGCGACACGACAACCCGCGGCGAAAAAGTGAAAGCTGCCGCCATCCCGGAACATGTCGCCATCATCATGGACGGCAACGGAAGATGGGCGAAAAAACGCCATTTGCCGCGGGTGGCCGGCCATCACGAAGGCATGAAAACCGTCCGGAAAATTACCCGTATCGCCAACCGGCTCGGAATCAAAGTATTGACGCTGTATGCTTTTTCAACAGAAAACTGGAAACGGCCAAAATTAGAAGTGGAATACTTAATGAAGCTGCCGGAAGAATTTTTATCCACTTATCTTCCCGAGCTGAAAGCGGAAAATGTGAAAGTGCAGATGATGGGGTGCAAAGAAAAAATCCCGCTTCATACTCAAAGGGCCATCAATAAAGCGATCAGTGAAACGGCGCAAAACGACGGGCTGATTCTCAATTTTGCGTTGAACTACGGGAGCAGGGATGAAATTATGCGCGCCGTGAGAAATATTTTAATGGATGTAAAAAATGGTATAATGAATGAAAACGAGCTGACCGAGGAAGTGTTCCACCAGTACTTAATGACGCACGGCCTGCAGGACCCCGACCTTTTAATCCGGACGAGCGGGGAAATCCGGCTCAGCAATTTTATGTTGTGGCAGCTGGCGTATACGGAGTTTGTGTTTACCGATGTGTTATGGCCGGATTTTAATGAGGAACATTTTTTAAGTGCGATTGAAGAATATCAAAAACGTTCCCGAAGATACGGCGGTTTAAAAAGTGAGGAGCAGTCTGAATGAAGCAAAGAATCATTACAGCCATCGTGGCAGCAGCTTTTTTTATTCCTTTTGTGATATACGGGAGATGGCCGTTTGCGCTGCTCGTGTATGCCATGGCGACCGTTGCGCTATACGAGCTGTTGCGGATGGGAAAACAGTCATTTTTTTCCTTTGGCGGCCTCCTTTCCGTCCTGCTGCTTTGGCTGATTTTATTTCCATCAAAGTATATGCATGTCATCGCACAAACAGGCTTTTCAAAGCTTGAATTGGTGTATATGATCGTGCTGCTTTTTCTTGCCTACATGGTGGTGACGAAAAACCGGTTTACATTTGAGCAGGCTGGTTTCCACATTTTGTCCGCCATCTACATTGGCATCGGCTTTTATTATTTTATTGAAACAAGAAATGCGCCAGATGCGGGCATAACCTATATTTTTTACGCCCTGTTTCTCATTTGGGCAACGGATTCCGGCGCTTATTTCGTCGGACGGGCTTTTGGAAAGCATAAGCTGTGGCCAGAGATCAGCCCGAATAAAACGGTTGAAGGCGCGCTTGGCGGCGTACTGTGTGCGGTCATTGTTGCTGTGCTGTTTTTTTTCTATTCCAATATCGGCCTCGGGCTCGGGCGGCTCATGGTGTCCACGGTCGTCCTCTCCGTTTTCGGCCAGATCGGGGATTTGGTGGAATCCGCGTATAAACGGCATTACGGGGTAAAAGACGCAGGGAAAATCCTGCCCGGGCACGGCGGCATTTTGGACCGCTTTGACAGTTTATTGTTTGTCCTCCCGCTTATCCATTTTTTAAAAATGATGGCGGGATAGAAAAAGAGGTGGATAGCATTGAAGCAAATCAGCTTATTGGGGGCGACGGGCTCCATTGGTACACAAACGCTGGATGTGATCCGGAACCATCCGGAAGCATTCCGGCTCGCGGCCTTTTCAGCAGGGAGAAATCTCAATTTAACGAGGAAAATTATTTCGGAGTTTCATCCGGCGCTTGTCTCTGTCGCTGACAAAGAAGACTGTGCCCGGCTGAAAACCGAATTCGGGGACAGCCCGGTTGTGCTCTACGGGGAAAAAGGGATGGTCGAAACGGCGGTATATGCCGAATCGGATATTTTGGTCAATGCGGTGCTTGGCAGTGTCGGGCTGTTGCCGACTTTGGAGGCGATCCGGGCGGGGAAAACTGTTGCGATCGCCAATAAAGAAACGCTCGTCACAGCTGGCCACCTCGTGATGGATGCAGCAAGGCGCGCCGAAACTGAAATTCTTCCGATCGACAGCGAGCATTCCGCCATTTTTCAATGTTTGCAAGGGGAAAACCGGGATGAGATCGAACGGCTCATCATTACCGCATCCGGCGGCAGTTTCCGTGATTATACAAGGGAACAGCTTGAAACCGTCACCGTAAAAGATGCGCTGAACCACCCGAATTGGTCGATGGGCGCCAAAATCACGGTTGATTCGGCAACAATGATGAATAAAGGGCTCGAAGTCATTGAAGCACACTGGCTGTTCGGCCTTCCCTTTGAAAAAATTGATACTATCCTGCACCGCGAAAGCATCATCCACTCTCTCGTCGAATTCCGTGACAGCAGCGTAAAGGCGCAGCTCGGGATGCCCGATATGCGCATCCCGATTCAATATGCGCTCGGATTTCCAAAAAGGTTGCCGCTACCGGATGCAAAGCGGCTCGATTTGGCGGAAATCGGCCGGCTTCATTTTGAAAAAATGGATGAAGAACGCTTTTACTGCCTGAAACTTGCCTATGAAGCCGGAAAAGCCGGCGGATCGATGCCGGCCGTGCTGAATGCGGCCAATGAGGTGGCGGTCCATGCCTTTTTGCAGGAAAAAATTTCGTTTTTGCAAATTGATCAGTTGATTGAAAAGGCGCTTGCAAGGCATAATGTAATTATACACCCTGATTTGGAAACGATCTGGGCCGTTGACCGTGAGACGCGGGACTATGTGGCCTCGCTCATATAAGCGGGAGCTTGCCCGGAGTTCCTGAAAAAGGCGGAGACTATTTTAAAGTAAGGTGGTATTCATTTGACGACAGTTATAGCCTTTATTTTGATTTTTGGTTCACTTGTCATTTTCCATGAAGCCGGGCATTTCTTTGTTGCCAAAAAAGCCGGGATTTTATGCCGCGAATTTGCGATCGGATTCGGCCCGAAGATCCTTTCGTTTAAGAAAAACGAAACGCAGTATACCGTCCGCCTGCTTCCGATCGGCGGATACGTACGGATGGCGGGGGAAGACCCGGATATGCCGGAGTTGAAGCCAGGCCAGCGGGTTGGGCTGCTTTTCGATGAAAACGAAGCCGTTGAAAAAATCGTGGTGAACGGAAAAGACCGGTATACCGGATTGCGCATGATTGAAACGGAATCTGCAGATCTGGAACGTGCGCTTGTAATCAAAGGCTATGAAGAAGGCGATGATGAACACCTCCGGACGTTTAAAGTGAAAAGGGATGCCGTGCTTGTCGAAGACCGGATGGAAATGCAAATCGCGCCTTGGGACCGCCAGTTTGCCTCCAAATCGCTTGGGAAGCGGGCGCTCACGATTTTTGCGGGCCCGCTCATGAATTTCGTTCTGGCAGCCCTTGTCTTTACCCTTATGGCCGTGGTGCAGGGGGTGCCGATGACCGATCCGGTGCTCGGAACGGTTGTCAAGGACAGTGCTGCGGCAAAGGCCGGGCTGCATAAAGGGGATACAGTGATCAGCATTGACGGTGCCG
This sequence comes from Heyndrickxia faecalis, assembly GCF_040267745.1. NCBI lineage: Bacteria > Bacillati > Bacillota > Bacilli > Caryophanales > Bacillaceae > Heyndrickxia > Heyndrickxia faecalis. Next base: position 2,242,129 of record NZ_CP158453.1, on the reverse strand, counting down.
AAATCTCGACGTGGAATGACATTGTCGACGTGATCCAAAAACACCCTGATGAAAAAATTACGTTTACAGTGGAACGGAACGGCAAAACAATGGACATTCCGGTGACGCCAAAAAGCATTTCAGAGGACGGGAAGACCATCGGGAGAATCGGCGTGACCAGCCCGGTTGACCATTCCCCGCTGAAAGTAGCCACGTACGGCATTACACAGACATACGTTTGGACGGTGGAAATTTTTAAACTGCTTGGCCACCTGATCAGCGGCGGCTTTTCCATTGATATGCTGTCAGGCCCTGTCGGCATTTACAAATCAACAGAGACCGTCGCCAAGTCGGGCATCATTTATTTGTTTAAATGGGCAGGATTGTTGAGCATCAACATCGGGATTATGAACCTGCTCCCGCTGCCGGCTTTAGATGGCGGCAGGCTGCTGTTTTTCGGCATCGAAGCATTGCGGGGCAAACCGATTGACCGGCAAAAAGAAGGCATCGTCCATTTTATCGGTTTTGCGCTCCTGATGCTGTTGATGATTATTGTCACCTGGAATGATATCCAAAGATTTTTCCTGTAAAGTTTCCGGTTTCGAGGGGGTTCCAGCGGGCCCTGTTGCAAAAGGGCCTGCTTCCTTACCTGCTTTACGGAGACGGTTATAAAATGGATTTGCATTTTTGATCCGCCATTAGCCCGGTTTGGCCCGCTCGTCTTCACAAGCAACGCCAAATCTTCGTATTTTTACCGTGCGGATCCCTTTTAAAATCTGCATTTCTAGCACCCTGGCCCGGCTTTTGATTTACAATCTCTTACCATCCAACCTTGGACCTGGTTTGCTGAATCGGGGGAATAGAAACGAAGGAACGTAATCAACGTGACTGATCTATAATAAATGAATACGGGAGTGCGATGTATGAAACAGAGCAAATTGTTTATTCCGACATTGCGGGACGTACCGGCAGAAGCCGAGGTGAAAAGCCATCAGCTGCTGCTCCGTGCCGGTTACATACGGCAAATTGCAAGCGGTGTTTATACGTATTTGCCGCTCGCGAAAAAAGTCTTACATAAAATTGAAGCGATTATCCGCGAAGAATTGGAAGCTATCGGTTCCATGGAATTGCTGATGCCGTCCCTCCAGCCGGCGGAATTGTGGCAGGAATCGGGGCGCTGGTATTCTTACGGGCCGGATTTGATGCGCCTTAAGGACCGGCATGAACGGGACTTTGCGCTCGGGCCGACGCATGAAGAAGTGATCACAAGTTTAATTCGGAACGAAGTAAAATCGTATAAACGCCTGCCGCTTTCTTTATACCAAATTCAAACGAAATTTCGGGATGAAAAGCGCCCGCGTTTCGGCTTGCTGCGCGGACGGGAATTCATCATGAAAGACGCGTATTCTTTCCATGCCAACAAAGAGAGCCTTGATGAGACGTATAAGGATATGTATCGGGCTTATACCAATATATTCTCGCGGTGCAAACTGGATTTCCGCGCCGTATTGGCGGACTCGGGCGCGATCGGCGGGAAAGATACGCAGGAGTTTATGGTGCTGTCTGAAATCGGGGAAGACACCATTGCGTATTCCGACTCATCCGATTATGCGGCAAATATTGAAATGGCGGAAGTGAAGACCGTTTACACAAAGCCGGATGAAGCGGAAAAACCGCTCGAAAAAATTCCGACCCCGGGGCAAAGAACGATCGCGCAAATTGCGGACTTTCTAAAGGCAGATCCTGAAAAATGCCTGAAGACCCTTGTGCTGAAAGCGGATGATGAATATGTCATTGTGCTGGTCAGGGGCGATCATGACGTAAATGAAGTCAAAGTCAAACATCTTCTCGGTTCTGAAACGATTGAAATGGCAGATCCGGAAGCCATCAAGTCGATCATGGGGGCGGATCCCGGTTCGCTCGGCCCTGTCGGCGCGCCGGAACAGATCCGGATTTTGGCCGATCACGCCGTCCGCTATGTAGTCAACGGCATTTGCGGTGCCAATGAGAATGACTTCCACTATGTGAATGCGAATCCGGAGAGGGATTACCGCGTCGATCTATACGGGGATCTCCGCAATATCCAGGAAGGCGACCCGTCACCGGACGGAAAGGGAACGATCCGGTTTGCACGCGGCATAGAGGTCGGGCATATTTTCAAACTCGGCACAAAATACAGTGAGGCCATGCACGCCGCCTTTTTAGACGAAAACGGCAGGGAGCAGGTCATGTTGATGGGGTGTTACGGGATTGGTGTCTCCCGCACTTTAACAGCAGTGTGCGAACAGCATAACGATGATAAAGGGCTTGTTTGGCCTGTCAATCTGGCGCCGTTTGACGTGCATCTCGTTCCGGTAAATATGAAGGATGCCCAACAATCCGCCCTTGCAGAATCGCTCCATGCGGAACTTGAAAAGCAGTTTACCGTCTTGATGGATGACAGAAACGAGCGCCCGGGTGTGAAATTTGCGGATTCCGACCTGATCGGCCTGCCTGTCCGGGTAACCGTCGGGAAAAAAGCGGCGGAAGGCATCGTCGAAGTGAAAATCAGAAAAACCGGGGAAGTGCTCGAAGTGAAAAAAGAGGATTTGGCCGAGACAATTTCTAATATTTTAGCACAACTTGCTTCATGACAGGGGCATCGGCTTACCGGCCGGTGCTTCTCTTCTTTTCCTGCAAAAAAGAGGCAGAAAATGTTTTGCCTGGAAAATTTCAACACCCGAACCTTTCAACACTACCGGGAAAAATTCCGGAAAGATTGCATTCGGGACGCTTGTTTTTTAAGATAAAGATAGATTGAATGAAAAAGGATGGGAGAGGACAAGATGATTGAAAATCCCGCCGGAAAGAAAGAAAGGTTCCAGATTTTGCTCCGGCAGCTGGAACTGCTTGATGACAGGTTTTACGAGCATTTTAAATACGGAGAAATTGAAAAACTAGTTGTGGAACGCCAGTCAAAGCGATGGCATTTTTATTTTTTGCTCGAAAAAATTCTCCCCTTTGAAGTGTACTTGACATTTACAACCCGTTTGCGCCAGGCTTTTCAGCATATTGCCGACGTCCGTTTTTCAATCCGGGCGAAAGACCCTTCTTTTGGGCCGGCGCTGATTGCCGATTACTGGAAAGCGTGCCTAGGAGAACTGGAAGGCATGTCGCCGATGCTTTTGTCCCTACTTGCGGAGCAGGTGCCGTCACTTTCCGGCAATAAGCTGGTGGTAACCGGCCGCAATGAACCGGAAGCAGCGACATTAAAACAAAAATACGGGGAATGGATCGTCCGTTTTTACGAACGGGCCGGTTTTCCGCAGCTGATGTTTGACACGGAAATTTCGGCGGCACCTGAAGCAAGTGAAGCATACGCCAAATTTATGGAAGAAAAGAAAAAAGAAGATGAGGAACGGGCAAAACAGGCCGTTCTCGAAATGCAGAAGCACGTGAATGAGCAACAGAGCGGGGAAGAAACGCACGACGCGGGACCGCTTATGATCGGGCTGAGAATCCCGCCCGATGATGATATCCGCCGCCTTTCCGAGATTGTTGATGAAGAACGGCGGATTACGGTGGAAGGCTATGTGTTTGACGTCGAAACGAAAGAACTGCGCAGCGGGCGGACGCTTTTGACGTTAAAAATCACCGATTATACGAGCTCCATTCTCGTGAAGATGTTTTCGCGGGATAAGGAAGATGCCGCACAATTTGCCCGCGTGAAGAAAGGGATGTGGCTGCGTGCGCGCGGCAGCATCCAGAACGATACGTTTGTCCGTGATCTGGTCATGATCGCCAACGATCTTTCTGAAGTAGCCCCGCGCGTCCGGAAAGACCATGCGCCGGAAAATGAGAAGCGGGTCGAACTCCATCTCCATACGCCGATGAGCCAGATGGATGCGGTCACTTCCGCGTCTACCCTTGTCGCCCAGGCAAAAAAATGGGGCCATCCGGCGATTGCGATCACAGACCACGCCGTCGCGCAAAGTTTTCCGGAAGCTTACAGCGCCGGCAAAAAGAACGGTATAAAAGTCATCTTCGGCGTTGAAGCCAATCTTGTCGACGACGGGGTGCCGATTGCCTATAATGATGCGCACGTCCACCTTGATGAAGCGACATATGTCGTCTTTGACGTTGAAACAACGGGATTATCTGCCGTTTATGATACGATCATCGAAATCGCTGCGGTGAAAATCCAAGACGGCGAAGTGGTCGATACGTTTGAACGGTTTGCCAATCCCGGACGTCCGCTGTCCAATACGATTATTGAGCTGACCCATATTACCGACGATATGTTAAAAGATGCGCCGGACATTTCCGAAGTGTTGAAAGAATACAATGAATGGATTGGCGACGCGGTGCTTGTAGCCCACAATGCTTCGTTCGACATCGGGTTTTTAAACGTTGGCCTGAAAAAAGCCGGGCTGCCGAAATCCAATAACCCCGTCATTGATACGCTCGAACTCGGACGGTTTTTATATCCGGATTTCAAAAACTACCGGCTGAACACGCTCGCGAAAAAATTCAATGTGGAACTGACCCAGCACCACCGCGCAATCTACGATACGGAAGCAACAGGACAAATCTTTTTAAAAATGCTGAAAGACGCCCGTAACCGGGGGATCACATACCATGACGAGCTGAACCAGTATATGGGGGAAGGCGGCGCGTACAAGCGGGCGCGCCCGTCGCACTGCACGCTGCTTGTCCGGACGCAGGAAGGCTTGAAAAATTTATTTAAACTGATTTCTCTTTCCCATATCGATTACTTTTACCGTGTGCCGCGTATTCCGCGTTCCGAGCTGCAAAAGTACCGGGAAGGCATTCTCGTCGGGTCCGGCTGTGACAAAGGCGAAGTATTTGAAGGCATGATGCAGAAAGATCCGGCGGAAGTAGAGGAGATCGCCCGCTTTTATGATTATCTTGAAGTCCATCCGAAAGAAGTGTACGCCCCGCTCATCGACCAGGAACTGATAAGGGATGAAAAGGCGCTTGAAGAAATCATCACGAAAATCGTCAGGCTCGGGGAAAAATTAAATCTGCCGGTTGTCGCAACAGGCAATGTCCATTATTTAAACCCCGAAGACAAAATTTACCGGAAAATCCTGATCAGCTCCCAGGGCGGTGCCAATCCGCTGAACCGGCACCGGCTGCCGGACGTGCATTTCCGCACGACGGATGAAATGCTTGCATGCTTCTCGTTTTTAGGCGAAGAAAAGGCAAAAGAAATCGTGGTTGACAACACGAATAAAATTGCCGGCTTAATCGAGGACGTCAAGCCGGTAAAAGATGAGTTGTACACGCCGAAAATTGAAGGGGCGGAAGAAGAAATCCGCGAGCAAAGCTATAAGCGCGCGAAAAGGATTTACGGGGATCCACTTCCCGAAATTGTCGAAGCACGGCTTGAAAAAGAGCTAAAAAGCATTATTGGTCACGGATTTGCGGTCATTTATCTGATTGCCCATAAACTTGTCAAGAAATCATTGAATGACGGTTACCTTGTCGGTTCGCGGGGGTCTGTCGGCTCTTCGCTTGTTGCAACGATGACGGAAATCACCGAAGTCAACCCGCTCCCGCCGCATTATGTGTGCCCGAACTGCAAGCATTCCGAGTTTTTCAATGACGGTTCGGTCGGTTCCGGTTTTGACCTGCCGGATAAAAACTGCCCGGCGTGCGGGGCAAAATACAAAAAAGACGGCCATGATATTCCGTTTGAAACGTTCCTTGGCTTTAAAGGGGACAAGGTTCCGGATATTGACCTGAACTTTTCGGGCGATTACCAGCCGCGCGCCCACGCCTATACAAAAGTGCTGTTCGGCGAAGAGTATGTATACCGCGCCGGCACGATCGGCACGGTTGCGGAAAAAACGGCCTACGGTTATGTAAAAGGGTATGCCCAGGACCATAATCTGACATTCCGGAGCGCGGAAATTGACCGGCTTGTCCAAGGCTGCACCGGGGTGAAACGGACGACCGGCCAGCATCCGGGCGGCATTATCGTCGTACCGGATTATATGGATATATACGATTTTACGCCGATCCAGTATCCGGCGGACGATCACAATTCGGAATGGCGGACAACGCATTTTGATTTCCACTCGATCCACGATAATATTTTGAAGCTTGATATACTCGGGCACGATGATCCGACCGTCATCCGCATGCTCCAGGACTTAAGCGGGATTGACCCGAAAACGATCCCGACCGATGACCCGGAAGTGATGAAAATTTTCAGCGGGCCGGAACCGCTCGGGGTTACGGAAGAGCAGATTATGTGCAAAACCGGCACGCTCGGCATTCCGGAATTTGGCACAAAGTTTGTGCGCCAGATGCTGGAAGATACAAAACCGACGACTTTTGCCGAACTGGTCCAGATTTCAGGGCTTTCGCACGGAACGGACGTATGGCTCGGCAACGCCCAGGAACTGATCCAAAACGGCACCTGCACCCTGCCTGAAGTAATCGGCTGCCGGGACGATATTATGGTCTATTTAATCTATCAGGGCTTAGAGCCGTCCCTTGCTTTTAAAATTATGGAATCGGTACGGAAAGGGAAAGGGCTCACGCCTGAAATGGAAGAGGAAATGATCAAGCAAAACGTGCCGAATTGGTATATTGAATCGTGCAAAAAGATTAAATACATGTTCCCGAAAGCCCACGCCACCGCCTATGTGCTGATGGCGGTAAGGATCGCTTACTTCAAGGTGTACCATCCGCTGATCTACTATGCGACGTATTTTACGGTGCGCGCGGAGGATTTCGATCTCGATGTCATGATCCACGGCTCGAATTCCATCAAGGCAAAAATCAGTGAAATTAATGCAAAAGGGATGGACGCATCGGCGAAGGAGAAAAGTTTGCTGACCGTGCTCGAACTGGCGCTTGAAATGACGGCGCGCGGCTTCCGCTTCCAGCCGATTGATTTGTACCGGTCGGAAGCAGACAAGTTTGTCATTGACGGCGATTCGCTCATTCCGCCGTTTAATGCGATTCCGGGTCTTGGTACAAACGCCGCGGTCAATATCGTAAAAGCGCGTGAAGAAGGCGAATTCCTTTCAAAAGAAGACTTGCAGCGCCGCGGAAAAGTCTCCAAAACGATTATGGAATACCTTGACGGGCACGGCTGCTTAGAGTCGCTGCCGGAGCAGAACCAGCTGTCGCTTTTCTAAATACGGGTTAAGGCCCGCTGTTTGCTTTTTTTTGCCTGTTATGGTATAGTTTTTTATGGAAATACTACGGATAAACGCTCGTGCGAAAGAGTGGGGCCATCACCCCGCTCTTTCGTGTTTTAAATCGGATTTTTGAGGAGGTCAGCATGAGTAAAGTCGTTGAAGTGGTGGAACAACTGGCATCCCCGGTTGTGGAAGGGCTCGGCCTTGAACTTGTTGATATTGAATACGTCAAAGAAGGAAAAAACTGGTTTCTTCGTGTTTATATTGACAAAGAAAACGGGGTCGATATCGAAGAATGCGGGCTCGTCAGCGAACGGCTCGGGGAAAAGCTCGATGAAGCGGACCCGATTCCCCATAATTATTTCCTTGAGGTTTCCTCCCCGGGTGCGGAACGCCCGTTAAAAAAAGCGCGTGACTTTGAACGTGCTGTCGGCCGGACCGTCCTCGTGAAAACGTATGAACCGCTTGACGGGGAGAAAACGTTCCAGGGAAAATTGATTGCTTTTCACAACGGGTGCCTAACATTAGAATGTAAAGTGAAAACGAAGAAAATCGAGAAGGAAATTCCGTATGACAAAGTGGCCAACGCACGGCTTGCCGTTGAATTTTAAAAATGCATCATTTTTCAAAAAATGAAGGGGGATCCAATTTCCATGAGCTCAGAACTGGTAGATGCGCTTACGATACTTGAAAAAGAAAAAGGAATTTCGCGGGATGTGCTCGTTGAAGCCATCGAAGCCGCGCTTGTATCGGCATACCGCCGCAATTTTAACCAGGCACAGAATGTAAGGACGGATTTAAATCTGGCGAACGGGACGATCCGTGTGTTCGCGCGTAAAGACGTGGTTGAAGAAGTATTTGACCCGCGCCTTGAAATTTCGCTTGAAGATGCCCAGAAAATCAATCCGTCTTATGAAATCGGCGATGTTGTCGAATTGGAAGTCACGCCGAAAGATTTTGGCCGGATCGCCGCACAGACAGCAAAACAGGTTGTCACGCAGCGCGTCCGGGAAGCGGAACGGGGAATCATTTACAATCAATTTATCGACCGTGAAGACGAGGTCATGACCGGGATTGTGCAGCGGAAAGATCCGCGTTTTACGTATGTCAGCCTCGGAAAAACAGAAGCACTGCTGCCGCCGGGGGAACAATCCCCGAATGAAACGTACAACCCGCATGACCGGATTAAGGTCTACATTACAAAAGTCGAACGGACAACAAAGGGGCCGCAAATTTTTGTCTCGCGCACCCATCCCGGCCTTTTAAAACGGCTGTTTGAACTTGAAGTGCCGGAAATTTACGATGGCATCGTAGAAATCCGTTCGATCGCCCGCGAAGCAGGGGACCGTTCGAAAATTTCGGTTTACACCGACCGCCCGGAGGTTGATCCTGTCGGCGCATGCGTCGGGCCTAAAGGGCAGCGCGTCCAGGCGATTGTAAATGAACTTCACGGGGAAAAGATTGATATTGTAAAATGGTCGGACGACCCGGCTAAATTTGTAGCAAATGCGTTAAGCCCTGCAAAAGTGCTTGATGTGCTTGTTGACGAAAACAATAAGGCTACAACGGTCATCGTTCCGGATTACCAGCTGTCGCTTGCAATCGGGAAACGCGGCCAAAACGCCCGGCTTGCCGCGAAACTCACAGGCTGGAAAATTGATATTAAGAGCGAAACGGATGCAAGGGAGTCAGGCATTTATCCGCGTTCTGAAACCAATGATGACATAGACGGGGAAACACCGGGGCTTTTTGATGACGATGATGCCGGCCGCACTTCCGAAGCACTGGCCGTACCGGATGCGAAAGAAGCGGATCTGCCTGAAAACGGCGGGAAAGATGAAGAGATCGAATAAGGAGTGGGGCTGATGGCGACACGTAAGAAAATTCCGATGAGAAAATGCGTAGCAACGGGAGAAATGAAACCGAAAAAAGAAATGGTCCGTATCGTTCGTTCCAAGGAAGGCGATGTTTCGATTGACCCGACCGGGAAAAAGTCAGGAAGAGGCGCCTATCTTTCAAAAGACGAGGAAGCGGTGCTGTTGGCAAAGAAAAAAAATATTCTCTCATCCCATCTTGGTGCCGCTGTAGAAGATGCTTTTTACGATGAAATCATCGCGTTTATTCAAAAGGAAAAAAAGGAGAATAAACAAAAATCATGAACGGGAAGCAGGCAATGTCCCTTTTAGGCCTTGCGTTCAAGGCAGGAAAGATCGTTTCGGGAGAGGAGCCTGTCCTGAAAGAAATCCGGGCAGGCCAGGCAAAACTTGTATTGCTTTCAAAAGATGCCTCATCCAATACGTCAAAAAAAATGTTAGACAAATGCCGTTTCTATCATGTACCGGTACGGTGGATAGAGACGAGGGAAATGCTTGGAAAAGCCATTGGGAAAGAGGCGAGAGTCGCAGTTGCCGTAAGTGACCGCGGATTTGCGGAAAAACTTGCTGAACTGCTCGATGAATCATAGGTGGGGGTGACGACATGAGCAAAATACGTGTTTACGAATATGCGAAAGCTCATCATACATCAAGTAAGGAAATTATCACGAAACTAAAACAAATGAATATAGAGGTATCCAATCATATGTCAATGATCGATGGGGAAACAGTAAGGAAGCTGGATACGGTTTACAGCGGCAAAAATCAGCAGGATGGCAAGAAAAACGGGCAAAACGGGCCGACCAGAAATGAAAGAAGCACCAGGTCCGAAACCGGGGACCGACAAGGAAACAAACCCGAAAACCGCACCCGGCGCGAAAACCAGAAGCCGAATCACGGAAACGGCCAAAACAGCAAAAACCAAGGGGATAACGGAAACAGCAGAAACAATAACAATAACCGCTCTGGCGGCAGCAACCGCAGCGATGGGAAGAGCAGAACGGGCGGCAACAATCGGAATAACAGGAACGGCCAAACCGGCGGCAACAACCGGAGCAATGGAAACACCCAGGCCGCAAGCAACAACCGGAATAACGAAAAAAGCCAGGCTGCAAGTAACAACCGGAATAACGGAAACAGCCAGAACACAAGCAACAACCGGAGCAATGGAAACACCCAAGCCGCGGGCAACAACAGGAATAATCAAAACAGCGGGAACAGCCGGAACAACGGGAATAACCGCAACAGTGGCAATGGAAACCGTAGCAATAACGGAAACCGCGGCAACAACGGACGGCCGTTTAACAAACAAAAGAAAAATAACCGGAAAAATAAAAACTTCAAACCGCAGCCGCAGCCGGTCCAAAAGGTAAAAGAACTGCCTGAAAAAATTACGTTCACAGAATCGCTGACCGTTGCGGAACTTGCGAAGAAGCTCTACAGGGAACCTTCCGAAATTATTAAAAAACTGTTCCTGCTCGGCGTTGCGGCAACGATCAACCAGCAGCTTGACAAAGACGCCATTGAACTGATTGCTTCGGAATACGGCGTTGAAGTGGAAGAAAAAGTGATCGTTGACCAGACGGATCTGGAAACGTATTTTACGGAAGACCGTGAAGAAGACCTCGAAGTCCGCCCGCCGGTTGTCACCATTATGGGCCATGTTGACCATGGGAAAACGACAACGCTCGATTCCATCCGCCATACAAAAGTCACCGCCGGAGAAGCAGGCGGGATTACCCAGCATATCGGTGCATACCAGGTGAAAGTAGGCGGCAAAAAAATTACATTTTTAGACACGCCGGGGCATGAAGCCTTTACAACAATGCGTGCGCGGGGGGCGCAAGTGACGGACATTACCGTGCTTGTTGTTGCTGCCGATGACGGCGTGAAGCCGCAGACAGTGGAAGCCATTAACCACGCGAAAGCAGCCGGCGTTCCGATCATTGTTGCGGTCAATAAAATTGATAAACCGACAGCGAACCCCGAACGAGTCATGCAGGAACTGACGGAATACAATCTGGTTCCGGAAGACTGGGGCGGGGATACGATTTTTGTCCCGATTTCTGCTCTAACCGGTGAAGGGATTGACAATCTGCTTGAAATGATTTTGCTTGTCAGCGAAGTGGAAGAACTGAAAGCAAACCCGAACCGCCGCGCACTCGGTTCGGTTATTGAAGCGCGCCTTGATAAAGGCAGGGGCCCGGTTGCCACTTTGCTCGTACAAAACGGCACTTTGCGCATCGGCGACCCGATTGTCGTCGGTCACACTTACGGGCGCGTCCGTGCGATGGTCAATGATCTCGGCCGTCGCGTGAAAGAAGCAGGGCCGTCCACGCCTGTTGAAATTACCGGTTTAAATGATGTACCGGAAGCCGGCGACCGTTTTGTTGTCTTTGAAGATGAGAAAACAGCCCGCCAGGTCGGGGAAGCGCGGAAACAACAGGCTGTCCAGGCGCACCGTAACGAAACCGCGCGCGTCAGCCTTGACACGTTGTTTGAGCAAATGAAGCAAGGGGAAATGAAAGAATTAAATGTGATTGTCAAAGCGGATGTGCAAGGCTCTGTAGAAGCATTGACCGCCGCTTTGCAAAAGATTGATGTGGAGGGCGTCAACATTAACGTTATCCATACGGGCGTCGGCGCGATTAATGAATCCGATGTGACGCTTGCTTCCGCTTCGAATGCGATTATTATTGGCTTTAATGTCCGCCCGGATAATAACGCCAAACGCGCAGCCGAAACGGAAAAAGTGGATATCCGCCTGCACCGCATTATCTACAAAGCGATCGAAGAAATCGAATCTGCCATGAAAGGGATGCTTGATCCGGAATACAAAGAAAAAATCATCGGCCAGGTTGAAGTGCGGCAGACGTTTAAAGTATCACGGATCGGCACGATTGCGGGCGGCTATGTCACCGACGGAAAAATCACCCGTGACAGCGGCGTGCGCGTCATCCGTGACGGCGTGGTCATTTATGAAGGTGTAATTGATACGCTGAAACGCTATAAAGATGATGTGAAAGAAGTCAACCAGGGATATGAATGCGGGATTACGATTAAAAACTTTAATGACATCAAAGAAGGAGATGTCATCGAGTCCTTTATCATGGAGGAAATTGAAAGAGCATGATTGGGAGCGCCCGTTGCGAATTTCGCATTTATGATGCCCGTTCATTGAAAGAAAAAAGGGCAGTGCTGCAAAGAATATTGACGCGGCTAAAGCAAAAATATAATGTTGCAGCCGGTGAAATGGATTTCCAGGATGCCTGGCAGCGGACCCTCGTTGAAGTCGTGACCGTTGCTTCAAGCCGGGCGGCGGCTGAAAGAGAATTGCAGCGGGCAATTCTCTTTCTGGATTCCTTCCCTGAATGGGAGCGTCTTGAAACAAATATTGAATGGCTATAAATGAGGTGTGATTGATGAATCTTCGTGCAAATAGGGTTGGCGAGCAAATGAAAAAAGAGCTGAGCGACATTATCGGGCGAAAACTAAAAGATCCGCGTGTCGGCTTTGTCACTGTAACCGATGTGGAAGTAACAGGCGATCTTCAGCAGGCAAAAGTGTACCTCACCGTCCTCGGCGATGAGGTACAAAAGAAAGACACCCTTGACGGCCTGGAAAAAGCAAAAGGCTTTATCCGCTCGGAAGTTGGCAAAAGGATCCGGCTCCGCAAAACGCCTGAACTGATTTTTGAAATCGATGAATCCATCGAATACGGCAACCGCATTGAGACGCTGATCAAAAAAATCCATGACACGGATGAATGAATGTTTCAGGAAACTGATCGGAGCCGGAACACGGTTCGGTAAGTTTCCTTTTTTTGAGTGATTCTATTGGATTTGCGAAAGGAAGTGGCGCCATGGATGGCATTTTACCGCTCTGGAAACCGGCGGGGATGACTTCCCATGACTGTGTTTTTAAAATCCGGAAGCTTTTCGGCACAAAAAAAGCAGGCCATACCGGCACGCTTGATCCGGATGTGGAAGGGGTCCTCCCGGTTTGCATCGGGCGTGCGACAAAGATTGCCGAATACCTTCAGGATGCCGGCAAAACTTACGAAGGTGAAGCAACGATCGGGATTTCAACGACGACAGAAGATGCTTCCGGCGATATCATTGAAAAAAAGGAAATTAGCCGGCCGATCAGCCGGGAAGAAATTTTAGCCGCACTCGCTTCGTTTACCGGGCATATTACCCAGATCCCGCCGATGTTTTCCGCCGTCAAGGTGAACGGAAGAAGGTTGTATGAATATGCGCGGGCGGGCATCGAAGTGGAACGCCCTAAAAGGAATGTGCAAATTTACAGCCTTGAACTATTGGACGGGCGGGAATATTTTGAAGGGCCGGTTGTGTCGTTCCGTTTCCGCGCTTCATGCAGCAAAGGCACCTATATCCGCACGCTTGCTGTTATGATCGGAGAAAAGCTCGGCTATCCGGCACATATGTCCAATCTTACAAGAATTGAAGCAGGCGGTTTTTCAAAGGAACAATGCGCCACCTTTCAGGAGATTGAAAAAGCCGCGGAAACCGGCGACAGGGAAAGCCTGCTCTACCCGCTCGAGGCCGGGATCCGCCATTTGCCGAAATGGGAAATTAGTGATACATTAGCAGAGAAAGTAAAGAACGGTGCCGTGTTGAAAAAACCGGAGACCTGGCCGGAAACAGGAGACAGGCTTGCTGTCTTTTTCCGCGGAAAAATACTCGCGGTATACGTGGCGCATTCCGGCAGGCCCGGCTTTATCAAACCGGCGAAAGTGATATAAAAAGCCTTCCGGGTATAAAACAAGGAAGGCGGCTGCTTCAATTTGTAAAAGGGAAAAGGTGAGAAATTTTGAAAACAATAACGGTCCATCATCCCCATTCCTTTAAACCCGGCGATTTTCCGCCGCTTGCCATCGCATTGGGTTATTTTGACGGCATCCATCTCGGACATCAGAAAGTGATTAAAACAGCCCGCGGGATCGCTGAAAAAAACGGATGGAAAAGCGCCGTCATGACATTTGAACCCCATCCTTCTATTGTGCTGGGAAAGAAAAAGGATGGCATTGAACTGATTACACCGCTTGAAGACAAGATCAAGTTGATTGAAAAACTTGGTGTCGATTATCTGTTCGTCGTCCGTTTTACCTCCCGTTTTGCGTCTCTTTTGCCGCAGCAATTTGTCGACCAATATCTGGCCGCACTCGGTGTGAAACATGTTGTTGCTGGTTTTGATTATACATACGGCAAATTCGGGAAAGGCAATATGGAGAATCTCCCTGAATATGCAAACGGCAGGTTCGGGATTACGGTGATTGAAAAACTGGCCCTTGAAAATACCGGGGAAAAAGTCAGCTCCACCCTGATCCGGTCAAAAATCAGGGAAGGAAAAGTCGGGGAAGTGAAGCCGCTGCTCGGGCGCGATTATGAGATCAAAGGCATTGTCGTCCATGGGGAGAAGCGGGGACGACAGCTCGGGTTTCCAACGGCAAATCTAAAGCTTACCGCGTCGTATATGCTGCCGCCAAACGGGGTATACATTGTGCAAATGAAGGTCGCGGATACGTGGCATAACGGCTTATGCAGCATTGGCTACAATCCTACGTTTAAAAATCCGGAAGAATATGAAAAAACGACAGAAGTGTATCTGCTTGATTTTTCCGATACCATTTACGGGGAAGAAGCAGTTGTCAAATGGCTTGCGCGCATCCGCGAAGAGAAAAAGTTCGCCCGCGTGGAGGACTTGATTGAAGAAATGAAACGGGATGAAACGGCAGCAAGGCGTTACTTTGAAAAACAGGGAACTGCTACTTGAGTTTTGTGCGAAAAAGTAGTATTCTATTACAGTACCGGAACCTGTGCTTGGCAGCGCGACTCACCGACGCCTGCTCGGCAACAGGGGATAGGAAACAGAGGAGGTGAACAGGATGGCGATTTCAAAAGAACGTAAAAATGAAATCATCAACCAATTTAAAATCCACGAGAACGATACCGGTTCTCCGGAAGTGCAAATTGCTGTATTGACAGAAGAAATCAACAAATTGAACGATCATTTGCGTGTCCATAAAAAAGACCACCATTCACGCCGCGGCTTGATGAAAATGGTAGGGAGACGGCGTAATTTGTTGACCTATCTGCGCAATAAAGATGTGCATCGTTACCGTGAATTGATTAACCGGCTGGGCTTGCGCCGATAAAAAAATGCAGAATGCAAAAAGCGGGAGTATTCCCGCTTTTTTGCAATGTGTTTTTCCCCCCTTAATTTTGGGAACAGATGTATTTCAAATTGCCGCCGGGTTTTCGCACTGACCTGGCGCGGCTTGTACATACATAGCAAACGGTTGATTCGTTTTTGAATCATTACCCGTGCTTATCTTTGCATAAATGTGAAACAATATAGGCAAAAAGAAAGGAGATTTTCATCTGTATGGTACAGGATAAACATACCTATACGATAGATTGGGCCGGCCGCCCGCTCACCGTGGAGATCGGCCAGCTCGCAAAACAGGCAAACGGTGCTGCACTCGTCCGTTACGGCGAAACGGCTGTCCTCAGTACAGCAACCGCTTCTAAAGAACCGAAAAATGTGGACTTTTTTCCACTGACCGTAAATTATGAGGAACGGCTATATGCTGTCGGGAAAATTCCGGGCGGCTTTATCAAAAGAGAAGGGCGCCCGAGCGAAAAAGCCATTTTGTCAAGTCGGCTGATTGACAGGCCGATCCGCCCGCTCTTTGCCGACGGCTTCCGCAATGAAGTGCAGGTTGTCAGTATGGTCATGAGCGTCGACCAGGACTGCACGCCGGAAATGGCCGCGATGCTCGGGTCTTCGCTCGCACTTTCCGTCTCCGATATTCCGTTTGAAGGCCCGATTGCCGGCGTCATCGTCGGAAGGGTGGACGGCAAGTTCCTCATCAACCCGACCGTGGAACAGATGGAAAAAAGCGACATCCATTTAACCGTTGCCGGCACAAAAGACGCCATTAATATGGTTGAAGCGGGTGCGAAAGAAGTGCCGGAAGAAGTGATGCTTGAAGCGATCATGTTCGGGCATGAGGAAATCAAGCGCCTGATTGCTTTCCAGGAAAAAATTGTGGCAGAAATCGGAAAAGAGAAAATGGCTGTCGAATTGTTCGAACTTGACGAAGAACTGGTGGAAAAAGTCAGCGGCATGTGCCGGAAAAAAATGATTGAAGCCATCCAGGTTCATGAGAAGAAAGCGCGCGAAGAAGCGATCAGAAAAGTGGGCGATGAGGTGCTTGCCCAATTTGAAGCAGAAGAAGCCGATGAAGAAACGGTCAAGCAGGTTAAACAAATTTTGCACGATATTGAAAAAGAAGAAGTCCGCAAGCTGATCACGGTCGATAAAATTCGCCCGGACGGCCGCAAAATCGATGAAATCCGGCCGCTTTCCTCCGAAGTCGGGGTTTTGCCGCGCACGCACGGTTCCGGGTTGTTTACCCGCGGGCAAACACAGGCTTTAAGCATTTGTACGTTAGGCGCTTTAGGCGACGTGCAAATTTTGGACGGGCTCGGCATTGAAGAGTCAAAACGGTTTATGCACCATTACAATTTCCCTTCATTCAGCGTCGGGGAAACCGGGCCAATGAGAGGGCCGGGCCGCCGCGAAATCGGGCACGGGGCACTGGGTGAACGTGCGCTGGAACCGGTCATTCCGGATGAAAAAGAATTTCCGTACACGATCCGGCTTGTATCCGAGGTGCTCGAATCGAACGGCTCCACTTCACAGGCAAGCATTTGCGCATCCACCCTTGCCATGATGGATGCCGGCATTCCGATTAAAGCGCCGGTTGCTGGGATTGCGATGGGGCTTGTGAAATCCGGCGAACATTATACGATTTTAACCGATATCCAGGGCATGGAAGACCATCTCGGCGATATGGACTTTAAAGTGGCCGGCACGTTGAAGGGCGTCACCGCGCTGCAAATGGATATTAAAATTGCAGGACTGTCAAGGGAGATACTGGAAGAAGCGTTGCAGCAGGCGAGAAAGGGCAGAATGCAGATTCTCGACCATATGATGTCGACGATTTCGAAAACACGTGACCATTTGTCCGTCTATGCGCCGAAGATTTTAACGATGACCATTCATCCGGATAAAATCCGCGACGTCATCGGGCCAAGCGGTAAACAAATCAATAAAATCATTGACGAAACCGGCGTGAAAATTGACATTGAACAGGATGGCACCATCTTTATTTCTTCGACGGACGAAGAGGCAAACAACAAAGCGAAGAAATTGATTGAGGATATTGTCCGGGAAGTCGAAGTCGGCAAGGTTTATCTCGGTAAAGTAAAACGGATCGAAAAATTTGGCGCTTTTGTGGAAATCTTTAACGGCAAAGACGGCCTTGTCCACATTTCCGAACTCGCCGAAGAACGCGTCCGGAAAGTCGAAGATGTTGTCAAAATCGGCGATGAAATTCTGGTCAAAGTGACGGATATTGACAGCCACGGGCGCATCAACCTTTCCCGCAAAGCTGTTTTAAAGGAGCAGCAAAAAAAAGAAAATAAATCGTGATGAAAGTCAGGGAGCCCTGGCTTTTTTTATTTGTCCCGCGCGCCCGTTCTATGCCCCTTTCCCTTTTCATACTTTTTTTAAAGAAGGGGGAAAATAACGTGAATAAAGCAAAACGCTTGATTGCGCTTGGCTTGATTGCTATTCTAGCATTGTTGCTTGCGGGAAATCCGCTTTCCACCCGGTATTTGCAGGAGCGGGCCGCCTTTAGCACAAAAGAGAACGAGCTTCAGGAAAAAATTGAACAGGCTGCAGAACGGTTTTACCGTCCGCCGGAAAATGCCAAGATTGACAGGGTTTGGAAGGCGATCCCCGGCTATAACGGGGTGGAAGTGGACAAAAAAGCTTCTTACTCGAAAATGAAACAGGACGGCCGTTACGACGAACGCAAACTGGTATTTAAACAAATTCCCCCTGCCGTCCACCTTAAAGATCTGGACCCGGCCCCCGTCTATACGGGAAATCCGGATAAACCAATGGTTGCTTTTTTAATCAATGTCGCATGGGGGAATGAATATTTGCCGGATATGCTAAAAACTTTAAAAAAGCATCATCTTCATGCTACCTTTTTCTTAGAGGGGCGATGGGCAAAAGAAAACCCTGAGCTTGCCCGCATGATTGTAAGCGGCGGGCATGAAACCGGGAACCATTCCTATACCCACCCCGATTTTAGCACTTTGCCGGAATCAAAGATCAAAAGCCAGCTGGTGAAGACAAACCGGGTGCTTGAAGCGATTACGGAAGAAAAAGTGAAGTGGTTTGCCCCGCCAAGCGGCAGTTACCGGGATGAAGCGGTAAGCATCGCAAAATCAATGGGAATGGAAACGATCATGTGGACGGTCGATACGGTCGACTGGCAGAACCCCTCCCCGGAGACGATTGTAGAGCGCGTGACTGCGAAAGCACAGGGCGGTTCGCTTATTTTAATGCATCCGACCGCTTCTACAGCGAAAGCGTTGGAACCGTTGATTGCCAGGCTGGAAAAGAAAAATTTACAAGTCGGAACCGTTTCAAAATTGCTCGATGAGGAAAGAATCATTAAAAATGAGGACGGAACATTTTTAAACAGCGAAAAGGATCCCGCTGATACAAAAGACGGCACAGAGTGAAATGAGACTGCGAGGAGGCACAACATGATACAAAAATATACTTGCCATAACGGCTTGAGGATTGTACTGGAAGAAATTCCAACTGTCCGTTCGGTTGCGATCGGCATTTGGATCGGCACCGGTTCGAGAAATGAAAATGAAAAAAACAATGGCATTTCCCATTTTCTTGAGCATATGTTTTTCAAAGGGACGGAAAAAAGGAGCGCAAAAGACATTGCCGAGGCCTTTGATGCCATTGGCGGCCAGGTGAATGCTTTTACGTCGAAAGAATATACATGCTTTTATGCGAAAGTGCTCGACACGCATGCACCGCTCGCGCTTGAAATTCTGTCGGACATGTTTTTCCACTCCACTTTTTCAGAAGATGAAATGGAACGCGAAAAAAGCGTTGTCAATGAAGAAATCAAAATGTATGAAGATACGCCGGACGATATTGTCCACGATTTGCTTGGCAAGGCCATTTATGAAAACCATCCGCTCGGCTATCCGATTTTAGGGACGGAAGAAACGCTTGCATCGTTTACGAGCGACGATCTCCATCAATATGTATATGATATGTATACCCCTGACCGCGTTGTCGTCTCCGTTGCCGGCAATGTGCTGCCGTCTTTCGTAAAGGAGATTGAAGCGTTGTTCGGTTCCTATGAAGGCGGGAAGGAAGAGACAGGCGGCGAAACGGCCGTTTTTCATACGAATGACCTTGCGCGCAAAAAAGAAACAGAACAGGCCCATCTCTGCCTCGGATTTGAGGGGAAGAAAATCGGCAGTGACGATATTTATGAGCTGATTGTCCTGAATAATATATTAGGCGGCAGCATGTCCTCCCGCCTTTTCCAAAATGTGCGGGAACAGCGGGGGCTTGCATATTCGGTGTATTCCTACCATACCGCCTATAAGGACAGCGGCATTTTAACGATTTACGGCGGAACGGGCGCCTCCCAATTGGACGAGCTGTTTGAGACGGTGCAGGAGACGCTGCAGACGCTGAAAGCAAAAGGGGTAACAGAAAAAGAAGTGCGAAACTGCAAGGAACAGTTAAAAGGGAACCTCATGCTCAGCCTGGAAAGCACGAACAGCCGCATGAGCCGGAACGGAAAGAACGAACTGTTATTAAAGAAGCACCGTTCGCTTGATGAAATGCTCGAGGAAATCGACCGTGTCACCGTGGAAAAAGTCAATGCTTGTGCGAGGGAGATTTTCTCCAAACCGTATTCGGCATCTTTAATCAGCCCGGACGGAAAATTGCCGGAGCGGTTGTCTTAAAGACGGCATATCTTTTCCATCCCCCGCATAAAATGGAATCAGTCCATGAGAGAAAGAAGGGGGAATATGCGGCTCAGCGAACTCAGCGGAAAAGAAATGGTCGATTTTAAAAAAGCGGAACGGCTCGGGGTATTGGGCGCAACGGACCTTGAAATTGATGAAGCGAGCGGAAAAGTGGAGGCCCTGATCATCCCGGTCGGAAGGCGGTTTAAAAAACAGGCGAACGAGATCCGCGTCCCGTGGAACCGGATCAGAACGATTGGTGCCGATATGATGATTTTGGAAGTGCCTGAAAACCAGTACAGCTATTAAAAAGGCAAAGAAGCATGCCGGGTATTCCGGCATTTTTCTTTGCCTTTTTTCACAAAAAACATGCTGCCGCCATAAGATATGGGGAATTCCCCATGCACATGGAAAAGAAGGTGAGGCATTTGTTGACCGGCGTCCAAATTGCCATCATAGGCGGAGATGCGCGCCAATTGGAAGTGATCCGGAAACTTGCGGATCTCGATGCGAAAATTTCATTGATCGGATTTGAACAGCTTGATTTTGTGTATTCCGGCGTCACGAAAGAAAAATTTAAAGATATCCGGTTTTCGGAAATGGATTGCGTCATTTTGCCGATTACCGGGACAGCGGATGACGGGAAAATCGATTTGATTTTTTCAAACGAAGAAGTTGTGCTGACCGGTGATATGCTGGCTGAAACGCCGCCTTATTTTACAATCTATACCGGCATCAGTAATCCTTATTTGGAACAAATTGCGAAAAAAGCGGGCCGCCGCCTTGTGAAACTATTCGAACGGGACGATGTGGCCATCTATAATTCGATTCCGACCGTTGAAGGAACGATCATGATGGCCATCCAGAACACGGAATTTACGATTCACGGCTCAAACGTTGCCGTCCTCGGCCTTGGCAGGGTCGGAATGAGCGTTGCCCGTGCTTTCCACTATCTCGGTGCGAAGGTGAAAGTCGGCGCGAGAAAAAGCGAACATCTTGCGAGGATAACGGAGATGGGACTTGCGCCTTTTCATTTAAACGATCTTGAACAGGAAGTAAAAGACATTGACATCTGCATTAATACGGTTCCACACTTGATCGTCAATGCATCCGTTATCCAAAAGATGCCTTCGCATACGCTCATTCTGGATATTGCCTCCAAACCGGGCGGGACGGATTTCCGATATGCCGAAAAGCGCGGCATTAAAGCGATGCTGGCACCGAGCCTGCCCGGCATTGTCGCGCCAAAAACAGCTGGGCGGATACTCGGAAATGTGCTCGGCCGGCTGATTGAAGAAGACGTTTTAAAAAGAAAGGGGTCATCGCCATGGATGTAAAGGGTAAAAGAATCGGCTTCGGCTTAACCGGCTCCCATTGCACTTACGCGGCTGTTTTTCCTGAAATTGAAAAGCTCGTGGCATTGGGGGCAGAAGTCATCCCGGTTGTCACGCACACAGTGAAAACGACGGATACAAGATTCGGCAAAGGCTCGGAATGGGTGGAAAAAATCGAAAAATGCACCGGGCAAAAAGCGATTGATTCGATTGTTGAAGCCGAGCCGCTCGGGCCAACCTTGCCGCTTGACTGCATGGTGATTGCGCCCCTGACCGGATTTACGATGAGCAAGCTGGCTAATGCACTCACTGATTCCCCAGTGCTAATGGCGGCAAAAGCGACGCTCCGCAATTTGAAACCGGTTGTGCTCGGCATTTCGACCAATGATGCGCTCGGATTAAACGGCGTGAATTTGATGCGGCTGATGGCAACGAAAAACATCTATTTTATTCCGTACGGGCAGGACGACCCGGTCAACAAACCGAATTCAATGGTGGCGAGAATGACTGCCCTTGTCGATACGGTTTCGCTTGCACTCGAGGGGAAACAAATCCAGCCTGTCATTGTCGAACGTTTCCGCGACGGAAAATCAAATTGAAACCGATTTAAAATTAAAAAAATACACACGGTGCCGGAAGACTTGTGATACAATAATAGCTATAAAAATGAATTTGGTTTTGGAATTGGAAGGGGAATACGCCAATGGCAAACACATCAGGTTATCACGTAGCTGTTGTCGGGGCAACCGGCGCTGTCGGCCAGCAAATGATTAAAACTTTGGTAAACCGCAAATTTCCGTATAACAAATTGACGCTGCTGTCATCTTCGCGTTCCGCCGGCAAAAAAATAACGGTAAACGGGGAAGAAATTACGGTCCAAGAAGCGGTGCCGGAAAGCTTTGAAGGAGTGGATATCGCCCTTTTCAGCGCAGGCGGGAGCGTGTCGAAAAAGTTTGCACCGGAAGCGGTGAAACGCGGGGCAATTGTCATTGACAATACGAGCGCCTTCCGCATGGACCCAGAAGTGCCGCTTGTGGTCCCGGAAGTAAACGAAGAAGACATTCAAAAACATAACGGCATCATCGCCAATCCGAACTGCTCGACGATCCAGATGGTTGTTGCGTTGGAACCCGTCCGCAAAAATTTCGGCCTGAAGCGGGTGCTCGTTTCCACGTACCAGGCTGTCTCCGGTTCGGGCGCGGCTGCCATCCAGGAGCTGAACGACGAGACGAAGGCGTTGCTTGAAGGGCAGACTTACGAGCCGCATGTACTGCCGGTAAAAGGTGACAAAAAGCATTACCAGATTGCGTTTAATGCCATCCCGCAAATCGATGTGTTTACGGACAACGGCTTTACATTTGAAGAAATGAAAATGATCAACGAAACGAAAAAAATCATGCATATGCCGGAATTAAAAGTTTCCGCCACATGCGTCCGGATTCCGGTTGCAACCGGCCACTCGGAATCGGTTTATTTTGAAACCGAAAAGGACGGCATAAATGCTGGGCAGATCCGGGAAGTGCTCGCGTCTGCACCTGGTGTTGTACTGGAAGACCGCCCCGAAGAACAGATTTACCCGATGGCCGTCAATGCGGTCGGCAAGTATGACACATTTGTCGGGCGGATCCGCAAAGACCCGGATGAAGACAACGGATTCCATATGTGGGTTGTTTCCGACAATTTGCTGAAAGGCGCTGCCTCAAATTCCATCCAGATTGCGGAAAGCCTGATCAGGATGGGGCTCATCTGATTTGTGGACAATTTAGGCTGACCTTTTTGCAATATTGGTGATAAGATATAGGGAAAGAAAAGTTATGCCGGAATCCGGTATCGGAGAGGGTTCCATTTCCTGATATATTTTATGGACACGTATGCCGTTTCCTTTCCGGCCGGGAAGGAAACGGTTTAAAAACGGCCGGCCCTTAAAACGGCCTTTGGCAAAAAAACGGCCGGCAAAGCCCGCACGTTACCGGAATCACTGTTCTTATTTATCAGTTCATAACAGAGGTGTTCTTCATTGAAAATCGTTGTCCAAAAATTCGGCGGCACATCCGTACGGGATCATGATGCAAGAATGCATGCCAAACATCATGTAGAAAAAGCGCTGGAAGAAGGCTATAAGGTGGTTGCCGTCGTTTCGGCGATGGGTCGCAAAGGGGAACCGTATGCAACAGATACGCTCCTGTCACTCGTTGGCGGATCCGACACCTGTTTAAGCAGGCGTGAGCAGGATTTACTGTTGTCAACCGGCGAAATCATCTCCAGCCTTGTGTTTGCCAATATGTTAAACGCACACGGCATCAGTGCGTGTGCCCTGACCGGTGCGCAAGCCGGTTTCCACACGAACGCGGAGCATACCAATGCGAAAATCACGGACATGAAGTGCGACCGTGTCCTGCGTGAACTGAAACTGCACGATGTTGTCGTCGTTGCAGGATTTCAAGGAGCCGCAAAAAACGGGGACGTCACCACGCTCGGACGCGGGGGCAGTGACACATCCGCTGCGGCGCTCGGTGCTGCGCTTCAGGCGGAGTGGATTGATATTTTTACCGATGTGGAAGGCATCATGACAGCTGACCCGCGGATTGCTGAAAATGCGCGGAAGCTTCAGGTTGTCACGTATAACGAGGTCTGCAATATGGCTTATCAGGGCGCAAAAGTGATCCATCCGCGCGCCGTTGAAATCGCGATGCAGTCGAAAGTGCCGATCCGCATCCGGTCCACTTATTCCGACGATATCGGTACGCTTGTCACATCTTTAAGCCACCGTCAGAAACTCGGGACCGATATAAAAGAACGCACTGTTACCGGAATTGCGCATGTACCGAATGTTTCACAGATCAAAGTATATGCAAAAGACGGGCAGTATGATTTGCAGACGGTTGTGTTTAAAGCGATGGCTGCTGAAAATATCAGTGTCGATTTTATCAATATTTCCCCGACAAGCGTTGTCTACACGGTTTCAGGAGAGGTGGCAAACCGGGCTGAAGCGGTGCTGAAAAAACTGGGGCATGAACCGGTAATTGAACGGAACTGCGCCAAAGTATCGATTGTCGGCGCCGGGATTGCGGGCGTGCCGGGTATCACGTATAAAATCGTGTCGGCGCTTTCCGAAAAAGGGATCCGGATTTTACAGTCTGCTGACAGCCATACAACCATCTGGGTGCTGGTGAAGCAGGAAGATCTGGTTACAGCGGTCAATGCCCTTCATGATGCCTTTAATTTAGAAAGCGAAACGGAAACGTATGAAATTCATGCGTAAAAAATGAAAGATTTTCTGCCGGGTGTTTTCACCTTGCAACTTGCAAAACCTGGCAGGATGAGGAGTGTAAGTATGAGTCGTTTCGGAAAAGTTTCAACGGCAATGGTGACGCCTTTTGACCATAAAGGGAATCTGGATTTGCAAAAGGCGGCAAAGCTGGTTGATTATTTAATTGAAAACGGGACAGAATCTTTGGTTGTTGCTGGAACAACGGGGGAATCCCCGACACTTTCGCCTGAGGAAAAAACCGCGCTGTTCAAGCAGGTTGTGAAAACGTCAGACGGGCGGGTACCGGTCATTGCCGGAACAGGGAGCAACAATACGTATGCTTCGATCGAATTGACGAAGCGTGCGGAATCATGCGGCGTGGATGCCGTTATGGCTGTCGGCCCGTATTATAACAAGCCGAACCAGGCTGGCATGTATGCCCATTTCAAAGCGATTGCAGAATCCACGAGCCTCCCGGTTGTCATTTACAACATCCCTGGCCGGTCGGCTGTCAATATTGAACCGGGAACGATCATCGAACTTTCCAAAATCCCGAATATCGTTGCGGTAAAAGAAGCAAGCGGGGATTTGGATGCGATGGCGCAAATTATTGCCCGTACGCCGGATGATTTTGAATTGTACAGCGGGGATGATGGCCTGACAATTCCCGTGCTTTCAATCGGTGGGGCGGGTGTGATTTCGGTTGCTTCCCATGTTGCCGGCCCGGCCCTACAGGAAATGGTGCAAGCCTTTTTTGCCGGGGATGTAACAAAAGCGGCAAAACTGCATCAAAAGCTGCTTCCATTGATGCGCGGCCTGTTTATGGCGCCTAATCCGGCACCGGTCAAAACCGCTTTGCAATTAAAAGGGATGGATGTCGGCGGCGTCCGCCTCCCGCTCGTTCCGTTAACAAAAGAAGAACGGGAAAACATTCACCGCCTGCTTGGCGATCTTTAAGCAAAAAAACGGCCCTTCCGGAAAAACGGACAGGGCCGTTTTCTTTTGCTTAAGTGATCCCATACCGGCTTCGGGAAAGGAAAACAGGCCCCGTTTCCGCTAATCTTCCGGTAAACAGCAGATTAGCGGAAATGGGCAGCATTTGTCGATAGAAATATCACACGCTCTTCATTGACCGGATATACCCTTTTCGGTTAAGCTATACATAAGAGAAAGGATCGGACAGCAATTTATTTTTACGGGCTCAGAAAGTCTTTTTCGATAGAACCGGAACGGTGCAAGTGATCGTGCGGGCGCCTCATGCCAGGCATGACGTTTTTAAAGGGATGCGGCGGGAGAGCCGGCCGCTTATTTTTATGCCGGAAACTTGAATATGTGCAAAGCCGTATCGGACGGAATCCGGCAATCCTTTGCGATCTATCAAAAAGAAACGTGATTCCTGCTCTAGAATTTCAGACAACACAGGAGGAAAAGAATTTTGCGTAAGGAAAAAAACGAAACCATTAAAGTCATTCCTTTAGGAGGAATTGGTGAAATCGGAAAGAATATGTACGTGGTGGAAACCGGAGAGGACCTGTTTGTGCTCGATGCCGGGCTGATGCTGCCGGAAGACGAAATGCTCGGGATCGATATCGTCATCCCGGATTTTACGTATTTAATGGAAAACAGGCAGCGGATAAAAGGGATTTTCCTGACACACGGGCATGAGGATGCGATTGGTGCCCTGCCGTATATCCTGATGAAATTGAACGTGCCGGTGTATGCCACAAAGTTTACCGTCGCGCTGGCGAAAGAAAAATTGAAGGAATTAAAAGTGAAAAAGCATATCCGCTTTACGGAAATCAATGCCGACACGGTTCTCCATTTTGATGCTTGCGATATTCACTTTTTCAAAACAACGCATAGCATTCCCGACTCGGTCGGCATTTGCATTTCCACATCGGAAGGCAATATTGTGTATACCGGCGATTTTAAATTTGACCAGGAACTGGGCGGGCATTATCGTTCGGAAATCGGAAAAATGTCGAAAATCGGTGAAGAAGGCGTGCTGCTGTTACTATCCGACAGCACGGAAGCGGAACATCCAGGGTACACGACCCATGAGTCTGTTGTGGCGGAAGAAATAACGGATGCTTTCTACGATGCGAAGGGCCGGATTATTATCGCCAGCTTTGCCTCGAATTTAATCAGGGTGCAGCAAGTGCTCGATGCGGCTTCTGCTACCGGCCGCAAAGTTGCGTTTGTCGGAAATTATCTTGAAAAAATATATAAAATTGCATTAAAATTGGGATACTTGCAGGCCCGGACAGAGGATCTCATCATCCCGCTCCAACAAATTTCAAAATACCGGGACGAAGAACTGGCAATTTTGACAACAGGGAGCCAGGGGGAACCGTTTCTCGTCCTCCAGAAAATGGCGAAAAAGAACCATAAGCAGGTCAATATTCAAAAAGGGGATACGGTTATCCTTGCCACAACGCCGTCTCCGGGGCTGGAACTGTTCATGGCGAAAACGATCGACATGCTGTACCGTGCAGGAGCCGATGTTTACGCGGGCGACCGGAAAATTCATGTGACCGGCCACGGCTGTCAGGAAGATTTAAAGCTGATGCTTGATTTAATGAGGCCTAAATACTTTGTCCCGATCCAGGGGGAATACAGGAGCCTGTATGCCCATGCAAAACTGGCGTACAAAACGGGGATGCCGAAAGAGTCAGTCATTATCTCCAGCAACGGGGAAGTATTGGAATACAAGCACGGCAAATTCCAAGCGAGCGGCCGGGTTGCTTCCGGCAATATTCTCATTGACGGAATCGGCGTTGGCGATGTCGGCAATATTGTATTGCGGGACCGGAAACTTTTAAGCCAGGACGGGATATTGGTTGTCGTCGTCACGCTTGATAAAAAGCATAAAAAACTGGCTGCCGGCCCTGAAATTATCTCGCGCGGGTTCGTCTATGTCCGCGAATCCGAAAAGCTGATCAGCCATTCGTCCAACATCGTAAAAGAAGTGGTGGAGCAGAACACGTCACAGGAAGCTTTTGACTGGACGAGTATTAAACAGGGGATCCGCGACCATCTCAGCTCCTTTTTATATGAACAGACGAAAAGGCGCCCGATGATCCTGCCAATTATTATGGAAGTTTGATGCTTAAACGACAGAGAGCGTGGCGGGGGTTCCCGCGTGCCCGCGCTCATTGCGGCACAAGGCCCGCCTGGTGCACCATTAAAAATGCAAAGCAAAGCCCCGCTTCCGGTTCCGGAAACCGCGGGGCTTCCGTATGAAAACCCCTTCCATGCAAATAATAAGGCGTAAAGGCGTCACGCCCTTACATTACAGGCAAAAAGGGGTTTTAGAAAAATGAGCGACCAGCAACCGAATAAAGAAGAACCGAAAGAAGGAAATGCGGCATCCGCGCTTGTAGAGAAAATCCAGCAGCTCGGCCAGACAAATGTACCGCAGCTTGGGCAGGACTCCAATATCCACTGCCTGGCCATCGTCGGCCAGATTGAAGGGCATCTGCAGCTGCCGCCCCAAAATAAAACGACAAAGTATGAGCATATGATCCCCCAGCTTGTGGCGATTGAACAAAATCCAAAAATTGAAGGGGTGCTCGTCATTCTGAACACGGTCGGAGGGGACGTGGAAGCCGGGCTTGCCATTTCCGAAATGCTTGCTTCCCTTTCCAAACCCACTGTTTCGATTGTGCTCGGCGGGGGGCATTCCATCGGCGTGCCGATCGCTGTATCCTGTTCGTATTCCTTTATTGCTGAAACCGCGACGATGACGATTCATCCGATCCGGCTCACAGGCCTTGTCATTGGCGTCCCGCAAACGTTTGAATATCTGGATAAAATGCAGGAACGGGTGATCAAGTTTGTAACGCGGCATTCGCATGTGGAAGAAGAGGTTTTTAAAGACTTAATGTTTGCGAAAGGGAATTTGACTAGGGATATCGGCACCAATATTGTCGGTCAGGAAGCCGTCCAGTACGGTTTGATTGATGAAGTGGGCGGGATTGGCAAAGCGCTTGGCAAATTAAACAGCCTCATTGAAAAATACCGGGATGAAAAAGGGAAAGAGGGGCTGATCCAATGATTCTCTATACGATGATGCCGCAGGAGCTGATTTTTCCTGAAGATGCAAACGCCTGGAATAAAATTAAAATGTTAAACGTAAAAGGCGTGCCGGTACTGGCAGAGCAGCTTGATGAAGGGTACCGGATTACCCGCATTCTCAGCTCCAATCCTTTCGACTATCTGAATCCGGAGCTTGCACCCGGAAATGTGATCCGCCATTTCGGACCGTAAACCACCCGGGCCGCAAATATGCTATAATATGTTAAAACAAGCAGCCACACAGGCTGCTTTCTTGCATCCCGTTCCGGCAGGCAAGACTGAAAAATACGTTTTCACTATCGAAGGTGGTTATATGGCGAAAAAAAAGCGGCGCAGAAGAAAAAAAGCTGCTGAACAAATCAAGATAGATTTAAAGTTTGAGCTGCTCGGTATTATCCTGCTTACGCTCGGCATTTTTACCCTTTACCATATCGGCAAAACGGGCACAACCCTGATTCTGTTCTTCCGGTTTTTCTTCGGCCGGCTGTACTGGGTTGCGGTTGCCTCTCTGGTCGTGCTCAGCGTTTTTCTCATGATTAAACGGGCATGGCCTGCATTTTTCACTGTCCGCATGACCGGTTTTTATTTATTATTTGCGAGCGCCCTCCTATACTGCCATGAGCGGCTTATCGGGTCATTGGCAAATGCGCATGAACTGTCCGGCAACAGCGCGGTCGAAAATACGATCAGGATC
The DNA here is from genome assembly GCF_040267745.1 of Heyndrickxia faecalis. Taxonomy (NCBI): domain Bacteria; kingdom Bacillati; phylum Bacillota; class Bacilli; order Caryophanales; family Bacillaceae; genus Heyndrickxia; species Heyndrickxia faecalis. The sequence continues at coordinate 2,212,869 of NZ_CP158453.1, read as the reverse complement.
TGGCATCAGGAAGAGCAGATCTGGTGGAAGCTTGTGCTCGGCGGGGATGTGCACGGCAATATTTTCAGTACGCAGATCGGCGGCGGCATGGCAGGTGCAATTTTGTATGCGGCCTCCCATTTTTTATTTGACTCGGCGGGTACGAAAATCATTTGCGTTTTACTCGCGCTCATCGCTCTGATGCTTTTAACGGGCAAGCCTGTAAGCCCGTATGTGGAAAAGGCATTGGAAGGGCTCTGGCTGTTTTTAAAAAAGCAATGGAACCAGATGAAAACAGAGTTCCAGGCATGGCGGGAAGCTAAAAAAGAAAAACAGGAAAAGAAACGGCAGAAAGCGCCGTCGCAGCCGCAATCCGCCTCCGCAGACGGGGAAGTCAGCGACGGGGATGCCGGACCGGCAGGCGAGGAAACGCCTCCCCCGATTATTTCCAGCTTTACGGAGCAGTATGCCGGCACGGCTCCGCAAGCGGAAGAAGCGCAGCCGGAAACGCCGGATACAGAAGCGGAAGAGGACCATACGCCTCCGATCCAGTTTACGGAATATGAAAATGAAGACTATCAATTGCCGCCCCTGACGCTGTTAAATAGGCCGCGGGCAGCGGACCAGAGCAGCGAATATAAAGCAATCCATGCCAATGCGGCAAAACTCGAACGGACTTTCCAAAGCTTCGGGGTTAAGGCGCGTGTAACACAGGTGCATTTAGGTCCTGCCGTTACAAAATACGAAGTGCACCCTGATGTCGGCGTGAAAGTCAGCAAGATTGTCAGTTTAAGTGACGACATTGCCCTTGCGCTGGCGGCGAAAGATATTCGGATGGAAGCGCCGATCCCGGGAAAATCAGCGATCGGCATCGAAGTCCCGAATAAGGAAATCGCGGTCGTATCGCTCAGGGAAGTGCTTGAAGGAAAGGAAAATAACCCGCAGGCAAAACTGCAGATCGGGCTGGGCCGGGATATTACAGGGCAGGCGGTACTCGCAGAGCTGAATAAAATGCCTCACCTGCTTGTGGCCGGCGCAACGGGGAGCGGGAAAAGCGTGTGCATTAACGGGATCATTACGAGCATCTTAATGCGCGCCAAACCGCATGAAGTGAAAATGATGATGATTGACCCGAAAATGGTCGAATTGAATGTTTATAACGGTGTCCCGCATTTGCTTGCACCGGTTGTGACCAATCCGAAAAAAGCTTCCCAGGCGCTGAAAAAAGTCGTGAATGAGATGGAGCGGAGGTATGAGCTTTTTTCCCATACCGGCACACGCAACATCGAAGGATACAACGATCATATTAAAAAAAGCAACATCGAAACAGGGGACAAGCAGCCGCTTTTGCCTTATATCGTTGTCATTATCGATGAGCTTGCCGATTTAATGATGGTGGCAAGCGGCGATGTGGAAGATTCCATTACGCGGCTGTCGCAAATGGCGCGGGCGGCAGGTATTCATCTGATTATTGCCACACAACGGCCGTCTGTTGATGTCATTACCGGTGTCATTAAAGCGAACATCCCGTCAAGAATCGCTTTTGCCGTGTCTTCGGCGACTGACTCGAGAACGATTTTGGATACGGGTGGCGCGGAAAAACTGCTTGGCCGCGGGGACATGCTGTTTTTGCCGGTTGGGGCTTCCAAACCGGTACGCGTCCAGGGCGCTTATCTTTCCGATGAAGAAGTTGAAGAAGTCGTGGATTTCGTCATTTCCCAGCAAAAAGCACAGTATCAGGAAGAGATGATTCCGGAAGAGCCTCAGGACCAGCCGGATTTCGACGATGAATTATATGATGAAGCGGTTCTCTTAATCTCGGAAATGCAGACCGCTTCCGTCTCCATGTTGCAGCGCCGTTTCCGGATTGGCTATACAAGGGCGGCGCGGCTGATTGATGCAATGGAAGCAAGAGGGGTTGTCGGGCCGTATGAAGGCAGCAAGCCACGTGCGGTTTTAATCCCGAAGCCGTCGGAAGAACAGAGCTCATAGCACGCCAAAGAAAAAACCTGCGCGCACCTTAGCGGCCACAAAACGCCGCGGTGCGCGCAGGTTTTACTATTTTCGACAAAAATATAAATTTATGTTTCTTTCGCAATTAAAAAATGATATATTTATGTCGGTAAGCAGGATAATGGGCTGTTTCTAAAGACTGTTATCCAAAAATAACTTTCCCGGGGGGAACAAAAGTGAAAAAACGTAAATTTGGTTTGGCTCTTGCCGCTGTCCTGGCAGCAGGGACGATTCTCGGCGCATGCGGCACAAAGAGCGACAATTCCGCAAGCAAGGGTAAGGACAAGTTTACCGCTGCACTCGTAACCGATACGGGCGGAATTGACGATCGTTCTTTTAACCAGTCGGCATGGGAAGGCTTGCAGCAGTTCGGGAAGGACAATCACTTATCAAAAGGTAAAGGCGGCTTTGACTATTTGCAATCCAAATCGGATGCAGATTACACAACAAATCTGAACACGGCCGTCCGGAACCAGTTTGACCTCGTTTACGGCGTCGGCTATAAGCTGAAGCCGGCCATTGAAAAAATTGCGGATCAGCGTAAAAATACCAATTTCGCAATCATTGACGATGTCATTACCGGAAAGAAAAATGTGGCAAGCATTACGTTTAAAGAACAAGAAGGTTCCTTCCTTGTCGGGGTCGTGGCAGGCCTGGCGACAAAAACCAATAAAATCGGATTTATCGGCGGGACAGACAGCGATTTGATCAACAAATTCGCAGCCGGGTTCCGTGCGGGCGTCAAAGCTGCCAATCCGAAAGCAAATGTGCAAATTCAATATGTCGGCTCGTTTGATGATGCAAGCAAAGGACAGTCGATGGCTTCAGCAATGTATAAATCTGGCATCGACGTGATTTACCATGCAGCCGGTGGCAGCGGGAAAGGCGTCTTTACAGAAGCGAAAAATATAAAACAGAATGATCCGAACAAAAACGTCTGGGTGATCGGTGTGGACCGCGACCAGGCAGATGAAGGAAAGGTAACGGTTAAAGGAAAGGAATACAATGTGACACTGACTTCAATGGTCAAACGGGTTGATAAGGCAGTTATCGATTTATCGACCAGAGCGAAGGACGGCAAATTTCCGGGTGGGAAAAATATTGTTTACGGCTTGAAAGAAGATGCCATCGGGATTGCGCCGACACAGGACAATTTAACGCCTGAAATGAAATCGGCCGTGAAAGACTGGAAACAAAAGATCATTAACGGGAAAGTGAACATTCCGTCAAAATTGAAGTAATCGATCCATCTCACGGGACTGGTTTTTGCCGGTCCCGTGTTAAAAATGTTTAAAAAATGAAACAATTTCAGCCACAAAGGCAGGGCGGATTCCCCGAAGCTGCTGTCTAAAGACGCCATGACGATTGCTTTCTTTATACCCCAATGTTAAGGAGTGATAAAGGGTGGATTACGTAATTGAAATGCTCCATATTCGCAAAGAATTTCCGGGAATTGTTGCGAACGATGACATCACCCTGCAGGTAAAAAAAGGAGAAATCCACGCGCTGCTTGGAGAAAACGGCGCCGGAAAGTCGACGTTAATGAATGTGCTTTTCGGGCTGTATCAGCCGGAAAAGGGAGAAATCCGTGTAAACGGCCAGAAAGTGAACATTACAGATCCGAATGTCGCAAATGATCTCGGCATCGGCATGGTTCATCAGCATTTTATGCTCATTGATAAGTTTACGGTGACTGAAAATATTATCCTCGGCAAGGAACCGAAAAAATCCTTTACCATCGATATCAAAAAAGCGGAACAGCAAGTCCGGGAAATTTCCGACCGTTACGGGCTGGATGTGGATCCGCAAGCGAAAATTTCAGATATTTCCGTCGGTATGCAGCAGCGGGTGGAAATTTTAAAAACGCTGTACCGGGGCGCAGAAATCCTTATTTTTGACGAACCAACGGCCGTGCTTACGCCACAGGAGATCCATGAACTGATCGGCATCATGAAGACGCTGATCCAGGAAGGAAAATCCATCATTTTAATTACCCACAAATTGAAAGAAATTATGGAAGTATGCGACAGGGTTACCGTCATCCGCAAAGGGAAGGGCATCGGGACGCTCAATGTCCAAGATACAAACCCGCAGGAGCTCGCCCATTTAATGGTCGGGCGAGATGTCCTTTTCAAGACGGAAAAAACGGAGGGCCGCCCGGGACAAAATGTGCTTGAAATCGAGCAATTGCATGTGAAAGATTCACGCGGGGTGGAAGCGGTCAGAGGGCTGGATTTAACGGTCAGGGCCGGCGAAATTGTCGGTATTGCCGGTGTGGACGGTAACGGGCAGTCAGAGCTGATTGAAGCGATTACAGGGCTCAGAAAAGCAGACAGCGGCACGGTCCGCCTGAACGGTAAAAACATTACGAACTTAAGGCCGCGCAAAGTAACGGAAGCGGGCGTCTCCCATATTCCCGAGGACAGGCATAAATACGGGCTTGTACTCGATTATACGATCGGGGAAAACATGGTGCTGCAAACGTATTACAAAAACCCAATGTCCCGTAACGGTATCTTAAATTACAAAGAAATTTATAAAAAGGCAAAATCGATTATTGCAGAATTCGATGTCCGTACCCCAAGCGAATTTACAAAAGCGCGGGCGCTCTCAGGGGGAAACCAGCAGAAAGCGATCATCGGGCGTGAAGTGGACCGCGATCCGGACCTTTTGATTGCGGCACAGCCGACCCGCGGGCTTGATGTCGGGGCAATTGAGTTTATCCACAGGCGGCTGATTGAACAGCGAGACCACGGAAAGGCTGTCCTGCTTGTATCGTTTGAACTGGATGAAATTATGAACTTAAGTGACCGGATTGCCGTCATCTACGAAGGAGCCATCATTGATATTGTCGATCCGAAGCAGACGACAGAACAGGAGCTCGGGCTCTTGATGGCCGGTTCCAAAAAAGAAAGGGAAGGTGAACAAACCAATGTCTAACCGAACATTGAACCTTCTGATCCCTGTCGTGTCTGTCATTCTCGGACTTTTGGCAGGCGCATTGATTATGCTTGTCAGCGGCTATAACCCGGTGGATGGATATATTGCACTCTGGAACGGCGCTTTCGGCCAGGCTTTTTACGTCGGCGAAACGCTGCGGCTTGCAACGCCTTATATTTTTGCGGGGCTTGCCATTGCCTTTGCGTTCCGGACCGGGCTGTTTAATATCGGGGCTGAAGGCCAGCTGATCGTCGGGTGGATTGCGGCTGTCTGGGTCGGCGTTGCTTTTGATCTGCCAAAAGTGATCCACTTGCCGCTCGCGATACTTGCCGCCTGCTGCGCCGGGGCATTTTGGGGATTCATTCCCGGCCTTTTGAAAGCGCGGCTCAGGGTGCACGAAGTGATTGTGACCATTATGATGAATTATATTGCGCTGCACACATCCAACTATTTAATCCGGAATGTGCTTTCAAAACAGCAGGATACGACACCGCATATTCATCATTCGGCATCGCTTTCGTCTCCGTTTTTTCAGAAGATTACTGACTTTTCCACTTTGCACAATGGCATTTACCTTTCTTTGGTTGCTGTTGTGGTGATGTGGTTTATCATTGAAAAGACCACGCTCGGCTTTGAACTGAAATCGGTCGGGTTTAACCAGAGCGCATCCGAATACGCTGGCATGAGTGTGAATCGCAGCATTATCCTTTCTATGGTCATCTCCGGTGCTTTTGCCGGGCTCGGCGGCGCAATGGAAGGGCTCGGGAATTACGGCTTTGCCTTTTTGCAATCTAACTTCTCCGGCATCGGGTTTGACGGTATTGCAGTGGCGCTGCTCGGCGGGAATACAGCGCCCGGCGTTTTAATCGCAGCTGTTTTATTCGGCGCTTTAAAAGTCGGCTCGCTGAACATGCCGGTCGATGCCAACGTGCCGAATGAGCTGGTCAACATTGTCATTGCTTTGATTATTCTTTTTGTCGCATCCGGCTATATCATCAAATGGTCCCTGGCCCGTTTGAAAAGGGAGGCGAAATAAAATGCATTTTATGACCGCTTTGGAAATCATTATTTCGGCGTCTTTACTATCTGCAGCACCGCTTATTTTTACTGCTTTGGGGGGCGTTTTCTCCGAACGTTCCGGCGTGGTGAACATCGGCCTTGAAGGGTTAATGATCATGGGGGCTTTTATATCGATTGTCTTTAATTTAACGTTTTCTCATGCCCTGGGCGCCTGGACGCCGTGGATCGCGGTAGTGGTGGCGATGCTTGTCGGCGGATTATTTGCCTTGATCCATGCGGCTGCATCCATTTCTTTCCGCGCCGACCAGACAGTCAGCGGCGTTGCGATTAACTTCCTTGCGCTCGGCGTCGCGATGTTTCTCATCAAAAACATTTACGGGAAAGGCCAGACCAATACGATCAGCGAATATTTCCAGCAGGTGGATGTTCCCGGCCTCAGCCATATTCCCGGGATCGGCAAACTGTTTTTCCAGGGGATTACATACCCTTCTTACATTGCCATCCTGATTGCGATTCTCGTCTGGTTTATCCTTTACAAAACGCCGTTCGGCCTACGCCTCCGTTCGGTCGGGGAACATCCGATGGCGGCCGATACGATGGGCATCAATGTTGTAAAAATGCGCTACTTTGCCGTCTTTTTATCCGGTGTATTCGGCGGAATCGGCGGGGCCGTGTACGCACAGTCGATCACCCTGAATTTCAGTTCTTCGACGATTTCAGGGCAAGGGTATATGGCGCTGGCTGCGATGATTTTCGGCAAATGGAATCCGCTCGGCGCGATGGGGGCCGCTTTATTTTTCGGATTTGCACAGAGCCTCAGCATCGTTGGCAACAGCATTCCGTATTTGAAAGAAATCCCGAGCGTTTATTTGCTCATTGCGCCGTATGTCCTGACCATTCTGGCACTCGCCGGATTCATCGGGCGTGCGGAAGCCCCGAAAGCAGACGGCGTCCCTTATATCAAGGGTGAACGCTAGGTTATTCCATCCGGCATCAGGCTGCTTTTCCCGCCTGGTGCCGGTTTCTTTATGTGCCGTAAAACTTGCCGGGACACCTGTCTCCCTTGTATAGTAAAATTAATGCATTTACAGGTTAAACAACCCCCTAGTCAGGCATACTTTTACTATTGGCACGAAGCTCGTTGAAAAAGGAGGATCCATATGGCCATTTCAAAAGAGACGGTTCGCAAAATGAAAGGGTACACACTACATACCATCAAAACGGACAAATACAAAACGAATACGCTTGTATGGAAAATGAAAGCACCGCTTGAAAAAGACACGGTTACGCTGCGGGCCCTGCTCCCGAATGTGCTTCAAAGCAGCACGAAGCGTTTGAATACGACCGCAAAATTAAGGGCGTATCTCGATGATTTGTACGGCGCTCATTTTTATGTCGATACGGCCAAAAAAGGGGAATACCATATTCTAACCTTTACGATTGAAATTGCGAACGAAAAGTTTTTGCAGGATGCAGAACCGCTGCTCCAACGGGGGGTTGAATTTTTGGCGGAAGTTTTGCTGAACCCGCATGCAGACGGCGGGCAGTTTGACAGCCAAACGGTGGAAAAGGAAAAACGGGTGCTGAAACAGCGGATCCAGTCTGTATACGATGATAAAATGCGGTATGCAAGCATGCGGCTGATTGAAGAAATGTGCAAAGGAGAGCCGTACGCACTGCAGGCAAACGGTGTTCTTGATGATGTGGACGCCATCACGCCTGCCGATCTTTATCAATATTATCAAAAAGCCATCCGGGAAGATGAACTGGACTTATTTGTGACAGGTGATGTCGATGAAGACCGGCTTGCGGCCATTTGCGAATGCCTGCGTTTTCCGGACCGCGAGCCGACACGCGCTGCCGCAAGAACGCTTCAAAAGGTCTCCAGCGTCAAAAAAATCAAAGAATCGCAGGATATCCGCCAGGGCAAGCTGAATATCGGCTACCGCACCAATATTACGTTCGGAGACAGCGATTATTTTCCGCTCCAGATGTTTAACGGCATTTTCGGCGGTTTTTCCCACTCCAAGCTTTTCCTGAATGTACGGGAGAAAGAAAGCCTTTGCTATTATGTCGCGAGCCAGATCGAGAGCCATAAAGGGCTCATGATGGTGATGAGCGGCATCGAATCCGCGAATTTTGACAAGGCCGTCTCCATTATTGAAAAACAGCTGGAAGCAATGAAAAACGGCGATTTCAGTGAGCAGGAAATCGGGCAAACGAAAGCCGTTATCCGCAACCAGCTGCTTGAGTCAACGGATACATCCCGCGGCCTCGTTGAAATTTTGTACCATAACGTCATTGCCGGCACCAAGACCGGCGTGGAAGACTGGATAAGGGAAATCAAGGCAGTCGGAAAAGGGGAGATTGTGAAAGTGGCGGCAAAAATTGAACCCGATACGATCTACTTCTTGTCCGGAATGGAGGGGAAATAAATGGAAACCCAACAATTCAGCCAGCTTGGCGAAACGCTTTACGGTGAAACACTTGATAACGGATTAAAAGTCTATGTGCTCCCGAAGCGCGGGTTTAACAAAACATTTGTCACGTTTACGACAAAATACGGTTCTGTTGACAACACGTTTGTCCCGCTTGGAAAAAGCGATTTTGTGCGGGTCCCGGACGGCATTGCCCATTTTCTCGAACATAAAATGTTTGAAAAAGAAGACGGGGATGTGTTTCAGCAATTTAGCCGGCAGGGCGCATCCGCCAATGCTTTTACAAGTTTTAACCGGACGGCCTATCTGTTTTCAAGCACCGATCAGGTGATGAAAAACCTGGAAACGCTGGTCGATATGGTGCAAACGCCGTATTTTACCGCACAGACGGTTGAAAAAGAAAAGGGAATTATCGGCCAGGAAATCATGATGTACAATGACACCCCGGACTGGCGGCTGTATTACGGCCTGATTGAAAATTTATATGCAAATCACCCAGTAAAAATTGACATTGCCGGCACGGTTGACTCGATCGCAAAAATCACCGCGGAGCAATTGTACGAGTGTTACCATACATTTTATCATCCAAGCAATATGTTGCTGTTTGTCGTCGGAAATGTATCGCCGGATGAGGTTCTTTCTTTTATGAGAGAAAACCAGGCGAAGAAAAAGTACGAAAAAGCACCGGAGATTAAAAGACGTTTTCCGGAAGAACCGGCACAGGCGGCCGAAAAAGAGCAGAAATTGCATATGAATGTGCAGATTCCAAAATGCCTTGTTGGCGTTAAGGCACTTCATACGAGCCAGCGCGGCGCTGAAATGCAAAAGAACGAACTTGTGGTCAATCTTCTCCTTGACATGCTGTTCGGGCGCAGTTCAGATGCGTACAATGCGTTGTACAATGACGGCCTGATCGACACCAGTTTTTCTTTTGACTATTCGCAGGAGCAGGGATTTGGATTTGCGATGGCCGGAGGGGATACGAAAGATCCGGACCTTTTGGCAAAACGGCTGAAAGAGGTGATGATTGCGGCAAAAGAAGGAAAAGGTTTGGCGGAAGAAGCGCTTGAACGGACGAAAAAGAAAAAAATTGGGGGATTCCTGCGCCAGCTGAACTTACCTGAATTTATCGCCAACCAGTTTACAAGATATGCGTTTAATGATATGAATTTATTTGACGTCGTCCCTGCGCTTGAACAAATCCGGTTCAGTGATGTGCTGGAAACGGCGGAAGCTTTTTTTGAAGAAGAACGGTTTACCGTTTGCCAAGTTTTACCGAAATAACCCGGGACTCTCCCGGGTTTTTAAGTGGGGGAGAAAATTGAAAAAGTTTGCGTTGATTACGGGTGCGAGTGGCGGCATCGGGAAGGCAACAGCTGAAATGCTGGCAAAAGAAGGATGGAATTTGTATTTGCATTACCATCAAAATGAAGCGGCCATCAAAGAACTGCTTTCCATTTGCCGGCATTTCGGGGCGGAAGCGATCCCGATCCGCGCCGATCTTGCAACGGACGGCACCGTAAAAACGATTGCAGAAAATGTTTTTCATCTCGATGCGATCATCCATGCGGCCGGCATTTCCCACTACGGGCTGCTTTCGGATATCGATGAGGCAGCCATTGACAAGCTTTACCGGATTCATGTGAAGGCGCCGCTTCTGATCATCAGGCAGCTGTTGCCCAAATTGCGGCAAAATGCGGTTTCACACATTGTGCTTGTCAGTTCAATCTGGGGACAGGCAGGCGCGGCGTGCGAAGCCGTATATTCGGCGATGAAAGGCGCACAGATCGCATTTGTAAAAGCGCTCGCCAAAGAAACGGCAAGAAGCGGCGTACGGGTGAATGCGGTCGCGCCCGGGGCGGTTGGCACCAATATGCTTTCAAGGTTTGCGCCGGAAGAAATTTCGGATCTCGAAGCGGACATCCCGCTCGGCCGGCTTGCCAAACCGGAAGAAATTGCCGGCGCGGTTTCTTTCCTGCTCTCGGAAAAAAGCAATTACATCACCGGCCAGACGATTGGCGTCAATGGGGGCTGGTATATGTAGTCCCGCCTGGAGAAAGTTGCAAAGGAATCCTCTTTGTTTTTTCGCGGATTAACCAAAAAAGGGCAACAGCACACCGTTTTGCCCGGCTGGTGCCTTGAAAGAAGCACGGGTTCCATTTTCCATGCATAGCCTTCCACGCCGGGTCACAAACTAAGGTTGAACAACTTGAAAGGAGGCTGTGACATGAACGTATTCGAAAACTGGGACCAATGGAAAAACTTTTTGGGGGACCGCCTCAACCAGGCAAAGCAACAGGGGATGCCCCAGGAAACGATTAACAAACTTGCTGAGCAGGTCGGCGATTATTTGGCCGCACAAGTAGATCCGAAAAATGAACAGGAACGCGTTCTTGCTGACTTATGGTCAGTGGCATCGCAGGAAGAACAGCAAGCCATTGCCAATGTAATGGTAAAACTCGTTCAAAATAACGGTACCCAGTCATAAAGAAATACCGGCGCATCATGATAACAATTGGCTGCTTTTTTACAAGAAAAGCCGGTTGTTTGGCTGATGCCGCCGGTTTTTTCATGTCACGACAAAATTCACGATTTTTAGAGCTTTCGCTTCCTTATTGATGTAAAATCATATATCATATAACCTAGATATGTTCGTTTGGATCCGGATTTCGGGAGGGGTTATGGGTGGATGACAGGAAAGAGTGGTACTTGGAATATGAAATCACGATCAACCGGCCGGGGCTGTTGGGTGATATTTCCTCTCTCTTGGGCATGTTAGCGATCAATATCAGAAGCATTAACGGCGTTGACCATAAAAAACGAGGCTTGCTGCTGTTTGTCAAAAATGAAGAACAGATCGGCCGGCTCGAATCGATATTGCGAACAGTGGAAACGATAAAAGTAACGAAAATCAGGGAATCCAAGCTCAGGGACAGGCTTGCAGTCCGGCACGGAAGGTATATCCAGCGCGATCATGACGACCGGAAAACATTCCGCTTTGTGCGCGATGATCTCGGGATTCTGGTCGATTTTATGGCCGAGCATTTTAAACAGGAAGGCCATAAGCTGATTGGCATTCGCGGGATGCCGCGCGTCGGAAAAACAGAATCGATTGTGGCTGCAAGCGTGTGCGCCAATAAAAAGTGGATTTTTCTCTCCTCCACGATGATCAAACAGACGGTGAGAAGTAGTCTGATTGAGGATGAATACAATGCAAACAATATTTTTATCCTGGATGGTGTCGTATCCGCCGAGAGGGGAAACGAACGGCACTGGCAGCTGATCCGTGAAATCATGCGGCTTCCGGCTGTTAAAGTGGTGGAACACCCGGATATTTTCGTGCAGCGTTCGGAATACACGCTTGATGATTTTGATTACATTATTGAGTTGAGAGAAGACCCGTCACAGGAAATTACATATGACTTACTCCAGCAAAACCGGATGTTTCAAGGCGAATTTGGAGGATTTGATTACTAGATTGGCAGGTGTTACCATGACGGAATTAGGGAATCGTTTAAAAGAAGCAAGGAAAGAAAAGGGCATCAGCCTGGATGATTTGCAGGAGATGACCAAGATCCAAAAAAGATATTTGAAAAACATTGAAGAAGGAAATTATGATTCAATGCCTGGAAAATTTTACGTCCGGGCATTTATTAAGCAGTATGCCGAGGCAGTCGGGCTTGATCCGGAAACTTTATTTGAAGAGTACCAGAGCGACATCCCCCGTACGGAACAGGAAGAATTTCCCGAGCAACTTTCGCGGGTGCAGACGTCCTCCAAAAGGGCCGCACCGGATACCGTCAAGATGATGAACGTGCTGCCAAGGATCCTTGTGGTCGCCGCCATCATCGCGATTTTATTTTTGCTTTGGTTTGTCGTATATAAGTTTGCCGGTCACAACACAAAGGAAAAGTTAAACAGCGGGGCTTCCGGCGATGTGAGCGTACAAAAAGAAAACGTCAAATCGGCTGAAAAGGTGTCATCCGGCAAAAACACCGGCAGCTCTTCCGAAAAAAAGGCGGCGAAAACGTCAAAAAAACCGGCCTCGAAAACGAAGAAAACAGCCCAAAAACTGGAAACCGTATCTTCAAGCGGGTACACGACCACCTATAAACTGGCCGGCACCAACCAGTTCAAACTTGAACTGAAAGCAAACGGCGGACGGTCATGGGTACAGGTGAAAAACAGCGACGGTTCAACGAACTTTCAACAATTGCTGAATGACGGGGACAGCCGGACAGCGGATCTGTCAAAACAAAAACAAGTCACGATCACGGTCGGAAACACCGTCAATACGGAAGTGTATATCAATGGCAAAAAACTAAAATACAATATTCCGGCATCCAAAGAAGTACGCCAGGATATGATCGTCCAGTTTAACGGGTCACAAACGAAATAAGCCTTGTTTTAAGGCTTTTTCTTTGGAAAATATATAGACAGTTGGAGGAAAAGCCAGTGAATTTGCCGAATAAAATTACTGTATCACGTGTATGTTTAATCCCTGTTTTTTTACTCATCATGGCGGTGCCGTTCGATTGGGGCACCTTTGATTGGCTGGGAGCCAAAATTCCGGTCACCCATTTTGTCGGTGCGGTGATTTTTGCCATTGCCTCTATGACAGACTGGATCGACGGCCACTATGCCCGCAAATACAATCTCGTTACCAACTTCGGGAAATTTCTCGATCCGCTTGCGGACAAACTGCTTGTTTCAACGGCGTTTATTTTGCTCGTTGGGCTCAAGCTGGCGCCGGCATGGATTGTTGTCGTAATCATTGCCCGCGAGTTTGCCGTGACAGGCTTGCGACTGATTTTAGCAGAGGGCGGGGAAGTAGCAGCAGCCAATATGCTTGGGAAAATCAAAACATGGACGCAAATCATTGCCATCCTTTTATTGCTGTTGCATAACTTCCCGTTTTCGGCGCTCTCTTTCCGCATGGATCTGGTCGCTTTGTGGGTGGCGCTCATCTTTACCATCTGGTCAGGTGCTGATTATTTCTATTTAAACCGGGGCGTACTTGCCCGCTCGAAATAACCATGCAGTGAAAGGCAGCCTTTCACTGCTTTTTTGCCCGCCGGTGGCTTGTGCTAATCCGGCACGGGAGAAAAAGGCAGCCATTGCTTCGAGTGGATTTGCGGCCTGGATTACGCCGCCATGTGTTCGTTTTTTTGCTCTAAAAGAAAGGGAGGAATGGAAAGTGAATGCCGAAATTATTGCAGTCGGTTCGGAACTTTTGCTTGGCCAGATCACCAATACAAATGCCACATTTATTGCCGCACAATTGGCAGAGATCGGCGTGGATGTGTACTACCAGACCGTTGTCGGTGATAACGCAGAGCGGCTCGAAGCGGCAATCCGGACAGCGGAGGGTCGCGCCGATCTATTGATTTTTACGGGTGGGCTCGGTCCGACAAAGGATGATTTAACAAAAGAAACGATTGCATCGCACATCGAAAAAAAACTGGTGACAAACGAAGATGCCATGCGCTCCATCGAACAGTTTTTTATCCGTACAAAACGAAAAATGACGGAAAACAACAAAAAGCAGGCACTGGTCATCGAAGGTTCAAAAGTGTTTCCGAATGACCACGGTATGGCGCCGGGCATGCTGGCCAAAAGCGGAAACCACTATTATATGCTGCTGCCCGGCCCGCCGCATGAACTGGAACCGATGTTTATCCATTACGCAAGCCCCGCGATCCAGGAAGAACTGGAAACGATCGAAAAAATCGAATCGCGCGTCCTCCGCTTCTTCGGGATCGGCGAATCCCAGCTGGAAACAGACATCCGCCATATACTGGACAGCCAAACCAATCCGACTGTTGCTCCGCTTGCGAAAGAAGGGGAAGTGACACTTAGGATTACGGCGAAACACCAGTCGGCGGAAACGGCGAACCAAATGATCGATCAAGTGGAAAAAGAGATTATGCAAATTGCCGGATCGTATTTTTACGGTTATAACGATACGACATTAATGGAGGCCCTGCTCGAAAAGCTTTCGAAAAAACAGCTGACGCTTGCCTGCGCGGAAAGCCTGACTGCCGGCAAATTTGCAGCGGAAATGGCGTCCATCCAGGGTGTCAGCACAATGTTGAAAGGCGGCGTTGTCGTCTATTCAAACGAAGCGAAGATGAAGCTCGCCAAAGTGAAAAAAGAAACGCTTGACAAGTACGGCGCCGTCAGCAGCCAGTGTGCAAAAGAACTGGCGGAAAATATCCGTAGCATTATGGATGCCGACATTGGCATCAGTTTTACAGGCGTGGCTGGCCCGGACTCCCTTGAAGGCCATCCGCCGGGAACCGTGTGGATCGGCATTGCGATAAAAGGGAAAGAAACTGCCACTTATCTGTTGGAACTTCCCGGATCCCGCAACAACGTCCGCACGCGATCGGTGAAATACGGCTGCTGGCATTTGCTGAAACTGCTTTAGGTCGAAAGCCGCTTCTGCTCATGGCAAGTGACGGAAGCGGCCTTTTTATAAAAAAATTTGTTTGCCAAAAATTCAATTTTCGGCTCTTTTTGCCGGGGGAATTTTCATTTTTACAGGGGGAAAACCCCATTTTTTTGCCGGATTTTTGCAAAAAAGAGACGAATGAGCGTTCGAGATTTTGCTTGGCAAACAAAGAAAAAACGGGTATAGTATAGATATAGATTCATTGCTTTCGAGAGTTTGGAATGAATAAAAGGAGGAAATTTTGTGAATGATCGTCAAGAAGCCTTAGACAAGGCTCTGAAACAAATAGAAAAGCAATTTGGTAAGGGTTCCATTATGCGGTTGGGCGAGCAGACCGACCGGGTTGTCTCCACGATCCCGACCGGTTCGCTTGCGCTTGATATTGCCCTTGGTGTCGGTGGTTACCCGCGCGGCCGTGTCATTGAAATATACGGCCCTGAAAGTTCTGGTAAAACAACGGTTGCCCTGCATGCGATTGCGGAAGTCCAGGCACAGGGTGGACAAGCGGCGTTTATTGATGCGGAACATGCACTTGACCCGGTTTATGCCCAAAAGCTCGGTGTCAATATTGATGAGCTGCTCCTGTCCCAGCCGGATACGGGCGAACAGGCGCTGGAAATTGCGGAAGCGCTCGTCCGCAGCGGCGCAGTGGACATTGTAGTCGTTGACTCCGTTGCTGCGCTTGTGCCGAGAGCGGAAATTGAAGGGGAAATGGGCGATTCCCACGTCGGCCTCCAGGCACGGCTGATGTCCCAGGCGCTGCGGAAATTATCGGGTGCAATCAACAAATCGAACACGATTGCGATTTTCATTAACCAAATCCGGGAAAAAGTCGGCGTAATGTTCGGTAATCCTGAAGTCACACCGGGCGGCCGTGCGCTCAAATTCTACTCATCCGTGCGCCTTGAAGTGCGCCGTGCCGAACAGATCAAACAAGGGAGCGACATTGTCGGCAACAAAACGAAAATCAAGGTTGTCAAAAACAAAGTAGCGCCTCCGTTTAAAACGGCAGAAGTGGATATTATGTACGGCGAGGGGATCTCAAAAGAAGGCGAGATCGTCGATATGGGAAGCGACCTTGACATCATCCAAAAAAGCGGGGCCTGGTATGCTTATAACGGCGAGCGGCTCGGCCAGGGGCGTGAAAATGCGAAGCAATTTTTAAAGGAAAATGCGGATCTGAAAAACGAGATTGCCGCAAAAATCCGGGAACATTACGACCTGACAGAAGATGCCGGTTCCCATGAAACCGAGAAAGCTATAGATGAACAAGAAGCTGTGGAAGGACAGGAAGAATTAAATTTGGAGTAACCGGTGTATAAGCGCCTGAAATGCTGACCGCATCCAGGCGCTTTTTGCCGTCCATTTACCGCACTTTTTTGCGCCACAAAATCTGCATGGCGGAGAGGAATCAACACAAATTTACAATGGCAATCTTTCCGCTTCACTTGACAATAAAAATTCCCACCTTTAAAATTAATATGTATATTTTATTTTTCTAAAAATGACTTTCTCCTGTACGGAAAGCAAATCCTCCCGGAAGTTTCCGGAAGGGGGGCCGGTTTTTTCATCCGGCGGCTTTTCCGCATGCGGCTGATGGAACCATCCTTGTCTTCAGCCGGACCGGGACGAAACGCATGATTGGGTTTTCATGCATATACACCGGAGGGGCTTGCCCCGGGATCGACGTTTTACTTTTTAAGCCAGGCGCTGTATACTGTAAACCTAAGGATTAATGTAACAGCCGACATTTTTAACGTAGAAGAAGTTCATAGCAAGAGGAGGTGAGATTGATGGAGTCTCTCATATGGATCATCTCCCTTTTGCTTGTCCTTATCGTCGGTGTAGTTGTTGGCTATTTCATCCGGAGATCAATTTATGAAGCGAAAATTGCAGGGGCGAAAAATGCGGCAGATCAGATCGTTGATGAAGCAAAACGCGAAGCTGATCGCCTGAAAAAAGAAGCCCTGCTTGAAGCGAAGGATGAAAATCATAAACTTCGTACGGATATGGAACGGGAATTGCGTGAACGAAGAAATGAATTGCAAAGACAGGAAAACCGCTTATTGCAAAAGGAAGAGAACCTCGATCGCAAAGATGAATCGCTCGATAAGCGTGAATCGATGCTTGAAAAGAAAGAGGATTCTTTAAACCTGAGACAACAACATATTGAAGAGATGGAAAGCAAATTGGAGGAGATGGTTAACGAGCAGGAGTCTGAGCTGGAAAGAATCTCGGGCCTCAATCGCGAACAGGCGAAAGCCATCATTATTGAAAAACTGGAAAACGAGCTTTCCCATGACATTGCCGTTAAGGTAAAGGAAGCGGAAACAAGGGCAAAAGAAGAAGCCGATAAAAAGGCGAAAAGCATTCTTTCGCTGGCCATTCAGCGGTGTGCAGCCGAGCATGTTGCTGAAACAACGGTATCGGTTGTCAACCTGCCGAATGATGAAATGAAAGGCCGCATCATCGGAAGGGAAGGCCGCAATATCCGGACACTTGAAACGCTGACCGGGATTGACCTGATCATCGATGATACGCCGGAAGCGGTGATTCTTTCGGGATTCGATCCAGTGCGCCGGGAAACGGCACGCATTGCACTGGAAAAACTGGTTCAAGACGGCCGCATCCATCCGGCCCGCATTGAAGAAATGGTTGAAAAAGCAAGGCGGGAAGTGGATGAACATATACGCGAAGTGGGGGAACAAACCACTTTTGAAGTTGGTGTCCATGGCCTCCATCCGGACTTAATCAAAATTCTTGGCCGGTTAAAATTCCGCACGAGCTACGGGCAAAATGTCCTCAAGCACTCGATAGAAGTCGCATTCCTTTCCGGATTGCTGGCTGCCGAACTCGGGGAAGATGAAATCCTTGCCCGCCGTGCCGGTCTGCTTCATGATATCGGAAAAGCGGTAGACCATGAAGTAGAAGGAAGCCATGTGCAAATTGGCGTCGAACTCGCAACCAAATACAAAGAACATCCGGTGGTCATTAACAGTATTGCTTCTCACCATGGCGATACGGAACCGACCTCTGTTATCGCGGTGCTTGTCGCTGCCGCTGATGCTTTATCCGCTGCACGGCCTGGGGCGCGCAGCGAAACGCTTGAGCATTACATCAGACGGCTTGAAAAGCTGGAGGAAATCGCCGAATCGTATGACGGTGTTGAAAAATCGTTCGCGATCCAGGCGGGGAGAGAAGTACGCATTATGGTGAAACCGGAACAGATCGACGACCTGGAAGCTCATCGCCTGGCACGTGATATCCGCAAAAAAATTGAAAATGAGCTGGATTATCCGGGCCATATTAAAGTAACGGTTATTCGGGAAACGCGGGCTGTTGAATATGCAAAATAAGCGGTGACGTGTTCACCGCTTATTTTCTTTAACGTTTTGAAAAGAAAATAAAGATTGTTTTACAAAGCATAGAAAGGATTTATTGCATGAAGATTTTATTTATAGGGGATGTTGTAGGGTCATTAGGGCGTGAGATGGTGAATGAATATTTGCCGAAGTTAAAGGCGAAATACAGGCCGCATTTGACCATCGTAAACGGGGAAAATGCAGCCGGCGGGCGTGGGATTACCAAAAATATTTACCGCGGCCTGCTGGATGCAGGTGCGGATATCATCACGCTCGGAAACCATGCATGGGACAACAAAGAGATTTTCGACTTTATTGAGGATGCAAAATGGATGGTGCGCCCGGCCAATTTTCCGGACGGGACCCCGGGAAAAGGGATGGCGTTGATCAAAGCGGAAGGAACGGAGTTTGCAGTCATCAACCTGCAGGGCAGAACGTTTATGAACGCGCTCGATGACCCGTTCCGGAAAGCAGAAGAGATGGTGGCACTGGCAAGAAAAAGAACTCATTTTATCTTTGTTGATTTTCATGCCGAAACGACAAGCGAAAAGCAGGCGATGGGCTGGTTTCTCGACGGCAAAGTGTCTGCCGTGATCGGGACGCATACGCATGTGCAAACCGCGGATGCAAGAATTTTGCCAAACGGTACAGCCTATCTGACCGATGCCGGCATGACCGGGCCGTACGATGCCATTCTCGGCATGGACAAAGAAGCGGTAATGAAAAAATTCCTGACTTCGCTTCCTGTCCGTTTTGAAGTGCCGAAATCGGGAAGGAAAATATTAAGCGGATGCATCATCAGCCTTGATAAAAAAACAGGCAAAGCCGCAACGATCCAGAACATTTTAATTAATGAAGACCACCCGTTTATCTCTGAATAAACGGGTTTTTTCTTTTTCCGGATGGGTGCCGGGCAGGACAGCGCCTCTTTTTATGTACCGGTGCTTATGAAGGATGGCATAACTCGCAGAACAAAGGAATATAGTAGCAGTGAAATGATTTTTCCCGCTGTGCGGGGGGCAGCTCCCCGGAGTTTTTTTGAGCAAGAGACGTTCACGAAAGCCCGCACGACAAGCAGGAAAATCAGTAGCCTATATGCGGGGCGGCTGCCGGATTGTTTCGGACAGCCGCCCCGTTTCCAGCGAAGCCGGGAAAAGGCCGGGCTGGAAACGGGCAAGAGATACTTCACGTTCGAACATGAATCGTCACTCTGAACGGACATTCGGTTAACGGAAGGAGACAAGGAGGAGAAGGAATGGAAATATTAAAAGTTTCAGCAAAATCTAATCCTAATTCTGTAGCTGGTGCACTTGCCGGTGTTCTTCGTGAAAGAGGGGGGGCGGAAATCCAGGCGATCGGGGCGGGCGCCATTAATCAGGCTGTAAAAGCCGTTGCCATCGCAAGAGGGTTTGTGGCCCCGAGCGGTGTGGATTTAATTTGCATCCCGGCTTTCACGGATATTCAGATTGAAGGAGAAGAAAGAACCGCTATTAAACTCATCATTGAACCCCGCTGATATAGATTGAAAAGAAACGCTGTTTGCAGAAGCAGACAGCTTTTTTTTGTATGGAAAAAAGGTTTGCGGAAACTGTCATACTTTATCAGCAAAAAGAACCCGTCCACGTGATAAAGTAAAATCGTGGCGCGCTTTATCTTTGCGCCTTTTTTACTGCAGCCTGAAAAGTGGCTGAAGGAGGGGTGGAAGTTGATCCATATCATTGCTACTGCTGAATCGTCCGGGCAGGCTGAAGCGCTGATTGCGGCCGGAGTGGATACCCTCTATATCGGGGGGAACCGTTTCGGCTTGCGCATGCCCGGCCATATCACGCTTGAAGACATAGGCGACATTACAAAGTTTGCACACCGGCAGAATAGAAAAGTGTATACAGCCGTTAACGGATTGATGCATAACGGCCATATAGAGGCGCTTCCGGAATATTTGTTATCACTTGAAAAAGCGGGAGTGGATGCGATTACTGCCGGGGATCCGGGCGTGATACAGCTCTTAAAAGAAATGAAACTGAATCTGCCTTATATTTACGATGCACAGACGCTTGTCACATCGGCAAACCAGATAAAGTTCTGGCTCAAACGCGGGGCAATAGGGGCCGTGGCGGCGCGCGAATGTACTTTTATTGAATTAAAAGAGATACAGGCGCAAATCAAGCAACCCGTCGAGGTACAAGTATACGGCCCGACATGCATCCACCACTCGAAGCGCCGCTTGCTTTCGAATTACACCCAATTTGCGCATCTTAATGCCGGCACAACTGTCCGTGACAGGCTCAGCATCAGCGAGAAAAAAGACAGGGAAAATCAGTATCCGCTTTTTGAGGATGAAAATGGCACCCATATTTTTTCCGCAGAAGACATTGCGCTCATTCGGTATTTGCCGGATCTGCACAGGGCGGGGCTGGATACGTGGAAACTCGACGGCATTTTGGCCGAAGGGGAAACCTTTACGGATATTGCCGCCCTTTATGTCCGGGCAAAAGAAGCGGTGCTGTCCGGCACTTTTGATGCGGCGCGTTTTTCAGCTGAGCTTTTGCAATTGCAGCCGGAAACGCGGAAGCTTGGCACGGGGTTTTTCCTGCGGCAGCCGGATGAAGTACAGTAGGAGGGAGAATATGCGAAACATCATCAAAAAACCGGAAGTGCTTGCGCCGGCCGGAAATCTTGAAAAACTGGAAATCGCCGTCCGCTATGGCGCGGATGCCGTATATATTGGCGGACAGGCTTACGGCTTGCGTTCAAGAGCCGGCAATTTTACGTATGACGAAATGAAGGAAGGGGTCCGCTTTGCGCATGCCCGCGGCGCAAAAGTGTATGTAGCTGCAAATATGGTCGGCCATGAAGGCGATGATGAAGGGGCAGGGGATTTTTTCCGCACATTAAAGGAGATCGGGATTGACGCTGTCATCATCTCCGACCCGGGTTTTATCACCATTTGTATGGAAGAGGCGCCCGGCCTTGCCGTCCATTTGTCGACCCAGGCTTCTGCAACAAATTACAAAGCGCTTCAGTTCTGGGAGCAGGAAGGGGTCGAAAGGGTGGTCCTGGCCCGCGAAGTCAGCCTTGAAGAAATCCGCGAAATCCGGAAAAATACCGGTATGGAAATAGAGGCGTTTGTACAGGGGGCGATGTGCATTTCGTATTCCGGGCGTTGCGTACTGTCCAATCATATGGCGAACCGCGATGCAAACCGCGGCGGATGCGCCCAGTCATGCCGTTGGAAATATGACTTGTTTGAAAATGAAGGAGCCGACATCTTAACAGCTGGCGGCGAGCCGTTTTCCATGAGTGCGGTGGACCTTACGATGATCCATCACGTGCCGGAATTGATTGAAGCGGGTGTGGGAAGTTTTAAAATTGAAGGCAGAATGAAGTCGATCCACTATGTTTCGACTGTGGCGAATGTGTACCGGGCGATTGTCGATGCCTATTGTGAAGATCCGGACCATTTTGTTTTTGACCCGGCGTGGGAGGAAGAAATTTGGAAAGTGGCACAACGGGAACTGGCCACCGGTTTTTACTTTGGGGAACCGGATGCCCACCAGCAACTGTTCGGGCGCCCCCGCAAAATTCCGAAATATACTTTCGCTGCCCGTGTTTTGGATTACGATCCGGCTACAAAAATCGCCACGCTTGAACAGCGCAACCATTTTACGACAGGGGAAGAAGTGGAGTTTTACGGGCCGGGATTTGCCCGTTTCACCCAAACCATCCGCAAGCTTTGGGATGAAGACGGCAAGTGCATTGAACGTGCCCCGAATGCGATGATGACCGTGAAAACAATCGTCGACCATCCTGTAAAACCTTATGATTTGATGCGGATACGCAAAATGCCGGTGAGTACGGCACGCTTTTCAAACTTTCCTGGACAGGCTCCAAGTGAATGAAAATTTACCTCAAAACGGCGGGATACAAAAATACGTTCCCGCCGTTTTTGCATCCCCGGCTTTCGTCAATTTGCCTTCCAATGGTATGCAAAACAGGTGAAACTATGCAATATTGCATAAGAAACTTTCCGTTTTTCCCCCTACCCCTCCGAACTCCCGCGACTGCTTTTCCTGAATTCTGAGTTTTTCAAATCCTCCTCTTGTTTTTCTAATAATTGGTATGAAAATTGCAAAGATGTAGAATAATAGGCCTTCGCATGGATGGAAGCGGAGCAGCCTTATTA
Organism: Heyndrickxia faecalis; assembly: GCF_040267745.1. Classification (NCBI taxonomy): domain Bacteria; kingdom Bacillati; phylum Bacillota; class Bacilli; order Caryophanales; family Bacillaceae; genus Heyndrickxia; species Heyndrickxia faecalis. Next base: position 2,190,480 of record NZ_CP158453.1, on the reverse strand, counting down.
GCGTACCAAAAAGCAAACATCTTTGATTCGTGGAAGAGAGAGGGAGGATGATAAAATTGGAGAATGCGACATTAAAGCGTTCACTCGGTTTATGGGCCATCGTCGGACTTGGATTAGGGTATATGACGCCTACCATTGTGTTTGATACTTTTGGCATCGTATCAAAGGAAACCAACGGGGTGGTGCCGCTTGCCTATATCACTGCGTTGATTGTCATGCTGTTTACCGCCATCAGTTACGGGAAGATGGTAAAAGTTTTCCCGAACGCCGGATCTGCCTACACGTATACAAGGGAAACGATGAACCCCCATCTCGGTTTCCTTGTCGGGTGGGCGGCGTTGCTCGACTATTTGCTGTTGCCCATGGTGAATGCTTTAATTATCCGGATTTATATGGTATCCGTCTTTCCAAACGTGCCCGCCTGGATCTGGGTGGTGACGTATGTAGCCGCCGTGACGGGCATCAATGTATGGAGCATGGGGAAAACGTCCAATATGAACACCATTCTTGTCGTTTTTGAACTCGTGCTAATCGGTGCTTTTCTTGTGCTGGCCGTTGTACAATTTTCGCACGGAATGGGAAAAGGTACGGTTTTCACTTTCGATCCGCTTTACCACTCCAATGTCCGTTTGAGCGCGGTCCTGACCGGAGCGACAGTCGTATGCTTCTCGTTTATCGGCTTTGATGCGGTAACGATGTATGCGGAGGAAGCGAAAGATCCCAAAATCATGCCGAGAGCGATCATGCTAACGGTTTTTATCGGCGGTGCGGTCTTCTTTATCGCCAGTTATTTCGCGCAAGCCTTGTTTCCGGACGTTTCCCATTTTAAAAACACGGATGACACATTGCCCGAAATCGGATTGTATGTGGGCGGAACGCTGTTTAAATTATTGTTTATTTCCGGTGCATTTGCCGCCACGGTTGCGTCCGGCCTTGCTTCCCATGCCAGTGTTTCGCGGCTGTTATATGTGATGGGGAGAAACGGCGTCCTGCCGAAGCGATGGTTCGGGTACGTGCATCCGAAATTCCGGACCCCCGCATGGAATGTAATCCTTGTCGGCCTGGTGTCGCTGCTTGCGATCACGCCCAGCCTGGAACTCATTTCCTCGTTTATCAACTTTGGCGCCCTGATTGCTTTTACATTCGTCAATTTATCTGTTATTGCCTTCTTTGTCTTCCGGAAAAAGCGCTATAAAACGGCAAAAGATGTGTTTTCCTACCTGGTGATGCCTTTAGCCGGGGCAGGGCTGACGGGCGTTTTATGGTCCAACTTGCAAAAAGACGCCCTCATTTTCGGCATTATCTGGTCAGGCATCGGATTTATTTATATGGCGATCCAAACGAAATTTTTCCGCAAGCAGGTCATCGATTTTCAATTGGATGAAGCAGAAAAAACTTCTATTCTTTAAGATAAAAAGCAATGGTTACATGGCAGAAGATGTGCAGGCATCTTCTTTTTTTGTGCCGGACTATTTCCAATATTAAAATATAGTGATACTATATTTTTAGAAGGTGCAAGGAGGAATCGCAATGCCGGCAATTGCAAAAGAAAAAATAAAGCCGATCATCCCCTTTTCGGTTGACGGTGAAGAAGATTTAAGGCTGGCGTTACAAAAGCATAAAGGGCCTTTTCTGTTTTTAAAGAAGGACGGAGAATTATTTGCCTATGCCTTGCTGAATCATCAACTGCTGGAAAAGCTTAAAAAAGGCAACTTTTCAAAAGAAACCCTGCTTCGCCACGCAAAACCGCTTGACGGGATCAGCCGTCTCGATGACCATATTTCCATTACGAGCTTGTTCCAAATCATTGGTGAACCATTTGCGCTTGTGAGAAGCGAAGATGGCCGCCCGTCCGGCTACATCCAAAGAGAGGACATGCTGGCGGAGCTCTTTAAACAGGAAAACGAAAGCGCCCACTTTCTGAAAATCTTGCTCGCATCGATCCCAATGGGCATTTTTGTGCTCAACAGGGAAAAACGGATCATCCATTGTAACGAAGCAGGTTTACGAATGATTAAATTGCCGCACGAAGCGGTGCTGAATGCCCCTGGTAAAAGTATTTTCAGCCATGACCATATCGCAAAAGCGTTTGAAACCGGGAAAACGTATCTGAACCATCTTGAATTCGCAAACGGGGTCGGGGTTTTGGCCGACTACAGCCCGATTCAAAATTTCGCCGGTGAAGTTGAAGGCCTGATCATTGTCGTTCAGGATTTGCCGATGGTAGAAGAAATGGCACTTGAAATCGAATATATAAAAGACTTAAATAAAGACTTGAATGCGATTCTGTCGACGATTTATGACGAAATTCTTGTCGTCAATGCAAAGGGCGAACTGCTTCGCTACGGGGAGAACATCATTGAAGATTTCTGGCAGGTGGACGTAAAAACGCTGATCGGGAAAAATATCCTCGATTTTGAAGACCAGGGCTTATTCACCCCGTCGGTTATAAGGCTCGTGATGGAAAAACGGAAAAAAGTATCCGTTGTGCAGGAAACGCGGACGGGAAGAAAAATTCTGGCCGTCGGGAACCCGGTTTTTAATGAAAAAGGCGCGCTTGACCGGATCATTATTGCATCGCGGGACATAACCGAGACGACCCGGTTAAAAACCGAACTGAAAGAGATGAAAGAAATTTCAGCCCGGTACAAAAAAGAGCTCGACCAGTTCAAAAACAAAGACCGGTTTTTGAAAAAAATGATTTACTGCAGCCCGAAAATGGAAAAAATCATGCACCAGGTAAAGAAAATCGCCGAATTTTCGTCCACTGTTTTACTGTCCGGCGAATCGGGCGTCGGAAAAGAAGTCATTGCCCAGGCGATCCACCAATTCGGGAAAAGGTCGGAAAAACCGTTTTTAAAACTGAACTGCGGTGCGATTCCGGAAACTTTGCTGGAAAGCGAATTGTTCGGATATGTCAAAGGCGCCTTTACAGGTGCGGAAAAAAACGGAAAAGAAGGATACTTTAAGCAGGCGGACGGCGGCATTTTGTTCCTTGATGAAATCGGCGAATTGCCGGTGCACCTGCAGGTCAAATTGCTGCGGGTGCTGCAGGAACAGGAAGTGATCCCGATCGGCAGCACAACCCCCATTAAAATCGATGTCCAGATCATTGCGGCGACAAATCAAAACCTGGCAAAAATGGTGGAAGAGGGCCGGTTCCGGGAAGATTTATATTACCGATTGAACGTCATTCCGATCCGGATCCCGCCGCTCCGGGAACGGCCGGAAGATATATCGCTGCTTGCCTTCCACTTTTTGCAGCAATTAAACGAAAAATACGGCCGGAAGTTTTATTTAACGCCTGATGCGATCAATGTGCTGGAATGTTACCCGTGGCCGGGAAATGTAAGGGAACTGCAAAATATTATTGAAAGGCTGGTCGTCACTGCGGACCATGCTGCCATCGATGGCGGGTTTGTCAGCCAGTTTTTAACATTCGGCTCTGAAAGGAAAAAAATGAAGCCGGTCGTCACAAGAATCATGCCGTTGCAGGAGGCGATGGAGTCCGTCGAGGAGCAGCTCATTTTGCAGGCCATGAACCAGTATAAAACGACAACAAAAGCGGCGAAAGCACTGGGCATCAGCCAGTCTTCCGTCAGCCGCAAATACCAAAAAATATTAAACAAGAAAAACAGGAAAACAGAGGATGCCGTTTTCAAGTAAAGCTTCTTCTAAAAACCCCTGCTGCCGCAAACAAAGCCTAAAAAACGGCGGGACGCTACCATTCACAGTGTCCCGCCGTTTTTTTGCAGCCTGCAACTTGTTTCAGTGCCTCCCGGTGTAAACGCGCCGGTTTTCTTTTTTACTTTCCCCGCTCCGTTTCCATGCAGAAAAAAATAGCATTATGCAAAACTGCATAATGCTGTGCGTGCGAAACCGCATAAATCAGGCTGAAAATTAATTGGCACCCTTCTTGCAAGATTATTCGTCGAAGAGAATAAAGGAGGATGAAAAATGGTCGGGGTACAACAATCCGTCATCAACCTGAAAATGTATATTAACGGCGAATGGATCGATGCAGATAACCGGGAAACGCGTGCCATAAAAAATCCTGCGAACGGTGAAACCATCGCCATTGCCCCGGAAGGCACCACCCGTGATGCCCATGAAGCAGTGGATGCAGCTCGAAAAGCTTTTGAATCGGGGATATGGTCCGGCATTCCTGCACAGGAAAGGGCAGCGTATTTATTTCAAGTTGCCGATAAAATCGACGAAAACGCGAAGGCTTTAACCAGGCTTGAAACGTTGGACAACGGGAAACCGTTAAGAGAAGCAAGCTATGATATTGCCGATGCGGCTGCCTGTTTCCGTTACTACGCCGGCTTAATTACGAAGCCTGACGGGTTTACCTACCATGTCGCAGATCCGATGCAGGCAATGGTTGTCCGGGAACCCGTCGGGGTATGCGGCCTTATCGTGCCATGGAATTATCCGCTTTTAATGAGCGTCTGGAAAATCGCGCCGGCACTGGCAGCCGGAAATACGATCGTTTTTAAACCGTCCGAGGTGACGCCGGTGACAGCCATGAAGCTCTTTGAAATCTTTGAAGAAATCGGCTTGCCGAAAGGTGTCGCCAATATGGTCATGGGCGCGGGGCCGGTAGTAGGCGAGGAGATCGTCACCCATCCGGAAGTGGATATGATTTCCTTTACCGGCGGCACGAAAACCGGGAAACATCTGATGCGGCAGGCGGCCGATACGTTGAAAAAAGTTTCCCTTGAACTCGGCGGGAAATCTCCGAATATTATTTTTGCCGATGCAGATTTTGAAACGGCCGTTGATTACGCCTTGTACGGCATTTTCAGCGGGGCCGGCCAGGTATGTTCCGCCGGCTCGAGAATCCTTGTTGAAGAAAGCTTGTACGAAAGATTTGTCTCCCATTTTGTGGAAAGAGCCGCCAAAATTAAAGTCGGGCCGGGGGATGATCCGGATACGGAAATGGGCCCGCTTGTCAGCGAAGAACATATGAAAAAAGTGCTTTCTTATATTGAAATCGGCAAGCAGGAAGGCGCCACCTTAGCGCTTGGCGGCAACCGCCTATTGGAAAACGGGCTGGATAAAGGGTATTTTGTCGGGCCGGCCGTGTTTGTGGATGTTAAACAAAACATGCGGATTGTCCAGGAGGAAATTTTCGGCCCTGTCGTTGTTATTCAAAAATTCAAGGATGAGGCGGAAGCTGTAAAATTGGCCAATGACACGGTATACGGGCTGGCCGGTGCGGTTTTCTCCAATGACGGGGCCAAGGCGTTAAGGGTCATTAAAAAGATCCGGTCCGGCATTACGTGGATCAATTCCTATCATCCTACTTATAACGAAGCGCCGTGGGGCGGCTATAAGCAAAGCGGAATCGGGCGCAGCCTCGGCACATTCGGGCTCGAAGAATTTCAGGAAATCAAACAAATCAACATCAATTTACAAGTGGAACCAACCGGCTGGTTTTCACATGAAAAATAAGGAGAGATCATAAATGGGGATAGATATCAAACAAGAGAAGAAAAACAGCGAAGAACAAGCGGTACTCGGTTATATTCATAAAGTGCTGAATTTAATTGAAAAACAGGAAGTCACGCAGGAAGAAGCGGAATGGATTACGAAGGAAACGGTGGACGGATTCCGCGAATATGTGAATCCGGGCTTTCTGGAATACCGGAAAACCGTGACGGAAGGCGGCCAGTTTGCGGCAGTCGAATGGTCCGACAGCGGCGCCTGTTTTAAAGATGTAAACGGCAAAGAATATATCGACTGTCTGGGCGGTTTCGGAATCTACAATGTCGGGCACCGTAATCCGAAAGTCGTAAAAGCTGTGACCGACCAGCTGAAACGCCAGGCGCTCCACAGCCAGGATTTGCTTGACCCGCTTCGGGCCATGCTTGCAAAAATATTGGCGGATATCACGCCCGGCGATTTAAAATATGCGTTTTTCACAAACAGCGGAACGGAAAGCGTGGAAGCGGCATTGAAACTCGCAAAAATGTACAGCGACCGGACAACCATCATTTCGACTACCCGTGCTTTTCATGGGAAAAGCCTCGGTTCATTGTCCGGGACGGCGAAAGGCATGTTCCGCAAACCATTCCTTCCGCTTGTTCCGGGCTTCCGCCATATCCCGTACGGCGACATTGACATGATGCGAAAAACGTTTGAAACATGCGCCCTTGTCGGAGAAGATGTTGCAGCCGTCATGCTGGAGCCGATCCAAGGGGAAGGCGGCATTATTCTCCCGCCGGAGGGCTACTTGCAACAAGTCCGTGAACTTTGCGATGCGTTTGGCGCGCTGCTCATTTTTGATGAAGTGCAGACCGGCATGGGCCGTACCGGAAAAATGTTCGCGGCGGAACTTTACGGCGTCGTCCCGGATATTCTCTGTCTCGCGAAAGCTTTTGGCGGCGGTGTGATGCCTGCCGGCGCGGTGGTCGCGAAAGAAGAAGTGTTCAAAAGCTGGTTCCCGAATCCGTTCATGCATACTACCACTTTCGGCGGAAATCCGCTTGCCTGTGCTGCGGCAATTGCAACGATCGGTGTCCTCATCGAGGAAAAGCTGCCGGAACGCGCAGCTGTTGCCGGGGATTATTTCCTGAACGGCTTAAAAGAGGCGGCAAAAGGCCACGAAGACATTGTCCAGGAAGTCCGCGGGAAAGGGTTAATGATCGGGATAGAATTCCATTCGGATGAACTCGGTTATGAAGTGGCAAAAGGCATGTTTGACGGGGGCGTGCTTGTCGCAGGCACATTGATTAATTCGAAAACTTTGCGCTTTGAACCGGCACTTACAATCAGCTATGAAGAAATCGACCAGGTTATCCGTACGTTCAAACACGTTTTATCGCAAGTGAAGGCATAAAATGTAAAACGGAAGAGAAACGCAAAAAGCCTCTGCCTGAAACAGGAAGGGGCTTTTTGCGCCGGGCACGAAGGTAACGGCTTCTTTTTTCCCGGTAAAGCGCACAGCCCGGTGTTTTGCCAATGTGACACCGGCACAAACCGCGAATGAATCCGCGTTAAATGGTTAAACAAACGGCTTTTGAAGTCCGGATGTTCCGGGAATCGTGAAAAACTTGACACATACCGGGAACGGGGGTTTGTTGTAATAGGAGAAAAAACCATTTATACTGGTTATACGCATGATTTTTATATGGTTGCCGCAAATTGAGCGCGGCATGGTGCAAACAGAAAGGGGATTGCCATGAACGAGAAACAACGTTTGGAACAGCAGCAAGTGAACCCTGTAGAGCCTGCGGACAAAAAATCCGAAAAGGACTACAGCAAATATTTCCAATCGGTTTATATTCCGCCGAATTTAAAAGAAGCAAGAAAACGGAGCCGGAAACCAGTCCAGTATTTTAAAGACTTCGAAATCGATGAAGACTTAAAAGGCATGGGCGACGGATTGAAATTTTACATCCGGACTTACGGCTGCCAAATGAACGAACATGACACGGAAGTGATGGCCGGCATTTTTATGCAGCTTGGTTACACACCGACCGAAACGGTGGAAGATGCGGATGTGGTTCTGCTAAATACATGCGCCATCCGTGAAAATGCCGAAAATAAAGTGTTTGGCGAAATCGGCCACCTGAAACCGTTGAAAACGGAAAAACCGGACATGCTGATCGGGGTTTGCGGCTGTATGTCGCAGGAAGAATCCGTCGTCAATAAAATTTTGCAAAAACACCCGCATGTCGATATGGTTTTCGGCACCCACAACATTCACCGCCTGCCGCACATTTTAAAAGAAGCGTATATGTCCAAGGCAATGGTTGTGGAAGTATGGTCCAAAGAAGGCGACGTGATCGAAAGCCTGCCGAAAGTGCGCAAAGGCAACATCAAGGCATGGGTAAACATCATGTACGGATGCGATAAGTTCTGCACGTATTGTATCGTGCCGTATACGCGCGGAAAAGAGCGGTCAAGGCGTCCGGAAGACATCATCCAGGAAGTGCGTGAACTGGCAGCCAAAGGCTACAAGGAAATCACGCTGCTCGGCCAGAACGTCAATGCCTACGGAAAAGATTTTGATGACCTTGAATACGGACTTGGCGATTTGATGGATGATCTGCGCAAAATCAACATCCCGCGCATCCGCTTTACCACGAGCCATCCGCGCGATTTCGACGACCGTCTGATCGAAGTGCTGGCGAAAAAAGGAAACCTTGTCGAGCATATCCATCTTCCTGTCCAGTCTGGTTCAAGCGAAATTTTAAAAATTATGGGCCGCAAATATACGCGGGAACAATATTTGGAACTCGTCAGAAAAATCAAAGCCGCGATTCCGAATGTGGCGCTGTCTACCGATATTATTGTCGGTTTCCCAAACGAAACCGAAGAGCAGTTTGAAGAAACCTTGTCCCTGTATAAAGAAGTCGGGTTCGAAACGGCCTATACGTTTATTTATTCCCCGCGCGAAGGCACGCCGGCAGCCAGAATGAAAGATAATATCCCGATGGAAGTGAAAAAGGAAAGGCTGCAGCGCCTGAATGAACTCGTCAATGCCTATTCAAAAGCGGCCATGGAAAAATACGAAGGCCAGGTTGTGGAAGTGCTTGTAGAAGGCGAAAGCAAAAACAATCCGGAAATTTTAGCCGGTTACACACGCAAAAACAAACTCGTCAACTTCAAGGGGCCGAAATCAGCAATTGGAAAACTTGTGCAGGTAAAAATTACGAAGGCGAAAACATGGTCACTGGACGGGGAAATGGTGGCCGTGCCTGATCCGGCCGGGGTGGAAGCGTGATGCAGAAGTTTACAAAAGATGATATCGTCGCAAAAGCTGCCGAACTTGCGAAAATGATTGCGGAAACGGAAGAGGTCGATTTTTTTAAGCGGGCGGAAGCGCAAATCAATGAAAATGAGAGAGTCCGCAATTTAATTGCCAATATTAAAGCTTTGCAAAAGCAGGCTGTCAACTTGCAGCATTATGGAAAAAAAGAAGCATTAAAACAAGTAGAAGCCAAAATAGATAAACTGGAGGAAGAACTGGACGGCATCCCGGTCGTTCAGGAATTCAAGCAGTCACAGGTGGACGTAAACGACCTGCTCCAGATTGTCACAAATACCATTTCCAATACGGTCACGGATGAAATCATCAAATCGACCGGCGGCGATCTTTTAAAAGGCCAAACCGGATCCCAGGTGAAATATTCTTCCGGCACCCTCCACTGAAAAAAACGGTGTGCATCTGTGCACACCGTTTTTTTGGTGCGCAGCACAAGGCAAATCCATTGTACGGGCACCCTCCTATTGTCGCGGCATATGTTAGGATTACCCGGAGGTGGCGAGAAAAAGAATTGGCACACCGGCCTGGGTAAAAGCATAGGATGAATTGAAAATAGATGAGGAGGGTTCGCTCGAATGGCAGAATATAGAGAAATCATTACAAAAGCAGTCGTTGCGAAAGGGCGCAAATTTACGCAGTCCAATCATACGATTTGCCCGCCGCAGCATCCTTCGAGCATTTTAGGCTGCTGGATTATCAACCATAAGTACGAAGCCAGGAAAATAGATAAAGAAGTTAAAATCCGCGGCTCTTATGATGTGAACATCTGGTATTCCCATAATGACAATACGAAGACATCGGTCATGACGGAAAAAGTCGAGTATACCGATACCGTTAAATTGCATTACAGGGATCCGGATTGCCTGGACGACAAAGAAGTCATCGCAAGCGTCCTGCAGCAGCCGAATTGCATTGAAGCGGTCATTTCGCCAAACGGCAATAAAATCATTGTCAGTGTTGAAAGAGAGTTTCTCGTGGAAGTCATCGGAGAAACAAAGGTTTGTGTTGCCATCTCGCCTGAAGGATGCAGCGATGACGATGAATGGGAAGAAGAAAGCAGCGACGAGTTTGAAGAATTAAACCCTGACTTTTTAGTGGGAAGTGAAGAAGAATAGAAGCCACAAACTAGGAGACATGCACTCCTAGTTTTTTTCTGGGCATCCGGCGGTAAAAGCGCGGCCATTTGCCCCACCAAAACGCATGCTTAGAATGCACGCGAAATCCTGTAATGGGTTTTGACACAGGCAGAAAAAACCTGGCATCCCTGGAGGAGACATTGAAAATCAACAGACAAGGCCCGGCTTTGTAAAATGATCCGTATTTCAATTTATGAAGGCCTTCATGCAAATATGTTATAATAAACAGGATTGAAGAATGATTGAAAAGCAGGAAAGGAATTTGGTAAGAATGGCTGCGTATACCCCAATGATCCAGCAATATTTGCAAGTGAAGGCGGAATATCAGGATGCCTTTTTATTTTTCCGTCTCGGCGATTTTTATGAAATGTTCTTCGAAGATGCCATTAAAGCGTCCCAGGAACTGGAAATTACATTAACGAGCAGGGACGGCGGCGGCGACGAGAAAATCCCGATGTGCGGGGTACCGTACCATTCCGCCAGCACTTATATTGAACAGCTGATTGATAAAGGCTATAAAGTGGCGATATGTGAACAGATGGAAGACCCGAAACTGGCAAAGGGTGTTGTCAAGCGGGAAGTCATCCAGCTGATTACCCCTGGCACCTTGATGGAGGGCAAATCGCTCGCGGAAAAAGAAAACCACTATATTGCGTCTGTTGCATCCCCGGCGGACGGGAATTTCGCGATTGCCTATATAGATTTGTCAACAGGGGAGGGCAGGGCTTGTCTTTTGGAAGGCCCGTTTGAAGAAGTACTGAACGAACTGGCGTCGATCGGCGCAAAAGAAGCTGTGGTAGATCCGGAATTTCCGGATGAATACGCGCGGCTAATGAAAAATACAGGAAATATCACCATTTCGTTTGAAACGGATACGGCTGTAAAGGAAGGCTTTGAAAGGCTTCTGCCCCAGTTGGAACCGGAGCTTTTGCGGCTGGCTGCAGCAAGACTGTTAAACTATTTATTCCGCACGCAGAAAAGGAGCCTCGATCATCTGCAGCCGGTTGAAATGTATGAAGTCCGCCGGTTTTTAAATATTGATTATTACTCCAAGCGTAATCTCGAACTGACTGAGACGATCCGCGGGCAAGGCAAAAAAGGATCGCTTTTATGGCTGCTCGATGAAACGATGACAGCCATGGGCGGCAGGCTTTTAAAACAGTGGATCGGCCGGCCGCTGCTTAAGCAGGAAAAAATAGAAGCACGGCTTCAAATGGTGGAAACCTTTTTAAACCATTACTTTGAGCGGGAGGATATCCGCGAGCGCCTGAAGGAAGTATACGACCTGGAAAGGCTTGCCGGCCGGGTGGCATTTGGCAATGTGAATGCACGTGACCTCATCCAGCTGAAATGCTCGCTACAGCAAATTCCGGGTATCCGGGCGGTCATGGAAAGCTTGGAAAGCCCGGAAAGCAAAAAATTGGCGGCGCTTCTTGACCCGTGTGAAGAACTGACAGATTTGCTCGAACGCGCGATTGAGGACAATCCCCCGGTTTCCGTGAAGGAAGGCGGGATGATCCGCGACGGCTATAACGAAGAGCTGGACCGCTACCGCGACGCGAGCAAAAACGGCAAGCAGTGGATTGCAAGCCTCGAACGCGACGAGCGCGAGCGGACCGGAATCAAGTCGCTGAAAGTCGGATACAACCGCGTGTTCGGCTACTATATTGAAGTGACGAAGGCGAACCTCCACCTGCTCGAAGAAGGCCGCTATGAACGGAAACAGACGTTGGCGAACGCCGAGCGGTTCATCACACCGGAATTGAAAGAAAAAGAAGCGCTTATTTTACAGGCGGAAGAAAGAATGATCGATCTGGAATACGAGCTGTTTACGGAAATCCGGGCACATGTAAAAGAATTTATTCCCAGGCTGCAGCGCCTCGCAAAAGCGGTCAGCACGATTGATGTGCTGCAAAGCTTTGCCGTCGTAAGCGAAAAACGCCACTACACAAAGCCGGTATTCCGGGAAGACGGCGTGCTGAAGATTACGGAAGGGCGCCATCCGGTCGTGGAAAAAGTACTCGATTCGCAAAGCTATGTGCCAAACGACTGCCTGATGGATGAAAACCGAGAGATTCTGCTGATTACCGGGCCGAACATGTCCGGGAAAAGCACGTATATGCGGCAAATTGCGCTGACGGTAATCCTTGCGCAAATCGGCTGCTTTGTGCCGGCACGCGAGGCGGAGCTGCCGGTTTTTGACAGGATTTTTACACGGATTGGCGCAGCCGATGATCTCATTTCTGGCCAGAGTACGTTCATGGTCGAAATGCTTGAAGCGAAAAACGCGATTGCAAACGCAACGGAACGAAGCCTGATTTTATTTGATGAAATCGGGCGCGGAACGTCTACATATGACGGGATGGCACTCGCCCAGGCGATGATCGAATACATCCATGATGAAATCGGGGCCAAAACGCTTTTTTCCACCCATTATCATGAGCTGACGGCGCTTTCTGCGGAACTGGGCAAGCTGCAAAACGTCCATGTCAGCGCCATGGAGCAAAACGGCAAAGTGGTTTTCCTCCATAAAATCAAAGAAGGCCCTGCAGATAAAAGTTACGGGATCCATGTGGCAAAGCTGGCCGGCCTGCCGGAACAAGTGATTCGCCGCGCCGAAAAAATTCTCCATGCGCTTGAAAACCAGGATAACGGCGAAACGCAGATGAACCCCCCGGAGGCGGCTGCTGCCACAGAGCCCGCGCAACTGTCCTTTTTTGAAGAGCCGGAAACGCCGCGTCAGAAAACGGTTGAAGCAAAGGAAAGAAAGGTGCTCAAGCAAATTAGGGAACTCGATTTGCTCGAGATGACGCCGCTTGCGGCCATGAATGCACTCTATGAGATTCAGAAAAAATTAAAAAAATAGGTGGTGTTGTCCGCGATGGGAAAAATTGCACAACTGGACGAGTTGCTTTCTAACAGGATTGCAGCCGGTGAAGTGGTCGAACGGCCGGCATCTGTCGTGAAGGAACTGGCTGAAAATGCCATCGACGCGGAAAGCACAGTTATCGAAATTGATGTCTGGGAAGCCGGTATGGAAAAAATCCGTATGATTGATAATGGAACCGGCATCGAGCCTGACGATGTTGAGCTTGCTTTCTCACGCCACGCCACAAGCAAAATCAAAAACGAACATGATCTGTTCCGGATTCGTTCGCTCGGTTTTCGCGGCGAAGCGCTCCCGAGCATTGCTGCTGTTTCCCGTGTTGAAATCGTCACCTCAACCGGAAACGGGCCCGGGACAAAAGCGGTCATTGAAGGCGGGAAATGGGTGGCCCGCGAACAGGCGCCGAGCCGGAGAGGAACGGAAATTACGGTCACCGATTTATTTTTTAACACGCCTGCGCGGTTAAAGTATATGAAGTCGATCCATACCGAGCTCGGCAATATTACCGATGTGGTGAACCGCCTCGCGCTCAGCCACCCCGAGGTGTCTTTCCGCCTCCGCCACGGCGGAAAGATGCTGCTTCAGACAAGCGGGAACGGCGATGTGCGTCAGGTGCTTGCCGCCATTTACGGCGTGAACATTGCCAAAAAAATGATTCCGGTACAAAGTCAAACACTTGATTTTGAAATCAACGGGTTTATCGCTTTGCCGGAAATTACGCGGGCTTCACGCAATTATATTTCCACGATGGTAAACGGCCGGTTTATCAAAAATTATGCGCTTGTAAAGGCCATATTAGAAGGTTATCATACACTGCTCCCGATCGGCCGCTACCCGATTGTGTTGATGTCGCTAAAAATGGATCCGGTTTTAGTCGATGCGAATGTTCACCCGGCCAAGCTTGAAGTGCGGTTCAGCAAAGAAAAGGAGCTGTGCCGGGCGATTACGGGCGCGATTAAAGCTGCTTTCAAAAAGCAGGAATTGATTCCGTCCGGCATGGTGCGGCAAGCAGAAAAACCAAAACAGGAACAGGTGTCGTTCCAGCTTGACCATTTGCCGGGAAAAACGGAACCGGAAACTCCGAAAGCTTTCTCCGCGCCTGTTGCGCCGCACCCATCGCCCCGGCCGGAGGAAACGGAAATGGGGCAGCACGATAAAAGCCCGGATGCAGAACCCCATCTCAGCGTGGAACAGCCGGCCGCAGATTTCCCGGCATTTTCAGGGGAAAATCTGGATTCTGTTTTTCCAGATGAAATCCATGAACCGGCGCGCGATGGATTTGATGTTGAAGAGGCAAGAGGGCAGGACGCGGCACAGCAGCCGGCATCCCGCATCCCGCCGATGTATCCGATCGGCCAGATGCACGGCACGTATATTTTTGCCCAAAATGAAAACGGCTTGTATATCATTGATCAGCACGCCGCCCAGGAGCGGGTCAAGTATGAATTTTTCCGCGAAAAAGTCGGCGAAGTGAAAAAAGAAGTGCAGGAAATGCTTGTGCCGCTGACTTTAGAATACGCAACGGACGAAGCCATTAAAATTCAGGAGAACCTCGATGCGCTGAAAGAGGTCGGCGTTTTCCTTGAACCATTCGGGCACAACAGCTTCATTGTCCGTTCCCATCCGACATGGTTTCCGAAAAATGAGGAAAAAGAGGTCATTGAGGAAATGATCGAGCATGTCCTTTCTATAAAAAAAGTCGATATTAAAAAATTGCGTGAAAAAGCGGCGATTATGATGAGCTGCAGAGGGTCCATCAAGGCGAACCGGCATTTGCGCAATGACGAAATCCAGGCACTGCTCGATGCGCTCCGAATGGCATCCGACCCGTTTACATGCCCGCACGGCCGTCCAATCATCATCCATTATTCGGTGTACGAACTCGAAAAAATGTTTAAACGGGTCATGTAACTCCCGGATCGCGAAACCCCTTGATGATCAAGGGGTTTCAATCTTTTTAACGGGTGTTTGACCACAATTTGACCACATTTCAAACATGTTTGAGATCGTTGTATTGTTCAACCTTTTACTAGCGTATCGATACCATCTTCCACTAAAGGCCCATCAGCCCGTTAACGATAAGTGCTTTGGGTGAAATATGGGAGTTGGTACAGTTTTTGTTCTGGTTCTTTTTGGTTTTTGTCATTCATTGTGATTCTAAGAAAAAGCCTAGGGGGCCTTTACTATCTTTCACAAGCGATATTATCATGGTCCCTGTCTTTTTCTTTATTGTTGTCATACAAGGCTTTTGAAACGTATGGCTTATAATGCGTTTTTCCACCTTTGTTTTTTGCGCTTTTACTTCTTGCAACACCGCCTTTGTAATCTTTATTCAAGGCTTTACAGTTGGCATAAATCTTTGTTTTTGCCGCATCAACATCATGAGAAGTAGCAAATGATACCCCGAAAATTAGGCCGGAAGCCACTGCAACTGAAATGATTTTTCTCACTATAATTCTCCTCCAAGTTCACTTAAATGATTTTATATAGTCACAAATGAAAAGGATGTTATAACTTCCATATATACCTAATTCTTGTAGTGGACGGAACAACTTCGGTATGAGCAATTGGACACCATCGTGTTAAAGAATATAGAATACATATCTATCAAGTAGACTGAGGTTTCGATGCATTCATCCGATTTTCATCTGCAAATGACTTTACAGACGGGCAATTTCCTTGACCTATCCGATTTGGTCATTGATTTTTACTTTGCTTCATCATATTAATTTCGAGTTCTGCGTCTGCAACTTTTCTATTTACAAAAATGACACCATTCCGAAGATCTTTGATTTCCTCTTTGACGCCTGCAATCTCACCGTGGAGATGGTGGACATCCATTGATAGGGCATCAATTTTTGTTGCAGTTGTTTCTTCTGAACGGTCGCGTATGGCTCTGACAATTTGTCCCAGTTCTTTTTGGCCTGATCCCATAACTTCCAATCTTTGTTTCATTTCTTTTTGACCCGATTCTAGGACTTCAAACTTATTGTTCAGCTCTTTTTGGCCGGATTCTAAGGCTTCAAACTTTTGGTTCAGCTCTTTTTGACCCGATTCCAGTGAGCTTAGCTTCTTAAGGATAAGTTCCAGCTTCTGATCCATTATCAATCTCCTTTCAAATGGTTTTGATGAGCTTCTTCTTCGGGGTGAATTTCTATCACCATCCATTATATATTGCATTTTTAATCCAATCCATAGGAATTCATCTCTGTCCTGAAAATATGCGCCGGCTGATTCTCATCTTCCGCTGGCATTCAATACGGCATCGGCATCTTATTTGTTTTGCAAGGCGCAGATTGCTTTCAATCACGGGCCGTACAAGTCCTTTTGTTTCCTCGTCGATTGCAAGCGCCACGCCGGAGGCCACTTTTCCAGGATGCAACGGCTGACGGGCCACCATCACGACGACGTGCAGAAAAGCAGCGACTGGTCTTTGTTTTAAGGTATTGGGCGGATGGAAGGAATTAATCATGGAAAGAGCCGTCTTTGCTTTGTGCGAGCATTACCAGCTGGTATTCATAAATCAGTTTGTCCAATAATTGGCTTTGGCGGATTGTTTCCGGGTGGTTCATGCCGTTTTGTTTGGCACACTGCATCAATTGTTCGCGGAGGATGAAAATATTGCGGGACAGATGGGCAGAGGCAAGTATGAGATACTGATTCGTTTTTTCCATGCAAACATCCCTTTCGGAGAAAAATAAGAAGATTAGAAAAACAGTTTTGAAGAAAAGGCAGCATGAGCGTGTTTTGGAGGCGGTTGTGCTTAAGATGGTTTTTTTGCGGAGCTGGCAGGCATATCGTTTGAATCAGGGTCAATGGCATGCCTGAGCAAAACGATATCTTCATATATGCTTTTTTTCACAGCCTCATACGGGCATTTGTGGTATTCATCTAAAAGCCGCCCTAATTCAATGATGAAAATGATGCGTTCGTCATTTTTAACCATACGAAAAAACCTGCCTTACATAGATCATAATGATTATCCGTATTATATAGTATAAATGGACCGGATGTGAAGCAGGACTTTAGCCCTATACACACTTTTTTAAATATTTTTTCGTAAGTGAATTTTCAAGGATGAATAAAATCCCGAAAAAAGGGAAACTGTATAGATGTTCTGTTTGCTGTTTTATGGTACGATAGAGACGGAAAAATCCGGGGATTTAAAGAATGCTGCAATCTCCGGCATAAAAGGTAGGGTACGAATGGCAAAACAAAAACTGATCGTACTGATCGGCCCGACAGCATCAGGAAAAACGGCACTTAGCATCCGCCTCGCGAAAAAATTCAATGCTGAAATCATCAGCGGCGATTCGATGCAAGTATACAGAGGCATGGATATCGGCACAGCAAAAATTACGCAGGCTGAAATGGAAGGGATTCCCCATCACCTGATCGACATTAAAAATCCGGATGAGTCTTTTTCGGTTGCTGAATTCCAGCAACTGGTACGGGAAAAAATAAGCGATATTGCTTCCCGCGGCAAGTTGCCCATGATCGTCGGCGGCACAGGGCTTTACATACAATCTGTCTTATACGATTACCGTTTTTCGGACATTGCCGGAGATCCGGCATACCGCGCGGAACTTGAAAAGATTGCAAGGCGGGAAGGGCCCGGCCTGCTTTATAAATTACTGGAAAAAACCGATCCGGAAAGTGCCGCAAAGATTCATCCACATAATGTCAGAAGGGTGATCCGGGCGTTGGAAGTATGCCATTTTTCCGGTAGGACGATGCAAGACTACAAGAAACAGCAACAGGATGAACCGCTTTATTGTGCGGCGCTCATTGGGCTTGTGATGGAGAGGGAGAAGCTGTATCAACGCATTAACGAACGGGTCGATCAAATGATGGAACGCGGTTTAATCGAGGAAGTGAGAAAGTTGTATGACAAAAATTTGCGCGGTGTCCAGTCCATCCAGGCGATCGGCTACAAAGAGCTTTACGATTACTTTGACGGGCGCATGACCCTTGACGAGGCTGTTTCCCGCTTAAAACAAAATACAAGGCGTTTTGCCAAAAGACAGCTTACCTGGTTCCGCAATAAGATGGAAATTGAGTGGTTTGACATGACAAAAGAGGAAGAAAAGGAAAAAAAATTTGAAGAAATTTCCGCTTTCATAGCAGGAAAGCTACAATTAAAATCGAATAGTTTATAATATAGAGTATAGCCAGGAACACGCGTGACTTCAGTCATGAGATGCTCCGGGCACCGAACCGCAGAAACTGCGGGGGCTGCCTGCTAAAATCACCGGAGATCCACCGGCGTTTGCAGGAATCTCGCGGCTTTAGTCATGAGCAGGTTAAAATAGAGAGAAAGAGGAGGATTCGCAATGAACAAAGCCATCAATATTCAGGACCAGTACTTAAACCAATTGCGGAAAGACGGTACGGTTGTCACAGTCTTTTTGATGAACGGCTTTCAGCTTCGCGGCCAGGTAAAAGGCTTTGATAACTTCACCGTGCTGATTGAAACAGACGGCAAACAGCAACTCGTTTTCAAACATGCGATTTCAACGTTCCAGCCGCAAAAAAATGTTCAAATCAATTTCGAGGAAAATTAAAACAAAATGTCCGGCAGCTTGCCGGGCATTTTAAATATGTGTACTGTTATCCGCTTCTGAAACATAAACTGATACAGATCATTATTTCTCGGGAAAGCGCAAAAACCGACAATTTCCCCCGCCATTTTGGATGGTGCTGATTTTCGACCGGTGCGGATTTGAAAAACAACCGGTTTTCTTATGCCGGACAACAAGTTTTTGTACGTGGGCATTTGTCACACTCCCGGCCCAATCCGCGTATATTGTCTGTAGAATGCGAGGTGGCGGTGATGGATCAACCGATTCGTATGAAAAATAACGGCCAGATCAATATTGTCCTCCATGCGGGCCAAAGGGAGGCCGTTATTCCCCAGCCGAAAATAGAAACCGGCAAAAAAGATTTATCAGCAGAACATGAAATTTTAAAAGAAATTGAAGATGAACTTGGCACGCTCGTCGGAATGGAAGAAATCAAAAAAATGGTTAAAGAAGTTTATGCCTGGATCTATATTAACAAGAAAAGGGAAGCCGCCGGGTTAAAAACGGGAAAGCAGGCCCTTCATATGATGTTTAAAGGCAATCCCGGAACCGGCAAAACAACTGTCGCCCGATTGATCGGGAAATTGTTCCATAAAATGAATGTATTGTCAAAAGGCCACTTGATTGAGGCGGAAAGGGCCGATCTGGTTGGCGAATACATCGGCCATACGGCGCAAAAGACAAGAGATTTGATTAAAAAAGCGATCGGCGGCATTTTATTTATTGATGAAGCGTACTCTCTCGGCCGCGGCGGCGAGAAAGATTTCGGGAAAGAAGCAATCGATACGCTTGTAAAGCATATGGAAGACAAACAGCACGAATTTATTTTAATTTTGGCCGGCTATTCAAACGAAATGGATTATTTCCTGAGCCTGAATCCGGGACTGTATTCCCGGTTTCCGATCGTGTTCAACTTTCCTGATTACTCGGTAGAGGAACTCATGGATATCGGGAAAAGGATGCTGACGGAAAAAGAGTATACGCTCAGTTTGGATGCAGAACGGAAGCTTCGCGATCATCTGGCTTTTGTCAAAACAACGAGCACCCCTGCCAGTTTTTCAAACGGCCGGTATGTGCGGAATGTAATTGAAAAGTCAGTGCGCGCCCAGGCCATGCGGCTGTTAATGCAGGCTTGCTATGACCGCCATGAGCTGGTCACGCTGCGCAGCAGTGACCTTGTTTTTCCGGACTGACGCCTGCATCCTATGCGGTTTGCAGCAGGCACTTATTTTCCGTAGGGAAGCTTAAATCGGCTTTTTCGGCCAGATGTTTCGCACGGAAAATAAGCAGCCCGGGAAGACATTTTTAAGAAAGGTAAGCCCGGGCATAACAGCGCCCGGGCTTTTTTAATGGGGGCGGTAAAAAAGCGATATCGCATGAAGCCATGCCCTGTTTCCCAAAAAAAGCGCCTCGACATGTTATACTTGGGCGTTTTTTGGTAAGATAACAGGTATACTGGACGGAACAGGTGATGAAATGGAAAATAAAAAAGAAAGAGCAATTCTTGTCGGATGCGAATGGAGCGGCATCAGCCACAGCCGTTTTGCCTATTCAATGGAGGAGCTGAAGCGGCTTGTCGAAACGGCGCAGGGGGAAGCGGTGCTTGAAGTCGTACAAAAACGGGACAGGGTAGATGCTGCTACGTATATCGGAAAAGGCAAGGTAGCGGAACTAAGGGCGCTTGTTTCAGAACTGCAAGCTGATCTGATTGTTTTTAACGCGGAACTTTCGCCGAGCCAGCTCCGCAATCTCCAGGCCGCGGTGGATTGCCGCGTGCTGGACAGGACACAGCTCATCCTTGATATTTTTGCGACGCGTGCCCGCTCAAAAGAAGGGAAGCTCCAGGTGGAACTGGCGCAACTTGAGTATTTGCTGCCGCGTCTTGGCGGGCGCGGGACGGAGCTGTCGCGGCTCGGGGGCGGAATCGGCACGAGGGGGCCGGGGGAAACCCAGCTTGAAACGGACCGCCGCCATATCCGCCGCCGCATTTCTGAAATCAAGGCGCAGCTTGAAACGGTTGTCCACCACCGGGAGCGGTACCGCGAAAGGCGGAAAAAGAACCATGTGTTTCAAATTGCGCTTGTCGGCTATACCAATGCCGGAAAATCGACATTGTTTAACCGCCTGTCTGCCGCAAATTCTTATGAAGAAAACCAGCTGTTTGCCACGCTTGATCCGATGACAAGAAAAGTTGTGTTGCCAAGCGGTTATACGGCTTTGTTGACGGATACGGTCGGATTTATCCAGGACTTGCCGACGACACTGATTGCGGCGTTCCGCTCGACCTTAGAAGAAGTGCGGGAAGCCGATTTGCTTTTGCATGTCATTGACAGTTCCAACCCGGATTATGACAACCATCAAAAAACGGTGCAGCGCCTGCTTTCCGAACTGGAAATGAACCATCTACCGCAGCTTGCCGTTTACAATAAAATGGATATAAAAGACAGCCATTTCGTGCCCAATGCACAAAACAGCATCATGATCAGCGCGAAAGACGAAAAAGACATCCACCGGCTGCTGTTGGAAATTGAAAAACAAGTGTTGGCCGAAATGGTGCCGTATCGCGCGCTTGTCCCGCAAACAGAAGGAAAGCTGCTTTCAGTTTTAAAAAGTGATACCATTTTAAGAGAACTAATTTTTAAAGAAGAAAATGAGGCATACCAGTGCAAGGGATATGCGCTTCCAGGCCATCCGGTTCTGGGCGCGATACAACAATATGCTGAATAAAAACCTTGCGCGCGGGTGCATGCAGCGGGTTGCCTTGCATGCACCCCATATTTTGAACGGAAAGGTGTAGAAGATGTACCAGTATTTGACTCATGGTGCCAAACTCAGGCAAATGGCAGAAGAGGCCGAGCGTCAAATTCGCCCGGTCCACAGCGCAATAGAAAAACGGGCGGAAGCGAACCAGTTCCGCGTTTTGCAAAGTTTTCAAAAGTATAAAGTGAGCGAGTCGCATTTTTATCCGTCGACCGGATACGGCTATGATGACGCCGGCAGGGAAACACTTGAGAACATATATGCCGATGTTTTCGGCGCGGAAGCCGGGCTCGTCCGCCCGCAAATCATTTCCGGGACACATGCGATTACGATTGCGCTTTTCGGCGTCCTCCGCCCGGGGGATGAATTGCTATACATAACCGGAAAGCCGTACGATACGCTTGATGAAATTACAGGGGTGCACGGTAGTGGCAACGGTTCGCTGCAGGAGTTTAACATAACCTATAATTATGTAAACTTGAAGGAAGACGGCACGGTCGATTTTGAAGCGGTAAGAAAAGCGATCCATCCCCATACAAAAATGGTTGCGATCCAGCGCTCAAAAGGATATGCGTCAAGACCTTCGTTTACAGTGGATGAGATCGGGGAAATGATCCGCTTTGTAAAAGAAATCAAGCCGGATGCAGTTGTGTTTGTCGACAACTGCTACGGCGAATTTGTAGAGGAGAAGGAGCCATGCCATGTTGGCGCGGATTTAATGGCCGGTTCGCTTATCAAAAATCCGGGCGGCGGGCTTGCGAAAACGGGCGGCTATATTGTCGGGAAGAAAAAATGGGTGGAAAGCTGCGCTTACAGGATGACATCTCCCGGAATTGGCGCGGAAGCAGGAGCATCGCTTTACAGCCTTCTTGAGATGTACCAGGGCTTCTTTCTGGCGCCGCATGTGGTGGCAGAGGCATTAAAAGGTGCGGTGTTTACATCGGCAATCTTGGAAAAATCCGGGATGAATACGTATCCGAAATGGGATGCGCCGAGGACGGACCTCATCCAGTCCGTTGAATTTGGCGACCCGGACAGCATGGTCGCCTTTTGCCAGGCGATCCAGTTTGCTTCACCGGTGAATTCATATGTGACGCCATACCCGAGTGATATGCCCGGTTATGCGGACGATGTCATCATGGCAGCTGGCACGTTTATCCAGGGGGCAAGCATCGAGCTTTCCGCCGACGGCCCGCTCCGCCCGCCATACACTGCCTATGTTCAGGGCGGCCTTACGTATGCGCATGTCAAAATGGCCGTCCTGCTCGCGCTCGACCGGTTGATGGAAGAAAATCTTGTAGATCCCAGTTGAATTTTTCCCTGCTTTGATCTACGGTCGGCTGGATTTCAACCGGGCACAATGGTTCGCCCGTTTAGAACCGCCTTTTTTCAATGCGGCCAGTTGCTGGTTGTGTTATAATAACAGGATGATATTTGATGAGGTGATCGCATGAATAAGAGGCCGCATTTGCTTTTAATTGACGGGATGGCGCTCCTTTTCCGGGCTTTTTATGCCACTGCCGTGACGGGGCAGTTTATGGTGAATTCTAAAGGGATGCCGACAAACGGCGTGCAGGGCTTTTTGCGCCATTTGCTTTTGGCGGCTGAGAACAAAAAACCGACGCATGTGGCCGTTTGCTGGGATATGGGGAGCAAAACGTTCCGCAACGACCTGTACGGTGAATATAAAGCAAACCGGGACGTCCCGCCGGTTGAGATGATTCCGCAATTTGACCTGGCGAAAGAAACAGTGGAAGCTTTTGAAATTCCAAATGTCGGAGTGGCCGGGTATGAAGCGGACGACTGTCTTGGCACCCTTAGCAGCCGGTTCAAAGACGAGGCGGATATTTCCATTTTGACCGGCGACCGCGACATCTTGCAGCTTTTGGATGACCATGTGGAAGTCCATCTCCTCCAAAAAGGGTTCGGAAATTATAAAACCTATACAAAGGCGGCGTTTATGGACGAATACGGGGTGACGCCGCGGCAGTTTATCGATGTAAAAGCGCTGATGGGCGATGCAAGCGACGGGTATCCGGGTGTGAAGGGGATCGGTGAAAAAACAGCGTTTAAGCTCGTCAGCCGGTTTGGAAACATCAGCGGCATTTTGGAGCATCTCGGGGAGCTCACCCCGTCGCAGCAGAAAAAAATCGAAGCGGGATTGGAGATGCTGCACCTGAGCAGAAAACTTGCTGAAATCCGTTGTGATGTGCCTGTGGCTTTTTCTTTGGAAGAAGCGCGGTTTGGCCAGATTCCTGAAACGTTTATGGAACTGATGGAGGAACTGGAATTAAAAATGGTAAAACGCCATTTGGTTACAGCGCGGATAAACGCAAGCTTCATTTCTTAACCACTTTGCCCGGTTTAATTGGGGACGGAAAGTGGAAAAACAGCATTCAGGACAAGAATGCTGTTTTTCTTCTCCGTTTTGCGATTGTCAGATTTTTGTATTGGACTTTTTCGCGCGGTTTTCAAGGGTTGTTTTTGGGTCCGGCGCGAATGCCGCATCCTGTGCGATTCCTTGCGGCGTAACGGAATTTGCCGCTTTACCGCGGTTTGTATTGTCTTTTTTAGCCATCCTGATCACCTCTTGTTATAGCATGCCCAAATTCGGGGAAATTTTGATAAAGGGATCCCCGGGAAAGTCAGGCGTGCCGCAATGGATAAATGCACGTGCAATGCGGATGGGAAAGCTGGCGGAAAGAAAGAAGGGATAAAGATGGAAAGAAAACAACTCATCCGGGAAGTGGATGAAATATTAAAGACGTATTGTGAAGGCTGTTTTTTAAAATCGCATTTCCGGAAAACACGTGGGAAAAAATATGCCCACCAGTTTTGCATCCGGCAATGCACGGTAGGCGAAAAGCTGAAAAAATACGGCGACCGGTTATCGTGACGGGTGTTACAAAATGCGGGAAACAGGCGGCACCCGAAAACGGTTGCCCGTCTTGCCGTATTAAATCGAACAAAGTCGGCTCAGACAACAGGCGTGGCGGAAGACATCGCAGACTGTAAACAGTATACTGATGCAACAACCGGAAAAATGCCACAATCCGGTATTGTGAGGACTTACACAAATGCAGAAAAATAAAAGGCTGGCATAAAAGCCAGCCTCGTTGCATTCTATGATTTATGAAAGTTTTGTTACATTCGCTGCCTGAGGTCCGCGGTTGCCTTCAACGATGTCGAAAGAAACAGCTTGGCCTTCTTCCAATGTTTTGAATCCTTCACCTTGAATAGCGGTGAAATGAACGAAAACATCGTCTCCACCTTCAACTTCAATGAACCCGTAGCCTTTTTCGTTATTGAACCATTTTACTTTACCGTTTTGCATTTCTTAATCCTCCTAAATCAAAAGCACGTTCGTGCCAAAAAATGTTGCATTAAACAGATGAAAAACCGCTATCAAGGTCTGGGAAATCACTTGTTTAATGTTATAATTAATATACTCCATCCGGTATGGATAGTCAAGACAAACGAATCAAAAATGAGGGAAAATTGTTGTGAATTCTTAAATTTGCAAGCGGTTTAAAACTGGCGCAGCTTTTTTCAGGAATTCTTGTACATCATCCGTGATTATAGTAAACTGATGGTATTGTTATTGTACCGGCAGACTCAATATTTGTTGTAAGAATGGGGGCCCGTGGATGCCGACACCTAGTATGGAAGACTACATTGAACAGATTTTTATTCTGATTGAAAGCAAAGGATATGCGCGTGTTTCTGATATTGCAGAAGCGCTTTCCGTTCATCCTTCATCCGTCACGAAAATGGTACAGAAGCTGGATAAGGATGATTATCTTGTTTATGAAAAATACCGCGGACTGGTCCTCACCCCTAAAGGCAAAAAAATTGGAAAACGGCTCGTCGACCGCCATCATTTGCTTGAACAGTTTTTAAGGATCATCGGGGTCGACGAAGAAAATATTTATAGAGATGTAGAAGGAATTGAACATCACCTGAGCTGGAATTCCATTGACCGGATCGGAGACCTTGTCCAATACTTTGAGGAAGATCCGGGCCGGGTGAACGACCTGAAGCGGCTTCAGGCACAAAACGAGGATTGAATTTTCCGGCCTCCCTGCCCTTGAAATGGGTGCTGGTTCCTTTTTATGCACCGGATGATGGGGCATGTTGCCTAAAAGGCTGTCTGCCGGCACGCATCAGGATTTAGAACCCTCCCTGCTTGATGCAAGCAGGGCTCTTTCCCGCCAGCCGGAAAACAAACTTCGCATGGCGCCTTTATGCAGAAAATTAGGGCTAGAGCCAAACGATTTTCCGGTATGGGTGAAAAAATCCTTTTTTCAGGTGCAATGGGCTACAGGGGTATGTAGAATAGAAGATGGAAGCAGATTTTTGATGAAGCGGAGGATTTGACATTGCCAAGCCATTCGATTGGAAAGACGGATATTGATATTGCACAGCATGCTTCGCTGAAACCGATCAAAGAAATTGCGGAAACCGTGCAGCTTGCAGAAGAAGACCTTGAATATTACGGGAAATACAAGGCGAAAATTACATATGAAAAAATCAAGCAGCTTAAAACCAAAAAAGACGGAAAATTATTTCTTGTCACTTCCATCAATCCGACGCCGGCTGGGGAAGGCAAGTCAACCGTCACAATCGGACTCGGCGATGCATTAAAACAGCTGGGCCATAAAACCGTGATTGCCTTAAGGGAGCCATCACTCGGACCGGTCATGGGGCTGAAAGGGGGCGCAACGGGCGGCGGTTATGCACAAGTCTTGCCGATGGAAGAGATCAATCTTCATTTCACAGGCGATTTTCATGCGATTACCGCTGCCAATAATGCCATTTCCGCTTTGCTGGACAATCATATCCACCAGGGAAATCGATTGCAGATTGACCAGCGCCGCATTGTCTGGAAGCGGGCGGTCGATTTAAATGACCGGGCGCTGCGCCATGTGGTCGTCGGTCTCGGCGGTCCCGGCCAGGGCGTGCCCCGTGAAGACGGATTTGACATTACGGTGGCTTCTGAACTGATGGCCGTTTTATGCCTGGCGGAAGATCTCGAAGATTTAAAAAGGCGGATTGCGAACATCGTTGTAGCCTACAATTACGAAAAGAAACCCGTGACCGTCGGTGACCTCGGAATCGAAGGCGCGATTGCCTTATTGCTGAAAGATGCTTTGAAACCGAATCTTGTCCAGACGATCGAACATACACCGGCGCTTGTCCACGGTGGCCCGTTTGCCAATATTGCGCACGGCTGCAACAGCGTGATGGCGACCAAAACCGCTTTGAAACTGGCCGATTATGTCGTCACGGAAGCCGGCTTTGGTGCCGATCTCGGTGCTGAAAAATTCCTCGACATTAAAGCGCGGGCAGCCGGCTTGAAACCGGACGGCGTTGTGATTGTCGCCACCATCCGCGCATTAAAAATGCACGGCGGGGTGCGCAAGGAAGATTTGGCGGCAGAAAATATTGCAGCTCTTGAAGCCGGGCTTTTAAACCTGCAAAAACATGTTGAAACGATCGCTTCATTCGGTCTGCCGTTTGTCGTTGCCATCAACCGGTTTATATCGGACAGTGATGCGGAAATTGCTGTCTTAGAAAATTGGTGCAGTGAACGTGGCATTCCTGTGTCGCTTACGGAAGTGTGGGAAAAAGGGGGCGCAGGTGGCATAGATCTTGCGGCCAAACTGCTGGAAGCCGCCAAACAGCCACATACATTCAGGCCGGTTTACCCGCTTGAATCAACCATTGAAGAGAAGATAGAGGCGATTGTGCGTCAGGTGTATGGCGGCCGCGGTGCCGAATTTTCCGCGAAGGCGCAAAAACAAATCCGCGAATTTGAACAATTCGGATGGGGACATCTTCCTGTTTGTATTGCAAAAACGCAGTATTCCTTATCCGATGACCCGCACAAAACGTGCCGTCCGTATGATTTTGCGATCCATGTCCGCGAACTTGTCCCGAAGCTTGGCGCCGGGTTTATCGTTGCCCTGACAGGAGACGTTCTGACCATGCCGGGTCTTCCGAAAGAACCGGCCGCTTACCGGATGGATGTTGATGCGGACGGCCGCGCATCCGGGCTCTTTTAAACGGGGGACAGGCGATGTTTGACCCAACTGCTTTTGAAAATATGAAGACTGTATTCGAAGGTGCTGCCTATGAGCTTGATTTACGAGGGGAAGCATCCATCACCGGAAGAAAAGACCTGGTCGACCTGGCGGAAATGTCCCGGGAATACCGCATTACGCTTCAGCTTCCGGAATGGCAGGAAGCAAGCGTAACGATCTGTCTTTCGGCTTCGCTCGGGCAGCTGGCGGCGGAAATACTGGATCTCGCGTCCGGCGCCAAAGCGGGTGCCAGTGCGGCCGTAACTTTTTCCTGGAAAAACAGAGACCGATCCGCTGATTATAAACAGATTATCTTTTCCGCATGGGGAAACGGCAACCGGCGCCGCATCGAGGAAAGGACTGTCCGCTCATCACGCTCGGGTGTAACCGAAGAAGTTGCCATCGATTTTGCCCGGCTGATAACGGAAGATTTAATGGATGATTTGCTTAAGATGCCCGCAGATGCCGTGAAGACTTTGCGCCGGATGAGGGTCTAACAAAAGCTGCATGCTCTGTCGTGCAGCTTTTGGCTTGCTTGCCCAAAAAACATGATAAAATGAAGGCAAAGAAAGGGGCATTTATGTATAAACATCCGGTTCTTTTACAGATTGAACTGTTCGCCCGCGCTTTCCACAGCGGAGATGCTTCCGGTCATGACTGGCACCACATTAGGCGTGTCCGCGGGCTTGCACTCTATATTGCGGAAAAAGAGGAAAAAGGTGATCGATTTATCATTGAAGCTAGCGCCCTTTTGCACGATATTCCGGACGTAAAGCTGAACGCGGACAACCAGAAAGGGGCGAAAAAACTGAAGGCCTTTTTAAACAGCCTGCCGCTAGCGGAATATCAAAAAGAGCAAATTCAAAATATCGTTGCAAGCATTTCTTTTAAAGGCGGCAATGAAACAGAACTGTTGCATTTTGAGGCAATGGCTGTCCGTGATGCCGACCGGTTGGATGCAATCGGGGCAATTGGGATCGCTCGCGCATTCGCATACGGCGGAAAAAAGGGTCAGCCGCTCTATGACCCGGAACTGCCAGTGAGAAAACAAATGACTGAAGAAGAATATCGAAACGGGAAAACTTCCTCGATCCATCATTTTTATGAAAAGCTATTACTTTTAAAAGATAGGCTGTACACTGAGACGGCGAAAAAACTTGCAGAAGAACGCCACTACTTTATGGAGCAGTTTTTACAGGAATTTTTCAAAGAATGGAATGTTGAACGATGAAAATATTTCAAGCTCAGGGACTGACAAAATCTTACGGGGAAAAAGTGCTGTTTGGTGATCTTTCTTTCCACATTGGGGAACAGGAACGGATCGGCCTTGTCGGCGTCAATGGCACCGGAAAATCGAGCCTGCTGAAAATCATTGCGGGACAGGATGAAGCGGATAGCGGGGAACTGAGCACGCCGAACGATTATACCATTGGTTATTTGCCGCAGGAGCCTGAACTGAATCCGGCCTTCACGGTCCTTGAACAGGTATATAAAAGCGAGTCTCCAATTATGGCGCTTTTACGTTCCTATGAAGAGGCGCTGCTTGAAGTCGGGAAGGATCCGGGAAATGCAGACAAACAGGATCGATTGTTCCGGCTGCAAAAAGAAATGGATGCCGGCGGTGCATGGGAAGCCGGCGCCAATGCACAGACGGTCCTTTCAAAACTTGGCATCCGCGATTTGGACAGAAAAATTTCGGGATTGTCAGGCGGACAGAAAAAGCGGGTCGCCCTTGCCCGGGTATTAATGGAAACACCCGATTTGTTGATTTTGGATGAGCCGACCAACCATCTCGACTATCCGGCTGTCAAGTGGCTGGAAGCATTTATTGCAAAATATCCCCGTTCTGTCCTGTTTGTGACACATGACCGCTATTTCCTCGACCGGGCGGCAAACCGGATTTTCGAGCTTAATGGTGGAAAACTGTACAGCTACAAAGGGAATTACCAGGATTTTATGGAAGCAAAAGCGCAGCGGGAAGAAGCGCAACTGCAGCAGGAAGAAAAACGGAAAAATTTGTACAGGCGGGAGCTTGCCTGGATGAAGCGCGGGGCAAAGGCGCGTTCGACAAAACAAAAAGCAAGGATCGGGCGTTTTGAAGAACTGGAATCCAGCCTCGGTAAAAGCCCCCGGCAGCAGGAAGCCGATATCGCTTTGTCCGGCAGCCGCCTCGGCAAACAGGTTTTTGAACTGCAGCATGCTAATAAAGCGTTCGGTTCAGAGACGATTCTAAAGGATTTCAACCTGCTCGTAAAGCCGGGTGACCGGATCGGCATCGTCGGGAAAAATGGAAGCGGAAAATCAACTTTGATGAACATTCTCGCTGGCAGGATTCCGCTCGATTCCGGGGAACGCCTCACCGGGCAGACCGTCAAAATCGCGTATTACCGTCAGGAAACGCCAGGCATGAATGAAGATAAGCGGATGATCGAGTATATACGGGAAGCGGGGGATACGGTGACAACAAAAGACGGGGAAACGATTTCCGCCGCGCAAATGCTGGAAAGATTTCTTTTTGACATGCACACGCACGGCACCCCGGTCAGAAAACTGTCGGGCGGCGAAAAGCGCAGGCTGTATTTGCTCAGGCTTCTGATGTCGCGGCCAAATGTGCTGCTTTTGGACGAACCGACGAATGATCTCGATACGGAGACGCTTACCGTGCTTGAAGATTATATCGGAGAGTTTCCGGGCGTCGTCATCTCGGTTTCACACGACCGCTATTTTCTTGATAAAACCGCGGAGCAGCTGCTTATTTTTGAAGGCGGCGGCAAAATCAGCCGCTTTTTCGGCCGTTACAGCGACTACCTCGAAATCGCGCATGAAACGCCGGCACAGGAGGAAAAAACGGATGTGCCAAAGCCTAAACGGGAACCGAAACGAAAAAAATGGTCTTATCATGAACAACGGGAATGGGAAGAGATAGACGAAAAGATTGAAGCATGCGAGCAAACCATTGCCGAACTGAACGAACAATTGGAACAAGCCGGCTCCGATTTTGTCAAAGCTCAGGAAATTTCAACAGCGCTCGAAGAAGAAAACGAACGGCTGGAAGGCCTTATTGAACGCTGGAGCTATCTTTCCGAACTGCAGGAAAAAAACGACAACTAATTCTGAGGAAGGCGACCCGTTTTTTGCCGGAAAAGCGTGACAGTTGGTCCGTCGCTTTCCGGGCTGGAGGAATAGGTGGTAGCCGGGAACATGCTTTTTGAAAGGAAAAAAGGGTGAGCCTACGAACGCGCAAAAGATGTTTTCCATTTTCAAGATACGCTTGATATTTCCGAAAAGAATCAACTCATTCGTGTATCCACTGTGATTATGTTAAAATGCAAGTAGACTGGAATGGGAAAGGCGGTGTGGAAATGAAAATTAAAGCGATTGAACCAACGCCGAGCCCGAATACGATGAAAGTCGTATTGACGGAAGCACTGCCGGACGGCGCCCGCAGCAATTATAAGAAAGGGCAGGAAGAAGGGGTGCCGCCTGTGATCCGCCGTATTCTTGATATCGAAGGCGTGAAAGGCGTATACCATGTTGCGGATTTTCTCGCGGTGGAGCGGCATGGTAAAACGGACTGGCAGGACATTTTGCCGAAAGTGCGTGAGGTGTTCGGGGAGGCGGAAACAGAAACCGGAAACAGCCCTCGTGCCAATGAGCATTTCGGGGAAGTTCAGGTGTTTGTCCAGATGTTTAAAGGCATTCCACTCCAGGTAAAACTGACGGACGGGGAACAGGAAAAACGTTTTGGGCTGCCGGATTATTTTGCCGAGGCGCTGGCCGCTGCGCAACTGGAAGGCGACAATTATGTTTTCTTGCGGAAATGGAAAGACTTCGGCGTGCGGTACGGAGAGATGCAAGAGATCGGTGCGGAAGTCACAGAAGAAATCATTGCCGCTTATCCGAAAGAAAGGCTAAACCGGCTTGTAAATGAAGCGCAGCATCCGGAACAGGTTCCCGCTGCCAAAAAAAGATTGAAATTAACGCCCGGCATGCTGGAAACGGATGACTGGCGCAAAAGGTACCGGCTCCTTGAACAAATGGAAGACCCTGATCTTTCCGACTTGCCTGTTCTTGAAAAAGCCTTGGGAGATGAAAAGCCATCGATCAGGCGGCTTGCCGTTGTGTATTTGGGCATGGTGAAAGACAAGCGGGTACTGCCGCTTTTATACCGCGGTCTGCATGATGCGAATGCAAGCGTGCGGCGGACGGCAGGCGACTGTCTTAGCGATCTCGGGTTCAAAGAGGCATGCGGGGAAATGGCAAAAGCGCTCAAAGACAAAAGCAAAATTGTCAGGTGGCGCGCCGCCATGTTTTTATACGAAGCGGGTGACGAAGCTTCTCTACCGGCTTTAAGGAAAGCGGAAAACGACCCTGAATTTGAAGTCAGGCTCCAGGTCAGAATGGCGATTGAGCGGATTACAAAAGGCGAAGAAGCAAAAGGCTCGGTCTGGAAGCAGATGACAGAAGCAAGGCAAATCCAGCCATAATTAAAGGAGGACATCAACATGTCAATGGCATATGAAGAATACATGCGGGCGCTTATTACCCCGATGAGGGAAGAATTGACGGCAAACGGGTTTACGGAACTGCGTACACCGGAAGAAGTAGAGGCCTATATGGAAAAAGCGGAAGGCACCACGCTGGTTGTCGTGAACTCGGTGTGCGGCTGCGCAGCCGGGCTTGCGCGTCCGGCAATTGTTGAGGCAATCCGGACGGCTGAAAAGAAGCCGGACCATCTTGTTACGGTATTTGCCGGCCAGGACAAAGAAGCAACGGCAAAAATGCGTGAGTATTTTACCGGCATCGAACCCTCCTCCCCTTCTGTGGCGCTGCTTCAAGGGAAAGAAGTGGCCCATTTTATCCCGAGAAGCGATATCGAAGGGCATGAAGTCGAAGAAATCATCGAAAATCTGCATGCTGCTTTTGACCAACACTGCGCATAAAATTGCGGCCCCGTTTGCATCATTCCGGTTGCAAAATGGGGCCTGTTTTTTCTGTGTAAATATTATATAATAAATACATATTCGAACTGTTGGGATATGGAGGGGATCACGTGAAAAACTGGCTGAAAAAATCAATGGTTATCCTTGTTTCTGTTTTAACATTCGGCCTTGTCCCCCCTTCCCATGCAATCTGGAATCATCTCTATAAAACTGGCAATGAAACGGCGGAAACGACTTCTGCTTATTCCAATCGGACGGCTGCCACAAGCCGCAAGATTGACAGTGCCGCGCTTGCTCGGTCATTCGTTGAAGATGCAGAAAAACGGGCTTATCTGAAATTCGGGGAAAGGATCAGGCCTGTTATTGAAGACGAGTTCCGTGCTGCCGTTTTGCCAAACATTCAAACCGCCATCGCGGAAACGCTGCAGGAATACCCGCAGGACAAACTACCGCTGCTCGCTGTTTCAGACCAGCCGAGTGCGGGAACCGGTGAAAAAATGTTTCATATTTACAATACGGAAACAAATAAAGACATCATCCGTTTCCATGTCCGGCGCGACCATCCGCCCGGCGACGGCTACTATTTTAATTTCCATTACCATGTAGCCTTTGACCATTTCCAAACGCACCGCCACCTTGGCACCATTTACTGGGGCAAAAACATGCCGCCGCAATGGATGAAAGGATAAAGGCGGGTTGAAGAACGCTTGTCGCGGCAGCAGCTGACAGCGCTGCAACGGATAAAAGACTAAAGCGGTGTGGAAGACGGACACCTCATCCAGTCGAACATTTCATGCGCTTTTTGCAAACGCAGTGAATACAGCACCGGCAGAAGGATGTAAAATGAGCGAAACATGGCTTCTTTGTTGCCGGCCGCAAAAAGGAATAATTATGCAAATGGATGGTTTTGCCCCATTGTAAAAACTGGATTTCAATTTATATAACGCAATTTTCCAGGATAGAAACCCGGATATTTGAATGACAAAGGATGGAATCATGATGAAACAATATTTAGATCTTTGCCGCGAAGTGCTTGAAAACGGCGTCAAAAAAGATGACCGGACCGGTACCGGAACGATCAGCGTTTTCGGCCATCAAATGCGGTTTCATCTGGAGGACGGTTTTCCGCTTCTGACAACTAAGAAACTGCATTTGAAATCGATTATTTATGAACTGCTCTGGATGCTTGAAGGAGATACGAATGTAAAATACCTCCAGGAAAACGGCGTCCGCATTTGGAATGAGTGGGCAGATGAAAACGGCGACCTCGGCCCGGTTTACGGGAAACAATGGCGTTCATGGCAAACCCGGGACGGGCGGACGATCGACCAGATCACCCAGGTCATTGAACAAATCAAAACCAATCCGGATTCCAGGCGCCTGATCGTTAACGCATGGAATGTTGGGGAGATTGACAGGATGGCCCTGCCGCCGTGCCATTGCTTTTTCCAGTTTTATGTGGCAAACGGCAAGCTGTCATGCCAGCTGTACCAGCGTTCGGCCGATATTTTCCTCGGCGTGCCGTTTAACATTGCTTCTTACGCGCTGCTTACGATGATGATTGCGCAGGTTACGGGGCTGGAACCGGGGGACTTTGTCCATACGCTTGGCGATGCCCATATTTACTTGAACCATATCGAACAAGTGAAGCTGCAGCTGACACGGGAGCCCCGCAAGCTGCCGAAAATGGTTTTGAATCCTGAAGTAAAAGACATTTTCTCCTTCCGGTACGAAGATTTTACATTAAAAGATTACAATCCGTATCCGCACATCCCGGGGAAGGTGAGTGTATGATTTCCTTTTTATGGGCGGAAGATGAAAAAGGCGTGATTGGAAAGAACAATGCGCTTCCGTGGCATCTTCCCGAAGACTTGAAGTATTTTAAAAACATAACAATGGGTCATCCGGTTGTCATGGGAAGGCGGACGTTTGAATCGATCGGAAAGCCGCTTCCCGGCAGAACGAATATTGTGATGACGAGAGACCCGGATTTTAAGGCCCAAGACTGCGTCGTTGTCGCAGGCAAAACAGAACTGTTAAAATGGGCGGATGCACATGGCGGTGAGATTTTTGTCACGGGCGGCGCGGAGATTTTTGCCCTGCTGCTTGAGGAAGCGGAAAAATTGTACCGGACGAAAATACATGCTGACATGGAAGGCGATACCTATTTTCCGCCTGTTGACTGGGAGGAGTGGGAAATGGCTTCCAGCACAAAAGGGATAAAAAACGAAAAAAATCCTTATGACTACGAATTTCAAGTATTTGTACGGAAAAGGTAAAAAACCATGGAAACATTCCCATGGTTTTTTCTCTGTGCCATCAGACATAAAATAAAATCGTGAAGTACATAAACGCGCTTCCGGCAATGACAAAGATATGCCAGATCGCATGGGAGTAAGGAAGGTTTTTCCATGTGTAGAACACTGCGCCTACCGAGTAGCAGATCCCACCTGAAAAAAGGAGCCAGAATCCCGGAGCCGTAAGCCCTTTATACAAAGGCTCAATCGCAATGAGGATCAGCCAGCCCATGATTAAGTAAAGCATTGTGGACAATAATTTAAAGCGGTGAATGAGAAAACATTTTCCGGCAATGCCAATGGCAGAAACTCCCCATACGACCGAAAACAGTACCCATCCCAAAGTGCCATGCAGTGTAATCAGCACAATCGGCGTATACGTTCCGGCAATTAACAAGTAAATGGCAGAATGGTCCAGAATCGCGAGAAATGTTTTCACTTTCGTCCAGTAAAAGCTGTGCAGCAGTGTGGAAAACAAATACAAAAGCAGCATGGAAACCCCGAAAACAAGAAAACTTCCTAGATAGAGCGGGTTATTCTTTTCTGCGGCGAAAACGACGAGTATAACCATCGCCGGAATGCTGAGCAGAAAACCGATGCCATGCGTAACGGCATTGGCCAGTTCCTGTTTCCAGGATGAAAGCAGTGTTGAAGTTGTCAAAAATTTAAACCACCTTCGTCTTTAAGCTTCTCTTTATTATAGGGTTTTGCGGGGCAATCTGCAATGGAAACAACTTGCGTCTTTAGCGGGTGCAATTTTATGCATTCATCAGCAGAAGATCCCGTTTTTCATGTTATAATGGGTACATTGTAAATTCAGAAAGGCTAAGTGGTGTCAAAAATGAAAAAATGGTTCATTCCTCTTCTCGCTTCCGTTGCGCTTGCTTTATCGGGCTGTTCACACGGCATAACCGGCCTGTTGTTTAAACCGGCAAGCAACGAAAAAAAGATGGTGCCCGTTCCGCTGCACATCGTCTCGATCGGGGACTCCCTGACTGAAGGCGTAGGCGACAGCAAAGGGCGCGGCGGTTACACCTATTACTTGAAAAATGAACTGGACGCCTTAAAGGGTGTGAAAAAAACCACCATTGCCAATTATGGCGTAAAAGGGAACCGGACCGACCAATTGCTTGCCCGGCTCCAGGATGAAAAAATTCGGAAGTCCATCAAGGATTCAGATGTTGTTATGATTACCATCGGCGGCAATGATATGATGAAAGTGCTCCGTGAAAATATTTCCAATTTAAACAAGCAGGAGTTTGAGGCGGCCATTCCAGGGTACAAACAACGGCTCGATCAAATTTTCCGCCGCATCCGCGCGATCAATCCGGATGTAAAGATTGCGCTCGTCGGGCTCTATAACCCTTTTTCGAAGTGGCTGACCGATATAAAAGAAGTGGACCAAATGCTTGCAGCCTGGAATGATGCCAGCAAAGAGGTGGCATCGCGCTATAAAAATACCATTTTTATCCCAGTTGCAGATATTTTTGAGAACAACGAAGATGAATTGCTTTATGACGATCATTTCCATCCGAACGATGAAGGGTATAAACGGATGTCGAAACGGATTTACCGGTATCTCCTGAAAGGGAATTTTTTGGGGATTCCAAAATAGCAAAGTGGTAAAGGAATGATGCTTGCGTGAAAAGAAACCCATGGAAAATCGCTTTTTTTGCACTGGCTTCAGTGGTTGTGGCCTTTGTACTTGTGCTTTCCTTTTTTCTTTTTGTGCCGGATGGCCGCGTGCCCAAACCGGAAAAAACCGGAAAAACGATTGATTTGCGGGTAGAGACAAACAAGGCGGACTTAACGGCGCTCATTAACCGTTATTTGCGGGAAGAAAAAATAAAAGGGAAAGTGCTTTTAAATGATGAAGTCGTCTACTATGGAACTGTCGGGGTCTTTTCTGAAAAAATGCAGTACAAGATGACGTTTAAGCCGAAAGCGTTAAAGAACGGGGATCTCGTTTTAAAACAAAAATCGGTATCCCTCGGTTCCGTCCATCTCCCGGTATCCTATATTTTACAATTCGTCAAAACGACCTACCATCTGCCGAAATGGGTGATCATCCAGCCGGGCGAAAAACTGGTGTATGTCCAGCTGCAAAATATGAAGCTGGAAAACGGCGCCAAGGTGAAAGTCAACGAATTTGATTTGCAGCATGATGACATCTCGTTTACACTTGGATTTCCAAAATAAAGCAAAAAGCCGGCCTTTAAAAGCCGGCTTTTCAATATGCCACAGAAGGTTTCGCCGCCGCCTGTGTACATGATACGGATTTTAAACGATCTTGACGCGGACGTAAACGGCACCAAAACACTTGTCTGGGCGCATTACACGGGTTTTAAACGATCCTTAACCCTTTCGGATAAAAGTTTTTCAAAATGCCGCCCGCTTCTTTGCTCCAGCCGAGCGGAAAACCGTCCACCGTGATCAAGATCCAGCCGCGGTTCTCGCTTGTTCCCGGTAGTGTCTCCCCTTTTAAATAGCGGATGCATTCACTGCTTTCGGCGCGAAGGTCCATCCGGTGTTTGCATTGTCCGGCTTTCAGGGAAAGCGCGAGCGCGTGATTCGGTTCAAATCGATTTTTTTTGAAAGTACCGAGATGCAGGCCGCACCGGACAAGATGGAGCCCCTTTAACTGCGGGCAGTTAAAAGGCAGCAGGAAAAGCTCGTTTTTATACAGAAAAAAGGAGCGCCTGCCCGGGTCAAAATGCTCGAGGGTGTTTTTGGCAAAGGTTGTCCAGTCTTTTTCCTGTTGCTTTGAAAGCTTCATGCCCTTTTCAAGCGGCACCTTTTGCCCCGTTTCCTCCGCGTGTTTGCGCATTTTTGCAGCAAAATGTCCTTCGCCTTTTAAGCGGTGCGGCCATAAACGCGCCGCATTGGACAAATCTTTCCGCTTTTCTGTTGCCCATTCCGGCTTTCCCGGTCCAACGCCGTGTTCATGGGGAATCGGCACCAGTGCCATGTCTTCATGCCGCGCCAAAAAAGCTTCAATTGTCTGTTCGTTTTCTTCCGGAGAAAAGGTGCAGGTCGAATAAACAAGGGTGCCGCCGGGCTTTAGCATCTTCAAGGCATGCTCCAAGATCGTGCGTTGTTTTTGCGCGCACGCTTCGACATGTTCCTGGCTCCAGAAACGCGCGGCTTCGGGATCTTTTCTGAACATGCCTTCCCCGGAGCAGGGGGCGTCAACCAAAATTTTATCGAAATAGTTTTCGAAATGCCGGCTCAGTTTTTCAGGCGTTTCGTTTGTCACAACGGTATTGGAGAACCCAAGCCGTTCAATATTTTCAGAAAGCGCGCGCACCCGCTTCGGATGGATTTCATTTGCAAGCAGAAATCCGTTTTCGCCGATTCCAGATGCAATTTGCGTCGATTTGCCCCCCGGCGCGGCGCATAAATCAAGCACTTTATCGCCTTTTTCAAGTCCGAGCTGCCCTGCGATAAACATCGCGCTCGGCTCCTGGATATAATAGAGCCCGGCGGCATGGTACGGGTGTTTTCCAGGCTTGTCTTTTTCTTCATCAAAATAATAACCGGAGGCAAAAGGAATTTTTTCCAAATGGAAAGGGTTGTGCGCATGCCATTCCGTTTCGCTCACTTTTGTCGGATTCAGGCGCAATCCGGACGCCCGCGGTTTTTCATAGGAGCGGAAAAAATCATCGGCTTCCTTTCCAAGCAGCTTCCCCATCTTTTCCATAAAGGTTTCAGGTAATTCCAATCATGAGACCCCTTTCCGTTAAAATCGCCGCTATGATCCATTATAATGAAATCGGGGCTTGCAGTCACGAAACTGGATGAAAACAACATCAACAGGTAAAATAAAAAATAATCTTTTATAAAGGGGGGAGCCGCATGGCAGAGGAAACCGCGATTTTTGCCGGCGGATGCTTCTGGTGCATGGTCCATCCTTTTGACCAATTGCCCGGCATTCAAAAAGTTGTTTCTGGGTACACAGGCGGAACAAAGCCGAACCCGACATATGAGGAAGTGTGCTCCGGTGCGACCGGGCATACAGAAGCTGTTGAAATTACGTTTGATCCGGAAGTTTTTCCTTACGAAAAGCTGCTTGACATTTACTGGCGGCAAATTGACCCGACAGATGCAGGCGGGCAGTTTTACGACAGGGGGGGCTCTTACCGGCCGGTTATTTTCTATCAAAACGAAGCCCAGCGGCAGGCGGCGGAAGCTTCAAAAAAACGGCTGGAAGAGAGCGGGCGGTTTAAAAAGCCGATTGCTGTCACAATTGAACCGGCTTCTGCCTTTTATCCGGCGGAAAGTTACCATCAGGATTATTACCGGAAAAATCCGACCCATTACGA
Source organism: Heyndrickxia faecalis (assembly GCF_040267745.1). Taxonomy (NCBI): domain Bacteria; kingdom Bacillati; phylum Bacillota; class Bacilli; order Caryophanales; family Bacillaceae; genus Heyndrickxia; species Heyndrickxia faecalis. The sequence goes on along the minus strand of NZ_CP158453.1, from coordinate 2,151,694 downwards.
GGCTTACCGGCAAGGTTCAGGCAGGGCCGCATTTATCCGCAACCATTGGAGGGATGAACATGAAGGATGAAAAACTGACGCCTTTGCAATATGAAGTGACGCGGAAAAACGGAACGGAACCGCCGTTTCAAAATGAATACTGGAACGAGTTCCGCGACGGTATTTATGTCGATGTTATTTCCGGAAAACCGCTGTTCAGTTCAAAAGATAAATATGATGCAGGCTGCGGCTGGCCGAGTTTTACAAAACCGATTGATGCCGGCCAACTTACCGAACGGCTTGATACGAGCCACGGCATGATTCGTACGGAAGTGAGAAGCAAGGCGTCTGACGCGCATTTGGGCCATGTGTTTCCGGATGGGCCAGGCCCTGCGCATCTTCGGTACTGCATGAATTCAGCCGCGATGCGTTTTATTCCGAAAGAAAAGCTTGAGGAAGAAGGATATGGGGAGTATCTTGCGCTCTTTGAAGAAAAAGAATAAGCCGGCTGGGCGGATGCACATACAAAACGGGCCCGTATCCCATACGATGCACTGTACAGAAAAACAGTTTTTTTGAGGAGTGAATGGGATGTATTACGGCCATGAAGGTGCTTACCCTGCATATGACCCCTGCTGCGGCTACGGATACGGTTATGGGTCTGGTTCGGTCGGTTCCGGTTACGGCTGGGGCTTTGCAGGACACAGAAACGGCTTTGCTTTAATTGTTGTGCTGTTTATTTTGCTGATCATTATCGGCGCATGCTGGATCGGCCCCAATTAAAAATGAAAAAAGCCCAGGGCTATGCCCTGGGCTTTTTTCGTGTCCCTTTTATATTTTAAAGTTTCCGATCAGCTTGCGCAGGTTTTCTGCCTGCTTTGACAACTCCGAGGCTGCGGCTGTGACTTCTTCCATCGATGCAGACCCTTCCTCGGTACTTGCTGCGGTCATTTCCGTATTTGCCGCGGTATTCATGGCAATCTTGCTGACGGCATCGAACGAATTGGCGACATCGACAGAAAGTTTTTGCGTTTTTTCAATTTGGGCGGCCATGTCAATAATGACATTTGTCGTTTCATTCGTTTGTTTTTGAATGACTTCTAGCGAGTGCATCGTTTCATTGGAAATTTGCACGCCGGAAGTAACCGCCTCTACCCCTTCCTGATTCTGGCCGATAATGGTGCTAATTTCTTTTTGGATCGAACGCACAATATTCGTGACTTCCTGGGCAGCAGACTGGGATTGTTCGGCCAGTTTTCTGACTTCATCTGCTACGACGGCAAAGCCGCGCCCGTGCTCCCCGGCCCTGGCTGCCTCGATTGCCGCATTCAATGCAAGCAAATTGGTTTGTTTGGCAATCCCGGTGATCGTCATAATGATCTTTGTAATATCATCCGACTTTCCACCGAGCGCCTCTACCGTTTTGCTCGTATTTGTCATGATCGCTTCAATGCTCTTCATTTTGCCGGACGTTTCCATAATGGACCGGCTGCCTTTTTCTGCCGATTCTTTCATATGGAGCGAAGCCTGTTTTACCGTTTCCGCCTGCCGGAAAAGCGTATCGACCACTTCTTCAAGCGACTTCATTTTCGATAAGGATGTATCCATCTTGGAAGAAGTTTGTTCGCTGTCTGCCGCGATTTCATTGGCTGTTTCCGCAATCGACTGGATCGTTTTCGATGTTTCTTCAGAAGAAGCGAGCAGTTCTTCGCTTGAGGCAGAGACACTTTCCGCCATCGCGGATACTTCTTTTACAAGCCGGGCAATGCCGTCTATCAGCTGGTTTGTATCTCTTGCCAGTTTTGCCAGTTCGTCATTGGACGTCACTTCAATCCGCCTTGTCAAATCCCCGCCGGCATCTGCGATTCCCAAAATCGACCGGCTGATTTTTCTCGTGCTCGATTTGATGTTTTTCGTTAGGCTGATGCTGAGCATGACAGCCAGCACGATGGCAAGCAAGGAAAGGGTGACGGTTACGATCCGCGCAATCAGGACGGAACGATGCAAGTCGCCGATCCGGCTTTCTGATGCCTGTGTGGTGCTTATCAGCAAATCATGGATGCTGCTTTTCAAATTTTTCATGTAGTCGGATGCCTGGGAATCCTTCACTTGTGCAACCGCTTCTTGTTCCGACCCGTACTGCCTTGCTTCGACAACCCGGTCAACTGTTCCTACCCAGAAATTATAGGCTTCCGAAATTTTTTCGAGTTTTTGGCTCTGCAACCGGTCATCTTTCAGCATTTTTTGCAAGCGGCTTAACGTGCTGCTGGCTTCCTGTTTCCCCTGGTCATACGGCCGTAACGCAGCTTCATTTCCGGAAATGGCGTAATTCAGGGCGCCCGTTTCAATTTCGCCGGTCTGATTGAGCAGGCTTTGGACACGATCGTGCACGGCGAGGTCATGCTGGACAACATGATTGATTTCATTCTCCAGCTCGCGCATGTTTATGTATGAAGTGACGGTTAATACAATGAGCAAGACGGTTAAAACCCCGAATGAAATCACAATTTTTCCCCTGATCGTCTGCAAATAATAAAGGGGAAGCCGATGCAGCTGGCGGTTCGGACGGGAATTTTTCCGTTTCTCGCTTTTTTGCTTTCTTATTGCAAAAATGTTCCTTTTATTCAATCAAAAGCCCCTCCTTTTTACCCTGTGAACCGCAAATCATCATCTATATTTTAAACATGTTTTCTATCTTTTTCTAGTTTTTTGTAAAAACTTCCTCTTCCCGTAATGCCACCCTTTCTACTTTACGCGGGGGAGACGATCCGCTATATTGGAGTAAAAATCATTTTGGGGGATACTTATGAAATCTTTTTACCAGTTTTTAATGAGATATAGGGATCCGCATCTCCGTGACGAGTTGACGGTTTTTGCCAATGGGGCATACAATGATCACAGTTTTCCGAAACATTCAACCAACTATCATGAAATCAGTTCCTATCTCGAATTAAACGGGCATTATATCCCGTCAATGTCGGTTTTTGATCGGGCATGGGAGATTTATAAAGGCGAAAGCAAATAACCGGCCGAAAATTGTGCTGTTCGCTTTTTCCGGAGCGCATGCATAGAATGAAGTAAAACGTGTTTCGTTTTCAAGGAGCATGAAAAATGGATGCAAAAGCGCCGAAGTTTCAAGTTGGAGATACAGTGGTCGTAAAAGTATACGGGACGGTGGGAAAAATTACGGCTGTGAGACAGCTGGAAGGAGGGTATTTCTATGTGGTCAATGACCGGGAAGGCCTCCTAGCCGAACAAAGCCTCGCCCGCCTGGAAGAATATGACGGGATTCTGTATAAGAAAGAGGAAGTCAATATAGAATTGAAATTTTTTATCGGGGATATTGTAAAAGTAAAAGGCTATGGCGGCGTTCTTTTTAAAATTGTTGGTTTCCGCACGGAGATTTGGCGGTATGCAGAAGATGCATGGGAAGATGTGATTTATGAAATGGTCAGCATTCCAAAGGGCGAATGGCTTGAAGCGGATGAAGAAGAACTTTTGTTAATCGCCGATGCCGGGCAGGCCGATTCGTTTGTCAGCCGTTATCAATTTTTTTACCCGATGAAAAGCAGCCCCCTGTATCAGCTTGTCACTTCCGACTTGAAAACGCAGGAAAAAATCGACCGCCTGCTCGATATGTATAATGATTATGCGCTACTGTTAAACCTGTTTGGTGATGAGGCATACAGGGCCATGCTTGAGGCGGTCAAAATGCAAATCCAGGTTCTTTCGGCGCACGGCGGCCCGGATTAGTTTAGCGGGTTTGGCATATCAGGCCGTACGGGGTCATATTTATATCAACAAACAGAACAAAACGCGGGGTGGCTGCGGGATGAAAAAAGGGGGCGTTTTTAATGGAGAATATGGATGTTTATATTGATACAGAGGAAATCGCCGCATTCTTTTTTAAAGAGCTCGTGAAAAGGGGATTTGCGCCCCGTGAAGAAGAACTGGACGAAATTGCCGATATCACTTTTGAATACTTGCTTGCAAAAAGCATCATAGACGAAGAATATGAAGACGATTCCATATGAGGCGATCTGTTTGCAGGCCGTACAGGGAAAGGTGCAGCATCGGTATCCGGGACAGCCTTTTTCGGTCCCGCACGAAATAGCACTTGATGTCCCGTTGAATTTGCCTTAAAATAAAAAGAGAAATCGCAGGGGGAGAAACCTGCGATTTTTTTTGGCAAAGGAGCGGGATGCGGACGGTTGTGCGCTTAACGGGAATGTGCTTGCTTTTTCCATCGCAGAAAGATCCGGATGGGGCATTCATGCCGCTTCTTTTGCAGTACCGGCTCAAAATGGGGGCGAGCATCCATTTTGGGACAGAAGCCCATGCCGCAGTGAACGCGGTACCGGTAGAAGGATCAAAAGCACAAATTTTTTAGGATAGAGAAAGGTGACAACATGAGAAAATATGTATATACCGGCCTTGCCGCGATTTTTTTGGCCGGCTGCAGTGTAACAAACGGAAACCAGCCGGAAACGGGCGCCCATAAAAGTACCGCGCCGGCGAAACCGGCCCACACGGATACCGCGAAAAAAACCGGTTCCGGTTTGGTGCTTGATGCAAAATATTTTAACAAAATCAAAACGGTTAACGGGAAAAAAGTGATCCAGAATCCGGACAATATTTTGGCGCTTGTCAATAAAAACTATATTCTCGGGGATTACAAACCGAAAGACCTCGTCCGGCCGAATGTCCGCTTTTCATTTGGCGACGAAAGAATCGAAAAAAGCTATATGCGGAAAGAAGCAGCCGCGGCGCTTGAAAAAATGTTTGCCGCCGCCGAGAAGGACGGCATTGAATTATATGCCGCTTCCGCATACCGGTCGTATAACCGCCAGAAAGCTGTGTATGCGGCAGAAGTGCAAAGTTCGGGGGAAGAACATGCAGAACAGGCGGTTGCCATCCCGGGGTCGAGCGAACATCAGACCGGTCTCGCCGTTGATATTACAAGCCAGACCGCCCATTTCCTTCTCTCACAGCAAATGGGGAAGCAGAAGGAAGGCATCTGGCTTGCAAAACATGCGCATGAATACGGGTTTATTTTAAGGTATCCGAAAAACAAAGAGAACATTACGAAATATGAGTACGAGCCCTGGCATTTCCGGTATGTCGGAAAAGAGGCGGCAGCCGTCATTTACAAGCACGGCTGGACGCTTGAAGAGTATTTCGAACATGTACATAAAGCTGAATAAATCCTGGGCTCTTTTATTAAAAAGAAAAAGCTGGTAGAATAAAGAAGTTAGAAATCGGGAGCTATGACTTTTGGAAAACGGCATGAAAGTGGTGAAGCCTTTGGACGATGAGAAGAAACAGACGGAATCCGGCCAGGAAGAACAAACCGGTTATATCCGTATGAAAAAATTTAAATTTGTCATGCTTTTGTTTTTCGTGATTTTCATAACAGCCGGCATTACGACCGCTGCCTTTGCGTTCGGCGACCAAAAAGCCGTCAACGTGACGACTGTCAACCGGCCGGAGTTTGACAAACTGTATAAAGCATATGACAGCATCCAGAAAAAATATTACACAAAAGTAAAACAGAAGACGCTTGTCGATGGGGCCATTAACGGAATGGTGGAATCGCTCAATGACCCGTATTCTGATTATATGTCAAAAACCGAAGCATCAGACTTCAATAACACCATTTCTTCTTCTTTTGAAGGAATCGGTGCGGAAGTGGAAGAAAAAGATGGCTATATTGTGATTGTTTCGCCGATTAAAGGTTCTCCGGCCGAAAAAGCCGGCCTGAAGCCGAACGATAAAATACTCGCGGTTGACGGCAAAAGCGTCCATGGCATGAGCGCCAATGAAGCGGTCATGTTGATCAGGGGCAAAAAAGGGACAAAGGTGACACTCACGATCCAGCATGTCGGATCGAAAGACGAAACGAGAGTGACCTTGACACGCGACACGATCCCGGTCAATACGGTTTATGCGAAGATGTTGAAAAACGGGGTTGCCCATATCCAGATTACGACATTTTCAGACGGCACATATAAAGAATTCAAGGCGGCCGTTGAGAACATGAAAAAGCAGGGCATGAAGTCGATGATTGTCGATGTGCGTCAGGACCCGGGCGGACTGCTTGACCAGGCTATTAAAATTGCGAATATGTTTGTGCCGGAAGGGCGTACGATCCTGCAGACGGAAGACCGGAACGGCTCCCGGGAGAAATATGTGGCAGAAAGTGGCACGAAAATTACGGTCCCGGCGGTTGTGATGATCGACGGCGGCAGCGCGAGCGCTTCTGAAATTTTGGCGGCCGCACTGAACGAATCGGCAGGCATTCCGCTTGTCGGCGAAAAATCATACGGCAAAGGCACCGTGCAGTCTGCTGAAAAATTCAACGACGGATCGATTTTAAAATTCACCGTCCAAAAATGGCTGACACCAAATGGCAGCTGGATCCATAAAAAAGGGATTGAGCCGGATGAGAAAGTGTCGCTTCCGGATTATGCCAAACTTCCGGTGATCGGAACAGATGCAGAATTGAAACTGTATTCGGTCTCGGAAGATGTAAAGACGGCGGAAAAAATGCTAAAAGCACTCGGTTACAATCCGGGCAGGGTTGACGGGTACTTCGACTGGAATACAAAAACGGCTGTCGAAGCTTTCCAAATGCATGAAAAAATGCAGCCGACAGGCATCATCAATGGCGATACGGCAACCAAACTGATGTCTGAAATCAGCAATCTTATTACGCGGCATGATACGCAGCTCAAAAAAGCCGAAGAAGTTGTCCAAAAAGAAAAATAGCAAAATAAGCCGGGAGCAAATCTCCCGGCTTATTTTATGCAATCCCATGCACGAAAAATGATATAATAAAGTCAGGAGATTCGCTGTCCCATATGAGAAAGGAAAGGAATGGGAGTGTTGGAGACAAAAGATACAGTTGATCTGGAATTCATCTTCCGTAGAATATACCGAAAAATTAAAGAAGAACTGCATAGCTTGTTAAAAGAGCATGTGACGCTTAACGAATTTATGGTGTTAAAACTTTTATCGGAATCCTCGATGCGTTCATCCGATTTGTCGAAAATACTGCAAGTTTCCGCCAGCCATATTACTTCTGTAACCGATTCGCTCGTGGAAAAAGGGCTGATTGAGCGGAGAAGATCCAATAAAGACAGGCGCGTGGTCGATTTAATTTTAACGGAAAAAGGAAAATCGTTAATCAGTCAGTTGAAAGAAACCAAATCCCGGTTTCTGAAAGACCAGTTGGACGTTTTTACGGAGGAAGAACGGGAAACATTGTACAGGCTATTCCGGAAGTTTGAAGATCACCTCAATCAAATGCACTGATATGAAAACGCGCCCATATACACAAAAAGCGCCCTGAAGCCGCAAGCCCGGCTTCGGGGCGCTTTTTTTAAATGAATGTGGCAGCATGCAACATTTAAGAAAAAAATGTAACAATACCCGTCCTTTTTCCGCCTTGTCAACCCCGAAATCCTTCCATCTTTTGGATATTTAAAAAGACGGTGCCAATGTGTGAAATGATAGGAAATTCGCACGATGCATGGGAACCTTTGATACAGCTGGCTTTTTCATTTTCAGTTTGCAAGCAGGCCCCTGCTTTGCTGCTTGTTCTATTTTCTCCCAGAAATATTACAAAAATCGTATGTTATGATTCTATTGTGTACGAGAGAGAAACCAACGAAAACGAGGGAGGACATCATTGATGAAAAAGGCCATGTTCACAACAGCAGCAGCACTTGCACTGATCCTTGCACCGGCAGTTTCCGGCAAGGCGGGGGCAGCCTCAAACGAAACAAACTGCAGCCCGAAAACGGTTGTTCAACATGAATACAAGTTTCATAGCATGCAGGAATTGGAGAACTGGTTAAAGCAGCATAACATCCGTTTTTCTTTTAAACCGGCAACCAATCAAACGGCTTCAAACAACGCAGGCAAAACGAACCAGACAACGGCAGCACCAAAGCAATCGGCACCGGAACAAACAGCAGCACCAAAGCAATCGGCATTAAAACAAACTTCAACGCAACCGGCAGGCGGCACGCAGTCACAGGCTGCCAACACGTTAAACGCCTATGAAAAACAAGTGGTGACCCTTGTAAACGAAGAACGGGCGAAAAACGGCCTTGGCGCGCTGAAAATCGATACGGTTTTGAGCAAAATGGCGCGCGTCAAATCGAATGATATGGCAACCCATCAATATTTTGACCATACAAGCCCGACTTACGGCTCTCCGTTCGATATGATGAAGCAATTCGGGATCTCGTATCAATATGCCGGTGAAAACATCGCAATGGGCCAGCAAACACCGCAGGAAGTCATGAATGCATGGATGAACAGCGAAGGCCACAGAGCGAATATTTTAAATAAAAACTTTACCCATATCGGCGTGGGCTATGTTGAAAACGGCCATTACTGGACACAAGAATTTATTGGAAAATAAATTGCTTATCGCAGCCTCTTTTACGGGGGCTGCTTTTTTGTGCGCACTTTTTGAAACGTCACTTACGGAAAACGGGTCCACTTTCCTGTACGCTGGTCCATCTGCCGGATAAGCCCCGCTTGTGCCAAACCTTATCCATTCTTTTTCAGCAAATCTCCGGCTTTTTGCTGGATATAATGCAAGCGTCCTAAAAGTGTTACCGCACCTACAGCAAGGCCTGTGATCAGTCCGATCCAGTAGGCAAACGGGCCGAGGGCGGTGACGGCATCCAGCAAATATCCGAGTGGAAGCCCAATAACCCAATATGAAACAAACGTCATAATGGTCGTAATCCGGACATCTTTATACCCTCGAAGCGCACCTTGCACCGGCGCCTGAACCGCATCTGACCATTGGAAAAAGATGGCATACAGCAAAAAATGTCCGGTTAACCGGATGACAGCCGGATCATCACTGTAAAACGCTGCCACTTGTTCATGGAATAAGTAGAGCAACAGCCCGGTCAAGGTGGCGATCACAACAGCGGTTATAAGTCCGATTGTGCTGTACAGGCGGGCGTCTTTAAATCTTCCGGCCCCTGCTTCAAAACTGACAAGAATCGTCATTGCAAGCGAAATGCTGAGCGGAAGCATGTACAAAAGCGATTCAAAATTCATGGCGGCCTGATGGGAAGCGATCGTGTCAGTGCCAAATTTGCTCATGAACAATGTCACAACCGAAAAAATGCTCGATTCAAAAAAAGTCGACAACCCCATCGGGATCCCAAGCGACAACAGCGCTTTCCAGCTGCGGAAAGAAACCGGGTAAAACGTGCGGAACAGCCGCATTTCAGCAAAACGCGGCAAACGCATAAGCACAAGGATTGCAATCAACAAGATAAGCCAGTAGGTGATGGCGCTCGCAACGCCGGCACCTGCCCCGCCAAGCTGCGGAAATCCGGCATGCCCGAAGATGAACAGAACATTCAATCCAATATTGATGGGCAGCGCCAACAGCGTGATCAACATCGATATTTTTGTCAGCCCGGTCGCATCAATCAGCGAGCGGCAAACCTGGTAACAGAACAACGGAATCAGCCCGAAGGACAGGGCAAATAAAAACCGATGCGCGACCCTCTCCACATGCGGCGCTAAATCCATCCGGCCAAGGACCGGCCCGATCGATAGCCCGCCTGCAAACAGCACCAGTACAGCCATACAGACGGCGACGTAAAGGCTCTGGATAAATGTACGGGGGATTTCATCCGTGTTTTTGCTGCCGATCAAATGGGAAATGATCGGGGTAACCGCCTGTAAAACCGTTCCCAGCCCGGTTGAAACGGGGAACCAGAGGGATGCGCCGATCGCAACACCGGCCAGATCGGCTTTGGAAAAATGGCCGGACATCGTTGTATCGAAAAAATTCATGAGCAGCATCGCAAGCTGGGTGATGAGAATCGGCAGAAATAAATGCCAAAGCTGTGCGATTTTTTCTTTTAAGGTAAAGGTTTGTTTCATGTTCATTCCCCCAACTTTTCCACGGACTCCAAAAAATTATAACATATTCATTTTTCGGGCCGCCATGGATAGCCTGCCATGAAGATGGAAATGCCCGGCGAAAGATTTGCAAACCCGTAAAACCATCATGATTTATAAAAAGTCTCATATAATAGAGTGACCAGACAAAAACGGGAGAGTCTGTATGGAGCTGAAAAAAACCTATTCGACGTTGTCTCACATGTACCTGTGTCAAACCGTTATTCTTGCATGCGGCCTTTCCGCATTTTGTCTCACGCTGATGTATATCGGGCGCGGCGGCATGTTCAACTGGCTGATTTTGGCCGTCTGGCTGTTCATTCTCTACTTTGCTGCGCGCTATTTCTACTATCAAAAGATAGAAGAAAACATATCCGGAGAAAAAGGGGAGGAAGAAAGACAAGCGGACAGCGGGCAGTACTTGATCCAGTTTCCGCCCGGTGCAAAACTCTCGGTGCAGCTTTATGATGGAAGCGGCCGCTTAGGGTGGCTGCTTGAGGAAAAAGCTTTCAGACAACAAATCCGGTATTTCCGCCTTGAACGGGGAGCGGGCGCCACATTTAGCGCCACGGTCCGCAAACGGCAAAATTGGGAAATCAGCATCGGGTTTCCGGCATATGAACGGTTCTTTTCATTAAAAAGAGCAAAGGGAAAAGAAATGATATTTGAAAACGGCAGCCGGACTTGTGCGATCCGGAAAAATGGAAACCATGATTTGGAATTTTACCGGGACGAACAACTTTTAGCAGTGGTGTCACGCGGCGTGATGCCGGTGAGCTGGCAGCAGAAGTTTCCGCTTAATGCACCGGTACTTACTTTTATACGGGGGACGGAAGAAGACGAAGTACTCGTCATCGCACTGCTCGCCTTTTTTTACAGGCATAATAAATATTTCGTGTAAAAAAAAAGAAGAAATGATACAATTTTTGTAAGTATAAAGAAAGAAAAAGAGAGGAAATCCATCATGCATGTGAAACTGATTAAATGCCACGGCTCAGGCAACGATTTTTTGCTGATCGATGAAACGGAAATCTCTGCGCCATTAACGGACGACATCCGCAAAAAAATGGCTCTGTCATTTTGCCGGCGCGATGCCGGGCTCGGGGCGGACGGCCTGCTCTTTGTGTCGGAAAGCCAGCAGGCAGACGCAAAAATGCGGGTATTCAATGCGGACGGTTCCGAGGCGTCCATGTGCGGGAACGGCCTGCGCTGTGTTGCGCGGTACGTATCCGAAAAACGCGGGAAAGACGATCTGTTAATTGAAACGATGAAAGCAAATCTATATGCCCGCAAAGCAGAGCCCCTATTGGACGGCATCCCAACGTTCCGGGTCGAAATCTCGCCTGTCTCCTTTGACTTGAACAAACTGCCGATGCATATTGATAAAGAAGTGCTCATCAATGAACCGGTTAAGGCCTTGTCGGAAGATTTGTCGTTTACAGCAGTTGCGGTGCCGAATCCGCATCTGATCGCCTTTGTCGAAAATGAAGGATTCCGGTCTGATACGCAAAAAACATTGTCCGAGTATGTGAACGGACCAAATGATATCTTTCCGGACGGCGTGAATGTCAGCTTTGCCAAACCGATTGGTGAAAATGGCTTATACGTCCGCACGTTTGAACGCGGCGTCGGTTTTACAAATGCGTGCGGAACGGCGATGTCCGCTTCAAGCCTTGTGGCCTGCCTGTTAAGATTGCGCCCGTTCGGTGAAATGATCGACGTGTTCAATAATGGCGGTAAAGTACGGTGCTTTGTCCAAAAAATTGAAAAAGAAGGGGAACCGGCATACACGATTGACCTGATCGGTAATGCCACCTATTTATACGAAACCGCTGTTTCTTTTGACGATGGGCACCCGGAACAGTTCCGGATTGCAGAAAAAAAGGATTTCGGCGAACAGAAGCTGTATCAAAAGCTCGAAACCCATGCAAAAGAAACGGTAGAGAAAGCATTGGCTTAAAATTTTCGTCTCCTGTAAAAGGGAGGCGTATTTTTTTCGATTGGAAAGCTGCGCCAAACTATATGGGGCGCCCTTTGTTCTGCTTTAAAAATGCAAGTACCGGGGCAAAAGGCTGGCCGCTTTTGCAGGCAAAGAATCGCGCAAACGGGCAGCCGTACCGGTTCACACGCGAAAGGACCGTTTCAATGGTAAAGTCATACGGCGAAAGCGACGCGTTTACTTCTTCCCAGAAAAGCGGCGCCGCCACAAGCGCATCCTCATGCCCGCGCATCGAATAAGGTGCAATGATCGTTTTTCCTTCCGCATGCTGGACGAAATCAACATATAATTTTCCGCCCCGTTTTTTCTTCATCCGTTCGATTGTAAAATGTTCAGGCGATTTCGAAATGAAATAAGCAGCCATAAATTCCGTGAACAGCCTTGTATCTTCCCATGAGAACTGCCTGTCCGGCAATGGAATGTAGACTTGCAGCCCTTTATTTCCAGAAATTTTGACAAAGCTCTCCAAATGAAGGGCATCCGTCACCTGTTTTAACAGCAAAGCCGCTTCTACTGCAAGTTGAAACGCATCCCGGGAAGGGGGGTCAAAATCAAATACAATCTCACTGACGAAACGGCTGTTTACGGTCTGAAACGGGATATGGTATTCCACCGCTAGCTGGTTTGCGAGCCACATCAGTGTTTTTAAATGGTTGCAGACAATATACCGGATGTCTTCATGCATAGCCGTATCCACAAAAGCGGGCGCATAATCGGGGCAGTTTTTCTGGTAAAATGCCTCGCCGAAGACGCCGTGCGGGTAACGGATGACGGTCAAAAGCCTGTCCGAAAGAAACGGCAGCATAAAAGGAGAAATTTCCCGCATATAGGCAAGAAAGTCGAGCTTTGTCACATGGCGCTTTTTCCATAGCGGTTTATCCGGATGCGTCACTTCCACTTCTTCCGGAATGGCGGCGTTACGGAGCCTGAAATCTTCAAACGTACAGGCATCCGGTGAAAGATCAAAGCGGAAGCGGTGGAAATGAGGTTCCCGCAGATTGGCGCCGTCCCATTCCAAATAAAATATCTCGACGCAAATCGAAGGATCGATCGTGTAGACGCCGTTTTCATTGTTTGTGGCATTTTTCCTGACCGCTTCTGTGAGGATTTGTTTTTCGTCCGGATTCATGCTGAAAAGAAACTGGCCGATTGGAAAAATGTCGCCATCTTTAAACACTGCGACATCGAAATACCCGTTTTTCTCGTCGTAAGCCGTAATAAAGCAGGCGGCTGTCTTCCAATTTTTCACTTTTATCCATGTTTCAACTCGTTTTCCCGCTTCCCACTTGCTGTCCGTTTGTTTTGCGACAATGCCTTCACTGTTAAAATTTTTCACCGTCTCTTTTAAGACGGATGCGTCACGGGTGAACGGGATTTGCTGAACCCGTGCCGTTTCGCCCGGGGCGGGGGAGAGCGGCAGCGCGAGCGTTTCACATAAGTTTTCCAATGCTTTTTTTCGCTGCAAATACGGTTTGCCGGCCATATCCTCTCCACCAAGCATGAGCAAATCAAATACGAGATAATGGGCGGGGCGCATTTTCGCCTGCTCTGCAGCTGCTTCAGCTTTCATCCGCCCGCGGCGTTGCAGCTCCCCAAAGCCAGCTTTATACGGATTTTCAAGCAGCACAAGTTCGCCGTCAAGCCGTAACGGAAGCTGCCCTTTTACACGGCCTTCAAGCGTTTGCAAAAAGGTGCGGATTTCCGGAAACCGGGGCAGCAAATCTTTTTCGTTGCGGCTCCATAACCGCATGCCGTCTTCTGTCCAGTCGAGGATCGCGCGATAACCGTCATATTTAATTTCGTATACCCACTTTCCTGTATCTGGCAGAGACCATTTTAAAACCGGCAACATCGGTTTCATTTCGAGCACCCTTTCTTTTTCCAAAAGTTGAAGTACATAGCGGGGTGGATTCGTACATATATTATCTTCAAAAAGCGAGGCGTTTCATTCATGCATACGATGTGGAAAGGCACGATCAGTTTCGGACTCGTCAATATCCCGATTAAACTGCATGCCGCAACGGAAGATAAAGATATCAAATTGCGTTCCCTTCATAAAAAATGCCATTCCCCGATCCGGTATGAAAAGGTTTGTCCGGTGTGCGAGGAAGAATTGGACGCAAAAGAAATCGTAAAAGGATACGAAATCGCGAAAGGAAAGTTTGTCGTACTGGAAGAGGAAGAACTGGAAGAACTGCGCAAACAGACAGAAGAAAAAGCAGTGGAAATTATGGATTTTCTTGATATGCGGGAGATCGACCCGGTCTATTTTAACCGGAGTTATTACATGTCCCCGAATGAAGGGGGCGTAAAAGCTTACGGCTTGTTGCGGAAAGCGCTGACCGAATCAGAGAAAGTCGGACTTGCCCGGATTGTTATGCGTTCAAAGGAGCAGCTCGCCGTTATCCGCGTGTATGAAAACACGCTTTTGATGGAAACGATCCATTACCCGGATGAAGTCCGGAAAGCATCTGACGTTCCGAATGTGCCGCAAGATGATGAAGTCTCGAAAAAAGAAATTGAGACGGCAATTTTGCTGATTGATCAGTTAACGACATCGTTTGAGCCTGAAAAATATACGGATGCATACCGGTCAAACCTGATGGCTTTAATTGAATCGAAACGGACCGGAAAAAAACTCGTCACGGCAAAAGTAAAAGAACCGGAAAACAATGTGACCGACCTGATGGCGGCGCTCCAGGCTTCCATCGACAGGGCAAAGCCGGCAAAAAAACCGGCAAAAAAACCAAAAAAAGCGGCCAAAACAAAGGCAAAAGAAGCGTAAAAACCGGGCGGTACCGGATAGCACGGGGAATGCCGGAAAATTTGCCGGAAAGCCTCCAATATGGTAAATTATTTCATATTGGAGGTTGATGATGAAAAGGCAGACGATTGTGCAATGGGTGTTCGTTTTACTGGTGCTTTCCTTCTGCACCTGGATTTTTTTTGAAATCGCCGGTCACTTCAACCAGGCGGAGATCCGGCATTTTGACCTTCCGATTATCTCATTTGTCCAGGGGAATATTTCCGGCCGGCTAACGAGCGTGATGCTGGCTGTTACCTTTCTCGGATCTGTAAAAGGGGCGGCGGCGGTCACCCTCTTTCTTTCCCTTGTGCTCTGGATCAAAAAATACCGTACACTAGGCCTTTATCTCGCTGTATCTGTCGCGCTTGGAGCCGGGGTTTTTAACACCATATTAAAATACATATTCAAGCGCCAGCGTCCCGATATTATGCGTGTCGTCCAGGAAACGGGTTACAGCTTCCCAAGCGGGCATTCGATGGGATCCATGATTTTATACGGCTGCCTCGTATTGATCCTGTTCCGCATTGCGAAACGCCGGTGGGTGAAGGTCGCGGGGACGCTGTTTGCCCTTTTATTGGTGCTTGCCATCGGCATTAGCCGCATCTATTTAGGGGTCCACTACCCGAGCGACGTTGCCGGAGGATATGCGGCCGGCCTTGTTTGGGTCATTTTATCTGCGCTTGCGTTGAACTTGTTTGAAAGAAAATTGAAATTGTAATAAAATATGGTGGAAATAAAAATATTTGGCGGTGGGTATGCGGAATTCCGGCGCGGACAGCCCCGCTTGGCCGGAAAGGGCTGCCCAGGGGCTGGAAAAGCCGTTGATGAGCGCTTGCTTTTTTTTAAAATTGTATTACAATATGTTGGTATGAATAAATGAAGCGTCCTGAAATTGTTGCCGGAGAGTTTGGCAATTGGGAGGGAATACTGAATGAAGATCTCGTTTAACCAGATTAAAAGTTTGCTAAATAAAAAATACGCCCTGTACTTTCTCATGGTTTTATTGTTCTGGGTAAAAACTTATATTGTCTATAAAGCGGAATTCAATCTGGATCTGCAAAACGGCATGCAGAAATTTTTGCTTGCCATCAATCCCATCAGCTCGGCACTGTTCTTCTTTGCGCTTGCGCTTTTCTTTAAGGGACGCGGCCGGATCATTGCAATGACTGTGATTGACGTGCTTTTGTCTGTTTTGCTGTACGCGAATGTATGCTATTACCGTTTCTTCAATGACTTCATTACGCTGCCGGTTTTGTCGCAGACGAAAAACTTCGGCGACCTCGGCGGGAGTGCAGCTGCATTAATGAAGCCTTATGATATTTTTTACTTTTTTGATACGATCATCCTCATTGCCTTGATTGCAACGAAAACCGTCAGGGCCAACGCAGGGAAAATCAACCGCCGCTCGCTTGCCGGGCTGATGATTGCCGCGATTGCATTTTTCATTTTTAATCTCGGGCTTGCCGAAGCGGACCGCCCGCAGCTTTTAACGCGGACTTTTGACCGTAGCTATATCGTGAAATATCTCGGTATGTACAATTACACGCTTTATGATGCGATCCAGACAACAAAATCGTCTGCACAGCGGGCGATGGCTGACAGCAGTGACGTGAGCGATGTGGAAAACTATGTGAAAGCGAACTATACCGAGCCGGACAGCAAATATTTCGGCGCGGCAAAGGGTATGAATGTCATTTACGTTTCACTTGAGTCGTTCCAGAACTTTTTGATCAATTACAAATTGGACGGCAAAGAAGTCACACCGTTTTTAAACTCGCTGACAAAGGATAAAAACACCTTTTATTTCGATAACTTTTTCCACCAGACAGGCCAGGGGAAAACGTCTGATGCCGAATTTATGATGGAAAACTCGCTGTTCCCGCTGCCGACGGGGTCTGTATTTACGACGAAAGCACAAAATACGTACCAGGCAGCACCTGCCATTCTTGGCCAGAAAGGCTATACATCGGCTGTTTTCCACGGAAACTATAAGACTTTCTGGAACCGTGACGAAATGTACAAATCGTTCGGCTATGACCGTTTCTTTGACGCCAAGTATTACGATATGAGCGACAAAAATACGTTAAACTACGGGATGAAGGACAAACCTTGGTTTAATGAATCGATGCAGTATTTGACCAAATTGCCGCAGCCTTTCTATACGAAGTTTATTACGCTTTCAAACCACTTCCCGTTTCCATTGGATGAAGAGGATGCTGACTTCCCGAAAGGCAATTTCGGTGATAAAACCGTTGATAACTATTTCCAAACCGCCCATTATCTGGATGAAGCGATGCAGCAGTTCTTTACCTATTTGAAGGAATCCGGGCTTTATGACCATACCGTGATTGTCATGTACGGCGACCATTACGGCATTTCGGAAAATCACAATGCGGCAATGGCGAAAGTGCTCGGTGTCCCTGAAATTACGCCATATTTGAACGCGCAGCTGCAAAGGGTGCCGCTGTTTATCCATGTTCCGGGCGTAAAAGGCGGGATCAAGCATACGTACGGCGGTGAAGTCGATGTAATGCCGACGGTGATGCATTTGCTTGGCGTTGATACAAAAGACTACATCCAGTTCGGGTCTGATCTTTTGTCCAGCCAGCATCGCCAAGTTGTTCCGTTCCGTAACGGCGATTTTGTCACCAATAAGTACACGCAAGTATCCGGAACGCTTTACGACAATGCGACCGGTGAAAAAGTCAATCCAAAACTTGGCAAAAATGATGAAAAGATTGCAAAAGAGATGCTGAATCTGTCTGATAAAGTGGTATACGACGACCTGCTCCGTTTCTACACACCAAAAGGTTTTACGCCGGTGAACCGGAACAAGTACGATTATTCCTTTGATCAGACGGATATGAGTGGGTTGCCTGAAACCTCCATTCCGGATTCAGCCAAAAAGAATAAATAAAACAAACAACCCCCGGTGAATCAACCGGGGGTTGTTTGTTGTGCCGTGCAAAAAGGATATTGTGAATGCATCATTCCGGCTTTTTTATGGGTTTGCACAAGTATGTCCGGCTTTCCGTTTTCACGCTTTATTCAAGCCCTTGTCTATTCTCACGATGTTGATGGATTAATTGTAATACCCACTTTTCGTCAAAACGGAGCTTTTCTAACCGGTGTCGGAAAAAGGTCAGGATATACTGCTGTTCTTCCTTGGGAATCCGTTTATCCCCTCCCGCATAAGCCAACCGTTCTTCCTCATGGCGGATTTCATAACGCAAGTAATCTTTATATTGATGCAAAATTAAAAACTGCACTTCCTCACTGACCAGACCAAAATTTTTGAGCTTCATATAAAAATGCAGTTCATAATCCGGTGAGTATGGAATCGGTTCTTCCATCAGCCGGAAAAACCGGATTTTACCTTCATCTGTAAGTTTGTAAATCTTTTTCTTTTTTCCTTTTCCCCGCCGAGCGCCCTCCGGTTGTTCTTCGGGGACCTGCTCGATCAGACCGTCTGCAAGCATGCTGTGAATGAGTGGATAAAGCGCCCCCCAGCTGATTTTTCGTGTGGGGCCCACAATTGCGTTCAAAATTTGATGCAGCAAATAGCCGTGCATCGGGTTGTTCATCAATTCGCCAAGTATGAACAATTCGTTCAAGCGAACGTCTCCTTTCCGTCTAACTGCCTTTTTATGGAACAAGGGATGCTGAACCATGAATATCCAACAAACAGACTCTCGCCATATAATTGTGGGAAGATGGTGCAACGGGAAGCGCCGGGATTCCGCTTAACCTGTCTGGCGGCTGCCAAGTTGGCATGGATGACATTTGAAAGCCGCCTCTTTTTTAATGATCAGATACTAAGTAAAGGGTATTGCCGTCAGGGTCATTGAAGTGTACGACCTGGGCTGCCTTCCCTTCAACATAATCATGGAATTTAACACCATGGGATTTCAATGTCTTGATGGCTGCCTCTAAATCCTGCACCACAAATCCAATCGACATGCTTTCTGATTTTGCCGATTGGGCATTCCGCTCTCCGGTAAGATGCAGGAGCCCAATCGTCAATCTCGGTGCTTCGATCTGTACAAAATGATCGTCCATTTCGCCCTGCAGCTTCAATCCAAGGGTTTCGGTGTAAAATTGAACGGTTTTTTTTAAATCCGCTACCGTAACTGTTACATTCGCACTCGTAAACATGATATTGCCTCCTTCATAGATTTGGTCGCTTTTATTATATCAAAAATTTATAATGTGTAAACATGTTTTTTTGATATAAAAAATTGGAAGAAAGAAGATGAATGGAAAATGCAGGAAGATAGATTTAACGGCAATCAGAAAATGGTGCTTATTTCAAAAAGGGATTATCCTAGCAAAGCAAACAGAGCAGCTCATCATAGTTCCGGGCAACTGTTCATTTTCTGCTCCCCGTATGTAATAAAAAAAGGAAGGCATCCACCTTCCATGCATAAATCATTTTTTAAAAAGCAAATCCAGTGCAGTTTGAAAATCATTTGTCGGTTGATTGCAGCTGAAGTTTTCACAGACATAAATGGTTGGTTGTCCGTTTATCATGGCATAATCTTCAATAAAGGAAGCGATTTTGGAGAGTTTCGCCTGTTCGCGCCTTTTTACCACCATGACGGAAATGCCAGGGTAGAAATTCTCCTGTATATGGTTAATGAAATCAACAACTTCTTTTGTTTTATCATCCATCACGATCACGACTTCTTTTGTTGCCTGCTGTGCGTGCATCCCTGCCTGCAGCATCATGGCGTGGGCAGTGGGTTCATCATGGATATCCTTGCTGAAGACCTGAAACAATTGCTGGACTTTTTCTTCCAACGTAAAATCCCCGGTCAGTTTCGAAAGCCTTAACAACTGGCAGGCTGCGACACTGTTCCCGGAAGGCAGTGCCCCGTCATAAGACTCCTTTTGCCTGACGAGCAATGGTTCATCGTCGTTTCCGCTAAAGAAAAAGCCTCCTCCATGACCATCCCAAAATAAATCGATCATATTGCCGGCCAGTTTTTTTGCTTCCGCCAAATAAAAAGGGGCGAAAGTGGATTCGTACAGTTCCATATATCCCCACAGGAGAAAGGCATATTCGTCTATAAAACCTTTATTCTTTACTTCGCCATCGCGGTATCTCACCATGACCCGGTCATTTTGAATCAAGTTGTCCCTGATAAAAGAAACCGCTTTTTCTGCAGCCTGCACATAGGAGGGTTGATGGAAAACGCGCCCTGCTTTTGCGAGCGCTGCAATCATTAAGCCGTTCCATGATGTTAAAATTTTATCATCGCGGAACGGGCGCACCCGCTTTTCCCGGTGTTGGAACAAGCTTTGCCGTGCCGTTTCTAATTTTTCTGCGAGCGCCGCGGGAGAAATCCCTTCTTTTTTTGCGATTGATTCTAAAGGCGTTGTAATCTGATTCGGGATGTTTTTTCCTTCGAAATTTCCCTGCTCGGTAATGCCGTATGCCTGGCAAAAGAGCGTGCCCAACTGTTCCCCCAGCACATCTTTTACTTCTGCAGGCGTCCACACATAAAACTTTCCTTCCTCACCTTCCGAGTCGGCATCTTCCGCGGAATAGAACCCACCATCCGGATGAGCCATATCACGCAGCACATACGTGATGATTTCTTCCGTTATTTTTTTGTACCAGGCATTTTTCGTCATCCGGAAAGCATCGGTATAGGCTAGCGCAAGTAGCGCATTGTCATAAAGCATTTTTTCAAAATGTGGCACCAAAAATTTTTCATCAACGGAATAGCGGGAAAAACCGTAACCAATATGGTCATAAATCCCCCCGCGCGCCAGCCCGTCCAATGTTTTGGTTGCCATCCTAAGCGCATCCCGGTTTTCATAAAATTTGGCATACATCAGTAAAAATACGAGTGAATGCGGCATTGGAAATTTCGGCGCCTTTCCAAAACCGCCGTAGCGGGGATCAAAACCTTGTTTGTAAGCTTGGAAAGCGCGCCCGATCGTTTCTTTTGTTAAAGCCGTTTGTTTCCCTTTTTCCCGGCTTGCCTCGAGCGCCTGTTTGACTTGTACCCCTACATCCTTGATACGGTCCGGATTTTCGGTATACTGCTGCGATAAATAAAGCAACACTTCTTTAAAACCGGGCATCCCATACCGGCTTTCCCGCGGAAAATAGGTGCCGGCATAAAAAGGGACCTTTTCAGGCGTCAAAAATACACTCAACGGCCAGCCGCCCTGTCCAGTCATCATTTGGCAAACAAGCATATAGATGGCATCAATATCCGGCCGCTCTTCCCTGTCAACCTTAATCGCCACGAATTTCTCATTCAAGATCCGGGCTACCTCTTCGTTTTCAAAAGACTCTCGTTCCATCACATGGCACCAGTGGCAAGTCGAATAGCCGATGGAAACAAAAACCGGTTTGTTTTCCTGCTTCGCTTTCGCAAAAGCGTCTTCACTCCACGGATACCAGTCAACCGGATTACGGGCGTGCTGCAGCAAATAAGGCGATTTTTCATGGATTAACCGATTGAATGGTCTGTTTTCAGCCAAAGCATTCCCTCCTTCTTTCTTTCAGTTTCTTCGTCATCAGTTTACCTGAAACGGTGAGGCGCTACAAATGATATCGCACAGCGCCAAAATTTAGGCAGGGGAAGAAGCTTCAGCGCGTGATTTGTCCGGTTTCACCGCCACAAATGTAAGTCCTGCCGCCACCAGGCAGAAACCGGCCATGATCACCATGCTGATCTCAACCCGCCCTTTCATAAAATTGGCCATAAATAACGGACCTGCCGCCACGCCGATGTAGCGCATAGAACTGTAAATGGCGCTGATCGTTCCGCGGACTTCTTTTTCAATCGACTGATTAATCAGCGCATCCAAAGGCGTAAGGGAGGCGCCGATTCCAATTCCGCAAATGAGAAAGGTCCCTATTAAATAGAAAAAACGGTCCGAAAAAGTGATCACGAGCACGGAGGCTCCGGTAATGAGCACGCTGGAGAAAATAATCCATTTCATCAGTACCATGTTTTCTTTAATGATTTTCCCGGTTATAAAGGAAGAAAGGCACAATGCCGCAAGCGGGACGGCCAAAATAAACCCTTTCTTCACGCCATGGTAGCCGTACTGGTCTTCCAGATTGGACGACAAATAAAACAGCACCGCAAACAAAATAAACATCACGATGGCCCCGATCGCAAATACGGCCGACAGCCAGCGCCAGTGCTTTCGGAACACCTTTTTCGTATTCCCTATAAATGCTTTGATTCCCGGCCCCTGTTTTTCGTGTGCCGGCCTTTTGACAAGAAACAAAACAGACAGGATAGAGATCAGGCAAAAGACAGGGATGGCCGCAAAAGGCAAAAACCAGATCAATCCTGCCAAGAAGGATCCGAGAATCGGGCTCAATACTTTTCCAAACGTATTGGCCGTTTCAATAATGCCGAGGGTGGTGCTCACATCCCGGTTGCGGTGGAACATATCACCGACAAGCGGCAAAACGATCGGTGCTGCGCCGGCCGTCCCAACGCCCTGCAAAGTCCGGCCGATCAAAATAAGGGAATACGGGTGATCAAGTTGCCAGGCCGCGTATGCCGAAATCGCCCCTCCTATAGCCGTAATCGCAAGTGACGGGATAATGACCATTTTTCGGCCGTATCTGTCCGATAAAAATCCGGCAACCGGAATAAGGAAAATGGCGACAATTGAATAAAAGGTGATAATATAGCTGGATTGGACTTTGGTGATGCCCAGTTTGTCCTCCATGAGGGGAAGGACCGGAATCAACATTGAATTCCCCAGTGTCATAATCAGGGGAATGGACGATAATGCAACAATCGCCCATCTTTTTTGATGGATTTCATTGTTTTTATCGGATAAAGGTGTGTTCGTTGTCAAATGATCCATTGTCTGTATTTTCCTTTCTTCTTCTCAATGTCAGCACTCTTCTTTACTATCTGCCCAACCGAAGACATTTATGAATGGAAAAAACGGGTTTTCTTTCTCATCATTTTTTAACAAACCATTCATATCTTTTTCTTTTCATTCGGTTAGCATATAAGAAAAAGCGGATTCTCCTTGATCATGCGCTGTCCGGAGCTATAATAAGGGCAGCGGAAAAGAAAGAGTTCCGGCAAAAGAACTTCGAGGGGGAATCATCATGAAACGGATATTACTGGTAGAAGATGAAAAAAATCTGGCCCGTTTTATTGAGCTGGAGTTAAGGCATGAAGGATACGAAGTGAAAGTGGCGTATGACGGACGGGAAGGGCTGCAGTCGGCTTTGGAGGAGGACTGGGATGTGATTCTCCTTGATTTAATGCTGCCGAAACTGAACGGCCTTGAAGTATGCCGCCGCTTACGACAGGAAAAAGAAACACCGGTCATCATGATTACCGCCCGGGACAGCATTATGGACCGGGTATCCGGGCTTGACCACGGGGCGGATGATTATATTGTCAAACCATTTGCGATTGAAGAATTGCTCGCGAGGCTAAGGGCCATTTTCAGAAGGATGGAGTACGCCGAGCCCAAAAAAGCGGCGCTAACAACGTACAAGTTCCGTGACCTTGTGCTGGAAAAAGAAAGCCGGCTTGTTAAAAAGGCAGGAAAAACGATTGAATTGACAAAACGGGAATACGACTTGCTGCTTACGCTTTTGGAAAATAAAAATATTGTCATGACCCGTGAAGCACTCCTGAACAAAGTATGGGGATATGAAACCGAGGTCGAAACGAATGTTGTCGATGTGTATATCCGGTACTTGCGCAATAAAATTGATACAGAAGGCGAAGACAGCTATATACAGACAGTGCGGGGGACAGGATATGTGATGCGCGAATGAGAGCGGTAAAACACTGGCTGCAAAAAAGTTCCTTGAAAGTAAAATGGTCCGTTGGCGCAAGTATTGCGATCTTTTTAACGTTTCTGATTTTCGGTTTTTTCCAGTATACGCTGATCAGCAGATGGCTTTTGCATGAAGAGGCGACTTCGGTGTCCGAGGCGCTGGATGATTTGAACAACAAGGGGGAAAACATCGATGACATTTTATCGAACCGGACGCTCTTTCAGCAGGTGCTGGAAAAAGACCAGTCGATCCGGATTATCAATGCGGACGGAAAGGAAATGCTTGTCGTAAAAAGCATTCATTCCACCGATGCAAAAGTGCCGTTTGTGCCGGTGAACGAAAAACGGGTCAGCCTGATCCGCGCGGGCAATCATCAAATTTTAGTCGGAAGGAGCCCGTTCCGCTCCCAATCGTTCAACGGCTATATTGAAGTGATCTATCCTTTATACCGGTATGAAAATTTAATGCGGAATGTTCTGTTTGTCATGATGGTCGCCGGATGCGTGGGCTTGCTTTTGAGTGCTTTTCTCGGGTTTATGATGGCAAAAAATTTCCTCAAACCGCTGAAAAAGCTCTCTTCCACGATGCAAAGCATCCGCAAAAAAGGATTCCAAGAACGGATGGAGCCGAGCGCCTCTAAAGACGAAATGGGGGAATTGACCAATATTTTTAACGATATGATGGACCAAATTGAACAGTCGTTCCGGCAGCAGAAACGGTTTGTCGAGGATGCTTCCCATGAATTAAGGACCCCCGTCCAAGTGATGGAAGGGCACTTAAATTTGTTAAACCGGTGGGGGAAAAATGACCCTGCGATTCTTGAAGAGTCGCTCCAGGCTTCGCTGCAGGAATTAAGCAGAATGAAAAAACTGGTGGAGGAACTGCTCGATCTTTCGCGGGCGGAAGAAGCCAAAATATTGGCCAATGAGGAAAAAGCAGATCTTTTGGCGGTCACAGAAAGGGTGATCCGCAATTTTAAAATGATCCATCAGCAGTTCGACTTCAATTTTCAATATGATCCCAATCAGGCCTATGACATCCAAATGAGCGAGAACCATCTTGAGCAGGTGCTGATCATTGTATTTGATAATGCGATAAAATATTCCGACCGCATTTATAAAGTCGATATCCGCCTCAAGCAGGAAAAGGGGAGGGCCATGTTAACGGTAAAAGATTACGGCATCGGGATCCCGAAAGAAGATTTGCCGCAAATTTTCCACCGCTTTTACCGGGTGGATAAAGCAAGGAGCCGCGCAAAAGGCGGGAACGGACTCGGGCTCGCCATTGCCAAACAACTGACTGAAGGATATTCCGGCACGATAGAAGCAGCGAGCGAGGTTGGTAAAGGGACCGAGATCCGGTTTACATTCCCCCTTGTCGCAAAACAAAAAACAGGTGGAAAAGAGGGCGTTTCGAAAAAATGAAACGTTCTTTTTTCTTTTTAAAGAAAAGGTGCAGGGCCGTGTCTGGCAAGGTGCCCGCCTTTCGCCCGTGATGGGTAAGTCTTTTGATACGCAAAAAAACTGGAACTGTCAGAACCAACTGTAAGTTTTATCGAGAAGGCAGAGCCGTTAAAAATCAATGCCGACTTCTGTCATTTCATGTTCGCTTTTTTTCAGGAGCCGGATTTCCAGGATGCCATCCCGGTATTTTGCGGTCGTCCCTTTCCTGCGTACCGGGGAAGGCAGCCGTATCACCTGTTCCGAGTCCGGTTTTGGAAATGATTTTAACATGACTTGAAGGGAAGTGTGGAAGATTTTTAAGCCTGTGAGCATGCTTTCCTCCTGGATAGGGACGCGGATAAAAATAAAATCCAGTGTTTCAAATATTTCTATAGACGGGGCGCCCGTATCCGGGGAAGAGGGAGCCGGATCATCGGCCCCGTCCCCCTTTTTGAACGCGGCGCCCCATTCGTCCCATTGAGAAAGGGCTTGGTTGATATGTTCCTGTACAGGCGGAAACGGCATATTCATCATCTTGAAGATCTCTTCGGTGAACGGAAACGTTTTCCATGGGAACATTTTTCTGCTCCTTTCTGCAACGGGGATATAATAAAATATGCGGTTTTGAACAATCAGGTGAGGCAAATGCAGCATCACTTTCCGGGAAAAAAACAGAATGAATCACTATTCATGCAAATTTTTAAAAATAAGAGTTTTTAACTTTATCTATTACGCTTACAGTGCTAAAATTGAGTTTGTAAGCGTTACAGCTTTCAAAATTCTTTATCGTTACATAATTTCATGGTTCCGTTTTGGTATCCGCCAGACGAAATCATACGAAAGTGAATAAGGGACGAAGGGCTGGAGGTTTTTCAAAATGAATGCAACTACACCAAAGGGATTTTGGGAAAGTTTTTCCGGGCCTAATCTTGGGTATGTCATGGATTTATATGAACAATACCTGGAAGATCCGGAGAGCATCGACGAAGAGGCGAGAAAAGTATTTGACCAGTGGGGCGCGCCCGCTGTTTCCGAAGGCGGGAGCCCGACACAGGGGCAGGCGGATATTTCTTTCCAATTGCCGGCAAACCCGACGATTTTCAGCAAAATGGTCGCTGCCGTCAAATTGGCGGACAATATCCGGACTTTTGGCCATCTCGCAGCGGATATCAACCCGCTCCAAAAACCTGTTGGGGATGTCAGAAGAATTGAACTGGGAGAATTTGATTTAACCGAAGAAGATTTGAAAAAAGTGCCGGCATCCTTTATTTGCCCGGATGCACCTAAAAGGGTCAAAAACGGGCTTGATGCCATCAATTATTTAAAAGAAGTGTACACCCAAAAAGTTGCCTTTGAGTTTGACCATATTCACGACATGGAAGAAAAGCACTGGCTGCAACGGACTGTTGAATCGGGCAGCTTTTTCCGCGAACTCAGCCGGGAACAGAAAATCGGCATTTTAAAACGCCTTTCCGATGTGGAAGGATTTGAAAAATTTATCCACCGGACATTTGTCGGGCAAAAGCGTTTTTCCATTGAAGGGCTTGATGCGCTCGTTCCGCTGATGGAACAAATGATTATTGAAGCGGTAAAAACAGGTGTGAAAACCGTTAATATCGGCATGGCGCACAGAGGCCGCCTCAATGTGCTTGCCCATATTCTTGAAAAACCGTATGAGCTCATTTTTGCAGAATTCAAGCATGCTTCCAATAAAGATTTAATCCCTTCCGAAGGATCGATCGGCATTACGTACGGATGGACCGGCGACGTTAAATACCATCTCGGTGCGGACAGAAAAGGGCAAAACGGCGGACCGATCGGCGCGCGCATCGTACTTGCCAACAATCCGAGCCATTTGGAAGTTGCCGATCCTGTTGTCGAAGGGTATACACGCGCCGCGCAGGATAACCGGAACAAAACGGGCTATCCGGACCGCGATCCGGACCGCGCCTTTGCGATTCTTGTCCACGGGGATGCCGCATTTGCGGGGCAGGGCATTGTCGCAGAAACGCTGAACATGAGCAAACTGAACGGATACGGGACAGGCGGGACGATCCATATCATCGCCAATAACAATATCGGGTTTACGACCGAAACGTATGACTCGCGGTCAACGAAATATGCTTCCGATCCGGCAAAAGGTTATGAAGTGCCGATCCTCCATGTGAATGCGGATGATCCGGAAGCATGCGTACAGGCGGCGCTGTTTGCGTATGCTTACCGCGAAAAATTCCATAAAGATTTTGTGATCGACCTAGTCGGCTATCGTCGCTATGGCCATAACGAAATGGATGAACCGATGGTAACCAACCCGGTAATGTACCATGCAGTGCACAATCATCCGACGGTCAGGGCCATTTACGGTGAACAGCTTGCAAAAGAAGGCGTCCTGACAGCCGAAGAGGTCAAAACCATCGATGAAGCCGTCCAGAAAAAACTGCAGGCGGCTTACGAAAAAGTGCCGGACGGCGAAGCGGAACCCGATACGGCCATGGAACCCCCTGAAAATGTGAAAAAAGGTTATTTGAGCATGGAAACAGGGGTGCCGGAACAGGAACTGCGGGCTTGGAACGCTGAATTGCTCGCCTGGCCTGAAAACTTCCATGTCTTTAAAAAACTGGCGCGGATTTTGAAACGCCGCGAACACGTCTTTGACGGCAAGGGAAAAATTGACTGGGCCCATGCGGAAGCGCTCGCGTTTGCAGCCATTTTAAAAGATGGCGTGCCGATCCGGTTTACCGGCCAGGATACACAGCGCGGCACGTTCGCTCAGCGCAATCTCGTCCTGCACGACGAACAGACGGGGGAAGAATACATTCCGCACCATCATCTGTCCGGCGTTCAAACTTCATTTGCCATTTATAACAGTCCGCTGACTGAAGCTGGCGTCGTTGGCTTTGAATACGGCTATAACGTCTTTTCGCCAGATACGCTCGTCATTTGGGAAGCCCAGTTCGGCGATTTTGCAAACATGGCGCAAGTGATGTTTGACCAGTTCATTTCATCTGGCAGGGCAAAATGGGGGCAAAAATCAGGGCTTGTCATGATGCTGCCGCACGGATACGAAGGACAGGGTCCGGAACATTCAAGCGGCAGGGTGGAACGCTTCCTGCAACTGGCAGCGGAAAACAACTGGACAGTGGCAAATGTTTCGACAGCCGGCCAATACTTCCATATTTTAAGAAGGCAGGCAAAATGGCTGGCAAAAGAAGAAATCCGCCCGCTCATTCTCATGACGCCAAAAAGCCTGCTTCGCCACCCGCTGGCATCTGTAGAGCCGTCTGTACTGACGGACGGAAAATTCCACACCGTGCTGGAAGGCCCGGGTACGAAAAATACGGATGCAGTCGAAAGAATCCTGCTTTGCAGCGGGAAAGTGGCTGTAGACTTGGAAGAAAAGCTGAACAGTGCGGAAAATACCAGCTGGCTGCATACGGTAAGGGTTGAGCAAATTTATCCTTTCCCTGAACAGGAATTAAAGGAAATGTTCGCGCGCTTTAAAAACGCGAAAGAAATTGTATGGATGCAAGAGGAGCCAAAAAATATGGGTTCCTGGTCTTTCGTTGAACCGTATTTAAGAAAGCTGGCGCCTCAGGGAGCGGAAATCCGGTACATCGGCCGGCCGAGAAGATCAAGCCCGTCGGAAGGCGACCCGGTCGTCCATAAAAAGGAACAAAACAGAATTCTGACTGAAGCCATTACCCGCCCTTAAACGGCGGCCCGCTCCTTCCAAAGGGGCGGGGGCTTCAATATGCGCAAAATAACCGCTGCTTTGCCCGCTTCATCCTGCAGCCCGCACATGCCGCGCTGCTCGGAAGATGAAGGAGGAGGCTTTGATATAAAAAAAGTGATACTTTTAAGGGAGGACAAGTGTTGTGGCTGAAATTAAAGTGCCTGAACTGGCAGAATCCATCACGGAAGGAACCATTGCACAATGGTTGAAACATCCGGGGGACCATGTGGACAAAGGTGAATATATTGTAGAACTTGAGACAGATAAAGTAAATGTAGAAGTCATTTCGGAAGAAGAGGGTGTCGTCCAGTCCCTCCTTTTTGAAGAAGGGGACACAGTACAAGTTGGCGATGTCATTGCAATTGTCGGCGAAGGAACAGGGGAAAACAGTGCAACGCCATCCGCGCCGCAAAAAGAAGCGGAAGCACCACAACCGGCACAAGCAGAGGCGCCGGCACAAACACAAGCTTTTGCTGCGGAACAGCAAAAGCCGGCGCAAACAAAAGCGTCTGCTCCGGAACAACAAAAGCCGGCTCAGGAAGAAAGCGAAAGCCGCCCGATTGCTTCTCCGGCTGCCCGCAAACTGGCACGCGAAAAAGGCATTGACTTATCGCAAGTGCCGGCAGTGGATCCGCTTGGCAGGGTAAGGAAACAAGATGTGGAAACTTTCAATCCGCAAGCTGCGGCAAAAGCGCCGGCAGCACCGGAAAAACCTGCAGCTGGAAAAGTTGTGCCGGAAGAAGCCGGCAAACCGATTGAAAGAATCCGCATGTCACGCCGCCGCCAGACGATCGCAAAACGGCTCGTTGAAGTGACACAGACAACGGCGATGCTGACGACATTCAACGAAATTGATATGACAGCTGTCATGGATTTAAGAAAGCGGAAAAAAGAACAGTTCGTTAAAGATCATGACATCCGTCTCGGTTTTATGTCGTTCTTTACAAAAGCCGTGGTTGCGGGATTGAAGAAATATCCGTATGTTAATGCGGAGATTCAGGGCAATGAGCTGCTGCTGAAAAAATATTATGATATCGGCATTGCAGTATCCACAGAAGAAGGGCTTGTCGTACCGGTTGTCCGGGATTGCGACCGGAAATCGTTCGCGGAAATTGAAGCGGATATTGCTGCATTTGCCCAAAAAGCACGCGATAATAAACTTGCATTAAGCGATCTGCAGGGGGGAACCTTTACGATTACAAACGGCGGTGTCTTCGGCTCGTTGTTCTCGACACCGATTATCAACGGGACACAGGTTGGTATCCTCGGCATGCACACCATACAAAAACGCCCGGTTGCAGTCGATGGAGACCGAATTGAGATCCGCCCGATGATGTACGTGGCGCTTTCCTATGACCACCGCGTCATTGACGGAAAGGATGCTGTCGGTTTCTTGAAAACGGTGAAGACATTAATTGAAAACCCTGAAGATTTGCTGCTGGAATCTTAATAGTATGAAAGAAAAGCATCGGTTTTGCCGATGCTTTTCTTTTTGGTGCCCTTTAAGGGTTGGCAATCCAGACGCTTTTGACTTCCGTATAGTTTTGGAGTGCGTAAGAACCCATTTCACGTCCAATGCCGGATTGTTTATAACCGCCAAACGGGGAAGCGGCATCAAACACATTGTAGCAGTTGACCCAAACTGTGCCCGCACGGAGACGGTTTGCAATATAGTGCGCATTGGCCACATTTTCCGTCCAAACCCCTGCCGCAAGCCCGTACTCGCTGCTGTTGGCGCGGCTGATTACTTCATCAAGGGATTCATATGGCATGGCCGCAATAACAGGACCGAAAATTTCCTCTTTGGCGATCGTCATCTCATCACGGACATCTGCAAAAATCGTCGGTTCAACAAAGAAGCCTTCTTCACGCGGTTTTTTCCCGCCTGTTACAATTTCCGCTCCTTCATCGAGTCCTTTTTCAATGTAATTCAAAACGCGCGCTTGCTGCTCATCTGAAACAAGCGGCCCCATTTCCGTATCTTTATTGAGCCCGAAGCCCTGCTTAATCGACTGGGCGTGGGAGGCCATATCGGCAATGACATTATCAAAATGTTTCTTTTGAATGAACACGCGCGAACCGGCACAGCATACTTGCCCCTGGTTGAACATGACACCGTTTAAGGCGCCAGGAATCGCTTTCGACAAGTCGGCATCTGGCAAAATAATATTCGGGGATTTTCCGCCAAGTTCGAGCGTCACCCGTTTTAACGTTTTCGAGGCATTGGCCATAATCAGTTTTCCGACTTCAGTAGAACCGGTAAAGGCAATTTTATCTACAAGCGGGTGGTCGACAAGGGCGGCTCCGGCAGTTTCCCCAAAGCCTGGCACAATATTGACAACGCCGTCCGGGAAGCCAGCCTCGCTTACCAGCTGCGCCAAGTAAAGGGCGGAAAGCGGCGTTTGTTCAGCCGGTTTTAAGATAATCGTGCAGCCGGTCGCAAGCGCGGCACCCATTTTCCACATTGCCATTAAAAGAGGGAAGTTCCAAGGGATAATTTGCCCGACAACCCCGACCGGTTCATGGCGGGTATAGTTAAAGTAAGGGCCGTTTACGGGAATGGTCTGGCCGGTGATTTTCGTTGTCCAGCCGGCATAATACCGCATATGTTCGATGGCAAGCGGAATATCGGCATTTGCCGTTTCACGGATCGGTTTCCCGTTGTCGAGCGTTTCGAGCTGCGCCAGCGCTTCCCGGTGCTCTTCCATCAGATCCGCCAATTTATACATTAACCGGCTTCTATCGGCAGGGTTCATCCGCGGCCACGGGCCTTCGTCAAATGCTTTTCTGGCTGCTTGTACGGCACGGTCGATATCTTGTTTATCCCCTTCATAGATCGTAGCCAGCGTTTCGCCGGTAGCCGGATTCGGCGTATCAAATGTTTTTCCGGATGCACTTTCAACAAATTGCCCGTTGATGAACATTTTCTTTTTGCCCTGAAGGAAATGCTGAACCCTTTCATCCAACTGCACGGTTAATTGTTCCATTCCAACCCCTCCATTTATGTTAATTTCAAGGAGACAAGCCTCCTTATATACTTGCTTTGTGCGCCAGCCTGTCAGCGCTTACATCCATATTCTACTAAATATCAAAAATAGACGCAATAGAAATCATTCGAATAATTTGAACATACTCTGCGGAAAATCGCAAAAATTCGACATACCCCTTTATGAATAATTATTCGCTACTAATTTTCTAATAAAAAATAATTATTTTATCTTTTTATTTTACTAGTTTCATATTATAATCTATATATACATATATTTTAAGAAACGAGGGATAAAATTGACAATGAATGAGAGAATGGCACTAAAAATCCGCCTGGAGCAGCTGGAAGACGCTGAGATTCGGGTTATACAGGAATTCCAAAAAGAACGGGAAAATATTTTTAAAAGATTAAGGGAGCTGGATGAAAATGAAGGCCAGCAGGTAAAAGCATCCGGCAAACCGGAATATGTATCTTTTAATGCGCTTGCGTCCGTCTCGCCGGAAACCTCAGGCGGCGAAGCCCTTACGAATGAAAGAAAGGTGCGGAAATCGCGGTCGTCAAAAAAGGGCAGGTCGGGCAAGATGAGAGAAGAGGCTATCCAAATACTAAAAAACGTTTCGGAACCGATCAGAGGGGCTGAACTGCAGCGGATGATCGAAGAAAAAACCGGCTATAAAATCGCTAATATGACCTCTTTCATGAAATCCGTCGAAAAACTCGATCCGCGTATCCGCAAACCG
Organism: Heyndrickxia faecalis; assembly: GCF_040267745.1. NCBI lineage: Bacteria > Bacillati > Bacillota > Bacilli > Caryophanales > Bacillaceae > Heyndrickxia > Heyndrickxia faecalis. The sequence continues at coordinate 2,119,270 of NZ_CP158453.1, read as the reverse complement.
GACCGTGGGTTGTACGAATTTGTGAATGATACAGCAAATACGGAAGAACCGCATCAGGAAATGGAGCAAAATGAGAACTTGCCGGAGGAAAACGAGGCAGTTACTGAACAGAAGTAAACCGGTATAAAAAACCCCCGGAAACCCGGGGCTGTAAACAACATAAAAGCGGCGGGAACACATCAACTGTGCCCCGCCGCTTTTTTATATTTTGATGACGATAAAACGAGCAAAATACAATTATGAATTGGATTCTTCCTTCGGCGGATGGGTCTGATAAAATTTTTTCTGAATCAGTGTTTGTCCGATCATAAAGAGCCCGCTCACTGTCCAGTACAGCGGCAGAACCGCCGGAGCTGAAAAAGAAACAAACAGGATCATGATCGGCGACATGAGCATCATATATTTCATTTGTTTCTTCTGTTCCTCAGGAATACCGATCAGTGAAATTTGGGCTTGGATAAAATAAATGACACCAGCGAGAATGGCCATCGGAATATCTGTTTGTCCGAGATTAAACCATAAAAAGGAGTGGGTGGCGATTTCTTTCGAGCCGCGGATCGCATAATAAAACCCCATTAAAATCGGCATTTGGATGATAATCGGCAGGCAGCCCATATTCAGCGGGTTAACGCCGTGTTTTTGATACAACCCCATCATTTCCTGCTGCAGCTTTGCCTGTTCTTCTTTCGTTTTGGCCGCTTTGATTTTTGTCTGCAGCTTATCCATTTCCGGCTTCAAAACTTTCATTTTATCCTGCATGATTTGCTGTTTTTTGAATGTATGCAGCATAAAAGGCATGAGAATCAGCCGGATGATTAACGTCAAAACAATAATGGCAATCCCGTAATCACCATGAAGCAGCTGGGCCGTTGCTTTAATGACAACTGAAAACGGGGCAACAAAATAATGATGGAAAAATCCACCGCTGTGCGTGCTGTTTGTTGAATTTGAACATGCGCTTAAAACGAACAGCAAACTGCTTAAAACCAATGTAAAACTGAAAAATCTTTTCATGAAATATCCTCCTTTAGTATATTGCACAAATCCTGTCCTTTCTGACCGGTCTTAAATCCGGTTCCGAATCAGGATCTTCAGAAGGATATGTCCGTATTCTGACGCAACTTAAAATCCAAATCGTAAAGAAATTGCACCGGCATTCCGCAGCCGGGCGGGTGTGTACAGTAAAATCCTGCATGACGGCGGCAGGCCTTGCTTCAACAAACGCTGCCGGCCTGATCACAAACCGGCTCAAATAAAGAAAACCTGCTGCCAGTACGTAAAATGACAGCGTGCAGACGGCCGGGTCATTTACAAAATCGATGATGTTTTGAATCAAAGCTATTCACTCACTTTAAAGAGATCAGTACAAAGTATACTTTAATTTTGTCTGTTTTACAATCGTAATCATCATTTTACCATACACTGCGAAAGAATCCTAATTTAAGGGAGGGGGAGTATGCCCGGGCAGCATGAAAATGGAAAAATTTTTACGCGCATATAAAACGGGGCTGCCCGGATGGACAGTCCTCAGTTACGCTGTTAGTGAATGTCTTTCTTCTTAAATCTGCCGCCGCGCACTTCTGATATGTTTCCAACCGCGATAAAGGCGCTTTCGTCAAATTCTTCTACAATCGATTTCAATTTTGCTTCCTCAAGGCGGGTGATGACGCAGAAAATGACTTTTTTATTGTCTCCGGTATAAGCGCCTTCCCCGTTTAGATAGGTTACCCCGCGGCCGAGGCGGGCCATGATCGCATCACCGATGTCATACATCTCGTCGCTGATGATCCATACCGATTTGGATTCATCCAGCCCCTGTACAACCACGTCGATTGCTTTTGTGGCGATAAAATAGGTAATGACCGAATACATAGCATATTTCCAGCTGAACACAAAGCCGGCACAGGTAAAAATGAAGAGATTGAGGCCGAGTATGATTTCACCGACAGAGAAAGGAAGCTTTTTGTTTAATAGAATGGCAAGCGCTTCTGTTCCGTCAAGGCAGCCACCCCAGCGGATGACAAGGCCGACGCCGATGCCAAGGATAATACCGCCAAAAACCGTACACAGCAGCAAATCATCCGTAAACACTTTTACAGGGGTCAGCAGGATGGTTGTCACCGACATGATGGAGATGCCGTAAAGGGTGGTCAAGGCAAAAGTTTTCCCGATTTGCTTGTACCCGATATAAAAGAATGGGAGATTTAAGATGAAAATAACTGGCCCCAGTTTCCAGCCGGCAAGGTGGGAAAGGATAATCGAGATGCCGGTGATGCCGCCGTCCAGAATCTGGTTCGGGACAAGGAACAGCTCGAGGGCAACCCCCATAATCATCGCGCCGAGGCTGACAAAGATAAAACGCTGGCCAAGTACCGCCCACTTATTTTTCTTCTGCCTGAATTGGGCATATGTTTTTGCCGTTTCTTCCATATTTTATCCCCTTTCCAAATGTTTTTGTGAAAAAATGTACATTTTACGCATACATAAGCCGTTCCTTTAAGAGCGGCGTTTTCCAAAGCCAAGGATTTTTCCCTGAACCGGAGAACGAAAAAATATTTACAATGAAGGACGCTCCCGATCAAACAGATGAGAAAAAGCGGGCTTTTAACACAGAGGAGAAAATCGGTATAAATATCTATAATATAATTATATTATAAGAAAGTTAAAAAGTGAATGAATATGCATTTCCATGTTGTTTAAATTTTTCCCGGCCGTTTTGAATCATGGGGAAGGGCGCGCTTTTAGGGGCCCAAATTGCCCGTATTGACCGCGGAAATGTTTATAAAAAAAGCCCGGCTCGGCCGGGCTTTTCAAATATCCAATCTATTCTTTTTCCAAGGCGGCTTTTAAAGCATCTGCCAGGCTGTTGCCGAAACTTTCCTCTTTCTTTGTGTATTTTTGCAGCAATTTCTTTTCTTCATGTTTTGACAAAGTTTTTTTCTTTTCGTCTGCTTTTTGGACAATATTGCAGTGGCGGCACTGGAAATAGACGCCGGATTTGCCGTGATGGATCTCCATCTTTTTATGGCAGGTCGGGCAGCGCCTATTTGATAGTTTCGGGCTTTTCCGCTTTGTAAACCGGCATTCCCGGTTTGAACAGACAAGCTTTTTCCCGTCTTTGCCGTTTACTTCTTTCATAAGGGAACCGCATTCCGGGCATTTTGTTCCCGTTAAATTGTGGGCGCGGTATTTTTTGTCACTCGTCCGGATTTCACGGACGAGGCGTACGGTTTCCCGGCGGATGGTTTCCAAAAACTGCTTCGGGTTGCCTTTTCCGCGGGCAATTGCTTCAAGCTGTTCTTCCCATTTGGCGGTGAGTTCCGGCGATTTTAGCTCGTCATTGACAAGGTCGATCAACTGCTTGCCTTTCGGGGTCGGCACAAGGCGGCCGGACTCACGGCTGATCGTTTCGGAGGAGACGAGCCGTTCAATGATATCGGCGCGTGTTGCCGGCGTCCCGAGTCCGTATTTTTCCATTCTCGAAAGAATATCCGCTTCGGAATACCGTTTCGGTGCTTCGGTTAAATGCTGGCTGAGCCGGATTTGTTCCAGCTTAAATTTTTTTCCTTCTTTGATCGAAAGCAGCGCCGTATTTTCCCGCTCCTGTTCATGGTGCAAAACAGCGGTAAAACCGGCATTTTTCACGGCCATTGTCCGCCCGGTCATGGTTTTTCCGCCTGCTTGAAGTTTAAATTGGACGGTTTCATATTCATAAACCGGATAGAATAGCGCAAGGAACCGTTTTACAATCAGATCATAGATTTTCCGTTCATCGGCAGACAAATCTGATAAGGCCGGGCGTTCATCTGTTGGAATAATCGCATGGTGGTCCGTCACCTTCGCATCATTGATGACACGTTTGGCCAGTATTTTACCTTTTCGGGAAAGGATCGGCTGAACTTCTTCTTTGTACGCATCTTTCACCGCAAGCAGCCGGTCGTACATCGTATTTTCCATATCTTTCGTCAAATATTTCGAATCGGTGCGCGGGTAGGTAACGAGTTTATGCTGTTCATATAAGTTTTGCAGCACATTCAATGTTTTCTTTGCTGTAAAACCAAAACGGTGGTTGGCGTCGCGTTGCAGTTCCGTCAAATCGTAAGGGAGCGGCTGCTGCTCTTGCTTCTGTTTGCGGATCACTTCTGTCACGACGGCAGTCTGCCCGGATAAAGCCGCATGTATGGCATTTGCTTTTTGCTCGTCAAATATCCGTTTTTCGCCATGATGGTCATACGATACTTCGAGTTTTCCGGCGAGCGCTTCAATGGTCCAGTATTTTTTCGGCACAAAAGACTGGATTTCCCGTTCGCGCTCGAGCACCATCGCCAATGTCGGTGTCTGCACGCGCCCGGCGGAGAGCGGATCGTTGTATTTCACGGTTAAAGCACGGGATACGTTCAATCCGATCAGCCAGTCTGCTTCGCTGCGGCAAACGGCGGAGTGGTACAGATTGTCATACTGCTTTGCCGGTTTTAACTGCTTGAATCCGTCTTTAATCGCTTTATCGGTCTGGGAAGAAATCCATAACCGTTTCACCGGTTTTCTCCAGTGCATTTTTTCCAGAATCCAGCGTGCGACAAGTTCGCCTTCGCGCCCGGCATCGGTTGCGATAATGCAGTCTTTGATGTCGCTTCTTTTGCCAAGCTGTTCGATCGCTTTATATTGCGGATAGGTCTGCCGGATTGTTTTAATTTCCATTTTATCCGGAAGAATCGGCAGGTCTTCCATACGCCATTCTTTATATTTCGGATGATAATCTTCCGGCATTTTCAGTTCGATCAAATGGCCGAGCGCCCATGTCACGATATAGCGCGGCCCTTCAATATAACGTTTTTTATTTTCCGTGCAGCCGAGGACGCGCGCAAGTTCGCGCCCGACGCTCGGCTTTTCGGCGAGTACAAGCGATTTCATTGCATAACACCTTTCTTTTATTCCTGTCTGAACAAGTATAACGCATCAAACAGGATTGATAAATCATTTCGTTTCTTCTGTTTTCACAGTGAAAATTTTGAAATGCAAACGGGCTTTTGGTAAAATGGTGGTTTGTAAGAGACAGTGTAACCTGAAAGCCTGCATTATATCTTGCAAATATAATTGGATAGGTGGTTATCAATAATGGAACAAACAAAGCCGTACAGAGTCTTATTGTATTACAAGTATGTTGAAATTGAAAATCCGGAAGCCTTTGCAGCCGAACATTTGCAGTTTTGCAAAGAGACCGGTTTAAAGGGGCGTATCCTCGTTGCCAAAGAAGGGATCAACGGCACCGTTTCCGGAACGGTTGAACAAACAACCAAATATAAAGAAAAGATGCACGCCGATCCCCGGTTCCGGGACATGGTCTTTAAAGAAGATGAAGCAGATGGCCATGCGTTTAAAAAAATGCACGTCCGCCCGCGCAAGGAACTGGTTACGCTGCGGCTTGAAAAAGACATCAATCCGAATGAAAAAACGGGAAAATATTTGTCTCCGAAAGAATTTCGCGAGGCGCTGCTGGCTGAAGATACCGTCGTACTGGATGCGCGCAATGATTATGAGTATGATCTCGGGCATTTCCGCGGGGCATTGCGCCCGGATATCCGCGCTTTCCGTGAACTGCCGGGATGGGTGCGCGAACATAAAGATCAATTAAAAGGCAAAAGAATTGTGACGTATTGCACAGGCGGCATCCGTTGTGAAAAATTTTCGGGCTGGCTTTTGGAAGAGGGGTTTGAAGATGTCGGCCAACTGCACGGCGGGATTGTAACATACGGAAAGGATCCGGAAGTGCAGGGCGAGCTGTGGGACGGCAAACTGTATGTATTCGACGAACGGATTTCCGTTCCGGTCAACCGAAAAGAACATGTCGTTGTCGGCCGGGATTATTTTACGGGGGAACCGTGCGAACGTTATGTCAACTGCGCCAACCCGGCCTGCAACAAGCAAATTTTATGCTCGGAAGAAAATGAACATAAATATATGCGGAGTTGCTCGCATGAATGCCGCACCGTACCAAATAACTTATATGTAAAAGAACACGGCCTTACACCGGAAGAAGTGGCTGAACGGCTGCGCCGGATCGAAGAAGAAGACGCGGCGTTAAACCGGTAACCGGTGTGGCTTTTAACCTTACGATCCGGAAAGCGGATGGTGAAAAAGGGCATGGAAACCGTGCTCGCTCCCTGCCGGAACGATTCCTTGCTTCGGAAACGGCATTTTCTTGAAAGAAACAAGGCCTAAAGAGCGGAATGTGAAAAAGAGAAGAAAAACCGGGAACTGCTGCAAACATCCCAGCTCGGGGGCAGGGTTAACAAGCGGTGCGTTCCGGAACAGAGAAAGGATTTGGTGCAACTGGGCCAAATCCTTTTTATCTGCCTGTTTTTTGTGTAAAATGGGGAAAAATGGGCATCTTTGCCGCTTCATACGCGGTATGGCAGAGGATGAAAATCAGCGGGCAATATTTTCAGGATAGAAAGAAAGGCGGGATTTGGATGTGCGGGAGGTACACGTTAACGGCATCTGTAAATGAATTGGAAGAAAGGTTCCATGCCAAAGCTTCTTTTTCAAGCAGTGAATATGCCAAAAGTTATAATGTCGCGCCTTCGCAAATGGTGGCTGCCGTGATCAGCGCCCATGGGCAGTACAGACTCGGTTTTTTAAAATGGGGCTTGATTCCTTCCTGGGCAAAAGATCCGAAAATCGGGCATAAGATGATCAATGCCAGAAGCGAAACCGTATTTCAGAAACCGGGTTTCCGGGAGGCAGTGAAAAGGCGGCGCTGCCTCATTCCGGCCGATTCTTTTTTTGAGTGGAACCGAAAAGACGGCACCCGGGCGCCGATGCGGATCAGGCTTAAGAACAGGGGCATTTTTGCGATGGCCGGGCTTTGGGAAAAATGGATGGACCAGGAAGGGAATCCGGTCTTTACTTGCACGATTTTAACGACAAAGGCGAACAGGATGATGGCAAAAATTCACGACCGGATGCCGGTGATTTTACGCAGGGAAGATGAAGAAAAATGGCTGGACACATCGGTCACTGAGGCGGGCCGGCTGTTGCCACTCCTTTCGCAGTATGATGCAGACCTAATGGAAATGTATGCCGTATCTGAACGCGTCAATTCGCCGAAAAACAATTTTCCGGAGCTGTTATTGCCAAAAGATTAAATTTTTTGTTGAAATGTTGTGGCAAAAAGTTTATCATAAAGGTGACAATTTCATGAACGTAACCACAGGGGGAGCGTTAAGCTGAGAGTGAACGCCATGTTCTGACCCTTTGAACCTGTCCGGTTAATGCCGGCGTAGGGATGTGGAATTTCTTTTGTCCTCCCATGGTTCGTTATGTTCATGCATACCAAAAGGGGGATTTTTTTATGGGCAAATTAAGTTTACAGGCTATGATTGAAGCGGCTATTTTTGCGGCGTTCGCGCTCGTGTTGGACTTATTGCCGTCCATTAAGGTGACGTCCGCGATTTCTCTGTCGTTTGCCATGCTGCCGATTTTTGTGGTCGCTTTTCGCTGGGGATTTAAAGCAAGTGTTGCTTCCGGATTTATTTGGAGCCTGCTGCAGATCGTCACCGGTGATGCTAATGATATTCTTAACCCGCTTCAGGGCATCATGGAATATCCGGTCGCTTTTTCGTTCATCGGGTTTGCCGGGCTTTTCCGGCCGCTTGTCGAAAGAAGCTGTCGTCACTATAAAAAGGGCACGATGACTTTTTGGATATGCCTTTCCGTTCTTACCGGAAGTTTTGCCCGCTATTTCTGGCATTTCGTAGCCGGCGTGATTTTTTGGGGTTCCTATGCGCCTAAAGGACAGTCGGCGTTTCTCTATTCTCTCATCATGAATGGCGGCACGATGATTGGGAATGCGATTTTATGCGCAGCTGTTGCGGCGATTCTCTTGAATGCCGCCCCGCAGCTGCTGACAAAATACCGCAATCCGCACAGGCATGCGGCATAAAAGCAACTTGAAAACGGCAAGGCCAACTGCGCCTTGCCGTTTTCGCTGAAGGAAAGAGGCTTCATGGTAACAGGCGCCTTGTAAAGCCGGCAGTCCGGTTTTTACTGCTTTTTCGGTTGATGATAGGAGGCTACGGGTAATGCTTTCGAGAAACGGGAAAAGATAAATAGAAGGAAAATGAAAGAAAGGGGATTTTATGGACAAAGACATTCATCACCCGTTTGGCCACCGGGTCATCCCGATGACTTCGATTGAAAGCGGAACAGGCAGAGAATTGCTGCCGGATCTCTATTGCCTTACCATCCAAATTGTCAATGTGTGCCTGATCGGCAGGGCCGGAACCGATGCATTTGTTCTCGTGGATGCCGGCATGCCGGGTTCTGCCGAAGCGATATTTTCAGCCGTGCGGGCACGCTTCGGGGAAAAGGCAAAACCAAAAGCGGTTTTACTGACGCACGGCCATTTTGACCATGTCGGAGCGATTGCGCCATTATTGGAAAAGTGGGACGTGCCGGTTTTTGCACATCGATTGGAGTTGCCCTATTTAACCGGGCGTGAAACGTATCCGGATCCCGATCCGTCCGTTGAAGGCGGCCTGCTGGCGAAGATTTCCATGATTTATCCGAATGAACCGGTTGATCTTGGCCATGCTGTCCAGCCCCTTCCCGAAGACGGGACGGTCCCATTTTTGCCGGGCTGGAAATGGATCCATACGCCCGGCCATTCGAGAGGGCATGTGTCGTTCTTCAGGGGAGCAGACAGCGTGTTGATCACGGGGGACGCATTTATCACCGTCAGGCAGGATGAATTTTGGAAAGTGCTGGTGCAAAGGCAGGAAGTAAACGGGCCACCGCGCTATTTTACAAATGACTGGAAAGCGGCCAAACGCTCAGTTGAAAAATTAGCTGCTTTAAAGCCGGAAACTGCTGTTTGCGGCCACGGGATCCCGATGTCTGGCTCCGGCTTGAGGAAAGGGCTTGAGGACCTTGCATCCAGATTTGATGAAATCGCGCTCCCGGATCACGGGAAATACGTAGATGGCACACAATAGGCGGTTTGTTCATTGCTTCCTTCCCCGCAAAGGTTTACAATAATTTGTAAATGGATGGATATAAAGGGGCGAGAAAATTGGAAGTCAAAGATTTTATGATCCGGGATGTTATTACGGTAAAAAAAGAGACAACGATCCGGGAACTGTTAAAGGTGCTTGCCCACCACCGGATCGGCGGCGTACCGGTCGTGGACGCGGAAGGAAAGCTGCTCGGTATGATCAGCGACGGGGATGTCATCCGCTTTTTGCAGCCAAAGGCACGGACCGTTTACGATTTTTATATTACGATCGTGGTAAATGAGCAGGAAGACTTTAATGAAAAATTGGTGCACAGCCTGGACTTCCCGGTGGAAAAGATTATGAAACGGCGGGAACTGTATACGGTAAGGCCTGAAGACGATTTTGAAAATGCGCTCAGGATTCTGGCAAAACACCATTTTAAAAAGCTTCCGGTCGTCAATCAGGCAGGGCGTGTTGTCGGCGTCATCTCAAGAGGCGATATCATGCGCCAGATTACGGATAAATTGCTCAACAGCTAAATCGCAATGTTTAGACCGGCCTCCCCGGGGAAGACTATACATAACAGTCTTTCGGGGAGGTCAAATCATGAACGGAACTTCAATGCCGCAATCTCCTGAACCGTTGTGGCGCAAAACGGTCACGATGCCGCAATTTCCATCGTTAACGCAGGATATGGAAGCCGATGTGGCCGTTGTGGGTGCCGGAATGGCCGGGATTGTAACTACCTATTTGCTGGCAAACGAAGGGTATAAAACGATCCTGTTTGATGCCGGATCCATTGCAAATGGCACAAGCGGGCATACGACGGCAAAAATCACCGCACAGCACGGGCTCATTTATGATGAATTGATCCAGCATATAGGAAAAGAAAAAGCATCCCTTTATTACAAAGCAAACGAAACAGCTGCATCGTTCATTGAACAAACGATCCTGAAGCACGGGATCCGCTGTGATTTTTCGCGGCAGGATGCCTTTCTCTATACCAATTCCGATGCATATATTGAAAAACTGGAAAAAGAAATGCAGGCGTATGAAACCCTCGGCATCCCGGGAGAATGGATCGGTTCGCTGCCGGACGGGATTCCCGGGAAAAAAGCGGTGAAAATGGCCGGGCAGGCACAGTTCCATCCGCTTTCGTACTTAAAAGCACTGATTGAATATTTAATGGACAAAAATGTCCCGATTTTTGAACAAACCACTGCGAAAGATATCGATTTTGGCAGCCCATTAAAAATCAAAACGGAAAAAGGGCATACCATGACGTGCAAATACATTTGCATCTGTACACACTATCCTTTTTACAATGCGAAAGGCTTGTATTTCTCAAGAATGTATCCGGAACGTTCGTACTTGCTTGCCGTGAAACCTGTAAAACCTTTTCCGGGCGGCATGTACATTAATGCGGAGCAGCCGTCGCGTTCATTCCGGGAAGCGGAAGGAGCCGGGGAAAAACTGCTTTTGGTCGGCGGAGAGAACCATAAAACCGGCCACGGGGAACCGGAGATCTGCCACTATGAAGCATTGCAGAAGTTTGCAGAAGAAACATTCGGAATCGGGGCATTCTGCTGCCGCTGGTCAGCCCAGGATATGACCACATTGGATAAAATCCCTTATATCGGCCCCATTACCAAAAATGAAGAAAGGGTCATGGTCGCAACCGGATTCCGCAAGTGGGGGATGACCGGCACCCATCTCGCCGCCATGCTGATGCGGGACCGGATTATGCAAAAAGAGAACCCTTATGCCGATATCTTTTCCCCGCAGCGTTTTGAAGCGGATCCGATGGTCAAAAAATTCATCTCTGCGAATACCGACGTTGCCGGGCAGCTCGTCAAAGGAAAACTTGACATGCGGAATCAATCTTTAGATGCGTTAAAAAATGACGAAGGGGCCGTTGTCCGTATCAATGGAAAGCGGGCAGGCGCCTACAAAGACCAGGACGGGAACATCTATCTGCTTGATACGACATGTACCCATATGGGCTGTGAAGTGAAATGGAACTCGGGAGACCGCACATGGGACTGCCCGTGCCACGGTTCGCGGTTTGCTTGTACAGGCGAAGTGGTAGAAGGGCCGGCGAAAGAACCGCTGAAAAAAATCGATCAACAGGACTAAAGTGCTGCAAACACCGCCGCAATTCGACGGTGTTTTTCTGCTTCTATGCGCGAATTCGTGACTTTATGCCTATGTTACAAATTTTTCACGGGATTACAAAGAAGCGTTTTTGTGTAACCAAATCAACATTTTGCCGTTATCCGCCTGTTAAATCCGTGTGTTAGGATTTACGGTGTTGGCACAAAAGCCGGCAAAAAGAGGAGGTTACAATTTATGAAAAAAGCAGTATCAGCACTTGCAGCTGCGGTGACAATCACAAGCGTAATGGCTGTCAATGCACAAGCCGCAGCGCCGGATACTTATACCGTAAAACCGGGGGATACACTTTGGGGGATCTCTCAAAAATACAATACATCCGTTAAAACATTAAAACAAAATAACCAACTTTCCACCGAAATGATTTATCCTTCACAAAAGTTAACCATTTCCCCGAAAAACGTTTATGTCATTAAAGCCGGTGACACGCTGTCGGATATCTCGAAAAAATACGGCGTGCCGGTTGAACAAATAAAAGAATGGAACGATCTGTCATCGGATGTCATTTTCCCGCATGATCAAATCGTGATTCGTTCCAATCCGAACAGCAAAGTGACAGTAAAAGAACGTGCAGCGGAAGTTTCCGTCCAGCCGCAAACAAACACGGAAAATGCAAAAGTGGACGTGAAAAAGCCGACCGTGCACGTGGAATCTTCCAAAGAGGCGGCTCCAAAACCGCAGGGAAAAACGATGACCGTCACCGCGACCGCTTATACAGCCAATGATCCGGGCTGCTCCGGCGTTACAGCGACAGGCATCAATGTTAAAAATAATCCGAATGCAAAAGTGATTGCCGTCGATCCGAATGTAATTCCGCTCGGTTCAAAAGTATATGTCGAAGGTTACGGGACCGCTGTTGCAGGCGATACGGGCGGAGCCATCAAAGGAAACCGTATCGATGTCCTCGTCCCGGATTCAGGAAAAGCCGCCAACTGGGGGCGCCGTACGATCCAAATCACCGTACTGGATTAACAGGCGTACGGATTGATCCGTTACTTGCACCCGAAACATTCAACAGGCACAGCAAAACAGAAAACAACCATTCAGGAAGTGACAATGAACGATGGGGGAAATACCGCATTTTGAAACACCGCCCGGCCGGGTAAATCCAGTGGAAAAGGATTTACCCGGCCGGGCGTTTATTTTTTCTTGGCAGCGTGTGAAAAACATTGTAAAGTAGAGCTAGAAAAAGAAAGGAGTGATCTGTTTGTCTTTTCCTTTGATCATCGCTGAAAAACCTGACCAGGGGCGCACCCTTTGCTCGGTTTTTCCGCATGTGAAACGGGAGGGGTATATTGAAATCCGCCCGAATGAGATCTTCCCGGAAGGCGCTTTCTGCACATGGGCGATCGGCCATTTAACCCAGCTCGCCCCGCCGGAACATTACAATCCCGCCTGGAAGCAGTGGAAACTGGAAACGCTGCCGATCCTCCCGGAAACATTCAAATATGAAGTAGCAAAGTCAAAATACAAGCAATTTCAAATCGTCAAAAAACTGGTGAAAGACGCGCGTGTGACAAATATTATTCATGCAGGCGATGCCGGCCGTGAAGGGGAACTGATCATCCGCAACATCCTTCATTTGTGCGGCGCCAAAAAACCGCTGCGGCGTCTGTGGATCTCGTCTTTAACCCCGCAGTCGATCCGGGAAGGGTTCCGCCATTTATTACATGATGAAGACACCCGCCCTTTGTATGATGAAGCATACGCCCGCGCCTGTGCAGACTGGCTGGTTGGCATGAACGCCTCCCGTGTCTACAGCCTGCTTTTAAGGCAAAAAGGCATGCGCGATGTCTTTTCGGTCGGTCGCGTCCAGACACCTACGCTCGCTTTAATCGTAAAAAGGGAGCTGGAAATTGAACATTTCAAGCCCGAACCGTTTTGGGAAGTCACCGCAATGTTTCAATTTGATGACAAACAATACGAAGGCAAATGGGTGAAAGATGGCGAATCGCGTTTGAATGACCCGGCCATGGCAGCACGGATTGCCGCATTTTGCCGCCAAAAACCGGCGGAAGTTGCAGAATTGAAAAAAGAAAAAAAGGAATTCCAGCCTCCGTTGTTGTTTAACTTGTCATCTTTGCAGGCAGCCGCGAACAGGGCTTTTCAATTTCCGCCGAAAAAAACGCTTGATCTTGTCCAATCCCTCTACCAAAAAGGGATCGTTTCCTATCCCCGTTCCGATTCCCAATATGTGACAAAAGGGGAAGCCGAAACTTTTCCCGGTATTTTGGAAAAACTATCCGCCTGCCCGGAATATGCTCCGTATTTCCCGCTTCCAAAGCGTTCCATCCTTCAAAATAAGCGTTATGTAAATGAGAAAAAGGTTTCCGACCACTACGCGATAATTCCGACCGAACAGGTTGTGGCACCAGGCAGTCTTCCGGACGGTGAGAAAAAAATTTATGATATGATCGTCCGCCGCCTCATTGCTGTCCATTACGGCAATGCCGTTTTTCATTATACGACGGTGAAAACGGTCGTGGACAGCCGTGCAACATTTCTTTCCAAGGGCACGCAAATGGAAGCGGAAGGCTGGCGCAAAGTCATTTTTTCGAAAGAAAAGGAAAAAGATGGCATTTTGCCGGATGTAAAGCAGGGGGAAAAAGGGGTTGTCATCGATACAAACGTCAAAGAAGGCAAAACGCAGCCGCCGAAACGGTACACGGAAGGCCAGCTCATCACGCTGATGAAAACGGCCGGAAAATATATTGAGGATAGGGAACTAGAAAAAGTCATGGCGGAAGTGGAAGGGCTCGGTACGGAAGCAACAAGGGCCGGCGTCATCACCATTTTAAAAGACCGGAAGTATATTGAGGTGAAAAAGAATCAGGTCTATGCCACTGATAAAGCGAAAGTGCTCATCCGTGCCATTGGCGGCAAAATTCTGGCTTCTCCGGAAATGACTGCAAAATGGGAAAAACGGCTCCGCGAAATCGGGAAGGGGGCGGCAGAAGCAGCCGCTTTTATGGAACAGACGAAAAAGCTGTCCAGAAAAATTGTGCAAGATGCTGTTCAGGCAGCGGCCGAATGGGATTTTTCCGGCTTAAAAACGGATGACATTAAAAGGCCGGAATCAAAATATACCATCGGGAAAAAAGCCGGCAAATGCCCGGTATGCGGCGGCGTCATTGTGGACAAGGGCGATTTTTACGGTTGCAGTGCCTATCGGAAATCAGGCTGCACCTTTACGCTGTCAAAATCGATCCTTGGCAAGAAAATCAGCCTGGCCAATGTAAGGAAACTGCTGGCCGGTGAAGAAACAAACATGATCAAGGGATTCCGAAAAAATGGCAAAATCTTTGATGCAAAATTGAAATGGGAGGACGGGAAACTCCGGTTTATTTTTGCAAAGCAACAAACCGGCCGTTGATTATTCAGGGGCCGGTTTGTGCGAAGCTTGTTTTTTCTTTCGGCTCACGAAAACGGCAATGGCAATGATGATCACCATGACGATGAAACTGGCATAAAACCCGGGGCGAATTTCTTTTTCCGCCAGTGTCCCGCTGATCGCAAGCAGCAGGAAAAGGATACCGGCTATGGCCGTGATTTTTCCGCCGCCGTTTAGTTTTAAGACGCGAAAAGCCGAAAGGATAATAAATAGCCAGTTCATCAGCAGCAAAATCCCGGCTGCTGTTGTAATGTATTCATAAATTTTCCCCGGCAGCAAAAGGGCTGTAATAATGGAAAGAACCAGGCCGCAAGCCGCAAGCCCGAGCGAAGGAAGCGGAAGGCTTTTCCATTTTTTTATTTTTTTGCCGAACCATTTTGGCGCATCCCCGTCATTTGACAAGGTTACGAGCAAATTGGTAACCCCGAACAGCGCGGCCGTCATCGTCGAAAATCCGGCAATGATAATGGCGCCGTTAAAGACGTGGGGGAAAAAGGTGAGATGATAGTCCGCCATTGCCTTGACAAACGGACTTTCTTTATCATTAAAAGCCGTATAGTGTTCCATTGTGACGGCAAGCCCGAGCGAGACCACGTAAATCATCGTTAAAACGGCCAGCATAATTGATCCGGCTTTCGGCGCATCTTCTTTGTTTTTCAATTGCATCGCCATCAGCCCGATCACTTCAATGCCGCCAAACGCATAAAACGCATAAATGAGCGAAGCCCAAAAGCCTAACGCGCCATGGGGAAAATAGCCGTGGAGACCATTAGGGAGGAACCCGCCCGTTCCCCGCCCGCCGTCAATCCAACCAAAAAGGGCACAAAAGGCAAGCAAAATAAACATGATGATGGCGGCCGTTTTGATGACAGCGAGAATATTTTCCACCTTATCAAAACCGTTTGTGCCAAGCAGGACAACAACAATGGAAAGGGCTGCGTAAATGGCGGCCAGTATCCATAACGGCACCGTATGAAACCAGAATTTTGTTAAAATGGACAATGCGGTCAGCTGGCTCCCCATAATAAGCACATTCGAACACCAGTAATTCCAGCCGCAGCTGAATCCTGCCCAGTTGCCGTAAGCTTTTTTTGCATAATAACAAAACGAGCCTTCGTGTGGGTCGCGTGCCGTCATTTTCGCAAGCGCGCGGAAAACAATATATGTACCGGCGGCCGCAATCAGGAATGACAACACGAAAGAAGGGCCTGTCGTTTTGATCCCGATACCCGATCCGAGAAAATAGCCGGTTCCGATCGTACAGCCGACACCGACAAGCGAAAGCTGCCACCATGTCAGGTTGCCGTTTTTTGTCGCTTTAGATGGTTGCTTCTGGTTGCCCATCCCGGTTCCCCCCTTTACCTTACATACTGTTTGATAAAGCAGGCCGGTTTATGTACAAGTCCTTGATGTTTCTTAAGACAGAAGCGTTTTGATCCCCTGCACGCTGAAATACAGGCCGAATCCGATTAAAGACGCGCCGGAAGCGAGGGAAATGATTTGCAGTGTCCGGTGATTGAAATAGCGCCGGAATCCGCCCGTCAAACCGGCGATGAACACATCCCAGATGGCAAGTCCCACAAAAACCATGCTGCTGTATGCCAGCAACATGCCCGTCCCGTAATGGCCGGCGGTTTTGACAAGGACAAACCCGTATATGCCAAGCCAGAACAAAATGGATAAAGGACTTGTGATCGACATGATAAATCCTGTTAAAAAGCATGCAGCAAGCGGATCCTTCTTCCGGTTTAAATCAACGGTGATCGTTTTTGAGCTGATCACACTTTCCACGCCGGTATAAATGAGGATAAATCCGCCAAAAAGCCAGAGAAAGACCTGCACCATTTCAATATTTAAAAACCGGACAAGCCCCAAATACACTGCCGCCATAAAAATGCCGTCCGTGATCATCGACCCGGTCCCGACCATCCACGCATGCCAAAAACCGTTTTTAATACCTTTGTCAATGCGCGCGGAATTGACCGGTCCGATCGGCGCAGCCAAAGAAAGCCCGAGAAACACATAGCCGGCAAAAAGGCCGATGTCCACATCCCCCATCCCTCCCTCGGAAAACTTGTACATTTTATGCACGGGCTTGCCTTTTCATGTATGCCATGCTTTGACAAAGCGTGTTACCCGTTCGCTTTTCCGCCACCAACAGTGTTTGATACAGCAGGCAAGCGGGAATAAAAAAGGGAAGAGAAAGGGGGAAGACGTTTGTTACATCTGTATAAAAACAAGGAAAACAACTGGAAATGGTATCAGCTGGAAAGTGCGGATGAGAAAGAAATCGCACGGATTATTGATGAAAACGAGGAATGCAAAACATGGATTAAAAATATAAAAAATGATGATACAAACACTTTAAAGATTGATACAACCCAAAATGACCGGCCGTTTGTCGAAGGCTCGCTTATTTTTGACCAGCACACGATCAACCGTGAGGAACATGATATGTTTCACTTTTACATCACCGAAAAAACGCTGTTGACGGTAGATCTTGATTTTTCCAAGCTGAAAAATACGGAAATCGAAAAAGTCATCGGGCAGATGGCCTATTCCCGCAATGCCATTGAGGCATTTTTTATTATCATCGGCGCGATCGTAAATAATTACCTAGATAAAATAGACGAATTTGAAATTAAATTAAACGAACTGATCTGGGAGATCCAAAAAAGGAACAATATTGACACGCTCGATAAAATATACGAACGCCGCCACGAACTGCTCGTCTGCCGGAATTTGATGATCCCGGTGAAAGAGATATTATACGGCATGCAGGAAGGATTTGGCACTGATATTTTGGAATACCCGCAAGTCCGGCAAAGGGTCATGAAAATCGAAAGATGCCTTGCGCTTTTGCAGGATTACCAACAGGAAATCGATACGCTGCTCAAAGTGGAAGAAGTGGTTTCAGGCCACAGGGGAAATTCGATTATGAAAACTCTGACCGTTTTAACGACGCTGTTTACCCCGATTTCCGCCTGGAGCGCCTTATGGGGCATGAACTTTAAAAACATGCCGGAACTCTCCTGGCGCTACGGCTATATTGCAGCGCTCGGCCTGATTGTCGTAAATACCATCCTGCTTTATATCTATTTGTACCGGAAAGGATGGACAGGCGATATTTTAAAAGGGAATAAGAAAAAATCATTATTTAAATAGCCCTTGCTGAACGAATCCGATTCTGAGTTTGTACCCAATTTGTCAGTAAGTTCTAGAAGAATCCATCTTTAAAAATACGATTCTGTCTTCTCTATACATTGAATCAGCTTTCAAGTGCAAGCTTTTCTCTGGATTTTTATAACACCCTTGCATCTAAATTTTTGCCAAAGCTGTCAGCATCCTTGCCAGATCTAGGAATTTTGGTTATTTTTGCAAGCCCTATGTGAAGAAAGCCTGGAAAATTGACGGCCTTTCTTCACATAGGACTCGTCTACGTTAAGGAAGCAAGCAAAAACGAGGCTCTTCCTTGACATAGAGCCCGTCTATGTTAAGGAAGCGTGGAAAATTGGTGGCCTTCCTTAACATAGGGCGCATCTACGTTAAGGAAGCACGAAAAAACGAGGGTTTTCCTTCATATAGAGCCTGTCTACGTTAAGGAAGCGTGGAAAATTGGTGGCCTTCCTTAACATAGGGTGCGTTTCAAGTGCAAGCTTTTCCCTGTATTCTTTATAAAACCCTTGTATTAAATTTATGCCAAAGCTGTCAGCATCCTTGCCAAATCTAGGAATTTTGCTAATTCAGCAAGCCCTAAATAGCCCTTTTCCGGCTCGGGACTGCCAGCTTTTTTGCGCCCGTTTCATTGATGTGAAAGCCAAATTCCTGTATGTTAAAAACAAAGAAAAAATTTCAAAAGGAGCGTTTCCAATGAAAGTGTACGGCCCGGTGGTAGATGATGAGACGCGCTGCATCCATTATGCTTCTCCGTTGGATGTCGTAGCCATCCGTTTTAAATGCTGCGGAAAGTATTATCCGTGTTATCAATGCCATGAGGAAGCGGAAGCCCATCCGATCGAGCGGTGGGAAAAACGGGAATGGGATACAAAAGCGGTTCTTTGCGGTGTCTGCAAGCATGAAATGACGATCCGGGAATATATGGGGGCAAGCGCTTGCCCGCATTGCGGCGCGCCATTTAACCCCGGATGCGCCGCCCATTATCCGCTCTATTTCCAAATCGACCGGGACAAGCCGGCTTGTCAAAAATTTTCACCTTGACCGCTTTTCTGAAATATGGTATCTTAAATGCAATCAAATCCTTTAGTGTATTAGAGTACTAACATAATAAAGAGAAAGTACAGGATGTGAAACCGATGTTTTTACCGGAAGGCAGCCAGGATGAAATGGGCACGGTTGTCAAAAACCGCGCAACCGTGTTTGAAATGTTCCGTCGCACGGCGGAGAAGCGGAATTATACGGAAATCTCGACACCGCTTGTTGAGTACGCGGATACGTTTACAAATGAAAAGGTTGGCATGAAGCTTCAAAATATGCTGAAATGGTTTGACAGCCGCGGCCAGATTGAAGTTTTGCGCCCGGACTGGACCACCTCCATCGCAAGGGCGCTTTCGCAAAAACCGTTCCGGGCGTGTAAATGGGCTTACCAGGGTTCAGTGTTCAGAATGGATACCCCCGGCCTTGAGAGCCGCCAGGTCGGGATCGAAATGGTGGACCTGCCGGAACTTTTAGGCGAAGGCGAATGCCTGTTTTTTGCCCATGACTTTTTTAACAGGCTTGGCGTTACCGGGGTGATGGTGGAGCTTGGTCACGCCGGTATTTTTGAGGAACTGGTCGCACGCCTGAACCTGGAAGACGGTCAGGTTGACCGGTTAAGGGGGGCCATGCACGATAAACGAAAAGATGAAGTATTCGAGATTGCAAGTTTAAGCGGCAATGCAAAAATTGCCGCGGAACTGGCGGGACTTGTGGATGCGTACGGCTCGTTCGAAATGATCCGGACATTTCAGGAAAGATGGAAAACGGAACCGGCACTTTCGGATATGCTTATTCATATCGAAAAGCTTGGCAAAATTTGCATGGCTGTCGGAATGGAAGACATCATGATTGACCTTGGCCGGGTGAAAAATCTGCCCTATTATACCGGCATTTTGTTCCGGGGATTTTTAAAACAAACCGGCGCTTCCTGCTTTTCTGGCGGGCGGTACGACATGCTGTACGAACAGTTTCACCGCCAAACAACAGCTGTCGGCATTGCTTTTGATGCCGATATGCTGGCAGAGGAACTGGCTCAGGAAGAAAAACCGGAAAAAATCTGCATCATTGCCGGGGAAGAAACGCTTGCGGAAGCAGAAAAGCTGCGAGCTGCATACGGCGGAAAAATCGTGGATATCCGTTTCGCGCCGCCTGCAGAAGGCGAATTCAATAAGGTTCTCAAGTTTAAAAACGTGAGCGGCCATTGGGAGGCGGAAGAAATTTGACGATCAGCATTGCCCTTACAAAAGGGAGAGTGGAAAAACAATTTTTGCAATATTTAAAGTCGCGCGGCTTTCATGTTGAACCGCTCGTTGAAAAAGGGAGAAAACTCCTCGTTGAAACGGATGCATTCACCTGCATTTTCGTAAAAGGCTTTGATGTTGCAACATATGTAGAGTACGGCATTTGCGATCTTGGCATTGTCGGGGAGGACATTTTGGCGGAAACGCATCCCGATGTTTTCGATTTAATGCCGCTTCCGTTCGGGAAATGCCGGTTTGCCCTTGCAGGTAAACCGGAGGCTGTCCGCCATCAGCGGAAACGCCGGATCGCAACCAAATACCCAAATGTGACCGAGCAATTTTTCCGCGAAAAAGGGGAATCTGTGGACATCGTGAAACTCGAAGGCTCCGTTGAACTCGCGCCGATCGTTGGCCTTGCTGATGCAATTGTCGACATCGTGGAAACGGGTAACACATTGAGAGAAAACGGGCTTACCGTCATAGAGGAGATTCAGCCGGTCACAGCGCGGCTGATCGCCAACCGGTCGGCGTTAAAAATAAAAAAGCAGGCAATCTGGCCGTTTATTGAAAAACTACAGGGAGAAGGGGTCGCAAAATGATACGGGAATACACAAAAGAAGCATTTGCCGAAACGTTTTTGCAATCGAAAAACAAGAGCGGCGTGCATGATGAAGGCGTGCTGCGCACCGCGAAGGAAGTGCTGGAAGACATTCGCTTAAATGGGGATGCCGCCGTGAAAAAATATACCGCCAAATTTGACGGGGAAGTGCCGGAATCGTGGGAAGTTTTACCGGAAGAACGCAAACAGGCATGGCACGAAGTCCCGCAAGATGTGATTTCCGCCTTGCAAAAAGCAGCGGAAAATATTCGCCGTTTCCACGCGAAACAGCTGCAAAACTCCCGGATCATGGAAATGAATGAAAACATCATTTCAGGCCAGCTGTTTCGGCCAGTGGAAAAAGCCGGGATTTATGTGCCGGGCGGGACTGCCTGCTATCCGTCATCCGTTCTCATGAACGCAATCCCAGCTGTCCTTGCCGGCGTGGAAGAAGTGATCATGGCGACACCGGCGAGAAACGGCACGAAAATTGCACCGGTTTTATCCGTAGCGGCCGATATTGCCGGTGTCGGGACCATTTACAAACTTGGCGGCATCCAGGCGATCGGGGCGCTTGCATACGGCACGGAAACGATTCCTAAAGTCGATAAAATTGTTGGCCCTGGGAACGCATATGTCGCTGCCGCCAAATCGCTCGTATATGGCACGGTCGGCATCGACATGATCGCAGGCCCGTCGGAAGTCGCCATCATTGCCGATGAAAATGCTAATCCAGTATATATAGCAGCCGATCTGATCGCCCAGGCCGAACACGACGAACGTGCAAGAACGTTTTTGTTCACCACCTCACAGAAACTGATCAATGAAACAAAGTCGGCACTTGAAAAACAGCTTGTTGTCCTCCCACGCCGCGACATCGGGGAAGTGTCCATCAAGATGCAAAGTGCAGCCGTGCTTGTTGAATCGATAGATGAAGCCTTTGCACTTTCGAACCGGCTTGCGCCAGAACATTTGGAAATCCAGGTGGAAAATCCGCTCTTGCAGCTCTCAAAAGTGAAAAATGCCGGCTCCGTTTTTCTCGGAGAAAACACGCCGGAAGCCATCGGCGATTATTACGGCGGCCCGAACCACATCCTGCCGACATCGGGAACGGCGCGGTTTTCTTCCGGTTTGTCTGTTGACGATTTTTATAAAAAAATTACGTATTTATATTATGGTGAAAAAGCTTTACAGCAAGCGGCGCCGGATGTGATGGCGATTGCTACGGAAGAGCAGCTCGCCGGGCATGCGCGGGCGGTCCAAAAACGGGTGAAAGGGTGAGTGCGTTGCGGAAAGCGGCAAAAAGCAGAAAAACAAATGAAACATGTATTGAGATTGCCGTCAATCTGGACGATCCGGCGGAAGTGAAAGTGGATACGGGTGTTGGATTTTTTGACCATATGCTCGAACTGTTCGCGCGGCACGGGCGCATCGGACTTGTTGTAAAAGCGGAAGGCGATTTGCATATTGACAGCCACCATACCGTCGAAGACACAGGGATTGTGCTCGGCCAGCTGGTACGTGAAGCGCTCGGCGATAAAAAAGGCATCACCCGTTACGGCTCCGCTTATGTCCCGATGGATGAAGCGCTCGGCTTTGTCGCCCTCGACATCAGCGGCCGGCCTTTCCTGCATTTTGAAGCGGAATTTGAAAACCCGAAACTCGGCAATTTTGACACAGAACTTGTGCGCGAATTTTTCCAGGCGTTTGCGTTCCAGGCGGCGGTTACTCTTCACGCCAGGGTGCTGTACGGCGAAAACACCCATCACAAAATCGAATCGCTGTTTAAGGCGTTGGGACGGGCGCTTCACCAGGCAGTGGAAGTTGACCCGGAAATCAAAGGCGTCAATTCGACAAAGGGGCTGATAGAATGATCGCAATTGTCGACTACGGCATGGGTAATATTGCAAGCGCCTCGAACGCTTTCCGTACGCTTGGGCTTGAGGTTGCCGTAACGGACGACCCGGAAAAACTCGCTGCCGCCACCCACATCATCCTGCCCGGCGTCGGTGCATTTAAAGCAGCAGTGGACGAAATTGAAAAGCGCGGGCTGCGGCCGGTTTTAACGGAGCTTGGGAAGAAAAAGCCGTTTCTCGGCATTTGCCTCGGGATGCAGCTGTTATTTGAAACAGGATTTGAAAATGGTGTTGCGGAAGGGCTCGGCTTTATTCCGGGGACGGTGGAACGGATTCAGACGAATGAAATTTTACCGCATATCGGCTGGAATACGCTCGATGTGAAACCGGGTTTTCCGGCTTTTGCGCCGTTTCAGCATCAACATGTGTATTTCGTTCACTCCTACCAGGCGAAAACAGAGGCGCCGTATATTGTGGCTTCAACCGATTACGGGGCGGAAATTCCGGCCATTGTCAAAAACGGGAATGTGTATGGGATGCAGTTTCATCCCGAAAAAAGCGGCAAAACCGGCATGGCACTGTTAAAAATATTTTTGCAGGAAAGCAGTTTGGAGGTACAGGCATGAGAATTATCCCGGCTATCGATTTAATTGGCGGAAAATGCGTAAGGCTTTACCAGGGGGATTTTAACCAAACGACAGAAGTGGCACCCGACCCGGTGGCACAGCTGGAACGCTTTATTGAAATGGGGGCGGAAATGGTCCATATTGTCGATTTGGACGGCGCAAAGACAGGCCGGCCGGCACAGTTTGAACTGATTGCCTCTTTATGCAAGACTGCCGCCGTTCCAGTCGAGGTAGGCGGCGGCATCCGCAATTTGGACACAGTCCATCAATATGCGGAAATAGGCGTTTCCCGGATTGTGCTCGGAACGGCCGCAATCGAAAACCGGGATTTTTTAAAAGCGGCGGTCGCCGAATATCCGGAGAAAATCGTCGCCGGCATTGATGCAAAAAACGGGAAAGTCGCGGCACACGGCTGGCTTGCTGTTACCGAAATGGATTACATCGGTTTTGCAAAAGAAATAGAAAGCCTGGGCGTTTCGCGCATCGTCTTTACCGATATATCGAGGGATGGCACGATGAAAGGCCCGAACCTTGATGCGTTAAAAGCGCTCATTGAAGCGGTCAGCTGTGACATCATTGCTTCCGGCGGCATCACAAGCGAACAAGACGTGAAAAACCTGGATGCAATCGGCGTCAAGGAAGGCATTGTTGGCAAAGCGATTTACGAAGGCAAAATCCGGCTCAAGGGGGCGGCACGATGATCGCAAAACGGATTATTCCGTGCCTCGATGTGAAAGACGGGCAGGTTGTAAAAGGAACAAATTTTGTCGGGCTCCGCAATGTCGGCGATCCCGTTGAGCTTGCAACATTTTATTCGGAAAGCGGCGCTGATGAACTGGTTTTTCTTGATATTACCGCAACCCACGAACAGCGCGATACGGTCATCAATATGGTGGAAAGGACAGCTGAAAATGTGTTTATCCCGTTTACGGTCGGCGGCGGCGTGCGGACGATTTTCGACGTGACCCGCCTGTTAAAGGCCGGCGCCGATAAAGTGTCGGTGAACTCGGCGGCGATCAAAAACCCGGACCTGATCCGAAAGGCGTCCGACCGGTTTGGTGCGCAGTGTGTCGTCGTGGCGATTGATGCCAAAAAAACTGCGGAGGGGAAATGGACTTGTGTCGTAAACGGTGGCCGCATCGATACCGGAATCGATGCGATTGAATGGGCGAAGGAAGCAGAACGGCTCGGTGCCGGGGAAATTTTACTGACGAGCGTTGATACCGACGGGGTAAAAGACGGCTTTGACCTGGCGCTGACAAAAGCGGTCGCCGGTGCCGTCAAAATTCCAGTGATCGCATCGGGCGGTTGTGGCAAACCGGAACATTTTGCCGAAGTGTTGAAAGAAACAGGCGCTTCTGCAGCCCTTGCCGCCTCCATTTTTCACGATGGCACGTTTACCATCCGGGAAGTAAAAGACATTTGCAGCAAAGAAGGGGTGAACATCCGTGAAGCTTGATTTTTCGAAAGGGCTGATTCCGGCCATTGTGGTCGACGATGCGACGGGGGATGTGCTCATGCTCGCTTATATGAATGAAGAAGCGTACGAAAAAACGCTTGAAACGAAAGAAACCTGGTTTTATTCCCGGTCCCGCGGCAGCCTTTGGCATAAAGGCGAAACGAGTGGAAACACGCAAAAAGTAAAATCGCTCCAGGTGGATTGTGATGCCGACACGCTTTTAATCCGTGTTGACCCGGAAGGCCCTGCCTGCCACACGGGGGAAAGGACATGCTTTTATACAAGGCTAGATGAAAAAGGGGAAGCGGTGGAAGCGGAAATTCCCTCCAACCGGCGCATCTTTGACGTGCTGGAAGAGGAGATGGAAAGCCGGAAAATCAAGCCGGTTGAAAATTCCTATACCAATTATTTGTTTGAGAAGGGCATCGATAAAATCGCAAAAAAATTTATTGAAGAAGCGGGCGAGGTCATCATCGCTGCCAAAAACAACAGCAAATCAGAACTCATTTACGAAACAGCGGATTTGTTGTTTCATACCTTTGTCCTTCTGTCTAATCAGAATGTCAAACTATCGGAAGTGGAAGCCGAACTGCAGGCCCGTTCTGCCAAAAAAGGCAACAGCAAAGGCGACCGGAAAAAAATCGAAAAATGGTAATGAAAAAAGGATGTCCGGATAAAGGACATCCTTTTTCCATTACTTGATGCCGGCACGGCAGGGTTATTTACAAACGCGGATGTAATAATACAGCGTCGTTCCGTCTTTCACTTTCGAGAGCACTTCATGCCCATGCCGTTTGCACGACGCCGGCACGTTAATAAAAGATTGCGGGCAGTCGGCGATCACTTCCAATATTTTCCCGTCTTCTAATTTTTCGATGGCCTCAAGCGTATAAAGCTCCGGATACGGGCATGATTCGCCACGGACATCCAGTGTTGCATCCACAGTAAAATTTTCCGCCATTTTTACCGCCTCCTGATTACGCAGACGTTTTCTTTTCGAATAACGTGCGTTTTGCGTTTATTTTTTTCGTATACCAATTTTCCCGCCATACGATAAGAAGATAAAGGGCCAGCAGAAAAGCGCCCGTACCGAAAAGCGCCCCGCCCCATCCGAATGACGTGACAATATTGACTTCCGGCCATCCTTTGACAAACACATCGAAAATGCCCCAATGATCCCATCCGTATGCCAGGAGGGTTGCCCCAACGATATTGCCGGCGCCGACTGCAAAAAATTGCACTTGCCCCTCTGTAATGCGGTACATCCACCCTGTTTCACAACCTCCGGCAATGACAATGCCAATGCCAAACAGGACGCCGCCGACAAGGGCACCCGGGCTTGCCCAGTGGATAACAGGGGCTTCGCCTTTAAATATGAAAATAGCGGTGCCTGCCGTCTGGATCGCCATTCCCACAATGATCGCTTTTCCGAGCGTGCCCCGCCCGGTCAGCCATAAATCCCTGAGCCCGGAAGTAAAGCAAATTTGGCCGCGCTGGATCAGTATCCCAAATGCCGCCCCGAACAGTGCGGCAAGCCCCAGCATTATTTTACCGGATATGAGATACCAGGCGGCAATCAGCGCGATAAAAAGCAAAACCAAAACAGCAGCATAAAGCTGGTAGTTCCCGTGTTGCGGATCCGGCTGTGTGCTTTTGGCAGCATGCCGGCTGAACGATATTTTTGGTTTTCCTTTAAAAATGGGCAATACGGCAAGTTTGACGCCAAAATAAGTACCGATCGCGGTGCCGGCAATAAAGAACCAGGCGTGGAGAGAAAATTGCGGCAGTCCCGTAAAAAACGCAGCCAAATTGCAGCCCATCGCAAGGCGCGTTCCGAATCCGGCAATGATGCCGCCAATGAAACCCCACACCCAGCGCCGTTTCTGGCGGGGAACTTTCCATTTAAAATTCTTGCTGGCAAGGGCACTGAACAAACTGCCAAGCAGCATGCCGATGACCAGCCATCCGTCTGTCCGGTCCTGCGGCTCTCCGATCAGTTTGATCGCTTTAAAATACGCCCAATCAGCCGTATCGACGCCGAACAGCTGAAGCAAATTCCCTCCCCAGCGGGTAAATTCGCCTGTGACGGCCCAGAGCGTTCCGGTCAGCCCAAAATAAAAAGCAGCAAACACGCCTGCCAACAGTAAGACAATAAAAGGATTCCAAAACCCGCTGAAGTACTTTTCATGGGCTTTTTCCAACCATATACGCATGCCTTTCCGGCCTCCTTCATGAAAAATCATACATTCCCTATTATAGCAGAGTTTTCCGTCGGCACATTGATAAAAGTAAAGGTTGTAAAGCGGTTTGCTTTTTCAAATCTGAAAATAATGGTAAAATAATGAAACATATCATGGGGAAAGGGGGGAGATGGCCCGGGGACGGCGTATACCTGGACCAGCGAAGCAACAAATGGGAAACAATCAAAAAAGCGGGGTGTTATACACCTTTTTTGCTTATTTTTTGTGGGGGCTTTTTCCGATTTACTGGAAAATGATTGAGCAGGTGCCTGCTATTGAAATTCTCGCACACCGCATTTTCTGGTCTTTTATTTTTATGATCATACTTTTAGCCTTTTTAAGGAAAATGGGTGATTTAAAAACGAGCATAAAAGAAGGGGTCCGCCACCCGCGCACGCCGCTTTTATTGCTTCTCGCGTCCGTGCTTGTGAGCGGGAACTGGTTTATCTACATATGGGCGGTCAACAACGGGCATGTCATTGAAACAAGTATGGGATATTACATCAACCCACTTGTCAGCATCCTGCTCGGGATGGTCTTTTTGAAAGAAAAACTGAACCGATGGCAATGTCTTGCTTTTCTGCTGGCAGCGTGCGGCGTCGCGATCCAGACGTTCAGCTACGGGCATATTCCCTGGATCGCCATCGGCCTTGCCCTCACATTTGGGTTTTACGGCCTTGTGAAAAAGAAAGTGGACATTGATGCTTTTATCGGCCTGACATTCGAAACATTCTTTGTGATGCCGGTTGCGTTCCTCTACTTACTGGTGATCCAGGTAAAAGGCACGGCATCTTTTGCAACGGTTTCACCGGGATTAACCGTATTGTTAATTGGCACAGGCGTTGTGACGGCAATCCCGCTCATTTGCTTTGCACAGGGGGCAAGAAGCATTTCCCTGACAATGATCGGCTTTTTCCATTACTTGACGCCGACGATGACGCTGATCATGGGCATTGCCTTTTTCAAGGAACCTTTTACGCATGTGCAGCTTTTGTCCTTTGCTTTTATCTGGCTGGCGCTTATCGTGTTTTCCGTTTCCGGTTTTTTGCCGAAGAAGAAATTCCATGTGGAAGAAGTTGCCTGAGGTTGCCATGCCGGAACGGGTTTACTGGAAAAGTTTTTAAATGCATACAAAAAAGCGGCGGGAACCCACCTGGTTTGTCCCGCCGCTTTTATATATGCGGCAACTTGTCTGCTAAAAAAGGTATTTTAACAAATGATCTTTTCGGCCGGCTTTTTTTTAACGGGAAATTTCAGGTATAATAGGGAAGATCGAAGTCACAAGGGAGATTGGTTTATGTCCAGGTTCCAGTTCCGCCCGGCAACGTTTAAAATGGTTTTTTTCATGTATTTGCTGGGCACGGTTATTTTTGCCATTTTGTATTTGCTGCCGGTTTCACACAAACAGCCGTTGCTGCCGGTAGATGCTTTTTTCCTGTCCGCAAGCGCCATTAGTGCAACAGGGCTGTCCACTGTTACCGTTGCGCAAGAACTTACAACGGCTGGAAAAATCATCCTGCTCATCCAGATGGAAATCGGCGGGATCGGCGTCATGGCCTTGGTCGGTGCGCTTTTAATTGCATTGCGGACGAACGCGCCTGTTCCGTCTCAAACATTGATGATTTTTGACCAGAACCAGAACAGCAGCCGTTCGATATCCAAACTGATGGCCTTTATTGTAAAATACACATTAATCGTCGAGACGGCAGGCTTTCTGCTGATTCTGCCGTCTGCACTACAGCACGGCAGCCATGCTTTTGCCGCTTTTTTTCTTTCGGTGTCGACATTTACAAACGCCGGCTTTGAAATTTCGGGAAACGGGCTTGATAATTTTAAAGGCGAACCGTTCGTGCTTGCCGTTTTAAGCTGTATGATCATTCTGGGCGTCCTCGGGTTTGCCGTCGTCATGGAGTTTTTGCAGTCGCGCCGGAAAAAGAAAAGCCTTTATTTCAAAGTAAATGTTTTGATGCACGGCATTTTGCTTTTGGTCGGCTTTCTTTTCTTCTTTTTTGTCGATTTTATACATATGCCGGGGCTTTCTTTTACAGAAAAAATTATCCAGTCCCTTTTCTTCAGTGCGGCGCCGAGAAGCGGGGGGCTGGCATCACTCGATTTGCACGTTTTTTCTTTCCCGTCTCTGCTGTTTATGATCATGCTCATGTTTATCGGCGGGTCGCCAAGCAGCTGCGCCGGCGGAATCCGGACGACCACATTCGCCGTCATTCTTGCCAAATTGTGGTCTGTCATCCGCGGTTCAAATGAGACGCATATGTTCAGAAAGACGCTGTTTGCCGAAGACGTAAACAAAGCCTTTCTCGTCTTTTTCGCTTTTCTTTTTTTGTTCTTTTTCTCTTTTTTTGTATTGTCTTTTACGGAAAAAGCAGCACCGTTTCCGCTTGCATTTGAAATTATGTCGGCGCTGTCGACATGCGGCTTTTCACTCGGGATCACGGCCGGCCTGACGGTGTTCGGCAAAATTTGGCTGGCTTTCCTTATGCTGATTGGCCGTCTCGGGGTGATTATTTTGATCTATACTTTTATGAATCAAAAAAAATCCACAATCAAATATGCAAAAGAATCCATTTTAATCGGTTAGGGGTGGGATTGTGAAACATTTAAAAGAAAGTTTTCTAGTGCTCGGGCTCGGCCGCTTCGGGTCAAGTGTGCTGAAAGAATTGGCGAGGCTCGGATACGATGTTGTCGGCGCCGATAAAAATGAAAAGGTACTTCAGGATGAGGAACTGCAGGACGCCGCATCGTACCTTGCAGAAGGCGATGTGACCAGCACCGCTTTTTTGGAAGAACTAAATGTGACCAATTTCGATGCGGTGGTCGTCAGCATGGGAGATGATTTTGAGTCCGCCATTTTAACGGTGCTTGCTTTAAAAGATCTTGGCTGTGAAACGGTTTATGCGAAGGCGAATGATCAAAAGCGGGGGAGAGGCTTGAAAGGGGCCGGTGCGACGGACGTGTTTTTTCCCGAAGAAGAAACGGGGCGCCGGGTTGCCTACCATATTGCAAACCCGGGCATTTTGCAGTATATCCGCCTGTCACCGTATTGCTCCGGCCTTGAGATGACAGTGCCGGAAGATTTTATCGGAAAGTCTCTGACAGAACTCGATTTCCGCAACAGGTATAAAGCCCTTGTTGTCATGGTCACTTCCCAGACTGAAGAAACACCGGTTGTCTCGCCGGCGCCGGATTATATTTTTCAGCCAGGGGACACCATTTTCACAGTCGGTGCGGAAAAAGATTTGGAAAGACTGCGCCGGAAATTTTACTAGAAAGGTGAGGTATTTTCCGGCTGCGTTGAATTGAACTGCAGGAGCTGCCGTTTTTCCGGCCTGGGGATTCCCATTCGGGGCGTCGGCACGGGAGCCGGAAAAACTTATCCGCCGGGGGATAAGTCTCCTGGCCCCTACTACATATTTTGCAGAAAAATCGTTGCGGTTAAATACCGCCTTGCGAGCATTTGAAAATAAGCCGTAAAAACGGAAAGGGTCGCGATGACGATGGTGTTGCGGATGGCTTCTTTTTTCGGGTCGTCCGGCGATATGTATTTCGATATCATCTCTTCCGCTTTTTCAGTAACCATACCTTCCATTGCCGAAATCATATGTTCATGTTTTTCGGCCGGGAACCGCCCGACTTCCCGCATGGAATTCAGCTCCTCGAAAAGCTGGGAATAAGTGGCATACAGCTGTACCGGATTAATCAAATCATCATGCTCATCTTCGGGGTCATTGACGATCAATTGCAACAGCTTACGGATGGAATCGAAATCGAGCGCCGTTTTCAAGTCTTCCACCAGAAACAGTAGCGCCATCTGGTCAATCGAATATTTTTTCCCTTTTTCCGGCGCCACGATCATTTCTTTAATATCGCGCTTTACCCAGTTTTGAATCGCGGTCAGTGTAAAATTTGTATTTTCAATCTGGCTTCCGAGCGCCACGATTTCATTTAACGAAAATCCGAAGTCATCCGTGTTCTTCTTCAGTATTTTTGTAAAGATGGGGGGCATTACAGCAGCTGCAAAGGGGTGATGCGGGTCTTTGCCACCGTTTTTCTTTGCCCATAAGCCTTGTAAAAACGTTGCAGGCGTCATGGGGCCTGCTCCCTTCAGCGCAAGTAGCAGATCTGCCATTTCCCTGCGTGTCATTTGGAATAGTTCCATTAACAGCACCTCCCAAACATTGGCATGCTACTTTTTATCGTAAGATTGATGGATGGAAAAGTCAATGATGATGATAAGACTCTTTGTATCCTTTCATCATCCAGCAATTCGTGATATTATATCTATGGGAAGACCTCTCTATAGATGTTTATTTTACGGTGTACATTTAGATAATAGAGTGTCTTCCCATTTTTTCTCCTCATCTGCCCCTTCGAGAAAAATTTTTACACATACGGCGTGACAAGATTTCTCCGGTGTCCCGGAATGCCAAGGATGCCTTATTCTTTCAGGTGAAACAATCCGCACTTTTAGGAAGAAAATTGCCCCCGCCCTGGTTTGAAAACGTTTAATGTCAGCATTTCAGGGGAAATAAAAACCGGGAATCGCAATCTTTTGTCAAAAAAGCTTGCATTTTGATTGATAAGTTCATATAATAAGTTCATAGGAACCTAGTATAAAAATAGAAAAGGGGAAATGAAGTTGAAGAAATTTTTTGCGCTGCTCCTGGCATTTACGTTTGCCTTTTCAGTTGTCGGGATTCACTTTTCAAACCCGGTTGATGCAAGGGGATACCGTTCTGTAAAACGGTCTTACCAGACGGTGCCAAAGACAACAACACCATCGTCAAAACAACAGTCCCATTACCAGTCGAAAACGAACCAAAATACAAATTCGGTTTCCGGCAATAAAGCCAATACAGCGTCGTCTTCATCGAGAGGCAGCTTTGTAAAGGGGATGCTGCTCGGCGGTCTTGGCGGCATGCTGTTCGGATCGATGTTCGGCCATCTCGGCGGTTTGGGAACGGCTTTGACGGCAATGGTCAATATTTTAATCTTTATTGCGCTGATTCTCATCGTCATCAAATTGTTCCAATCCGTATTCGGCAACAGGAAAAAAGATCGTGAGGCTTATGACAGATGGAAGAATTAAAACTGTCAGAGCAAGATTTGATTAACGCGGTTTGCACGTTTGTGGCAGATCAGCATTATGCTTATCCGGAAAATGTGATGGCGATGCTCACATACGATGATGATACCGGCTACGGCGCAGATGTCGAACTGAACGGTAAAGATCTCGAGCCGCTGACTGAGCCGAAACTGATTCAGGCCATCCGCAAATATTTAGAAGAAGAATACAGCATTGACCCGTTTGCCGTCAGTATCCGACTGGAAATTGAAGATCAAGATGGTATGGTGGCATACGTAGATTAAGAAACAGCCCGGCAAATGCCGGGCTGTTTTACACTATTTTGATACATATTTGTTTCGTCCTGCGCCGGCTCCTGCGGCAAGCATGAGGATGCCACAGATAATCATGACCACAACCGGCATATGCCAGTTATGCGCCCGGTCATACAACCAGCCGATCAAAAATGGGCCGGCTGCCGCCACGAGATAACCAGCAGACTGGCTCATGCCGGACAAATTGGCAGCTTCAGTGGCCGTTTTCGAACGGAGGCCGATAAACGCAAGCGCGAGGCTGATGCTGGCACCCTGGGCGATGCCGATCAAAATGATACAAATCCACATCCACAACATATGCCCGCCGTACAAAAGGCCTGTAAGCCCGCACAAATAAAAAATCGTAATCCCGAAAACAAGGGGAATCTGGTTTTTCATCCGCTCCGCCCAAATCGGCGTCATAAAAGTGGCGGGCAGGCTGACGAACTGCATGATTGACACCATCCAGCCGGCCGCTACGAGGCTTGCCCCATGGCTGACCATAATTTCCGCAAGCCAGGCGATGGTGCTGTAAAATAGAAACGACTGCAGGCCGAGAAAAAGCGTCACCTGCCAGGCGAGCGAAGACAGCCAGACCGATCTTCCGGGCGTTTCCTGATGGGTGGAAAACTTTACTTTGGCGTGCTCACGCAATTGCGGGATCCACACCAAAGCAGCCAGGATAGAGAGGATGCCCCAGACGAGCAGCCCCCATTTCCACCCGAGCCCCAGGCCGTTCACAATCGGGACGCTGACGCCGGAAGCGAGCGCGGCAAATCCGCCCATAACGGTTGTATAAATACTTGTCATCAACCCGAGTTTTGCAGGCACCCGGTGTTTAATGAGGCTTGGCAGCAGCACATTCCCGATGGCAATGCCTGTTCCGATAAAAGCCGTGCCGATATAAAGCATGGCGGCATTCCCGGCCGTACGCGCCAAAATGCCGATAAATAATATGACGATCCCAAGAAGCAATGTCAACTCCTGGCCAATCCGGCTTGCCAGTTTTGGCGCAAGCGGTGAAATCAGTGCGAAGGCAAGAAGCGGGAGCGTTGTAATAAATCCCGCTTGTGCATTTGACATATGAAGGCTGTGGCGGATCGTGCCGATTACGGGCCCGATGGAAGTGATTGCCGGCCTGAGGTTTGCTGCAATACAGATAACGCCTGCCACAAGCAGCCCGGATAATACTTTTTCTTTTTCTTTCTGATCACCCATCTTTTTCTAAACTCCTTTAAAACTTTCCTGATTTAAAAATGGACAGCAACAGCCATAAAAGCATCAATGTTGCGACACCAAATCCGATCTCAATGATCGGGTTTTTCCAGATCACCGTCGATTGGCCGCTGATGGACGTTCCGATCATCAGCCCGACCATCAGGATACTAAAGGCGAGCAGGACGATCGCGAAGGAAAGCCGGTTGCTGATCCTGTCAAGTTTTTCCAAAAATAAATGCAAATCCGGTATGACGACTTCCATCCTGAATTTGCCTTTCCGCATCGTTTTGGAAATATCGCGCAAATTTTTCGGAAGCTCAAGCAAAATTTCCGCCTGGTCCAAAAACGTTTTCCATCCTTTCTGTGCGACCCTGCCCGGCCGCAAACGGTCCCGAAGCAGCCTTTCCCCAAATGGGCGCGCAGCTTCGATCAGGCTGAATTCCGGGTCAAGCGATTCCACGACACCCTCCACCGTAATCAGCGATTTGCCGAGTATCGTCAGATCGGCAGGGAAGCGGATATGGTATTTGAACGCAAGATGGTATAAATCATTGATGGCTTCCCGCAAGCTTAACTGGCTGAGCGGCAGATCATAATATTTTTCGCGGAGAACTTCGACATCTTCCTTCAGCAGATGAAGATCGGTTTCTTCCGGAATTTCCGCAAGCGCATCGACCGACTTCATAATGGCATTCGTATCCGCCCGCATCAGCGCAATGACAAGTGAGGCGCAATGGTACTTGGTCTCTTCCGTAAGCCGGCCGACCATGCCAAAATCCATATAACAAATCACATCGCCGGGCAAAACGACAATGTTTCCCGGATGCGGATCGCCGTGAAAAAATCCCTCCACAAAAATCTGCTGCAGCATCGAATGGATCAGCCGTTCAGAAATGGCTTTTTTTCGGTATCCGGGGACTGTTTCACTGAAAAATTCGCTGATTTTCCTGCCCTTTATGTACTCCATGGTCAGGACTCTTTTTGTGGAAAAGTCCCAGTAAATTTTCGGAATCCGGATGTTTTCATCGCCTTCAAATTGTTTGGCGATCCGTTCCGCATTCCGGCCTTCATGGTAGTAATCTAGCTCGGACAACAGCGCCTGGGAAAATTCTTCGACAATGTCCCGCAATTGGTATGCCCTTGCCCATTCAAAACGGGACTCTAGGGAGAGGGACAGGCTTTCCAATATTTCAAGATCGGTTTCAATGACTGGGCGGATATTCGGGCGCTGGATTTTGATCGCAACCGGCTCTTCCGTATGCAATTTGGCTTTATGCACTTGTCCGATCGATGCGGTTGCGAGCGGCTCCGGATCGAATTCGGCAAAAAGCTCCTCAACGCCCGCTCCAAATTCGTCCCTGATAATCTTTTTTACTTCTTCAAACGGAAACGGCGTGGCCTTATCCTGTAATTTTTCCAGGTCAGCAATAATCGATTCCGGCAAAATATCACGGCGGGAGCTGGCAAGCTGCCCGAGTTTAATAAAGGTCGGGCCCAATTCCTCTAAAAACAGCCGGATCCTTTCCCCGGTGCTGCGGTGGGGGGTGCGGGGAGCCGCTTTTTTCGAGGGAAAAGGAAGTAAATCCGAAAGGCCCCAATCGCTGATTAAATAACCGAGGCCATTTTTAATCAGGGCGCCGGCAATTTCCTGGTATCTTTTTCCGTGCTTCATTTTTCTGGAAAGCAAGCAACCACCCCCGGTTTTGTTTTATGCAAAAAAACAGCCGGCCCCGGGCAAAAGGGCCAACCGGTTTACGGATTCAACCGTTCTTCAAGCTGCTGGATGCGAAGTTCCAGCGCCTTGATTTCATCTTTTGTCGCAACATTCATTTCAGAAAGGATCTCGTTGACCCGGTCTTTCAAGGCCTGATTCAATTCTTGTTTGGATTGTTCCCCTTTTTCCAGCAGTTCATCAATCAATTGTGTCGATTCCGCTTTTGTCAGGTTGCCTTTTTCCACGAGGCGGTTGACTGCTTTTTCCACTTGTTCTTTGCTGAGCACCGCCATGCCAAGGCCGAGTGATAACAATTGGTTCACTTTATCGCGCATTCCAATTCCTTCCTTTCTCCTCTATCTTAATGTAATCATAGCCCAATCCGGCCGGAATCACAAACGGA
Organism: Heyndrickxia faecalis; assembly: GCF_040267745.1. Taxonomy (NCBI): domain Bacteria; kingdom Bacillati; phylum Bacillota; class Bacilli; order Caryophanales; family Bacillaceae; genus Heyndrickxia; species Heyndrickxia faecalis. The sequence goes on along the minus strand of NZ_CP158453.1, from coordinate 2,083,750 downwards.
AAGGTGTGAAAAATGGCCAATGAACGGACTACTTTCCCCAGTGGGAAGCAATAAACGTGTCGCGGCCCGATTTCGCCCGGTCTTCATGATAGGCATTCGGATTTTTCTTATAAAAATCCTGGTGGTAATCTTCGGCGGGATAAAAAGGCTTCGCCGGCAAAATTTCTGTCACAATCGGCTTTTTGAATTTGCCGCTTTCTGCAAGCTGCTTTTTTGAAGCTTCTGCCAGCCGCTTTTGCTCTTCATTATGGTAAAAAATAGCCGTCCGATAGTTGGAGCCGCGATCCTGGAACTGGCCGCCGGCATCGGTCGGATCGATTTGCTGCCAAAAGATTTCGAGCAGTTTTTCGTACGGAAAAACTGCCGGATCATATGTAATTTGGACGGCTTCGTAATGGCCGGTCGTTCCGGTCTTTACTTGTTCATACGAAGGATTGTCGACCGTTCCCCCTGTGTATCCGGAAACAACTTTTTCAATGCCATCCCACTGGTCGAAAGGTTTGACCATGCACCAAAAACAGCCGCCGGCAAAAGTTGCTTTCTGAAATTGTTCTGCCATTTCTTCTCCTCCAAAGGTGTTGCTTTTTCTAAATCGTAACATTTCCTACCCATCACGACAAGAAAGAATGCCCAGTCTGCTGCGAAAAATCGAAAAATTTCGGTTGTATTTGTCCAGCTTTGAATTTTAGAGCATATCATTTTTTCGTTGTCCACTAAAGTGCAAAAAATTTTTAAAAAATGTGTTTAAAATTTGAACATTTTGTGAACATAAGGTAATATAATATACAAAAGGGGAGGGTTGTGAAATGAAGGAATTTAATGGGTACTATTTGGTTGCAACCGCTGAGCTGATCATGAGTGCGATTTTTCTTTCTATTCACTTTATTGTAAGCGCTCACACAACAGACTGGTCTTTGATTTTGTTTTGGGGTTTTCTGCTAGGGGGAATGATTACTTACGGGCTCGGCATGGCATACTTGCTGATGCTTTGCGCGTCAGGGAAAGAATTGCCGCATGAATATCCGGAAAACGATCCGTCATATAGAAAAGCGGGATAATCGTTCGCACAGCATGAACCCTGTATACACGGGGTTTCTTTTTTTGGGGGGAAGTGGGCGCCGATCCATTCGGATTTATGATGGCTGAAAAAATTTAAGCGGCGGGAAATACGGCCTTTTTCATGCAAAAAAACGATGCCGCAAAGGGCACCGTTAGTCTTCTTTTTGAACATTTGCCGCCTGCGGACCGCGTGAACCTTCTTCCACGTCAAACGATACTTTCTGGCCTTCTTCAAGCGTTTTATAGCCTTCACCCTGGATGGCTGAGAAATGGACAAACACGTCGTCTCCGCCTTCCCGTTCAATAAAGCCATAGCCTTTTTCACTGTTAAACCATTTTACTGTACCATGTTCCACGTTTAATGCCTCCTAATTTTTAACCTTTCTTGCTTTTAATATATCCAGAATCCCGGGTTTTAAACGCCATTTCTCACTTGCAGGCAAAATTTGCGGCTTTTTTTGCTGTATCTTTATAAAATGAACTTCAGTTTTTCGTGACAAAATCAATTGCGATCGCGATAGACATTGCTACTGGCAACATTTACAGAAATAGTAATTTAACTTATATGCCCTGAAAATATACGCCGGCCGGTTTTCACCCCCCGTTGGTGCCCGGATCCATCCCAGGCGTGGGCGTCCATTTGGAAAAAGCTTGATACACTTTGCGGCATCAACATTTGATATAATCGGGCAGCCGTTGTACACTTTTAAATAGCCGGATAGTGAAAACTTCATTGCAAAAGGAGCTGTACCCATTCATGATTGTTTCCGGACAAAAGGAACATCAACTCATAGAAGAAACTTTTAAAGATCAAATAGATCATCCCGCTGTGATCAGCAAAAAGCTCGAACAGTCGGGTCAATTTATGGAAGCTGTCCGCAGTCTGGTTGACTTATGCGGCGATGATCCGGACCGCGACGGCTTGCAGGAAACGCCTTACCGGGTGCTGAAGGCCTTTTTGGAATATACAGAAGGGTACCGGGAAGACCCGAAAATGCATTTGGCAAAAACATTTGATGTCGACCACGACCACAAGGAGCTCGTACTTGTAAAAGATATCGAATTTTATTCCATATGTGAGCACCACTTCGCGCCATTTTTCGGCGTCGCTCATGTCGCCTATTTTCCAAATGAAAAAATCACCGGCCTGTCGAAAATTGCGCGCATGGTCGACGGCTACGCCAGGCGTTTTCAAGTTCAGGAACGGCTGACAAAACAAATTGCGGATGCGGTGGAAGAAGTGCTTGAACCGCAGGGCACGATGGTGGTTTTAGAGGCCAAGCATATGTGCATGTGCGGGCGGGGCGTGAAAAAGTCGGATGCGTCCACGACCACGATGTCTTACCGTGGCATTTTTGAAGGGCGGGCGGATTTGCGCGCCGAATTTTTGTCCTTACTCAAATAGAAAAAAGTCCTACGGTGTGATGTCAAGGGTTAAAAACAAGTGAATTGGAAATTTTGTTGGCTCTATGTCGTAAAAATGGCAATACTGAACTAAGCCTCCAGATAATTGGAATAATCTGGAAGTTTTCAAGTTCAGGCTATCGATGATGGTTACCTGGTTACCTCATCGCGTCACCTTCTTTTTCGGCGCATAAATTTGATCGTTGCGGAGCAGCGCATCGATCAGGCGCACCAGTTTTCTTGCCGTTAAGACGAGGGCGCGTTTGTGTGAGTGCTTATGCACCTCACGATATTTCTTTTGGTAAAAGGCGCGGTACTCAGGTTCGTGTCGCCGGACCAGATTGGCAGCCTCAACCAGGTAATACCGGAGATAACGATTGCCTGTACGCGCAAGCATTTTGTCATCAGCCTCAAAATCACCCGATTGGTGGCGGGGCCAGAACAATCCAGCAAATTTTGCGATCGCGGCTTGGTCGTCAAAGCGCTCAATGTCGCCGATTTCAGCGAGAATCCCAGCACAGCTCACCGGGCCTATTCCCGGAATGGTCTGGAGGGTATTCGGGATTCCATCAAGAACGCGGGCAATCGCCTTATCCAAATCCTTGATTTGGCGTTTAAGATGCCGGATGATCTCAATAGAACTGCCCAGGACCAAGTCAATCGAATCCTCCACACATTTAGAAAGCCGGTAAGAGGACCGGGCAGCTTTTTGGATGGATGCGGCCAAATCCTCGGGATCGCTAAAGCGGCCATGGCCTTTGGTCTGGAGATACATCGCTAAGTCCTCCAGAGGCATTTGGGCAATTTCATCGAGGCTATAGGCCTCAAGCAAAAATTCCGTTATGGCATGGCCGAAGACCGGTGTATCCACTTCAAGGTTAAAGGCACTGAATTTGAAAAACAGATGATTCAAAAATACCTGTTGTTCCCGGGTTAAACTTTGAATCAGGTGATAGCGCATCCGTGTTAACCGTTGAAGGGCAAGGTATTGTTCTGACTGAATCACGGATTTCGGCAATCTCCCGAAACGCAAGCGGTCCGCAATTACCCAGGCATCTTTGGGATCGGTCTTGTCCATCTCGGCATAAGCCTTTTTGAAATTTCTCACCAGCTTCGGATTCAGGGTAAACACCTTTGTACGACGCTGTTTCAGCTCGGGATCTTCATGGAAAAACATTGCCGGGTGCCAACTATACACAGATGTGGCCTCCATGGCGATCTGGATGGTGTCATCCGCCTCCGCATGTTGGAGGATGGCGTCTCTTAACTCAGAGGCACCGGGAAGATTGTTTGTCACCGTTTGGGTGGCCAACGTTTCCCCCATTCCATCCATCAGGCAGGCATCGAGGTTTTTGGAGCTCACGTCAATACCGACAAATAAGGGCATATGATTTCCTCCTCTCTGTATTGGGATCGATGGAATCGGACGCTTCGGGATATCCCCAGATGGCTTGCCGATCTGTCAGCCTCGCGTATGAGAACTCATCCGGGCCGTGGGCTGCCTGGAACTGCTCATTTCCAGCACGGAGATCCGGAGGAACGGCCTACGGGTTAGACGTTCAAGCAAGAACCTGGGGATGCAGACTTTTCGAGTAGTCAGGCTACAAGGAGGGGAAGCATTGACCCAAACGATCCTAAGACCATTATCCGGGAACATCGCGAAGCGTCCAAGTCCGAACTTGTATTCCGGGCGAGCCCGGAATACAAAATCTTATATTCACTTGTCAATGAGCAGCAGAATGAACTGGAAATTGACATCCACTTTGGATTTAAACTTATTATACGAGGATGGTGTTTATGCTAGATGCGGACATATTGATCATCGGGGGCGGCCCTGCCGGCATTTCGGCAGCGATCTGGTGCAACCGGCTTGGCATGGACCATCTGCTTGTTGAGGAACACAAGATGCTTGGCGGGCAGCTCAGCCTGATCCATAATCGCATTATTGATTATCCCGGCCTGCAAGCGGAAAACGGGGAGGAAATGCGCCGCTATTTTGTTCGGCATGCCGAGTCGTTGCAATGCCGGTACCGGGTGAATACGCGTGTCGTAAAGATAGATGCCGAAAGAAAAGTTGCGGTGGTGGAAACAGGCGGGCTTAAGACCCAAATCGGTTTTCGCTACTTGATTTATGCCGCCGGTGCCGTGCGTAGAAAACTCGGTGTGCCGGGGGAAAAAGAGATGTTCGCCCGCGGGGAAATTTATTCGGCGACGAAGGACAGCCATTTGTTTAAAGGAAAATCTGCTGCAGTCATCGGCGGCGGCGACCGTGCTTTTGAAGGGGCTTGTTTGCTTGCCGAAGCAGGGGCGCACGTCTATCTTATTCACCGCTCGGAACGTTTCAGGGCCAGGCAGGCATATCTCAGTCGGGCCCAATCTTATAAGAACATCCGGATTTTGCCGAATATGCGTGTGAAAGCCATTATCGGGGAAAACCAAACCGAAGCGGTGGAACTCATCCATTCAAGCGGTGAATCCTGTTTTTTGTCGGTATCCGCGGTTTTCGTCCGGATTGGGATGGAACCAAACAGCGCACTCGTTCAAAATGTTACGGGGACAGATGCGGACGGGTACATTGTTTCGGACGGTTACGGGAAAACCGAATGTGAATGGCTGTATGCAATCGGAGACAACTGCCTTGGTCCGCTTTATTCCAGTATTGCAGGGGCGGCCGGGCAGGGGGCTGCTGCAGCAAAGCATATTGCCTCCCGTTTGGCGGAGGTACCCGCGCGGTAAAATAAACGATCTGCTACCGGCTTTACGGCCCCGCGCACGCCGGCATAAAGCCGGGTAATGCGTCCCGGTGAAAAGATGGAGCGTTTTCGAAAAAAACAACGAAAGTGTACAGAGGCGATAGTTTATAAAACATTTTTCCCCGTGCCTTTTTTGTTTTAATCCCGGCCGCCAGGTTGTGAGGCATCTTCCCCGCCCAACACCCGGCTGAATGCGGCAGAAACTTTTTCATATTCTTCGTTTGAATGGAGAGCGTCAAGATCGCCTTCTTCGTCTGTTTTCAAGAAAAACACATCTAAGTCCCGGCCTGTCTGTTCCTCTAAATCTTCAACAAAAGAAACGGCGGCATATTCTGTTCCTTCTAGCGACAATACGCCGATGATTTCCACTTCTTGCTCACGTCCGTTTTCTGTAATTGTAAACACTTCACCCTGTTCAATATTTGCCATCAGGTCTCCTCCTTCGCTTCTTGTTTGGTATTGTATAAAAAAACGGAAAAAACATGCCGAAAAAATACGCTTATGATCGCAGCCGACTATCGGAAAGGAGTGTTTATATATGGATAAAAAAGACATGGAAGAAAAAATCATTCAGCAATACAAAATGGATGAGAAAATGATGGCACTCATTTTTGCCCAGTGGTGCGTGAACAATGGGCTTGATCCGGAAGAACTTTACAGCAGGGCATATCCGCAACAAGAAAAAAATGGCTTGCTGGAAGAAGCGCTTGCCCTAACGGTACCGAAAGAAGAAGCGGGAGAAATCAGCACCGGGACTGTATTGAATGTATTATCCTTATTTGGCAATGACGATTTGGCTTTCGTTGTGTCGGAAGAAAACGCCAAGTTAAAACGGTGAGTCCAGAAACAAACCTGCGTGGAGACGACCCATAATGGTGTTTTTTCAATTTCGGAAATGACAAAATCACCCCTTGGATGCCCAAGGGGTGATCATTATAAGGAATCGCGTATCGCCTTTTTAAATCCTTCGACAGAGAGCAGGGCAAATACCGAATAAAACAACGTATATAGGCCCATCACGATCAGCATCGGTGTCCACAGTTCGGACCCAAAAAAGAACCAGCCGGATTTTACTGCAAAGTAGCTGTGCGCAAGACCGAGCAAAAGTGGAATGCCAAAATTGTAAAGCTGCTTGATCCGGATCCCTGTTGTTAAATCCTGCATGGTAAAGCCAAGCTTGCGCAAAATGGTGTAGGCCGGTTTTTCCTCTTCGCTTTCTTCCATTTGTTTGAAATACAAAATGCAGCCGGATGTGACCAGAAAAGTGAGTCCAAGAAATCCAACAATAAACATCATCACCCCCATGTTTTCTTTTTGCATTTTGATGATTTCAGGACTGGAGTAGGCAAAGGAATCCGACGGGAAATGCAGACTTTGGAACAGCTGGTTTGCTTTGTCAAGATCTTCATCTTTTTTCAGATTGATGCCGGTAAAGAGATTCGAGTTCAATTGAATTTTCGGGTCCGTATCCTTTTTTAACGCCTGGAATAATACATCATCCGTTACCAGAACGGGCATGCTGCCTGAAAAATAATTGGAAAGAACCTGGTCTTTTCGAAGGGCAACGGTGCGCAGTCTGGCTGTTTTCCGCTTGCCCGTTAAGTCAATCATCCCTTCCGATTTCATCGGCAGAAATCTGGCTAAAGCATCGGAATAGCCGGAAAAAACCGCCTGCCCGGGTTTTACATCCATTCCTTTTACTGCCGCATCGCTTACGACCGCTATCGGTACAGCTTTGGAGTCGAACTTCAGATCTTTTGATTTTTTATCGAACAGGCTGCTTAAATCGGCTGTAACCCGTACGACTTCAATTTCTTCTTTTTCATAGGGGATGTTGTTTTCATTTAAACGTTCTGTAAATTGTTTCGCCTCATTCGTCTTGATAAATGAAAAGTCCGCAGCTGTCATATTATGGGCTGTTTCTTCAGCAGAATAAAAGGTAATGTAGCTTAATGACAATAAGCCGATCGCAAGGGCCGACACGGTTGTGATGATGGTCAGCAGCACTGCGTTTGAACGGATCCGGAACATGATGGCGGATAGTGACATGACATCCCGGATATTCAAATACCCGCCTTTCTTTTTCCGGATGAGGTAAAAAACAAACCGGACAGATGTTTTATAAAAAAGATAGGTCCCGAAAATAACAAGGGCTAAAATGCTAATCATTGCCGTATACAAAGCACGCACTGTTACAAAGTCTCCATTGAACAATTCTGATGAAATATAGTATCCTGCCCCGATGCATACAAATCCGATTATTCCAAGCAGCAATCCCGCTTTGGAGATTCGCCCGGCCCGGTCTTCCGTGGAGGAAACGGTACGGAAAAGGGAAAGGATCGTCTGCCGTTTGATAAAGATGCTGTTGATCAGCAGGATCAGGATGAAAATAATGGTAAAGACAAGGAGCGTCTGCCCGAAAGCCTTCATCGAAAAATAAAGGGAAACCTTTGTTTCCACTTGAATGATCCGGAGCAGCAGCATCATCAGCAGCTTGGATGCCGCAAACCCGAAAAAGATGCCGGCAAAGAGTGAGCCGTAGTAGAGCAAAAAATTCTCCGTCCCTAAAATCCGGAACACTTCTTTTTTCGTCATGCCGACAAGCTGGAAAAGCCCGATTTCCTTGCTCCGCCTTTTCATAAACAAATGGTTGGCATAAAAGAGAAACACCGCCACAATGACGATCAGCAAAACCGACGCCACCTTTAGCGCGGCCAGCCCTTTTACGGAAGATTTTACTTCGGCGAGAGAAGGGGCGTATTGCAGTGTCACAAACGCAAAGTATAATGCAGCACTAAAGGCGAGTGCGAAAATATACAGCGCATAATGTGGAAGGTTCTTTTTAAAATTGCGGTAAATCAAACCGTTAATCGTCATGCTGCACACCTCCCAGCACGGCCTGTGTTTTCAGGATGGCCTGATAGAAATCCTGTCTTGATTCGGTGCCTTTATGCAGTTGCGAATAAATCTGCCCGTCTTTGATGAAAATGACCCTGCCCGAATAGCTGGCTGCGGCCGCATCATGGGTGACCATTAAGATGGTTGCGTTTCTTTTTTCGTTCAGGCGGCTTAATTTATTCAAAAGGTCGGATGCCGACTTTGAATCGAGCGCACCTGTTGGTTCGTCGGCAAAAATAAGACCCGGTTCATGGACAAACGCCCGCGCTGCTGATGTCCGCTGCTTCTGCCCGCCGGATATTTCATTCGGATACTTGTCCTGAATATCGGTAATACCGAGTTCTTCCGCAACCGCATGGAATTTTTCGTTCGCCTCGCGTTTTGAAACTTTTTTCACAGACAGCGGCAGCAATATATTTTCCTTCACCGTTAACGTATCAAGCAAATGGTATTCCTGGAAAATAAAGCCTAAATGCCTTTTCCGGAACTCTGCCAGCTGCTTGTCTTTCATTTTCGTCAACGCCTTGCCTTCGATTTCAATGGAACCGCGGCTGGGCCGGTCAATAGAGGATAAAACATTTAACAATGTCGTTTTTCCGGAACCTGACGGCCCCATAATGCTCGTGAATTCTCCTTTTTCAACATTTAAATCAATCCCTTTTAAAACTTCTTGTTTGTTCCACTTGTTGCCGTACGTTTTATAAACATTTTTTGCTTCAAGGATCATGATTGGCTCCCCCTTTCTGATATGATTTCATTATAGAAAAGCCGGCATGTTTCTTCCTTCGTTTCAGCTAACAATACAGAAAAGCATATGACAGTTTTGTCACATGCCTGTAATTTGCTGCAAGCTATTTCTTTCCGGGAAGATGAGCGTAAAGGTCGAACCGGCGCCGGGAACCGACTGGACAGTAAGCAGGATATTTAATTTTTCTGCCGCCCTTTTGGCAAGATACAGGCCGAGGCCGGTTGCCCCCCTGTTTTGGCTGCGGTCAGAAGAGGTGAAGCCCTTTTCAAAAATGCGCGGCAAATCTTTCGGGTCAATGCCGCGCCCCTTGTCTGCCACCGATAATTGGAAGCGGCCGTCTGCTATTTTTCCGGAAATGGAGATGTCTGTCCCGCAACTGTACTGGACCGCATTTACCAGCAATTGCCGGAGGATAAACGACAGCCATTTTGCATCTGTAACCATTGCCGGAACCCCCGGTGAGACGTCAAAACCGATGCCTTTTTGAATGCACCATGGCTGAATCGCTTTGATTTCCTGGAAGATCAGGCGTTTCAGGTCAACATTTTCCATATAAACGTCATTTTCCATATTGCCGATCCGTTTTTCATGAAGCTGTTTGTCAAGCAGGTGGTGGATGCGCAGCCATTCATAATTGAGCGACACTTTTGCTTCTTCATCTTGAAGCCGGTCAATGATGAGCTGCATGGCGGTCATCGGCGTTTTGACCTCATGTACCCATGCTGTTAATTCATCTTGTTCTTCTTGCACCGCGGACGCGTTCCGGTCGGTTTCCGCCCGTAGATGTTCCGCCTGCGCTTGTACGGCCTGATGCACGATCTGTTCAAAAGGGGTTCTGGGGCGGGTGATCTCGCTCGTATCAAGATCCCCATCCCATTCTGAAAGGCTTTGATAAAATTTCACTTCTTTCCGGGCGCGGAAGAAAAGGAAAAGAAGAAAAGCAATCGTTTCTAAAAAAACGATATAAAGAACGGATGAAAGCGCGATTTGCGGATCAAGCCATGCAATGAAAAGCAGCATCAGCTGGCAGGCGGCAAAAAATATTACCCAGCTTTTTCGTTCAACAAGAAATATCCGGATCATAGGCCGGCATCCTTTTCAAGCGCCATATAGCCTTGGCCCACTTTTGTTTCGATACAGTCACCGAGCCCGATCGTGGAAAGTTTTTTCCGCAGGCGGTTGACGTTCACGGTCAATGTATTATCGCTCACAAACCTTTCATCGTTCCATAAACATTCGATCAGATGCGTGCGGCTCACAATCCGGTTTTTCATGTCCACCAATATTTTTAAAATAAACATTTCGTTTTTTGACAGTTCAATGCATCCATGTTCATTTTCGACCGTGTTTTTCTGCAAATCGATTGTGGCCCCGCACCATGTTTTTAAAACCGTCTGCTCGCTCGTGTAGGCATATACCCGACGCAAAATAGCCTGGATTTTGGCGATTAACACGTCGATATGAAAAGGCTTTTGCACATAATCGTCCGCGCCGAGCTGCATCGCCATCACCATATCTGTCGGATGGTCGCGGGAAGAAAGGAAAAGGATTGGGACATGGGAGTGCGCGCGAATTTGTCGGCACCAGTGGAACCCGTCAAATTTCGGTAGCTGGATGTCAATGACTACCAGATCAGGCCGGAATTCCGCAAATTCCTCCATCACCTGTCCAAAATCGCGGATCCCCGCAACTTCAAATGACCACTGCGAAAGTCTTTCTTTCACTTCACGAAACAGCGTCACATCGTCTTCAATGATTAGAATTTTTATCAACCGGACCACTCTTTCTATTTTTGCTACCCTCCATTTTACAAGAAAAGGCGAAAGCAGGCTACATTAACCATCAACGAGAAAGCGCGGCATACTTCCTTTTGCTGCGCTTTTTCCTTATCACTTCTTTTAGAAAGCAAACCAATGCTCTTCCAAATCACAGAAAAAGGAACGCAATGCCCGAAAGCGCTAAAATATATGAATGATAATCCCAGATGCGTGCAATCAGAATGCTTATCGAGAACCCGAAAAGAATAAATTGGTACCTGTAGAAAGGACGTTTTTCGTTGGAGAAACGCGGGAGATGCGTCAATTGGCTGATGGACGCTATGCAGTACAGCTGTTAAAATCAACTTAAATGAAAATTTTGAGGATGTACAAATATAAAAATTTTGGTTTATTTTCCAAGGAAGATGGGTAGATAATATTGCTTTTTAATAGAATGAAAGTAGAAAGGTAATTTTTTTTCGCGGATTTATGTACTGTTTGCAGCGGGCTAAATGCTGGTATTGTTGAGGTGAGAACATGAAGTTTAAAAGAAGCGTAATAATCATGATGATGCTGTTTTTGTTAGGAAGTTGTAGCTTGATGCCGAATAAAGCGGATGAAAAAAAGCAGGCGGAAGCATCAGAGTACATGCCGGTACAAGATTACACGGGGCAAGGTTATTCGTTTGATAATGGAGAAGAGACAGGGAAATTTGCCAATCAGCACCGGAAACAAATCGTTGAAAAGGTTAAGCAATATTTTAGACAAAAATACCATCTGGATATTACTGTCCATCAGATCTACGGGGCAACTGACGCGGCAGTTGTTTTTGTTGAATCCAAAAAAGATCCGAAATTTCACACCTCTGTCATCGTTGGAATTGATTTGGAAAACAAAAAGATTGGCAATGTAGGCGCCTATGAGGGCTCGGTTGAAGGGGCAATTACATCAGGTTTGTACGTCATGGCATATGAAAAGGAATTTCAAAGACTGGATGATTTTTGTACGGCGATTACGAAAGAATACCCGGTTATTGGCAGGACAAAGGAAGCTGTGGATCATACAGTTGATTCCGGTTATGCTACGCCATATTATTATTTAAATACGACGCATTTAGAGTTTTTAAAGGCTTACAAATCTTTTCTAAATAACCCAAAAACCACTGGTCAGAATCTAAAAAAGCAGATAGAAGATCAAAAATTCGTTCCTGACAATATGATAATAGAATTAACATTTTATATGCGAAAAAAACATGAGCACCCTGATAAAACGCTTGTAAATAAGATAAAAGATGAATTGAAAAAACAAAAAGATTTTCCGCCGGGTGAATATTCAATATCCGTAAATAGTAATGATATTTTAATGCGGACTGGAACCGAAAAGGATTATGAAGATTCAGATACAAAAAACAATGATGTGATTATTGAACCAAATGGGGAAGTGGCGAAATGAAAAAACGTATTTCTGATCAGGATTTGATTAAATTGAGCGGATTCCATATATGTGACCATCCTCAAAAGATAAATAAATTTCGTTCGTATATCTATTGTTAAACAAACTAACTATAATCATTCATCTTCCGGTCCTGATGCAATGGTAGTCGGATACAACGCCAGGCATTTTAGATCAGTTTTTCTAAAAAGGAAAATTACTTTTGTTTGGAGTGTAAATAATGACTTTTAAAAGAAGCGGAATGGTCGTGATGCTGCTGTTTTTATTAGGGGGGTGTAGCTTAATGCCGCATAAAGGGGATGAAAAAAAGCGGGCGGAAGCATCAGAGTACATGCCGGTACAGGATTACACGGGGCAAGGTTATTCGTTTGATAACGGAGAAGAGACAGGGAAATTTGCGAATCAGCACCGGAAACAAATCGTTCAAAGGGTCAAGCAATATTTTATCCAAAAATACCATCTGGATATCACCGTCCATCATATATACGGCGCAACTGACGCGGCAGTTGTATTTGTTGAATCCAAAAAAGATCCGAAATTTCATACCTCTGTCATCGTTGGAATTGATTTGGAAAACAAAAAGATTGGCGATGTGGGCGCCTATGAGGGCTCTGTTGAAGGGGCAATTACAACAGGTTTGTATGTCATGGCATATGAAAAGGAATTTCAAAAGCTGGATGCATTTTGTACGGCGATTGCGAGAGAATACCCGGTTATTGGTAGGACCAAAGAAGCTGTGGATCATACTGCCAGCACTGGTTTCACCACCCCATATTACTACACAAGTACGTCGGATTTAATATTTCCAGAAGCCTATCATGCCTTTCTGCTATACATTTAATAAAGCAAACACCATTCGATAAGGAGGGAATGATGATTACGCTCACATTTTTTATGGAGAAAAAACATAGTCTCCCAGATAAATCAATAGCCAAAGAAGTGATTAATAAATTAAAAAAATCAAATGGGTTACCACCGGGGAATTATGGTGTTTATATCAAAAGTAACGAAATATTAAAAAGAACAGGAACGGCGAAAAAGCAGGAAGGTACGACATCAGGGATAGATGATATCATCTTGGAACCTAGTAAATGAGGTGTGGTTAATGAGCATTTTAAAACAAAATGATAATACTTCTGATCGAGATCTTATTAAATTGTGTGGTTTTAATGTTTATCAACAGTCTAAAAATAAGGGAACACGCTGCCAATGTCAAACGATCCTTTTCTCACGTCCTTTATTGACGGAACCTGTCGGCGCGATACGCTTTTAAATAAGGACCTGTTATAGCTGAAAAAGATGGAGGGTGCCGATCTTGAATTCAAAACACGCACGATGGATCTGATGGAACCCTTTTTGGATTTTGTTTCAGAATCATATGTTGACATATCGTTATTTTTCGATATAATGATTTGTATGGAACTCATTGAAGTCTTTAAAGCCTTATCCAATGAATCAAGATTGCAAATTTTACAATGGCTGAAAGAACCGGATCGTCATTTTACGCCCCACGAAGGGATTGATATGAATACTACAGGGGTATGTGTTAGTCAAATAACAGATAAATTGAAAATGACGCAATCCACAGCATCTCAATACCTTTCCATACTGCAACGAGCTGGGTTAATTACGGCAGAACGTATTGGTAAATATACTTACTACAAAAGAGATGAAGAAGCCATAAAAAAAATTGCCACTCTCTTTGAAAAGAATATTTAAGAAATGAAACTGAATCCTAATTATGAATTCAGTTTCATTTCACTAAACAAATCGACATATCACGATATGTGTTTTTGTCGATACAAAACGTTCAACCCTGATATATTTTGATGATGAAGGAGTGATTTATTTTGTCAAACACTGGTAAGGTCTACATCTTAGCGATCGTAAGTTTTTTAGTTGGAACTTCACAGTATATCATTTCCGGAATTTTGGATAATATTTCAGAATCATTAGGCATTACTCTTGCAGCAGCTGGTCAGTTAATAACCATTTTTTCGCTCGTATATGCTATTTTCACACCCGTATTAATGGCTATCACCTCCAGAATGGATAAACGTAAGTTAATGATATATTCACTTGGTCTATTTGTTATTGGAAATATTCTTGCATTCGTCCTTCCTGGTTATGGATTCTTTATTGTCTCAAGGATTATTATGGCCCTCGGTGCAGGGATGGTTGTAGTGACAGCCTTAACGATTGCGGAGAAAATTGCTCCAAAAGGTAAGAAAGCTAGCGCCATTGCCACTGTCATTATGGGATTGACAGCATCATTAATCATTGGCGTTCCACTTGGAAGAATGACGAGTGAGATACTGGGTTGGAAGGCTGTTTTTGGAGGGATTGCCTTACTTGGATTAGTTGCAATGGTTATTATTTCGCTTACCATTCCCAAAATTCAGGCGGAAAAATTGACACCTTTAAATCAACAACTCGCTTTATTAAAAAAACCAAAAGTGGTACTCGGATTAGCCATCACTTTTTTCTGGCTTGGCGGATATTCCATTGCTTATACCTACTTATCCCCTTACCTGTTAAATATTTCAGGTGTAAGTGACAAATTGCTTAGTAGCGTTCTCCTTATATTTGGTATTGCCAGTCTAGTTGGATCAAAGTTTGGCGGATTTAGTACCGATCGGTGGGGTGTGCGTTTCACACTCATTGGTGGCATGATGTTACATATCACCATGCTCGTTCTGTTATCAATCGTTGCCCACTCTTACGTGGGCGTGTTGGTCATATTAATATTATGGTCATTTGCAGCATGGTCTACTGGCCCGACTCAACAATATCACCTAGCTACAATAGAGCCGGAGTCGTCTAGTTTATTGCTAGGTCTCAATCAGTCAATGATGCAGTTGGCCATGGCGGCAGGTGCAGGAATTGGGGGTATCTTTGTAGAGAGAGTTTCCCTCACTTCCATTACCTGGCTAGGCGCTTTAGGCGTTACAATCGCAATTGGATTAACAATATTGACTTCACGTTCTCCTTCTAAAAAGACCTCAGTCGACTGCAACGTCGTGAAGTCGCAATAAATTGTTAGAATCGTATCTTGTTGTCAAATTAGTGGATTTAGATTTCAAAGTAAGGATGAAGGAATTCATAACGAATATTAAGTAAGAATTTCTGCTCATGCTCAGATTGTAGACAAATAGGGGTTCAGAACTTGTCCCTAAGTTCTGAACCCCATTATGATGCTCATCTTCAAACTCGTAAATAGAATATAAAAAATATACTAAAATAACAAATTTTAGGTTTTGTTCGCTCATCCAAGTGTATTGCCCCTTATAAATGGGTACAAGAAATTATCCGGCAAGCATAATCACGTAACGATGACGGAGGGATAATGTATGAGTGAACAAATCCGAAATGGTCAAAAACCGGCAAAGGGGATTGCCCCAAATGTGGAACCCGATGCCTTATACAATGATAAAAGAAAAGTTTTCCTCTTTGGTTCCCCAAGCTACACAAATATCGGGGACCAGGCCATTGCCTATGCAGAGGAAAAATTTATCCGTAACCATTTTCCTTATTACGAATACATCGAAATAATGGATTATGCGACGGATGAGGGAATTGATTTTGTGAAAAAGATCATTGGGAAAGAGGACATCGTCTGCTTTACGGGCGGCGGTAATCTCGGCAGTCTCTACCTGGACATTGAAGAAGACCGTCGAAAAGTAATCTCGGCTTTTAAAGATTATAAAACCATCTCTATGCCGCAATCCGTTTATTTTGAACCTACCGAAAAAGGACAGCGGGAGAAAAGGAAATCGCAGGAAGCCTATGGCAGTAATCCAAATCTCACCATATGTGTCCGCGAATCACAAAGCCTGGAATTCGTCAAGGAGACCTTCAACGCAAATGTATTGTACACCCCGGATATGGTTCTGTCGTTAAAAATTGAACCGCAGGATCTAAAAAGGGATGGCGTGCTTTTTGTATTAAGGGCGGATAAAGAAAAAGTGACAGATGAAAATTTTGTCTCCGAACTCATGGAAAGAGCTGCGAACATCGGGCCTGTTGACCGCACGGATACCGTTTTATCGGAAGTGGACACGATCGATTATGCGGACAGGGAAACCTATTTTATGAAAATGCTGCACCGGATCGGCTCGCGCAAACTTGTCATTACCGACCGATTGCACGCGATGATTTTTTCGATTATCACCAATACGCCGTGCCTCGTATTCGGCAACAGCTACGGAAAAGCAAAACATTCCTATACCGACTGGCTTTCCGGGTTGAATTTTATCCAGTATACGGACAAGCAGGATCCGGATGAACTGGAACCGTTGATCGCCCGCCTGCTTCAGACGGAACCGAATGAAATAGATTTGTCGGAAGATTTCCAGGTACTGCGGGATTATTTTAAATCTTAAAATGGTGCACGCCTATCCGATGTCGGCCGTATTAAACCCACTTTTATGTTCAGCTTGTATCCGCCGGGCTTTTTTAACAAGGCGTGCATGTTTACCACTTGCCTGCAAATAGTAAAACAAGGGCGCAAAATTAGGCGGGGCAGCCTGACGCGCGGTCCCGGCTGAACGTGAATCAACAACAAAGGAGAATGCACATGAAGAAAAAAGATCGATTTTTGGAAGGCGCGAAAGTCACGAAAGACAATCAAATATTCGGGACACCGAACAGCAAAGCAAAAGATGGAACTGGAAACTCACCGAACGATGATGTAAGAGAAAGAAACAACCGGTAGCGGGCCCGATGCACTGTTTAAAAAGACTGCTCCTCTTTGGGGACAGTCTTTTTTAAAAACAAATAAAAAAAGGAATGTTTAAATTATTCTATGATAATAAAATACTTGTTCCTTGTATATAAACAATTGTATTTCGGGTAAAAACATATTACAATGAAAAAGTAATTTGTTATAAAGACTGACAATGCTATTTTTCTATTTTTTAAGCATGTTTGAAAAAAACAGCGGGAGTGAATGGCGTGGAAGAAAGAGCGTTAAACAGAGGCTTGCATGCGCGGCATATTCAAATGATTGCGATTGGCGGTACAATCGGTGTCGGGTTGTTTATGGGGTCTGCCAGCACCATTAAGTGGACAGGGCCGTCCGTGTTGCTGGCGTATGCGATTGCCGGGATTTTTATCTTTTTTATTATGCGTGCAATGGGAGAAATGCTCTACGTTGAGCCAAGCACGGGCTCCTTTGCCACATTCGGCCATCAGTACATTCATCCGCTCGCAGGTTTTCTCACAGCCTGGAGCAACTGGTTCCAGTGGGTGATTGTCGGTATGTCGGAAATCATTGCCGTTGGATCTTACATGCAATTTTGGTTTCCGCACTTGCCGGCATGGATTCCGGGGCTTGTAGCCATGGTGATCCTCGGAACGGCCAACCTCGTATCTGTAAAATCGTTTGGCGAGTTTGAGTTCTGGTTTGCGATGATTAAAGTGGTAACGATTATTTTTATGATTATAGCCGGGCTTGCCATCATTTTATTCGGGATCGGCAACGGGGGGCATGCCGTCGGGTTTTCCAATCTGTGGGAGCATGGCGGTTTCTTTACCGGCGGGCTGAAAGGTTTCTTCTTTGCCTTATCTTTGGTCGTAGCAGCCTACCAGGGTGTTGAACTGATCGGCATTACGGCAGGCGAAGCAAAAAACCCCAGCCATACATTGAAAAATGCGATCCAAAATATCATTTGGCGCATATTGATCTTCTATATTGGCGCCATTTTCGTCATTGTTACGCTTTATCCGTGGAATGAACTTGATTCCATCGGCAGCCCGTTTGTGGCGACTTTTGCAAAAATCGGCATTACGGCCGCAGCCGGCATCATTAATTTTGTTGTCGTTACCGCCGCATTATCCGGTTGCAACAGCGGTATCTACAGTGCCGGCCGGATGCTGTATACGCTCGGCGTGAACGGCCAGGCACCGAAAATTTTCACGAAAGTATCAAGCAATGGCGTTCCACTTTTAGGTACAATCGGTGTTCTTGTCGGCCTTGTGATTGGTGTAGTGTTAAGCTATATCGCACCGAAAAATCTGTTCGTATATGTATACAGTGCAAGCGTCCTGCCGGGGATGGTGCCATGGTTTGTCATTTTAATCAGTCAGATCCGGTTTAGAAAGATGAAAAAGGCTGAAATGAAAAACCATCCGTTTAAAATGCCGTTTGCACCGGTTTCCAACTATGTAACCATTGCATTTTTAATCGCTGTCCTGATCGGCATGTGGTTTAATGATGAAACAAGGATGTCACTTGTTGCGGGCATTGTCTTTCTTGGCCTTGTCACGGTCTGTTACTTTGTTTTCGGCATTGGCCGTGCAAGTTCAAAAAATGCGAAAGTGCAAGCATCCAAAGGGAAAAAGATACTGGATCACCCCCAATCATGAACAAAAATAGCGTGCGAATGGAGCACGCTATTTTTGTTCATTTACGATGGCCCCGGCTTTCTTCTTCAACCGTTCAAGCACATGATCCAGTTCGTCCGGCTGCAGAAATTCAACGGGGGAAAACCCTT
Source organism: Heyndrickxia faecalis (assembly GCF_040267745.1). Taxonomy (NCBI): domain Bacteria; kingdom Bacillati; phylum Bacillota; class Bacilli; order Caryophanales; family Bacillaceae; genus Heyndrickxia; species Heyndrickxia faecalis. Next base: position 2,065,185 of record NZ_CP158453.1, on the reverse strand, counting down.
TTTCAAAGAGGATGGATTCAGACTCGACGATCGTGACATACCGGTCTCCGATTTTGGCGAGATGGACCGTTTCGCCAAAATCGGAAAGGAGGGCATTCACCGAAATATGGTCCAGTTTCATTCGCAAATCGGCCTCCGGGGCAGTTTCGACAATCTGGGCCGCGGCTTCGATAACCTGTTCCGCCGGCAATCGTTCCTGTAACGTCCGCTTGGGGCTTGCTTCCCAAATCTCAAGTTCTTTTTCGAATTGCTCGTATTCGATGCTGTCTTCATGCAGCACTTCCTGAAAATGTTCTTCCACCATCGTCTTCACTTGCGCTTTCATGATTTCCGGCATCGATTCGCCGTATTCCACATACTTTAAAAATTCTTCGAAATAACGGGCGTGAGATGCCTGGTGAATTTTCAGCTCTGATTCTTCAATCATGCCTTCTTCCGGCATATGCGGATACTGGATGGATTTCATGCCTTTTGTGGTAATCGCCATTTCCACTTTTTTCAACAATGTGGATTCATCGGCAATCGTGGCGACTTTCGGTTCGAAATCGCATTTCAACAAAAAAACAAACGGTTCATCGAAGTATTTCCGCATCGTTGCATTTGCGATCAGAAACGCGCCGTCCCTGACAGCATTGGTGTCCAGATAGGCGGCGAGAAAGGCTTCGCTTGCTTTTTGAAACTCACCAATCGTGCCGGCCATACGCGCACGGTTAAACAAATTGAAGTTCGGGTTGGAGTCAAGGCCGTAGCCCGGTTCCACAATAAAGCGGCCGATTTTCGTCGGTACTTGTTCGGACTTCGGATGCTTATCCACTTTCCTTTTTACGATTTTTTCAAGTTCGCCATCGAGAAAGTCTTTTACGTTACTTATCTCATAATTTTCGCGATCTAAAGTTTGAAAGTGCCTGAACTGTTTTCTCGTTTGTTCGCCTTCCCCGTCTGTCTGGATGACATAGAAGGAAAGGAAATTGATGTTAAAATCCAATCGTTTCACCCGGTTTCTCTTTTTTCACTGAGCACTATTTTACTTGAAAAAACGGGTTTCCACAATGTGCTTGCTGGACGCGGATGATTTGCGGGATTAAAATGGATAGGAAAACGGATTTTTGAAAAAAGAGGTGGAGATTTGCAAACCTTTTTACATATTCTGCTTTTAAGTACGGTTGAACTTTTCAACCTGCTTGGAACGATCATTGTGGTCGGGTTTGTGCTCGGTTTTTTGGAAAAGCGGGCAACGGCCTTCATTTACCACGTTTTCGGGTGGAAGGGGATTGCGGTGACGGCATGGCTCGGTACGCCGGTCCATGAATTTAGCCATGCCTTGATGTGCGGCATTTTTAGGCATGAAATTGTCGAGATCAAATGGCTCCAGCTGAAAAGCGGTGATGGCACGCTTGGGTATGTAAGCCACCAATACAACCCGGACAGCGTTTACCAAAAAATCGGAAATTTTTTCATTGGAACTGCCCCGGTGTATATCGGCATTTTGATTTTGTCGCTAGGCATGTATGTGCTATTGCCGGATACATACCGGCCGTTCATGCAGGCAATCAGGGCAGGTCTTCATCCGTATTCCGGCCTCGAAAGTTTCTTTGCATTTTTTGGCCATTCCATCGGCGCACTCGCTAGTCATCTTTTTTCAATCGAAAACTTAATGAACCCCCGTTTTTGGATTTTTGCTATTGCCGGCATTTGCATTTCCGCGCATATTTCGTTGAGCACCGCGGATTTAAAAGGGGCATGGAACGGCTGCCTGTCAATTTTTGGTTTTCTTGTTTTCCTGAATGTGGCCGGTTTTCTCTTCGGATTCCGGACAAACGGCCTGATTGCGCGCATCTCGGCTTATAATTTATATATTTTAGCGTTTTCGGGCATTGCGTTCCTGTTTTCTCTTGTTTGGATGAGCATTGGGTTGCTTTCTGTATGGGCAAAAAAGATCCGATAACGAAAAAGCGTGGCATGCTTCCTTTTGCCGCGCTTTTTCCGTTACCCCTCGTGCACACGCAGTTTTCTTCTTGAAGGTTGTAAAAGGAACATCGATGCCTCGAATCATCTCTTTTTTGATAGGCTTCATTTTCGTAGTTGAATGACGCTTAAATGCCCGAAGTAATTGCAACCAAAAGAAAGCTGTTAATCAAAATACTCAACACAATGAGGATGATGGTTAGAATCGGAACAAATTTCAAGTGTTTCGATGATTTGGATTTAGCCAGTTTTATATATCCAATGAACAGATAGATAATACTCACGATTGCCAATATATAAGGTATCGAAAAGGAAATAATCGGATTGTGTATGATCGTAAGTAGGTCTTGTACACCTGCTGATAAAAAAAACGAAAACAAGGAAAAAATCAATGAAACCACAAAGAAATTCGTCTTTTTTGATGACAAAATGATCACCTCTATTCGACTCTACAGTTATACTCCATTATATACCATTACAATAAATAAGGGCTTGCTGAACGAATCCAATTTTGACTTTGTCTCAATATATAGAAGAATGGTGTATCTGTGAAAATGCGTCAAGCTGCCTTCTCTATACATTGAATCAGCTTTCGAGTGCAAGCTTTTTCTGGATTCCATTGAAAACGATATCCAGTGGGTGAAAGAAAAAGCTGGAAAGGCGGAATCAGATGCTTAGAGAAAAAGGCCAGGCGTATGACACCCCTGACCTCATCCGTAAAATAAAATTTGACAAAGAAAAGCAGCATTTGGATGCATAATACATTAGTAAGTTGTATGCTTTGATGACGGGGTCTCAAAAGCCGTTACCTTCCTCTATTTTATACCGCCCGGGCACGCGCAGTTTTTAAGCTGAGCAGAAAGAAAAATGCGCTCACTGCAACTAAAACAGCTGACAGGATAAGAAAACGGGCTGTTGACATGCCGCTTGCGAACACAACGCCGAGCACGACCGATGACAGGATCGAGCCTAAATACCGGCATGTTTGGAAAAGGCCGGAGCTTGTGCCAACCATGGCTTCAGGCGATTCGTTCAGCATTGCCGCCTGCAGCGCAACATTGCCGATCCCGTAACCGATACCGAGGATAAACAGGATCACACCCATCAGCCAGACCGAGGCATGGATAAAGAAAACGGCCATGAAAACGGCGCCGGCAATCATAGTCAAAGCACTGATCCGGATCGGTCCGGCGGTTCCGGCACGGTCAATCCATTTACCCGAAACGAGGGAAATGAGGATGCTTGCGCCGGACATAAAGAGCATCATGAACCCGCTTGTGTGCACGCTGAAATGAAGCCCGTCCTGGTAGAAGCTCGGCAGTCCGAAGAATAAGCAGTAATTAAATAAATTCAGCACGATGAATTGCAAATACACAACAGAAAGGGAACGGTGCTTGGATAAAAAGCGGACATCAATAAACGGGCGGCCTGTTCTGGCTTCATAGATCACAAATAGGACAAGCAGCACAATGCCTGCCACACCCGTCCAAATATGGACAGCCGACTCCAGTTCCAACAGAAAATACAGAAGCAGTACAAGCCCGGCCGCAAATAAGAAAATGCCGGTCCAGTCGAGCTCGTGCACAACATCTTTGAAAGAAGCATGTCTGTTCTCCGGATCTTTCGGGAAGATAAACCAGCCAAGTAGAAAACTAATCACGATAAAAGGGAAGTTCACGAGAAAAATCGACGGCCAGCCGCCAATCCCGATTAAAATTCCGCCGGCAGTCGGTCCGAGCGCCGTCATGGCAGACGCAAAAATGGACAAAACAGCAAGCGCAGAGGCTTGGTTTTCATGAATATGGGTACGAATCAGTGCGACACCGGACGGATAAATAGCACTGGAACCGATCGATTGGAAAAGCCGCATGAGCAGCAGCACGAAAAAGGCCGGGGCAAGCGGCGCACCGATTGCCGAAACGGCAACAAGCAAAAGCCCTGCAAGAAACATTTTTTTGCGCCCGATCATATCGCCGATTTTTCCGGTCACAGGCTGGGCGACCGCGCTTGCCAAATAAAAGGATGAAATGAGCCACGACACAGTTGAAAAACTCAAATGGAAATCTTTTTGAATGCTGTGAAGGGCGAGCGAGATCATCGATGAATTCAGCGGGTTCAGCATCGTACCAGATGCAATGGCTGTTAAAAAAACCGTTCTTTTCGATAAAGGCATCACAATCCTCCTCGCTTCAGATGAAAGCCTTCTTTCTAGAGCATATCTTTTACCTTGTCTTCCACGTCCATTCAAAACAGAAGTATCATACAACAAATATTTCGGGGGTGCAAATATTATGTCAGTGAAGGTCCGCTTTTCTAAGCCCGCCTTTTTCGTGCAGCTGAAACAAGCCATCCTGAGTGCTCTCCCAAGCCGCAAAACCAGCCAAAACTGCCGGAAAGCACCTGCTTAGTAAACTTGAACCCCAGCAATGAAACAAAAGCGGTTTGTCCTGTAAGAATGCTTCAACCCTTTACGTGAAGCATTCCAGTTTGCGATTTCCGTTTTTTCTGTCATAATAAAGAAACAAAAACAAGAAGAATTGAGGTAGGAACATGAACGTTAAAATCAATCGGAATGCCGCAAAAATGTTTAAAAAAATATTGGAGGAGGAAGATGCGGAAGGAAAAATGATCCGCGTCTTTGTGACCGAGATGCACGGCGACCATGCCCATTACGACATCACGCTGGATACACCGGGAGAACATGATGAAATTGTCAAAACGGATAAGGGCATTGATATTTTACTTGATTCACGCGAGCCGTATTTGGACGGCATCTGGATCCAGTATTTTTACGTGCCGCAGGAAGAATTCGTCATTACAAACCCGAGGATTGAACGCGAACACGGTCATCACCATCATCATTGATTTTTTTTATGTTGAAAGGCAGTGCTTTTTAAATTGGCCAGCCATCAGGCGATGCACATTTTGAAAAAGGGGATGAACAAGATGAAGCATCATCCGGTTTTACTGTTGTCTTACGGAGAGAAAGAAGGCGGATAGAGACAGAAATGACGGGAGGAGGACGACGGTTTGTTTAGTGTATTGGGGAAATTAGGGTGGTTTTTTAAAGCCTATTGGAAAAGATATGCGATTGCAGTGCTTGCGCTTTCAATTGTTAACTTGTTGGAAGTGCTCCCGCCGATGATTCTCGGCGATTCCATTGATAAAATATTCACCGGGGAAATGACAGCACACATTTTTTCCCTCTACATCGGCGTCATGCTGGCGATTGCAGCTGCCCTTTACGGCCTGACCTATATATGGCAGTATAACTTGTTTGGCGGGGCGTTTATCGTGGAAAAAATGCTGCGGTCCCGGTTAATGAACCATTTTTTAAAAATGGCGCCTCCTTTTTTTGAGCGGAATCGTACGGGCGACTTAATGGCGCGGACGACGAATGATTTGCGGGCGGTGTCCCAGACAGCGGGTTTCGGGATTCTGACGCTTGTTGATTCAACCATGTATATGCTGACCATTATTCTGACCATGGCCGTGCTGATCTCCTGGAAGTTAACGCTCGTTTCGATCTTGCCGCTTCCGTTTCTGGCAGCCGGCATTAAAGTGCTGGGAGAGAAAATTCATAGACGTTTTACTGTTGCCCAGGACGCCTTTGGGGATTTAAATAACCGGGTGCTGGAATCGGTTGCCGGTGTCCGCGTCATCCGTGCCTATAACCAGGAAATAGCGGACGAAACAAGATTCCAGTCGATGACGGAAGACGTTTATCAAAAAAACATTGCGGTCGAAAAAATTGACGCGCTTTTTAATCCGCTGACAAAAATCATTACCGGGATGAGTTACACGATCGGCCTTGCTTACGGCACTTATCTCGTTTTTCACCAGCAAATTACACTCGGAAATCTTGTTTCCTTTAATGTCTATTTGGGCATGCTGACATGGCCGATGTTTGCGATTGGGGAATTGATGAATGTCATGCAGCGCGGCAATGCTTCACTTGACCGTGTAAATGAAACGTTGCGGCATGTGGAAGATGTAAAAGACCCGGAAGCCCCGAAAACGGTTGAACAGCCGGATATCATAGAATTTGCCGATTATACTTTCCGCTATCCAAAATCGCGGGAAGAGAACCTGAAGCATATTCATTTAAAGATCAAAAAAGGGGAGACGATCGGGATCACCGGTAAAACCGGCAGCGGGAAAACAACGCTGATCAAACAACTGTTGCGCGAATATCCGCTTGGAAGCGGCCGGCTGCTTGTCTCCGGTGTTCCAATTGAACAATTGACCAAAGAGGAAGTATTAAGCTGGATCGGGTATGTGCCGCAGGACCATGTGCTTTTTTCCAGAACGGTGAAAGAAAACATCCTGTTCGGTACCGATTCGGCCGGGGAAGCGGAACTGCAAAAAGCGATCCGGACTGCATCACTTGAAAAAGATATCGAGATGCTCCCGGACGGACTTGAAACGCTTGTCGGTGAAAAAGGGGTCGCTTTATCAGGCGGGCAGAAACAGCGGATCTCGATTGCACGGGCGGTCATAAAAGATCCGGAAATTTTGATCCTGGATGACGCGCTGTCCGCTGTCGATGCCAAGACCGAGGCGTCCATTATTGCGAACATCCGGAAAGAGCGGAAAAATAAAACGACCATCATCGCGACCCACCGGCTGTCGGCGATTGAACACGCCCAGTGGATTGTCGTCCTCGATAACGGCCGGTTCACGGAGGAAGGGACGCACGAACAGCTGTTGAAAAACAAGGGCTGGTATTACGAACAGTACATGCGCCAACAGCTCAAGTCCCGTGAGGAGGTGGAAGCATAATGGCTGCAAAACGGCTTTTCCGCTATGCGATGAACTTTAAACGTTCCATTTTGATTGCGCTCGCGGCCCTTATGGTTGCCGTTGGGGCGGATGTGTTCAGCCCGATCGTGGCAAAAACGATGATTGACCGCCATATCACCGGCATTGAAAGCGTATGGGTGGAGACCCATGATGCCCGCCAGGCGGTTTCTTATCACGGCCGCCATTACAAACGGCTTGTTTATGCTTCCGCTGAGGAGAAAAAAGGGAAGAAGCGGACGATTGTCCAGGCAGGAAGAAACTTTTATTTCGTAAAAGGCCGTGTTGAAACCGGCGGGAAAAATACGTACCGGGACGGAAAACTGTATATGACCTATAATGGCAAAACGGCTTCTTACCGGGCGGAAAAGATATCCTATGCGGGCGTGCTCCGCTTTTACAGCCCGGAAATCCCGTATATTTTGAAACTGTTAATCTTGTATTTCGGCCTTTATGTTGTGTCGGGATTCGGCCAGTTTACGCAATATTTTTATTTGCAAAAAGCTGCAAACCGGATTATCCAGAAAATGCGGAATGACCTTTTTATCCACTTGCAAAAATTGCCGATCCCATTTTTTGACAACCTGCCGGCCGGAAAGATTGTCTCGCGCATCACCAATGATACGGAAGCCATCCACGAATTGTATGTGGCTGTGCTGTCAAACTTTTTCAGCGGCCTGGTTTATATTGCCGGCATTTATATTGCAATGTTTTTGCTCGACTGGAAACTTGCGCTTGTCTGCCTGTTGTTAATGCCAATTTTATGGCTGTGGATGCGGGTATACCGGAAGTTTGCCCAGCAGTACAACCGGATGATCCGTTCGAAAGTGAGCGAAATGAATGCCATGATCAATGAGTCGATCCAGGGCATGCCGGTCATCCAGGCTTTCCGGCGCGAAAAGCAAACGAAGGAAACCTTTGAACAGCTGAATCGGACGCATTTTAAATACCAGAACAAAATGCTGGTGTTAAACGCCTTGTCGTCCCATAATTTAACCGGCATTTTAAAAAATCTCGTGCTTGTGGCGTTTCTCTGGTATTTCGGGCACAGCGCCCTTTCCGGTTTGTCAGCCGGGCTCTCCGTCGGCCTTTTGTATGCCTATGTGGACTATATTAACCGGCTGTTTAACCCGATCAGCAATATTGTCAACCAGTTCAGCAATCTTGAGCAGGCGCTTGTTGCCGGCGAACGTGTTTTCAGGCTGCTGGACGAAAAAGGCGAGGATGCGGAGGCGAAATCCGTACCGCGCTTTAAAGGGCATGTGGAGTTCCGGCACGTCTTTTTCGGCTACAAAGAAAACGAATATGTGCTGAAAGACATTGACTTTGAGGCAAAGCCGGGTGAAACGGTCGCGCTTGTCGGCCATACCGGATCCGGGAAAAGTTCCATTATGAATGTGCTGTTCCGTTTTTACGACTGTAATGAAGGAGAAATCCGGATTGACGGGACGGATATCCGGTCGCTTCCGCGGCAGGCCGTCCGTGAACATATGGCGATCGTGCTGCAGGACCCGTATTTGTTTACCGGCACGATTTATTCAAATGTCAGCCTCGGGGACCCGCGGATTACAAGAGAAAAAGCGGCTGCCGTGTTAAAAGCGGTCGGCGCCGATCAAGTGATCGGAAATCTGGAAGAAGGGCTCGATGAACCGGTCTTTGAAAAGGGGAGCACTTTATCGAGCGGGCAGCGCCAGCTCATCTCGTTTGCCCGCGCACTTGCTTTTGACCCGGCTATCTTAATTCTTGATGAGGCGACGTCCAATATTGATACGGAAACGGAATTGGCCATCCAGCATGCCATGGATGTCCTGAAAAAAGGAAGGACCACGTTTATCATTGCCCACCGGCTTTCCACCATCAAAAATGCCGACCAGATTTTGGTGCTGGACCGTGGCCGGATTGTGGAACGCGGAAGCCATGAAGAGTTAATGGAAAGAAAAGGGAAGTATTATCAAATGTACCAAATGCAGCATTCAGGCGGAACGGAAGCAGCCGGATAAATCCGCAATGTGAAGCGGAGTCTGTACTATAACAAACGGGCAGGGAAATTCTCTGCCCGTTTTATTTTTTCTTTAATTGTTCCTGCGCCATCCGGACCAGTTCTTTCACCATGTTTCCGCCGATCGGCCCGCCGATTTTTCCGGCCTGTTCAGCCGTCAGTTTGCCGTTATAGCCTTTTTGAAGCGGAATGCCGCGTTCACTGGCCACCTCGTATTTGATATCGTCCGGGTGGTCCGTATCGGTACGATATCCTTCTTTGGCCATCACTTCGGTTTTGAACCGGTCAAGCGCGCTCCTTGATTCTGCGATAAGCGGTTTTCTTTTTCGTTTTGGCATGCGGATTCCCTCCCCTTGGGATGCGGATGGCCAGCTGCCTTTATGCGCCGGGGAGAAAAAACGAAAAATGATTTTTTTTGAAAAAATCATACAGGATATTTAAAATCTGTATGGAATATTTGTATAATAAGAACTGTAATAATACAGCAAATCAAAAAGGGAGTATGCAACGTGAAAAAAGCAGTAATTGGTGCATTGCAGATCGGTTTGCTCTGGGTCATTTACGAAATCGGGCTGGAAGCAGTCAAAATCCTGCATTTGCCGGTACCGGGGAATGTATTTGGCATGCTGGTGCTGTTTCTTTTATTGATCACGGGCATTTTGAAGCTGCAGTGGATCGATACGGGCGCAACATGGATTTTAAAACATTTATCCTTCTTTTTTATTCCGATTTCCGTCGGGCTGATGTCGCTCGGTTCATTTTTCCTCCATAATGGCGTGGTGCTGACCGTAATACTGGCTGTCAGCGCGGTAGCCGGCATTGTAGGGACGGGGATGTCCGCCCAGCTTTTGGCAAGGGGGCGTGAGGCAAGCCATGAGCAGCAGTTACGCCGTGACACTTTATAGCATTTTCATCACCGTTTTCGTTTACCTGCTGTCGTTGCGGTTATCGAGAAGGTTTCCTTCCCCGTTCACAACGCCTGTATTTTTCAGTACGGTGGTATTGATCGTGCTATTGGCCGCAAGCCATATATCCTATAAAGCGTATCTTCCCGCAAAAGGGGTCATGACCTATTTTCTCGGCCCGGCCACCGTTGCGCTGGCTGTGCCGCTTTATAAAAACAGGGCGATTCTTGCGCGCTATTTTCTGCCGGTTGTCGGCGGCATTCTTTCAGGCAGCATGCTGACTGTCGGGACCGCCCTCGCCCTGGCCAAAATTTTCCAGCTGTCGCACAATATTTTTGCTTCCCTTGCCGTGAAATCCGTCACCGTGCCGGTTGCAAGCGAGGTAGCAAAAATCATCGGCGGCAATGAGGTGCTGGTTGCGGGGTTTGTCATGATTACCGGGATGATCGGTGCCATGTTCGGCCTGAAGCTCTTAACTTTGGCGCGCGTCCACGACCCGGTATCACGAGGCCTTGCGCTCGGCACGATTTCCCATGGGATTGGAACGGGGGAAGCCGTGAAGGAAGGAGAACTGCAAGGTGCCGTATCAGGGGTGGCGATGGGGATGGCCGCCATTTTAACTTCTTTTATCCTGCCATGGTTGTTCTAAACCGGGATAAACATATATTACAGCTAAAGGGGTAGATACTGATGATGAAGACACCGCTTCTGCTTTCTACTATGATCGAGAGGGCTGAACGCTATTTTCCCGAAAAATATGTCATTTCACGTACACACACCGGGATTCAGCGGATTCCGTATCGTGAAATTGCAAAACGGACACGCCGGCTTGCCAGTGCGCTGGAAAAACTCGGGATGAAAAAAGGAGACCGGGTTGGTACGTTTGCATGGAACCACCACCGCCATTTGGAGGCCTATTTTGCCGTGCCATGCCGCGGGGCTGTCCTTCATATGGTCAACATCCGTTTGTCAGAAGACCATCTCACCCATGTCATTAACCATGCGGAAGATAAAATTTTGCTGATCGATGAAGATCTCGTCCCGGTGATTGAAAAAATCCGGGATCGCCTGAAAACGGTCGAGCATTTTATCATTATGAGCGATGAGAAGGCGGTTCCGGAAACTACCTTGTTTCCTGTCTCCTCTTATGAAGCCATCCTGGAAGAAGGCGATGAGCGTTATCCGTTTTTACACGACCTTGATGAACATGCGCCAGCCGCGATGTGCTACACGTCGGCAACAACCGGCTATCCGAAAGGGGTTGTCTATTCCCACCGCGGCCTTTATTTGCACAGCATGGCGCTCGGGCTTAGTGACCAGCTCAGCGTTCAGGAACGCGACATCGCCATGACGGTCGTTCCGATGTTTCATGTCAATGCCTGGGGGCTTCCCTATGCAGCCACCTGGTTCGGGGCAACCCAGGTGCTGCCGGGGCCTTCTTTTACACCGGAAATTCTCGCACAGCTCATTGAAAAAGAAAAAGTCACGATGACAGCAGGCGTCCCGACGATTTGGATCGGCATGCTGAAAGTGCTGCAGGAAAAGCCGTATGATATCAGCAGCCTGCGCCTGATCGTAAGCGGGGGTGCGGCATCGCCTAAGGGATTGATCCGTGCTTACGAGGAAACGTACAAAGTGCCGTTTATGACCGGCTACGGGATGACGGAAACGACCCCGGTTGTTTCGTTGGCCACGTTAAAAAGCAGCATGGATCATTTTACCGTGGACGAAATGGTGGATGTGAGAGGAAAAACCGGGCTGCCTGTTCCCGGCGTTGAAGTGAAAGTCGTCAATGAGAACGGAGAAGTACCGTGGGACGGAAAAACAATGGGGGAACTGATCGTAAGAGGGCCGTGGATTGCGGATGAATATTACAATGACGAGCGTACGCAGGAAGCATTCAGGGATGGCTGGCTGTATACCGGAGATATTGCAGTCGTGGATCAGGAAGGGTACCTAAAGATTACCGACCGGACAAAAGACCTGATTAAAAGCGGCGGCGAGTGGATTTCTTCCGTCGAACTTGAAAACGCTCTCATGTCGCACGAAGCGGTCTTTGAAGCAGCCGTCATTGCCGTTCCCCACCCGAAATGGCAGGAACGCCCGCTCGGCTGTGTGGTTTTAAAAAGCGGATATGAAAACAAAATCACGTCCGCGGAACTAAAAGATTATTTAAAAACACAATTTGCCTCATGGTGGGTCCCTGACGACATTTTGTTTATGAAAGAAATCCCGAAAACGTCTGTCGGCAAGTTTTTAAAACGGGCATTGCGCGAACAGCTGCAAGACCATTATGCAGGCGTGCAGTAATGCATGCGGGAAAAAGCCGGAATCTTCCTATGGATTTCGGCTTTTTCATTCGATAATATAAAGGGGAGAGGTTTTAACGGAAAGACGAAAGGATTCAAATGGAAATGCCCAAAACATGGAAGAAAAAGAAGCGGAACCGGGGTAAAACGTGGATCGTCCTGCTTATTCCGGTCATCGTGTTAAGCGCCTATTTTATTTTCGAAGAGAACATCCAGAAAAAAACGAATCCCCAAATCCCTGAAAAATATTTGTCCATCTATTTGGAAGCAGAGAAAATATACGGGGTTCCCTGGTATGTGCTTGCCGCTCATCACCGGGTGGAAACCAGGTTTTCAACGATGAAGCCGATGGTCTCGCCGGCCGGCGCCCAAGGCCCGATGCAATTTATGCCGTGCACATTTGTCGGCTGGAAACATCCGTCATGCAGCGGCCTTGGAAAAGGAGACATCCCGAAAAATGAAGAAACGAACCCGGCTGTCATAAAAAAATACGGAGGATTTGGCGTCGATGCGGACGGGGACGGGAAAGCAGACCCGTTTAACGATAAAGATGCGATTTTCAGCGCGGCAAATTATTTGTCGAAAAACGGGGCGGCAAACGGGCAGATTCAAAAAGCGGTTTTTGCGTATAACCACAGCCGTAAATACGTGTCCGAAGTGATGCATTATGTACACCTTTATCAAAAAGAAGGTTTAGAAAAAGCAAGCAAGTAAAAAAGGGCGGTTCTGGCCGCCCTTTTTTACTGTTATGCTTTTCTTGCTGTTCTTAAAATAAAGCTTAACACAAAGACGAGAATGATGGCCCCGATTAAAGCAGGTATGATGGCCATCCCTGCAATATGCGGCCCCCAATTCCCGAAAATTGCGCCGCCAAGCCATGCACCGACAATCCCAGCAATAATATTTCCGATAATTCCGCCTGGGATGTCCCGGCCCATGATCAATCCTGCAAGCCATCCGATAATCCCACCTACGATTAAATATAGAATAAACGACATTTTCACATTCCTCCTGTTAACTTAAGTTTCATGTCTTTTTATCGAACTTGGTGTACTTATTACCTTTTTTGTACCAGACTAAACATGGGCAGGCGTATTCTAAAACGTCTAAAATGACAAATATGCGGAACTTTTCAGGGGAAAGCGGGAAATCCTCCGGTTTGAAGTTTATAGATCATGCCCGGGATTGTGCTTTTGCCTTGAATGATTCCGGTTTTTAACCTTTTTTGAGCCGCTTAACGGTTCCGGCTGCCCGCTGTTGTTTGCTTTTGGCTGGTTTCTGCGTATATCATTTCCGTCGTTTTTATTTACCATTTTCATCCCTCCAACTATACAATTTGCTTTTTGTAAAGCGGTTATACAGCATACCATGAAAAAAATTGAACATACTATCGTTTGAAGGAGAGATGACAATGCCTTACCATAAAGACAAACAGCAGGCGTTCCAAGCGGCCGAGCAGCACATGGCCCTGACGGAAGACATCTTGCAGAATGTAGAGATGGGAAGTGAAGACGCCGGGCACCAGCTCGCCCATTTGAAAGAAGAAATCAACGAAACGTACCAAGAGATCGAAAATGCACTCGAAGTGGCGAGCGAAACGCAACGGGTGCAATTGGAACAGTTCCGGCGCGATTTGGATACAATCGTAAAACATACAGATTTGCATTAAAGCGGGGAGGAGGATCCCTGCTTTTTTTCATCTGCGCCCGGATCTGGTATAATATAGAATGGTATCAAGCCTGCGACCGGGCGGGGTTCATACATATGAAAAATAATAAACAGGAGGGAATCGAAATGGCTTTGCCAAATTTTGAACAGAATTTACAAAAATATGCGAAATTGCTCGTGACAAAGGGCATCAATGTAAAGCAGGGCGACTGGGTAAAAGTATATATTGCAGTCGACCAGGCAAAACTTGCGCGCCTTGTCGTAAAAGAAGCGTATGCACTAGGCGCGGAAAAAGTAATCGTCGAATGGTCGGATGATGAAATTACAAAACAGCATTATCTGAATCAGCCGCAGGAAGTGCTGACACATATTCCGGATTACAAAATTGCCGAGACGGAAGACCATGTGCTCAACCATAAAGTGAGCCGGCTGTCTATTCTTTCAAGCGATCCCGGCCTGCTCAATGATGTCGATCCGCACAAAGTGGCCGCTTATCAAAATACAGCAGCTAAAGCTTTCAAAGCGCAGCGGGTTGCCACGCAAAATGACGATATCAAATGGACGGTTGCTGCAGCGGCGGGGGCCGGATGGGCAAAAGCAGTATTCCCGGATTTAGAAACCGAAGAAGCACAAGTCGATGCGCTTTGGGATCAGATTTTTAAAACATGCCGTGTCTACGCGGACGACCCGGTTGCCGCCTGGGAACAGCATAAACAGACGTTAAATGAAAAAGCGGCGAAGTTAAACGACATTCAATTCGATGCCCTTCATTATACGGCGCCGGGGACGGACCTTACACTCGGCCTTCCGAAAAACCATATTTGGGCCAGTGCGGGCAGCGTGAACCCGAAAGGCGAAGAATTCATTGCCAATATGCCAACGGAGGAAGTGTTTACTGCACCGGATACGCACAGGATGGAAGGCGTCGTGCGCAGCACAAAACCATTAAGTTATGCAGGCACTTTAATCGAAGGCATTGTTGTCCACTTTAAAGACGGGAAAATCGTCGATATTTCTGCTGAAAAAGGCGAAGAAGCGATCAAAAAACTCGTGTTTGAAAACGAGGGTGCAACAGGGCTCGGGGAAGTTGCGCTTGTACCGGATCCGTCGCCGATTTCACAGTCCGGCATTACATTTTTCAATACATTGTTTGACGAGAATGCCTCGAACCACCTGGCCATTGGTGCAGCCTATCCGACAACGATCCAGGGCGGCACGAAAATGAGCGAAGAAGAACTGTTAAAACACGGCATGAATGTCTCCAATGTCCACGTTGACTTCATGATCGGCTCTGCTGATATGAATATTGACGGCATCAAGCAGGATGGAACCGTTGTGCCGGTATTCCGCAATGGGGACTGGGCCATCTAAAGAAAAACATTAATATTATATTGATAAAGATTCTCAATGGGCAAAACAAAGAAATCAGCCCATAAAGCTGATTTCTTTGCCATCCCATGCTACTGGTTTTTCTTGCGTTTTTTGTTAAACTGTCTTTCTTTTTCCGTTAAAGGCTCGTTTGAAAATTCTTCATTGTATCCGGCGCCTTTCCCTTGCGCTTTTGCCGCATTCATGCCCGGCCGGATATGGTTTGCTTTCTGTCTTGTCACAAGGCTCACCTCCCTGGCCACAGTTTCAGTATGTTGAATAAAGGAAAAATCATACCTTGCCGATAAATTTTTTGAAAACCAAACGACAGGTGATATAATTAAAACTTATCACACACAATAATATTATTGTTATTTACTTATGTCATTTCTTGTAATATGATGAAACTGTGAGGCGTTTTTTACGAATCATTCTGTTAATCTTTTAAATGATGAAAATATGAATCTTGACAAAGGGGGAAAAGACATGTCCAATGATGTCTTTAAAGCGCGTTCCATTTTTGAAGTAAATGGGAAACGCTATCACTATTACCGCCTAACAGCGCTGCAAGACGCAGGAATCGCCAATGTGTCGCGCCTGCCTTATTCGATTAAAGTGCTGCTTGAATCGGTGCTCCGCCAAATGGACGGCCGCGCGATTACGAAAGAACATGTTGAAGATTTGGCAAAATGGGGATCGGATGAAGTAAAGGACAAAGAAGTCCCGTTTAAGCCGTCACGCGTTATTTTGCAGGATTTTACCGGTGTTCCAGTTGTTGTCGATCTTGCATCGCTCCGCAAAGCGATGGCTGATTTGGGCGGAAACGCGGATAAAATCAATCCGGAAGTACCGGTTGACCTTGTGATCGACCACTCGGTTCAGGTTGATAAATACGGTGCGCCGGATGCCCTTCAGGTGAATATGGATTTTGAATTCAAACGCAATGCCGAACGCTATAAATTTTTAAACTGGGCCCAAAAAGCGTTTGACAATTACCGTGCCGTTCCGCCTGCAACGGGGATTGTCCACCAGGTAAACCTTGAGTATCTGGCAAGTGTCGTCCATGAAAAAGAACTGGAAAACGGCGAATATGAAACGTATCCGGATACCCTCGTCGGGACCGATTCCCATACGACAATGGTCAATGGACTCGGGGTGCTCGGATGGGGTGTCGGCGGTATCGAAGCGGAAGCCGGCATGCTCGGCCAGCCTTCGTATTTCCCAATTCCGGAAGTTATCGGCGTAAAAATGACCGGATCGCTTCCGAACGGGGCAACCGCAACCGACCTTGCGTTAAAAGTCACCCAGCTTTTGCGCCAAAAAGGCGTGGTCGGCAAATTTGTCGAATTCTTTGGCCCGGGCGTCTCAACGCTGCCGCTTGCAGACCGTGCGACGATTGCAAACATGGCGCCTGAATACGGGGCAACTTGCGGTTTCTTCCCGGTTGACGATGAGTCGCTTGCCTATTTGCGCTTAACCGGCCGCAGCGAAGAACATGTAAAAGTGGTGGAAACTTACTTGAAAGAAAACGGCATGTTCTTTACGCCGGACAAAGAAGACCCGGTTTATACGGATGTGCTTGAACTGAACCTTTCTGAAATTGAAGCCAACCTTTCCGGCCCGAAACGCCCGCAGGATTTGATTCCGTTATCGCAAATGCAGTCCGCTTTCCAAAAAGCGATTACGGCGCCTGCCGGCAACCAAGGTTTCGGACTGGATGAAAAAGAGCTCGATAAAGAAGCTGTGATCCATTTTAACAACGGCGAAACAGCTGCGATAAAAACCGGCGCAGTCGCCATTGCAGCGATTACGAGCTGCACAAACACTTCAAACCCTTACGTTATGCTCGGGGCCGGCCTGCTTGCGAAAAAAGCGGTTGAAAAAGGGCTGGAAGTGCCGAAATATGTGAAAACATCGCTCGCGCCGGGATCAAAAGTCGTGACCGGCTACTTAAAAGACTCCGGTTTAATGCCGTACCTCGAACAACTCGGCTTTAACCTGGTCGGTTACGGTTGTACAACCTGTATCGGAAACTCCGGCCCGTTGAAGGAAGAAATTGAAAAAACCATTATGGACAATGATTTGCTCGTAACGAGTGTCCTTTCCGGGAACCGGAATTTTGAAGGCCGGATCCATCCGCTTGTCAAAGCCAACTATCTGGCTTCGCCGCCGCTTGTCGTTGCTTATGCGCTCGCAGGAACGGTGAATATCGATTTAAACCATGACCCGATCGGCAAAGACAAAGACGGCCAAGACGTCTACCTGAAGGATATTTGGCCGCAAGCGGATGAAATCAAAGAAAATGTTCAAAAAGTCGTCACGCCGGAACTGTTCCGCAAACAATATGAAAACGTCTTTACCGACAATGAACGGTGGAATGCGATCGAAACGAGCGACGAACCGTTGTATACATGGGATGCAGAATCGACTTACATTCAAAATCCGCCGTTCTTTGAAAATCTCTCGCCTGAACCGGGCGAAGTACAGCCGCTGTCGAGCCTGCGCGTCATCGGCAAATTCGGCGATTCGGTGACAACGGACCATATTTCGCCTGCAGGTGCGATCGGCAAAGACACCCCTGCCGGAAAATACCTGTTGTCAAAAGGAGTCGAACCGCGTGACTTTAACTCTTATGGTTCCCGTCGCGGCAACCATGAAGTCATGATGCGCGGAACATTTGCCAACATCCGCATCCGCAACCAAATTGCACCGGGTACGGAAGGCGGCTACACGACTTACTGGCCGACGAATGAAGTGACGTCGATTTATGATGCAGCCATGCGTTATAAAGAAAACGGCACCGGCCTTGTGGTTCTTGCCGGCAAAGATTACGGCATGGGCTCATCGCGCGACTGGGCGGCAAAAGGCACATACCTGCTTGGCATTAAAACCGTGATTGCGGAAAGCTTTGAACGGATCCACCGTTCCAACCTCGTTCTCATGGGCGTGCTGCCGCTGCAGTTCAAAAAAGGGGAAAATGCCGACACACTCGGCTTATCCGGCAAAGAAACATTTGATGTCCATATTGACGAAAATGTTAAACCGCATGACTGGATAAAAGTGACGGCTACCGACGAAAACGGGAAGAAAACGGAATTTGAAGCGCTTGTCCGTTTCGATTCCGATGTAGAAATTGACTATTACCGCCACGGCGGCATCCTGCAAATGGTGCTGCGCGAAAAACTACAGCAGTCCAAAAATGAAGTGAAATCAAAATCATAATGTTTAAAAAAGCTGCGGCCAAAGCCGCAGCTTTTTTTGAATCAAATTTATAATTTTTCCCATAATTGCCCATACTAAGTAAAAATACTTGTAAGGAGTGGCAAATATGAGAAAAACCCATAAAAAGACCCTTTCGGATCTTGTTGCCGAAAATAAACAGGAACTGTTGCGCGACAGGGATGCGCTGATGCGGATAGAAGAACGGCTGGACCGGAAACACGAGATGAAATTAGCAGAATAAGCCACTGTTTGTGAATCATAATCCGCTTTCCTCCTGGGGAAAATGTATAAGGAGGGGGGAGATATGATGGGCAACCCAAACAAGAAAAGCAAATATTTCGTTCCCGATCATCTTGGCACGCAGCCGCGCGGATTTTCCGGCAATAAGGGGAAGAAGATGCAGGACCGTTCGGGACAGCACGCCCAGGTGATACAGACAAAAGGGGAGTAGCTTTCACAGCCGAAGGAGGAGAACACAATGGCGCATAACCGACCGAAACCGGACGACCGCAGCGATAATGTGGAAAAACTGCAAAACATGATCCACAATACGATCGAAAACATGGAAAGCGCGGAAGAATCGCTTGCCGTTACAAGCGATGAAACGCAAATCCAACAAATAAAGGAAAAAAATGAGCGGCGCCGTGAAAGCCTCGAAGCGATGAGAACCGAGGTAAAAGACGAAGCCGCATACAAACAGCAGCAATAAACGAAAACGGCCTTTCGACGGAAAACAGCAGCGTTTCTTTGGAACCACGCCTTTTCCCTCTCGGAAAGGCCGTTTTTTCTCTCCTTTTGCTGCGACCATGCGTGCATCCGAAGTTTTCCCGGCCCCGTATCAGGCATCCTTTTAGGAGGGGGAATTTTCTTTATGCTAAAATAAAATTGACTGTACATATGAAAGAGGTGTCCGGGATGTTTGTATCAGAAACAGAAGTCAAAGTGCGGTATGCAGAAACAGACCAAATGGGGGTTGTGTACCACGCCAATTACCTGATTTGGATGGAAGTGGGGCGGACGAAATTAATCGAAGACCTTGGCTTCCGTTATGCGGATATGGAAAAAGACGGGATTTTGTCGCCGGTCATCGATATTCAAATTTCATACAAAAAACCGGCCCGTTACGGGGAAACAGTGACCGTAAAAACATGGGTCGATGCATATGACGGGCTGCGCGTAACGTACGGCTATGAGATTTACACAGAAACCGGCGACCTTGCCGTGGCCGCGAGTTCAACACATGTCTGCGTAAAGAAAGACAGCTTCCGACCGGTTTCGTTCCGCCGCCTCTACCCAAAATGGCATGAAGCATATGAAAAAGCAAAAAAATCATAAAGCGGGGGGATGGATTTGGCTTTTGGCATACACCGCAACCAGCTTAAAGCGTGGAAAGCGGCGATTGACCGCGGGGAGATTGCGTTTTTAACGCATTTTTGGCTGGACGACCGTTTCCCCGGCGCAAAATCGGTCACAAAAGTCGGCTGTAAAGATCTGGAGAAACTCGCTGCATGGGGAGCACGCTACCAGCTGAAAAAAGAATGGATTCATGTCCGTAAAGACGGTTACAGCCATTTCGACCTGCTTGGCAGGAAGCAGCGAGAAATTTTGCAAAAAGAAGGGCGCCTTGCGGAAGTAAAAAAATTTTTAAAATGAAAAACCGGCATCACTGGCAGCAAAAAAGCAAAAGCTGCCGGATGATCCCGGTTTTAACCTTTTTTATATTCATATACCGGTTCATCCCGTTTCGGGTCATACCCGATATACAAATCATGGCCGTCAAAATACCATTCGTCCGTGCCTTCAATGAAAAAAGCATGGCCGTTCCGTTCAACGGCCGCCACCGGATCGTCGGGAACGTCTTTTTGAACACCAAGTGAAAACCCGTGTTGGACAGGCGTGGAGCCGCCGTATTTGGCAAAAAAACGGACGGACTCGCCGTCGTCCAGTTCCAGTTCCCTTTTAAACCAGTTTACTGCCTCATCTGTAATGTGCATTTTCATGCCGCCACTTCCTTCCAACTGCCTTTTACATTTTCATTATAGACCAAAGCACGTTTTTTTCCCTAACCTTTTGCCTTCGTTTACCGGCCCCGGGTTATAGGAAACATCAGATTTAGAAACAATGGCTGCCTTACAGCCACTTGACTTTTGGCTCGGTCTTATTTTTAATCCGCTTAATATTGGCTTTATGGCGGTAAATAATGAAAGAGGCAAGCGCCAGAACGATGACGAACAGCGGCCAGTCATGTGTTACAATCATATAAATGAGCGTATACAGGATGCCAAAAACAGCCGCCATGATAGAAGAAAGCGAAACGTATTTGCTCCATTTTAATGTAATCAAAAAAACGATGATGACCATGACAAACAATGGCCATTGATAGGCAAGAACAACGCCGGCGGAAGTTGCCACCGCTTTGCCGCCTTTAAATTTGGCAAATACCGGAAGCATATGGCCGATAACAGCGATCATCCCGATTAAAAGCGGGTGCACCGTATGCTCCAGGCCAAAAAAGTGGGGCAATAAGGTGGCGATTGTCCCTTTCAGAATATCCACCACTGTTACGACACTGCCGGCTTTGAACCCGAGCACACGGAACGTATTGGTCGCACCGAGATTTCCGCTGCCGTGTTCGCGGATGTCTATACCGTAAAAAAGCTTACCAACGATCAGGCCTGTCGGGATTGAGCCGAGCAGGTAAGCCAAAAGGATCATCAGGACAATATTCATGTACAAAACTCCTTGGAAAAAATCTATGCTTATTGTAGCATGTTCTTAAAGGAAAGAGGAATATTTTTTGCCGATTCCGTGCAGATTTTCTAACCGAGCAGGAATTGGAAAAGATCAAGCGAATGTTTAAGTTGGGATCAGACTGGCGAAAGTACAAGAAAGGAGAGGTGTTGATCAAATGGCAATCGAAAATCCGAGCAGGGAAGAAATCAGGGAAATTTTACAAAAAGCAAAACGAATTGCAGTGGTTGGCTTGAGCAATAACCCGGAAAAAACATCTTATACGGTAGCCAAAGCCATGCAGGATGCCGGCTATGAGATTATTCCGGTCAATCCGAAAGCAACGGAAATTCTCGGGGAAAAGGCTGTCCCGAGCTTAAAAGATATCGAAGGCCATGTGGACATTGTGGATATTTTCAGGCGGCCCGAATATTTGCCGGAGCTGGCACGGGAGTTTGATGAAATCGATGCGGACGTTTTCTGGGCGCAGCTCGGCATCGAAAACGAGGAAGCATACCGGTTTTTAAAAGAAAAAGGCTATACCGTTGTGATGAACCGCTGCATTAAAGTGGAACATGCCCTGACAAAATAGGCTTTTTCAAGCAGGCGCCAGCTTAAAGGGCGCTTGCTTTCTTTATATTTTCCCAATAAAACGGCCGTTTACTGGAGAAGTTTTTATAACCGTTGCTTTGCCCCTCCCGTTCCCGTCATTTCCGCATGCCCTTTTACAAATTCCGTTTTATCGTTAAAATGAGTATGATAAAAACGGCAAATGATGTTATAATGAGAACGAATATTTGTTCTTATGAACGCCGGTGCACGTGCTTTGCAATTGAAAGGGGAATAGATGTGGCGAAGAAACAAAATATATTGGAATATAATGATGATGCAATCCAGGTGCTGGAAGGGCTGGAGGCCGTAAGGAAAAGGCCGGGCATGTACATCGGGTCGACCGATGCGCGCGGTTTGCACCATCTTGTCTATGAAATCGTCGACAATGCGGTGGATGAGGCGTTGTCCGGGTACGGAAACCATATCATCGTCAACATTCACAAAGATAACAGCATCAGCGTCCAGGACTTCGGGCGCGGCATGCCGGTCGGGATGCACAAGCTCGGTAAGCCGACGACAGAAGTGATCTTGACGATTTTGCACGCCGGCGGAAAATTTGGGCAGGGCGGCTATAAAACGAGCGGCGGCCTGCACGGTGTCGGCGCGTCCGTCGTCAATGCCCTGTCGGAATGGCTTGTTGTTACCATACATCGCGACGGTTACGTGTATGAACAGCGTTTCCGTGACGGCGGCAAACCGGAAACAACGCTCGAGAAAACCGGGAAAACCAATAAGACCGGCACAACGATCCATTTTAAACCCGACCCGTCCATTTTTAGCACCATCACTTTTAACTACGATACATTATGCGAACGGCTGCGCGAATCGGCCTTTCTTTTAAAAGGGTTAAAAATTGAAATCACTGATGAACGTTTCGGGCGGCATGATCTGTTCCACTACGAAAACGGCATTGAAGCCTTTGTCCAGTACTTGAACGAAGGAAAAGAAGTGCTCCATCCGGTTGTGTTTATCGAGGGGGAAACAAACGGAATCGAAGCGGAATTTGCGTTTCAGTTTAACGACGGCTTTTCGGAAAACATTTTATCTTTCGTGAACAACGTGCGCACGAAAGACGGCGGCACGCACGAAGCCGGGGCAAAAACGGCATTGACGCGCGTCGTGAACGATTATGCAAGAAAAACCGGGCTGTTAAAAGAAAAAGATAAAAACTTAGAAGGGACGGATATCCGCGAAGGGCTGTCCGCCATTATTTCCGTCCGCATTCCGGAAGAACTGCTCCAATTTGAAGGACAAACGAAAGGGAAACTTGGCACAAGTGAAGCCCGCTCTGCAGTTGATACGATTGTTTCGGAACACCTTTCTTATTTTCTTGAAGAAAACCCGGATACGAGCAATCTTTTAATCCGGAAAGCCATCAAGGCGTCGCAGGCAAGGGAAGCAGCGAGGAAAGCACGGGAAGAAGCGAGAAGTGGCAAAAAGCGGAAGAAATCGGAAACGACTTTGTCCGGAAAGCTGACGCCGGCGCAAAGCCGCAATCCGCAGCGGAACGAACTGTATCTCGTTGAAGGGGATTCCGCGGGCGGTTCTGCGAAACAGGGGCGCGACCGGAAATTCCAGGCTGTTTTGCCGCTGCGCGGAAAAGTCATCAATACGGAAAAAGCAAAGCTTGCGGATATTTTTAAAAATGAAGAAATCAATACCATTATTTATACGATTGGTGCCGGCGTCGGCCCTGAATTCAATTTGGAAGACGTCAATTACGACAAAGTCATTATTATGACCGATGCCGACACGGACGGTGCCCACATCCAGGTGCTGCTTCTTACGTTCTTTTACCGCTATATGCGGCCTTTGATTGAAGCGGGAAAAGTGTACATCGCGCTGCCACCGCTTTATAAAGTCAGCAAAGGCACCGGCAGGAAAGAAATCGTGGAATATGCTTGGACCGAAAAAGAACTGGATGAAACGATCAAAAAAGTCGGGCGTGGCTATATCCTGCAGCGTTATAAAGGGCTCGGTGAAATGAACGCCGACCAGCTTTGGGAAACGACGATGAATCCGGAAACGCGGACTTTGATCCGTGTCCGTATTGATGATGCGGCCCGGGCTGAACGGCGGGTGACCACGCTTATGGGCGATAAGGTCGAACCGCGTCGGCAATGGATTGAAAGCCATGTGGAATTCGGGCTTGAAGACGACACCAATATTTTAGACAATGAGAATTTGATGATTGAGGAAGGGGACATGAACGGATGAAGACGGCTGAACGTTTTCAAGATTTGCCTTTGGAAGAGGTGCTGGGCGACCGCTTCGGCCGGTACAGCAAATATATTATCCAGGATCGTGCCCTTCCGGATGCGCGGGACGGCCTGAAGCCGGTGCAGCGGCGGATTCTTTATGCGATGCATGTAGAGGGCAACACTGCTGACAAGCATTTCCGGAAATCGGCAAAAACGGTCGGCAACGTCATCGGCAATTACCATCCGCACGGGGATTCTTCCGTTTATGAAGCGATGGTGCGGATGAGCCAGGACTGGAAGCTGCGAAACGTGCTCATCGAGATGCACGGCAATAACGGGAGCATTGACGGCGACCCGGCCGCGGCTATGCGGTATACAGAAGCAAGGCTCGCTCCGATTGCATCCGAACTCCTTCATGATATTGATAAAGAAACGGTTAAATTTATCCCGAATTTCGATGATACCGCAAATGAGCCGGTTGTGCTGCCCGCCCGGTTTCCCAACCTGCTCGTGAACGGATCGACCGGCATCTCGGCTGGATATGCAACTGAAATTCCGCCGCATCACCTCGGGGAAATCATTGACGGGGCCATCATGCGGATGGAAAACCCGGACTGTACGGTAGAAGATTTGATGACGGTCATAAAAGGCCCTGATTTTCCAACAGGCGGCATTGTCCAGGGAATTGACGGAATTAAAAAAGCGTATGAAACCGGAAAAGGCAAAATGGTCGTAAGAGGCAGGACATCGATCGAAGAGATCCGCGGCGGGCGAAAGCAGATTGTCATCGCAGAGATTCCTTATGAAGTCAATAAAGCCAATCTTGTCAAAAAAATCGACGAGCTCCGGATTGACCGGAAAGTGGAAGGCATATCTGAAGTCCGCGATGAAACCGACCGGACCGGGCTCCGGATTGTGATCGAACTGAAAAAAGATGCGGATGCAGATAGCGTCCTGAATTATTTATTCAAAAACACCGATCTCCAGGTATCATACAATTTCAACATGGTGGCCATCCATAACCGTCGGCCGCAGCTGATGGGCCTCCGTGAACTGCTCGATGCTTATATTGAACACCAGAAAGAAGTGGTCACAAAAAGGACGGAATTCGATCTCAAAAAAGCGCGTGACCGCAAGCATATTGTTGACGGCCTGATGAAGGCACTTTCCATCCTGGATGAAGTCATTGCGGCGATTCGGGCATCCAAAGATAAAAAAGATGCAAAAGCGAACTTAATCGCAAAGTTTGCTTTTACCGAACCCCAGGCTGAAGCGATTGTCACGCTGCAGCTCTACCGCCTGACCAATACGGATATTACGACGCTGGAGAATGAAGCGGCAGACCTTGAGAAAAAAATTGAGACCTATCTCGCGATTTTATCCAGTGAGAAAAAACTGTTTACGGTGATCAAAAAAGAACTGAGAGATATCCGGAAAAAATACGCGGATAACAGAAGGACAACGATTGAAGCGGAAATACAGGAATTAAAAATCAATCTGGAAGCGATGATCCCGAATGAAGATGTGATGGTCACCATTACAAAAGACGGTTATATCAAACGGACAAGCCTCCGTTCATATACCGCTTCAAACGGCCGGGACCTTGCTATTAAAGATAGCGACCGCCTGCTCTTTAAACAGCAGCTCAATACCGTCCAGACGGTGCTGCTTTTCACAAATAAAGGGAGCTATATCTATTTGCCGGTCCATGAACTGCCGGATATCCGCTGGAAAGATCTCGGGCAGCATGTTTCCAATCTTGTGACGCTTGAACGCGATGAAGGCATCATCAAAGTGCTCCCGATTGAAGATTTCAACCAGCCGCAGTTTATTTTGTTTTTCACGAAAAACGGCATGGCGAAGAAAACGGAATTGCAGCAATACCAGGCACAGCGCTATTCGAAAGCCCTCGTTGCAATCAACTTAAAGGGCGATGATGAAGTACTCGATGTTCACCTGACAGACGGCTCGAAAGAAGTCTTCCTCGCTTCCCGCCTCGGTTACGGGCTCCGGTTTGATGAAGCGGAAATCAGCGTTGTCGGCCAGCGGGCAGCAGGGGTAAAAGGCATGAACCTAAAAGAAGGCGACAGGCTCGTTAGCGGGAAAATCATTGAAGATCCGGAAAAAGACAAAGTATTTATTGCCACCCAAAGAGGAGCCGTCAAGAAGATGAAAGTGTCCGAATTTGACAAAACAAGCCGGGCCAAACGCGGTGTCATCATGCTGCGCGAATTAAAAGCCCATCCGCACCGGATCGCCGGAGCCGTGATTGCAGGCGACGATGAAACCGTCTCGGTCATCACGGAAAAAGGGCATCAGGAAGACATTCGGCTCCATGATTTGCGCGACCATGACCGTTATTCAAATGGCTCATTTGCCATTGATGAAGAAGAGAACGGGACAGTGGCAGAAGTATGGAAGCAGGAACCGGAAGAGGGTGCTGCGGAAGAAAACGATTGAAAAAAGTGTTTGCCGTTTTCGGCAAACACTTTTTTCATCTTCAGGCAAGTTTTACATAATTCTATTCTTGCGGCGTATCCTAAAGGAAAACGGATGCGGGGTGAGAAGATGAAAAAAGAATACATGCTTGCACTGCTCGCATTATGGTTTATGGCAGCCGGCACGGTTGTGATCGCGGACGCGGGCGGGAAGACGAAAGCCGGCAAAATGGTGATTCACCGGTATGAGGCGGATGTAACCGGGGACGGAAAAAAGGATGCGATTATACTGGAAGGCATCCCGTTTGCTGCTGGCAGCCCGTATATGAAAAAGATTTGGGCGCGGATTGCCGCGTCGGAAGGAAAGAAATATAAACTGCCGTATGAGCCCGGGTATGAACCGGAAATCCGGTTCACCGACCTCAACCATGACGGTGTAAAGGACATGCTCGGATCAAGCAACAGCGGCGGAAGCGGGGGCATAAACCAGTACCGCCTCGATACGCTGAAAGGCGGCATTTTAAAATATTTGCCGATGCCGCCCGTGTTAAAGCTTAGCGGCAAATTTGAAAATGCCCTGTCGGCAAGGCTTAACATTGAAAATACGAACGAAACATTCCTGATTGATTTAAGAAAACGGAAAAAAGATTATATCCGGCTCGGCATTTACCAAAAGGATGGAATGCTCAATGAACCGTTTGAACTGATGATCGATCCGGTGGCGGTTTACAAACCGGTGAAAATAAAAGGCAAAAAAGGATGCGGGCTCGAAGGTTACCAGCAAATAAGCGGCGCCTATCATGCAGATAAACTGGGCGATGTCAAGGCAACATGGTATTTTGAAGACGGCAAATGGATCCTGGTCCGTGCCAAATGGCAGCCGGCAAATGCATAAAAAAACTCCCGCGCCGGGAGTTTTTTTATGCGGATTTGAAAATTGAAAATGTTTTTGCGCAAAAATAGATTATAATAGTAATAAATTACAAATAAAACAGGGGTAGAGCAGATTGGACAGACAAAAAAGCAAGTACAGATGGATTGTTTTTTTCGCGGTGCTGTTTTCCTATATGGTGATTGTCAGCCAGCGAACGGCACCGGGCTTGATTCCGGATAAACTGATGAGCGAGTTTCATTTGACAGCGTCCGTCATCGGTTTGTTGACAGGTGTGCAGTTTCTCGCTTATGCGGGGCTGCAAATTCCGATTGGGATGTTTTCCGACCGGTTCGGGCCGAATATTTTTCTGGTTACAGGCACTTTATTTAGCGGCATCGGCACGTTCTTATACAGCATCTCGCCGAATGAAGCGTGCCTGCTCATATCCCGGGTGCTCGCCGGCATGGGGGATGCGGCCATTTGGATTAATCTTGTCCTGATCTTAAGCCAGTGGTTTTATGCGAAAGAGTTTGTCGGGCTGATCGGTTATGCCGGCATGGCCGGAAGCGTCGGTTCTTTGCTCGCAACCGTTCCGCTGACAGCCTGGATATCAGCTTCAGGATGGCGCCTGCCGTTTTTTGTAACCGGCATCCTGCTGCTTGCAAGTACGGTGATGCTGTATGCCGTGCTTATCCGGCTGCCGCAAAAACGGGAAGGGGGAGCACATGCGCATGCGAAAGTCCGCCATGAAAAAATGCTTTTGGTACTAAAACGCATCCTGAAAAGCAGGCAGGCGTGGGCTGCCTTTTTATGCCATTTCGGCCTTGTCGGCACATATGTTGGTTTTATCGGCACATGGGCAGTGCCGTACGGGATGCATATTTTCGGCATGGACCGCCCGGAAGCGAGCCAGCTGGTCATGACAGGATTAATCGGGGCCATTATCGGCGCGCCGGTTACCGGATGGATCGCAAGCAGGCTCGGTTCAAGGAAGAAGCCGTATTTGCTGATTCAAACCCTGATTTTTCTCGCATGGACGGTTTTCTTTTTATGCGGGGGCAAACCGCCGTTATTTTTCGCGGTGCTTTTAATGTTTGTCATCGGATATGGCAATGGTGCAAGCGCGCTGACGTTTGCGGTCGTCCGCCACTCCTTTGACGTGAGGGAAGTCGGATCGGTTTCCGGATTTGCCAATACCGGCGGCTTTTTAATCCCGGCGTTCTTTTCGCTTTTTGGCGTGCTCGGGACGGTGATGATCCGGGAAAAAACCCGCGCCGGGGAAAGCCAGGCAGCATAAAGATTTTTAAACGGCGCACAGCAGCTGCCCGTTTGAATTATACCTGAATCCGTGACGAAATTTCCGCTTAAAGGCAAACAAATCGCATAAAATTTAGTATAATTGGTATATCAGACAAATTAAATTCATTCCACATTCAGGTGATCTCATGAAAAAGTTTGTGATAGAACCCACAAAAGAACGAATTGTTGCCCAAGCTGGCTTAGCGATAGTAGGAAATTTACTAAATCAAACGAATTTAGTTTCCAGGTTGAATGCCTATAAACTCCCTGATATCTCCCGGTATCCGGCTTGTTCCAATGGCGATGTGGCTAAATCTTATATCGGCTTGCTTTGCCAGGGAAAAAGTGATTATGACAATATTGAAACCTTCCGTGATGATGCTTTTTTTGCACTGGCTTTGGATATCCAGAGGGTTCCTTCCAGCCCGACTCTCAGGCAACGATTGGACCAGGCCGCCTTGGTGGAAAAATGGAAAACGATCTTGCACGAAGAATCGCTGGATCTGATTCGCCATACAAATGCGGAAATCAGCCCGGTTTACGCCAAAGACAAGCCGTATATCCCGGTTGATCTGGATGTCTCCCCTTTCGATAACTCCAAGACAAAAAAGGAAGGGGTAGAAAGAACCTATAAAGGCTGTGACGGTTATGCCCCTATGTTCGCTTACATGGGACAGGAAGGTTACTGCCTGCATGTTGAGATGCGAAAGGGAAGTGTCCACTGCCAAAAAGGTACACCAAATTTCATCCAGGAAACCATTCAATCTGCCCGGAAACTAACAGATCAGCCATTGCTTTTCAGGCTTGATTCCGGAAATGACAGCCGGGATAATCTCATTATTCTCCTAGAAAACCATGCAAGCTTTATTATCAAACGCAATCCCCGTAAGGAAAAAGCTGAGGACTGGCTGAACATTGCCCGAAAATATGGGATCTGTTGTGAAGAACGGGAAGGAAAGAAGGTTTACCTTGGATCCATCCCCGAAACCATTCAAATTAAGGACCAGGAGCGAAACATCCGAAAAGTTTTTAAAGTGACCGAAAGAACCATCTCAAGAGACGGACAAATTTTTTTAATTCCCGAGTATGAATTTGAAACCTACTGGACGGACCTTGAAGTGCCGCCTCATGTGGTGATCTCTCTTTATCATAACCATGGCACTTGCGAACAGTTCCATAGTGAAATTAAATCAGAACTGGATCTCGAACGGCTGCCGTCAGGCAAATATGAAACGAATGGCCTTGTGCTCCATTTCGGTGTATTTGCGTATAACCTGCTTCGCTTGATTGGACAAGAAAGCTTGAAAAAACAAGATACGCCATTGAAAAAGAAAACAACAAGAAGAAGAATCCGAACCGTCATCCAGAATATGATCACACTGGCCTCAAAGCTGGTTTTCCGTGGCCGGCAATGGAAATTAAAAGTCGCGGAGACCAACAAATGGTTACCGGTCTTTACTCGTTTGTATCAAGCCTTTTACTAAACATCCCGATCAATAGACTACTAGGAAAAAAGAAATAAAAAAACGAAAACTTGAAAAAATGGAAATTTGCAGATTTATTTGGCGTGCACAAAAACGAATGAAACAGGGAAATTTTTACATACTGAATCACTAAAAGTGCATTTATCGAATAGTCGGACACCACTATATCCTTACTCTTGGGAAATCTACCTATTAACGGCGTTTGTTATATTTTCGTCACGGATTCAGGTATAACTTTATCATTGCATTGGACTTAGCTCAAAGGTCTATTATAGTTTATATAAGTAAGGAGGAATATTCGATGAATATCAAAAAAGCAGCTGAAATGTTTGATTTAAGTGTTGATACACTCCGATATTATGAACGGGTAGGTGTTATCCCACCTGTTCACCGAAATGCAAGTGGATATCGTGACTATACGACGAACGATTTGAATTGGATTTATTTAGCTAAAAATTTGCGTAATGCCGGATTATCGGTTGAATCCTTAATTGAGTTTGCCCAGTTGGCCCAATTACGAGAAACGCAAGATGTAGAAGAAGCTCAAAAACAGATTTTATTTGATCAGTTGGAGGAGCTGGATAAAAAGTTAGCCGAAATGCAGGAAGTTAGGGAATTACTAGTTTATAAAATTGAAACTTATGATGAGCATATCGCAAAATTCAAGACAGGTGAAATGGCATCTGATAAAGTCGAAAAATTGTGGGAACGAAAAAAATAAAACTTTTTCCTTGCCATGGACTTAACTCCAAGGTTTAGGATAGGTAATGAATCAAAGTTAGAGGAGGAAAACAACATGCAAACAATCAAATTAAACAATGGTGTGGAAATACCACAATTAGGGTTTGGAGTTTACCAAATTCCATTGGATGAAACAGTTGAAGCAGTTTATCAAGCAATCAAAGCAGGATATCGTTTGATCGACACGGCTTCTATATATGGAAATGAAAAAGAAACGGGTGAAGGTATCAAACGAGCAATTGACGAAGGGCTTGTTACACGTGAAGAACTTTTTGTAACCTCTAAGTTGTTTATTTTACAAGCACCGGAATCTAAAGCAACTGAGACGATTGAACACTCACTTGATACTATGGGGCTAGACTATCTTGATCTTTATCTTATTCACCAACCTTATGGCGATGTTTATGGAGCATGGAGAGCAATGGTTGCAGCGCAAAAAGCAGGTAAATTGCGTGCAATTGGTATTTCAAATTTCAAATCAGCTAAGATGATTGAATTTGTTGGGCTGAATGAAGTGAAGCCTCAAATCAATCAAATTGAAGTGAACCCTTGGAATCAGAGAATTGAAGATCAAAAATGGCATGAAAAATATGGTGTACAAGTGGAAGCTTGGGCTCCATTTGCTGAAGGACGTCACGATCTATTCACAAATCCTGTATTAGCAGAAATCGGAGAACAATATGGCAAAACTGTTGGACAAGTCGTGCTTCGCTGGTTAATGCAACGAGGAATTGTTGCATTGGCTAAATCTGTTCGTCCAGAACGAATGGCTGAAAACATTGATATCTTTGATTTTGAACTTTCAAAAGAAGATATTGAAAAAATAGCTGCTTTAGATATGAAAGAATCAGCTTTCTTTGATCATGATGCTCCACAACAAGTTGAATGGTTCATGAATCGCATGTTGGACACAGAAAAATGATGAAAAATATCCTTATCATTGGTGCAGGCGGTCAAATTCCAGAAGTGCTGATACCACTTTTACAAGAACAAGCTGATCTGAAATTAACATTGTTTGGTCGTCATGCAACTAGCCTACCCTATACGAATGTAACAAAGATTTCTGGTAATGCAGGGAATGTATCAGATTTGGTGAACGCCATGCAAAACCAAGAGATGGTTTATATGAATTTTGACAATAAAAAAATTACAGAAACAGTCATTGAGGCAATGCATAAAACTGGCGTTAAGCGCATCATTCAAGCAGGTGTATTAAGTGTATACGGCGAAGTTGCGGAACCTTTTGCCACATGGAATAGTCGAATGATGGGCGGATCGATTGCTCATAACCGTGGAGTAGAATCACTTGAAGCAAGTGATTTAGATTACACCTATATGCGGATGACTTGGTTATATAATGGCAAACGAAAGGATTATGTCGCAAGCCCAAAAGGAGAACCATTTTTAGGCGCTCAAATTACTAGACGTGCAATTGCTCAATTTGTTATCGATAATATTACAGGCAAACGAAACGATATCCGAGCAAGTATCGGCTTATGGGAACCTGGCTCAGAAAATAAATCAAAACCTGATTTTTATTGATTTAAGTGGTGTAGGATGTAAATCAATCAGCAGATCATAGAAAAGGCTGTGACATAGTCCATATTCGTACTATGTCACAGCCTATTTATGGATGAAAAGCACAGTACAAAGGTGGAGATTTAGATGATTAAGAAGAATGCCATTTTCTTGCTGATAACAGTTATATGCGTCATTATCGTTGGTTTCATTATTCTTTCAAAAACAACAAATCAGAATGAAAAGGAAGGAGCAACCATGAAAAATTCAAAAACATTGATTGTCTATTACTCAAGGACGGGGAATACTAAGGCAGTTGCCGAACTTATCCAAGAAAAAGTTGGTGGAGATCTCGTACAAATTGAAACAAAAGAGCCAAGACCAAAGGATTACAGAACGGAAGTAGAACAAAATGCGCAAGAACAAGAGAGTGCTACCCTACCAGAATTAAAAACAACCATTACTAATTTTGAGGACTATGATCGTATTTTTATTGGTGCGCCCACATGGAACATGGCTTTGCCTCAAGCGGTCGTTTCATTTTTAGATAGTTATAATTTTGAGGGGAAAACGGTGATCCCATTTAACACGAATGGCGGTTACGGTCCTGGTTCAACCTTTAGACAGATAAAAGCTGGTGCGAAAGGAGCGAAAGTTCTAGAAGGATATTCTGTAAAGGGCGGGGAAGAAATTAACGGTACCATGCTTGCAATTAAAGGTAAAAATAAAGCTGAGGTATCAAAGGAAATAGATACCTGGCTAGAAAAAATTAAACAATTAAAGACTAAAACTTGAAACACTAAAATTCATTCTCATTACTTGTCTTACAAGGGTTTAGAGCAAAAATAAAAGCATGAACACTGGAAACTCGGTATAATTGAAGTGCTAACTAACAATTAATCGAGGAGTGTTCATGTTATGAAAATTATAACACAAAACGACCATCAATCTCTTGAAGTTTTATCTTCAATCGAAGCATTTTTTTTGCGTTTTCGCTTATCTCAAATTGCGAAGGTTTCAAACGCTGTAAAGACAAAAGGTGTTCCATTTCGAACGCTGTTCTGTTATTTGATCAGTACACTTTTCTCAAACAGATCTGCATACCGTGATTATTTGAAGCATCAAGATCAGCTCGGATTCTCAGATAAGACCTTCCGTAATCTGCTGAATAACGGCAAAATCAATTGGCAAAAGTTCTTGGTTTTGCTCTGCCGCCGTATCATTGTGTTCATCGAACCCTTGACCGAACCAACACGCCGGAATGTATTCATTGTGGATGATTCCATGTATGAGCGAGCCAGCGCAAAGCACGTTGAACTAGCGGCGTTTCAGTTTGACCATGCGAAACACAAACATACCCGTGGCTTTCGGTTTCTTCAACTAGGTTGGAGTGACGGCAACACATTCCTCCCTGTTAACTTTTCCTTGCTTTCTGGCAAGAATCAAGTGTGCAACCCAAAATCCATCGACGGCCATACACTTTCAGGAAAGCGTAAGATTCAGGCACAGCGCAAAGCAACCAATGTAGTGTTGGAATTGTTATCATCAGCCTTGTCTCAAGGAGTGAATGCTTCCTACGTCTTGTTTGATTCCTGGTTTTCTAGCCCTAAGATGTTTCATCAGTTGCGTGAAATGGGACTTCATGGAGTAGCCATGGTGAAACGTTCTAAGAAAGTTTATTACCAGTTCAAC
Organism: Heyndrickxia faecalis; assembly: GCF_040267745.1. Classification (NCBI taxonomy): domain Bacteria; kingdom Bacillati; phylum Bacillota; class Bacilli; order Caryophanales; family Bacillaceae; genus Heyndrickxia; species Heyndrickxia faecalis. The sequence continues at coordinate 2,031,360 of NZ_CP158453.1, read as the reverse complement.
GGTGGACTGATGGATGTGAAAACGATCTTTAACACCCAGAAGAAACGTCGCGGATGTTCACGCTATCTGTTATCCGTTCTTGTTGAAGCAGTTGACGGGGAAACGTCGGTTCCAGTCAAACTTGTTTATATCCGCAACCGCAATAAACGAAATGATTACCTTGTCTTGGCGACAACGGACACCCGGCTCTCTGAAGATGAAGTTATTCAGCTTTACGGAAAGCGCTGGTCGATTGAAGTATACTTCAAGATGTGTAAACAGTACCTCCGCCTGGCAAAATATCAAGGATTGTCTTATGACGGTATCTTTGCACATACCGCTCTTGTCGCAATTGGTTACTCAATCCTTGCAGTCCAACACCGTGAACAGGTAGATGATCGGACCCTGGGTGAATTGTTTTATCTCATGGTTGATGAACTTACTGACGTCACCTTCGCAGAAGCGATTCAACAATTGATTGATTTATTTAAAGAAGCTTTTAAGGATGAGTATATCCTTTGTGAAGAAGTACTAAATACTATTATTGAGCAATTTTTAAAAAAGTTACCTGTCAGCTATCAAAAACACCTAATTAAAGCAGCTTAGCTCTAAATTAGCCGGGGTAACCGCAGTGGTGACAAGGGGTTTGCACGATTTTCGTACTTTCAAGTTTTAGTTAAAGAAATAGAAAGGTGTTAGAAAAGTTGCATAAAGAAAAATTTGGAGTCATCTTACCGATTACATTGATATCCTATTTTTTGATATTAATGGATAACTCGATCATTTTTACCAGTTCAGTGCAGATAGGCGAAAGCCTGAACTTATCTGCCGCATCACTTTCATGGGTATCAAGTGCGTACACGCTCATGTTCGGAGGCTTCCTGCTTCTAAGTGGACGGCTTTCTGATTTACTGGGAAGAAAACGTATTTTTCTGTTTGGGCTGCTCATTTTTGGGATCAGTTCACTAATCATTGGTCTATCAAGAACAGCTGAGATGGTGATTGCTATGCGCGCGATTCAAGGGATTGGCAGCTCGATTATTGCACCTACAACCCTTGCATTAATCATGGATGCATATCAGAACAATATGAGACAGCGTGCTATTTCATATTATGGCGCAACAGCAGGAATTGGTTCGAGTGTCGGTTTATTAGTTGGCGGTGGGCTGACTAGCTTGATTTCTTGGCGAGCTGGTTTCCTGATAAATGTACCGTTCACTCTTCTTCTGTTTTTCTTAACATTAAGGTACGTAAAAAATTCAGAACGACGAAAAGAAAGAATTGATTATCTAGGCAGTTTATTAGCAATCACAGGATTAATTGGTATCATATATGGATTTACAGAAAGCAAAGGTATATTCATCATTGCCGGTATGATTATCTTAGGCTTATTCATTTTCTGGGAACGAAGCGTTCCATATCCCCTGTTGCCATTATCACTCTTTAAAAATAAGATACGATCCGGTGCATATGCCGCACGGCTTTTATTTATGATGGCAATGTTGCCATTTTGGTTCTTTTTACCGCAAATGATGCAGAGCCAATATGGCTTTTCGGCCTTACAATCTGGTCTGGCATTTTTACCTCTGACAATCGTCAATTTTATCATAGCCATGCAATTACCGCGATTAATCGCTAAATTTGGAAATAGCAAAGTTTTACTTGTTGGTGAGATAATATTAGTGGCTGGGTTAATTTTACTTGCTTTCTCTAACCCAGCCAATGGTTATTGGCGTACTATTTTCATTCCTATGGTAATACTAGGTTTGGGGCAAGGACTGATTTTAGCACCGGTCACCTCAGCAGGCGTTCATGAAGCGCCAACTGAACTAGCTGGTATTGCGAGCGGCGTTACAAATACCATGCATCAAATTGGCGGGCCAATCGGCTTATCTTTAATTGTCTCGACTGCTACTGATTTTTCTATTGAAATCTGGTTAATGACGTTATTTACACTCGCTTCTATACTGGTGGTTGCTATTTTTGTGAATGAAAAGAAATAGTGATTACTTCTGAACAGAGCAAAAATGATTAATTTAATGATAAACAAAATAAATCCCTGTCTATCTTTATCTTGGCAGGGATTTATTTTTTAAAAATCTTTGAAATTAACAAATAAATGAAAAAGTTAGTGCCATTTAAAAAGAAAAATGACATCTTAATATCAATCACAGCCCCGAATTTACATTATAAAACAAAATTTACCACGTCTATTCATCGTCCAATTTCTTTCACCAAAAATCGAATAAAGAGAGAGATTCTCATGTGAATTGTTAATATCCTGAATCCGTGACGAAATTTCCGCTTAAAGGCAAACAAATCGCATAAAATTTAGTATAATTGGTATATCAGACAAATTAAATTCATTCCACATTCAGGTGATCTCATGAAAAAGTTTGTGATAGAACCCACAAAAGAACGAATTGTTGCCCAAGCTGGCTTAGCGATAGTAGGAAATTTACTAAATCAAACGAATTTAGTTTCCAGGTTGAATGCCTATAAACTCCCTGATATCTCCCGGTATCCGGCTTGTTCCAATGGCGATGTGGCTAAATCTTATATCGGCTTGCTTTGCCAGGGAAAAAGTGATTATGACAATATTGAAACCTTCCGTGATGATGCTTTTTTTGCACTGGCTTTGGATATCCAGAGGGTTCCTTCCAGCCCGACTCTCAGGCAACGATTGGACCAGGCCGCCTTGGTGGAAAAATGGAAAACGATCTTGCACGAAGAATCGCTGGATCTGATTCGCCATACAAATGCGGAAATCAGCCCGGTTTACGCCAAAGACAAGCCGTATATCCCGGTTGATCTGGATGTCTCCCCTTTCGATAACTCCAAGACAAAAAAGGAAGGGGTAGAAAGAACCTATAAAGGCTGTGACGGTTATGCCCCTATGTTCGCTTACATGGGACAGGAAGGTTACTGCCTGCATGTTGAGATGCGAAAGGGAAGTGTCCACTGCCAAAAAGGTACACCAAATTTCATCCAGGAAACCATTCAATCTGCCCGGAAACTAACAGATCAGCCATTGCTTTTCAGGCTTGATTCCGGAAATGACAGCCGGGATAATCTCATTATTCTCCTAGAAAACCATGCAAGCTTTATTATCAAACGCAATCCCCGTAAGGAAAAAGCTGAGGACTGGCTGAACATTGCCCGAAAATATGGGATCTGTTGTGAAGAACGGGAAGGAAAGAAGGTTTACCTTGGATCCATCCCCGAAACCATTCAAATTAAGGACCAGGAGCGAAACATCCGAAAAGTTTTTAAAGTGACCGAAAGAACCATCTCAAGAGACGGACAAATTTTTTTAATTCCCGAGTATGAATTTGAAACCTACTGGACGGACCTTGAAGTGCCGCCTCATGTGGTGATCTCTCTTTATCATAACCATGGCACTTGCGAACAGTTCCATAGTGAAATTAAATCAGAACTGGATCTCGAACGGCTGCCGTCAGGCAAATATGAAACGAATGGCCTTGTGCTCCATTTCGGTGTATTTGCGTATAACCTGCTTCGCTTGATTGGACAAGAAAGCTTGAAAAAACAAGATACGCCATTGAAAAAGAAAACAACAAGAAGAAGAATCCGAACCGTCATCCAGAATATGATCACACTGGCCTCAAAGCTGGTTTTCCGTGGCCGGCAATGGAAATTAAAAGTCGCGGAGACCAACAAATGGTTACCGGTCTTTACTCGTTTGTATCAAGCCTTTTACTAAACATCCCGATCAATAGACTACTAGGAAAAAAGAAATAAAAAAACGAAAACTTGAAAAAATGGAAATTTGCAGATTTATTTGGCGTGCACAAAAACGAATGAAACAGGGAAATTTTTACATACTGAATCACTAAAAGTGCATTTATCGAATAGTCGGACACCACTATATCCTTACTCTTGGGAAATCTACCTATTAACGGCGTTTGTTATATTTTCGTCACGGATTCAGGTTATAATAAAAATTTTTAAAAAAACCGGTAAAATGGTTCACGCATCCTTTTGAATGTGTTATACTAATGAACAACAAGTATAACACATTTGCTAAACAGTGCATATACTGGTGGCATACGGGAGGGGCAGTGAAAAGAAACCACATACATACGGAGCCATTTTCCGGTTCGAAAAGGATGGGAACGATACATGGAACAAAAAGAAATAGTGCATATCATCTCGGACTCGGTCGGAGAAACGGCTGAATTTGTTGTAAAAGCGGTTGCTGCGCAGTTTAACGGCGGCCACATTGAAATCAGGCGGCACCCGCATGTGGAAGAAACAGACGATATCGAACCGGTAATTGAGGCGGCAAAAAAACAAAATGCCATCATTGCTTACACGATTGTCGTTACCCCTTTGAAAGCATACATTGACCGCCGCGCCGGCGAAGAGGGGGTTATTGCGGTCGACCTGATGAATCCGTTGATGGAAGCTTTTATGAAAAAGTTTCACAAGGAGCCGTACCATCGCCCGAAATTAATGCGCAAGCTGGATCAGGAATACTTTAAAAAAATCGAAGCCATTGAATTTGCCGTGAAATATGATGACGGGCGCGATCCAACCGGGCTGAAAAAAGCGGACATTGTTCTGCTCGGCGTCTCCCGGACGTCGAAAACGCCGTTGTCCATGTATTTGGCGCACCACAGCTTTAAAGTGGCGAATGTCCCGATCGTGCCGGAAATCGCGCCGCCTGATGAATTGTTTTCCATCCCGCGGGAAAAATGCATCGGGCTGATGATTTCGCCCGAGAAACTGAATGAAATCCGGAAAGAACGGATCAGGGCAATGGGTTTAAAATCGGACGCCAATTATGCGAGCTTTGAACGGATTTATGAAGAACTCGTTTACGCGGAGAACATCATGCGGAGACTCAGATGCCCGGTCATTGATGTTTCGAATAAAGCGGTGGAGGAAACAGCAAGCCTTATTATTGAAATGTTCAAAAACAGGGAGGAGCTGCTCAAATGACAAAATTTGTCTACTTGTTCAACGAAGGCAACAGCCATATGCGCGACCTGCTCGGCGGCAAAGGGGCCAATCTAGCGGAAATGACAAACATCGGCCTGCCGGTGCCGTTCGGTTTCACAATTACAACCGAGGCATGCAATGACTATTATGCAAACGGCAAAAAAATTTCGGGCGCAGTCGAAACGCAAATTGAAGAAGCGCTTTTGACACTGGAAGAAAAAACCGGCAAAAAACTGGGCGGCAAGGAGAACCCGCTGCTCGTCTCCGTCCGCTCCGGCTCTGTGTTTTCGATGCCGGGGATGATGGATACGGTACTGAACCTCGGCATGAACGACGAGACCGTGGAAGCTGTCGCAGGACTGACCGGCAATCCGCGCTTTGCTTACGATTCGTACCGCCGGTTTATCCAAATGTTTTCTGACGTGGTGCTCGGCATTGATGTATACCATTTCGAACACTTGCTTGAACAAACCCGGGAACAAAAAGGGTATACAGCTGATCCGGAAATGACTGCGGAAGACTGGAAAGACATCATAGCCGGCTATAAAAAAATCGTTAAAAAACATACGAAACAGGATTTCCCGCAAGACCCGAAAACGCAACTGTACCTTGCCGTAAATGCCGTTTTCGATTCGTGGAATAACCAGCGTGCCATTGTATACCGCCGCCTGAATAAAATTCCGGACCATCTCGGGACCGCCGTCAATATCCAAAGCATGGTATTCGGAAATATGGGGGATGATTCCGGAACCGGCGTCGCTTTTACACGGAACCCGTCAACAGGCGAACGCGTGCTGTACGGCGAATATTTAATCAATGCCCAAGGCGAGGATGTCGTCGCCGGCATCCGCACCCCGCAGCCGATCCAGGTGCTGGCAAAAGACATGCCGGAAGTGTACCGCCAGTTTGTAAAAACAAGCAAATTACTGGAAGAACACTACAAAGACATGCAGGACATTGAATTTACGGTGGAACGCGGCAAACTGTACCTTTTGCAAACCCGGAACGGCAAACGGACGGCGCAGGCTGCAATCCGCATAGCCGTTGAAATGGTGAAAGAAGGCATTCTCGATAAAAAGACAGCGCTTTTAAGGGTTGATCCGGAACAGTTGAATCAGCTCCTGCACCGCCGTATTGATGATGTCGCGGCCAAAAACCATCTTGCAAAAGGGCTGCCGGCATCCCCGGGAGCTGCAACCGGCGCCGTTGTATTTGATGCTGATGAAGCGGAACGGCTCGGCAAGGAAGGGAAAAAAGTGATTTTAGTCCGCCCCGAAACGACACCGGATGATATTCACGGCATTATTGCATCCCAGGCGGTTGTGACAAGCCGCGGCGGGATGACGAGCCATGCGGCGGTTGTCGCGCGCGGGATGGGGAAAGCATGCATCTGCGGCTGCGAATCTTTGAAAATTGATTTGAAAGCGGAACAATTTACGGTCGGCGATACGGTTGTCCGTTACGGGGATGTCATCACGATCGACGGTTCGACAGGTGAAGTGATGCTCGGCGAAGTCCCGATGATCGACCCTGAGCTTTCCGACGAATTCAAAACACTGCTTGAATGGGCGGATGAGGTGCGCGATCTCGGCGTGCGCGCCAATGCCGACAACCCGGCGGACGCGAAAAAATCGCTCGAATTCGGTGCAGACGGCATCGGCCTTTGCCGGACGGAGCATATGTTTATGGACATTAAGCGCGTGCCGATCGTTCAGGAAATGATCCTCGCCGAGACTTTGGAAGAGCGCGAAAAAGCTTTGGATAAACTGCTTCCGATGCAGCAGGGCGATTTTGAAGGCATCTTTGAGGAAATGGCCGGCCATCCGGTGACGATCCGCCTGCTCGATCCGCCAATGCACGAATTTTTGCCGGATAAGGAAGAACTGCTAGTAGAAGTAACAAAACTGCAGCTTACGGCACCAGGCTCAAAAGAACTGGAAGAAAAAGAATACTTGCTGAAAAAAGTCCAGCATCTTGCTGAATTCAATCCGATGCTCGGCCACCGCGGCTGCCGGCTCGGCATGATTTTCCCTGAAATCTACGAAATGCAGGTCAAAGCAATTTTTTACGCTGCCGCTGCCGTCCTGCAAAAGGGAATAAAAGTCCAGCCGGAAATTATGATTCCGCTTGTCGGCCATGTGAATGAGCTGAAACGGATGCGCGCGCTCGTGACGGATATGGCGAATCAGGTCATGGAGGAAAAGGGCTTGAAATTCGATTATACAGTCGGCACGATGATCGAAATACCGCGCGCCGCCCTTACCGCAGACCAAATTGCAGAAGAAGCCGATTTCTTCTCGTTTGGCACGAATGACTTAACGCAAACGACATTCGGCTTCAGCCGCGACGATGCGGAAGGAAAATTTTTGCAGCAGTATATCGAGCAAAAAGTGCTGCCGGAAAATCCGTTTGCCGTCCTTGACCAGGAAGGCGTCGGCAAACTTGTCGAAACCGGCGTCAAACTCGGCCGCCAGACAAAACCGGGCTTGAAAACCGGCATTTGCGGCGAACACGGCGGTGAAAAAAGCTCGATCGAATTCTGCTACAAAACGGGCCTGAACTACGTCAGCTGCTCGCCTTACCGCGTACCGCTCGCAAGGCTCGCCGCTGCACAGGCCACCATCCGGAACAAAAAAGAAGACACCGGTAAAGTGACAGTCGCTGCAAAATAAATCATTTTTTACAAAGCGCACGGCGGGTTACCCCCCCCCCGTGTGCTTTTTTTCTGGCAGGCTCATGAAAAAAGCATGCCGGGGCGTGCTAACTCATAAGTAAAACATATCAATTAAGATGAAAAAGCCATTATTTAAATGATAAAAGAAGGAATGTAAGATTAAGGGGGAGGAGGGATGAGGGTGGCATTTCATTTTATCACAATCGACCATGTCCAGCTTGCTGCTCCACGTGGCAGTGAACAGACAGCCAAAAAGTTCTACGCGGAAATCCTCGGATTTACAGAAGTTGAAAAACCGGCAGAATTGAAAAAACGCGGCGGCTGCTGGTTTCAAAACGGAAAAATACAAATCCATATCGGCATTGAAGAACCTTTTTTACCCGCCAAAAAAGCGCATCCTGCATTTGAAGTCAGAAATCTCGAAAGCTTGAAAGACAGGTTTGCTCGCTATCAAGTTAAGTGGGCAGAAGACGGCAAGCTCCCAGGAGCAGCGCGCATTTACGCAACTGATCCATTCGGAAACCGGCTCGAATTTTTAGAATGGAAGAGCAAGTAAAAAAACGTGCAAAATGGTGAAATGAGAAATTGGCAATATCACTGTAAAATTGCGCAATCATGAAAGCAAATCCGTCTGGAAATCCAAAATGCGTGCATGCCTGCCCGGGTCTTGGTTAAAGTAACAAGGACGGAAGGAGGTATAAACATGGACAACACCCATAAATATGTGCAGAAGCTGAATGAACAGCAAAAGAAGCAGGAACAAAATAAAAAACGGCAGGGGAACGGAAGCCCGAGTGAAAAGCTGCCGACAAACCGGCACTAAAAAAATGGCGTGTGGAATACACGCCATTTTTCAAAAGAACGGGACAGCCACGCTCCAAAAAACGGGAACTAGTTTACATAATAATGTTATAAAAAACTAAACATTTCTTTACCGCTGAGATGCCTGTTTACCCGGAAAAATGGAAAAGGCAGCCAATCAGATGGCTGACTGGTTGCCCATGTTTTCTTCCGCTTTCATACTTCGCGCAATTTGTTGTGCATGGCGCTTTGCTTCTTTAACGGACTTTCCTTTTACCGTAATCAATCGTCCGTCAATAATGAAGTTGAAAATTCTGTTTCTCATATGTTATCACCTCTTCTTTGTTTACCCATTGTTCTTTTTTTAAAACATATGCTTCGTTCGGAAAGTTTGTTAGTAGTTGAAGATGCAGTTAGTAGTAAAAATATTGCAGCGGGCAGTTTCATGTTATCCGTCGTGCGCAGGAATTTTTTGCGGGACTCGGGCTTTACACTGATAAAATTATAACAGAAAAACAACGTAAATACAACATATTGATACGGAAAAGTTTTTTCTGCCCATATTTTGAAAAGCTCTGCTTTAAAACTAATAAAAATCACATCATTCATTTGGACAGGCAACAGAATGGCAAAATTTCGTTCGCTTTATGTAGCATGCATAGTAAACAAATCTTAAAGAAGAAAGGATGCAAAATCTTGTCACTTAAAGAACATATCCTCCAATTGGAAAAATCGCTGCTTGAACCTTCGACACGCTCGGATCCGGCAAAATTGGGCGCATTGCTGGGGAATCTTTTTTTGAATTCGGCTCATCGGGAAACATCTGGCATAAACGGAAATATACCGGACCGGGCGGCATTGGGGTGAGGGAGATGGCGCTTACAGATTTTGAAATGCATCCATTGGCTGATGGCGTGGTCCTTGCAACCTGCAGGGTGGACGACCGAACAAGAAAGCAGCAAACCTTGCGCAGTTCCATTTGGAAATATACGGACAGGAGCTGGAAAATGGTTTTTCACCAAGGAACGGTTGCCTCCTCCAAATAATGTTTTCGTTATTTTGAAAACGTTTAAAACAATATGGAAACCTGTTACAATGGGGGAAAGGCAAAAGGGAGGAATTTGGATGTTGAAAAACGATTTGGCCAAACGGCTGAAAACACGGTACCCGTTGATTCAGGCTCCGATGGCAGGGGGCATCACAACACCAGAGTTGGTGGCTGCGGTGTCAAACGCCGGCGGGCTGGGCATGATCGGGGCGGGGTACTTAACCGCTGCTCAAACAAAAGAACAAATCCGGGAAATCAAACAGTTAACCGGAAACCCTTTTGGCATCAATTTTTTTGTTCCCGGCGGGTTTGAAGCGGCAAATGAAAAAATAACAGCCGCAAATGACATTTTAAATCGGGTCCGCAAACAGTTAAAAATAGAGGCAAAAGCGGAAATAGAAGTTCCTGATTTATATAGCGTACAAGATCAATTTTTGGCACAGGTGCAAGTGGCCATCGAAGAGAAAGTGCCTGTTTGTTCATTCACTTTTGGAATACCTTCCGGGAAAGTGATCGAAAGGCTGAAACAAAACGGGATCCTCCTTATTGGAACGGCAACAACCGTCGATGAAGCGGTTGAAGTGGAGCAGGCCGGGATGGACATGGTGGTTGCGCAAGGCAGTGAAGCGGGGGGCCACCGGGGAAACTTTTTGAAAGACCATGAGGAAAGCATGATTGGCCTGATGTCACTGGTTCCCCAGGTTGCCGACAATGTCCGGATTCCCGTCATTGCGGCAGGCGGCGTGATGGATGGCAGGGGGCTTGCAGCAGCGCTTTGCTTGGGGGCGAAAGGCGTGCAAATGGGAACCGCCTTCCTGGCCTGTAAGGAAAGCGGCGCACATCAGGCCCATAAGGAAGCCGTTCTCCATGCGAAAGAAGATGAGCTTGTCCTCACCCGGTCATTTTCCGGAAAATGGGCAAGAGGCGTAAAAAATGCGTTTATCTCGGAAATGAAGCCGCATGAAGCGCTTTTTCCGGATTATCCCGTGCAAAATGCGCTCACACAGGATATCAGAAAGGCTGCCGGAAAGCAGAACAACCGTGAGTTTATGTCACTTTGGTCCGGCCAAAGCCCGCGGCTCGCAAAACAGCAAACGGCAAAAGCATTGATTGACCATGTCATAAAAGAAGCTGAAGAAATCATGGGCAAAATGCCTGAAACTCTATAATTTTTCGCCGGCAATGAAACAAGGCATCAAGGCACCACCTGTAGCGTTAAGTCCAGTCATTGCCTGGACTGTAGCAGAAACCATATTAGGAGCCATATTTGCTCCTCTGAGTGCAAATATAAAGAGTGGCAAACTATTTGGATTTAGACACCCATGCCGCAGTGAACGCGGCACCAGCAGAAGAATGAAAATCAGCCGGTGCAATTTTTCAGGATAGAAAAAACGGAAATTAATGGGCACGATAATCTTATTAAGAGGTGATGAAAACGATGGACAGTATTACAGCTATCTTTATTGTGGTATCAGTGATTATCTTGATTTCGTATTATATCCCCAGATTATCGTTTAATACAAAGTATGATGGATTTAAGTTATATCTAAATAGAGGCTTAATAGGTGTTCCTTCAGCTTTCTTATTAGCAAGCATTATTTTCTTGTTGATTGGAGCAATATTTTAAAAGCATTAGGGGAAGAAATTTGAAATTCATTGATGTAAAGCGGGAAGCATGCCGGTTCTGCCTGCCACTAAAGCGTGTTTCAAGGAAATTCCCCCCTGCTTTTTATTAATAGATACCGGCTCTGCCCGCAAGAATAGTTAACGGACTTCCCGGATTTGCGAGAGCGGGTAAAATACCGCTTCGGTTTTTCCCGCCAGTTCTTTCTTCGGAATAAGGCCGAGCCCGTTTCTGCTGTCTTCGCTGTACATCCGGTTATCGCCCATTACGAAATATTTATTTTTTGGCACGGTGAGAGGCCCGAAATTATTCGTCAGCTTGCTGCCTTCTTTACGTGCTGCTTTCAGGTTTTTCGCAAGGTAAGGCTCTTTGTGCAATTTCCCATTAATATAGAGATGGTCATTTTTGACTTGAATTGTATCTCCGGGAAGGCCAATAATCCGCTTTACATAGTTTTCTGTTTCCCCCTTGATGATGACGATGTCGCCTCTTTGGTAATCGGCAGCAGAATGGGCTTTATAGACGAGAATTTTATCATGGTTATGAAGTGTCGGCTCCATTGATTCCCCTTCAACCATATAAGGGGCAATGAAAAATCCCCTGATGACCCCTACAAGCAGAATGGCAAATATGAATGATTTTAACAAGCTTTTTATTCCTTTGCTCATTTGACCAGCTCCCATAACATATCTTCATCGTAATCTATTCTTCCAGAAAGGCAGGAAATCCTTTATATTATTTAATAATATGCAACATTCCAATGTTATAAACATAAGAAATGGGAACGCGGGAGCGATTTGTGCAAAATAATTTAGGCTATTTGGGTAGGAAAAGGAAGATCAATTTGCAAAAATATGATTATCAATGCCCGGCTTTCTGTTTTGCCAAGTGGGGCTCGGGAGAATAATGTTGCTGCAGATGATTTCACAATATTCAATGCACAAGAAGTGTGCCCGCAATATTTAGTATAGGAAGTAACGCTTGCAGACAGGGGATGATTTTTTGAAACTGGCTGGCGTGATTTTGGTGGAGGCTGGGGTGATTCTTCTTCCGTTTGGCATTTTGTAGTTCAGAAAAGAATGGAAAGCCTACCGGGAATTTTCCCCGAAAACCCAAAAGGTATTTGTGCTGATTGAAATATTCGATGTATTATCGGGTTTCCCTATACTGCCAACCTGGTGGATGTACCTTTCAGCATTCTGTATTGTGATGGGTGCCATCCTGATCAAAACGCATTAAGAATGCTGAAAAACGCGGCAGCAGACAGCGTCCTGCTGTTGTTTTGGGCGGGATGGGAAGTTATAGCCGAGTTTTCATAAAAAAGTGCTGAGCTGAGGGGGCTGCTGGATGTTAAAAAAAGCTTATGGGGCTGACTGTATTTTTACTGGCTGCGGATGTTTCATGTTGCCCGCTTATTTTTCAGCTTATCCATAAAGCTGAGGAGTTCCGCTGTCTGTTTTTTTCTGTTTTTTTCCATTGGGGAAGCGGAAGGGGGCGGAGAGTAAACGCTTGTTTCTTTATGGAACTTTTTCACATGATCACCTCAGCTGATTATCTGCAATAGTGTATGCAAAGCTGCGAAAAAATATGAAGGGCAATAACCGGTTTGTTATTGCCCTGAAGATTTTTTGCCGTACTTTTTCAGGATCTGTTCGTTTTCTTTCATGATTTTTAAAGTCGTCGGGCTTGTGCCAACCGAAGGAACACGGACTCTTGATTTTCTTCTGAAAGTTCTCCGGATATTTCCGGTTTCATTTCTCTGTGCCAGGAGCGCGCTGTTTTTTTTCATTTTTGTCACCGCCTTGTTTTTCAATCCATGTCGTCCGGCGGAGCCGCAAAATCATAAACATGGGCCATGATGACAAACAGGATACAATCCATTTCTGTAATGGCTCTGGAACCGGATATTTTTAATAGATACAATGCATCATGAAACAGATAAATCGGATGGAGCGCATAGTTTTCATCAATATGATACACCGTCTCCAGCCTGTCCAATTTCGCGCGGGCGGAACCGGGATTTGCGAAACTGTACAATGCCTGATCTTTTTCTGGCGGGGTGGTAAACGGCAAAATGTTAACGCTCATATCCGCTTTTTCCGCATAAGATGCCAGCACTTCTTTTAAACCTAACAGATATCCTTCTTTACTACCATAATACCCTACGATGCCCTCATCATTCAAGATGTCGAGCATATTTTTAGCCATTAACAGATTGTCCTGGATCAGAGACTCATTTGCAGAAACGGTTTTCGTAAATCTTTCCAATTCATATTTTCCGGCTTTGCGGAAATACATATTTAAAAAAATAAAACCGTCGATTGCTGCAAAAATAAGCGCGGTGATGGCATAGTTTTTAAAATTCATGAAAATGCTCGCCGGATGGATCGTCCAGTAAACCAGTGCACCGAATAAATAAACCAAATACCAGATTTTCCGGATCAGAAAAACTTTTGCATCCATCTTTTCTTCATTTTTTCCATACAGGTAAGTATAGATCACGAGACCGGCAAAACAAAGCCAAACAAAAGTTTTAAAAAACAGCGTTTCCAAATCTCCGCCTCCCTATATTCCCGAAAAGTACTGTCTGCCATTATTTTATCATAAAAAGGGGAACTTTTGTTTGCATTCCTGCATAAAAGGCAGAATTGATGAAATGTTCCTAGGATGATAGACTGATAAAGAAAGATATGTTAGAATTCAACAAAATATGGATGGGGAGCTGGCAGTTTTGGAAGCAAAAAATGCGTTAAACATCCGGCGGCTGGGCGGCAAGGAAAAACTTCCGATGGATTTACTGCTCCTTGCCGACCCGTCACGCGAAATGGTGATGGCTTATGCCAACCGCGGAGAATGCTATGTGGCGGAAATTGAAGAAAAGGTGATCGGCGTTTACATCCTGCTACCGGCGAGGCCGGGAATCGTGGAATTGGCGAATGTGGCGGTTGCAAAAGAACATCAAGGGAAAGGCTTTGGAAAACGGCTTGTGCTGGATGCCATCCGGAGGGCAGGAAAAAGAGGATTTAAAACGATCGAAGTAGGCACCGGCAATTCCAGCATCAGCCAGCTGGCCTTGTATCAAAAATGCGGTTTCCGGATCTCCGGGGTGGACAGAGGCTTTTTCGTCAGGCATTATGCTGAAACGATATATGAAAACGGGATTCGCTGCCGGGATATGGTACGGTTATCCCTCGATTTGGTAGAAACGACATGCAAGGGGTAATGGAATTGGAACTGGTCTTTTACAATGATGATTTCAAGCAGCAATTGGACAACTATACAATAACGGATGATCAGCTCCGTTTCACCGGCCATCCGGATGAAGCCATTGCCCTTGCAAAAGATGATCCGGAACGGCACCCTGTTGTTGCAATCCGGCATGGCAGGATCACAAACTTTTTTGTGCTCCATGAAAAAAATGGCGCCAGGCCATATACAAATCATCCGCATGCCATATTGCTGCGGACGTTTTCAACCGATTTCCACCAGCAGGGAAAAGGATACGCCAGGCAATGTTTAAAACAGCTGCCCCATTTTGTCCGTACCCATTTTCTGGAAATAGAGCAGATGGTTCTTGGGGTGAATACGGAAAATGTTGCTGCCCAAAATTTGTACAGACAAGCCGGGTTTGTGGATGAAGGGGGCAGGATGTTTGGAAAAAAAGGCGAATTGATTATTATGCATTACCATTTAGGCAAAGAAGGGATATACAGATGAAAATAAAAGAACTTGCAAACCGGGAAGAGTGGAAAGCAGCGTTTCCGGTGATGAAACAGCTGCGTAAACATTTGGACGAAGAACACTATCTCCAGCTGGTGGAAGAGGCGGCAGAAAAATCGGATTACAAGATGGCCGCAGTAATAGATGACGGAAACATTGTGGCGGTAACCGGCTATATGCCGATGATTACCTTGTACAACGGGCGGTTTATTTGGGTATGCGACCTGGTGACGGATGAAGCGCACAGATCAAAAGGGTACGGCGCCAGGCTTTTGGCGCATGTGGAAAAACAGGCCGGCGAAAACGGATACGGCATTGTATCCCTGTCATCCGGCCTGCAGAGAAAAGACGCACACCGGTTTTATGAAGAAAAAATGGATTATGATAAAGTCAGTTATGTTTTTTTAAAAAGATTGTAAACTTTACATCTTTGTTGGAAAGGGATATAATAGCTAAAAATAATCTTTCAAACTACTAGGGGTGCCCGGATCTGGCGGGCTGAGAGAAAAACCGGCGTTTTTCAACCCTTTGGACCTGATCCGGATCATACCGGCGTAGGAAAGTAGGAATTTGTAAAAAAATTTCTTGCTGATAAAGTCAGGTCTTTTCGGGCCTGGCTTTTTTGCATGGAAAGGGGTGGGACAAATGAAACTCGATGAGCAGGTGGTTGCCGTCACCGGCGGAAGCAGGGGGTTAGGCAAAGCAGTTGTAAAAGCTTTTGCAAGAGAAGGGGCGGGCGTTGTCATCAACTATTTTGAGAGTGAGGGGAAGGCAAAGGATCTTCAGAATATTTTAGGAGAAAAAGCGGTTGCCCTGAAGGCGGATGTAAGGGATCCGGCGCAGGTAAGAAAGATGTTCCGGCAGGCCGAAGCTTATTTTTCCAGGCCTGTCACGACAATTGTAAATAATGCCCTCGTGCATTTCCGCTTTGATCCGGAATCCCGGCACGATGCTTCCCGAATTTCGTGGGAGGAATACAGCTTGCAGATGGAAGGTGCGGTTCGCGGCGCATTAAATACCATACAGGCCGGCCTTGCGGAAATGAAACGGCTGCATTTCGGCAGGGTGATCAATATTGGCACAAACCTGTTTCAAAATCCGGTTGTCGCCTACCATGATTACAATACGAGCAAGGCAGCGCTCCTCGGCTTCACCCGGAGCATGGCGAAAGATCTGGGGCAATATGGCATTACCGTTAATATGGTATCCGGCGGCCTTCTGAAAACGACGGATGCAAGTGCAGCCACATCTGAAGCGGTTTTTCAATTGATTCAGGAAACTACTCCGCTGCAAAAGGTGACAGAACCGGAAGACGTTGCGGATGCCGTGTTGTTTTTTGCATCGCCATGGGCCAGGGCGGTAACCGGGCAAAACCTCGTCGTTGACGGCGGACTTGTAATGGATTAGGAGGGAATGAAAATGGAAAAGGAAAAACCAATTGAACTGCTTGAAAAAATCAGGGAAGCCAATCCGCTTATCCATAATATCACGAATATTGTGGTGGCTAATTTCACAGCAAACGGGCTCCTGGCACTTGGCGCATCTCCGGTAATGGCCGATGCGGTGGAAGAAGTTGCCGATATGGCGAAAGCGGCAAATGCGGTCGTGTTAAATATCGGCACTTTGAACGAAAAAGCCGTCGAAGCCATGATTTTGGCGGGAAAGTCTGCAAATGAAAATGGCGTTCCGGTCGTCCTCGATCCGGTAGCTGCCGGTTCAACCCGTTACCGGACAGAAACGGCAAAAAAATTGCTGAAAGAAATCCGCTTCACATCCATCAGGGGAAATGCCGGAGAAATCGCCAATCTGATCGGAATAGATGCCAAAGTTAAAGGCGTCGATGCAGGAGATACCAGCCTGGATACGGGCGAACTCGCTTTAAAAGCGGCAAAAACGCTTCATACTACGGTCGTGGTAAGTGGCAAGACGGATGCGGTGTCAAACGGTTCCGAACTCTATCTCGTACATAACGGCCACCCGCTTTTAACAAAAGTCACCGGGACAGGCTGCCTTTTGTCCGCAGTTTGCGGCGCCTTTCTCGCTGTTGAGGAAGATCCGGTTCAGGCATCCGTTTCGGCGCTTGCGATTTACGGCGCTGCTGCGGAAATCGCAAGAGAAAAAACAGGCGGGGATTTGCCGGGCAGTTTTCAAATGGCGTTTTTAGACCAGCTGGCAGAAATAGGAGCTGAAGAAATCCAAAAATATGCCTCTTTTGAAAAGAAAGAAGGGTGAACATCATGAAAAAAGCACTCACGATTGCCGGTTCTGATTCCGGGGGCGGTGCCGGCATCCAGGCGGACTTGAAAACATTTCAGGAATTGGAAGTATACGGCATGTCCGTGATTACCGCGGTGACAGCGCAAAATACACGCGGCGTCCAGGGGGTATTTCCGCTCGGACCCGAAGCCGTCTCCCGCCAATTGGAGTCCATTGCCGGAGATATGGGGACGGATGCGCTAAAAACCGGCATGTTGTTTGATTCCGGCATCATCGAAGTGGCCGCGGAAAAAATCAAAACCTACCGCTGGGAAAAACTCGTTGTGGACCCGGTGATCATTGCAAAAGGCGGGGAAACCCTTTTGCAAAAGGAAGCGGTTCAAGCCTTAAAAAGCAAGCTGCTTCCGCTCGCCTTCATTGTGACGCCGAATCTTCCGGAAGCAGCGGAACTGGCAGGAATGCCCATCCGCAATGCCGGGGATCGGAAGGAAGCGGCACGCATCATTGCGGATTGCGGTCCCCGGTATTGTCTCATTAAAGGCGGACATCATGAGTCTTCCCCGGTTTCGAGCGACTTGCTTTTTGACGGGGTGAATTTTTACGAATATACAGCGAAAAGGTACGCAACAAAAAATACGCACGGCACCGGCTGTACGTTTTCTTCGGCGATTACGGCGGAATTGGCAAAAGGCGCGGATATATTTGCTGCAGTGTCGACAGCAAAAGCATTCATTTCCGCCGCGATCGAAGACGGCATTCAAATTGGACACGGGCACGGGCCGACAAACCATTGGGCGTACCAAAAAAGGAGAATGAATAACCGATGACAGCCGAATATTTGCGTGGCGCATTGAAACTGTATTTTATTATGGGCAGCCCGAACTGCACGCTGCCGCCGGAACAAGTGCTGGAAAAGGCCATCAGGGGCGGCGTCACCCTTTTTCAATTCCGTGAAAAAGGGAATGGTGCACGAAAAGGCGAAGAAAAGAAAGCGCTTGGTGAAAAATTGAAGTGGATATGCCAAAAAAACGGGATTCCTTTTCTTGTAAATGATGATATTGCACTTGCGTTGGAACTGGATGCTGATGGTGTGCATGTCGGGCAGGAAGATGAACCGCTGGCATCCGTACGAGAAAAGTTGGGGGATAAGATCATCGGCGTCTCGGCCTATACGTTGGAGGAAGCCAGGCAGGCAGCAAACGGAGGCGCGGATTATCTTGGCGTCGGCCCAATTTTTCCGACGAAATCGAAAGAAGATGCGAAAGAAGCGAAAGGCACAGCCGTCATTCGCGAAATCCGCCAAAATGGCATCCGGATTCCAATTGTCGGAATTGGCGGCATAGGGCCGGGCAATGCAAAAAGCGTCATAGAAGCGGGCGCAGACGGCGTTTCCGTCATTTCTGCGATCGCAGGCGCGGAAGATGCAGAAGCGGCAGCTGTCCTGTTGAAAAGGGAGCTCGCTTTATAATGAAGGCGTAAAGCCCCCTGCGCCTTTTGACAGTTTAAAAATGGAATCAAGATAAGCCGGGTGTAGGAGCCTGGCTTTTTTGGTGCCAAGCAGGCTGAATGGCGGTGAATTTTTTGCGAGAATTTTTCAATATCTTGGTTGATAAAACGTTTGTTCTTGTGATAAAATACAAACAAACATTCCGGTGGAAGGGAAGGTGAGGGCTGTTAAAACCAGATAACCTCTCATCATTTGTTGTTTTTTGTGCTGGCAAGGCGCAGAGAATGGTTTATGCGAATAAGGGGGAGAGGCAGTGGAAAATTACAGAAAATGGGAGGATGTACCGGAAAATCTGAAAACAAAAACACAGCTGAAAGCATTAAAACGGAAGCCTGTCGGGGAACCCAAAGCGATGAAAATCGGCTATCGCGGAAAAAAATATCCTTTGTACGATATAAACGAAACACAGGTCGTGAAACAAAGACAAACGGATATATCCAAACTCGAAATGACGATTCATAACATCGCTGAATCTCTATATATTATCAACAAGTCAGCTAAAAAAAGCAGGGATACAAAAAAGATAAACTATTTTGACAGGAATTATGGTGTGGTCAACAGAGCAAAAACACGGCAATTAAAACTGTATGCATTAAAAGATGCTGTCCTCCGCAAGTTGCTTGATGAAAATAAGGCTGAAATGATCGGCTATCATACTCAGAATGGAAAGAAATTGCTGCTCATTCAGCTGGAAGACTACACCTTTCATTTACCGGCAGAACAAGGCCAGACGAAATGTTTGAAGCACCTGGGCGAAATTGCTATTATTCCGGCAGCGGCAACAAGAAAAGTTACGCTAAAATATAATGAAGCGGTAAAACTTTTAGAAACCTTTTTGCAAAAGGATTGAAAACAGCGAATCCGGAAAGTCAAACGGGAGACATGCGGGATTTTCTTAAAATGTTTTTCAAAGTTTACGCAAATGATGGTAAAATTTAGATAGCAATTTGGGAAAGGAGCAGGCATGATGGCGGACGGTGTTGTTGTTTCGGTAAATACAGGCAAACCAAAGGCGCTTGCCTATAAACAGAAAGTGGTGCAGAGTGGCATTTTTAAAACACCACAGGAAGGCCCGGTATATCTGGCAAAAGAAAATTTCGAAGGGGACAAGCAGGCGGACCTTGTGCATCATGGCGGAGCGGATAAAGCAGTCTGCGTGTATGTTGGTGATCATTTTCCGGTATGGGGGAAGAAATTTAACCGGACTTTTGAGCCGGGGGCATTTGGCGAAAATATTACGCTCTCGGGATGTTCGGAAGCAGATATCCATATCGGCGATGTTTTTCAAATGGGGGAAGCGGTTGTGCAGGTATCACAGCCGCGGGAGCCTTGCTATAAAATTGCTGCGAAACACGGATTGGACAGTTTTCCTGCCGATATTGTGGAAACTGGCTGGTCCGGCTTCTATATGCGTGTGCTCGAAGAAGGTTTTGTCCGGAAAAATGACAGCTTTATCCTCCTTGAAAAAGGGGAAAAACAGCTTTCCATCCTGCATATCAATAACATCAGATACCATGATAGAACAAATTTTGATGCGATAGAAGAAATTTTAAGTGTAAAGGTGCTTGCCAGTGACTGGCAAAAACCATTCCGGAAATTATGGCTGAAAAAAGGGAATGGATAAAAGAAACGGCTGCTGTGACAGGAGTACTGCGGTTCCCTGAAAACGACCTGTACGTATGTAACAGAGGAAGCTCAATGCTGTTCCGCCATCTTAACTTGTAGCATAGATCCCTGTTTCTTCATTATATTAAGGAGCAGGGATCTTAAAAAAAGATGGAAAACATTACCTTGCTCTATCTTATTGACTTAAGTTACGGATAAATGTTATGATAAATGAGCTGACCCGTTAGGTGGATAAACAACGGGGTTAAAAAAAGATGTTGACAGCGAATTGATATTTTGATATAATAATTAAGTCACTGTTAAGAACAGCAAAGATTGTTCCTTGAAAACTGGACAAAACGAAATGTCAAATTCTTTTTGAACTTTTATCAAACATCTTTACTGAGAGTTTGATCCTGGCTCAGGACGAACGCTGGCGGCGTGCCTAATACATGCAAGTCGTGCGGGCCTTTTAAAAGCTTGCTTTTAAAAGGCTAGCGGCGGACGGGTGAGTAACACGTGGGCAACCTGCCTGTAAGATCGGGATAACGCCGGGAAACCGGGGCTAATACCGGATAGTTTTTTTCTCCGCATGGAGGAAAAAGGAAAGGCGGCTTCGGCTGCCACTTACAGATGGGCCCGCGGCGCATTAGCTAGTTGGCGGGGTAATGGCCCACCAAGGCAACGATGCGTAGCCGACCTGAGAGGGTGATCGGCCACATTGGGACTGAGACACGGCCCAAACTCCTACGGGAGGCAGCAGTAGGGAATCTTCCGCAATGGACGAAAGTCTGACGGAGCAACGCCGCGTGAGTGAAGAAGGCCTTCGGGTCGTAAAACTCTGTTGCCGGGGAAGAACAAGTGCCGTTCAAACAGGGCGGCGCCTTGACGGTACCCGGCCAGAAAGCCACGGCTAACTACGTGCCAGCAGCCGCGGTAATACGTAGGTGGCAAGCGTTGTCCGGAATTATTGGGCGTAAAGCGCGCGCAGGCGGCTTCTTAAGTCTGATGTGAAATCTTGCGGCTCAACCGCAAGCGGTCATTGGAAACTGGGAGGCTTGAGTGCAGAAGAGGAGAGTGGAATTCCACGTGTAGCGGTGAAATGCGTAGAGATGTGGAGGAACACCAGTGGCGAAGGCGGCTCTCTGGTCTGTAACTGACGCTGAGGCGCGAAAGCGTGGGGAGCAAACAGGATTAGATACCCTGGTAGTCCACGCCGTAAACGATGAGTGCTAAGTGTTAGAGGGTTTCCGCCCTTTAGTGCTGCAGCTAACGCATTAAGCACTCCGCCTGGGGAGTACGGCCGCAAGGCTGAAACTCAAAGGAATTGACGGGGGCCCGCACAAGCGGTGGAGCATGTGGTTTAATTCGAAGCAACGCGAAGAACCTTACCAGGTCTTGACATCCTCTGACCTCCCTGGAGACAGGGCCTTCCCCTTCGGGGGACAGAGTGACAGGTGGTGCATGGTTGTCGTCAGCTCGTGTCGTGAGATGTTGGGTTAAGTCCCGCAACGAGCGCAACCCTTGACCTTAGTTGCCAGCATTGAGTTGGGCACTCTAAGGTGACTGCCGGTGACAAACCGGAGGAAGGTGGGGATGACGTCAAATCATCATGCCCCTTATGACCTGGGCTACACACGTGCTACAATGGATGGTACAAAGGGCTGCGAGACCGCGAGGTTAAGCCAATCCCAGAAAACCATTCCCAGTTCGGATTGCAGGCTGCAACCCGCCTGCATGAAGCCGGAATCGCTAGTAATCGCGGATCAGCATGCCGCGGTGAATACGTTCCCGGGCCTTGTACACACCGCCCGTCACACCACGAGAGTTTGTAACACCCGAAGTCGGTGAGGTAACCTTTACGGAGCCAGCCGCCGAAGGTGGGACAGATGATTGGGGTGAAGTCGTAACAAGGTAGCCGTATCGGAAGGTGCGGCTGGATCACCTCCTTTCTAAGGGGAAAAGCGTAGGGCGCTCGTTCATCGGCGTACGGATTTCGAAGTCTTCGACTGAGATAAAGGAAACATGATGAGCCTTAAAGGCGAATCGATGCCCGCTTATCGTAGGGAGAAGACGTAGAAATACGCTAGCCGATAGCGCCCGGAGCTAGACATAAAAGGAAAACCTTCGTTTTCCGAAATTAAGTTTGGCGTTTCCGTTTTGTTCAGTTTTGAAGGTCCAATCCTTCAGTATGTGTTCTTTGAAAACCGGATAGGAGAAATAAACCAAGTAAACCGAGAATCGCTTATTTTTGGATTTAAACCTTTTTATGGTTAAGTTAGAAAGGGCGCACGGCGGATGCCTTGGCACTAGGAGCCGATGAAGGACGGTACAAACACCGATATGCTCCGGGGAGCTGTACGTAAGCTTTGATCCGGAGATTTCCGAATGGGGAAACCCCCTGTCTTTAATCGGACAGGATTCCTGCCTGAATCCATAGGGCAGGAAGGGCACACCCGGGGAACTGAAACATCTCAGTACCCGGAGGAAGAGAAAGCAATTGCGATTTCCCAAGTAGCGGCGAGCGAACAGGAAACAGCCCAAACCGGAAGGCTTGCCTTCCGGGGTTGTAGGACACTCATATGGGAGTTACAAAAGAACGGGGTAAGTGAAGCGGCCTGGAAAGGCCTGCCGGAGAAGGTAAAAGCCCTGTAACTGAAACTTCGTTCTCTCCCGAGTGGATCCTGAGTACGGCGGGACACGAGGAATCCCGCCGGAATCCGGGAGGACCATCTCCCAAGGCTAAATACTCCCTAGTGACCGATAGTGAACCAGTACCGTGAGGGAAAGGTGAAAAGCACCCCGGGAGGGGAGTGAAAGAGATCCTGAAACCGTGTGCCTACAAGTAGTCAGAGCCCGTTAACGGGTGATGGCGTGCCTTTTGTAGAATGAACCGGCGAGTTACGGTCTCATGCAAGGTTAAGCTGAAGAAGCGGAGCCGCAGCGAAAGCGAGTCTGAACAGGGCGAAAGAGTATGAGGCCGCAGACCCGAAACCAGGTGATCTACCCATGTCCAGGGTGAAGGCAAGGTAACACTTGCTGGAGGCCCGAACCCACGCACGTTGAAAAGTGCGGGGATGAGGTGTGGGTAGCGGAGAAATTCCAATCGAACTTGGAGATAGCTGGTTCTCTCCGAAATAGCTTTAGGGCTAGCCTCAAGCGGAGAGTTTTGGAGGTAGAGCACTGTTTGGACGAGGGGCCCTCATCGGGTTACCGAATTCAGACAAACTCCGAATGCCAAAAACTTATGCTTGGGAGTCAGACTGTGAGTGATAAGATCCATGGTCGAAAGGGAAACAGCCCAGACCGCCAGCTAAGGTCCCAAAGTATACGTTAAGTGGAAAAGGATGTGGCGTTGCTTAGACAACCAGGATGTTGGCTTAGAAGCAGCCATCATTCAAAGAGTGCGTAATAGCTCACTGGTCGAGTGACGCTGCGCCGAAAATGTACCGGGGCTAAACGTATCACCGAAGCTGCGGATGGACACCGTTTGGTGTCCGTGGTAGGAGAGCGTTCTAAGGGCGTTGAAGCCGGACCGGAAGGACCGGTGGAGCGCTTAGAAGTGAGAATGCCGGTATGAGTAGCGAAAGAAGGGTGAGAATCCCTTCCACCGAATGCCTAAGGTTTCCTGAGGAAGGCTCGTCCGCTCAGGGTTAGTCGGGGCCTAAGCCGAGGCCGAAAGGCGTAGGCGATGGACAACAGGTTGATATTCCTGTACCGCCTCTTCACCGTTTGAACGATGGGGGGACGCAGGAGGATAGGGCAAGCGCGACACTGGTTGATCGCGTCCAAGCAGTTAGGCCGGTGCGGAGGCAAATCCTTCGCGCCAAGGCGGAGCTGTGATGGCGAGGGAAATTAAAGTACCGAAGTTCCTGATTCCACACTGCCAAGAAAAGCCTCTAGTGAGGTGAAAGGCGCCCGTACCGCAAACCGACACAGGTAGGCGAGGAGAGAATCCTAAGGTGAGCGAGAGAACTCTCGTTAAGGAACTCGGCAAAATGACCCCGTAACTTCGGGAGAAGGGGTGCTTTTTGGGGTGTATGCCCCGGGAAGCCGCAGTGAATAGGCCCAGGCGACTGTTTAGCAAAAACACAGGTCTCTGCGAAGCCGCAAGGCGAAGTATAGGGGCTGACACCTGCCCGGTGCTGGAAGGTTAAGGAGAGGGGTTAGCCGCAAGGCGAAGCTCTGAACTGAAGCCCCAGTAAACGGCGGCCGTAACTATAACGGTCCTAAGGTAGCGAAATTCCTTGTCAGGTAAGTTCTGACCCGCACGAAAGGTGTAACGATCTGGGCACTGTCTCAACGAGAGACTCGGTGAAATTATAGTACCTGTGAAGATGCAGGTTACCCGCGACAGGACGGAAAGACCCCATGGAGCTTTACTGCAGCCTGATATTGAATTTTGGTACAGCTTGTACAGGATAGGTAGGAGCCTTGGAAACCGGAGCGCCAGCTTCGGCGGAGGCATCGGTGGGATACTACCCTGGCTGTATTGAAATTCTAACCCGCACCCCTTACCGGGGTGGGAGACAGTGTCAGGCAGGCAGTTTGACTGGGGCGGTCGCCTCCTAAAAGGTAACGGAGGCGCCCAAAGGTTCCCTCAGAATGGTTGGAAATCATTCGCAGAGTGTAAAGGCATAAGGGAGCTTGACTGCGAGACTTACAAGTCGGGCAGGGACGAAAGTCGGGCTTAGTGATCCGGTGGTTCCGCATGGAAGGGCCATCGCTCAACGGATAAAAGCTACCCTGGGGATAACAGGCTGATCTCCCCCAAGAGTCCACATCGACGGGGAGGTTTGGCACCTCGATGTCGGCTCATCGCATCCTGGGGCTGTAGTCGGTCCCAAGGGTTGGGCTGTTCGCCCATTAAAGCGGTACGCGAGCTGGGTTCAGAACGTCGTGAGACAGTTCGGTCCCTATCCGTCGCGGGCGTAGGAAATTTGAGAGGAGCTGTCCTTAGTACGAGAGGACCGGGATGGACGCACCGCTGGTGTACCAGTTGTCTTGCCAAAGGCATCGCTGGGTAGCTATGTGCGGAAGGGATAAGTGCTGAAAGCATCTAAGCATGAAGCCCCCCTCAAGATGAGATTTCCCACAGTTTTAACTGGTAAGATCCCTGAAAGATGATCAGGTTGATAGGTCCGGGGTGGAAGCGCGGCGACGCGTGCAGCTGACGGATACTAATCGATCGAGGACTTAACCAAATAGAAAAGCGAAGGTGCCTTGTTTAGCCCCGACAAGCGAATGTTCTGACCGGCATGGAGCCGTCTTTTGGCTCCGTGACGGGCAGGTTATTCGACCTCGAGGGGCTAGGCACCGGAGCTAGACAATTTTCAAAGTTAGAAACCAAAGCTATTCTCCGTTTACAGTTTTTTCTCCCATCCGGTTTTCAGGGAACACATCCCAAAATAAAATACAGGTCCGGTGATGATGGCGGAAAGGCCACACCCGAATACATCCCGAACTCGGAAGTTAAGCTTTCCAGCGCCGATGGTAGTTGGGGGTTTCCCCCTGCGAGAGTAGGACGTTGCCGGGCCAAAGTAAGCCGCAGATTATAATCTGCGGCTTTTTAATTATGATTCATCGTCTTGTTAAACAAAAATGAAGTGTGCGGTAGGGGAACTTTACAAAAAATAGTAATCAAGTTTCCCAAACCCGCTTTAATTAGAAACAGGTTTGGGCTTTATAGATTATCGTCTAAAACTTGAAACACTAAAATTCATTCTCATTACTTGTCTTACAAGGGTTTAGAGCAAAAATAAAAGCATGAACACTGGAAACTCGGTATAATTGAAGTGCTAACTAGCAATTAATCGAGGAGTGTTCATGTTATGAAAATTATAACACAAAACGACCATCAATCTCTTGAAATTTTATCTTCAATCGAAGCATTTTTTTGCGTTTCCGCTTATCTCAAATTGCGAAGGTTTCAAACGCTGTAAAGACAAAAGGTGTTCCATTTCAAACACTGTTCTGTTATTTGATCAGTACACTTTTCTCAAACAGATCTGCATACCGTGATTATTTGAAGCATCAAGATCAGCTCGGATTCTCAGATAAGACTTTCCGTAATCTACTGAATAACGGCAAAATCAATTGGCAAAAGTTCTTGGTTTTGCTCTGCCGCCGTATCATTGTGTTCATCGAACCCTTGACCGAACCAACACGCCGGAATGTATTCATTGTGGATGATTCCATGTATGAGCGAGCCAGCGCAAAGCACGTTGAACTTGCGGCGTTTCAGTTTGACCATGCGAAACACAAACATACCCGTGGCTTTCGGTTTCTTCAACTCGGTTGGAGTGACGGCAATACATTCCTTCCTGTTAACTTTTCCTTGCTTTCTGGCAAGAATCAAGTGTGCAGCCCAAAATCCATTGACGGCCGTACATTTTCAGGAAAGCGTAAGATTCAGGCACAGCGCAAAGCAACCAATGTAGTGTTGGAATTGATATCATCAACCTTGTCTCAAGGAGTGAATGCTTCCTACGTCTTGTTTGATTCCTGGTTTTCTAGCCCTAAGATGTTTCATCAGTTGCGTGAAATGGGACTTCATGGAGTAGCCATGGTGAAACGTTCTAAGAAAGTTTATTACCAATTCAACGATGGACTGATGGATGTGAAAACGGTCTTTAACACCCAGAAGAAACGTCGCGGACGTTCACGCTATCTGTTATCCATTCTTGTTGAAGCAGTAGACGGGGAAACGTCGGTGCCAGTCAAACTCGTTTATATCCGCAACCGCAATAAACGAAATGATTACCTTGTCTTGGCGACAACGGACACCCGGCTCTCTGAAGATGAAGTTATTCAGCTTTACGGAAAGCGCTGGTCGATTGAAGTATACTTCAAGATGTGTAAACAGTACCCCCTCCTGGCAAAATATCAAGGATTGTCTTATGACGGTATCTTTGCACATACCGCTCTTGTCGCAATTGGTTACTCAATCCTTGCAGTCCAACACCGTGAACAGGTAGATGATCGGACCCTGGGTGAGTTGTTTTATCTCATGGTTGATGAACTTACTGACATCACCTTCGCAGAAGCGATTCAACAATGATTGATTTATTTAGAGAAGCCTTTAAGGATGAGTATATCCTTTGTGAAGAAGTACTAAATACTACTTTGAGCAATTTAAAAAAAGTTACATGTCAGCTATCAAAAACACCTAATTAAAGCAGCTTAGCTCTAAATTAGACGGGATAACCGCAGTGGCGACAAGGAGTTTGCACGATTTTCGTACTTTCAAGTTTTAGTTATTAATATCATGGCCTGGGAATCGGAAATTTGCAAGGCCAGTATCATGGTACAAAAAACGATCAGGCCCATTTTTAAAACGGGAAAGCCGGAGAGAAAGCGGAATCCTTCAGTTAGCGCGAACTTTTCCCGATGTTCAGGATCTCTTTTTACCGGGGCCTGTAATGTTGGCGCCTTTATTCCAAACAGCAGGAGGGCAGAAAGGGAAGAAAGAAAATTGAATTAAAAAAAGCTTGCACTACTTTACACAGGCAAATAGAAAGCCTATAATGGAAAAAAGTGAATATTTCAGACTACTAGGGGTGCCCGGATTGGCGGGCTGAGAGAAAAACATTTGGTTTTTCAACCCTTTGGACCTGATCCGGATCATGCCGGCGTAGGAAAGTAGGGATTTTGGGAAATTTTCTTGCTTATTAAAGTCAGGTCTTTTACAGGCCTGGCTTTTTTCTGTTGGAAGGGAGGGAAAATAGCTGCTTTTAGGGCGGTAACCGGAAAAACCCCGTCAATGACGACGGGCAGGAAGAAATAAAAACAAAAAGTAGGTGGAAGATTGCTATAGCAGGAAAAAATTCAAATGGTTGAACGGGCTTTGGAACGGTTTGCAGCTTGTACATATTGGAAGTTCGGATGAAAGGAGGTTTCCTAAATGAAGTGGCGAAAATGGCTGGGGGATTACGGACTTTTTTGCGTTACGATGCTGGTCTTGATAGCCGGCTGGCAGTGGGTCATACAGAAAGGGGTGATCCCGTCTTTCATTTTGCCGTCCCCTACCCAAATCTATGCATCTTTCATAGAAAATCACAGGCAACTAATAAATGTGCATTTGCCTGCGACAGTGGAGGAAGTCGGCATCGGTTTTCTTTTATCTGTTGCGGGTGGAGTGATGATCGGTGTCATCATGTATGTCTCCAAAACGGCTGAAAAAATCTTTTATCCGTTTCTTGTTATTTCGCAAACGATCCCGCTTGTCGCCGTATCACCTGTTTTTATGATGTGGTTCGGCTATTCAGTTTGGAGCAAGGTAGCGATTATTGTGTTAACGGCTATCTTTCCGATTGTAATCAGCACTTTTGACGGATTAAAAACCGTCGATCCCGCCTATCTGAATTTGTTTCGGACAATGGGCGCCAGCCGTTGGGATATTTTCCGAAAACTTTCTGTCCCGATGGCCCTTCCCCAATTTTTATCCGGCTTGAAATTATCGGTTGTATATTGTGTCAGCGGGGCAGCGATCGGAGAGTGGCTTGGCGCAACTGCGGGGCTTGGCTTTTTTAGCAAGCGAATGTCTGGGTATTTGCAGTCGGGCGCTGTTTTTTCGGCCGTTTTTCTTTTGGCTGCACTCGGCATGGGATTATTTTTGCTTATTTATGGGATGGAAAAAAGCTTATTGAAAAACAGAACAAAAATTTAGGGGGATTTTCAATGAAGAAACGATGGGTAATGGTCGCTGTACTGGCGTGTATGCTAGGTGCCTGCAGCAATCATTCGCAGCAAGCAACGAAACATGCGCAAAAAGTAACGATCATGCTGGATTGGTATCCAAATGCGGTTCATTCTTTTCTTTATGTAGCCAAGGAAAAAGGCTATTTTAAAGCGCAGGGCCTTGATGTCAGCATCAAAATGCCTTCTGACACAAATGACCCGTTAAAACTTGCGGCTGCGAATCGAATTGATATTGCATTAAGTTATCAACCCCAAGTGTTAATCGCGCGCGATGAGAATATTCCGGTCCAATCTTTTGGCACCGTCGTCCGCCATACGCTGAACCGTGTGATGGTGCCAGCTTCAAGTGGTATCCGCTCACCGAAAGACCTGGCGGGCAAAACGGTCGGCTATTCTTCCATTCCGCTGGAAGAAGCAGTCGTTCGGACAATGGTCAAAGCAGACGGGGGCGATCCGGACAAGGTGAAAACAGTGGATGTTGGCTATGATTTAATCCCTGCTCTGACAGCCCGTAAAACTGATGCGATCGTCGGCGGTTTTGTTAATCATGAACAGTTGCTGCTGGAAAAGGAAGGCGTACCCGTTAGAGCATTCAATCCGGCAAAATACGGTGTTCCGGATTATGCCGAACTCGTTTTCATCGCAAACGAAAATAAGCTGAAACAGCAGCCAGACATTTTTAAAAAATTTCTTGCTGCTGCCGAAAAAGGCCAGCAATATGTCAAAAAACATCCGGAAAAGGCGCTTGCCATTTTGTTAAAACATGAAGATGCCTCTTCACCGCTGGATAAAAATGTGGAAACGAAGAGCCTGCACATTTTGCTGCCGCTGATGAGCGAAAAAAATAAAACGATTGCCGATCAGGGCCTGAAAAAATGGCAAGACGTTTCGGATTGGCTGTACCAGACAAAGATCACAAAAACACATGTCAATGCCGCAAAAGCTTTTGTCCATTTAGAAAATAAATAAGGAGCATTCTGGAAGCCAAATCGCTTTGGCTTCCGCCAGCATGGGATCACAAAACCGGGTGGCGGAACATGCAGAGTATGTTATTCGCTTCAAGCGCTGCATGTTCCTGCGGGAAGCCGCAAAAAAACCGCAGCTGTATGCCTGCGGTTTGCATGTTAAGCCTAAAAAGGGCCTCCGGGGCTTTGCCATCCTGCTGAACATAACGATCAAACGTCTCGGGCCAGGAAAAAACGCTTATCGCCTGGCCCAAATGGCAAAGCATGCGATGCGGCTCTTTCCGGAAAAAGCCGCATCGCATGCTTTGAGCAATGAATGGGACTGGTTAATACACCATGCTTTCATCGTGGTAATATTTAAATTCGAGCAAGTTGTTGGAGGGATCTTGGAGGAAAAATGTCCAATGTTCCTCTTGCCTGCCCCCAAACCGGACCATTTTCTCCTGGAAAAATGCCAAGCGGTTTTTCTTTGCGGATTGGAGGGTTTCCTCAAATGCTGCTTTATCCAAAAAAGTAATGCCGAAATGGCGGGGATACATTTTCGGGTTGGGGTCTATTTTTTCAGGGCTCAGATGGCAGACAACCTGGTCCCCGAAAAAATTGAAAGTGACCCGGTCATCATACCGGCGCGCCACCTTACAGCCTAATTTCTGATAGAAATCGGCTGTTTCATCAAGATCTTTGCACGGGATCGCCAAATGAAAAATTTTATCCGTTTTTCTCATGGGAATCTCCTCCAATAAAAAAAGTATCTGATCGCAAACCGAGCCTTAATGTTTCAAGCGCAAGGGCATCCGAAAAAGGGATGTTGGCCAGATTGGCATCCGGGCCGAGCTGTTGGATAAAAAAAGCCTGGAGCTGCTTGTTGGGCGCTTCGAAAATGAAAGCATCGCGGGGAATCCCGGAGTCCAGGATGGCCGCAAACATCTCCTCCCGTATTTCCCCGTCCCCGTTGCAAATGCCGCTCGTGCCGCTTTCCCTTGCCTCTGTCATCACTTTATATGCGCCTGCTTCTAAATCTTGACTAATCGATTCCAGCCATAACGCCGGCGTGTCGGCTATTGATTTGGCAGTATCTTTTGAGCCAACTTCACTTAACACTTTAAACTCCTTTGAAAATTCCGCAATATAATGGCACTTTTCCGGATTGGACAGCGGCAGGGTGCCATTTGAGATTTCAACATATTCGCATGCAAACCGCCGGCAGTATTGAACGTACCGATCCGTCTTTCCCTGGCTGGCAAACTTTTCAAATAAAGTGCCGCCGAAAAAGAAGGCAATGACGTTTTGCCTCAGGTGATCTATTTTTTCTTCCAAATGGCGCGAAACCACCGATGTTCCCCAGCCGAATTTGACGAAATCAATATAAGGGGCTGCACTGTTCATGGTATCTTTAAAAAAGTTCAGCGGAATGCCATTGTCAATTAAGATGGTGATTCCGCAATCCCGCGGTTTCTCATTGCGTAAAGGCAGTGTCAAACCATGGTCATTCATCTTCAACCCTCACGATCGTTGGAAATTCTCCTGTTGGATCAATTTTCATAACAAACCCGCAGTCTGTTTCGTTGCTGCAAAATTCCAGGTCAGCCGGGTTAAATGCAGGCTGGCCGGGATCAAGAAATTTCTTTGCAACACTGGCATTTACAATCTCCTTGATCACTGATTCCGGCTTTATCGTGCCGGAGCCGGTAAGGATGCTTTCCATGTATAATGCGCATGCCAGGTCATCTTCCCCCGTCGGATGGGAAGCGATAATATTGATGCGGGCGTTGTCTTTGCCTTTCCATTTGCGCAGGACCCATTTTGCCGTCATTTTTGCATTCGAAAAGCCGGTAACATAGACTTCCTTTGCACAAAGGGCGCGGAAGGCTGCTTTTACCCCGTTTGTGGATGTTTGCACCAACGTTTTGCCGGCTAACGGCTGTTTGGCGATGGCGGCCGGTGAATGGCCCAAATCAAATCCCGGGATCGGAAGGCCGTTCCTTTCGCCCGTGAGCAAAACATGCGGGTATTTGTTTTTGATACGAAAAGCCGTTTCTATTGAGTCAGCCAACCAAATCTCTTTTACGCCGCCCAAAAAGGCATGGTGGGCAACCGTAAACGCGCGGATTACATCGATCACAATATTGGCGTCCCCGTCTTCCGGCGTCATCTCATTCCCCTGGTAAATGCGGATATTCATCCATTCCCCCCTCATTCTGTGCAAAAGATACATAAAGTATATTGGGGGGACGCTTGATGCGGAACTTGCCACCCTTTTCCTTTTTTAAATGTCCCATCTGTTCAAAAAAGAATTGACTGTACCTGCATTTGATTGTATAATGTTTTCAATGATTTCTAAATAATGATTCGTGCTTCTTATCCAGAGAGGTGGAGGGAAAGGCCCTTTGAAGCCTCGGCAACAGGTTGAAAAACACTGTGCCAATTCCTGCAGACAATCGTCTGAAAGATAAGAGAAGTTGACCATTGTGCGCCGGCTCTTCTTATCTTTGTAAGGAGAGCTTTTTTCGAAGGCGCTTCTCATGGAAAGAAGCGGATTAAAATCCAAGTAAACTTCTATGTATATTTGGATTAGGATGTCATACATAAATAAACAAATGAAAAGTGCATGCAAACATTGCGAGGTGGAAGATTTGCCGTTAAGTGTACAAAACAGCCCGTTTAGTAAAGAACAGGCGGAAAAGTTAAATGAACTGCTGCAACTATTAACGGATCAGCAAAAATTATGGCTAAGCGGATATTTAACCTATCCGTTTGCCGAACAAGGAACGAATCCCCCGGGAAGTACAGCTGTTGCTGAAAAACCGGTACAGACGGCAACCAAAACGGTTACGCTGCTGTTTGGTTCCGAGACAGGCAATGCCCAGGCGCTTGCCGAAGCATTCGCCGCCAGATTAAAAGAAATGCAGTTTACCGTATCTTTTTCGGCACTCGATGCAGCCAAGCCGAAAGATTTAAAAAATGCAGGGTATCTGCTCATCATTACAAGTACACAAGGGGAAGGGGATCCGCCTGACAACGCATTGTCTTTCTATGAGCTGATCCACAGCAGAAAAGCCCCGAAACTGGACGGGGTCCAATTTTCCGTTTTGGCGCTTGGGGACCAGACATATGAGTTTTTTTGCAAGGTCGGAAAAGAGATCGACAAGAGGCTGGAAGAGTTGGGCGGGGAACGGCTCTATCCGCGGGTGGATTGCGATGTGGATTATGAAGAAGACGCCCAGGAATGGTTTGAAGGGGTTACAGGCGTGCTCCAGTCATCTGCCTTGCCGCCTTCAACCGCAGCAGATGCCACCCGGCCCGCAAACACCGATTATTCCAAATCCAACCCGTTCCAGGCGGAAGTGCTGGAAAATATCAATTTGAACTGGGAAGGGTCCAATAAAGAAACGCACCATATCGAACTATCCCTTGAAGGTTCCGGTTTTACATTTGAACCGGGGGACAGCATCGGGATTTACCCGGAAAATGACCCGGAACTCGTGGAACGTCTGATCGAAAAGCTCGGCTGGGATCCAAAAGAACCGGTTCCGATCAATAAAAAAGGGGAAGTGCTGCCGGCCAGGGAAGCATTGCTCAGACATTATGAAATTACGAGATTAACAAAACCGCTGCTTCAGCAGGCAGCCGTGCTTTTCGGAAACAAAGGGCTTACGGCTTTGCTTGAAAATGAAGCGGAGGCAAAGGCATACCTTGAAGGGCGGGGCCTGATCGATCTTGTCGAGGAGTATCCGCCGGAAAAAGTGGAAGTGCAAGCTTTTGTACAAATGCTCCGGAAAATGCCGCCGCGGCTTTATTCGATCGCAAGCAGCTGGAAAGCGAACCCCGATGAAGTCCATCTTATCATTGCACTGGACTGCTATACAGCAAACGGAAGGGTGTGCGAAGGGGTTTGCTCCGGACAAATCGCAGGCAGGATAAAACCAGGAGACAAGCTGCCGGTTTATGTCCACCGCAATCCGAATTTCAAACTTCCGGCTGATCCGGATGTGCCGGTGATCATGATCGGGCCGGGAACAGGCGTGGCGCCGTTCCGTTCTTTCCTGGAAGAAAGGGAAGCGGAAGGGATCACCGGCCGTACATGGCTGTTTTACGGGGACCAGCATTTTGCGACGGATTTTCTGTATCAGCTTGACTGGCAAAACTGGCTGAAAAATGGCGTGCTCGAACGAATGGATGTGGCTTTTTCGCGCGACCAGGCAGAAAAAATATACGTCCAGCACCGGATGCTTGAAAAAAGTAAAGATTTTTATGCATGGCTTGAAAAAGGCGCCTGTGTGTATGTGTGCGGCGATGAAAAGCAGATGGCCCGCGACGTCCAAGAAACGCTGCTTCACATTCTTGAAACAGAAGGCAACATGACGAGGGAAGAGGCAGAGGGCTATTTGCAGGAAATGCGCCAAGAAAAACGTTACCAGCGTGATGTGTATTAACAGAGAGGGGCAGGAAGATGGTTGATAAAAAACTTGATCCGCTTGAAACGATAAAAGAAAAAAGCCGGTTTCTAAGAGGAACGATTGCGGAAGGGCTCAAAGATCCGCTGACCGGCGCGATATCCGAGGACGATAATAAACTGTTGAAATTTCATGGCAGCTACCAGCAGGACGACCGGGATATCCGCAACGAGCGGCGCAAAAAGAAACTGGAGCCGGCTTACCAGTTTATGGTGCGTGTCCGCATTCCGGGCGGCGTTGCGACCCCGGAACAGTGGCTTGTGATGGATGAACTGGCGCAAAAATACGGGAACGGAACGCTGCGTATGACGACCCGGCAGACGTTCCAGATGCATGGCATTTTAAAATGGAATTTAAAGCAGGCCATCCGCGAAATGAACGATGCGCTCATGACGACGCTTGCTGCGTGCGGGGATGTGAACCGGAATGTGATGTGCAACCCGAACCCGTACCAGTCGGGTGTGCATGCCGAGGTATATGAATGGGCGAAAAAAACGAGCGACCACTTGTTGCCGCGGACTTCCGCGTATCATGAAATCTGGCTGGAAGATGAAAAAATCATTGATACAAAAGAGCAGGAAGATTCCGAACCGCTGTACGGCCCGAAGTATTTGCCGCGGAAGTTTAAAATCGGGTTTGCTGTGCCGCCTTCCAATGATGTCGATATTTTTTCACAGGATTTAGGGTTTATCGCCATTTTGAATGAAGGGAAGCTTGAAGGGTTTAATGTCGCGGTCGGCGGCGGGATGGGCATGACCCATGGCGATCCGAAGACATATCCGCAGCTTGCCCGGATCATCGGTTTTTGCACCCCGAACCAGGTGATTGAAGTGGCGGAAAAAGTGGTGTCGATCCAGCGCGACTACGGCAACCGCGCGAACCGGAAAAATGCGCGTTTCAAGTACACCATTGACGCACGGGGGCTCGACTGGATCAAGTCGGAATTGAATGAACGGCTCGGCTGGGATCTCGGGGAAGCCCGCCCGTTCCATTTTGACCATAACGGCGACCGTTACGGCTGGATCCAAGGCGATGGCAAATGGCATTTAACGTTATTTGTCCAAAGCGGCAGGATTAAAGATATTGACGGCTATCCTTTGATGACCGGGCTGCGTGAAATTGCAAAAATCCATCAAGGCGAGTTCCGCCTCACCCCCAACCAGAATGTCATCATTTCCAATGTAACCGAGGAAATGAAAGGAAAGATTGACGAACTGGTTGAAAAATACCATCTGACGGACGGCAAGCATGCTTCCGCCCTCAGAAGAAACTCGATGTCCTGTGTCGCATTCCCGACTTGCGGCCTTGCGATGGCGGAAGCAGAACGGTACTTGCCGGAACTGCTCGGAAAAATCGAAGAGATTTTGGATGAAGCGGGGTTGCGCGAAGAAGAAATCGTCATCCGGATGTCAGGCTGCCCGAACGGCTGCTCAAGGCCGGCGCTTGCGGAAATGGCTTTTATCGGGAAAGGCCCCGGAAAATACAATTTGTATTTGGGCGGCAGCTTCACTGGCGACAGGCTCGCTTGCCTTTATAAGGAAAATATCGGGGAAGAAGAGATCCTCGCTTCCCTGCGCCCGATTCTTTTGCAATATGCAAAAGAACGGCAGGAAGGCGAACATTTCGGGGATTTCGTCATCCGCGCCGGAATTGTAGAAGCGATCCGTGACGGACGTGATTTTCATAAACCGGCAGCGGTGAATAAATAATTTTACAAACTGTGCCTAGAAGGATTTTATTCTCCGGGCACAGTTTTTTGTTTCTTTACAAAAGCTTCCAATTGGGACATACTGTTTAGCAGAATACCTCATAAAGGATGGTTGCCATGCTGGGAAAAAATTTAAAAACATATATCGAAAACCAAAAGGATACTATAATAATATTATGTAAACAAGAAATAGCGTATTTGGAGCGCTATAAGGATTTTTTCAAAGATGCTGTCAGGGAAAAAGAAATTGTTGAAAAAGAGGGTACCGCCCGTTTTGCCGATGCATCTATTGAACGGTGCAGCAAGGAAGCCGATGAGACCCTTGCGGTGGAAACGGCGGCGTTTTTAAATGAACCTGTCATCTATTTGAAAAAGCATAGGAAAGAATATGTTTACATCGTGTCAGACTGGTTTGGCATCATCGGCGTCGACGGGATTGCCCTTGAGCTGGATGATGTCTTCGGCCATTACAATTGCATGCTCGGGCTCAAAGTGCAGAAGAAATACGGGCCGGCGATTCAAACGGGATTGTCTGAACTGCTCGAAGGAGACGGGAAGGGGGAAATCCTTTTTGATGGCAATGAAGGCATCTGGGATGTGAACTTTCCGTTGAACGATGTGCCCGGTTTCAGGGAAGAGATGCCACTCATGGAAGCTTTCGTGAAAATATACGAAGTGCTGTTTGCCTTGCAGGAAAAACTCGAAAAAATGTCTTGACCCTCACGCTGCGTCACCCCTTACAGTAAAGAAGAAAGGGGGCTGCATGATGAGAATTAAAGAAGTTGCAGAGCTCGCCGGGGTAAGCATCCGGACATTGCGCCACTATGACGAAATCGGGCTACTTAAACCGGCCGAAGTTTCACCGTCCGGCTACAGGCACTATTCGGAAGAAAACTTGAAAACGCTCCAGCAAATCTTATTTTTCAAGGAATTGGGCTTCCCTTTGCAAAAGATCAAGGAAATCATGGAAAGCCCTTCGTTTGACAGGCTCGGGGCGCTCGAGCTGCAGCGCCATTTGCTGATTGAAAAACAGAATCGGCTCGGGAACATGATTGCCTTGATCGAAAAAACAATCCAATCGGAGAAAGAGGGAATGAAAATGTCCAGTGAAGAAAAATTTGCCGGTTTCCGCTTTGACAGCAATCCGTATGCGCGTGAGGCACGCGAAAAATGGGGGGATCAGGCAGTAGATGCAGCGGAAGCGAAAATGGCGAGACTTGACGGAGATGAAAAATTGGCTTTGGCTGATGAGATGAACGAAATTTACCGTGAACTTGCTGCCATCCGCCACAAGGACCCGCGCGCACAAGAAGCGCAAACAGCGATCCGGAAATGGTTTGATTTTTTAAACCGCCATTTCGGGGATTATACGCCGGAAGCCTTTAAAGGGCTTGGCCAAATGTATATAGAAGACAGCCGGTTTACAAAAAACATTGATCAATTTGGCCCAGGGCTTGCGGCGTTCATGGCCGCAGCCATGGCGGAATTTGCGAATCAAACGCATCAATAAAAAATGCGGGGAGCTGCCAAAAGGGGGCTCCTGCTTTCTTTTTTTCATTTGCCACCTTGCAAATGAATTGGAAAAATAATGAAACTTGTCTTACAATAAAGAGAAAGCATGACGAGGAGGTATAGGCATGTCACAAACGTATCAGCAATATTTAAAGGAACACCATGAACAGCACTTAGAAGAACTGTTTGATTTTCTCCAAATCCCGAGTATCAGTTCCCTATCCGAACATCAACCAGATGTCAGAAAAGCAGCGGAATGGCTGAAAGCAGAGCTTGGGAAAACAGGCCTCGAACATACCGCAGTGATGGAAACGAAAGGCAACCCGGTTGTATACGGTGACTGGCTTCACGCAGACGGGAAGCCGACCGTCCTGATTTACGGGCATTACGACGTCCAGCCGGTTGATCCGCTGAACCTCTGGAAAAGCGATCCGTTTAAACCGGAGATCCGCGATGGCAAAATTTTTGCCCGCGGCGTGAGTGATGATAAAGGACAGGTGTTTATGCATATCAAAGCGATCGAAGCATTGATGGAAACGGAAGGGGAACTGCCTGTCAATATCAAAGTGCTGTTTGAAGGAGAAGAGGAAATCGGCAGCCCGCATCTCGCACCATTTGTAGAAGCACATCAGGAACTTTTAAAAGCGGATTTGATCGTCGTTTCCGATACCGGCATGCCGGAGTTGGGAAAACCGACGATCTGCTACGGGCTGCGCGGCTTATGCGGCCTTGAAATCCATGTAAAAGGCGCATCAAGCGACCTTCATTCCGGCGAATATGGCGGCGGGGTGCAAAATGCTGCCACTGCGCTGGTTGAATTGCTGGCGTCCTTCCACGACCAGGACGGCAGGGTTTTGGTGGAAGGCTTCTATGACAAAGTGGAAGCAAGCACGCCGGAAGAAAAAGAAGCGTTCGCAAAACAGGCGGCAGATGAAGGCCAAATACAGGCGCAGCTTGGCGTACCGGCATTGTTCGGGGAAAAAGGCTACTCGTACGCGGAAAGAACATCCGTCCGGCCGACGCTTGAGATCAACGGCTTACAAAGCGGTTTCACCGGAGAAGGCCTGAAAACCGTTTTGCCGTCTGAAGCCTTTGCGAAAGTGACCTGCCGCCTTGTGCCAAACCAGGACCCGTACGAAATTTTGTCGTTAGTGAAAAAACATATTGAAGCCCATGCCCCAAAAGGCGTAACCGTTTCTGTAACCGAATTTGACAAAGGTTACCCGTATGTCACGCCGCGCAGCCATCCTGCCATCCAACTTTGCGGAAAAGCGTATGAAAAAGTGTACGGCGTGCCGGTTACCTATACAAGGGGCGGCGGGTCGATTCCGATTGTTGCAGAATTTGACCGCATTTTAAACATACCGGTCGTGCTGATGGGGTTTGCCCTTTCGTCGGAAAATGCCCATGCGCCGAACGAGCATTTCCATCTTGAAAATTTTGATAAAGGCATCCAGACCATTTGCACGTATTGGAACGAGCTCAAAACATTGCCGCTTTCATAAGATAAGGAGGAATGCCCCGTATGCGGGTTTTCATTCCAAAATGCTATAAAAAGGATGTGGGAGATGTTGCGTCCGGTCTTATTAGGGGTATGTGCCGCCTTCTTTTTCGCGGTGACATTTGTTTTAAACCGGTCGATGGAACTGTCGGGCGGCAGCTGGATTTGGAGCGCCTCCCTCCGGTACATTTTGATGGTTCCGTTTTTGCTTGTGATCGTGCTTGCCAGGAAAAATTTTCAAGCCTTATGGGCGGAAATGAAAAAGCATCCGGCCGGGTGGTTATTGTGGAGCTTTACCGGTTTTGTTCTTTTTTATGCGCCGTTATGTTTTTCAGCAGCCTATGCGCCCGGATGGCTCGTGGCCGGCACCTGGCAGATCACGATTTTATCCGGTTCACTGCTTGCCCCGTTCTTTTTTAAAACGGTGGAGACGCCGAAGGGCCTGCTGAAAATCCGGGAACCCATCCCGTTCCGCGGCTTGCGCTGGTCGCTTGTGATTTTGCTCGGCGTTTTGATGATGCAGCTTGAGCAGGCCGGCCGGATCAGCTTCCGGGAAATGATGCTGGGTGTCCTTCCCGTCATTGTGGCGACTTTTGCTTATCCTTTGGGCAACCGGAAAATGATGGAATTGTGCGAAGGCCGGCTCGATACATTTCAGCGTGTGCTCGGCATGACACTTGCCAGCCTGCCCTTTTGGTTTATTCTGTCATTGTACGGTTTAAAAGCGTCCGGCCCGCCGTCCGGAAACCAAATCGTGCAATCAGGCGTGGTTGCGGTCTTTTCCGGGGTGATTGCCACGGTATTGTTTTTCCGGGCAACCGATCTTGTCCGCGGCGACATGCAAAAATTATCGCTTGTGGAAGCGACCCAGTCATTGGAAGTGCTGTTTGCGCTGTTCGGGGAGATGGCCATTTTACCGGTTGCGGCGCCATCGCTGTTGTCCTGGTTCGGCATCATCACAGTTGCAGCCGGTATGGTGCTGCACAGCCTGATGTCACGAAAACCCGTTGCACCGGCTGCATGGAAAATGAAAAAGTCAGAAATCAGCGGATAAGAAAATATGGGAAAAAATGAGACAAAATGAGACAGCTGTCCCGGTTTGTCTCATTTTTTTATGTGCCGGGCAGACGAAGCAGGATGAAAGCGGGGTTTTCAATTGGCACGCTTTTTGCTTGTTTACCAAGTGAAAGATGACGATAAGGAGGATGGATAAATGGAAACAGTAAAAGCGGGCGAACTGCAGATCACGAAGGAAAAAGCGCAGTGGATGTTGCAAAAAATGTTTGAAATCCGCAAGTTTGAAGACAAAGTGCATGAAGTGTTTGCGACCGGCATTTTACCGGGTTTTGTCCACTTGTATGCCGGCGAGGAAGCGGTTGCGGTCGGCGTTTGCGCCCACTTAAATGACCAGGATATGATCACAAGC
Organism: Heyndrickxia faecalis; assembly: GCF_040267745.1. Taxonomy (NCBI): domain Bacteria; kingdom Bacillati; phylum Bacillota; class Bacilli; order Caryophanales; family Bacillaceae; genus Heyndrickxia; species Heyndrickxia faecalis. The sequence continues at coordinate 1,990,954 of NZ_CP158453.1, read as the reverse complement.
ACACACCGCGGCCACGGCCACTGTATCGCGAAAGGCTGCGATTTAAAAGGGATGATGGCGGAAATTTACGGGAAAGCGACAGGCCTGTGCAAAGGAAAAGGCGGTTCCATGCACATTGCCGACCTCGACAAAGGCATGCTCGGCGCAAACGGGATTGTCGGCGGCGGGTTCCCGCTGGCTTGCGGCGCGGCATTGACAGCGAAAGTTAAAAAGACAAGCAATGTAAGCGTTTGCTTCTTTGGGGACGGCGCAAATAACCACGGTACGTTTCACGAAGGCATCAATCTGGCAGCCGTATGGAAACTTCCGGTCATCTTTGTGGCGGAAAATAACGGCTACGGGGAAGCGACGCCATTCCATTATGCATCAAGCTGCAAAACGATTGCCGACCGCGCCGTTGCTTACGATATTCCGGGTGTCCGTGTCGACGGGAAAGATATTGTTGCGGTGTACCAGGCGGCAAAAGAAGCGGTGGAACGCGCCCGCAACGGGGAAGGCCCGTCGCTGATCGAATGCGTGACGTACCGGAACTACGGACATTTTGAAGGGGATGCCCAGACTTATAAAGCGGAAGCAGAAAAGGCGAAGCAGCTGAATGAAAAAGATGCGATCGTCCAATTTAAAAAATTTGTGCTTGAACAAAACCTGCTCAGCGAAGCAGATATCAACAGCCTGGAACAAAAAGTGGAACAGGAGATCGAAGAAGCTGTGAAATTCAGCGAAGAAAGCCCGTATCCGGACCCTTCCGAACTTTTGAAAGATGTCTATGTATCCTACTAATCTATGAAAAAAGGAGGCCTTTCCAATGGGAAGACAAATTTCTTTTTCGCAGGCCATTAACGAAGCGATGAAACTGGCGATGAGAAGAGATGAAAATGTAATTTTGATGGGGGAAGATGTTGCCGGCGGTGCGGAAGTTGATCACCTGCAGGATGAAGAAGCATGGGGTGGCGTGCTTGGCGTGACGAAAGGCCTTGTCCAGGAATTCGGCCGCGGGCGGATTTTGGATACGCCGATTACGGAAGCGGGCTATATGGGGGCTGCGATGGCTGCTGCTTCAACAGGATTGCGGCCGATTGCAGAGCTCATGTTCAACGATTTTATCGGCAGCTGTCTGGACGAAGTGCTCAACCAGGGTGCGAAATTCCGGTACATGTTCGGCGGCAAGGCGCAAGTGCCGGTGACGGTCCGGACGATGCACGGCGCCGGTTTCCGGGCGGCGGCCCAGCACTCGCAAAGCCTGTATGCGCTGTTTACGTCGATACCGGGCTTAAAAGTCGTCGTGCCGTCAACGCCATATGATGCGAAAGGGCTGCTTTTGGCTGCGATCGAAGACAATGACCCGGTTATCTTTTTTGAAGATAAAACGCTTTACAACATAAAAGGGGAAGTGCCCGAAGATTACTATACGATTCCGCTCGGTAAGGCGGACAGGAAACGTGAAGGAAGCGACATCACCATTGTTGCAATTGGCAAACAGGTGCAGACGGCGCTTGAAGCGGCAGAACGGCTTGCCAAAGACGGCATCGAAGCGGAAGTGATTGATCCGCGCAGTTTATCGCCGCTCGATGAAGGGGCGATTCTCCAGTCGGTCGCAAAAACAAACCGGCTCATTGTGGTCGATGAAGCGAACCCGCGGTGCAATGTGGCAACCGATATTGCGGCACTTGTTGCCGATAAAGGGTTTGATGATCTGGATGCCCCGATCAAACGGATCACGGCACCGCACACGCCGGTTCCGTTCTCGCCGCCGCTTGAAGATTTGTATTTGCCGTCCGCCGGGAAAATTGTGCAGGCGGTATCAGAGCTCTTGGGAGAACCGGTCGGGCAATAACAGACAGATAGAAAGGAGTGGTTGGCATGCCGGTTGAAGTTATTATGCCCAAACTTGGGATGGCGATGAAAGAAGGAACCGTTTCACAGTGGAATAAAACAGAAGGAGAAGCCGTTAAAAAAGGCGACCCGATCGCTAGCATCAGTTCGGAAAAAATAGAGATGGAAATCGAGTCCCCTGCGGACGGCAATGTATTAAAAATCAATGTGCCGGAAGGAAAGGGCGTACCGCCGGGAACGGTGATTTGCTATATTGGAAACCCGGATGAAGAAGTGGCGGCAACAGCAGCCCCGGTGCAGGAAGAAAAAGGACAAAAAGAAGAAATAAAGGCGGCCCGTCCCGCACCGCTCCCGAAAAAACCGGGGAAAGTGCGCGTGAAAATTTCCCCGGTCGCGCGGAAAATGGCGGAAGCAGCAGGCATCAAACCGGAAGATATAAAAGGGACCGGGCCAGGGGGCAGGATTACAAAAGAAGATGTGGAACAGGCAATTGCGTCAAAGAAAGAAAGCCGCAAACAGGACAGCCTCATCCAGGCGCCGGCAGGAAAAGAACCGAAGCACACACCGGTATCCGGCATGCGCAAAGTGATCGCAGAACGCATGCATGCCAGCCTGCAATCGGCTGCACAGCTGACGATCACGATGAAAGCGGATGTCACGGAACTATTGGCGCTAAAAACGCAAGTGAAAGAGACAATTGCAAAACGATACGGCAGCAAACTGACGATCACGGATTTTATAGCAAGAGCTGCCATCCTTGCCCTCGAAAACCATCCGGAAATGAACAGTGCGTTTATGGATAACACAATTGTCACTTACCCGGAAATCCATTTGGGCATCGCAACGGCGGTTGAAAAAGGGCTGATTGTCCCGGTCATCCGCAACGCCGACAGCAAATCGCTGATCGACTTGGCAAAAGAAATCAAAGAAAAAACAGCGGCAGCAAGATCCGGGAAACTGCCGGCAGATGAGATGCAAGGGTCCACTTTTACCATTTCAAGCCTGGGTGCAAGCGGCGTCGAATTTTTTACGCCTATTTTGAACCCGCCGGAAGCCGGAATATTGGGTGTCGGTGTCGTTTCGGATGAAGCTGTTTTTATCGGGGACAAAATTGAAAAAAGGAGCCGGCTGCCGCTCAGCCTGACGTTTGACCACCGCGTGCTCGACGGGGCGCCGGCAGCGGCCTTCCTGCAAACGGTCAAGCAATATTTGGAAGAACCGGTTACGATGCTTTTGTAGGAAAGAAGGGATCAGGATGGAAACCATCGGGATTTTAGGCGGCGGGCCTGCGGGCTACGTCGCTGCCATTACAGCAGCACAGCAGGGTGCGGATGTCATTTTATTTGAACAGGCGACACTCGGCGGTACATGCTTAAATGAAGGGTGCATGCCGACCAAGACGCTTTTGGAAAGTGCAGGGCGCTACCGGGACATCCGGGAAGCGGACAAATTCGGGATCCGGGTGAACAAGGAAGCGGTGTCCATTGACTGGTCCTCCCTGCTTGAAAGGAAAAATGCGATCGTTTCCCGGCTTGTACAGGGCATTCAATACTTAATGAAGAAAAACAAAATCAAAATCGTGCAGGGAAAAGCGGCATTCCAGTCACCCCATGTTGTTCTTGCAGAAACAGCAAACGGCACGGTTGAAATAAAAGCGGACCAGTTCATCATCGCAACAGGGTCTGAACCGAGCTCCCTCCCGTTTGCGCCGTTTGATGGCAACTGGATCATCGACAGCACGCAGGCCATGTCTCTTCCCGGCCTGCCTCCATCGCTCGTAATTGTCGGCGGCGGGGTAATCGGTTGCGAGTTTGCGAGCATTTACAGCCGGCTTGGGACAAAAGTGTCGATCATAGAGATGGCCCCACATATTTTGCCGGGGGAAGATGCGGATATCGCGAATATTTTAAAAGAGCAGCTTGAAAAAGACGGGGTGGACATTTATACATCTGCTGCCGTAAAAAAACTGGACCGTGATAAGAAATGCGCGCTGATTGAGCAGGAAGGGGAAACGCGCGAGATTTACGGGGAATACGTGCTTGTTTCAATCGGCCGGAAACCGTCTGTCAACGGGATCGGCCTCGAAAATGCCGGGGTGGCGTATGAAAAATCGGGCATAAAAGTCAATGAAAAGATGCAGACGAACATCCCCCATATTTATGCCTGCGGCGATTGTATTGGCGGCATCCAACTTGCACATGTCGCTTTTCATGAAGGAAAAGTGGCCGCGCTCAATGCATGCGGAATGGAGGCAAGTGCGGATTACAAAGCCGTTCCCCGCTGCATTTATACGTTTCCGGAAATTGCCGGCACCGGCCTCACCGAAAAGCAGGCGAAAGAAATGTACGGCGCTGTTCGGATCGGCGAATTTCCGTTTTCGGCAAACGGAAAAGCGATGATCAGCGGGGAACAGGTTGGGAAAGTGAAAGTCATCATCGAGCCGGAATACGAAGAGGTGGTCGGCTTGTCCATTTGCGGCCCGCATGCAACAGAACTGGTCGGGCAGGGGGTATTGATGCTGAACGGGGAAATGACGGCTGATTTGCTTGAGCGCTTGATTGCCGCTCATCCGACCGTCTCAGAAGCCATCCATGAAGCCGTTTTAAATGCACAGGGGCATCCGGTGCACGTATAATCATTCCCGGCAGTCTCTCAGACTGCCGGGAATATTCATAAGCCCTGTCTACATATTGAAAACGCTTTCCGTATTCGATTATAATAGAAAAGAACATCACGACTTTCTTCCTGATGCGCAATTTTCTATGATGAGTCGGAGGGATGAAAGATGGCTGTATGTTATTGGAATACGTGGAAAAAGTTTGTGCAGGAAGGGACATTGGATCCCGAGAGAATCAACAACCGAATCGCTGAATCGTGGTACCGCTGTAAAAAACGGGATGTGAACCCGTATTTGCGGAAAGGGCAGCATATCCTGCCTGTTGAAAAACTATTGGCACACCGGGAAAGGCATAAAGATTTTTTAAATATTGCCGAACGCCATGTGAAAAAGATGGAGCCTGTGTTTCAGGAAGCCGGCATGATGGCGCTCCTGATTGATCCTTGCGGGCATGTGCTGTCCGTATCAGGAAACCGGAAAACCATTTTTGAAGCGCAAAAAATTAATTTTGTCGAAGGGGTTTGCTGGACGGAAGAGCGGGTCGGCACGAATGCGATCGGCACTACGCTTGAGACAGGGGAAGCCGTGATGGTGAACGGCCCTGAGCATTTTTCGGTTGCCTCCCACCAGTGGAGCTGTGCAGCCGCGCCGGTTTACGACAGCCAAAGGAATCTTGTTGGCGTCATGGACTTAACATGTCCATATACCGAATCCCACCCTTTCATGCTCGCCATGGTTTCATCGCTGGCTTATACAGTAGAGCAGGAAATCGTACGCATGGCAAAAAGCCGGCATGAACGTTTCATCCAAAAAGCTGTTGAACTTTCGGACCAGTACGGGGACCGGTTACTCGTCATTACGGATGAAGAAGGAAAAGCCGTTGCGGCAAGCCGGCCGCTTCGGAAGAAAATGCCGGATTATTTTGGTAGAACGATTGAAGAAATGACCTCCCAAACGGATACCATTGTGAACCAATCCATTCCATTGCCTTCCAGCCGGGAAAAAATCGGCACCTGTTTCTTTTTGTCTGAAAATAAAAATCTTTCCGGCACCCTTCTTCAAAAAGAAAAGTTCGTCTTCCGTGGCGTCACCGGTATAAGTAGAAGTTTTCAGGAAACGTTGCGCAAAGCCCGGATTGCTTCCCTTTCCGATACCACTTGTTTTATCACGGGTGAGACCGGAACTGGAAAGGAGCTGGTCGCACGAGCCATCCATGAAAACAGCAGCCGGAAAAACGGCCCGTTTATTGCCGTCAATTGCGGGGCTGTGCCGAAAGAATTAATGGAAAGCGAGTTTTTCGGTTATGCCGACGGGGCTTTTACCGGCGCAAAACGGGGTGGCCATAAAGGAAAATTCGAGCAGGCCCATGGCGGCACCTTATTTCTTGACGAAGTGGCCGAGCTGCCGTCTGCCATGCAAACGGCGTTGCTCCGCGTCCTGCAGGAAAGAAAAGTCGTGCCGGTCGGTTCTGCAAAAGAAGTAAGTGTGGACGTCCGGATTATTGCCGCGACCCACAAGGATTTACCGAAGCTCGTCAAAGAAGGGAAGTTCCGTGAAGATTTGTTTTACCGCCTGTATGTTTTTCCCGTCCGCCTTCCTGCTTTGCGCGAAAGAAAAGAAGACTTGCCTGCTTTGATTCAGTATATCAGCAGAAAGAAAAATCAAGACGTCGAAATCCCGCCGGCGGTTATGAAGAAAATGCAGGATTATCATTGGCCCGGCAATATCCGTGAACTGATGAATGTGATTGAAAACGTCCGACTGCTTGCTGTGGCCGGTGAAGAAGAAGCGGAACGGTATGTGGACGAATATGTTTCCGGAGAGACCGGGCTTAACGGCATGGAAAAACAGGTCACGACGCTGAACCCGCGGGAAGCGATTGAGCGCGATATGATACTGGAAGCTTTGAAACATACGAAAGGAAATGCGGCGGCAGCGGCGAAAATGCTGGATATTCCGCGCAGCACATTTTACAGAAAACTGCGGAAATACGGCTTGTAACGATTGAATGCCCGGTTTCAGGGTATAGAAAAAATATCATCTTGGAACCGGGTGGTTATGTTGTTGGATACAGTATGGAAAGAATTCTCGGACATTCATCTTTTTCGTTTTGCGCTTGATACGGTCGTTTTGCTTGTTGCCGGCAAGCTGTTGAAGTGGACGGTATCCGTGCTTGCAAAAAGGAACCGCCGGCTGCAAAAAACGGTCGTGCCGGCGGTTTATTCAATTACAAACTGGGCTTGTTTATACGGTGTACTTTTGATCTTCCTGTTTGATTTCTCCGATAACAGGTGGTTGTTTTACCCGCTTTATTCCAAAGGCGGGCTCGATGTCACGCCGTTTTTGCTGATTGTTGCTTTAATGATTGTCACGCTCGCGCACAGGCTTGTGAAGCTTCTGACAAAATATGTGCTTTCAACCGTTTATGACCATTATCACGTTGACCGCGGACTCGGGTATACGTTTAACCGCCTCATTTATTATACCGTCATGATTGCTGCACTTTGTATCAGCTTTACAACGGTCGGCCTTGACCTGTCTGCACTTGGGGCGGTTTTAAGCGTAATCGGGATCGGGCTCGGCTTTGGCATGCGCAACATCGCGGCAAACTTCGTATCCGGGATCATCATTTTATTTGAACGCCCGATTGAAGTCGGTGAAACGGTTGAAATCAATGAGGAAACCGGCAGAGTGGAGAAAATCAATCTCCGCTCTACAACGGTCCGGCTCGATAAAAGCGGTACGCTGATTGTTCCAAATCAATATTTTATTGAACAGGTCATTAAAAACCGGACGACGGAAAAGCCTTCTGCTTCTATTCAGGTCAGCGTCAGTTCCGAAATGGATACAAAAAAGGTGGAAAAGCTATTGCACGAGGCTTTTGAAACAGTAAAAGAAGCAGATCATGGTCTCGCACCGGATACGATAGCGTCTGTAAAGTTGATCCGGTTGCGGAACCATAGCTTTGATTTTCTTGTAGAGATCCCGCTTTTGCCGGGCAACCAGAAAGATGAGATTGAAAATGAAATGCGCCATGTGATCGTCCGGCTGTTCCGCGAAAACGGCATTGAATTTGCAAAAGAACCGATCGAACAGGTGATTTTGCGGGACAGTTGAGCCCAGCCCAAAAAGGCAGGTACTTATGGCACCATCTGCCTGATTGGCGGCATCATGCATACGATTAAAAAAAGTGAAAAAGTTTGCCCCAGTTCCTCCGAAAAGTTATGCTTATGGTAGGAGGGGATGGATTTGGCAAGTTTTACAGAGAAAAAGGATTCATGCGACTTCACGAAAGTGGCGGAAAATGTATGGAAACTGGTCGTCCGTTTTCCATTCGGCATGCGGGAGGTCAATTGCTATCTTTTTAAAGGAAAAAAAGGGTACACGATTGTGGATACCGGGGACTTCCATGAAACGGCGAAGGAAACATGGAACAAAGTGCTGGCATCGGTTTTTCCCATTGAAAAAATTGTGCTGACACATTCGCATCCCGACCATCTCGGGCTTGCGAAATGGCTGAAAGAAAAATACAGTGTACCTGTTTTCATGTCCGATTTAAGCTTTCAGACCATGCAGGAAACAAAGGCCCGTTTTGCCGTTTCACATGATAAATACGAAGCGGTTTTGCAAAAGCATGGCGGGCCGACTTTGCCGAAACGGAATTTTGCACGGGAGATCCCGAAATATGATTTTGAACCGGACGGCCTTTTTAAAAATGGCGAACAGGTTCTGCTCGGTGATGATCCTTACGAAGCGATCCGGACGCCTGGCCATGCGCCGGACCATTTTTGTTTTTACAATCGCAAAAAGCAAATTCTGGTGCTCGGAGACCATGTGTTAAAAGACTTGTCCCCCATTGTTGCCGCCTGGTCTGAGAACGACAAAAACCCGCTTGGGGATTATTTTGATTCGCTTGACCGGATTAAAGACCTGCCTGTCAAAGTGGCGCTTCCGGGGCACGGCGGGCTAATTGAGGATGTAAAGGCGCGGGCGGAGAGCATCCGGATGCGCCATGAGCATAGACTCAAGCAAATTGTCATGTCGCTTCAAGAAGGAGAGAAAACAGCGGCGCAAATCTGCCGGGATACTTATGGGGATATGGCAATAAAGCAATTTTTCGCTCCGTTTATGGCAACAATTACAAGATGTCTTTATCTGGAATTTGCCGGAAAAATATCGAGCCGACTGGTGAATGGACAAATTTTATATTTTTTGCCCTGATCAGCTCGCATCTGCTTCAGCTTAAGAGGCAGATGATTTTTTTGCGCCGAAGGAAAAGACGTGCAGCCGGTAAACCAAAAACCGGTTGTTCAAGTTTGCGCAGAAGGTATGGCTTTAGACGGGCGATAAATATAGGGCAAGCAGAAAACCGGGCTTCCGATTTCCCTACATATATAGGAATTGGCCTTGAAAGGTTCGGAATATATAATCAGTTGTGAAAGCTATTTTTTTATAAAAAAGTCCTACGGTGTGATGTCAAGGGTTAAAAACAAGTGAATTGGAAATTTTGTTGGCTCTATGTCGTAAAAATGGCAATACTGAACTAAGCCTCCAGATAATTGGAATAATCTGGAAGTTTTCAAGTTCAGGCTATCGATGATGGTTACCTGGTTACCTCATCGCGTCACCTTCTTTTTCGGCGCATAAATTTGATCGTTGCGGAGCAGCGCATCGATCAGGCGCACCAGTTTTCTTGCCGTTAAGACGAGGGCGCGTTTGTGTGAGTGCTTATGCACCTCACGATATTTCTTTTGGTAAAAGGCGCGGTACTCAGGTTCGTGTCGCCGGACCAGATTGGCAGCCTCAACCAGGTAATACCGGAGATAACGATTGCCTGTACGCGCAAGCATTTTGTCATCAGCCTCAAAATCACCCGATTGGTGGCGGGGCCAGAACAATCCAGCAAATTTTGCGATCGCGGCTTGGTCGTCAAAGCGCTCAATGTCGCCGATTTCAGCGAGAATCCCAGCACAGCTCACCGGGCCTATTCCCGGAATGGTCTGGAGGGTATTCGGGATTCCATCAAGAACGCGGGCAATCGCCTTATCCAAATCCTTGATTTGGCGTTTAAGATGCCGGATGATCTCAATAGAACTGCCCAGGACCAAGTCAATCGAATCCTCCACACATTTAGAAAGCCGGTAAGAGGACCGGGCAGCTTTTTGGATGGATGCGGCCAAATCCTCGGGATCGCTAAAGCGGCCATGGCCTTTGGTCTGGAGATACATCGCTAAGTCCTCTAGAGGCATTTGGGCAATTTCATCGAGGCTATAGGCCTCAAGCAAAAATTCCGTTATGGCATGGCCGAAGACCGGTGTATCCACTTCAAGGTTAAAGGCACTGAATTTGAAAAACAGATGATTCAAAAATACCTGTTGTTCCCGGGTTAAACTTTGAATCAGGTGATAGCGCATCCGTGTTAACCGTTGAAGGGCAAGGTATTGTTCTGACTGAATCACGGATTTCGGCAATCTCCCGAAACGCAAGCGGTCCGCAATTACCCAGGCATCTTTGGGATCGGTCTTGTCCATCTCGGCATAAGCCTTTTTGAAATTTCTCACCAGCTTCGGATTCAGGGTAAACACCTTTGTACGACGCTGTTTCAGCTCGGGATCTTCATGGAAAAACATTGCCGGGTGCCAACTATACACAGATGTGGCCTCCATGGCGATCTGGATGGTGTCATCCGCCTCCGCATGTTGGAGGATGGCGTCTCTTAACTCAGAGGCACCGGGAAGATTGTTTGTCACCGTTTGGGTGGCCAACGTTTCCCCCATTCCATCCATCAGGCAGGCATCGAGGTTTTTGGAGCTCACGTCAATACCGACAAATAAGGGCATATGATTTCCTCCTCTCTGTATTGGGATCGATGGAATCGGACGCTTCGGGATATCCCCAGATGGCTTGCCGATCTGTCAGCCTCGCGTATGAGAACTCATCCGGGCCGTGGGCTGCCTGGAACTGCTCATTTCCAGCACGGAGATCCGGAGGAACGGCCTACGGGTTAGACGTTCAAGCAAGAACCTGGGGATGCAGACTTTTCGAGTAGTCAGGCTACAAGGAGGGGAAGCATTGACCCAAACGATCCTAAGACCATTATCCGGGAACATCGCGAAGCGTCCAAGTCCGAACTTGTATTCCGGGCGAGCCCGGAATACAAAATCTTATATTCACTTGTCAATGAGCAGCAGAATGAACTGGAAATTGACATCCACTTTGGATTTAAACTTATTATACAAGGAGGAACCGCATGGAAACCGTTGACGAAATTTTTCAAACAATTGATGCTGCCTTAAAGAAAGATCCTTCCCGGTCACAAGGAATGAATGCGGTATACCAGTTTAATTTAAGTGGGGAAGAAGAAGGGACTTACCATGTCGTTATGCGTCCGGAAGGCAGTTACGCTGGGGCGGGGGAAGCGGAGGATCCGAATTGTACGCTCTCCATGTCATCCGCTGACTTTAAAAAACTGGTGCAAGGCAAAATGAACGGCACGACGGCTTTTTTAACCGGCAAACTCCGGCTGAAAGGGGATATGGGGCTGGCTTTGCGGTTGCAGGACGTTTTGTCAGCATATAACGCTTCCTGATGGAAACAAAAGAAGCGAAAGCCCTTTACAACACCGCTCCTGGGATCCGTTTTGAAAAAGGGAAACCCTGGTGTGGCAAGGGATTCCCGCTCGCTTGGGTGTGCCGGCACAGAAGTTGACCGGATTTTTTGGCGGAAGCTGATAAACCGAGCACCATGCCTGCCGGTTAGAGGCACGACAGGACCGTTCCGGCATGGCGCACCTGACAAGGAGATGAAAAGATGGTGCATGAACGTTTTCAAACCGTTGAGGGTCAAATCAACTGGAATGACCCGATGTATAAGCTTTATGAAAAAGCAAAGCGGAACGGCGGGTGGAATCCGGCTGACATTGATTTCAGCCAAGACCGGGAAGATTTTCTCCAATTAAGGGAGGAAGAGAGGATAGCATCGTTACCGCTTATTTCCTCTTTTTCAGCCGGGGAAGAAGCGGTTACGCTCGATATTTTGCCGATGCTCCATGCGATGGCAAGACAGGGCCGGCTTGAAGACACGATGTTTTTGACCACCTTTTTGCACGATGAAGCCAAACATACGGAAATGTTTTCGCGCTGGCAGCAGGCAGTGGGCGTCGGCGATCTTGATTTATCGGCCTACCATAATGACAGCTACAAGCGGATTTTTTACGAAGCGCTGCCCGAAGCAATGGAGCGCCTGTATACAGACGATTCGCCTGAAGAGGTCATCCGTGCGGCGACGGTTTACAATATGATTGTGGAAGGCGTGCTTGCGGAATCCGGTTATTATTCGTTCAGGCAGATTTATAAAAAATCCGGCTTGTTCCCGGGCATTTTACAGGGCATTGATTATTTAAATATGGATGAAGGCAGGCATATCCAGTTTGGCATTTATACGATACAGCGGCTTGTAGTTGGAAATGAGGAAAGGTTTAAATTGTTCCATGACTATATGGATGAGTTGTGGATGCATGCTTACGGCGTTGTCGAATACCTTGTCGGACTGGCGGTTTTACAACGGGAACAGTCAAATTTTGAATCGCAGATTGTATTCGAGCCGGATATAATGCGGCAATACGCTGTTAAACAGTTTCATATTCGAAAAAGCAAGATCGACCGGGCCAGAAAATACAAGAACCTTACCGAATTGGAAGCTGCTGCAGATTCCTAAAACAGAAGACCCCGGGCCCGGGGATCCAGCGGGAGGACAAAGTAAGTTTCCCGGTGAAGCGGCATGGATGTGGAAAAACGGCGGCAGCTGCGAAACATCTGTAAAAATGTCTCTGCTTCCCGGTTTTCCAGCACGTACCGGCCCGGGCAAAAAAGCCGGCATGCTGTGCGAAACCTCAATTTACCAGGATTGTCACTTTATTGCCCGATTTTTCGCTATCATATGAAATGCTTTTCCATTCTGTTGCTGCTTTTTCGTACGCTTGTTTTGTCCGCTCGTCAAAACACACCATCCACACTTCCTGCACCGAGTCGGAAGTTTCAAGGAATGTACAAATGGTGCGGACAGCGATCCGGGCAGCCGCATCCAGCGGGAAATGGTATACACCGGTGCTGATGGAAGGAAAAGCAACCGTTCGCAGTCCTTTCGATTCAGCGAGGCGCAGGCTGTTTTGGTAACTGTTTTCCAATAATTCGGCTTCATGATGGCCGCCTCCCTGCCAGACGGGGCCGGGCGTATGAATGACGTATTTTGCCGGCAGCCGGTATCCTTTCGTCATTTTTGCTTCGCCGGTCGGGCATCCGTTCAATTTCCGGCATTCCTCAAGGAGCTCGGGCCCTGCTGCTCTATGGATGGCCCCGTCCACACCACCGCCGCCGAGCAGTGTTGTATTCGCCGCATTTACGATGGCATCCGTTTTGACTTTTGTAATATCGCCAAGTACGATTTTAAAAGACTTCATCTCCATCATCTCCGTTTCTGTTCTTTGTTTTATTTTAACAGGAAGGGGTGGATGTTTAAATACCGGTATAGTTTCACACTCCCCTATCCATACTTTAATTGTAAAAAGAAACGGAGGTTTTGGTATGGATGCAAGACGTGCGCAGGAAATTATGAATGTGCCAGAAATGGTGACGGTCACTTTGAACGGGGAAAGGATTTACATCGAGCATGTTGACCGGCAGGAAGAAACAGCAACGGTGCATACCCTTGATCATCCGGATAAAAAGATGAGCGTTCCCGTCAACCTTTTGCTGGAACATTAAAACCGCTTTTTGAGCGGTTTTTTTTCGGTTGACAGTGAAAATACAAACATTTAGAATTTTAGATACGGAACAGATCTTCATGGGAGAGGGGTTTAGTCAAATGAATCTGGAAAACAGCACAGCCATTGTAACCGGCGGGGCATCAGGGCTCGGGGAAGCAACGGTAAGGAAATTGGTGGAAACGGGCGCGAAGGCGGTTGTTTTTGACCTTCAACAGGAAAAAGGAGCAAAATTGGAGCAGGAACTAAAAGGGCGGGTTCGTTTTTTCAAAACGGATGTAACGGATGAGAAAAGTGTTCAAGATGCGCTAGAACAAATTGAAAGCGTTAACATACTGGTAAATTGTGCCGGCATCGGAGCGGCGAAAAAAACATACGGCAAAAGCGGCGTACATGATCTTGCCTCTTTTCGGAAAGTGATTGAGGTGAATCTGATTGGCACGTTTAATGTGATCCGGCTTACCGCTGAAAAAATGGCACATAACAGCCCGAACGAAGAAGGGGAAAGAGGAGTGATCATTAATACAGCCTCGGTTGCCGCTTTTGAAGGGCAGATCGGGCAGGCAGCCTACAGCGCGTCAAAAGGCGGCATTGTCGGGATGACGCTTCCGGTTGCCAGGGATCTTGCCAGCCTTGGCATTCGTGTTGTCACGATTGCACCGGGTGTATTTGAAACGCCGCTTTTCGCTTCTTTGCCAGAAAAAGCAAGGGATGCGCTTGGCAAGATGACACCGTTTCCTCCCCGTCTCGGACGGCCGGCAGAGTATGCGCAGCTTGTCCAAAGTATTGTCTTGAATCCGATGCTGAACGGGGAAACGATCCGACTTGACGGTGCGATCCGGATGCAGCCGAAGTAATGTGAAGCTGATGATGGAAAAATCCGCCTGGCAGGCAGGCACGGGAAACATCTCAAAATCGCACGCGCAAGGCGGATTGGGCCGGTTGCTTAACGGGTCGATAAAAACAGTCCGGGCCGGGCACCATTTTCAAAAGAGTCCCGTGCAAATGCGAGACTAAGACAGGAAATACGGGTTTACAAGCGGAATCGCAGTTTAAAAACGCAGGGTATAAGATGAATGGAATATTTTTATGGTGAGGGGAATGCGGATGCGGGAAGCGGTCATTATAGAAGCGGTTCGGACACCCGTTGGAAAGCGGAATGGATTATTAAGCGGGATCCGGGCAGAAGAGCTGGCGGCGAAAGTTTTACAGGAAGTGGTCGAACGGGCGGGGATATCTCCGGATATGGTGGAAGATGTGATCATGGGCTGTGTTTCCCAGGTCGGGGAACAGGCGTCTGATATTGCGCGGCAGGCAACGTTGATCGCAGGATTTCCGATTGAAGTGCCCGGCGTTACCATTGACCGCCAGTGCGGATCCAGTCAGCAGGCGGTGCATTTTGCAGCTCAGGCGGTTCTCTCCGGCGATATGGATGTGGTGATTGCAGGCGGGGTTGAGAGCATGTCGCGCGTTCCGATCGGCTCCAACAGGAACGGCGCCGCATTCAGCAAGTTGCTCACTGCAAAATACAACATGATCCATCAGGGGCTGTCCGCAGACTTGATTGCGGAAAAGTGGGGCATTAGCCGTGAAAAGATGGACCACTATGCGCTTGAAAGCCACAGGCGTGCATTGCAGGCGCAAAAAGAAGGGCGTTTTGACAGGGAGATCATGCCGGTTGAAGCGGAACAGCCTGATGGCAAGACCGTGACAGTTGTGAAAGATGAAGGCCCGCGTTCAGATACATCGATTCAGAAATTGTCCGCGCTGAAACCGGCTTTTCAGGAAGACGGGCGTATCACGGCAGGTAATGCGAGCCAGATTAGCGACGGGGCAGCTGCCGTTTTAATCATGTCCCGCACAAAAGCAGAGGCACTTGGCCTGAAGCCGCGGTTCCGAATTCTCGCCCGGACCGTTGTTGGGTCTGATCCGACACTGATGCTGACAGGGGTGATCCCGGCTACGGAAAAAGTGTTATGTCAGGCGGGGCTTTCGATTGATGACATCGATGTATTTGAAGTGAACGAGGCATTTGCTTCCGTACCGCTTGCCTGGCTTTTAGAAACCGGCGCCAGTCCGGAAAAACTGAACCCGAACGGCGGTGCGATTGCGCTTGGCCATCCGCTTGGCGCAAGCGGGGCGCGGCTCATGACAACGCTAATACACGAGCTGGAACGAACAAACGGTCGTTACGGCTTGCAAACGATGTGCGAAGGTTACGGTATGGCAAACGCGACGATCATTGAAAGATTGGATTAAAAAACATGTTGTTTCCGGCTGGGGAAAGGAGCGTATCACCGCAGCCGGCGCTTTACTGCGGCAAACGGAAAAACCGGGTTTTTCGAACAGGAGGAGTAAAAATGTTTGTTGGGCAACAGCTCAAATGGCATGCCATTCATCAACCGGACCATATCATTACGTCTTACCGGGGAAAGAAAATGACTTATGCTCAATTTTACCGGGAGGCGATAAATGTCGCCGGCTTTTTCCAAAAAAAGGGGTACAAAAAGGGAGACATTATTGCCCTTTTTCTTCATAATTCCGATGTGCTGCTCATTGCCTATTATGCCTGCCAACTGGGCGGTTTCACAGCCATGCCTGTCAATACAAAATTGGCACCACCCGAAGTGCAGTATATTTTTCATCACTCAGAAGCAAAAGCCCTCATCTATGATACCCGTCTGCTCCATATATTGCATGAAATTCCGCGCGAGTTTCATCAATTCCAAGACCGCCTGATGGTCGGCGGGGAAGACACATTCCGGGCTATTGCCGGAGAAAATACGGATGCTTTTATGCCTCCCCAAATAGAGGCAGATGATACTGCTGTGATTTTTTATACATCCGGCACAACCGGCAGGCCAAAAGGCGTCATGCTGTCTGCCGCAAATGTCCGGGCAGCGGCACAAATCTGGGCTGAGGCAATGGATTTAAGCAGGGAAGACCGTGTGCATATTGTCACCCCATTATTCCATTGCGCGGCATGCCATGTCTTTAGCATTCCGGCCATCTACCGTGGTGGCACCATGATCATAGAAGAACAATTTTCCCCTGAGAAAACGCTTGAAACAATGGAAAAAGAAAAAGTTACTGTTTTCTTCGGGGTGCCGGCAATGTACAGTATCCTTCTCAATGCGCCGAAAATGGCTGAAGTTGACCTGTCTTATTTGCGATTGTTCTGTTATGGTGCGTCTCCGATGCCGTATGAACGTGTGCGCCAGTTAAAAACGCGTTTTCCGACAGTAAAAGTACAAAATTTATACGGCCAGACCGAAAATGCGCCGGCAGCTTCAACATTAACTGACCGTTTTGCTATGGAAAAGGCAGGTTCGGTTGGCCAAGCATTGCCGCAAACGGAAATTCAAGTGGTAGATGCGGGCGGTTCACCTGTTCCCGCCGGGGAAGTAGGCGAAATCATCGTTAAAGGGCCGCAAGTCATGAAAGGATATTTGAAAAATGAAGAAGAAACGCGGAGGGTATTGCAAAACGGTTGGCTTTACAGCGGAGATTTGGGCTATTTCGATGAAGCCGGCTTTCTGTATTTAGTTGACCGTAAAAAAGATATGTTAATACGTGGAGGCGAAAATGTTTATCCGGTGGAAGTAGAGGAAGTGCTGTATGAAATGCCGGAAATTTTGGAAGCGGCAGTAGTCGGAATTCCGCATGAAATATACGGGGAAGTGCCAAAAGCCTATATTGTCGTGAAAAAAGGCGAAACATTGACAGAAGAAAAAGTGTTTGCCTATTGTTCGGGAAAACTTGCAAAATATAAATGGCCGGCCGAAATTGAATTTTTACAGACGCTTCCACGAAATGCGAGCGGGAAAGTTTTAAAACACGTTTTGCGAAAACAAATTTCCGGGGTGTAAGGCAAACAGCACGGCAGCAAAAAATACCCATTTTGAGAAAGGGCGCCCGTGCCGTTTGGGAAAAGCGTAATGCCGGCAATGCGCCGGTATTTTTTTGTTTAATTTGGTTTAATAACACTATGTGCTAAAAGATAAATAATATTTGACCAAATGTTTGCACGATAAAAATGAACGAATTTTTACCATTCTTTTGCCGGCTTAGCCGGATGCACGGTTGATATAAAACGCGACTCCATTTTATAGAAATGAAAGGGTTTCAGAGCAGATTTTATAAAAATTACACAATGTGCTAAAAACATAATAAAAAACAAAAAACCTACACAGCTAAAATAACATACGTTCGAGTGTTAATTTTTGTGTGCTGCCGGCACATTTTACTATAATGGAAGAAAAAGGGGTGAGTAGCATGGCGGAAAAACGGCAAAGGGAGAGTACCGGCTTTTTAATCAAACAGCGCGCCTTTTTAAAACTTTATATTATCACCAATATTGAAAACGGACGGTGGTACGGGCTGCAGCTTTTGGATGAATTGAAAAAAGAATTTAAGCCGCTCGGTTTCGAACCGCAGCATTCCGAAATCTACCGGGCGCTTCATGAACTGGAAGATGAGGAGCAAATTTTGACCAAAATAAAAGTAAAACCGGACGGGGCAAAAAGAAAAGAGGTTGTGGTATACAAAATCAAAGACATGGAAAAAGCAAAAGCGTACAAAAAACTTGTCAAGGCTGACTTGGAACGGTGCGAGCAGCTTTTGCGAAAAGCGCTTCAGGATAACTTTTCATAAAAAAAGCCGGGTGTGCCGGCTCTTTTTTATTTATCATTTTTCGTAAGAAGCGGCCCTTTTGGCTGCGAGTATGTGCTTATCCCGCGTATAGGTTTACCCGTCCTGTTTCAAAAAGGGGGATAAAAGAAATATTTTTCCGCACAATGGTCAATCCCCGTTCGGCTCAAGCAAGTATTTTAACATTCGCTGTCCATGCCGAAAAACAGCAGAACGTTCACTTTAAAACAATCGATTTCGTTTTTTCTGATTGATATACATCCAATGCGGCCTGCAATCCTTCTCCACGGTTCACTTTTACGCCATGCCTAATCAGAACGGCTTCAAGGCCGCCTAATAATGCGAGCACATTATCTTTTCGACAGCCGTAGCCCATCGTGCCAATCCTCCAGATTTTTCCGTGCAGTGGGCCAAAAGAAGAAGCGATTTCAATGCCGAATTCCTCAAGAAGCATGTGGCGGACAGATTCGCCGTCGGTTCCGTCCGGTATGTTGACGCAAGTGACGCAGGGGAGTTTGTGCACAGGGTCGCCGAATAAAGACAGTCCCATTGCCAGAAGCCCTTCGATAAGCGCTTTTTCATGCAGTTTATGGCGTGAAAAACGTGCTCCCAGTCCTTCATCCAACACAAGCCGTAATCCTTCTCGTAGCGCGTAGATCATGGACGTTGCCTCTGTGTGGTGGTTCAACCGGCGCGGGCTCCAGTAATCCTGGAGCATGCCCAGATCAAAGTAATTGCTTGTGATCGGGCGCATGCTCCTTGGATAAGCACGGTCCTCATCAGTTGCAATGCCGCGTTCCACTTTTTTGCGTGCCAGCACGATTTTTTCTATACGACTGTTGTACGTAATCGGCGCCATGCCGGCAGGGACTGACAGACATTTTTGCGTTCCGGCAACAAGGGCATCGATATACCATTCATCTGTCCTGACATCTGCTCCTCCGATGGATGCGACTGCATCTACAACAAACAAAACGTCCTGTTCGCGGCATGCCCTTCCGATTTCTGCAAGGGGCTGCATTCTGCCGGTGGAAGTTTCACCGTGCACCATTGCCAGCACTTTCGGCTTTATTTTCTTCATCTCCGCAATGACATGGCCCGGTTCGAATACTTCTCCCCACGGACATTCAATGGTGTGGACTTCAGCACCGTACCGTTCGCAAATTTCTGCAAATAAATGGCCGAATCTGCCATAAATGGGCACCATGACACGGTCTCCGGGTTCAAGAATGCTGCAAAGCACAGCTTCTAATCCGGAGCGGGAAGTTCCGTCAACCGGGTAAGCCCAATGGTTTTTTGTCTGAAATACTTGGCGGAGCATATCCATTACTTCATTCATAATGGCTGTAAATGCCGGATCGAATTGACCGAGGATCGGTGTGCCCATTGCCCGCAACACACGCGGGTCGACCTCAACCGGGCCGGGTGTCAGGATGATTCGTTTCGGTGCCGTTAATTCTGCATATGCCAATTTCATCTTCTCCTTATTGTGCATCATTTAAGTGTAAGCCAGCTTGTATAATACGCTCTCCAATAAATCAATGCCGGTTTCAAGATCGCGAATAGCGCTATATTCTCTCGGCGAATGACTGATACCGTTCCTGCTCGGTACAAATAGCAGCAAAGTCGGGCAAAATGAGCCGAAAATCTGGGCGTCATGCCCGGCGCCGCTCACAATATCTTGAAAAGCAATCTGCCGGGATTTAGCAATGGATCGCGCTATTTCGGCCAATGCCGGATCCAGCGCGACCGGTGCTGTATCGAGCCATTGTGTAATCGAAATATGGATTCCCTTCTTTTTGGCGTTGCGCTTAAATGTTGAAAAAACATCGTTGCAATAGTGTTCCATGACTTCCTGCCTGTGATGGCGAATATCCAGGCTGAATGCCACTTCACCAGCAATCACATTGGCTACATTCGGTTTCACGTCAATCTGGCCAACGGTTGCCACTAAACCGGGATCGGTTTCTTTTGCCTTTCTTGTTAAGTATGAGATGAACTGGGCAGCAGCAGTAACTGCGTCTTTTCTCAGGGCCATCGATGTCGTGCCGGCATGGTTGCTTTCTCCTTTTAGCCGAATCGTATAGCGGCGCTGCCCAACAATATGCGTGGCCACTCCGATAGTCTTATTGTTTTGTTCCAGCACCATTCCTTGCTCGATATGGAGTTCCAAAAATGCCCGGATATCCGTGCGGGCAGGGGAGATGTATTTTCCTGGTCCAAAACCCGCCCGCTTCATCGCATCGGACAGTAAAATTCCATTTTCATCCTGTATGCCATCCGCATCATGAAAATGATACAGGCCGCAAATATTTTTCGATCCCCAGAAAGTGATGGGGAACCTGCTGCCTTCTTCCTCGCACAATGACGCCGTTTCAATTGTTTTTTTGGGCGGCCCGTATTTCCGGAGGAGCCTTGACACAGCGATAAAACCGGCTATCACACCGTATGCGCCATCATATTTTCCGCCTTCTGTGACAGTATCAATGTGCGACCCGGTTAAAATTGCCCCGCTTTTTTCCGTACCTTGGACTCTGCCATATAAGTTCCCAACACTATCAAAATACGTTTCAAGCCCTGTTTCCTTCATTTTTGCTTTCAGGGCGTGCTGTGCCGCTTGCCATTCCGGTGTATACAATCGCCTTGTGACACCGCCCGTTTTTGTTTTTCCAAAGGAGGCGAGCCATTCGATCATCTCGCTTACTTGGTTTGTCTCAGATAATTGGTTTACGGACATTGGAATCGTCAACTCCTTTTCCATAAAATGGACGATTTTCTAACATGGCCTATCTATAGTGTAAAGGGTGTTTTTCGAAACTTCATTATGTATTTCATACAAATTTTCCGACCATTTTGTTTATAATCAACAATTTATGATACAATAATACTTAATTTGAATATTTAGGAAACGGGGGAAAGCAAATGAATGTGCAGGATCTGCTCGAAGTCCCGGAACTTGCCGGCATATCCATTGTTGCGGGGAAATCCGGGCAAAACCATGAAATCCGGACGGTGAATATGATGGACGCGCCCGATATTGTCCATTATTTAAAACCCAATGTCATGCTGATTACAACTGCGTACCATTTTAAAGACGACCCGAAAAAGCTGGCGGAACTGATTCAAGCCATGTCTGACAAAGGTTGTGCCGCACTTGGGATTAAGACAAAACGATTTTTGGGGAAGATACCGGATACCGTCTTAGAACTTGCTGAACGCTTGTCTTTTCCGGTCATTGAGTTGCCGCTTTCCCTCACGCTTGGAGAAGTGGTAGATCTGACATTGCGGGCAATTGTAGACAAGCATGCACGTGAGTTAACGATGGCACTTGAAGCCCATAAGCGGTTTGCTGATGTGGAGATGCGCGGGGACGGCATTCGCCCGATCCTTCATGAACTGTCGAAAATGATCCATTGCCCATGTGAATGCCTTGACCAGCACTTCGATGTGGTTGCTCGTTGTCCGGGTGCAGGAGCTGCTTTCGCTTCGCTTGAGGCAAGCCTGCCCGGCCATTTTCCGGCAAAATCCCCGGCATTCTCCTTAACATTTTCTGTTATACGGGATCAAAAGACATACACGCTGTTTCCTATCCATATAAAAGAAAAAAAGACGGGCTTTTTAGCCATTACGGGGGAGTTAGACCAGGCGGACCACTTGCGCGCGCTGCTGATTGAACAGGCTGTGAATGTCATTTCGTTTGCCCTTATGAAGGAGCAGGCTGTTAAGCAGCACGCCCGCAGCATCCGGAATGATTTTTTTCTTCATTTTCTTGAAGGGGCGTTCTCTTCGCAGGCGGAAATGATAAATCGGGCTGCTGAGTTTGCTTTGCGCAATGATCAGGCATATGTTTGCGTTGCCGGAAAAATAGACGGCGGTTTATTGGATGGTCAGGATGAAATTTATGAATTTATAGAAGACGACGTGGCACATTCGCCAGGGGATGCTCATTTTTTTACGAAGGGGGAGCTCTGTATTCTGCTCTATGAGGTGCAGACATATGACAGCAGCTGGATAGAAGCGCAGCTGCATAAAATCCAGGAAAAAGTACAGGCTTATTTCGGACGAACGATGTCATTTGGAATCAGCAATTTGAGCCATAGCTTTTTAGAAGTCCGGAGTGCTTATAAAGAAGCCATAGACGCGTTAAAATCCGGTGAATTGTCGAGAAAGTCCGCATATATCCAAACGTATTTAACGAAAGATATCGTGTCATTGCTGCGCCTCATCCCGCGTGAAGATCTGGAAAACTTTTACCGGCATGCGTTTAAAGGCTTTCGCCGCATAAAAAAAGAGGAACGGGAATCGCTGCTTCAGACTTTATCTGTATTCTTGGAAACAAACTGCCAGATATCTGAAACGTCCAAACGGCTTTATGTCCATCGCAATACTGTTGTTTACAGGATTGAAAAATGCAGGGAGCTGCTTGGAAAAAATTTAAAAGATCCGGATACCAATCTGCAGCTGCGATTGGCGCTTCGGATCCACAATCTGCTTGAGCCAATCGGCAGTTAGAGCCATGCTGACGTGTGGCTCTTTTTTTATTTGTGAGAAAACCTCACATACATCTTTGCTTTTTATTTAAATTGACCAGTAAAAATGCAAGTTTTTAGTGAATTTATCCATTGATCATCAAAAGCAAAGGGACTATCATGTTAAATAATATAACTCCAATATGTTATTAAATTATCCATGAATAAAGTCCTACGGTGTGATGTCAAGGGTTAAAAACAAGTGAATTGGAAATTTTGTTGGCTCTATGTCGTAAAAATGGCAATACTGAACTAAGCCTCCAGATAATTGGAATAATCTGGAAGTTTTCAAGTTCAGGCTATCGATGATGGTTACCTGGTTACCTCATCGCGTCACCTTCTTTTTCGGCGCATAAATTTGATCGTTGCGGAGCAGCGCATCGATCAGGCGCACCAGTTTTCTTGCCGTTAAGACGAGGGCGCGTTTGTGTGAGTGCTTATGCACCTCACGATATTTCTTTTGGTAAAAGGCGCGGTACTCAGGTTCGTGTCGCCGGACCAGATTGGCAGCCTCAACCAGGTAATACCGGAGATAACGATTGCCTGTACGCGCAAGCATTTTGTCATCAGCCTCAAAATCACCCGATTGGTGGCGGGGCCAGAACAATCCAGCAAATTTTGCGATCGCGGCTTGGTCGTCAAAGCGCTCAATGTCGCCGATTTCAGCGAGAATCCCAGCACAGCTCACCGGGCCTATTCCCGGAATGGTCTGGAGGGTATTCGGGATTCCATCAAGAACGCGGGCAATCGCCTTATCCAAATCCTTGATTTGGCGTTTAAGATGCCGGATGATCTCAATAGAACTGCCCAGGACCAAGTCAATCGAATCCTCCACACATTTAGAAAGCCGGTAAGAGGACCGGGCAGCTTTTTGGATGGATGCGGCCAAATCCTTGGGATCGCTAAAGCGGCCATGGCCTTTGGTCTGGAGATACATCGCTAAGTCCTCCAGAGGCATTTGGGCAATTTCATCGAGGCTATAGGCCTCAAGCAAAAATTCCGTTATGGCATGGCCGAAGACCGGTGTATCCACTTCAAGGTTAAAGGCACTGAATTTGAAAAACAGATGATTCAAAAATACCTGTTGTTCCCGGGTTAAACTTTGAATCAGGTGATAGCGCATCCGTGTTAACCGTTGAAGGGCAAGGTATTGTTCTGACTGAATCACGGATTTCGGCAATCTCCCGAAACGCAAGCGGTCCGCAATTACCCAGGCATCTTTGGGATCGGTCTTGTCCATCTCGGCATAAGCCTTTTTGAAATTTCTCACCAGCTTCGGATTCAGGGTAAACACCTTTGTACGACGCTGTTTCAGCTCGGGATCTTCATGGAAAAACATTGCCGGGTGCCAACTATACACAGATGTGGCCTCCATGGCGATCTGGATGGTGTCATCCGCCTCCGCATGTTGGAGGATGGCGTCTCTTAACTCAGAGGCACCGGGAAGATTGTTTGTCACCGTTTGGGTGGCCAACGTTTCCCCCATTCCATCCATCAGGCAGGCATCGAGGTTTTTGGAGCTCACGTCAATACCGACAAATAAGGGCATATGATTTCCTCCTCTCTGTATTGGGATCGATGGAATCGGACGCTTCGGGATATCCCCAGATGGCTTGCCGATCTGTCAGCCTCGCGTATGAGAACTCATCCGGGCCGTGGGCTGCCTGGAACTGCTCATTTCCAGCACGGAGATCCGGAGGAACGGCCTACGGGTTAGACGTTCAAGCAAGAACCTGGGGATGCAGACTTTTCGAGTAGTCAGGCTACAAGGAGGGGAAGCATTGACCCAAACGATCCTAAGACCATTATCCGGGAACATCGCGAAGCGTCCAAGTCCGAACTTGTATTCCGGGCGAGCCCGGAATACAAAATCTTATATTCACTTGTCAATGAGCAGCAGAATGAACTGGAAATTGACATCCACTTTGGATTTAAACTTATTATACGAGGAGGAATGGAATTGAATCAGAAAACAGGGATTTCAAAAATTTTTTCACTAGGCCTTCAGCATGTGCTTGCCATGTATGCCGGTGCCATTTTGGTTCCAATCATCGTTGGCAACGCGTTAAAGTTTTCCCCCGAGCAGCAGGCATTTCTAATCTCGGTAGATTTGCTGACATGCGGGCTCGCGACCCTTCTTCAATCATGGGCATCAAAATGGTTCGGAATCGGCCTCCCGGTTGTCATGGGTACTTCCTTTGTTGCTGTGTCCCCGATGATTACGATCGGCACCGGATACGGCATTCATGCCATTTATGGCGCCATTATTGCTGCAGGTTTGTTCATTATTTTGTTTTCCAAAGTATACGGGAAATTGTTAAAACTATTTCCGCCTGTCGTAACGGGGACGGTGGTGATGATCATCGGATTATCCCTGATCCCGACCGGTATAAACAATATGGGCGGCGGACAGGGGAGTAAAGATTTCGGATCTCCCGAAAATTTGCTGCTTTCCTTCGGTGTGCTGGCGCTGATCCTCATTATGAACCGCTTTTTTAAAGGTTTTTTGCGCGCCATTTCTGTGTTGCTCGGGATCATTGCCGGCACAATTGCTGCAACCGTTATGGGGAAGGTTGATTTCACAGTCGTTGCGGAAGCTTCCTGGTTCCGTGTTCCGGCCCCTTTTTATTTCGGCATGCCGGCATTCCATATTGTCCCTGTCATCACGATGATCATCGTCGGAACGGTCATTCTGGTGGAGTCCACTGGTGCTTTTCTGGCACTCGGGGAAATGACGGACAGGAAATTAACCGGTAAAGACATTACAAACGGTTACCGGGCAGAAGGAATTTCTTTTATCCTCGGGGGGATTTTTAACGCCTTTCCTTACAGTACTTTTTCCCAAAATGTCGGCCTTGTCCAGCTTGCCGGCATCAAAACGAAAAAAATCACGATTGCTGCCGGCATCATCCTGATCTGTCTCGGAGTGCTGCCGAAAATTGCCGCATTGGCGACGATCATTCCAACTGCTGTATTTGGCGGCGCAACGGTTGTCATGTTCGGAATGGTTGTGTCTTCAGGGATCCGGATGCTGCGGAATGTTGATTTCTCGGAAAACAGCAATTTGCTGATCATTGCCTGCTCCGTTTCGCTTGGGCTCGGTGCGACGGTTGTCCCGGATTTATTTCATGTTTTGCCGCCCATGCTCAGAATCCTGGTGAATGACGGCATCATCTGCGGCAGCCTGTGCGCCATTATTTTAAACTTGCTCTTGCCGAAAAAAGACCGCGTGCGTGCGCCTTCTGACATTCCCGTACGTGTCGTGGATCCGGCTTTGAAAGAAGGATGAAGATGGCGACGATCCATGAATTCAATCAAATCACGAAGGATGCATTTATAGAGCAGCTTGAAGGGATATTTGAACATGCCCGGTGGCTTGCCGAACAAGCAGCAGCTGGCAGGCCTTACCATTCGCCGGATGAATTATTCCGGAAGATGGTAAAAATGGTGGAAGACTCAGGGGAAGACCGGAAACGGGAGTTGATCCGGGCACATCCGGATTTAGGCGGCAGGATGAGGATGAGCGCGCATTCGGCGTCAGAACAAAGGGAATCCGGGCTGCAGAACCTGACAAAGGAAGAATATACAAAGTTTCAAAGAGCCAATGAAAAATATAAGAAAAAATTTGGCTTTCCTTTTATATTGGCCGTTCGCGGAAAAAACAAGGAAGAGATTTACGCGGCAATGCGCGAGCGGCTTTGCCACAGCAGCGAACAAGAATTTCAAACCGCACTGGAGCAGATTTATCAAATTGCTTATTTCAGGTTTACTGCGCTCTTTAACCAATCGAACGAAAATGGAGGAAATAGTGATGAGTTTGGAAGCACTGAATAAACGGGTACAAAAAGATCTATCTTGCCTAGCGTTTGGCGGGGCAGACTGGGTTCGGCCGGTTGTTCATCAGGAAGGCCATGTATATGATGCGATTATAATTGGCGGCGGACAGTGCGGCGTTGGCGTGGCATTTGGTTTGTTAAAAGAGCGGATCTCCAATATTCTTGTAATTGATGAAAATCCCAATGGTTATGAAGGACCGTGGGATACGTATGCACGGATGCTGACGTTAAGAACGCCAAAACACCTGACCTCCATTGATCTCGGGATTCCCTCACTTACTTTCAGGGCCTTTTGGGAAGCGCAATACGGAGAAAAAGCATGGGACGAGCTGGACAAAATCCCACGCCGAGAATGGATGAATTATTTACGCTGGTACAGGAAAGTGCTTCGCCTCCCAGTTCTGAACGAAGTTACTTTAACCTGTATAGCGCCTGAAGGAGGGGTGCACAGGCTGCAGATTGAAGGGAAAGGGGCACCTTCTTCATTTTTACTTGCGCGGAAAATCATCCTTGCCACCGGAATTCAGGGCGGCGGGGAATGGTATGTGCCGGACTTTATAAAGGAAAAACTTCCGTCCTATTTGTATGCCCACACATCGCAAAGGATAGAAATGGAAAAGCTGAGAGGAAAGAAGATCGGCATTTTGGGCGGCGGTGCATCTGCTTTTGACAATGCGAACCATGTGCTTGCAGAAGGGGCGGCAGAGGCCCATGTATTTATCAGGGGAAACGATTTAAAGCGGATTAACCCGATTCGCCAGATGGAACTTTCCGGAATGATTGAACGGTACCATACTTTGTCTGATAAAGATAAATACGCAGCGATGGCCCATTTTTTCAAGTATAGCCAGCCGCCGACAAATGATATTTTTAACCGTGCCAGCGCCTGGCCGGGCTTTCGGCTCCATACCGGGTCACCGTGGCTGGATGTAAGGGAAGAGAGAACACAGGCAGTTGTCACCACCCCGCATGGAGCGTTTGCTTTTGATTTTTTAATCATTGCCACCGGTCTTGTTTCCAATCCATCATTGCGGCCGGAATTGCGGCTGGTTGAGCCGTATATTGCCCGCTGGCAGGATCGGTTCAGTGCGCCGGAAAAAATAAAAAATCCTTTGATTGATGCGCATCCATACCTTGGTCCGGATTTTTCTTTCCTTAGCCGCAATGAAAAGGGGAGGCGGATACTCTATGGTTTGTTTGCTTTTAATTATTCGGCCCTCATTAGCTGTGGGTTGTCTGCTTCCGCTTTATCAGGCTTAAGATTTGCAATCCCGAAAGTTGTCCAAGGCGTTGCAGATCAACTGTTCCTTGATGACCGGGAACAAATATTAAAAGACTATTTTTCCTACCGTGAAATAGAATTTACCGGCAATTGGACAGAAAAAGCGATTGCCTCCGCTGAGTTGTAAAGAAAGGATGGCGCATATGCCCGGTTTAACAACACATATTTTGGATTTAACACATGGCAAACCTGCTGAACATGTAAAAGTACAGTTATTTAAATTTGATCCGGCAACATCAAGGTGGCGGTGTCTTGCCAAAACGGTAACAAATAAAGACGGCCGGACGGATGCCCCACTGTTATCTGCTGAGAAAATAGATTCCGGCTTGTATCAGCTTGTTTTTTCTATCGGTGATTATTTCTGCAGCCAGGGAGCAAATCTTCCGGACCCGCCTTTTTGGGGTGAAGTGCCTGTCCGGTTCAACATTTCTGATCCGGCTGCCGGTTACCATATTCCGCTATTGATTTCTCCCTGGGGGTATCAGACCTATCGCGGAAGTTAAAAAGGGAAGAGGCAGTTTGAACGGCCTTCACCGTTTAAACGGACGCTCCCCCTTATGCTTGATCGATCACCCCGAGCATTTCCAAACCATGGTAAATACCGGATTCGGTAACGCTTGTCGTCCGGTGTTTTGCATAAGCAAACAGTCCGGGGTTGCTGTTTGCCATCGCAAAACTTTCGCCGACTGCCTCCAGCATTTCTTTATCGTTCATGCCGTCCCCAAACGCAACGGCTTTTTCTTTTGGAATGCCGAGGATATCCAGGGTTTTGGCTACAGCCATGCCTTTATTCACTTTATCAAGAATAACGTCGTAACAATGCCTGAATCCATCAATGTTGACCTGGGATAAATGCAGGCCGGGCAAATCTGCATACAATGCGGCGCCGTTTCCCCGGACATTCACAAGCGTAATGCCCAATACTTGATCAAGTACTGCCGGTGTAAAAGGGGCGTTTTGGCGAAGGTGGATTTTTTTTATAAAACTTTTCACTTCAGGCACATCAAAAGAAGTGATAAAGTTTTGCCGGTCCGTATACAAAACGACTTCATGTCCGTGCTTTTCGGCAATGCCAATAAATTTATCGACAATTTTAGGGTCCATTACCGTTTTAAAAAGGTTTTTTCCTCTATAGACAGCAAGTGTGCCGTTATAGCCGATCGCGGATTCGATTTCCAGTTCGTCCATCAGCCACGAAATTTCATGAAGCGGCCTCCCGGTTGCCAGGAAGACTTCCATGCCGTGCTTTTTTGCTTTGACCACGGCCTTTTTTGTTGAAGGCTGGATCGTATCTTCCGGTGTCAAAATCGTTCCGTCTACATCTAAAAAAAGTGCTTCATAGTGTCCCATCATTTCGCTCCAGTATGTATAATTTTTCACTTTTACTTTACCACAAATAAAAATGAATGTGAAAAACTTCGCTATTGTTGTTTGTCTACCAATCTTCATGCTATCATGAAAGCATATGATTACAGAATATAAAATGCGGGGTGCATGAAAACATGAATAAAGGGAACAGTCCTTCTTACCAACCGAAAAGTGATAAAAATTTTACGGCGCTGATTATCACCGTTTCCCTTATCGCAAATATTATCATTTTGCTGCTCTTTTTTACGAACATCGGTTACAAGGGTAAAGTAGGATTTGATATTTATATTTTGCCGAGGATGAACGCCGTTTTTAACAGCTTTACGTTTATTTTTCTCGTCTGCGCGCTCATCGCCATTAAACGGAAAAATATCAATGTGCATAGAGGATTTGTACTGGCCGCTTTTGCGTCAACGTTTTTGTTTTTGCTTTCTTATTTGACATTCCATTATCTTTCGCCTGAAACGGCAAGATATGGCGGGGAAGGGGCAATCCGGTTCATCTATTTCTTTATCTTGATTACCCACAGTTTTCTCGCGGCCATTATTGTTCCGCTTGCTTTGTTCGCACTTGTGTGGGGATGGACAATGCAGGTGAAAAAGCACAAAAAAATTGTCCGTTGGGCGATGCCAATCTGGCTTTATGTCAGCATCACCGGCGTGATCGTTTACTTGATGATGGCACCGTATTATTAAAGAACAGTACACCAGCCGCTGGTCCGGCTGGTGTTTTTTTTGTGCAACTTTTGTCATAAATTCTTGTTTTTTATCGAAAATAAAAGGCTGGACATGTATAATAATAGGGTACAGGAAGAAGATTTTTGAAGGAGGGGTACATATTTGATGGTCTGGACATTGGTAATTTTATTTGCGGTATCCGTTGTGTTGCTGATCATGTCCATCTTTAAAACGCGGAACCGTGCGAAAGAGGAACAGCAGGAATTGGAAACGGTGCATTTGGCACTCATGGATGAAATCAATCATCTGAAAGACGGCATCCGGACGCTTGAACTGGAAATGGACATTCTTGAAAAAGAAGCCGGCATCCAGCTTTCTGCCTTTGATAAACAGTTCAGGCTTGAAGTGCTGGATTTATATAAACGCAACTACTCTATTGAAAGCATTGCAGAAAAAAAACAAGTGACAAAAGCGGAAATTGAGGAAATTCTGGCCCCGTTTATGGCGGCGAAAAACGAAAGGAGCAAGGTTGCCGGTGGGAATGAATAAATTGAGCAGCTTTGCCGCAGGGATTTTGCTCGCCACGGCTGTAACAGGCGCCGTTTATTTTTCCGAAACAGGCAAAGCAGCGGACAATACGGTGAAAAAAACAAATACGGCTGAAACTGCAAAACTCTCCAACAGCCAGATGAAAGACAAACTAGAGCATGCAGGATATGTCGTTCAAACCAAGGCTGCATATGACAAAGATCTGGCTGATGCGAAGTCATCCGCTGAAAAATCCGCGAAAACCAAAACCGTCAACCGGGTTGTGTTCCAGGTGACGGATGGGATGACGAGCATTGATGTCGGCAAATTGCTTGAGAAAGCTAATATCGTGGATGATGCATTTCAATTCAGTAAAGATGTCGAAAAGAAGGGTGTTGAGAATCATCTTCGCCCTGGTACTTATGTCGTGGACAGCACGATGAGTTACGATAAAGTGATTTCAACCATTTTTAAAAAATAATCATGAAGCTAGCTGCCTGCCGTACTGCGGACCGGGCAGCTTTTTTTGCGCCGTTTTTCCGGTTTACGAAATTTTCACTGCAATAGTATGATTTTAAATGTTAAAATAAAGAAAACAAGGAGGGAAGACAACTGTGAAAAAGACAAAATTAGTAGTTGCAGGCGTTGGGCATGTCGGTTCGTATGTGCTTGCAAATGCGATGAAACTGGGCCTTTTTTCGGAAATTGCTGTATTGGATAAAAAGAAAGGGGTCGCATTTGGGGAAGCGCTCGATTGGAGACATGCCACGGCACTTACATATATGCCAAACACAAGCGTGAAAGCAGGGGATTACTCGGAATGCGCCGATGCGGACGTCATTATTTGTGCAGCAGGGCCAAGCGTGCTTCCGTCGGAAAAAGACGAAATGCCGGACCGGGCAGGGCTTGCCAGGACGAATGCCGCCGTGGTGCGGGAAGTCATGGCAGGGATTACGAAATATACAAAAGAAGCTGTCATCATTTTCATTACAAATCCGCTTGATACGATTGTCTATATTGCTGAAAATGAATTTGGCTATCCGAAAGGGCGGATATTCGGAACAGGCACCATGCTTGATTCGGCCCGCCTCCGCCAGATTGTTGCCGAAAATTACAGCATTGATCCGAAAAGTGTAACGGGTTATATGATGGGCGAGCACGGGTTTACCTCATTTCCGGTTTTTAGCCGTTTAAATGTACAGGGATTCCGTGAAAAAGAACTGGACAGCGTGTTTAAGGGAAAAGAACCGTTGGACAGGGAAGCTTTCAGACAAAAGGTGGTGAAAACCGCTTTTGATGTCCTGAATGGGAAAGGGTGGACCAATGCCGGTGTCGCTGAAGCTGCAGTGACATTGGCAAAAGCCGTGATGCTGGATGAAAAAAGCATTTATCCAGTTTCCGCCACTTTGCATGGTCAGTACGGATATAATGGTGATGTCGCTTTAAGCATACCAAGTGTCATCGGCCGTAACGGAATCGAACAACAGCTTGAAATTGAACTCGATGAACAGGAAACATCCTGGCTGCACGAATCGGCAAAATCGATCCAAAATACAATGGCATCGGTA
The DNA here is from genome assembly GCF_040267745.1 of Heyndrickxia faecalis. Classification (NCBI taxonomy): domain Bacteria; kingdom Bacillati; phylum Bacillota; class Bacilli; order Caryophanales; family Bacillaceae; genus Heyndrickxia; species Heyndrickxia faecalis. The sequence goes on along the minus strand of NZ_CP158453.1, from coordinate 1,959,305 downwards.
AAAACCGGAAAATCGTATATTCAGGCTTGATCTAAAAAATCCGCTGCATTATACAGCGGATTTTTTAGGTGAAAACGATTCTGGCCAAAGATAATCTCTGGGTACAAGGGAAAAGGAGTGGCCGGGCAACTCCGCAATGTGATGATTTTTATCTAGTTAACATAATATATATTATAACTAGTTGAGGAGTAAAATGAAATTTTATCTCAAAAAAGAAGATTACTTTAAACATTGAGACAGAAACGATTTTTTCGTGAAATACAATCTTTATTGCATCTTTTCATCTCATCAGGACGGGATTTCGGTTTATCCGTATGCGGTCGCGGTCATTGATCGTTCCGGGTTTATTCCATCACTCAGCGTTATTGCATTTTCATCTACATTTTCGCACATTCTTTCATTGAATCGCCCTAAATTTTGGCTTATTCTTTTACTTACAATACCAGCACACTCTTTTTGCTTTAAAATTTTTCTTCTGGCTGATTTCCCTGTTTTTGTGCTTTAATGAGCATTCCGCATCGGTTTGATTTTACGCCTGCTTTTTCTTCAAAGTAACTGCAAACGTTTATACTTTTTTGATGGTTTTAAAACTGTCTATTGAGGTAAGTCAATTTTTCGAACTGTTCTTTCCTTTTATTGTAAACCTTTTCTTGCGGTGGTACACTAAAAATTGTAAAGAAAAGTAAACGCTTACTTTTTCTATAAATATATCCATCAGGAGGCATGCATCATGTCAGGCAGAGTTGCAGTGATTACAGGGGCCGGCAGCGGGATTGGCCGGGAAACAAGTTTAACTTTTGCACGTAAAGGCGATTCCGTTGTGGTTGCCGATATTGATGAAGAAAAAGGGCTTGAAACGGTGGAATTGATCAAACAAGAAGGCGGAGATGCTGTTTTTGCCAAGACGGATGTTTCCAAATTTGAAGAAGTCGAATCACTTGTCAATCAGGCAGTTGAAATATACGGGACGATTGACGTGATGTTCAACAACGCCGGAATCGGAACACTCGGGCATATCCTGAGTATGAAAATAGAAGATTACTTGCGTGTCATTGATGTCAATCAGCACGGCGTGGCATACGGGATCATTGCTGCAGGCAGAAAAATGCGCGAGCTGGATGTAAAAGGCGTCATTATCAACACGGCTTCCGTATTCGGTTATTTGGCAAATTTCGGTACTTTCCCATATCAGGCTGCAAAAGGCGCTGTCCGGATGATGACGCAAAATGCCGCGCTCGAACTGGCACAATACGGCATTCGCGTCGTCGGCATTGCGCCGGGTTGTGTGGATACCCCGATTATACAAGCTTATAAAGATGCCGGAATGACGCAAAAAATGACAGAACAGCAAATGCGCAAAAAACTGATCCGCCCGGAAGCGATCGCAAATGCGGTTTATCTGTTAACGCTTGAAGAAGCAGATGCTATTAACGGAAGCGTTGTCATGCTTGATGACGGCTATGCTTCTTTCAAATAACTTTCTTGGATGCTCAAACTTGCTGCTCTTGAAGTGTTGGAAAAATTTCCGTACACCCCTTCTCCCCCCCTTTCCGGTTCAAAAGGGCCTCCTCCCTTTTGAACCGGAGTATTCTTGTTCATTTCATCTCTGCCCGCACGAAAAAAGTGGCAATCCAAAACGCTATGCAAATAGACTTTACACAAGAGGTTCATTTTGTCATTTTTGTGGAAAATTATGTTACAATATTCATACAGCTCTCGTTTTTGATCCGGCTGTCTTCGTCCCTTCCGGGGCGGTTTGAAAGAAATTACGAGAAAGTGGGAGTATGTATGGGGAGTCAATCATTTACATCAGCGCCGTTAGAGGCAGAAAACCCTTTTTTTCGCCGTGCGCTGTTTACGTTCAGCGGTGCGCATTTTTTAAATGACCTGGTGACAACCGGCATGGTTCCTGCCCTTGTTGTCATGTACAAGCATGCGCTTCATTTGAATTATACGCAATCCACTTTAATTGTACTGGTTTCTTATTTTACTTCATCGGTAACACAGCCGGTTTTTGGCATGCTGACGGACCGGAAACCGCGGGTCTGGCTTTTTTCGCTCGGTGTCTTCTTATCGATTGCCGGCCTGAGCCTAACCGCCATTGTGCCATCTCTCCCATGGCTTTTGGTTTTTATTGCGCTTTCCGGATTCGGGTCGGGCGTCTTTCATCCGGAAGCATCACGCGGCACCCATTTTGCGTCCGGGTATAAAAAAGGATTGGCACAGGCAATATTCCAGGTTGGCGGAAATGCCGGGCAGGCTTTCGGGCCGCTTATGATTCCGCTCTTTTTGGTGCATACCGGCATACACGGCCTGATCTGGCTGCTGCCGGTTGCTCTTTTATCCCTTATTTTAACCGCCCCCCTGCTTGGCTGGATGAACAGCAAAGTGCAAAATATCCAGCGCCGGAAAAAAGAAATCGCCGGAAAAAACCATATTCCCGGCGTCATCCTGCTTGTTCTGGTCATTATTTTGCGTTCCTGGTGCCAGGTCGGGGTTGTTATTTTTCTTCCGTTTTACATGAAACATGCAAGTTTGGAAACAAGCGAACTGTTGAACTTTGTCTTTGTCGGCGCCGGGGCACTGGGCACGCTTTTTGGCGGCATTATTTCAGACCGGGCCGGCATGAAACGGCTGCTTGTCGTGTCCATGTTCCTTGCCACGCCTTTTGCGCTTGTGCTGCCGCATTTAAGCGGCTGGCTGGCTGTACTAGATCTGCTCTGTTTCGGTTTCAGCGTCCTTTCAAGCTTTTCTGTCGGCGTCATCTATATGCAAAAGCTGTTGCCCAAAAATATCGCGCTTGCTTCCGGCCTGTCAATTGGTTTCGGAGTCGGCGCCGGCGGAATCGGTTCCGTTTTCATGGGCGGCGTTTCCGATATGTTCGGGGTTGCTGCAGTATTTACCATTTTATCTTTCTTGCCCATGATCGGCGCTGTCATATCCTGCTTTTTGCCAAATGAAAAAAGGCTCGCAAATTAAAAAGTGTTGTATACATTTTCGCATGTTTCAGCTGTCGGTTCGTAAAAACAATGCAATTTATACCGGGCAACGAACGGCTGGTCATACCATGTGGGCGGGCAGTCCCCCTGCGGCCTGAAATACCATAAACTGTATTTGGCAGGCCAATGCCTTTCGCCGTTAATCGCACGTCTGGCCAACCGCCGTTCGCTTTCCCGTGCCCGCTGGTAAAAATACCCGTGAATCACTGCTTCAAAAGCATGCGGCTGATAAACCATTTGCGGAATGGTCCGGAGCCCGATAAAATCCGAACAATTCGCCCTGATCCGGTTTATGCCGACATTGCCGACAAGCAGCATGCCAAGCTGCCCCTCCCCTTCTGCTTCCGCCCTTAAAAGCCGTGCCAGTAAATCGATGTCTGCACTTGATGCCTTTACGACTGCCATTTTAAGCCTCCCTGGATTTGCAAATTGCGCACAAGTTCCGCTTTTTATCTTATGCTGCAAAACACCAAAAGAGAACCCCACCTGTGCCTGAAATAAATCAAGCACCCGGGCGGAAAAAACCGGATGCTTGATGTTTGTTAAATCCGAAGAGTACCGGGCTATAAGTTTCGGCGCACAGCACAAAAGGGCAATCGGCAGAAACGGATCCTGCCAATTAAAAATTGGTTTCTAAAAATACCGGACAGTGGTCACTGCCCATTATTTCCGGATACATGCCGGCACCTTTTAAACGGCCGGCAAGTCTTTTGGATACGAGAAAATAGTCAATCCGCCAGCCGATATTCCTTTCCCTTACTTTATTCATATAAGACCACCATGTATATGCGCCTTCCCGCTCAGGATAAAAATACCGGAACGAATCAATAAATCCGCTGTTCAGCAGCCCGGTCATTTTATCGCGCTCTTCCGCTGTAAACCCTGAATTGCCGATGTTGCTTTTTGCATTTTTTAAATCAATTTCCTGATGGGCAACGTTCATATCGCCGCATACAATGACCGGCTTCTTTTTATCAAGATCCGTTAAATAGGCCCGCATCCGGTTTTCCCATTCGAGGCGGTAACCGAGGCGGGCAAGATCGCGCTGGGAATTCGGCGTATAAACATTGACCAAATAAAAATCTTCATATTCGAGTGTCAAAATCCGGCCTTCCGGTTCTGTCCGATTTTCCCCGACGCCGTAGCGCACGGAAAGCGGTTCTTTTTTTGTAAAAACGGCCGTGCCCGAATACCCTTTCCGCTCGGCATAGTTCCAATATTGATAATAGCCGTCCAAATCAAGGGCGATCTGGCCTTCCTGCAGTTTCGTCTCCTGCACGCAAAAAATGTCGGCGCCGGTTTCTGCAAAAAATGCAAGAAACCCTTTTTTTACACAGGCGCGGAGCCCGTTCACATTCCAAGAAACAAATTTCATCCCCGGTTTCTCCTCCATTGCATTTAAAAGTTCAGGTGTTTTAATGCTTTATAAACCGCAGCGACGTCCGCTTTTCCGGTTCCGCCTGCTTTTGCCCGGCTGTATGTTTTTTCGGCTGCGTCCGCCAGCGGCAGCGACATCCCGGCTTTTTTGATCTCCTCTTTTGCAAGGCCAAGGTCTTTTGCCATTAATTCAAGCATAAATGCAGCCGGAAAATCCTCTTGTAAAATTGCCTTCTTTTTCATTTGGAAAATAGGTGTATTGCAAGCAGAAGCCGAAATCATTTCAATGAGATCCTTCTTTTCAAGCCCGAGCTTTTCCCCGAGGAGAATGGCCTCGGACGCTCCCTGGATCGTCAGGCCGAGCAGCAAATTAATCGACAATTTCGCGGCACTGCCTTTTCCGTTTTCGCCAAAATGAATGGTGGTTTTCCCTAAAACTTCAAATACGGGGGTCACAGCTTCAATCTCTTCTTTCCGGCCGCCGGCAAGAATGACGAGATTGCCTTCTCTTGCAGGCTGTACCGAACCCGATACCGGTGCATCAATAAAATGCCCGTGCTTTTCTTCCACCCACTTGGCAAAACGGATGGAATCGGAAGGGCTGACGGTACTCATATCCACGACTGTTTTCCCTTCCGTGAGGCCGGCAAGCACCCCGTCTTCCCCTTGTAAAACGTTTTCCACTGCCGCGGCATTGGTCAGCATCGTGACAATGACGTCCGCATTTTCAGCGATTTCTTTCGGCGTTTTGCAAACGGCGGCGCCGGCTTCAGCCAGTTTTTCCGTTTTCTTAATTGTGCGATTATACACAAACAAATCGAAATGCGCATCTAAAAGGCGGCAGGCCATCGGAGATCCCATATGCCCTAAACCAATCCAACCTATCTTCATGACAAAAGCCTCCATATTTAGACAAATTCACCTGAAAAGCCATCAGCTTTAAAGGGATATTCTGTTCTTATTCTAATGTTAAAGAAAAAATGCGGCAAGAAATACGCAATTTTTGTAGAAATATTTGGCGTTTGTATTGAAGAAAAAAGCGGTATTATACAAGTATAATTGATGTTCGCCAATCCTTATGCGGGGGGGGGGGAAAAGTGAAAATCAAAGTCGGAAGTTGGAATATGTTAACGCTCCAAGACAAGTTATCGATTTTAAAAGCCATCAGCCGGCGAAACAAACGTGGGCATCAGTAAAAGGCGCCGGTACGAAGCAGGCGCCTTTTTCCACTCTGTATAAGTGCTCCCTATTCTTTACGGCCATATCCCTTCATACAGCCGGATATATGCATTTGCAGAATTCTCCCAGCTGAAATCAAGCCCCATCACCCGTTCAGACAACGACTGCCATGTTTTCGGCTGGTAGCGGAAAAACCAAACGGCCCTTTCAACTGTGTAAAGCATATCGTGCGCGTTATAGTTTGTGAACGAAAAACCGTTGCCTTCGCCTGTGAATTCATTGTATGGCTTTACGGTATCTTTCAGCCCGCCGGTTTCACGCACAAGCGGCAATGTGCCATACCGCATGGCGATCAGTTGCCCGATGCCGCACGGTTCAAATTTGGATGGCATTAAAAACAAGTCACTGCCCGCATAAATTTTATGGGAAAGGGCTTCATCGAAATAAATATGTACGGATACCCGGCCCGGATACTGGTTTTCAAGATGCCGGAATGCTTCCTCGTACTGATGCTCGCCTGTGCCAAGAAGGACAAACTGGACATTTAAACTTAATATCTCATGTATTACATGTAGCACCAGATCGATGCCTTTTTGTTCCACCAGCCTTGTCACCATCGATATAACGGGAATACCGGAATCCGGCTGCAAATGGAAAGCTTCCTGCAAGGCTTTTTTATTCTTTAATTTTCCCGGATAGTCCTCATATGTAAAATACAGCGCGTCGTCTGTTTTGGGATTATAAGCATCCGTATCAATCCCGTTGACAATGCCTTCGAAACGGTTGCTTTTCATCCGCAAAAAGCCGTCAAGATTTTCCCCGTAATACGGCGTCTGGATTTCCCGGGCGTATGTCGGGCTGACGGTTGTAATGGCATCTGCATAAGCAATCCCCGCCTTTAAGTAGCTGACATTCCCGTAAAACTCAAGGCCATCCACATGGAAATACAATTCGCTTAAATCGAGAAGATCAGACAGAACACTTTTTGGAAATACGCCCTGGTAGCGCAAATTATGAATCGTAAACATCGTTTTGATGCCCTGGTAGAAAGGATGGCTGGAAAAATGCGCTTTTAACAGCACGGGAATCGGCCCGGTTTGCCAGTCATGGCAATGGATGACATCCGGTTTCTCGTTCAAATAAGGAAGAGCTTCAAGCACTGCACGCGAAAAAAAGGAGAACCGTTCGCCATCATCGAAATAGCCGTAACTCCCGTGCCGTTTAAAATAATACTCGTTGTCCAAAAAATAATAGCGGATCCCCCCTTCCTCCAATGTTTCAATCCCGCAATACTGCTTCCGCCACCCAACCGGCACGGTCAGGCTTCCCATAAAGGAGAGGCGCGCTTTTACTTCGGGTTTTAAATCTTCATATTTCGGCAGGATGACTGCCGGATGGATCCCCGCTTTTTTCAAAGCTTTGGGCAATGCCTGGATAACATCGCCCAGCCCCCCTGTTTTAATAAATGGCGCGCATTCTGAAGCAGCGAATAATACGTTCATCTTGTCCCCTCCATCAAATGATCTCTTTTTTGCATAATACTTTTGGATGCGACGGAGTCCCGACAACCACCTTATGCTGGGTAACGGCCACCTGCTTGTCTGCGATGACATTTTCCAGTACCGCATCTTCTTCCACTTCTGTTCTTTGCATGATGATGCTGTTTTTCACGACTGCCCCTTTCTTGATTTTCACGCCGCGGAAAATAATACTGTTTTCCACTGTCCCTTCAATTAAACAGCCGTTTGCAATAAATGAATTTTTTACGTCCGCTGTTTGTCCGTATTTTGCCGGCGGCTCATGTTTGATCTTGGTCAGAATTTCCCAGTCGCTGTAAAAGAAAGCGCGGATCGTATCCGGGTCGAGCATGGCCATGTTTGCCGCGTGGTAACTGTCCATGGAGTGGATAAAGATCATATTGCCGCGGTGGTGATACCCCTTAATTTTAAATTTATGGACATTCGCTTTGATCGCATCCCGCAAAAAGTCATATTCTCCGTTTTCAGAACAGGTTTGGATGAGATCCATCAGCAACGGTTTTGACAGCACATAGGTTTCCAGGCAGACGAAGTCGCCCTTTTGCGGAGTGGTAAACAATTCGATGTCCCGCACGTTGTCCTCTTTATCTACCACCATTTGATGATAGTTCGGTTTTTGGATCGGCTCCCCGTCATATTTCCTGTATACAACCGTGATATCTGCCTGGCTTTTCTCATGGAATGCGACCAGCTCGCAAATATCGAGTTTGCTGACGTTGCTTCCCGGCGAGATGATGACAAGGTCTGCCGAGGCGCGTTCAAAGAATTCGCGATGATCATAAAAGCCCTGGATATCCCCCTTCAATTTTGCATCATCGGCAACCGGCGGCAGGATAAACAGCCCGCCGTCGTACCGGTCCAAATCCCATTCCTTTCCTGAACCAATATGGTCTATGATCGATCTGCCGTTGTCTTTCGTAAAAACGGCAACCTGGGTAATTTCAGCATGAATGAGATTGGAAAGCGCAAAATCAATGAAGCGGTATCTGGCGCCGAACGGAACGGAAGCAAGGCAGCGGTGTTTCGTTAGCTCCTTTAAAATCGGCTTTTCGTTGATCAAATTGATAACTCCTAATACGTTCGTCATGTTTCACCCGTCCCTCTTTATAAAACTTCTTTTATTTCCGCTTCTTCTCCGTTTTGCGGACAGCTGTACAACTGAATATCATTTGGCTTTGAAGGCGTGATTTTTTTGCCGTTTTCAATGACGGTGCCGCTCGCAATAATGGCGCGTTCGATCGTCGCATTGCTGCCGATCGTGACATTCGGCATGATGACGGAATCCCGGATCGTGCTGTTTTTGCCAATATAGACATGATCCGAGATGACAGAATGGAAAACATTCCCGTAAATCCAGCTGCCTTCGTTGATGAGCGCGTTTTTAATATTGGATTGGGGCGCAATGTATTGCGGAGGATGGTTCGCATCTCCGGTGAAAATGCGCCAGTCCGGGTCATCCAGATCAAATGCCGGTTTTTCTTCCAGCAGGTCCATATGTGCTTCCCAGAAGCTTTGGACCGTGCCGACATCTTTCCAATAACCTTGGAATTTATAAGCATACATTTTCTTTTTATCCTTCAGCATTTTCGGAATAATGTCTTTCCCGAAGTCATGCGAGGAAGCGCTGTTTTTCTCGTCCTGTATTAAATATTCGCGCAAATGCTTCCAATTAAACAGATATACGCCCATGGAGGCAAGATTGCTCTTTGGGAATTTCGGTTTTTCTTCAAATTCAACAATTCTTCCTTCCGCGTTTGTTACCATAATGCCGAAGCGCCCTGCTTCCTGCCACGGGACTTCAATGACGGCAATGCTCGCCTGCGCCCCTGCTTCCACATGCGATTTTAACAGTTTCCGGTAATCCATTTTATAAATATGATCGCCTGAAAGAATCACAACATATTCCGGATTGTAGTGGTCAATATACTGGATATTTTGGTAAACCGCATTGGCCGTCCCCTTATACCATTCGCCGCCGTCTTTCCCTACATACGGCGGCAGTACGGTTGTACCGCCGAAATTTTTATCTAGGTCCCACGCTTTCCCGTTTCCGACATACGAATTTAAGAGATGGGGTTCATATTGCGTCAGCACGCCGACGGTATCAATGCCCGAGTGCATGCAGTTGCTTAGCGAGAAATCAATAATTCTGTACTTGCCGCCAAAAGGCACTGCCGGTTTTGCCAGCTGGGATGTCAAATCCCCGAGCCTTGTTCCCTGCCCGCCTGCTAAGAGCATTGCCATCCATTTCTTTTCTGCCATTATTTTTTACCACCCCTTTGCCGTTTTGTTGATTGCTTTTTAAAGATCAATGCACTGAGTGGGGGAATGCTGATTTCCATACTGTATGGCTGGTTATGAAAAGGCTCCTTATTCACTTGGATTGCTTTTTTGTTCAACAAACCGCTGCCGCCGAACTGTTCATCATCCGTATTGAAAATTTCAATATATTTTCCGAATGAAGGCACGCCAATTCTGAATTTGTCATATTTGTTTTTTGAAAAATTGCAGAGGACGATGCAATAATCCCCTTTCCGCTTTCCTCTTCTCATAAAAATTATGATGCTTTGCCTGCGATTATTCGGATCAATCCATTCAAAGCCTTCAGGGTCATGGTCCTGCCGCCACAAGCTTCTTGTGTTTTGATAGAATGTGTTCATGGCTTTTGTAAACTGAAAGAAGGTCCGGTGCGTTTCAAAATCCAGCAGCATCCAATCCAGCTGCGTCAGGTCTTTCCACTCGTCAAACTGTCCGAATTCGCTTCCCATGAATAATAATTTTTTACCCGGATGGGTCATAAAATAAGCATAAAGAAGGCGTAAATTTGCAAACTTTTGTGAAAAATCCCCAGGCATTTTATTGAGCAGCGATTTTTTTCCGTAAACCAGTTCATCATGCGAAAAAGGAAGTACATAGTTTTCCGAAAAAGCATAGTGCATGGAAAAGGTGAGGAGATCGTGGGCATCAGGCCTTTTTTCCTCCGGTGTCTGCATATAGGTGAGCACATCATGCACCCAGCCCATGTTCCATTTATAATTAAAGCCGAGCCCGCCCGCGTAAACCGGCGCTGTCACGAGCGGCCACGATGTTGCTTCTTCTGCAATCATTAAGGCATGCGGAAACTTTTTAAAAACGGCTTCATTTAGCTTTTTGATAAACTCGACAGCTTCCAAATTGACGTCACCGCCATATTGGTTTGCCAATTTCTTTTCGTCTCCCCTGTCATGGTTCAAATAAATAAGAGAAGAAACTGCATCAACCCGGAAGCCGTCAATATGATAAACGTCCATCCAAAAAAGGGCATTGGAAATAAGAAAACTGAAAATTTCAGGTTTCTGAAAGTCAAAATTGTATGTACCCCAAATCGGCCGTTCCGCCATGTCAGGATCTGCAGGCTCGAACAGCGGTGTTCCGTCAAACCGGCCAAGGCCGTGGGCGTCTTTGCAGAAATGGACGGGAACCCAGTCTAAAATCACCCCAAGGCCGTTCTGATGGCATTTGTCGATAAAATACATGAAATCTTCCGGCTTCCCGTACCGGCTCGTCGGTGCATAGAAACCGGTAATCTGGTAGCCCCATGACCGGTCAAACGGATGTTCCATCATCGGCATAAGCTCGATATGCGTATAGCCATGGCCGGCAACGTATGGGACCAGTTCGTCTGCCATTTCACGGTAGGTGTAAAAATCACCATTGGCTTTTTTCTTCCATGAACCGAAATGCATTTCATAAATCAGCATCGGCTCGTGGTATGGGTCGGATTTTGCTTTATGGCTCATCCACTTTCTATCATGCCACTGATACATGCCGGGATCATAAATGACAGATGCCGTTTTCGGGCGTACTTCCGAATAGAACGCATATGGATCCGCTTTAAAAAAAGTATTGCCTGAAGGCCCTGTAATTTCATATTTATACAGTTCACCAGGCGCGAGATCCGGAATAAATAATACCCAGATGCCTGAATCTTTGAGCCGTTTCATTTGGTGTTTGCTGCCATCCCAGCCGTTAAAATCGCCGGCTACGGCAACGGCTTGCGCATTCGGCGCCCAAACTGCAAACCGCACGCCCTTTTTTCCTTCATACTCCATGGCATGTGCCCCGAACAAAGTATAGCTCTCGTAAAGGGTGCCTTCGTGGAATAAATAAAGCTCGAAATCAGTGGGCAGGACTTGTTGCGAATTTTTTACTGAATTTTCCAATGTCGCACCTCCGCTATTTCAGCATACTTTTACTATTCGTTATGAATTTTACGAATCCTGCAAAAAAAGCCATCTAATTTTGTCGAAATGGAAACAAAATGATTTTATTTTCAAATCCGCCATTCCGTTTACCAATAGACGCCCATTCTGCAGTGAACGCTGCATCAGTGGAAAAAGAAAATCAGCCGGCGTATATTTTCAGAATAGAAAAAAGCTGTTTTAAATGCGCCGCATTGGTTTGACATGCAATGAATATGCGGGTCGCGACTTAAAACAGCTTAAAATCGGCTGTTCAATTGTTTAGCGGACGTCCATTGTTTTGAAGAACTGGTACGCCAAAGAAACAGACCAGGCAAGCGGTTTATTTCCATTCGGCACGTACTTGCCGCCGATATAAAGTTCCGGGATTTCCCAATTTTCCGTAATGATGCTTTTGGTTTTTTCCACATATTCATTTGCCTTATCATACATACCCAGTTCATAGAAACATAAACCAAGCCATGGAAAACCAAAGCACCATTCGGCTTCGGCGCCTTCATTATAGTATTGGTCATTGACATAGCGGATCACACCGTATTTCCGTTCAAGCGTTGTGGTGACATCTTCCAGTATTTGAAGCGCCATATCTCGGTTGACAATCCGGTAAGGGTAAATGAGAGACAGTAAAGCAAGGTCGGTCGGTTTGCCTGCGCTCTCCCGCGGCAGCAGTTTATAAAGTGTTTCTTCCCCTTTTTCAATCAGCCCATCCTCCACATGCACGAGCATCCTGACTGCTTTTAAGCCGGCAACGCATGCCCCGACACTTGAAGCATGCACTTCCATATTCTCTTCCCACATCCCGTTATCTTCGGCCTGCCAATATTCCAGACACTCGAGATAGTCAACCAGTTTTTGGATAATCTCCAAATCTTTCTGGCTGCGGATGATTTTTTGGCCGTGGTGGACGCCTTCCCCTACGCCCCAAAGGAAAGCCCCGATAGCATCGTTTTGGGCATGGCCCCATTCTTGCGGGAGTTCCTCGAGGTCAGTGGAATAGCGGGCGTGGATATATTCATATAAATACCGTGGCCTTTTCTTTGTATGAATGTCAATTTTCCACTCATAGCGGATAAACAGATCAAGCAATGCCTGGTATGCTTTTTCATAATACGGGGACGGCGTGGCTAAAAAAGGCAGAACGGTATATACGACATCTCTGATCCAAACATAATGGTAGTCGGAAGACAAACTGGCGGTATAGGCACCGTTTGGCAGGCGCATCCGGTCAATGACCTCAACAGCTTTTTCGATGTTCATCAATCTTCACCTCCAAAAAGTTGATCCATACCATTAGTGTTGGCAAGAGGCTGATCCTTTTATAACCATTCCAACATAACTCCCCTGTTTTAAAGCGCTTTCAATAAGATCTTTGCTTTTTTCAGATGCATTCAAGCCGGGAAAAGCCGTGTTTTGACAAACGGCGTTGCTACCATTGCCAGCCATTTCTTTTCCTGGACGGTTGTTTTTTATATATTATGTCTGCATTTGTTGGATGATTATATAGAAAGCCTAATCAAGCCCGATTTTTTTGCCCATTTCTGCCCGCTTGAATTCCGGCATCCCGGAGTTTTTTCCGTTCCTTTCCCTTAAATGCTTGTTTTGGTTTTTGTTTTTATTGTGTTATCAGCACACAGTGTAATTTGATTACATAGGCGCGGCATGGTTTCCAATTTGGCATAATTGCGGTTTTGTTTGCTATTCATTTTCTGTTATTAGCACAATGTACCATACGTACATCTTAATCTTGATATGGATGGGGAAAATGTGACAATGTATGAGTTTTTAGCACATTGTGTCTTTTGTTTTTTTCGCTCTGCCTTTCAGCCGGATTTTGCCCAAAGCACACACGATGTGTAATTTTGCCCTTTTTGCACAAGCTAGCATTGATATTCGGTATGAATATCACCGGTATCCAAATCCTTCCAAGAGGTGATCGTATGAGCTACAAAGACCAGCTGGATCCGCATTCCGAGTTGTTCCATTACAACTGGACGCGGCGGAAACATACAAATTCCCAGGTCAATGGCGAGACGGAAGTTACACAAAACACCATCATCTTGAGGAGCAATGCAAAAGCGCATCGCTGGTGAGGATACTAAAAAGGCCGGGATGATTCCCGGCCTTTTTTGGTTGTGGTAATAAACGGAAATCCGCCAAAACGCTTGTTTTTCGTTTAAAATCATGCTATATTGGTATAGCGATGAGCTGAATTGCATAAGCCGGCAAGGCAACCTTTTTGGAATGCACAATGTGGAGTGCAAGCCTTAGCCGCCGCAAGAAAGATTGGAAAAAAGCGCCCCGGACCGGGCGCTTTTTTCATGTTTATATGGCCGCTACATAGGTTTCTTCTCGCCATGCTTCATGCATGGACTGAACAATAAAATCAACCGGGCGGGCTCCCGAAATCGCATATTTCCGGTTGATGACCATAAAGGGGGCAAAATCCGCGCTCAATAGATCTGCTTCTGCCTGGTCTTTTTTGATATGCTCCAAGTAAACATCCGTTACAATGGCTTTTTCAGCCGCTCTTTTATTCAGTCCGGCCATTTGGGCAGCCTGTAATAGATCTCCTGTACCTGGTGAAGGCTGCCGGGCATACGTTTCAAACAGGGCCTTCGCAATGAACGCCTGCTTCCCGTGTTGTTTTGCATAGTGCAGCAATTTATGGCTCTCTTCAATATGTACTTCTTTTTCGGGGTTTTTCACGAAACTGCGAAATTCCAGTTGAATGCTTTCCCTGTGGCCAAATTGTTCCAGTGCCTCGCCAAGTCTTACAAAGGCAAGATAAGAATCTGCCGATGAAAAATCCGACCATAATTCTATTTTCATAACTTTATAGCTCCTTAAGCCTTTCAAAATCCTTGAATTTTTTTACCAGTGATGATTAAATCGTGCATGCGTCCGTCAAGCACAGCTACTTCTTTCAAATGCCCCCAAGTTTCAAACCCGAAGGATGCAAACAACTTTAAACTGGCCTTGTTTTCGCTGAAAATAAAGCCGAGCAGTGTTTCCACCCCTAGCTTCGGGCAGGCTTCCAACATTTTCCCGAGCAGGTGCTTCCCGGCTCCTTTACCTCTCCATTTTTCGCTGACATAAATACTGACCTCAGCAGTAGGCTGGTAAGCTGGCCTTCCGTAAAAATCGCTTAAACTGATCCAGGCAGCAATCTCCCCGTCTGCTTCCAACACCCAAAGCGGCCGGCTGTCCGGGTGATGGGCTTTAAACCACGGCAACTTTTCTTCTACGGTGACCGGGACTGTGTCAGCCGTTATAATCCCGTTTCCGATGCAGGCATTATAAATGTCCAAGACCTCCTGCAGATCTTCTTCTGTGGCATTTCTGATTAGGCCATGCTGTATCATCGCTCATTTTCCCTCGATTGTAAAAGTCTCCTCCGTTTTCGGAACGGAAGCTTTGTATTATAAACAACATTTTATAATAATTTCACGTAATTGAACAGTTTTTTTATGTCCTGCACACCAGACCATGCTGAAAACACCCGGTATGAAGGCAACCGGCTGCCGGATTCCGGCGGCATTTCCGGTTTCCGAAAGGGCAGGACAGCCGCCACGGGCATCATTCAAGCTTTGTCCGCACCCAAAATATCCATAAAGTTTTTCAAAATGCCGGCGGTTAATCCCCAAATAACATAATCCCCGTAGTAATAAAAATACTCGTCCATTTGCTGGCTGTTCCATTTATATGATTTACCACCCTGAATTAAATGGAAAGGAAAATCCTGGTCAGGCTCCACCTTAAATTCAATCCGGTAACATTCCGGCGCTGTTTTGGCAAAATGCGAAAGCGGGACTGTAAAGACTTCTTCCACTTCGCCCGGATTCGGATGAAAAGGCATATCCGGCAAAAAACCCGCAAACGGAAAGATCGCGCGCCTTCCATATGATGAAACGACATAGTCAAGCGGGAATACGTTGCGGATGACAGACGCATCCATGCACAGTTCCTCGGTTGTTTCCCGAATCGCGGCTTCCATTGGGTTTTTGTCCGTCGTTTCAATTCTGCCGCCCGGAAAACAAATTTCCCCCGGCTGTTTTCTTAACTGCCGGGACCGGACTTCAAATAAAACATGAAGGCCATCGCCTTTTTGAACGAGCGGCAACAGGACTGCAAACTGGGACAAACGGTCCATTCCAAAAACGGACGGTTTCCGCCTTTTTAATTTTTTAATAATGAATGCCTCGTTCAATCGATTCCCCCCTTTTAAACTTCGTTTCCATGATGTGAAAACAGTTTTCCCTATACCTAATATATACCACAGTTTTCAAGAAAAGGATGCATTTTTCTCCCCTCCTTTTTTCTCCCGGAGCAGAAGCCATAACAGCACAGGAATCGGGCATAATGAACAAAAAGCATGTTTTCCATAAAAAATACAGGGGAAAATGCATGCAAAAGGTTTACTTTTTCGCAAACATTGAATACAATAGTACTAGATAAAGTTTTCCCTAAGGAAACTTTTTTGTTTCAGGGTTAAAATTAAAGAAAGGGGAAACATCTATGAGTGAAAAAACGATGAGCCAAAAAATGCCAGGCCGCACGTCCCATAATACAACGAGCGCACAAGCTGTACTACGGGGGGATGTGAAAGGGTTAAAACGGATTTTGCCTTTCCTAGGCCCGGCCTTCATTGCAGGCGTTGCTTATATCGATCCCGGTAATTTTGCCACCAATATTACGGCAGGATCGAAATACGGCTATATGCTGCTTTGGGTCATTGCCTTTTCAAACTTAATGGCCGTTTTAATCCAGTCCCTTTCCGCAAAGCTCGGCATTGCAACCGGGAAAAATTTGCCGGAAGTGGCACATGACCATTTTCCAAAACCGGTGTCGATCTTTTTATGGATTCAAAGTGAGTTAGTCATTATTGCAACAGATTTGGCAGAATTTATCGGCGCAGCTTTAGGCCTGTATTTAATTTTCGGCCTTCCGCTTTTGCCGGCCGCATTGATTACAGCAGTCGGATCGTTTGCTATCCTCGAATTGCAGCGCCGCGGCTACCGATCGTTTGAGGCAGTGATTGCCGCCCTTGTGATGATTGTCGTGCTCGCTTTTGCTTTGCAAACATTTCTGGCAAAACCGGAATGGGTAAAAGTATTCGGTGGGATTGTCACGCCAAAATTCGATGGCATCCAAAGCATTGTCCTGGCTGCCGGCATTCTCGGCGCCACCGTCATGCCCCATGCCATCTATTTGCACTCTTCATTGACGCAAAACAGAATCGTCGGAAAAAACGAGCTGGAAAAAAGAAAAATTTTCAAATTTGAATTGATCGACATCATCATCGCAATGGTGATCGCCGGGGCCATCAATATGAGCATGCTTGTGATTGCGTCCAGTGTATTTTATAAAAACGGCCTTGTCGTGGAAGATCTGGATGTCGCGTTTCGTGAGTTCTACACCCATATCGGACCGGCAGCGGCGATCTCTTTCGGCCTTGGCCTTTTGATTGCAGGGCTTTCCAGCTCCTCTGTCGGCACATTATCCGGTGATGTCGTCATGCAAGGGTTTATCAACAAACGGATCAATCTTTATTTGCGCCGTGCGATCACAATGATCCCGCCGCTTCTCATTATCATGATGGGCACCAACCCGACAAGCGCGCTTGTAATAAGCCAGGTCATTCTCTCATTCGGGATCATCTTTGCCCTTGTCCCGCTGATTCTGTTCACGAGCAACAGACAGATCATGGGTGAACTGGTGAACCACCGGATAACGAGCATCATCTCGTGGATCGTGGCAGGATTCGTCGTATGCCTGAATCTGTTCCTTTTGATTGATACATTTATATAAAGTGAAACAGCCCTTCCATCAAATGGAAAGGCTGTTTTTTTATTTGCCGCTGCTTTTTCACGGCTTAGGAAAAAAGTAGCGGCATTTACCGTTTGTCCGCCATCGCATCCAGCATCCAAATATCTTTGTCAAACCGGGTCAGAAAACGGGTGAGCAGATTGACGGTGGCATTGTCCTTGTTTTCTTCCGCCAGCGGAATCCCCGTTTCCCGGATTTCCTTTGCCAACTGCGCCAAATCCTCCCTTAATTGCTGCAGCAGTTCGCCCTCTTCATTATCCGCGCTCGCTTCAACAAGCGTCTTCTGGTCAAGGAATTTCGACATGGTCGCAAGCGGCCGTCCCCCGATTGCCAAAATTCTTTCGGCAAGCACATCCATTTGTTTTGAAAATGACCGGTACAAATCTTCAAAATAAGCATGGAGCGTGAAAAAGTTTTTTCCCTGAATATACCAGTGGTAACGGTGCAGTTTGATATAAAGCACTGTAAAATTTGAAAGTTCCTGGTTTAAAAATCGGACCAGTTTTTCTTCATCCAATGCATACTTCCCCCCTTTTACAGGCCGGCCATTGATTGGTCCTCGTTAGATTTTCACCGCAGGGCTTTTCTTATGCATATTTAACGCCAAATCTCAATTTTGATTTTTTTCACAAGCTTGCGGACCAGTAAAAAGATACCGTAACCGCACAATCCACCCGTTGTATTCAGCAAAATATCATCCACATCAAAACCTCCGACATGGAAATATCCTTGAATGGTTTCCACCAAAGCCGATGCCAAAAACGACAGCAATCCCATTATCCAGACCTTTCTCAGCCGCCTGAAAAGAAAGGGCAGGAAAAACCCGAACGGCATAAACATGAAAATATTCCCAAACAGATTGGAAAACCAGACTTCAAATTGAAAGTAACGGTAATAAAGGATATACATTCGGATCGTTTTAAACGGAATGATATTTTGGCTGGCAGAATTGGGCGCATGGCGGTACGGGATAAAGAACAAAAGTTCCGCTAAATAAGCAGCATACACAATGAAAATGAACAAAACGGCCGCATTGATTTTTTTCCGGTTATTTTTTCCCATATCATCCTCCAGCGGTCCGGGCAAGCCCCCATTATCATCCTATTCGGCGGGTGCACACGCTATGCGCCGCCCGTACAGCCTGATGCGTCCGCCGCTTTAAAAAAGCAAAGAGAGACCTGCTCTGGCAGATCCCTCCTTCACCCGGCCTTTTACAGCCATTGTACCTGAATTTACCCGTTGTATCAAAACGCAATGTCGCGTTTTTGAAAATACCAAAAGGTCAAGGTCATAAAAACGACATAATAAACAGCAAGCGTGATTAATGAAAACGGCAAGGTGACACCGTCTGTAAGTTTATCCTGGTACGCATAAACAGACAAGTCCAAATGCGGGAAAATCAGGAATTTCAGCCAATGGTACCGGTTCATCAGAAATAGAATAATCCCACCCAGTGTGTTTGTGATAAACAGGGCAAAAATGCCGATTCCAACAGCCAGAGCCTGACTCTTGAACAAGGTCGAAAGCATGAACGCAATCGCGCTTACCATGACAAGGCTCGGCAAATAAAGGGCAAATTTCAGGAAAAATTGCGGTCCGATTTCTTTAATTTTATATTGGCTGTCACCCACAGTATTTTCTATCATTTTCATATGGAAACTGCCGGATCCCTGAAAAAGAAGGCCAATCAAATAGCCGGCTATAAGCAGAACGGCAAGCAGCAATACCGCATAGGCTGTGACAGCAATGTATTTGGACAGCAAAATTTTCCATCTCGCATGCGGGCGGATCATCAGTTGCTTAATCGTCCCGGATGCAAATTCCGATGAAACGTTGGCGCTCCCAACGATCACACTGAACAAGGTGACAAATGAACCGAGCGGAATGACCACATTGTTCATGAAATGCCAGTTTGAATGGGCATCCGGATTGATATTGTATTTCAAATAATCTTGGTTTTTTTGGATGGTTGGCGCAAGGTCCGCGTATTGTTCAGGATCCTTTTTCATTAGCGCCTCATCCGCTTTGATTTCTTTCTCGATTTTCGTACGCCAGTTTGGATCGTCTTTGCCGTACACCTTATTGTAAAACAGTGCAGCAATTAGCACGAACGCGACAATCAGGAGCATATAGACCCATGCGCTTTTCCGGGCAAATATTTTCATCCATTCATTTCGGATTAAAGCGATCATTGATTTTCCTCCCCTGTTGTATGATTCGTGAGTTCAAGGAAACGGTCTTCCAGCGTTTTCTTTTCAAAATGAATTTCATAGACGTTGCAGCCGCTTCCTACCAATGTTGCGTTGATAACGGCTGCGTCTTTGTAAGCTGCCGAAACCAAAATACGCGTATCATCGACAATGGAAACCGGAAAATGGAGCTGTTTCTCCACCGTCTGCTTCGCGCTTTCGCTGTCATCCGTTGCAAACAAGATATCGCGGCGGTCATCCTGTTTTACCGTTGTCGTTTCTGCCATCGTTTCAATATGGATCAGTTTCCCTTTTTCAATAATGGCATAACGGTCGCACATCAGTTCCATTTCTGAAAGCAGGTGCGAGGAAACGAGGACAGATACCCCGCTTCCTGCCAGCTCCCGCAAATAGCCCCTGAATTCGCGGATGCCTTGCGGGTCAAGGCCGTTTGTCGGCTCATCAAGGATCAATAACGAAGGCTGGTGCAAAATCGCCTGGGCAACCCCGAGCCGCTGCCGCATTCCCAACGAATACGTTTTGACTTTTTGTTTAAGGGCATCTTCCAGTTTGACAAGCTTTGCGACTTCCCATAATCTCTCTTCGGAAACGGGTTTCCTTGACATTCTCTTATAGTGGACGAGATTTTGATAGCCGGTCATGTACGGATAAAATTCCGGATTTTCAACGATCGCGCCGATTTCATTCAAAGCCCCTTTGAAATCTTTATCAAGGCTTTTGCCGTTAATAAAGATTTCCCCGCTTGTGCGTTTCATCAATGAAACAATCATCCGGATAATCGTTGTTTTACCGGCGCCGTTTGGACCGAGAAGGCCGAAAACCTCACCTTTTTTCACTTCAAAACTGACCTGGTCCACAATTTTGCGCGAGCGGATTTGTTTTGTAATCCCTTTGACCGAGAGCGCCATTTCACTCATAACATCCCTACTTTCTGCTAAACGAGTCTAATCCATATACGAAACTGGCCTTAAAAAGTTTCAAAAAAGATTCGGTTAAAAAAGCATTTGATTGTGGTATATACATATTTTAATGAAGAGCCCCATAAAGATATTCATAGAGACGTTCTGGGAGTAGAGGGATGACAATGGAAAAACTGAAATGGAAACTGGCTTTATTCATCATCTGTCTGGCCGTGCTTGCAGGATTGATCTTTTTTCAGCGCCCGGTAAGCTATCAGCGCGTAAAGATTATCGATAAATTTTACACGCCCAACCGGAAAGAAATGCCGGTTGCAACCGGTGTGAAAACAAAGCGAAAAATAAAAGTGGCACCAACAACGACAAAACCGTATTGCGCGATCGCATTCAATAACGGCAAAACGCTTGCGATCGACTGCGATACGTATTTAAATTTTAATATTGGCGACCAAGTGTACATCAAATACCGTGGAAACCGGTTAACCGATATCCGCCGGAAAGGATGAAAAACATCCCGATTCCTTTGCTACATGCAAAAGAACCGGGATATTTTTTAATCTTCCCCGATAATTTTTACTTCTGTCTCAAGATCTACCCCAAATTTTTCTTTTACCGTTTTTTGGACAAATTTGATCAAATTCATATAATCCGTTGCCGTTCCGCCGCCGACATTCACCATAAACCCGGCATGCTTTGTCGAAACCTCGACGCCCCCGATGCGTTTCCCCTGGAGCCCGCTGTCCTGGATCAGTTTCCCTGCAAAATAGCCGGGCGGCCTTTTAAACACGCTGCCGCACGATGGATATTCAAGCGGCTGTTTCGATTCCCTGAGATCAGTCAATTCATCCATTTTGGCTTTGATCTCCTGTGCGTCGCCCGGCTCCAGGCTGAACGTCCCTTCAAGCGCAATCTCCCCATTTTCCGCAATGGAACTTTTCCTGTACTGGAAGGACAAATCGCTTTTTTCAAGCCTTTTCATCTCGCCTGTTTTGGTCAGGACAAGCGCGCTTTTCAGAACATCTTTGACTTCCCCGCCATACGCCCCCGCATTCATATACAGCGCACCGCCGACAGATCCCGGTATCCCGCAGGCGAACTCAAGCCCTGTCAGCTTTTGCTTTAAAGCATAGCGCGAAACATCGATAATGGCTGCACCACACTGGGCTGTAATGTCATTGCCTGTATGCGATATTTTCGCTAATCTAGTCAGAATCAGCACAATTCCCCTGATGCCGCCGTCTTTGATGATCAGATTGGAGCCGTTGCCGAGGATCGTGTACGGCACGCCGTTCAGAGAGGCAAAACGGACCGTCTTCTGCACTTCTTCATATGTCTCGGGGAAAATCAAAATATCCGCTTTTCCCCCTGTTTTTGTAAATGTATATTTGCTTAACGGTTCATCTTCCAGAATTTGACGCGGATAAATGAGCGAACGCAAGTCTTGTAAAATTGTCTTTTCAGCCATGTTCTTCTCCTTCTTTGCTTTGATGCCTCTTTATTTCCGGATAGTGGAGGATCATCGCCGCCAAACAAAAAAGCGGATACCCGATCAGCACCACACCCGAAACAAAACCGTTTTTCGTAAACCATTCATGAATGATTGTATGTAAAATGAACGGGACCGTTATGACAAAGCATGACATTTTCCATAAATGCTGGTAGGCCAGTTTTCTCTTCCACAGCTTCCTGAGCCCGTATCCGGCAAAAGCGAGCAAAGAAATGCCCGCCAATACGCCGCACAGGACAACGAGCACATAAGCGAACAGAAAGTAAAAAACAAATTGGATGGCATTCAGGGCATCAAGGGATCCGCCGGTTAAAAGTGCAGGGATATGCAGACAGGAAACCATAAGAACAAGCAGAACCACATACAAAACCGTCCTGTCCATCGGAAGCCTGTTCAAACGAAAAGCAGCTCTTTTTCCCGGCAATAAACAGCTGTATTTGAACGCAGTCCAAATATCCATCCTGCTATCCCCCTATCCCGAATGCTCCACTCCACATTATAATATAAAAAACAATTTGAAACGAGAACCATTTACGACAGATTCTTTAATTCCGTTTCAATTGCTGCTTTAATTTTTTCAAGGCAAGCCTCAGGCGTTTTGGCAAAAATCCTTTTTCCGTTCACCATCGCAAACGGACTGTAGGTGCATAACCCGCACGCCATTAAGCATTCATTTGAAATCACCGCAACTTCAGGATACCGGGATTCAAGTTCTGCTTCCACATCAATTGTGTTGATCAGGCTGCCTTCACATATTTCGACTAAAATAATGCCCAATCCCGTTTCCTCCTTTTGCTTAAAAGCCGTAAAACGGCATCTTTATCCATTATACTGTAAGCTTTAAAAAAATCCCAACAGGCGCGCTTTCCCGGAGGTCCCCGTTCATCGGAAATCGTATACACGGACACTTCTTTCCCGGAAAATATAAATATTTTCCGGCCAGGCTGTCTTTTTCTTTATAATAACAGGAGATATTTGGTACAATAATGTAAGACTTCCATTTTGCTTGCAGCCACCTGCGCGCAAAGGAAAGACTTTACAATCTAATCATGTTGAGGTGTCTACATTGGAAAAACAGCAAATCGGCGTCATCGGTTTGGCCGTCATGGGGAAAAACCTTGCGTGGAATATCGAAAGCAAAGGTTACACCGTTTCGGTCTTCAACCGTTCCCGTTCAAAAACCGAGCAAATGTTAAAAGAATCGGAAGGAAAAAATATTTTCGGTTATTTTACAATGGAAGAATTCGTCCATTCGCTTGAAAAACCGCGAAAAATCCTGCTGATGGTCAAAGCGGGCGAAGCAACAGACGCCACGATCGAGCAGTTAAAACCGTTTCTCGACAAAGGCGATATCTTGATTGACGGCGGCAACACATTCTTTAAAGATACACAGCGCCGTAACAAGGAATTAAGTGCACTCGGCATCCATTTTATCGGCACCGGTGTCTCAGGCGGTGAAGAAGGCGCGCTGAAAGGCCCTTCGATCATGCCTGGTGGGCAAAAAGAAGCATACGACCTTGTTGCACCGATTTTAAAAGACATTGCTGCTAAAGTAAATGGTGACCCGTGCACAACCTATATCGGTCCGGATGGTGCCGGCCATTATGTGAAAATGGTTCATAACGGCATCGAATACGGCGATATGGAGCTCATCTCAGAGTCCTACAATCTGCTCAAAAATATCCTCGGCCTCACTGCGGACGAGCTGCACGAAGTGTTTGCCGACTGGAACAAAGGCGAGCTCGACAGTTATTTAATCGAAATTACCGCTGATATTTTTACAAAAAAAGACCCAGAAACCGGCAAACCGCTTGTCGACGTCATTTTAGATACGGCCGGCCAAAAAGGGACAGGCAAATGGACAAGCCAGAGTGCGCTTGATCTAGGGGTTCCGCTGCCATTGATTACGGAGTCCGTATTCGCCCGCTTTATCTCGGCCATGAAAGAAGAACGGAAAGCGGCAAGCAAATTGCTAAAAGGGCCTGAAAAACCCGCTTTTTCAGGAGACAAAAAAGCGTTCATTGAAGCGGTCAGAAAAGCATTGTACATGAGCAAGATTTGTTCTTACGCCCAGGGCTTTGCGCAAATGCGGGCCGCTTCGGAAGAATATAACTGGGATTTGAATTACGGTGAAATTGCGATGATTTTCCGCGGGGGCTGCATCATCCGCGCGCAATTTTTGCAAAAAATCAAAGATGCGTACGACCGCGATCGCAATCTTAAAAACCTGCTCCTTGACCCGTATTTCAAGGAAATCGTGGAAAGCTACCAGGATGCGTTGCGCGAAGTCATCGCGACAGCTGTCCGCTTCGGCGTACCTGTGCCGGCTTTGTCCGCAGCGCTTGCCTATTACGATTCGTACCGTTCGGAAGTGCTGCCTGCCAATCTCTTACAGGCCCAGCGTGACTATTTCGGTGCCCATACGTACCAGCGCGTTGACAAAGAAGGCATCTTCCATACGGAATGGCTTGAGTTATAATTCAGAAAAATCCCGCCGCACCTGGCGGGATTTTTTTACTCTCCGTACATTTTGAACACGATTTCGCCTTTGATCACTTTTCCCCCGTCTTGATTGGCCACCACTGCTTCATACGTTTGCCGGGCGCCTTGCGCTTCTTTCAGCGTTGCCGACAGTGTCAAGCGATCGTCTAGAAAAACCATGCCCGCAAAGCGCACGCTAAATTTTTCGATGAATCCTTCGCCAACATACGGTGTAAACAGCTTTCCGAGATTTCCCATTGTCCACATCCCGTGGGCAATAATGCCGGGCAGCCCGGCTTTTTCTGCTGCTTCATCGATCGTATGAATCGGATTAAAGTCGCCGGAAGCACCAGCGTACTTGATTAAGTCCAACCTTGAAACCGGCGGGAGTTCCATGCTTTCCAGGCTGTCCCCGGGTTTTTTCGCGCGAAGGTTCATCCTTTCATCCCCTTCCGGACCGTTTCAGAAAGAATAATCGTTTGGGTTGCGGTCATGACGATTTCACCATTCTTATCTTCCGCCGTGCTTTTTATAAACAAGAAACCCATCTGTCCGAGCTTTCCTTTTCTTTCCTGGTATTTTTCAATTTCCCTATAGCAGTGCAATGCTTCTCCGACATAGAGCGGCCGTTGATATTCGAAATTTTGTTCCCCGTGTATGAGCCCAGCTTTCGGAAGGTCCAGGCCTTCTATTATCCCGTAGTCAAACGTGACCGGGAATGTCGGCGGTGCGATGTTGGCTTTAAACCCTTTTTCAGCCGCAAAGGCAGGATCTGTAAAAACAGGGTGCGGGTCACCGATGGCTTCGGCGAACTTTCTGACAGCGCCCCTTTCGATCGTATTTTGGACCGGATTTGACCGTTTTCCAATCAGTTCTTCAAACATCCGCCCGCCCCCTTATTATGCTTTCGGCCCGCCGGCAACATAGAGCACCTGGCCGTTTACGAACGACGATTCTTCCATCGCAAAGAAAAGGACCGCGTTTGCAATATCTTCCGGCTTTCCTGTCCGACCGACAGGAATCATCGATTGATTAAATGCGATAAAGTCGTCGAATTTAACGCCGAGCCGCTCAGCCGTCGCTTTTGTCATGTCGGTTTCAATAAAGCCGGGCGCAACCGCATTGGCGGTAATGCCAAACTTTCCGAGTTCAAAGGCCAGCGTTTTTGTAAAGCCCTGAATGCCCGCTTTTGCCGCCGCGTAGTTTGCCTGGCCGCGGTTGCCGAGCGCGGAAGTGGAAGAGGTATTGATGATTCTTCCGTATTTATTTTCAACCATGTTTTGCTGGACAGCCCTTGAAAAGAGGAACGCCCCTTTCAAATGGACATTCATGACGGTATCCCAGTCTTCATCCGTCATTTTAAACAGCAGATTATCGCGGATCACGCCTGCATTGTTGACAAGAATATCAATCTTTCCATACCGGGTGCACACAGCTGAAACCACCGCTTCCACCTGCGTGCGGTTTGCCACATCCGCCAGCTGCCCGAATACATCGTAACCGCTTTCTTTGAGAGCCTTTACAGTTTCTTCTAAAGCCTTTTCATTGATATCGACGAGACAGACTTTTGCCCCTTCTTTGGCAAAGGCGGCTGCAACGGCTTTGCCGATCCCTCTGCTTGCACCCGTTACAATCGCAACCCTGTTTTCAAACCTTTTCAAAACCGCTCCCCCCTCGCATGTTCGAATTTTTCTGTTTGTTTTAAATATATACAGTAAACAGTTTAAATTAAACGCTTCCTTTTGTAAATATTTGTGCATCCCTTTCAAGCACTCCACTGCCAAAAATTTTGTCAGCGCTTTATTTTTCGTATATTATAAAAAGTAGAAATATACATAAAGAGGTGGCAAGCTTGGAAAATTTTATTTTAAAACTGAAAGAATTGATCGGCCCGGATTTGGTCAGCGGAAATGAAACGGTTCTTGAGCAGCACAGCAGGGACGAATCCTATCATACACCCCATTTGCCGCAGGCTGTTGTATTTCCCGAGTCGGTGGAGCAAGTAAGGAAAGTGGTTGCTTTTGCCAATGAAAACCGCATTCCGGTGATTCCTTTTGGCCTCGGTTCCAGTCTCGAAGGCCATGTCATTCCTTATCAGGGCGGGATTACGCTTGATATGATGCGGATGAACAAAGTGGTAGAAGTACTTGACCGTGACTTTATTGTCCGGGTGCAGCCGGGTGTGACGCGCACGCAGTTAAACCGGGAGCTGAAAAAGTATGGTTTGTTTTTCCCGGTCGACCCGGGGGCGGATGCAACATTGGGAGGGATGGCCGCGACCAACGCCAGTGGCACCACTTCTGTTAAATACGGGGTCATGCGCGACCAGGTGTATGATTTAGAAGTGGTACTGGCGGACGGAACGGTCATTCATACCGGAAGCCTTGCCGCAAAATCATCGTCGGGCTACCATTTAAACGGGCTCATGGTCGGGTCTGAAGGGACACTGGGCGTCATTACCGAACTGGCTTTAAAAGTATACGGCATTCCGGAAGCAATGGTTGCGGCAAGGGCCGTTTTCGAAACGGTCAGGCAGGCGGTTGATGCTGTTGTCGCGATCCGCCAAGCCGGGATCCCGATGGAAAGGATGGAACTGGTTGACAAACGGTCGCTTCAGCAGGCAAACCGGTTTATGGGGACATCGTATCCGGAATGGCCCACTTTATTTTTGGAATTTACAGGGAACGAATCCGGGTTAAAACAAGATGTCAACTTTGCGAAAGACATCCTTGCCGAATTCCAATGCAAAAATGTTATGTTTGAAAAAGATGAAAAAGCGCGCCATAAGCTCTGGGATGCGCGGCATAAACTTGCCTACGCTTTTGTCCGCGGCACGCCGGGAAAGAAAATGATGGTAACCGATGCCTGTGTCCCCCTTCATTTCCTTCCCGAAGCCATTGAAGATACGCGCAAAACGCTTGACAGAATGGGCATGGACGGGGCCATTGTCGGCCATGTTGGCGACGGCAACTATCATGTCATTTTAATGATCGATATGGGAAATGAAAATGAAATTCGGCAGGCACAGGCGTTAAATGAACATATTGTGTCATTTGCGCTTTCAAAGGGCGGTACCTGCACAGGCGAACACGGCGTTGGGATTGGAAAGGCAAAATATCAGCGTGAAGAACACGGGCCCGCTTATGGGATGATGAAGAAAATCAAGGATCTGTTTGACCCGAATCATATTTTAAACCCCGGTAAAATCTTTATTTGAGGCTTTTGCCCGCATTTTTTTCACTTTTTGGGGCAAATGTCTATAACCATGCGCCCTGATCCACATACTCTAATGTTGAACACCGAAAAGGAGTGGGTTGAGATGGAACAAACATATGGAAATTATCCGCAATCTCAGGGGTTAGGGCATTTCGGCAGCTATGCCGGGGGAAGCCAGCCTTATTATGATGATGATATGGATATGATGCAGCATTACGGTCCGATGGGGCAAATGGGCCAGATGGGAGCAGCAGACGGTTTGGCAGGGCAATATCCGATGGCAGGGCAAATGTACCCGGGACAGCATCCCGCAACTTCGATGTATCCGGGCATGTACGGCATGCCGGGGTACGGTCAGCATATGGGAATGCCGATGGGCCCGGGGTACACAGGCGCCGGTTACGGCCATGGACAAATGCCGGGTTATCCAGGATATGCGGGCGCTGGGATGGGCATGTCCCCGGGAATGATGCACGGTTATTACCCGGGCATGACAGGCAGGGATTGTCATTGCTGACCGGGGCATACCCGCGAGCCAAATCCATAAGGCGTACCAAATAAATCCGCAGTGATACATGTAAACAGCCGGCCTGCCATTGCTTTAGTGCAACGGAAGGCCGGCTGTTTTTAACATTTCTTTTAATTGGCCGAGCGCTTCGTCGGTATGTCCGGCCCGGATCGTTTTCACCCTTTCTGTCTCCTCTATTCCGAGCGAATGGTCATATCTTGGATCATAATAATATTCGAGCAGCCATTTTACGGCCTCATGATATCGTTCAGTCTGTAAATCTTTCTCGATTTCTTTTGCAACCGGCGTGTGAATCCGTTCTTTGATGCTTTGAAAGGCACGGATGCACGCTTCTTTGTTCTCCCACGGCCGGTAATCATCCAAAATATTGCGGACCCGTTCCTCCACCGGCAATTCAATCATAATTTTCGTGCCGCGCGCTTTGTTTTCCATCAAAAATTCCGGCACCACTACTTTTCCGATTCTTTTGCTTTCCGCTTCCATCAGAATATACGGCGCATTTTTCAATTGTAAAATGCGCTCTGCCAACAAAGCATCGAACGTTTTCTGGTTATGGGAGCTTAGGCCGATATCCCCGAAAATGCTGCCGCGATGATTGGCCATGCCTTCCAGGTCAAGGACCGGATAGCCTTCCGAAGCAAGCGCCCGGAGCATATACGTTTTACCGGTGCCTGTATAGCCGCCCAGCACATACGTAACCGGATGAAAGTCCATATTTTCAAGCAGACCTGTCACCCATTTCCGGTAGGCGCGGTAGCCTCCCTGGAGCCGGTAGGCATGGATGTCCATCAGATCCAAAACGGTTGCCGCCGTTTTGCTCCGCATACCGCCGCGCCAGCAAAATACCGCTTTTTCCCCTTCTATTTCACGGAAAGCCTCGATAAAACCGGGCAACTTTTTCGAAAAAATTTCAAGTCCGCGTTCTTTCGCAGCGCGGTTGCCGGATTGGGCATAAATCGTCCCCACTTCCGCCCGTTCTTCATCATTAAATAAAGGAATATTCACGCTCCCCGGAATCGTTGCGTTCCGGTATTCGGAAGGGGAACGGACATCCACCCATGTGAGCTGCTTTTTCTCCATCCGTTTTCTTGCTTCTTCAATGGTAATGTCTTGAAACAAATATTTCCCGCCTTTCTATGGTTCCTGATGGGACTATTGCACTTTGATACGGCCGGGATGACTCGCGACGACTTCACCGATCAGGCTGGCTTCCACCCCTGATTTTACAAGTTCTTCGAGCAGCTGTTCCGCTTCATCGCCGGCAACGGACAGCAATAGGCCGCCTGATGTGACCGCATCACTTAAAATCCATTTATCTATTTGGTCCATGCCTTCTGGGAAGTCGACGACATTTTCAATATGGGCAAAATTATTCTTTGTGCCGCCCGGAACAGCACCTGCTTCCGCCAGTTCACGCACGCGCGGCAGCACCGGCACTTTGTCTTGGTAAATACGGAGCCCATTTTTGCTCCCCTGCGCCATTTCGGATGCATGGCCCAAAAGCCCGAACCCGGTCACATCGGTCGAAGCATGGATGGTGTAATCCCGGGAAATTTCAGCTGCTTTTTTATTTAAGGTGGCCATGACATTGGTCACGCGTGTGATCTCTTCTTCCGTTAATAAATCCCGTTTAATGGAAGTGGTCAAAATCCCGACCCCGATCGGTTTCGTCAATATCAGCTTGTCCCCCGGTTTGGCCCCTGCATTCGTGCGGATATTTGCCGGGTGGATCGTGCCAGTCACCGCCATCCCGAATTTAGGTTCCTGGTCATCAATCGAATGCCCACCGGCTAAAGTGACCCCGGCTTCTTTGCACTTATCACCGGCGCCTTTTAAAATATCGGCAAGAATGGCTTTGTCGAGGGTATGGATCGGAAAAGCAACAATATTCAGCGCAGTTAGCGGCGTACCGCCCATGGCATAAATATCACTAATTGCGTTTGCCGCCGCCACCTGGCCGAATGCATAAGGGTCATTGACAATCGGTGTAAAAAAGTCGACTGTCTGCACGATTGCCAAATCATCCGTCAGCTTGTAAACGCCGGCATCATCGTTCGTATCGAGCCCGACAAGCAAATTCGGATCCGCTGCCTTCGGTGGCAGCGTCCGCATCACCTGCTGCAAATCCGCCGGACCGATTTTGCATCCGCATCCGCCTTTTGTTGTCAGTGAAGTCAATTTTATTTTTTCTGATTGTGCCATATTGCATCAACCTGACCTTTCTTAAAGCATGTCTGATCCTTGTACCATTATAGACCACTTCGCAGCAAAATGCATTTTCTTCCGCTCCGTCCGCCTAATGAGGACGCTGAAAACGGATCCCGGTGGTGAAACCAGGCAGGTCGGGATAAACCCGCAACCCATTATGGTATAATAAAGGAAACAAATTTTTGAGGTGATCGCGTTGAAACTGGCATTTATATCCGATATTCACGGCAATGCGCATGCGCTCGAAGCCGTGCTGGAAGATATTGAACAAAAGCGGGCCGATAAAATTTTTGTCCTCGGCGATCTTTGCTTTCGCGGCCCGGAACCACAGCGGGCATATGAGATGGTGATGGCTTTAAATACGGAAGTGATTAAAGGAAATGCTGATGAATGGGTGTACAGGGGTGTCGGCATGAACGAAGTGCCGGAAAAGGCTTATGAAATGATGAACCGGGAGCGGGACTGGACGGTTTCCCGGATGGAGCAGAATGCAGTGGAGTCGTTGCACCAGCTCCCCGAAGAGGTAAAATACGAATACGGCGGCATCAAAATTCACGGATTTCACGCCACCCCGTACAGTTTGTTTGAAAATGTGCCGCCGGATAGTGAAAACAGCAAGTTGAAAGAGAAGTTAATGCAGGAAGACGCGGATATTTATTTATACGCGCACATCCACCTGCCGTTTATCCGCACGTTTGATGGCAAAACGTTTGTCAATCTCGGCAGTGTCGGTCTGCCGTTTGACGGGATCGCCAAAGCCTCTTATGCGATGGTGGAAATTGGCGATCACGATTACCAGGTTTCCAATGTCCGTGTTTCCTACGATGTGCAAAAGACGATCGGGTTATTTGAAGCTTCCGATTATCCGAATAAAGACAAGCTGATCGACATTTTAACCCGGGCAAAAAATGATTGAACCCACCCCCGGTTTTAACCGGGGGTTTTTTTCGGCAGAAGTTTTTGTGAAATTTTTCACGAAAGAGCATAAAAAAGCGCAGCAGCCCCATGCCAAAAAAGAGACAGCCTTTGGCATCACCCGCCATTTATTTTTTCACCTTATTATGTTATCATTAACAATTGGTATAAATTTTACTGTCATAGAAATGGAGATGTTGTTGCTTTGGCTGTTGTGAATCATACGGCAAAACCTGAACAGCAATCCGGGAAAAAGGCGGCCTGGCTTGCCGTTTTGTTTCTCGTCATTGCCGGATTCGGCCTTTTTTATGTAAAATGGTGGCCGTACTATGAGAAGTCTTTGCTTGCCGCCCATACGCATTCCATCGGGACGTCGATTCTCGGGGATCCGGGCAAATCGGCATCATTTTCATGGGATGGCACCTTCCAATATGTGATCGCGTATTTTCAGGCTGTTTGGAAAGCGGCCGTGCTCGGCATTTTGCTCGGTTCGCTCGTGCAAGTGCTCCTGCCTTCTGCATGGCTGCTTAAAGTGCTCGGCAAAACGTCATTTGGAAGTACGGTCATTGCCGGAGCGAGCGCCATTCCCGGCATGATGTGCACATGCTGCGCAGCACCGATTGCAGTCGGGCTGCGCAAAAAACAAGTGTCCACACCTGCGGCACTCGCCTTTTGGATTGGTAACCCGATGCTGAATCCGGCAACGCTGATTTTCATGGCTTTTGTATTATCATGGAAATTTACCCTTCTCCGCATCGTCGCAGGGCTTATCATGACGTTCGGGGTCAGCTGGCTGGCGGGCCGGCTTGTGAAAAACGAACAACCGGTGAACATCCGCCAGTTCGAGCCAGATGCCGGAGAAAACAACGGGTCCTTTTTCTTAAGATGGGGAAAGGCCGCCGGAAATATGATCCTGTATCTTGTTCCGGCT
The DNA here is from genome assembly GCF_040267745.1 of Heyndrickxia faecalis. NCBI lineage: Bacteria > Bacillati > Bacillota > Bacilli > Caryophanales > Bacillaceae > Heyndrickxia > Heyndrickxia faecalis. Next base: position 1,927,231 of record NZ_CP158453.1, on the reverse strand, counting down.
TATTTGCTTTCGGTTGTTGTGTTAAGTGCGGCCCGTTTCTGGTTGTTTCCGGCATTCGGCCAGCATGCCGGAAACAGCATTACGGCGGTGATCCTGCTTGCTCTTGCCGGCATGCTGTTTGTCATTCCGACAGCAGCTGAAATTCCGATTGTCCAGACGATGATGGCTTTCGGGCTCGGGACAGGTCCGGCCAGCGCACTGCTTGTGACGCTTCCGGCCATCAGCCTTCCTTCCTTGATCATGGTTGGCCGGTCGTTTTCAAAACAAACCCTTCTGTTTGTTGCAGCCTCCTGTGTTGTGGTCGGGATTGTGGCAGGATTATGTGGAATGTTTTTTTAACCAAACGATTGCCCGGAGCATATGAATAAAACGGCGCGGCTATCTGGCCGCGCCGTTTTGCATTCATTCTCTGACTTGGCCGCTCCCGTAAATCCAATATTTTGTGGACGTTAAGGCATCCAACCCCATCGGACCGCGGGCATGCAGTTTCTGGGTGCTGATGCCGATTTCCGCCCCGTATCCGAACTCAAAACCGTCTGTAAAGCGGGTGGACGCATTATGGTACACACAGGCGGCATCCACCATGAACATGAAATGTTCCGCCCGGGCCCCGTCTTCTGTTACAATCGCCTCTGAATGTTTTGTGCCGTAACGGTTGATGTGCCGGATCGCTTCATCTGTATCTTCCACCGTTTTGACGCTGATTTTAAGCGCGAGGTATTCGCAATACCAGTCCTCTTCCGCCGCCTCTTTTGCAGCCGGAAAAATTTTTCGCACCGGCTCGTCTCCGTAAATCTCCACCCCTTTTTCGGCCAGTGCGCTAAGCAGCTTTTCACCGTGCTGGGCGAGCCAATGCGCATGGATTAAAAGCGTTTCGATAGCATTGCAGACGGATGGGCGCTGTGTTTTTGCATTGACTGCGATCCGCACGGCCATTTCCGGCTGTGCTGTTTCGTCAATATATAAATGGCAATTGCCCGCCCCGGTTTCAATCACCGGTACAGAAGCTTCGCGGACAACAGTATCAATCAGCTTTTTCCCGCCTCTCGGGATTAAGACATCAAGATAATCACGAAGGTGGAACATTTCTGTTGCCGCCTCCCTGCCTGTATCTTCGATGAGCTGGACGGCATCTTCAGGAAAGCCTGTCTCCGCCAATGCGCGGTGAATGGAAGAGACGAGCGCCTGATTTGAGCAGATGGAAGACGAGCTTCCCCTTAAAATGACCGCATTGCCCGTTTTGATCGCAAGCGTGGCAGCATCGACCGTAACATTCGGGCGCGCTTCGTAAATCATGCCGATGACACCGACCGGCACTTTCTTTTTGAGGATGAGCAATCCGTTTTCTTTCTTGATTTCCTCGACCGTTTCCCCGACCGGATCTCTTAATTTCACAAGCAGCCGGACCGCTTCTGACATATCATGGATCCGCTTCTCGTTCAGCATCATCCTGTCGAGTATATTTTCCGGAAGGCCCGCCCGGCTCCCCCGCCTGAGGTCTTTTTTGTTTTCGAAAATGATCGTTTCCCGGTCCTCAAGCAAAACACGGGCAATCGCCAAAAGCGCTTTGTTTTTTTCTTCCGTTGTTTTTTTGGCGAGTACCATGCTGATATTCTTCGCTTTTTTTCCTTTTTCTGCGGCTTCAGACATTTAACCCAGCCCCTTTCTGTTTAAAGGCACCCAATGATCGCGGTGAATGACTTCTTCTGCTGCCCGCCCGCTAGGCCTCATAAGCACGCGCAACAGCTCTTCTGCACCGTAAAGCACTTCCCCTTTTCCAAGCAGCCCTTTTGCGCCGTAGACGTCCACGACATCGCCTTTTTGGAATGTGCCGGAAATTTTTTGAATGCCTGCCGGAAGCAGGCTGCTCCCTTTTTGCAGCAAAGCCTGTTCCGCGCCGCGGTCAATGTATATTTTTCCGGCACTTTCCGAAAACAGCGCGATCCATTGTTTCCGGCTCTTTACAGCTGGGCGGGTGGCTCCGATATACGTGCCGTCCCCTTTTCCTTCGAGTATCCTGACGAGTTTATCGCACCCTTTTCCTTTTCCAATAAACACCCGGACGCCGAGGGAAACCGCTGTATTTGCGGCTTTTAACTTTGACAACATGCCGCCTGTTCCTGCTTTCGACCCGGCGCCTCCAGCCATTTTCATCATCTCGGGCGTAATATGATCGATAAAATCAATGCGCTGCGCACAACGGTCGTATTTTGGATTCGTGCTGTACAGCCCATTTACATCCGTTAAAATGATGAGGCATCCGGCGTGGACAAGCCCGCTGACAAGCGCTGACAGCATATCATTATCGCCGAAAGTCAGTTCTGAGACCGACACGGAATCATTCTCATTGATAACTGGGATGACGCCGCGGCGCAAAAGTTCTGTTATCGTTGAATAAGCGTTATGGTACCGGTCTTTTGTGGAAAAATCTTTCCGGGTCAACAAAATTTGCGCCGGTATTAAGCCGTAAGTACCGAGCGCTTCCCTGTAACGCTGGATGAGCACACTCTGGCCGATAGCAGCAGCAGCCTGCTTCCCTTTTAACGTGACGGGCCGCGCCGGGTAACCGAGCAGCCGGAACCCGCACGCGACGGCGCCGGATGAAACGACGACCACCTCATGCCCGGCTTTGTGCAATGCGACAAGGGCGCCGATATGATCGGCAAACTTCTGTTCATCGATTTCACCGGCGTCATTTGTTAAAGAACTGCTTCCGATTTTTACGACGACTCTGTTTTTCTCCATGGCTTTTCTCTCCTTCTAAAAAAGGTGAAACAAAAAGGCCTTTCCGTCCCTGTAAAAAGGACGAAAAGGCCTTGCTTTTCGCGGTACCACCTTTTTTGGGCGACATTTGCGCCCCGCTCTTTTTTGATAACGCAAAACTTTGCGCCCGGTTTTCCGGGACTCGGAAGGCAGGTTCGGCAGGCCGCCTGCTGCTGCACCTTTCAGCCTGTGGGTGCCGCTCTCTTATGCAAGGGTGATCCGCCTACTATTCCTTCGTTCACGTTCAGTATTTTTAATTATCTTACAACAGCAGTCGCAGAAATGCAAGCAAAATATTTTGCTATGCATAACCCAGGCAGCCGGGACAGAAAATAAGCTTACATGCGGATTTCCCCCGAAAATGGAAAGCAAATTACTTTCTATACGGTGAAAATTTGATATACTAGTCATGTATGAGGTTTCATCACCTTTCTTTGTGAATCTTGGTACGTAATTATGGGAGGAAATTCACAATTAGGAGGGGGGAATCAGGGAACCCGTATATTTTTTTGCATCTACATATGTGTGGGAATTCCATCAGAAAAGGAGAAATAGAAGATGGCAGAAACTTCAGCTCAAAAAGGCAATCCTGAAGAAAAACCGGAAGTAACCCCGGAAACGGCAGTCGTACAGAAAGATTTGCTGGATCAATTATTGGATCCGGAAATCCAGCAATCTTTGACGGTGTTGGTTGAAAGCCTGCCGAAAATGGCCGAACTGGTCACCATGTTAAACAAAGCCTATGATTTTGCGCAATCCATTATGACAGATAAAGTGCTGGTCAATGATTTTAAAGGCGGATTTCTAGGCTTTCTGGATCCCGTTGCCGAAAAAGCAAAGGGGCTTGCCCAAACTGCGATTGAAGCAAAAGACCGTGCCGAGACGTCCACAGACACAATCGGATTGTTCGGCCTGTTGAGGTTGCTGAAAGATCCGCAAGCCCAGAAGCTGTTCCGTTTCCTGCAGTCTTATCTTGCAGTCGCGGAAGAACGCAGCAAACAGCAGTAAGGTGAATGAGAACTAATGAAAACGGGGGATCCATATGAGTAAAAAAATTGTCATTTTAGGGGCCGGTTATGGCGGCCTGTTATCTGCGTTATCAGCGCGTGAATATTTGTCAAAAGACGATGCAGCGATCACGGTCGTAAACCGTGTGCCGGACCATCAAATTATTACGGAATTGCACCGTCTGGCGGCGGGCGGCGTTTCTGAAAAACGGGTGTCGCTTCCGCTCAGAAAACTGTTTAAAGGTAAAGATGTCGACGTTCAGGTGGATGAAGTCACAAAAATCTCGCCTGATTCGAAAGAAGTATCGCTCGGAAGCGGCTTTAAGCTGAATTACGATGTGCTCGTTGTCGCACTCGGCAGCGAAACAGCTTTCTTCGGCATTCCGGGCCTTGAAGAAAACAGCTTTCTGTTAAAATCAGTGGACGATGCGAAACGCATTCATGCCCATATCGAGTCCTGCCTTGCGCAGTATGTCAAAACGAAAAACAAAGCGGATGCCACATTTGTTGTCGGCGGTGGCGGCCTGACCGGGATTGAACTGGTTGGTGAGCTGGCGGACAAGGTGCCGGTATGGTCGAAAAAATTTGCGATCGACCCTTCCGAAATCTCGCTTATTTGTGTCGAAGCGGCGCCTTCCATTTTGCCGAACTTCGCGCCAAATCTGATTGAGCGGGCAACGAAGAGCCTGGAAGCGCGCGGCGTGCAATTTTTCACAGGCATCCCTGTTACAAAATTCCAAGACAATGTCGTGGAATTAAAAGACGGCCAGAAAATCGAAACGAAGACGCTTGTCTGGACGGGCGGCGTGCAAGGAAACCGTGTCGTTGCGAATTCCGGGATTGAAGTAAACCGCGGGCGTGCAACGGTAAACGCCTTTTTGCAATCCACTTCCCACCCGGATGTGTTTGTTGCAGGCGACAGCGCGGTTGTCTTCCCGTCAGAAGGCGCACGCCCTTATCCGCCAACAGCACAAATGTCATGGCAAATGGGCGAATTGATCGGCTATAATCTTTATGCTTATTTAAAAGGCGGAAAAATGCAGACGTTCCAGCCGGTCAACTCCGGTACGCTTGCAAGCCTCGGCAGAAAAGATGCCATTGCGTTTATCGGGGAAAACCAAACGCAATTAAAAGGCTTCCCTGCTTCCGCTATGAAAGAAGCAAGCAATATTCGTTACCTGGCCCATATTAACGGGTTATTCTCACTTGTATATTAAGGAAAAAGGCGCATCCAAACGCGGATGCGCCTTTTTTAAGCCTCTTTTTCCCCGGCAAACCTAAGTTGCAGGCCGCGCTTTTTTTTCGTGCAAATTGGCCGCAACCGGCTCTATACCTGCACGAAAAAAAGCCCGGCATCACCGGGCAGCTTTACAAACCACTTTTGCTTCTTTTTTTCTTTTTGTCCATATATTCCAAATACGCCTCATCGTGGGTAAGCCATGCTTGGAACTGGCGCTTTACAAATTTTTCCGCTTCTTCAAAGGCAGAAAAAGAAGGAGACTGCTTTAAGCCTCTTGCTTCGATCGCCCAGCCTTTTTGAGGGTCTTTATAAATAAAGATCGGTTCCCCGCTGCGGTTTTGGTATAAACATCCCGCTTCCTGCCCTTTGATATTGGACTGGTTATGGGCAAAATCGCGTTTCAGCGGTTCTGTTTTAAACGTTTCGACGACAAACTGCCGGAACGCCTCTTCCGTCAGCACGGCCCCCGATGCTTTTTTGTGCCCGCCCCCGTCGTATTTTTTGGCAATTTCCGATACGTCAATATGGTCATGAATCGTCCTGAAACTGATCCGTTTCTTTCCGACCATGCAAATGGCGATATAATCGAGATGCGGGTATTCTTTTGCAACGGCATTCCCCAATTCGGAATGATGCGACTCGGCATGAATAACGCCTGCATAATAACCGTCAATCACAGCCTGGTAGACTTCCCGCTTTTTTCCATTTATATATCTTTCGATTTTTTTCTCTTCCAGATCGAGGATCTTTTCTTCCAAATCATCAAATGAAAACGTTTCACTGCCGCTAAGTTTATGTAGCAAAATCTCTTCAAACTCTTCGATCGGATACAGATAGAAAAGATCATTTAATTTTTTGGCCTGCATATTCCCGTTGCGTTCCCATTCCCATGTATCCATTTGCCGGACAAGTTCGACAAACGCGTCAACAGCACCTGTCGGGTTGATTTTTCCTTCCGCTTGCAGATACCGATAAAACAAAGAAGTGGCGCTTGCCTGTTTGCCGTCTTCCTCCACCTGGACAGAAGCCCATTCATGCTCATTTAAGTGAAGCGCGCTTTTATGGTGGTCAATCAGTTTCACTTTTCCGCCCTGTGCGGCATAGGCATCAAGAAGCTGCGCATTTTTTTCATTGACCGATAAATCGGTAATCCATAACATGTCTTCTTTATGTTCTTTTTTCAAAAAAGCTTCAACCTGGGTATTTAAACCGGACACGGAATTATACTGGATTTCAATGTCTTTGCCGAATGCAAGCCTGGCAAGAATCCCGCAGCCAAGCCCGTCCAGGTCATTGTGGGTTAATAAACGATACATCAATCTTCCTCCGAAATTCAATTTTCTGTATGGTCTCCCATACGGCTGTTTTTCACAAAATAATGCTCTTTGCCTCCGCCCGGTTCTTGGTATATACCTTGCTGCCGTCCCCGATGACAACAAGATCGCAAATGCCGAGAAAAAGCCCGTGTTCAACAACACCTGTGTAACCATCAAGCCAGGCTCCAAACGCGCCGATATCAGGCGATTTGAGCTTTATATCCACGATATAGTGGCCGCCGTCTGTTACATACGGCCGGCCTTCTTTCATCCGGAGGACAGGGTTTAATCCTTCCCGCTCAAACGTTTTCATCAAATGCTTGTATCCGAACGGGACCACTTCCACCGGCAGCGGAAAAGCGCCAAGTTGTTGAACCATTTTCCGGGAATCCACCACCCAGATATTTCTTTTTGATGCCTTTGCCACCAGCTTTTCAAACAACAACGCCCCGCCGCCGCCTTTAATGCCATTTAAGGAAGGGTCCACTTCATCGGCCCCGTCAATGGTCACATCCATTTGTGCCGTGTCGTTCAAGTCTGCTATCGGAATGCCGCATTCGCGCGCAAGTTTTTCTGTCGCACGCGAGGTGGGCACACCGGTGATGTGCAGGCCGCTTTGCACCCGTTCCCCTAATTTTTTTATCGTGTAATAAACAGTTGAGCCGGTCCCAAGCCCGACAATCATTCCATCTTCTACGAGTTCCGCTGCTTTCTCCCCGGCCATCTTTTTCCCGTCCATACCTCTGCACCTGCCTTTACTTTGATTTTATAACAGTCTTAAAGAATTATAAAGGAAAGCGCAAACAGCCATGAAATGAAAATAAAAAAATCGCTCTGCCTTTCAAGGTTTAAACGCAACACGCACACACACGGGCCATTTTTGGATAATATAACCGGACATGCCGGGCCTTATACAAGCATACATTCACGGGCGGCCGCTTTTTGCGCTTTTTCGGGCAATCCAACAACTTTGAAGCTCGTTTTCCGTCAGGCTTTTTGTTCACCGGATCACAATGGCCTGGCTGCCCATCTGCTTCCACGCTTTCTCAAATGCTTCACGGCCAAGCTGCTTATTTTTTGTTCCATACGGGTCATTCACATAAATATGGCCTGGATCGTACCCTGTAATGACAACACTGTGTTCGCTGTATGTGATGTTAATACTTCCCTGGGGCGTGTCCCATGTTTTGAAATCAGAAACCGGCTGAAACCGGGCTGTCGTAATCACCCAGACAGCATGCCCTTCCTCAACATTTTCCAGGATTTTTGAAAAAGGCTGTCCCGTTAAATCCGCCGCTCTTTTGCCGGCATATTTTTTGGCCAGTTCAAAAACAGGGCCGTGGTACACGCCATACCCGGGACCATCCTCCATGTTCCCGACAAAACCTGCGTTCGGATTGCCGTGCTGCCCGTTTTTATAGGTAAACGGCACATACTTGATTTCTTCCGCCAATTGATTCTTGGTCACATGAAAACCGTTATCGACAAGCAGCATCGCGAGGCTTGTCACTTCACAGCCGTTATAAAGGCGGGGCGCATCCATTTGCCTGATAATCGGCACATCGAGCAGTTTTTTGGCAGCAGCGTTATTTTGCGCGGATTTTTGGGCCGATTCTTTATGGGTCAGATACTCATTTAAGGCGAGCAACATGACGATCAATACGATTGCTGCAAAAATGAGCCTGGATGATTTCATCTGTGCTACTCCCCTTTCGGTTATGGCGAAAGCATTCACCGTCTTTCCGTTCTTTCCTGTATGCACTTTAACCCCTGCCGGCCGGGGAAGCGCACGGGAAACTGTCTGTCCCGCTTTTAAGCCGGCCACGGGAAGCCGCCATTCCTGCAGAGAAACCAGTCTTGAATTATTATATGGATAAATTGGAAAGAACTCAACTCCGCGTAAGAGCAATCCAAAATGAACATCAAAGGACTGCTGTTATGTAATCTCACGTGCCGATGAAAAATACGTATATTTTTGTCAGGTTTTCTTACACAAAGATGGTCTAAACGGCTTTTTTGGTATATATTAATAAAAACACCTTACAAAGGGAGGATGCACCGGTGGCAACGAATGAATCATACTTGGAAAAGAAAGTCATCTCGATCGGAACGGTATGTGAATTAACCGGCTTAAGTGAAAGAAGAATCCGCTACTATGAAGAAAGGAAATTGATTTTCCCGGAACGGACAAACAGAGGGATCCGGAAATATTCATTTACCGATGTTGAACGCCTGATGGACATCGCCAATAAACGTGAAGAAGGCATCCAGACTGCGGAAATCCGCAAAGAATATATGAAAGAGAAAAAATACAATGAACGCACGATGCGCGAACAAGTCATCCGCGGCCAGCTGAATGCTTATTTCCGCACAAGAGAATAATGCATCAAACGGCAGCCGGGCAGGCTGCCGTTTGCGCAAGCTGTTTATTCATACACGCTCCGGATATCCGTGTTTGCAGGAAGGGCGAACGGATTGTCCTTGTTAATATGGTCATAGAACATAATCCCGTTCAAGTGGTCCATCTCATGCTGAAAAACAATCGCGGGATAGCCCTTTAATTTAATGAGCACTTCATTCCCGTCCAAATCGTATGCCTTTACTTTAATCCGTTCATAACGCGGCACAAAACCATCCACTTTCCGGTCAACCGACAGGCAGCCTTCCCCTTGCGGAAGGTAGATCATCGATATCGAATGGCTGACCAGTTTTGGATTAAAAACCGTGTACGCCTTTTCACCGTCTTCATCCGCAATATAAACGGCAAACATCCTTTTATTAAGGCCGATCTGATTTGCGGACAATCCAACGCCTGCACGCAAATTGCATTTGCCGGCAATCTCCGGATCCTGGCTGTTTTTTAAAAACTGGAGCATGCAGCGCAGTTCCGCTTTGTCTTCTTCAGTTGGCGGCATGTTCACTTCATCCAGCACTTTTCTTAAAATCGGATCGCCTTCCCTGACGATATCATCCATTGTAATCATATAATCATCATTATATTTGCTCATAGATTGAACCCTCATCTGCCTTTTTCCTGAAATTCTATTTACCCGGCACGGGACGGCCCCGGAACCGGCTGCCATTATACCTGTTTGGACATTGTTAATCTTACCATACCGCAGCAAAAAAATCTAAACAGACGGAACGCCGGACACGGTTTCCGCCAATGCGAACCCCCTGCCTATCATAAACCGGGCACACCTTTTAAAGGGCGGCCCGGTATTTTCAGCTTTTTGCCGTTTTGGCCCGAGATGGAGCGTCCGGCGCACAACAGCTTGCTGTATTGCAGTGGTTTTTCAATGCACAGGAAGCGCACTGCCCTTCCCTGCTTTTTTTGATAAAACGGATCAGCGTAAATGCCGCATAAGCAAAAATCACAACACCGAGCAAAATACTAAATAACATCGGAACATTCCCCCGTTTTAAAAAGCGATGAACCGCCCAATATTGTAAATCAGAAAAGCGATCAAGTAAGCAATCACAAGTGCATAAGCGATCGAAAAAAGCGTCACTTTCCCCGAACCGGTTTCTTTATGGATAATGGCCACGGTCGAAAGGCATGGAATGTATAAAAGAATGAATACCATGAAACTATAGGCCGAAAGCGGTGTAAAAGCATGGGAAATCACACCTGCCAGAGATGCGCCGTCTGGAACAAAATAGAGGACGTTCATCGTCGAAACGACCACTTCTTTTGCCATAAAACCGGTCAGAAGGGCAGCCGCGGCCTGCCATGTTCCAAAACCGAGCGGCTTGAAGACAGGCGCAATCCATCCGCATAGGATCGCCATAAAACTTTTATCGACAGGCACATTGAATCCGCCCGGCCCCGCATTCGAAATGAGCCAAATGGCTACCGTGCCACCGAAAATCAAAGTCCCTGCTTTCCGGACGAAACCTTTCCCTTTATCCCATGTGCTTCTGTACAAACTCCGCGCATTCGGCACGCGGTACGGCGGCAGTTCAATGACAAAAACAGAACCTTCCGTTTTTACCACCATTGAAAATACTTTGGCAAGCAAAAGCGCAACGACAATGCCGAGCACATACAGCGACAGGACAATGAGTGCCTGATGGTGGCGGAAAAAAGCCGCGACAAACAAACTGTAGACCGAAAGCCGCGCAGAACAGGACATCAATGGGGTCAAAAGCGTCGTTAACAGCCGCTCTTTCGGCTGTTCAATCGTCCTTGCTGCCATGACGCCGGGCACATTGCAGCCGAAGCCGATAATAAGCGGAATAAACGCTTTTCCGTTCAAGCCGACTGATTCCATCACCCTGTCCATGACCATCGCTACCCGTGCCATATATCCGGAATCTTCAATCACCGAGATAAAGAAAAACAAAACAAAAATTTGCGGCACAAAAACGAGAACGCCGCCAACTCCGGCCACAATCCCGTTTAACACAAGATCACGGATAAACGGTGTTGCCCCCGCTTCTTTCAACCCTGCTTCAATCCAGGCGGTCAGCGGGCCTGAAAAAAACTTGTCAAGCCAATCCGATAAAGGGGTGCCGAGCCAGTTGAATGTAATGCAAAATACCAAATACATCATCACAAGAAAGATCGGCACGCCAAGGTATTTATTCGTGACGACGGCATCTATTTTCTCCGTCAGCGTTTTCTTTTCTGCCGCCGTTTTTTCAACAGCGGTTTCCATTAGCCTGTCAATAAATTGCTGCCGCTTTTTAAACATTTCCTGCTTAATGGAAGTATGCGGGTTGGCGGCACGGAGCCTGCGCTCCACACCCGCGCAAAAATCTTCGAGTTCCGGCTTTACATTCATAAACGCCGGAATTTGGCGAATCACTTCATTGCCTTCCAAAAACTGGAGCGCCAGCCATCGTTTGTTCAATGACCGGAAATCCGGCAGCCGGTCCATGAGATAGGTCGCCGCATGCTCCAATTCATCGCCGTAATCAATACGGAAATCGGGCACAACCGCCTTTTCTTGCATCTGCTCCGATATGGCCTTGCATCCTTTTCCTGTCCTTGCAATAATCGGCACGACTGGAATGCCGAGGGCTTCTGCAAGTGAACGATCGTTCACTTTCATGCCGCGCGATTTTGCAACATCTATCATATTCAGCCCGATCAAAACCGGCTTTCCGTACTCCATCAATTGGATGGTCAAATGCAGGTTCCGTGCAAGCTGGGAAGCGTCGACGATATTCAAAACGGATGTGAAGTCTTCCTCAATTAAGAATCTCGATGCCACCGCTTCATCTTTAGAAAGCGGGTTCAAGGCATAAATACCGGGCAAATCAATCAGCACCCCGGCATTTTCCTTCAGCTGGCCCACCTTTTTTTCAACGGTGACACCTGTCCAGTTTCCAACATATTCATATGATCCGGTAAGCTCATTAAAGAGTGATGTTTTTCCCGTATTGGGGTTTCCAAATAAAGCGACCTGCATTATAAACACTCCACTTGGATCCGCATTGCTTCTTTTTTGCGGATGCCGATGCACTGCCCGCTGACTTCAAGCATGCAAGGCCCGCCGAAAGGCAATCCGCATTTATAACAAACTTCCCGGCCTTCAAGCACACCCAAATCAAGAAGGCGCCTTTGAATACTTTGATCAATGCTTGATAAATCTGTAATAATCCCTTTGCTTCCGGGTTTCAGTTCGGTCAAGACCATGGTATGCCCCTCCCAGAGATAGAGAAATAGCGTCTGTTCATTGATAATGATTATCATTCTATATTCCTATCATACCGCATTTCATTGTGAGCGTCTATCTTATTTTCAGGAAACAAGGGAAACTTTCACATATTTATGTGAAATTATTCACATAATATGCATTGACAGCCGGCTTGTCCGCCACAACATGCAAAAAGCGGGCCCCTTAAAGGAGTCCCGCTTTTTGCGGCAAATGCACGCCGCTTTTTTCAATGCGGCGGACAGCTTCCATAAGCCTTTCTTCATCCTGTACAAGCGCGATTCTGACATATCCTTCGCCGTGGGGACCAAAGGCGTTGCCAGGCGTAACCACAACGCCGGCTTTGTCCATCAGTTCATATGTAAAAGCGAGGGACTTTTTGCCTTCCGGGATTTTGGCCCACAAAAACATCGTAGCATCAGACGGGCGGATTTCCCAGCCGATCCGCGATAATCCGGAAACAAACAAATCCCTTCTTTTCTCATACAGTGCAGCATTGTGGCGCGCGAATTCCTTGCCGTTTGCCAAAGCAGCGGCAGCCGCCCTTTGGACCGGTTCAAAAATGCCGTAATCCATATGCGATTTCATTTGGGCAAACAGCCGGATCACTTCCCGGTTCCCTGCCAGAAAACCGATCCGTGCCCCCGCCAGGTTAAAGCTTTTCGATAAGGAATTAAATTCAACCCCCACATCTTTTGCCCCGTCAACAGACAGGAAACTGATCGGCTTTTTCCCGTTAAAGACGAGTTCACAATAGGCAAAATCGTGGACGACGACGAGATCATATTGTTTTGCAAACCGGACGGCTTCTTCAAAAAACTTTTTCTCAGCAAGCACCGGGATTGGGTTGCCCGGAAAATTCAGCATCATCATTTTCGCTTTTTTTGCGATCTCTTCCGGGATTTTTGACAAATCCGGCATAAATCCGTTCTCTTCCAGAAGTGGCATCGGATAAGGTACGGCTTCCGCCAGTTTTACCCCTGATTCATAGGCTGTATAACCGGGATCCGGAACGAGAATGATATCGCCGGGGTTACAAAAGACGAGTGGAAGATGGATAATGCCATCCTGGGAACCCGCAAGCTGAATGATTTCGTGTTCAGGATCCAGTTTCACTCCGAACTGTTCGTAATACCGGGCCGCCGCCTCGTAGAAAGCTCCGATCCCGGAAATTGTATACCCGTATTGGCGTGGGTCAGCTGCATTTCGGGCCATTTCTTCCATTACAAAAGCAGGCGGTGCCTGATCCGGACTCCCGATGCTTAAGTCAATCATCCGGTTGCCTTCTTCTATTTTTTTCTTTTTGTACGCCAAAAGCTCATTGAATATCAACGTCGGTAACTGGTTCATGCGTCTTGCAGTGTCAACCAAAAGCTTTTCCTCCCAATTTCCCGGTCCTAGGGCTTTGTGTGCCTGTTCCAGGATGCATTAGCATAAGATTAAAAGGTTTATAATGATTTATTGTACCACACTTTCCGGCATCCTGGGAGCTGTTATCATACAGTTATAGTTGGAAGCGAAGGATCCGGCCTGATTAAAAGCCTGACGATTGCGTAAGAAGCCCGTTTCTTATGCTTTTGATTCCGTAGCCACGTTTGCATCCGCTTGTTCAATCCGGTTTGCGGAGTTGTTTTTCCGCCATCTGAAGCTGTGCCGCCACTTGTGCATGTCCTGTTCCCCCGGCGCTGTTCCGCATTTTTACAACATGAACCGGTTTCAGCACTTCAAAAATATCGGCCTCAAAAAGCGGGCTGAACGACTGGTATTCATCCAGTGTCAGGTCAAGCAAATACTTGCCGTGCTGAATGCCATAAAGGACAATCTGCCCGATCACCGCATGCGCCTCACGGAACGGCAGCCCTTTTTTTGCCAAATAATCGGCAATATCGGTTGCATTCGCGTAATCGTTCGAGACAGCCCGGAACATCTTCTCCCGGTTCACTTTCATCGTTTCAATCATCGGCGCAAGCAGCTTAAGCGCCCCTTGAAGCGTATCAGCCGTATCAAAAATGCCTTCTTTATCTTCCTGCATGTCTTTATTATAGGCAAGCGGCAACCCTTTCAGGACGGTCAACAGCCCGATGAGGTTCCCGAACACCCTTCCCGTTTTCCCGCGCAAAAGTTCGGGGACATCGGGATTTTTCTTTTGTGGCATAATGCTTGACCCCGTGCAAAAAGAATCATCCAGCTCGATAAACTGGAATTCCTGGCTCGACCACAGCACCAGTTCTTCCGACAAACGGGAAATATGCGTCATCAATATAGCGGCATTTGCCAAAAATTCAAGCACAAAGTCGCGGTCGCTGACAGCATCCAGGCTGTTCGGATAAATGCGGGAAAATCCGAGCAGTTCGCGCGTCCGTTCCCTGTCAATCGGAAAAGTCGTCCCGGCAAGCGCCCCGGCACCGAGCGGCAGCCAGTCCGTCCGCTTTAAGCTGTCTGAAAATCTCTCTTTATCACGTTCCAGCATCCAAAAATAAGCGAGAAGATGGTGGGCAAACAACACCGGCTGCGCCCGTTGCAGATGGGTGTAACCGGGCATCATCGTTTCTTTGTTTTCTTTTGCTTTCGTCACGATGGCTTCCTGGACGAGCGCAATCAGGCGGATCATTTCTTTTGTCGTTTTCCGGACATACAGGTGCATATCGGTCGCAACCTGGTCATTCCGGCTCCGCCCTGTATGCAGCTTCCCGCCGGCAGGGCCGATTTCATCCATCAGCATTTTTTCGATATTCATATGGATATCTTCATTCTCAACTGTAAATGCTGCTTCCCCGTTTTTAATTTTTTCGGCAATTTTCCGAAGCCCTGCTTTGATCTGTTCCACATCGTTCTCAGGCAAAATGCCGCATTCGCCAAGCATTTGGACATGGGCAAGGCTCCCTTCAATATCTTCAAAAGCAAGCCTTTGGTCATATCCGATCGAAGCTGTATAGGTTTCAACAAGCTGATTCGTTTCCTTTGTAAAACGTCCGCCCCAAAGCTTTGACAATGTCATTTCCTCCTGCTGCAATAGAATTAAAAAATGAAGGCTGCACGGCAAACCGCCACAGCCTTCCGGATATTTTACCGTTTTCTCCCGGCCCGGTAAACAGGTGAAAAATACCTGAACGGGCCGGTTCCAACCTTGAAATTTGCCGTGCTTATGATTTAACATCAGAAACAACGGCCAAATGGCTTATTGATTTAACACTTTCCCGTTTTCCTGGATTTCGGCAAATACTTTTGTCGGCAGCCCCCACAGTTTGATGAAGCCGACTGCAGCATTATGGTCAAACGAATCGCCTTTCAAATAGGTCGCCAGTTCTTCATTATACAGGCTGTATGGGGATTTTCTTGCCACTACCGTGTGGGTGCCTTTAAACAGTTTCACGCGGACCGTGCCGGTGACCGTTTTCTGTGTTTCCTCGACAAACGCATCGAGCGCGGCCTTTAACGGCGAATACCAGAGCCCTTCATAAATGATTTTGGTCAACTGCTGTTCCACCGTTGTTTTAAATTGTGTCACTTCACGTGGCAGCGTTAAAAATTCCAGTTCTTTATGGGCATTGATCAGCACGACTGCAGCAGGGTTTTCGTATACTTCGCGCGATTTGATCCCGACAAGGCGGTTTTCAATATGGTCGATTCTGCCGATGCCATGTTTGCCGGCTGTCAGGTTCAGCTCTTCGATCATTTGGACGAGGCCCATCGCTTTGCCGTTTAAGGCAACCGGGACGCCTTTTTCAAACGTAATTTCAATATATTCTGGCTCATCCGGCGTCATTTCGATCGGCGCAGTCCAGTCGAATGCTGCTTCCGGCGCTTCGTTCCAAGGATTTTCAAGGACGCCGGCTTCGCACGCTCTTCCCCATATATTGGCATCAATCGAAAACGGATTATCTAAGTCTACCGGAATCGGAATATTGTTTTTCTCCGCATATGCAATTTCTTCATCGCGGGTCATGCCCCATTCACGGACAGGCGCAACGACTTTCAGGTTCGGGTTCAGCGCCTGAACGGACACTTCAAAACGGACCTGGTCGTTCCCTTTTCCGGTACAGCCGTGCGCCACGGCAACGGCGCCTTCCTGTTCCGCGACATCTACCAAAAGCTTTGAAATAAGCGGGCGGCTGATCGCAGAAGACAGCGGATATTTTCCTTCATAGAGCGCATTTGCCTTTAATGCCGGCAATATATAATCTTTTGCAAGCATTTCTTTCCCGTCTATGATCACAGCTTTGATTGCACCGACATTCAGCGCTTTCTGGCGGATTGCATTTAAATCTTTGCCTTCGCCGACGTCAATGCCAAGCGCAATAACATCATAGCCGTATTTTTCCTGAATCCATTTAATCGATACGGATGTATCCAAACCGCCTGAGTAGGCCAATACAATTTTTTCCTTTGCCATTTCTCTCTCCCTGCCTCTTTGTATAATTAATATTGAAGTTGAATTTTTATACACCCATTATATCGGATTCATTCAACATTTTCCAGTAGTTTTTTTAAAATGGCTTTATGGGCATGGAGCCGGTTCTCCGCCTCGTCAAAAACCGCGGAATGCGGGCCGTCAATGACCGCCTCCGTGACTTCTTCGCCGCGGTGGGCGGGCAGGCAATGGAGGAAAAGAAAATCTTTTTTTGCCAGTTTGCATAATGATTCATTTACCTGATAATCTTGTAAATCTTCGAGCCGTTTCTTCGTTTCGTCTTCCTGCCCCATGCTCGCCCACACATCGGTGATGACCACATCGGCATTCCGGATCATTTCTTCCGGGTTTTGGCCCATTTCAATACAGACCCCTTTTTTGGCCGCTTCTTTTTGAGCCCCGGCAAGAATGCCGGCATTCGGCAAATAGCCTTCCGGGGCAGCGACGGACATATGCATACCCGCCTTTGCCGCCCCCTCGAGCAATGAGTGGCACATATTGTTATTGCCGTCCCCGAGGTAGCAGATTTTGAGCCCGGCCAGTTGTCCTTTATATTCCTGAATGGTCAGCAAATCGGCCAAAACCTGGGTCGGATGGTGCAGATCGGTCAGCCCGTTGATCACAGGGACATCTGCGTGGCGCGCAAAAGATTCGATGGTTTCGTGCGCGAATGTGCGGATCATCAGGCAGTCGACATAACGCGACAACACTTTTGCCGTGTCATGGATCGTCTCACCGCGCCCGAGCTGAATATCCCTTGAACTGAGGAAAAGAGCGTGGCCGCCGAGCTGGAGCATGCCGGCTTCAAATGAAACCCGGGTGCGCGTGGATGATTTTTCAAAAATCATACCGAGCACTTTCCCTTTTAAGTACGGGGTCTCCTTCCCTTCTTTATGCGCTTTTTTTAAAGCGGCCGCTTCCTGGAGCAGATCGTTCAGCTCCTCTTCCTGCAGCGCGCCGATTGTTAAAAAATCTTTCTTTTTCGTACGGGCCAATGTCGCCATCTGTATCTTCCTTTCTGCTAAACTTCTGCTTTTATACGGTTAAAATCGTGAAGCGGGGCCACTTTTGGCGTTGTCCCTGTGGCATAGCGGGTAATGGCTTCCAATGTATCCAGACAGGTAAACAGCGGAATATGGAAACGCATCGCTGCTTCACGCAGCTTGCTGCCGCCCCTTCTTTGGTCCCGCCCTTTTGTCGGGATGACCACCGCAGCGGTCACGGGTTGCTGTTCGAAAAAGGCGGAGGCATCCTCAAGGCCTACTGTTTCCGCCGCCACGCCGTTTTTCGCCAGGAACCGGGCCGTATGTTCCGTTGCGGCAATCCGGTAGCCTCTGTCCGCCAATGTTTTCAATACCGGGAGCGCGGCTGCTTTTTCGCGGTCCGTCACCGAGCAAAATACAAATTGTTCTTCAAGCGGCGGCTCAAACACCGGATCTTGGACGGACAGAAGCGTTTTTTCGAGTGCTTCCCCGAATGTCCGGGCAAGGCCGAGCACTTCGCCTGTTGATTTCATTTCAGGCCCTAAAACAGGGTCGACATCTTTCAGTTTTATATAGGAAAATACCGGTGCCTTCACGGCGACAAGTTCCGGCGGTGCAGGAAGCCCTTTTTCTGCAAGCGGTTTTCCGAGTTGTATGGCAATGGCGAGATCAATCATCGGAATGCCGGTGACTTTGCTTAAAATTGGGACGGTTCTTGAAGCACGCGGATTCACTTCCAGCACATAAACGGTCCCTTCATAAATTAAAAACTGGATATTGGCAATGCCTTTGATTTTGCCCTTTAAACAGATTTTTTCGGCATACCGGATAAGCGTTTCCTGCACAGACGGGCTTAAATGCTGGGGCGGATAAACGGCCATGCTGTCGCCGGAGTGGACGCCCGCTTTTTCAATATGTTCAAAAATGCCCGGGATGAGCACCTTCTCCCCGTCACAAATGCAGTCGAGTTCGCATTCCGTACCCGGCAAATACTGGTCAATCATAAGCGGCCAGCTTTTTTCGCTTGCGTACTTCAACGCATCCGCATAAGCGTTGAGTTCGTCTTCGTGGTAAAAAATGAACATTGACTGTCCGCCAATAACATAGGACGGGCGGACAAGCACCGGAAACGACAGGTCTTTTGCCCCCCGTTTCAGTTCTTCTGCATCATAGGCGGTATGCCCTTTAATATGCGGAATGCCAAGCTCATCCAGCAGCTTGTAAAAAAGGTTGCGATCCTCAAGCTGGTCGATTTGTTCCACGTTCGTTCCAAACAGTTTCACGCCTTCAGCTTCAAGGCTCGATGCGACATTGATCGCGGTCTGGCCGCCGAATTGCGTGAAGACGCCTGCCACCTGCTCTTTTTCAATAATATGCAGCAAATCTTCCGGGCGCAGCGGGTCAAAATACAATTTATCCGCCATTGAAAAATCGGTGCTGACCGTTTCCGGATTGTTGTTTACAACAATCGTTTCATAGCCAAGTTGTTTGAGCGCCATAACGGCATGGACCGAGCAGTAATCAAATTCAATTCCCTGCCCAATGCGGATCGGTCCGGAACCGATGATCAGCACTTTCGGGCGGTTTGATACTTCCACTTCATCCCGGCCGCCCCAGGTGGAATAGTAGTACGGCGTTTGCGCCTCAAACTCGGCGGCACAGGTGTCCACAAGTTTATAAACCGGCATAAGCCCGAGCTGTTTTCTTTTTTCGCGCACCGCTTTTTCGCTGCATCCGCATAATGCCGAAAGACACTCATCACTGATGTTCATTTTTTTGGCTGCGCGCAGCAAAGCAGCCGGCATCGTATCGATCGTATATTGCTTGCATGTTTCTTCCATATCCACGATATTTTTTATTTTTTCAAGAAACCAGCGGTCGATTTCCGTGTATTTTTCAATGTCATCCAGCGCCATGCCTTTACGCATCGCTTCCGCCACCGCAAACAGGCGGATATCGGTCGCTTCCGTTAAAAGTGGGACCAAATCATCCGGCTGTTTTTCAGCAAGCGCCGGATAGAACAGACCTGAAAGCCCGAGTTCAAGCGAACGGATTCCTTTGTTAAGCGCTCCTTCAAATGTGCGGTCGATCGCCATTGCTTCGCCGGTCGCCTTCATTTGCGTGCCAAGTTTCCGGTCCGCTTCCGTAAATTTGTCGAACGGAAAGCGCGGAATTTTCACGACAACATAATCAAGGGCCGGTTCGAAGGAAGCAAACGTGTTGCCGGTTACCGGGTTTAAAATTTCATCCAGATGATAGCCGATTGCGCATTTCGTGGCAATGCGGGCGATCGGGTAACCGGTTGCTTTCGAAGCCAAGGCGGATGACCGGCTGACGCGCGGATTGACTTCAATAATATTGTACTGGTCGGAGTGGGGATCGAGCGCAAATTGGATGTTGCACCCGCCGATCACCCCGAGCGCGCGAATCACTTTTAAAGAAGCGTCCCGGAGCAGCTGGTACTGCACATCCGATAAAGTCTGCGATGGCGCGACCACAATCGAGTCGCCCGTATGCACTCCGACCGGATCGATATTTTCCATATTGCAGACAATGATGCACGTGTCGTTTGCATCGCGCACGACTTCGTATTCAATTTCTTTCCAGCCTTTGATGCTTTTTTCAAGCAGCACCTGGTGGATCGGGCTCAGGTCAAGGCCGCGCTGGAGCACTTCCCGAAGTTCTTCATCATTGGCTGCAAATCCCCCGCCGGAGCCGCCAAGCGTATAAGCGGGGCGGATAATGACGGGGTAGCCGATTTTTTTCGCAAATGCCAGCCCGTCTTCCATATTTTCCACAATTTTTGACGGCGGGATCGGTTCCCCGATATCAAGCATCAACTGGCGGAACTTTTCGCGGTCTTCCCCCTTCTGGATCGAATCCACCGGTGTCCCGAGCAATTGTACCCCATACTTATCGAGAATCCCCGCTTCATAGAGCTGGACGGTGAGATTCAGGCCGGTTTGCCCGCCCAATGTCCCGATAATGCCGTCCGGACGCTCTTTTTGTAAAATCTGTTCTATCGACTCCACCGTCAGCGGGTCAAAATAAATCCGGTCGGCCATTTCTTCATCAGTCATGATCGTTGCCGGATTGCTGTTGACAAGCACGACTTCAATTCCTTCTTCTTTCAAGGCAAGGCAGCTCTGCGTACCCGCATAATCAAATTCGGCGGCCTGGCCGATAACAATCGGGCCGGAGCCGATCACAAGCACTTTTTTGATCGATTTATTGAATGGCATAAGACAAAACTCCCGCTCTTTGTTGTACTCGTTGTAAAAAGTGGTCAAAAATGTATTCGGAATCACGCGGCCCCGGATGTGCTTCCGGGTGGAACTGGACGGAATAGACCGGCAAGTCCGGATGGATGCAGCCTTCAACCGTGCCGTCATTCACATTCTTAAAGGAAAGCTCGAGTTCCGATCCGGCAAGTGATGCTTCATCGACAACATAGCCATGGTTTTGGGCTGTCATCAACACTTTTCCAGTCTTTAAATCTTTAACCGGATGGTTGCCGCCCCTGTGGCCGAACGGCAGCTTTTTCGTCTTTGCCCCGTAAGCGAGTGCCAATAGCTGGTGGCCGAGGCAAATGCCAAGCACCGGATAAGCGGCGCTTACTTTTTTGATTTCCGGCAGCCACTCGGCTAGTTTAGCAGGATCCCCAGGGCCGTTTGAAATGACAATGCCGTCAGGTGCAAGTTCCGCCATTTGTTTTGCCGTAAAATCAAAGGGCACGACGGTCACTTTGCAGTTGCGGTCAAGCAAGTATTGCAAAATGGATTTTTTGTAGCCGAAATCCATCAAAGCAATGTGCAAAGGGCCATCTCCATACGTTTCCGGTTGTTTTATGGCCACTTCGGCTACGAAAAATTCATCGCCGCCGCATGGCACTTTTTGATCGCGGGACGTTGAAACAAGGCCGCGCACAGTGCCGCGTTTTCTGATCGTTTTTACAAGCGCGCGCGTGTCCACTCCTGCAAGGCAAGGGACACCCGACTTTTCCAAAAAGGATAGGGCCGTCTTTTCCACTTTATAAAAACTCGGGCTTGCGCATATTTCACCGGTCACAACCGCGCGCGCCGAGATGCTTTTGCTTTCGTGATCATCGCCGTTTACGCCGTAATTGCCGATTAAAGGGTAACAAAACACCAGAATCTGCCCGGTGTACGACGGGTCGGTGAGCATTTCCTGGTACCCCGTCATGCCGGTGTTAAATACCACTTCTCCCGTTGTTTCAGCGGGGTTTCCCGCAAAAAAGCCTTCAAAAATTTCTCCCGTTTCAAGAATAAGATATCCGCTTGTCACGATGTCTGTCCTCCCTTGTCTCTTTGCCGGTTAAAGATTGTTTTGGCTTGCCTTAGTAAAAACAGTTTTCATTTTTTCTGCAAAAAGCGCCGTTTCCTTTTCCGTAATAACAAGCGGCGGCAACAGACGGACAACATGCGGGCCTGCTGTTAATACAAGCAAATGCTCAGCCAATGCCGCCCGGGTGATTTTTACAGCTTCCATTTCCGTTTCAAGGCCGGCCATCAGCCCTTTCCCGCGGATTTCTTTAATAAAAGAAAATTGCGTCTTCAAGTCTTCCAATTTTGTCCAAAAATCGATGCTTTGTTTTTGGACATGTTCGATGATATTTTCTTCCGCAAACGTTTCAAGCGTTGCCAGACCGGCTGTCGCAGATAGCGGGTTGCCGCCAAAAGTGCTGCCGTGCGTACCGGGCGTAAAGCTTTGCGCGATTTTTTCTTTCGCGAGCATGGCGCCAATCGGAATGCCGGACCCCAGCCCTTTTGCAAGCGTCATGATATCCGGTTCGAAGCCGTACTGTTCATAGGCAAACAGTGTACCGGTACGGCCCATGCCCGTCTGCACTTCATCTACAATGATTAAACAATCGTTCTTTCTGCACGTGCGGACAAGGGCATCCACCCAATCCTGTTCCGCAGGGATGACGCCGCCTTCCCCCTGAATCAGTTCAAACATGACGGCAATGGGCTTAAGCTTTTCGAGATCGCGGAGTGCCGTGATGTCGTTAAACGGCAAATAGGTGAATCCCGGCACAAGCGGTTCAAAGCCATGCTGGATTTTTTCCTGTGCCGTTGCCGACAATGTCCCGAGTGTCCGGCCGTGGAACGAAGCCTTGAAGGTGACGATGGGCCCCGATTTTCCGCGTTTTTTTGCATCAAGGCGGGCCAGTTTGATCGCCGCTTCATTGGCTTCCGCGCCGCTGTTTGCGAAAAACACCCGGTCAAATACGCTTTGTGCTGCTAGTTTTTCAGCCAGCTCTTCCTGCGGCCCGATTTCAAACAGATTGGAAGTATGCCAGATTTGGTCCAGCTGGCCGGTCACCTTGGTTTTTACCTTTTCGGGGACATGGCCGAGATTGCAAACGGCAATGCCTGAAGTAAAATCCAAATATTTTTCTCCATTTTCATCCCATACATAACTGCCTTTTCCTTTTACAAACTTTACCGGCGTCCGGCTGTACGTTTGCATAAGTGCTTGCTTTTTTACCGTTTGCGTCATCTTATCCATCGATCAAAACCCCGTTCCCTGTAAATTTCGTCCCGGTTTTTCCGCCGCCTGCCAAAAACAGGAGGCTGTCTTCTTCTGTCCCGTCCACAATCACCACTTCTTTTACGCCGGACCGGATGCATTCCGCTGCTGCCCGGACTTTCGGAATCATGCCACCGGTAATGACTTGTTTTTGGATGAGCCCGTCAACCTGTCCGGGGGTAAGATAAGGGAGCACTTTCCCTTCCATCATGACCCCGGGGACATCCGTCACCATCCAAACACGCGCGTTCATTTTCCGGGCAACCGCGGCTGCTGCCAAATCAGCATTGACATTCAGGCGCTGGCCGTTTTTATCCGTCGCAACCGGGGAAATAACTGGGATAAACTGCTGTCGCAATAAAGCAAGCAGCACCTGTTCGTTTACAGATTCGATTTCCCCGACATACCCGAGATTCGGTGTCTCAATCTTCCTGGCAGTTAAAAGCCGTGAGTCGGTTCCGCTGATGCCGACCGCTTTGGCCCCCGCCTGCGAGAGCCGGCGCGTAATCCATTTGTTGATGGAGCCGGAAAGCACCATCTCAACGACGTTTAACACCGGCTCGGTCGTAACGCGCAACCCGTTTTTAAATTGCGTTTTGATCTGCATTTTTTCCAACATGGCTGAGATCGCCGGTCCCCCGCCGTGAACGATGACAGGTTCAAGCCCGAATCGCGCTTTGATTTGCACCAGATTTTCAAAAAATGCATCCGGCAGCTGATGGAGAATGCTGCCGCCGCACTTGATGACAACGTATGCCAATTTGGCCAACCCCTTATAAATAGTTATTGAATTGTATAATTATGCAACAATGCGTGCACAAACATTATGAGCGATAAGTAGCATTGATTTTCACATAATCATAGGTCAGGTCGCATCCCCATGCAGTACCCTGGCAAGTTCCGGCACCAAGGTCGATGGCGATACAGATTTTATCATTTTCCTTTAAATAGGCATGTGCCTCGTCTTCGGAATAGGAAGCCGGCATGCCCTTTTCCACTACGGGAATCCCGCCGATGCGGATAGAAAGCGTTTGTTCATCCACTTGGACACCGCTGTATCCGATCGCATTGATAATCCTTCCCCAGTTCGCATCGGCGCCAAAGACAGCAGCTTTTACCAAATTTGAGCCGATAACGGTTTTTGCGACCGTTTGTGCCTCTTTTTCCGTTTCAGCCCCGGTTACACAGACTTCAACCAGTTTCGTCGCGCCTTCCCCGTCTCTTGCAATTTGTTTGGCAAGTTCCCGGGCAATATAGGCAAAGCTTTCTGCGAATTTCTTCCAATCCGGGTGTGCATAGGAAAGCGTATCGTTTCCGGCCAGCCCGTTTGCCATTACAACGACCATGTCATTTGTGCTTGTGTCGCCGTCCACCGTGATCATATTGAACGTTTCATCGACCGTTTGTTTCAGCAGGTTTTGCAATGCAGCGGCCTCAACTTTGGCGTCTGTCGTGATAAAAGCGAGCATCGTTGCCATGTTCGGATGGATCATCCCCGATCCTTTGGCGCAGCCGGCAACCGTGACCGTTTTCCCATCAATTTCAAGCGTTACGCAGGCGCGTTTTTGAAAGGTGTCCGTCGTAAGTATCGCTTTTTCAAAAAGGTCCGGATGGGATGTGCCCTCTTTCTCGATACGGCGAATGCCGGTTTCAATTTTTTCAACCGGTAAAAGCTCGCCAATGACACCTGTTGAGGCAACGCCGATCAGGCTTTCGTTTACGCCGATTTGAGCGGCGAACCATTCCCGCATCAGGCGGGCGTGGCGGAGGCCTTCATTGCCTGTAAAGGAGTTCGCGTTTCCCGAATTCACAATGATGCCGGACAGCTTCCCACTTTCCATAATGCTTTCTTTTGTAATCTGGATGGGTGCAGCTTGAAACTGATTCGTCGTGTAGACCGCAGCCGCTTGTGCCGGGACAGCGGAGTAAAGCCACCCAAGATCCGGACGTTTTCTTTTAATGCCGCAATGGAGCCCACCGGCAAAAAATCCTGCCGGGCTCGAGATGTTTCCGTCTGTTTTCGTAAAAAATGCAGTACTTTCTTTTTCATATAATTGATTCATTGCCATCCTCCATATATAAACGGTATGTTTAAGATTGCCTTATGGATAAACCGGAACATGGTCGAGCCCTGTATCTTCTTCCAGCCCGAAAAGCAGATTCATATTTTGGATTGCCTGCCCGCTTGCACCTTTTACAAGATTGTCAATGGCAGAAATGACCACGAGCCTCCCCGTCCGTTCATCCACATGGACGCCTATATCACAGTAATTTGAGGCGTATACTTCCTTTGTAGATGGAAAAGAACCAGCCGGCCTGATCCGGATAAATTTCCGGCCTTTATACACTTTCCTATAATATTGGCGGACATCTTCGGTGGTGACTTTTTTTGCTAAAGGCGCGTATATCGTGCAAAGAATCCCCCTCGTCATCGGAATAAGATGGGGCGTAAATGAAATTTTCGCTTCTTTTCCGGCAAACGCCTTGATGAACCGCTCGATTTCCGGTGTATGCTGGTGGCTTCCGACTTTGTACGCACCGGTATTTTCATTTACTTCAGTAAACAAGTTGCCTAGAGAAGGGGTTCTTCCCGCACCGGAAACACCGGTTTTACCATCAATCACAATAAAGGAAGTATCGATGAACCCCCCTTGAACAGGCGGGAGAAGTCCTAAAAGCGCTGCGGTCGGGAAGCAGCCGGGATTGGCGATCAGTTGAGCCTCTTTTATCCTGTCCGCATTCATTTCTGAAAGGCCGTAGATAGCTTTATCCAGCTCTTTTTGCGGGGCGGGTTCGCGTTTATACCATTGCCTGTACGCTTCCCCATCCAGCCTGAAATCCCCGGACAGGTCGATACACTTTAAACCTTTATCAACAAACCGTGGTACCCAGTTTTTGGCTACCCCAGACGGCGTTGCGAAAAACAATAGTTCTACCCTGCCTGCGATTTCATCCGGAACCATGTCTTCCAATCCGGCTTCTATGATTTGCTGGAAATGCGGGTAATGTGCGGTCAGCATCGTGCCTTTTGTGCGGTGCGATATCAACATTTCCAGTTGTGCGCGGGGATGGCGGGCAAGAAGTCTGACAAGTTCCGCACCGCTGTATCCGTTTGCCCCGACAATCCCTATTTTCAACATTTTCATCTCCCTATTGTTATGTATGTGCATTATTATAATTCATTATGTATGATTATACAAGGTTAAAAATATAAAAAAATAGAAACTTTTCGCTTTCAAGCATAACAAAAAAGATCAAGGCCTGCATCCGGCAGGGCTTGATCTTTTTCGTCTGCAAGGAAAATTAGTCGTGTGCCAATACGACGATTTTTCCGTTTGCCGCCGCACCGACATACCGGGTGGCAATTTCAAGCGGAATTCCGAGCTCAAGGACCTTTTCCAATATTTTTTCCGGGTATGTTTTTCTTTTGACCAGTGCTTTCAGTTCATTCATGAGATCCACATCCGTATGAAGGCATATTCCGTTTACACCTTTTCCGGCTTCGCGGCCGACTTCACGGATGGCCGCAGCATTGTTGGCGATGACAGTAATGCGCCCATTTTCTCTATGATGATGTAAAATGGCTTCCGCTGCTTCCCCGGGTCCGGCAAAAATTCCAATTAACTGCATATGCGTGTCCCCATATTAATCACCAAAAGAAATGACGAGTTTTTCCAGTTCCGCCGCGCTGGGTTCCGTCATCGTAAAGCCGAGTCTTTTCATTTCTTCAGCTACTGCCGCTGCATGGCTTTGATCCGTAACAATAAAGGTGCGGTCGCGCTGAATGGTGTCTTTCACTTTCGCCAAAAAGGAAAACAAAGCAGCGGTTTTCGGTTCTTGAATTTCACGCATAAAATGGGAAGATTTCTCGGTTAACGGCAAAATCCAAATCTCACATGCATATGGCATTTTTAAAATTTCATAGAAAGCATCTGTTTTTTCGAGCGGCGTACGCAGCGTATAATCGAAAAACTCATACACTTTCCGGCTGGAAAAAGGGAAGTTTGCAAACGGGCGAGAATCTTCCTTGTCGAACACGTGAATGTCCACTTTCGATTTATTTTTTTCAAAATAATTGTCTTCTGTTTTTGCAACGATATTTTGCATCGTTATGTTCCCCCTTGTATGTAAATCAGATTTCTTTTTATATTGCCTTTTTGCCCCGTTCTTAAACACCGGCGTTCGTTTTTTTCGAATGTTTAACCCGTTTTTCCTAGGGTAGACAGGAATTGAAGATCAAAACCGGAACAGGAGTGGAGCAGATGTTTTTACACAAAAAAGAGTTGCAGTTTGAAGCAAAACCTGAAAGGCCGGATCCGGTTTTCGCCAATAAAGTGCAGGAAGTGCTCGGCGGGCAATACGGGGAAATCTCTGTGATGATGCAGTATCTTCTCCAAGGATGGAACTGCCGGGCAGATGAAAAATACCGGGATATGCTGCTTGATATCGGGACAGAAGAAATCGGCCATGTGGAAATGCTCGCCACATTAATCGCCCGCCTGCTCGATAAGGCACCGGTCAAAATGCAGGAAGAAGCGGTTGCGAAAGACCCTGCCATTGCAGCTGTCATGGGCGGGATGAATCCGCAACACGCCATTGTCGGCGGGCTCGGCGCGTTGCCGGTCAACAGTGCGGGTGTTCCGTGGAGCGGCAGTTATATCGTATCAAGCGGGAATTTAATCGCTGACTTCCGCGCCAATCTCAACGCTGAATCGCAGGGGCGACTTCAAGTCGTCCGCTTATATGAAATGACGGACGATCCGGGCGTGAAAAAAACACTATCGTTTTTGATCGCGCGGGACACGATGCATCAGAACCAGTGGCTGGCCGCCCTGCGTGAACTGGAAGAACAGGAAGGTGTTGTCGTGCCGAGCACATTCCCTCCTGAACAGGAGCCTGAAGAATTTACCCATCTCTTTATCAATCATTCGGAAGGCAAAGAAAGTGCCAAGGGAAGATGGGCGAGCGGCGAAAGCATTGATGGAAAAGGTGAATTTAAATTTGTCGAACCTTTTGCATCCCATGACCGTGTCGGACAACAACCGGCACCGCCCTATGTGCACGGAACACTGCCAATCGTTAAATAAAGCAAAAACCGAAAGAAGACTTTCCTTCTTCCGGTTTTTTTGCCATTTCTTAATATGCACCCGCCATCACCGGTTGGCGGTAGGCAGATAGCGACTCATCCATGATTTTTTGAAAAAGCGGCTCAAGATGTGCGGGGATCAGCTGGCCGGCAAAATCCCACGCATTTTGCTCAATCGTAAGTGCCAGTGCTTGCTTTTCCGGTAAATGCCCGGACTCTTCAAAGGCGGCGGACAATAGAGGCAGATTTTCATCCATCGCATGGCCGATTTCATGTGCAAGCACAATCGTGGCGTAAGGCAAAAACCATTCGCAGCTTCCAAACAATAGCTCGCACTGCCGCCGGATTGTCTCTATATACAGCGTAATCGTATCGGTGTGCGGATGGTATTTGCCGCCAACAAGGCGCCCGCCGGGGAACTGTTTCTTTATTTTCAAATGGGCGGTGCACCCGGCGTTTTTTAGTAATTCTGTTGCCATTTCTCTGATTTGCAAAATTCCCCTGTCTCCTTTATCCATATTGGCATTGCTCTTATCATATATTATGAAAGATCGCGATTGCAATATGTATCTATTTTTTATCCGAAGCGGCCGGATTAAAAGGATATTTTTTTTCCTAGCAAAGGGACGTGTGAACCTGATTCCCAAGGCAAAAAAAACAGGCCATAAAGGCCTGTTTTTTATAATTTCGAAACGTTTGCAGCTTGTGGTCCGCGGTTGCCTTCTTCAATATCAAAAGATACGGATTGGCCTTCTTCCAAAGTTTTAAAACCTTCGCCCTGAATCGCTGAGAAGTGAACAAATACATCGCTGCCGCCTTCACGTTCGATAAATCCGTAGCCTTTTTCCGAATTAAACCATTTTACTTTACCTTGTTCCATTTTGTTTCCTCCTAATGTGTTTGAACACAAAATTACTATCCTTGCTCAAGTGATTTCAGGGGGTCAGTTTTAAAACTTTTTCCTTCCTTACCATACCGAACAAAAATAATTCTTTATTATAATAGCAGATTATAAATGTGGTGTCAAGACGAATTGATTATTTTTTTCTTTATTTTTTTCTCCACTAATGCCGTGATTTTTTCGGATGAAAACCTTTCATGGCTGCCGAATCCATCCGCCTGGAAAAATGCTGCTGCAAAAATGGGAAAAAGATGCCTGCACGCAGGCATCTTTTTCGGTAAAGCGTTTTATTTTTCTTCCCTGTACCCGTGGCCCGGAAAATTCCCGTATCCGCTGTGGCCGTAATGCCCGGAATGGTAATGATGATGGTGGCCGTGCGGGTAACCATAACCATGTGAGTGGCCGTACGAGTGGCCGTACGAATGCCCGTACGGATAACCGCCGTAACCACCGTATCCTCCATAATGGTGGTGGTGCCCATACGGCATATAATGGCCCGGATAGCCGCCATAATACTGCCTGGATTCTGCCAAATTTGTCACTCCTTTATCCATTGCTGCTTTTACAATATGGCAGTTGGAAGCGCATCGTTTGTGCATCCGCCTGCAAGCGGGAAAACAGGCGCCAATTTAAACGGCCGGATGTGCGTCTGCATTGTAAACCCCTTGCTAGGCCAGCCTGCTTCCGGACATACCGTACGGGCAATAAGTATGCGGTTATGATGAGAACGATATGCAAGCTTATTCAGCGACAATGGTTTCGCAAAAATGCAGGCGTTGGCCTACCGTATCCAGTGTGACCGGGATGCCGAGCGGAAGCGCCAGATTCGGGGTACCGTGCCCGGACTGTATGCCGGCAAGCACCGGCTTACCGCTCCCGTAAAAAAACTTTTTCAGGACATCCTGTGCCGTAAACCCATCCGCGTATGCTTCCGGCTCACAGTCCGTCCATTGCCCGAGCACAAACCCGGAGGCGTCATCCAGTTTTCCGGAAAGCTGAAGCTGGGTCAGCATCCGGTCGATCGCATATGGCTCTTCATGCACTTCTTCAAGAAAAAGAATTTTTCCGCTTGTATCGATTTCAAACGGCGTTCCCATCAGTGCGCAGATTAATGACAGATTCCCGCCTGTAAGCGGCGCTGTCATGACCCCTTCACCCCACGCTTCCCCCGTGTAACTGCCGGTAGGAACACCGGTTGACGCCAGCTTGAGCAATGATTGTACCGAAAGCGCATCGTCTGTGATAAATTCGACAGCCGCCATCGGGCCATGGATCGTGGCGAGGCCGCATTTTTGCTGGAAAACGATGTGTAGTGCTGTAATATCGCTGTAACCGATAAATAATTTCGGATTCTCCCGGATCCATTCAACGTCGAGATACGGTAAAATTTGCGGTGTCCCGTACCCGCCGCGCAAACAAAGAATTGCCCGCACGTCATCGTCTGCAAACATCGCATGCAGATCGGCTGCCCGTTCAAGCGGCGTACCGGCCATATACCCACCGTATACTTTCTCCGCATTTTCTCCCACTTTTACCCGGAAACCGAGCCGCCGCAATTTCGCAACAGCAGTTTGAAGCCTTTCGATTGAGACCGGGCTTGCAGGCGCGACCAGCCCGATCGTATCTCCCGCCTGTAATCGTTTCCCTTTTCTCATCCTTCTCCCCCCTGGTTGATGAATTGCAGTACAATTTGCTCTTCCGCTTGATGTACTGCTTCTTCATCCAGTACATTATTGATCAAAATGGAAAAAATCAGCTTTTCCCCGGATGTTGCCTGCATATAGCCGGAAAGTGTGCTGACGCCTGTAATCGACCCAGTTTTGGCAAACACCTGTCCTCGAGCAGCCGTCCCCTTAAACCGGTTTCTGAGGGTTCCGCCTTCCAACCTGTTTTCAGCCCCCGCAACAGGCAGCGCATCGAAAAAGCACGGAAACCAGTCTTTTTCCTGTATCCGGTATAAAAGCGCCGTCAAATCATTTGCCCGGACCAAATCGGCGTGAGATATGCCCGAACCATCACGGAGCATCATCTGGTCAGGGTCCATGCCAAAGTTACCTGCAACGCTGCGAATGACTTCAAGCCCTTTTTCCCAGCTTCCTTCCCCTTTTTCCGTTTTCCCCATTTCTTTTACAAGCATTTCGGCGATGGTATTATTGCTGAATTTTAAAAACGGCACCATGATGCTTGATAAAGGCGGCGATTGCGAAAAGAGAACCGGAACTGCTGCATCCTTCACCCTGCCCGTTTTGATTGTGCCTTGAACGGTGATCCCGTTTTCCTCTAACGTTTTTTTGAAAACAGACAGCACCCATTTCGCCGGGTCCCAGACCGCTTTCCATTGCCGGACTGCGGCGGAATCGGCTGTAATCGTCCCGCTTGCCGTAAACATATTCCCGCCATGTGCCCGGCTGATGACGATATCGTCCTCCTGCTGCTCACCGTCTCGCACGGTTCGGACATGGTTGACCAGTTTAACCATCCCGCTTTCCGGAACCATTTTGATTCGCGCTTTCATGCCGGGTTTTTTTGCCGGAACAACTTCAAAAATGGCCGTCCCTGCATCATAATCCCGGTTAGGCGATAAAGTTAAAGCCGAAATTTGTGCGCCGTAATATTCCTGTTCATCGCTCCATGGCAAGTCAAGTGAATACCGGGTATCATCATAGCGCGAATCATCCCCGACCAGGTCCCCCTGAATACGCCGGATTCCCTGCTTCTTTAATTCAGCCGCCCAGTCCGCTAAATCGGATTTCAATAAAGCAGGATCTCCTCCCCCTTGTATGTATATATCACCGTAAAGCGTACCGTTTTGGATCGCGCCTGTCCGGTACACGCCCGTTTTAAAACGGGTATTTTTCCCGAGCGTTTCAAGCGCGGCGGCTGCGGTCAGCAGTTTCATATTGGATGCAGGGCGCAGCAGCGTATTGCCATTTTGTTCGTAGAGCAGTTTCCCGCTATCAGCCGAACGGACGCTGATCGCAACGATCCCGCCTTTTAAAGGGGCGGCCTCAAGAATACCGGCAATCTTTGCGTCTGTTTCTTTTTTCCCGCAGCCTTCCCTGTCCCCTGCTGCATAAGGCCCAGTTCCCTGAATAAATAGAAATGCCATCGTCCATATCACGACCCATCTTTTATGCAATCCGTTTCCCTCCGTATGAAATTCTGCCTTGCTTTATCATATTCCTTCTTTATTTTAATCTTTCCGTAAACGCTGTTTTGGCTGCTATCTTCTTTTTTCCAATGATTCATTTCGCGTTTTTAAATATTTTTTTCCAAATTAGTAGAACAAGCATGCCTGTATAGTATAAAATGCTTGTGGGGGTGTAATCATGTACCGGTTTGGCTATTATGTTGTTGCCGGCATTTTTTGGCTGCTTGGCGGCAAAATCAAAAAAGAAAACAAAGAGAAAATCCCTGCGGCTCCGTTTGTGGTCGTTTGTACCCACCAAACATGGCTGGATATTATTTACCTGGCGATTGCCATCTGGCCTGTCCAAATTCATTATATGGCGAAACAGGAACTTTTCTCTAAAAAATGGTCAAAATGGCTATTCACGAAGTTGCACGCTTTTCCCGTCAATCGTGAAAATCCGGGCCCGAGCTCGATTAAAATTCCAATGAAACTTTTAAAAGAAGGGAAGGTCGTCGGCATTTTCCCTTCCGGAACACGCAAAAGCGAACATGTTTCTTTAAAACGCGGTGCCGTGACGATTGCTTTAAAAGCAAATGTGCCGCTTGTCCCGGCCATTTACGAAGGGCCGAAAACGTTCAAAGAAGTCCTCGCGAGAAAGCCGAAACGCGTGCGCTTTGGCGACCCGATCAGGCTGGCAGACGAAAAAAAAGGAACAAAAGAAGAAATTGAAAAAACGATTGTTCTGCTGCAAGACACTTTTGAAGCGCTGAAAAAACAGTAAAAATGCTTTCTGCTTGCCCGAAGCAGATGAAAAAGCACAAAAGAAATCAAAAAAACGGCGAGGCACCGCATTCAAAGTGCCTCACCGTTTTTTTCATGGACAAATAAAGATAAAACATCCCTTTTTCTCTGTCCCCTGCCGGCCGGCGAAAGGGTTTTTCCTTTTTTAATTGAAAAAACAGTCCATCTTTTCTTATAATAAAAGCGAGTACTTGCCAGGGAGGAGAGCGTCATGCTGAGTGGATGGTTTTCTGCCTTTATTTTAATATGGATCCTCTGTCTCGTTTTTCTCTTTTCAGTTGGCGGCTATTTTATGTTCCGGAAATTTTTGAAAAGGCTTCCGAAAGAAGACGGAAAATCAATACTTGACCGGCAGGAGGAGACAATCCTTAAAACGCGGCACCTCTGGACGCCGGAGTACAGGGAACTGCTTGAAGAACTGGTAAGCCCTGTCCCGGAATTGTTCCGCGATGTGGCCAGGAAAAAGATCGCAGCAAAAATCGGGGATGTGGCGCTTTCCAAAAATACAAAAAAAATGACACTGGACAATATCATTCAGGGCTATATTCTCGCTACGCCGAAACGCGACCATAAATTCCTCCGAAAAAAATTGAAGCAGCTGAACATCGACGACAGCCGATATGAGCAATTGTTTGCGCAGGAAAAAACAAAATCGGCCCAATAAATGAAAAAACATCATTCGGCAAAAGCGAATGATGTTTTTTCAAGCACGGACCCCTTCATCCAGTTCCTGCATGAGCCGCCTGTACTGAATATACATGGCGACGCGCCACGGCAGAATCATGCCGAATGCGAGCAGAAAAAACATGCCGCTCAGCTGCCCGATTTGAATCGAAGAACTAAGCACCACCTTCATCAGCAACCGGATGAGAAGAAGCCCGATCAAAATAAACGGAAAAGCTTTCGATCGTTTTAAATATACGTTTCCGTCACGGACTTCGAAACGGGAAGTTTTAATTAAAAATATGGAAAAGAACATTCCGACCACAAATGCTTCCAATACTTCGGCAGGTGTCACACGAAAATACGGGACGACAAACATCAATGCCCCGGTACTCATAAAGACCGGCGGCAACAATATTTTTTTTGTGGAAACGGGCTTGTTCTGCCCTTTTAAACGGACAAAAATGACCAAAGACCCCATCAAAATCGCAACAATGAACGAGATGATAATGCCTTCCATGTCTTAACCCTCTTTAGTAACAGATTTTTAACAAAAGAAATGTAGATACGATAAATATATGTTTCCTATGGTAATATTCAACCATAAAAGCGGGGTTGATGTCCAGCCGGAATGCCTGCCTCCCTTTTTTTGTGGCGCCTGTCAGTTCAAAACGCGTTCAACCGCTTCTAAAACACGCGTTTCATCAAAAGGCTTGACGATAAAATCCTTTGCGCCGGATTCAATTGCTTCGACGACCAGTTTTTGCTGGCCAAGCGCGGAGCAAATAATAATTTTTGCGTCCGGGAATTCGCGCACGATCTTTTTTACCGCTTCAATGCCGGTCATCTCCGGCATAGTAATGTCCATCGTCACAACATCCGGCCTGACTTCACGGTATAATTCAATCGCCCGCTGCCCGTTCTCCGCTTCGCCTACAACGGTATGGCCGCCGTTTTCCAGCATTTTCGCCAAAGTCATCCTCATAAATTTTGCATCATCCACAATTAACACATTTGCCATCGATCGAATTTCTCCTCCTCATTGATCCGTTAAAATGCAACCCGGATTAAAATCCCTGGAATCCCCCGAACAGTGCACTCATATAACCGGAAATGACAGGCATCCAGTCAAAAAAGAGCAGGATTCCGGCGACTATCATCACAACACCGCTCCATTTTAAAAGTTTTACGCTGTATTTTTG
Source organism: Heyndrickxia faecalis (assembly GCF_040267745.1). Taxonomy (NCBI): domain Bacteria; kingdom Bacillati; phylum Bacillota; class Bacilli; order Caryophanales; family Bacillaceae; genus Heyndrickxia; species Heyndrickxia faecalis. The sequence continues at coordinate 1,892,509 of NZ_CP158453.1, read as the reverse complement.
CATCCACCCCAACCGTCCGATAAAAAAAGCAAGGACAAAAAAAGGTATGGAAAAGCCAAGTACATATGCAGCCATATAGACCGACGCAGAAGCCGGATGGGCCACTGCCATTGCCAATACCGAGGCAAGAATCGGCCCGGTGCAGGGCGTCCAGCCGGCAGCAAACACTAGCCCGACGAGAAAAGAACCCAAAAATCCCGCCGGCTGCTTTTTTATATCGATTCGGTACACCTTCATAAAGATCCCCGGATGAAAAATGCCCGCTGCAAGCAGCCCAAAAAAAATGAGCGCGACTGCACCGAGCTGCCGGATGACATCCTGGTAACGGATAAAAAAACTCCCGATCCAGGAAGCACCAAACCCCAATGCAATAAAAACAGTGGAAAATCCCGCGAGAAACCAAACGGTATGCAGGATACTTTTCCACTCCCGCATGCCGCCCCCGCTTTTTAACCGGCTGACAGAAGCGCCTGTTATATAAGAAACAAAAGCAGGATAAAGCGGCAGGCAGCAAGGAGATATAAAGCTCATGAAACCTGCCCCGAAAGACAGCCATACAGTTACATCAGCCATCGGTTCACTCCCCATCCCGGCTCATTTTCATTTTAACATAAACTGATTGAAAGAGAAAAAACATCGTGAAAAGCATAAAAATGGAACATGAAATCAAAAACCACCTTTTCTGTGCAGAAAATTGGCAGAAAAAGTGGTTTACAGAATCGTGAGAAGCTTAACAATGGTGATGGATATACCACAAAAGCCGGTCGCCCAGCTTAAGATTTCATTTGTTTGTTCATGGCATTCATCATTTGATTGATTTTCTTTTGAGACGGCTTCATACCCATTTGCATCATCATCATTCTCAGCATTTGTTCATTAATCGGCGGATTTTTCTTCAGGTAATTCATCATATATTTACGGGCGATGAAAAACCCGATTGCTGCGCCTGCCAAAAGAGCAATTAGGGCTACAAGAACGAACACCCAAATCATAATATACCTCCTTCACTCACATACAGTGTACTAAATCCATTTGAATTATACAATACTTGTTTTCTTCTCACACGAATTTTCTTTCTTTAACCGGTTTTATCCAGCCGAATCGTTTATGGTCATAATCGATTGCAAGCAAATCTCCTTTAAAGTTCCTCAGAATTTCAAAAACGGCGGTTTCTGTATCATAACTCCCGTATACGTTCAGCTGGAGCATTCTTTCTTCTATGGTCACTTCCAGCACCTGCCCCTCTTTCTTTGAAAGAAGTTGGCAAGCGCCTGTTTTCGTCATGTTGCTGGTGTCAGAAAATAACGGCTGCAAGACATGATGGACAGACAAGAGCGGAATCGGCTTTGTAATATAATGGATCTGTCTGCTGAGGACATTTTTCAAACTTCCGGAAACGTGCGCATACTGGTGAAAAAGATTAAAAAACATTCGTTCCCTGCCGTAATAATATTGTGCAAACTCCTCTTTTATCAGATAGATAGAATAGGACCGCATATGATCTCACTCCCGCAACTTTGTTACCTTCACTATAATGGACGGGCCTCAAAAAAGTTGTCGTTTGTTGTAACAAAATTTAAAAAATGAGTTTGAAACATTTGATTGCATGTACAGACAAGAAAATAAGCGTAAATACATCAACGCGCTGCCGATTATGCGGTAGCATCCAAGGGAAAAGCCATTCAGCTCAGCCCCCGCACTTTTAGTCCCCCTTTTCTTATACCCTTCCTGCATAAAAAATGAGCCTGCTTTCGCGAATACCGCAAAAGCAGGCCCGGAACGATTACATGCCCAATAATTTTTTTACACGTGCCACAACATTTTCAACGGTAAATCCGTATTTTTCCATAACGGTTTTACCGTTTCCGCTGGCGCCAAACGTATTAACCGACAAAATATCGCCTTCATCCCCGGTATACCTTTCCCAGCCGAATGGTGAAGCCATTTCAATGGCAAGGCGTTTTTTCACCTGTGCCGGCAATACGGATTCTTTGTATGCTTTGCTTTGCTGTTCAAAACGGTCCCATGACGGCATGCTGACAACAGCAGCATCAATCTTTTGTTCCGCCAATTGCTGTTGCGCGAGCACAGCCAGATGGACTTCCGACCCGCTGGCAAGAAGGAGAACGTCAGCCGTTTCTTTTTGTGCAGGGGACACGACATAGGCACCTTTTGAAACGCCTTCCAACGCTTTTTCAGACGTCCCTTTCAAGGTTGGCAGCCCTTGGCGCGTCAAAACAAGCGCTGTCGGATGGTTTTCAGATGACAGAGCAAGGCGCCAGGCAGCCGCCGTTTCATTGCCGTCCGCGGGGCGGATGACCGACAAGCCCGGCATCGCTCTTAAAGAAGGAAGCTGTTCAACCGGTTCATGTGTCGGACCGTCTTCCCCGACAGCGATACTGTCATGCGTAAAGACGTACGTTACCGGAAGGCCCATAAGAGCAGCTAGGCGGATGGCAGGACGCAAATAATCCGAGAAAACAAAGAACGTGCCGCCGTATACATGGACACCACCATGAAGCGCCATACCGTTCATGGCTGCGCCCATCGCAAATTCGCGGACACCGAACCAAATATTGCGCCCTTCATAGGCATCCGGCATATAGTCCTTGTCTTCTTTCAGCCGCGTATTGTTGGATCCGGCAAGGTCTGCAGATCCCCCGAACAAAGACGGCAAATGTTTGGAGACGGCATTTAGCACTTCCCCGCTTGCCGCACGGCTGGCAAGGGTTTTGCCTTCTTCATAGACCGGAATGTCCTTGTCCCATCCATCCGGCAGCCCGCCTTTTATCGCCTGTTTTAGTTCAGCCGCAAGCTGCGGGTATTGTTTTTCATAGGCCTCAAACAGGGACGCCCACTCCTGTTCCTTTTTCACGCCATTTTCCACAACCAATTCACGGAACCGTGCGTAAACTTCATCCGGAACATAGAAGTCTTCTTCAAATGTCCATTTATACGCTTCTTTCGTTAGTTTCAGTTCATCTTCTCCGAGCGGGGCGCCGTGGGCAGCCGATTTCCCGGATTTGTTTGGAGAACCGTAACCGATGATCGTTTTCACTTCAATGAGTGTCGGCCGACTTGTATCCGCCTTTGCTTCCTCGATCGCTTTTGCGACCTGTGCCATATCATTCCCGTCTTCAACCCGCAAATACTGCCAGCCGTATGCTTTAAACCGGTCGGCAACACTTTCGGAAAAGGCCTTATTTAAGTCGCCGTCAAGGGAAATGTCATTGGAATCGTACAATACAATGAGACGTCCCAATTTTAAGTGTCCCGCCAATGAAGCAGCTTCGGCAGATACGCCTTCCATTAAGTCGCCATCTCCGCATAAAGCATATGTATAATGGTCAATGACAGGGAAATTTTCTTTATTGTATACAGCCGCCAGATGCCGTTCTGCCATCGCCATTCCGACTGACATGGCAATCCCCTGCCCGAGCGGACCGGTCGTTGCTTCCACGCCTTCCGTATGCCCGTATTCCGGATGACCCGGGGTTTTGCTGCCATATTGCCGGAAATTTTTAATATCATCCATGCTTAATGCATAACCGGATAAATGGAGCAGGCTATAGAGCAGCATGGAACCATGCCCTGCGGATAATACGAAACGGTCCCGGTTAAACCAGTGCGGGTTTTCCGGATTATGGTTCAAATATCTTGTCCAGAGGGTGTATGCCATTGGTGCAGCCCCCATCGGAAGCCCCGGATGACCGGATTTTGCTTTTTCGATGGCGTCAATGGACAATGTTCGGATTGTTGTGACTGCCAGTTCGTCCGTTTTATCAAACATCTGTTAACATCCTTTCTTCATGGGTTACAACTCTATATTAAGGCAAGTGAAACCCATAACACAACTCTTTTACCATTTTGTATGGATTTTGTAAGAAAAAAGCAGGATGGTTTCCTTTTTAGTGCAGCTTTCTTTTTGTTTGAATTTGCTTAATTTTTTCCGGGGTAACGTCCTGGCCAGCCGGGTCAAGCACACGGACATTTTCAATCGTTTTTCTGAATGAAGAGCGGAACGCCTGCAAATACTCGCTTCGCAATTTTGACTGTTCCTTTGCTTCTTCACTTGTCAGGGCGCCGGTTTTCGCTTTTTTCGCCAATTCGTTAATCCTTGCCATTTTTTCTTTTGAAAGCATATTTTCTCTCCTTTTATCCGTAATTGATGCCATCTTACTAAAATATGGACCCGCCTGCAACGAAAGCGCACCCGTGAAACGGTTTTGATACTATTTATCATGCCCCGTTTCCTCCATATATTCCCTGTAACGCCGGTGGACGGTTGCTTTTGAAACTTGGTAGCCGAAACCGCGCATAGTCGCAGCAATTTCTTGAAAAGTCAAGCCGTTATCCCGCAGGCGGATAATTTCTTCAACCGGCACTTCCTTTCGCTCCCTGCCGTCCGGATTCCGCTTCCCTTTTAAATTTTTTTCCGGACGGTAGCCGTTTTTGACTGCACGCTCCATTCCCCTTTTAATTTTTAAGTTATGCAGCTTTCGCTGATACTCTTCAACCATGCTGACAATTTTCAGCACCATTGAATCAGATTCCGAAAGCTCCAATTCTCCGTTTTGCGCATAACAATATACTTTAATCCCTTTTTTATATAAAAAATGAAGCAATGCAATTTTTGCATTTCCTCTTCCGATCCGTGTTTCATCCTGCACCAGTACGGCGTCAATCTTTTCATTTTCAATCGTATCAAGAAGATCAAGGATGCCGGGCCTGTCCAGGTCATAGCCGCTTGCCCGGTCACAGATCACCCCGGCCACTTGAAAACCGTGGGAATCCGAAAGCTTCTCCAGCTCTTCCCGCTGCCTCGCCAAGGAAGTTTCCTGGCTTTCTTTTTCCGTGCTTACTCTGCAATATAAAACAACTTTCATTTTTTCGTCTCCCGTTGTGATTTCATCGCAAGTTCCCTATTATCATCGCTGAATTCATTTTTTTCTATTGGAATGACAATTTTTTCGCCGGCTTTGATCATGTTGCCGTCAATATCATTATGACGCTCAACCCAGCTGATAAATGCTTCCCTCGACATTTTGCCCTTTTCCGCATACTGCCCGGCGATGTTCCAAAGCGTATCGCCCTCTGTGACGCTGATTTTGATATAGTGTGGGGATGGATCCCGCAGACTTCCAATCATGAAAAATCCGAAAACAAGCGTAAGCCCTGCTAAAATCATAACATAGTTATACTTTTTCCATAATCGTGACATCTCCATCTTCCTCCCGCGAATATTCGTTCGTCCAATCACCAGTTCTATTATAAAACGAACGCCTGTTTTTCGTCAACATTTTTTCGAACTTACGTTTGTTTTATCTGCTGCAATATGATATAATAATAGCAAATAATGGCATTCCTCCCGTAAACGTCCCCATACGCAGCGCGGGTGCCAAACAAAACTGTGACGAGGTGAATAGAATGGCAAAACTATCAAAACGGCAACAGGCGATACTTGATTTCATCAAGCATGAAGTAAAAACAAAAGGTTATCCCCCTTCCGTGCGGGAAATCGGCCAGGCAGTCGGACTTGCTTCCAGTTCAACTGTCCATGGCCATCTCGCAAGGCTTGAAAGCAAGGGGTTGATCAGGCGCGACCCTACAAAGCCGAGAGCGATTGAAATTTTGGACCATGATGAAGAAATACCGGCCCAAAATGTTGTCAATGTGCCTGTTGTCGGAAAAGTAACAGCAGGCATACCGATTACAGCTGTAGAAAATATTGAAGAGTATTTTCCGCTTCCGGAACATCTTGTCCCGTCTGACGAGTCCGTCTACATGCTGGAAATTGAAGGGGACAGCATGGTGGATGCCGGGATTTTAAACGGCGATTATGTGATTGTCCGCTCCCAGCAGACGGCAAACAACGGAGATATCGTGGTCGCTATGACAGATGAAAATGAAGCGACAGTAAAAAGATTTTTCAAGGAAAAAGACTACTTCCGGCTGCAACCTGAAAACCAGACAATGGAACCGATCATATTGAAAAACGTCACCATTCTCGGCGTTGTCATCGGGCTGTACAGGCAAATGGTGCACTGATCAAAAAGAAGCAGTTTCGGCTGCTTCTTTTTTAATAGAGCATATGCGAGTTTGATGGCAAAAATGCCTGTGACACTTGAGGATTTCTGGGCTTCCAATCTATTTTCGAAGGAAAAATCGGGGCAATTAATGGGCATTTTGTTTTTCTGGGCGTTCGACGCAAAAATGCCCATTAAACAAAAACCCCTCAAAGCCTTACGCTTCAAGGGGTTTCTTGCTCAATACATTTCGATATACTGGTCGCGTTCCCATTGGTGGACTTGTGTGCGGAACATGTGTTTTACATTTTTTTACTTTCATGATTTTTGATAATGCCTATATATAAGGAAGTTTCTAGATTTCACTTTCAAAATTTATCATTACTTTTCAAATGTTTTTGGTCATTTTTTGGTCATGATTTTGGTCATGAACTTGAAAATTCAAAGAGAAAAACACGAGGAGGAAGAAGAATGAAGAAAGCAATAATCTTTGGAATTACAGGGTTGTTAACATTTGGTTTGAGTGCCTGCGGGGGAAACGCAACACAATCAAATTCAACATCTAAAGGAGAATCAAAAGCCAGGACTGAAGAAACAGAAAAAAGGCCGGTAGCTAAAACGACATCCGACATATTGGTTGCAGCTAAAAAGAACACTACTTTTGTTGATGAAAACACAGGGAAATATGAGATTACAGGAGAGTATTTAAATGGGCCCACTAATGACGGCATGTATCAGATTATTTTTGGGGAGAACAAGGATGAAGCTTTCATTCTTAATTACGCAGTAAAGCTTGCAACAAATACGGATGGTGAAAAAGGGCTTCTTTTTCTCGAAGAAGGAGATAATACCAAAAGTGGTAAATTCATTGACTATTCGGGAACAAAAATTGATATCATAACTGATACAGCTGAAGAAATCGGGGATGATATCGACCATATGACAAATGGGGAAAATGAAGCAGGAGTTACTTATGGTGGCCCGGTCATTAACAAAGGATTCATTTTTATCAAATTCGAAAACCAGGATAAAACGCCGCAAAAATTGAACATCGATTTTGAAGCCCCTGATTTATTACAGAAAAATGATAATAGGGAATTTGAAACAGTTCCTGGCGATAGCGATACCGGAACACAAAGATTAGGAAAAAACGAGCATGTAACACTTAAACTATCTAAATTAAATTAAATAAGCAGCACACAAACTTGCCCCCGCAAATGCGAGGGCTTTATCTTTGCAGCAGACTCCAGCAGACTCCAGGATGTAAAAGTAATTTACCCGTGACACCTTATTTTACACGCAGATTTTGGCCAACGTAAATCGTATATCTGCTGTCCAGGTGGTTCCACGATTTGATTTTGGCGATCATAGACCCATATTTTGCGGCCAACTCCGAAACAGTATCCCCGCTTCTTACGGTTACATATTTCGTGTTTTCGGCAGCCACGGATCCGGAAATTTTTAGCTTTTGCCCAGCATAAATTAGATTAGCGTTTTTGATGCCGTTAAGGCTTTTTAACCTGGCAACTGTGGTACCGTATTTTTTAGCAACGCCAGACAGCGTATCTCCACGCTTAACCGTGTATGTTTTAGCCGGCACCTTGCTGGATGTTGTCAGTTTGCTATTGACAATATTTGTTTTGGCCGGTTTAACACCGGATTTCAGTTTGCTCAACAATGCCAGGTTTTGGGCGGCTGTCCCAGTGTAGTTTGTAATGCCGTACTGCTTGGCCAACTTGGTGCGGGCGCTGAACGTTGCACTTTTTCCCTTGGATTTTAGATAATCGACCAGGCTTAAGGATCCGATCTTTTTAACCACACCTGTGCTTGTTGCGTTGTCGACTTTAGCAACGTTTGTGTACTTACCGGCATAGTCCTGGCTCACGTCAAAGTAGCCGGGAATGCCAGTAAACTTGTAAGTGCTTGACCACTGCCAAGCCCCTTTTTGCCCATTGTACCAGGCTGGTGTCGGCTGTCCTGTGGACGGGTAGAGAGGGTACCTGGCAAGCCAAGGTTTAGAGATTGTTAGTTTGCTTGGCTGCAGTTCAGTGTTAAAAAATGAGTGACCAGTATACAAGTCAATCTTGCTGTAGCCTAGGGACTTTATTTGTGCTACAAACGCATTTGTAATCTTTGTAAGGGTAGCTGCAGTTAGACTTGCTAATGACTTGTCCTCTACATCAACTACCACTTGGCCATCCTTATTTTTATCAAAGCCAACAAGCTTTAGCTTTTTATCAAACCATTTTGCCTCGGCCTTTGCCTGTACTGTACTTTTAAATCGGGCGTAATGATAAGCATGAACTGCCATGCCAGCCTGTTTTGCATTGGCAATATTCACGCTTGCAGCCGGATCAACATAGCTTTGCCCGTCCGAAACCTTTACGACCACCGCATTAATGCCGCCTGCTTTCATTGTTTGATAAAAACTTAAAGGCAGCCCCTGTTCTGCGTTATGATGGCTGACGTCGATAAAATCCACACTCGGCGCCGCGGCATAAGTATTCGGCGCAAAAGAAAACGCCAGCCCTGTTGCCAGGGCCAGCGCTCCGATGGTTTTGGTTAATCTATTCAATTCGATCACTCCTCCTTATTTAGATGGTGTATCAGTGGTGGCTGTATTTTTTTCTTTGGACGGTGTAGTAGCCGCATTTTGTGCCGCCAATACTTGTTCCACAATTGCTTTAATCCTTTCCCTTTCTGCATCTTCTGTTGTAGGGTTCTGTGCGTAAGAGATCGCCACCTGAGTTGCCTCTTCTTTCTTTTTATTCGTCAGATAGGTGTTTAAGATTGTTGCAATTGATCCAGCAAACAGCGCACCTATTGCCACAATTAGCGATACAAACGCGTTTACCGAGTCAGCTGTAAGCCACTGGAAATGTACGTTTAGTGCGCCAAAAAAGGCAATCAGTGCGGTTAAAACACCACCAACCAATGTTGCTGTTTGTTTCCACCAAGATAAATCAGATAAGTACTTCATTCCAAACATCTCCTCAATTAAAATTTTGAATGGCAGCAAAGAAAATGGCTACGGCCCCGCCAATAAGCGCAACAATAAGCGCATTTGTAATGGCATGCCGTAACCATTTTGTGTCCTCTTTAATCTCTTTCAAATCCTCTTTTATGCTGTCAATCTGCTGATCCTGCATAAGTTCTTTGTCTTGCAGGCGCCGAATGTCGCTTTTCATATTTACCTGCTCGGTCTTTATGGCTTCTAGGTCTTTTTGCAGTGTCTCCCGCCAGATATCCACCTGCTGATCCGCCTCCAATGGACCAACACCCCCAATCTGTCTTTACTTCCTGCCGATTTTTGATTTTGATCATGAAAAAGAGCCCTAAAAGGGCTCTTATTGAACCAGCTTGGAGCAGTTTGCACTATTAATCAAATAAATTCAAATCTCTCATTTTCTTATAAAGCATATGCCCGATAACCGTCTTACACTCAGCGTTATAGTGTACGCTATCAACCAATAAACTTGGCGGCGTTTTACCCATTGCCATCGCATCCATATCCGCTTGCGTTGGTGTAATGCCGGCATCGTCCAATCCGTATTGGCTCAAATACTCCCGCAATGATATGAAATAACGGCCAAACTCATTTGTCATTGCTGCCTCATAACTTTCTCTTTCGGCAGCTGTGCCGGATGAATAACCCAAAATAACGGTATGTTTGGCGTTACTATGTTGGATCATCAATTTATGCAGTCTTACTGCCTCGGCATCGGATGCAAACCCACCGTTTTGACCCATGTAAATAATCATAATGCCATCATTATAATTTTTATCAAAATTAGTAATGAGCGGCGTTGGCCTATTAATTGTTCTTGCTTCTCCCGCCTCGTTTCGTCTCCAAACCCAAGTCCCATTAATATCATCATAACTTGTGCCTGTCCAACGCAATGTTCCCGCAATTCCATCAATGTATGATGGATTAACATGGGCGCCTCCGCCTTGGAGTAGCGGCAATACCGTTTTTCCCAATTGTGTTTTAATTCCGCCATCCGTTGCTCTTGATGCAATTAAAATTTCAGATGTATCCGCTGGGATAGTAATGTTGTTTACTATCATAACATCAGCGCCTTGGCGCGCCATGATCTCCTTAACTCCCTCGCCTCCTGTACCGCCGTTATAAACCGGTAATCCGCATAGATTAGATAGTGTAGTTGTCCAACCTCCACCTGCTGTTAAACTATCACCCCAACACACGATTTTATCAACCTTGTTGGTATTATCTACGATTTCCTGTCGTAATTCATCAACTTCAGTAGCTAATTCATCAGTTGTTACAAATTCACCAATATTCTTTTTTTGCATTTCCGTTTCAATGTTTGGCTTAACAACTTGACCCAAATCGTAAACATACGCATAAACCGGATAATCTCCAACTTGGCCGGTATTCTCAAACGATATGATAAACCAAACGCCTTGTTTTGATGCTCTATTCTCAACCGCATAAAAATCAGCAAAAACTTGTTCTGATAAATCAATATCGATACTGACGACATGATCATTGGCCGCGTTCAGCGTTAAATTTTTTGAGAATGATGTTGCAATTGATCCATCAACACTACCCCATGCGGAATAATTCGTTAGTCTAAAAAGGCAATTTGTATCCTTGCCCTCGGTTTGTATAACAAAACGGAATTTTTTTGTTTTTAAATCGGCAAAATTCGTTGTATCGCTGCCAATTCTTGCGCTTGTATATACATAACCGCCATCGCCTTGTTGTAAATGGGCAACCATTTTAAAACCAATTTGGTTTCTCCCAGCAACATATGGCGTTGCATCAATTGTATTTGTTGATGCACTTAATTTTGTAGCCCAAACGCTTGATAATGCTTGCTTTTGTGGAATTTTCTGCAACGTTGACTCAATGACATCAACGCGATTATCTAATGAGTTGATCGCAACTTTTGCATTCATCAAATCTAACTCTTTAGCAAATCCCAAAACCGTTTTGGATGACAAACTTGCATCGATTGAATTTGTTACCTCATACGCAAAATGCGATATTTCGTATGTCCCCAACGGTTGTTTTATAGCATCATTGATAACAACTAAATAAAATACTCTTTGGTATAAGTCTCCGGCTCTTAATGGATCATTGTACCATGCATCATATGTTGGGTCAGAAAAATCAATATCACAAAATGTTTGCCAATTGTTTGCAGCATTTAAGGTAATGGTAAATTTTTTGATTGCTCCGGTTTTTCCGTCGTCCGAGCCCCATGCACCGGCGTTTGCAACTTCCAATTGCAACGTAACATCTTTTTTTAAATCGGATTGGAGATAAACGCGGTATTTTTTACCTTTGAAATCTCTCCATAGTTTCGTGCCCATTCGATGAAATGAATATGCATATTTTTGATCAACAAAATTAAAGCTTGATTTAACTCCAATAACATCCGTACCGCTTGTATATGTTGCAAAGCTATTGGTATTACCGGTTGTTGACGGATCTTTTGCAACATCATTTTCAGTTAAAACCTCTTTTAATGGCATGTTTTCCAATGATCGCACATTCTCAGCTATGGTTGCAGTTTCCGCTACTTGTGCAATCTCAGCCTTAAATGCAATACCTTCATAGTTTTTATTCTTCCTAACCTCTGTACGAGTGTCCAATACCATAAATTCGAAATATCCGCTTCCTTGCAGGTTGGAGAGATCAAAGACTAATATAACGGTTCCGTTATAATCGGTACGAGCTCTCAATGTGTCTATTTGCGTCTGTAAAATTGGAACTTTAACCCAACGGTTAGTAGGATGATCAACATAGTCTTTTTTCTGCCCTGTTTGCAGGTTTCCCCAGCCCCCCACATTATTTAACAAGTGCCCTATTCTCATAGATGCTCGATTGGTCGTAATACGGACGTAAACAGCAAAATCCCCAACAGTAGAAGGTGTAAACCCTAAGCCTGAGATACTACTTAAGTTAATGGAAGTGTTGCATGATCCTGGATCCACTATTAACGCTCGGTCGAAATATGATTTAAAGTATCCATCCGCATTAATTTTCCAAGAGGAATAGCCACCAGTCCCTGTGTTCTGATTATCCTGAATAACTCCTGGGTAGGATCCAATTTTTTTGAGAGATGTACCCACTGCTGCCCTAACTGCATCCCCTGCTGTAGCAAATACCTTACCAAATCTATCTGTTCTAATATCTAATAGCTCAGCGTTTCCTTCAGTGTTATCCGTATTAGCGACTATGTTGTCTATTCGAGATTTTTGTGTTTCCAAATCTACTTGTTCCGCTTTAGACGCCAATTGCGACATAACGTTTTGGTTTTCACCGTCCAAGCGAGCCTTTAACGTTGTGTAATTCGTCCCGTCTGTTCCCACTCTCGCCTGGGCTGCTTCCGGGCTGCTGTCGCCGTCCGCGACAAGGTTGTCTACCTGCGCCTGGATGTTATCTGCTCGGTTTTTATGCTCTTGCATGTCAGCGCCAATATCGCCAATAATCTTATTTAGTAAATTACGAAATGCTCTTGTCGTAGTAACCCCAATCTTTTCATATGGCCATCTCATCCTGTACCACCTCCATTTTCTAAAGCAGCGATTCTGTTTTCATGGTCCTGCAATGTTTGCAAAACCGTTTGCAAATCCACCGTTCCCGAACCCGAAAAAAGGATCCTTCCCAGTTTGGCAAAATCCTCTTTGCTCATCAATCCATCTTGATTAGCTGCTGCAAGTGGGATGTCTACTACTACGTTCCCGTTATCATCCACAACAATCAAATTTAGCTTTTGCTTATCCGCCGCGGCCATCAACCCATCTGATGTAGGTGTGGCCAGCGAATAATGCGGGATATCCAGCTGTGTGGGATCATACCCTGGGGCAAATGCCGTACTGGGTCCAACGGATACTTTATTATCCGGAAGCCGGCTGATGGCAGACGTTTTTACGTTGCCACTTTTATCGATTGCTGTGTTAACGATTTTCCCCACACGGTTAAAACTGGACAAAATGCCCGTCATATCCTTTGCATCGTTGCTAAATGTCACTTCCGGTGGTTTGTATTTAGAGAAAGGATATTTTTTATATCCGATCACTTCGACATCGGTGTCAAAATTCATAGGTTCGTAAATTAATAACCAATGATCGCCCTTATTGATTTCTTCCTTACGTTTTACTGTTATAGACAATGTGACGGCTGGCGTGTCCTGCAACTGGCTTGGCAAATAAGCAAGCATGGAGCTTGCACTTGTAAACCGATCATCCCGAATAGGGTCGGCATGGCGCTCTCCCCATTGCGCTACATATGGGCTTTTATAAGTCACAAAGGGAAAAACATAGGTTCCATCATCATTCTGTTTTCCATATCCGCGAATGACTGTTTTTAGGTTGGTTGTATCAATTTGGCAGTTAACCGTGTCGGTGTTGTACAGATACCGAAATTGATTATTGGTAACTTGCCCCCAACTGTCCGGAGCATAAAAAATAAGATGCTTGTTATCAGCATCTAAAACCGCGTTAAAACTACTTAGGATAGTTTCGACCATGCTAAGAGCGTTAGCATCCCCAAAATTGTCCATTTGTACCTTTTCAAAATTGCCAACTGCTTCCCACGTAAAACCGAGTTTATTCCCGTCAAAAGTCCAGTGGAGTGCATCCTCAATGCTCCATGTCTGTGATTTTTGATTGTACTGCCGATGATCTTGGCATGTAAAATAAATATGGTTGGCCGTAATGGATTTTGATAGCACCTTACCGCTTGCTGTTGGCTCCAGCTGCTTAATAACAAACCACTGGCCCTCTAGTTTAATCATTGCTTCTTGTTGCAGCATGTTAAACGTGTAGGCATTTTTGTTTGTCTTTGTCACGCTAAAGCTAACTGACCAAGCACTATTTTTCTCCCAATCCTCTGCAAAGTCATCCACATTAAAATCAACCAGGATTTCCTCGTCTATGCCGTTATTTACAATTAAGTCCATGCTATCACCTACTTATATAGGAATCTAAATCCAAAAGTAGAAACCGGATTATTAAGCCCGGTTAAACTGATTTGATTCCATCCTGGTAATAGAGTAAGTAAGCCATGGTTTGTGTCGCGACCGCAGTGGGCGCCGTTAAGTAAAGGGTAGACGCCGTCAATCGTTAACACATCCCCCGCAGAAAGGGATTTATTGTAAGTAAATAAGTCACCGGTCGTAAGATTTTTCAAAGTCGGAGTGCCAATCCCTTGAATGCTGATAGTCAAGTCGTGCTTACGTGGATCAATTGTAATATCTCCAGCATTAAATATTTTAAAACTATTCCCAGGGATATTGGTATAAACCAAATCCTTGTCGAGAACAAACCCTTGTCCGACCATTTGCCACACTTCACTATCCATATCAATTGAATCTTCATCCGTTCTGCCAACGCTCTCTCCAAATCCTTTGAAAGCTTCAAAATCAATATCAAAGGTTCCTGACATTTGGCTTATACTGGAAAATTCAAACGGCTTGATATGGACTAAAAACCTTATTCCAGGCATTCGCGACCAGGTAATGTAATATGGATCATAATCAAATAACGCTTGCCAAGTTTCCTTCTGGGCAAGCGTATAGTCGATATAGTCTTTCGCATCTAAATAAAATTTTGCAGTGATGTTTCTTGTCCCAAATGTAGTTCCGTTATCTATATTTCCATCGGATCCAGCGATTTGTTCATACGTGGTTGACGGTTGCGGCCCACTATCAATTACATCAAGCAAATATGCACCATTTATTTCGCTTACAGTTTGTTTTGTTCCATCCAGTTTTGTGATTGTTAATTCTTCCATCAATCAATCACCCCATCATATAGGCAGCATTATTGTAATTTGCAGCTTGCCGCTTGCTTACATTTTTTTCAAGGGCATCTGCATCAATTTTAATCACATTATTTTTCTGTAATATTTTCATAAGTAAATCAATCGTTTGCTGCATCAAAGATATTTGCTGGTCCTGACGCTGGATTAAAGCAGATAAATCCGCGGCTGATGAGTTGCTTTGGCTTTGCGAACCAACTCCCAAAGCTTTTTGAGTTTGTGATAATAGCTGTAATGCTCTAGTTCTTTTAAGTCTATCAAGTGGTATGATTGCTTCCGGTTTGTTTCCCTCCGCAACCCGGGCAAGCTGCTCTGTAAAGACAAACCCGCCATTTGCATATCCGTGCCCTTCGCCAAGGCCGGATAAATTTTTGCCATAACGATGCTTTGCATAGTTAAGTGCAGCCAGTAGGTTGTCAAAGCCATTAAAAATATTGGAGTGCCCTGGAAATTTATATGCGTTAAACGTTGCAGAAATCGTCTGCATTAAGCCCTTAGCCAGGTCCCCGGTCCTTGTGTTGATATCCGTATAACCGTGTTGTATGGCTTTCGGATCACCACCGGACTCCGTCTTGATTTGTCGCAGAACCTTTTCAACCATGGATTTTGCAGTTGACAAACCGTTCATCTCTAATGCACGTATGACATATGAGCGCCATCTTTCCACGCCGGATCCGGACGGGTTTCCAGCAAGCATTAGGCTTTTAATCCAATTGACTGCGCCTCTTTTTGCTGTCGATACTGCACCTTTCACTATCCCAAGTGTTGGCTGGCTAAGATCCGAAAAGTTAGAAAAAGTGTCAATCGCTTTATCGACCAATTTGCTTGGATTACTAGCATAATCCCAGATGGTTTTTGCACCGTCTACGATGTTTTTGCTGAATCTTTTTGCACTATTCCATACTTTTGACGTAACGTTTTTTGTTTCATCCCATAGATTTTGCATCCACCCGGTTCCGCTAGCATAGCGCGGCATCATCGACAATAGTTGAGCAGTCGCATCGGCATTCAGTACGCTTGCACCTTTTGGCAAGTTCATGACTGTTTCACGCAGTGGAGATAAAAATGCTTGGCCATCAGGGAGCGTGATCAATTCCTGAACATTTTTGCCTTTTCCATCTGACACAACCGCCGGTCCACCAGGATGATTATCAGTACCCTTCGCATAGTGTGGAGGATCCCATTTTGGGATGTGCAATTTTTTTGGCGCATGAACCTTATCTAAAATCCAGTTAATTCCTTTACGTACACCATTAACACCTGCAGCTAAGCCTTCAATCATTGCATTACCAATAGACTTCATGGCACTCTTTAACTTGCTTGCGCCATTTTTAAGTCCAGTTGCCATTCGCCCTGGCAAGCTTTTAATAGTAGAGATCATGCTATTCCAAATTTTGCTGGCGCCGTGTTTCATCGAGTTAAAAATGTTTACGGAACTGTTTTTCATGGATGTAAAACCGGTTTTTAGTAAACTTTTAATGGTTCCGATTGGTAGTGAAAAAATGCCTTTCAAAGCAGTCCACATTTTCGTCATGACCGTTTTTAATCCGCCACTAAAACTGGATGCAAACTTATTCATGGAGCCGAATCCATTTTTCACCAGATTGACAATCCATTTTACTGGTGAACTAAAAATTGTTTTGAGTGCTGTCCATAATGTTTTAAACAGACTCTTAAACGGTCCGACAAACGCCTTGGCAGTCTTGAGCATCTTGCCGATCCAGATCAACTGGACCAGATTCCAAACGTACTGAATGGCACCGCTAAAAATGCTCTTGATGCCGCTCCACATGGTCTTCCAATGCCCAGTAAATAAACCAGAAAAAACTAAAACGACCCCTTCAATGATTTTTAGAGCACCGGAAATAATCCCTTTAATATTTCCCCATACAGATTTAACAACCGCAACAATTATTGCAAAACCAGCCTTAAAAATCGGACCTAAAATAGCTAATGCTACCTTAACAATGACAGTAATTACTTTAAAGACATTTTTTATTGCTTGTATTATTGTTGCGCCGTTCTGATCCCAAAACGATTTGATTTGCGATATTTTACTCATTACAAATGAGCCTATTGCTGACAATGCCTGCTGCAAATATGCTTTTAATGTATTAAAGGCGCTTTGTATTTTCGTAACAATATTGATGGTTTTCTGTACGGCACTGTCGCTTAATCCGATTTTACTCAACAAATCAGCGCCGCCTGCCCAATTGCCTTGGAGCATTTGCATTATTGCGGTAGTAAACTGCCTGACAAAATTTACGGCTCTTCCGATCGCAGATCCGATACTGTTCATGAAAGCATGAAACGGCTTTATTTTGTTATAGGCCAAAACAAACGCAACTCCGAGTGCTGCAATGGCTGCTATGGTTAACGTGACCGGAGAGGTTAATAGACTGATTGCACCGGCCAATATTCCGGTGCTTGCCCCGGCAGCCGTTGCAGCTGCCCCTTCTGCCGCGATAACTCCTGTCGTTGCGGCCATGCCGCCGGCCAGAGTGCCATAGGCAATAACCAAGCTGGATATACCAGATGTCAAAAACCCAAACCCGGTTACAAGGGTTAAAATAACGGCTAACAACGCTGCTGAAATGGCGGCCGCATGCTGAACCGGTTTCGGCAGGGCATTAAACTTGTCCACGATATTTTGAACAATTTCAGCTGTTTTTTTAATGGCTGGTGTTAATGCCTGACCAACCGATATTCCGGCCGTCTCCAAACTTCCTTTTAATTGTTCAATGGAGCCTTTTAGGTTGTCCATTTTCTTTTTGGCAACATCAGCAGCTTTGATTTTATTCATGGCGCCGTTCATGTCTTCGATTCCCTTGGCGCCTTCTTTATACAAAATATTGGCTGCCCTGATAGCATCCGTTCCAAACATTGTTTTTAATGCATATTGCCGCTGTTCTTCCGAAAGGTTTTTGAGCCTGTCATGAAGCAGACCAGAAATTTTGGAAAGAGATTTTAGCTTTCCGTTTTGGTCGTAAAAAGCGCTTGATGCAAAACCGGAGTTTTTCGCAAGTTCCTGATATTCATTTTTTACTTTACTTGCAGAAGCTCCAGCACCTGCCTGAATTTTCGCAAGACGTTGCAAAGAAGCTTCTATGTCATTTGCAGAATGTGAGGCTGGTTTAATCCCCCTATCAACTAACCAATTGTATGCAGAAGATGTATTTCGCGCTGCCAGACCGAGCGAATCCATCATATCGGCAGCAGATTTTGTAGAAGGGGAAAGGTTTAATAACATAGTTTTTAAAGATGTTCCAGCGTCCTGACCTTTAAGACCATTCTGCGCAAATGCCGCAAGCGCCGTAGTCGTATCTTCAAAGCTTAAACCGACTCCACTGGCTACAGCTGAAACAGCAGATAACCCATATTTTAATTCTTCAACATCCGTTGCGCTTGCGTTGGCAGCACCAGCCAGCAGATCTGCAGCGCGGGTTACGGAAATATTGTCTTTCCGGAAAGCATTCAACGCAGTTGACGCGATCTCGGCAGCATCTTTCAGGTCCAGTTCACCGGCAGTCGCAAGATTTAAAGCCCCCGAGAGCCCGCCATGGATGATATCTGTTGTTTTCACGCCGGCTTTGACAAGTTCTTCAATTCCCTGCGCGGCCTCAGTGGCACTGTATTTTGTCTTGGCGCCCATGGTTACAGCAAGATCCTCTAACGCGCCGCCATACTTTTTTACCTCATCCGGCGCCATGACAGACTTTACCGCGCTCATTTGACTTTCGAAATCCATGGCCTGCTTCGCTGCAGCACCAAGACCGGCTCCAATTGCAATGGTAGCCGGTGCAAAAGTTTGTGTAATCCCGTCAGACATTTCTTTTACTTTTCCGCCAACGCTTTTGGCCCGCTCAGAGATGTCATTCAGCCGAGATGAAAACTTGCTAATTGGGCTATCCATCCCCGATAGTTTAGATTTTGCTTGATCCAGCTGTCTGCTCCAGGCTGACTGCTTGGCAACTGCATTATTCACTTGGGAAGCTAATTTGGAAACTTGCTCGGAGCCTTCGCCGTAAGTTTTAATGGCTTCCCGGTGCTTTTTACGGAGCATATCAATTTCGCGCTGGTTAACCGCCATTACTTCATTCAGGCTCTTTACTTTTGCACGGAGAGTTTCATACTTATCGCCGGCGCCACTAATTACTGTCAAATTGGCTTTCATTGCGCTCTGAGCTTGGCGCACCTGCCCCCGTATTTCTTTCAAGGTATTTGCGAACTGAGTACCCTCCATGCTGACACCGATCACCATATTGCCAAGGGGTTGGTCTCCTGCCATGTTTCCTCACCTCCCGTCAAATTGAGTTATAGAAAGCTTCTATATCGTCATACTGTTTGCTGTCCGGCCCGTTCATGACATTCAGAAATCCATATATGTCCATTTCTTCAATATCTCTGAACGTCCATCCATTCTTCATTAACTCCGAATACATTTTGTGCAGATTATTTATGCTTTCTTTGATGGTGGTCGGTTTTTCCCCAGCTTTTTTTTAGCTTCACCGCCCATAATGTCGGTCATAATGCGTTCCATTTCATCACTCAATTTGTCTGCCGGGATTCCGTCGTAGATCGCATCAAAGGTCACCCGATCATCCCGAAAAAAGCTTGCAATCATGGACACCATTTCATCCAACGTCTCAAGCTCACTGGGTTTTTCTCTTTCCTGCTTATCCGCGAATTCCAGCACTTTCCGCAATGTTCTTGCTGGCACGAATCCTTCAGTAAAGGTTTCAGTTCTTTCGGTTTCCGGATTATAAAGTTCAATTTTTAACATTTCCAGCATCTCCTTTTATGCAAAATAAAAAGCCGGGCCTAAGAGCCCAGCTATCAGCCAGCAGTTTGTTGAGTTGCCGTTTGCGTATTTTCATTGTATCCATTAAAAACGAGGGACCGAAATGTCTGCAAATCAAAGTCTGTATTCGAAGAACGAGTTTTGAAATAGGTAAAGCCATCTAATTTCCGGTTTACAAATTGTCCGGTCAGTGCACTGTCAGTTGTATCGGCTTCCTTGCCTTTGTCATCACCCGTTTTCAAATCGACACCATCCGGATGCCCAAATTTTCCTTTAAGCAGTGCGATATAGATGCTGTCGTTTTTAATGCCATCCGCTTCTAGCAGTACAGAAACATATGGTGCCTTCGCATCTTTTCCAAGTTTCAAAATGCCATTTTCATATACAGCGCCTGAAATGGACGCAGCAATTTCCTCACTCAAGTCCGCTGCTGTGAATTCCAATTGTGGCGTTCCCGTACCGCTTGCATCTACAAAAAACGGTACATTAGACGCATATAAAGCATTGATTTGCGCACCAAGACCGCTTAATTTTGCTTCAATTGTGCCACCTTCATTGGCATCTAATTTATAAATTTTCTTAACAATTTCCGTGTCCCCGTCATGGATCCCAAATTCGACACTTTTAAAACCTAAAGTCGCCATTTTCTCATCTCCCTAATTAAAGTGAATCACCTGAACAGCCCGATACCTCCGAGCCATGCGATACAGATCAATATCCGGATCTTTGTCAATCACGCCTGTATATTGACCCCACTCGTTTTCTGTCATGATCTTGTCCAGCACGTCTCTAAAAACAGCTAACTGTTCAATCGTGGCGGCCCAGACATCAATCTGGACGCTAAAAGAAACAGAAAACGGTTTGTTTGAAGCAAATCCATCCTGATAGTCGTTGATTTCATTTATTCGAATGATCGGTGCGTTCTGGACTTGCTGATCATCTTCCGGAACATCGATCATAAAAATCATGTCCCGATTCATCATGTTCGCAATCTCCGGACTGCCCATAAGAATATCGTAGACTGCTTTTGCAGGCAGTGTCATAAGCCCAGACCCCTTTTAAACTCCTTTACCATGATGGTCATAACTTTCCGGCGCATTTCTTCTTCCGTTCGCTGGATAAACGCCTGTGGTTTCTGTTTAATCGTACCCATTTCGGTAAAATGGACACGCCAATAGGTTTCTTTTCCAAATCCAACAAAGACTTCACCAAATTGGTTCATATTTGAAATTTTGATGTCATCCCGCAAATGCGCAAAGTCGCCATTATTTGACCCTGTTTCTTTCTCGAATTGACGCTGTGCTTTCCATTTCCCGTCGCGTTTGCCATCATAATAAGGCGTGTTTTCACGCAATCGGTCAGCAATTGCTTCTGCCGCCTTTTTTAACCCAGCCCTCTGCACCTTTTTTTCCTTCGCAGCTAGCCGCCTCAAACCCGCTTCAATTCCGGAAATATCCACTTCAACTGTCATCATGTCACCTCTTTGCAGATGATCGTGTCAAATTTTTTATATTCGACATCTGGGTTAATTTTGATAATTTCATAAACGCTGTTCCTGTATTTTACAGATAAATCGTTTGTAATTTCTTTGTCATGCTGATGTCGGATCACAAATGTAAGAGTGTCTTCCAGGACAGTGCCAATGCTTGCCTGGATGTCACTTAAAAACTGTGTCTTCACGGCGGCCCAGCATTCCAAATATTTTTCTTTATCTTTTACTTTGTCTCCGTAATCATTCTTTTTGACAACTTCTTTATAAAACGTAATTCTTTCATTCATTTTTCCAGGACTGGTGATCGGCATTTTTATGTCACCTCGTCTTCGCAATAGGTCAGCTGCAGCAGCATGCTCTGAATAATCGGCCGCATTTGCTGGCTCGGCTCAGTGCCGGATAAACCTGTATTGTCGTACCAATCCGTCAGTAGAGTCAGGCAAAAAAGACGGGCAAGTTCATTTGTGCTGTCAAATGTTTTCCCCGTCGCATTGGTTAAATATTGTTCGGCCGCTGCCATCAATGAACTGATCCTGGCATCGTCATTTTCTGTGTCGACTCTCAGCCAATCTTTCGCTTCATTTAGTTCTATAATCATTTACATCACCTGATCAGTTTTCAGGTAAAGCAATCTGGCCAAACTGATACGCATCCGAATCGGTTTTGATGACATCATATCGTTCGATAACCCGGACTGCAGTCGCATTTTTTACGAAATATGCTTCTGTGGAAATGCTTAATTCATATGCGCCACGGTCGACAAAACGGCATCCTGATTTCATATCGCCGAAAAAGATTGGTGCAACATTGTTGTCCGTATCAGATGGAAGCTCCGTGTTTGAGAACATATGGACGACTTTACCCAAGAATAGCAGTTCTGTTGGATTTTGCGGGTTCGGCTGCAAAACAGGCCGGCCAAAACCGTCGAGCGCGCTGTCCAAAACATTAAAGCCATCCTGGTTCGTACAGAAGTATCCATTTGTTGCAATTAATGGATCAAGCTTCGTGTTATAATTCGATTTCAATGCTTTCCAATCTGCAAGAGCAACCGGCGTTTTCCCGGTTTTTAGCACATTGAAAATATCATTATTTTCCGTGCGGATAGCTTTTTTCGCAAACCAGCCGGCAATATACGCAATTAAGTTCGCATCCTCATCCTGCAGCAACGTATTTGGGATTGGAAGAATTGCGCCCATATCTTTTACAGCGTACTGAACAGACCGGAATTTCGGCTGTGAAGAGCTATCCAGGTCTGTCATTTCCGTCATATTGACAAGGGGCGTTAGTGTTGACAAGTCTTCCCACACAAACGAACCGGTTTTGGTGGAAGTCGTGTAAACTTCCGTGCAGCACATTTTTGCGCTTTTATATTGCCGCTTCAAATTGTTAATTTGTGTATTAATGTCTTGTGGAATCAAATATCCACCGTCAGATCCGGTGTTGGAGCTCAACGTATTCTTCATTTCTTCGGTCAACGGCTTCTTCCGCAAGTAATTCAGAAATGCTTTTGTGTGCAGTTCGCGGTACTCCTTGCTGTTTTTGTCAGGTTCAATTACCGATACGACCGGTTTACCACCTACTGGTATCGCTGTTTCTTCATCGATTAGCTTCTGTGCTTCAATTTTCGCTTTCAGCTCATTAATTTCAGCAGCCGCTACCTGGATTTCTTCAGGTGTGGCATCTTCTTTTCCCATCAATACCTTTGCTGCTGCCTTTTTCTGATTCAATTTGTTCAACAATTCCCTGAGTTCTTTACTCATTTTCCTGCCTCCCATCAAATTAAAAGAGCCATCTCAAGCGCCAGTTTGGCTTTCGACAGCTCCAATTCCTTGTTCTTATTCTGTTTTTCGCGCTCATTTTTTGCCTTCTTCGGCAAGTCTAAAGGAATATTTTTATAGAAATTGAGAAACCTGCTGTTCAAACTTGCCGCATAGTCTTTTGCATCCTCAATTTCGTCCGCAAATCCGTAATCAACTGCTTCCCGTGCAGACAGCCATGTTTCAGCATCCATCAATTCCGTCAATTTCACTTCATTAATTTTTGCCTTTGATAAATAGATTGATTTGATGGTTTCATTGATTTTATCCAGACGGTCGGCAACTTCCCGCAAATCCGCCGCATTACCGGCCGTAACAGTCCACGGATTATGAATCATGATCATCGCATTTTCGGGG
Source organism: Heyndrickxia faecalis (assembly GCF_040267745.1). Lineage (NCBI taxonomy): Bacteria > Bacillati > Bacillota > Bacilli > Caryophanales > Bacillaceae > Heyndrickxia > Heyndrickxia faecalis. The sequence goes on along the minus strand of NZ_CP158453.1, from coordinate 1,869,222 downwards.
ATGATGATCTTGTCACCGGCCATTGCGATTACGGAGGCAATGCTTGCCGCCAGACCGTCAACATAAACATGAACTGTAGCAGAATGCCGTTTAAGCATCGAATGAATGGCCTGTCCTGCAAATACATCGCCCCCCGGGGAATTGATATAGACGTTTAACGTGCTGATATCGCCAAGCGCATCAAGATCTGCTTTAAAATCTTTCGGCGTGATTTCATCACCCCACCATGAAGTGTCGGAAATTTCGCCATACAGCTGCAGTTCACCTGTATTTTCCGCTTCATTCTTTATAAAATTCCAAAATTTATGTTTGCCCATTTGTATTATCACCGCCTTTTTTATATTGCTCGCCCACCATCGACAACGGAATATAATTCCCGTTCATGACCAGCTGATCACCGCCTGGCATCGGCTCTCTTTCTTCAAGTGCCCTTGCTTCATTTGGCGTGAGCAGGCCGTTTTGTACACCGGTTGCTGCCGCATCAATGCGTGATTTGAAATCTCCACGTAGGATGGCATCCGCATTGAACATAACGTAAAACCCGTTTACCAGTTCACTATCCAAAAACAGCTTATACGTCAATTCCTGTTCATACATGGTCAAAATCGGCATGAGTGTATCTACGTAAAATTCCCGGTTCGCTTCACTCGTGCTTGCATAGCTGGCTTTTACAAGGTCATTGAGCTGATGTGCTTTAATGCCGAATGCACTTGCAATCTGCCGGTAAGTCAGCTGCGTGTTTTCAAGAAACTGAGCATCCGTTAATTTAAGTGAAAGAGGTTGGTAGGTATAGCCAATAGGCATTAAGCTCACACGATTAGCATTTTTCAGCCCGCTTGACATTTCCTCGAATTTTTCCCTGAACTTTTTCTTGGCATTTTCGTTCAGATCTCCGGTATAATGTATGATCCCAGTCGTCTGCATTCCGTTTTTATAGCTGTTATTCAAAAATTTTTCAGCTGAAGCAGCATTTTCAACCATATTTCTGAGCGTATAGATCGGGCTGAGACCGACGATCCCGTCAGTCGTCATGGCTTTAAAATGCAGCAAATCAGTTGATTGAAGCTTGTACTGCACCCCTGCATTGTCTGTATAGACGTACCAGATGGAGTTTTTTGAGCTAATTAAGCCGGAATCATCCACCCATACCTGCATTTGCTGAGCGTCAAGCAAGTAAAGTGCCTGGACCTTGCCGGCATTCCGGCCGCGTGTGACATACTCAATCCAAACATAGCTGTTTCCGTAAATATTCCGCTGCACCTCAACACCTTTCCAAAAATCTGATGCAGACATGTACGGATTCGGCCTTAACCGCAAAATCGGATTCAGGTAATGCCCGGCCACTTTCTTAATTCCCCCGTTGTCCTGGTAAATCTTGACCGGCAGCTTTGAAATATTTTCAGATAAAATTTTGATACATACATACACCGTAATTTCTTTCAGCGCCCGTTTTCCCCGGACGTCCACATCAGACGGGTCCAGGCTAACCCCTAAAAAATCAGCCAGTGTCTGCCATTCTGATAACCAATTCGGATCATCAATATGATAGTTTTTGACCCTTTGCCTTTTAAATCTGCTGAGTAAACTCATTCAATCCCACTCACCTCCTTAGCTCCACAGTTTGTCAAGAAAGTCTTCATTTGCAAATTCTGAAACGTCCAGGCTGACTTCTTCAAACAGCATAGCTGTCGCCATAGCGATGATCATGGCCACAATGACATCAATCCGGTCCTGTGATTTATTTTTCATTGGCTTGATATTCTCATTTCCGTCAACCGCAATAGCGACATTTCCCCAGCACCATCGTGCCAATGGGTTTACTTCGTGGCTCAACAGGCCTTTTTTCATCAGCTGTTCAATCATCTTCATGGCCGGGCTCAACTGCGCCATGGTTTGCTGGATTTCCACAACATTCACGTCTTCTCTCATCAGCCCTTGCGTCAGCATCCGGCTGTTCCATGGGTCGGCGCCCAAGACGGAAAGATCATACTGTTTGCTTGCGTATACAATTTTTGCTTGGACAAAATCATAATCCACAACATTCCCGGGCGTGGCCGTCAAATATTTCTGGTTCACCCACCTGTCATAAGGTACATGGTCACGGGTAACACGTTCTTTCATATTGTCTTCCGGTATCCAGGCATCATAAAGTGTACGCCATTCCGGGATCCCGTCCTGTGGCGGAAACAAATAGCATGCTGCCGTAATATCCGTCGTACTGGAAAGATCAAGTCCGACATAACATTTTTTGCCGACAAGATCGGATAGGTTCCAATTCCCTTCCGTCTTGTCCCACAAGCTTAACGGCTGCCATCCGGTCCGCTTTAAGGATATCCATTGGTTCAGCCGCAGCCACCGGAAAAGTCGCTCGGATGCTTCACTGTTGCGCGCTGCCAGTGCTTCCTGGCGAACAGATTCAATGCTGATCGTTTGGCCAAGCGAAGGGTTCGCTTTGTACCAAGTCTTCTCATCAAAGATGTCGTCATCTTCATCAGCACCATACATTCTGACATACCAGGTCGGATCCGACAGTTCTCCATCCCGGATTTTCCTGGCATGCTCATGGATTTCCCAGCCGATTGATTTCCGGTCCGGATCGTCGCCGGCCGTTGTGATGACCCACCATAACGGTTCTTTACGGGCAGCACCGGCGCCGAAAGTCATGATATCCCACAAATCACGGTTTGGCTGTGCATGCAGCTCATCGAAAATGACGACCGTTGGGTTAATGCCGTGCTTGGTGTATGCTTCCGCTGATAGAACCTTTAAAATGGTACCTGTCTCGACATTCGCAATCTCTTTCCGGCTCTCTGTCACCTTCAGCAGTTTTTTCAGTTCGTCATCCTGGTCAATCATGCTGACAGCTGCTTTATAAACCAGACTGGCCTGGGAACGGTCGGCCGCACAGCAATAAATTTGCCCTTGGGGACCGTCGCATGTTAAGTGATAAACCCCGAGGCCGGCGATTAACGTCGTTTTTGCATTCTTCTTTGGAATTTCCAAATAAGCGTACCGATACTGCCTATATCCCTCATCATTCACCGTGCCATAAACATCCCAGATCGTTTCATACTGCCAATCCATTAAAACAAAAGGCTGACCGTAAAAGTCGTCAACCAGTTTCAGCATTTGAATGAACTCAATGGGCTCCATGGCTCTTGCTTTATCAATCCGCACGGCTACCACCCGCGCGTTTCTTTAAAAATTCAGCCATTGGAGATTGCTTCTCTTCTTCAGGAGGTTTCTTTGGAATGGCTCTGATGCGGGCAGTCGGATTCAGAAAAAGACGGTCCTCAATCTTCAAGATCAAGTCCCGCTTTTTGGTTAGCTTGGTATCGCAGCTGTTGAGCAGTTTGTAAATCTCAATCTTTTCTTTTGGATCTTCTTCCTCTTCAAGAAGTGCATGCAAAGAATCGGCCTGCTCCTGAAGTGCCCGCTCTTCACTTATCATCATGCAGTACCGGTTGACGATCTGCTCATCCAAGCCGTCAATGTACTGGATGCTCTTATAAAGTTTTTTCAGCCGTAAAAATTCTTTGTGGGCAACAGGATCAGATTTGACGGCGGGCGACTCTTTGATCTTTGTTCCAGTATAAAGGGACTTTTCATAATTTTCTCGGTGCTCAAGTTCTGCTTTCGTCCGGCGATCCTTGTTCCCCTCCATTTTGATCAGCTGCACTGGTTTTGACGGCCTGCCCGCCATTCCAATCACCCCCTTAAAAAATTTTCATTTTGCGAAAAAAATTCACGCGAAAGTGGACGCCGTTCGGCAGACGGCCCACCCCGTACTTTTTTAGGGGCCCCCGGCCCTCATGCAAGGTTTCCGTACTTTCGTTTGTCTTCCGCTGTTTTGACATTATGGCATGAAACGCAAAGCGACTGAAGATTGCTTTTATTAAGCCGCAAACTCCAATTAACCCGTACCGGAATGATATGGTCAACAAGCGATGCTGGTACGATTTTTCTATGTTTGAGACACATCTGGCATAGACCATGGTCTCTAACAAGCACCAACTTCCTTGTCATTTCCCATTGCCTCGACTTATAGAAGCGCGTGACCCGCTCGTCTCGTGTCAGATTGTATTCACGATTAGTATCTTTCCTATGCTCATCACAGTAGCCGTTCGTGGTAAGATTGCGGCAGCCGGACTTTGCACATGGCCGCAGTGGTTTGCCTGGCATGCTGATCACCCAAAAGGAATCTTTCTTCTTTTCTTTAAAGGCCTAAATAATTTATTGCCTTCAGCACCAATATTCGGAAGTCCCTCAAATGTTCGTACTTCATTTATTGTCAATAAACCATTATTAAAAAGATAGTTGTATCGTTCTGGTTCAAGATCTTTAATATTAGCCTTCATATCATAAATTCTTTCCGGTCTAATCCTGGCACTTGGAAAGTCAGCCATTTCTTTTTTATCGCTCCCCCACCTTCTTATATGTGTCCATATGTCTCTTTATTAGTTATTGAAGGTCACTTCCTGCGAACTGCACCATGATGTCGGCCATACCTGTCACGATGGATCCCCATCAGGTATTCTAATTCTTTACGCCGCAGTTTCTTTTGCTTCTTCTCTCTGGATTTAGATTTCATGGTCAACACCTTCAATCGATAAAATAAAAAGGAACCGACTGTGTGTCGATTCCTTCGCTTACTTGTCATGGTATTAATGTAACACAGGCAAAAGAAAATGCTCTGCCTTTATCCTGCCAAAATCCTGCCATTATTTTTTCAACACCAACCCCTTTTTCCAGCTTTTTTCTTATTGTATTTAAACATATCGTGAGCGATTTGATGCAGCTCATCATCAGGTTTAGAACGAATAATATCAGATACGTCCTTACCTGAAACTTTCCTTTTACCTATTCTAAATCCTTTCTCATTCAATACTGCCGCTGTCTTATTAACACTTTCAATTAACACATACGTCTTGATCGCTTCCTGCTCAAATGACTGCGGTCGATAGCTTTCTACTAAACTGATAAACCTTTCAATCCTTTTAATCTCTTCCCTTGCTTCCTCTATCCTCATACATATCCCTCCTAAATAATGGCATTGAGTACACTATAATACATAGACTGTTGCACTCGGGCAAACGTTGAAACCCTTGAAATAACAGCCTTCATTCAATATATAAATATGAGTGCACGCCTCGTATTTTTATGATGTAGTGATGCCCAAAAAGAAAAGGACTATATCCTGAATTTGTCCATTGCCTTATCTAACGTATCCTGATTAATTCCGATATACCGTAGCGTAATATCCGGTCTCGAATGATTTAGTAGTTCTTGCAGCAGGGCCACATTCTTTGTTTGCATGTAAAAATGATAGCCAAATGTTTTTCTTAATGTATGCGTACCGATGTCTGTCAGCCCAACATGCTTAGCAGCATCACGCAGTATCCTATAAGCTGTTGAACGGTCAATTGGCCTGTTTGCTCCCTGCCGGCTTTTAATAAGGTAATCGCCGTCTGCAAGTGTTTTGGCGTAAGGTATGATCTCCTTTTTAATGTAACCGGGGATTTTTACCCTTTTGTTTTTCTTTGTTTTCGTTTCCTTAATATCAATATGGCTTCTTAATATATCTTCTTTCTTCAATTTTAAAATGTCGGATATCCTAAGTCCGACGCTTATTCCCAACATAAAAAGAATATAATTCCTTTCACTCTTTGATTTCAAATAGTTCTTCATCTTCTCTATCTTAACGGGATCGCGAATCGGTTGGACGACATTCATACACTCATCTCCTCGTATAATAAGTTTAAATCCAAAGTGGATGTCAATTTCCAGTTCATTCTGCTGCTCATTGACAAGTGAATATAAGATTTTGTATTCCGGGCTCGCCCGGAATACAAGTTCGGACTTGGACGCTTCGCGATGTTCCCGGATAATGGTCTTAGGATCGTTTGGGTCAATGCTTCCCCTCCTTGTAGCCTGACTACTCGAAAAGTCTGCATCCCCAGGTTCTTGCTTGAACGTCTAACCCGTAGGCCGTTCCTCCGGATCTCCGTGCTGGAAATGAGCAGTTCCAGGCAGCCCACGGCCCGGATGAGTTCTCATACGCGAGGCTGACAGATCGGCAAGCCATCTGGGGATATCCCGAAGCGTCCGATTCCATCGATCCCAATACAGAGAGGAGGAAATCATATGCCCTTATTTGTCGGTATTGACGTGAGCTCCAAAAACCTCGATGCCTGCCTGATGGATGGAATGGGGGAAACGTTGGCCACCCAAACGGTGACAAACAATCTTCCCGGTGCCTCTGAGTTAAGAGACGCCATCCTCCAACATGCGGAGGCGGATGACACCATCCAGATCGCCATGGAGGCCACATCTGTGTATAGTTGGCACCCGGCAATGTTTTTCCATGAAGATCCCGAGCTGAAACAGCGTCGTACAAAGGTGTTTACCCTGAATCCGAAGCTGGTGAGAAATTTCAAAAAGGCTTATGCCGAGATGGACAAGACCGATCCCAAAGATGCCTGGGTAATTGCGGACCGCTTGCGTTTCGGGAGATTGCCGAAATCCGTGATTCAGTCAGAACAATACCTTGCCCTTCAACGGTTAACACGGATGCGCTATCACCTGATTCAAAGTTTAACCCGGGAACAACAGGTATTTTTGAATCATCTGTTTTTCAAATTCAGTGCCTTTAACCTTGAAGTGGATACACCGGTCTTCGGCCATGCCATAACGGAATTTTTGCTTGAGGCCTATAGCCTCGATGAAATTGCCCAAATGCCTCTGGAGGACTTAGCGATGTATCTCCAGACCAAAGGCCATGGCCGCTTTAGCGATCCCGAGGATTTGGCCGCATCCATCCAAAAAGCTGCCCGGTCCTCTTACCGGCTTTCTAAATGTGTGGAGGATTCGATTGACTTGGTCCTGGGCAGTTCTATTGAGATCATCCGGCATCTTAAACGCCAAATCAAGGATTTGGATAAGGCGATTGCCCGCGTTCTTGATGGAATCCCGAATACCCTCCAGACCATTCCGGGAATAGGCCCGGTGAGCTGTGCTGGGATTCTCGCTGAAATCGGCGACATTGAGCGCTTTGACGACCAAGCCGCGATCGCAAAATTTGCTGGATTGTTCTGGCCCCGCCACCAATCGGGTGATTTTGAGGCTGATGACAAAATGCTTGCGCGTACAGGCAATCGTTATCTCCGGTATTACCTGGTTGAGGCTGCCAATCTGGTCCGGCGACACGAACCTGAGTACCGCGCCTTTTACCAAAAGAAATATCGTGAGGTGCATAAGCACTCACACAAACGCGCCCTCGTCTTAACGGCAAGAAAACTGGTGCGCCTGATCGATGCGCTGCTCCGCAACGATCAAATTTATGCGCCGAAAAAGAAGGTGACGCGATGAGGTAACCAGGTAACCATCATCGATAGCCTGAACTTGAAAACTTCCAGATTATTCCAATTATCTGGAGGCTTAGTTCAGTATTGCCATTTTTACGACATAGAGCCAACAAAATTTCCAATTCACTTGTTTTTAACCCTTGACATCACACCGTAGGACTTCTCTTTATAGACTTCAACTTTCAACGCAAATGCCAGCTTATAAAATGCCCGAGATTTTATTCTGTGATAAGTCCGCTCGCTCATGTTCAGTTCGTTGTACACTTCATAATCAAATACATCATCCTCCGTCATATACCGGCGGATGAGGATTGCCCGCTCCTTAAACCCGAGACGGTTTACGGACATGGAAACTTTACGGATATAATCGCTCCGCTCGCGTTCATAGTCCACATTCTTTACTGCAGCTTCTTCAGTTGAGGAGTGAAACTGGTTGGTGTTGCTTGGTGGAACCAATGAATAGCTTGAGGTTACTTTTGGCACCTGGTCCAGTTCCTGCGTTAGCAACAAAACCCTATACTTTTCCAATGCACCTTCCACCCGCTTCCTTGTCTCTTCCCGGTCAATCTCTGCCAGCTGAAAACTCAATTGTTCCATCATTGTTCCTCCTTCCAATAAAAAAACGGACACCAACCATCAGCAACAAATGCTGAAAGTCAGTGTCCGCACGCTTCTCCGTTACTTGGACATATTCTACTTCTATTATACAATTATTGATCGTTCTTTCAATAATTTGTCAATATAATGGATACCTTTTGCCGTGACATAGGTCTGGGGCTTATTAATGACCTGGCTGCCCATCTGTATCGGCTTTTCTTTCACAACGAAATACCCGCGGTTGATAAACTCCTGATAAGGTGTATTATCTCTCATCAAGATCTTCATCTCCCGAAGCAGCTTGAAAAAGTTATTTCGGCCATATCCTAATATTTTTGCAACATCCCCCATTTTCTGATAGTTCTCACCGGAAATGAAGCGATCAAAGGATTCAATTTTTGGTTTTGCCTTTTCAATTTGTTCTTGCAGGTCCGCCGCCAGTCGCAAGGCTTCGCTGAATGTTTGCGGAACCTGTGTTGAGTAACTTCCCGTCTTCCGGATTTGCGGAATGACATCATGTGTAATCCATCTTTTGAATGCACGTGCTTCCGGTTTTCGGCTAGACATGATCAGAGAATATAGACCCGGTTCATTCACTAAATTGGTTGCCCCCTGACGACCTATGTTTAACATAGTCCGTTCATCATCTTCAAGTCTAGCGATTGCCTGTGTAGTGTTTCTTACTTCCAGAATATCACATACATCTTTGGCAACAAACCAAACATCATTATCTATTAACATAGTTCGTAGTTGGCTCATTCCATAACCAAATACTTGCTGAATCTGGTTCATTTAATCACCTCATGTTTTCATTTCACACAATATGCCCGTACTACGACGCAAAATATCTTTTTACTTCCTGTCCTATCCACCTTCCCATCGGAACGGCTACCGCATTACCAATCTGCCGATAAGCATCATTGTCAGTGCCAGCGAACCGGAACCAATCCGGAAATCCCTGCAGCCGGGCATATTCTCGAACTGTGTATGGGCGGATTGATTTCCCGTCATTCACGAGCCTAGTAGACCGGTCTTTTGCATAATGCGCCACGCAAGTCGGTGCGCGTCCGTCTAAATCTGTAATGATGGGTCTGTCTCGGTATGCTCCGTTCATCCTTTTGTAAACATAATCGGGAATGTGGACTTTTGCACCAATTTCGATAATATCACGCATTTTAACTGGTTTACTTTCCGGGTATCCAAGAGAGTGAAACGGCCGCTTTGTTCCAATTACGATCAGCCTTTTCCGCTCCTGTGGAAGCCACATGTTTGCATTTACCGGGCACTCTACTCGCACATAATAATTCGGAAGTTTTGTAAGGCATTCCATGACGACCTGGAATTTCTTCATGCCGGGTACATTTTCGACAATGTATACTTCCGGCTGTGCCAAGGCCACATGGCGAAAGAAATGTAGAAACAAATCATCTCCCGTCCTAGTACCATGAATATCCGCTATCTTGCTGTACCGTGTGCAAGGAAATGTCCCAATGTACACATCTGCGTCTTGCTGATCCAGAACGGTTATTTTTGTAATGTCCGTTTCGCTGATCTTATGAGAAAAATTCATTCGCAACGTTTCACACGCAACCTTATCTATTTCAAATGACTCTAAAATCTCAATTCCTGATTCAGCGATGCCAAGATCCATTCCACCGGCACCACTGAAATAACTTTTTGCTGTAATCAAATTTGATACCTCCTTCCGCGAAGTATGGTTCAATCCTTCATCAAGTACAAGCTTCCTATACTGCCAATACGCATACGTTCGTTGGTATCCGTTGACTTTGATATTTCAAATAGATCACCTTTTACGCGCAGGCACATACAGATAACCGATATTCTCATCAAATTCATTAAAAACCGAAAAGCAAAGCTCACAATACGTAATTAAATCGGACGGTCGTCTGCACTTTACAACGCGGTTATCTTTCCAAACGAGCAGAGATCCGCCATCAAATGCAATGCACAGCCCGTTTCCTAAATTCACAGCTTCTTTAATCCAAGCGCTAATTTTAATCCCGTTTTCGGAAAAATGAAATTTAAACTTTGAATGTTCGTCTAAAATATTGATCATCAGTTCTTCAAATTCCAAAACATTTTGCATGATATCCCACCTCCTCACAGAATGTAAGCGATCGTTGTAATCATCCTGCCGAATGCCCTTTCTTCTAGGACATTGATGGCTTCAACAATTGCCAGACAGTCTCTCATTGGTTCAACATCCATGCCGCCTTTCCACTTTTCTCCCGCAGCAATGAGCTGTTCTTTAAGGAAATTAATACTGTTTTCCAATTCATTCACGTCAAAACATCCCTTTCCTAAGAGAACGGAATCAGTGTCCCGTTCTCTTTTTAATCTTTCGGTTTTCCCCAGATGTTCCACCTCATTTTTTAAATTTCGGTATTCTGTCACCGCCAAATTTTTTGCAATCATACCCTAAACGGGTTGAACATCGTTTGTGCTGCTTGCAGAACGTTTGACAAACGTATTTTCTATCTTCCTCCACCATCCACTTCTTCCGGCTGTCTTTGATGATAATTTTGGCCTCCATAGCATTTCACCAACCAATTCATCTTACAAACTCATCTTCCATCTGGTTCATTTCAAGATTGGACTCATATAAACGGATAATTTCTGCATCGCTCTTTTCTTTCCAAAACGACCGGGTGAAACCGGTGATTACATATAGCCATTCAATCAGCAAAAGCCGTTCTTTTTGGCTTAATATTTTTCTGTCGACAGGTTTTTTCCGTAGCAAATTTCAACACCAACCCTTTGCTGCAAGATCCCGGTCCTGACCCTGCAGCGTATTTTTGTACCGCGATTTCTCTGTTATTGGTACATGCAAAATATCATAATAGGTTTAAACAAAAGCTAAATCGGCTATGAATTAGGTAAGATAGGACTCTATAAACGTAATTTTTTTCGATTTCCCATTCACTGTCTCGATGATCGTGCTACCATGCTCAACTGCTTCACATTTGCGGGCAATTCCGCGCTTCCCATCCAGGACAACGATGATCACTTTATCCGGTTCAATGGCTTGTTTAATCGTCAAGTCTTCCAAAAGCTCTATTTCTCCAATTCGCTTTTCCAGCTCTGAGGAGTAAAAATTTTTCGTGATAATTTAAGTATCCCCCCCAAAAATACGGCCAAATATGTAATAATTTAAATAATTAGAGCTTGCTGGACGAATATTTTGGCATGGCTTAGTGACAAGTCGAATACAAGCTAAAATTTGATTCGTTCAGCAAGCCCTAATTAAACTTGGCTGTTTTGAGGGGGTTTTTATTTTGGTTACTAGAAAAGAAAAAAGAAATCGTGAAAAAGAAGCAAATTATTTTTTCGAGTTCCTTAAAATTCAGAAGCATTTTTTCAAAGACCTGATGAATAACCTAAAAAAGGTAGCAGACCACCGACATCAAAGCTATATCACTTATGGTCCAGAGGTCCTTTTATTTACGATGATGTTGAAAAATATGACCGGCCTAAAATCCATGAGAAACATGAGTGAGAGTTTTAATAAAGAAGAATGTATTAAAAATGTAGGGAAGGTGTTAGGCTTAGATTCTCTTGAAGAACTTCCACATTATGATACAATTAACGACTTTTTATCTGGCTTAGATGTAAATGAATTAGAAAAAATTAGAACGTATATGATTAAAGAATTATTGAAAAAAAGGTCTCTCGAGTCTTATCGAATTGAAGGAAAGTACTGGGGTGTCATCATTGATGGAACTGGATTACACACCTTTCATGAGAAACATTGTAAACACTGCCTGAGACGGGCATATACAAATAAAGAAACAGGAGAAACGAACGTACTTTATATGCACCATGTACTTGAAGCCAAGCTTGTCGTGGGGGATATGGTCTTCAGTATTGCCTCCGAATTTATCGAAAATGAATCAGAAAATGTTTCTAAGCAAGATTGTGAATTAAAAGCCTTCGACAGGCTGGCAAAGAAAATAAAAAAAATATTTAAAAGACTACCGATTTGTATCTTGGGAGATAGTCTCTATGCATGTGAAACGGTATTTAATCTGTGCAGGGCGCACAAATGGAAATATATATGCAGATTTAAGGAAGGGAGAATTAAAAGTATCTCGACGGAGTTTAAGGCAATAAAAGAGCTGGAACAAAGTAAGGATCAGAATTCATTAGTTTGGGTGAATGATATTGCCTACAAAGACAGAACGGTCAATCTGATGGAGGCCACAATGAAAACAGAGGATGGGAAATCGAAAGAGTATGTATTTATAACGGATATTAAAATCACGAAAAAGAACGTGGAACGACTCATCGCTGCAGGAAGAAGCCGCTGGAAGATTGAAAATCAAGGATTTAACGAACAAAAAAATAATCGTTACAATATAGAACATGCCAATAGCCAAAACTACACAGCCATGAAAAATCATTATTTATTAGTTCAAATAACAGATATTATTAGACAGCTGTTTGAAAAAGGTTCGTCAATCTTAAAAGCACTCAAAAAAACGGCAAAAGAAAAATCCTCAAATCTGTTGGAATCGTTTCGGACACGCATTTTAACAGACGAGGATTTCACCCATTTAAGTAAGCCAATACAAGTAAGGTTTACTTAATGGTTATATTATAGCAAAGGATGTGATGTAAAAAAAGGTTTTTTTGAAGTTATCCACAATTTTAAAAAAGAAATTTGCAAATTCGGCTCTTTTTGACTTTGAAAGCAGAAAAAATAGATGGAAAAATTTTCTAAATGTGGATAAGTCATTTTATCATAAAACATCTAAAAATTGATGAATTTACTCTTCAGAACTGTCGCTTTTCAGCCAATATCGACACGCCCCTTCTGTGTATGCTATAATGATTGCGTCGATATGGTTTTTCTCCGGGCTGAAAATGCCTGGCTTTTTTATTTTTCAACCTTTTTTACAGGCTGTTCATCCGTTTTCCCGTAATCATGCATTTCTTCACGGATTACCTGCTTTTGCCATTCAATTTGCTTGTCCTGCATGCTTTTTCACCCCTTAAAACGGCAAATTGTCGTCGTTAAACGGCGGCAGATCCTGACTTCCTTATGGTTCATTTGCAAGCCTATTTTTCTTTTTTTCGATACTGTTCCCGGATTTTCTCCAACCGCTTCCGCTTTGTCTCGAGGTCTTCTTGGGCTTCTTGGGCTTCTTGGGCTTCTTGCTCAGCAGTACTGCTTTGGCTATTTCCGGGTTCCTTAAACCAGTCGGGCACCCTCTCCGTTCTCCCGGATCTGCTTCCATAACGCTTTAGCCTCGATCGCTCTTCCTTGTATTTCAGCTGCAATGCACGAGCCTGCTCAACGGTCTGTATGCCTTTGCTTGCCCAGTCCTTTAGGATGGCTTCGCAATACTTCCAGCCTGTTGCGCCGCGCTCCACTGCATTTTTCATTGCTTCGATAACCAAATCCACTGACAGATCCTCACACCAGAAATAAATTTTTTCGGCGACATAAGATCCGACCACACCAAAGCCATTTTGTTCAAAAAACGCAATGGCCTTTTTTGCTTCTTCGTCTTTTTCCGGAATGCACTCTTCCGAAGAAGAAGAAGTAATCTCTGTCGTAATCTCTGAAGTACTCTCTGTAGTACTCTCTGGTATTGGTCTGTCCATTTTGAACAGATCGTCTGTCCATTTTGAACAGCTGGACTGCTCATTTTGACCTGTCGACTGCTCATTTTGAACAATCGTCTGCCCATTTTGAGCAGTCGACTGCTCATTTTGAACAGATGGACTGTTCAACCTCTCCACCTTTTCAAAATCAATTGTGTACCATTTTGTTTTATCAATTTGTGAACGGTTGAAATTGTTTGTAATGATGAATCCTTCTTTCTCAAGTTTAGAAATGGCCCGGCGGATGGTGCTGATAGACCAGAACGGGAATTGCTCTTCCCAATCCTCATAGGTGTTGTAGACCCATGGTTTCCCTTCATAGATGTGGTTGCTTTTTTGCAGCCAGTAATTTAACTGTTGCAAGATGATTGCCTCATTCAAGCCGATTTTTTCAGCCAATGAAGGAATAACAATAATTGGTCTTTCATCCAGAAGCAAATTACCCATGGTTTCCCTCCTTTAATTGCGTACTTTTTCTAATAAGTTCAAATGAATCATTCTCCTATGCACCGAAACCGGCGTCCGGTTCAAGCGCATTGCAAGGTGCTCGTCATCATATAAGCTTGCATGATGGATGAGGTAAAAATCTTCTTCTTCCGTCCAAGTGCCGGTTTTCGCCAAGCTGTGATCCAGTTGCTTTTCATCCTCTATAAGTTTGAATGCCAATTCTTGCAGAAGAGCACCAACCAGGCAGTTTTTCCGGCAATAAATCGTGTTATGATTGATTTTTTGTTCCCGCGAATTGGGCAAGACTTGCAATAAAGGTCCATATTACGGCAAATTTCAAGCCTGATCTCCCGTTTTTCTTTCCTGGTGAGCGTCAATCATTCCACCTCCTCTTTATTCAGTTGTCAAAGATCAGTAGTGCCTTATTCGCACCGTGAGACGCTGAAAATGCAGGTTTCCGGGTTTTGTGGAAATAATTCCTAGGTTACCAGGCCCTATTTCAGCCTCTCACGGCAAGAATAAGGATTCTCGCCGATATGGTTATATGGACGTTGCGTGTTGAATTGACTTTTTCAACGCATCACATAATTCTTCTTTCGAAATGGTTTCTTTATTTTTTAATAAAGCCTTGATACGGCCTAAGAAAAAAGGGAAAACTGCTATTTGATGTTCCAAATCAATTGGCACATCCAAAAAATCTGCCCACAGCGTATCAAAATCCGTTTCATTCATCTCCATCACCCACCCACGCGCAAAGTACGCCATAACCGATCAGCAGCGCCGGCAGAAACAAAATTAGAAAAAATACGCCACCCATCTCATATACCTGCTTTCTTCAAAACGATCGTTTTGATATCAACATTTTGTTGTTGTAACTCAACAGCCACCTTATGGATCCGCTCCAGCATTTCCCTTTTCTCTTTCATCTTCTGCAATGCTTTAAGCGATTTCAGCAGATCTTCCGTATACTGGATGCTCTTTTCAAAGTCATTTTCACGGATCAGCAATGCTGTAGCCTCTTTGCTTAGTTCAAATGCGCATTTGTACTCAACGATTGCCTTGGCCAAATCCTGCCGCAAAAATTGGTCAACTTTCAACATTTCATTTCCTCCTCAATGTCTCGGCTGCTCTTTCAGCCAAGTTAATAGAAACTGTTTTGTTTCTTCCGCCG
Organism: Heyndrickxia faecalis; assembly: GCF_040267745.1. Lineage (NCBI taxonomy): Bacteria > Bacillati > Bacillota > Bacilli > Caryophanales > Bacillaceae > Heyndrickxia > Heyndrickxia faecalis. Next base: position 1,854,015 of record NZ_CP158453.1, on the reverse strand, counting down.
GGAAGCGCCAATCTCGACCAACTTTGTATTTAGGAAAGCGTTCGTCATAGAAAAATTCCTTTAGAATGGTGTTCCAGCTCATGCCTGTGCGACGCTTCAGCTCGGCTGAATCCCAAAACACAAGCTCTGCATCCACTTGTTTCAATTTTTCTTCGATTCTTTCCAGGTAAAGGTTCCGTACTTCCTGTTCATCGATTTCAACTTTTAACATGGACACTTGGCATCACCTCTTGCATTAAAAATCTTTATCAATGTAATTACGAGATCGGAGAGACAGCCGCCACTGCGTAAAAAGCTGTTTCATGGAAAATTGGTGCTCATTACATATCACCCCTACAAGATTGACCATGCTGGCTGCCGCATCCAGTAATTCGAAAATGAGTTTCTTCGTTTCCTCGAGCTCTTGTGCTGTTCGTGTATGTACCGGTTTTGCCCAGGGAATGTCTTGCAGTTTATCCAACGCCTCATTCGTTTCTGCCTGCACCAGAAAAGCCATGCTTGTCGGATGATGATCGATGTTTTCGCCATTGAAATACGGGATAGAGACTTTTCCGGCAGCATCGCACCAGGCCAGAAAGTAAAATTCCACATCATCCAGCTCATTGGCCATCACTGAACGCAAATCATCTGGAAATGTCCTGGCCCCTGTTTCATATTTGGCAATGCTTTCCCGCGAAACCGGCGTATTTGATGCGAGGCCTTCCTGGGTAATCCCTTTCCGCTTCCGGGCATTCGCCATTTCCTTTCCAAGTTTCATTAGTGACTTCCCCCTTCTGTACCAATGGATTCATTGAAATGTGACAGTATTTTTTAGTAAGTTAAATTCAGTTGCATTTGGATTAAAATCACTGTCATTTGCAGTGCCACTTTCTTGCTGTTGCAAACATGGCATGTTTTATTTCTAGTCACGAGTACTGCGACTGCTTTCTATTCAGCTAATGGGATGTTTACTTTTATCTTCTTGGTATTTCTTTTTCACAACATTTTGTTGTGCTGTTTGTTAAAAAAATAGACTCTGGATTCGCGTTAAAAATGCTCGATATAGCAAGAGCCACATTTAAACTTGGAGTTCTTGCGCCTTGTTCAATCATTCCATAGTAACTTTCAGTTATTTTGATGTTATATTCCCTTTTGAGAATGTTAACCACATCTTTTTGCGTTAAACTTTTTTGTTTTCTCATAAAAATTAAGTAATCTCTTCGCTGAGTCAACTTCGCACCCCCCAACATTTCGTTGTCTTAATAATACACAACAAAATGTTGTATGTCAATAGCAAGCCCACAATTTTTTGTTGTATTTTTAAAAAAATATATTCAATCCAACTATTTGTTGTATAATTGACTATAAGAAATGGTAAAGGAGTATTAGGATGTCAATACTCTCTGAAAGGTTAAAAGAACTTAGAAAGAAGCACAAATTAACACAGAAAGACGTTGCAGATTTCTTAGGAATGTCAGAAAGTGGATACGGATATTACGAACAAGGAAGAAATGAGCCATCTATAGATACGTTAAGAAAACTGGCTGATAAATATGGAGTAAATGTTTCTTATCTAACAGGAGAAGAAGACAAGAAAGACAAGAAGTTCAATTCCTTTGAAGAGATCTCTAAACTTATCGAGCAGTATGGATTTGACCAATTTGGCTTTTTTGACATTGATAAATGGAAAAATCTTTCAAAAGATGATATTGATGAAATCAGGCGACATTTTGAATGGGTTGCCCAGAAAGCAAAAGAACGGAATGATGAAAAGTCTTCGGATTAGTTGACCTTGATTCAAAAAGATTCAAAAATATACATTCTTTTTCTTGTCGCTCAAGTTGACGAATTTTGAATGAATCACATTCTTTGCATTTCCGTCCTGAATTTCCTTTATCCCCGCATACATATTACCTCTTAACTGATGTTTATGCGAGGACGTTCTGTTTTCGTACATGCGCTTTTGACTTTTTGACTATATACAGCCGTCGTTGCCGCGTCTTTCTTTTGGTAACTATAAGGAGGAATATCGGATGTTTGGCAAACGGTTATCTGCTTTAAGAAAGCAAAAAGGTTTAAGCCAGTATGAACTAGCGGATAAATTAGGTTATTCTCGAGGGCAAATTGCCAATTATGAGCAAGGAAAGCGTGAGCCTGATTATGAGACTCTTCAAAAAATCGCCGACTTTTTTGATGTAACAACTGACTATCTCCTTGGCCGCACCGATATTCGCACATTAAACGATGAAGACGATTCACTGGCTGAAATCAACAAACTGATTAAAGAATATGGCATTGAGAAAATTGGTTTTTTTGACATCGATAAATGGAAGAATCTTTCAAAAGATGATATTGATGAAATTCGGCGGCATTTTGAATGGGTTGCCCAGAAAGCAAAAGAATGGAATGATGAAAATTCTTCCGATTAGTTCCAGAAACAAAAATATAAAAAACGTATATAGATAAAAATGGTGTATGCTCTTTTTTAGAGTTTACATAAATTATAAAAAGTACTTTTTGGGGGGAGCCTTATGGAAACAGAAAAAGTTGTAAGCAAAAGTACGACAAGCCGGGTAGCCGAAATGGTCCTTGGAATAATTGGCGGTGTTTTCGGCATAATAGGCGGCATTTTGGCAATGACCGTTGGGGCTGTAGCTAAAGCGTTTGAAGCAAGTGGTTCAGATGGAGTAACTGGCCTTGGCATTGCTTGTATTCTTGTTTCGATTCTCGCAATTATTTTTTCCTGCATCATTAACAAAAAGCGAGTCCTTTTCGGAATCCTTATTATTGTGTGCGGTATCTTGAATATCGTGTTTATTAGCTATTTTGGTATTCTTAGTGGTATTCTAATCGCTATCTCAGGCATTTTAGCCTTAGTAAGAAAATAAAGGGGAAAAAATAAAAAGAGGATGATTAAGCATCTAAAGTTTTGGCTTTGGATGCTTTTTCGAAACACAAATTTTTTGACCAGGGGGAAATGATAAAATGGGAAAACAATATTCCGAAGTCAATGAATACCGCATGTATACAACAAAAGCTGAATTACATAAAGCTGTTAATTCTCTCATGGGACTGATCAGAGGTATTCAATATGACGGCATTATTACTAATGAAGAGCTGGCTGAAGTTTTTCATTGGTGCAATCTTCATCGGCATTTGGAAAACAATTCTCCGTTTAATGAAATCATACCTATGATTGATAGCGCTTTAGATGATGGTCAGCTTGACGAAGAAGAAATTCAGGATATCCAATGGCTTTGCAATCGTATTCTCCATCAGGACGAGTTTGATGAATTTTATGACCTAGTCACCGTGTCCATTCAAGAACTGGAAGGTATTCTACATGGCATGCTGGCAGATCGTAAATTGGATGATACTGAAATTGACCAGTTGGAAGAATGGATGGAAAATCATAGTTTTCTTCTGAAAGGTACCTACCCATTTGACGAAATCGATAGCTTACTAACTGCAGTAAAACATGACGGGGTCGTTACAAAAGAAGAAAAAAGCATGTTGACCGCGTTTTTTGCTAACTTTATTGACACGAAACTCTCTCATAATATTCATGAACCGGAGATTCGGTCCCTGCAAGAAAAATTTTCAATTAATGGTATTTGTGCTGTCTGTCCAGAGATCACTTTTGAAAATAAGATTTTTTCCTTTACCGGCACGTCTGCTCGAGCAACAAGAAATGAAATCGCCGAAATTATCAATAACAAAGGTGGAATCTTTAATAATAACGTCAATAAAAAGACAAATTATCTGATTGTCGGAGCTGATGGCAATCCATGTTGGGCTTACTCCTGCTATGGCCGGAAAGTTGAAAAAGCCGTTCAACTGAGAAAAGCAGGCTCCCCTATCGTGATTGTCCATGAAAATGACTTTTGGGATGAAACTTATTAAAATTTATAAATTTACAAGTGGGGGTTCACATGAATATCTATAAAGAAAAATGGTATCATTCGCCCTGGCTGATCTGCCTGTTGGCTGTTCTTTGGAAAGCAAGTGTCTTCTTCCTTTTTATCGCTATCATTCTTCTAATCACGCGATCTGTTTCAATCAAAAGGTTTAAAAAACATATGCAGCAGTCCAAGCCTGCCACCCACGAACCATATCCAAACAAAGGAGAGATTCAACAGTTGGAACTGAAAAAAGAAAATGTTGTCCAGGATACGATCAAGCTGCAGCAAGAAAAAGATGCACTCGAAAAGCAAATCAGCATGTTAAACACTGAAATTACTGCACTGAAAAAAGAAATCGAGAGCGCAAAAACTGAGAATAAAAAACCTGTTGAAAACATAGTGTCGACGCCTGCCAAAAGGAACATGACAAAGGTCAGCAAAGCCGATTATTTTAAATACACAAAAGCGAGAGTTTATCCGGATAATTATACTGTTATTGATTTTGAAACAACCGGATTGAAACCAGAAAACAGCAAAATCATTCAGATCGGGGCCGTCAAATTTGAAAACCATCAAAAGATTGATGAATTCGTCACTTTAGTCAACCCTGGCATACCCATCCCTACGAACATAACCAGGATAACCGGCATTACAAATGATGACTTAATCGGCGCACCGTCCATCAAAGAAAAATTGCCCGAGTTGCTTTCTTTCATTGAATCTGATACACTCGTCGCCCATAACGCGCCATTCGATATGAAATTCTTGCTACATAACATGTATGCTGAAAATCTGCCTTATCAAAAATTTAGAGTCGTCGATACTCTCACCCTTGCAAGAAGGCACATCAAAGACACGGATAACCATAAACTTGAGACCCTAAAACAATACCTCGGCCTTGACACCTTCTCTTCCCACGAAGCGTTGAGTGACTGTCTGGTTACAGGGGAACTTTATCGGCACTGTTTGGAACTGCAGAGGGTGTATGTATAAAATAATTGAATTATTTTTAAAAAAATATACAAGGGGAATGTGAACAAATTTCAAAGTAATCAAGCCAACATTCACAATACCGTTTACGATGAGTTATCATATTAATATTTGATAAGATTGTTCAATTATTTTTAAATCTCCTTCTTTTAATTGAAGGAGATTTATTTTATAATCTAAATAGGGAACATACGTTTTTAAGAGGTGATTGAAGTGAAATTCCATGATTACTGCACAACTTCGTTAGAAGATTGGGTTACAAAATTTTACTCAAGAATCGGTATTATCAAACCTAAGCAAATCGACATTACGGCAATTTCCCGGTGTTTGCGCATTTATGTCCATTATAAGCCGATTTATTCGTATTTTGAAGTGATTGGCCGTTACCAGGGAATTGTTATTGATTGCCGGGAGCCGCCTGAGAAGCACCGGGAGATCTTTTTCCACGAGCTTTGTCACATTTTACGGCATGCCGGTGTACAGTCGATGATGCCTAAGGCTTTCCGCGAGCTTCAGGAGTGGGATGCACGGCATTTCGTAAAGTATGCCGCTATCCCCTTTCACATGCTGCAATACATCAATTTTGATGATTCACATGTTGTGGAGCAAATGACAGACATATTCAAGGTAAGTCCGGAGCTATGCCTGGAACGGCTGCTACAGCTGCAGCGAAACGGTTATTTCCGTCAATCTGTACCTACCCAGTCATTTCATTGGGACTGATTTTTTGGTAGAGTAAAGTCATTTTAGAGAGGAGAAATGAACATGGCCACTTATAGAAAACGCGGCGACAAATGGGAATACCGGATATCATATAAGGACCCCGTCACTGAAAAATATAAAATAAAGTCAAAATCCGGTTTTTCAACAAAAAAAGAAGCGCAGATAGCCGCTCAAAAAATGGAGAATGAAATTTTGGAAGGTGTTGAGCAGTCCCCTATTTCTTTGAAAAACTTTTTGAACACCTGGCTTTATGAGTTTAAAAAAGATACGATCCGAAAAAATACTTTCAATCTTCATAAACAGAATATCGAAAAGCATATTCTCCCCTATTTTAAGGAAATTAAGCTGGCCAACGTCAAGCCGATTCTATATCAAAAATTTCTAAATCAGTTAATTGACCAAGGTTACAGCAAACGCACAGTCGAAATTGTACACAGCACTTTGTTTAATGCATTTGAGAAGGCCGTGATCTTGGGGAAAGTTACCAAAAATCCATGCATTGGGGCGATTGTAAAGGGGCAGGAGAAAAAAAGAGATTTGAAATATATTGAAACCGACCGTATTGCCGATTTTTTGAAAGAAGCTTACAAGTATGATTATATTTATTGGATGTTTTTCAATGTATTGCTGGAAACTGGCATGAGAAAAGGCGAAGCAGCCGCTCTGCAATGGTCAGATATCGATTTAAAAGCCGGTACGATCAGCATCACCAAAACATTGGACTTTCAGGCAAAATCAAAAGAAGAGCTGTTTGGCGATCCAAAAACTTACAATTCAAAACGGGTGATCACAATTAGCAAGGGCCTGATTAACGATCTGACTTTCCATAAAAAATATCAAAATCAAAATAAGCTCGCCCTGAACGAAATATATCACCACGACTTAAATTTGGTTTTGTGCCGTAATGATGGGAATTTTATGCCGAAGTCCAGCCTGTTTAATGCCTTTTCCCGTATCCTTAAGAGAGCAGGCATTCCTCCCCTTCCGATTCATTCGTTGCGCCATACGCATGCGGTTATTCTGCTGGAAGCCGGAGCTGATTTAAAATACATCCAGGAGCGCCTTGGACATGGCAGCATCCAAATTACATCTGATGTATACAGCCATATCTCGAAAAAAATCGAACGCGAGAAAATCGAAAAGTTTGATGACTATTACAGCCGGATCAAAAACTGAAATTTTTTTGTTCAAATTTTGGTCAACTAATTATTCACCACCCCAAAAAAGCAATTTGACCAAAATACAAAAACCCCTCAAAGCCTTACGCTTCAAGGGGTTTCTTGCTTAATACATTTCGATATACTGGTCGCGTTCCCATTGGTGGACTTGTGTGCGGAACATATCCCATTCAATTTCCTTAGCTTCAAGGAAGTGTTCGAGAATGTGATCGCCAAGGGCGTCTACCATTACATCATCCGATTTTAAGTTTTCCAGCGCCTGCAGCAGTGTGCCCGGGAGGTCGACAATGCCGGCTTCTTCTCTTTCTTCTTTCGTCATGACATAGATGTTGCGGTCGACCGGTTCCGGCGCCTGCAATTTGTTCGCGATGCCGTCAAGCCCTGCTTTTAACAGGACGGCGAGCGCGAGATACGGATTGGCAGACGGGTCAACGCTGCGCACCTCAACGCGCGTGCTTAAACCGCGGGAAGCCGGAATCCGCATGAGCGGGCTGCGGTTGCGAGCGGACCAGGCAACATAACAAGGCGCTTCATAACCCGGCACAAGCCGTTTATAGGAGTTCACCGTCGGATTCGTGACAGCCGTAAAGTTCGAAGCATGCTTCATAATGCCGGCAATGAACTGGTATGCCGTATCGCTCAGCTGCAGTTCTGCATCGTTCGGGTCATAGAATGCATTTTCTTTTCCTTTAAAAAGCGAAAGATTGGTGTGCATCCCGGAACCGTTCACGCCAAACAACGGTTTCGGCATAAACGTCGCATGCAGGCCATGTTTGCGTGCAATCGTCTTGACCACCAGTTTAAAGGTCTGGATATTGTCGCATGCCCTGACTGCATCCGCATATTTAAAATCAATTTCGTGCTGGCCGGGTGCAACTTCATGGTGGGACGCTTCAATTTCAAAGCCCATTTCCTCGAGTTCCAATACGATGTCGCGCCGGCAGTTTTCGCCAAGGTCCGTCGGCGCCAGGTCAAAATAGCCGCCGTTGTCGTTCAGCTCCAGTGTCGGTTCATTTTTTTCATTCAGCTTGAAGAGGAAGAATTCCGGTTCAGGCCCAAGATTAAAACTCGTGAAGCCAAGTTCTTCCATTTCTTTCAATACCCGTTTCAAATTATTCCGCGGATCACCTTCAAACGGGGTGCCGTCCGGATTATAAATATCGCAAATCAGACGGGCGACTTTCCCTTTCTCAGCGGTCCACGGGAAAATGACCCATGTATCATAGTCCGGATACAGATACATATCCGATTCTTCAATCCGGACAAACCCTTCAATCGAAGAGCCGTCGAACATGATTTTATTGTCGAGCGCTTTTTCAAGCTGGCTGAGCGGGATTTCCACGTTTTTAATCGTCCCCAAAATATCCGTGAACTGCAAGCGGATGAATTTCACATTTTGTTCTTCGGCATTCTTCAAAATATCTTCACGTGTAAACTTAGGCATGAACAGTATTCCTCCCTTTAGGCAATAAAAAGTATATATCTAAGCTATAAAACTAGCTTTTCAACAATGTTAATGGAAAAACCGGGGCGCATCGGACAACCGCTGGCTCGGTCTTTGAAAACGGCCGGCCTGCAGCAGTTCCCGGCGAAGCCGTTTGCGGATTTCTTCATCCGTTACATGATTTTTGACGAGTACCGGCCCGGTTCCGCGGCGGTCGTTCATCAATAAGATTTTTTTGATGCCTGCAATATTGATCCCCTGATCCAGCAAATCTTTAATATCAAGAAGCCGGTCGACATCATTTAAAGAATAAAGGCGGCGATTGCCTTCCGTTCTTGCCGGTGTAATCAGCTCGTGTTCTTCATAATAGCGGATCTGCCGGGCCGATAAATCTGTTAGCTTCATAACGGTTCCGATCGGCAAAAGCGGCATCGAACGGCGGATTTCTTTTCGACCCATGTTATACGCTCCTTTTCTTTATATTTTTACTATATTCCATGTGAGTTTTTTTGTCAACAAAATGTTATATTTTCTCACATCATTTTTTATCCTCAGGAAGGCAAAACGAGTTTTTCGCGGATTTCCATCCATTCTGCCACGTTCACACTTTCTTCAAGGGCTTCAAGACGGGCATCGAACTGTTCGGCAATATCGAGTAAAGCTTCCGATTGCATTTTCGCAAACTCTTCCTCCAGCCATGAGCGGAACGAACCGGCAAGCTTTTCTCCTTGCACGTCAAGATACTGCTGCGCAAGCGGTTCAAACATCGCCTGCAGTTCTTCCTGCATGCCGGCTTTTCCCCCTTTTTCAAAAAAAGTGCGCGCATTTTTAAAATGGCGGAATGCCTTTTCAAACGGTTCCAAATCCGTTTCCGAAAAGGCCGCAGGAAAATCAGGCGTAGCGTGTGCGCCCGCTTCAAACGTGCTGACAGACAAATCAGGAAGCAAACGTTTCATCTCCCTGTTCCATTCCGCGCTTTGCAATGTGAATAATTTCCGGCAATGGGCTTCAAGCCTTACATTTGTCGCCCGCATCTCCTGCGCAAAATCATAGCCAACGAGTTCTGCAAGCTCTTGAAGGGCGCCCGGCAAATCTTTCGCTGCCTTCACCGTTGCCGGATTAAAAGCTTCCTTGAAAAAGTCGGCGAAGCGGTAGAAAACGCGCTGTTTTACGTAATAGAGCAGCTCCTTCTGCTCCTGCATGAAGCTGTCCGTGAAAAACGCCGGCTTTGTATTTTTCAAAATGGCTTCTGCCTCTTCCCGCCGTTTCCGGAGAAGTTCCCGTTTCGCTTTCTTTGTTTCAATCGATTCATTGGCATCGCGGATCACGGCATCCACCATGGCAAGGCCGCGTTCCAGCTCGTTTTGTGCAGACTGAAGCACCATATTCAGCAAATCATGGTCGAGAAATTGGCGGAAGCCCGCTTCAAATTCGGCCATTTTCGCTTCCTCCCGCCTGCCTGAAAGCGCAAGCAGGCTTGATACACCATAAAGGCGCGGATTGCGGATGCCGAAATGGAGCAGTTGACCCCTGACATAGTCCATCACTTCTTTATATTCTTCGCCGGACGAGGCAAGATCAATCGCATTGACAATAAAAAACATCTTATCCAGTTCAAATGCTTCTTTTACCCGCCCGAGCTGGATGAGAAATTCCCTGTCTGCGCGCGCGAAGGCATGGTTGTAGTATGTGACGAAGAAAACCGCATCCGAGTCTTTAATATATTCAAATGCTACGCCGGTATGCCGGGCATTGATCGAGTCGGCTCCGGGCGTATCGACAAGCGTAATGCCAAGTCTTGTGAACGGGCAATCATAAAACAAATCAATGGATTCAACAAAACAAGACTGGGTTTCATCGGCAACAAACCGGCGGAACGCTTCCATTCCGACATTCAAGTTCTGTCCGTCCCGCCCGTTAAAATCAGGGAAGCCTTTCGCAAAGGCACGCAAAAAAGATAAATGGACTTTTTCGTTTGCTTTGCCCGTTTCTTTTGCTTGTAAAGTTTCAATTTTTTCAAGCGCTTCTCCGAACGAACGGCAACTATGCCCGAAAACAGCGAGCGACTTGTTTACATCTTCCAGCATCTGCGCCTCCGTTTTCAGCTTTACGGCTGCTGTTTTATGCGGATGTGCCGCATCAGGCGGGCAGATCCTGCAAATGGCCGCTGTGGTGGGATTCGGTGAAACCGGCAGTACTTTTTCGCCGGCAAGCGCGTTTGCAAAAGACGATTTTCCCGCGCTGAACGCGCCGAACAGCGCAACGGTATAGCGGCGGTTTTTCAGGCGCCTGCTTTTGGTTCTGAGCGTTTCGGTATACCGCCCGAAACCGTGCTGGTGCTTAAGCAGCGTAATCGCCTGCTCTATTTTGGCAAGCACGGTTTCAGGCGGCAATGTGCCGGCTTGTTTTTCTGTCGGGCCCGGGCTTTCTAAAGCCTTGCCGGTTTCTTCAGGCTGTTTTGCATCCTTTTCCCCGCGATACACCCGGTAATGCGCCTTTTCACCCGCCCATTCTTTCTCTATTTCAGCCAGCAGCTGTTCCGGATGTGCGGCAGGCGCTTTCAATTCAGTCCGTTTTTCGGCAAGCTGCCTTTCTATTTTTTCGAGATTCCTGTAAGCCTCTGCCAGTTCTTTTGCCTGCACGGCCTTTTTCCGAACCATTTTAAGCTGTTCATCCGTTTCCAAGGCAGCCTGTTTCAGGACGAGCGCTTTCCAATCGTTCCAAGCCTCACGGGCGGCTCGTTTGATTTCATCCGAGACATTTTCGCAATAATGGAGGATATAGTCGCCTGTCAGCCGTGCACCCTCTTTTACCTGGGCGGCGAGCATTGCTTCGCTGAAATCTGCTTTAAGCATGCCGGCCTGTTGTTCCAGCATTTGCGCGCCAGCAAGATAGAGCGTTTTTAAAGCTTCTTGCGCCAGCGGGCGGAGATGCCAGTCGATTTGTGCTTCGGTATTGGCTTCGAGGGCGGCATAGAAATCATGGAGCCGCTGTTTTCTTGCTTCTTCGGTTTTTTTCTTCTTTGCAAAAAAACCGCCGGCATGGAAATCTTTTTGCATGCTTTCAAGATACGCCTTTGCTTTCTCTCTCGTTTCAAACGGCATTAAATAGGCGCCGTCCAGAAGCGTTTGAAGCTTTTGCCGCGTATCCTCATCCCAATTTTCAATGCGGGTAAGAAGCGCCCGTTCTTTTTCAAGCCACTCTTGTTCCGCTTCGTACGCTTCCGTTTTCCCGGTGCCCGAATATTTTGCAAGCACTTCCTCATATGCTGCTTTTTGCGGTGCGTACTGCGCTTCAAGCCAGTCGTCATGCTCTTTTTCCAAGACGCTTAAGGATGCTTCAACAGACCGTTCCAGTCGGGCGGATTTTTCGGAAACGGCGTGGTCAATGAGCGCTTTCAGCCGGCCAAATTCATTATCGGGATGATCCGGGTCTTTTAAAGAGGTGTAAAAAATGCCGCCCGGCTGGACATGCCAGGATGCAAATGCATTTTCAACCCCCCGCCGGAATGCGGAAAACGGCAGCTCTTCGCTCTGGTGCTTGTCAATCTGGTTAATAATTAAATAAAGTTCAAGCCCGTGATCGAGCAGTTCTTTTGTAAAGGTAAAATTGAGTTCCGACTGGACATGGTTGTAATCCATCACATAAAAGACAAGATCCGCCATATAAATAGCCGATTCCGTGGCAATCCGGTGCGCATCGTTGGTTGAATCGACACCCGGCGTATCCATCACCGTCAATCCCGCCGGCAAATCGGAATCGGGCTTAGTGATTTCAATTTCCTGGACATGCCCTTTTTTGCAATAATTTTTGACAACTTCAAAATCATACGGCGCGTGAAAAATCAAAGGGGCTTCCCCTTTTTCATAAACGATGGCACAGTCTTCCGTCCCCTTTTCAATTTTGACAAGATTGGCGCTCGTCGGAATCGGGCTTGACGGAAGAACACGGCTGCCTAAAAGCGCGTTAATCATGGTGGACTTGCCGGCTGAAAAATGCCCGCAAAACGCGATATGAAAGTCTTCGCGGCGGACTTTTTTCAGCAGGTTTTTCGCTTTTTCCACCCTTTGTTCATCCCCGTTTTGCCGGAAATGTTCAATTAAGCTTAAAATCCGTGTTGTGTTTTTGCTTTTTTCCTGTAGTTTGGCCATCACTTTACTCCCCATTGTGTGTTGATAGCTCTATTTTAACGAATTTTTCATCGTATTCATACTATATTAGACTCATTTTTTCCCTTGCCTGGGCGAATGCCGCGGGCCGCGGATAATTTTCCGGAAAAAAACCTATAATATGGCTGTATCAGGAGGTGACCGCAGATGGGATTATTTCGTTCCCTTTCTGCCTGGCAGTCCGCAAGACGTGAAAAATACATATCCACGATGCAGGAACAAAACAAATGTCCGGATTGCGGCGGGCGCGGTTTTATCATGCCGGCCGCATACGAATACGCTTATCCGTTTGACTGTTCCGGATGCAACGGAACGGGCTCCTTTCAGGAATGGCAGTCAAACCGGCAGTAGCCGCCACACTTCGGCGGCTTTTTGTTTTGTTAAAATAGTACGGGATTTTCCCCGCCTCAGCGTGACGGCAATATGCCGGCATGTTATGATGAAGTGAAGAGAAATTAAAAGAGGTGGGGATAAGATGTCCGAAAAGAAAGCCTGGCACATAAACGGTTTTCTCGGGATTTTAGCGATTGTCGTTTTCGCGCTTCTAGGTTTGTTTTTCCTTTTTGCCGTCAATTTTTTTGCCGGTATTGTCCTGCTTGCCATAAGCGTCCTGCTTGTCTCGGGAATTTGTGTCATCCAACCGAATCAGGCGCTGGTTGTCACTTTTTTCGGCCGCTATGTAGGCGCGATCCGGGAAAGCGGCTTTTACGTAACGATCCCGCTCAGTGTAAGGCGGCGCGTTTCGTTGCGGGTAAGGAATTTTAACAGCGCCAAATTAAAAGTGAATGACGTGGACGGAAATCCGATTGAAATTGCGGCAGTCATCGTGTTCCGTGTAGTGGATGCTGCAAAAGCCGTGTTTAATGTGGAGGACTACGAGGAATTTGTTGAGATTCAAAGCGAAACGGCGCTCCGCCATGTTGCCACAAAATACCCTTATGACAGCGCGGAGGAAGAAGGAATTTCACTGCGCGGAAACGGGGAGGAAGTCTCCAAACATTTAAAAGAGGAACTCCAGCCGCGCCTTGACGTTGCCGGCGTGGAAATTATGGAAGCGCGCCTCACGCACCTTGCCTACTCTACAGAAATTGCCAGCGTCATGCTGCAGCGCCAGCAAGCTTCCGCCATTCTTGCCGCCCGGAAAAAAATCGTGGAAGGGGCAGTCGGCATGCCCAGATGGCGATTGCGCAACTGGAAAAAGACGGCTTTGAACTGGACGAAGAGCGGAAAATGGTGATGATCAACAATCTGATGGTTTCGATTGTATCCGACCGGGCCGCACAGCCGGTCATCAATACCGGCGATTTAAATTAACCCGAAAAAAGCTGAACCGGATTCCGGTTCAGCTTTTTTCATGCTGTCAGGATGCCTGTGTCCCGACTTTTTTCACCTTTGCTTTTGCCGCTTGTTTATTCGGAAGGATATGGAAAAAAAGATTCAGCACAATCGCCGTCACACTGCCTGCGACAATCCCACTTTGCGTAAGGAGCTGGATATTCGATGGCAAACCTTTGAAAATATCCGGTACCACCGTGACGCCAAGGCCAATCCCGATTGAACAGGCAATGATAAACAAGTTTTCGTTATTGGCGAAATCGACTTTGCTTAGCATTTTGATGCCTGACGCAATGACCATCCCGAACATCGCAATCATCGCCCCGCCGAGTACGGAAGATGGAATAATCGTCGTTAGGGCGCCTAATTTCGGAATCAGCCCAAAAAGGAGCAAAAAGGAGCCGACAAGTACCATCACGTTTTTCGATTTCACGCCCGAAAGCTGGATGAGGCCGACGTTTTGAGAAAAAGCGGTGTACGGGAAAGCATTAAATAATCCGCCAAGCATGACGGCAAGACCTTCAGCCCGATAACCCCTCGCAAGGTCATCTTCATGGAGCGGCTGTTTGGTGATCCCGCTTAAAGCGAAGTAAACACCGGAAGACTCCACAAGACTGACGAGCGCCACAAGGATCATCGTGATACAAGCGCTCCACTCAAAAGTCGGCATGCCGAAATAAAACGGCTGCACGATATGCACCCATGAGGCTTCCGCAACCGGGGCAAAGCTGACCTTTCCGAACAATGCAGCCGCGACGGTGCCGATTGCCAGCCCGATTAAAATCGAGATCGAACGGATAAACCCTTTTGCAAACCGCTGCAAAAGGACAATAATGAGCAAAGTGCCGAATGAAAGAGCAATATTGGTCAGGGAGCCGAAATCTTTGCTTCCGTCTCCGCCCGCCATATCTTTCATGGCAACCGGAATAAGCGTCACGCCGATAATCGTGACAACCGACCCAGTTACAACTGGCGGGAAAAAGCGGGCCAGCTTGCTGAAAAATTTGCTGATCAAAATGACAAACAGCCCTGATACGAGAATGGCGCCGTACACAGCTGAAACGCCGTACTGCTTGCCGATTGCGATCATCGGCCCAACAGCGGTAAAGGTGCAGCCGAGCACAATCGGAAGCCCGATGCCGAAAAACCGGTTTTTCCAGATTTGCAGCAGTGTCGCAAGGCCGGACATGAAAATATCAACGGAAACAAGATACGTCAGCTGCCTGCTGTTCATCCCCAGGGAACTGCCGGTAATAATCGGCACAATGACAGCACCCGCATACATCGCCAAAACGTGCTGGATCGCCAGTACGGTCATTTTCGTTTTTTCCGGTTTCATTTGGCATGCGCCTCCTCTTGAAATGTGACCGTACCGTTTTCAAGCGACCGGATGGATGCGAGCGACTCCACGCGGATGCCCCGGTCGCGCAGCCTTTTTCCGCCCGGCTGGAATGCTTTTTCAATCACAATGCCGATGCCGCAAAGTTCAGCCCCCGCCTGGTCTATTATATCGATCAGCCCTTCTGCTGCCTGGCCGTTTGCGAGAAAATCATCGACGATAAGCACCCGGTCAGCTTGATTTAAAAAAGCGCGCGAAACGGAAATGATATGGTTTGTTTGTTTTGTAAATGAATGAACGGAAGCTTCATATACGTCCGCGTCCTGCGTGAACGGTTTTCTTTTCCGGGCAAAAACCATCGGAACGTTTAATTCAAGTGCTGTCATTAATGCGGGCGAAATACCAGAAGATTCGAGCGTCAAAATTTTGGTTACACCATCCTGCTTAAACAGCCCGGCAAATGTTTCCCCGATCTGTTTCATAAGGACAGGATCGACCTGATGATTTAAAAAAGCGTCCACTTTCAGCACCTCGTCCGAAAGCACGATGCCATCTTTTCTAATTTTTTCTTGTAAAGCTTTCAATGTTTTTCCTCCTCTTTGCCTTCGCTGCATTGATCTTGATTGAAACATGCGGCCTTCAGAAAAAAAGCCCAAAGGCCGCTGCACCCACAAAAAATGGAGTAAGCAACGCCTTTGAGCTTTTTCATGTGCAAAAAGGAAAAGGAACATCCACAACGTTCCCATTGCCCACCCATAGTCAGGCCGTTTACGGCAGCCTGGTAGAAACTTGCGGGCCATATTCCCGCGATTATATGAGTGAATGCGTTCAGTTTTTATAATAAAAGTATAAGGGTATCTTTCCGGCATGTAAAGACGAAATTTCCGAACGGCGGATTTTCCGTCTTTCTTTTTGTTCGCGTTTGGCAAAATGCAGGCAACATCCGCCGAAAATTTTACAGAAAAGTCGGCGGGCAACATGGATAGAAAAACCGGAATATCCACCGTTTTTTCCATCGTTACAATTGCCTGTGTTAGGCTACGCACACCGGATCTGCAGCATACGCAGGTTTCCGGTTTTCTTTCTGAAACCGGCGGCTGCCGCACTGTTTGTTAGCCGAAAGTTCTATCTTAATCTTTGATCCGGTATACATCGGTATATTTTTCGGTTAAGTAATCAATCAAGTATTTCGGGTTGAGCGCTTCACCAGTGGCATCGCGCAAAATATCGGCAGGTTTTTTCAATTTGCCGAACCGGTGAACATGCGCCGTGAGCCATTCTCGGACCGGCTCCAGATTGCCCGATTCCACAAGCTTGTCAAAATCTGGAAGCGATTTTAACATCGCATGTTTGAACTGGGCGGCGTACATCAGGCCGAGCGCATAAGACGGAAAATAGCCGAAATCCCCGCCGGCCCAATGCACATCTTGGAGGACGCCTTCCCCGTCATGTGCCGGCCGGATGCCAAGATAGTCCTCATATTTCGCATTCCAGATTTCCGGGAGGTCCCCGATTTCGATTTCATCATTGAGGAGCGCTTTTTCAATTTCATACCGCACCATAATATGAAGCGGATACGTCAGCATATCGGCTTCAATCCGGATCAGGGATGGTTTCGCCTCGTTCACTGCACGGTAAAATGCTTCAAGCGGCACGTCATCAAACTGCCCGGATGCAAACTGTTTCAAAAGCGGATAATTTTTCTTCCAGAACGGAAAAGAACGGCCGATGATGTTTTCAAAAAACAGGGATTGTGATTCGTGTATCCCCATTGACGCGCCTTCTGCAAGCGGCGTACCCGACAGATCTTTTGAAATATGCTGCTCATACAAAGCGTGCCCGCCTTCATGCATGACACCGAACACATCGACGCGCCAGTCGTTTTCATTATAACGTGTCGTAATCCGCACATCCCCCTGGTTGATGCCGGTTGCAAACGGATGCACCGTTTCATCCAGCCGTCCCGCCTCAAAGTCAAAGCCCATTTGCTTTAGTATTTCAAGCGTAAACGCTTTTTGCTTTTCTTTCGGGAATGGGTGAAAAAGAAATGCCGTATCCGGTTTTTCTTCCGACATACTGATTTTCTGGACAAGCGGCACAATCGCATCTTTCACTTGTTCGAATACACGGTCGAGTACATCGACCGTCATGCCCGGTTCATACAGATCGAGCAGGGGATTATACGGATGGCCTTCATACCCCCAGTAGCGGACAAATTTCTTTTTGAATGCCACGATTTGTTCGAGATAAGGCTTGAACAAGGAGAAGTCTGCTTTTTCCTTTGCTTCTTCCCAAACATTTTCCGCTTTCGAGACGAGCACCGTATAAGCCTGGTATTCGTCAGGCGGGATTTTTTTGCTGCGTTCGTATGTTTTCCGGCATTCTTCCAATGTACCGGCTGTCCGTTCCGGCAATTGCTGCCGATGCGGCAAAAGCTTCTCCAAAAATTCGGCCATTTCTTTTGAAGTTTGCATGTCAAAGACTTCACCCGATAAAATGCCGATCACTTCCGCGCGCTGCCCGACGCCTTTTTTCGGCGCGCCGGTCCGCAAATCCCAGTATATGAGGGCGAGCGCTTCTTCATAAGCTTTGATTTTTTTGACATATGTCAAAAAGTCCTGCTCCAGTTTTTCAATCGACTCTGTTCCCATCATCATGCCTCCCGTCAAATCACTTGCACGTCCATCTTATCATGTTTCACGCGGCGCACAAACGATAACCATTCGGCTTGCTTAGTTTTCTGTTTTCCGCGGCGGGCGCGGTCCCCAAAACTGGTACAGATCGGTTTTGATCGACCCGTTATAAAGCTTTCTCTTTTTCGTCGCTTTTTTGCCGTATGCGCGTTCAAACTGTTCGTCCGACGTCAAAATATAAACTGACCATGTGTCAAGCTTGGCAAATGCCCGGCCCATCTCCCGGTACATGTTTTCCACTTCCGTCCGTTCACCGATTCTCTCACCGTACGGCGGATTGCCCACAATCGTGCCGTATGCTTCCTGCGCCGTAAAATCGGCCACCTGCATCTGTTTAAACGTGACGATGCCGCCAAGTCCTGCCTCATTGGCATTTTGCCGTGCGATTTCAACCATCCCGGGGTCGATATCTGAACCGGATATATCAAGCGGCTGGTCGTACCGGGCGAGATCTTCCGCTTCTTCGCGCGCTTTTTCAAAGACGGTCTCACTCATCCACGGCCATGTTTCGCATAAAAAATCGCGGTTAAAACCCGGTGCAATATTTTGCCCGATGAGCGCAGCTTCGATCGGAATCGTGCCGGAGCCGGAAAACGGATCGCGAAACGGCCGGTCCGGGTGCCAGTTTGTCAGCCGGATCAGCGCGGCGGCAAGCGTTTCTTTGATCGGCGCCGGCCCTTGCGCCGCGCGGTAGCCGCGTTTATGCAGCCCGGCCCCGCTTGTATCGATCGTAATCGTGGCCACGTCTTTCAATAACGCCACTTCAATTTTAAAAAGCGGGCCGTTTTCTTCAAACCAGCTCGTTCCTTTATAGCGGGACTTTAGCCGTTCAACGATTGCTTTTTTGACGATCCCCTGGCAGTCCGGGACACTGAATAGCTTTGACTTGACCGATTTTCCGGTGACGGGGAACTCGGCATCGCGCGGCAGAAAATCCTCCCAGGGAACCGCTTTTGTCCCTTCAAACAGTTCATCGAAAGTTTCCGCCTTAAATTCAGCGGCTTTGATTTTGACGCGGTCCGCGCACCTCAGCCAAAGATTGGCACGGGCAATCGCCGATTCATCCCCGGCAAATTCGATTTTCCCGTTTTCCACCGTACAGTCGTAGCCGAGTGCGCGCACTTCTTTTGCTACAAGCGCCTCGATCCCCATTGCGCTTGTCGCGATCAATTGAAAGTCAGACATTTTCCCACCATCTCTCGTCTAATATTTCTTATTGTATGGCATGCCGTACCAAATAACACGTTTTAAAAAATTATGTATAAAAAAGGCCGGGCGCCTGCTGTATATCAAAATACCGCAGCGCCGGCCCGATTCTTCCGATTCAGCCAGAATAACGTTCTGTAAGCCATGTTCTGTGCCTTTGTACTGCAAACGATGTGGCGTCATCTCGTACGAAGGCGGTAATCATCTATCTACAAGCAATACGCTTGTCTCTTTCCTCGTTCATTTCCTCAGAAAGAGTGCCTCTACCATGATTTGAGTTGCTCACTTGCGGGGTTTACCTCGTTCCACCTTTACGGTTTCCCGTAAAGCTTCGTCACTGTGGCACTTTCAAGGGTACTCCGCCATGCCGTTAAAGGTTTAGGCGTTTTCCCTGCCGTCAGCCTTGAATCAAGGCTGCCCTGGCTTATGAATTCGCCAGGCACAAACACTACGGGCATCTCAGCACCGTGCGAGCATGGACTTTCCTCAACAGCCGTTTTCAGGCTGCAGCGATTACCCGAACGTTATTCACAACGCTTATCTATTATATAAAAAGAAACCGGGACTTGCAAGCTGTAATTTTTAACGGATGTGTCAATTTCTTCCCCCTGCATTGCCATACCGGGTTCGGGCAAGCGATTGTCTGTTTTTTTATGCCGCTTCCCCGTGCCCTTTTCCACAGAAAAATTTCACACATTTTTTAGCCGGCTATTCATTTAATTTGTTGCCGAAAACATGTTTTTCAAGATTGGACAGCCGTTTTAAAATATCGAAATTCGTTGTCCCGGTCATTTGCTGTACAGGCTGCCGTTTTGCCAGTTCTTCCGCCTGCTTTTTGAGCCGGAGGTTTTCCTGCTGGAGCTCCTCAATCGTCTGATTAAACGTTTCATAATCTTTTATGATCAGATCCAAAAATTTGTCTACTTCTTCCTGCCGGTAGCCTCTGACAGCCGTTTTAAACTCTTTTTCCAAAATGTCTTTCGCCGTCAATTTAATTTGATCCGATAACATGTTTGCACCACCTTACATCTCCCAGACATAATTTCATTTTTTCAAAAACCTTTTTATTTGTCAATTGTACCACAGCTTGCCTAAAAATCTGTCTGTTCTTCTTCTATTATTGCCTGTAAATCGTAAAAGTCAATGATGCGGATGTCATACGGATGCGATTCGCTGAACTTTTTTGCAGCTTCGAACAAGTATTTCGGAGACCCTTCGCGTTCTTCGTCATACACAATCATCAGGCAGTCGCTTTTATGTAAGAAAATCCGGTTTTTATTGCGGAACTGCTGCGGGCTTTCGTACGGCCTTTTCGAGATGGCGGCAACAAAATCGGCCTGGGAAAGCACCATCTCGTAGTATGCTTTTTGTTCGTCTTTCCACTTTTCTTCCTGCCCTTCAAATGGCATTAACACAGCGAGTTTAAGTTCCGGGTATTCCGCTTGTAGATCAAAAACGGTTTCAGCGGCCCAAAGTTCGGTGCCCTGCTGCCCGGAAATGAGGACCCATTCGTACCCTTCATCGAGCAATTCCACTAACCGCCTTCTGATGGCCGTTTGGATATAGCGAATACCCGGGTGGTCCGTCCCGAATATCCCCAGTTCATACGGTTTATAACCTGTAATGGCGACAACTTTTCCCAATGCATTTCGCTCCTCGTTTTTTGTATTCCTAAAAGCAGGACGGCAAGGTTTGCCCTTGCCGTCCATTTGTCAGCAGCACTTCGGCCCGTGCGGTTTGACTGGATCAAAAAAGTTGCTGACCGTTCCCGGATCGGTTTGATTGACGTACGATTCCGTGTGCGGAAAGTAGTTTTGCTGATGAAATACATGGTGATTCACATGGGTTGTATGCGTCGGGAAAACATGCGGCACGATGACATCCTGGACGGTGTGCGTAACGCAGCATTTTGTCGGATGCACAACAGCCGGCATGATCCGCGGCGGGCAATGGTGGTGAAACATGTTCCGATCTCCTTTCATCATCAGACGTCTTTTTTCTTACACTACTAACCTATGACTCGGAAAGGGAACATGTACTAAGGAAAAAACCCAATTTGCCGTTTTAATCCACAACTCCCTCTCCCACGTCGCCCGGTGCATCGTTTTTCGACCTCTTTAACAATTCATTTTGATCAAAAACCATTTTAACGGGACTTTTGGCGGACTGCAATAAAAATGGCGGAAATCGACAAAGGACGCGCATTTTTCTCTGATCCAAAAGAAACCGACAAATCCCAACAAGGGGCGTTTCAAAATCCCGAATTCCCCGTCGAATCATGCGCTTGCCCAGGAAATAGCGGTTAAAAACCGGTTCTTTTCCCGGACATTTCCTTGCTGAAAGAGGATCTCGCCGGGATTTGGGCTTTCCGGTACAACCGTAAAAGGCGTTTTTCCGTTTCCAAACAGCATTTTTTCCATTTCCCTGAACCGAACTTGCCGTACTTTTGATAAATTTCCAGTCCCTTTTCGGCATAGCGGACGGCTTGCAAAAGGTCTTTTTTCTTGTGTTCATACAGTTTGGAAAGCTCAATGCACGCTTCGGCTCTGATCGTATCCGGCGCATTTTCGGCTAATTCAGCCCAAAGCATTCCGGCTTTCCTGTATGCTTTTTGTTTTTTATACTGGAAGGCCAGACGGTGTTTGGCAGCCAGATCATTTTCGCCGGCGGCCGCTTCAAAACTTTTCACGGCGGCATCATCTTCGCCGATATATTCAAACCATTTCCCGATAAGCCGTTTTTCCTTTGCCGTCTGGTTTGGGTCGGTCTCAAGAATTTGAAACGTAAGGTGGGTATACAAAGAAATAAGCGATAAAATGTCCTCTTCGTTATGGCGGATGACGCCAAGCAGGCCTTCCGGATTTTTGCGCTCAACGAAATCAAAATAAATCATCGGCGCCAAATATCCCGGAATATCCTCCTCGCGTTCCACTCCCAGAATTTCACGCTCCACATTCGCTAATTTCACGGACCCAAGTTCATCTTTCCACAGCCTTTTTGCCGCGTGGTACAAGTCAAAATGGCCAAATTCAGGCAGACGCGGCACGTGGTCGCGGATAAGCGTATGGCGCGTCTTTACCTGGGGCCAGTCAAACGCCTTCCCGTTATATGTAACGAGCGCAGTGTAATCGATATTTTCCAGGAAACTGTAGTAAAGCGGCACTTCAAGCCCCGGTTCCGGAAGAATATGCTGTTTTAAAATGACATTTTCTTCGGTAAAGGAAGCATATCCGAGCAAAAAAATCGTGTTGCCCGCCCCTCCCCCGAGGCCGGTCGTTTCGGTATCGAAAAAAAACAAATCAAACGGGCTGTAGCCTTTGGCGGATAAAGGGTGCCGGACCGGCTTTTGCTGCCACAGTTTGACGGCATCAAAATAGTCGCGAAAAGCATATTTGCCGTGCTTTGTTTCAAGCGGGTAGCGGACTTCACGGATGAGGCAGTACTCGCCATCCAAATCATACAGCGAAGCGCCCGCCTTTTCCCACATTTCAAAGAAAGGAACAGAATCGGTCTGGGATGCTTCCACCCGTTCGGCAGGCTCAGGCTGGTCTCTCACGATATGGTTTTTCATCCGGTTTAATTTATCTTTTAATCCCGGCATGTTGCGCCCCTCCTTTGATCGCCCCGAGCCAGAAATCAAACAGCCGGACGGCGGCCTGTTTTGCGCCCGCGGCAGCCGTTTCTGCGCCCGTACAGGAAGGGCACCCGTCTTCGCAAGGGCAGTTTACAACCATCGCTCTTGCAGATTTCAAAATTTCCCTAGCCCCGCCATAGATTTTTTCACTCAGGCCGATGCCGCCCGGATACCGGTCATACAAAAAGATTGTTGGCTTTTCGTCATGGATCGCTTTCACCTGGGGCACGGCCTGGATATCATGGGCATCACACATGGCAAAAAGCGGCGCAATCGACTGGAGTGCGTGCGCAGCGCCGGTAAGCGCGCCTTCCAGCAAATGTTTTGGCACCGCATCTTCCCCCATGGAAAACCAAACGGCATTCGTGTGCAGTTCCATTTCCGGAAGGTGGATCGGCCCCGAGCCAATGTTTTCATGCGTGTTAAATTTAATTTTTTTGAAAATCGTCGGCATCGCCCGGACCATCACATCCCCATAGCCGATGATGGCATCCTGCAAAACGGTCTTTCGGTCTTGTTCCAGCACTTTCAGCTCCACCGCCAGATTGGCATCCGTGTAATAATCAACAGCGACTTCACGGACAAATGCCTTTTTCTCTTCCCAGTCCAGCTTTTCAACCTGATACTGCACCGCCTGATGCAAATAAATCGCCTCTTCATGGAGCAATGTCATCGCGCTGAACTGGTCCATTTCACCGATCACGCGCACATCCGGCGCATGGGTCATATCGATAATGACGACATTTTCCTGCGACGCGGAACGAAGGCTGATATTGTGGGCCGGAAAAGCATCATTCATCCAGTACCAGGCATCCCCGCGCCGGTGGAGAATCCGTTCATCCGCTAAAAACTCGAGCACGTCCTCGATTTCAACGTTGCCAAACGTTTCCCCTTTTTTAAACGGTAGTTCGTATGCAGCGCATTTGACATGGTCCACTAAAATGACAAGATTATCGGGGTTGATGCGCGCTGTCTCCGGGGACCGGTTGAAAAAGAAGCCCGGATTACGGATGATGTACTGGTCAAGCGGGCTTGAGCCGGCAACAAGGATGACGAGCGATTCCCCCTGCCTTCTTCCTGCGCGCCCGGCCTGCTGCCAGGCGCTCGCAATTGTGCCCGGATAGCCGGTCATAATACAGACCTGGAGCTGGCCGATATCGACACCGAGCTCGAGGGCGTTCGTGCTGACAATCCCGTATATGTCCCCATTTCTTAATCCCTGCTCGATTTTCCGCCGCTCCGTTGGAAGATATCCTCCCCTGTAGCCCATGATCGACTTTTCCCCGAGTTCATCTTTTACGAGTTCCTGCAAGTATTTTAAGATGATTTCGACGCGCACACGACTTCTTGCAAAAACAATCGTCTGGATTTTGTTTTTCAAAAGTTCCCCTGCAATTTTCCGGACTTCAAGCGTGGCGCTTCTCCGGATGTTCAACGGCTTATTCACAAGCGGCGGGTTGTAAAAAAGAAAATGCTTCGTTCCACTTGGCGCGCCGTTTTGGTCAATCAGTTCCATTTTTTTGCCGATTAGCTTTTCCGCCAGCTCTTTCGGGTTTTGGATCGTCGCGGACGTGCAAATAAAAACCGGATCGCTCCCGTAATAACGGCAAATCCGCTTTAATCTGCGCAACACATTGGCGACATGGCTGCCGAACACACCGCGGTATATATGCAGTTCGTCGATCACCACAAATCTTAGATTTTCAAAAAACGACACCCATTTTGTATGGTGGGGCAAAATGGCGGAATGCAGCATATCCGGATTGGTAATGACGATATGGCCGGCTTTGCGAACGCGCTGCCGGATATTTGAAGGCGTGTCCCCGTCATATGTATAACTGTTTACCGGCACGCCGGCTTCTTCAATGATTTCGTTTATTTCACTTTTCTGGTCCTGCGCGAGCGCTTTTGTCGGAAACATATAGAGCGCGCGTGCATCTGGGTTTTGAAGGATGGTCTCGAGCACAGGCAGATTATAACAAAGCGTTTTGCCTGATGCAGTCGGGGTAACGGCCGTAAAATCTTTTCCTGCCATGGCAAGCTGATATGCCTCTGCCTGGTGGGTATACAATGACGAAATTCCTCTTTTTTCGAGTGCCGAAAGCACAGCCGGTGTGATGCTGCCAGGAAAAGGCACCGTTACAGCCGGCTTTCCTTCAATCGTATGCCAATGGACAATCCGTTCCTGGAAAGAACGGTCCATCTGCAACTGCTCCAATATTTCCTGCAAATTCTTTTTTCTGAACATCTTTCCTCACCCCGCTATCTATTATATCGAATAGACGTTCGTTTTAAAAGCATTCTTTCACATTTTCCGCTTGGTTTTCATATTATACAGCGAAAGAGTGCTGTGCAACCATTCATTTTCTTTATCATCAATAAGAAAGGAGCCTGCCGATGTCCAATTTATCCGGCCCGGATGAAAAGCATCCTTTTTACGGGCTGATGCAAGCGATGGACCAATTTTTTCAGGAAAAACCGGTCAAACATTTTTTTGAGAATCTCGATGAATTTTTTTCTTTTGATACGATCCCGGTCCGCCTTGAAGAAAAAGATGAAGCTTATGTACTGACAGCCAAACTGCCCGGGTATGAAAAAGGCCAGATTGAGATTGAAGTTTATGATCAATATCTCACCATTAGCGCCAGGCATGAGGAAGCCGTTTCAAGTTTGGATGAAACGAAAAAAGCTTACGAAAAGAAAAGCGCATTCCGCCGGATAAGCCGGACGGTGCCCCTGCCGCCACTGGTGGACGGGGATCAGATTCAGGCAAAATTTGAAAACGGGCTGCTTGTGATTTTGATGCCGAAAGGAAAGAAAAAAAAGCTGAGGATTGAATAAGAGGCCGGGAGCGTCCCGGTTTTTTCCGTTTTTTGTCCCTTTTTTAAGCAAAACGGCCCGGAAGCCTATTTTGTAAACAGGCCCCCGAGCCCTTTGACCATCGATGATACTTGATTAATCGCATTGATCATCTGTCCGGCAGTATTGACCATTTTATTAAAATCAATGGAGCCATCCTGGGATTTGAAGGAATTCAAAAAAGATCCCCCCATTTGCGGCGGCTTTGGCGGAACAGGCTGATGCGGGTACGGATGGCCGAACCCTGCCGCACCGTGCTGGGTGTTTGGCTTTTCAGCTGCCTCGAGCGGGTTTCCGAACAAATGCATGGCAGCTTCTTCCCCGGCATGCTGGCCGCTTTGTCCGTGCATATGCCAGGCCTGACCGTACCCGCCCGGATGCTGGCCGTACGGATACGGCGCTGGGGGGTATCCATAAACATGCGGGGAATGCTGCCCGGGATATGGAAATTGCGGGTAATACGGACCGGCCCCCGGCATTACAGGATACCGTCCTATGTTTCTTGTGCGCCGGCTGATGTAAGGATCTTGAAAAACGCGCATTGCCATCGCCTCCTGCCTGCTTCACCAATAATGTATGTGGCATCTGGCAATTGGTGATGTGTCCATATCCTTTACGATTTCTCCAATGCTTCCTGCAAGCATTGGAGAATATATTTCACCGACTGAAAATGGTCGAGCATCATTTTGCGGCTCGATGACGGGTAAAAAGCACGCACCGCAACCATTTGCAAATTTTCGGCCGTATGTTCAAGCTGGGACGGAAAAAGATGCGCCGGCCTCCGGGCTTCCACCCATGCTTTTGCGGCCGGGAGCCACCTGTCAATGGCATCCTGCAACGTATCGCAAAAAGGCTTGACTTCGCTGAAAAAATCCTTTTCCACCCCTGTTTCCTTTACTTCCTGGTACAGGTCGTAAAGCTCAAGCGTGTACGCAATCAGCTGCTCGTTTAACGCTTGTAATTGCCCTTCTTCCATTTCTGTTCACCCTTCTAACCGGATATTCTCCCTTCGCCGGGTTTTTTTACGGGAGACTTCTTTCATTTTAGGAAGTTTTTTTGTTTTCATCAATCCGCAAGCTTTCCGCCCTGTATGTTTTTCTGAATGCTTCCGCCCTTTTTTCCAAATGATCCAGCTTCATTTCTGCTTTTTTCAAATGGTACCACTGCTTTATCGACTGCTTTCTTGCTTCCTTCTCCGCCTTATGCCGGATCTCTGTCCCAATATTTTCGAGTGCCTCTTCCATTTTTTCCAGCCCGTTTAAAAATGCGGCTTTCGGTATCATTTGTTTTCCCCCTTGAATTTCATCATGCCTATTCATTCTCTGCCAGGCGGCCCGGTCCCTTCATGCCTGACAAAACTAGAAGCAATTCGGCAAAGAAAACGGGTTTCTTCATTTTGCGTTTTCTTTCGACAGCGTGCCTCCATTTTGGGCGCATTTTTCCCGGCTGCGCCAACTTTCGTGCCGGCATGTATGCAAAAGGCGGAACTGCAAACAATAAATATGCCGGAAAATCCGGTGACACCAATTTCAGGAGGTGGGTTTCCATGAAAACGAATGACAACAAAGCACAACAACAGAAAAAAGCACGGGAACAGAAAGGGTCTTTGGCAAAAGGAGATAAGAAGCTGAACGGCCCTGACCGCCCTTCCACCTAATGAAAGCAAAAAGCAAGGAAATGTTTCCTTGCTTTTTGTTTTGCCTGTTTTTAGCGAAAAAAACCGGGCAGGCCGGTTCCTTGTCCCCCGCCGGCGCAAAAGGGGCCGAAAGACTGTTTTTTTTATTACATATTCTTTGTCTGTTCTGCTATGATATAATTTAGCTTATGAGGTGAGGGAACATGGAATTGCGTTATCCAAACGGAAAAAAGTATAAAGGGAAAAAAAACAAAGCCGGACGGAAAAATGCGAACCAAATTTTATACGGCAACCGCGGGATGACACTGGAAGAGGATCTGAATGAAACCAATGCTTATTATTTGCAGGAAGGCATTGCCGTTATCCATAAAAAACCGACCCCGATCCAGATTGTCCAGGTCGATTATCAGTCACGGAGCACAGCCGTCATTAAAGAAGCCTATTTTAAACAGCCGTCCACAACCGATTACAACGGGGTGATGAACGGTAAATATATAGACTTTGAAGCAAAGGAAACGCAAAACCATACTTCTTTTCCGCTTCATAACTTCCATGAGCATCAAATCAGCCATATGAAACAGGTGGTGGCGCAAGGCGGAATTTGCTTTGTCATTCTCCGTTTTGCGAAGGAAGAAGAAATTTTTTTGCTGGAATCCCGCCATTTATTTTTTTATTGGGATAGAATGCTTGCCGGAGGGAGAAAATCGATAAAAAAAGAAGAAATTGAAGAAAACGGGCACCCTATACCGGTTGGATACCGGCCGAGAATTGATTACATCGCCGTTTTAAAACAATTGTATGCTTTATAGTTGTTGCCCGGCCGGATGATTGACGGATCCGGCAACAATATGTTTTGAATCTAAATCGGCTTTTTCAGATTTAGAAGAAAGGAATGCTGAGCATGGCAGAAAAATACCAATCCCGCGAAGAACGCCGGAAACAAATGCAGGCAAATCAACATAAAAAGAAGAGGAAAAAACCGAAAAACAAATTTTTAACATTTATAAATCGGCTCATTCTTGTCTGCTTTCTTGTCGGGCTGGCCGGAGTCATTGCGGGAATCAGCACTTTTGCGTATTACGCAAGCAGCTCCCCAAAACTGACGAAGAAGCAGTTATCCGACCCGATTCCATCGGTGATTAAGGATAAAAGCAACAAAACAGTCGCAACGCTCGGGGCACAGAACCGGAAATATATTGATTATGAAGAGCTTCCAAAACAGATGGAAAACGCGATTCTTTCGACGGAAGACGCACGGTTCTATCATCACCACGGGATCGACCCGATTCGGCTCGGGGGTGCGGTGGTCGCAAACTTTACCAAAGGGTTCGGATCCGAGGGGGCGAGCACCCTCACCCAGCAGGTCGTTTCCATGGCATTAAATAATAAAAACGAAAAAACATTAAAGCGGAAGGCCCAGGAAGCGTGGCTAGCGATCCAGCTTGAGCGGAAATATACAAAGCATGAAATCCTTGAAATGTATGTCAATAAAGTCTATATGTCAGACGGTGTCTTCGGCTTTGAGACAGCCGCTGAACATTATTATGGCAAATCTTTAAGCAAATTATCACTGCCGGAAATTGCCGTACTGGCCGGCATGCCGCAAAGCCCGAATAATTATAATCCGTTTGACCATCCGGATCTGACGAAGAAAAGAAGGGACATTGTCCTGTCAATGATGTACAAAAACAATAAAATTACAAAGGCAGAAATGGAAAAAGCGCAGGCCACCCCGGTTTCGGCCGGACTGGTCAAAGAAAAAGAGCGGAATACAAACGCGAACAAATATCCTGCCTTTGTCAATGAAGTCATTAAGGAAGTGCAGAAACTCGGGAACTATAATGTGTATGCCGATGGTTTAACCATTTATACAACCCTGGATTCTTCCGCACAACAATATACGGAAAAAATCTTAAACACCAATTCGATCATCAATTATCCGGATAAAAAAATGCAGGCCGGCATTGCCCTGATCGATACGAAAACAGGCGAAATCCGTGCGCTCGGCGGCGGGCGCAATATGAAACTTGACCGCGGCTTCAACTATGCCGTTGATACGAAGCGTTCGCCGGGATCAACGATCAAACCGATTCTTGACTACGGGCCGGCGATTGAGTACTTGCACTGGTCAACCGGGCACCAATTGAACGATGTGGCAACCACTTATTCGGACGGAACGCCGATTAATGACTGGGATAACCGGTTCCTTGGCAAGATGAGCATGCGCAAGGCACTGTATTTATCACGGAATATTCCTGCCTATGAAACGTATAAAGAAGTCGGCAAGGAAAGGGCCATCCGTTTTGCAAAAAAACTCGGCCTTGATTTAAACAGCAAAGAAATCGTTGAATCTTCATCCATCGGCGGAGGGGTGCAAGTTTCACCGCTGCAGATGGCTTCCGCTTACGCCGCATTCGGCAATGAAGGCATATACAACAAGCCGCATGCCATCCGGAAAATTGTCCTGCGTGACGGGGTCACGGAAATCAAACCGCATGTCCAGTCCAAAATCGCCATGAGTGATTTTACGGCTTATATGATTACGGACGTGCTGAAAGATGTGCTGACAAAAGGCACCGGGACAACCGCCCATATTCCAGGATTGCCTGCCGCCGGTAAAACGGGCACAACGAATTTTGATAAAGATGAGCTGGCAAAATACGGGATTTTGAGTTCTTCTGTGCGGGATTCCTGGTTTGCGGGCTACACGACAAGATATTCGTTAGCTGTATGGACCGGATACGAAAGCGAGAAAGGCAAAAAATATGGCGTCACAAGGCCGTATCAAACGGTCGCGCAGCAAATTTACCGCCACTTGATGCGCTATGTATCGGAAGGCAAAGAAACGCCTGACTTTACGATGCCGAAAAGTGTCGTCAGAATGGGAAGCGAATTGTATATCCGCGGCCATATCGATACAGCGATTGATAAAAAATCCGTTACCCAGGATGCGCCGGCAAATGTTCACGCAGCGTATGATGCAAACAGCAAAAAAATTACGGTTACCTGGGATTATGAAGGATCAGGTGCAACCTTTAACGTCTCCGGCACAATAAACGGCAGCGCGGCGTCATTCGGTTCGACTTCAGGAAAATCGATCACCGTTGCCAATCCGAAAGCGGGCGCAACGTATGTCTTCAATGTCACCGCCACGGTAAATGGCGTGAAAAGCAAAGCGGCATCCGCCAGTGTAACGGTTCCGGGGGATAGCACGGACACGAAGGCGGATGATAACCAAAACAAGCAACCGGAAGACAATGCCCAAAAACAACCGGATGCAAACAATTCAAATACGAATAGCAATACCGGCACTGACACCAATCAGTCCGGCGAAAACAAAGACAACACCGGCTCAGACAAGGGAACAAACAGCGGCAATTCAAACGGCACCGGCTCGGAAAACAGCGGAAACGGCAACAGCAACAAAGATAACAACAACGGTCCAGGAAACAGTTCAGGCACTGGCCCTTCAAGCGGAAATGACAGACCGGCAAACAATGGAGCAGGCACTCATGGCAAGGGAAACAGCGGTTCAAACGGAAACCAAGGGACCAATACGAACGGCGGGAACAGTTCCAATAAAGACGAAAACAGTTCGGGCAACACGTCCGCAAATAACAATACCGGTTCTGAATAAAAAAGCACGTGATTGATGGCTTCCTGTGCTCCCGCCGGTTCGCACCAAAAAAGCATGGAGAATCAGTTCTCCATGCTTTTTGTATTGTTATTTCTTGTTCTCTTTCTGCTTCATCCGTTTCTTCCCTTCCCTGCACAGGTCAAGAAGCGGGCAGATTTCACATTGCGGGCGCTGGGCCTTACAATGGTAGCGGCCGAAGAAGATCATCCGGTGGTGCGTGATCGACCATTCTTCTTTCGGCACTTTTTTCATTAAGGTTTGTTCCACTTCCAATACACTGTCTTTGTAGCGGCAAAAACCGAGCCGTTTGCTTACTCTCTCCACATGGGTATCGACAGCAATGGCCGGAATGCCAAAAGCAACCGACAGGACAACGTTTGCCGTTTTTCTGCCGACGCCGGGCAGTTTCATTAGTTCTTCACGTGTTTGCGGCACTTCCCGCCCGTATTCCTCGATGAGCATCCGACAAAGTTTTTGGATGTTTTTTGCTTTGTTGCGGTATAGGCCGATCGACCGGATGTCCTGCTGCAGTTCTTCAAGCGGCACGGCAATATAATCATCCGGCGTTTTATACTTTTGAAACAGATTTTTTGTCACTTTATTGACGAGCGCATCGGTGCACTGGGCGGATAATGTTACCGCGATCAGCAGCTCAAAAGGATTTGAATGATTCAATTCACAGCGGGCATCCGGAAACATTTCCCCCATTGTCTCAAGGCAATGCCGGATTTGTTTTTTTGTCAGCATTTCTCAAACTCCTGTAACTAGTTTACATAAAATTATTATTGTCACCTTTATTGTTCGAGCCAGTTATAAAACGGCACCGGATTGGTCGTTTTCGGTTTTTCTGTTTGCGGTTTTGACGATTTACGGAAATTCCTTCCATATTCACGTGCTTCATCCACCGTCCGGATTCCGTTCTTTTTCCATTCAAACAAAATGCGGTCTATGTAGCGGAAATTCAGTTTGCCGGAGATGACGGCTTCGCGCAGGGCGGCTTTGATCAGATCAGGGGATTGCCCGTCCTGGTCAATCCACATCGCCAATGTTTCGCATTCGAGCGGCGACAGCGGCCTGCCAAACTCCTGTTCAAACGTGGTGTATAAATCGGTTTCTTCGTTTACGCTTTTTTCAAGCTCGTCCTGTTTTTTCTCATAGATAAATTCATCGGCGAGTTTCGCCCACAGCGGCATGATCGAATATTTTTCATACAGGATGCCACCTTCCCCTTCCCCTTCTTCAATGGACAAAAACTGATGCTGGATTAGACGCCGCAAAATCGAAACGCACATACTTTCCGGAATGGTAAGCCTGCCTGCCAGATCTTCAGGCGTCGGAAACGCATTTCCCTCTTTTAAAAAAGAATAAACTTGCAGCAAAAGCACAAGTTCCGTTTCATTCAGGCCAAGCTGTTTGTATTTTTTCAATAAGAGCTGGGGGACGGTCAATATCCCTTCTTCCCACCAGGCAAGCAAAAGATCTTTATCCATGTTGGACACCTCAATGTAAGTATAGCAGTTTAAAAACGGCAAGGGAATTGAAAAAAACATCTGAAAAGAAAAACGGCTGCACACCGTCAATGCAGCCGTTTTTTCAGTGCGCCGTGCATGGCGATTCGCTAGGCGGTGTAAGTCCGCTATGGGGGTAGGTAGCGACCAACCATTAGCCAAGAGCAAGGGTGTCCATCGTGAGATGGAATCTGAAGGAAGCTGGAGGCAAAATTCTGACCCGAGGAACACGAACATCATTAGGCGTACTCTCACAGGGTAAGGCTGCTGAACAAGTCAAAGCCCAAAAGCTATCCGGATGTGGAAACGTAAATGGTGCGGGTACATGGAATGAAAGCAAATCACCTTACCACGGGAGGTCTCACGGACAGGTGGAAACAGAGTATGAAACCTGGTTGAAACAAGATTTGCCGTGAGAAGTCAGCAGAAGCCATAGTACGGAGATGCCTGGAGCATCGAAGGAAGGGCTGAACTAAAGGAAGTGGAAGTCAATGAAAGTTACCGAAGAAACGAACAAATGCAGAAAACAGGAAGAAACCTGCTGTCAAAAAGATACTGCGGAACAGGAAGGATATGGCAGAGGGCATAGTTTCAAGAGGATAACTGAAAACAACACCACTAACACCAACAGACAGAACGAATGGATGCTCGAACGAATCCTTTCAAGTAATAACCTGCACCGTGCCTATAAAAAGGTAAAGAAAAACAAAGGTGAGGGCGGTGTCGATGGAATGAAAACAGGTGAACTTTTGGCATACCTAACTGAACATCAGAGGGAACTCGTCCTCTCCATTCGAAATGGGACATACAAGCCCCAACCCGTTAGAAGGGTAGAAATTCCAAAAGACAACGGGAAAACAAGGAAACTTGGAATACCAACGGTAGTAGACCGAGTCATCCAACAAGCCATTTCGCAGGTCCTAGTCCCTATATATGAAAGAAAGTTCTCAGACAATAGCTATGGTTTCCGACCACATAGAAGTACACATCAGGCACTTCTCAAGTGCCAAAAGAATGTAAATGAAGGATACCAGTATGTAGTAGACCTGGACTTAGAACAGTACTTTGACACGGTAAACCATAGTAAGCTTATCCAGATATTGAGTGAAACAATTCACGACGGACGTGTAATCTCCTTAATCCATAAATTCCTAAATGCAGGTGTTATGATCAAAGGAATAAGGACAACAAATGATTTCGGTGTTCCACAAGGAGGACCACTAAGTCCGCTTCTTGCCAATGTAATGTTAAACGAATTGGATAAAGAAATGGAAGCAAGAAATCACCGATTTGTCCGTTACGCTGATGATGTGATCATATTCTGTAAAAGCCGAAGAAGCTGCGAAAGAACATACCATAACATTCTCCCATTCATTGAGAAGAAATTGCGACTCAAAGTGAACCGAGAGAAGACGATGATCACACATATTAGAAACATCAAGTTCCTGAGTTATGGATTTTACCTTTATGAAGGAAAATGCAAATTCCGGGTACACCCGAAGGGTGTTCAAAAATTAAAGGAGAAAATTCGCAGAATCACAGGAAGAAGCAACGGATTAAGCGTAGAGGAAAGAAAGAAAAGGCTAAACGACACTGTCCGAGGATGGGTAAATTACTACAAGCTAGCGGATATGAAAAGTCTGGTAACCAGACTGGACCAATGGACACGAAGAAGAATGCGAATGGTAACTTGGAAAAGATGGAAGAGAGTACGCACAAGATTTTATTGGCTCAAGAAATTAGGGATCAATAAAAGAAAGGCGTGGGAATGGGCTAACACAAGAAAAGGCTACTGGAGAATCTCCGGCAGCCATATCTTAGCTAGAACCCTTACAAACGAACTCTTCCGAAGAGCAAGGTATATAAGTTTTCTGGATTACTATCTGTCTGTACGGTCGTAAACTTTAGAACCGCCGTGTACGGAACCGTACGCACGGTGGTGTGAGAGGTCGGCTAATCAAATAATGATTAGCCTCCTACTCGATATTACGGATAGATCCGGTTTAAAAGCCTCGGGAACGGAATCGTTTCGCGCACATGCTCAACGCCCGAAATCCAGGCAACCGTCCGCTCAAGGCCCAGCCCGAAGCCGGAATGCGGAACAGAACCGTATTTTCGTAAATCAAGATACCATTTGTAAGCTTCTTCCGACAGATTGAAATCCTTGATCCGTTTCAGCAACAAATCATAGTCATTGATCCGCTCGCTGCCGCCGATGATTTCCCCGTACCCTTCCGGCGCAATCAAATCGGCGCACAGCACGACTTCCGGGCGCTTAGCATCCGGCTGCATGTAAAACGGTTTGATTGCAGCCGGATAATGCGTAATGAACACCGGCTTGTCGAAACTTTCGGCAATCGCGGTTTCATGCGGCGCACCAAAATCTTCGCCCCACTTGATATCCTCAAATCCTTTTTCATGGAGCAATTCAATTGCATCATCATACGTAATCCGCGGAAACGGCGCCGACACTTGTTCAAGCTTTGAAGTATCGCGGCCAAGCCGGTGCAGGTCGAGTTTGCAGTTTTCCAAAACGGACCGGACGATATAAGAGACATACTGTTCCTGTACTTTCAGGCTGTCTTCATGTTCATAAAAAGCCATTTCCGGCTCGATCATCCAAAACTCGATCAAATGGCGGCGCGTTTTCGATTTTTCGGCGCGGAACGTCGGGCCGAAAGAAAATACTTTCCCGAATGCCATTGCTGCCGCTTCCATGTAAAGCTGCCCACTTTGTGATAGATAGGCCTCTTCGTCAAAGTACTTCGTATGGAACAGCTCGGTCGTTCCTTCCGGCGCACTGCCGGTTAAAATCGGCGGGTCGATTTTCGTAAACCCGTGCGTATTGAAAAACTCATACGTCGCCCGGATGATCTCGT
Organism: Heyndrickxia faecalis; assembly: GCF_040267745.1. Lineage (NCBI taxonomy): Bacteria > Bacillati > Bacillota > Bacilli > Caryophanales > Bacillaceae > Heyndrickxia > Heyndrickxia faecalis. The sequence goes on along the minus strand of NZ_CP158453.1, from coordinate 1,818,904 downwards.
TCCGGATTTTCATGACGGCGTGCTGGCGGCGGGAACGGAGCCATAGATGCCTGTGGTCCATTAAAAATTCGGTCCCGTGCGCTTTTGGTGTGATCGGGTAATCTACGGCTTCATGAATGATCTCTATGCCGGTCACCTGGAGCTCGTAGCCGAACGGGGAGCGGGCATCTTCCCGGACTGTCCCGGTAACGTAAAAAGAAGTTTCCTGGCTCATCGATTTCGCCGTTTGAAAGACCTCTTCCCCGGCTTCGTTTTTTACGACGACCCCCTGGATAAAGCCTGTCCCGTCACGCAGCTCGAGAAAAGCAATTTTGCCGCTTGAACGTTTGTTGTTCAGCCAGACCCCGATCGTCACTTCCTCCCCGATATGCTGGTGTACTTCTGAAATGGTGATTTTCACGGTATTTCCCTCCAAAACAATTTCCGGCTTGTCTCCCATATGTACCGAAATCCATTATACTAAACAAAGGCGGAAAAAGGAAACAAGCCAAAGTTTCACGCTTTTTTCCGTGTTTCCACGAACTGTTTGATCCGCTTGAGCGCTTCTTCGAGATTTTCCAAAGAAGTGGCATAAGAAAGCCGGATATTGTTTTCCGCGCCGAAACCGGAACCCGGGACGACGGCAACGCGCGCTTCCTCGAGCAAAGCCTCCACAAATGCGTCAACCGTTTGAAACCCAGTCAGCTTTGCGGCTTCTTTCACATTCGGGAATAAATAAAAAGCGCCTTGCGGTTTGATGCAGGTAATCCCGTCAATTTCAATCAGCTGGTTAAAAACAGCATTGAGCCGTGCCTCGAAAGCCTGGCGCATCTCTTCCACGGTGCGTTCATCCCCGCTATATGCGGCGAGTGCCGCGAACTGGGAAGGCGTTGCCGGATTGGAAGTCGAATGGCTGGCAAGATTTGTCATCGCTTTGATGATATCCCCGTTTCCGGCCGCATAGCCGATCCGCCAGCCGGTCATGGAATGGGATTTTGAGACGCCGTTAATGATCACCGTCTGTGCTTTCAGTTCCGGTGAAATGGTGGCGATCGAGACATGCCGGCTGCCGCCGTACACCAATTTTTCGTAAATTTCGTCCGACACGATCAAAATATCGTGTTTCAGGCAGACTTCACCGAGTTTTTCAAGTTCTTCCCTTGTATACATCATGCCGGTCGGATTGCCGGGAGAGTTGAGTACAAACGCTTTTGTCCGCGGCGATATGGCTTTTTCCAGCTGCTCCGGCGTTATTTTATACTGGTTTTCTTCTTTGCCTTCTACAAAGACCGGGACGCCTTCTGCAAGCTTTACCTGCTCGGGATAGCTTACCCAGTAAGGAGACGGGATGATCACTTCATCGCCCTGGTCGAGCAGCACCTGAAACAATGTATACAAGGCGTGTTTTGCCCCGTTGGTAATGATGATTTCATTTGCTTTAAAGCCAAGCCCCTGGTCTTTTTGGAATTTTTCAATGACGGCCTCTTTCAGCGATGCCATTCCGCCGGCCGGGGTATACTTCGTCTGGCCGTCCAGCATCGACTGGTACGCGGCTTCGATAATCTCCCTCGGTGTATTAAAATCGGGTTCACCTGCGCCAAGGCCGATCACATCGATGCCTTGCGCCTTCATTGCTTTTGCCTTTGCCGTAATCGCCAACGTGGATGACGGCGTTAATGCACTTACCCTTGATGCTAGTTTCATACGATTCACCTCTCCAAACGGATCAATTGGATTTTTTTAAAAAAGGAACCTCATCATAGCCGAGGCTGTTTCCTTTTATATAAGCAACTTCCCAAATGGGAACCTGGCTTTCCATGCCGAGCCGCACAGATAAAATTTTATCCGGCTGCCTTTTCTGCACCACTTGTTTCACTGCATCCTGTTTTGAGATGCCGGTATTCAAGTCTAGGACGGTCACACGTTTCGGTTTCTTTTCAGGGATCCAAACCGCTTTTTTCTTCCCGCCTTTTCCTTTCCCCACGACAACATAATAGGTGCTTTTGCCATTGTAAAGATAAAATGCATCGGCAGCCCGGATGCCGGCTTCGCTTTTGGCAACAGCGACCGCTTTGTTGTAGGCTTCATGATACGGTTTCCGTGCTTTCCAATAAGTCTCTGCCGCAAATCCGGCTATCACGATGACCAAAATGCAAATCGAGATCAGTGCTTTTTTCATTCCGAACCCTCATTTTCCATGGCGTAAATCCTTTTAAGCAGAAATTGTCATTCATATCAGTTCCCATGCAGGCCATCCTAAGCTTAGAATCATTTCCTTCATCATTATACAGCAAAAATGAATGAAAAAATGATGCATTTGATCATTTTTCCGGTCTACCCTGTTTTGTGCTGCATTGTCGCAGCACTTTTTTTACAGCCAGCTTTCAATGACCTCAAGCGTCTCGTTCAGATCCAGGTGCCTGATGCGGACCGGCGGCAGAGACTTTGTGAACGCCGGCCCGTATGTGGCCGTTTCAATCCTCCGGTCCAGGACAAGAAAAATGCCGCGGTCATGACGCGTCCGGATAAGCCTGCCAAACCCTTGTTTGAACCTGAGCACGGCTTCAGGCAAGGCATAGGCGGAAAACGGGTTTTTCCCCTTTGCCCTGAAATAATCGGACTTTGCTTCAGTAACCGGTTCATCCGGGGGCAAAAACGGAAGGCGGGCCATCACAAGGCAGGAAAGGTCATCGCCAGGGATGTCGACCCCTTCCCAAAAGCTGCTTAAACCGAAAAGAATGGCTTTGTCAAATTTTTGAAAGCTTTTCGTTAACCTCGACCGGCTGCCGCTTGATATTCCCTGGGCGATAAACATATAATCTTCAAGCATTCCGCTTTCTTTCATCAGGTGGTACACGTTTTTCAGCAAATCAAAGGATGTAAATAAAATCATCATCCTGCCTTTTGTGGCCTCCGCAACGGCAAGCAGATAACCTGCCATTTTTTCCGCAAAGTCTTCTATACTGACGGATCCGATATCGGGAAGGTCGTTCGGGATAATAAACTGCACCTGCCTGTCGAACCGGAAAGGCGACGGAATGCGGACCGTTTTTGTGGTGTGCGCTAGCCCCGTCTCGTCCAGAAAATAGCGGAAGCTTCCGCCAACGGTCAATGTCGCGGAAGTAAGCACAACGCTCTTTTTTCGCGAAAAAAAAGCTTTTTGCAATGTTTCTCCGGCATGCACCGGCTGGCAATAGATGACAAGGCTGTTCGGGAGGGCGCGCAAATCCCCTTCCACCCAGACGACATTTTCATCCCCGCCGTTTTGGCCGGCGAAAATGGCCAGGTTGTCGCGCAAAAGGCGCCAATCTTCCAAAAAGCTGTACATTTCTTCGATAAAAGCGAGTGCCTGTTCTTTCATCTGTTTTTCGGAAAGCAACTGCGAAAGTCTCTCTTCCAAAGCCTGTGAAATCTCTTTCATGGACGCCCTGATCCGTTCCGTACAGAGCAGAACTGCCTGCCATGCTTTTTGTTTCCAATTTTCTTTTTTAATTCTTAATTTGATTTTCTGGTAACCATTTGTTTCCCGGTTCACGCGCATTACTTTTTGGGCAAGCATACCGAATAAATCATCGAGCTCAGCCTCAAGGCCCTGCAGGATTGCATCGCATTCAAACGCGTGCAGTCTGGCTTTTAGCCCATATTTTTCCATCATTTTTTCCAATTTGTAAAACAGTTGTTTTTGCTCATACAGACCAAGCCTTGCCATCATATATTTCATTTGGTTGTAACTTGCGCGTTTCCCGATCGTTTCCCGGGCCGCTTGTTCAAGGCGGTGGGCTTCATCAATGATGACGTATTGAAATCCGTCAAACACCGACTGGTCCCTTTCAAGTTCCGCGCACAGCATCGCATGGTTCGTGACGGCGATGTCAGCAGAGGCTGCGCAGGCTTTGGCGTAAAGATAAAAATCCCGCGATTTCCACGGATCTTTTTTATCCGTATGCCAGCCGTCCTGTTTAATCCGCTGCCAAAAATGTTTTCCGCCGCCAGATAAATGAAGCTCGTCAAGATCGCCGCTTTCTGTTTCGGTAAGCCAGACCAGGATTTGCATTTTGGCAAATACGGCGTCGTACTGCCGGTCCGGTTCTTTTAACGACTGTTCAAACTTAAACAAATGCAGGTAATGGCTCCTCCCCTTTAGCAACACGGTCCTGACCGGGGTTTTCAGCATCTGTTCAAGCCTTTTGATTTCCTTATTTAAAAGCTGGTGCTCAAGCGCAACAGTATACGTGCTGATTAACACCGGTTTCTGTTCCGAAATCGCTTGGAAAGCGGCCGGCACAAGATAGGCAAGGGATTTGCTGATGCCCGTGCCTGCTTCTAATGCGACATGCTCCTCAGCAGAAAAAGCTTCCCGGACATGGTCCATCATTTCAAATTGGGCGGGGCGCGCTTCCATCCCGGTACCTGAAGCCGCAAACCAGGATTCTTTTTCAACTGCATCCTGCGGGTAACGGCCAATCTCACGCGGTCCGTTATCCGGCGGGAGGATTTTCCGCTTTAATGCAATACCACGGTATACTTCCATATCCGGCGGCAAATGCTCGATATGCCGCCGTTTCTCTTCCAGTATATCCTCAAAAATGCCGGCAAGGTCGTTTTTCAAGGAATAAGAAAGCGGCACGAGTTGTTCAAGTGTGACGACAGGAAGGGACGCACACTTTTCCATGCAGGCAAGAAGCAGCTTTGCCGTCACAAAAGCATCACTGTCCGCCCGGTGCGGCCGTTCATGATAAAGAGACAAAGAATCGGCCAGATCCCCCAGTTTATAACTGTTCAAAGTTGGAAATGCAATTCTCGAAAATTCAACGGTGTCAAGGCTCGGCCCGCGAAACGGCGGAAACCCCGCAGCCTTTAATTCCTGCTGCAAAAACGGCAGGTCAAACAGCACATTGTGGGCGACAAATATGCTGTCTTCCAAAATTTCCATAATGCGCGGGGCGATCTCCGAAAATACCGGCGCTTCTTCAAGCATGCCGTTATCGATCCCGGTCAATTCCGAAATAAACGGCGGTACCGGCTTTTCGGGATTAACGAAGCTTGTAAATTGCGTTTTTATCTCCCGGCCTTCAACCACAACAGCGGAAAACTGGATGATGCGATCGCCTTTTTTTGCTGAATTTCCTGTTGTTTCAAGATCTACGACTACATAGCGCTGCATAACATCACCTGACTAAAAATAATTGCCCCGTTTCTTCCATATTGTACTATTTTAACATAAAATCGATCATTCGCCACAAGCAGATGCAGAAATTAAAAAACCGCCCTGCCGGAAAAAGCAGGTGCGGTTTTACCCTTACAAAATCGTGGAAGCCGGTTCTTCCGATAACATTTTTTCAATCCGGTTTTTTGCATCAAGCAGGACAATTTTCGGATGGTGGTTTTTCATTTCTTCTTCCGTCAAAAGGGCGTACGAAATGATAATCACAATATCACCGGGTTGTGCAAGCCGGGCGGCCGCGCCGTTCAGGCAGATGACACCGGATCCCCTTTCACCCGGGATAATGTACGTTTCAAATCGCGCCCCGTTGTAATTGTTCACTATTTGCACTTTCTCATTGGGCGCCATTCCCGCAGCATCCAGCAAATCCGCATCAATCGTGATGCTTCCGACATAGTTTAAATTCGCTTCCGTCACGGTTGCCCGGTGGATTTTTCCGTTCATCACAGTCCGCAGCAAAGCAATCTCTCCTATTCTCATGTTGTTTATTCTGCAAAAATGATATTATCGATAAGCCGTGCTCTTTCAAATTGGACGGCGACTGCGAGGATACAGCGCCCATGTATGGCATGGACCGGTTCGAGGTCAGGATATGAATACAATTCTACGTAATCGATTTTCCCGGACAGATGCGCGGAAAGATGCGCTTTCACAAGGGAAATCACTTTTTCCGGGTTTCTCTCTCCCTGTTCAACCGCTTTGTTTGCCAATTGCAAACTTTTGTATATTTCGGGTGCTTCTTTCCGCTCCGCCTCCGATAAATAGACGTTTCGCGAACTTTTTGCAAGGCCGTCCGGTTCGCGCACGATCGGGCACGGGACAATGTCAATGGGAAAATCCAAATCGCGAACCAAATTTTCGACAACGGCCACCTGCTGGGCATCTTTCAATCCGAAATAAGCGCGGTCCGGCTGAACGAGGTGAAACAATTTCGAAAGAACCGTCGCCACGCCGTCAAAATGGCCCGGCCGCTTTCTTCCGCAAAGGACATCCGTCCCTTTTGTCACTGTCATTTGAACCGATAAAGCGCGCGGATACATTTCTTTAACAGACGGGATAAACAATACATCAACGCCTGCTGCTTCCGCTTTATGCCGGTCCCCTTCCGCATCGCGCGGGTATCGGTCGAAATCTTCATTCGGCCCGAATTGGAGCGGGTTTACAAAAATACTCATGATGACAATATCGTTTTCTTTTCTTGCCTGCTTTGCCAGGGCGAGATGGCCTTCATGCAAGTAGCCCATCGTCGGGACAAACCCGATCGACTTGCCTTCTTTTTTATACCGGGATACAAGCGTCCGGATTTTCTGCTTCGTTTCTGCAACACTCATTACCTGCACGGTTTTCATTTTGCATGCCCCCCGTACAGTGTTGCCAGTTCTTCTTCTTTCATCGTGTACGTATGCTTTTCTTCGGGGAACGTCCGGTTTTTTACTTCCTGTACGTATTGGCGGAGCCCCGCGCGCATCACGGCATCCGCATCGGCAAATTGCTTCACAAATTTTGCCACTTTTTCGCTTCCGTATTTTACCAGGTCATGGAATACAAGGACCTGCCCGTCTACATCAAGGCCGGCCCCAATTCCGATGGTTGGAATGGAAAGTGCGGCTGTCACTTCTTCCGAAAGCTGCCGCGGGACGCATTCCAGGACGACAGCAAAAGCGCCGGCCTCCTCGCACGCTTTCGCATCTTCCAGCAGCTTTTTGGCGGCTTCCGCTGTTTTCCCTTGGACTTTATAGCCGCCGAAAATCCCGACCTTTTGCGGTGTCAGCCCGATATGAGCCATCACCGGGATCCCTGATTCCGTAAGCGCTTCAATTTGAGCCGCGACTTCTTTCCCGCCTTCCAGTTTCACGGCATGGGCGCCTCCGTCCTGAATGATGCGGGCGCCGTTTTTTAATGTTTCTTCGCGGCTCAAATGGTACGACATAAACGGCATGTCGGTGACGATAAAAGTGTTTTTCGCCCCGCGTTTGACCGCTTTCGTATGGTGGACCATATCCGCCACGGTCACCGGAATGGTCGAATCATAGCCGAGCACGACCATGCCGAGCGAATCACCGACAAGAATCATGTCGACGCCGGCTTCTTCTGCAAGCTTTGCAGAAGGATAATCATAAGCGGTCACCATTGCAATTTTTTCTTCTTGCGCCTTCATCTTCACAAAATCCGTCGTTTGTTTCATTTTCCAACACTCCTCACCTGTCATGGATTGACCGGTGCAGAGGAAACAAACAATTGGAAAAAGGAGCCCGTCACTGGACAGACGGGCTCCCTGTTTTTTCAACTGTTCATTTTGGCCCTCTGTCCCCGTCCGTTTAAGGATCAAGGCAGAATCTATTTTGTATAAAAAGCTGAATTGGTATAGTTCCGAAATAGATACTACCCAAGTTGATTATAGCAGGAATGGCCAGATTGCGCTATATCCGGCCAAAAATTTTGTCAATTTTTTAACGTTCGATTTCAATATCTGCGGAGTAAATGGCATGCATCTGTCCGTCTTCCCCTTCAAGCTGGAGCACACCGTCATCCGTGATGCCGACCGCACGCCCTGAAATATCCCCTTTTAACGTATGCGCCGTGATTTTTTTCCCCGTCACATTGGCATAGCTTTCCCATAAAATTTTAAGCGGCGCAAAACCGTTTTGGAGATAAATTTCCTCGTATTTTTCCAATTTCTCAAGGATGCGCTGAATGAGCAGCGCGCGTTTTACTTTTTTACCAGAAGCAAGGGAAAGGGATGTTGCGATCGATTTTAAGGAGTCTGGGAAATCGGTTTCGTTTACATTGATCCCGATCCCTGTGATCACCGCCTGGATCCGATCCGTGTCCGCTTCAAGCTCTGTCAGGATCCCTGCGCATTTTTTTCCGCCGATTAACAGGTCATTCGGCCATTTGATCTCCGGCACAATCCCCGCTGTTTCTTCGATTGCCTGTGCGACCGCAACGGCGGCAATGAGCGTAAACGGGGGCGCCATTTGCGGCGGAAGATCCGGCCGCAGGATAATGCTCATCCAGATCCCGGTATATTTAGGGGAGTACCAGGACCGCCTGAGCCTGCCCCTTCCTCCCGTCTGCTGCTCTGCAATCACAAGCGTGCCATCAGGACAGCCTTCCTGTACGAGCTGGTGCGCAAGCCGCTGCGTCGAATCGATCGTTTCCCGGTAATGAATGTTTCTTGCAAGCCGTTTTGTCCCGAGCCCGTACCGGATTTCATTTTCCGTCACTTTGTCGCCCGTTCCTTTAATCCGGTAGCCTTTTTTCCGGACCGCTTCCAATTCAAAACCTTCTTTGCGCAGCTCTTCCATATGCTTCCAAACCGCCGCCCGCGAGCAGTTCAACTTTTTCGCCAGCGTTTCTCCCGATACAAAGCCGTCCCCAGCTTCCGTCAGCAATTCTATTATTTTTTCTCTTGTGGATATTTGCACAAAACCCACCTCCGGATTGCCTCATATTGGTTTTCGATTTCGCCGTTTATCAGCGCTTTTTCAATCTCACGAAGCATTTCTTTCAGCCATGGACCGCCTTTTTTCGAAAAAAGCGCCATCAGCTTTTTCCCGTCGATTGCTAGCTCGCTGCGGTTTTTCACCGGTAATTTCCGGAAAGCCTGCCGGAGGGCGGAAATGCGGGGCGCCGGGTTTTCGCGGCGAAAAGCACAGAAAACCGCTTCAGCATCCAATGCCGTTTGTTCACCGGCATCATAGAGCATTAGCGGATCCCACTTTCGCTCGGCGCGCATCCTGAAAAAGCCGAGCGTACGTACGATGGCTTTCCGTTTTTCATTCGGCAGTTTCCATTTTCGCAAAAAAGCGTTGGCATCTTCCGGGTTCGCGGCGGCAACAAGGTATACCCAAAGCTGCTGTTCTGACAATTCGTTTAACACCGGGTGCAGGGCGGAAAAAAGCTGCGCTTCCCTGTCGCAAAGACCGGGGAGAAACCCGAGCAGCCCGGTTTCCTCAAGCAGTTGAAGCGCTTCATACGGATGCTCTCCTTCCAGCAATTTGATAAATTCCTGGGTAATCCGCTCAACAGCAATATGTCGGATAAGCGGTGCATGGCGCTTGATGGCCTGCTTCGTCCCGGGTTCAACACCAAAACCAAGCTGACTTGTAAACCGGGCGGCCCGCATCATCCGGAGCGCGTCTTCCCGGAATCTTTCTTCAGGGGATCCGACCGTTTCAATCCGCTTCATCCGGATGGCTTCACTGCCTCTAAACGGATCAATCAGTTTCCCGTTTTTATCCATCGCTATCGCATTCATCGTGAAGTCGCGCCGTTTTAAATCTTCAAGCAATGAGTCCACATATTCAACCGATTCCGGGCGCCGGTAATCTTTATATGCCGACTCGGTCCGGAACGTCGTGATCTCGTACTGGTTTCCTTTATATAATACAAGCACTGTTCCATGTTCAATGCCGATGTCAACAGTATGTTTAAAAAGCGCCTTTACCTCTTCCGGTTTTGCCGAGGTGGCAATATCGACATCGTGCACCGGCCGCCCGAGCAGGCTATCGCGGATCGAACCGCCGACAAAAAAAGCTTGGAACCCTGCGTCTTCAAGCGTCCGGATAATGGGAAGCGCCGTCTGAAATGGCGGGAGCATGTCCATCAACCTCATTTACCGTTTGTTCATATATTTGTTCGTATTGTTTCAAAATGTTGCGGGAATAAAATTTTTCTTTTACCGTCTTTTCGCACGCTTTCGAAAATGCAGCATAAAGGCCTGGATCCTCAAGCAGCCGGACGGCTTTTCGAGCAACGTCGCTCACATCACCCAACGCGCACAAATAGCCGTTCACCCCGTCTGTGATGACTTCCGGAATGCCGCCAACCCGGGTGCCAATGCACGGGACACCGCACGCCATCGCTTCAAGCGCAACAAGGCCGAAACTTTCCTTTTCCGATAAAAGCAGCATCAGGTCGCTGATTGCGTACAGCTCCTCGAGCCGGTCCTGCTTTCCTAAAAACAAGACATCTTTTTCTATACCACATTGGGCAACGAGCCGGGAGACGACGGTCATTTCCGGCCCGTCGCCGACAAGAAGCAGTTTCGCCGGCATTTGTGCCCGCACTTTCGCAAAAGCCTTGACGACATCGGGCACGCGCTTTACCGCCCGGAAATTGGAAACGTGAATCAGCACTTTTTCTTTTTCCGAAATGCCGTAATCATGTTTTAAATGGCCTGCCTCCCTTTTCCGGTATACGCGTTCATCGACAAAATTATAAACCGTCGAAATGTTTTTCTGCGGCCGGATCAAATCGTACGTTTGCCGGACGAGCGCTTCAGAAACGGCCGTCACTGCATCCGACTGTTCAATCCCGAACCGGATGGCAGACACAAGCGACGGATCATACCCGAGCACAGTGATGTCCGTGCCGTGCAGAGTGGTCACGATTTTCATCCGGGTACCGGCCATCATTTTGCCGAGAATGGCGCAGATGGCATGCGGAATTGCATAATGGACATGGAGCACATCCAGCTTTTCTCTTTCCGCCACTTCTGCGATCTTAGAGGCAAGCGCAATATCATAAGGCGGATATTGAAAGACGGCGTACTGGTTCACTTCCACCTGATGGGTATAAATATTCGGGTACATTTTATTGAGCCGGAACGGGACACTCGAGGTAATAAAATGGATCTCGTGGCCGTTTTCGGCAAGCAGCTGGCCGAGTTCCGTTGCAATGACGCCAGATCCGCCTACGGTCGGATAGCACGTAATCCCGATTTTTAACTTTTTCATAAGTCGAGCACATCCAAATTCACAAGAATCGGTTTTTTGCTTAAAAATCCTTCCGCATATTTCACCCCGAGCTCTTTCCCGAACATCCTCTCGCGCGCAGTGACCGCTTCAATATAGCCATCCGTAAGTGGGGTATGGACACTTCTTTCCCGAATCGAAAACTGGCTTTCATAGGCATGGAGGCTCTCAAGTTTTTTGTCCATAAAGTTGGTGACATCGACGACAAAATCGGGCGGATGAAAACCGTTTACCATATAAAAATAAAGATGTTTCGGTTTATGGGAAGGAAGATCCGGTTCAGACCGATATTTCCTGATGCCGGCCGAAAAAAAGGCTTCCTCTGTAAGCCTGCCGCAGTGACCGTGATCAGGATGGCGGTCTTCATGAAAAGGCGCAAACACGACATCCGGCTGAAACTTCCGGATGACACCCGTAACGGCGCGGATAGCGTCCGCTTGCATAAAAAGGCCGCGGTCCGGCAATTTCAGCGTTACTCTTTCTCTAACCCCGAGGCAGGCTGCCGATTTTTGCGCCTCTTTTTTGCGGGTTTCAACCGCCCCGTTCGAAGACAGCTCCGCTTCTGTCAAATCGCATATCGCAATTTTTTTCCCCATTGATGCCCATTTGGCAATAGATGCCGCCATGCCGATTTCGACATCGTCGGCATGGGCCCCGAAAGCGAGAATATCCACCTTGCCGGCCATTTCCTTTCCTCCTTCCGGTTAATCCAAAATATTTTCGAGCCCGTAAACAAATGTATTGAGGTTCATCACCGTTTCAACGGCTACTTTCACCCCTGACATGAAAGAGGCGCGATCCATCGAGTCATGGCGGATCGTAAGCAGCTGGCCGTCCCCGCCGAACAGCACTTCCTGGTGAGCGACAAGCCCGGGCAAGCGGACGCTGTGGATATGCATGCCTTCAAAATCCGCGCCTCTTGCGCCTTGTAATGTTTCTTTTTCATCCGGATGCCCCTGCGTTTTTTTTCTTCTTGCTTCCGAGATCATTTGCGCTGTTTTTACGCTCGTGCCGGACGGGGCATCTTTTTTCCGGTCATGGTGCAGCTCGATGATTTCCACATCCGGGAAATATTTCGCCGCCATTTGCGCAAATTTCATCATCAGCACTGCCCCGATTGCAAAATTTGGTGCAATGATACATCCGATTCTTTTTTGTGCGGAAACAGCCTTTAGTTCTTCCAGTTCCGCATCGGTAAACCCGGTCGTCCCGACAACCGGACGGACACCATGTGCGAGGGCCGTTTTCGCATGGAGGAACCCTGCTTTCGGCACCGTCAAATCAATCCATACATCCGCCGGGCAATTTTCAAGGCATGCTTCCGGGTCGGTATACACCCGGACCGGTTCGCCGTTATAATCGGATACATCATTGAACAGTTTGCCGTCAAAAGTCCTGTCCACTACGCCAACGAGTTTAAAATGTTCCGTCCGCTCGATCAGCCGGACCGCCTCGCTCCCCATTTTCCCGCGGGCCCCGGCAACAATAATCCGAATATCATCCATGTTTCATTACTCCTCCTGCTCTTTTCGCGTCCATCTGTCTTTATCACGCGTGTTAAATTTCTGCAAAACCATTGTATGGGCTTCCTGTAAATCAATATGTAAAGCATTTGCCATGCAAATGACGACAAACAGCAAATCGCCGAGCTCTTCTGCTACGGTTTTCGGCTTCTCATCCGGTTTTTTCGGTTTTTCCCCGTAATAATGATTGATTTCGCGCGCCAGCTCCCCAAGTTCTTCCGTCAGCCTTGCTGTAAGCGCAAGCGGACTGAAGTACCCTTCTTCAAACTGGCTGATATAATCATCGACTTCTTTTTGCATTTGCCGGATCGATTTGTTTTCTGCCATTTTCATCCCCCAATCCTGTAATCCTCTTCCATGTTAGCCAAAAACGGCAGATTTTACAAATCATATATTTGCTTTTCTCTCTGCCTGATTGCCCTTTTGTACCGCTTTCGCTATAATGGGAACGCCGGATATATACCGGGGAAGGAGGATACGGATTATGCTGAAAATGAAAAACATCTTTTTTATCCTGCTCGGCTCTTGCATCTTTGCCTTTGGCATTGTCCATTTTAATATTCAGAACCATCTGGCGGAAGGCGGTTTTACCGGAATTACGCTGCTGCTTTACTATTTATTTCATATCAACCCCTCTTACTCCAATCTGATTTTGAATATTCCCGTATTTTTTGTGGGATGGAAGCTACTTGGGAAAAAATCGTTTTACTATACACTGGTCGGGACGGTCGGCTCCTCTCTTTTTTTATGGATTTTTGAAAAGAAACATTTCCATATTCCGCTTCGTGATGATATGTTTCTTGCGGCGCTGTTTGCCGGGGTATTTATCGGCGTCGGTCTCGGCATTATCTTCCGCTACGGGGGGACATCTGGAGGCGTCGATATCATTGCCAGGCTCGTGTTTAAATATAAAGGCGTGGCGATGGGCAGGACCATGTTCATGTTCGACGCATGCGTGATTACGCTGTCGCTTATCACCTATCTGCATTACCGTGAAGCGATGTACACGCTCGTTGCCGTTTTTGTCGGCTCGCGTGTTGTCGATTTTCTGCAGGAAGGGGCCTATACGGCAAGAGGCGCTTTTATCATTTCGGACAAGCATAATGAAATTGCCGAGAAAATTATGAAGCAGATGGACCGCGGCGTTACGGTTTTTCGCGGGCACGGTATGTTCACGAAACAGGACCGGGATGTGCTGTACTGTGTCGTCGGAAAACATGAGGTGTCCCGTTTAAAAGGCATTATCCATTCCGTTGACCCCCATGCGTTTGTGTCGATGATGGAGGTCCATGATGTGCTCGGGGAAGGCTTTACACTCGATGAGAACAAACAGCCGATTGAAGATTAAAAAAGAGCTGCCGCGGCAGCTCTTTTTTAAATCTGTTTTTCAAAATGCAGGCGTTTGTTGATCAGGTAGATGACCGGCATACCAATCAGCATCACAGCAAGTTCACCGATCCCTGCCGTCAGCCAGCCGAAAAAGAAAGGCACGCCGTTAAACCATTGCATTTCCCATGCGATAATAAACATGGAGGCCGTAAAAGCAATGGAATTAAGGATCATCTGCCCCCAGACACCCTTTATAAACCGTGCGGATAAAATGGTAATCGCAAGCGCAAGGACGGACTGACCCGTGCCGATGAACATATCATACTTGATCGGCGAGAAAAACAAGTTTGAGAGAAAAACGCCTAATACAATGCCAATCATATACTTCTTGTTAAACACAACGAGATGGTTAAAAATTTCAGAAACACGGAACTGGATGTTCATAAACGCAAGCGGCTGAATAAAAAATGTCACCGCAATATACAGCGCCGCGACAATCCCGTTGACGACGAGTGTTTTCAGTTTCATATGCATCTCTCCTTAGTTTTTTTACGTGGGATGGTTTCGAACCACGGGTTGGAAACAACCAAACTTCTTCATTATAATGCAAACTAGAACATGCAGCAAGACAAAAAAAGCTTTCCGGGTTGCCGATTCACCCCGGAAAGCTTTTCGTACTGTTAATTATTGTTGTTATTGCCGTTTAAGTTGGTAAAGATAAGGATTAAACGCAGCAGTTCAATGACCGCAACAGCCGCGGCAGCCACATATGTGAGCGCGGCAGCCGATAACACTTTGCGCGCTTCTCTTTCTTCCCCGCCGCGGACAATGCCGAGCGATGTGACTTGCGCAAGCGCACGGGACGATGCATTGAATTCAACCGGCAATGTCACAAGCTGAAACAACACGGCAAGCCCCATGAGAATAATCCCGAGCAGGAACATGCCTGTCGCATGCGTGAACATCCCGATCAAAATAAAAATCCAAGAGGCATTGCTGCCGATATTCGCCACAGGCACGAGGCGGTGACGGAAACGGAGCGGCCCATAATTGACTTTATCCTGAATGGCGTGTCCGCATTCGTGCGCCGCAACAGCAGCCCCCGCAATCGAACGCCCGTGGTAGTTGGCAGTCGACAAATTGACCGTTTTGTTAATCGGATTGTAATGGTCGCTTAGAAAGCCGCTGTGTTCCAGCACTTTCACATGGTATAAGCCATTTTCGTCCAAGATCATCCTTGCCACCTCGGCGCCTGTCATGCCGGATGCATTTGCGACCTTTTCATACTTGCTGTATGTGTTTTTTACCTTCAGCTGGGCCCAGATCGGAATGATTGCCAAAATGAGATAGTAAATCAAAAACGACATTTGCCACCCTCCATACCCTCCATGGTAATCTTATCTTTATTGTATCCGAATAAGGTCAAAAGGTCAATCCATATGATCGGTCTCGTGACGCTCTTCTTTTTGCCCTTTGTATTTTCTCCATCCGACATACGATAAAGTAAGAATGATGATGCTGCCGGTGGAAATCATAATCCACCAGAGGGAGGGGTCGGCTTCATCTTCCTTCATGGCTTCAAACAGCTGCTTCAAATCTGTCCGGAGCGCCTCCAGTTCCTTTTTTCCGGACCCGCTGCCTGCCACCTTGTCCCGATAACGATCAATATAAGCGATTTTCGAATCGAGCCGCTGTATTTTTTCAACCGGCAGATCCACTCTTAAACTCGGCTCGATCACTGCATATTGTTTGAGGAACAGGTTTAATTTTTCATTGTACGTTTCGCGCTTCCCTGTTGCGGCTGCTTTTTGCACCTCTTTAAATGAAGACATCACCGGCCCTTCCATCTGCGTCCAGAGCGGCTGATACTTCGATTGGATCGCATCCACCACGAGCCGGAATGACGTGCAGGCATCCACTTTCTCCTCAGGCTCTGCGCTTACTTTCGTCAACGCCTTTACCGCTTCATCATGGGTGACGGTCAAAACTCTCAATTCATCCATCGTTAAACGTTTATTTTTAAACGATTGCCTGGAAAATGTTTTCGAAAATTCATTCAGCACATTTTTTGCTTCTGCATATTGCCCGTTTTTCGCCAGCTGCAATGCCTCGTCGCTTAGATCATTTAAATGTGCCAAAGCATCATCCGAACCTTTTGCAAAACTTTTTCCGGCAAAACTTAACATGAACACACAAAGAAGGATCACTACTTTTCTCCTCATCCTTGTCCCCCCTCATACTGTTACTAACTTATGAAGGGAAGGACAAGAGTAGACCATAAAAACAGCCTGGCGTCCATTTCGGGAATTCCTGTTTTCTGCCGGCGGAAAAAGCGATTTAAAGTTCGAGGCGGAGCCGCCTTTTGTGCACGGCAAACCGGTATGCAAGCAAAACAGACAGGATGCTCAGCCAAAAGGTAAAATAGCCGATTTCACGGATGTACCGGTATACATCTTCGTACCGGGGAAACTGCATAAAAACGTAGTCAATGATATCATTGTGCAAAGTCCATACCGCCGCAACCAAAAGATGCTTCCATTTGAATTGGTAAAACGGCGCATACAATATTCCCTCTATCGCCATTGCCAAATGGGAAGCCATCAGCATATATCCCTGCCATGGTAATGAGCCGTTTACGATCAATACGAGAAGGTTCATCGCAACCGCCCAAATCCCGTATTTAAAAAGCGTCACCATTGCAAGCGCCTCCACATACGGCCAGTGTTTCCGCCATAAAAAGGCAAGCAGCACAAACAGAAAGAACAGGCTTGCGGTCGGGCTGTCCGGGACAAACAGCCAAAACGCGGGCGGCGTATCGCGAAGCTGCCACCCGTACCAAATGTAACCGTAAACGGTCCCTGCAGCATTGGCTAAAAAAAGCATCCAAAGGACACGCCTGTCTGCCAGCGCCGCATACAATGCCGGTACATTCATCGTCTTCCCCCATTTCAAAAAAGATAGATTCATTTTAACAAAACAGACAGCACGAAAAAAGCCGGCTTCTGCCGGCTTTTTTTGCTTTTATTTCGATTTTAGCCCGGCGATATAATCCGCCAGTTTTTTCAAATCCTGATCCGAGCCTTTAAATTGGTTAGGCGGCATTTTCCCCTTGCCTTTTTTGGCGATTTTTGCGATTTCATCCGCACTTAAGCCTGTGCCGACTAAAGAAGGGGCTGCCGCACTGCCCTGGAGATTTTCTCCGTGGCACGTCACACACGTCTGCTTGGCAAATATTTTATAGCCTTCTGCGTTTTTATCAATGGCAACCTGTTTCACGATTTTCCCCTGCTCTTTCGCTTTTTTCCAATCGTGGTGGGCCGCCGCTTCCCATGTCAGGTAGAATATTGCACAAACCGCGAGCAGCATAAACCCGGTTGCAAGGGGCCTGTCAAGCGGCCGCCGCTTAGGGCCGCGGTCAATAAACGGTGCCAACAGCAGTGCAAGAAAAGCAACGCCCGGGATCGCGAGCCCGATCACCTGGTACGGGCCGGAAGAATAAGTATACTTTAATAGTTCATACAGGAATAGAAAATACCAGTCCGGCATCGGAATATAACTCGTATCCGTCGGATCCGCAATTCGTTCAAGCGGCGACGGGTGGGCGGCAGTGAGACATAAAAAGCCGACGAGAAAAACAGCGCCGACGAGCCACTCTTTCAGCAAAAAGTTCGGCCAAAAAGCTTCCGTTTTACCGGGATACTCCGAGTAATCCTTAGGAATATTCGGTTTGCGGTCCGCATTAATTCTGGAATCACCAACAAATCTCATTCCTTTTCCGCGATGCATCCTTCCCCCTCCTTTTGCCCGTTATGGATACTTATACATTACAGCGGTCCGGAAATTCCCTGCTTGCGGATCATCAAAAAATGGGCTGCCAAAAGCAGCATCAGCACCGCTGGCAGGAAAAAGACATGGATGGCAAAAAATCTTGTCAGCGTCTGGGCACCGACAATATCCGGATGGCCGGCCAAAAGCGTTTTAATATACGGCCCGATAAACGGTACCGAATCCGCAATCTGCAGGCTGACTTTTGTCGCAAAAAGCGCTTTCATATCCCACGGAAGCAAATAACCGGTGAGGCCGAGCCCGAGCATGACGAAAAAGATGAGCACGCCGACAATCCAGTTCAGCTCGCGCGGCTTCTTGTATGCGCCCTGGAAAAACACCCGCAGCGTATGTAAAAACATCATGACGATGACGAGGCTTGCCCCCCAGTGGTGCATTCCTCTCACAATCTGGCCGTATGCCACATCATGCTGCAAATAATAGACAGAGTGCCAGGCATTTTTAATATCCGGAACATAGTACATCGTTAAAAACATACCCGACAGAATCTGGATGGCTGTTATAAAGAAAGTGAGCCCCCCAAAACAATAGACAAAAGCGGAAAAATGGTGCGCCGGGTTGACATGCTCCGGCACTTCATGGTCAGCAATATCCCGCCAAAGCGGCGTAATATCAAGGCGCTCGTCGACCCAGTCATACAATTTGCTAAGCATCTCTTCCCCCTCACTTCACATATGGATTTTTCTGCGGTTTGCCCAGGTACAGATAGCCGCCCTTTGTTTTGACAGGGTATGCATCCAAAGGCGCGGAAGGTGGTGTTCCCGGTATGTTTTTCCCGTTTTTCTCATACCGTCCGCCGTGGCAGGGGCAAAAAAACTGATTCGGATGTGCTTTGTTCGTATTCCAGTTCACGGTACAGCCAAGATGTTTGCAAACCGGTGAAAGCGCCACAATATCACCTTTACTGTCTTTATACACCCAGGCCGTCTGGGTGACATCCGACTTATACCAGCCGTCCGTCTGTTCGTATTTAAAATCGACACGCACCGGTTCGCTCTTAATATCAGAAACTTTCAATTTGGTTGGATGAAAGTCGCCGGCTGCTTCCGCCTCGAGCACCGGGTCGACGGCAAAACGGAGCATCGGCATCAGCGCACCCGCAGCCATAAATCCGCCTACGCCCATCAGCGTGTAATTTAAAAACTGCCTCCTTGACACCGGATCTTTTTTGCTCAACCTGTTCCCCCCCTTACAGAACTGTTGGTTTCCTAATATTTTCAAGATGTAGCAAATACACTCTTATGATAAAACAAAGATATTTGCCGGTCAATGAATATTGTCTATTTTATGTCAAGTATCTTTCTACTCGAAATAAACTGATATTTTAATATAACTTTTTCAGTTTTCTCCCCATGACCGGACAATAATGGAGATAAGCTGTTTTACCTGTTCATCTACAATGGCATCCTGCTGTTTTTGTTCCATATGTTCAAGCGGGACAGCCGGTAGCCAGACCACATTTCCGTTCAGTTCGGCCTGAAGCCTTTGCCAGCCGGGATCGCTGGTCAAATAAAAAATATGCCGGAACCCGCTTTCAGTCAATTCGGCTTCCCATGACTTGATGGCAGGCCCCGCACTGTCCGGGATCGTCTGCTGCAAATAAGGGAAAGCGGGCAGCAAAACAATCCGGCCTTTAAATTGCGACTCGAGGCAGCCTGCGATCATCTGGATCCATTCATATCCGGAAGCGAGCTGTCGGATATGGTCTCCGAATGAAACCGGGACAAGCGGCAGGACTGCCGTGTCAATAAAGTAACGTTCCTGTTGATACAATTCCATGTCTTTTGCACGCCAGCGCACAGATGATACCCCTTTCATTTTCCCCGCGGGCAGAAACCGGAAAGATTAATCATCCAGTTTTTTCATCTCCCCGCTTAATTCGACAAAACGACCGTAATCTTTCTCATCAAGCGCTTTGTCGATTTCTTCCCGCAGTTTATTCCGTTTAAAGTCTTTCATGCTTTTTTCCAATAATTTTTCCGCCATTTGCCGGTCTGTCTCGTTTATATGGAGATCTTTTGGCATATACGGGTTTTCTTCAAGCACAGCCGCATACTGGTACGATAAATGGGATTTTTTGAAATTGAGCTGGATATAAATGTCTTCCTCACGGTTCAGCCGGATATCATGGAAAGACTTTTCCGCATCCGTTGTCATAATATTATCTTTATAAAAGCGGAACGGCACATTGTCCACGCAATGCGTCGACATGATAATGCCGCGCGGGCAAAGATGCGCTTCCTCGACGAAATGGACTTTTTCCATCAGCTGGTCGTGGCTCATTAAATAATTCAAAATCCAGACTGACTCCCGTCTTTTTAATTGGTAATGATTTAAAAACCAACGGACAAACTCCTTTTTCTCGTTGATTGAAACAGGGGTGAGAGCCATCGTAATCCCTCCTCTGCAAATTGAATGGCCGTGTTTACAGTGGGCAGCTTTTTTGATAAAACATCGGTTTACACCTTCATTATACCTTTTCCCGTCTAAACCGCCTACGAAAAAGTCCGGCAACGATGGCCGCAATTAATTTCCGTCTTCAAGCCTTTCAAGCAGTGCAATCCATTCATCATTTGCCGGATCTTCGCGCAAAAGCTTTTGGAAAATGCCGTAAGCCTCTTTCCTTCTCCCTTCTTCAATCAGGAAATAACCGTAATCCTCCAGAAACGCCGTGTCGTTTTGTAAATCATTATATGCATATCCATAATACTTTAATGCCTGAGAATATTCTTCCAAATGCTTAAGCGATACGGCCAGATCCCAGTAAAGCCGGGGGTCGGTATCCCCTTCTTTTTCCATGCTGAGGGCCCGGTCACGGACTTCTTCGTACCGCTCCTTTTGAAGCAGCAGCTCGTTGTAGGAAAGGGCCGCATCCAAATAGCCGGGATCCAGTTCCAGCGCTTTTTTAAAATAATTTTCCGCTTTTTCCTCATCGCCTGCTTTTGTAGCCATTTTTCCAGCAAAATGATAAAGTTCTTTATCATACTCGTCTTCTTTTATACCCTTTTCAGCAGCAGCAAGCGCTTCTTCCGGCATTTGTTCGTGCTCATATGCGCGGCCAAGATACAGGTAAAGCGGATGGTAGCCGGGATCCGTTTCCCGCAATTCTTCAAACAGCTCTATCGCTTTTTCATAAAATCCTGCCTGGTATGCGGTTAAGGCATATCCAAATAATGTGTTCGCCTCAAAGCGGCCTTCCATCGCATGCTCATATTGGTGCAAGGCCTCTTCAAACGCGCCCGCTGCGCTCAGCACTTCTGCAAGGCGCCCGTGGATGTTTGTATCCGCAAATGTATCGATCCCTTTGCCCAAAAGCCACTCATATTCACGGGAAGCTTCCGCATATCGGGCACAGGAAGCGTAAAACTCGGCAAGCGCAAAATGGATGACAGGTTCTTCCGGCAAAAGCGATGCAGCTTCCATCAGTTTGTTTTCGCTGACCTCATACAGGCCCTGCATTTGATACAAATCCGCAAGCAAAAGCAGTGCACGCGGGTAATCGGGGTCCATCTCCGGAATGCGGTCGAGGTATAATATGGCTTCTTCTTCCTTGTCCATATCAATAAGCGTTTCCGCCATTAAGATCACAAGCTCGCCGTCATCCGGATAAGACGCAAGCAAATCTTTATATAATTGCTGTGCTTCATTCAGAAAACCGAGGCCCTCAAGCTGCCCGGCAAGCGCATATTTCTCTTCGTCCGTGCCGAGCGCGAGAAAATCTTCAAATGTTTTTTTCGCCTCCTCGAGCCGGCCTTCTTCCAAATGATCCAACAATTGTTCCATTAAGCTCATGAAAATCTTCCTTTAATCTTTGATGTGTTTCCTTTTGCTGAACCTTTTGCAACGTTAGCCGCGGGATTTTTGCAAAGCCAAAATCCCCGGTTGCCGCTAAAAGTGCTCCCCCGGTCCCCTGGTGAAATGGCAATCGCCCTTTTCCCGGAGCCCACTTGCCTGCAGGAAAAACCGCGGGTGGCCTTTGGCTAAATCATAATGAATTTTGAAGGCCAGGGCAAATCATTTGCCTTTCCGGGTTCCCTGTTTAAGTATTTCTCCGCCGTGCATGAAAATCCCTTTTTTTCACAGCAAAAATAAAGCGGGGCACGGGATTTTGAATTTCCGCACCCCGCTTTTCCACGGGCATCATGATCAGGCTGTTCTCTGTTATCCTGAAAACAGGCACCGGCTGATTTTCATTCTTTTGCTGGTGCCTGTTTTCAATAGGCGTCTAAAGCCGTTACAGAACGGATTTCAGATCATCAAAAAACTGCGGGTATGATACGGCGATTGCTTCCGCCCCTTTCAGGCAGACAGCATCCTTTGCCACAAGTGATGCAACGGCAAGCATCATCCCGATTCTATGATCCCCGTGGCTTTCCACCGTCCCGCCTGAAAGCCGGCAAGGGCCTTCAATGATCATGCCATCCGCTGTCGCTTCAATATGGGCGCCCAGTTTCTTTAATTCCCGGACAACCGTGTCAATCCGGTTTGTCTCTTTCACTTTCAGTTCTGCGGCATCTTTTATGACTGTCCTGCCTTCCGCCTGTGTAGCAAGAAGGGCAATGATTGGAATTTCATCAATGAGGCGCGGAATCAGCCCGCCGCCGATTTCAACGCCTTGTAAAGCAGCCGGACGGATCACCAACGTGCCTGTTTGCTCGCCGTCAGATGGGGCATGTGTTTCGACCACTTCCATATCCGCGCCCATTTGCTTTAAAACGTCAATGATCCCGGCACGGGTCGGATTGAGCCCGACATCCGGCAAGACGATTTCACTCCCAGGCACGAGCGAAGCAGCAGCCATAAAAAAGGCGGCGGATGAGATATCGCCGGGCACAACGATCTCCGTGCCATGGAAAACCGTGCCGCCCCGGACGGAAATTGTTCTCCCTTCCGTCCTGACCTCGCCGCCAAATGCCCGGATCATTCGTTCAGTATGGTCGCGGGTGGGCTGCGGCTCATACACGATTGTAGTGCCGTCTGCCTGAAGACCGGCTAAAAGAAGCGCGGATTTTACTTGCGCGCTTGCAACAGGCAGCCGGTATTCGATTCCCTGAAGCGCCCCGCCCCTTATAGAAAGAGGGGTGAAATTGCCGCCCCTTCTTCCGTCAATGTGCGCGCCCATTTCGCAAAGCGGTTTTGTGACGCGTTGCATCGGGCGCTTTGCAATCGATTCGTCGCCGGCAATGACCGAATGGAAGGGCCGGCCAGCAAGAAGGCCGAGCATCAGGCGAGTCGTCGTGCCGGAGTTTCCGGTATCGAGCACCGTTTCCGGCTCCGCCAAACCGTCCCATCCTTTTCCATCAATCACCACCCGGGTGCCATCCCGTTCGATCGGCACGCCCATTTGCTGAAAACAATGAATGGTGCTCAAACAGTCGGCGCCGGGGAGAAAATTTTCTACCATCGTTTTTCCCCTGGCGACAGCGGCAAACATAACCGACCGATGGGAAATCGATTTATCCCCCGGAACTTTAATCGTACCTTTTAACCCTGTTTGCGCGGGTGCCAATTTTTCCATTGCAGCCACCACCTTCTATTGGATATAGACTTCATGCGGGGTTTCTTTTTTTAAAAGATTCATGGCTAGATCACGGTCATTTTCCGAGCGAAAACTGATCCGGAGCACGCCGTATATATCTTCCCGCGCCTCAAGGATGCGGATATTCGTAATGGAGATTCCTTTTTCCGCCAGTTTATTGGTAATTTGAGAAACAACCCCCGGGACATCCGGAATATCGACAAATAAATCGTAAAAAGACGGGATTGCGCCCGATCCGCTGATTGGAAGGCAGTCGCGGTATTGTTTCGCTTCCGCATAAAAGCGGTGCAGAAGCTCATACTTGTTGTCTGCAAGCGCCTTTTTCACTTCCTGAAGATTTTTCGCCCATCTATCCAAAAGCCTGATCAGGTTTTCCCTGTTACCGCAAGAGATGTCCGCCCACATTTGCGGGCTTGAGGAGGCAATCCGTGTAATATCACGGAAACCTCCGGCAGCAAGCCTTTTTAAAAGGGGATATTCCGCATCAGCGTCTTTCACAAGATGGACAAGTGACGCTGCGATAACATGCGGAAAATGGCTGATGACCGCAACCATTTCATCATGCATTTCCGGAGAAACGGTGATGAAATTTGCCTTTGTTCCTTTCAGCCACTGTTTCAATTCTTCCGTCCGCTGATCTTGTTCATGGAAAGGCGTAAGCAAATAAAAGGCATTTTCAAACAGGGACAGGCTGGCGGCCGTAACGCCGCTTTTATGGGAACCGGCCATCGGATGCCCGCCGATAAAAACGGTGTTGTTGCCGGCGAGCCGCTGCGCCTTTGCCATGATGCTTTCTTTCGTGCTGCCCGTATCGGTGATGATCACATTTTCCTTCAATTCCATTTGCCCGAGCTGCCCGATCAATTTTTCCGTTACAAGCACCGGCGTGGCCAATATAATTAAATCCGCGCCACGCACGCCGTCTTGGATCGTTTCCACGTAATCATCCACGACCATCAGGGCTTTTGCCATTTTCATTTCTTCCAATTTGGCATCATACCCTGTGACCTTGGCTTCCGGATGTTCCTTTTTAATCGCTAGTGCAATGGATCCCCCGATTAACCCGAGCCCGATCACAAACACATTTCCTTTCAAAGGTGCCACCTCTTTTTGTAAAAAGGCGGCCTTTTGCTGTCAAAAGGCCCGCCGTTGTCAAGTTCATTTGCGGCTTTCCAGAAAAGCCCCGATCGCCCCGAGTACGCCCCGGTTCTGTTCTTCCGACCCGATGGTCACCCGGACCGTCCCCGGCATCCCGAGCGCTTCCCCGGAGCGGACGATATATCCCCTGCCAAGCAAAAACCGGCAAACTTCCTCACTATCGCATTGAAAATCGATTAAAATAAAATTTGCCTGCGACGGGTAAAATGCAAGGCTGTTGCGGCGGCAAAACGCATAAAAGTGTTCGAGCCCCTGCCGGTTTTTGTCGCGGCAGCTCTGGATAAACGCCTGGTCCTCCAACGCCGCCTGGGCAGCCAGCTGGCCAAGGACATTGGTATTAAATGGCGGGCGCACCGGCTCGAGCTTTTGGATGATCGTTCGATCGGCAATCCCGTAGCCGACGCGTAAACCGGCCAGTCCGTAAATTTTCGAAAATGTCCGGCTGACAATCAAATGATGATACCGGCGGAATAATGTCAGCGCCTGTTCGTAATCTTTTGCGACCACGTATTCGCTGTACGCTTCATCGATAAAAACGAGCACGTCTTCCGGCACGCGGTCAAGAAAAGCGGTCAACTCCTGTTCGGTCGTATACGTCCCCGTCGGATTGTTCGGGCTGCAAATCCAGACAACCGCCGTGTTTTCATCAATTTGCCCGAGCATCGCCTCCAGGTCATGCCGCCCGTCTTTTAAGGGTACTTCACGGACTTCGGCGCCCTCGATGATGGCATTATGTTTGTATTGGGAAAATGTCGGTGCGGCCATCACCGTATTTTTGCCTGGTTCGAGGAGTGACCTGGAAACGATTTGGATCAGTTCGTCCGTCCCGTTTGTAAAAATCAGTTCGGTTGGATCAACGCCGAGATGTGCGGCCATTTTCTGTCTCAGTTGTAAGGCGTGCCCGTCCGGATAACGGGTAAAAGCAGGCTGAAAGTTTTTCAAAGCCTCATCCACTTTCGGGGAATAGCCGAACGGATTTTCATTGGATGCCAGTTTCACGATTGAATCGAGCCTGTATTGTTTTTTCACTTCATCAATGGTCTTTCCGGGCACATATGCATGCAAATCCGTAATTTTTGTTCTCCATTTCATCATCTTTAGCGAGAGTCCCCTGCTTCCATGCAAGAGCGCAAGCCAGGGGGTGATCGCATTCTCTCCTTTCGGTTCGTGACACGTTAGCATTCTCTTATTTTGTTAAATCCGGACGAAGCACGGCTGCACGGCGCAAATACACATGTTTTATGTCCTCCTGCCCAATGTCCGTGTCGACATGGATCAGGATACGGATGCAGCGGACAAGGCTTCCTTCAACCGGAATTTCTTGCATATTCATAATCGGGACATACTTCCAGCCGCTGAATTGGCGCATGACTTTCGAAGGAAAAGCCGAACGGATATCGGCTGTTGCCGAGAACAAAAGGGAAGCAACGCGGTCCGGCTTGATCCCGTTTTTTTCGATCAAGGCATTCATCAGCTCAGAAGTAGCAGCAAGGACTTCGCTTTCGTGATCGCGCTCGACCGTAGTCGCTCCGCGTATTCCGCGTATCATGTATGCAAATCCCCCTTTTGCTGCAGCAGAAACAGACGGCTCAGCCGGTCTTTGTCCACTTCAGCCAGCACCGGTTTGCCGACAGACTCAAGCAGGACGAAGTGAATATTGCCGGCAATTGTTTTTTTATCGCGTTTCATATAAGCATAGATTTCGTCAAATGCTGCGCCAGCCGGAATTTTCCAATCATAGCCGAGCGTTTCGATCCAGCTGAGAAATTGCGGCAAATCAAATTGAAGGCCGGTCTGTTCCCTGCTGATCAAAAGCGCGTAGACGATACCGGTCATGACCGCTTCGCCATGGGTGATTTTCCCGAACCCGCCGTGCGCCTCAAGGGCATGCCCAAGCGTATGCCCGAAATTCAAAAAGGCACGCACACCCGTTTCTTTTTCATCTTTGCGGACAATATCTGCCTTTACTTTGATCCCTTTTTTCAACAAGTCCGGAAGATGCGGGGATAAAAGATGCCCGCCGTCCGGAATCTTTGTTTGCAATTCTTTAAGGAACTCCTTATCCGAAAGAAGCGCATGCTTTACAAGTTCGGCAAATCCGCTTAACAGCTGCTTTTTGGGGAGCGTGCGCAGGAAATCTGTGTCATACAATACAAATTCCGGCTGGTAAAAAGCGCCGACGAGGTTTTTTCCAAGCGGGTGATTGATCGCTACTTTGCCGCCGACCGAGCTGTCATGGGCCAAAATGGTTGTCGGGATTTGAATAAACGCAATGCCGCGCATATAGGTTGCCGCCACAAAACCGGCAAGATCGCCGACCGCGCCCCCGCCAAAGGCAAGAATGCATGATTTCCGGTCTAAATGATGTTCCACGGCAAACGTCAAAGCTTCCTGGTAGACTTCAAACGTTTTGGCATCTTCCCCGCCTGGCACGGTCAGTACACACTGTTCCGCGCTTTCCGGAAGCTGCGAAAGCAGTTTGTCCAAGTGAAGCGGCCGGACATTTTGATCTGTTATGACCATGCAGCGCGTATATTTGCGGACGAGCGGACCCAGCTCCTGGAGCGCGCCGCTTGCTATGTATACCGGGTACTGTTTTGTTTCTGTATCAATGATGATCGTTTCCATTTAAAACAACCTTCCGTATTCTCTTTGCTCCGCAACCGTTTTTTTCAGCACATCCATCCTGTCGCTGTAAAACTGGGCAGTGATCGCTTCCGCCAGCTCCCAGGCGACAACGGCCTCACAGACGACGCTCGCTGCCGGCACCGCACAGCTGTCGGAACGTTCGATGCTCGCTGCAAAAGGTTCCTTCGTTTCGATATCAACGCTTTGAAGCGGCTTATACAATGTCGGGATCGGCTTCATGACGCCTCTTACGACAATCGGCATGCCGGTTGTCATACCGCCTTCAAAGCCGCCGAGCCGGTTTGTTTTGCGCGTATAGCCCGTTTCTTCCGACCAGGCGATTTCATCATGGACTTCGCTCCCGGGCCGGTGTGCCATTTCAAAGCCAAGCCCGAATTCCACCCCTTTAAACGCATTGATGCTGATGATGGCGCGTGCCAGCTTTGCATCCAGCTTCCGGTCGTAATGAACATAACTGCCGACACCGGCCGGCATCCCGGTTGCGATCACTTCGACAATGCCGCCGATCGAGTCGCCGTTTTTCTTTGCCGTGTCGATCGCTTCCATCATTTTTTGCGCCGCCCCGTCATCCAAACAGCGTACCGGTGAACCGTCCGCTTTTTCCTGCAAGGAAGCAAGGGAATCATATGGCACCTTTTCCGCGCGTACACCCCCGATTTCAAGCACATGCGAGGCCACTTCAATGCCAAGCTCTTTCAGCAGTTTTTTCGCGACAGCCCCAGCGGCCACACGAACGGTGGTCTCGCGTGCGGAAGAGCGCTCGAGCACATTGCGCAAATCCCTGTGCCCGTATTTGATCCCGCCGGCAAGATCGGCATGCCCCGGGCGCGGACGGGTCACACGCCGTTTCACATCGTCCGCATCATCTGGAAGGGGCTCAATGCCCATGATCTTATTCCAGTGCACCCAGTCCCTGTTTTCAACCGTGAGCGCAACCGGCGAACCGAGCGTCAATCCGTGGCGAACGCCGGCAGAAATGATTGCCCTGTCCTTTTCTATCTGCATTCTCCGTCCCCGGCCGTAACCTTTCTGCCTTCTAGCAAGGTCAGTGTTAATTTCTTCAGCTGTCAGCGGCATGCCCGCCGGAAGGCCTTCAATAATGGTTGTCAGCGCCGGGCCGTGCGACTCGCCTGCTGTCAAATATCTCATTCTGCATCCCCCTTCATCACTTTAAAGCATTACATATCTATTACTATACCACAATCGCTATAAATCGAATAGATGGAGCGCTTTATAGTATGTGTCAAGTTTTTCTCGACAAGGTTTAAATATCGGGTATTCCAAGACACTCTTTTTGTACACTTTCGGCTACCGTGCTTTACTTGCTCGGTGTAATTTTCGGAAAAGATGTAATATTTCCGTATAAAGATGGATAACGGGGATGTTGAGGCGCGCGAAATTCACTCGCTTTCCGCGGGCGGCCGGCGAGCCTCCTCGCTCGTACCTCGCTGCGGGGTCTCTCCTGGCTCGCTTTTCCCGCAGGAGTCTCGTAAATTTCGCGCGCCTCAACGATCAGTCCCCACTGAGCCAGGCTTAAAACGAAAGCTCTAATATTTTGCTTAAATGTCCCATTGCCGATGAACTGCTTGAATGCAGGGCAACTGATCCGTGCTTTACGCCCACTGACGGGCGTACAGGCTGCTTGAGTAGTTGAGACATCCTGATGGATTGTTTCAAGTTCCGTTGCTTTCTCTCGCTTCTTGAACGGTGTTTCAGATAGGCTTCTCTCAATGTCCCATTGAGCATGCCTTGTTTGATTTTCACCATGGCTTCTGCGCCAAGTTCACTCCAATGCATGCCCCTTTTTTTCATCCTGAAGGAGATATGCCTTTGGTTCGATTCCATCGCTCCTAGGCCTCTCGCACCTTCCGGCACGTTTTTCACCCTGTCCCTCCAGTCAAAAATGCGGTCCCAGTTTTTCAAGATATACGAACGGAATTCCTTGATTTTCTTGAGAGCCTTTTTATCCGTCAAGGTGCTTTCGTGCGTATCCAAATATAACGTGAATTGGTCCAGGTTATGCGTTCTAATCGCTTTTCTAATTTGCTCCTTGATCTCGCTCTTTCCGCCCCCAAATGTCCTTATGATGGCTTGTGCAACGTGGTAGGTATCCAGCTGGTTGAGCACCGGAAATTCCGACTGTGAGAATGCTGTTTGAAACCGTTCAGCTGTGTACCCAGCACCTCCATCACTGTTTGTAATGACTTGCGCTTTTTCGAGGGAATAGGTGTTGGCAGCTGTGGCTTGGACTTCATCCCAAAATGTCTGAATGTCTTCCGTCGTCATGATGACTGTGGGCTGACGCAGGGAGACCCTTTTTCCATTGGTTTCCCAACCTTCATAGAGAATGGCATGGCGGACTTCCATACCCTGTTTCTTTTCCAGTCCCCGGATGAATACGCCATCTGCTTCGGAAAACAGGTAGTCTACCTTCTTCCCATCAGGCAGTGAAGCAGCTATTTCCATCTCTTCTACAAGGGCCTTGTCGGCTTCCACCTGCGTTTTTCCTACGCGTTTCACCATTTCCCCTACAGTTGTATGACTAAGACTCACGGCTGTCCATTCTTTTAAAATATTCGCCACCTCCCGATAGGTGTTCTCACTTGCCAACTCTGCCACCTTTAATTCCACTAACGGGCTATATCTCCGGTGGGGTACCAGCCCCAAGCATTCATCCAAGGGATAATGTGAGTTCCCTCTCTTATCACGCATTAATGAACGTTTAAAAGTCACACTTCCAAATAGAAACTGAACGCTTCTGTTATCACTACGGCAGTACTCCCAGCCTTCCTCCAACTTCTTTTGTTTAATTGTTTTATCTAACTCCTCAAATACATCCCCAACCCATTGTGTAAAAGCCTTCTGCATCAGAAGTTTAAGCTGTTCTTCAAATTCGATAAGACTCTTTGTATCCTTTAATAATCCAGCAATTATTGATATAATATCCATGGGAAGACCTCTCTCTCTAGATGTTCATCTTGAAGTGTACAATTAGATGATAGAGCGTCTTCCCATTTTTTTCCACTCATTTGCCCCTTCGAGTAAAATTTTACACATACCGCTTTATATTTTTCTATAGAAAAAGGTGTCTACAATTTCAAATCCATACGCAGCCGGATTGAAAATCTGCTCCGTGCTGCCGACAAATAATATGCCGTTTGCCGACAGCGTTTTGCTGAAATTCCGGTAAACAGACACTTTGGCTTCTTCTGTAAAATAAATCAGCACGTTCCGGCAAATAATCAGATCCGCTGCCGGATAAGGGTCGTGCAGCAAATTATGTTGTTTGAACACCACCGCCCGCCTGATTTCGTCCGCAATTCGATAGAACGGACCTCCGCTGCTTTTTTGAAAATATTTTTGTTTCATTTCGCGCGGCACTTCCAGGATCGAACGTTCGGAATAAACGCCGGCTTCTGCCTTTTGCAGGGCTTTTTGATCAATATCGGTCGCCAGGATCTGAATCTTTTTAAGCGGTAAATACTTGGACAAGATCATCGCCATCGTATACGGTTCTTCGCCCGTAGAAGAAGCGGCGCTCCAGATTTTTAGTTTTTCTCCTTTTTCTTTCAGCAGCCCTGGCAAAATGTTCCGTTCGAGCACATCCCACCTCGATTTATTTCTATAAAATTCTGAAACATTAATCGTCATTCTGTCCAAAAATTCTTCCAGCAAATGTTCGTTTTTGTCCAGTCCGTGAAAAAATTCACTGAAAGATGAAAAACCTCTTTTTTCATATAATGTCGTCAGCCTTCTTTTCATTTGCGCTTCTTTATACAAAGATAAATCGATCCCCGTTTTCTTTTTGACTTGCGCAATGAACCGGCCGTAATCATCCAGTTCTGTTTTCATTATGCAATCCCCGTATTTTTATTCAGATTTGTTGGTTCATACCGTTTATTTTAACATAAAAAAAGATTGGCGCGGAGAGGATCGCCAATCTTTTTTTGCATGATTTAATAAATCGAAGCATCCGCCGGCCGGCTGTATGAGATCAGCTCATCTTCCCGGAAAAACAGGGAAATTTCACGTTTCGCGCTTTCTGCCGAGTCGGAACCGTGAATAATGTTTTTGCTGACAATCACGCCGTAATCACCGCGGATCGTCCCCGGGGCGGCTTCGGCCGGATTCGTTTTGCCCATCATTTGCCGTGCGGTAGCGATGATGTTTTCGCCTTCCCAAACCATGGCAAAGACCGGACCGGAAGTAATAAATGCCACGAGATCATTGAAAAAAGGGCGTTCTTTATGCTCAGCGTAATGCTTTTTTGCAAGTTCATTCGAAATTTGCATCAATTTTGCCCCCGCAAGCCGAAACCCTTTCTTTTCAAAGCGGGAAACGATTTCGCCGATCAGCTGGCGGCTGACCCCATCCGGTTTTACCATTAAAAAAGTCCTTTCCATCTTCATCCACTCCATTCGCATTTCTACTATGTAAGGCATCTTGACCATAGAAAATCGTACCATGGTGGCGGGAAAATCTCAATATGTTTGAAGTAAGCGCTTCAAAACCGGGCCGCCAACGCAGGGCACTGCCCGGCAGCCCTGCTTTCTTTTAAAACTTTCTTTTTCCCATATAACGCGCCAAATCTGCCAGCATTTTTTTAAAACGGGTATCCGGAAGCTGCTCAAGCGTATCGAGCGCTTTCTCTAGATAGCAGTTGCTCACTGCATAAGACTGTTCGATCGCGCCGGACTGTTTAACCAGTCTGACAACGTCTTCAAGCTCCGCTTTTGGCATGTGCTCATGGACATATTCCAGCTTTTTTCTGATTTTTGGGTCTTCCCTTGCAAAAAGCACCGGAAGCGTTACATTGCCCTGGCGCAGATCTTCGCCTGCCGGTTTTCCAAGCTGCTTCTCCGTGCCGGTAAAATCCAGGATATCATCAATAATTTGATAGCTCATCCCGACATTGTAGCCAAACCGGTACAATTGGCGGTGGATGTTTTCGTCGGCGCCCGATGCAATCGCTCCGAGCTGGCAGCTGGCTGCAATCAGCAACGCCGTTTTTCGCTTGATCCGCCTTAAGTAACAGCGCAAGTTTTGATGAAAGCGGTATTTATCCTTAATTTGCTCAATTTCGCCGACGCACACTTCAACAAGTGTATCCGCCAGAATTTGGTGGGCGGAGAGATCCTCCACTTTTGTAATATATTCAAGCGCGGTTGCGAGAATATAATCGCCTGTATACATGGCAATCCGGTTGTCCCATTTGGCTTTTACGGTCGGTTTTCCCCGGCGCAATTCGGCATCATCAATGACATCATCATGCACAAGCGATGCCATATGGATCAATTCCAGTGCAACAGCGACATTTTTGACACGTTCGATTTCGTAATCTCCGAATTTCGCGCCGAGCAGCACAAATACGGGGCGGATCCTTTTTCCTCCCGCTTTCAGCAAACTTTCAGATGCCTGCTGTATCAAGGCAGCGTTTGATGCGACAGCGTTGGCCAGCTCTTGTTCAATAAGCTCAATATCCGTTTTTAAAAACGAGTACAGCATTTGTACCTTCATTCCGTCTCCATCCGATCATCATTTCTCTTTCAAGGCAATATGTGCAGCTGCGGCCCCGCCGGCAAACGGCTTGTACAAAATCCTGCCAAAACCCGCATTGGAAAAAGCAGCCGCCAGTTCTTCCATTCCCGGAAACTGTAGTGCCGATTCCTGAAGCCAGGAATATTCCCGGTAGCTTTTTGCGAACCATTGTCCGAGAAGCGGCATGATCCGGCGGAAATAAAAGTAATAAAGCTGCCTGTACCCGGGAATCACCGGCTGGGAGGTTTCCAGGCAGGCCGCCATGCCGCCGGGCTTCAGCACCCTGTACATTTCCTGCAAAACCTGTTTGTAGTCCGGGACATTCCTGAGCCCGAACCCGACCGTCACATAATCAAACGTTGCATCTTCAAATGGCAGTTCCATTGCATTTCCGTAACGGAGCGCGACATTTTTTAAGCCGAGCGCGTCCACTTTCTGCTTCCCGACTTCAAGCATGCTTTCACTGAAATCGAGACCTGTCACACTGCCGGATTCGCCCACTGCCTGTGCGAGGGCAATCGTCCAGTCCGCCGTCCCGCAGCACAGATCGAGTACGCTGCTCCCTTCTCTTACCGCCATTTTCCGCATCAGGTCTTTCCGCCACCGCTTATGCTGGCTGAAGCTGATCACCGAGTTCATTCTATCGTAGTTTTGCGAAATTTTTTCGAAAACGGCGTGTACCCGTTCTTCTTTTGGCATCATGGTTACCCTTCCTCCGCATATAATCTCGTTGCATCGCCATACCGCCCCATCAGCAGGCGGATCCGCTCTGAAAGCATTTCGTTTCCGCACGACATGGCCGCAGCCTGCAGCGCACGGATGCTTTCTTTCAAATACTTCTCACAAATATAAAATAGTTTCCGCTTTTTCTCATGCGGCAGCTGCTCAAAAGGGCGCCCGTCACCCGGGTAAGCCATTTTGTTCAAGGCTTCAAACAGGATGGAGCGCTTCCCGTTTTCAGCCTGTTTCTTTTCCCTTAACAGCCGGTTAAACAAAAGCAGTTCTTCGCTTAAACGGATGAGCGGCTGCGAACCGAAAAACTGCATAAATTTTGTAATAATCGCGGATTCGGTTTTTTTCAAATGCCCGACGAACGTTTCCGCGTCGGAATCGTCAAATTGGTAAAGCATCACTTTATATTCATTTACGGATTTGATTCCTTCCGCCAGTATGCCGACAAGCCGGACGTTGTGCACGCCCGCAAGCAGTTTGTAGTAAAGGCTGCTGAAATAATCCCCCGCTAGAACAGTAAGCTGGCGGTTTTTTTGATTTTCATTTGCATTGGTTACTTTTTCATGGGTGTCAAGGGCAATCTGGATCAGCATGGCAGTCGCAACAAACTGCTTCACTTCATGTTCCGTATACGGCTGCCCCGCAAGGCTGCTTATCAAAAGCAAAATCCGGTCTTCATCTATGTATGGGGCATCAATAAACTGATTTAAATAGTCGTGTGCCACTTCTTCTTCAATCGCCTGTTTGATTGCGGCAATTTGCTGCTCCCTCTGGTATGACATAACCCTTTCCCCGTTTCTTCGTTGATCTGGCCTAAAAATAAGCTGTAGTTTATTATATCACATATGTAAAACGGCCGTTAACAAATTGATTTCGGTTTATTTTTTCGCTTCGCTTTGCAAACTCCCGATGCCGGTCATGATTTGCGCTTCACCGCGAATCTTGATCATGGAAGTATGTTCGGTAAACTGTGCGACCAGCACTTCGCCATCATCCAGCATTTCCGTATGGTTCAGCTTCGTATCGGTACCCCTTGACAGCCCAATGACGCTCACCCCGTCCTGCAACGCTTTCACGACGATATAATCCGCCTGCGCCTCTGCTTTCATTTTCGGGCCTCCTTTTTATTCGTTTAAAAAACTTTTCATATATTCATCTTACCACAGCGCCGTTTGCAGTCAAAGCGCCGGAAACGCCGCGCTCAGGCTTTCCCCGGCTGTACCGGGATTTCGCAGGCATTTGCCCCGGGAAAACGGGTGCCAAACGTATGCGCGTTTCCCTTTTTTGGGCCCTGCTGTATTAAAAAAAAAGGCTGCCCAGGCAGCCTTTTTTCCGCTCAAAGCCAACCATATGTAATTACTTCACTGCGTCTTTAAGCGCTTTCCCCGGCTTGAATGCAGGCACTTTGCTTGCCGCAATGTCGATTTCCTCGCCGGTTTGCGGGTTTCTTCCTTTACGGGCAGCGCGTTCGCGCACTTCGAAATTACCAAACCCGATCAGTTGGACTTTATCTCCGTTTGCCAATGCATTTTGAATTGTATCAAAAATAGCGTCAACTGCTTTTGTCGTATCTTTTTTGGAAAGTTCGGTAGCTTCTGCCACTGCATTGATTAAATCCGTTTTATTCATTCCATTCACCTCCTCCAAAAGAAACGTAGAAGTCATTTCCAGTTTCTTCTCTTCAGTGTATACGGTTTTCCCTCATCATAAACGTTTAAAACCGGATGGAATCAGGCTTTTCAGCACCAATTCTGTTAAAAGATTATCATAATCGCAAGAGAGGTGCAAGAACTATTCGCTAACAAAGGAAAACTTTTCAATTTTTTTCGGATTTAAAGTACTTTTCCCGAAAAAATTCTAACTTGCGGCCAAAGATGCTCGTCCCACGTATACAAAAAAGGGATACCGCGGTATCCCTCTTACAAAATAATGGCGATCAGGCCGCCTGACCCTTCGTTAATGATCCGTTCGAGCGTTTCTTTTAACTTATAGCGGGCATTTTCCGGCATAAGCGATAATTTTGCCTGGATGCCTTCCCTGACAATGGAACTTAAGTTGCGCCCGAAAATATCCGAATTCCAGATGGACAGCGGGTCATCTTCAAAATCCTGCATCAGGTACCGCACAAGCTCCTCGCTCTGCTTTTCCGTCCCGATGATCGGGGCAAATTCCGATTCGACATCGACTTTGATCATATGGATGGACGGCGCCACTGCCTTCAGCCGGACGCCGAAACGGGATCCTTGGCGGATGATTTCCGGCTCATCCAGGCTCATATCCTGCAGGGAAGGTGAGGCAATCCCGTAGCCGGTTTGTTTCACCATTTTCAGGGCATCGGAAATTTGGTCGTATTCCGATTTTGCATGGGCGAAATCCTGCATCAGCTCGAGCAGATGATCCTTGCCGCGGATTTCAACGCCGACGATTTCCTTTAAGACCTGGTCGTACAGTTCATCC
The DNA here is from genome assembly GCF_040267745.1 of Heyndrickxia faecalis. NCBI lineage: Bacteria > Bacillati > Bacillota > Bacilli > Caryophanales > Bacillaceae > Heyndrickxia > Heyndrickxia faecalis. The sequence continues at coordinate 1,783,171 of NZ_CP158453.1, read as the reverse complement.
GGCGCCTCGAGGTCGATTTCCGCCACCCCTTGCCCCATTTCAATGCCAGCAAGGCTTGCAGATTCAATAAATTCATATTCGTTAAAAGCCTGGACAACGCGGTCCACATCGCGTAGCCGCTTAATGTCTTTTACTGACTCTTTCACGGCGTCCTGATAATTTTCACGCAGCCAGTGGTTTTCTTTTAACACCATGACCCAGCTCGGCAGGTTCACATTGACTTCCAGTACCGGAAATTCGTACAGCGCTTCCCGCAGCACATTCAGCACATCGGCTTCACGCATGCTTTCCACTGACATGGCGAGCACCGGAAGATCATACTTTTCCTGCAATTCCGCCCTCAGCATTTCCGTCTCCGAATGATGCGGCTTTGCCGAATTGACAACAATGATAAACGGTTTGCCGACTTCTTTTAACTCGGCAACAACCCTTTCTTCCGCTTCCACGTAATCCTCACGCGGAATTTCGCCGATCGTGCCGTCTGTCGTGATCACAACCCCAATGCTTGAATGTTCCTGAATGACCTTTCTCGTGCCGATTTCCGCCGCTTCGTGGAAAGAAATCGGTTCTTCATACCACGGCGTATGGATCATGCGCGGGCCGTTTTCATCTTCATATCCTTTCGCGCCCGGAACCGTGTAGCCGACACAGTCGACAAGCCGGATGTTCACATCAAGCCCTTCGTCGACATGGACAGCAACCGCCTGGTTCGGCACAAATTTCGGTTCTGTCGTCATAATCGTTCTCCCAGCCGCGCTTTGCGGGAGTTCATCCTGCGCCCGGTTTCTGTCCGCTTCGTTTGTAATGTTCGGAAGCACAACGAGTTCCATGAATTTTTTAATAAAAGTGGATTTCCCCGTTCTGACGGCGCCCACGACCCCCAAATAAATATCGCCGCCCGTACGTTCTGCAATATCTTTAAAAATATCAACTTTTTCCAATTTGTTTCCCTCCCCACATTCGTTCCCGGGACACCATCATTCGCGCTGATGATAGGACATTATATGTGTATGATGTTGTCCGACCGCCTTATGTCTATAAAATGATTTTTTATAGATTTTCAAAAAGTTGCTGTACAGGATTTGCCCCTGTTTATTTTTTCAAAATTTTTCCTTACGAAGAGACGCAGGACCAAAAAATAAACCCTTTCTCTAACAATATATTGGGATGAGAAAGGGTTATGACTATTTTGCCATAAATACCGGTTCATTTTTTTGATTTACGGTGCAGGGAAGGGAATAAGCCGGTACAAACGGGGAGCCTTCAGTTAACAGCACGCGGATATCTTCCCCGGGTTTAAACGCCCGCTTGCCCGTTTTGAGCGCTTTTGCCAGATCAGCCCGGTAATCGACATAAATGCCGCCTCTCCCGGTAATGACAAACGGCAGTTTCCGGCCGGTATACGGAGACACCACGTACGGATCTGTTTTGTAACCGAGCTTTTTAAAATCTAAAGCGTATACATTTCTTGCAATCTCTTTTTTAAATGGCGGATAGCCCTGGGACGCAATCCGGATTTGCAAGTCTCTTATTTTCTCGGGTATTCTCGTATCAAACACTTTGACCGTCGGATGATGTTCCGGATCAAGGAGCACATATTGCAACGTGCCGCCGTTGTCATACGCATTTGCCGGCGGATCGGGCAGGTAGTTTTTCGGGCTTTTCAGCTTGTTGAAATCAATCGGGTATTTTAAATAGACCGGCGTATTTTGCGGCTTTGTCTTGATCGGAAGCAGGCCGCTATTGTCTTTCCGGTATTCATCTACAGCTTTTTGCACCATTTGAAGCTGCATGTCATCCGGCAGCCCGCTTTCTTTTTCCTGTGCCCCCGGATAAAGGCAGCCGCCTAAACTGATGCAGGCGCAAACAGCTACAAGCAATAGCAGCATATTTTTGAAGTGCAAAACGATCTCCCCCTCCGGTTAATTTGCCGGCCCGCTCAGCACGATATAAGCCATAATCAGGCCGCCCAGCGCCAGGCAGGCATACGCAATCACAGCAGCCGCCCATTTGAACAGTTTTTGTTTCAGCCTGTATCGGCTTGCAACAATCAATACCATCGCCAAACAGAGCAGGCCCATGCCAAAAAGCGAAATCCACATATTCGCCATCCCCCGGGACAAAACCATCTCCCCTTTCTCCCTTGTAAAATTCGTAAACTTTTCGGACTTCGGACATTATATCATAAGCTTTTGAAATGTTTCAATTTACGGCATAAAAAAGGCCGGGGCGAACGTCTGCCCCGGAGAAAAGGTTGACTATACCCAGCCTGCGCAGTTTAAAGCGAATTCTTTTTCCTTGCAGTTTATGCAACATGCATCCATCCGGTATCGTCCGAAAGCCTACCGGGACTTTTTTGCCAAGATGCCTAGTACTGTTCCCCCAGCATATCCATCAAACCTTCCATTTCATGTTTTTTCAGCCGGCCCATTAAATTGTCGACTGCTTCTTTCGGATCAAGTCCTTCAAATAAGACATGGTAAAGGGCATCGGTAATCGGCATTTTCACTTCGTACCGGCTGGAGAGCTGGTAAGCCGCCTTTGTTGTCCGGACGCCTTCCACGACCATTCCCATTTGTTCCAGCACATCATCGAGCTTTTTGCCTTTGCCGAGCATATTGCCGGCCCGCCAGTTCCGCGAGTGGACACTCGTACACGTCACGATCAGGTCGCCAATTCCGGCAAGCCCGAGAAAAGTGAGCGGATTTGCACCCATTTTAGTGCCGAGCCGGGCGATTTCCGCAAGCCCTCTTGTCATTAAAGCCGCTTTCGCATTGTCCCCGTAGCCGAGGCCGTCCGAAATGCCGGCTGCAAGCGCAATAATATTTTTCAGGGAACCGCCCAATTCGACGCCAATGATGTCGGGATTCGTATAGACGCGAAAATTCGAGTTCATAAAAATGTCCTGCGCTTTTTTGGCAGCTGCCATTTTTTTCGATGAAACGGTTACGGTCGTCGGATGGCGCAGGCTGACTTCTTCAGCATGGCTCGGCCCCGATAAAACCGTGAGATCCCGCAGCAACGATTCCCGCATTTCTTCTTCAATCATTTCCGAAATGCGCATCAGGGAACCCGGTTCAATCCCTTTCGTGACATGGATGATGGAAAGCGGGCTTTTCCGCACCGCTTTTACTTGCCTGCATACATCACGCACCGCTTTTGTAGGGACCGCCAGTACAGCGGTATCAATGTCGTCTAACGCTTCTTCAAGTGAAAAGATGCCGGTAATGGCAGATTGCAGCTGAATGCCCGGCAAATAAAACGCGTTTGTATGGGATGTATTGATTTCATCGATCTGGCCTTTTTTGTTTCCCCACAACCTGACCTGAAAGCCGTTATCAGCCAAAACAATCGACAAGGCAGTGCCCCAGCTCCCCGCGCCGAGCACTGCAATCGTTTTTTTGGACAAATGAAACACCCTCTTTATGTTTATTTACGCGCACGGGCGATGATGTGGATCGGCGTTCCGGTAAAACCAAACGCATCACGGATCCGATTTTCCAAAAACCGTTCGTACGAAAAATGCATCAATTCGGGATCATTGACAAACACAACGATCGTCGGCGGTTTGACGGAGACTTGCGTTGCATAAAAAATTTTCAGCCGCCGCCCTTTGTCCGTCGGCGTCGGATTCATCGCAACCGCATCCGTTATAACTTCATTCAGCACGCTGGACTTCACGCGCATCGCATGGTTCTCGCTGACCGTCTTAAGCAGCGGGAACAGCTGGTCCAGCCTCTTTTTCGTTTTTGCCGATACGTAAATGACCGGCGCATAATCAAGAAACTGAAAATGGTCCCGGATTTTCTGTGTAAACTGATTCATCGTTTTTTCATCTTTTTGAACGGCATCCCATTTGTTGACGACAATGATCACGCCGCGGCCCGCTTCATGGGCGTAGCCGGCAATCCGCTTATCCTGTTCGCGGATCCCTTCCTCGCCGTTTAAAACGACACAGACGACATCGGAACGCTCAATCGCCCTCAATGCGCGCAGCACACTGTATTTTTCCGTGTTTTCATACACTTTTCCTTTTTTGCGCATCCCTGCTGTATCAATCATAACATAAGTTTGATCTTCATAAGTATAGACGGTATCCACTGCGTCTCTTGTCGTCCCTTCTATGTCGCTAACAATGACGCGCTCTTCGCCGAGAATCGCATTAAACAGCGAAGATTTTCCGACGTTCGGCCTCCCGATGAAACAAAATTTAATGACATCTTCCCCGTACTCCTCGTCCGCTTTTTCCGGAAAATGTTTGACAACTGCATCGAGCAGGTCGCCAAGGCCGAGGCCGTGTGCGCCTGATATCGGGAAAGGATCGCCAAAACCGAGGGCGTAAAAATCATAAATCTGGGTGCGCATCTCGGGATTGTCGACCTTGTTCACTGCCAGAACGACCGGCTTTTTTGACCGGTACAATATTTTGGCGACCATTTCATCCGCAGAAGTCACACCTTCTCTGCCGCTTGTGATAAAAATGATCACATCCGCTTCCTGGATGGCGATTTCAGCCTGCTGCCGGATCTGCTCGAGGAACGGTTCATCCCCGATATCAATGCCGCCTGTATCAATCACGTTAAATTCGTGTGTCAGCCATTCAGCCGGACTGTATATGCGGTCCCTTGTCACTCCCGGAACATCTTCCACAATCGAAACGCGCTCTCCTACAATTCGGTTAAAAATGGTAGATTTGCCTACATTCGGGCGTCCGACAATTGCCACAACCGGTTTTGCCATACGATTCACCCTTTCTGTTCCGTTTTCGCAAAACAAATCAACTTTAGTAGTTTATCAATATTTTCTTGTTCAAGCAATATGCCGTAATTCATCCTGGCTTTTCCTTTTTTGCCGCTCTTTCTGAGATGAGATTCAAGGCGGTATCGATGAAATGCCAGCCGCACGCGTAGAGGAGAAAAAGCCCGGCGATATCGAGATATGCCGCAGATCCTGCCGTAATATGGAAATCCCATTTTGCAAGCACGAGCGCATACAGGATTTCCCCTTGTGCCGTACCGGTGAGTGCAGCGGCAACGGCATCCATTTTTGAGCGAAAAAGCAAATGGACAAGGATAAACAAAAACAGGCTATAGCAAATAGTACGCCAGGCAAACATCCAGACCGGATCGTACAGTTCAAATAACAACAGGCCTGCATAACCTGTCATCACGATGAAGACGCCGGCGAGCCGGACCAAAAGTGCCCATTTCGAAAATCTGCCGAAGTACCCATAACCGGCAGCCATAATGACGATGAGCGCCCAGCTCATATCAAGACGGCCCACCGCCGCTTGATGCGGAAAGGCAATCAAAAGCAGCAAAGCAACCAGTGCTGCCGGAAACCGCAAAGGGTGATCCCTTTCCAGCAAAAATGTCGCCCAAATCCATACCGCCCACATCACCCCCAAAAAAAATGCTCCTTCCACGGTGCACCCTCCTTTATCTCCATTATGGGAAAGATTGCACCGGGTTAACCGCAAGTTTTTCGCTTTTTTCAGGCATACTACAAGCGGGGGTGAATGGGCAATGGGAAAAGACCGCCAGGAGAAAAAACTGCGCCAAAGCGGGCGTGTAGAAAGCGACCGTGACCAAGCGCTCCATTACGGAGGGGCAACCCGCCTCGAAAGCGCTGACGCAGCACGCAAACGGCAGTAAAGAAAACGGTTTATAGAAAAGACAAAGCGCAAAAAAGCTGAGCGGCACCGGCAACCCGGGCGCCGCTCAGCTTTTCCATTCCATCCGGACATTTTTACTGTTTAAATTTCTTCAACTGGTCCCCAATCATATCCCCGAGCTGGAACCCGGTATTTTCTTCAGGCAGGTCATAATCAGAAGCTTCTGTATCGGCCTGTTCCAGTTCTTTCATGCTTAAGGACAAGCGGTGTGCCTGTTCGTTGACATCGAGCACTTTCACCTGCACTTCCTGTCCTTCCCTTAACACTTCATGCGGGGTGGACACATGCTTATGGGAAATTTGTGAAATATGAACAAGCCCTTCAACGCCCGGGAATACTTCTACAAACGCCCCGAACGAAACTAGGCGTTTTACCGTTCCTGTAAGGACAGTCCCTTTCGGCGCTTTCTGTTCAATGCCTTCCCAAGGGCCCGGAAGCGTATCCTTGATGGACAAGGAAATCCGCCCGTTGTCCCGGTCCACCGACAACACTTTCACTTTGACTTGCTCTCCTTCTTGGACGACATCGGACGGCGTTTCCACCCGTTCGTGCGCAAGCTGGGAAATATGGACAAGGCCGTCAATTCCGCCGATATCGACAAAAGCGCCGAAACTCGTCAGCCTTTGCACGGTCCCTTCCAGCACCTGGCCTGCTTCGAGATGGTCAAGGATATCCTGGCGTTTTTCTTCTTTTTCTTTTTCCACAACAGCTCGGTGTGATAAAATCAACCGGTTTTTGTCTTCGTCCAGTTCAACGATCAAAAAGGGCAATGTCTTCCCTTTATAGTCGGAGAAGTCTTCAACAAAGTGGTCCTCGACAAGGGACGCAGGAACAAAGCCGCGGACACCCAAATCGACAACAAGGCCGCCTTTTACCACTTCATTGACTTCCGCTTCAATGATTTCCTGGTTTTCAAATTTTTCCTTCAGCTCATCCCAGGCTTTTTCAGCATCATATTTCCGTTTGGAAAGAATGACGGCGTCTTCTTCCACTTTCGTAACGACGAGATTCAGCTCGTCCCCTTCTTTCACGGCATCTGATGCGGTTTCAATATGGAGATTGGAAAGCTCGCTGATCGGAATAATCCCGTCCACTTTGCTGCCTTCAATGGAAACGAGCACTTGCTTTTCCTCCACTTTGACAACCGATGCTTTCACTTTATCCCCTACAGAAAGGGACCGTACTTCTATTTCATTCATTTCGTCTGACATATGTACTTCCTCCTTATCCGGCGCTTCAACTACCATTGAATATACCCGTTCTTTTCAAATTAATTCGTATAATTCAAAAAGAAACGCTTTCCTATCAAATTTCTAACATCTTTTACTTTTTGTCAAGTAAAGAAGCCGATTGCTGCTGTGCCATTTTTTCTTTTGCCATCGCAAGAATCTTTCCGGCAACTTCATCAATATCCATGCTTGTCGTGTCCAGTTCTACGGCGTCCGCCGCTTTAGAGAGCGGTGAAACTTCCCGTTCGGAATCCAGCCTGTCCCTTTCCTCAATCTCCTGTTTTAAACGGCTGAGGTCTGAAGGGATCCCTTTTGCAACATTTTCGGCATGGCGCCGCTTTGCGCGCTCATCGGCGCTGGCTAGCAAAAAAATTTTCAATTCGGCATCCGGCAGTACTTTTGTCCCGATATCCCGGCCGTCCATGACAACGCCGCCACCGCGGGCGAGCATCCGCTGCCGCTTGACCATTTCTTCACGGACAACGGCATGCTTTGAAACAGCCGAAACTGCTCTCGTCACTTCCCTTTCCCTGATCTTGCCGGTTACGTCTTCACCGTCGACAAAAACGACCTGGCCGTTTTCCCCCGGCTCCAGGCGGATATTTGTCTTGTACAAAAGTTCGGCAAGCGCATTGCCGTCTTCAAGGTCCGTTCCGTACTGCAGCGCTTTATAAGTAAGCGACCGGTACATTGCCCCTGTATCAATGTAAATATATTGCAACTGCTCGGCAACTTTTTTCGCCGCCGTGCTTTTCCCTGCAGCAGCAGGACCGTCGATGGCAATATTGATTTTTTTCATACAACGATTTCACCCTATTCTCTCTTGTTGCATATACCCGTTTTTTGGGCAGATAAAAGGATACACCCTTTTTATAGTGTACCATAAAATGGTGAATCCTCCTATCCATGAAATGCAAGTTTTATCCGGAAAGCCCCTTTTTACGGAGCAAAAGCTGCTGCTCGAAGCAAAAACGCAGGATATACTGCCTCTCTTTCGCGCTTGTATTTTTAAACTGGAGCGAGGCCCCTGTTTTTCCGCCGGTTTCAAACAGCCTAACGACGGAAAAATGCAGCTGTAAGTATTGGTAACCTTCTTTTAGCGGCAGGACAAGAAGCGCTTTTCCTGTTTCATGCTCCCTTGGGCGGATATCATCAGGCAAATAGACCGCACAGCCGCCCGAACTGATGTCTTTTGTAACTGCCGTTGTTTTCAAATTGGATTCCGGAAAGGTGAGGGCAATATCGAGTGCGGCGTCTACCCTGACATACTGCCGTCGCTGGATTTTGCGCACATCTTCCGGATCAGGAGCGGATAAAATGAGCATCGGGATATTGCCGAGTTCCCTGCCGGTTACTTTTGATGAAAACCGGTAAGGAATCTGGCCGTCCGAAACGAAATCAACGAGCAGCCCCTGGCCGAGCAGCAAAAATACGGTCCGGTTTGTTTCCATGTCGATCGGGTAATCAATATAAATTTTATCCTCTTTTATATCCGCAATTTTACATCTATATCTTTTACCTGTATCTTTATCTTCCAGTGTGAGTTCCAGCCCGACTTTTAACATCTTCCCAAACCCCTTTTATAGATTCCAATCTTATTATGACACAGGCTGGGCAGTTTTGTATTCTTTTTTCGCGTTTCATTTCATTTTTTGCCAAAAGGCCCGGCTGTACGCCGGGCAATGCTCATATGGACTTGCCGTATGCTCTTTCCGTGTTTTTCAGCTTTTCCACTTTTTCTTCGTTGCCGTTTTCCGCGTTGATATAAATCCGGTACGTTTCATCATGCAACACGCCGAGAAATTCATAACAAAGCACTTCCCGGTTCATGTCGCCGGTCATGATCGCAAGGCGGCTTTCCATAATGTCAAGCTTCGGATTCACACGGGACCTTGCTTCTTTTTCGCTGATGGCGGGCTTTGGAATATCCCTTTTTTGATGGCTTTTCAGAAAATCATCCGCTACAAACCCGATCACCTGGCCGTTGTCAAGCGCCACTTTTAATTTGACCGTTTCCGGATAAATGCGGACATTCCCCTGTTTCGCAGCGAAAGAAAAAACACCGACGTTGTCATATTGTGTGCTTTCAAACATGTCCATTTTCTCAAAATGGTGCCGGTTTAAAAAATCCGCCGCTTTCTTTTGGGCCTCGTTTAAACTGATTTTTTGCTTTCCCACCGGACGCTTGTTGAAAAACCAGACCGGGTATCCCCCTTTCCGCGTCACATCTGCGGTTGTTTCATTGCCGTTTTTGTCTTTTATACGGACGGTGTAAAAAGAAAAACGGGCGCCTTTTTGATTCGGTTTGGCTTCCGCCTGGCGGGCCGTTTTGAGTCCGGCGTATTGTTTTACAGTGGCGACAGCCTGTTTTTTGCTGATCATTTTTCCTTCCAGGTGCTCATAATGGTCATCGCGGTTTTGGAAACTCGTAAAAGACGGGCTGTTCAAATCGGCATTGTCATAGCCTTTGACCGTCCTTTCGACCGTCTTAAAGCCGTCGATGATCGTATTATCCTTCGTTTCTTTTCCTTGGGCAAGGGCGCGTTCCACGTCCATCCAGCGGAGATTGTGCTTTAAAACGTTATTTTGCACGCCACGGAGCTGGTCCTGGATATCCGCGCTCTGTCCGTACAGTTTTTTCAGTGAAGCATACTCTTTATCGGATAGAGGTTCTTTATCCAAATCGCGCACCGCCGTCCGGTAGCTGAAATTCCCGATATCAGTCAGAAATTCTTCCGTTTTATGAAAAGGCAGAAGCGATAACGGAAGCTGGCCGACATCCGCATGCGCTTCTGATGTCAGGCGCCATACTTCAGCCAGTGCCGGTGAAAGGGACTTGCGCGAGTTCATGGCGAGGGTGTTTCCGATTTCATCATGCAAAAGGTCCATTCTGTATGCAAGGTCATGAAAAGCCCTTTGATACGTGCTTTCTGCATTTAACAAGACCGCCTCTTTTTCACGGTGCTCTTTATATGCCCAGGCAGCAGTCCCGCAAAGCCCGAGGGCAAGCACAACAATCATTGCCCGTTTCAGCATATTCATTTCCCCCTCTTATTTACAAAAAATATGTTTGCCGATTCGTTTGATTTGCGGCCTTGACCAGATCCACTTGCTTGTTGCGGTCGCCGGATTAAAATAATACAGCGCATTACCGGACGGATCCCAGCCGTTGATCGCATCGAGGACGGCTTTTTTTGCCGTATCATTCGGCGCAAGCCAGATCTGCCCGTCGGAAACACAGGTAAACGCACCCGGTTCGAAAATCACCCCCGAGATGGTGTTTGGAAAAGACGGGCTGTCAATACGGTTTAAGATAACAGCCGCCACGGCCACCTGCCCTTCATACGGTTCGCCGCGCGCCTCCCCGTAAACCGCTTGCGACAAAAGGCGGATATCGTTTTGCGAAAAGCCGTTCGGCACATTGGTTGCGGTTTGAACGGGTTTTTTGGCTGCCGTTTTCGGTGCCTGTTTTTTTGTGCCGCCGTAATACGTGAATTTTTTCCCGCTTGCAACCATGGACTTTACGTATGCCGCATCGTATTTTGACGCTTTGACGAGTTTCGCTTTGACGCCCGGGCCGGCGAGGCCGTCAACAGGCATTCCGTATGCCTTCTGGAAATTTCTTAAAGCCCAGTAAGTGCTGTAACCAAACACCCCGTCAATCGTTCCTTTATAGTAACCGATGTACTGCAGCCTCGCCTGCAGTTCAATCACATCATCCCCGACCGCTCCTTTTTGAATCACCTGATTCGAAAACGCCCGGGCCGTCCCGCTTGTGCCAAAAGAAAACAAGGCCAATACGGCACAAAGCAGCAACATGTATTTTAAGCGATTTTTTCCAATCATACCGCACCCCCCAAAAACTTTAAGCATTATCCGTAGTTTCTGGAGAAGGCGGCAATTTTATGCAAGACATAAAAAAACAACCGGCGATTGATCCGGTTGTTTTGCCCGTTATCATAATTGTTGTGTCCCTGCCGCATCCTGCGCAAAATGTTTGGCAGAAAGGCTGTGCGCCTGCTTTGCTTTTTTCAGGCCGAGCCACCAAAGCCCGAGCATAAACGGCACCATAAAATACAGCCATTTTTGCTGGGTGAGCATGATCCAGTCGTAAAAACCGTGCAGGATCACCGGCACCATAAAAGAAAAAAGGAACCAGCACTTTTTGCGCGGGGAGAATCTGGATTTTCCCATATAAAAGCCCATCATGACACCGAAAATGGCATGGCTTGATACAGGAAGAAGCGCACGCCCGAACGCCAGGTCAACGCCGCCCGAAAAAAGCGATAAAATATTTTCGAGCGTGGCAAATCCGAGCGAGACGCTGACGCCGTAAACGATGCCGTCAAAAGGTTCATCAAATTCCCGGTTAAAAAACACAATAGCGGCCAAACACAGCCACTTGCAAAGTTCCTCCGGCAAAGCGGAATGGAGGAAAGCATGCCAGATGCTGCCCGAAAAGAGATGCTCCCGTTCGAGGATAAACTGCAAAAACATAACCGGCAGCGTGACAAGCGCACCGTATAAAAACGCTTTTGCAACAACAAGTATCGGCTCTGGCTCAAACTGGTCCCGCAAATAAAAATAGCATAGCAGGGCAAGTCCGGGGGCGATGCCGGCTGACAAAAGGACAAGCATATCGAAACCTCGCTTTTTGCAAAAATCAAATGATCCGTGCCAAGTCATTTGTTTTCATCGTAACATGAAAAAGCCGGAAAAGAAATACTGCCCCCCGAAAAAACCCTTTAATTTCCTTTTTGCAAGAGAGCCTCCCGGTTTTTGATCGCTGTGGCAATTACACCGCCATGGAAGCGCCCGTTTTCAATAAAAATCTCATTGGCATTGTTTCCGGCAGCAAGCACGCCCGCAATAAAAATCCCTTCAACATTCGTTTCCATTGTCTCTTCGTTGTAATGCGGGCGGCCTGTTTCCGGATCAACGTCCACTCCCATTTTCCGCAAAAACGTATGATCCGGATGATAACCGACCATCGCAAATACAAAATCATTCCGGATCTCTTTCACTTCTCCGCCTGCTTCGTATACAACGCTCTGTTCTTTAATTTCTTTTACGTGCGCCTGAAATTCCATTTTCACTTTCCCGTGGCGGATAAGCGAATCAAATTCCGGCAATATCCACGGTTTAATGCTTTCGGAATAATGATCGCCGCGGTACAGCACGGTCACGCGGGCACCCGCCTTGTGAAGCTCAATCGCGGCGTCTACAGCCGAATTTTTTCCGCCGATCACACAAACATCGGTGTCAAAAAACGGATGGGCTTCTTTAAAATAATGGTACACTTTGTTTAAATCTTCCCCCGGAACATCCAGCCTATTCGGATTCTCGTAATAGCCGGTTGCGACGACCACATAAGGCGTCTCATATTGGCCTTTTGTCGTCGTAATGAAAAAGGTTCCGCGTTTCTTTTCGACACGGAGCGCTTCTTCAAACCGGTGGATGCGAAGGGCCTTCAGTTTCGCCACTTCGCGGTAGTATGTAAGCGCCTGGTTGCGTTTCGGCTTTAAATTTTCGGTAATAAACGGCACATCGCCAATTGCAAGCCGGTCGCTTGAACTGAAAAAAGTCTGGTGCGTCGGATACCGGTAAATCGCATTGACGACATTTCCTTTTTCCAGTATAAGCGGATGTTTCCCGATTTCCTGCAGGCTGATTGCAGCAGCCAATCCGCAAGGGCCGCCGCCGATAATAATACAATCTTCTTTTCGCATGTTTGTCCACTCATCCTTTTTTCGTATCTGCCTTTTCGTTTTCATCCGTTTATTTAAAAATCTCCCACCGTGAACACGACAGGAGATTTCAGCCTTTCCTTCTTCTGAACCTGCAAAGCCCCGTTTGCCGCCCGGCTGGAGCCAGATTTCGGAAACTCTAAATCCAGCCTCTGAACCGCGAAGCTTCCGCCACTCTTCTCACACCGATCATATAAGCGGCAAGCCGCATGTTCACCCGGCGTGAGCGGGAAGTATTGTAGACCGTATTAAACGACTGGACAAGCACTTTTTCAAGCTTTTCTTCCACTTCTTCCTCCGTCCAGTAATACCCCTGGTTATTTTGTACCCATTCAAAATACGAAACTGTGACGCCCCCGGCAGATGCGAGCACATCCGGAACGAGCAGAATGCCGCGGTTGGTTAAAATTTCGGTTGCTTCAAGCGTTGTTGGGCCGTTTGCTGCTTCCACCACGATTTTCGCCCGGATATTATGGGCGTTTTCTTCTGTAATTTGGTTTTCAATGGCGGCCGGAACGAGAATATCGCAATCCAGTTCAAGCAATTCCTTGTTCGTAATCGTATTTTTAAACAGGGTTGTAACCGTCCCGAAACTGTCGCGGCGGTCGAGCAAATAGTCAATATCGAGGCCTTCCGGATCATGCAGCGCGCCGTATGCGTCGGATATGCCGATCACTTTTGCACCCGCATCATGCATAAACTTTGCAAGGAAACTTCCGGCATTGCCGAATCCCTGAATGACAACCCTGGCGCCTTTTAAATCAATCCCTTTTTTTCTGGCCGCTTCACGGATGCAGATGGTTACCCCTTTGGCCGTAGCGGATTCGCGGCCGTGCGAACCGCCAAGCACAAGCGGTTTTCCTGTGATAAAGCCTGGCGAATTAAATTCGTCAATCCGGCTATACTCATCCATCATCCAGGCCATAATCTGCGAATTTGTAAACACGTCCGGTGCCGGAATGTCTTTCGTCGGGCCGACAATCTGGCTGATCGCCCGGACATAGCCGCGGCTCAAATTCTCAAGCTCGCGGAAAGACATTTTCCGCGGATCGCAAATGATGCCGCCTTTTCCTCCCCCATACGGCAGATTCACAATGCCACATTTCAGCGTCATCCAGATAGATAAGGCTTTCACTTCATTTTCCGTCACATCCGGGTGAAACCGGACGCCACCTTTTGTCGGGCCAACAGCATCATTGTGCTGCGCGCGATACCCCGTAAAAATCTTAACCGTACCATCATCCATTCTGACGGGAATTTTAACCGTTAACATACGGACCGGCTCTTTTAAAAGTTCGTATACTTCTTCAGGGTATCCAAGCTTTTCAAGAGCTTCGTGAATAATTGTCTGTGTCGATTTCAGCACATCTCGACTTGCTTCCATTGTTTGATGATCTGCGCCCTTTTCGGCTGCCATTATCGCAAACCTCCTAGATACGAAAGAAATATCTGCTATCAAATTTAGTATACAACTTTCCCCAGCAGATGAAAACCTGAAAAAACATGGCGGACGGTTACGGGAAATGCTTCAGGAGTTCCGCAAGCGCATTTTCCTCAAACACCGCGATCCCGTATTCCCGGACCATAAACGGGGAAATCCGGGCGCGCTCGCCGTATTCAAGAATAAGCGGCGCATTTTGTGTTCCCGGTTTTTGCAGCAAATAATACTGGTCTTCGAATATATAAAGGCTGCACGCAGAAATCCGGCCGATCTGGTTTAAAAAGCCCGCGAGCGCAATCATTTCCTCAATCGATGGAAAAAAGTAGGCTTCTTCCTGTTCCAGCGTTTCCGGATCCGCCCATTCGCCCGTATCCGCGTCGTCCACTTCCCCCACTGTCAGAATAAACACCAATTCCTGGACATTAAATGAATAGATTTCAATGGTCAGCATATCGCTTTCGCCGACATGGTAAGCCTGATCCGCCAACTCCAGCATTTCTTCAAATAAATGATTCCAAATGGGCGAGTCGAGATCGTTTTCCATAATACCGCGTTCCGATAACTCTTCAAACGTAATGGAGTATTTAATTTTATTGGATGAAATCCGTTCCAGCTTCATTGATTTCCGCCCCCTGCATACGGATCTTACCTTATCGTATGCGGAAGAGGAAAGATGGTTCATGATGGCCGCCTGCTGCTTTCGATCGTAATCAAATGGGCTTCCGGTTTTGCACAAAGCCTGAGTGGAACAAGTGTCGTGCCGTAACCGTTGCTTATGAGGTGGATGACATTGCGCACTTTCCTCACCCCGCCGCGCCTGTAGCGGCTAAGGCCGAGAATGCGGATCTGCCCGCCGTGCGTATGGCCGCTCAGCATCACATCGATATCGTCCCATTCATGAAGCTGGTGGATCATTTTCGGGTTATGGCTGATTAAAATCCGGAGATCGTCCGGCTGCACCGATTGAAGTGCTTCATCGAGATTTTCGTTTTCCGTCGTCAAATCATCCACGCCGATCAGCGCAATCCGTTTTTTCCCGTTTACATATACAAAATCCGCCGCGTTGCGCAGCGTGCGGACGCCGGTTCTGGCAAAAACGGCCGCGAGCGCTTCGCCGTCCGCTTCATAATCATTATTTCCCCACACAAAAAATACCGGGCCAATTCTTTTCAGCAACCGCAAATTTTCCTCTGTTCTGGAAAGCGGAACCCCCTTTTCCAGCAAATCTCCCCCGATTATTGCAAATCGTGCTTCTCCTGTTGCCTTTTCGACCAGCCCGGGATCAATTTTGCGCCGGTGGATATCGGAAATAAAGAAAAAAGTGCACGGCTCCTCTCCGGCCGGATATTCATCAAGCAAAAACCGGTGCCGGATGAGTCGGTTTAACGATGCTTCATAATGCATATACATCAATAAGACAATGCCAAGCAAAAAGGCAATCGATAAAAATGCAAACATACACGAGTGCTCCTGTTCCGCCGGGTACTGGCCGGCACAAACGAAATTTTCTGCAATCCCTATCCGTATTATATCTTAATCATGGCAGATAGAAAGCATTCCGGCATTGTTTTTGACATAGCGGGAGAGAACCGCACATAAAATGAAAAAGACTTTTAAATGTCAGGAGGACTGAGATGAAAAACCATTATAAAACGTATCATCCCTTTATCGGACCGTTTGACCCCTGCCCGCCGATAACCGAAAAAGTTTATTCCACCCCGCCGAATTTGTATTTAGGGTTTCAGCCCCCGAACCTTCCGCAATTTGCACCGCAGGAAGCGTTGAGGCGCGGGACGCTTTGGAGGCCGCTTTATGACCCGTATTACAGCCCGTATGAACGGGCAAAGGAGGAAAACGATTGAAGCAGCTGCCAAAAGAGTATTACACAAGGCTTGAAGAACTGCAGGCCCTTGATTTTGCACTTGTGGAACTGAACCTTTATTTGGATACCCATCCCGATGACCAGGCAGCGATCGAACAGTATAACACTTTTGTCCATGCCAGGAAAAAAGTCAAAAGAGCATTTGAAAAACAGTTCGGGCCGCTGACAAATTTCGGGCACAGCTATTCGCCAACGCCTTTCCAGTGGAAAGAGCCGCCGTGGCCGTGGCAGGTATAAGCAAATAAAGGAGGAAACCGTACATGTGGATCTATGAGAAAAAATTGCAATATCCCGTCCGGGTCTCAAGCTGTAACCCGAGACTTGCGAAACTTTTAATCGAGCAGTACGGCGGAGCGGACGGAGAGCTTGCGGCAGCGCTCCGGTATTTGAACCAGCGCTACACAATCCCGGATAAAGTGATGGGGCTTTTAAATGATATCGGCACGGAAGAACTGGCCCATCTTGAAATGATCGCGACGATGGTCTTAAAATTAACAAAAGATGCCACGCCGGATCAATTGATTGCTGCCGGCCTTGACGCGCATTATGTGGACCATGATAAAGCGCTCCATTACCATAATGCCGCAGGAGCCCCGTGGACAGCTACCTATATCCAGGCAAAAGGGGATCCGATTGCCGATATTTATGAAGACATTGCCGCCGAGGAAAAAGCGCGGGCTACGTATCAATGGATCATCAATTTAAGTGACGACCCTGACCTAAATGACGGGCTCCGCTTTTTAAGGGAGCGGGAGATTGTCCACTCGCAGCGGTTCCGCGAAGCCGCGCAAATTTTAATGGAAGAAAGAGACAGGAAAAAAATTTTTTAGAAGATGCCGGGGCATCTTCTTTTTTTCGGCGGCTTTTAGTCTCCGTACCTGTTCTGGTGAATGGCTACTTGTTCTCGTGGTATAAATTAATATCAAACTCTTTTTGCATCATTTCGAATACAAGGTGGCGATCCTTCCAGCTTTCCCCTTTCCATAAATCTTTGCTTTTATCAATAATTTCGCAGCGGAGCGCATGAAATTCTTTTTCAGCCTTTTCCCGCTTGTCAAACAAGATTTTGCTCATGCCCCAAAGCGCGGCGGCCAAAAGCAGGAAAAACAGGTGAAACGGGCTTTCAGAAATACCGGAGAAAACGGAGAAAACGGAACCGGCATTTTCAAAAGACCTGTAAACATAGTAAGCCCAAGCGCATGTGTAGAGCATGCTTGTCCAAAGAAAAACAAGATGTCGCTTCCGCAGGCGGTCAAATTTTTTTTTGCGTTTGACAGCACTTTGCAGCATCTGCTTTGTCGCCGCATCTGTCCCTTTTAGCCCGGTGATGGACGGCTCCATACTGATCCCCCCTCACTCTACTATATGCTGCAGGGAACAGATCCATGACAAGCAGGCAGCTGCCCTGTCCTGAAATTTCGCCGGCAGATTCCCCCCCTTTTTGTAGGCCATTTATCGCGGCACGGGCATCTATCTAAAAAACAAAAACGTATAACAGATGTAAACGGCAATCGGCACTAAAATAAAAATGACAGCCAATAGGTTCACAAGCGGCAACCGGGAGCGGGATTCCTTTTCGGTACTTTTCCGCTTTTCTGCCCGCGAAACGGCCGCCGCCGTTTGTTTCTCCGTTTTTTCCTTTGCTTTGCCGGCCGGTTCAAGCTTTTGCCGCCGTTTTTCCATTTCAATGATATATTTTTCGTCTGACATGGCTTCCCCTTCCCCACATCCGGACTAAATCCCCTGTTTTTTGATGCGGATACCTAGTAAACAATCGATTGTAAAATGCATGATGATGACCGCCGGAAGATTTTCATGAGAAAGCGCATAAACGGCACCAATCCAAAAACTCAAAAGCAGCACATTCGCGATTAAATACCAGTGGTCAAAATACCGGATATGCATGAGTGCAAAAATAAGGCTTGCTGCCGGCAATCCAAAATGCGTCTGGATGGCGCCCCGAAACAAGAGCTCTTCCGCCACCGCGATCAGCGCCGTTAAAGCAATAATAGACGGAACCGAACGGGTTTTAAAAATCCGCTCATTCACGCCCCCGTCATCATAATACGCTTTCGGGAGCCATTTCATGAGCAAAGTATCCGCAAAAACGACAGCAACTCCGTTTAATAAACCGTATGCACATTTCGCAAATGACATATGAAAGTGCTGAAAAAATGCTTTGCCATCCGGAAATAACAGAAATCCGAGCAAAGCGGCAGCAAACAGGAGAATCAGCTGTGTCAAAATTAAGTGAAAAGTAAGTTCCCGGTCTGTGAGTTCCTTGATCAAATCCGCCTGTTTTCTTCGTGCCATTTTTGTTCCCCTTTTCTGAATAGGTCCTGCAAAAGCAATTCCCATGCAGGAACGGTTTCGAGGGTGCCCCCGCTTTTTTGATTGCTTTCATATAAGGCTGTTTCAAGGCCGCAAATGTCACAGCACGCTTCATTGCCAGCAGCGGGCGGTTCACCGAAATACCGTAAAATTTCCGAGCGGCGGCATGACGAAGACCGGACCATCTGCACCATTTCCTTTAACTTCCGGCGCTTGTACGCCATCCGCTCGTCCCGGATGGCTGCAACCTCCCGGGTCCATGCTTCTTCCGGCAGGTTAAGCACTCTATGGTGCAGCAGAAACCGGAGTTGCGGTTCCGTGCATCCAAGCGCCGCCCCGGCTTCCTTCAAATCTCCTTTCCATCTGCTGAAAGCGGCCAATTGTGCATCAGTCGGAAGCTCAGCCTCGATCAGCTGAAGCGGGAGCCGTTCATCCCCTTCCGTATACAAAAGGACGGCAATGCTCGGGAGCCCGTCCCGCCCGGCTCTACCGATTTCCTGCAGATAGGCTTCCATCTGCAACGGCAGGTGAAAATGGATGACAAAGCGGATATCTGCTTTGTTCACCCCCATGCCAAACGCGCTTGTCGCACAAATGATCTTGATCTGTCCGTAAATAAACTGCTGCTGGATCAAAATTCTTTGCTCCTGGTCAATGCCGCTGTGATAGGCGGCCGCTTCGGCGATCCCCTCCTGCCTTAACCGCGCCGCCATTTCCTCAGCCGCCTTTTTGCTTGAAAAATAGATGATGCCGGGCTTCTGCAAGTTTTTCGCATAGGCAACTAGTTTTTCCTCTTTTTCGCGGTATGAAGGAATCCGGTCTATTTTAATGGCGATATTGGGCCTGTTGACAGAATAAATAAACCGGTTTGGGTCTTTTAAGCCAAGATACTTGCAAATATCGTCCCTCACCTGTTCTGTTGCTGTGGCGGTCAGAGCTAGGGTAAGCGGTGTGCCCAATTGTTTCCGGACTTCGCCAAGGTTTAAGTATTCCGGCCTGAAATCATGACCCCACTGGGAAATACAATGCGCTTCATCGACTGCAAAGAGCGCAGTCCGGATGGTTTTTAATTTTCCGAGGACATGGCGGTTGTGCAGCATCTCCGGCGAGACAAAGATGAATTTGAAAGCGCCCAGATGCGCAAGGGCCGCTTCCCGCTCCGGACCGGTTAAAAACGAATTTAACGCAACCACACTTTTTTCGCCGCGCATTTTCATCTGCTCTGTCTGGTCCTGCATGAGCGATAAAAGCGGAGAAACAATGATGCAGGATCCGTCCAGCAAATAGGCAGGCAACTGGTAGCATAAAGATTTTCCGGTACCGGTCGCAAGCATCGCCAGTGTATCTTTACCGTCCAGCAGTGAACGGATGACTTCTTCCTGCCCTGGCCGGAATGCGCTGAACCCGAACTTACTTTTCAAAAAGCTTAAAAGATCCACTGCGGCCCATCCTTTCTGCCAATACAAGGCGAATATGGAAATACGGGATGTCCCCTACTTTTTCTTTAATCGGTTTTAATTTCTTTGTATTTAAATCAGCGGCTGCCCGGATGATCTTTTGTTCTTCATCCTTTGGCACATACCGGTTCAGCGGAAAATCCGGGACCGTTAACGCGATTTCAATCAAATGGTCTTCAATCGTGCTTTGTTTTAACCCTCTCAGCGTGCTGATTTCCGCAATCGTTTTCCCTTGCTTCAAGAAGCCAAATGTCACCGCGGCAGACCGGGTCAGTGGCAAGGCCTTTTGCACATCGTGAAGCATTTGGTATAAATACCGGAATGTTTCAGGATCTCCGAGGATGCGCCGGACGATAAAATGAAGCAAATGCAAAAACCGGTACCAGTACTCTACAGGATCAAGGTGCAGGGCGGAGGCAGCCTGCGTGATCGTATATCCGATCCGGCCCGCACCCGTCAACCGAAGGACAAAAATTTCAGGCTTTTCCGGCGGGCTGCCGGAAAACAGACGGTAAAATTCACGGTACAAATGCTCCGCTAACGCAATCCTGCTTTTTGCATGCTGTTTCAGCCAGTTTTTTGCCCAAGCCTGAAGAGCCGGGTCCCTTTGAACCGGATAATATACTTTATTTCCATACACTAAGTTGGATACGGCCTGGGTAATGAGATTCAACCTTTTCCAAAACAGATTTGCCGAATCCTGGTATTTCAAGCCGTCCAGGTAAGGAAACCGTTCTTCCATCCTGCCGGTTGCCAAAAGCAGGGCAGCACCTTTTTCTGTGACCACGCAGGCATCCGGGCCGCTTTTTTGCAGCAACCCGGCTTTTAATAGGGCCTCTACTTCGCGTGTGAAAGCCTCACGGGAAATAAATGGAAACGTTTGAAAGAGCCTGCCAATCTTGAAAAAATGGGAATCCTGGATCGTCTGTGCTGATTTTTTGCCGTTTAATAGATGAAAAACAGCATAAGGGGTGCGTTCTCCATTCAGGTTGCTGAAGCAATCCAGCAATACAGCCTGTAAAAAAGGCATCTGAATCCTCTCCTGTTCTTTAGCTGAAAAAAGGGGGAAGTGCAAGGAAAAATCGGGGGTTGGTTCTATTTTAACATGGAAACCGGCGATTTGTTTACCATTTTTTTCATTGATTCGACAGGTTTCACGAACTCCGCCAGCCCGCTATTGAAATAAGAAAAAAAGAGTTTTAAAATGAAGGAGAAACACCGGCATGCCTTCGTGCACATGACGAGGCTGCCCGTTTTTCTTTTCTGCCATGATTGAACAACGAGGAGGAATCAAAATGGCAAAGTTTACAATCGTGGACAAAGATACATGCATCGCTTGCGGCGCTTGTTCCGCCAGCGCTCCTGATATTTTCGACTATGACGATGAAGGGCTTTCTTTTGTGATTTTGGATGATAATAAAGGCACTGCGGAAGTCCCGGAAATATTGGAAGATGACCTGATGGATGCCTTTGAAGGATGCCCGACAGAATCGATTAAAGTTTCCGACAAGCCTTTTGATGGCGATCCGTTAAAATACGAATGAAAAAAAGCAGGCCGTTTGAGCCTGCTTTTTTTCATATTCTTTTCCCCCCAATGGCGGATGCTTTGTCAATCCAATTTTTCATTTTTGTAAACATGAGCATAAACAAAGCCGTCACGATGAGGCCTTTCACAAGATTAAAAGGCAGCACGCCCGCCACAATATACGCTTTTACATTCCCGACCGAAAAGTTCATGAAGTACAGGTAAGCCGGTAAAATGACGAAATAATTTAAAATGCTCATACATACCGACATGGATACCGTGCCAGTGACTAGACCTACAGTCATGCCTTTTTTTGTCCGCATCCGTTTGTAAATGAGATATGTCGGCAGGACGAACAGCATCCCTGCAAAAAAGTTTGCCACATTCCCGATCGGTACCCCTGCTTCACTGCCGAGTGATAAATAATTCAGGATATTTTTGATTAGTTCCGCTACAACAGAAGCCATCGGCCCGTAAAGAAGGGCTGCCACCAATACCGGAATGTCGCTGAAGTCCACTGTTAAAAACGATGGAAAAGGCGGAACCGGAAATTTAATAAACATCAGCATAAAAGCCAGAGCACTGAGCAACGCGACCGCAACGAATTGCTTTACATCCCATTTCTTCATTTAAACTTCCTCTCTCCTTGTGACCGATTTATCATCAAAGGAAGAAAGGTGCCGCGGACCAAAATGAAAAGCCCCTGACAAAATGTCGGGGGCTTTGTAATAGGCGAGTCCAAATAAGCGTTTAATACGTCATTAAACACTGGCAACCCTTATCTTCTCCCATCCAGACTATACTGTCGGTTTTGGAATTTCACCAAATCCTGCCGGAAATCCGGCTCGCGGACTGAAAGGCAACTGCCTTATCACCGCCGGTCGGGAATCTCACCCAGCCCCGAAGATAAATCGTATGAAATTTTGATTACAAGCTTATTATACATGCCGGCTGCCATTTTGTGAAGCATTCCGCATCACTTTCATTCATTTTTTATTTTCAGCACCTGGCCGGCCATAATCCGGTCCGACCGCAATTTGTTCCAGCTTTTCAGCCTTCCCACGCTCGTATGAAAATGGAGGGCAATGTTCCAGAGCGTGTCGCCTTTTTTCACAGTGTAAGCTGCAGGCTGAGGGACGGTGGAAGCAGCAAAAACCCCGTAAGGATCATGGGTCTTGGCGGAAACCGTCTGGCCCGGCGCGCCTGGTCCGAAGATCAAAAACGGGTCAATGGCGTTTTTCTTATCCGGCGTCCATGGCCCGTTATGCACTTCAAAATGAAGATGGATACCAGTTGAATGGCCGGTCGAACCCATATAGCCGACCACCTTTCCTTTTTCAACATGCTGCCCCGCTCTCACTGCCCTTCCGGCAAGATGGGCGTAAACCGTTTCATAACCGGACGGATGGCGGATAAAAACAACATGGCCGTAGGATGCGGACAGATAGGAACGGATAACGGTACCTTCTTGGGCGCTGAATACTTTTGCGCGGTATCTTCCGGCAATATCAAGCCCTTTATGTGTGCCGTATCTTGTGTTAAATGTGTCGGAGATCGTCCCTGCCGCCGGAAAAATCCAGTCTTTTGTCGCTTCATGGATAACCGACCCGGATGCGGCTACGTCATTTGCCGAACAGGCAAACCCCAGGCATGCAGCTGTCAATGAAACGAAAAGGCATATTTTGATGTATGCCGGCAATTGATCCACCCCATTTTCATTTTTTCAATTCCGTTTCAAGCAAAGCCATCTTCTAAGATGCGCAAAAAACGGGAAAATATACAAAAAAAGGCAGACCCGGCGCAGAGGTCAGCCTTTTTTTGGAAGGAAAAATGAAAAGGTGGTCCCTTCCCCTAATTTGCTTTTGACAAAGATCCGGCCACCATGCCCTTCGACAATGTTTTTGGCAATCGCAAGGCCCAGCCCTGTTCCCGATTTGCCGCGCGTCCTTGCTTTATCCGCTTTGTAAAAGCGTTCAAATACAAACGGCAAATCTTCATCCGGAATACCGGATCCGTTGTCTTCGACGTGTACATATACGCCGCCGGGTGCTTCTTCCTCTTTTACTTTGACGTAACCGTTCGGGGAAGTATGCCGGAGGGCGTTATCAATTAAATTCGTCAGCACCTGTTCAATCCTGTCGGCATCGATTTCAAGGGTGAGATCGCTGTCCGAAGTCTCGCAAACGAGGTCGATTCCTTTTTCTTTCGCGATGCCGTTAAATTTATGTGTCACTCTTTCGATGAAACTGTTGAATGAGACCGGCTCCATTCTAAACGAAAAATGCCCTGCTTCCATTCTTGCCAGATCGAGCAGCTCATTGACAAGCCGGCCGATCCTGAGCGTTTCATCGTAAATGATTTTGGCAAATTCTTTCTTTTCTTCTTCACTTGCCGCAATATCATCAATGATCGCTTCGCTGTATCCCTGCAGCATGGCAACCGGCGTCCGCAATTCGTGCGAAACGTTTGCGATAAAATCATCGCGCAGCTTGTCCAGCTTCCGTTCTTCCGTCATATCGCGGATAATGGTGACAACGCCGCGGATCCGAGACAAATTATAAAGCGGGCTTGCAATCATAACATAGTACCGGCCGTTGATTTCAATTTCATCCGTCTGTTCTTTCTCCGTTTCGACCACTTTTGCAAGCAATGCGGACAGCCCTTCAGGAAGTGGAGCATCTTTTGCAGCCTGGTTATGATACCAGTTTTGAAGAAACATCTCAGCCGGCGGGTTCATGATTAAAATGGCGCCGTCCCGGTTAAAGGTCAAAACACCATCGGCCATGCTGCTTAAAATATTCCGCAGCTGCTCTTTTTCCTGCTTTAAGGCGTCCATATTAAATTTAAGCTGTCGCCCCATCGTATTAAAAGCGGTCGCCAGTTCCCCGATTTCATCACGGGTTAAAATCGGCACCTTTTTGTCAAAACGCCCTTTTGCCACTTCAAAAGCCGCTTCCCGCATTTTATGCAATGGCCCGCCAATCCTTTTTGAAAGGAAGAAAGCAAAGCCGGTCGTTAAAATAATGGCAATGCCTGCACCGAGCAAAATGATTTTTGTCGTTTGCCGCGTCATTTCCTGAAGCACTTCCAATGACTGGTAAACAAATACCGCGCCCGGTTCTTCCCCCTTCACATGAAGCGGGACGGCCGTCACAATCACATGATGGTACTTATTGCGGGAAGACCCGCCAGAAGGGGTTAACTCTTTGCTCACTTTCTTCTTTTCGCTAAACACTTGGGACAGCTGCTTGTCCTTTAAAATCGACGCGTACGGAATCCCTTTGTATGATTTGGAACCGGACGGATAAAAGATATCATTTTTGCGGTAAACGATCATGACTTTCTCGTTTTGGTCCAGAACGCCGAGGGCAATTTCTTTCCCGATCTTTCCGCTTGGGTGCTCCTCCATAATCCCCGAGATTTTTTGCGCCGTATTGGACAAATCCTGCTCAATCTGATTGATATGGTATTCTTCAAAAAACTTGAGCAACAGTACCGTCAGGATGAGCAGAACGCAGGCAACCATCAGCAGAATGGTCATCCACAGTTTTCCGACAACCGTCCGCCAAATTCTCATTCCGGCGCAACCTCAAATTTATACCCGACGCCCCAGACGGTAACGATCATTTTAGCCGCGTTTTCGCTCACTTTATTCAATTTTTCCCGCAAGCGTTTGACATGCGTATCCACCGTACGGAGATCACCGAAAAATTCATAATGCCATACTTCTTTTAAAAGTTGTTCGCGGTCAAACACTTTATCCGGAGATTTGGCGAGAAAATAAAGCAGCTCATACTCTTTCGGGGTCAGATTGACTTCCTTTCCGTCCGCTGTGACGCGGTGAGCATCATTGTCGATGGTAATATGCGGGAAAACGACAATGTCTTTTGCTTTTGTATCCGCGTTTAAGAAACCCGTTTGCAGCGATCGGCGGAGCAGGGCTTTCACCCGCAGTACCACTTCGCGCGGGCTGAACGGTTTTACAATATAATCATCCGCGCCAACTTCAAATCCTTCCACCCTGTTGGCTTCTTCGCCTTTAGCCGTCAGCATGATCACGGGCGTCATTTTCTTTTCGTGCAATTCCTGGCACACTTCAATGCCGTCTTTGCCCGGCATCATAATATCGAGCAAAATGCAGCTGTAGTCTTTTTCAAGCGCCATTTTCAAAGCGGTATCGCCGTCTTCCGCTTCATCTATCGTGTAATTTTCCCTTTCCAAATACATTCGTAACAGGCGCCGGATCCTTTCTTCATCATCAACCACTAAAATTTTTACATCCTCATCCATTGCTATTCCTCCTCAGTCAATATCAGCCGCCTGCTGCGAGCAAGATTCATCCAGCCGGTAAAATCCTTGCGGGCTTCCCGAGGCCATGCAAGCCGCCCGCATCCCCGGGTGGGGCTCCCGGGGATGCGGAGGATTCAAAAGCTTACAAAATCAGGCATACGAATGCAGCCCAGCAATGACAAGATTTACTGCAATCAGGTTAAACAGAATAATGGCAAAGCCAATGACGGCCAGCCAGGCGGATTTTTCACCTTGCCAGCCTTTTGACATGCGCAAATGGAGAAAAGCGGCATAAAACAGCCACGTAACCAGTGCCCACACTTCTTTCGGGTCCCAGCTCCAAAATTTGCTCCAGGCAATTTGTGCCCAGATCATCGCAAAGATTAACGCGCCGAGCGTAAACACCGGAAACCCGATCAATACCGAACGGTAGCCGATCTCATCCATTAAATCCGCATTTATATTTTTGGTGAGCGGTTTTAACAGCGCGCCGATCCGCTTTCTGGCCGCCAACCGGACCAGCACGTAAAGAATGATGCCGCTCAAAACAGACCAGAGCACCGTGTTCAGTTTGACGGCATTGATAAAGGCCGGCACATAAAACCACGGCGTCATTCTCCCAGCTGTTAAAAGTTCCCCGCCATGCGGCCCGATAACAGCCGGCATATGGTAGACGAGGGCATTTTCCCCCGTGTTTTTTGCCCCGTTACGGTCAATCCAGCTGAAATCCGCTTTGTAATGAAACAAGCCGAAAGCGGATTTTGCGACAATAAAACCGGCGATGCAGATTAAACAAAGCATAACAAATTCCAGCCAGAAAGTCTGCCGGTTTGATTTTTGCTGATCAGTGCTTTTCACAAGGTAAATCAGCCCGGCAGCAAAACTGACAGCAAGAATGGCCTCCCCGGCGGCCGCCGTTGTCACATGAATCTGCAGCCAGTAGCTCCTGAGAGACGGCACGAGCGGATTGATGTCTTTCGGGAACATGCTTGCATAGGCAATCAAAAGAAGTGCAACCGGCAAAGCAAACAGCCCGAGCACCGCACTCCTGTAAAGAAAATAAATGACCATAAAGGCTCCAACAAGCATCATACCAAAAAAAGTAGTGAATTCAAATAAATTACTTACAGGGGCATGCCCGGATGCGATCCACCTTGTAATAAAATAACCGGCCTGGCAAATAAACCCCGCAACCGTTGCGAAGATCGCAAAATTTCCCCACTTCGTTTTTTGCGGCCCAGTGCTTCCCTGTCCCTTTTTCGGTGTGCGGATCGCGCCGCCAAACAGTAAAGTGCCGATTAAATACAAAAGAAATGCGGCGAACAACAACCGGCTGCTCGTTTCGACCAGATTTTCCAATTTTCCCCCTCCTCATCCGATTGCTCCTGTCTGTTTAAGCCGTATGGGCCTGTTGCGGATTCTTCCGTTCTTTTCTGTCAACAAGCGCCGGCATGCCGGATGCGCTGAGCACCCATTCCAGCTCCCTTTTTAGCCCGTACCAGTTTTTATTTGTATGGGCTGCCAAAAGCACGGCGCCTTTCTCCCGCTTCAGCCAGAAACGGCGGTGATTCCAGTACGCCCCCTGAATGACCCCGATCATAAAGATCGCGCCCCCAACGGCCAGTACCCAGAGCGTCTCGTCTTTTCTTACGGCCAAAGCAGAAACATTCCGCGTTTCAAGCCCGGCAAAAGCCAGCTTGTAGTCATTTTTTCCGAGCGGTTCCACAGTCTGACGGATGGCAACAAAGCTTTTTTCCCCTTTCGGATGCTCCGGCGAAATTAAGCTGAAAAGAAAAGCAGGATTGTTTGGAATATACGAATCCGTTTGCGGCTCCCCGTTTTTGGCAAACCCCGTAAACGAAGGATAGTAGCCGAGCAGCTTGACTTTATAGCCTTTTCCGAGCGGGTACTCCGCCTTTGGATGGTACAGGTCAATTTTAAGTTTGCCGTATATTTTTTTATTCGACTTCTTCTCAAAAGCAAAAGACATCGCCTGGAATTCATCCAGCTTGTAATCCATTTGATACACGGCGTAATGTCCGAATTTCAAAGGTTTATTGACCTGGATGCGGTAGAATTTCACTTTTTTAAGCGGGGCGTCTTCCCCTAAAACGCGCTTTTTCCCCTGCTTGTAAAGCACGGCATCCGTCTCGAAATTTTTCGCAACATTGCCGACCCTATTCAGTGCCGATTCAAAATTTTGATTGTCTTTTTTGCTGTAAACTTGCAGCTTGAATTGCTTGTTCAGGAGCACATACTGCCCGTTTGTGCCGGGGAGCACCGCTTTTTCTCCTTCCCTCACCCAGACCAGTTCATCGACATACATGCCGGGAACAAAGCGGAGCATAGAGCCGCAAAGAAAGATGATCAATCCGATATGGTTGACGTACGGCCCCCAGCGGGAAAACCGATTTTTCTCGGCAAATAAGTTCCCGCCTTCTTCGCGGATTTTATAATGTTTCGCTTCAAGCCGGTGTTTGACCTGTGTATAAGCGGCGTCATCGATGGACCCTTCCTTTTTCACGTACAGGCGCTGCCGCTTCAGAAACCCTTCATGGCGCGCTGCTTTCTGGTTTAAGAGGGCGCGGCGCAGCGGGATAAAGCGGTCAAGGCTGCAAATGACGAGCGAAACGCCGATCAGGGCGATGAAAAGCAGATACCACCAGGAATTGTAAAGGTTATCAAATCCGAGCGTATACCAGAGCTTGCCGAACCAGCCGTACTGATTCTCGTAATACTCGGACGGGTCGACATTGGAAGGGATATAGTCGGCCTGGGGCAGCACAGTGCCGAGTGCTGACGCAATTAACGTCAGGACAATCAGCCAGACGCCGGTTTTTACGGACGAAAAAAAATTCCAGATTTTATCCACCGGCGTTTTTTTATACACTTGCGACCTGCGCGCGCTCCCTTCATACCGCATATCATGGAGAACTGCCGCCTCCGCTTCTGCTGTCAGCGCTTTCCCACACGACTCGCACAAAACGGTCCCGGGAGGATTCACATGTCCGCACTCACATTTTATATCCTTCATTGTCTCTCTCCTCGGTTATGGTTTGATCATATCCATCATGTCCTGAATGTCTTTTTTGGAGAGGTTTTGGTTTCCAATGATCACTTTTTTGACTTTCCCGTCCGGCCCGATCAAAAAGGTTGTCGGAAGGGGGTCGATGTGATACGCATGCTGAACATCGCCGTTTTTATCAATCAGCACCGGGAACGTTAGCCCATACTGTTTCACGAATTCGTCCACAAGAAAGCGCGTATTTTTTACGTGGACGGCAAGAATTTCCACGCCTTTTGGTTTATAGGATGAATAGAGTTCATTCATATAAGGCATTTCTTTCTTGCACGGCTCACACCATGTCCCCCAAAAATTCAAAAGGACACCTTTCCCTTTATAATCAGATAACCGGTACGTTTTCCCATTCAAATCTTTCAGGATAAAATCAGGGGCCTTATCCCCCGCTGCAAGCGCTCCCCGCGACTCCTTCGTCGCATTTGCATACAGTGTGTAACCGACAGCCAATATCAAAACAGCGAGAATCGCGGCGCGGAAAATGAGACGTTTCTGTTTCGTTTGTGACATTGCTCCTCCCCCTGTCCAAAAGTGTCACACAACTCTCATACATTATAACATTTTTCTGTCCTTTTTCGCTGTTTTTTGAAGTTTTTGTGAACAAAATAAGCCCCTTAACTTGCGCTTTTATTTACGGGAGGCGTCGCCGTTTTCGGCAAGGGATCTTAACGTCTTGACTTCGTGCGGGGTGAGCTCCCTTTTTTCGCCCGCGTTTAATCCTTTTAATGTCAGCATGCCGTATGCTTCGCGCCGCAGTTTTTCAACCGGGTAGCCGAGATGTTCGAACATGCGCCTCACTTGCCTGTTTCTGCCTTCATGGATCGTAAGCTGGACGATCGCTTTCTTTTTTCGTTTGTCCATGGACAACAGTTTTGCCCTGGCAGGCGCAGTCATGCCGTCCTTTAGCCGGATCCCTTTTTCCAGCTGCTTTAATTCCTGCCTGGATGGAATGCCGGAAAGCCTTGCAATATACGTTTTGTCGATTTCAAAACGCGGATGCATCAGAAGGTTTGCAAATTCACCGTCATTGGTGACTACTAAAAGGCCCGACGTGTCGTAGTCGAGCCGGCCGACCGGATAAACCCTTGCACCTGCATCGCGGAAATAATCGCTTACCGTTTTTCTCCCTTTGTCATCGCTGACAGCGGAAATCACCCCTCTTGGTTTATAAAAAAGGTAATATACTTTTTCTTCACGCTCAAGCGGAATACCTTCCACTTCAATTTTATCCGACTGGGACACTTTTGTCCCCAGCGTTCTGACTGTCTCCCCGTTCACTTTTACTTTCCCTTCCAGTATCAGCTGTTCCGCTTTTCTCCGGGATGTGACACCGGCCTGTGCGATCACTTTTTGCAAACGTTCCATCCGTTACACCTCAATCTGTTTTGCTTAAACTATCCTTTAAGCATTATGGCATAACGTAAATAAAATGCAAAGCCGGACGAGCGAAACAAGCACCCTGAAATGACGGAGAAACCGTTTTTTCTTTTACCGCGTCAGAATAACAACAGCACCATGAAAATCGCAATTATAATCCCGAACAGATCGGCGAGCAGCCCGACTTTTAAGGCGTCCCCCATTTTCCGGATGCCGACTGCCCCGAAATAAACGGTTACAACATAAAGGGTGGTGTCCGTGCTGCCCTGGATGACGGATGCCATTCTCCCGATGAGCGAGTCCGGCCCGTATGTTTTGATCAGATCCGCCATCAGGGCAAGAGCGGCATTGCCGGAAACCGGCCGGATCAAAGCAAGCGGCACGACTTCAGATGGGATACCGAGCAAATGCAGGGCCGGTTTTAAAAATCCGACAAAAAAATCGAGCGCCCCTGAGGCCCTGAAAATTGTGATCGAGACAAGCATGCCAACTAAAAAAGGAATGATGGAAAAGGCGATTTTAATGCCTTCTTTGCCGCCTTCCACAAATGTTTCGTAAGCCGGCACTTTTTTCCATGCGCTGTAAAGTAGGATAAATCCGACCATTGCCGGAATCAGCCAAATTGAAATCAGTGAGATCCATTTCAAAAACATCACTTCCTCCGTTTCGTCCGCCGGTGGTAAAAATAGCGGTCAATGCAAATGGCGGCAATGGTCGTTGCAAAAGTGGCGATGCAGGTCGGCGCCACAATCTCGGTCGGATGCGCGGAACCTGCATTCAGGCGGATAGCAATCACCGTTGCCGGAATAAGTGTGAGCCCGGATGTGTTTAAAGCAAGGAACGTGATCATTGAACGGCTTGCTTCCGGTTTCCTTCCGTTCAGTTCGTGCAGCTGCTCCATCGCTTTAATGCCGAGCGGAGTGGCGGCATTTCCGAGCCCAAACATATTGGCAATCATATTGGAGAGGATGTAGCCGAGTGCCGGATGGTTGTCCGGCACATCCGGAAACAATTTTTTTATCACCGGCCGGAACAGGCGGGAAAGTTTCGAAAGGAGGCCTGAAACTTCCGCAATCTTCATCATCCCGAGCCAGAAAACAAGAACGCTGATCAGGCCGATGCTGATCGAGACCGCATCGCGCGCGGATGTAAAAATCGCCTCGTTCACCGCCTGCATCTTGCCATTTACCGCCGCAAAAACGAGCCCGATCACGGCCATGCCGATCCAAATATAATTAACCATTGTTTTTCAGCCCCAATTGGATCCAAAATGTCTCTTTGAACTGTTCAAGCCATGTTTCTTTCTCTTTAACCGGCGTTTTCTGATAATAAATAGGCGTGCTCGCGATCACCTTTTCGTTTAAATAAACAATCGCCCTTCCGACGGTCTCCGGCACTTTTTCCGGGTCTTTCCACGAATTTTCAGGCTTTTTGATCCGGTATTCGACTTTTACGGCGTCTTCTTCTCCGGCTTTAAGCGGGTAGGTGATATCCCGTTTCACATAAACATGCTGTTTCAAATATTTCGTGCGGACGGCGGCAACCGGCCCCTCTTCCACAATCCGTTTCCTGTCATACTGGCTGAAGCCGTACTCATACATCGCAATATGGTCATCCCAGTCATCCGAATCGTTCAGGGTAACGGCGATGAGATTTTCGCCGCCTTTTGCCGCCGTTGTCACAAGTGTCCGTCTGGCCGCTTTCGTATAACCGGTTTTCCCGCCCGTACAGTACCGGTACTTTTCAGTCAGCAGCCGGTTTTTGTTCCGCCAGCCTTTGTAAAATTTCGTGCCGGTAATTTTCCGGAACTCTTTATTTTGCATCGCGTATTTCATTAACAGCGCCATATCGTAAGCGGTCGAATAATGGCGGCCACCCGGGTCTTCAAGGCCGTTCGGGTTAGCAAAATGGGTGTCATGCATGCCGATCTCCTTCGCTTTTTCGTTCATCATAAAAACAAAGCCTTCTATGCTGCCCCCGACATTTTCGGCAATGACATTGGCGGCGTCATTTCCCGACCGGAGCATGAGCCCGTAAACAAGATCCTTCATTTTCCATTTGTCTCCCGGTTTCAAATACAATGATGACCCCTCGGTACGTACGGCGCGGTTCGAAACGACAGCCTCCTTGTCCATTTTTCCCGATTCAATGGCCACTAGCGCCGTCATGATTTTCGTAATCGAGGCAATGCTTCTCGGTTCATATGCATCTTTTTCGTACAAAATCCGCCCTGTATCCTGGTCCATTAATATCGCGCTTTTTGCCTGCACAGACGGCGTATCAGCAGCAGCCGCTCCGGGCGGAAGGGCCGAAAAAACAAGCACTGCAAGCGCCGCATATAGGAAGTACCGTTTCATAAAGAAGCTCCTTTTTTCAGCTTTTCCAAACCGCGTTTTGTACAAGTTTATGCACGGAACAGGAAGAAATAACCGGAATATGTGTGAGACGAAAAAAGCCTGCACCAATTTGGGCAAGCTTTCTTCACGGCGAAAATCCGTTTTCGCCTTTTTCTTCATGGAATTTTTCAAAAAACAGATCTGCTTCTTCCTGCGAAAATTCGTCTTCCGGCTGTTCGGGAAACGGCGGCAGTTCTTTTAAACTTTTCAGCCCGAAATGGTCAAGAAATTCTTTGGTCGTACCGTAAAGGATTGCCCGCCCGGCGCCTTCCTGCCTGCCGACTTCCTGGATGAGCCCTTTTGCCATCAGCGTCTGCAGCGGCCTTTCTGTTTTCACACCGCGGATTTCTTCGATTTCAATTCTTGTAATCGGCTGTTTATAGGAGATGATCGCCAGTGTTTCAAGTGCCGCCTGCGATAATGTATTCGTATTCGGGGATTCGACCAGTTTTTTTAAATACGGCGCATGCTCTTTTTTGGTTGCCAACTGGTACGTGCCGGCCAGTTCAATGAGCGTAATGCCGCGATCCGGGTCGTTTTCATATTGTTCTTTTAAACGCTTTAAAATTTCAACTGCTTCAAACTCTTCAATTTCCATTACATGGGAAATTTGCTTCAGGGAAAGCCCCTCGTCCCCTGCAACAAACAACAGGCTTTCGAGGATGCCTTTCCAATGGACGATTTCCATATCAATCCCCCTCTTTCCTTACAACGGTAATGTCACCGAAATTTTCTTCCTGTACCGCCATAATTTGATGGCGCTTAATCAGTTCCAGGACAGCCAAAAAAGTTACGACAATTTGTTCTTTATCGTGAAAAGAGAATAAGTCGTAAAATTGGACGCTTCCCGGCGCCGTTTCCAGCTGTTTTAAAATTTCATCCATTCTTTCTTCGATCGAGATTTCCTGCCGTGTGATTTTGGTAAACAGCGGTTTTTGCAATTTTTTTCTGCGCAAAAGTTTATTTAACGCGCCGATCATATCATAGATCGTCACATTGGCGCCGATTTTTCTTCCATCTGCGTCCGACGCATACGCCGACAAATCGCTCGGCGGCTTGGTGAAGATTTCGCTGCGGCCGGCTTCAAGGCGTTTGAACGTGCTGGCTGCTTCCTTGTATTTTTTGTATTCGAGGAGGCGCTCGACAAGTTGTTCGCGCGGGTCTTCTTCCACCGTATAATCTTCATCCGGTTCATCTGGCTCCTGTTTTGGCAAAAGCATTTTGCTTTTGATCGCCAAAAGCGTGGCCGCCATCACAAGATATTCGCTTGCGACGTCCAGTTCAAGCTCTTTCATTGTATGGATGTAGTCCAAATACTGCTCGGTAATTTCAGCAACCGGAATATCGTAAATGTCGATTTCAAGCTGGTGGATCAGATGCAAAAGCAGATCGAGCGGTCCTTCAAACGCGCCGATTTTCACCTTATATTCCATAAAATTGTACACCGTTCCTTTTTCAAAGCGTCAAAATAAGTATAGCCTGAAACGTATGTATCTCCAATCAAAAGCGCGCAGATGGGCAGGAGTCCATACACGTTCCGGCGCGCCTACATAGTATACCATGTAATGACTGTTGAGGGAGGGGTTATCATGGCTGACGGTTTTGGCTGGGGCAGCGGATTTGCGTTAATTGTCGTGCTTTTTATTTTGTTGATCATTGTCGGCAGTGCGTATATCTGGTAACCGTAAAAAGGGCCTCCGGCATCATGCCGGCAGGTCCTTTTTGCCGTATCCGAAATAAAAGAAGACCCGGTCAGGACAGGTCTTCTTTTTCAGCACACTTATGGAAGAAGTCAACAATGTATTTATTCGGAACCACTTCTTTTCCTTCATACATTTGTTTTAAAGCCTTGACCATGCTTTTCCCGATTCCTTGGTCGCGATAAGACGGATTGACGGAAATATGCTGGATTTCCACTTTGTCCCCATCCAGTACAACCCCGATCAGGCCAACAATGTCATCATCCTCTTTCCATAAAAAAAGCTGCCACTTGTCTTCTGTTTCGTACAATTGCTTTGTTTGCTGCAGCTTTTTCAAATCTTTTTCATCTGGCATAAAGGACAACAGGCCCATTGCAATCTTATCGAAAGATTTTTTATACCGAATTAACATACTGAATCCCTCGTAATCATCCAATTTAATTCAAACGCTTTACTTATTAGTATATTCCTATTTCAGAGAAAGTAAACAAGGCACGTACAATATTTTCCAAAAGCAAGTCCGGAAAACAAGTGCCATCCGCTTTTCCGCCCCGGATTTGTCAAGAAAGCGGCACGCGCAGACGGAGATCATTGCGGATCAGGTCTTCGTACGTCTCCCGCTTTACGACAAGCTCATCTTTGCCGTTTTCGACAAACACAACCGGCGGGCGTGGGATCCGGTTATAGTTATTTGCCATCGAATAACCGTAAGCGCCAGTGCAAAATACGGCCAAAAGGTCATCGCTGCCTGTCTTCGGCAGCGGCAGATCCCAAATCAGCATATCCCCCGACTCGCAGCATTTCCCGGCAACGGATACGGTCTCTTCGCACTTATCAAGCGGACGGTTGGCCAGCACTGCTTCATATTTTGCGTCATAAAGTGCCGGGCGGATATTGTCGCTCATCCCCCCGTCAACCGCAATATATTTTCTGACATGCGGCACTTCCTTGCGGGACCCGACCGAATAAAGCGTCGTCCCGGCTTCGCCGACAAGCGAGCGGCCCGGTTCGATCCAGATCTCGGGAACCGGCAGGCGGCGGGAACCGGCCTGTTTCTTCACTTCTTTGACGATTTCTTCTACATAATAAGCAGGCGGAAGCGGATGGTCTTCTTCCGTATAGCGGATGCCGAAACCACCGCCAAGGTTAAGCACTTCCGGAAAATAACCGTACCTGGCATGCCACTCGTCCAGTTTATCCATAATTTTCTGCACAGCCAGGACAAAGCCGGCTGTTTCAAAAATTTGCGATCCGATATGGCAATGCACCCCGAGCAATTTTATCCAGCCGGATGAAAGCACCTGCTTCAGCGCCGCCTCCGCCTGCCCGTTTTGCAAGTCAAAACCGAATTTTGAATCTTCCTGGCCCGTTAAAATATAATCATGCGTATGGGCTTCAATGCCCGGTGTGACCCTTAAGAGCGCGGAAACTTTGCGGCCTTTTTCAGCGCACAAGTTTTCCAGCATGTCAAGCTCGTAAAAATTATCGGCAACGATGCAGCCGATTCCGGCATCAAGCGCCATTTCCAATTCTTCCCGGCTTTTATTGTTGCCGTGGAAATGAATGTGTTCAACAGGAAACCCGGCAGCAAGGGCAGTATACAGTTCCCCGCCTGAAACAACATCCAAAGACAGCCCCTCTTCATCTGCAAGCTGGATCATGGCAATGGCGGAAAAAGCCTTGCTGGCATAAGCAACCTGGGATTTGACGCCGAGTTTCCGGAATGTTTCCTTGAACGCTCTGGCCCTTTGCCGTATTAAAGCAACGTCATATACATAAAGAGGCGTTCCGTAACGGGCAGCGAGGCTTACCGTGTCAACACCGCCGATTTCGAGATGCCCCTTTCCATTTACCTTTACCGACCCGTTATGCTTCATGTTTTCAACCCCACCTAATATTCCGCCAATCGGGAGAGAAGCCTTCCCGGCATAAACCGGGGTAGGCTTCCCTCCCTTTCCTAGAGCTTTTGCGTTAATTTTCTACTAACTTTAACATAAAAACAGGCTTTCTGCAATAGTTTCAAGCTTCAGGCGGCTGGCGGAAGCGATCGACCGGGTGGACAATGCTCGGGCGGTACTTGGAGCCCGGAACCGGCCTTCTGAACAGGATTTGGAAAAATGCCTGCGGGTTAAACGGGATAAACGGCCAGAAATACGGCGTGTTCAACGGCCGGATGGACACGAGGAACAGCAGAAAAACGGTGCTGCCGATCACAAAGCCTTTGACTTTAAAAATTGCTACGATAATCAGTAAAATCATTCTCACAAGTTTATTCGCCACGCTCAGCTCATAACTTGGTGTGACAAAAGTGCCAATCGCCGCGGCGGATACATACAAAATGACTTCCGAAACAAACAGCCCGGCTTCAACCGCAATCTGCCCGACCAAAACGGCCGCAATCAAGCCCATGGCGGTGGCGAGCGGCGTCGGCGTATGGATGGCGGCAACCCGCATAAACTCAATGCCTAAATCGGCGATAAGAAGCTGAAGGACAAGCGGGACATGCGACTGCTTATTCGGCCCAATGTAATCCAGTTGCTCCGGCAAAAGCGACGGTTCCACCGCCACTAAATACCAAAGCGGCAGGAGAAAAAGAGAAACGGCAATCCCGAAAAACCGCACCCAGCGGATAAACGTGCCGACAGCTGCAGCCTGGCGGTATTCTTCGGCGTGCTGCATATGGTGAAAAACCGTTGTCGGCATAATCATCACGCTTGGTGAAGTGTCCACCAATACAAGCACATGCCCCTCCAGCAAATGGGTGGCCGCGACGTCCGCCCGTTCCGTATAGCGGATCAGCGGGAAAGGATTATAATTTTGTTTCAAAATAAATTCTTCTACCGTTTTATCTGCCATCGTAATTCCGTCAATATCAATCGCCTTCAGTTCTTTTCTGACCGTTTCGATGACTTCGGGATCTGCCACGCCTTCAATATAAGCAATCGATACATCCGTTTTCGAGCGTTCGCCAACTTTCATCATTTCAAAGCGCAGCCGCTCATCGCGGATCCGCCGCCGCGTCAAGGCCGTATTGATAACAATATTTTCAACATAACCGTCACGCGCCCCACGGACGACTTTTTCCGTATCCGGTTCCATCGGCGTCCTTCCCGGATAACTGCGAACATCGATAATAAATGCTTCTTGTTTTCCTTCGACATAAATGGCGATCAGCCCGGACAGCACTTCATCGACCATTTCATCATAGGTTTTGACTTTTTCGACCTGCATATGGACGATGTAATTTTCAACAAGCTCATGCACTTTCCCGGAAGAAAATTTGCCGTTATTTAATCTCAGCAGTTCTCTCATAATTTGGATAATCGAAATCGTTTCCGTGAGCCCGTTGACATAGTACAGCTGGATTTCTGTATCAAGGACCTGGATTTTTCTGACACCAATATCATAACTGATGCCAAGTCCGACTTTATTTTTAAAAAATGCTTCCACTTCTGCCGGATTGGATGAAATCAGCCTTTTCCTGCCTGTTTCAGCCATGCTTGAACCCGCTCCTTTCCAAGATCAGTCGTACCGCTTTTTCTGTGATCGGGGCGCCGATATGATAATCGTCTTTTTTCGACATTTTGCCGACATCCCCGATGCCGACAATAATGGGCACGTCCAGCCGGTCAAGACTGTAAACCGTGTCCCCGTTGATTTTTTTCAAATCCATTTCCGGAATGCCGAATTTGTCCACCCCGTACGGCGTGATTTCACCGGTATTGTCAATGCACACATCCACCCTTGACCATTCGGCCTGATGGGTTTTCGATGCGACCGCAATCACGCCGAGCACTTCGATGCGCGGATGCCCGGCCACAAAAGTGAGCGCCTCTTCGCCGGGTCCCGGGCCTATCACCCCTGAATCATCGAACATGGCAAAAACAGGGTCTCCGGCCGCCTTGAGGATCAGGTCCGCGATCTGCTCCCCACAAAGCCGGGTTGGATTTCCGTATGATTGTGAAATACAGCGCCCGCCCATTTTTTTCGCGACGCATTCGATTGCTTTTTTCGCATACTCATCCCCGTCCGTGACAAGGATCACCCGCCGTTTTTCCCCCATGCCGGTTGTTCCTTTCTTAATGATTTACATAATAAAGCCATTGAAATAAAGCGCCAGCCACCTTCCCGAGCACGATCGCCATCAATGCGCCGGCAAGACGCCCGTCCATTCCAATTCTTTTGGAAAAAATTGGGATGACATTGACCACTTCTGTGAGCGCCGCAGCAAGCATGCCGACAAACAGGCCGCAAAACAACCCGACAGGCGCCGCAACGATTGCTGAAAGCCGGCCGCCTGCGTCACCAAGCCCCCACCATGTCCCGGACAGC
The DNA here is from genome assembly GCF_040267745.1 of Heyndrickxia faecalis. Classification (NCBI taxonomy): domain Bacteria; kingdom Bacillati; phylum Bacillota; class Bacilli; order Caryophanales; family Bacillaceae; genus Heyndrickxia; species Heyndrickxia faecalis. The sequence continues at coordinate 1,744,711 of NZ_CP158453.1, read as the reverse complement.
ACCCCGAATACAACTGCCCATTCGTATGATTGGATGAACCGTTCTGTCCTGGACAGCTGGACAAGCCGCGGCACAATGCCAAGCACCGTTAAAAAAGCCACATACCCGCAGCCGACCACAAGCCCGCCGCCGAGCCCGCAAAACACGGTGAAGATTTGCTTAAGGATGGTCAAAATGTTTCATGTTCTCCTTATTCTCATTCAACAGGATATAATGGTCGATGTCCTGCTGATAGTTGAAAATTTCAACTTCAAGCGGGCTCGGTTCTTCATTAAATTTCTTTTTAAATGCATGGTTAAAAAAAATTACCATACCCGCCCCGAGGCCGAGCGAATAGGGAATTTGAAACATAAGCGGCGTATTGTCGCGGATGCCTGTAATCAGATAATAAATTTTTTCCTGGGCAGCCCGCATGCCGACATCTTCGTGAAAATTGATAATCCCAAGCGCAGAGCCTAAAAAAAGCAAAATCCAAATCAATATAAAAAACAAAAGCGGCAGGTACCTCTTTTTTGCGGCTACTTCCACAATCGTTGCCGCCGGACCGACCGGAGACACGGCAGCGTCCGGAATCTTTTTCTTGATACAGGAAATAATTTTCATCATATCAATGACAACGGTGTTCCCGTCGGCCTTGGAAATGGTTTGGACGGGGGTGTCCAAAAGGGTTTCCTGTATACCGGACGGCGCGTGAATCTGGGCAATATGGGATAATCTTACAGTAAAGCCCGGATTGACGCGAATACGGTGGCGGAGCCGCAAATAAATCGTTTCATCCACTGCCTTCACCCCCTGCTTTCATACGTTGTGTTTGTAGTATGTGATATTGGAAGATTTTCATGCACCAGTTTCATGCTGTATGTATCGTATGATCAGGCGATTCGCCGGACTTTTGCACGCTTCCTGTACTTTTTTCCATTGCCGGATGATTTTCGGCTTCTGTTGGACGCCACATCCGGGAATAAAAAAGCAAAAAAGCGCACGTTTACAACTCCATGCGCTCTTTCATTACTTCAAGTATTTTCTTTTCAAGCCGTGAAACCTGCACTTGCGAAATGCCAAGCCGTTCGGCCACTTCGGACTGTGTCTGGTCTTTGTAATAGCGGAGGTACACAATCAGCCTTTCGCGCTCCTCAAGCCCTCTGATCGCTTCCTGGAGGGCAATCTGGTCAAACCACTTTTGGTCGTTCTGGTCTGAAATCTGGTCGAGAAGCGTGATCGGGTCGCCATCGTTTTCATATACCGTCTCATGGATCGATGACGGGGCTTTGCCTGCCTCCTGCGCCATGACGACTTCCTCGACCGGCATCCCGAGTTCTGATGCGATTTCGTGCACGGTCGGCGATCTCCCCAGCTTTTTCGTTAACTCATCGCGGGTTTTGCGGATCCGGTTGCCCGTTTCTTTCAAAGAACGGCTTACTTTCACCGTTCCGTCGTCGCGCAAAAACCGCTGGATTTCCCCGATGATCATGGGGACTGCATAGGTGGAAAATTTGACGTCATACGAAAGATCAAATTTATCGACCGATTTTAACAGCCCGATACAGCCGATTTGAAATAAGTCATCCGGTTCATATCCGCGATTCAAAAAGCGCTGGACAACCGACCAGACAAGGCGCATATTTTTTTCAACAATCAGGTCGCGTGCCCCCTGGTCCCCTTCCTGGCTGCGCCTGATCAGGTTTTTCACTTCCTCATCTTTTAACCGGGTTTTCTTTTCTGCCTTTTTCAGTTCTGCATCCATCGGCACGACTCCTTAATTGCATAAGGCGTTTTTCAAGGCCAAATGCTTTTTTAGACGAATGATGGTGCCTGATTCTGGCTGCGACTTGATTTCTACATCGTCCATAAAGTTTTCCATGATCGTAAAGCCCATTCCGGATCTTTCCAGGTCAGGCTTTGTTGTAAATAGCGGCTGCCTGGCTTCTTCAATATCCGCTATGCCTTTTCCTTCATCGCGGACGGTAATTTCAACCGTGCCGTCGTCATAAATGGCAGCCGATACATAAACCATTCCGTCCGGGTTTTCTTCATATCCGTGAATAATCGCGTTTGTTACCGCTTCGGATACGACCGTTTTGATTTCGGTCAATTCATCAAGCGTCGGGTCAAGCTGGGCAACAAAAGCGGCAACCGCCACGCGGGCGAAAGATTCATTCCGGCTGAGCGCGGAAAACTGCAATTGCATTTTATTTTTCATTCAGGCAACCCCCAATCTGTGCAGCGCGTATTGTTCCGATTCATCAAGGCGGATGATTTTAAAGAGGCCGGACAGTTCAAACAACCTTTTTACGGCCGGAGAAATGGCGCAGACGATCATTTCCCCGTTTTTCTGCTTGATCTGTTTGTATCTTCCCAATATCACACCTAAACCGGAGCTATCCATAAAGGAAAGCTGCTCCAGATTTAATACAAGATGGCGGATGCCGTTTTCTTCAATTGCTTTTGTCACACTTGCACGCAAACTTTCAGCCGTATGATGGTCCAATTCCCCCTGCAACCGGATGCACAGGACATCTTTTTTCACTTCCAGGTCAATTGCCAGACTCACAATTAAAGCCTCCTTCGCTGTTAATAGTGAGTCATTTCGACCTTGCTTCCCGTTTTTCCTTCCGGGAGACAAAAGAAGCTTTAAAAAAACAGAAACCAAGCGGATTCGACATCAATCTTTCTGGACAAACATGCCCGCTGCACGTTTAAACAGCTGCCACCAGCCTGCACGTTTCACCGTTTTGTCGGCAACAAGCGTTGTTTTTGAAAGCACCTTTCCGTCTTGGCTGATAGTCAGTGTTCCAATTTCATCGCCTTTTTGGACAGGGGCCTGCACATTTTTTTTGAGCTTCACGGTTTTTTTCAAATTTGACAATTTGACGCCTTTTTTCGTCAGCACCGATACCGGTTCGCTCGTCACCGCCCGGACATGCCGCATGCTCCCTTTTGACACTTTGACCTGGTCAAGCGCCGCGCCTTTTTTGTACAGCGGGTGGGAGGTATACTGGCTGAACGCATAGTCAAGCATTTTTGAAACCTGGGCGTTCCGCACTTTTGTTGATGGCGCCCCGAAAACGACGGCGATCACACGCATGCCGTTTTTCTTTGCCGTTGCGGTCAGGCAGAATTTTGCTTCATTTGTAAAGCCGGTTTTCAGGCCGTCAACGCCGGGATAATGGCGGACCAGTTTATTGGTATTGACGAGCCAGAACTTTTTATCGGAGCCTTCCCTTAAGTAATCTTCATATTTGCCGGTGAAATGGGTAATGCCGTGATGTTTCAGCAATTGCTTCGCCATGATGGCCATGTCATAAGCTGAACTGTAGTGACCTTTGACAGGGAGCCCGGTCACATTTTCAAAATGGGTGTTTTTCAAACCGAGCGCTTTTGCCCGCTCATTCATTTTGTCGACAAAAGCTTCTTCGCTTCCGCCAATTCTTTCCGCCATCGCAACGGCCGCGTCATTTGCCGAACCGATCGCAATCCCTTTCAGCATTTGTTCCACCGTCATTTCTTCGCCGGGCTCGAGAAAAATTTGCGATCCGCCCATGGATGCCGCATACTCACTCGTCCGTACTTTTTCATCCATTTTGATTTCGCCTTTGTCGAGCGCTTCCATAATTAAAAGCATGGTCATGATTTTCGTCATGGAAGCAGGCGGCAATTCTTCATGGCTGTTCTTGCTGTACAGCACTTCGCCCGTGGCCTGTTCAATTAAAATGGCGGATTTCGCTTCCGGCGCCAGTTCATTTTTCTTTTCAGCTGCGAACGCTTCAGGCACAAGGACGCCGGCTGCAAGCATGAAGCAGGTAACCAAACCAATGATTTTCTTCATGATGACCCTCCAACTTGTAAAATCATAAAACGTGAAAACAAAACCTCCGTACACGATGGGAGATATGCATAAAATCATTTTTTCCAGTTGCGCCATTTTTATACTGGATAAATTCCCTTTCTTCTAATCCGCGGGATGCCGGCTGCCAGACAAATAAAAAACGCACGGTTTTTACGCCGTGCGCCTTAAAAATCTGTTTTTAGTTTTGTCCTTATAATTCCCGGAAACAGGGTGCTGCCAAACCCGCCGCGCCCGAAAAAAAGCATGCGGCCGGGTTTAAGCCCTTGGATGGAATTTCGCATAAACATCCTTTAACCTCGTTTTGGAAACATGGGTGTAAATTTGCGTTGTGGAAATGTCGGCATGGCCGAGCATTTCCTGAACCGCCCGCAAGTCTGCCCCGTTTTCAATCAGATGAGTGGCAAATGAATGCCTCAGTGTGTGCGGGGTAATGTCTTTCTCAATATTGGCTTTTTTCGCAAGCGCCTTTAATATTTTCCAAAAGCCTTGCCGTGAGAGACGGGCACCGTGATGGTTCAAAAACAGGGCATCCGTTCTATTCGTTTTTGAAACCAGTTTGGGCCGTCCTTCTTTTAAATACCGGTCAAGCGCAGCCGACGCCGTGCGGCCGATCGGGATAATCCTTTCCTTGTCCCCTTTTCCGATACATTTAATAAATCCCATTGATAAATGCAGATCGTCAAGATTAAGGCCGGTCATCTCACTGACGCGCATGCCGGTCGCATACAACAGTTCAAGCATCGCACCATCCCGCATATGAAGAGGGGTATCCCCTTTTGGCGCAGCAAGGAGCGCTTCCACTTCCTGAACGCTCAGCACTTTCGGAAGCGTCCGCTCAGGCTTCGGGGTTTCAATATGGACAGTCGGATCCTGGCCCGCAAATTTTTCCCGCAACAAAAACTGATGAAAAGACCGGATAGAGGCGACATGCCTGGCAATCGTCTTCGAGGACTTTCCCTGCTGTTTTAAAAAGTTCAGAAAGTGGAGGATGTGAAACCGCGTCACTTCATTCCAAGATGTAACAAGCTCCACTTTTTGCAGGTAGCGGAGATAACTGTGCAGATCGCGTTTATAGGACGCGATCGTATTTTCAGCGAGCCCTTTTTCAACGATCATAAAATGCATGAAATCTTTGATTTGATCTTCCATTCCAATTACTCCCCATCCATATAAAAGAGCAGCAGCCGTTCTGCCCAAGCAGGCTTATGGTCCCCGGCACTCACCTTTACAGCCGCGCCTTTTGGTTTTTCATAACGGTGGTAGCTTTCATATTCCTGATTCACCCAAAGCAGGGCAAAGTAGAACAACAATGTGCAGCATAAAAATAAAATGAAGACTTTAAGCGCATGAAGCAAAAGTTTCAGCCACGGCATATCCCGCCCGCCTTTCTGTATCGCTTTACATACAAGCTATGACAGACTTCCGCCGTTTTATACATCCTTTTATGTAAAAATTCAACCGGCTGAAAATGCGGTGTTATAACAAAAACCTTTTCGTCTTGCGAAAAGGCCGGTTATTTTTCGTTTTTTCCGTTTTCGTTTCCCTTTTCTTTTTGCTGGCACCGGTAACAAATCCCGTGAAATGTCAGGCGATGGTCTTTGATAATAAAATTCCAGCGGCTTTCCACAACTTTTTCGACATTTTCCAGTAAATCTTCCTGAATTTCGTCCACCGCGCCGCATTCAATGCAGACAAGATGATGGTGAAAATGTGCGGCGCCTTCCTGCCTCAAATCATAACGGTACACCCCGTCGCCGAAATTGATTTTGTCCACCACTTTCAGTTCGGACAGCAGTTCCAGCGTGCGATAAACGGTGGCCAGACCGATTTCAGGGGATTTTTCTTTCACAAGGAGGTATACATCTTCCGCACTTAAATGGTCTGTTTCATGTTCCAGCAAAACGCGCACGGTTGCTTCCCGTTGCGGCGTCAGTTTGTAGCTGGCCGAATGCAATTGCTTCTTAATTCTATCAATACGAGCTTCTTCCATGATTCCTCCCCCTTGCCGCTGTCTCTGATATTATAGCAGATTAAGGGGAATAGTCAAAATGAAATGATTATAAACAGTTAAAAACAACATTTATTATTTAAGAATGATTTTAATGGATCATCTTCATCACGGCCTGCATCAGCTGCGGAGAAAGATAAGCCTCGATGCAGGCGGCCGCGAGAGATGCGATGAAAACAGCGAGAAGCGCCGTGCAATACCTTAAAAACAATTGAAAAAAAGCAAAGTGGGCAGCCTGTTTCATAAAAATTTTCCGGATCAGGTTCAAGGAAAACATGACAGCCATCACCGAGGTGAAAATAAACAAAGGAATGATCAGCAAATTTTGCGGAAGAACGGTTACAAACGAAAGCAAAAAACCGCCCCATTTCATCTGGTTGACAAGAAAACCGATCGAAAACCCGACGACAAGCCCCTTTAAAAATAAGAGAACAAGAATGAGCGGCAGGCCGATGATCGAAATACCGAGCAGCCAGATGAGGCCGAGAAATTTCAAATTGTGCAGGAAACTTGAACGGAACAGGTCCTCAGGCGCGGCGAGTTTGCCGGTTGAGACTTGTCCGAAAAATTGCTTTAAGTAAAAAAACAAGTCTTCTTTCTGTGCGATCGACAGGCTGTTGACGATGACGGCGCCAAAAATGACGCCCATCAGGAACAACGCGATGACAAATGCATAAATAGAGGAGTTTTCCCGGATATGGCGGCTGACAGGATTTTGCAGGGCAATTTGCTTCATGAGCGGTGTCCCCTCCTTCAAAAGATTGGCACTTGCTATTAATCTATGAAAGGACATAGCCGCTTATGAAAAAAGTCCAAAACCGGAGCGAAACTATTCCGGCTTTGGATTTTTTACCTTGCCATATTTTCCGCCCCCGCCGGCCTCAAACGCCAATCCCCCGGAACGCTGTTTCAAGATCAGTTCCGAAAGCGGCGGTTTTACAACGCTTTTCAGGGCGGATTCGGGCGCCCGGTGCAAAATATTCATCTCCGTCCCGAAATGGTCCAGCAGCTTGCCCATCGTTTTCGGGCCGAGCCCCGGCAAAAAATCAAGCGGCACCTGGTGGATGTAGGGTGGCCGGGCAGGATGCGTTTTTGCGTCTGTCAGCTCTTCTATTCTTTCCGAGACACCTTTTGTTTTCAGGCGCGACCCGCAATGCGGGCATGGGCCGTTTGAAACAGGGTTCCGGCATTTGGCGCAAGTCGTTGTATAATATTTCCCAAGTTTCGGGTTTAAGCCGTAATTGGCGGCAATCCGGTTTTCCCCTTCGCCGCGCAAAGCTTTTAACAGCCCTGTAAACCCCGGCGTTTCCAGCATCAATTTTTGGTATTCCCTTGCCATTTTGCCGAGGGAATGGGCGTCTGAATTGGTCACGAACGGATAGCGGTGCAGCTCACTGATGTTATCAGCCATGGTGGTATCAGAACTTAATCCCAATTCCACAGCATCTATCAGATCCGGGTCCAGCACTTCTGTTAGCGACCGTTCCACACCTTTTCCATAAAGGCTCTTAAAGGGGGTAAATACATGGGCGGGAATAAACAGCCCGGAGAGTTCTTTCGTTTTTTCCTGCACTTTCCGGGCCTCTGCGCGGACCCGCTGTGTGCTTAAATGTGGATTGGACACGCGCCCGCCATACCATGCGGAAAACTTGCCGAGTGTGTCCATATCCGGAAAATAGCTGAGCAGATGGACCGGCCCACGGCAGTTTTCATCATACACTTCCATTTCAATCCCGGGAATCAGCGTGACTTCCCCCTGGTAGAGGAGGCCGCCTTCATCAAGCTGCACCAGTTCACCGGCTGCAAGAAGCGCCTTCATCTCTTCCCTGACTTCCGGGACATGGCAGTCGATCACCCCGACGAGATCGAGCCCTTTCGGCTGTTTGGCCGCCTTTAATATATTTTCAAGCGTCAGGCTTTTTGCCCCCGTAATTTTGACGGGCCGCCCCGTTTTTGTGCGCCCGATGTGGATGTGTAAATCTGCAAAGTACGGATTGACACTCATTTTCGCGCCTCTTCAAGCATCCAGTGCTGGAGGGCAACCAATGTTTTGGCGTCGCATATTTTCCCCGACCGGATCATTTCCCTGACTTCATCCATGCCCAGTTCCAAAATATCGACAAATTCATCATCATCGCCCGCTTTTGGATTGGAAAGTTTTTCAAGGCCGGTTCCGGCATAAAGATGGATATATTCATCCGCAAAGCCCGGTGAAGTATAAAAAGCGGTTACCGGTTCTAATTTCGCGCAGGCATAACCGGTTTCTTCCTCCAGTTCGCGTTTTGCCGCTTCAAGCGGGTCTTCCCCCGGCTCGAGCTTTCCCGCCGGAATTTCAATGAGCGCGCGTTCAGCCGCTTTCCGGTATTGTTCCACCATCACCACTTTATGCTCATTTGTAACCGCAAGCACACAGACGGCGCCGGGGTGCTTGATGACCTCGCGTTTCGACGTTTTTCCGTCCGGCAGTTCAACCTCCAAGACTTGCACGTGCAAAATTTTGCCGTTGAAAATTTCTTCCGTCTTCAATGTTTTCTCTTCGTATTTATTTTTGCATGTTACCCGGCTCCTTTTGTTCTTCACCTGAAACTAACACATATATTTTACCATAAAAAACAGACTGTTCCGGGAGGGAAAGCTTGATGATCATCATCGTCCATCCGAAAGGCATCCTCATGAAGGGAAAAGCATGGGAAATTCGCGACCGGCTGAAAACATACTGTAAAAAATACGAAACGGTCGCCGAATGGGTTGCAAAAACAACTTCCTCATAAGGGGGCTGTCTCCATATTTGTATTTTTTCCTGCCCCTTCTATACAATAAAAAAAAGGAGGCAGAAAAACATGGAAAAAAACCGGTTGGGAAATTCAGATTTATATGTTTCAAAGCTCGGGCTCGGCTGCATGTCGCTCGGTACGGATCCGAAAAAAGCACGGGTCGTCATTGAAGCCGCACTTGAAGCAGGCATTAACTATTTTGACACGGCCGATCTTTATGACCACGGAGTGAATGAAAAACTGGTCGGCGAAGCGCTCAAACATGTGCGCGGCGAAGTGATCATTGCCACAAAAGCCGGAAACCGCTGGAATGAAGACGGCAAAACGTGGCGCTGGGATGCTTCCAAAGCTTACATAAAAGAAGCGGCAAAACAAAGCCTGAAACGACTCGGCACGGACTATATCGATTTGTACCAGCTGCACGGCGGCACGATCGAAGACCCGATAGACGAAACGATCGAAGCGTTTGAGGAATTAAAGGCAGAAGGCATCATCCGCGCTTACGGCATTTCTTCCATCCGCCCGAACGTGATCCGCGAATATGTGAAAAAGTCATCCATTGCAAGCGTCATGATGCAGTACAGCCTGCTTGACCGGCGGCCGGAAGAGACCATCACGACGCTTTTAGGCGAAAACGGCATCAGCATTGTCGCAAGAGGCCCGGTCGCAAAAGGGATTTTAAGCGGGCTGCCGGAAAAGATTCCAGCAGACGGTTATCTTGATACCGGTTATGAAGAAATTGTCGCCCTTCTTGAGAAAATCAAAAATACGCTTTTAACCGGCGGGCGGACGATGCTTGAACTTGCACTTCAATATGATCTCGCCTGCCCTCCAGTTGCCGCCGTGGTTGCCGGCGCCAGTTCCCCGGACCAGGTGCGCGCCAATGCAAAAGCCGTAAACGCTGCGCCACTTACACCGGAGGAGCACCGGCTTCTGCGCGAGCTCACCAAACAAAACCGATACGAAGCGCATCGGTAATCTGTTTTCAGCAAAGAATGCACCGCGTTCTTTGCTTTTTTGTTTATTTTTTCACCTTGTTCCAACAGCCCTTTCCCGGTTATGCCGGAAACCATCCCGTTTTCCCCCGTGCAAAGGAAGGATTTAAACGGCAAATGGAAATCAGGGCGTAATCAATCGTACAGGCAGTTGTGTCAAGGCGACTGCCTGTGCCATTGCCATCTTTTTAGCCTTTATATCGTTTCCAGTCCAAATCGGATTCTTCCAGCAGTTCCGCAAACGATTTGTTCCGCTCGCGCTGCTTCCGTTCTTCTCTTTTTCGTTCTTCTTCCGCCCTCTTTTTTTCTACTTCCACTGCCGCAAGTTCCTGCTTTGCCTGTTTCAATTTTTCGAGCACATCTTTTTGCAGCGCATCCTTCAGCTGCACTTTCTCATCCTGTTTTCCTTTTTGTTGTGCCTGTCTCTTTTTTGCCATTTGCTGCCGTTTGCAAAAAGCCCGCATGCCTCGAGTGCAGCCGGGGGCATCTTACAAACGGCCTTCACCGCCCTTCTTCTATCATCTTTTTTCATTATAATATATTTACCAATGCTTCATCATCCATCAGGCGGTCCGTTCATGGGCAACCCGGCTCCCAGACTGAAAAATATTTTCCGGAAGCTGCTTTCTCTCTTTAAATCCATGCGCGATCTCTGGTATAGTAGCGTTAAAGAAGAAATTTGCAAGGTTTTTGAATCTTTTCAGGGCTGCTTTTCGTATAAGACGTATGGCCGAATCAACCAAGATCGTGATCAGGGGTGTCGATTATGAAATTTTTTATGGGTACGGTGATTCGCACCGTAATAACCATTTCTAGCGTTATCCTTCTCTTTCTCGTCATTTATTTTTCATCCGGCCATTTGTTCTGGCTGTCGCTTTTGCTTTCGCTTGTCGGCGGCTTTCTGATCAACCGGCTTGTGAAGTGGCAAATGTTGCGGAGTTTTCTGAAAGCGCAGCAGCTAACGCGGAAAGATTATCAATATATCCGGAAAAACCTGAAAGAAGCGGACGAAAAAATCAGGCGATTGCAAAAAACCTTTTTATCCGTTCGTTCCATTAGCACGTTCAAACTTTTTTACGATATGAATAAAGTAATCAGGAAAATACAGGCACTGGTCAAAAGAGAGCCGAAACGTTTCTATCAGGCTGAATCTTTTTATTTTTACCATTTGGATTCCATGACGGAGCTTGCGGAAAAATATGCCCTCCTGCAATCCCAGCCTGTAAAAAACAAAGAAATGGCCGTGCAAATCCGGGAAACGGAAGAAACGTTAAAACAATTGGGACGCGAAACAGAGAAAGATCTGTACCATATGCTGTCAACGGATATGGATGAGCTCGATTACGAACTGGCATACGCCAGGCACACCATCGAACGCAAATCCCCTTCCCGGCATGAAAGGAGTGCAAAAAAATGAACGCAGACAAAGAACTTTGGCAGGAACCAACAGGCGGCGGGCTGGATGATCTGCTTGCCGATCCGTTCGGCACGCATGACGCCATGCTGCCGGAAGAAGGGCAGAAAATAGAGCCTGCCGCCGGAGCAAAACCGTCCCGCCTTGTGGACATGCTGCCGGAGGAAAACCGGCAAAAAGCATACGAACTCGCAAAGCAAATTGACCCTTCAAACCACCAGTCCGTCATTTTATATGGCACGCAGGCGCAGTCGAAGCTGCTGAATTTCTCGCATGCCATGCTTGACCAGGTCCAGAAAAAAGATATCGGGGAAATCGGCGATATTTTAAATGATTTGATGAAAAAACTTGAGCAGGTGAATCCCGAAGAACTTGTCCCAGAAAAGAAAAACTTCTTTTCCCGCATGTTCGGCAAAATTTCCAATTCGGTGCAGGAACTGCTTTCAAAATACCAGAAAACAAGCGCGCAGATCGATCGCATCAGCGTGAAGCTCGATCTCTCGAAAAAGACGTTGCTGAAAGATATCCAGCTGCTCGAACAGCTGTATGAAAAAAACAAAGATTATTTCCATGCGCTTAATATTTATATTGCAGCCGGCGAGCTTAAGCTTGAGGAACTGAACACAAAAACGATTCCTGAAATGAGGAAAAAAGCGGAAGCAACCGGCGACCAGATGGCCTTCCAGGAAGTCAACGACATGATCCAGTTTGCCGACCGGCTTGAAAAACGGCTGCACGACTTAAAATTAAGCCGGCAAATCACGATCCAAAGCGCGCCGCAAATCCGACTGATTCAAAACACAAATCAGACGCTGGCTGAAAAAATCCAGTCCTCTATTATGACGGCGATCCCGCTATGGAAAAACCAGATCGCGATTGCCCTGACGCTCATCCGCCAGCGCCATGCGGTCGAAGCGCAAAAACAAGTGTCCAAAACGACCAATGAACTTCTGTTGCGCAATGCCGAAATGCTGAAATCGAACACGATCGAAACGGCGCAGGAAAATGAGCGCGGCCTTGTCGACATTGAAACGTTGAAAAAAACGCAGGAAAGCCTGATTTCAACGCTCGAAGAAACGCTGCGCATCCAGCAGGAAGGAAGAGCCCGGCGGTTCCAGGCCGAACAGGAACTGGCGACGATGGAAAACGAACTGAAACAAAAACTAATGAACTTGAAAGGACCGGGGCCGGATGCCGGGGCGTCCTGACCAAAACGGGCAAAACGGCAACAGACCGGGCCGGCGGACGGAAAGCCTGCTGCCGCTTTCAAACAAAGATCCATCCGGAAAAGCGGCAGGAGCCTGAAAATAAAACCGGCGCAACCGGAAACTTGCGCCGGTTTTTTCTTTCCGCTTATTAAAGCGCATCCGGCATCCTTTTTTACTTCAACATGCGGAGGGATTTTGATGAAAAAATGGTTTTCCCTGCCCGCCACGGCGGCGCTTGCTGCAGGCGGGCTCGGCTTTTACATGTCAGAGCGGGTGATGCATATCCGAAAAAAAGACGACAGCCTCGTCATAAGCCGAGAAGTGGCCGCGAAAAGGCTGGATCTTAAAGCGTACGAATCATTGCCGAAAGAGGAAGTTTTGATTCCGTCCCCATTCGGTTACAAGCTCAAATCGGTTTTTGTGAAACCGTTCCCCGAGTCGAAAAAATGGATGATTTTTTGCCATGGCGTGACGGAAAACAAAATGAATTCCGTTAAATATATGAACCTGTTCCTGAAGCGGGGCTTTAACGCTGTCCTCTACGACCACCGCCGCCACGGGGAATCCGGCGGCAGTACAACGAGCTACGGATACTATGAAAAGCATGACTTAAAAGCGGTGGCAGATGAACTTCTCAGGCGCGAAGGGGACGGCATCTTTTTCGGGATTCACGGCGAATCAATGGGCGCCGCCACGCTCCTGCTGTATGCCGGCGAGCTTTGCGGCCGCGCCGATTTTTACATCGCCGACTGCCCGTTTTCCTCGTTCCGGGCGCAATTGATCCGGGAATTTACGCGGGAAACGCGGCTGCCCGGAAAATGGTTTTTTCCGCTTGCCGATTTTTTTGTCCGCATCCGCGACGGCTACTCGCTCCGCCGTGTGTCGCCGATTGATGTAGTCGGCCGGATCAAACAGCCGGTCCTCTTTATCCACAGCGCCAAGGACGACTACATTCTGCCCGGGATGACCAAAGCGCTTTATGAAAAGAAAAAAGGGCCGAAGCAGCTGTTTATTGCCGAAAACGGCGCCCACGCCCAGTCGCTCAACTTAAACCGCGAACAGTATGAACAGGTGATTGATGAATTTCTTGAAAAAATGGCGGCGTCCCGTAAGCTTTAATGCCATTTTTTGCGAACGTCCGCCCATGTTGCTGAATATGGTATAGGAGCCTATCAAAACAGGGAGTGTCCATGATGGAAATCTATACCGTACAGCAAGGCGATACCCTTTGGCGGATTGCAAACCGCCTCGATGCCGATCTTGCCCAGCTTTTTTTGGCAAACGGGCTGACTGCATCATCCCCGCTCGTTCCCGGCCAGGCGCTTGCCATTCCCGACCGATTCTTTCAGTACATCGTCCAGGAAGGGGACCAGCTCGGCACAATCGCCGCACGCCTCGGCGTTTTGGCACAAGCGCTTATAAACGCCAACCAACTCCGCAATCCCGCCTCGCTTTTTCCGGGGCAGGTGCTTTTTATCCCCTACCGAAACCATACGGTAAAACAGGGTGAAACTCTGTACGGCATTGCCCGTACTTACGGGGCGGACATGGGGGCCATTATGCAGGCGAACCGGCTTCCCGGCACGGCTCTTTCCGCCGGCCAGGTGCTGCGTATACCCGCACCCCGCCGCCCTGTGAAAGAAGTCAATGCCTATACAACCGGGTTCGGCGCTGCGGGCACCGCTGAAGTTTACCAGCTTGGGCCTTATTTTACGTACTTGTCCCCTTTCCGTCATACGTTCCGTGAAGATGGCAGCCTGACGCCGCTCAACGACCGCTCCGTCCTTCAGGCAGCGGAAGCAAACGGCGTCCTTCCGCTTTTAATCCTGGCCAATTTCACCTCGGAAGGATTTAGCTCCGATCTGGCTGCCCGGCTGCTTCGCAATGAAGCATTGCAGGAAACTTTGATCAGCAATCTTCTCGTCACGATAAGGCAAAAAGGGTACCGGGGAGTCAATTTTGATTTTGAATATGTGTATCCGGAAGACCGCGACCGTTATACGGCGTTTCTCAGGCGCGTCGCCCGCCGGTTCCGCCCGGAAGGACTGCTCGTCTCGACTGCGCTTGCGCCGAAAATTTCCGGCACGCAGCCGGGCCTGCTTTACGAAGCCCACGATTACGGCGCACACGGGGCCATCGTTGATTTTGTCATTTTGATGACGTATGAATGGGGATGGGCCGGCGGCAGGCCGCGAGCCATCGCCCCGATTCCTGAAGTGAGGCGTGTCCTTGATTATGCCGTTACTGTCATTCCGCGGAATAAAATTATGATGGGGGCGCCGCTTTACGGGCGTGACTGGAGAATCCCGTGGCGCGCAGGCACAACGGCGCGCACGATCAGCCCGCATGAAGCCCTTTCCTTGGCGGCACGGTACGGGGCTGACATCCGCTACCACCCGACCGACCAGGCGCCTTATTTCCGTTACACCGATGCATCAGGCCAGCAGCATGAAGTCTGGTTTGAAGATGCGCGCAGCATGCGGGCAAAAATCAATTTGCTAAACGAATACGGGCTGCGTGGAATCAGCTACTGGGTGCTCGGCAACCCGTTTCCCGAAAACTGGGTCGTACAGCAGGCACTCATTCAGGCAAGAAAACGGTAATCCGCAACAAAGCGTACGGATGCCCTAAGATTGATTTCATAAATGCTGCTTCTTGCTGCAACAGGATGCGTCCAAACCGCCGGTGCTGCATTTTTCTGCATCGCCCGCACGAAAATCCATCCGGCAGGCTTTTTCAGGCTTGCCGGTTTTTCATGCCCAGTCCACTTCTGTCACCGCGGAAAGTTTGATCGATATCCGCTCCCCTGTCTCCCCTGCCAGCTCCAGCTTTTTTTCGAGCGACCGGAATTTTGTAATGGTACCGGTGGCGGTAAAGAAATTTCCCGCTTCAAAGAAACGGACCGTAACCGGCACGCGCAGCCGGCAGGCAGATATGAGCATATGGTTCATCTCTTCAAGCTGCTGCTCATCGAGTTCGGGCTTTGCCTGTTTTTCCTGTTCTTTCTGCCATTTTAAAAGTGCCTGCTTATGCTCGGGCAAAAACATGCGTGACCCTTCCCAAAGTTTGTTACCGCGCTGCAGGTATCCGCTCATTTGTAATGCCCTCCTATCTTTTTGGCACGTTCAAGCGCCTGGCCGGCATCAAGCAGCGACACGGCGCGGATGACGGCGTCGGAACCGTATTTCTGCTTGATGCGGTCGACCGCATACCCAATCTTTCTTTCCCCTTCCCTGTTTTCAAACAGATCAAGCTGCCGGATATCATCCCGCGACAGGCGCGACAGCCCGACGCTGATACGGCGGACCGGATTTCCGTCCCAAAACGAAAGAAACAGCCGGCACGCCGCCCGGTAAACGTCCATTGTCCCGTTTGTCGGCGCCAGAAGCGTCATCTGGCGGTGAAAGCCGGACGGATGGGCATAATCCGCCCCCTGGCAGCCGACCGAAACACAAGCGCCCATGACGCCTGAAGTACGCGCCCGGAAACAGACTTCCTCGCAAAGTTCAAGAAGGGCAACTTTGATTTCATGCTCAAAATCGGCGTAGTCGCGCGGCAGCGTCATCGCATGCCCGATCGCTTTCTGTCCGACGTGCGATTCTTTCGAGACGGGCGACTCATCAATGCCGTTTGCCGTCTCCCACAGTACCTGGCCGCCAATCCCCCACCGTTTTTTTAAAACAGAAAGTGGAAAGCAGGCAAGCGCACCGATTGTATAAATGCCGAGCCGCTTCAGATGCTGCTCCATCCGGCTGCCGACACCGAACATCCTGCCAACCGGCAAAGGCCATAAATGCGTTTTGAGATGATGGTGATCCAGTTCAAAAATGCCGGTTTTGTTTTTCTTCGCAAAATGGTCGCACGCCATTTTGGCCAGCACTTTGTTCGGCCCGATCCCGCAGCGGGCATACACGCCGGTTTCTTCCATGATGTCCCGCTGGATTTGCGCGGCGATCTCGCGCGGCTCCCCGAACAGCCGCCTGCTACCCGTTACATCCATGAACTGCTCGTCAACGGAATACGGTTCAACCATGTCCGTATAGCGGGCAAGAATCGAAGAAATCTGCACCGATACATCGAGATAGCGCTGCATGCGCGGCCGGACGATGACGGCATCCGGGCAGAGCTGCTGCGCTTCCCACAGGCGGAGCGCATTCTTCACGCCGCGCTTTTTCGCGAGCGGGCAGGCAGCGAGCACCACCCCGGACCGGCGCGCCGGATCCCCCGATACGATCACGGGTTTATCCCTGTACGCCGGATGATCGGCTTTTTCCACACTTGCATAAAAAGACTGCATATCGACGAGAAAAATCACACGCTGGCTCATCTTTCAACCCCTCTTACCTTAGAAACTAAGCAACCAACACGAACTATAGTTCTTATTCTATTCCTCATTATAAACGAATATACGTTCTTTCGCCAATTGTTTTTTTAGGCAGAGGGGCTATATTTTTCCAAAACGCGCATCACACCGGCTGCTATTTTTTAAAGAAAGCCTGCCGTCCGAGCCTTTCCACAAGCCCGGGGAAAAGCGCATGGATGGTGGCAGATGCATTCATCCATTTTGGCGCATTGATTTCACGCCGATTTACAAGCATCGTATCCGTTATTTTTTCTGCAAGTTTTTCGGGATCCAGCATCCATTTTTCAATATTTTTCCGGTAGGTGCCGGACCGGTCGGCGATGTCGAAAAAACCGGTTGCAACCGGGCCGGGATGAACGGCTGTCACATAGACACCGAACCGCGCCATTTCCATGCGGAGGCTGTCCGTAAAGCCGCGCACTGCAAATTTGCTGGCCGCATAGACGCTTGATTTCGGGGTCGCCATTTTGGCCGCCTGGGAAGCGATATTGATAATATGGCCGGCACGGTTTTTTTGCATATGCGGGACGACCGCTTTGGTGCAGGCGATGAGCCCGATGACATTGACATCAAACATCCCCCTGACATCCTCGATGCGGATATCCTGCACTTCATCAAAAACGCCGAAACCGGCATTGTTCACGAGCACATCAATCTGGCCACAGCGGTTGTAAATCGATTCAAAAACAGCAGGAATTTTGCCGTGCTCCGCTACATCGCAGCGAACGGTCAGACACGAAACCGGGTAAGCTGCTTCGATCTCCGCCTTGATTTTTTCAAGCTTGTCGAGGCTTCTGGCGAGCAGAACAAGGTTAGCCTCGTTTTTGGCGGCGGCAAAGGCGATTTTTTCCCCGAGGCCGCCGGAAGCGCCGGTAATCACGATCGTTTTCTTCCGGATCCGTTTATTTGCCATGTTTCCATCTTCTCCCTCTATCTTGAAAATTTTCATTCCTCCACTGGTGCCATTTGCCGCGGCATGGATGCCTATGCTGAAAAATGGTGCCGGCCGATTTTCATGCTTCCTCCCGTGCCGCGTTCATTGCAGCATGCACGCCTAGTACCATTTTAAAATGGCCGGGCACGGATTTTTTTATCTGAAAATTCACGGAATCGTTCTTGACAACTCCCCGATTTTTCTTCATAATAAGTAATACCATTTTGATAAGCGATCGGCTGTGACCAGGACCAGTAAGCCGGGCATGATGCAAGAGAGCGGGGTTCTCAGGCTGGAAAACTCCGCCATCCGCTGCCCGGCCGAACCTGCCTGTGAGCTGTTTGGCAAAACCAAACCGGATGAAAACCGTTAACCAAATGAGATGCAGGATCGATTCCTGCAATAAAGGTGGTACCGCGGAACATGCCCTTTCGTCCTTTACGGATGAAGGGGTTTTTTGCTTGAAGGGAGGCATTTGCATGAAAATATCATTTATTGGCGCCGGGTCCATGGCTGAAGCGATGATCAGCGGCATGCTTGAAAAAAGAATCGTAAAAGCCGGGGACATCCGCGCCCATAACCGCACGAACAAGAAAAGGCTCCGCACGTTGGAACAGAAATACGGCATCCAGACTGCAAAAGGCCTTAAGCAGCTTTTTGAAGGCCCCGACGTGGTCATCCTGGCCGTAAAACCGAAAGACGCCCCGGATGTGCTCGAATCGGTCCGTCCGCTCATATCTCCGGACACCCTGCTCGTTTCGGTAGCGGCCGGCATCACCATTCCGTTTATCGAAAACAAGATTGGCCAGCATATTCCCGTTGCGCGCGCAATGCCGAACACATCGGCGAAAGTCGGGCTGTCGGCAACCGGCATTGCCTTTAACGCCGCTGCGACAAAACAGCACCGGCACCGGGCGTTTGCCATATTTTCGGCTGTCGGCATAACTACGGCCGTAAAAGAAGAACAGCTCGATGCTGTAACAGGGCTTTCGGGAAGCGGACCGGCGTATATTTATTATATCGCCGAAGCGCTCCAGCAGTCAGCTGCAGAAATCGGGCTCGACGCACAAACGGCAAAACAATTTATCCTCCAGACGATCATCGGCGCAGCAGAAATGCTGAAAACTTCAGCCGAACCGCCGGAAGCGCTCCGGAAAGCTGTCACAAGCCCGAACGGCACCACAGAAGCCGCGATCCGCGTCCTTGACGAACGCGAGGTCAAACAAGCTTTCATTGACTGTGTAAAAGCAGCTGCAAAGCGGGCAAATGAGTTATCGAACGCAGGGAAAGAACCCGCAAGAGAATAACCGGCAATAAAAAAAGCGGCAGGCAAGCCGCTTTTTTTGCTTTACAAAACAGGCACTTCCATCAAATCATGGACAAGCAGACTGTCCGGGAATAAAGCTTGCGCTTCCTGCTCAAGCGCCGGCCAGTCTTCTTTTCCGTACCTGGCACTAATATGGGTAAGAAGCAGCCGTTTTGCCCCCGCCTGCTTTGCTGTTTGCGCCGCGTCCGCCGTTGTCGAATGAAAATAATCATGCGCCATTTGCCCGCTCTCCTTGTTAAACGTTGCTTCGTGAACGAGAAGATCGGCATTGGCTGCGAGCCGGATTTCCGCCTCATTCGGCCTTGTATCGCCAAGGATGGCAATGATCTTCCCCTTTTTCGCCGGGCCGAGATAATCTTTTCCGCTGATCACGCGGCCGTCTTCCAATGTTACCGTCCGGCCTTCTTTCAGCAGCCGGTAAACCGGGCCCGGGCGGATCCCTTCTTTTTTCAATCGATCCGCATCCAGCGCGCCCGGTTTGTCTTTTTCGGTAATCCGGTAGCCGAAGCTTTCGATCCCGTGGTCAAGCCGCAGCGCACAAACCGTAAAGCGGTCGTCTTCAAATACCGTCCCCTCTTCAATTTCGATGATCTCCAAAGGATATTTCAGACGGGTTTCGCTCACTTTCAGGGAAACCTCCACAAACGCTTTTATGCCTTTCGGGCCGTAAACGGTAAGCGGGCCATCCCCGCCCTGGAACGACCGGCTCCCAAGAAAGCCGGGAAGCCCGAAAATATGGTCACCGTGCAAGTGGGTGATAAAAATTTTTTCAACTTTGCGCGGTTTGATCGTAGTGTGCAAAATCTGGTGCTGTGTCGCTTCCCCACAGTCAAAAAGCCAGATGGCATTTCGTTCTTCCAGCAATTTGAGCGCAATGGACATGACGTTTCTTGCTTTGGCAGGCACACCCGCGCCGGTTCCCAAAAATAAAATTTCCAAATGATGTTCCCCCCTTTCCTGCCGGATCCCAGCTGCACATATAGAACTATCTTATCATAATTTTACGGAAAGGAAACTATTGCATATCATTTGCGTATTTGCCCGTGAAAGTCTAGAATATAGTGACAATGAAATGGGGCCGGAAAGCGGAAAAAAATGATTTTTCCCTGCTTTTGAAATGAAATGGCTGCAACAAGGCAAACTATAACCGTATCATGAGACAGGCCGGCCTTAAATCGTGATTTTTTGAACAAAGAGAGGTAAGAAAGATGCAGACAACTGAGACACCGAAATCGTTATTTATGCTTTTTGGCGCAACAGGTGATCTGGCGAAGCGTAAGCTGTTTCCTTCCCTGTACAATTTGTACCGGAAAGGCAGGCTGTCAGAGCATTTCGCTGTGATCGGCACGGCAAGAAGGGAATGGACGGACGAAATCTTCCGTGCGCATATAAAAGATTCCGTTCTGAGCGCGAGAGAACATGCGGAACAGCTTGAAGCGTTTGCCGCTCATTTTTACTATCAGCCGCATGATGTGACAGACAGCAACTCGTACATACAGTTGAAGCAATTGGCGGATGAACTGGATGAAAAGTACCAGCTGGAAGGCAACCGTATCTTCTATTTGGCGATGGCCCCGGAATATTTCGGGACGATTTCGGACCATCTGAAAAGTGACGGGCTTACCGCTACAAACGGGTTTAAACGGCTTGTCATCGAAAAACCTTTCGGACACAGCCTCGAATCAGCGAAACAGCTGAACAACCAGATCCGGAAATCTTTTTCAGAAGACCAGATTTACCGAATCGACCATTATTTAGGTAAAGCGATGGTACAAAATATCGAAGTCATCCGGTTTGCCAACGCCCTGTTCGAACCGCTTTGGAACAATCGTTATATTTCCAACATCCAGATTACATCGAGCGAGATGCTTGGCGTGGAAGAACGGGCGCGGTATTACGAAGCGAGCGGGGCGCTCAGGGATATGGTGCAAAACCATATGCTGCAAATGGTGGCGCTCCTTGCAATGGAACCGCCGATCAGCCTGACAACAAACGAAATCCGGAGCGAAAAAGTGCGGGTGCTGCGTGCCTTGCGCACCATTGAAGGAAAAGATGTGCCTGCATACTTCGTGCGCGGCCAGTACGGTCCGGGCGAAATTGGCGGCAAGAAAGTCCAGGGTTACCGGGAAGAGCTGAATGTAGCGCCGGATTCCCGGACCGAAACGTTTGTCGCCGGGAAACTAATGATTGATAATTTCAGATGGGCGGGCGTACCGTTTTACATCCGCACCGGCAAACGGATGGCGGCGAAATCGACGAAAATTGTCGTGCAGTTTAAAGATATCCCGATGAATTTGTACTACAATACCAATCATGAACTGAACCCGAATCTGCTTGTCATCCATATCCAGCCGGAAGAAGGGATTTCACTTCATCTGAACGCCAAAAAACCGGGCCAGCATATGGAAACCACCCCTGTGCAGCTCAGCTTTGCAAGCAGCAGCAAAAACGGCATCAATACGCCCGAAGCTTATGAAAAATTGATTCATGACTGCCTGATGGGCGACGCAACCAACTTTACCCATTGGGATGAAGTCGCCTTATCGTGGAGCTTTGTCGATAATATTTCAAAAGTGTGGGAAAACAAGCCGATTACATTCCCGAATTACAAATCCGGTTCAATGGGGCCGAAAGCAGCCGATGAACTGCTGGAAAAAGACGGCTTCTTCTGGTGGCCGGTGGAAGATCTGGAAGTCGGGAACTGCTGAACCTGTTAAAAAAGGAACACGCCATCTTTGCGCGTGTTCCTTTTTTATGGGACGTGCCGGAAGCCGGTAATTAACCGCGGGGATCCGGCGGCCGCTTTCCCGCTTCTCTCCCGGTTTGGATAATCTGCTCCCCAAATTTCTTGCGGAGCCGGCTGATTGCCTCATACAGCGGCTCTTTTTTGGCTGCTTCTTCATATGAAAACAGACTCAGCTGTTCTGCTTCCGCCTTCCGGTCCGTTAAACCGGAGGCGGTAATGCCCAAAAGGCGTACGGGCTGCCCGTTCCAGTTCCGGATAAAAAGCGTACGGGCGGCTTGAAACAACGCATCGCCAGTTTCAACCGGCCCTCCGCTTTTTTTGCTCCTCGTCACCGTTTTCCGGTCCGCGTAACGGATCATGATGCCCACATTGGTTGCCGCAACCTCTTTTTTTCTCATCCGCTCCGCCGTTTCATCCGCAAGCTTTTTCAGCACGGCATCGATCCGGTGCTCATCCTCCGTATCCTCAGATAGCGTCACCATCCGTCCAACGCTTTTGGTGACGTTTACGGATTCGGGATCAACAGGGCGCGGGTCTCTCCCGTTCGCCCTTTCTTTCAAACGGATGCCGCGAATGCCGAGAAGCTGCTTTAAAAGAAAATCATCCGCATGCGCCAGATCGCCGATCGTAAAAAGGCCGCAGCCGTTAAGCTTTTCCGCCGTTTTGCCGCCTACACCGTGCATCTCGATCAAGGGCCGCGGCCATAATAAACGGGGAATATCCCGCTTTCTTAAAATGGTGATGCCCATCGGTTTTTTCATATCCGACGCCGTTTTCGCCAAAAATTTATTCGGGGCGATCCCGATGCTTGACGGCAAATCGAGTTCCGCAAGAATTTGCTGCTGGATCGATTCGGCAATGGCAGGCGGCGTCCCCAGTTCCTCGAGACCGGTAATGTCCACATAACCTTCATCGATCGAAACCGGTTCGACCAAAGGCGAATATGCGCGGAGAATTGAAAACATTTCGGCGGATGCTTTTTTATACAGATCAAAACGGGGTGGCACGATTAAAAGATCCGGGCAGCGTTTTTTTGCCTCCCACACCGGCATGGTCGTTTTTACACCGAATTTTCTCGCTTCATAACTGCACGTCACAATGATGCCTTTCCGTTCTTTCGGATTCCCGGCAACGGCCAGCGGCTTCCCTTTAAGCGCAGGGTTTTCCGCCATTTCAACCGAAGCGAAAAAACTGTTCATATCGACATGCAAAATGACACGGCCGTTTTTCGGATAAAATGCTTTCATCTTCACCCACTCCGGCGCTTCACGAATTTCCGGCCGCTTCTTTCATATAAGCGGCAATGTCTGCAATCCCTTCAAGCGATGCCGTAAACAAATCGGCATCCACAATGGTAATCAGCCTGTCCTTCAAACTGGCGACAGCCGTAAAATAATTTGTCCGCCCGTAGCCGGCAAGGCCGATCTGTTTTTTCTCTTCTTCCTGTATTTCCACAATATCGTTTGCCTCTTTGACGAGCAGGCCGACCGGAATGGCTTCTGTCCGGACGACGATAATGCGGGCGTCCTCTATGGAAGAAAGCGGTGTCTGGTAGAAACAATGTTCGACATCAATAATCGGGATCAGTTCATCCCTCACCTTCATGATGCCCCGTACAAATGCAGGCAGTTTTGGGACGGGATTGGCTGCTTGCGCCTTTTCAACAGAAATGACCGATCCGATATGAATGCCGTACTCCTCTTCCCTCGTTTTAAAAATGATATATTTATTGAGCGCTTCCAACTGATCGCTTCCTTTCTTAAAAAGGAAGCGGTTATCCCGCTTCCGCCTCAAATCTTGTTACTCCCCACCGGCCACTTCTGCAATGGCAACCGCCATTTCAGCCAGTTTGACCAGTTCTTTAACCGGGATTCTTTCTTTTGTCGTATGGATTTCTTCATATCCTGTGCCGAGATTGACCGTCGGGATGTTAAATCCTGCAATGACGTTGGCGTCGCTTCCGCCCCCGCTTTGCTCCAGCTTGCTCTCGCGGCCGATTTTTGCCGCTGCTTTTTTGGCCACTTCTACAACCTGGTCGCCGTCTGAGAACTTAAATCCCGGGTACATGACGTTCACTTCGACTTCCGCTTTTCCGCCCATTTCAAGTGCCGTCTGTTCAAAAGCGGTTTTCATTTTGGCAACCTGTGTTTCCATTTTTTCCGGAACGAGTGAACGGGCTTCCGCCAGAATATCGACGCGATCGCAAACGATATTGGTTGCCTGACCGCCTTCAAAGCGCCCGATATTCGCGGTCGTTTCACTGTCAATGCGGCCGAGCGGCATTTTTGCGATCGCTTTTGCGGCAATGGTGATCGCGGAGACCCCTTTTTCCGGCGCCACACCGGCATGGGCGGTTTTGCCTAAAATGGTTGCTTTGATTTTGGCCTGCGTCGGGGCAGCCGTTACAATCGTGCCAACAGGGCCGTCGCTGTCAAGGGCAAAGCCGTATTTTGCTTTTAACAGCGACGGATCGAGCGCGCGCGAACCGACCAGACCAGACTCTTCGCCGACAGTAATGACAAACTGGATATCCCCGTGGCGGATTTGGTCTTCTTTCAATACCCGGATCATTTCCAACATGGCGGAGAGCCCGGCTTTGTCGTCAGATCCGAGGATTGTCGTGCCGTCTGATTGGATCCAGCCGTCTTTGATCGATGGTTTGATGCCTTTCCCCGGAACGACGGTATCCATATGGGAAGTAAAATAAATCGGCGTCGCTTCAGGAACATTGCCTTTCAATGTGCAGATCAGATTGCCAAAGCCATGCCCCGTTTTTGCTTTTGTATCATCCTCATATACTTCAAGGCCAAGGCCTTCAAATTTTTGTTTTAAGACCTTGCCAATTTCTTCTTCATGTCCGGTTTCCGAATCCACCTGAACCAGTTCAAAAAATTCTTTTACTAACCGTTCTTCATTCACCATGGAAAAACCTCCAATATGTATATGTACTTTAATAGTATAACGCGAATGATTTTACTTGTACAACCGGCGGCTTCAGGCTAGAATAAAAATGATTACCGTCCGTTGAAGAGGTGAAGTCTGCTTTGTCGAAAAAAACGCAGAAAATTGTCGTGTACTTAATGCTCATTGCCATGCTGGCAGGAACAGTTCTTTCCGGCCTTTCAATGCTGTTTTAAAAAAGGAACGGGAAAGTCCGCGTTCCTTTTTTAAATGGCGCCTTTTGCTTTCGCCAGTTCGGTCATCGGCCGGGTTGACCGGGTGATGTAAATTTTTGTTCCGACCGGCACTTCATCGTACAGCTTTTCGAGTGCCGCTTTCGGCAGGCGGATGCAGCCGTTTGAAATATACCGGCCGATTGAAGCAGGATTGTTTGTGCCGTGCAGGCCGTAAATCCGGCCGTCCGTGCCGCGCGCATCAAAACCGATCCAGCGCGAGCCGAGCGGATTGCGCGGGTCACCGCCAGGAATATTCTTTTTCCGGTAATAAGGATTTTTCGCCTTGACTTTGACCGTAAAAAAACCTTCCGGCGTCAGGTCATTTGTTTTCCCGGTCGCAACCGGCGTTTCGAGCCGGATTTTCCCGCCGCGGATCCAAGCAAGCCGGTTTGTTGTTTTATTGACAATAATGAGCGGGTCCCCCGGGGCAACATGCCCGTCTGCCGGCCATACCGATAACCCGAAAACAAGCATCCATGCCACCCATATATGCATAAGCCATTCACCTGCTGCGTTGTATTTTTCTTTAGTATGCATCCCGCATGCCGGTTCATACATGCGGAAGATGCGCTTACGCAGAAGGCACACTTTGCACCCGGGTCACGCCCCTGTAAAAAAAGCCTGCCCCTTTCCAAAACGGAAGGGACAGGCTTTATGCATTACAGTTCTTCACAGTATTCTTCAAACAATGCTTGCAGCTCGGCCACGACAGCCGCCGGGTCATGCCCTTCGATCTGGTGCCGTTCAATCATTTTCACAATCTTACCGTCTTTTAAAAGAGCGAAAGACGGGGAGGACGGCGGATAACCGGTAAAATAGCTGCGTGCCCTCGCCGTTGCTTCTTTATCCTGGCCGGCAAAGACGGTTACAAGCTGGTCCGGACGCTTATCATAATGGATGGCGTGCGCCGCAGCCGGCCGTGCAATGCCCCCTGCGCAGCCGCACACAGAGTTGACCAGGACAAGCGTCGTCCCTTTTTTGGAAAACGCTTCGTCCACTTCTTCCGGCGTCCTCAGTTCCCGGTAGCCGGCTTCTACTGCCTCTTCACGGGACATGCGCACGACATCGTTCATATAAAGATTAAAATTGACAGACATGCCACTCATCCTTTCATTCTGCTTTAAAGCTAATCATAGCAGGTTTTCACGTTGCTTTTCAAATATTCTGTTTGCAGCCGTCCCTTTTCTTTTATTTTACGCGTAAAAACGAAAAAATAGCCGGAAAGCGTTTATTTTTCCAAAAAACCGGGTAAAATGACAGTACATCTAGATCCATACCCCTAAACTCCCTAGATGCTTTGGATGGCGCCTCATGCGCTGTCCCTTTTTTATGCAAAAAAACCGGGGCATCCCGGTTTTTCGTTTTATAAAGATTGGACATGGACCTGTTCGAGAAGCGATGTTGCTTCTTGCTTTGTGCACAGTTCCATGGAAAATGCCGTTGCAGAACCGCAGGCAACCCCGAGCGCAAACGATTCTTTGTACGATTTTCCTTTTGCCATCCCGCTTATAAACCCGGCCACGACCGAATCGCCGGCGCCGGCAGAATTTTTTACCTTCCCTTTCGGCGCTTGCGCAAAATAAGATACTTCCTTATTCAAAAAGAGCGCACCCTTTTCTGCCATCGAAACGATCACATTTTCAACGCCCATATCAAGCAAGCGACTGCCGTATTGTTTCGCTTCTTCGGGCATTTCGACTTTCACGCCGAAAATTTCGCCGATTTCATGATGGTTCGGCTTGATTAAGAACGGGCCCGTTTTGATGACATGGCCGAGCGATTCGCCGGAAACATCTGCGATCACGCGGATTTGTTTTTCACGGCATTTTTGAATGAGGCTGGCATAAATGGATGGCGGGAGCGAACTTGGGATGCTGCCGGAAAACAAAATGACATCGTCTTTCCCTAGGCTGTCAATTTTGGCAAGCAGCCGGTCCAGCTCAGCTTCCGAAATGGAAGGCCCCGTTCCGTTGATTTCCGTCTCTACACCGGATTTTAATTTTATATTGATCCGCGTGTCGCCTGAAACTTGGACAAAATCCGTTAAAATGCCTTCTGCTTTAAGAAAATTTTCAATGTAGCTGCCGGTGAAACCGCCGAGAAAGCCGAGTGCCGTAGAATCAACGCCCAGCCTTTTCATGACGCGCGAGACGTTGATGCCTTTTCCGCCCGGAAATTTGGTGTCCATCACGGAACGGTTCAATCCGCCAAGTTCAAAATGTTCCACCTGCACAATGTAGTCAACAGACGGATTCAGTGTTACCGTATAAATCATTTTTTACACAACCTTTGCTTTGGAGATCATTTGTAGTATTCCCCTTTTTGATGGCAATCGTTCCCCGCCTGCGCGATTGCAAGCGGTGTATCCGGTCGTTATTTTACCTTCAAAAACAGTAAAAATCAATTAAAATCGTTCAAAAACAATCAGTTTTGATAAATCGCCACATTTTCCAAAATAGAAAAGCCCGCTTCATCAGCGGGCCTTTCATTAATAGAGCGGTGCCGTTTCCGGTGTGACCGTCTCTAAAATCTCTTTGAGACGCTTTAAGAAGCGACCGGAGACAAGTCCGTCCAAAATGCGGTGGTCAATCGACAGACAAAGGTTCACGATATCGCGCGCCGCAAACATTCCCTCTTCCATGATGACAGGGCGTTTGACAATCGACTCGACCTGGAGAATGGCAGCCTGCGGATAGTTGATAATCCCCATCGACTGCACCGAACCGAATGACCCGGTATTATTGACGGTAAAGGTGCCACCCTCCATGTCTTCCGGGGCGAGTTTCCCGGCGCGGGCTTTTTGCGCCAGGACAGCAATTTCACGGGCAATGCCTTTGATCGATTTTTCATCGGCATGCTTTATGACCGGCACGTACAGCTTGTCTTCGGCGGCAACCGCGATCGAGATGTTGACATCATGTTTCTGGATAATGGCATCCCCGGCCCACGCGGAATTGAGCGCAGGAAACTCTTTCAATGCCCGGGCGACCGCTTTGACAAAAAAGGCAAAGTATGTGAGGTTAAAGCCTTCACGCCGCTTAAACTCTTCTTTTACGGCATCCCGGTAGCGGACAAGGTTCGTAACGTCCGCTTCGACCATCATCCACGCATGCGGAATTTCCTGTTTGCTGCGTGCCATATTGTTCGCGATCGCTTTACGCACGCCGGTAACCGGAATCACCGTATCTTCTTTTCCAGCTTCCCGTACAGGCAAAGGCCGGGAAGCAGGCGGCGTATCACGGGCAGGTGCCGGTTTTGCCGGTTCCGGTTTTGAAGGTGCCGGTTTTGAAGGAGTCGGTTCCGCCTCATTCCCCCTGCTTTCAATGATTTTTAACAGGTCTTTGCGCGTGATCCGGCCTTCCCTTCCCGTTCCTTTGACCTGATTCAAGTCAATGCCGTATTCCTGGGACAGTTTTAAAACGGCCGGGGAATAGCGGACTTTTTTCCCTTTTTCCGCTTCCGGCTGTGGCGCTGCAGCATCCGGATCCGGACCCGGTTCCGTTTCAGGCTGGACATTTGTATCGGCCGCGGTTTTGACCGTGCAAATGACTTCCCCGACAGCAACGGTTTCGTCTTCCGAAGCGATAAGTTCCACGATTTCCCCTTCAAACGAAGAAGGCACTTCGGCATTGACTTTGTCTGTTAATACTTCGCAAAGCGGATCGTATTTATGGACATGATCGCCCGGGGATACAAGCCACTTGCTGATGGTCCCTTCCGTCACACTTTCCCCGAGCTGCGGCATCGTAATGTTTTCTATCGCCAATTGGCACCCTCCTATCCTGCAATTCTAAAATTCGGCCAGTTCCCGCATTGCTTTTTCGACTTTTTCGGGATTGACCATAAAATATTTTTCCATCGTCGGCGCATACGGCATTGCCGGAACATCCGGCCCGGCCAGGCGCATGATCGGGGCGTCCAGGTCAAACAGGCAGTTTTCCGCAATGATCGCAGCAACTTCGCCGATAATGCTCCCTTCTTTATTGTCTTCCGTGATAAGCAGCACTTTCCCGGTTTTGGCAGCTGCCTCGATGATTGCTTCTTTGTCGAGCGGATAAACGGTGCGCAAATCGAGAATATGTGCTTCGATCCCGTCCTCTCTGAGCTTTTCCGCAGCCTGCAGGGCAAAATGGACGCAAAGCCCGTACGTGATCACCGTAATATCCGTTCCTTCCCTTTTTACTTCGGCCTTGCCGATCGGGAGCACATAATCGTCATCCGGCACTTCGCCTTTAATCAGGCGGTACGCGCGCTTATGTTCGAAAAAGAGAACAGGATCATCGTCCCGGATTGCGGCTTTCAGCAACCCTTTTACGTCATAAGGCGTGGACGGCATGACAATTTTCAACCCCGGCTGGTTTGCAAACACCGATTCAAGCGACTGGGAGTGGTATAGCGCCCCGTGGACGCCGCCTCCGTACGGTGCACGCACGACAAGCGGGCATTGCCAGTCATTATTGGTACGATAACGGATTTTCGCCGCTTCCGAAATAATCTGATTGACAGCCGGCAGAATAAAATCGGCAAACTGGATCTCGGCAACCGGCCGCATCCCGTACATCGCAGCCCCTACGCCGACCCCGGCAATTGCCGATTCAGCGAGCGGCGTATCGATCACTCTTTCGGCGCCGAACTGCTCGTATAATCCGGCCGTCGCCTTAAATACCCCGCCTTTTTTTCCGACATCTTCGCCGAGCACAAATACTTTTTCGTCCCGTTCCATTTCTTCCTTCAATGCTTTTGTGATTGCATCAATATATGAAATGACAGCCATCGTTTTCCTCCTTACTCCCCGTAAACAAACCGGAGCGTATCTTCCGGTTTGGCATACGGCGCTTTTTCGGCATAATCAGTTGCCTCATTGACGGTTTGCATGACGCGTGCATCGATTTCTTTTTCTTTTTCCTCGTCAAGAAGACCCGCCTCTTTTAAGTACTGGCTAAATAAAGCAACTGGATCTTTTTCTTTTGCCGTCTTCACTTCTTCCTGCGCACGGTAGCGGTCATCATCATCAGAAGAATGCGGTGTGAAGCGGTAAACAAGCGTTTCAATCAAAGTCGGCCCTTCCCCACGCCGGGCACGGTCCGCCGCTTCTTTGACCACTTCATAGACAGCGAGCGGATCGTTCCCGTCAACTGTCATACCCGGCATGCCGTAGCCGATCGCACGGTCGGAAACGCGCGGGTTCCCGAGCTGCTTTTCAATCGGGACACTGATGGCATACTGGTTATTTTCGCACATGAAAATGACCGGCAGCTTGTGGACCGCGGCAAAATTCGCCCCTTCATGGAAATCGCCCTGGTTGGATGATCCTTCCCCGAAAGTGACAAACGTAACAAAATCCTTTTTCTCCATTTTGCCTGCGAGCGCAATTCCGGCCGCATGCGGTACCTGTGTCGTTACAGGGGAAGATTGGGTGACGATTCTGTTTTTCTTCTGTCCATAATGGCCCGGCATTTGCCGGCCGCCCGAATTTGGGTCTTCCGCTTTGGCAAACCCGGAGAGCATAATGTCGCGTGCGGTCATGCCGAAAGCGAGCACAATCCCGAGATCGCGGTAATACGGCAATACATAATCTTTTGTCCTGTCGAGCGCAAAAGCGGCGCCAACCTGGGCAGCTTCCTGGCCCTGGCAGGATACGACAAACGGAATTTTGCCGGACCGGTTTAAAAGCCACATCCGTTCATCCACCTTGCGCGCAAGCAGCATCATTTCGTACATTTCCAATACTTCCCGGTCGCTTAAACCTAAGTCTTTATGCCGATTTTTATTCATTGTCATCACTCCTTATCCAAAAGCTACGCATGGATTTCAAGCCCGTCTACTGCGAGTGCCGCCTCCCCGATCGCTTCGCTTAACGTCGGGTGCGGATGGATATTCATGGCCACCTCCCACGGCGCCGCATCCAAAACGCGTGCAAGCCCAGCTTCTGAAATCATGTCTGTTGCATGCGGCCCGATGATATGTACGCCTAACAGATCGTCGGTTTTTGCGTCTGCTACGATTTTGACAAAGCCGTCCGTTTCCCCGTAGACAAGCGCTTTGCCGACTGCCTGGAACGAAAACCGGCCGATTTTTACATCATATCCTTTTTCTTTTGCTTTCTCTTCCGTCAGGCCGACACTGGCAATTTCAGGATTGGAATACACACATTTCGGCACCATGGTGTCATCGAGCGGGTCCACGCTTTTCCCGGCGATGCGATCAGCCGCAATGATGCCTTCCCTAGCTGCTACATGGGCAAGCTGCAACCCGCCGATGCAGTCCCCGATCGCATAAATATGGGGTTCTTTTGTCTGGTAAACTTCATTGACCTTAATAACGCCGTTTTCGATTTCAATATCCGTATTTTCGAGGCCGATATTTTCCGTGTTGGCCAGCCGGCCGACCGATAATAAAAGCTTATCTGCCTCAAACGTTTTTCCGTTTTCCGTGCCGATCCGCACCTTGCCGTCCCCTGTCTGGAGAGAAGATGCGTTAAATGCGGTACCGGTGAATACGGCAACCCCTTTTTTCTTCATAAGGCGCGTAATTTCTTTTGAAATGTCGCTGTCTTCTCCCGGCAAAAGGCGCGGGAAAGCCTCAATGATCGTCACCTTTACGCCAAAATCGGCAAGCATCGATGCCCATTCCACACCGATCGCCCCGCCACCTGCAATCAGGATGGATGCAGGGAGTTCTTCCATTTCAAGCGCTTCGTCAGACGTCATGACATATTCCCCATCGACTGCAAACCCGGGAAGCACACGCGGGCGCGAGCCGGTCGCAATGATTAAATTTTTCGGGAGGAGCATCTCATTGTCTGTACCCGCGCCCTCTATTGAAACCGTTCCTGCTACGGGCGAAAAAATGGAGGGGCCGAGGATTCTGCCGGTGCCTTCATACACATCAATTTTCCCTTTTTTCATCAAGGATTGAACGCCGCGGTGCAATTGCGCCACAACTGCGTTTTTCCGTTCCCGGATTTTTGCAAAATTCAAGGCGGCATCACGGACATCCACGCCGAAATCGGCGCTTTTTCGGACCAGCCGGTATACTTCCGCGCTTCTTAACAGGGCTTTTGTCGGAATGCAGCCTTTATGGAGGCAGGTGCCGCCAAGTTTTGATTTTTCAACAATTGCTGTTTTTAACCCGTTTTTTGCTGCGCGGATGGCGGCCACATAGCCGCCTGTTCCGCCGCCCAAAACAACGACATCGTATTCTTTTGCCAATGTTGTTCCTCCTTCACTTGCGTTACCGCGGAAGCCGTTTTTCGAGCACGTGTTTATTGTGCGGCAAAAATTGTGAACGCGCACGGGAAACTTTTGCAATCCGTTCTTCCGCCATCCGGTCTGCCGCCAAATAGGACGGAATCCCGTCGCGTTTTGAAATGTCGATCACTTTCTGTACATTATAGTAGACTTGCTCGACTTTTTTCATCGCTCTTTCCCGGTTGTAACCGTGCAGTTCGTCAGCCACATTGATAACCCCGCCGGCATTGATGACATAATCGGGTGCATAAAGAATGCCCATTTCATGCAGCCGGTCGCCGTGCTTCGGTTCTTTCAACTGGTTATTTGCAGACCCGGCAATCACTTTTGCTTTCAGCTGCGGAAGCGTTTCATCATTCAAAATGGCCCCGAGCGCGCATGGGGCAAAAATATCACAGTCCTGGGCGTAAATGTCAGCCGGGTCCACTGCTTTTGCCCCGAAAGCCTCAACAGCCCGTTTTACCGCCTCCGTTGAAATATCGGTCACAATAAGGCGGGCGCCTTCTTCGTGCAAATAGCGGCACAGTTCAAATGCAACATGGCCGACACCCTGGACGGCTACGGTTTTCCCCTCAAGCGAATCACTTCCGAATGCTTCTTTTGCCGCTGCTTTCATGCCGACATAGCAGCCGTACGCCGTGACAGGCGAAGGATTCCCGGATGAACCGTACGTTTGTGAAACGCCTGTCACAAAATCGGTTTCCTCATGGATGACATCCATATCTTCAACAGTGGTGCCGACATCTTCAGCTGTAATATAGCGTCCCCCGAGCCCCTGGATGAACCGGCCGAACGCCCGGAACATTTCTTCATTTTTGTCTTTGCGCGGATCACCGATGATGACGGCTTTCCCTCCGCCAAGATTGAGCCCGGCGGCAGCGTTTTTATACGTCATCCCCCGCGCAAGCCGCAACGCATCTTCAATGGCGGCTTCTTCCGTTGCGTACGTCCACATTCTCGTGCCCCCGAGCGCTGGCCCGAGTGTTGTATCATGTATGGCGATCACCGCTTTTAATCCGGATGCGTCATCATGGCAAAACAACAGTTGTTCATAATCGTATTTTCGCATATAATCAAAAATTTCCATTGGACTTCCTCCTTTTCCGCAAGCAAAGCTGTCAGAAAGCTGTACCGGCATTTTTGCGGCTGTAACGGACAGCCCGATGCCTCTTTTGAAAACGGCACACCGTTTTTTCCGGAATCCCGGGCCAGCCTTCACTGTTGAAAATGCAAAAAGAATGCCACTTTCGCATTGTTTTCCTGTTTCCGCTTGTGATGCAGAAATGGCGAAAAAAGCGGGGCTCAAAAAAATAAACTTCCGTTTACCAGTTTGCTACTTTTTGCACGAATATGCAAATTATTGCATGCTGATTTTTGCAAGCCGGTATTTTTCCAATTTATAGTACAGGCTTCTTAGTGAAATGCCAAGCTGTTTTGCCGTATTCGTTTTGTTCCCGGCATTTTCTTCGAGCGCTTTTTGGATCAGCTGCTTTTCAAAAGCGGACAGCATTTCATCGAGGTTGCCTTTTTCGGGTATGCCGGCCGCTTCTTGCTTTTCCTCGCGTTTCCCCGGGGATAAACCAAGCCCGTCAAGATGGTCCGCATCAATTGATTTTTCATGGAAGCCCATAAAAATGATGGCGCTCCCGAGCACATTTTCCAATTCACGGACGTTTCCCGGCCAGTCGTAGCGGTACAGGATGGAAAGCGCTCTGCTTGTGATGCCTTCTACATTCCGGCCGTAATCCTGATTGATTTTTTGGATGAGGCGCCTGGCCAGTAACGGAATCTCCTGTTTTCTCGCCCTGAGCGGCGGAATCCGATTGGCATGCGGTCGAGCCGGTAATATAAGTCTTCCCGGAATTTTCCTTCTGCAACAGCTTTTTCAAGGTCGGCATGCGTGGCACAAATAATGCGGACATCCACCGGTACCGGCTTTGTGCCACCGACTTTCACAATCTCTTTTTCCTGCAGGACGCGCAAAAGTTTTGCCTGCATATGGGCGCTCAGTTCACCGATTTCGTCCAAAAACAGGCTGCCATGGTCGGCTTCTTCAAACAACCCCTTTTTGCCGCCTTTTTTCGCGCCTGAAAAAGCGCCTTCCTCATAGCCGAACAGCTCGCTTTCAAGCAGCGACTCGGCAATGGCCGCACAATTGACACGGACAAATTTATGGTTTTTCCGGCTGGATGCCTGGTGGATGGCGTGCGCAAACAGCTCTTTGCCGGTGCCGGATTCGCCGCGCAGCAAAATCGTCACAGGTGTCTGTGCCGCCAGTTTGGCCTGTTCCACGGCGATGCTCATTTCATCGGAAGCATGGATAATGTCCTCAAATGTATATTTTGCCGCAGCAGCCTGCATCATTTGCCTTCTCGCACGGCGCAATTCCGTTGTCAATGTCTCAATTTCTGAGACGTCATGGATCACGCCGACGCTTCCCTTTAGCATGCCGTTGACGATGACCGGCGCAACATTGACAATCACTTCTTTTTTTAACGGGCCAACCCGCATTTTCACGCCGCGTACCGGTTTTTTCGTCTGCAGCACTTTAAAATGCATGCTTTCGCCTTCGGAAATATCCGCTGTTGCCGGTTTGCCGATGACTTCCTCTTCGCTCAATCCGGTAATTCTTGTATAAGCCGGATTGATGAGGATGCCGCGCCCTTTTTCATCGACAACGGAAATCGCATCATCGCTTGAATGGATAATGGCCTGCAGCATCATCTTGATTTCTTTTAAATTCGTAATCTCCTCAGCCTGTTTCACAGCTTCCGTAATATCCCGGAAAACGGAAATGGCCCCGGCGACTTTCCCGTCATCAAACATCGGAATGTGGGAGGCGAGTATTTTGACCCCGTTTTGCAGTTCAA
The DNA here is from genome assembly GCF_040267745.1 of Heyndrickxia faecalis. NCBI lineage: Bacteria > Bacillati > Bacillota > Bacilli > Caryophanales > Bacillaceae > Heyndrickxia > Heyndrickxia faecalis. The sequence continues at coordinate 1,709,799 of NZ_CP158453.1, read as the reverse complement.
TTTCCACGTTTGTTTCCCTTTTCTTTGTTTCAAGGACATGGGCAAGCCGGCTTTTTGGGATCACGCTTGAGATCGGCTTGCCAAGCACTTCCCGGGCCGAAACGCCGTTGATCTTTTCCGCGGCCCTGTTCATAAAGATGATCCGGCCGTTTTTGTCAATCACCGTCATACCTTCTGCCGTCGACTGAAGGATGAGCGCATGTTTTTTTGTTTCGCTTTCCAGCTTCCGGATTAAGGCTTCTTTTTCCTCCAGCAATTTCGCAATCAAATAGGCGACACTGCCGGGGATGACAATCCGGCCCGTGCACTCGGCAGCGATTTCACGAAAAACTTGCTCATCCCCGGTTACCTCAATGATAATATCGACATCGGGACCTGAAAAAACGCGCCAGTTGTTTCCGGTCTTTACGCCCATGTTTTTGGCAAGCCGGATCCCCTCCGCCTGCGGATTGATATCAACGATGCCGGCCACACGGAACCGTGCGCTCTCGGACAATATTTTTAAAATCGCTTTTCCGCCTTTCCCCCCGCCAACGATTAAAACATTTTGCATCGCTGCTCCCCCTTTTCGTGCTGGTCTCCGCTATTCTATTTTATTTGAAAGGGCTTACATTTACAATGGGCTGCATTGCCTGCGTCCAATCCCGGGTGTTATAATGATGGAAACGGTTTAAAGGGGGGCCGGGATGGGCAGGTTGGTGGCACTTTTTGTATTGGCGGTGCCGGTCATCGCCGCTGCTTATGGGATCAAATGGATGCGGGATATGGTTTTCGGGATTCCGGACCGCCCGTTTTCTTCGCTGACGCTCCAGTTTCTGGCCGGGTTTTTGCTCTCTGCCGGCGGCATTGCCTTTACCGCCGGGTTTATCCTGCACCGGGACAGAAAGCACCAAAAGGTACAGAAACGTTTCAGCAAACCATCAAAATAAAGCATCCGGCTATTGCCCGGATGCTTTTTCCCGTTCTGCTTTTCTTTCCTGTACCGCCATTTCCGGGAAATCCGTGATGATTGCCGTGCAACCGATTTTAAACAGCCTTCTCATATCTTTCACTTTATTCACTGTGTACGGCCTGACTGCAACACCGTGGTTCATGGCGGCACGGATGATCCATTCGGCCGTTGTCAAAAGGCGCGGATGGATCGCTTTTGCCCGGATCGATTTCGCGTAGACCCACGGCATAAACATCACTTCCGAATACAGCGGGGCAATCTCCACTTCGGGTGCCAGACGGTAGCATTGAATGATGGAATAGTGGTTAAAGGAAGAAAAAATGACCCTTTCTTCCAAATGGTATGCCCGGATTAACGAAACGGCTTTTTCCTCGATCAGCGGATAATCCACTTTTGCCGTCTTCAGTTCAATATTGCAGAGAAGCTGGTTTTGGGCGAGCCATTCAAAGACTTCTTCAAGTGCCGGGATGCTTAGCGGTTTGCCGGTTTCGAACCGGTCAATCACATCAAGCGACCGCAATTGAGCAAATGTTAAATCTTTCACATACCCTTTGCCTTCTGTCGTACGGTTGACCGTTTCATCATGAATGACGACCAGTTCGCCGTCTTTTGACAACTGAATATCCAGTTCAATCCCGTCCGCTCCGGCCTTTTCCGCTTCGAAAAAAGCTTCCATTGTGTTTTCCGGACGTGTGCCTGCCGATCCCCGGTGGGCAAAAATAAGCGTCACTTGATACACACCCTTTATTTATTTCGTTCATCATTATATATTCCCCGAACAAGAAAAGCGTAACCTTTTACGCACGGGATCCGGCCGGTACAACTCACTGCACCGGCCCCTTTCCCTTTCAGGAAGCTTTGTGTTCGAGGCGGAGTTTATCAGCGACCATGGCAATGAACTCGGAGTTTGTCGGCTTTGCTTTGGTCATGGAAACCGTATAACCGAATAGGGTGGAAATGGATTCGATATTTCCCCTGCTCCATGCCACTTCTATCGCATGGCGGATGGCGCGCTCAACACGGCTGGCAGTGGTATTGTATTTCTTTGCAATTTCGGGGTATAACACTTTTGTAATCGAGCCAAGCAATTCAATATCATTGTACACCATTGCAATCGCTTCGCGTAAATACATATAGCCTTTAATATGGGCCGGCACGCCGATTTCATGGATAATGCTCGTAATGCTTGCATCGAGATTGACAGGCTTCGATTCCGGTTTGGAAGCTGCCATGCCGGGTGATGATTTCAGGACGGAGCCTTTTTTGCTTGTCTGTCGGATTTGTGAAACAAGCATGTCCATATCAAACGGTTTCAGCACAAAATAGGATGCGCCCAGTTCCACCGCTTTTTTCGTTACATCTTCCTGGCCGAAAGCCGTCAGCATGATGACGTTCGGCATCCGGGAATAAGCCGATTCTTTTAGTTTCTCGAGCACGCCGAGACCGTCCAGATGCGGCATAATAATATCCAGCAGCAAAATGTCCGGGTCCGCCTCTTTTAACTGTTCAAGGCATTCCGTCCCGCTGTATGCCGTTCCGCAAATTTCCATGTCTTCCTGCTGGGATATATAATCTTCTAATAAACGAACAAGTTCACGGTTGTCATCAACAATAAACACTCTGATTTTTTTCACTGCCACTGTCCTCCTCAAAAAAATAGCCGTATCTCTGTACAAGAATATGTTTCGACAATGGCGGAAAATTTCCTGCTTTTTTATTCATTATTTTTTGTTGAAAACCGGGACGCTGGAAAATCGCCCGGACAAAACGTCCGCACGCATTAATAATAGATAAGTGCATCATTCTTTAAAAGCGGAAGGGGACTTGCCCCCTCCGTAAATGCCTGCTTCATGGAGCATCCATTCGATATGGACGCCATAGCCGGATGTCGGGTCGTTGACAAACACATGTGTCACGGCACCGACAAGCCGCCCGTTTTGAATGATCGGGCTCCCGCTCATTCCCTGAACAATGCCGCCCGTTTTTTTCAGCAATTCCGGGTCGGTAATTTTGATGACCATTCCTTTTGTTGCCGGAAATTTTTGCGGAATGGTGCTGACAATTTTAATCGAATAGGCTTCCACTTTTTTCCCGTCGACAACCGTTAAAATTTTTGCCGGCCCTGTCTTTACCTGGTCTGACAGTGCAATCGGCATCGGTTTTGCATATGTGCTGTCTTTTGCACCCGGATCCAGCTGTCCAAAAATGCCGAATGGGCTGTTTTTCGTTATATTCCCGATCCGGCCTTCTTCGGTAAAACGCGCCAATTTTTCCCCTGGGCTCCCGTTTTTGCCTTTTTCAATCGACGTCACGACCGAATTGACAATCCTGCCCTTTTCGACGACGATCGGTTTTTTTGTGTCCATATCGGATATGACATGCCCGAGGGCGCCATATTTTTTCGTTTTCGGATCAATAAACGTCATCGTGCCGATTCCAGCGGCCGAATCTCGTATATAAAGCCCGAGTTTATACGACTGCCCGCTTTTATCTTTTAACGGCTTTATCGTTTTCCGGATGGTTTGTCCATCCCTTTTAATGACGGCATCCAGCGGTTTTCCTTCTTCCCCTGCCTGCTGGACAATTGGGGCAATATCGGACATATTTTCGATTTTTTTCCCGTTCATTTCAAGGATCATGTCCCCAACTTCAATTCCGGCCTGTTCACCGGGAGAAAACTTCCCTTTGTCCGTCTGCACAAGATGATGGCCGACGATAAGGACGCCGAGCGTATTCAGCTTGACGCCGATCGACTGCCCGCCGGGGATCATCTTAATATTTGGATGCACTTCTACTTCCGTTTTTTTGACCGGGATGCCCGCCAGTTTAAGAAACATTTCTTCCTTGCCGGCTGACTTCCCTTTTATGGAAACCGTATGTTGATGCGCATGAATTTCCGCACTGTTTCCGCTTGCCATTACAGCGGCAGCAGAAGTTTTATGAAATTCGATTTGCTGGCCTTCCAGTAAGCGAACTTGCTTCGGAAAGTGAAGATATTGTTGAAAAGGCTGCGAAAAAACGCATAATAAAAGTGAAACAAGGAGAAATCCGCCTGTCAGCTTCCTTATTTTTTCAAAGTTCAAACATTCCACTCTCCTCGCTTCCGGTTCACCCTGTTGTTTAGCCTTTGTTTGTTTTGGCTATGATTTTAATTTAGCCTTGAAGCGTTTTAAATATAACAGCGCCTGCGGGAAAAATGCTGCCCAATCTGGATAGAAAGGGTCCGGCTCCACCATTTTTCCAAATAGGCGGACCGGACCCTTATTTTATCGCTTCGGCCAGTTCGAGCAGCTCTTTCGCATGCTGTCTTGTCAACTCTGTCATTTCAACGCCTGAAATCATACGGCCGATTTCTTTAATTTTTTCTTCCTGACCTAAAGGCTTGACTTTTGTCCGCGTTCTCTCCTTTTCAGTCTCTTTCATGATCAACAGATGTGTATCCGCCATGGCGGCAACCTGCGGCAGATGGGTAATGCAGAGGACTTGCGAATGGACCGAAATGCGGTAAATTTTCTCCGCAATCGCCTGCGCAACGCGGCCGCTTACGCCGGTATCCACTTCGTCGAAAATGACGGAAGTGATCCCCTGGTGCCGGGAAAATATCGTTTTTAATGCCAGCATAATCCGCGACAATTCTCCGCCCGAAGCGGTTTTTGCGAGCGGTTTTAGCGGTTCGCCCGGATTGGTGGAAATGTAAAATTCAACCTGGTCGAGCCCGTCGCGCCGGAACGGAATGTCATCCGCCTCATAATAATCATCAGCAGCGGCAAGAAAACGGACTTCAAACTTTGTTTTATCCATATACAGCTGCTTTAATTCGGAATGGATATTTTTAGTCAGCTTTTCCGCCCATTTTTTGCGTAAATCGCTGAGCTGCTTGGCTTCCAAATACAGATCGCGTTTTACCGTTTGCAGTTCTTTTTCTAGAAGCTCCACATGATGGTCACGGTTTACGATCGATTCGATTTCTTCTTCAATTTTGGACCCGTATTCCAGAATTTCTTCGATCGAGCTACCATATTTTCGTTTTAACTGGTTGATCTCATTCAGCCGCGCTTCAATTACGTTAAGCCGTTCCGGGTCAAATTCAAGTCCGTCAAGCCGGGAACGGATTGAGCGGGACATGTCTTCGAGCGTATAAAAACAACTTTGGACGGATTCCAAAATGTCAGAGAGCTCGCCATCCACTTCAGCCGCGGTTTCAAGATGGCTCATGGCAAGGCTGAGCCAGTCGAGGCCATGCTGTTCCCCGGCAAGCGCTTCATACCCCGTATTCAATGATTCAAACAGCCGTTCAAAATTGACGAGTTTTCGTTTTTCTTCCGCTAATTCCTCGTCTTCATGCAGCCTCAGTCCGGCGTTTTGGATTTCCTCATGCTGGAATTGGATGAGGTCAAGGCGCTGGGCGAGCTGCTGGTCGTTTTCATTCATTCTTTTTAACCGCCCGTAAACGGCTTCGTATTTTTTATACAATTTTTCGTAATCAAGGAGAGCCGTTTCAATCTCACTTTGCCCGTACTGGTCAAGCAGTGGCAGATGGTACGTTTCGTTCAGCAGTTCCTGCGTTTCGTGCTGGCTGTGGATATCAATTAAAGTCGACCCGATTTCGCGCAGCACCGAAATCGTCACAAGTTTTCCGTTGATGCGGCAAACGCTTTTCCCTGTTTTCGATATATCGCGCCGCAAAATGACCATGCCTTCCTCAATCTCAATGCCGAATTCGCGGGCGCGATCCATGCACGGATGACCGTCCTCGACCAGAAATAAGCCCTCAATCTCAGCACGGTTTTCCCCGTGCCGGACGAACTCCGATGACCCTCTCCCGCCTGTTAGAAGCTGGATGGCATCGATAATAATCGATTTGCCGGCACCGGTCTCCCCTGTCAGGACGGTCAGCCCGGCTTCAAATGAAAGCGTTAATGCATCAATAATGGCAAAATTTTTAATCGATAATTCCTGCAGCAATCAAACATCACCACTTTCTACAGCAAGTCCAAAAACCGTTGCGAAACCGTTTCGGTCTCATCCTGGTTTTTGCAAATGATCAGGCATGTATCATCTCCGCACAAGGAGCCGATAATTTCTTCCCAATCCAAAATATCAATCAAAGCGCCGATTGCATGCGCGTTACCGGGCAATGTTTTCAATACGATCAGGTGCCCGGCTGTATCAATGCTGACAAATGCATCTGTCAGCGCCCGTTTCAGTTTCTGCATCGGGTTGAAGCGCTGGTCGGCAGGCAAGCTGTATTTGTACCTGCCGTTATTGAGCGGCACTTTGACAAGATGAAGTTCTTTTATATCCCTTGAAATGGTGGCCTGCGTCACATTAAAGCCGGCATTGCGCAAATGCTCGACAAGCTCGTCCTGTGTTTCGATATCATAATTGGTAATCATTTCCCTGATTTTGATCAAGCGCTGTCCTTTATTCATATCCTCACCTCAAGGATGCTCTTTTGTAAATATGCATCTACTTGTATGTTAGCGCATTTACGGGCAAATGTACAAGCAGCTTTTTTCCGTAAACGGGCTTTTTTTCGGGTGCGAAACGCCCTTATACAAAGCAGCCTACCGGTTATCCAATAGGCTGCCAAATCTTTGTCTATCCCTTCCTGAGCGTGGCATGGGCTTCTTCCACCACGTCATTTACGGTTACGCGCAACCGGTTGGCGCCGCCTTCTGTTTCGCTGGCGGGCTTTACGAGGTGGATTAAAAATTCAATATTTCCTTCCCCGCCTGTAATCGGCGAGAAGGAGAGGTTTTCCACCGAAAAGTTTTCACGCAAGGCAAGCTGGATGATTTTTTCGATCACTTCGCGATGGACATTTTTATCTTTTACAATCCCCTTTTTGCCCACCTGCTCGCGCCCCGCTTCAAACTGCGGCTTAATCAGGGCGACCACATCGCTTAAAGGTGCAAGGAGCGTTTTTAATACCGGGAGGATCAAGGACAGGGAAATAAAGGACACGTCAATCGAGGCAAATTCCGGAATGCCCTTTGTGAAATCCTGCGGGGTAACATAGCGGAAATTTGTCCTTTCCATAACAACAACCCGCTCGTCCTGGCGCAGCTTCCATGCAAGCTGGTTATAACCGACATCGAGGGCATAAGACATTTTGGCACCGTGCTGGAGGGCACAGTCGGTAAATCCACCGGTCGAAGCGCCAATATCGAGAACAATTTTGTCTTTTACATTAAGTCCAAATACTTTCAACGCTTTTTCCAGTTTCAGTCCGCCCCGGGAAACGTACGGAAGGGGATCCCCTTTTACGATGAGCGGGGCATCAGCAGCAATTTTTTCACCCGGTTTATCAAGGCGGGTCTCATTTGAAAAGACAAGCCCCGCCATGACCGCCCTTTTTGCTTTTTCTCTTGTTTCGATTAATCCGCGTTCTACGAGGAGAACGTCCACCCGTTCTTTTTTCATTTAAAATGAAGCCTTTCTTTGCTGTTTTTGAGGCAATATCTGCCGGACTTCCCGGATCAGCCGGTCCTTTGTCAGCCCGATTTCCTGCCATAATTCTTTTACGCTGCCGTGCTCGACAAAGCGGTCGGGAATGCCAATACGGCGAATGATCCGATCAGAGAAGCCACGATCACCCGCAAATTCCAACACTGCGCTGCCAAACCCGCCTGCAAGCACGGCCTCTTCCACGGTTAATACCGGCATTCCGGTGCGGAAAACGGCTTCGAGCATTGCTTCATCAAGCGGTTTGATAAAGCGCGCATTGACCACTTTAACCGATATCCCTTGCTTTTGCAAAAATTTCGCTGCTTCCATGGCCATCGGAATCGTCGTCCCAAAGGTAAGGATGCACACGTCATTTCCTTCTTTCAAGACTTCCCAGGTGCCAAGCGGGATTTCTTTTAATTCTTCATCAAGCGCTACGCCGAGGCCATTGCCGCGCGGAAACCGCATCGCGATCGGCCCGCCGTCATATTTTAAAGCCGTGTATACCATATGCTGGCCTTCATTTTCGTCTTTTGGCATCATTAACACCATATTGGGCAGGCTGCGTAAAAAAGCAATATCAAATACGCCCTGATGGGTTTCGCCGTCCGCGCCGACAAGGCCCGCCCTGTCGATCCCGATGAAAACATTTAAGTTTTGCCGGCAAATGTCGTGGACAACCTGGTCATACGCCCGCTGCAGGAATGTCGAATAAATGGCCAAAAACGGTTTCATGCCCTGGGTGGCAAGCCCTGCAGCAAAAGTGGCGGCATGCTGCTCGGCAATCCCGACATCATATACCCGCTCGGGGAGCTCCTGCTGGAACCGTTCCAGCTTCGAACCAACTGTCATTGCCGGCGTAATCGCGACAATGCGCGCATCTTCCTTTGCAAGGCTGAGGACGGTATCGCTAACAAGTTTGCTCCAGGCAGGAGGGGCATCCGCCGGTTTGATAAAATCGCCGGTTTCAATTTTATACTGCCCGGTGCCGTGCCAGGCGCCTTTCGTATCGTTTTCGGCCGGTTCATATCCTTTTCCTTTTTTGGTAACGACATGCAAAAGAACAGGGCCTTTCGTCTTTTTGGCATACTGAATATTTTCGAGCAATGCATCAAAATGATGGCCGTCAACAGGGCCTAAATAAGTGAAACCGAGTTCTTCAAAAAAAATCCCGGAGACAAGCAAATATTTCAATGAGTCTTTCAGCCGTTCTGCAGTGGCCGCAAGCTTTCCGCCGACAGCCGGAATTTTTTTCAGCAGGAATTCCAGTTCATCTTTTGCGCGCCGGTATTTATTCGCCGTTCGCAGTTTGCCGAGCACCTGGTGAAGCGCGCCGACGTTCGGGGCAATCGACATCTCATTGTCATTCAGCACAACGATGATATCCCGTTTTTCATGGCCGATATGGTTGAGCGCTTCAAATGCCATGCCGCCGGTCAGCGCGCCGTCTCCGATCACCGGGACAATATACGATTTTTCTCCTTTTAAATCGCGGGCGACCGCCATGCCCATCGCGGCGGACAAGGAAGTGGAACTGTGCCCGGTTTCCCAGACATCATGAATGCTTTCATTCCGTTTCGGAAACCCTGAAAGCCCGTGGTATTGGCGCAGTGAGCCGAACTCTCCAGCCCGGCCGGTTAAAATTTTATGCACATATGACTGGTGTCCCACGTCCCAAAGAATTTTATCATTCGGGCTGTCAAAGCATTTATGCAGGGCAAGCGTCAATTCCACGACACCAAGATTCGGCCCGATATGCCCGCCGGTCTTCGACAATGTTTCAATCAAAAAGCGGCGGATTTCCGCGCTCAGTTGTTTCAAAGCGGGGATGTCCATTTGTTTCAAAAAGGACGGGTCCTTGATCGATTCAAGATCCAATGCGGATCACTCGCTTTCCTCATCAATATACGGCATCACTTACATCTATTATAAACAATCAACGCGTTTAGACAAGAAATACCTCATTTAAACAAACGCCGCCGGTTTTGCTGTTCCGGCCGTTCGGTTTGCGCCAAATGAACGGCCGTTAATGGTCCCGCGTTTCGATCATCCCCGTCAGTTCCATTAAGGCGCCGGTTTCAGCGCCGGTTTCAGCGAGGCACTGCTTTGCAAGGCGAGTATGGCGCCTGAGTTCTTGTTTGGCACCCTCAAGCGTTAAAAGAGCCGGATATGTACTTTTATGGCGGGATTCATCGCTGCCGACCCGCTTGCCGATTTTTTCCTGTTCCCCCTCGATATCCAATATGTCATCCCGGATTTGAAAAGCGAGGCCGAGATGATCGGCAAATTGCCCGAATTTTTCCAGCTGCTCTGTTGACGCGCCGCCAATCATCGCGCCGGCAAGCACGCTGAAACGAAGCAGTTTGCCGGTTTTGTGGGCATGGATATATTGTAGTTCCTCGAGGGTCAGTGTTTTATTTTCGCCTTCCATATCCGCCACCTGCCCGGCGACCATGCCTTCCGGACCCGCAGATTTTGCAAGGAGCGCAATCAGTTTTACCTTCAAAGCGTCATCCAACCCCGGATCTTCGGCAATCAGTCCGAAACTGTGCGTCAAAAGGCCGTCGCCGGCAAGAATCGCCACCGCTTCGCCAAATACTTTATGGTTGGTCGGCTTTCCTCTCCGCAAATCATCATCGTCCATTGCCGGGAGGTCATCATGGATCAGAGAATAAGTGTGGAGCATCTCGACTGCACACGCGGTCTGCATGCCCCGACCAGCCGGTTTACCGAGCGCGGATACGGTTGACAACAAAAGAAGGGGGCGGATCCTTTTCCCCCCGGCCTGGAGGGAATAATGCATCGCGTCTTTTAATACAGCAGGCGCACGAAGATCCGCGATATATTGTGCCAGGTGTTTTTCAATTTCTTTCACATCATACGCAGGCTTCTGCACGGTTATTCCTCCTCCCGGATCTCAAAATCCTGCTCTTCGCCATCCTCCGACATGATTTTTGCCAGCTGTTCCTCTACATTTTTCAGTTTTCCGTGGAGTAATTTGGACAGCTCCATTCCCTGTTTGTAAATGGAAATGGCTTCTTCGAGGGGCACATCCCCTTCTTCCAGTTTCCGCACAATGTCTTCCAGTTGCACCATCGCTTCTTCAAAAGTTAATGAATCGGCCATCTTTTTTCCCCCTTTCAATTTTATCTACCGTGCACAAAAGGCCGCCGTCCGTCAACCGGACCCGGATCGTTTCACCCGTTTTGGCCTGGCTTGTTTTTTTCAGGATCGTTCCGTCTTCCGCCATAGCCAGACTGTAGCCCCTTTCCATTACTTTCAACGGGCTCAGCGCTTCAAGGGCGGAAATATTTTTGGCAAAACGATGCTGCTTCTCCCGCAAGACCGCTTGCATTTGCTTCACGAGGTTTGCTTCAAGGCTCGTGAAATTCCGCCGCGCCTGCAGCAGTTTCTGTTCAGGACGGTTGCGCAAAAGCCGGCCGTGCAGATTGCGGGTTTGTTCCTCCGCTGTACCGATTAAGCGCCCCGCTTCCCTGTGCAGGCGATCTGTAAGGCGATCAGCCTGCTCGATTTGCTGGCGGATGAGCCGGTAAGGATTTGTCAAAACGGGCGACCGTTCAAGGTAAGCAAGCCGGCTTTTTTCATAGCGTACTTTCTCCCGCATGTTTCGTATAAGCCGCGTCTTTAAATGCAAGATTTTTTCCCGTACGTCATCAATATGGGGAACAGCAAGTTCAGCTGCAGCAGTCGGCGTCGGTGCCCGTAAGTCTGCCGCAAAATCGGCGATCGTAAAATCCGTCTCATGGCCGACAGCAGAAATCACCGGAATATTTGACGCAAAGATCGCCCGGGCCGTTATTTCTTCATTAAAAGCCCACAGCTCTTCGATGGAACCGCCGCCCCTTCCGACGATCAGCACATCCGCTTTGCCGATCCGGTTTGCCTGTTCAATTGCCTTTACAATCGAAGGGGCTGCATTTTCCCCTTGGACAAGGGCCGGATGTAAAATGATTTCAGCAACCGGATATCTTCTCCTGATGGTGGTGATGATATCGCGGACAGCAGCCCCTGTCGGCGATGTGATCACCCCGATCACTTTCGGATAAGCCGGGATGGGCCGGCGGTTTTGAAACAGGCCCTCTTTCTCCAGTTTTTCTTTTAGCTGTTCAAAAGCAAGATAAAGTGCGCCGATTCCGTCAGGCTGCATGCTTTTCACATACAGCTGGTAACTGCCGCCTGCTTCATAAACAGATACGGAACCCGTAACGAGCACTTTCATACCGTTTTCCGGCATAAACTTCAACGTCCGGTTTGCAGAAGCAAACATGACCGAAAGCAGTCTCGCTTTTTCATCTTTTAATGTAAAGTACATATGGCCGCTTGAATGCCGTTTGAAATTGGAAATTTCCCCTTTTACATGGATATCGTTTAAATAAGGGTCCGCGTCAAATTTCCGTTTGATATATTTTGTCAGCGTGTGTACGGATAAATATTGCATCGCTTTCCACCACCTTTCTCATGCATGAAGAAAGCTGCCTTCCCGCCGGAAGTCAGCTTTCTTTTAATGCCGCCCGCTCCCAGCACAAATGTCTCCCGGCACACTTCCGGACGATAAGCGGTTTTCCGGAAAAATGCCGTGACGGCAGGGCAGCCTGTTTAACGGTACAAGCGTTTTGCGGCTTTTACTGTATTGGAAAGCAGCATGGTAATCGTCATTGGCCCTACGCCGCCCGGGACAGGGGTAATATAGGAAGCTTTCTCCTTTACTTCATCAAAGTCAACATCCCCGCACAGCTTCCCGGACGCGTCACGGTTCATCCCGACATCAATGACGGCAGCACCCGCTTTGACAAAATCCGCTTTGATGAATTTTGCTTTGCCGACAGCACTGACCAAAATATCCGCCTGGCGGGTGAAAGATTTTAAATCGGCCGTTTTCGAATGGCAGTATGTGACGGTCGCATTTTCATTGAGGAACAGCTGGCCGCATGGTTTGCCGACAATATTGCTGCGGCCGATTACGACAACATGCTTCCCTTCGATCCGGATGCCCTTTGACTTCACCATTTTTAAAATTCCGTGGGGGGTGCAGGGTAAAAAGGTATCCTGGCCCGTCATCATCCTCCCGATATTTATCGGATGGAAACCGTCCACATCTTTCTCCGGGCTGATCGCTTCCACGATTTTTTGCGCATTGATATGCGGCGGCAAAGGAAGCTGGACGAGAATCCCGTGAATGTCAGGATCTTCATTTAAGGTTGCGATATGTCCGAGCAGTGCCTGTTCCGACACGTCTTCGGGAAGCTCGATTAAAACGGATTTCATTCCGAGCGCGCGGCACGCTTTTTCTTTGTTTTTGACGTATGTACGTGAAGCCGGATCGTTTCCGACTAATATGACAGCAAGCCCCGGGATAATCCCCTGTTGCGTTAACTGCTCCGCTTCCGCCTTTATCTCTTTTCTGAGTGCTTCGGCCAGTTGTTTTCCGTCAATGATTTCCGCTCCCATTATCCATCCCCCGTTATTTAGATTCAATCGAGTCTTTCATTTGATTCAAAACGCCATTAATAAATTTGGCAGATTTTTCATCTGCAAACCGTTTGGCAATCTCGAGTGCTTCGTTGATCGCCACATTGGCGGGCACATCCTCTGCGTACATCAGTTCGTAAGCGGCAAGGCGCAAAATATTGAGTTCCACTTTTGCAAGCCTGTCAAGCGTCCAATTTTCAAGATGCTGGCTGATCATGGCGTCGATTTCCGCGAGATGTGTTGCCGTTCCGTTTACCAATTTCTCAAGATAATCATCACTTTCCTGCCCGTCCAGCGCATTCCGGATCGCATCTTCCGGGCTCGCTTCATTCATATCCATCTGGAATAAAGCCTGAAGCGCTTTTTCGCGGGCGGTTCTTCTTTTCATCATTCGGCAGTAACTCCTTTAAAAAGCTCAAATTCGCATGCTTTTATTGTAACAGAAAGGTGGGACCAAAAAAAGGCCAGGACGCTTTGCCCGGACCCTTTTTCTCTTACTCTTCCGCCTGAAATTCAGGCTCCGCTTTCTGCGTATCAAATTGAATGCCGACAATATGAATATTCACTTCCGACGCTTCCAGGGCAGTCATATTGAGCAAAGCCTGGCGGATATTATCCTGGACTTCCTGGGCAACTGCCGGAATGGAAACGCCAAAATTCATGGTGCAATAGACATCGACTTTAATGCCATCATCACTCAGTTCCACTTTTACGCCTTTCCCGTGGTTTTTCCTGCCAAGGCGCTCCACGACGCCGCTTGCGAAATTGCCACGCATTTGGGCAACCCCTTCGACTTCGGAAGCGGCAATGCCCGCAATCACTTCAATCACTTCAGGAGCAATTTCCACTTTTCCCAAGCCGTCTTCATCATGATGCATTTCCAACATTTGGTTGTCTTCTGCCATCTTCAACACCTCCTATAATTACACGTTATTTCATTACATCATATTTTTCAAGGAATTTCGTGTTGAAATCCCCTTCGACAAAAACTTCATGTTCGAGGAGGCGCTGATGGAACGGAATCGTCGTGTGGACGCCTTCCACGGCATATTCGCTGAGCGCGCGTCTCATGCGAGCAATCGCCTCATCGCGCGTCGCTCCGTAGGCAATGAGCTTGGCAATCATGGAATCATAATACGGCGGAATGCTGTAACCCGGATATACGGCCGATTCCACGCGGATGCCGATCCCGCCCGGCGGCAGGTAAAAGTTAATTTTGCCCGCAGACGGCATAAAATTCTTTTCCGGATTTTCGGCATTGATCCGGCATTCAATTGCCCAGCCGTTCCATGTGACTTCATCCTGCTTTAAGGATAACGGTTCCCCGGATGCCACAAGGATCTGTTCTTTGACAAGATCCACGCCAGTGACCATTTCTGTAACCGGGTGTTCCACCTGGATGCGGGTATTCATTTCCATAAAGTAAAACTTCTGGTTGCGGTGGTCAAAAATAAACTCGATGGTGCCGGCCCCCGTATAGTCAACCGCTTTTGCCGCTTTCACGGCAGCCTGCCCCATTTCTTCGCGCATTTCGCTCGATAGTGCCGGGGACGGGGATTCTTCAAGCAGTTTTTGCAGCCGCCGCTGGATGGTGCAATCCCGTTCGCCCAGGTGGATCACATTGCCGAATTTATCAGCCATGACCTGGATTTCAACATGGCGGAAGTCTTCAATGTATTTTTCAAGATAAACACCCGGGTTGCCGAAAGCAGTCGCGGCTTCCTGCTGGGTGATGTGGATGCCTTTTACAAGCTCTTCTTCATTCAAAGCTACGCGGATCCCTTTGCCACCGCCGCCGGCCGTTGCCTTAATAATCACCGGATAGCCGATTTTTTTTGCGACGACTTTTGCTTCTTCTGCGTCTTTTACAAGCCCGTCCGAACCCGGGACAATCGGCACGCCCGCTTTTTTCATCGTTTCGCGCGCCACATCTTTTGCGCCCATTTTCGCAATGGCTTCCGGGCTTGGCCCGATAAACTCAATATTGCATTCTCGGCAAAGCTCGGCAAAATCGGCATTTTCAGCAAGAAATCCGTAACCGGGATGGATCGCGTCACAGCCTGTTAAAGTTGCTGCGCTGATGATGTTGGCAAAATTTAAATAACTGTCTTTCGATGCTTTCGGGCCGATGCAGTACGCTTCATCCGCAAGCTGGACATGCAGTGCATCTTTGTCCGCTTCCGAATAAACGGCCACGGCTTCAATCCCGAGGTCGCGGCAGGCACGGATAATCCGAACCGCAATTTCGCCGCGGTTTGCAATCAAAACTTTTTTAATCATGAAAGTCCGCTCCTTACTTTGTCTTTACCAAAAATAATGGCTGGCCGAATTCAACAAGCTGGCCGTCTTTGACGAGGATATCTACAATTTCCCCTTCCACTTCCGCTTCGATTTCGTTAAACAGCTTCATCGCTTCAATCATGCATACAACCGTATTCGGGCTGACTTTGGAGCCGATTTGCACATACGGTTCTTCTTCCGGGGAACCCGCCTGGTAAAAGGTGCCAACCATCGGCGACACGATTTTATGCAGATTTTCGTCGGCTGCTTGCGCCGGAGCTTCAGGCTGCGGGTTTTCTGCAAGCTGGCGGGGCTGCGCAGGCATTTGCGGGGGTGCGGAAACCTGAGCCACTTCACGCACCGGGCGTTCAATGACTTGGACGCCGGTGTTTTTCTTCATTTTGATGACGGTCCCGTCGTTTTCAAATTCAAATTCATCGAGGTTTGAACGGTCCACAAGCTCGATCAAAGCCTGGATTTCCTCTACTTTCAGCATATATGACACTCCTTCGTTTTTTCAGCTTCTAAAATTGTTAACAATTTATGAATAAATAACTATCCATATCATACGATAACCGGAGGCGAAAATTCAATCATTTGTATAAAAAACGGATTCCCGGCACATTGCAAAAATGCCCTTCCCCGCTTGGCGCAAAAAGGAGGAAGCGTTTTACGGAAATTTAAAATCACGCGCAAATCTATTTTTCAATCATTTTTTAATCATTTTTTAAATATAGAAAAAAAGCCCGGCAAAAAAGCAATCTCCCTTGTTTTCCGCACAGAAAAAAGGGCTGTAACCGCCCCCTATTCTGGCTTTCCTTAATTTGTCTGGAATTCCACGGCCAGTTTTGGCGTATTGCCCAATTCCTGGTTCACAAGCTTGACGATTTCATTTGCAGCCGCTTTATCGTGCTTTTTCGATTTGACGGTCACGACCACTTCATCGCCGTCTGCCTGAACGAGCGCATCCTCATATCCTTTTGCTTTGATCAGGCTTTCTAAAACCTGTTCTTTATTCGCCGTCTCCGTTAATTTTTTCATTTCATCCATTGCCTTGCTTTTTTCATCCGGCGTCAGGTCGGTCGATGCGAGTTTATTGGTCAGTTCTTCCTGCTTTTTGCTCATTTCATCCTGCCGCTCAAGGCGGAGCGTCTCAAACACTTCATCACTGGCAGACTTTGTTGTCAGTTTGATTTTTTGCGAACCGGAAGCCTTTTCCTTCGTTGCCGCCGATTCCTTTTCTTTCTCTTGCCGGGTAACCTGATTCGTCGTTTTTGGTTCCGCCGTCACATAGTACACGGACAAAACCACAACAAGGCTTAACATGGTCAACAGCCAGACCGTTTGTTTTTTCAAAAGCATACCCATTCCTCCTCATTCTTTTTTTGGCATGACGGAAACACGGTAACTTGCGATATCAAGGGCGCTTGCAACAGCTTCTTTTACCGATTTTTGGATGGAGACGTCGCCGCCGCCCTCGCAAACGACTAACACCCCTGTAATCTCCGGCTTCCTGGTTTCTGTTACAAGCGGCACTTCCTTGTCCCCGTTTTGGACGATGACGACTTTATCATCTTTTGAAATGCTGTCAATTTTCCGTTCCCCGCCGTTTTTATCTGTTTCGGTTGTCGTTTCATTCCGGATGGTGGCGTTTTTCTCATACACTTTACTTTCTGATGTGGCCACATTCACCTGTACGTTTACGGAGCCGACGCCCTTGATTTGTTCCAGAATGCTTTTCAGTTCTTTCTCATATTGGTTTTCGTACGTGGAGATCGATTTTGATTTTTTGGAAGTGCCTGCACCGAATGCGGCTGTCCCTTTTCCGCCTGCCGTTTTTACGGGTGAAGATGCAGTCAGCGCTTCGTTTTTTTCGCTTGAAGTCCCGAAAAGGTCGTTGATAAACATCATCCCGAGACCGGAAATCAATAGTAGGGTTAACAGCACAAGTTTTTTCTTTTTATCCGGCGGGCCGGATGGCAGCCATTTTTCTTTCAGTTTTTTGAACGGTCCCTGGTTACGATCCATTTTCGTTTTCAAGCCCCCCTTCGAAACGGAGATCAATTTTTTCTTTATTGATTTTCCAGCGGTTTGACAACATGGCAATGATCGATTGCTGCTCCCGTGTGCTTTGTTTTTCTGTTTGTTTATCCGTCCCGATTTCAACCGGTTTAATGGCAGCAACAGTCTCTTTTTCGTTTTGCGCTTCCAGATAGACATGGATTTTTTTTACATTTGACGCTTTTAAAGCGGTAAGATCCCCGCTTTTGGCCCCGTCTTTCCACTCGACCGTGATTTTTGAAATCGATTTTCCAAACGCTTCCTCTACCTCCCCTTCCGCATCCTGCTTCAGTTGGACAGCCATTTGTTGTAATGTATATTCCTGCTGCATGTCATTTATTTCTTTTTTCTTCGTTTCAAGCGCATTTTCTTCCGCAGACGGGCTTGAAGTACCGGAATCCCCGAATTTTTCTATCCATATGGCAGGATCTGTGGAAAAGAGCCGGAATACGGGTGTGACGATGATGGCAATGAGCAAAAGCCCGGTCACAAGCTTTGTATATTTCCGCATCCCGGAGTCAGGCAGAAGCATGTCCGTTATGGTCGCCAAAAGGATAAAAATGATGATATTCAGCACCCATTTTGTCAAAACGTCCACAGGTCTCCCCCCTTAACGCATCATCATCGTAAGATTGCCCGCCGTAACGATGATCGTAATGCTGAGAAAAAACATGATGGTCACAATCGCGAGGGCGGCAAATACGTACAGCATGTTTTTGCTGATGATATCAAGACAGCTGATGACCGGCCCCCCGCCGAGCGGCTGCAAAAGGGCGGAAGCGAGCTTGAACATGAACGACATGGCGAAAATTTTGATAGCCGGAAACGCCGCAATGAGCAGCACAATGGCGACACCTGCAATGCCGAGCGTATTTTTCAAAAGGACGGAAGCGCTGATCACCGTATCGGCGGCATCCGTCAGCATCCGCCCGACAACCGGGACAAAATTGCCGGTCACAAATTTTGCGGTCCTGACCGCAAGCCCATCCATCACCGCCGTTGCCGTCCCCTGAACGGACAAGACGCCTAAAAACACAGCCATAAAAGCGCCGAGTATGCCGATCCCGAGATTGCGCAACAGACCGGCCAGCTGTGTTGCTTTGTGCTGTTCCGAGAGGGTGCTGACGACGCCTAAGAGCGTTGAAAGCAGCAGAAGCGGCAGCACGATGATCTCGACCAGCATGCCGCTTGTGCCGGAGAGAAAAATAATGACCGGGTGAAAAAAGGCTGCCGATCCGGCGCCGCCCGATGTGGAAAGCAGCGCCAGCAAGAGCGGCATCAGCGCCAGGATAAAACCTTTCATTGTCCGGATCGCCTCAAGCGCATATTGAAGGGCGACATGAAAACTGTTCAGGGCAATAATGACGAGCACCATGAAAACAACCGCATACGCAATTTTGCTGATCGTCCCTTGCTGGAACGAATGATGCAGGTTTTCCAGCAGGATGCTCAGAATCGTAAGAATGATGAGGGAGCCTAATAGTTTTGCATTGATCAGCAGCTCCTGAAAAATATACGAAAGCAGCCCTTTCAGCCAGGCTTGCAAAGAAAAATGCTTTTCGCCTTTCATAAAATCCATAAGGCTCCCTTTCTGGCTTTCCGGCAAGTATCCGCCGTATTTGCTGACAATTTCATCCCAGTAGTTTTTCAGTTCTGATAAGTCCAATTGATTCAGTTGTTCATCGACCATTTTTTCCGGAATGTTCTCCTGTTTGTCCGTATTTTCCGAAGCGGCGGATGCCGGCTGTGCGAAGAAACAGAAGGCAAACAGAATGAAAAGCGCGATGCACATTTTTTTGCGCCCCATATTCTCAACTCCCTGCACGCGGAACGAGATTGACAATCGTTTCAATCAGCACGGTAAGAATGGGGATGGCCATTGTTAAAATTATGATTTTGCCGGCCAGCTCCACCTTTGCCGCAAGTGCCCCCTGCCCGGCATCTTTTGTAATATTGGATGCAAAATCGGCGATATAAGCGACGCCGATAATTTTCAGGATCGTTTCGATATACATCGTGTCGACATTCCCTTTTTGGGCAATTTTTTGCAGCAGGCGGATGATCTCATATATCTTGTCCACCAGAAATAGAAAGATAAAACAGCCGGCAAAAAGCGTCAGCAAAAAGGCAAAATTCGGTTTCTGCTCTTTTAATATGAGCGCAAGGAAAGTCGTGATGAGCGCCACACCCGCAATTTGCAAAATTTCAATGGGAAATCCCCCCTTTTTTCCCGGCTTACTGAAAAAGAAAGACCGTTTTGATTTTGGAAAACAAATCCCCTACGATGGATGCCACTAAAAACAAAATGTAAAGAAAACCGAGAAGCGTAACCCATTGCGCATATTCTTTTTTGCCAACCTGGTCAAGAATCGTGTGGAGAAATGCGACGACAATCCCGACCCCGGCAATTTTAAAAATGATATCCACATCAATGCCCATTGCTTTTCCCCCAATATGATCCGTGCATCTCTCAGATCAGTAAAATAGCGATCAGTAAACCCGTGAGGACGCCAAGGCTTTTTGCCATTTTTTCATAGCGGAGCTGCCTTTCGTGCGCTTCTTTTTCTTCCCGTTCCAAATGCGAAAGGGCCAGGAGCAGCTGCTTTTGCTCGGTATAGCGGTCATGTTTGCCCAGGTTTTCCCCGAGTTGCCGCAATACTTCATACTCATTTTCTTTCAGGGCCGTCAGTTCCCAAATCCCGTCAAGGCTTTTTTCCCATGCTTCTTTTACCGTTGTTTCCAATGTTGTCAACTGGCCGGCAAAGGAACGGAAGAAGGCGGCAGCCGGATCCGGAAGCTGGTCTGACAGTTTTCTTGCCGCTTCATGCAGCGGGGTATGCCCGTACATGATTTCCACCTCCAGTGCTTGAAGCGCGCTTTGAAAAATTCTTAGCTGGCGGGGGCGTTCGCTTAACCGTTTCGCTGCCTCAAAGCCGATGAAACTGGTGGCGAACACAATCAGTGCTGCTCCAAAAAGTTTAAGCACGGGAAACACCTTCACCGGTACGAATGATGTTCCCTTCCGCATCCCGGACTGCTGTTACCCTTCCCGGCCGGCTCCCCCGCGACAGTTCGAGAAAACGGTCAAACGCATACGATTCGAGGATTTTCTTTAAAATCGGGCGCTTATTTATATCCCGGAAGTTTTCCCCGTGCGTTGTCATGACGAGCGAAATGCCCGCATTTACCGCCTCCATAATTGCCGCCGCATCTTCTTCGCGGCCGATCTCATCCACGATGATGACATCCGGGCTCATCGACCGGATCAGCATCATCATCCCTTCCGCTTTCGGGCAGGCATCCAGCACATCGACCCTTGGCCCGAAATGGAGTTGCGGGATGCCGTGGACGCAGCCGGCAATTTCAGACCGTTCGTCGACAATTCCCACTTTGGCGGGCGAAATGCCGCGTTCCGGGATGCCGGTTGAAATCAGCCGTGCGATATCCCTTAAAAATGTCGTTTTCCCGGTCTGGGGCGCCCCGATGATCATCGCGGACAACCAGTGCCCGTTGTGAAGGGCAGAAAGATAAGGATCTGCAGTCCCGATTTTTTCCCGGGCAATCCGGATATTAAAAGATGAAAAATAGCGGATCGCCTTTACTTGTCCATTTTCAAGAATGACTTTCCCCGCGAATCCGACACGGTGCCCGCCGCTGATCGTGACATATCCCTTTTTCAGCTCTTCTTCAAGGGCGTAAAAGGAGAAATTCGCAAGCCGGCTGATCAGCTGCTCGGCATCGCTCTCCGTTGGCATGTAGCGCAAAAAATGCGGGATTCCTTTTGAAGTAATTTCAAGCGGGCGGTTTACGCGGATGCGGATTTCTTCCACATCTTCGAGTATATCCCCCAACTTTTCCAGCTGGTTGGATAAGGATTTCGGCAAAATGCCCAGCAAATCTTCCATTCTTCATCCCTGCTTTCAAAACATACAGTTTGGTTCATGGATAGTACAATCTATTCGCCGGGTTTGAAAACTATGACAAGGAAGCAGTGGCAGGCTCTGAAAGTTTAAGTTGTTTATAATATGATTATGTAAACTTATTTTTTTCCTATCTTGCCGGAAAAGCAAAAAAGCTTGACGCCGTTTGGGACGCCAAGCTTTTTTCAAAGCAATCAGGCACGGGACACGTATGAACCGTCCGTTGTATTGATGATCAATTTATCGCCTTCATTTACAAAGAAAGGCACTTGTACCGTCAGGCCGGTTTCAAGCGTGGCCGGTTTGGACCCGCCTGTTGCCGTATCGCCCTTTACCCCCGGTTCCGTATGGGTAACTGTCAGCGTGACCGTATTCGGGAGTTCAATGCCGAGCGTTTCTCCTTGGTACATGATCATTTGCACTTCCATGTTTTCCAGCAAGTATTGCAGCTCGTCTTTAATTTGGGCGCTGCTCAGCTCGATTTGTTCATACGTTTCCGTATCCATAAATACGTGCTGGTCGCCGTTTGCATATAAATACTGCATTCTCCGGTTGTCGATCTGTGCCCTTTCGACTTTTTCGCCGGCACGGAACGTTTTTTCCTGGATGGCGCCGGTACGCAAATTGCGAAGCTTCGAGCGCACAAAAGCGGCGCCCTTTCCCGGTTTAACATGCTGGAAATCGAGGACGCGCCAGATGCCGCCATCCACTTCAATCGTTAAGCCGGTGCGAAAATCGTTTACTGAAATCATATTTTTCCTCCTACATGTTCATTCGATCCCCTGTTAAGGGCTGTAACTATTATAATATAATCAGTTCTTTTGCGGAATGCGTCAGCAATTCATTCGAATTTTCGGTCATCACCGTATCGTCTTCAATCCGGACGCCGCCGACACCCGGCACATAAATACCCGGTTCGATGGTGACAACCATGCCCGGTTCCAAAGTATAAGCCGAGCGCATGGAAAGATTCGGGCCTTCGTGGATTTCAAGGCCGATCCCGTGCCCGAGGGAGTGGCCGAACGCTTCACCATAACCTTTCTGGGCAATATAATCGCGGGAAATGGCGTCTGCTTCAACACCGGACATGCCCGGTTTAATGTTTTCGACGGCAAGCAGCTGCGATTCCAGCACAATATTGTAAATTTCCTTCAATTGCTCGGAAGGCTCCCCGACGGCAACCGTCCTTGTTATATCCGAACAATAGCCTTTATAGAGCGCACCGTAATCCATCGTGACCAAATCGCCTTTTTCGATCACTTTGTCCGTCGCCACCCCGTGCGGCATGGCAGAGCGGAGGCCGGATGCGACGATGGTATCAAATGAAGAAGCGGTCGCGCCGCATTTCCTCATGAAAAATTCGAGTTCATTGGAAACTTCCAATTCCGTGACGCCCGGTTTTAAGAAGTCAAGGATATGTTTAAAAGCAGCATCTGCAATATCCGCAGCTTCTTTTAATATCTTAATTTCCGCATCTGTTTTGATCAAGCGCAAATTTTCAACAAGCCCGGAAACCGGAACCAGTTCTGCATCGAGCAGCCCTTCATACGTTTTAAAAAGCGCATAGCTCATATGGTCCTGCTCAAACCCGAGCCGTTTGATTCCCATTGCTTCTACCTGTTTGGCCACTTCCTGTTCCACCGGTCCCTGATGCTGGACGATTTCGTAGCCTTCACACTCTTTTGATGCCTGCTCGACATAACGGAAATCCGTAATAAATTTTGCCGCTTCCCCGGATATAAGGACAATCCCGGTCGTTCCCGTAAAATTGGACATATAGCGGCGGTTATACGGGCTTGTGATGAGCAAGCCGTCAATAGCGGCCTGCGGAAATGCTTCTCTCAGTTTCTCCAATTTTAACATCTTTCTTCCTCTCCCTTTTCTGCCTCAAGCAAGGCCATGAGGGCAAGCTCATAGCCGTACAGCCCAAGGCCTGCAATTTGCCCGCGCGCAACAGCCGCCGTTACAGAATGGTGGCGGAATTCCTCGCGGGCATGGATGTTCGAAATATGTACTTCAATCACCGGTAGGCGGATGGCACTGATCGCGTCCCGCAAAGCATAGCTGTAATGCGTGAACGCGCCTGGATTGAAAATAATCCCGGCAAAGCCTTCATCCCCGGCAGCATGGAGCTTGTCAATCAGGGCGCCTTCATGGTTGGATTGGAAAAAACCGATGGCAACGCCGTGCTCTCGGGCCGCCGCTTCCATGCGTGCCATCAGGGTTTTTATCGAATCTTTCCCGTAAATGCCGGGTTCCCTTTGCCCAAGCAAATTCAGATTCGGGCCGTTTAATACGAGGTATTTTTTCATTTCAAGCACCTTTTTCCCATATTTAACGTGCCCATTTTACCATAAATTGAAGAAAATTTCTATTTTTTACTTTCCGCCTGCATGTATCTGCCTGAATCCTGGGCGTTCCTCCCGCCCGGATCGATTTACGGGAGCGGGTTCGACTGTCTCTCCAGTTTTCTCTTAAAAACCCGGCTTCTTTCATACTCAAACGAAATCGAATAACCGATAAACACCCCATAGAGAATGTAAATGCAACAGCAAGTGATAATCGTATTGGCATCGAGTTTTAAAAAAGGCTTCATGCCGGGAAAAATCGGATTCAGCACAATCAGGACGACCGCGCACAGGCAAAGCCCGTAGATCGCGCCCACCCACATCGATTTCAATTTTTTAAAGAAAAGATAATAGACAAGGGCACAGCCGGTAGAGAACAATCCGTATACCAGTATGGAAATGGTTTTTCCGATCCACATTTTGCGCCAGGATCCTACCGTAAATGGTTCAAGCAGGACATTCGGTTCAATCGCCGTAAAATGAAAAGAAAAGCATAAATAGGCAACCAGGCTCCAAATGATCCCGCCCGCAAATCCGGTCACAAGCACCATTTGAAAAAAGGTCATGGAATGCTCCTGGTTTTTCATTGCTTTGCTGTTATTTTCCATATTTTCCACCCCTTCACATGGACGGCGCGCATCTTTTCTTTCTTATCTTTCCCATAAGTCTTTCCCCTAGTCGTATTTAAAATGATTTAGTAAAATAAGCGTAAGTAACGTTTCGGAAATCCATTCCGTCTTAAACGGGAAAGAAACATTCGAAGTTTAGGTTTGGGGGAGAAGAAATTGACAAAACCAGCTTATGGCGGCCAGGCAGTCGTGGAAGGGGTCATGTTCGGCGGAAAGCGGCATTCGGTCACTGCCATCCGCCGCAAAAACAACCGGATCGACTTCTTTTATCTGCCGAAAGAGACGCGCCCGTTCATTCAAAAATTAAAAAAAATCCCGTTTTTGCGCGGGATCATTGCCATCATTGAATCATCCGCAAACGGGGCAAAGCATTTGAATTTTGCAAGCGAGCGGTATGATGTTGACCCGGAAGAAGACGAAAAAAGGAAGGAAGCAGCCCCGGCAAAAACAACGGTGGTGCTCGGCGTGGCTGCTGCCGGCGTCTTGTCCTTTTTGTTTGCCAAATTTTTCATGACGCTGATTCCCGTTTTTCTGGCAGAACTGACAAGGCCGTTTTTTTCCGGAGATACCGCGCAAATTCTCATTGAAGGCGCGTTTAAGCTGCTGCTCGTGCTTTCGTATATTTATTTGATTTCTTTAACGCCGTTTATCAAGCGGGTATTCCAATACCACGGGGCTGAACATAAAGTCATCAATACATTTGAAAACGGGCTTGCCCTGACCGTTGAAAACGTCCGCTCGCAATCGAGGCTGCATTACCGGTGCGGCAGCAGTTTTATTCTGTTTACCGTGATTGTGAGCGTCCTGATTTATACGCTTGTCCCGACAGATCCGCTCTGGCTTCGCATCATCGACCGGATTTTGCTGATTCCGGTCGTGCTCGGCACGTCGTTTGAAGTTCTTCAGCTGACCAATAAAGTCCGCCATATTCCGGTTCTGAAATATCTTGGCTATCCGGGCCTGTGGCTTCAGCTGTTAACGACAAAAGAGCCGGATGACAAGCAAATTGAAGTTGCGATTTCCTCCTTTCAGGCGCTGCTTGAACTGGAATCGGGTGATATGGCTTCTGCCGCCCGTTAAAAACGGCGTTTGAAGTTTCCAGTGCATGGGAATACATTTACTATCACAAGCTTGTTTGTGCGACGGGGTACCAACCTCAAAATAAAAACGGCCGGAACCGTATAAACTGATAGAATGATGGAAAAAATGGTTAGGAAAACATGAGGAGGTGGCTTTTGTTGAAGACGCGTCAATGGATCATCGCCGGCATTTTTCTTTTGGCCCTGCTTGGCCTGGGTTCCTCTTTGTTTCATGAGCCGGTTGTATTCTTAAAAAGGGTTTTGATAGCCTTCATTTTTGCGGCAGTGCTTTTGGCTGGCATGCGTTTCTTACTCAAGAGAAGCACAAATGTTTCCAACCAGGAACAAAAAGCATTTTTAAAAGCCGCCCGCAAATCCAGAAAAAGAATGAAAAAACGGAATATGAAGGTCCATACTGTCCACACGGTTAAATTTTCAAAACGGCCGCTGCGCAAAAAATCCAATGTCCAGTTAACCGTGATTGAAGGCAAAAAGGGCAAAAAGAAAAATCGAGCTGTCTACTAAGCTCGATTCTTTTTTAATTAATAGGACCACGTTTTCAGAAACGTTTCTGTTTTTTTCCGGCCCGCCTCGATTAAGGCTGCTTTTTGTTCGGCGGAAAGCTGAAAATCTGTGGCAGGTACGCCATCTGCAGCGATAAAAATAATGTCCTTTTCCAGTTTTCTTGAAATATAGCGGGCATCATGGGCGTCTTTCATCGTCTTGAACAAGGCATCGAACAGCTGGATCGCATTTTTTATCTCCGCATTTGGCTCTTCTGATTGTTTTGGGCTAAGCGTGATGCCGAGCACCGGCCGCGCCTTTTTTTCTTCCGGTTTGACAAACAGCCACATCGGAAAATTGCTTAAAACGCCACCGTCTGCAATAAGGCTCGTGCCTTCCAGCGAGCGCAGCCGTACCGGTTCGAAAAAATACGGGATGCTCGCGCTCATCCGGATGGCCTTTGCTACCGGAAAGGTTTGCCATGGCACCCCGTAACGCTCCAGGTCATCAGGCAATACAACAAGCCGGTTATGGGTAAGATCGGATGCCGTGAAATAAAGGGAGCCTTTTGGAACATCTTTGAACGTGTACACCCCTTTAGAGGCGAGTTTTTCCCCGATCCATTCCTCAAACGCGGCGCCCCTGTACAGCCCGAGCCGCCAATACAGCAGCAGCCATTTCGCAAACGGCACCGGCAGCAGCGTTTTCCGCTCGTCAAGGAACGCGGCCGCGTCTGTTTCCGCAAGCATTTGCTTCATTTCGCCGCTTGTATAGCCTGCAGCCAACAGCCCTGCAAAAACGGAACCGACGCTTGTGCCGGCCAGCCGTTTAAACGTAAATCCCCTTTTTTCCAATACTTCCAATGCCCCGATGAGCGCAAGGCCTTTTATGCCTCCGCCGGAAAACACCGCGTCAATCTCCATGGAAATCCACCCTTGGATTTGCACCGGGCGTTTCGGTTTGTTGGTCAGAAAAAATGCGGAATGTTGGCAGGATGCCCCGCTTGAACGAAAGATGAAAAATGCTTTTTTATTATTTTAGCGCATAAGGAAAGGAATTAGAACAAAGAGTTCATACGGGATTATAACCGCGCCATGCTCCTGGTTAGCACAGCCCGTGCTTCTTTTACCATTTCTTCTAATAATTGGGCAACAGACGGGCAGTCCTCAATAAGGCCGGCAATTTGGCCCCCTGCAAAAAGCGGTTTCAACCTTGCCAGTTTTTCCGGCGTAGTATCGGGGCGGGGATGTTCATCCCGGATGACAGATACGGATTCCCCCTTCTGATCCGTATACACGACAGGCACGATTTCATCTTGAAAGCGGTTTGCTTCTATGGCCGCTTTCGCCCTCATTTGGCTCGTAAAAGCAAAGGCATCCTGCGCTTCCCGGCTGATGTGGAATTGCTTTGCGACATTTTCCGCTGTTTCCGGCATGCTGTCTGTCCCGTACATTTTCTTTAATTTTTCATTTACAAATCTCCATCCGATCGTTGTGTCAAACATTTCCAGATTTCCCCTCGGGTAGCCGTTTTCCGGCTTTGCCATGACAAAAGGCGCCCTTGTCATGCTCTCCGTCCCGCCGGCAATATAGATGTCCCCGTCACCAGCCATAATCGCTTTCGCTGCAATATTGACAGCATCGAGGCCTGATCCGCATAAGCGGTTAACGGTTGGGCCGGCGGTTTCGACCGGAAGCCCGGCGAGCAGTGCAGCCATTCTTGCGACATTCCGGTTTTCTTCGCCAGCGCAACGGCAGGGCTGGAACCAAGGCTCATGGTGGATGTATTGGTCGCAAGGATGCAACCGGCAGGCGCAAACCTGTCCATTTTTTCAAACACTTCTTTTTTTATTTCCATTTTTTCCGGCACTGCCTCGATGATCACATCTGCAGAACCGGCTACTGCCGGTAAATCAACGGTATATTCGATATTTGCCTTTATCCTTTCAGCGTCTGCCCCGTTGATTTTCCCCCTCGCCAGCCCTTTTCCATGACGGATCCGATTATGTTTTCCGCTTGATGCAGGATGTCAGACCGGACATCTACCAGCCTGACTTTGAAACCGCCGAGTGCGCCCGCATAAGCGATGCCGCGCCCCATTACCCCTGAACCAATGACAACCAATGTTTCCGCCATCATACCACTTCCTCTTCAAATTTTCTATCTTTTGCGATGATTTTTAAAAGAAGCGAACCCATCCCGAAAGAATGCGTCCGCTTCTTATTTGTCCATCCTGCCCCGCCGGATCCGTTTCACTGCACGTGCCGCAATGAGCGCCTTTATTGGGCCGGAAGCTTACAATTGAAACGGGTTTAAAGGTTTTGCCCCTGCATAAGTGAGCACACTTTTGGTTTCGCTGTATAAATCGAGGCATTCGAAGCTTAATTCGCGCCCGAAACCGGATTGTTTATATCCGCCGAACGGCGTCCCCGGAAATGCGGAGAACGGGCTGTTGACCATGACAATGCCTGCCTGGATGCTGTCCGCGACCCGCTTAATCAGGCCCTGGTCTTTTGCCCAGATGCTTGAAGCCAGGTCGTACTTCGTCGCATTTGCAAGTTTTACGGCTTCCTTCTCCTCTTTAAAAGGCATCACCACCACAACCGGCCCAAAAATTTCTTCCTGGGCAATTTTTTTGTCATTGGTGACGTTTGTGATAATGGTCGGTTCATACCAGTAACCATTTTCAAACCCTTCCACTTTAGCCGGAAATGGCGCCAACCGGGCAGACGGCGGCACATGCGGCACAGTCAATACAAATATCCGGATCGATATAATACATATTCGTTCCTTCATGGATGGCATCTACAGGGCAGACTTCCACGCATTCTGCAGATTTTTCATGTCTGCAAGGCGATGTGATCACAAACGCCATTTTTTCACCCCCTTGTTAAACCTTCACCTTTTCAAACAGGCTGGTGCTGTGCTGCGGCTGCTTGCGGGCGGCCGGATCGAGATAAACTTTTGCGCTTGCAATGGCTGTCGCTGCTTCTCCAAATCCCGTGGCGATCAGCTTTACCTTGCCGTCAAACGTTGTTACATCGCCCGCCGCAAATATGCCTTCGATGTTTGTCCGCATCGCCGAATCTACGACAATCGCATTCTTATCAAAATTCAATCCAATCTTTTTCATCACGTTTTTGCTGTCAATATTCGAATTAAAATTTTTTAACCATTTTTCCGATTATTCTTTTAACCGGTGTTTTGTAAGCAGAAAAAAACGGAGCATCGCTTTGCTCCGTTTTTTTCTCAACTATTCCGTTTACAAGCCGCATTTTAATTGCGCGCCGCAGTTATCGCATGTATTGCAGCCGCCGATTTCCTTCACTTTCCCTTTCCGGCAGATCGGGCAGGTATCGCCGATTTCGTTGCCGTATGTGACGTTTGTTGACCGGATATCCGGGATTGTATCAACCAGGACGACATGCTGTTTCGCATGTTTCACTTCCGCTTTTTCCTGTTTTTCTTCCTGCGGTTCTTCTGCTTTCAATGTCAGGACTTGCGAATCCCGGCTGCCGTCCACATAAACGGTTCCGCCTTTCGCGCCGCCCTTATACAGGCGTTCGTACACTTTTTCCACCTGTTCAACCGTGTAACCGCGCGGGGCGTTGACCGTTTTCGAAATCGAGCTGTCCACCCAGCGCTGGATGACGCATTGGACATCGGCATGGGCTTCCGGTGCAAGATCCATCGCGGTTACAAACCAGTTCGGCAGATGGTCTTTGTCCGCTTCAGGATGCTGATCCAGATATTCCTGGACGATGTCCGCATTGACCTCGATAAATTTGCCGAGGCGCCCGCTGCGGAAATAGGAAAAGGAAAAATACGGCTCAAGCCCGGTGGAAACGCCAACCATGGTGCCGGTGGATCCGGTTGGTGCAACGGTCAGCAAATGGGAGTTCCGGATGCCGTGTTTTAAAATTGCCTTGCGGATGTCTTCCGGCATGTTTTTCATATAACCGGTTTCCGTGAATGCACGGCGCAGGCGGTTTGTCTCTTCTTCGGTTTCCCCCGTTAAAAATGGGAAGCTCCCTTTTTCTTTTGCGATCTCAATGGATGCGCGGTATGCTTCGGTCGCGATTGTTTCAAACACTTTGTCGACAAGTTTGTTGCCTTCTTCGGATCCGTATTCTTTTTCCATATAAATGAGAAGGTCGGCTAAGCCCATAACGCCAAGGCCGACACGCCGTTCCCCGAGCGCCTGTTTTTTGTTTTCTTTCAGGAAGTACGGGGTCGCGTCAATGACATTGTCCTGCATGCGGACGCCGGTATGGACGGTTTGTTTCAATTGGTCCCAGCGCACTTCTTTCGTTTCTTTGTCGACCATTTTTGCAAGATTGACTGCTGCCAGGTTGCAGACGGAATAGGGCGCAAGGGGTTGCTCTCCGCAAGGGTTTGTTGCGACGACTTTCTGGCCGTATGCTTTTGCGTTTGTCATGTCGTTGGCGTTGTCGATAAAGAAGACGCCCGGTTCCGCCGAGTAAGTCGCGCAGATGTTAATCAAATTCCAAAGTTCTTTTGCTTTGATTTTGCGATAGACGCGCACTTTGCGGCCAAGTTTTTCCCATTCGCGCACATCGCCGATCTTATGCCATTCTTCATTGTATATGCGCATTTCTTCTTCGCTGTAATTTTCCACATCCGGAAATTTCAGCTCGAATTCTGCGTCTTGCTCAACTGCTTCCATAAATTCTTTTGTGAGGCAGACGGAAATATTGGCGCCGGTTAAAAATTCCGGATTATGAACGGTGTAATGGCCGCCTGTTTCCAGTTTTTCTTCCGCCTCTTTCATGACTTCTTCCGTAAAGCCGCCTTGGCCCGGAATATGTTTGTAGTTCACAATCCCATGGTACATTTGCCTTTCCATTTCAGAGAGCGGCGTGAATTTCAATTTATCGTGGGCAAGCTTGCGGATCCATTCATCGTTCGTATTTTCGATCAGGAAACGCAAAATCCGCGGATTCTGCATTTTCGAAATGATAAATTCGACAATGTCCGGGTGCCAGACAGCCAGCATGATCATTTGCGCTCCCCTGCGACTGCCGCCCTGTTCGACCAGGTGCGTAAGTTTGGCGATGTCATCGAGCCATGAGACAGAGCCGCTTGATTTGCCGTTGACCCCTCTAGCCAGCGTATTGCGCGGGCGCAGCGTCGAACCGTTTGTCCCAACCCCGCCGCCGCGGCTCATAATTTCCATCACCTGTTTACGGTGTTCGGAAATGCCTTCCCTTGAATCCGGTACAAACGGCATCACATAACAATTAAAATAAGTCACTTCCGTTTCCGAGCCGGCGCCGTAGAGGACGCGGCCTGCCGGGATAAAGTTTAAGTTTACCAGTTCATTGTAAAACTTCTCAAACCATTCTTTCCGTTTCTCTTCTGTTTTTTCCACTGCCGCTAAGCCGGTTGCATTCCGTTTTGCGATTTGTTCGTAGTAGACTTCAAGAGGCTTTTCAATGATATCAAGCGACCTTTTGATGACCCCCGTTTCTCTTTCATCCGGGTGTTCCAGCGCCTGGCGGTAATCTTCTTCAATTAAGACTTCCGCTTCATTTTTTTCCCAGTCGATCCCTTTAATGACGCCGAGCCCCCTGGCCGGAAATTTCGGGTCTTCTTTAATCGTGAGGACAACAAAATCGCCCTTGCCCAATGTGACTTTTTCCGTGTCTTTAAACGCGTATCTGTCAATCATGACAAGCCTTGAAACGCCTTTGTACGTAATGTTCATATCCGGTGTAATCGGATGGACCTGCGGAAATAAGCGGATATCTTCGTTCAGCTTCTCCACATTCCATAATTTTTCTGTCGAAGCAACAGACATAACGACAACTCCTTCTCTATTTCTCCATGCAAATTCTCTGGTGGTTCTGCCTCCTTTAAAATAGCACACCGCAGGGAAAAATTGCAAGCAAAAATACTAGATATTGTATTGACATTTTGTTTTTATATACCATATATTGTGTTTAGGTCAAACCTCTTTCTTTTTGTCAAATGAAAAAAAGAATAAACCATGCCGAAAATCTGAGAAATCCCCCGAAAAAGCAGGCAAACCCGGGCATAACGAAAAAATTTGCCGCTTGCATCAAAAAAGCAGCCATAAAAAGCGCGGCACTTAAGGAAAAAGCGAAAAATCATACCTCTGGCCGCTAAAAAAAACAAATGTTCATTTATCTCTTAAAATTCCATTCATCCGACCGGTACCTTCTGTCTGCCAGTTCTTCGACATACGCCTGTTGCGCCGGTGTCAGCGTGTACGGTTCCAGCCGGATGCCGAGCCCTTCTTCAAACCCCTTATGGAAAGCCTCTTTTGCCTCCCCGTATGTGACGGGAACGTTGCGCAGCTCATTGATTGCAACCGCCTTTTGCTTAAAACTCCGCTGCATTCTTTCTCTCACTCTGTCATTCGGATATTTAAACAGGCTGAACAGCTTGTCCTCATCCATATCGAGCAAAATCGAGCCGTGCTGCAAAATGACGCCTTTCTGCCGCGTCTGTGCGCTGCCGGCGACTTTTCGCCCTTCCACGACCAGTTCGTACCAGCTCGGCGTATCAAAACAAACCGAAGAATGCGGAGACCTTAGTGCCTCCCGTTCTGCTTCCGTTCGCGGCACTGCAAAATACGCCTCCAGGCCGAGCGCACGAAATCCCCTGACAAGCCCCTCTGAAATGACGCGGTAGGCTTCCGTGACCGTTTTCGGCATATCCGGATGCGCTTCCGACACGATCACGCTGTAGGTCAGCTCGTGCTCGTGCAAAACAGCCCTTCCCCCTGTCGGTCGCCGGACAAAACCGAGCCCGTATCGTTTTACCGCTTCGAGATCGATTTCCTGTTTTGCCCGCTGGAAATACCCGATTGAAAGGGTGGCCGGATCCCAGCCGTAAAAGCGGATGGCTGGCGGAATCTCCCCTTTGCTGTGCCAGTCAAGCAGGGCCTCATCCAGCGCCATGTTAAAAAACGGCGGACAGTGGCCTGAATCTACAAACAACCAGGTTTCTTTTCCCATATGTACCCCTCTTCTTTAAAATATCACTTTACCAGTTTACCAAAAAACGACGCAAAACGGCAAAGCCCCGCTCAAGTTTGTGCCGGTTTTTCCGCTGGTGCTTAAAACAGAACGGTTACGGGCTTTTCAAACGGAAAAAGCTGAAAAAATAGCGGTGACATGTTTCTTAAAAAAAGATTTTGATTCAGAAGCGCAACACGAATATAATAGTAGATAGCGCATCAGGTAAGAAAGGGGGCACGAAAGATGTCACAATCGTGGTACACACTCATCATTGTTATTATTGCGGTAGTAGCATATACTCTCGCCAGATACTACCGGCAGAAAAAAATCCTGAAAAACTTGACGGAAGAAGAATTCAAGGCGGGTTATCGCAAAGCGCAGCTCATTGATGTGCGCGAACCGAATGAATTTGCAAACGGACATATTTTAGGCGCACGCAATATTCCGCTGTCTCAGCTGAAAATGAGATTAAAAGAGATCCGGACCGATAAACCGGTTTATTTATATTGCCAGAACGGGACGCGCACCGGGCGCGCCGCTGAAATGCTTTATAAAAACGGCTGCCGCGACCTTTACCAGTTGAAAGGCGGCTTTAAAAACTGGACAGGCAAAATCAAATCAGGGAAATAAAAAATGCCGCGGCAATGCTGCGGCATTTTTTATTTTATTTTTTCACATAACGCAAAACCGGTTTTCGTGCCGCTCGCGTTTCATCCAGACGTTTGACAATGGTTGTATGCGGGGCTTCCTGGACGATTTCCGGATTTTCCTCCGCTTCTTTTGCGATTTGGATCATCGCGTCAATAAAGGCATCCAGCGTTTCCTTCGACTCTGTTTCCGTCGGCTCAATCATCATGCACTCTTCCACATTGAGCGGGAAATACACAGTTGGCGGATGGAAGCCGAAATCAAGCAGCCGCTTGGCAATATCAAACGTCCGCACCCCGAGTTTTTTCTGGCGCCTGCCGCTTAACACAAATTCATGTTTACAATGGCGGTCATACGGCAGGTCGTAATACGGCGCCAGTTTCCTCATCATATAATTGGCATTGATCACCGCATTCTCGGTCACTTCCCGCAAGCCATCCGGCCCCATTGAACGGATATACGTATAGGCCCGGACATTGATGCCGAAATTGCCGTAAAACGGCTTTACCCTGCCGATCGATTGCGGCCGGTCTTCATCCAGCACATAGCGGTCGCCTTTTTTCACAACAACCGGCACCGGCAAAAACGGGATCAGCTCTTTTTTGACGCCGACCGGACCCGAACCCGGGCCACCGCCGCCGTGGGGGCCTGTGAACGTTTTATGAAGATTCAGGTGGACAACATCGAATCCCATATCGCCCGGGCGCGCCTTCGCAAGCACGGCATTCAAGTTGGCACCGTCATAATACAGTTTGCCGCCCGCGTCATGGATGATCTCCGCCATTTCAAGGATATGCGCTTCAAACAGCCCGAGCGTATTCGGATTGGTAAGCATGAGCGCCGCGGTATCTTCCCCGGCAATTTTTCTTAAGTCGTCGAGATCGACAAGCCCTTCTTCATTCGACTTCACAGTGACCGTTTCGAAGCCGGCAACGGACGCGGAAGCCGGGTTGGTGCCGTGGGCGGAGTCGGGAATGATCACTTTTGTCCGCTTTGTATCCCCGTTTGCTTCATGGAAAGCGCGGATCAGCATCAGCCCGGTCCATTCCCCGTGGGCGCCGGCAGCAGGCTGCAAGGTCACCTCATCCATGCCGGTAATCTCTTTTAAATGTTCCTGCAAGTCATACATCAGCCCGAGCGCCCCCTGGACGGTGCTTTCATCTTGAAGCGGGTGGATATGGGCAAATCCCGGAAAGCGCGCAACCGTTTCATTGATTTTCGGATTGTATTTCATCGTGCAGGATCCGAGCGGGTAAAAGCCGGAATCGACGCCGTGGTTGTTTTCTGACAGCTTTGTGTAGTGCCGCATTAAATCCAGTTCCGACACTTCCGGCAGTTCCGCATCCTGTTTGCGGACGTATTCAGGCGGAAAAATGTCAAAAGCGTCCACTTCCGGCACGTCCATTTCCGGCAAGCTGTACGCGATCCGGCCCGATTTGGACCGTTCAAAAATGAGCGGCATTCCTTCATTCGCCATCACACACGACCCCCATTTCTTCAGCCAATTGGTCAATTTCTTCTTTTGACCGCAATTCCGTCACGGCAATGAGCATGCAACCGGCAAATTCCGGGTAATCCTTGCTCACATCATAACCGCCGATGATTTTTTTCTGCAATAAATGTTCATTTACTTCTTGAACACTTTTTGGCAATTTCACGGGAAACTCATTGAAAAAAGGAGACGAAAACGGGATTTCAAACCCTTTTTCCGCCAATTTCTTTTTTGCGTACTGTGCTTTTGCCATATTGGCTAGTGCCATTTCTTTTACGCCTTTTTTGCCGAGGGCGCTCATCGCCACCGATGCGGCAAGGGCATTGAGCGCCTGGTTAGAGCAAATATTGGACGTCGCTTTATTGCGGCGGATATGCTGTTCGCGCGCCTGGAGCGTAAGCACATACCCCCTTTTCCCGTTCTCGTCGACCGTTTCGCCGACGAGCCGCCCCGGCATTTTCCGCATTAGTTTTGACGTTGTAGCAAAGTAGCCGCAATGCGGGCCGCCGAATGCAGTTGGAATGCCGAAAACCTGGCAATCGCCGGTTGTAATATCGGCGCCGAAATCCCCCGGCGGCGCAAGCACCCCAAGGGCAAGCAGATTGGCGGATACAACAAACAAAGCTTTTTCGGCATGGGCCAGTTCGCCGATTTCTTTTAACCGTTCAAGCGAACCGAAAAAGTTCGGGTACTGGACGATGACAGCAGCTGTCCCGCCGTCTATTTGTTTTTTAGCTGCTTCCAGATCGGTGCAGCCGTCTGCGAGCGGTATTTCTTCCACGGTGATGCCTTTTCCCTTGGCATAAGTATGTAAAACGGCCCGGTACTCCGGATGGACAGCTTTTGAAACCAATACTTTCTTTCTCTTCATCTGCCCGGCCGCCAGCATGGCCGCTTCAGCCATGGACGTGCCGCCGTCATACATCGAGGAGTTGGCCACATCCATGCCGGTCAGCTCGCATATCATCGTCTGGAATTCAAAGATAGCCTGCAGTTCACCTTGCGAGATTTCCGGCTGGTAAGGTGTATAGGCCGTATAAAATTCGGATCTTGAGATCACATGGTCCACGACCGTTGGAATATAGTGGTCGTAAACCCCCGCCCCCAAAAAAGAGGCATATTCTTTTAAATTGGCATTTTTCCCCGCAAGTTCTGACAGTTCTTTTAACAGCGCCGTTTCCGATTTTGCTTTTTTGATCCGGTAATCCCCTTTAAACCGCACTTTTTCGGGAATGTCGGAAAACAGTTCCCCGACGCTTCGGACTCCGATCGCATCCAGCATCTCACGTTTATCTTCTTCCGTCATCGGCAGGTAGCGATGCATCACTTTTCCCCTCCTCCGTTTTTTGGCTTTTTATAGAACGGTGTTTGGACAACGACGGCTTTAATCTTTTTGGAACGGACGTCCACTTCTACTTCGGTGCCGGGTGCGTCCCACGGTACACGCAAAAGGGCAAGGCCGATATTTTTCTTTAAAGTCGGCGACTGTGTCCCGGTTGTCACCGTGCCAATCCGCTCATCCCCTGCATAAACGCTGTATCCGTGGCGCGGAATGCCGCGACCGATCATTTCAATCCCAGCAAGGCGCCGTTTCAGGCCTTCTGCTTTCTGTGCAAGGAGCGCCTGCTTCCCGATAAAATCCGCTTCCTTCTTAAGCTTTACAGCAAAACCGATGCCGGCTTCAAGCGGGGAAATGTCTTCCGCCAGCTCCTGGCCGTAAAGACAGAGCCCGGCTTCAAAGCGGAGCGTATCCCTTGCTCCGAGCCCGCACGGCAAAACGCCTTTTTCCCGGCCTTTCGCCAATATCTCATCCCACAGCTTCAGCGCATCTTCACTGCGGCAGTAAATTTCAAAGCCGTCTTCGCCCGTGTAACCGGTTCTTGAAAGCAATACTTTACAACCGGCAACCTTTGCGTTTTCAATAAATGAAAACGTTGGAATGGAGAAAACATCCGCTTCTGGCGCAAGTTTTTGCATCACTTCCGTAGCAAGCGGCCCCTGGAGCGCGAGCTGGGCAACCGATGCGCTGATGTCCGTTATGGAAACATCCTCCGTCCGGTGTGAAACAAGCCATTTGTAATCTTTTTCCGTATTGGCGGCATTCACCACGAGCCCATACCGGTTTTCGCCCAATTGGTAAACCAGCAAATCATCGACTGTGCCGCCGGCTTCATTGCACATGGCAGTATATTGGGCAGCACCCGGCTTCAATTTGGACACATCATTCGTCATCATTTTTTGAAGGAAGCCAAGGCTTTGAGGCCCCTCCACCAGGATTTCGCCCATATGCGAAACATCAAACAGGCCTGCCCGCGTACGGACGGCTTCGTGTTCGGCTTTAATGCCCGAAAATTGCACCGGCAGTTCCCAGCCGCCGAAATCGGTCGTTTTTGCGCCGTATTTCCGGTATACATCATATAATGGCGTCCGTTTTAATTCCGGCATTCGTACCCCTCCATTTTGTTTTTTATCCGGACGTGGATCCGGGGGCAAAAAAACAGGGAATATTCCGCCTGCTTCACGAAATATTCCCTGTCCTTGCACCTGAAAGTTTACCGAAAAACGGTTTTCCCCTTTGGTGGCTTCCCGAAAAAAGAAGCGCTCTCCAGAGATGCGTCAAATTAAGAGTCTTTTTGCCTGAGAGATTCACGTTTCCGCTTGCTCCGTCGGCGCTGCAAAAAATGCAGTCTCTCCTCTTATTCTCATCCGCCAATATTCAGTTCAAAATCGGGCATACTAAAGTTAAAATGCCTGATGCAGGCTGTTCGATACGATTTTTCCCTGTATAACCTGTAAAAACTCTTGATCAGTTTCATCGTATCATGACACCATTCTGAAAATCAATTGAATTTTTTAAAATAAAAAGCGGCTGTAAGAAATCGAAAACGATGATCGGGGACGATTGGAAAAGGAGTGCAGGCAGCATGGAAGTCAACATTGAATTTGACCGCTCATGGGAAACGGGATTGATGGAACGCTATCAGGACGACGGGCCGTGGGGAAAATGGGAACTTTATAAGCTTGCAGTGGAAATGGAAAAACGGCTGGTCATTCCTGAATTTGAAGGATTGCAGGCGCCAAAGCATCTGGCCAATGTCAAACCGCTTGCGCACCAGCTGGAGGTTGCCCGCCAGGTCGTTGAAAAAATGAACGGCAAAGCCATTTTGGCGGATGAAGTCGGGCTTGGAAAAACGATTGAAGCCGGCCTTATTTTAAAAGAATATATGATTCGCGGGCTAGCAAAAAAAGTGCTCATTTTAGTTCCGGCGTCGCTCGTATCGCAATGGGTCGCGGAACTGAACAGCAAATTCCATATCCCCGCTGTCGGGCAAAAGAAAAGTTATATGTGGGAGCAGTATGACTGTGTTGTCTCTTCCATTGACACCGCAAAAAGAAGCCCGCACCGTGACATCATTTACAAGCAGCAGTATGACATGATTATTATTGACGAGGCGCATAAGTTAAAAAATCCGAATACAAAAAATTACGCCTTTGTTCAAGGCTTAAAGAAGAAATTCTGCCTGCTTTTGACGGCAACACCGATTCAAAACCGGATCGATGAAATCTTCCACCTTGTCTCCCTTTTAAAGCCAGGCCATTTAGGCAGCGAATCGAATTTCAGCAAAAAATATAAAAAAGGGGACAGGCAGGTGAAGGAAGACGAACATTTGCGGGAGCTGGTCAGCAAAGTGATGATCCGGAACCGGCGCACAAACACCGGGGTGGAATGGACAAAACGGCGCGTTGAAACGGTGCTGATTGACTTCAGTAAAGAAGAGCGCGAACTGTATGACGCGCTGCAAACGATCCGGCAAGGCAGCGAATCGTACAGCCGCGCCGGCTTTTCGCTGTTGACGCTGCAGCGCGAGGCGTGTTCGAGCCGGGAAGCCGTTTTTGTAACCTTAAAAAACCTGCTGAAAAAAACGGAGCAGCCCTCGCCCGTTTTAGAAGAAACCGTTGCTGCGCTGATCCAGAAAATTGAAGCGGTAAAAACCAATTCAAAAGCGGAAAAAGCGCTCGAGCTGATCCAAAACATTGATGATAAAGTGATTATTTTTACGGAATACCGGGCAACACAGCTTTACCTGCAATGGTTTTTAAAACAACACGGCATTTCATCCGTCCCGTTCCGCGGCGGCTTTAAGCGCGGCAAAAAAGACTGGATGCGGAAGCTGTTTGAAAACCACGCCCAGGTGCTCATTGCGACAGAAGCGGGCGGTGAAGGGATCAACCTGCAATTTTGCCACCATATGATCAATTTTGACCTGCCGTGGAACCCGATGCGGCTCGAGCAAAGGATCGGGCGCGTCCACCGCCTCGGCCAGGAAAAGGACGTGCATATTTACAACTTTGCGACCAAAAATACGGTTGAAGAACATATTCTGAAACTGTTGTACGAAAAAATCCATTTGTTTGAGCGGGTGATCGGGGAACTCGATGAAATTCTGACCCGGCTCGAATTCGGAAAACTGGAAGACCATCTGCTGGATGTCTTCCAAAACTCGCAATCAGAAGGCGAAATGAACATCAAAATGGAAAATCTCACCCAAATGATCGAATTTGCGGAAGCGATACGGAAAGAGGAGGGGCATGCGGATGCTGCAGGAAGAAATACATCAATATCTTGAACGCTTTTTTGAAGCAAACGGCGCTGTATTGGTTGAAAACCGCCCCGGCTGGATGACGGTGCAATTAACCATTGAACTCGATAAAGCGTTAATGAACCGGCCGTTTTACTGGTCCTATCTTGAAAAAACAGGCGGCATCCCGAATCCGATGACCGTCACGTTCATTACGGACCGGGAAAAAGCACCGGATACGGTGAAAGGAGAGCCGGTCCATTTTGGAAGCCCCCGCCTGAACCAGATTTTCGAGACGGCAAAGCAGTTTTCCCGCTATATCCGCCTGTTTGAAGACGTCCATCCCGGGCAGAAACAGGTGCCGCTTTACCCTTGGCTTGGGATGAATGTTAAAATTTCGTACCGCTGTGATTTAAAAAAAGATGTGTTCCGTTCGATCGGGTTGAATTTGATCCACGGCACAATGGCTGAAAATTTTCAGGACTTGTTGGAGCAGCGGACGCTGGCGCCGAAAATTCCGGATTATTGTTTTACCCTGACGCCGATCATCATGCTAAAAAGCGCCGTCAAAAGGATTGAACATTATATCCGGCAGGGCCTGGCGAAAGAGCCGCATCATTGGGCGGAAGAAGCGGTAAAACGGTGGCACCAGGATCTCGCGCTGTTGGACCATTTTTACGAAGATATGGAAGAGTGCCCGGAATCGTATGAAATTGAAAAACAGGCACTAAAGGAACAGTATGAGCCGAAAATTACCGTTCATGTCCTAAACGGTGGCCTCTTTTATTTAAAAGATGCGTTTATATAAGCAGGCAGCCCGCAAAAAAGGCTGCCTGCTTTCTACTGTTTTCTTTTGAAAAAGAGGAAAAAATAAGGGAGGATACCGAACCATCTTTCGGCAAAAGGCGGCATCTCTTCCTTTTTCTCGTTCCGCTTTTTCTGCCGCTCGCTTTTTGGCGTGCTCACATGCTGCATCCATGTTTGTGTCAGCAATTTGACATAATCATTTGTCGACATTGGCGCCACCGTCCTTACAGGCGCCAGTATACCCGAAAGCTTCCGTTTTTATGCGGCCGGAAATTTCCGCAACAATTTCCGCCACCGATTTTCCCGTCGTATCAATAACCAAATCGGCACAAGAAAGGTAAAACGGCCGCCTTTTTTTATAAAGGGAGATGATCTCCTCCTTTGTCCTTCCTGCTGCAACAGGTCTTGAGGGGTCATTTTGAATGCGTGAAACCAATATTTCCGGATCGCAATCCAGAAAAACCGTCACGCCGTCTCGTTTTAATAGACAGACGTTTTCTTCCCGCATGACAATTCCCCCGCCTGTCATGATCACCCCTGCAAGCGATGTGGCCCGTTTCAGCATCTCTGTTTCTTTCCGGCGAAAATAGGCTTCTCCTTTTACAGCGAAAATGGCAGCGGGCGGCATTCCTTCCTCTTCTTCAATCCAGCGGTCCAAGTCCGTCGCCCTACTTCCCAAGAGCGAGGCGAGCGCATGGCCGACAGTCGTTTTTCCGGCACCCATAAACCCGGTCAAATAGATCCTTTTGTTCATCGTTCCTCCCATTGAAACACCTTTTTTTCTGTCTGATTATATCGTATCGTA
This sequence comes from Heyndrickxia faecalis, assembly GCF_040267745.1. Taxonomy (NCBI): domain Bacteria; kingdom Bacillati; phylum Bacillota; class Bacilli; order Caryophanales; family Bacillaceae; genus Heyndrickxia; species Heyndrickxia faecalis. The sequence goes on along the minus strand of NZ_CP158453.1, from coordinate 1,668,748 downwards.
CTTTTAAACGGTTCACCACTCTCATTTTCCGCAGTTAAAGAAATCACTGCAGTATCTCCGTCCTGTTTGATACTGTAAGACACCTTTCCGTCTGAAAAACGGAGTTCCCCCGGGCTTTTGTCGCCTTTTTCCAATTTTTGCGCCGCCTCCCTAATGGCGAAAAGCGACATGGTATTCCGCAAATAATATTCCTTCACCAGCACGGCATATTTCTTTTCGCCGAGATAAATGTCCGTTCCCGAAATGACCATACTGCATGCGGCAAGCGCCAAAAACAGCACCACTGGCAAAATAAACCCTTTTTGCCTGTTCATCGGGCAACGCCTTCCGATTGGCCGGGATCAACCGCATGGCGGGAAAGAAAGGTCATTTCCGCTGTTCTTTCCGCGCCATTCGGATAAACGGCGGCCACTTTGACCCCGTTTCCTGTTGCCGCAAATTGGATGGACTGCACATTTTGAAGCACAATTTGATGCCCTTCACCGTCCACTCTCCGCCGCAGACTGTTCTGGTATGGTTCATACGTAACCGTCCTTCCTGCCTCGTTCAGTTTCAAAGTATTTTGGGCTGCCTGGCACGAGGTGCTTATCCGGATTTCTTTACGCAACTGCATGAGAAAAAGATTCCACTCTTCATCTTCTTCCGGCCGGAATGCTTCCCCGGCTGTCCCGAATGTTTTCACTGCCAGGGGAAAAAGTGAGAACAAGGAAGTGACGAGAAGCAGTACGCACACGCTTTCAAGCAGCGTAAAGCCTTTTTCATTGCTGGAGCGAAACGCAAGTCGTGTTTTGTTCATGTTTGACACATGCCTTTCTGCCATTGTCTTTGATTTGAAATGTCCATGTGGCCCCGCCCGCCTTTTTTTCTTTTTCAACGACTTTTCCGGTAAAAATCCATTCCTCCGTTTTTTCGTATAAAAAACGGGATGCCTCCATCTCCTGCTTTGTCTCTTTGATTTGACCAAGCATATGGAGAAACGGCGGGAATAAGCAGGCCGCCATCAGGCAAAATACGGCAAACGCAGCGATGACTTCCGGAAAAGTAAAGCCCCGTTCATTCTTCGACATAAAACCGCCCGCTTCCAATATGCGTAACCAGCTTGATTTGTTCTTGGCCGGACTGGAAATAGAGCGTGCCGAACTGGGTGACATTCCCGTCCGGCCCAATTGCATAGGAATGAAAGCTGCCGTTTTCGAACATTTTGATGCCTTCCGGAAGCCTTCTTTTTATAATCGTCGCATTTTTCCTCGCTTCGAAAATGGAGTACATATTGTTCTGGCGGAAAAATTGGACGTATACATTCGTCTGGCGGGAAATCGCGTCCGTTTGCGCCAGATACAAATCATTTTCAAGCTGGTTAATGAACATTTTTTTGACGATCGTATGTTTCACCGGCTTAAAACCGGCAAACGCAAGGGCGGTGATCACGGATACAATCAACAAAACAACGAGCATTTCCGGAAAGGTAAAACCGGCTTCATTTTTTGGCCGTTTCACTTTGCAACCTCCGTTACTTTCCCGTCCGCCCCGATGTTCACTCCGTTTCCATTCGGGCAGCTCGTTTTCGATACATAGCCGCCGTCTTTTAACTGGTTGATAGATGACGGATATTCATTGTGGTCCATTTCATACGCCTGCACCTGTCCCTGCACCATCGCAATGAACGCATCGCAGCCTTTATTATTGATCGCATCGGTATGCTTGGAAATGTTCGGAATCATCAAAAACAAGAGAACCGTAATGACGAGCAAAACAATCAGCATTTCGATCAGCGTAAACCCTTTTTCATTTTTGATAAAAGACATGGGCAATTTCTCCTTTCTTTTTTTGGGGGAAGGCTTGAAGCCCCGCCATCCGGCACACCTTCCCCGGTTAAACCGCGTCAATCATCTGGAACATCGGCAGCATGATCGACAAATAAATGGCGACCAAAAAGAAACCGATGAAAATAAACACAACCGGTTGAATCAGCCCGAACAGGCTTTGGATTTTCTCTTCCATTCTTTTCAAGCTAATTTGGCTGTAATAATAGAGCTCCTGATCAAGGCGCCCGTTTTTCTCCCCGTGGCGGACCAAAATGACCAGCTGCGGCTCGATAAACGGGACAGAAGCCAGTGCCCGGGAGAACGTCTCACCAGCAAGCAGTTTTTCGCGCAAAAATTTTGCAGTATCGCGCCAAAGCGGCTTGAAATTTTGCGATTCCATGACATGCAAAATTTCATAGACGGAAAAACCACTTTTCAGCATAAAGCTCCATTCTCTTGCCAAAAACTGGCTGTAATAGCTGGTATAGTAAAAGCGGGATATCGGCAGCCGCGAAAGCCATGCCGCCTGCATCAGCGGTTTTTTTCTTTTAAAATAGAGAAAAAAGAGTGTGAAAAATAGGAAGAGAAAAATACTTGAAACCAGGATATCATTCGGGGCCTGTTCCATGATGGCTAGGAACAGCCGGAGATTTCGCGAAGGTTTGTAGTCCATTGCGACATACATATGTTCAAATTGCGGCAGCAACACGTTTCTCACAAAAGCCGTGGCGATAAAAAGCGCGGCTGCCAATAGGAGCGGATAACGGATCAGTTTCCAAAAGGCAAGGGCATCCTCATGCTTTTTCAATAAGTAAGCGCCCGCCTCTTTAAGGGCAGCAACCATCTCCCCGTGCCGTCCGGCAAAATAAATTTGCATGCACGCATTGGCATCAAACCGGTGTTTCAGCAGCACGTCATGGAGTGGCGTTCCGTTTTGCAGCTGTTTGTTCATGGAACGTGCATCCAGTTCGCCGTCCACATGCCCGAGAAAATCGATAGCATCTGCAATCGGAAATCCGTTTTCGAGCATTTCACCGACCCGGGTAAGAAAGCGCCCCTGCAGTTTGAGGCTTATCCGCTTCTTCCTCTTCGGCAATCCAGCGGTGATACTCTTCTTCAGAAATGTATCCAAGCACAATCCCCTTTCTGAGCCATTCTTTCAGTGTCGGATAATGATAGTAGACCTGTTCCCCCTTTGCTTCTTTCAGCACTCGCTGCAAATTTTTCCCGTACAGCAGCTCATATACCGCGGTTTGCCGCTTTTCTCGGCTGCGTGGGCAATCTTGCGAATCATGCGGACAGCGGATCCCACCGCATACCGGGCATCGCAATGTAATCAGCCGCTGTGCGCTGACTGCGAGCAAAGTCTGCTCCATTTCGTGGATGCTCACCCCAAATTCCATCAGCCTGTAAATCGCGCCCTTTGCGTCACGCGTATGCAATGTCGTCAGCACGAGGTGGCCGGTGAGTGATGCGCGGATCGCAATTCTTGCTGTTTCGGCATCACGGATTTCCCCCACCAGAATAATATCCGGATCATGGCGCAAAATCGCTTTCAGCCCTGTGCTGTAAGTAATACCTGCTTTTTCATTTACCTGCACCTGCAAAAACGAATCGCTTTGTTTTTCAACAGGATCTTCCAGTGTAATCACATTCCGTAAAAACCGTTTTGCGCACTGCTCAACAAGCGTATACATCGTCGTAGACTTGCCGCTGCCGGTTGGGCCGCTGAAAATCAACATGCCATGCGAATGGTTGAGCAGCGCCATTAATTTTTTTGTGCTCGATGGAAAAAGTGAAATTTGGCTGAGCTGGAATTTTTCTTCATGGGGCAAGATCCGAATGACGAGGCTCTCTTTGGAAAGAGAGGTTGGCAGCGTCGAAATCCTTAAGGAGATCGTCTGCTGCAAAACGTTCATGGCGAACGACCCGCTTTGGGGTTTCCGTTTTTCACTGATATCCATGGAAGACATAAATTTCAAATGGGATATCAGCCTTTCCCCGGCTTTCGCGGAAAGGTTGCGGTGGGGGTACAGCCTTCCGTACTGCCGGAACTGGACATGGTAATGCTTTTCTTTCGGAACGATATGGACATCGGTCACATTGTTTTTTACCGCCTGTCCGATCAAAAGTTCCGCAATTTTTTCAACTGACATAATCCATCACATACCACCTTTCTTTTTGGGATATTCTCTCATTTCGACACGGCTTTCAAAATTCCTGCTTTAAAACAAAAATTTTTTCGCTATTTTTTCTCCCGTCCGCAAAAAGTGTGTGATTTTTGTCACAAATTTTGGCGTTATTATCATTTATAATATAAATAGGATAAAAAATATAGAGGTGTTTCATATGGAACCAACATTAAAAGTGATCAATGCCCTTTCTGACCCGACCCGCTACTCGATTTACCAATTTGTACTGAAGAAACGGAGCGAAGTATCCGTCCAGGAAGTGGCCAATGAATTTCATATTCATCCGAATGTGGCAAGGCTCCATTTGTCCAAGCTCGAAGATGTTAAGGTGATTTCATCTGAACTAAACAAAACCGGGAAAGGCGGGCGCCCGGCAAGGCTGTATAAAAGCTCTGAACAAGTGGTAGAACTCTCCTTCCCGCACCGTGAATACAAATTGCTGTCCAACATTTTGCTTGAAGCAATCAACAAAATGAAACTGGCAGATGCAGGCCTTTTGAAAGATATCGGCCGGGAGTACGGAAAACGGATCATCGAAAACATCTTAAAAAACATGAATAAAACAAAAGACCAGCTGACATTTAACGAAAAATTATCTGTGCTCGCAAGCGTGTCCACCGTGGACGGATATTGCATCGAAACGCTGGAAACAACAGACAAGAACGAACTCGATTACCATGTATACAACTGTCCGTTCCGGGAATTAATCCATCACTCGGCGGATGTTTGCGAGATGCATGTCGCCTATATTCATGGGTTGTTTGAGGCGCTGTTTGACGATTTCGACATCAACCAGCAGGAAACGATGCTCCATGATTGCAGCGAATGCATTTATCATGTGAAAGTTGCTAAAGTTGCGAATTAAGCACCGGTTGTGTTTACACCCCTTCTTTATTCCTTTATAATAAAACTTGATGGACATAAAAAGAAGGGGTGGTTCATTTGGATCGTATGTACCGCGTACTGGGTTTCTGGACTGGTGTAATGGCCGTCATGTTTTTTCTCGGCGGCATGAAAGAAACCGCTTTATTGTTTCTGGCCCAGACCGGTTTCTTTGTGCTTGTCAGCTACTTGAAACTGTCCGAACGCATGTATATGTACATCTTTGGGGCATATTTAACGATTTTCTTCGCCGGCTTTACGTACTACACCACGTTTATACTCACACCCGGCTTCGGCGAATAACCTGTTCCTCTTAAAATCTGCTTGCTTTTTTCTTGCACTAAAAAAACCGGCAGCGCATGCCGGTTTTTTTATCCCTCCAAAAACGGGTTGGAGTCTTTTTCCGCCCCGATCGTTGTCTGCGGCCCGTGTCCCGGGAGCACGATCGTGTCCGGATGCAAAACCAATAATTTTGTATGAATGCTTTCCAGCAAAACGCCGTGATTCCCACCCGGTAGATCAGTCCGTCCGATGCTGCCGGAAAAAAGGGCGTCCCCTGAAAAAACAATGTTGTGTTCAGGCAGCCAGTACGAAACACTGCCCGGTGAATGGCCCGGTGTTTCCAGCACGTGAAGCGAAAAAGCGCCGATTTTCAATATGTCTTCCCCGGTGATCAGCTTTTCCGCCCCGCGCGCGCTGATTTCTCCCATCCCGAAAAAATAGGACCCGTTTTGCCCGGGATCCCCAAGCCACATCTCTTCCTTTTGATGGACATAGGCCGGGATCTTGTACGCATCCCGCACTGCATCAAGAGCACCAATATGGTCAAAATGGGCATGCGTTAAAAGCACCGCGTGCGGTTTCAGCCCATTTTCCCCGATAAAAGCATGAAGTCTGTGAAATTCAGCGCCGGGGTCAAAAATCAAACAGTCTTTTTCGTCATTCCACAGGATATAGCAATTCGTCTGAATGGGCCCGACCGGCAATTGTTTCCATTTCATTCGTATCCCTCCTGTCCTATTGTATCATGTTTTCATCCGCAAAAAATGCCTGTTCATTTACTCGACAAATCACCAGACTGGTTGTAAAATAAAGATAATTGAATGCCTTTTCATTATAAGGGGGATGTCATGGGTACAGTCATTATTTTCAGTCTCGTCTCCATTCTGTCACTGATTGGTTTCATTACTGCGGCCAAAAACAAAAATATCCTCGGATTTATTTTCGGTATCATTTCTTTTGCCCTTTTCGGCTGGTTTGCCATCATGACCGTCATCCATTCGGGCTACCCGACCTTTACTTAATGCTTAAAAAAGCGGCGCCATGCCGCTTTTTTGCATCTTTGCATCACCAAAAACCGAAGCAAGTTCCCGTAATTCAATTTGTCTTAAAGCTTAGTGCGCGCTAGCACACAAGTTTGCAACAGGCTGCCCGTCTCTAGATGATTCAGTCCAAAAAAACCATTTCTTTTTCTCTGCAGCATAAAGACTTGCGCAAAACGGCCATACCGCCCTTGTAGTACGGAGGCTGGAAAAAAACTCCTCTTTTCAGATATCGCTGTTTCTCGTATGGCAAAATCAGCGCGTATCATGAAAGAGGGAGCTTTCCTTATATTTTATTTAACGCCAACCACGCTGCCCCGAGCACGCCAGCATCGTTTCCCAATGTGGCAAGTTCCAGTTTTGTCGATTTGCCGACCGTGTTGAACGCGTATTTCAAAAAATAAGCGCGCACTGGGTTTAAGAGCGTTTCGCCTGCTTTTGACACCCCGCCCCCTAACACGATTTTTTCCGGATTTAACGTATTGGCCACACTTGCCAGCGCAAGCCCGAGGTATTTTGCCGTTTCGTCCACAATTTCACAGGAAAGGGCATCGCCCGCTTTCGCAAAATCAAACACATCTTTAGCGGTTACCGAGCCGCTTTGGGCATACAAATCTTTTAACGGAGACGCGCTGCTAAATGCAGCCAGTTTCGCCATGGCTGTCCTGACCACGCCTGTTGCAGAAGCGACCGTTTCAAGGCAGCCGGTTTTCCCGCAGTTACACTTTGCCCCGCCTTCCGGAATAACGGTAATATGGCCAATTTCGCCTGCCGCCCCTTTTACACCGTGGACGATGTCGCCGCCTGTAATGATGCCGCCGCCGACACCGGTGCCAAGCGTAACGAAGACCATTTCCCCGGAACCTTTCCCGGCACCCTTCCACATTTCACCGAGTGCCGCAACGTTTGCATCATTATCAATCACCACTTTTAACCCCGTCCATTTTTGCAATGTCCCGGCAGCCGGATAATGCTGTGCCCAGCCGATATTGACGGTTTCATAGATCACGCCGGCTTCCATATCAACCGGTCCCGGTACGCCGAGGCCGATCCCTGTGATATCTTTTTTCTCCCGCTTTACCCGGGCCAATTCGTCCTCAATCGATTTTGCGATATTCGGAAGGATCGCTTCCCCCTGGTTAGCCGTCACAGTCGGGATCTCCCATCTGTGTAAAATATCGCCTGCTTCATTCACAAATGCCAGTTTTGTGGTGGTGCCCCCCAAATCAATGCCAATGATCCATTTCTCAGCCATTTCGCTCACCCTCAATTTTTTTCTCTTTTTCCAACCGTTTTTCCTGCCTGATGATCAACAGGGCGGTTTCGTATTCGCGGTTTTCCAGCACCCTTGCCTGGTACAATTGTCTCAGTTCCAATTCCATCAGCTCGAGATCGGCAAGCCGGTCCCCGATATAGACAATAATGCCGAATTTTTTCAAAAGCTGCTGCACATCATAAAGCGTTCTCATTTCGACCCAGCTTTCGTTTGATAAAAATCTGTTCCAAAGAAAAGTATAATCGATTGTGCAGCTTCTAACAAGCATCAAATTGCGGCAATTTGCCGGATCATTTGGCCGCTCGGCATGGAAGTGCGCTGTGAAACCATGCCCGGAGCATTTTTTGAAGAATGGCCGTGACAACCCGCGGTCTCAAAGAGGGAATTTTTTATCCCGGCAGAATTCGTCCCCCGAAAGGCCCGCGCTTGCACGCCAAAGAAGCGGGCCGGAACCGAAACGGGGGGCATACTTTATTAGACGCCGCGCAGGCCCATATAAACGAGGAAAGCGGCAAGAAGAAGAGCCGGAAGCTGTACACCGATGCGCTTCCGTTTCGGAAAGTGGACGATGCATGCTGCGAGAAAACCGCCGAAAAGCCCGCCAAGATGCCCGAAATTGTCAATGCCGGAAACGGAGAAGCCGAAAACGAGATTAATGATGATGAGCGTAATGACACTCGATCCCATTGTCCGGAAAAAAAGATCGCGGTAAGCCGTCCCGATGTAAAGCAAAGCGCCAAACAAGCCAAAAATCGCACCGCTTGCGCCGGCAGAAAGGCTTGGCGAAAACAGGAAGCTGGCCAGGCAGCCTGTAAACCCGGCGAACAAATAAATCAGGGCAAAACGCGCCTTACCGTAAATCCGTTCGACAAGCGGCCCGATGTAATATAAAGAGAGCGAATTCATAAAAAGGTGCATGATCCCGATGTGAATAAAAACCGGCGTAATCAGCCGCCAATATTGCCCTTCCATAATCAGCGGGTTGTACTTGGCGCCGAAACGAATCAGGTTTTGCGTATTCTGCGTCCCGCCGGTAAGCGACATGATAATAAACACGGCAATCTGTACGGCCAGAAAGACGTATGTAAAAAACGGCCTGCCCGCATCAAACAGCTGCCGTTCCTCCTCTTCCCGTTGCGCCTCGGCTGCGAACACCATCCGCTGTAATGCATAGGGGTCCCCACCCATGGTTTCGGGCGCAATCGCAAGCCGGCCTTCCGTAAACTGACGCAGCTTGCTGATCCCGGGATCAGGATTCTCCCCTTCAATCAATACGCTGTGGAGTTCCGTTTTTCCGCCATTAATATGCATCGGTTCATCCAAATAAATTTCATAATCGTCAACCGGCGCATACGCACTCACATAAATATTGAGTACGCGCGGAGCAAGCCGTCTTATTTGTTTGCATAAATCTTCAGCCTGTGCGCAACAATCACGGATGTCGCGGTACAACCAGTTGCCCCAGTCGATGTCATACCGCAAAAGGCGCACAAGCGGCAAATTCTTCTTTTTTGGATTGGCAAGCCACATTTCATCCCGGTTTTCACTCAAAAACATGATCCGGTACTCATTTTCCACGACAAAATGGCGGCTGATTGCCCAAAACAAAACATCTGCCCTGCTGTTCACGATTTCCCCTGCCTTTTTCCATCCATTTTATCCTAACTATATCGAAAAAAAGAGCGGAGTGTAAAGCGTTTGGCCTTTTACACCCGCCCTTTTTTCGCCGTTATTGAAAAATCTGGCCCATGACGCGTGACCGCAATCCTGGAATCCGCATTGCTGCCGTGACCGCCAATTTTCTCGCAGGGCCGTACCCCAATACAGTGTTTAATACCCGGTAACGGTTCCGGTAAGCTGCTGAAAACAGAAGCAGTACCGCCATCCACTTCAGCCATCTGTTCATGGCGATTCCTCCCCCAAAAAAATTTTCCGCAACTCATTTCTATTTTTCCTGCCGGGAGAAAAATTATCCGCTATATAAAATGAGCGAAACATCGCTACTTTGTTGCCGGCTGCAAAAAGAAATCTGTGCAAATGGATGACCTTGTTTCAATGTAAAAACTTCAGTTCATTTTATATGTAAGTCCCGGCAAAAGAAAAAACAGCAGGAAAACGCCTGCTGTTTACTTTGTTTCGCGATGTACGGTTGCACGTTTGTCCCGCGGGCAATATTTTTTCAATTCAATACGGTCCGGGGTCGTACGTTTATTTTTCGTTGTAATATAGTTACGCTCACCGCATTCCGTGCAAGCCAGTGTAATGTTTACACGCATGTTTCATCCCTCCATCTTTCTCAATCGATCGTGCATACGACTTATCTATCATAGCATTTTTCACAGACGATTGCCAGTATGTTTTTTCGGGCAAAACCGTTCTTCCCGCCGGCTGCCGGTATAGGTGAAATTTTCACTTGAATGGGGGCAAGTCCGCCGCTCCCCCTTTTCTTGCACGATTTCGCCCCCTCTTGCCAGAAAGGCGGTACACTTCACCGGAAAATCATGATATAACTAACAATAGTACTTTGCAATGAAAAAGGAGAGAAATGGATGGTTATGACGCTGATGGTGTTACTGGCGCTTTCTGTGGTATTGTTTCTTATTTCGTTTTTCCGCCAGGACCGCGTGCATCTGGTAGAACAGGAACTGGAAGATTTGTCTTTAAAATTTTTCCAGGAAACGTACCAGATCAAAAAAAGATTACAGACGCTCGAAGAAGAATTCATGGCGCCTGGAGCCGACCCGCTTCTTCCGGATTCGTCCGGCGAAAGGATGCCGGTCAATGAAATTGTAAAAAACCAGGTGCTCGCTTTGTTCCGGCAAGGTCTTTCATTCGAACAGATTGCAAGGCAGTCCGCCCTCCCTGTAAACGAAGTGAAGCGCATCATTACGGGTGCCATGGAATAGAAAACGGATAGCGGGAAACCCCGTTATCCGTTTTTGATCGCAGCCATTAGTTCGAACCGCCTGCCCCGTTTTCGGCTGTTGGTACGGCCGTGTTGGCAGCATGGCTTTCTTCTTTTTTCTTCAGGTTAAAATAAGCTTTAAACACACGGTTCGCAATCTTTAAATTTGTGTGCGGGTCGGATGCGCCTCCCATGTAAGACCATGGCACAACAACCGAAATGGCAATTTCCGGGTGATTGTAAGGCGCATAACCGACAAAGGTGGAATTCCATGCATCTGACCAAATGGAAGGATGTGCCCTTCCGGCCGCATCGTATTTTTCCACCAGTTCACCGCCATAAACAGCCTGTGCCGTCCCGGTTTTCCCTGCCACTTTCAGACTGGAATCAATCCGCCCGTAAGCTGTTCCGTGGGGAACGTTCACCACGTTATAAAAACCTTGTTTGACGCGGTTGATGTATGACTCCTTCATATCCACACGGTTTAAGACCGTCGTGCCGATTTCTTTTTCGACAGGCCCGAGTGTCTTGCCGTCCGGGCTCGGTTCACGGATTTCCTTCGCAATATGCGGCTGCACGCGATAACCGCCGTTTGCAATCGTGGAAACATACTGGCAGAGCTGAAGCGCAGTATACGTGTCAAACTGCCCGATCCCAAAGTCGAGCACGTTCCCGCTGTTCGGCGGGACTTCCGTTTGATAGCCGCCGACTTCACCCGGAAGATCAATACCGGTTTTAACACCTAGCCCGAATTGGGCAAAATATTTGCGCAATGTCCGGATCGTTTTCATTTTGTCAATATTAAGCGAGCCATTCGGTACATAATTGTGCTGCCCGCCGATCGCCATGACCGTCCGGAACATATATACGTTTGATGAAACCTGCAGGGCCTTTAAGTCGTTAATCGCACCAAAACCAGACGTCACCCACGATTTTTTCACAGGGGTGCTGGCGAAATGGAGCGGCTGGTCGACAAATACACTCCCGGGCGAAATGGCCCCGGTCTGATACCCGGTCAAAACAGTCGCACCTTTCACTGCAGAACCCGAAGGATAAGCAGTTGTCATATTCCCAAGTGCAAAGTCCTTGATTTTCGCAGACCCGTTTTTTGTGACCACCTGCTTGCCGGCCATTGTCAGCACTTCACCGGTATTCGGGTTCATAACGGTGACAAAGGCACGGTCAACAAGCGGATTGCTTGCGCGGGCCGCTTTGATTTCATCGGTAATAATTTTTTCAACTTCTCTTTGCAGGTCAATGTCAACAGACAAAACAAGGTCGCTGCCCGGCTTCCCTTTGCTGATTACTTTTGAAGAGATGACATTTCCTTTTTTATCCTGCTTCGCTTCCACTTTTTCTTTTTCGCCGTTTAAGACATCTTCATACTGCTGTTCAATGTAACTTTTCCCGACGCGGTCATTGCGGCTGTATCCGCGGGCCGTGTAGTACTGTTCCTTATCGGCAGGCAGGCCTTCTTTTTCGGTTGTCACATCGCCAAGGATTGACCCCAAAACCGAATCGTTGCTGTTTGCCTCTTTGAACACATAGTTCCGCTCCCAGTCGGTTGTAATATCCACGCCCGGCAGCGCTGAAAGATTCTCGCTCACAGTCGCATACTCTTTATTCGTCACGTCCGTGTTTTTGATAATTTGCGGGGACAGCACATAGCCGGCCGACATTTTGCTGTAGATCGCGAGCACATTGAGATCATCCCGCGACAGTGAATCCAGATCCTGTTTCGTAATCCGATTCAGCTGCAACTTGTATATTTTGTCGCTGTCGTTGTCGAGCTTTGCCTGTTCCGCTTTGGAAACGAGCTGTTTTGCCGCTTTCGGATGGGTCAGGATCCAAAAGTCTTTTTTATCCCGGTCCGTTAGCCGTTTCACATCCGCATCCGGCACTTTGATGATTTCCCCGAGTTTCCTTGCCACTTTCAGCATTTTCCCGTTGTCATCCGCCTGGGTTCTCGTATATGTGATCGCCTTCAGCGCTTTATTGCCCACAATCACTTTATAGTTCCGGTCAAGAATTCTTCCTCTTGGAACAGAAGTATGGATCGTCTTGTCTTCCGTCTGTTCAAGTTCTTTTTTGTAATCCTGGCCGTAGACAATCTGCACGATGCCCAGACGCACGACTAAGACCGAAAAAAGCACAAAAACAGCAAAGAACAGCATGTTCATTCTAAATGGAATATGCGACCGCTTTTTTCGCTTCTTTTTCTTCAACCTTTTTCTGCTCCTCCCTTCGCCATCGGCTATACATTCCATTTTAGCGAAAAAGTGCGGACATGGCTATAAAAAATACCGCCATTTTTGGAAACGGCGGCCTTACATATCCCCAATCCGGATATTCCTTGTAAAAAGCGAAATGCATAAATGCCCTGCCCCAATCACAAGCATCAGCACGCGGATGCTTACCTGGCTGTTGAAAAAAGTGACGGCTGCAATGAAAAGCAAAATCGAAGCGACTCTGCCGGCATTGGTAAATATTTCAAGCACGACAACATACTCAATCCGTGCTTCCGCTGCTTTCCATGCCCTGCCGATCACATCGTATGTCATCGAATTATATGGGACAAGCAGAAGCGGGTAAGCAATCGCAATCGTTGCGGCATAAAGCAGCATTCTCGGATAGGTGACTTCAAAAATAAACAAAAACACGGCCGCATACAGAAGCAGTCCGCCTAAAAAAATGGAGCGCTGGCGGTGTTTGATTTTTATATAACGGGCAACGAGCGTGTACCCGAGAAACTGCAGGCAGGAATTGATCAACCCGAACGTGCCGAGAGAAAGCTCGCTCCCCGTGGAAAGGAACACGAAAACGGAAATCATAAACACAAACGTGCCATCCCTTAAACCTTGAACAAAATGGGCGCTTGTAATCCGTTTCCAATTCGGGTTGCGATGCCGTTCCTTTACGATTTGCTTAAACAAATAACGGCCGTGTGCAGGTCGTGGTGCAATAAAAAAACTGAGGACGACGGCAAGAGCAAACAGGATGAGGGAGAGCGCAAAAACGACCGTATAACCGCTTTTCCCGATCGCTGAAATGATCAGCCCGGCGGCAAACGGTCCGGCCATGCCGCCGATGGATCCGAATGCCCCCATAAAGCCGTTAAAAAAATCCCTCGTCTCGGGCTCCGTAATTTCAAACGTCAGCACGTTATAGGCGAGCCAGTAAAAGCCATAGCCGATCCCGAGCAGCCCGCCAAGCAAAACGATAAAATCGCCGGCATGCCCCCGCGAAAACAGCACGCTTAAATAAAACAGCGCCAAAAAGGCAACCCCGATCCTGAACACCATGACCCTGTCCACTTTTTTCGCCCATCTTCCCGCGATGATAAAAGTGAGCGGCTGCAGGATAACAACCGATAAATTATATACCGCCAGATCTATGTACTTCCCTGTCTGCTTCCATAAATATATGTTAACGAAAGAATTGGACAGAGAAATGCTTAAAGAATAAAGCCCGCCGATCGCAAGCAGCAGCAGCAGATCTTTTGACAGTTCTATATCTCCGAACCATTTTTGCACATGCTTCATAAATCAAAACTCCCCCCATTCCCCTATATTGTTTTGAAAAACGGGGGCGTTTATGCACGGGCGCATGCAAAAAGGGCGTGCACGCAAATGGCGCGGCACGCCCTTTTTTAAATGGATCGCGATTATTTCGCTGCTTCGTACAGTTTTTCCACTTCGTCCCAGTTCACGACATTCCAGAATGCAGAAATATATTCTGGACGGCGGTTTTGGTATTTCAAGTAGTAAGCATGTTCCCAAACATCAAGGCCAAGAACCGGTTTTTTGCCTTCGGAAAGCGGGTTGTCTTGGTTCGGGGTGCTTGTAATTTCAAGCTCGCCGTTATTGACAACAAGCCATGCCCAGCCGGAACCGAAACGGCCTGCTGCAGCCGCTGCAAATTGTTCTTTGAATTTTTCAAAGCTGCCGAATTTGCTGTTGATCGCGTCAAGCAGCGCGCCTTTAGGTTCGCCGCCGCCATTTGGCGAAAGCAACGTCCAGAACAGCGAATGGTTGGCATGTCCCCCGCCGTTGTTGCGAACCGCTGTACGGATTTCTTCCGGAACCGCATTCAAATCCGAAATTAAGTCCTCAACGGATTTGGAAGCAAGGTCGTCATGGCCTTCCAACGCTTTGTTCAAATTGGTGACATAAGTATTATGGTGCTTCGTATGGTGGATGTTCATCGTTTCCTTGTCAATATAAGGCTCCAGGGCATCATACGCATACGGCAATTGCGGTAAAGTGTACGTCATATCTTTATTCCTCCTTTATGTAGTGTTTTGAACCGAAAAGATTCAAAGATTTGTCATATTTAATGTACCAAAACCGATTGATAAATGGCAAATTTTTCGCCTGCATTTTTGAGAATCATCCCGGGTTCTAATTACAGCATACCGGCATATACTGGTAGCACTCATAAAAGGAGGGAATGTCCATGTTGAAAAAAATATTTGCGCTCTTTATCGTTGCCCTTATCTCTTACAGCATCTACTACGATCTCCACGCAGGCACAATCCCGACGAATGCTAAAGAAACAACCGAAAAAAACGTTGCCATACAACCTGAAACAACCCACGGTCCGTATGTCACAGCCAAGGTCCATTCCGGTGACACGGTGCTTACGATTGTCAAAAAAATATCAGGCGGGACGGCGCCTTCGATTGAAAAAGTGATCCGCGATTTCAGCAAACTAAACGGCGGAATTGCACCGGAAGACATCCAAATTGGACAAACATACCGGTTTCCCATTTACGGCGAATCCCGGTAAAAACCGGAGTATGGCTTGTCAATCGGGGCAGTAAATTGGTAAAATGTAAGTTGGTAAAATGTTTATGGACTGATAGATCATTAAAGGAGCGAATATCCTTGGGTGAGATCATACACCGTACAAAAACGCGCCCTGTCAAGGTAGGTAACTTGACGATCGGGGGCAGCAATGAATTATTCATTCAAAGTATGACGACGACGAAAACACATGATGTCGATGCAACTGTCCGCCAGATTGAGCGGCTTGAAGAAGCAGGCTGCCAGATCGTGCGCGTTGCCGTCCCGGATGAACGGGCGGCAAGGGCTATTCCCGACATAAAAAAAAGAATCCATATCCCGCTTGTCGCGGATATCCACTTTGATTACCGGCTTGCGTTAATCGCAATTGAAGGCGGCGTCGATAAAATCCGGATTAACCCGGGTAATATCGGCAAGCGCGAAAAAGTCGAAGCGGTCGTGAAAGCGGCAAAAGAGCGCGGCATTCCGATCCGGATCGGCGTCAATGCTGGAAGCCTTGAAAAACCAATTTTGCAAAAATACGGATACCCGACAGCAGACGGCATGGTCGAAAGCGCCCTGCACCATATCCGGATTCTGGAAGACCTGGATTTTCACGACATTATCGTTTCGATGAAAGCCTCGGATGTCCGCCTTGCCATCGAAGCGTACGAGAAAGCGGCCCGGACATTTGACTACCCGCTCCATCTCGGTATTACTGAATCCGGGACGCTGTTTTCCGGCACCATCAAAAGTGCCGCCGGGATTGGGACGCTTTTAAATATGGGAATCGGCAACACGCTCCGCATTTCTTTAAGCGCCGACCCGGTGGAAGAAGTGAAAGTCGCGCGTGAACTGCTGAAAATATTCGGGCTTTCCTCCAATGCCCCGACGCTCGTTTCATGCCCGACTTGCGGCCGGATTGCGATCGATTTAATCAGCATTGCAAACGAAGTCGAAGAATATTTACAGACCATAAAAGCGCCGATTAAAGTTTCCGTCCTCGGCTGCGCCGTCAACGGCCCCGGTGAAGCAAGAGAAGCGGATATTGGGATCGCCGGTGCACGCGGGGAAGGCCTCCTGTTCCGCAAAGGGAAAATCATACGGAAAGTGCCGGAAGATAAAATGGTAGAAGAATTGAAAAAAGAAATCGACATGCTTGCCGAAGCGTATTACCAAAAACAGGCCGCGCAAAACGTGAACCCCGTCTGACCGAAACACCGGCGTAAAACAAGCCGGTGTTTCTTCATGCGCGGCAACTTTTATCTTCCAGGCCTGGCCCGGACAACAGGCGGCACGATCGCTTCACATTCAAAACGGAAAAGGAGGCGCACCATGGTGAAAAAATACCGTTTCGGCATTGACATTGACGGGACTGTGACAGATCCTGAAACGCTTATTCCGTTCATTAACGATGCCTTTCACATTGACCTGAAATATGAAGACTTAACGAAGTATGAGATCACAGATGTCGTCGATATTCCTGCCGGGACATTTGCCGACTGGTTTATCCGCTCGGAGCCTGTGATCTATGCAAAATCCCCGGTTGCAAAAGGGGCAAAAGAAGTGTTAAACAAATGGGCAGACCGGTTTGAGCTGTATTTTATCAGCGCACGCGCATCCTATCTCCTTGATGTGACCAAAAACTGGTTTACAAAACAACAGCTGAAATACCATCATATCGAGCTGATCGGCACGCATCACAAAGTGGAAACCGCAAAAAAGTACAACGTTGATTTGTTTTTGGAAGACAAACATGACAATGCGGCCGCCATTGCGCAAACGCTCGGCATCCCCGTCCTTCTGTTTGACACCCCATACAACCGGGATCCCGTCCCGGACAATGTATACCGGGTGAAAAATTGGAAAGAAGCGGATGACTGGGTCAGACGCTGGATCACCCAGTCCAGCCGCTCCGCACGCGATTAAGGGCTTATCCGGGTTTCTGTAAGGGACAGGCTGGGTTGCGGATAGCTTTTTGCGGTGACCCGCGTGCCTGCGCCCGGGTTATTTTTCCCGGAAGGCGTCTTGAAAAATATCCAAAATCATAAAATGAACTTCAGTTTTTCGCGCCAACATCTACTACGATCAGGATCGATATGGATTCTGGCAACACATTCGTTCAACTTATATAGCAAAAACAAACCCTGCCGGAAGCAGGGTTTGTTAAATATTTTGCCGCGTTTCATCTGCCATGCATTCCGGGCACGTGCCGTAAATTTCAAACTTATGGCCGGAAATGGCATACCCTTCCAAACCGCTCACCATTGGCATCGGGCAATCCGGGATTTCTTTCGTCTTCCCGCACGCCAGGCAAATAAAATGGTGATGGTGGTGGTTTGTCGAGCATTTGAAACGGAAATGCTTTTCACCGGACAGCTCTGTCACTTCCAGTATGCCAAGTTCAGCAAAAAGCGATAAATTCCTGTAGATCGTATCAAAACTGAGGCCCGGATACGCATCTTTCATCCATTCGAGCACGTCTTTTGCCGTCAAATACTTATTGCTCTCCGAAAACAAATCGAGCATTTTTTCCCTTTTTCCTGTATGCTTATAGCCGTTTTCCTTCAAGATTTCAATTGCCTCATCCAAAAGCATGTTCACACCTTCTTTTTGTTCAAACCGGCACCGGGCCGGAATCGTTTCATATAAACCGCCAAAAGCAAAATGACGATGGAAATCACCACAATTGTACCACCGGGCGGCAAATTCAGATAAAATGCCGTAACCAGCCCGCCCAAAACGGAAATTTCGCCAAAAAGAACGGAAAACAAAATGGTCTGTTTAAATCCCCGGCTGATGCGGATGCTGGCCGCTACCGGGAGCGTAATCAGCGCGGATACAAGCATAATCCCCACGATCCGCATCGCAGCCGAAATCACAAGCGCAATCAGCACCATAAACAGCAAATGGATCGTTTTCGCAGGAATACCGGACACTTTTGCATATTCTTCATCAAAAGAAAGCAGGAAAAGTTCCTTATACAGCAAAAGGATCACAGCCGCCACAATGACGGCAATCCCCAGAATGAGCCAAAGATCAGCCTGGCTTACCGCGCTTACGCTGCCGAACAGGTAATTCATCAAATCTACATTATACCCTCCGGCCACAGAAATAAAGATCAGCCCGATGCCAATCCCGCCCGACATGATAATCGGAATCGCAAGTTCTTCATAATGCCGGTAAACCCCGCGCAACCGCTCGATCAGCACGGATCCGAGCACGGAAAAGCCGGTGCCAATATAAAGCGGGTTCAACCCGGCAAGAATAGAAAGCTTGCTGCTTAAAAACAGGCTGATCGCAATCCCGGACAATGTGACATGGCTGAGCGCATCCGCAATCAGCGACAAACGGCGTACGACAATAAAACTACCGATCAAAGGGGCAATCAGGCCGATTAAAATGCCGGCCAAAAATGTATTTTGTAAAAAATGATAATGAAAAAGTGCAGCAATCATTCGGTTTCTCCTTCTCACCCATGTTCATGCGCCAGCAACCGGACATCGTGGGCATACCAGGATGAACGTTTTTCTTTATCCAACTGCTGAAACGCGTGGATGTCGCCATGGAAATATAAATGCTGGTTCAAGCATGCAACATGCGTCACTTTGTCGGAAACGGCGCCGATATCATGTGTGACAAGAATCAGGGTAATGCCCCATTCCCTGTTCAGCTGCTCCAGCATTTCGTAAAAAGACCGGACATGGCGCTGGTCCACACCAACTGTCGGCTCATCCAGCATCAAAATCTCCGGCTTGCTGACAATGGCCCGCGCGATAAACACACGCTGCTGCTGGCCGCCACTTAGCTCGCCAATATTTTGATGGGCGTACGCCTCCATCCCGACTGAGCGGATCGCTTCCATTGCTTCTTTTCTGGCGCCGGGGCCAAGGAAACGGAACAGGCCGGTTTTTTTCACCAGGCCGCTTTCGACCACTTCTAAAACGGTCGCAGGATAACCAGTATTAAATGCATTGGCTTTTTGCGAGACAAAACCGATCCGGCTCCAGTCTTTAAAGCGGCTGAGCGGCGTGCCGAAAAGGCGGATTTCCCCTTCCTGCGGTTTTAACAGCCCGAGCATGAGCTTTAGCAGGGTTGATTTTCCGGAACCGTTCGGGCCAATGATGCCGAGAAACGCTCCCTTTGGTATGTTTAAATCGATCTGTTCCAGCACATTCTGCCGGTCATAACGGAAAGAGAGGCCAGAAACTTCTACAACATATTCTTCCATACGCAAACTCCTCAATCAGAATCATTCCGATTTAAACATTATACCTTCTTTCCGAAAGATTGTAAAGCGCGGAGGGGTTCACGTGGAAATGCCGGTAATTGCCGCCTTCTTATCGCTTTTCTTCCTCCGCGGCAATATCCCCTTCCATAAGCATCTGAAACATTTCTTCCCGGCCCGCATATACATGAAGCGGGGAGAGTGATGGATATTGAAACTGATTCAAAATATGGTCAATTATAAGGTGAATATCATTACCGGCGCGGAACTTTTTAAATACGCGCGGCAGTTTAACGTGAAAATCAGCCGCGAAGATGCGGAAAAAATCGCGGATTATGTGCGGGGAAAACAGTTGGACATCTTTGATGACGAGGCCCGCAGCAAAGCACTGAAAGACATTGCAAAAATTACAAGCCCGCTCACCGCAAAAGAAATCAACCGGGTGTTTGTCTTATTGGCAAAATAGAAAAAGAACCGGCCGGAAAAAGCTTTTCGGCCGGTTCTTCCTTATTTCACTACGCGCCTGACAACGCCATTAAAGCACTGTTTCCAGTAACCGCTGCTCATGGTGTCGATGGAAACGCCATCTGAACTATTGCAATCGAGAAATTTGCCGCCGCCCAGGTAAATGCCCACATGGCCGTTGTACTTATAAGTATTGAAAAAGACCAGGTCTCCCCGTTTCATATGCGAAGCACTGACCGCTTGCCCAAGCCCTGCAAGCGTATCCGTATTCGCACCGGAGCCACCCAGGTTCACGCCTGCCTGTGCGTAGGCCCAATGAACAAATGAGGAGCAGTCAAAAAGCCCGTTTGCAATGTCGCTTTTCGTTCTTCCGCCGCCCATTTTATAGGAAGTGTGCCCGATTAAAGCTGAACCGGCGCTGATCGCTTTTTCAACCGTTCCGGAACCGTTGTTTGAAGCGCTGCCGTCATCAGAAAAGGAAGGTACGCGCGCCACATGTTTTGCGCGGGATCCGGACTTTGTCTTTTCCTTCTGTGTATGTGCCGCAGTTTCTCCATTTGAATCGTCTCTTCCGGTGCTCGTGCCGGTAGAGGCGGAATCATCCTGCTTCGATTCCTGAGGCGCGGAAGATTTTGCAGCAGTAGCAGATGGTGCGGTCTCGGTCTCTTTGCTTTCCAGTTCAGCGAGCGCTGCTTTTTCCTGCGCGTTTAAGGAAGCTTCCTTGTCTTTCAGCTTCGCCAATTCAGCTGCAGCAGCTTGTTTTTGCTCCTTCAGCGCCGCTTCTAAGCTTTTCTGGTCCGCAAGCTGGTATTTGTTTGCTTCTTTCAACTCCTCAAGCTCAGCTAAATCCGACTGCACTTTCTGAAGCTTCTTTTCCACTTCAGCTTTTGCTGTATTTAATGTTTTGTTGTCTTTTTCCTGCGCTTTTAAAATGGCGCGGTCTGCTTGGACAAACGTTGTTAACGCTTGCGCTCGGCTGACAAAATCGCTCAGGCTGCTGGATTCAAGCAGCACATTCAGATAACTATCCGCTCCGCCTTTTTGTTGAATGTCACGCGCACGCCGGGCAAGCACGTTGTTGCGCTCTTCTATTCTTTTTTGCGTTTCTTTCATTTTTTCATTTAACGATGCGACCTCGTCTTTCGTCTCTGACACTTCTTGCGTTTTTTCACTGATTTTCTGATTGGTTTGGCGGATCTTAGCCGAAATTTTTTCCATATCCGACTGAAACTGCTTCGCGTTTTCTGCGATCTTCGCAATCTCGTTTTGCTTGCCGGAAATGCTTTCCTTAACGGCCGACTCCTCGTTTTGAATGCTCTTGACAGCGGTTTCTGCATTTGCTTTGCTAAGCGGGACGAAAGCGCTGCCTGCGATCACTGCAGCAGCGGTTAACGACAAAAACTTCCTATTCACCTTAACGCCTCCATTGCTATGTATCGGCTTTTTCTCATTATGTGTAGATTCCGTTCTATTAATCTATTGATATTTCTGATTATAGCATTGATGGTTTGATAAATAGATTACAGTTATATTTCATTTTGCAAATGGAGGTTTATTTTTAAAAAATCCCGGCCAAACGAAAACCACTGAAACTGTCCAGATGCAAAAAACGATGAGACACTAAGAATGTAGTGTCTCACCGTTTTGTTTCAGCGGCTTTAAAACCTGACCAGGATTCAAGCGGGCTGCTCCACAATTTTGGCCAGCAGATTTTCGTCAAATTTCCTGTTTCTAAGCATGGCAATTTCGTATTTGTACGGCGGCTTGCGGTTCTTTTTGTCTTCGCCGACATAAGGGGTTTCCAAAATTTTCGGGATGTCAGAAAGCGCCGGGTGATGCACGATATAGTCAAGGGCTTCAAATCCGATATGGCCAAACCCGATATTCTCATGCCGGTCTTTGTGCGAGCCGGCTTCATTTTTGCTGTCATTGACATGCAATACTTTCAGGCGGCCAATGCCGATGATCCGGTCAAATTCATCCAGCACTTCATCAAACCGGTTTTTCACATCATAGCCGGCATCATGGGTATGGCAAGTATCAAAGCAAACGGAAAGCTTGTCATTGTATTTGACGCCGTCTATAATTTCCGCCAGTTCCTCAAACGTCCTGCCGCATTCGGATCCTTTGCCGGCCATCGTTTCAAGCGCAATCTGGACGGTTTGCTCCGGAACGAGCACCTCATTCAGCCCTTCAATGATTTTCTTGATCGCTTTTTCCGGCCCTGCACCAACATGGGCGCCCGGGTGCAAAACGATCTGCTTCGCTCCGATCGCCTCCGTCCGCTCAATTTCCGACCGCAAAAAACGGACACCGAGTTCAAATGTCGCAGGATTTGTTGTGTTGCCGATATTGATGATATACGGCGCATGGACGACAATCTCCTCTATGCCATGTTCTTTCATATGGGCAAGGCCGGCTTCAATGTTCAAGTCCTCAATTTTCTTCCGCCTTGTATTTTGCGGTGCGCCCGTATAAATCATGAATGTGTTGGCGCCGTATGAAACCGCCTCTTCACTTGACGCAAGCAGCATTTTTTTGCCGCTCATCGAGACATGTGAACCAATTTTAAGCATGCTGTTTCTCCCCTTTTATTTCCGTTTTTGCAATTTCCTTTGCCGTTTTTTCAGCATTTCGATCTGCCGTTCCATTTTCTTTTTGTAGCCCGGCTTCACTTTTTTCGGCCTGCCGATTGCCTTTCTCGCCGCAGTCTCCGTTTGATCCGCCTTTTTTACCCGCTTTTTGCGGCGGTTCCGATCGCCCAGTTCCACCCATTCGCCGCGGCGCACATCGCGGTAGAGAAATGCAATCCCCATTTTCTCAAGCTGGGTGAGGGCAAACTCATCGGAAGGTTCGTAAATGGTCGCGCATATGCCCGACAGATCGGCGCGGGCCGTTCTGCCGGCGCGATGGACGTAAAACGTTAAATCTTTTGGCAGCTCGTAGTTTACAACATGGCTGACCCCTTCGATATCAATCCCGCGCGCGGCCAAATCAGTGGCAATGATGTACCGGTATTCCAGGTTTTTGATTTGTTTCATCGTTTTCGCCCGTTCCCGCGGCGAGAGGTCTCCGTGGATGCGGGCCGTTTTCATCCCTTTTGCTGAGAGCCCTGCTGCAATTTCATCCACCATCGCTTTTGTGTTTGCAAATACAATCGCCAAGTACGGGTTAAACGCCTCGAGGACATCATGCAACACGTCCATTTTCTCCCGCGCGCGTTTTGGGATCAAAATATGTTCAATTTTTTTCGCTGCGATTTGGCGCGGCGCTACCTGCTCGAATTTCGGATTTTCCATGTACTTTTTTAAAAACGGCTTTAATTTTTCGGGAATGGTTGCCGAAAACACGAGCATTTGCAGTTTTTCAGACATCCTCCCCGCGATTTGGTCGACATCCACGATAAAGCCCATATCGAGCATAATATCCGCTTCATCGACAACAAACGTTTTCGCTGTATGGACAAATAACGCCTGTTCTTTCACAAGATCATTTACCCTGCCCGGTGTGCCAACTACAATTTGCGGTTGTTTTTTCAGTTTGCTGATATCCCGCTGCTTGTCCGTCCCGCCGATAAATAGTTTAGCGGTAAGACGGCCTGTTTCTTCCCATTTTAAAATTTCCTGGATTTCATGGTATATCTGTGCCGCCAGTTCCCGCGTCGGGGCCGTAATCACCGCCTGGACTTCCGCAAGAGACGGGTCTGCTTTTTGCAAAAGCGGCAACACATAAGCATGTGTTTTCCCCGTTCCCGTCTGCGACTGTCCGATAGCGCTTTCCCCCCGCAAAACAAGCGGAATCATTTTTCGCTGTATTTCCGTCGGTTCGGCAAAGCCTTTATGTTCGATCGCTTTTTCGATAAATGATTTAAAACCGAAATCTTCCCATTTTGTTCCGTTCATGTTTCCACTCCTTCTCTCATGCAGCAGAACGTCTTGTTATTATAATCGACATCCGCGAAAAATGCCAATTTCCGCATGCCCCCGTATGCAAATGGAAATTTTTGTGCCGTTTACAGGCAGAAAGAAACTTTTTTTGCATGCCAGACGTTTCCGTTTGGCCTGCATATTGTAATATTGAACGAAAAAGCCAAACAGAAAGGGGGTCAAATGGATGCCGCCAAGAAATATGTCGCCCTTTTTCGGCCGGCAAAGTCCGTCCCCGTTCGGCGGAATGCAGCGAAATCCGTTTGCCGGGAACCGCCTGGGCGGGCCGGGCATGCCCGGGCAATTCAGAGCCGGAGGGCAAATGCCGGGATTTCCGGGTAGAGCAGGCGCAACTGCAGGACGGGGCGGAGGGCTTTTATCCAGACTGTTCCAAAGGGGCGGACAAAGCGCAGCCGCCAACCCGGCAGCTGCCTTCCAGCGGGGTGCCGCCGGGGGAGGCGGATCGCTTTTCAAATCCATCGCAAATCCTTCTTCGATCAGTTCGTTTTTAAACAATACACAAAATGTCTTAAAAACCGCGCAGCAGGTCGGCCCGATGATCCAGCAGATTCAGCAGGTCGGCCCGCTCGTCAAAAATCTGCCAGCGATGTGGAAACTGTACCGCGGCCTGAAAAATGCCCCGAATGAGGATGAGCAGGATGAGCAGGAAAATCGCGAATTAAGCAGCAAAGACAAAAAACCTGCGCCAGCAAAAGAGAAAAAAAGCAACCGGCAAGCGGAGCGTCCCGCATCTCAAGCCGCAGAAAGCAAAAATGACGAAAAACGCCCGGAAAAAGGAGTCTCCGTGCCGAAATTGTTTATTTAAGGCGCCAAAACCGTTTGTACCCGTGTGCAGACGGTTTTTTCTGTGGCCGGGAACCATTCGGTATCTGGCGCACCAAAAGTTTGCACCCGCGTATAGACGGTTCGTTCTATTAAAAGCTGGCATTAGCCTCTGCTTTTCCATCCTTCCGGGAGCGCGCCATATTTCGGGCACGGCCGGCTGTGCAAAAACCCGTTTTGTATTCTTTGCCGCATTCCGATATAATACAAATGTAATAGACTCATTTCCCAGCCCGGATGCCGGTGTTCCGGCACCCTGTTAGGAGGATCGCGATGGAAGTGCTGAAAATTTCCCCCCGGGGTTACTGCTACGGCGTTGTTGACGCAATGGTCATTGCCCGCAACGCCGCAATGGATAAAACTTTGCCGCGTCCCATCTATATTCTTGGCATGATCGTCCACAACCAGCATGTGACTGATGCCTTTAAAGAAGACGGGATCCTTACGCTCGACGGCAAAAACCGCAAAGAAATTCTCGAAAAGGTGGAGAAAGGCACCGTTATTTTTACCGCGCACGGCGTCTCCCCCGAAGTGCGCGAACTTGCCCGGAAAAAAGGCTTGACGGCCATTGATGCCACATGCCCGGATGTAACGAAAACCCATGATTTAATCCGTGAAAAAGAAAAAGAAGGCTATGATGTGATTTATATCGGTAAAAAAGGCCATCCGGAACCCGAGGGGGCAGCCGGTGTCGCACCTGCGATTGTCCATCTCGTCGAAACGGAAGCAGACGTTAAAGCCCTCGATATCCGCAATGATAAAATCATTGTAACAAACCAGACGACGATGAGCCAATGGGACGTGGCGGATTTAATGGAACTTATCCAAAAGAAATATCCGCATGCAGAAACGTACAATGAAATTTGCCATGCGACGCAAATTCGCCAGGAAGCCGTTGCCAGGCAGGCCGGGGAGGCTGATTTGCTGCTTGTAGTCGGCGACCCGCGCAGCAACAATTCAAACCGCCTCGCCCAAGTATCAGAAGAAATTGCCGGCACGAAAGCATACCGGATTGCCGATGTCGAAGAAATTGAGCTGGCGTGGCTTGAAGGTGTACAAAAAGTTGCCGTAACGGCAGGGGCATCAACACCGACGCCGATCGTACGTGAAGTCATAGCATTTCTTGAAAAATTTGACCCGGAAGACGAATCAACCTGGGAACGAAAGCGGAACGTACCGTTAACCAAAATTTTGCCGAAAGTGAAAGCGCCGCACCGTTCTTCCGGCCAAAAAGCTTGAAACCTGGTTGAAACGCTTCCGGCCGGAATGGAATATAAGCAAAAGGGCGGATCCCCACCGGACTCCGCCCTTTTGCCTTTCATCATCCATGCTGGAAAAAATGCAGCATCATGAAAATCAATTGGTGTGTATTTTTAGTCCATACGAGATGCAACGGGGCCCCGTCCAAAAGAAGGAAAATGAGCTATCGCAATCTTTTTAGGATAACGGGACCCGGGTTAAAAAAGGCCGTCTTTTTCCCTACTTCGAGCGGCCCGGGCGTTTTTTAAAGAAACTGAAACGGGTCTGTGTTCACTTCGGATGCAATAAAGCGGACATCGAGCTGATGCTCCCTGCATGCTTTCTGCATATAAGCCGCGACCCCTTTTTTCATCACCTTCTCCACGTTATGTCCGGGGTCTACAACATTCAGCCCGAGCGCCAGTGCATCGTGGGCGTTATGGTAATAAAAATCCCCGGTGACGAACACATCGGCCCCCGCCTTTTTTGCCTCAGCAAAATATTTGTTGCCGTCTCCGCCGAGAACAGCTACTTTTTTCACTTTTTCGTCGAGATTTCCGACGACGCGCAATGCCGGAACTTCGAGCGCTTTTTTAACATGTTCCGCAAATTCCCGCAGTGCCATTTCCCGTTCGATTTCGCCGATCCGGCCGAGCCCATACTTCCGGCCTTCATTTAAGACCCGATAAATATCATAGGCAACCTCTTCATACGGGTGCGCCTCAAGCATCGCAGAAAGCACCTGTTTTTCAATCGACACGGGATAAATCGTTTCAATCCTTGTTTCATCTGCTGCTTCGAGCTTTCCCGCTTCCCCGAGGAACGGGTTTGTCCCTTCCCTCGGCAGAAAACGGCCGGTACCGCGGGCAGAGAAAGAACAATGGCTATAATTCCCGATCGCCCCCGCACCGGCATTTCCAAGCGCCGTTCTTACGGCTTCTTCATGGGATACCGGGACAAAAACAACCAGTTTCCTCAATTTGTCTTCATAAAGAGGCGATAATACTTCCGTATCGCGGAGCCCGAGCGCCTCCGCCAGCAAATCGTTTACACCCCCTTCTGCGATATCAAGGTTCGTATGGGCGGCATAGACAGCAATCCCGTGGCGGATGCATTTTTCAATCAGCCGGCCCTGGGGGGTATCTGTCGCCATGTTTTTTAACGGCCGGTAAACGGAAGGATGGTGGGCGATAATCAGCTGGACATCCTTTTCGATCGCTTCGTCCACCACATCTTCCAACACATCAAGCGCCACCAGCACATTTTTCACCGGCCCGTTTAACTGCCCGATTTGGAGCCCGACCGGATCCCCGTCCATTGCAAACTTTTTCGGTGCGAACTGCTCAAATAGCTGGATGACATCATGCCCGTTCGCATGCTTCATGTTAAAACCTCCTCTGCCAAAGCAATCAAATGGCGATATACACGCTTTTTTTCTTCAATTTCCGGGCTTGCGTCTGCCTGCTCCAGATGGCTGAGCACGGATTGCCATTTTTTGATTTCATTACGCCATTTTTTCCGGAAAGCTTCATTTTGGTTTTTGATTAAAACCGGGCCCATCAGGCGTTCCGCTTCCGTGAGCACCACATGGCGGCCCGCGTACTCTGCCGCGATAATTTCGTATATTTTCCCGTCTTCCTCGAGAATGTCTTCTCCTGTGACGGCCCATCCGTTTTCCGCCAGCCATCCGCGGACAATGTGCGACCCGGTATTCGGCTGCAGGATGAGCGTTTCTTTGCCGTTTAGTTTTGCTTTTCCGCGATCGAGGATAGAGGCGATTAATGCGCCGCCCATCCCGGCAATCGTAATGCATCCCGCTTCGCCCGGAGCCAAGATCTCAAGCCCGTCTCCTTTCCGGACGCTGATTTTTTCAGTCAGCCCTGCTTTTTCCACTTGCTTTTGCGCCGAATGGTACGGCCCTTCCGCCACTTCTCCGGCCACCGCCGCTGTTACGCTACCGTCCTTCACGCAGAAAACGGGCAAATAAGCGTGGTCAGACCCGATATCTGCCAATACAGTGCCGGCCGGAATAAAAGCCGCCACCGATTCAAGCCTTCTTGAAAGTTTCCCGCTGTTCATTTCTTCACCACTTTACATGTGATACCTCTATTGTAGCCACTTTTTGCCATAAAAAAAAGGGGGATGCCCCCCGTACGGTGAACCTGCCCTTTATTTTAGCTTTGATACCCAGTCCGCCATTTCATCAATATGGTCTTCTTCGACAAGTCCGGCTGGCATACCGCCGCTCGTGCCGTTCCTGAGTACATCTTTAATCTTATCTTTGGACAATTTCTTGCCGATGCCGTGGAGATTCGGCCCGGCCCCGCCTTGCAAATTATTTCCGTGGCAGGTCACGCAAGTCTTTTTGGCAAAGCTCTCCGGATCAAACTTTTCCGAGGAGGCGGTTTCGGTTTGCTTCGGATGCTCCTTTTCTTTGGCCACTTCTTTCGCATCCCCGATCCCTTTCACGGAAAGAAAAAAGATAAGGGCAAGCCCGAATACCATAATCAGCACATATGGGATTACAGGATTTCTTTTCAATGCATTCCCCCCTTGTTTTTCCGCTTTTCCAGCGTATTTACCGTGCCCATCTCCTCCATTTTAACTGAAAATTCTTTTGAAAGAAAGCCTTTCCACTTAAAAATAACGGTTGAATGCGCTTTCATCTTGTATTATAATAAAAGCAGCAAAAAATTCAATAAAGTGATACAATTGCAGGCGGGCCGGAAAAGGGCAACAGGAAAACTGAAAATTATACATTATATTACTATAGAGACCAGCAAGATGACGAGGCCGAGAAACCCCGATAAGGTAAAATACAGCAGCTTGTATGCCTTTCCGGCGATAAGCCACAACCCGCAGTTGACAAAAAGCAGCAAATATAAAGTATAGCGGTGATTTCCAAACACCTTTTCATTCAAAAACACACTGAGAAGCAGCAAAATAATCGCGGCGCCAACAAAGAAAACCGGGTAAAAAATTTCTTTATTAGCATAATGAATTCCCAGAAAAAGTAAGCATCCGACAAAAGCTGTCAAAATCATCGTTTGCAAAATAAAATGTAATTCAGTAAAATAAATGACAAATACAGCGATTGCAATGAGGGCAAGAATGAAAACAGAAACCGCGGCTTGTTTTTTAACGGATTTCCCTGCGCCGTTTTGTTTGCGGGTATTGGCCTCATTTCCCTCCGTATAGATCGCGAGTAGAAAATCGCAGTATTCTTGTGGAATCATTTTGGTCTCTTTCCACATTTTAATTTCGTTGACAATGATTTGTTTTCTCTTATCGTCCATTTTTCAACACATCCTGTGTAACCTATTCGACAAGCGGGCGGAAAATCCTTTTTTTTGCAAGAAAAAAGTTTACTTCCCGAGGAAGTAAACTAAAAACAAGGCGCCTGTAAAAACAGATGCACAAGCGCCATGTCTGTTTCTTTTTCCGGCTTATTCAAGAAAATCTTTCAGGCGTTTGCTCCTGCTTGGATGGCGGAGTTTCCGCAAAGCCTTTGCTTCAATTTGCCGGATTCGTTCCCTTGTGACACCGAATACTTTGCCGACTTCTTCAAGTGTCCGAGTGCGCCCGTCATCAAGCCCGAACCGGAGGCGGAGCACATTTTCTTCCCTGTCGGTCAATGTATCAAGCACATCTTCCAGCTGTTCTTTCAGCAGCTCATAAGCGGCATGGTCAGAAGGTGATGTGGCATCCTGGTCTTCAATAAAGTCTCCAAGATGCGAATCATCTTCTTCGCCAATCGGCGTTTCAAGTGAAACCGGTTCCTGGGCAATTTTAATGATTTCCCGAACTTTATCCGGAGAAATATCCATTTCTTCAGCAATTTCTTCCGGTGTTGGTTCCCTGCCCAAATCCTGGAGCAGTGACCGTTGCACACGGATGAGTTTATTGATCGTTTCCACCATATGGACCGGTATCCGGATCGTCCGTGCCTGGTCTGCAATCGCGCGCGTGATGGCCTGGCGGATCCACCATGTGGCATAGGTGCTGAATTTGTAGCCTTTTTTGTAATCGAATTTTTCAACCGCCTTGATGAGGCCCATATTGCCTTCCTGGATCAAATCCAGAAACTGCATGCCACGGCCGACATACCGTTTTGCAATGCTGACAACAAGGCGCAAGTTGGCTTCAGCGAGCCGGCGTTTTGCTTCTTCATCGCCCTGCTCGATTCTTTTGGCCAGTTCGATTTCTTCGTCTGCGGAAAGAAGGTCGACCCGCCCGATTTCTTTCAAGTACATGCGTACCGGATCATTGATTTTCACACCCGGGGGAACACTCAAATCATTCAGGTCAAACTCTTCGTCATTCTCTTTTTCCAGTTCGAGATGGGAAGGGGCATCCTCGTCGCTGGTGTCATCTGTCACATCGATTCCTTGTTCACCGAGCGATTCATAAAATTCATCCATCTGATCGGATGTTAAATCAAAATGGCCGAGTTTTTCGGAAATGGTATCATAAGTGAGAAACCCCCGCTTTTTCCCGCGTTCAACGAGTTGCTCTTTTGCTTTTTCTACTGTAAACTCACTTTCTTCTACTTCTTTGGAACGTGCTGACTTTTCAGCCATATGTTCCCCTCCTTCCGACAATTTCAACACTTTCAATGATCCAACAGCAACTTGATCATTTATAAAAAGCAGAGATTTCAAGTCATAGACTTTCTCAGTGCCACAATTTC
Source organism: Heyndrickxia faecalis (assembly GCF_040267745.1). Taxonomy (NCBI): domain Bacteria; kingdom Bacillati; phylum Bacillota; class Bacilli; order Caryophanales; family Bacillaceae; genus Heyndrickxia; species Heyndrickxia faecalis. The sequence continues at coordinate 1,638,191 of NZ_CP158453.1, read as the reverse complement.
ACCCGCCAATTGCAGCGCTTTTTGGAAATCATTCTGCCGTTCGGCATCTTTTTGTGCCCTCAGTTTTTCCTGAATGCGCAGCAACTTCTGGTGTTTTAGCACATATTGCACATAATCTTCCAATTCCTCATCCGTCAGCTCCCCGCCTACCGTCATCATTTCGATTTCGGCAGCAATCCGCTGCAGTTTTGCATCGGGCAAATAAGACAGGAAAGCGCTCGTATCAGGCGGATTCCCTTCTTCGTACCAGCCAAGCAGGTAAGTAAAAATTGCCTGGTGTTCATCCCCGTAAAAGCTGTTTTCGCCAAGGAAATCTTTCACTTTATAGGCAATTTCCCCGTCCCGCAGCATATGCCAAAGCAGCCTTCTCTCTGCGGTCATATTGGCAGGGAGCATCCGGGCTTCCTCATGTGCAGGCACCGGATTCTCTGCAGGGCGGCTTCTCTTCCGGGTCCCGGTTTCACGGGAACCGTATTGCCTTTCCTGCTCTTTCAGGGCGTCCAAAGACAACGAAAATTCTTCGGACAGCTGGCGCAAGTAAAGGTCTTTCTCCACCGGATTCTCCAGTTTGGCAATTTCCTGAATGACTTCTTCTATATACGCCAGCTTTTCTCCTTCATTTTGGAGATTTTTATTCATGCGGAAATATTGCATTTTAAAAGCCATAAAAGTCAGGCTGGCCCCTATTACATCCATGCGGAACTTTTCTCCGCCATGCTGGTTTATGTAGTCATCAGGGTCCAGCCCATCCGGCATTTGCGCAACCCGCACTTCACAGCCGTTTTCACTGAGCATTTTCCCCGCACGGAAAGCAGCAGTGAGGCCGGCCTGGTCCGAATCGTAGCAAATGACAACGCCGTCCGTGAGCCTTTTTATCATCCGGACGTGTTCCGGTGTAATCGAAGTGCCCATTGTGGCAATACCGTTTTCAACGCCAGCCCGGTCGGCGGAGATCACGTCCGCATAGCCTTCGAAAATGACTGCCTGCTGTTTTTTGCGGATCGGCCCTCTTGCCCGGTTCAGGTTAAAAAGCAGCTTGCTTTTATTAAAAAGCGGCGTCTCAGGGCTGTTTAAATATTTCGGGTGTTCCTGTTTCCGGACCGCTCTTCCGGCAAATGCGACCATGTTTCCCTTTTCATCCATGATCGGAAACATAATCCGGTCCCTGAAACGGTCGAAATATTTGCCGTCCTTTTCATTGCGGATGACAAGCCCGCTTTCTTCCAGCACGGAAAGGGGAAAACCGCGCTTTTGTAGCATATTGGCGGCAAAATCCCAGGCAGGCAGCGCATATCCGATCCCGAACTTTTCGATTGCTTCGTCTGTAAATCCACGCCCGCGCAGGTACTTTAGCGCAGGTTCTCCTTCTTTTGTATGCAAAAGCAAATGGTGGTATAATTTTTGCAGCAGTTCGTGCGCTTCCAGCATCTGCCGGCGCTTCGGATCGATGTTTTTCTGCTCTTCGTGCCGTAAAACGACGCCAAGCTCGATATGCGCTTTTTGTGCCAGTTTCTCTGCCGCTTCCTGAAAAGAGATGCCTTCGATATCCATGAGAAAAGTAAATACATTGCCGCCTGCGCCGCATCCAAAGCAGTGAAAAATCTGCTTATCTGGGGATACGGAAAATGACGGCGTATGCTCACCGTGGAACGGGCACAGGCCGAAATAATTGCGGCCCTGCTTTTTGAGCTGTACATATTCGCTCACGACCTCCACAATATCGGAAGACCGGCGGATCTCATCAATTTTTTCATTTGGAATCATCCCTGTCATCAAACAATCCCTTCTGCTCCACCTTTATTCACAGCATTTCATCCGGGATACGGCAATGCTTATTCGTTTGCTGTTTTTCTTTTCATCCTAAAATATTCTACATTGCTCCGCAGAATCCTGCATGTTTTGCGCTTCTTCCCATAATTTTTTTGGCCCTGTCGAAATTTATTCAAATTCAGACTTGACATTTACTCATAAATAGTTTATTCCTTAAAAGCTTACTCTAAACCCGTATCATACATTTTTATCACAATTTTTTATTATAGTACACTTGCTCCATTTTGACTATAAATAAATACTGAAAAACAGAAAAAAATATGCCTCGTTTTTTTCAAAAGAAAAATTTTTAAAAAAACGGGTGGAAGCAAAGACCGTTTCAGCCTGCTTCCACCGTTTCAATTGGATTTATTTTCATCCGGCCGATGCCGCAAAAAGGCATGCGCTTCTCGAACCTTGACCGCTTTTACTTTCTCATTTCATCCATAATAATATTTGCCGTTTCTTCGACCGCTTTGTTGGTGACATCGATCACTTTGCAGCCAAGCCGCTCCGCTACCTGATTAAAATAATCCAGTTCGTATTTGATGCGTTCAATGGTCGCATAACTTGCCGAACCATCAAGCCCGAGTGTTTTCAGCCGTTCTTTCCGGATATGATTTAATGTATCAGGATCAATTTTTAAACCGATACATTTTTTGGAAGGAATACGAAAAAGTTCTTCCGGCGGATCCACTTCCGGCACAATCGGCACATTCGCAACTTTATAGCGGTGATGCGCCAGGTATTGTGAAAGCGGCGTTTTGGACGTACGGGAAACACCGATGAGGACAATATCCGCCCGGACAATGCCGCGCGGATCCCGGCCGTCATCATATTTCACCGCAAATTCGATCGCTTCCACCTTTTTAAAATAAGCTTCGTCCAATTTTCTGACGAGCCCCGGTTCATAGAGCGGCTTGGATTCATACAATTCGAGCAGCCGGTCCATGAGAGGTCCCATTAAATCGACAGCAGCAAGGCCGTGTTTTACGGCTTGGTCGTTCATGTATTTCCGCATTTCCGGCTTCACAAGCGTATAGACGATCATGCCGAAATTCATGGATGCAAGCGAAACCACTTCATCAATATGGATCGTATCTTCCACATACGGGAAGCGTTTTAATTCTGCGTCCTGGTTTTCAAACTGGCTGATGGCCGCCTTTGTGACGAGCTCCGCCGTCTCTCCGACCGAGTCTGAAACAATATAAATATGGGGTTTTGCCAAAAATGATCACTTCCTTTTTAATCGCCGTCTGCAAGTTCAACGAACGCTTTCGTGATATTCGTTTTCGTTATCCGCCCGGTCACTTCAAGCCCGCTTTCTGTTTCTTTCACAACGGGCACCGAGTCAATTTGTTTTTCAATCAGTTTTTTTGCCACATCAATCAGAAGATCATCTTTTTTACAGCAGGTAATATTCGGCATTCTTGTCATAATGATATGCACCGGCAATGCCGATAGGTCTTTGTTTCCAAGGCTTGCCCGCAACAAATCTTTTCGCGACAAAACACCGATCAGATGGGATGCATTGTCGACGACATAAAGCGTGCCGACATCTTCAAGAAAAACCGTTACGATGGCATCGTACACGGACATATTCTCGTTCACCACGACCGGCAAAGACTGATAATCTTTTACGTAAATATGTTTTAAATTTTCCGTAAGAAGCTGCGTGCTCGTTTTTCCGGTATAAAAATAGCCGACGCGCGGGCGTGCATCCAAGTAACCTGCCATTGTTAAAATGGCAAGATCCGGCCGGAGTGTTGCCCTCGTTAAATTCAGCTTTTCGGCGATGTGCTCGCCTGTAATCGGCCCGTTCGTTTTGACGATCTCGAGAATCTGTTCTTGCCTTTTCGTTAATTCGATCGTAATCACCGCCTTCATTCACACAACCATGCAAGACAATAGTATAACACATTTACGGAAATCTGTCCTTATCTGCCACTATGATACATAAAAATGCCATTGATATTTTGGAAGACAGCTGCGTATACTCAGATAGCGGGTCATGATTTTTCGGCCGGGCAAAAACAGTTAAAGCAGAACCGCGGGCCGTGCGATGCATCATCCGGCCCCGGGCAGCAAGGAAAGTCCCCCTTTTTCTTCGATAGGGGGATGTCTTATGCATTGTCCGGCCCGAGCCTTTTTTCGAGCGACTCTATCTGGCTAAGAAACCGGCCGGCTTTCAGTTGCAGGCCGGTATATTCATCATAGTACATGGAAATCGCCGTTCTCAGCTCTTTTTTTGTCGAGTCTTTAACAGAAATGCTGCCGAGCCGGTTGATGTCCAGAAAATAAAAAAGCCGGAGCAGGCGGATCGCAGGCTGTGACAACGGGAGCCGGTACGGGTCGCGCGCAAAACAGCGGGGGCAAAGAAGGCCGTTTTCCCGGATGGAAAAAGCAAAGGGCCCTTCCGTGTTGCCGCATACCGCACATTTGTCCATCACCGGGTACATACCGAGTACATTCAGCATCTTCATTTCAAAGATGTCCCTGATAATTTCCGGGTCATAGCCTTCATCGATATATTCGAGCGTCCGGAGCAAAAGCTCAAATAAAGACGGATTCTTTTTTTTATCTTCGACCGCCCGGCCCAAAAGTTCCACCACATAGGCAGCATACGCCGTTTTGAAAATATCTTCGCGGATATGGCGCATCGGTGAAACGGTCTCTCCCTGTTGGAGGGTGGCAAGACCGCGCGACGGCTGAAAAAGGAAATTCCCATATGTAAAAACCTGGGAAACCGCCGCCAGTCGGCTGTTCGGCTTTTTGGCTCCGCGCGCCATAAAGCCTAGCTTCCCAAATTCTTTTGTGTAAATATGCAGGATTTTATTGGATTCGCCGTAGTCTGTATTTTTAATGACGATCCCTTCACATTTTTCAAACAACCTCTCCACCTCTTGCCCGACAGGCAGTACGGCTTATCCTTAAGTAATGGAAAAATCCGCATCTGCCGGATCTTCTTCACGTTCATACCGGTCTTGACGCCGGTCCCTTTCCAGTTCCTTAAAAAGCAGGTACGTATCAATATTGCCGGTATCCGCAAAGACTTTCCAGGTAAATTCTAACATATTCACCACGCCTTTCATGTTGTAGGTCATGAAATTTCTTTAAAAGCCTTTTATAGCTTCACCAGGGGACACGCAAACATTCGGGGTAAAAATTTACAACCAGAAGCGGGCGCCAAAATCAATATTCGTCTTCCCGGAAACCGAAATCGCGCAGCTGGCTGATTTTATTCCGCCAATCTTTCTGCACTTTTACCCATAATTCCAAATAAACTTGCGACCCGAGCAAATTTTCGATATCAGCCCTTGCTCTTTTGCCAATCTCTTTCAGCATGCTTCCCTGCCTGCCGATGATAATCCCTTTTTGGGACGGCCGTTCGACAACGATCGTCGCCATCACGTGAATGACATCCTTGTTCTCTTCCCGCTCCATTTTTTCAATAACAACCGCAATCGAATGCGGCACTTCTTCTCTTGTAAGCTGCAGCGCTTTTTCGCGGATCAGTTCCGAAATGATAAAGCGTTCCGGATGGTCTGTCACCTGGTCTGCCGGATAATACTGCGGCCCTTCCGGCAAATATGCCTTGATGGTATCGAGCAGCCGGCTGACGTTGTTTCCTCCGAGTGCGGAAATCGGGACCACTTCACGGAACGGGTATAAATCTTTGTACTGTTCTATGAAGGCAAGCAAATCATCCGGATGAACGAGGTCAATTTTGTTGATGACCAAAAAAACAGGCGTGCGCACGTGTTTAAGCAGTTCGATAATGTACTCGTCCCCGCGGCCGCGTTTTTCTTCCGCATTGACCATAAATAGAATCAGGTCCACTTCTTTTAATGTATCCGTGGCTGATTTTACCATGAAATCGCCCAGCTTATGCTTCGGTTTATGGATGCCGGGTGTATCGATAAAAATCATCTGTGCGTCATCAGCTGTGTAAACGCCCTGTATCTTATTCCGTGTTGTCTGCGGCTTATCGCTCATGATGGCGATTTTTTGCCCGACCACCTGGTTGATGAAAGTGGACTTCCCGACATTCGGGCGTCCAATGATAGAAATAAAGCCTGATTTATATGTTGGTTGTTCCATGCAAATCCTCCGTTGAATAAGTGCCCGAAAGCAGCTTTACCATTGTTTCCATATCTTTTCCCCTTACCTGTATTTTACTACAAATAGACCCGAAAGTTAAAATGTATTTTTCATCACTTTTGAATATTTTAAAAGTTCGTGAAAATATTGTCGACTCGTGGTGAATTTACACTGATTTTAGCGTCACTTAGTATGCCATGGCCGTTTTCAAGTAGTGTGATTACCTTTATTTTAGCGCAACGGCCTGTGCCTTTCAAATTGCGGCATATCCATGGGAAGACCTCTCTCTTGATGTTCATTTAACGGTGTACATTTAGATAATAGAGTGTCTCCCCATTTTTTCCACTCATCTGCCCTTCGAGTAAAATTTTACACATACCAGATCTCGTATGCCGTTTCTGTACGACAGTCCGGCTGAAGCAGGGCATCTGCTTTTTTACGCCGAAATCGCGCAGGTAAGGACATTTGGGGGAGGGCCATAAAAAAGAAGCCGCATTAAAAAGCCGCTCCCTGGAATACATGCCATAATTTTGGAAGAAATACGATGCAGCCGATAATGGCCGCAAGCACGGCCCACATCAGGACTGCTGCCGCCGCTGCGTCTTTCGCAAGCTTGGCAAGCGGGTGGTATTTCTGCCCGACAGTCAGGTCAACCGCCCGCTCAATTGCTGTGTTCATCAGCTCCATTGCGATCACGCCGAAAATGGAAATTAAAATGGCGATCCATTCTGTTTTGGAAAGGGAGAAGAAAAAGCCGAGCAAACAAGCGCAAAACGCCGCCAGAAGATGAAAACGGAAATTCCGTTCCTGCCGGATGGTTGCAAACAGTCCTTCCACAGCCGGCCGGAAAGGGGTGCGGTATTTCGGGATTTTTTTATCGTTTAAGTCCATAGCGATCGAGGATCTCGTTTTGGCGCCCGAACATTTCCGTTTCATCTTCTTTTGTCATATGGTCATAGCCGAGCAGGTGAAGAAATCCGTGAACCGCCAAAAAGCCGAGTTCCCTTTCAAACGAGTGCCCGTACTCTTCGGCCTGCTCCCTTGCCCGCGGCACGGAAATAATGATATCCCCGAGTACGCGCGGTATTTCTGCACCAGTAATTTCGATCTCCCCTTCCCCCATTTCTTCAAGCGCGAACGAAATGACATCGGTCGGCTGGTCTTTGCCGCGGTAATCGCGGTTGATTTCGCGGATCCCTTCATTATCCGTAAACGTTACCGACAACTCGGTGCCGTCCTCCACCCCTTCCTGACGGGCAGCATAATCGAGCAATGTCCGGACAAGCTCGAGATGCTCCGCTTCAAGCTCATTTGTTTCATCCATCATATCGAGTGATAATGTCATGTCAGCCATCCTTTTTCTTATTTTTACGGGATCCTTATTTCGGATACTGGATCCTTGAATGAAAGATGCCGTTAAGCGTCTCGCAAAGCGTGCGTTTAACGGTCTCCAGTTCTTTCAAAGTAATGTCACATTCATTAAATTGCCCATCCATGATCCGCCCTTGCACAATATTGCCGACTAAATTTTGAATATCATCGGGCGTCGGATGGTTCATGGACCGGACAGCCGCTTCCACGCTGTCCGCAATATTGATGACAGCCGCTTCTTTCGTCTGCGGCTTTGGACCTGGGTAACGGAACGCTTCTTCTTTTACATCCGGGTTTTGCGCTTTTGCCTTATGGTAAAAATACTGCAGCAAAGTCGTGCCGTGATGTTGTTCGGCAATATCCGAAAAGGCTTTCGGCAGCTTATATTTTTTCAATGTTTCCGACCCGTCTTTCGCATGGGCAATAATAATGTCCCTGCTTGTTTCAGGCGAAAGGCGGTCATGCGGATTCGGGACGTTCAGCTGGTTTTCGATAAAAAATGCGGGCCGTTTTGTTTTCCCGATATCATGATAATAACTGCCGACCCTGGCAAGGAGGCCGTTCGCCCCGATCGCTTCACAAGCCGCTTCGGCAAGATTGGCAACCATCAGGCTATGGTGATACGTGCCCGGTGCTTCCGTTAAAATCTTTTTCAAAAGCGGGTGGTTCGGATTGGACAGCTCCACAAGGCGGATCGGCGACAAAATGCCGAACGCTGCTTCAAAAAACGGCTGCAGCCCCATCACGAACACAGCGGACAAAATGCCGGAAAGAAACGCAAATAAAAGGGTATATAAAAAGTCCGCTTTTACGATTTGGCCGGCATTCAAAAAATAGATGACACAGACGGCAAGCACATTCAATAGCGCTGCAAAAATCCCGGTTTGAAACAACCGGGTGCGCTCCGGCCGTTTCGGTAAAAGCAAAATGCCCCCTGTCCCTGTAATAAGCGCGTATACAACCATCTCGGCGTTAAATGTATCTGCAATGTCGCCATGAAATTCGATGCTCGCACAAGCGGCAAGCAGGGCTGAAAGCAAAAATGCGGAACGGTCCCTGAGCAAAATCCGAGCGAGCAGCGGCGCCATTGCGGCCGGATAAGCGTATTCGATACCCGGAATCTCAAGATGGGTTAAAATACCCGCCAGCTTCATCAATGCCAGGGCGATGACAAGAATCAGCCCGGCCATGACAAGCCGGTTTTGCTTTTCTTCTTCCGTTGCGCGCATCCGGCTCGTATAGAGGTACAAAACGCCAGATGCAAAAAAGGCAAATAAAGCCAATCCGATATACGGCTTAACCGATCCGCTGCTTTTTAACAGCCCGAGCAGCTGGAGTTCGCGGTAAGTTTCCCGGTCGATCAGATGCCCTTCCTGGACGATAACCTGTCCCTGCAGGATTTTCACCGGTTCAACGTTATCCCTCGCCTGCTGCCTTCTTTTTTCCGTCAGCTTTGCATCGTACACATAATTGGGCACGATCGCATATTGACCAAGCTCGGACGCAGCATTCCGGATACCCGCTTTTAACCCCGACCTTTCGATTTGCGAGGCCACCCGGCTTTTGGCTTCAGCCGCATTGTTTTCTGTCACTTTTTGGCTAAGTGCCTCATTGACATTCGTTTCGACAATGTTTCTTGCCGCTTTCAATTCATCCGGGGTAGCGGACAAAAGCGCGCGAAAACTTGTGTCGGAAATCGAACCGGTCACATTGCCGGACACATTTTCAGACAATATTTCCTTCAATTTTGCCAGCTTCTCTTCCTGCAGCCCGCTGCTGTTTTTTCCGCCGTGTTTTTTATTTTTATATTCCGCGTTCACTTCTTCTGCAACGTCAAAAATCGAATCCATCAGCGAAACCCGGTTTTGTGCCAGGCCGCTGTCAAACGTATAGACTTTCGCAACACTGGCGGCCGCCAGCTGTTTTTCTTCTTTTGTTTTTTCTTCATCGACGATCGTTTTCGGAGAACGGATCGTATTGTTCGCAACTGAAAATAACTTAATATCATACGTCTGTGGCCTGATGTTCGGATAAAAAATGCCGAATAAAATAAGGGCCAGTAAAAACAGGATCACGAATGTAAACCATTTAAAGCTTAACATCATCCGCAACCTGCCCATTTGCCCGGGAATTTTCATTTGCTTTTCGTACACCGCCTTTTGCAATCGCTCTTAACGGTACCATCATATCAGTTTTCCGGCAAAAATGCATGGCAAAACAACCCGGGTGCCACGGCCCGGGTTATGCGTTTTGATAAGCTTCGATAATTTTCGCAACAAGCGGGTGGCGAACGACATCACTTTCTTCCAGATAGACGAATGAAATGCCGCGGACTTTTTCCAGCACTCTTTCAGCCGTCAAAAGCCCAGATTCCGCGCCTTTTGGCAGGTCAATCTGTGTTCTGTCCCCTGTAATCACCATTTTAGAGTGAAAACCGAGGCGCGTCAGAAACATTTTCATTTGTGCCTGTGTCGTATTCTGCGCTTCATCGAGAATGACGAACGCATCATCAAGCGTGCGCCCGCGCATATAGGCTAGCGGGGCAATTTCGATTGTTTCCCTTTCAATCAGGCGCTGTGTATGCTCCGCGCCGAGCACATCGTTTAATGCATCATAGAGCGGGCGCAAATACGGATCAACTTTTTCCTTCAAATCCCCCGGCAAAAACCCGAGGCTTTCCCCCGCTTCAACAGCTGGGCGGGTTAAAATAATCCGTTTTACCTCGCCGCTTTTTAAAGCATTCACCGCCATGACAACGGCCAAATACGTTTTTCCCGTTCCGGCCGGGCCGATGCCGAACACAAGGTCATGATGGCGGATTGCCTGGATATAGTCGCGCTGCCCGAATGTCTTGATCCGGATCGCTTTCCCTTTCGCATTCCGGGCAATTTCTTCTTCGTACAGGCTTGCCAAATATTCAAGATGGCCCTTTTTTTCCATTTCGACAGCGTAAAGCACATCGCGCCCGCTGATCGGGATGCCTTTTTTAATCAAACCAAGCAGTTCGGACATGACGGCGATCACCCTTTGTGCCGCATCTTCTTTGCCGCTTGCCTGGATCGTTTCGCCGCGGGTGAGGATGTGGACCCCGTAGGCATCCTCAAGCATTTTCAAATGATGGTCGGAAATGCCGAATAAAAGCACTGCTTCGTTTGTATTCTCCAATTGAAGTTTTGCCGTACTTTCTTCTGTCATTCTAAGTCTCCTTGAGCAATTGGTTTTGCGATTGCGATATTTTCTACTACTTCATAATAAATCATCATTTTTAATGTACCATTGCGGACATGTTCTTGCAAAACATATTCATCCGTAACGGTTGCTTCTTTTGGCAGTTTTTTGCGCAAATCCTGCCTTGCTAATTTTTTTGCTTCTGCTTCGGCCTCTTTTTTGGTATAATTTCTGTCCCGCTCTTCTTTCTCACGGATCGTTTCCCTGATAAAGCGGACCGGCAATGTCCATTTTAAAAACTTGACTTTTTCTGCTTCTTCCGATGTCCGGTACTGTTTAAAACGGGGGTTCCGGAAGCCCCATACGTGCAGCTTCATCGAGCCGATTCCAAGGTAATATTTTTGGGCTGCATTGCCGGTGTAGACTTGAAAACGGGAGGAAAGCGGAAGTTCAACCGCCGTTTTATACCACGTTTTTCCGTATACTTTCCCTTTGGCTGCCACAGGGTATTTTTCTTTATCATTCCCAATGACACCGGAAACAAGCAGCTGGCCTTTTTTCACATACTGGTTAATTTTTACAACCGGCTTACCTTTTTCAACAAACATATTTTCCACCACTGCTTTCTGTGAAGCGACAAGATGCTGTGGGCCCGGATGTTTCACCGGTTCCGGCATGTTTTTCTCCACAACGGTAAAATGATAGGTTGTCCCGCGCAGCTCCACGCCGACCCATGTCACGTCCGGAAGATTGTTTGTCAGCTTGCGCTGGATGGTTTCAATATCATCGAGAAAAAACTGTGAATGCCCTGTTTGAATACCCAGTTTGTCCAATTGTTTGCGGATTTCGTGCTCGGTTTTTGGTGTTGCACCTTTGATCTCCACGCCCCAAACCATGTTGGAAAGCACCGTGATCACGGCAAGAAAGAGAAAAAAACCGAACAGGAATCCGGCGTTTTTCAGCGTCCTTTTCCATAAAAAAGGAACGCCGCGCCCCCTTAAAAAGCGGACATGCAAATCTTGTCCCCTTACTGCTTTTCTGAGCTGGTGAATGTCTGAAAGGCGCAATTCGAACGTGACGGCCATAGTGCCCTGCCGCCTGACATTCCAAACAGCGAGGCCGGCCCTTGTCAGCTGGTTGATAAAACGTTCGATCCCTTTTCCCTCAATTTTTACAGCCACCGACCCCTGTAAAAAAGTTACCCAATGATTTTTCAACCATAGCCACCCCTATCCGTTCAAATACAACACTTCATCTATTTTGCCTTCCAGTAAAATTTCTTCGGGCAAGATCGTTTTGATGACAAAAGACCGGCCTTTGATTAACAGCTGCCCGTTTTTTAAAAGCAGCCGGACTTCTTTATCGGAAAAAGTCAAAAGGCCGCGGTGGTTCTCAACATAAATATGGATTTGACCGATCATCGTGATTCTCGGAAGGTCCATCATGACATCCTGCGGAAGGTCCATTTTTTGTGACATCCAGTTTTGCAAATGCTGCCGCCATTTTTTTGCCATAAAAAGAACCCCCTTTCATCTCATATTTATGAAACAAAAAAGGGGTTCATCACTTTATTTGCAGTTTTTTTGTCCGAAACGTCCAGGGCCGTTTGGAAACCCTCGTTTCCTGCTCAAGGATACGGCAAAGAGGCGCAAAAAACATAGCGAAAAGCCGGAAATCATAATGATTTCCGGCTTATATGAGAAAGGTCAGGATAATTGCTGCTGCACAATATTTCTCACAACCGTACCGTCAGCTCTGCCTTTTACTTTTGGCATGACGGCTCCCATGACTTTTCCGAAATCAGCTTTTGACCCGGCATGCACTTCTTCAATGGTCTGCCGGACAATTTCACGCACTTCGTCTTCAGAAAGCTGCTCCGGCAAATATGCGTTCACATATGCCAATTCGTTTTGGACTTTTTCAACAAGGTCACTGCGACCTGCATTTTTAAATTCTTGGAGGGAGTCTTTCCGTTGCTTTACTTCGCGAGAAAGGACTGTTAACTCTTCATCATTCGTCAAACCGTCTTTTCCGAGCCTGATCGCTTCGTTTTGAACAGCTGCCTTAAGCATACGAATTACGGAGAGTCTTTCTTTATCTTTGTTCTTCATCGCTTGCTTCATATCGCTATTTAAACGCTCGAGAAGACTCATCATTCCACCCTCTCTTACCACTTACGTTTTTTAGCAGCTTTTCTAGCAGCTTCTGATTTCTTTTTGCGTCTTACGCTTGGTTTTTCGTAAAATTCGCGCTTTCTATATTCCTGTAAAGTTCCGGTTTTCGAAACAGTACGTTTAAAGCGGCGAAGCGCATCATCAAGCGACTCGTTTTTTCGAACGACAGTTTTAGACATTTCTTTCCCTCCCTCCGAACACAAACGGTTACATGTCAGGTTGAGCAACCCGTGCACTTTATTATTATATAATATCCTCCATAACCGGTCAACATTTGCGCCTTGTCTTTCGTGATTTGGCTTTTGCTTATTTGCCCCGCCTGTTCCTCCTTTTGGTATAATAGAGATCAAAGATGGATGGAAACGATTGGAGGGAGACGATGAATCAACAGGAGACGCTACATATCATTGTTTCAGGAAGGGTGCAGGGCGTCGGCTTCCGCTACCACACCCAATTTTTGGCAAAACAATACAATATATGCGGGTGGGTCCGCAACAAAGACGATGGCACTGTCGAAGTGATGGCGCAAGGCGAGAAAAAAGAGATGGAACAATTTATCCGCGGGCTGAAAAAAGGGCCGTCGCGCTTTGCAAAAGTAACCGGAATGGATATTGACTATTTACAGCAACAAGAACAGTACCGTGATTTTCGTGTGTTGTATTAAATGAATTCCCAAATAAAAAGGCATGTTCCTTCTCCCCTTTCCATATGATCATACGGGGGGAAGGACATGCTTTATTTACTTTCATTTCTTTTGTTAACGGTGACGTTTTTATTCGGCATTCACCGGCTGCGGACCGGGCTGTTTGCCTTATCCGGCGGCCATGCCGGAAACATGCTGAAAAAACTGGCAGGCCGGCCGCTGTCCGCGATGCTGTTCGGAATGGTTTTGACGGCGCTTTTACAAAGCAGCTCCGCCGTGATGGTCATCACTGTCGGGCTCGTTTCTGCCGGAATGCTGACGTTTTCGCAATCGATCGGAATCATTTTGGGCACAAATATTGGCACGACTTTCACACTTGAATTGCTGACATTTGACTTCTCCTCTTTGAGCCTGCCTTTTTTGGGGGCAGGGGCAGTTTTCTATTTTTTCGGAAAAGGCCGCGTCAAAAGCGCCGGGATGATTCTGTTCGGCCTCTCGCTTGTGTTCGGGGCGATGCGCGGATTTGAGCAGCTTGCCGTGCCGGTATCAAAAACCGCTTTTGTCCAGCATTTGTTTACCGTTTTAAATACCCACCTCTTGTCCGCTTTCTTACTCGGAATCTTGCTTTCTGCAGCGATCCAGTCTAGCACCGTGACGATCGGGATGGCGATGGGTTTTCTTGCAGCCGGGGTATTCCCGCTTGAAACCGGGATTAGCATCATGCTCGGGGCCAATATTGGGACATGTATCACCGGTCTTCTGGCAAGCATCGGGGCCGGAGAGGAAGCAAGGCTGACGGCATTTACCCATGTCTGGCTGAATGCCGGAGGGGCGCTTGTGTTTTTGCCTTTCCTCCATGTGCTCGCGGACACCTGCCGGATGCTGTCGGCTAATCCGGAACAGCAGCTTGCCCATGCAAGCCTATTGTTTAATCTTCTATCCTCACTGGCTGTTTTGCCCTTTTCCGAAAGATTTGGCCGGTTTATCATCGCTTTTCATGGAAAAAAATAAACAACCGGGCCCAAAGCCCGGTTGTTTTTGCCATATGCTTTAAAGGATGGGCATTTTATCCGAAAGCTGCCCCGGCCTCTTAAACGCCATTCTGTTTGTGGGGGGCTGCCTTTATATCGGGCACGCCTTTTCGGGCAAACAGGCCCATCTTGTTTTTCGTTACATGGCTTCGTTTACGGCCGGCATGACATCGTCCATCACTCTGACGAACTGTGCTTCATTATAAGGATACCCGGCTTTTGTAATTTTCACTTTGACGAGTTTTCCAACCATATCCGGGGTGGCCGGGAAAACGACTTTCAGGTAATTATCTGTATAGCCTTCGTACAGCCCGCTTTCCGGATCTTCTTTGAACGGCTCTTCCGGAATGACTTCAAGCACCTCGTTTTCAAATTGGGATGCATATTCTTTTGCCAGCTGGTCGCTTAATGCAATCATGCGATGGACACGTTCATTTTTGATTTCTTCATCAATCTGGTCCTTCATTCTGGCAGCAGGCGTGCCTGTCCTAGGCGAGTACGGGAAAACATGGAGTTCCGCAAACCGGTGTTCTTTTATGAAATTGTATGTTTCCATAAACTCTTCTTCCGTTTCACCCGGGAAGCCGACGATGACATCAGAAGTCAGTGCAAGACCCGGCAATGCTTCTTTCAATTTGGTAATCCGTTCCGCGAACTGGTCCATCGTATATTTTCGGCGCATTCTTTTCAGCACCGTGTCAGAACCGGACTGGATCGGAACATGCATATGGCGGACAACGACTTTCGAATGTTTAATCACGTCAATCACTTCATCCGTCAGCTGGCTGGCTTCAATGGACGAAATGCGGACGCGTTTCAGCCCCTGCACTTTTTCCTCCAGGTCCTTTAGCAGCATTGCAAGATTGTAATCTTTTAAGTCCTGGCCGTAGCCGCCCGTATGAATGCCGGTTAAAACCAGTTCTTTATAGCCTGCATTGACAAGCTTTTGGGCTTGCGCGATGACCTTTTCGGGATCTCTTGACCGCATCAGGCCGCGTGCCCACGGGATGATGCAAAATGTGCAGAAATTGTTGCAGCCTTCCTGGATTTTCAAGGAAGCCCGGTGCCGGTCGGTAAAATACGGCACTTCCATTTCTTCATACACACGGTTTTTCATAATATTTTTCACAGCATTGACCGGTTTGCGCTCTTTCAGGTACTGTTCAATATACCCAAGCATTTTGGTACGGTCCTGTGTGCCGACAACGACATCGACACCGGGAATTTCGAGGATCTCGCCCGGCGAGGTTTGCGCATAACAGCCGGTCACGCAAACGACGGCGTCCGGGTTTTGTCGGACTGCCCGGCGGATGATCTGACGGCTCTTTTTGTCTCCTGTATTGGTGACCGTACAGGTATTGATCACGTAGACATCGGCATTCGTTTCAAAGTCGGTTCTTTCATAGCCCGCTTTTTTAAACAGCTGCCACATGGCTTCCGTCTCATAATGGTTCACTTTGCATCCTAATGTATGGAATGCTACGGTTGACATCCTCTTCACCTCATTAATTCAAAATGGTAACTTATGGCAGAAAGTACATATAAAGGCGCCGTCTCCGCCCGCAAAATGCGCGGACCTAAGCCGCAGGATACAAATCCGGCTGCTTCAAGCTTTTTGATTTCATCAAGGGACAGGCCCCCTTCCGGCCCGAAAACGGCCAGTACATTGCCGCCTTCCGACATGTTTGACAACATTTCCGCAAACCGGTGCTGTTCCCCTTCTTTTGCATTTTCTTCAAAAGCAACCAGCTTATATTGATATGTATGGCTTTCTTCGATCAGCTGCTGGAAAGAAACAGGGGGGCTGACTTTAGGCAAGTGGCTGCGGTGCGACTGTTCTGCGGCTTCCCGGGCAATCTTTTGCCAGCGTTCGCGTTTTTTTGCTTCTTTCTTTGTGTCCCATTTTACAACGGATCTTTCTGCAAGGAAAGGCAAAAATTGAAAGGCGCCGAGCTCTGTTCCCTTTTGGATGATCCATTCCAGTTTATCCGCTTTCGGGAGTCCGCATGATACCGTCACATGGACCGGAAGCTCTTTTACAGCGGTTTCCCATCCGGTAATCCGGGCCACAACGGCATCACCTGTAATCTCCCCGATTTCACAAATGCACACCTTTTCATCTGAAAATACACCATAGAAGCGGCTTCCGACGGACATTCTCATGACGCGCGCGATATGATGGTAATTTTCGCCACTCAGGCGGATTTCCTGCTCACCGCGATACGGCCGATCCAAAAAATAACGCTGCATGGCCAATCACCCGCGCTTTGCGATGAGCGCAACCCAGTCTTCCATGACCATCGTTTCTTCAATGATGAAGCCGGCAGAAGTGAGTGCGTCCACGACAAGGTCCTTTTTTTGCCGGATAATTCCGGAAGCAATAAAATGGCCGCCCGGTTTGACATGTCCGAATGCGTCTTCAGCAAAACGGGCGATCACTTCAGCAAGAATATTGGCCACCATCACATCGGCTTGTTCGTTTACGCCCTTCAACAGATCATTTTGTTTGACGGTTACCCGGTTTTGGACTTTATTGAGTTTCACATTGAGCGTAGCCGCCCGAACCGCCACCTCGTCCAGATCAAGTGCAAGCACCCGCTCTGCTCCAAGCATGGCGCTGGCAATGCTTAACACGCCGGAACCGGTGCCGACATCCATCACCGAGTCGCCCGGTTTTACCGTTCGTTCCAATGCCTGAATGCACATGACCGTGGTCGGATGGGTGCCGGTGCCGAACGCCATGCCGGGGTCCAGTTCAATGATCAGCTCATCGCTTGATACCGGCTCATAATTTTCCCACGTCGGCACAATCGTAAATTTTTCGGATATTTTCACGGGATTGTAGTATTTTTTCCATGCCGTTGCCCATTCTTCTTCATGCACTTCGCTGATCGTCACCTTGTTCGGGCCGATATCAATATCAAAAGTGGTCAGATTGGTAATCGCCTGTTTAATTTCCTCGACAGTTTCACCTAAAAAGCTGTTCACAGGCAGATAGGCTTTAATGATGACCCCTTCTTCCGGAAAATCGTCCGGATCCAGTTCATAAATTTCACCGTACTGGTCGTCGTGCTCTTTCAGCAGCTCATCCGAGTCCTCGATCACAATCCCGCCGGCGCCCGCTTCATATAAAATATTCGAAATCGGCTCCACCGCTTCATTCGTGGTGTGAATCATAATTTCCGACCATTTCATGAACGCCTCACTCCATTCCTGTTTAGTCCCCTTTAAATGCCCGTTTCATTTTGTCAAAAAAATTGCTGCTTTGTTCATCCGGGACCTCTCCGCTCACTTCGGCGAATTCACGCAATAGTTGTTTTTGCCGTTCGGTGAGCTTCGTCGGGGTGACAATTCTCGTGATGACATGCTGGTCGCCGGTGCCGTGCCCATGGACGTTTGGCACGCCTTTCCCGCGCAGCCTGAATTTCGTGCCGGATTGTGTGCCGGCCGGAATTTTTAATTTAACTTTCCCGTGCAACGTCGGCACTTCGATTTCGTCGCCTAAAGCAGCCTGGGTAAAAGCAATCGGGATTTCGCAGTAGATGTCATCGCCGTCCCGTTCGAACAGTTCATGCGGCCGGACATGGAAAATAATGTACAGGTCGCCGGCCGGTCCGCCGTTTATGCCCGGTTCACCCTGGCCTGCAACGCGGAGCTGCTGCCCGTCATCGATGCCGGCCGGAATTTTGACATGAATTTTGCGGCGCTTTTTCACTCTTCCGGTACCACCGCAAGTTTTGCATTTGTCTGTAATGATCTTGCCTGTACCGCCGCAGTAATGGCATACCCTGCGGTTTACAATCCGACCGAATGGTGTCGATTGCTCGGTATTGAGCTGGCCGGTTCCGTGACAGTGCGGGCATTCTTTCGGATGCGTTCCCGGTTTTGCCCCGGTTCCGTGGCAGGTGTCACAAGTTTCCTCGCGCGGAATCCGGATGTCCGTCTCTTTCCCGAACACCGCTTCCTCAAATTCAAGCGTCATCGTATATTGCAAATCAGCCCCCTGCCTTGGCGCATTCGGGTCATTTCTTCTGCCACCGCCAAAGAAAGTGCTGAAAATATCTTCAAAACCGAAACTGTCAAAATCCGAGCTGCTGAATCCGCCAAAACCGTTTCCGCCCCCGAAGCCCTGGTTCGGCCCTGCATGCCCAAACTGGTCATATTGAGCGCGTTTCTGGTCATCGCTCAACACTTCGTACGCTTCCTGGATTTCCTTGAATTTTTCTGCAGCATCAGGCGCTTTGTTAATATCCGGGTGGTATTTTTTGGAAAGCTTGCGGTACGCTTTTTTTATCTCGTCTTTCGATGCATCTTTCGCGACGCCCAACACTTCATAGTAATCCCGTTTACTCATTTCTTCTCACTCCCGAAACGTTCACATAAAGGTAATTGTAGCATTCGCATAAGAAAAAAGTCAAAGCCGAGAATAGACCAGACTTTGACTTTTTTCCTGACTCATTGAAAAATGGCCATATTGTTTTATCGTTATTTTTTATTATCATCGACTTCTTCAAAATCAGCGTCGACAACATTGTCATCTTTTTTTCCGTCTCCCCCGGCATCCGTGTTTTGCTGCTGTTGTGCCGCCTGCTGATACAGCTTGACGGACAAGTCTTGGACGATTTCCTGCAGCGCATCTTTTTTCTGCCTGATTTCATTGAGATCGTTCTTCTCAATGGCCGCTTTTAATTCGTCTTTTGCTTTTTCGGCTTTGGAAATTTCAGATGCGTCCACTTTTCCTTCCAGTTCTTTCAATGTTTTTTCAGCAGTGAATACAAGCTGGTCGGCTTCATTGCGGAGTTCCGCTTCTTCTTTGCGCTTCTTGTCTTTTTCTGCGTTCGCTTCCGCTTCTTTTACCATCCGTTCGATTTCTTCATCGGACAAAGTGGTGGACGATTTGATCGTAATCTTTTGCTGTTTGCCAGTGCCAAGGTCTTTTGCGCTGACATTGACAATCCCGTTTTTATCAATATCAAACGTAACTTCGATTTGCGGAATGCCGCGCGGTGCCGGCGGAATATCGGTCAATTGGAAACGGCCGAGCGTTTTGTTGTCGGCAGCCATCGGGCGTTCGCCCTGCAGGACATGAATGTCAACGGCTGTCTGGTTATCCGCTGCAGTTGAAAAGATTTGCGATTTTGAAGTCGGGATCGTTGTGTTGCGCTCAATCAATTTCGTGAACACGCCGCCCATTGTTTCAATTCCGAGCGACAGCGGCGTAACGTCGAGAAGCACGACGTCTTTCACATCCCCGGTCAATACGCCGCCTTGGATTGCGGCACCCATCGCCACGACTTCATCCGGGTTGACACCCTTATGCGGTTCTTTCCCGATTTCTTTGCGGATCGCTTCCTGAACGGCCGGAATCCGGGTTGAGCCACCGACTAAGATGACTTTATCGATGTCATTCGCCGTGAGCCCTGCATCCTGCAACGCCTGGCGTGTCGGGCCCATTGTCCGTTCAACAAGGTCTGCCGTCAGTTCGTCGAATTTCGCACGGGTTAACGTCATTTCCAGGTGGAGCGGGCCTGATTCCCCTGCTGTAATAAACGGCAGCGAGATTTGGGTGGAAGTGACCCCTGACAAATCTTTTTTCGCTTTTTCAGCCGCATCTTTTAAACGCTGGAGCGCCATTTTGTCTTTCGACAGGTCGATGCCGTGTTCTTTCTTAAATTCACTGACAAGGTAATCGATGATGGCCTGGTCGAAGTCGTCGCCGCCGAGATGGTTGTCACCGGCTGTCGCGTGCACTTCAAAGACGCCGTCGCCGAGTTCAAGGATGGAGACGTCAAATGTACCACCGCCAAGGTCAAATACAAGGATGGTCTGGTCTTCATCCGTTTTATCAAGGCCGTATGCCAGCGCTGCGGCAGTCGGTTCGTTGATAATCCGTTCGACTTCAAGCCCGGCAATTTTCCCGGCGTCTTTCGTTGCTTGGCGCTGGGCATCATTGAAATAAGCAGGGACCGTAATGACCGCTTTTTCGACTTTTTCGCCCAGATAATCTTCCGCATACGATTTCAAGTATTGCAGAATCATGGCGGAAATTTCCTGTGGCGTATATTCTTTTCCTTCCGCCGTGACTTTGTGTGTCGTGCCCATATGGCGTTTGATCGAGATAATCGTATTCGGATTTGTGATCGCCTGGCGTTTGGCGACTTCCCCTACCTGGCGTTCCCCGTTTTTAAAAGCGACAACAGACGGTGTTGTCCTGCCTCCTTCCGGGTTCGGAATGACTTTCGGTTCGCCGCCTTCCAAAACTGCGACACATGAGTTCGTCGTACCTAAGTCAATGCCGATAATTTTGCTCATGATAATGCCTCCCTTAAAAATTATGTAAAGCGCGTTACTCGTTCACTTTCACCATGGACGGGCGGATCACCCTGTCTTTTAACATGTACCCTTTTTGGAATTCCTCGATCACAACATTGGACGCAGTGCCTTCTTCCTGCCCCTGCATGATCGCCTGGTGATAGTGCGGGTCGAATTCTTTCCCGAGTGCTTCAATCGGTTCTGCGCCTTCTTTTTTCAGCGCCTCCAAAATGCTGCGGTAGACCATTTCCATCCCGTCCAGCAACTGGGCCGTATGTTCATTTTTTTCAGCCATGGACAGCGCGCGTTCAAAATTGTCAAGCGCCGGCAGCAGGTTCACAATCAGATCCTGTGCCCTGTATTTCTCGGCTGCTTCGCGGTCCAGATTTACGCGGCGCCTGTAATTGTCAAAATCTGCGCGCAGGCGGAGATAACGGTTTTCAGCCTGATCGAGCTCATTCCGCAATTTCTCAATCTCCTCTTTTGCTTTATTCAGTTCTTCAGCGGCATTTTCGGTTTCAGGCTTCTCCGCCTTTTCCGCTCCATTACCTTCGCCCTCTGGCGGCGCCTGCTGATTTTCCGTATCTTTTTCTTCCGCAAAAACGGATTCAATTTGTCCTTCTTTCACTTCATCCGAAGCCCGTTTTTGTTCGTCTTTCACTTCTTCTGAAGCACGTTTGTTTTGTTCGTCTGCCATGAGCGTTCACCCCCTTTAAAATGAGACGGGCATAAAAAAGTCCAGTAAGAAAGGACTTAAAGCATGTGCTTTTGCGCTTTAAGCCTCCCTACCCAATATGCCCGTATTGCCTATCCGTCATACAGTTTCGTCAAGGCGTTGGTCATATCATTACTCAAGAAATCCACTATGCTGATGACGCGTGAATATTCCATGCGCGTAGGGCCCAAAATTGCAATTTTGCCGACCGGCTGGTTACCGATCGAATAGGTGGCTGTAATCATGCTGCAATCTGCCATCTCGGAAATCTGGTTTTCTTTCCCGATTTTTACGTGAATGCCGCTCGGCACGCGTTTGACCAGGTCATAAAAACTGTCTTCCCGTTCTATCATATCAAGAAGGGGACGGACTTTCTCAAGGTCATGGAACTCCGGCTGGTTCAAAATATTGGCTTTCCCGCCGACAAAAATTTTATCATGCCGGTTTTCGTTGAACATGCTGATTACGGTCTTCAGGATCGATTCATAGTTTTCAGTATGGCTGCGCAAAATGTCAGCGACTTCTTTATATATTTTATCCCTTAAATCCGGAATCGGCACATTGGCCAGCCGCTCGTTAAAAATATTGACCATTTTTTCAAGTTCGCCCGGGCGGAATCCTTCCGGCAGCGAAATCGTCTTGTTCTCCACGCGGCCGGTATCGGTAATCATAATGGCAACCGCCGTTTTTTCATTCAGCGGGACGATCTGCATATTTTTCAGTTTCGTATCTTTGACTTCCGGGCCAAGCAGAATCGCCGTGTAGTTCGTCATTTCGGAAAGGATTTGGGCAGACTTTTTCACAAGCTCTTCCATTTCGTCTATTTTTTCGGCAAAAATCGAATGAAGCTGCGATATGTCTGCCGGTCCCAGTTTTTGTGGCGACAGAAGATGATCGACGTAATAACGGTACCCTTTTTCAGAAGGTACCCTGCCGGATGACGTATGTGTTTTTTCAATAAACCCAAGTTCCTCAAGATCTGCCATTTCATTCCGGATCGTAGCGGAACTGAAGGAAATGCCGTTTTTCTTGGAAAGCGTCCTGGAACCTACCGGCTGGGCGGAACGAATAAAGTCATCAATGATCACTTGCAAAATCAACAGCTGACGATCAGTTAACAACTTCCATCACCCCTGTTAGCACTCCATATAAACGAGTGCTAATTTATATAAATAAATTAACAAAATCCCCTGTTGTTGTCAATATATTTACTTTGCCCGTCAACTGAGGAGAAAAGCTTCAAAGACTTCATTGCCGAGAAAACGCCCTTCCCTTGTCAGCCGGAGAAAACCGCCCTTTTCTTCAAGAAGCCCGCGTTCTGTCATTTCTTTGATCGCGCCTGCAAAAACCTCCTTCATATCCGCCCCGAATTTTTCACGGAAATGGCGGAAACGGACGCCTTCGTTTTTTCTGAGCCCGAGAAACATTTCTTCTTCCATTTTTTCTTTTTTTGTCTCTGTATGTTTTTCCATGACAGGGAGGCACCCGTCCCGAAGCATGCCGATATATTTCTTCAATGCGCCGTAATTGGACAGACGGACACCCTTTTCATACCCATGTGCGCCGGCGCCGAAACCGAAATATTCTTCATTGTTCCAATAGACGAGATTGTGGCGGCTTTCATAGCCGGGTTTGGCAAAATTGCTGATCTCATACTGTTTCAAGCCGTGCTTTTCCATCTCGTCCATTAACATGCTGTACATATCCGCTTCCGCATCTTGTGACGGCAGGCGGAGTTTTCCTTTCCGCATCAGATTGTAAAAAATCGTCTTTGGCTCAATGATCAGCGAATAACTTGAATAATGCGGCAGCCCCATCGACAAGGCTTCGCCAAGCGTTTCACGGAAATCTTCAAGCGTCTGCCCAGGAAGCGCGAACATCAAATCCATGCTGATATTGGAAAAGCCGATCTTTCTCGCATGACTGATCGTCCGGTGCACATCTTCCCGGCGGTGGGTCCGCCCGATTTTCTCGAGCAGCCGGTCATTGAACGACTGGACGCCGAAACTCAGCCGGTTGACACCGTAATCATGCAGAAGGCGCAGCTTTTCTTCGGACGTTTCCCCAGGGTTGGCTTCAAACGTAAACTCCCCGTCCCCGTCATAAGGCAGAATCGTGCGGATGCCGGCAAGCAGTTTTTCAAGCTGCCGCTCATTCAGCGCGGTCGGGGTGCCGCCCCCGACAAAGACCGTGCTCAGCTTTTCACAAGGGGATTCAGCCGTTTTGATCCGCATTTCTTCCAGCAGCATCTCAATGTATTCATCCACCGGCTGGCCTTTTAATAAAAATTTATTGAAATCGCAGTAATAGCAAATATGTTCGCAAAATGGAACATGGATATATGCGGCTTTCATTCCATCACAACCTTATTTGTTTTCATCACGGGCATGTCCCGGGGAAAAGGAGCGCGCGGACAGCCGCCAATCCGCTCCCTGCCCGCCCCGGTTATTTTTTCGGGGTATCGTCCATCTTCAGCACAGCCATAAACGCTTCCTGCGGGATTTCAACAGAACCGACCTGCTTCATCCTTTTCTTGCCCTCTTTTTGCTTTTCAAGCAGTTTCCGTTTCCGGGAAATGTCCCCGCCGTAACATTTTGAAAGCACGTTTTTGCGCAATGCTTTAATATTGGAACGCGCAATAATTTTCTGGCCGACTGCCGCCTGTACAGGCACTTCAAACTGCTGGCGCGGGATGAGTTCTTTTAATCTTTCGACAATCGTCTTGCCGCGTTCGTACGCAAAGTCGCGGTGGACGATGAAACTGAGGGCGTCCACTTTTTCCCCGTTTAATAAAATATCCATTTTTACGAGATTGGACTGTTTGTAGCCGATCAATTCGTAATCAAAAGAAGCATACCCTTTTGTGCTTGATTTCAGCTGGTCAAAAAAGTCGTATACAATCTCGGAGAGCGGGATTTCATAAATGACATTAACGCGGATATCATCGAGGTACTGCATATCGATAAAATCGCCGCGCTTTGCCTGGGCAATTTCCATCACTGCGCCGACATAATCGTTCGGGACCATAATGGACGCGCGCACGTACGGCTCTTCGATATATTCGATTTTCTGCGGTTCCGGCAAATTCGCCGGGTTATCAACCGTCACTTCACTGCCGTCCGTCAGTTTGGCTTTATAAATGACGCTTGGCGCGGTGGTAATGAGATCAATGTTGAATTCGCGTTCCAGCCGCTCCTGGATGATTTCCATATGCAGGAGCCCGAGAAAACCGCAACGGAAACCGAAACCGAGCGCCTGCGACGTTTCCGGCTCATATTGCAGCGACGAATCATTTAACTCCAGCTTTTCAAGGGCATCCCGCAAATCATTGAATTTCGCGCTGTCTACCGGATACAGGCCGCAGTAAACCATCGGATTCATCCGCCGGTAACCGGGAAGCGCTTCTTTTGCAGGGTTTTCGGCGCCCGTAATCGTATCGCCGACGCGCGTGTCTTTTACATTTTTAATTGATGCCGTTAGAAACCCGACATCACCGACGGTTAATTCGTCTATGTACAACGGTTTCGGGGTGCTTACGCCGAGCGCTGTCACTTCAAATTCCTTGCCGGTTGACATCATTTTAATCTTATCCCCGACTTTGACGGAGCCTTCCATTACACGGATATAGGCAATGACGCCGCGGTACGGATCATACAGCGAGTCAAAAATAAGCGCCTTCAGCGGGGCGTCCGGATCTCCTTCAGGCGCCGGCACTTTTTCGACAACCTGTTCAAGAATATCTTCAATCCCAATCCCGGCTTTAGCGGAAGCAAGAACGGCCTCCGACGCATCAAGGCCGATCACATCCTCTATTTCCTGCTGGACGCGTTCCGGATCGGCGGAAGGCAGGTCAATTTTATTGATGACCGGGATAATTTCAAGATTGTTATCCAGCGCAAGATAAACATTTGCAAGCGTCTGCGCCTCCACCCCCTGCGCGGCATCGACGACGAGTACCGCCCCTTCACAGGCGGCAAGGCTGCGTGACACTTCATATGTAAAGTCTACATGTCCCGGAGTATCAATCAAATGGAGAATGTATTCTTCCCCGTCATTTGCTTTATAGTTCAGCCGGACGGCATTTAATTTAATCGTAATTCCGCGTTCCCGTTCCAGTTCCATCGAATCGAGGAGCTGGTCCTTCATTTCGCGCTTGCTCAGCGCGTGGGTCTTTTCCAGAATGCGGTCGGCCAAAGTCGACTTGCCATGGTCGATATGGGCAATAATGGAAAAGTTGCGGATCCTCCTCTGCCTGTCTAATTTTTCTTCACGGTTCATCATTTACCTTCACTCCTGTATTCGGCACATGTACACTATTTCTGATTATATCAGCAGGAAAGCGCGACTTCAACGAAAAATGATCAGCCGCGCATCGCCAAAAAAAGAACCGCCTGTCAAGACGGCTAACGGTTTCCTGATTGCCCGCTCCCGGCGCCGTTTACACTGTCCGCCTGCCAGTAATACCCGGCGAACACATCGGCAAAAACATCCATTGTCCGGTACATTTCTTCAAAAGTATTATCCACACCGCCGACTTCAATTAAAAAAGCATTTCCCGATAAGTCCTGGTTGAATTTTCCGTTGGTCGACGCCCCTTTTTTCAAAATGACCCCCCTTGACAGATTTTTATACTTCTTTTTGATCAAGTTGTGCAAATCCTCAGCCAGCTTTGCATTCTTTTCCCAGTTCGGGTTTTCCCCGCCGATTACAAAAGCGATTTTCGCATACGATTTTCCATTAATGGTAACGGTCGTATCTTTTTTTCTTCTCGAATCGCGGTGGATATCAATAAAATATTGAAGGTCGCGGTCGTTTCTCATCGCCGATTCGACGACGGTGCGCGATCCCTGGTAAGACTGGTAATACTGCATATGGTTTTTCTCAAGCAGCTTTAAAACATCGGTCGTATTTGCCTCTGCGCCAATTCCCTTGTCCTCGAGATCTTCAGCGAGCCTCTCCCCGACTTTTGTTACGTTGATCTTCGAATGCTGGGCAAGGTCGGGATTCGTGACGCCTTTTAAATACGGCAGATAGGACTCATGTGTATGGGTAAAATAAATCAACACCCGTTTCTTGCCGCCCGTTGTCCGCCCGGGCCGCCGTTTTGCATCGTCCGGACCGCCTTTTTCCTCGATTTTTTCCGTATTTTGTGTGGCCGGGTCTTTCGCTTGCAAGGCGCTGTCAGGCGGGACGGATTCAATCGGCATATTGGTATAGTCAGCGCCGTCTCCGGCAACAAGTATTTTGCTGTCAAAGATTTCAAATCCTGGCAGTTCACGCCCGAGAAAGCTGCGCGGATCTTCAAAGCGGATGTTGGTGAGCATTTCAAAAACAAGATTGCCGACCGGCCGCTCGTCCGTATCCGGAAAATGGTGCACAAGCAGCTGGCTGTCCGACAGCAGGTACTTGTACAATGTTTTGCTTGAAAGATGCTTTGCGGCTTCATTGACAGCTGAAGAGGAAACCCGGTAACCCGGCTTCAAAGACGTCAGCGTGCCAATTAAGATGACAACAAGCACAAGGGACAGGATGATTATAGAGATTAGGCGTATCACACTGGTCAGATTCAATATAAAAAAATGGCTGGAATGCCTGCCGCTTTTCATCGTCCCACCCTTTCCAATCGATTCTATTACATTCTATGAATCTCATGGAAGAATAGAACACCGAAAAGAAGAGGCACCCCCGGGTTATGGCGGAGCGCCTGCAACTTATCTCGTCTTAAAGCCGGTATTTTCCTGGTTCACATGGGGGTGGAGCGCCGCATTTAGCCCGCTCGCCAGAAGATTTGCCATATCTTCCATAAAAATGTCCACTTCTTTTGGCGTCACCATTAAGTTATGGCCGAGCGGCGCGAGCACTTCGTGAATCAGTTTCCGCTTTTCCTGTTCATCCAGATTGCCGACAATTCCCATAAACATTTTCCGTGCTTCACTTCCCGGCAGATCTTCTTCCGTTAGCCTCCGCTTTTCCCCGAACGAAAGCCCTGCCGGTGCAAGCGCCCGTGAAGGCCGGCCTGATTCTTTCATTTCTTTGCCAAAATGTTTTAAAAGAAAATCGATCGCGTCGCTCGTAATCGTCACGGCGTCCACCACTGTCGGAACGCCGATCGCAATTACCGGCACACCGAGCGTTTCTTTCGACAATTCTTTCCGCTTGTTGCCGACACCGGATCCCGGTTGAATGCCTGTATCCGAGATCTGGATCGTGGCATTCACCCTTTCCAGCGAACGGGATGCGAGTGCATCGACGACAATAATAAAATCCGGTTTCGATTTTTCACTGACGCCGAATATAATATCGCTCGTTTCGATTCCGGTCAGCCCCATAACCCCCGGGGCAAGCGCACTCACCGGCCTGTAGCGCGATTCAACATTTTCCGGCTCGATTTTAAACAGATGGCGGGTGACGAGCACTTTTTCGCAAACAAGCGGGCCGAGCGCATCAGGCGTCACATTCCAGTTGCCGAGCCCGACAACAAGGCAGCTCGCTTCCTCTCCAATATTTATATGCTTCAAATATTGGTTAAACTCATCCGCGAACACTTCTTCCACCTTTTGCTGGATGTCCATATCCCCGCTGCGGATGCCCTGCATTTCAATCGTCAAATAATTCCCGGCCTTTTTTCCGATGACTTTTTCCCCTTTTTTGGAAATTTGAACCGTCGTCACCTTTATATCGTTTACGGTCCGTTCTTCCACCGTTACGCCTTCCAGTTCTTCGCTTTCCCGGTTCTTCACTTTCTCTTCCACTGCAAGATCACGCGCTTCAATCGCTAAATCTGTGCGGACGGAATAAACACTGAGATCCATTTGTTCTTCTTCCTCCTTTTGGCCGTTTCCTTTATCCTTGTTTTTCCCCATTCCAGCCAGACCATTCGTTTTGTGCAAATTCCGGCTGTATGTATTGCAATCTTGTCTTCCATTTGTTACAATATCATTTGTTCTAAAGTGAAAGTGGACGAGCCAAACTAAGTTTGCTCGTAGGAGGTGAAACGGGTGCCAAACATTAAATCTGCGATTAAACGCGTAAAAGTGAACGAAAAAAACTATGCTCAAAATACAGCGGCAAAATCCGCCATGCGCACGGCAGTGAAAAAGTTTGAAGCGGCGGTTGAAAACAACGACGAAAACGCAAAAGCACTTTTAGTCGATGCGGTGAAACGCCTTGATAAAGCTGCATCTAAAGGCCTTATCCATAAAAATGCGGCAAGCCGCCAAAAATCACGCCTGATGAAAAAATTATCCGAACAGGCGTAACGCACCAAAATAAAAAAGACGCGCAATCCGCGTCTTTTTTATTTTGCCTTCATTTCATGCAGTTGAAACAAAAACATTTCAATGATCATTTCTTTTTTCAGCCCGCCCGATTTCATCTGGTAGTCGCTATCGGCAAGCAGCGCCATGATCCGGTTCAGTTCATCCGCGGAAAAAAGCCCCGCCTGCCCCGCCGCCAGTTTTACTCTGTATGGATGCACTTTTAAATAAGACGCGATTTGCTGCTGGCCATAGCCGCGCCTTGCCAACTCTTTCGTCTGGTAGATGAGCCGGAACTGGCCGGCAAGGAGCGCCAATATTTTAATCGGCTCTTCATTGAGCTTTAAAAGGTCATAATAGATCCGGAGCGCCTCATCAATGCGGCGGTGAACCACTTTTTCGACAAGTTCAAATACATTTTGCTCAAGCGACCGTGCCGTCAGCAATTCCACCATTCCATCTGTAATTTCATTACCGCTTCCGGCATACAGGGCCAGCTTGTTTATTTCATGATCGAGCGCAATCATATTGGTTCCGGCAAGCGAAATCAAGTGTTCCGCAGCCTTCCTGTCAATCCGGCAGCCTTCTTCAGCGGCGCGGGAAACAAGCCACCCTTCAAGCTCCCTTTCATTTAATTTTTTTGCCTGGAAAGTTGCGGCCTGCTTTTTGATCAATTTCACCAGTTTTTTCCGTTCATCCAGTTTTTCATAAGGCGCAACCAGCACAAAAACCGTGTAAGGGGCGGGAGATTTCACGTATGCTTCCAGCTTGTCCAGCTGGTGTTCCACTTTCTGTTTTTGCTTTTCAGCAGTCAAAAAAAACGGATGGTGCGCAATCACGAGCCGTCTCTCCCCCATAAAAGGGAATGTCTCCGCATCTTCGACCGCTGTCTCGACCGGCACTTCCTCCAGGTCATACGAAGCATAATTAAAATCTGCCTCTTCCGGAGTGAGCGCATGATCCAGCAACTTTTGTTTCGTTTTTTGAATGAAATAATCTTCTGCGCCGTACAATAAATAAAGCGGGGAAAATTGCCCGCGTTCAATCTTTTTCCATAATTCATCCATTCTGTTCCGCTCCCAAACCTTTCTTACTCCCTATGTTAAGAGAACGGGCGCATGGTTGCAAGTAGAAAACAAATGGAAAAGGGGATCCGTAAAATCCCCTTTATCTATATAAACGTTAACGGAACAGTCCCGGGAAGCTTTTCCGTTAACGGTGGACCCGTACCCTTATTGTCACACGCAGCCGGATATCTATGAATGACAACTCCATCCAAAACGGTGGAAATCGTTCTGAAATTATTATATAATCAAAAAACAGGGAGGGATTTGGATGAATGAATTCGAGCAGGATGTCCAGTCAAAAACGAACGATGTTGCCGATGCCGGAGCAGGTTTTCTGATCTCTTTTTTGTTTTTTGCGCTGATATTTATCATTGCCACCGCAGCAGACATCATTGGCAGATAGCCCCGCTCCGGGCAGTGCCGAAGCCATTCCGGACGGTTCCTTAATTAATGTATATTATGGGAGGACGGTAGAAAAGGTTCCCTTTTCTTTGAAAAAGCGGTATTGCACCGCCCCGTCCTCATCCGTCCGGAATATGAATACCCCGTTTTCGCTGAGCCGTTTGACCACTTCCGGAGATGGATGCCCGAAACGGTTATGCTTTCCGACAGAAATGACGGCGATCCGCGGATGATACTTTTGGATGAGCGTTTCGCTTGTCGAAGTTTTGCTGCCGTGATGCCCGGCTTTTAGTACGTCAATGTGGATATCCGGATAAGCCGCCACGAGTTTTTCTTCTCCTTCCTGCTCAAGGTCTCCGGTAAACAGCCACGTCTTTCCCCCTGTTTTCGCATAAAGGACAAGCGAGTCATTATTCCCCTCATACGTTTCGTCAAACGGCGAAAGATATTGAAATACGCCCGATTTGTTTTGCCATCCGTTCCCACTTTTCATTTCATATACCGGGATTTTTTTCTGTCGGGCACAAGCGAGCACCTTCTGCATCAGCGGTTTTTCCCATGAATGGGGCGAGATATCGATTTCTTTGACGCGGAGAGACGTGATCACCGCCGTTGCGCCGCCAATATGGTCCTCGTCGCTGTGCGTTAAAATCAGCTTATCAATCGTTGTAATCCCCTGGCTTTTTAGAAATGGCACCACAATATCTTTGCCGGTTTCAAACGGATGCTCCCTTTTTTTCCATGCCGGTTCCGGAAACTGGACGGTCCCTCCTGTGTCAATCAAATACGTCCCCCTTGAAAGCGGCAGCCGGATTAAAATACTATCCCCCTGCCCGACGTCAATAAAGGTGATTTTACCGAAAAGCGGATATCTGTTTGCCGCAAGGAGGAGCAAAAGCACAGAAAAAAGTGGCAGGACAGCCCGGATCGTTTTCTTGCCGTTTTCCATCGCCACCAAACCATAAAATCCCGCACCTGTCATCAGGATCAATCCCCAGTATGGCGGCCTCCCGGTAACGAGCGTGGACCAGCGGCCGTCGAACGCTTCCCCCGTTTTTTCCGACAGCGTTACAAGCCCGTCAAAACACGTGGCAAAGATGGAAAACAGCGGCGGCGCCCATTCTGAAACAAAGGCAAGCGCAGCAAGCGGGAGCAAAACATACGTATAAAGCGGCACATAAAAAAGATTGGCAACAAGCCCCGCAATAGAAAACGCGTAAAATGAATAAGAAAGGATGGGGAGGGCCGCAAGCTGGGAAATGAACGAGATTGCGAGCCCTTTTTGCAACGGGCCCCGGAACCGCTCTAAAAGAGGCCCTGAAAGAAGCAGTGCGGCGCAAACGGCAAAAGAGAGCTGGAATCCGATATTATACACGATATTTGCATTTTTTAACCCATACAAAATGAAACAGATGGACAAAGCATCGAGCGGCCCGATTGGCAGTTTTTTTTGCCCAGCCAGCACAAGCAGCATCGTCATCGCCGCCGACCGGACAACTGGCGGGTTCATGCCGCATAATACCGCATAAACCGGCATCACCCCCAGTAAACAAACGGCGGCACGTTCCCTTGTCATCCCGAGCCGGATGAACAAATAGTAGCAAAACCCGGCAACGAGCTGCACGTGAAGCCCGGAAATGGCAAGCAGATGGACGACGCCAAGCCGCTGGTACAGCTGGTAAACATCGTCATCAAAGTCTGTTTGCTCGCCAAATAAAAGCGCTTCTGCATACGGTACGGATTTTTCCGGAAATGTTTTTTGAATTTGAAGCAGGAAGTGGTGGCGGATTTTTTTCAAGAAACCGAGCAGATGCTGTGGCGGGCTGTTGCACGCGGAAAGCCGGTCCGCTTTTAAAATCCAGCGGATATGCTGATGAGCCAAATAGGTGCGGTAGTTAAATGTAGACGGGTTGCGGTTTGGCTCAGGGGCTTCCAGTTCCCCTTGAGCCATGCAAACCGTTCCGGGGGATAAGGTTTGTTTCAAAGATTCCAGTTCTGCTTCGTTCCCAGCGTAATACGTTAACATAAACGTTTCTTTCCCGGTTTCCGCCTTTCCCTTGATCGCGTTCCCGTCGATACGCGGATAATCGCTGAAGCGGACGGGCATCCGGGCACTGCCGGCATGAAACTTTGTATCATACGCAACTGTCTGAAAGGTACCGCTCAAAAACCCCAACCCGTAAAAAACAGCGGACAAAAGGAGCAAAGGCCGGTTTCGGGCCAGGAAAATCCGGATCCAAACCAAATGGGCCGAAAGAACCAGAAGCAGCGGCGCGTGAAGGCCAATCAGGATGCCGCTTAACGTGGCGAGCGCGGCGAACAGCCAGTTGCCTTTCACACCATCACCGTGTTACGCTTTCGGAACGGATCCCGTTTCCGTTTCTTGATAAGTGCCTGCAAATAATGCCGCCGCCATTTGCTGCAATTCCTCCAGTTCTGCCGCTTCCGCCCCGTGGTCCTTTGCAATCATGAATAATTTCTCCACCAGTTTGGCTTTTTCTTTCGCCCGGATATCGAGCGTTTCCGGATGGAACGGGACATGTTCGACATGCACCCCCGCTTTTTCAAAAAGCTCCTTTGCATACGGATGTACCCGGTAATCTTGGGCATAGTACACGTTTTGAATCCCTGCCTGAATAATTGCTTTCGTACAGTGCAGGCACGGGTAATGAGTCACATAAAGATCCGCGCCGTTTGTTGCCACCCCGAACTTTGCACATTGCAAAATCGCATTCATCTCCGCGTGGATGGTCCGCACGCAATGTCCATCAATCACGTAGCAGCCTTTGTCAATGCAGTGTTCGTCCCCCGCGATCGATCCGTTGTAGCCGCCTGCGATAATTCTTTTATCCCTGACGATCGTCGCCCCAACCGCAAGCCTTGAACAAGTGCTCCGCCAGGATAATAAATGGCTTTGCGCCAAAAAATACTGGTTCCAGGAAATCCGGTCCATTTTTCTCTTCCTTTCTGCTCATGTGATTACTGTAAAGTGATGGAATTTTCGATTTTCGCAAAAGTCTGGTCCCCAATCCCCGACACATTTTTCAAATCTTCCGGTTTTTGAAAAGGGCCGTTTTTCTCCCGGTATTCGATAATGGCCGCAGCTTTTGACGGCCCGATGCCCGGAAGCGTTTCAAGCTGGGTCTGGTCGGCCGTATTGATATTGACCTGTGCGGCCGCTTCACCGCTTGCCGCCGTCCCGGAAGAAGAGGAAGCGGGCGCAGAAATTCCGGCAGCCGCCGTGGCAGTTTGGGCAGAAGCCGCTTTTTCGCCTTTTTTCGGCACCTCAATCACCATTTCATCTTTTACTTTCTGCGCGAGATTGACCTGATTCCGGTCGGCGTTTTCATTAAAGCCCCCTGCTTCCTGAATGAGGTCATAGACCCGGTCATCCGCTTCTGCTTTATAGATGCCGGGATGCTTCACCGCGCCTTTTACATCCACGTAAACTTCGGCAGCGTTCTGCGTTTGGGCCGGGGCTTGCGTTTGTGCGGTATTTTGGGTCCCGTTTTGATTTTGCACATCTGTCCCGCCCTCCGCAGGCTGTCCGGACTGCACGGCCGTTTCGGGTTGCTGGTAAGCCCCGGAAGCAGTGTCCATACCTCCATTTTGGCTAAAATAGTAAAAGATTGCAATCGTAATGGCTGCGACAGCCGCAGCAGCATGCCAGCGGTATTTGAGAAACAACGTTTTCAAAGACGTTCACCTCTTTTTTTCTTTTTGTTTTTGGATACATAATCGCCTGAATTTGCGCATATATTGTACCGGGCGCTGAAAGATCGGCGGCTTGAGGAGGGGAAGCCAGCATGAACATTGGCGTGATCGGAACGGGAAATATGGGTAGCATGTTAATTGAAGCTTTGATAGAAACAAAAGCCGTTACGCCTGCACAATTCCGGATCACAAATCGCACACCTGAAAAAGCCGCAAAACTTGCAAACAAGTATCCCGGGATGCAGGTTAAAAATATAGAAAATACTATTTTGGAGAGCGACTTAATTTTGCTGTGTGTAAAACCGCTTGAGATTCACGGCATTCTAGAGAAGGCTGGGGGCGCCTTCCGGAATGATCAGTGCCTTGTCAGCATTACAAGCCCGGTTACAGTCGGGCAGCTCGCCACAATGGTTCCCTGCTCGTGCGCAAGAGCCATCCCGAGCATTACAAACAGGGCAGCTGCCGGTGCGGTGTTGCTGACATTTGGCAGCCAGTGCACAAGCGAGTGGCAGGGAAAATTAAAAACATTGTTCTCCAAAATATCCACCCCGGTTGAAGTTGACCAGCAAATCACGAGAGTGGCATCGGATTTGGTCAGCTGCGGTCCTGCTTTTTTCAGTTTTTTGGCACAAAAAATGATAGAAGGAGCCGTCAACAAAACAAAGATTGACAGCGACACCGCTTGCATATTAACGGCTGAGATGTTGATCGGCCTGGGGGAACTGCTGAAGCAGCAAATTTATACGCTACCTGCCCTGCAGGAAAAAGTGACGGTAAAAGGCGGTATCACCGGCGAAGGATTAAAGGTGCTTGAAAAAGGGACGGATGGCTTATTCGAAAAACTGTTTGAAGCGACGCATGAGAAATTTAAGGAGGATACGGACGCGGTGGCCGGGCAATTCGGCACACCATGATATTTCGACATCTTTCTGTTTATTCCTGCTTCTTTTTTAAATTTTTTTCAAAAAAAGCATTCTGCGTAGGCAGAATGCTTTTATCGTTTGATGCACGTAAAAAATATCCTTTCACTTTTTGGGCCGGGCGCTTCTTCTGTAAAATCAGCAGCGGGCGGCATAACATGGAAGCCCGATTCCGTAAGCCAGTTTTCATAATCAGCAACCGGAAACGTCCGCTGTTTATGTAATTCATCAAAACGTTCATACAAGCCGGATTTCTCATCATATACGAAAAAACTGAGATCATGTTCAACGGCATGCGGGCGCTCACCCGGAAAGCAGTTCCAGATATAGGAAACCTCATCCCCGTTATCGGCAAAAGTGTGATGAGGGAATAACACATCTGTTTTATAAACGGAATGCACGTCAAACAAAAACATTCCCCCGGCCTTCAGGGCTGCATGCACATGCCGGAACGTTTCTTTGACCTCTGTTTCCGTTTCCAAATAGTTCAGAGAATCACAAAAAATCGTGACCATATCAAAATCATGCAGGCCGCAAAGCGCGCGCATATCCTGCTGCAGGAAAGTGAGGTGTGCCCCTTCAGCCAGTGCTTTTCCGCTCGCGACTGTAAGCATGTCTTCCGATAAATCAACGCCCGTTACTTCAAAACCTTCCCGTGCAAGCAGCAGTGACAGTTCACCGGTACCGCAGGCAAGATCGAGCATGCGCCTTCCTTTGACACCATGCCGCTCCCTTTGCTGCTTCACCCACTGCAGCCATTGCGGATAGGGGGCATCTTCCATCAACGCATCATATACGTAGGCGAAATTTTCGTAGCTCATTGCAAGACGCTCTCCGCACTAACAGTCGGTGCGTCTCCCCAAAGCCTTTCCAAATTATAGTAATTCCGTTCATCACGGTTAAAAATATGGGCGACAATATCCCCAAGGTCAATCAGCACCCATTTTCCCTCTTCAAACCCTTCCATGCGCCTGACCGCAGTTCCTGCTTCTTCCGCTTTTTCTTTCACTTCACGGGCGATCGCCTGAATTTGTTTATCGGAATTCCCATTGCAGATCAGGAAATAATCCGCAATCAATGAAATCCCGCGCATATCGAGGACCACGATGTCTTCCGCACGTTTATCATCGCAAGCTTTTACGACTGTTTTTAATAACGTCTGATTGTCCATTTACTCCCCTTCTTTCTTCATCACTAAATCATTGTATAACGCAATCGTATCCGGAAAAACGGGCTGATTCCGGCCAATTAAAAATGTAATGGTATGCCCGGCTGCATACAATACTGCTTCATCGAGATCTTTGGCCGCAAGCCGCCTTGCTTCTTCGACACCCGGAAAATTCCGGCCGGGTTCAATATAATCAGCCAGATATACAATTTTTTCAAGCAACGCCATTCCAGCCCTGCCTGATGTATGGTACTTGATGGCATCGAGCACTTCCCAGTCCGTGACGCCGGCTTCTTTTTCCACCAAATAAGCGCCAACAGGGGCATGCCATAATTCATGATGAAAAGAAAGCAGCCGTTCGTCCATTTTCTGGTCGAGGATGATTTGTTTCATTTCCTCTTTCGGGCGGAATTTTGCATAATCATGAAAAATCGCCGCAAGTTCGGCTTTTTTCTGATCAGCATGATATTTTTTCGCCAGCCGGACGGCGCTTTCAGCAACACCGAGCGTATGGATGTAACGGCGCTCCGTCAGCTGTGCTTTGACAAGTTCCAATGCTTTCTCACGTTCCATATAAATGATGCTCCTTTATATATTCCCACACTGCATCCGGAATTAAATATTTTACCGACCGATTTTTTTGCAGACGTTCACGGATCAGTGACGAGGAAATATGAATTTCCGGAATTTCAACAAATTGGACAGGATACTTGGTCTGGTGCGAATATGCCGGCCGGTTGACGCCGACAAAGCGGACGAGCCGAACGAGTTGGTCGATATTCCGCCATTTCGGCAAGTATTCGATCATATCCGCGCCAATGATAAAATAAAAGTCCGTATCAGGTTCCCGCTTTTTAAGCAGCACCATTGTGTCATAGGTGTAGGAGCGGCCGGGCCTCTCCATCTCTATTCCCTCAATCGAAAATGCCGGCTGCCCCGAAATGGCAAGCGTGAGCATTTTGATTCGGTCATGGCCAGTGATGCCGGCCGTTTTTTCTTTATGGGGCGGGTCCTGGTTTGGCATAAAACGGACTTCGTCAAGTTTCAGATCCTGCAAAATTTCGTTCGCGATAATCAAATGACCAATATGCGGAGGGTCGAACGTCCCCCCTAAAATACCCACTCTTTTCATGCCGCCCACCCTTAAGGCAAAACAATCTCTTTATGGTTTTTCGATTCTTTATAAAGGACAATCGTATTGCCGATGATTTGCACGAGTTCCGCACGCGCCCCTTCTGCAAGCGCTGCGGCAACAGTATCTTTATCTTCATCGCAGTTTTGCAGGACGCTGATTTTGATCAGTTCCCGCGCTTCAAGCGCCTCCTGCACCTGTTTGACCATATTTTCATTGACCCCGCCTTTTCCGACCTGAAAAATCGGGCTCAAATGGTGGGCTTTTGCCCGCAAAAAACGTTTTTGTTTACCTGTTAACATGAGTTTCCTCCTAGAATGCTTTCAACGACGTTTTTCATTTTCCTGGTATCCGGCTTCACACCGGTCCATTTTTCAAACGCAATAGCCCCCTGGTAAATAAACATGCCGAGGCCGTTTTGCACCCGGGCGCCGCGTTTTTTTGCTTCGTTTAAAAATTTCGTTTCAAACGGATTGTATATAATATCAGATACAAACGCATCTGGATTTAAATTGCGGACGGAAAGCGGCTGTGCGTCTGTATTTGGATGCATGCCGATCGATGTCGTCTGCACAATCAGCGTATATTCTCCCAGCTGTTCTTCCGCTTCTTTAAGCGTAAGCACCTTTGACGGGCACGGAAAAGGGCTTTCGTCCCGCATTTCTTCCGCTTTTTTTACCGTGCGGTTGCACAGATCAACGGTTACTGCCCCTTCCCGGCATAGCGTATAATAAATCGCTCTTGCCGCACCGCCCGCGCCGATGACAAGCACTTTTTCCCCGGAAATCACCCGACCGCTTTCTTCTTTCAGCGCCTGCATAAACCCCGGGCCGTCTGTATTATACCCGGCCCATCCGTGTGGAGTGCGGACAACGGTATTCACCGCACCGATCGTTTCCGCAAGCAAGTCAATCTCATCCAAATAGGGCATGATCGCCTGCTTATGCGGAATGGTCACATTAAATCCGGCCACGCCGATTGCTTTCATGCCGTTTACGGCGGCTTCCAGATTTTCCGGCGTGACATGGAAAGCATGATAGTCTGCATCAATCCCGAGTGCCCGGAATGCTTCATTGTGCATCGCAGGCGACAGCGAATGGGCAATCGGGTCACCGATCACCCCATATAAATCGCGCACATTTCTCACTCCCCGTTAAAAACAGAACCTTTTTCAGATCAACGACTGGCGCAGCATGACCTGAACACCCTTTGGCACATAGGCCGCGACAACGGCGCCCGGTTCGTTGACCGTCACCCAGCCAAGCCCGGAAAAAACAATATCCGTCTTTCCTTCTTTAATGGAAAATTCATGGCGAACGAGCGCCGGGAAATCCGCGGCTTCCGCTTTTCCCGGCGGCTGGAGCAGTTCCCCGAGCTGGCGCGCATACAAATCATCCGCATTTTCAAGTTTTGTACGGTGAATCTTTAAAGCATTTGAAACATAGCAGACAAATGAACGTCTGCCGCCCTTTATATAATCAAGCCGTGCAAGACCGCCGAAAAACAGCGTCTGCTGCTCGTTCAGCTGGAATACGGTCGGCTTGATTTCTTTTTTCGGCGTAATCACCTTTAATTCGTTCTTCCCGACGAAATGCGCCATCTGGTGGTGGTTGATGATCCCCGGCGTGTCATAAAGAGAGGTCCCGTCATCAAGCGGGATGCCGATCATATCCAGCGTCGTCCCCGGAAAATAAGATGTAGTGATGACATCTTTTTCCCCTGTTGCCTGCCGTATAATGCGATTGATAAAAGTGGATTTCCCAACATTCGTACAGCCGGCAACATACACATCTTTCCCGTTCCGGTACTGTTCGATGGCAACCATCGCTTCATCCATGCCGTGCCCCTTTGCTGCGCTCACAAGCAGCACATCAACCGGACGGAGCCCGAGTTCTTTCGCCTGCTGCTTCATCCAGTTGGCCATTTTCGCTCTTTTCACCGATTTTGGCAGGAGATCCTCTTTATTGCCGATTAAAAGAACCGGGTTTTTGCCCGCGAAACGGTGAAATCCCGGCAGCCAGGACCCGTTGAAATCAAAAATATCGACAATTTTTACAACAAGCGCATCCACTTGCCCGAGCCGGTTTAAAATTTTTAAAAAATCATCGTCTGTAAGCGGCACGTCCTGCACTTCATTGTAATGTTTCAATCTGAAACAGCGCTGGCAAATGACCTGCTCTTTTTCCAGCGCAGATTTTGGCGCGTAACCTGCCTCATCCGGATCTTCCGTCTGGATGAGTGCCCCGCAGCCGATACAATGGACAGCTTGTTTTTCCAAATTCAATCCTCCCAAGTCAAATAACCTTTTTTCCTGAACCAACCCATAATCCGGCGTTCAATCATCCGGTTGAGTTTTGTCGCAAATCCGTCTGATTGCGCAACCGGAACGACGAGAATCGTATAAAAACCGCTTCTATTGCCACCGAGCACATCGGTCAAAAGCTGGTCGCCGATCACGACAGTTTCTTCCTTTTTCACGTTCATGATGGCAAGCGCCTTACGAAACGCTTTGCCAAGCGGTTTTCTCGCTCTGAAAAGAAACGGGATGCCAAGCGGGTCCGCGAATGTTTTGACCCTCATTTCATTATTATTGGAAACAATCGTGATTTTGATATGATGTTCCTGCATGTCTTGGAACCATTGGACCAGTTTTGGCGGCGCACTCGGCCTGTCCCATTCGACCAATGTATTGTCCAAATCGGTGATGATGGCTCTAATGCCATGCTTTTTTAATTCTTCCGGCCTGATTGACAACACCGATTTCACTTGCCGATCCGGCAAAAAATTTTTCAAGATCAATCCGTGACACTCCATTCATTTTACCGTTCTGTCCACAAGATGCAAGCTTATCCGCCCGTTTATGCGTATATTGTCCCGAATATGCTTCATTCAAGTTTCTTTTATCATAACAATTTTTGCAAAAGATTCAACTGATAGCAATACCCAGTTCCCCGAAAGCCGGAAAAACAGGAAAAACCGCCGGGCAGGGTACGCTCAGCGGTTTTGATTGCTTTCTAACAGTTCGGTTCGACTCCATGGGTAAATCGCAAGGTCGCTATGCCCGGTCCGCTAAAAAACTTTGCGCTTTATACCGGCACTTTTTCCCCAATCGCTTCGATCAGCAAGTCGGCGATATGGACAGCGCGGACTTTTCCGCTTAAACCAGCCCGTTCGATCCCGAGTTTCATTTGCAGCAGGCAGCCCGGATTGGCGGTCACAATGGTTGTGGCATGTGTTGCTTTTGCGTGTTCCATTTTATGATCCAAAATTTGCATGGACATCTCCGACTCGACAATATTGTAAATGCCGGCCGACCCGCAGCAATGGTCCGCTTCCTTCATTTCCCGGAATTCCACATTTTCGATCGCGTCAAGGAGCAGGCGCGGGGCAGAAGAGGTCTTCATCACATTGCGCAAATGGCATGAATCCTGGTACGTCACCACTTGTTCCGGGAGGCTGAGTTTCCGTTTATGGAAGCCCAGTTCTACGAGGATAGCAGAGATATCTTTTATTTTGCTTGAAAATGCCGCGGCCCGTTCCGCCCATTCCGGATCGTCTTTTAACAAATGGCCATAATCGATTAAATAGGCGCCGCAACCACCGGCATTCGTAATAATATATTCGGCGTGCAAATCTTCAAAAGCCTTGATATTGCGGCGGGCAAGGTCTTTTGCCATCTCTTTTTCGCCGCCGTGGCCGTGCAGCGCCCCGCAGCATACCTGGTCCTGCGGAATGACAACCTCACAGCCGGCAAGCTGCAATAGTTTCATTGTCGCATCATTGGTCTCCATGAACATCGTATCCATCAGGCAGCCGGTAAAAAAGGCAACGCGTTTTTTTACTTCTGCTTTTGGCATCAGATGTTCCGGGCGCTGTTTCATTTCCTTCCATTTTGGGATGTTTGGCAGCACTTTTTCCATAGACGATAGATTTTTTGGCAAAAGTTTTAAAGCGCCTGTCGCATGCGCCGCTTTTTGCAAGCCGCTTCGCTGGTAAAAGCCGATCAGGCCTGTTAAAGCACGCATCCGGTTCTGGTGCGGAAACAATTCTTCAAAGACCGCTTTTCGGATCACTTTTACCGGCAGAGACTGCTTCTTTTTCTTCGATTGCTGGATAATATCGCGCGCTTCTTCCAAAAGATGCCCGTATTGGACGCCGGGCGGGCATACCGCTTCGCAAGCCCGGCAACCGAGGCACAGGTCCAAAGAGCGCTCCACATCTTCATCCGGTTCGATAACGCCGTCCACAACGGCTTTCATTAATGCAATCCGGCCGCGCGGCGAGTGCGATTCTTTGAACCCCGATTCAATATAGGTCGGGCAAGACGGTAAGCAAAAGCCGCAGCGCATGCAGTTTAAAAGCTGGTCTTCGTCCATTCTATCCCTGAATTTCTGCTGGATTTCTTTTTGCTGTTCTTGTGTTATCATTTTTCCATCACCACTCGATCCGTTTCTTTGGCAAAGACTTTGCCGGGATTTAAAATATGGTTCGGGTCCAGCGCATTTTTGATCGCATTCATGACGCTAATGCCCGGTTTCCCGAGTTTCCATTCAAGGTACGGCGCTTTAGCCATCCCGACGCCATGTTCGCCGGTAATCGTGCCGCCCAGTTCAATCGCTTTTTGAAAAATTTCCGCAAACGCTTTTTCAACCCGCTCCATTTCGTCCTGATCGCGGATATCAGCAAGACAGGTCGGGTGCAGATTCCCGTCCCCCGCATGGCCGAATGTCCCGATATGGAGCCCGTATTTTTCAGCAATTTCATTGATTGCCACCACCATCTTTGCGACTTCGGAACGCGGCACGGTCGCATCTTCCAAAATCGTTGTCGGCTTCAGGCGGGCGAGTGCGCTTAAAGCGCTCCTTCTTGCCGTCATGAGCGCTTCCGCATGTTCCGGGGAAGCTGCCACCTTTACATCGACTGCATGTTGCTTGCGGCAAATTTCCGCGATCTTTTCAATATCGCGTTCCACCACTTCCTGCGGGCCGTCCTGCTCGATCAAAAGCACTGCCTTCACATTGGTCGGTAGGCCGATATGCGCAAAAGCTTCCACCGCCTGCAGTGTCGGCTGGTCCAGAAATTCCAGCGTCGCCGGGATGATCCGGTTCGCAATAATGTCGGAAACCGTTTGCGCACACGCTTCAATATCCTGGTAAAGCGCCAGCATCGTCTTTTTTGCTTCCGGCATCGGCAAAAGTTTCAGCGTCGCTTCCGTAATGACGGCGAGCGTCCCTTCCGAACCGACCAAAAGCCGCGTCAAATCGTAGCCGGCTACATCTTTCGCCAGTTTTCCGCCGGTGCGGATGACCTCACCGCTTGCAAGCACGGCTTCAAGTGCCAGCACATAGTCGCGGGTCACCCCGTATTTCAAACCGCGCAGCCCGCCGGAATTTTCGTTGATATTGCCGCCAATGGTCGAAATCTTCATCGAACTCGGGTCCGGCGGATAAAACAGCCCCTTTGCTTCCACCGCTTTGATCATATCGAGCGTGATCACGCCGGGCTCAACCGTCACCGTCAGATTTTCTTCATCAATTTCCAAAATCTTGTTCATATGCTTAAACAACAGCACGATGCCGCCTTCTATCGGGCATGTGCCGGCACAAAGGTTGGAGCCGGATCCGCGCGGCACAATAGGAATCCGGTGTTTGTTGCAAATTTTTACGATTTTCTGCACTTCTTCTTTATTGCGCGGCGCCACGACCGCATCCGGCATTGACTGAAACTGCGGGCTTGCATCATACGAATACACAAGCCTGCCCGCCTTCGAATCATCGTAATTTTCCGGGCCAACAATTTGCTGCAGTTTTTCTTTTATATCGGCTTGAATCATCAAACCTTCCCCCCGTTCTGCAAATTTTCAATATTTTAACGAGAAAAATATTGTTTTGTGCTTCATTTTATGATAAAGCTAAAAGTGCAAGAATGATATAGATAAAAATACAAAGTTTAGCGGTTACTATTGGTTGATTTTTAAATTTATATACAAAGGTGGTCAACATGCTGTTGTTTCCAAAAATTGCCGGAAAAATCGTGAATGAAGTGCAGTCGGTGATGGATGAGGATATTATTGTTGTGGACGAAAACGGGGTGATCATGGCCTCGACGCAAAAAGACCGGATTGGAAACTTCCATATGGGGGCACAGAAAGTTTTTCAAACGAACAAAAAATTGTATATTGATGAAGAAATGGCGGCGCAAATGGAAGGGGTGCGGATGGGGATCAATATGCCGATCCGGTTCGAAGGGAGGACGATTGGCGTTATCGGCGTCACCGGCAATCCGAAAGAAGTCGAACATTATGCGGAGCTGATCCGCCGGCTGACGGAGCTTATTATTCAGGAAACCGTCCATGCTGAACAAGCACGGTCCAAAACGAGGGGGCTCGAGGCATATTTCTACGAATGGGCGACAGTAAAGGCGTATGACCAGCATTTCGTTGAACGGGGACTGATGCTTGGGATTCCGATGCAGGTGCCTCACATCTGCTGTTTTTTAAAAATGGCGGTGCCGCCATCGGGGGAAACAGAAATATTTGAACGGCTGCAATCCTATATTGAAACGGACCGCGACATGATTGTGCACTGGAGTCCGGGGTTGTTTTTGCTGCTGAAAAGCGTGGAAGCGCCGTTTTCAAAAGAACGGTTTTATGGGCAATTGGAAGATTTTAAGCGGCGATTTGCGCCAAATTGCGCAGTCGGGGTCGGAAAAACAGCCGGTACATATGTGATCCGCCAGTCGTTCAAAGAAGCACAGAAAGCTTTGAAAGTTGCCGGAAAAAATGGCGGTATTGTGTTTTATGAAGACCTGCTCCTTGATCTGCTGATAGAAGAAGTGTCGGAAGAGGCGCGCCAGGAGTATTTGCAAAAAACAATCGCGAAACTGCAGGAACATGCGGGCCTCGCAGAAACATTGCAAGCCTATCTTGCAAACAACCTGTCGCTGAAAGAAACAGCCGCACAGCTCCATGTGCATATTAATACGCTCCATTACAGGCTGAAGCAAATCACCGAAGTCACGGGCATTGATCCGAAAACAGCGGAAGGCATTGCACTGTTTTATTTGGCGGTACATTTGGCGGAGTAGAAGATTTTTCACTGAAAGCGTAACGGAGCTGTCCCAAAAGCCCCATTTAAGTAGGAATTTTGCTCTAACGGTCGTGACACAGCTTCTCAAAGCCGTTTCTCCAGAGATTTTTGCTCTAATGATCCTGACAAAGCTTCTCTGAACCGTTTCCTCGGGAAAATTTTGCTCTAAACAAGAAAACCCTTTGAGAAAAAGTAATTTCTCAACGGGTTTTCTTGTTTAAAAAGGACTTTTGCGAGAACTCCCTTTCTGGCTTATTTCACTTCAAACTGCCCCATCATGCCAAGGTCTTCATGTTCGAGGATATGGCAGTGATACATATAAATGCCTTTAAACGGGAACCGCATTATCACTTTCACCGTATCTCCCGGATTGACGAGCACTGTATCTTTCCAGCCCTGCTCATTTGCAGGCGGCGTTTTGCCGTTTATGCTCAAAATCTGGAACTGGACACCGTGGACATGGAACGGGTGCACCATTTTTTTCGTCCCCATGGAAGTTGAAGCGTTTTTGATTTCCCAAATTTCGATGGAATGCAGTTTCACTGTTTCATCAATGTGGTTCATATCCATTTGCTTGCCGTTGATGCTGACATTCGGGCCCATGCCGCTCATCACAAATTTGCGGGTTTTGACCGCTTTTGAATCCGGGATTTTCTTAATGGTTGCAAGTTTCCTTGGGACGCTGTAAGATTTTGTGTATTTGCCTTTAACTTTAAAATACATCAGCGTTTCTTTTCCGTTTTTCAACTGGAGCATACCGCCGTCTCTTAGCTTGGAAAAATCAACAAGGATTTCCGCGCGCTCTCCGG
This sequence comes from Heyndrickxia faecalis, assembly GCF_040267745.1. Lineage (NCBI taxonomy): Bacteria > Bacillati > Bacillota > Bacilli > Caryophanales > Bacillaceae > Heyndrickxia > Heyndrickxia faecalis. Next base: position 1,593,311 of record NZ_CP158453.1, on the reverse strand, counting down.
CTGAAAGTGTCAGTTTTTTCATTTTCACCGGCGATGCAAGGAACCCGCCGTCAGATGCAATTTGCGTAAATGTTTGGTTGCCGCTTAGGTGCAGATTATACGTCCTGCCGTTTGAGCCGTTTAAAATCCGGAGGCGGACAAGACCGCGTTTGACTGTCAATTGCGGCTGGATTACGCCGTTGACGAGTTCGGTCGTGCCCTGAAAGCCGAATACTTGGTCGTTCATGTCCAATTTATAGGACAATTGCCCGTTTTTCGTAAAACGGCGGTCCTGCAGCACGAGCGGAAAATCGTTTTTTCCGTAGTCTTTCGGGATATCTAGTTTCTCCGAATTTTGATCATCGACATAAATCAGCCCGGCCAGGCCTTTATAAACCTGTTCACCCGTCTTTCCCATCGGGTGCGGATGGTACCAAAGCGTGGCTGCCTGCTGGCTTACGGTAAAGCTGACTTTCCACGTTTTGCCCGGCAAAATCGTATTATGTGGGCCTCCGTCTGCGGAACCCGGTACCAGAAGGCCATGCCAGTGTACCGTTGTCACTTCTTTTAAGTCGTTTTTTACTGTCATATTGACCTTTTCGCCTTTTCTCACCCTGATCACAGGACCTAAATAATTGCCGTTATACCCGTATGTCGTTGACGTTTTTCCAGCTATAAATTCTTTTTTGCCATGCTGTGCGGTTAAAGTGAAATCCGCCACATCCGGATCCGGATTGGTGTCTTTAAGCACCGCCGGAATCGGCAGTGCAGGATGCTGCGCGTCTTTTTGCTCCGCGCTCTTTTTCACGTGCCAACTGTAAAAAACGGCACCCCCGATGATCACGATAGCCAATAGGATAATGGCTGTTATCCATACTCTCTTTTTCATATTACCCCTGCTTTTTGTTATTTTTATGTTCGGTATCATCTTAACGTTTTTTTGTGCAGGAGTTCTATTAATAAGTTTTGACGCTTTTGTGAACAAATTTATTTTGAATAGTATCTTTGTTTTAAACCGATTTCAGCAGGGTATAATGATAGTGTAAGTAGAAGGAGGGATTTTGAGATGTTTGATTTAATGCCATTCAGAAGGAATGAAGATGTTTTCGAACGTATGCTTAAGACCTTCAATGATATGTTTGACACAAATGCTTTAACACCGTTCAACGGTAATGCCAACTCGTTCCGGACAGATATTACTGAAAAAGAAGATGCTTATCTCGTTGAAGCGGAATTGCCTGGCTTTTCCAAAGAAGACATTACGATTGATGTGAACAATAACTATTTAACGATCCGCGCAAAACGCGACCAAATGGAAGAAAGCAAAGACGAAAAAAATAAAGTCATTCGGCAGGAACGCCGCTACGGCGAATTCGTCCGGCAGTTCTATGTCGACAATATTAAAGAAGACGAAATCAGCGCCACCCTTGATAACGGCGTCCTGAAAATCAACATCCCGAAGAAAACGAAAGAAGGTTCATCCGGAAAAAGGATTGAAATTCAATAAAAAAGAGCGGGGACTCGAGGGAGAGTCTCCGCTCTTTTTCAAAACGCCAGCGTTACATCCGCATCTTTTGCGTATTCGAGAAAAGTGACAGCGCCGCCGACTTCAGTGCCGTCGATAAAATCTTCTTTCTTCAGGCCCATGACATCCATTGTCATCTGGCAGGCGATGAATTTTACACCCAGGTCTTTTGCTATTTCAACGAGTTCAGGAATAGAAGGGGTGTTGCTTTTCGCAAAACCTTCCGCATAGTTTTCTTTTCCTTCCGGCATCGGCAAATTTTTATGCACTTCTTTATGGATGAGGTTCAATCCTTCAAATGTGAAAAAGATGGCCACCTCCATGTCGGACGCTGCCCCTGCCGTTGCAATGTTAAATACTTTATAGGCATCAAACAATCCGCCGTTGCTTGCAATGATCGCTACTTTTCCCATGTTTCATCTCTCCTCAATTTTGTAATGCCTGCATAATGCCTTCCGGGTCAAAACCGATCACCCATTTGCCGTTGATTTCGGTTTGTGGAACGCCAATCTGCCCGGTTGTTGCGACAAGTTTCCGCATCATCGCAGGGACCCTTTCCACATTTACTTCTCTGTAAGGAATGTTCTGTCCGTTTAAAAAGTTTTTTAGCATCGCGCAAAACGGGCAATGCGTCGTAGTATAAACTGTTACATTGTTCATCTGTCTTCTCTCCTTTTTGTTTTACAAGGGGTATCTCCGATGCTGTTTCATAAAAAATCAGCGGTTCTCATGCTTTTATCAGCGGTTTTTGGAAAATATCAGCGGAAATTCAATACATATCAGCACTTCTTACCTATTTATCAGTGGACTGCCCGAATTATACAGGGAGGGGTATCTGGCATCCCAAGCTATCTCCACGCTGACATGCCGCCTTTTACATTTGTGATCTGCTTAAATCCCTGTTTCTTTAAAATTTTGCATGCTTTGCTGCTTCTCATCCCGCTTCGGCAGATGACCACCACTTCTTTGTCTTTCGAAAGCTGTGCGGATTTTTCGGCCAGCTGGTGCAAAGGGATGTTTTTAAATTCTTTGATGTGGTTCCCTTTGAAATCTGCAGGCGTTCGCACATCAATAAATTGCTTCCCTTTATCTTTTAATTCATTCTTTAACGTTGCTGTGGTGATCTGCCTGACCCCTTTTGCCGGGATCAGGCGGGGAATCACAAGCAGCACGATCAATACCAGGATGACAATATTTAAGATCGTCATATTGCGCCTCCGCTATTATTTTTTCTGAATCCAGAATTTAATCGTTGGTCCGTCTTGTTCGGTTTTCAAAATTTGATGGCCTGCATTTCTTGACCATGCCGGAAGATCATTGAGCGCGCCTCTGTCTGTTGCATGCAGTTCAAGCACTTCGCCGCTTTTAATTGTTTCGATGCCTTTTTTCAAGCGGATCACCGGCATCGGGCAAACCAGACCGCTCACATCCAGTACTTTATCCGCCTGTACTTCACCTGTAACTTCCGTTTCGCCTCTGTCATTCACAGTCGTTTTGCTGTCATTTTCAATGTTGCTTCCAAACACGCCGGAGTATGTTTTCCATCCACCGTCCACGTTTTTCACGTCAAAACCGTTGTTTTTCAGAATCCTCGTAGCCAAATAGCCGCGCAAACCAACCTGGCAGCTGACATAAACGGTTTTGTCTTTCGGAATTTCATCGAGCCTGTCCCTTAATTCGTTCAGCGGAATATTGATCGATCCTTTGATATGGCCGAATTCGCGTTCTATCGGTTCCCGGACGTCTATCAAAATCCCGTCATCTTCAATGATCTTGTCAATTTCATGCCACTGGACATGTTCGAGTTCCCCGTTCATGAGATTGGTAGCGACATAGCCAGCCATGTTGACCGGGTCTTTCGCAGAAGAATATGGCGGAGCATAGGAAAGTTCCAGGTTCGTCAAATCTTCAACAGTTAAGCCGCCTTTAATGGCCGTCGCAATGACATCGATCCGTTTATCAGCGCCGTCCGTACCGACCGCCTGTGCTCCGAAAATTTTTCCAGTATCTTTGTCAAAAATCAGTTTCAAGGAAATCGGCGTGGCGCCCGGATAATAGCCGGCATGCGAACTCGGATGAATATGGACGACTTCGTATGACACGCCAAGCCGTTTCAGCGTTTTTTCGTTATTGCCGGTTACCGCAACAGAGAGGTCAAATACTTTTGCAATCGAAGTGCCGAGCGTCCCCTCGTATTTTTCCTTTTTGCCCATGATGTTATTGGCGGCAATGCGCCCTTGCCGGTTTGCCGGTCCCGCAAGCGGGATCATTGTCTTGTTTCCGTTGATGTAATCCACAACTTCTACCGCATCACCGACTGCGTAAATATCTTCATTTGAAGTTTGCAAGTATTCGTTAACAACAATGCCGCCGCGCCCGCCCAAAGCAAGGCCCGTATCCTTTGCCAATTGGTTTTCCGGACGGACGCCGATCGCCAAAATCGTCATATCCGTTTCAATTTCTGTCCCGTCTGATAAAATCACTTTTTTTCCTTCATTTGCAAAAGCTTGAAGCCCGTTTTCCAACACAAGGCGGACGCCTTTTTCTTTCAAATGGTTGTGTACAAGGCTCGCCATTTCATAATCGATTGGCGCCATCACTTGGTTTGCCATCTCTACGATTGTCACTTGAATCCCGCGATGTGCAAGGTTTTCCGACATTTCAAGGCCGATAAAACCGCCGCCAATAATCACTGCACGTTCCGGTTTTTCCTGATCCACAAAGTTTTTGATGCGATCCGTATCCGGGATATTGCGAAGCGTAAAGAGCGTTTTGTTTTCTCCCAGCCCCGGAACAGGCGGCACAATCGGGCGTGCACCCGGGGACAAGAGCAGCTTGTCGTACGTTTCTTCGTACACTTCATTGGTCCGCAAGTTTTGTATGGTGACAGCCTTCTTCTCCGGATCAATTTTTGTTACTTCGCTTAAAGTGCGGATATCTATATTGAACCGTTTCGACATGCCCTCAACCGTCTGCACAAGAAGATTGCTGCGGTCCTTGATCGTTTCGCCGATATAGTACGGCAATCCACAGTTTGCGAAAGAGATGTATTCACCGCGTTCCACAAGAACGATTTGGATGTCTTCACTCAGCCTTCTGAGTCTGGCGGCAGCGGTTGCCCCGCCGGCTACACCTCCTACGATGATCACTTTCCTTACAGCCATGATATTTACCTCCTAATGATCTGTCTAAATACCCATATAGGTATATTGGAAACCAAAAAATAATTTGATTTTTATTTAACTTGGTATTTACAAAACTCATTTTATACCCCTATAGGTATATTGTCAATAAAATTTAACGAAAAAGGAGCCAATTGCAGCCCCTTATTCCGCCAAGTCTTTCTTCATTTTCTTAAATTCTTCTTCCGTGATCTCGCCTTTTGCATACCGTTCCCGCAATATTTCCAGGCTACGGTCTTCTTTCGGATGAACCCCGAAATCTTTTTCGCTTACTTTTTTAATGCCAATTACAATCAAATAAATAATTAATATGAAAATCAACAGCTGGACGATCATGCCAATCATCCCGAAAACGCCCATCATGCCGTATCCACCGTACTCATTGTACCACATATGCATAGACAAGCATCCTTTCATTTTTAATTTTCGCTCTCCAAATTATATTTCGATCTTCATACTTAATGTATCACCTTTTTCTAAAAAATTCCTTAAACATGCTTATATTGGCCTGTAATGGCTTCCAACTAATTCTTTGTTTTTCGAGGAATATCCGCAACGTCCAGAACAAGCTGAGAAATGCCGGTTTTCGGTATATCATACTTTGATCACCGTTTGGGGAGTGGGGTATAAGGGGTTGTGGACCCAAAAAGATTTTTTATCTCATAATTAGACAGTGTGGATTACTTCATTTTTTATCATCAATTGTCTCTGTAACAAATTTTTTCTTTACCACTCGTTCCCCGCCTCTATTTTTTAGATATAATATTAGTATAATTTAGTAAAATTGCCATTTTTAAAAAGGAGTTTTATCAATGGAAGACATCATCAACACCTATAAAAATGACCCCGAGTCCGTATACCACACTTGGTTCTTAAATAATGATGATAGATTAAAAGCTTTCCGGTCCATTAGAAAAAGCCTGGCAAAGGTTATAGATGAAATTGAAGAAGGCAAGTTTGGAAATGATTTTAAAGGTTCCAGTTTAGAAACGGTAGTGACGGCGATATCAGAACAGAAACAAATATTTGAAGGCGCCGCCCATGCATTTTTTTGGAAACCAAAACTGCGTATCCCGGATATTTACGAAAATGAGGCAAACAAAAAAGCGTTCGGGCGGTTTTTGAAAGCGTGCCTGAATGCAACAAATGAAAAACAAGTTTTGGATGAAATACGTGAATTGAATGGATACAACATAAAAGGGCTAGGACCGGCTGTTGCAAATATAATCTATTTTTTGCATCCGACTTTATTTCCTCCGTTTAATACAGCCATTGTGAAAGGCTTTAATTTGCTGTTCAGCCAAAAAATTAAACTCGGCTCCTGGCCTGAGTATTTAAAAATGAGGGAGATTATTCTCTTTAAAAATCAGGAATACCGTAACATGCTGTCCAAAGATTTGGGCGCTTTCGCCGGCCTTCTCTTTGAAATCGGATCGAACCGTTTAGTCATCGATGAAAATGCAAAACTTGTATTACAAAATGAACTGGATAAGCAGGTAAAAGCAATTGCACGCCGACATAAAGAAGTAGAGAAAGATATGGCGGAGGAAAACTCCCATTCAGAAATGCAATATGATCTTGCCAAATTAGGGCGGGCTTTAGGCTACAAAGTGTGGATAGCACGCAATGACCATAAAAGAAAATGGAACGGTGTAAGTTTAGGTGAGCTCTCCATCGTATTTAATTTAACCGCCTCATCTATCCGGTCCATGTTCATTTGCCTGCCGTTAATGCTGACGTTCGGGCCCATGCCGGACATGACAAATTTCCGCGTTTTCACCGCTTCTTGCACCGGCATTTTTTCGATCACAGCCAGTTTTTGTGGAACTTTGTAGGTCTGGTCGGACTTTCCTTTTACTTTAAAATACATGAGCGTTTCTTTCCCATTTTGGAGCCGGAGCGTGCTGCCGTTTTTCATTTTTGAAAAATCAACCAAAATTTCTGCACGTTCCCCGGGAGAAAGCGTTAATTTTTTCATTTGCACAGGCGTCTTGAGAAATCCCCCGTCGGATGCAATTTGCACAAATGTCCTGTTGCCGCTCAGATGAAGATTGTACGTCCTGCCGTTTGCCCCGTTTAAAATCCGGAAACGGACGAGGCCGCGCCTGACCGTTAACTGCGGCTTCACCGCGCCGTTTACCAGTTCGGTTGTGCCCTGGAAGCCGTACATTTCATCTGTCATATTTAATTTGTACACGAGCTGGCCGTTTTTGTTAAAGCGGCGGTCCTGCAGCACAAGCGGAAAATCATTTTTGCCGTAGTCTTTCGGAATATCAAGGCTTTCCGCATGTTTGTCATCGACATAAATCAGACCGGCCAGGCCTTTGTATACCTGTTCGCCTGTTTTTCCCATCGGATGGGGATGGTACCAGAGCGTGGCAGCCTGCTGGCTCACCGTAAACTTTGCTTTCCATGTTTTGCCCGGCTGGATGGCAGCATGCGGGCCGCCGTCAGCCGAACCCGGGACAATGAGGCCGTGCCAATGGACCGTCGTTGCTTCCGGCAATTTATTTTTTACGGTGATATTCACTTTTTCGCCCGTTTTCAACCGGATGACCGGCCCCAAATAGTCGCCGTTATATCCGTACGTTGCTGTTGTTTTCCCGGAAATAAACGCCTTTTTCCCCTGCTGTGCGGTTAAAGTATACTCCGCCACGTTGGGATCCGGGTTCGTATCTTTTAAAACGGCTGGAATGGGCAGATCCGGATGCTGTGCCGCTTTATGATTTGTGCTGATTTTCACATAGCCATTATAAAAGAAAACACCGCCAATACCCACAATGGCCACGATTAAAATCAGAGCCCCTAACTTTGTCTTGTTCATCCTACCCCTGCTTTTTCTTTTTTGATGTTCAGTACCATTGTAATGGTTTTTAACACCGGAAATCCATCGTTATAGATTGACGATTTTGTGAACATCTGTTGTGCATTGGCATCTTTGTTTTCAACTTTTTTACAGTGGGGTATAATAACTTTGTTTTCAACTTTTTTACAGTGGGGTATAATAATAGTGAAAAGGAGGGATTGAATATGTTTGATTTAATGCCGTTCAGAAGAAACGACGATGTTTTCGAACGTATGATGAAGACCTTCAATGAGATGTTTGATGCGAATGCGTTGGCGCCTTTTGCGAACGCAAACTCGTTCCGTACCGACATTACGGAAAAAGAAGATGCTTATCTTGTGGAGGCCGAACTGCCGGGCTTCTCAAAAGAGGACATTACCATTGATGTCCGCAATAATGAGCTGACCATCCGTGCAAAACGCGACCAAATGGAAGAAAGCAAAGATGAAAAACATAAAGTTATCCGGCAGGAACGCCGCTATGGCGAATTCGTCCGGAAGTTTTACGTGGATAATATTAATGAAGACGAAATCAGCGCCACCCTTGATAATGGCGTCCTGAAAATTCATATTCCGAAGAAAACGAAGGAAGGCCCATCCGGAAAACGGATTCAAATCCAGTAATCATGAAGCGGAGGCTTGTAATGCAAGCCCCCGCTTTTTTGTGTAAAAAAGAAGCCGGATAATCCCTTAATCCATCAAATCCTTCTTCATTTTTTTAAATTCTTCTTCCGTGATTTCCCCTTTTGCATACCGTTCCCGCAAAATGTCGAGGCTTTTGTCTTCCCTTTGATGCGGCCGGAATTCGCTCACTTTTTTGATGCCTGCCACTATCAAAAAAATCACGAGCACAAAGATGACAAGCTGGGCAATCATGCCGATTAGGCTGAATACGCCCATCATGCCATAGCCACCGTACATCATCATGGTCAGCACCTTTCCTTTTTACATTCCCTACTACTGTATACTGTACCACTTTTTTTTTAAAAAATCCTTGATCTATTCGGGCTTCCCTTCCCCCCTTTTTTTGCACTCTTGCGCAAATTCGGCCATCGTTTTCTCATCCATCGGGCCGATGACTTTACGGATGATGGTCCCTTCTGCATCAATAAAGTAAGTCGTCGGAATGGTAACCGTTTTGTAAAGGGTGCCGACGGAGCCGTCCATGTCAAACAGAATTTGAAAAGCAAGGCCGTTTTTCTTCACAAAGTCAAGCGGCGCATTCTCGTTTGTTTCGGTATTCGTTAAATTCACAGCAAGCACTGCGACATCCGGGTTTTTTTCATAGAAACGCTGCATATCCGGCATCTCCGCTTTACACGGCGGGCACCAGGAAGCCCAAAAATTCAGGATCACCGTTTTCCCTTTAAAATCAGACAGTTTGACCGTTTGCCCCGATAGATTTGTCAGTGCAAAATCCGGCGCCTTTTCCCCTTCTTTTGCTTCTGCACCGCCGGATAGCGGTTGTGCCTTCACCGCGGTTTCCTGCCTCTCCCCTGCTGTTTTATTTTTATCGGGATCGTCCGGTTTTTTTAAGGCCATAAGCAAAATGGCTGAGGCCAGAAGCACGGCGGCAGCCAGAAACACTCTTTTTTTCAACCGCTTCAACTCCTTTCCGGGTATTAAAGTGCTTTCTATCATTTTTATTCTTTTTTACGATGAAATAGAAGCAAACGCTATAATACCATTATTTGCAAAAGGGGCAGGAGACGCTCTATAAAACGAGATGGAACCCGACCGGTATTGCAAATGCAAAAAACGTGCTGCCACAAACCAGTATGCGGCCGATATCGGCTGGGCATCCAAGCAGGTTTAAAATACTTATAAGCTGTACAACCTGCTCGATTCGGGCAAAACGAACCTGGCATCCCGAAATCTCAACAGCCATGCAAAGAAAGCAGCAGGGTGCTTTATCCTGCTGCTTTACCCGTTTTCATTTCTCCTATGGCTGCGCCGGGCTTTTGCCAATGCGGGGAGCGGTTTAAAGCGTGCTTCCCGGCCGTTCAAAAAAGGAGAACCTTTGGCGTTACCATCCCCGGCTTGCGCCGCCGCCTCCGGAAGAACCGCCGCCGCCTTTGCTGCCTCCCCCGCCGCCGCTTCCGCCGCCACCGCCGCCGCGAAAGAACATCATCAGGATATTCAGCAGAAAATACGTCATGGTCCCGCCGAGAAACTTGAAATCAATGAAAATCAGGATAAGGATCCCAAGCCCGATCAAAATCTGTTTCCAGAACGAATAAGGGGAAGCCTGGGCGGAAGAGGGCCGCTCATACGCCTTTGGATGGGCTTGAAGATTTACATTGTATTCTTTCGCCGTTTCGGCGGCAAGCTTCTTATACGTATTGATAACCGCCGCATCCGGCTTGTTTTCTTTCAAATACGGTATGGCATACTGATCAAGGATCCGTCCTACTTTTCCGTCCGGAAGCGCCCCCTCCAAGCCGTACCCGACTTCAATTCTAATTTTCCTGTCTTTTACTGCCACTACGAGCAATACCCCGTTGTTCATGGTTTTATTGCCGAGCCCGTACTGGCGGAAAGCTTTGTTGGCGTAAGCATCAATGTTTGTGTCTTTCCCGGTCGTGTCCACAGTCAATACCGCGACTTGCGCTTTTGTTTGCTCATCTAGCTGCCTGCCGAGCGAAACGAGCTCCTGTTTCTGGCTGTCTGTCAGCACCCCGGCAAAATCCTGCACATAGATGTCCCCGGCCGGTTTCGGAATGCCCGCTGCAGCACGCGCACTGGGAACGGCCGTGCATACGGCAAACAGAAAGGCGAGAAAAACGGCTGTAATAAGCGCGGCCCTTTTCATCACTGATCACTGCTGTCCCCAAAATCAACTTTCGGGGTTTTCTTTGCACTTTCATCCGCTTTAAAATATTCCTTTTCCTCAAAACCGAACAGGCCGGCAATAAGTGCGCCGGGCATTCTTTTCACCTTTTTGTTATACGTTGCGACGGCGCTATTGTAATCCTGGCGCGCCACAGCAAGGCGGTTTTCCGTGCCGGCGAGCTCATCCATCAGCTGCGTGTATTGTTGGTTTGCTTTTAAATCCGGATATTTTTCAACCACCACCAACAGCCGGCTCAACGCACTGTCCAGGCGGTCGTTTGCCGCTGCCTGATCTCCGGGTGTTTTCGCCCCGGCCAATTGTGCGCGGGCTTTCGAGACGTCATCTATCACCGCTTTTTCGTGGGAAGCATAGCCCTTGACGGTGTTCACAAGATTCGGGATCAAATCCGTCCGCCGTTGCAGCTGGTTTTGAATTTGCGAATAAGATTGATTTACATTTTCTTCCGCATTCACCAAGCTGTTATAACTTGTAAAAACGCTGACGATCAGAACCACCAATATGGCGGCCACAATCAGCCATGGCATCCACTTCTTCATATACAATCCTCCTCATTTATGCTTATAAATCCAATACCCTGTCAAGAGCATTGAAATACCAGGCTCGGCAAATAAAAAGAAAACATGTACCGGCCGTCTATCATTAAGATACGGAGTGCCTGCCCAAAAGTTTCATGCTTCATGTAAAATATTTTCCGAGCAGGATGCCTGAAAATGCCAGGGCAATGCCGAACAGATAGCTCAACACAAGGTACGGGACAAGAATATGATATTTTTTGTCTGCTTGCAGCTGAATATTCTCAAGTTTAAAAGTGGAGAAAGTTGTAAAGGCACCCAAAAAGCCGGTCCCGAGAAGCAGGCGCCACGAACTCCCGGCACCAGCACCGAACAGAAGGCCGAGCATAAATGAGCCCGAAAGGTTAATGAAAAATGTGGCCAGCGGGAATTTTGCCGGAAAGGCCCGGTTGATCCACCGCGAAAGAGAAAATCGGGAAACCGCCCCGAAAAAGGCGCCAATTGCGATAAAGATGCCGTTTAAAACCATGAATCCGTCTCCTTTATTTATGCTGTATCTGAACCGACGCTGCCTTTAGCCCGCGAATGCAGTATTCCGCCAAGTTTAAAGCCGGCCCATGACATGAACAAGCCGCCAAATAAACTGCAGAAAACATACAACATCGCGGCAAACGCATGCGATTGCCGGATCAGCTGCACCGTTTCCACACTGAAAGTCGAAAATGTGGTGAAGGAACCGACAAACCCGGTGCCAAGTGCGGTTACAACATACGGATGAATCTTTTTAGACTGAAATATATGCATCGTAAGCCAGCCAAGCAGAAAACAGCCGGCCAGATTGATCGCAAGTGTCGGGTATGGAAAAACGGCATGCGTGTACATGCCGATCCATATGCCGAAATAATAGCGTGCCAAGGCACCGAAAATACCGGCAACCCCGACCCAAATATATAACATACAGCTCCCTCCAGTCCATTGCGGCATGGGCTCCCCCCACTGTTTTTTCGTGAAAAGAGTTCCCCGTGCCGTTCTTAAAGTGCGTTTTATTTTGTCAAAAGCCTTGCCAGCCCAAACGCAGCGGCAGCGGCCAAACCGCCAATCACAACCGTTTCAAGCCCGCTCTTCCACACATTGGAACCGGTAAACCGCCCTTTCACTGCCCCGAAAATAAACAGAACAACGAGCGTCACCAGAACGGAAACAAGCAAGGCCTGTGATGCCCGGGTGACAAAAAAGTAAGGGGAAAGCGGGATCAGCCCGCCCACAATATAAGACAAGGCAATCGTTAACGCACTTTTTAAGCTCCGCCCTTTTTCTGGCTTCTCAAGCCCCAGCTCGAATTTCATCATAAAATCCACCCATTTATCAGGGTTTTCCGCCATTTTATCGACGATTGCCTCGATTTGTTCCGGTTTCAGCTCATATGCCTTAAATACATCCCGGACTTCGTCTTTTTCCCGTTCCGGTACCTCTTCTACTTCCCGGTATTCCCTTTTTAATTCACTATAATAATGCTCGGCATCCGATTTTGCTGCCAGATATCCGCCAAGCCCCATGGCAATGGAACCAGCCGCAATTTCCGCCGCGCCGGCTGCGAGAACGAGCACCGGCGAATCCACTGCACCGGATAATCCTGCTGCGAGTGCAAACGGCACAGTCAGCCCGTCTGACATGCCAATCACAATATCACGGACGGTGTCAGATGCCTGGAAATGTTCCTCAACATGTTCATATTCCGGCATTCCTTCTCTTCCTTTCTGTCTTTATAGGTCTTATTGTAGCATTTCAAGCCGGAAATGGGCGAAAATGAACATAAAGTTTACTTTCTTGTAAAAGTTTCTTTGCAAACTTTTGAGATACGCATATAATGAACTTAACAACTGACGTCCGTCCAAAAGCCTGTTTCCCGGCTTTTGGACAGCATGTGTAAAAGGAGCCAATAAAATGTCACACGGCCATGGACACCAACACCATCACCATGAACCGGCACAATACGGAAAAGCTTTCGCCGCCGGCATCGGGCTGAATATTCTTTTTGTTGCGGTTGAAGCCATTTACGGTTTCTTTTCCGATTCCCTTTCGCTGTTGGCGGATGCAGGCCATAATCTGAGCGATGTGCTCGGGCTCATCATTGCTTGGGCCGCTGTCTGGCTTGGCAAAAAATTGCCGACAAAAAAGCGCACATACGGCTATAAAAAATCATCCGTGATGGCTGCGCTTTTAAATGCGATTATTTTGCTGATTGCGATCGGCGCGATTTTTCTCGGGGCAATCCAGCGTTTTGCCCATCCGGAACCTGTCGCAGGCAAAACGGTCATGATCGTTGCCGTGATCGGGATCGTTATTAATACCATTACCGCTTTACTGTTTATGTCAGGAAGAAAAACGGACCTCAACATCCGCGGCGCTTTTCTGCATATGGCTGCCGATGCGCTTGTCTCTCTCGGCGTTGTCATCGCAGGTGCGATTATCCTGTTTACAGGCTGGGAGTGGGTCGACCCGGTTACAAGCATCATTATTGCGATTGTGATTTTTGCGGGGACATGGGGCCTGTTGCGGGAAGCAGCCGACCTTTCGCTTGATGCGGTGCCTGCAGGCGTTGATGCTGATGCGATTAAAACCTATTTAGAACAAATTCCGACCGTGCTCAACGTCCATGATTTGCATATCTGGGGAATGAGCACGACAGAAACGATATTGACGGTCCATATTGTCCGTTCGCAAATTGAAGACAACGACCTGCTGCTTGAAAAACTGGAAAAAGAACTGCATGACAAATTCGGGATCGAACACGCTACCATCCAAATTGAAAAAGGGACATATGTTTGCGGCCTGGCGCCGGACAACAAAGTTTAAACCGGAAAACAAAACTTACGGCAATTCAATAAGCATGCCCGGCACATGAAGCCGGATCCAGCATGCAAAACCCCGATGGAAGCAAGCGGTTTACCTCATAAATACGCCTTTTGCCCGGATTTTCCTTTTGTACCGGCAAAAGAAAAAAGGCTGCCACTGCGCAGTCTTTTTTTTGTCCCTTTAAAAGCACAAAACTTTTCGACAGATTTCTACATTCTCCGTTGCTGTGGATATTCTTATACACATTTTGCACAAAGTAACACCAGGCCTTCTCACGTTTATAAACAATTTACCCACAAGATATAAACATTTTACTGTGGATAAAAGAACGCTTGTTCCGCAAGGCTAAATTTGGTAAAGTAAGAATACAAATACTCTCTCTTTATGATACGCAGGATGCTTAAAAAAAAGAACAACATTTTCAGAGGTGGTACAGATGTATAAGTTATCTGATGAACTATTGATCGAGTCCTATTATAAAGCAAAAGAGCTGAAATTAAGTGCCGAGTTTGTGAAGCTGATTGAAAAAGAGATTGAACGCCGGTCCCTGACCCATAAAATCAAAGCAACGTCCTAGCCACTTTTGCTTGATATGTGGCTTTTTTTGTGTGATCAATCCTTTTTTTCTTGAATATATATATAAATAAATGGCAGTTGGGAGGTTTGCGGGGGTGGACTTTGATCATTGGTATGATGCTATCTTGAATTTTATAAAATCGCAAGCCGCCAATGGATTGACAGTGGCAAACGGATGCTGCGGTGCTGCAGCGCTTTTTTATTGCGGCAATCATCAGCCGGCGGTTTCCGCAGCCTTGATCTTTGCCGCTGTATTGTTCGACCGCTATGACGGGAAACTGGCCAGGAAGTTAAAAATGGAATCCGCGCTTGGCAAGCAGCTTGATTCCCTTTGCGATTTGCTTTCGTTTGGCGCCGCGCCTGCCATGCTGATCCATACAGCGCTGTTTTGCCTGTACGGGGTTCCGGGTATGTTGGCCGCCATTTTTTATATGCTTTGCGGGATGATCCGGCTCGCCCGGTTTAATATCAGCAAGCAAGAGGGATTTTTTTACGGGCTTCCGATCCCCGTGGCAGGCTTATGTGTAACGGCCGGTTTTTTTGCCGTTCCTTATGTCACCCACTTCTGGTTGTTTGTGTGGATGGTGCTGTTGTCGGTCCTGATGGTGGCGCCGTTTAAGTTAAAAAAAATATGAAAAAGGCGCACTGCAAATTTTGCAATGTGCCTTTTTCATTATTCGCCGTTTTGTTCCTTTCTTTTTTCTTTCTCAAGCCGGTAAAATTCGTGGAACATTTTCATGAGCGCCCGCTTTTCAATACGGGATACGTAGCTTCTTGAAATGCCGAGCTCCTTCGCAATTTCGCGCTGTGTTTTTTCCTTTTTTAAATTCAGGCCGAATCTGCCGATGATCACCTGTTTTTCGCGTTCATCCAATATGTCAAAGAATTGTTTCACTTTTTCCAGCTCCATATTCAGCTGGATCGTGTCAAATACGTCTTCCGCTTCAGACTGGAGAACATCAATTAACGAAATTTCATTTCCTTCCTTATCTTGGCCGATCGGGTCATGCAGCGAAACATCTTTTTTTGTTTTCTTTAAAGCTCTTAAATGCATGAGGATTTCGTTTTCTATACACCTTGCTGCATAAGTGGCAAGTTTTGTCCCCTTCCCTTCCGAATAGCTCTCAATTGCTTTGATGAGGCCAATTGTTCCGATCGAGATAAGGTCTTCTGTATCTTCACCGGTATTTTCAAATTTTTTGACGATGTGCGCTACAAGCCGCAGGTTATGTTCGATTAAAATATTCCGGGCATCCGCGTCGCCTTCCGCCATCCGCTTCAAATATTTCCGTTCTTCGCTTGCCGAAAGAGGTTGTGGAAAAGCATTGTTTTTCACATAGGAAACCAAAAAAACAAGCTCTTTCATCATATAGCTTACCGCTGTTAAGATCCCCGACATCCTTCCACCTCCATTAGGCTTGAGCCTATATAGTTCAAACATATGAACAAGGAGGCGGAATTGTGTCTGTCCCGAAGAAAAGACGGCTGGTAAATATTGCACGACACTTAAAAAACAAAAAAAGTTGTCTCAAAATCGCAAAACGGCTGATGGGAGCTTTTATTTTTGCAAGGGATGATAAAGTTGGCTGTTTGATCGCGGCATTCAGCCACTATTCTCGGGAAGCGTTTCGTAAAATACGCGGCCTTCCGCCCAAGGAGTGACATACATGTAAAAACCGCATTACAGCGCGCTGTAATGCGGTTGGGTTGAACAGATTCCTTAATTGTGTACAGCTTCATCCGTTTTAGTTTCCCGGATGATGTAATCAAAAGCACCGAGCGCAGCTGTCGCGCCGGCCCCCATCGAAATAATGATTTGCTTATAAGCGCTATCGGTGCAGTCTCCTGCGGCAAACACGCCCGGAACACTGGTCGCGCCGCGCTTATCCACCACAATTTCACCCCGCGGTGTGCGTTCCACTGTATCACCAAGCCATTCGGTATTCGGGACAAGGCCGATTTGGACAAACACACCCTCGAGTTCAATATGGTGTTCTTCCCCGGTTGCACGGTCAATATATGTGATGCCGTTCACTTTATCCGTGCCGGTAATCTCTTTTGTTTGCGCATTTTTTACAACCGTCACATTTGGAAGGCTGTAAACGCGCTCAAGCAGCACACGGTCCGCCTTTAATTCAGGCATAAATTCAATGACGGTTACATGTTTGACTACACCGGCAAGGTCAATGGCCGCTTCAATGCCGGAATTGCCCCCGCCGATTACGGCGACATGTTTACCGGCAAACAACGGCCCGTCACAGTGCGGGCAATAGGCCACACCTTTGTTTTTGAATTCTGCTTCGCCCGGCACGTTGATGTTGCGCCAGCGTGCACCGGTGGAAATGATCACGGTTTTGCTCTTTAATACAGCCCCGTTTTCCAATTCCACCTCAACGAGATCTTTCTTTTCGACCCTTTTTGCACGTTGCAGATTCATAATATCAACATTATACTGTTTGACATGTTCTTCAAGGTTTGCAGCAAGTTGCGGGCCTTCCGTATACTTCGTGCCGATTAAGTTTTCAATGCCGACTGTATCGAGAACCTGCCCGCCAAAACGTTCAGCGACAATCCCTGTCCGGATGCCTTTGCGCGCCGCATAAATGGCTGCACTTGCGCCGGACGGGCCCCCGCCGATAACGAGCACATCAAACGGGTCTTTCTTTTCAAACTCGGACGGATCCGCTGTGCTGCCGAGTTTGGCAAGAATTTCTTCCACTTCCATCCGTCCGCTTTCAAAGAATTCGCCGTTCAGGTAAATGGAAGGGACGGCCATAATGCCTTTTCCTTCCGCTTCCTCTCTAAACGCAGCCCCGTCAATCATCGTATGCGTAATATTTGGATTGAGCACACTCATGATGTTTAAAGCTTGTACAGCAACAGGGCAGTTCTGGCAAGTCAGGCTGACATAGGTTTCAAAATGGTATTCACCTTTTATGCTTTGAATCTGGTCAATGACCTTCTGATCCACTTTAGGAGGGCGGCCGCTGACCTGCAGCAGGGCCAGAACGAGCGATGTAAACTCATGCCCGAGCGGCACGCCTGCGAATACAATCCCGGTATCTTCTCCCGGCCGGTTTACACTGAAACTCGGGGTTCTGTCGAGTTTTGTGTTTTCCACTTTTATCCGGGGCGACATGGCGGCCAATTGGTCAACCAGTTCGAGCATGTTCCGTGATGTTTCATCGGATCCCGCGCTCACTTTCAGCAGAACGTCGCCCTCCATCATTTGCAGATACTGGGCCAGTTGCGCTTTAATCTCTTCATCCAGTATCATATCGGTTCAGCTCCTCAGATTTTGCCTACAAGATCAAGGCTTGGTTTCAGTGTTTCACCCGTTTCTTTCCATTTTGCCGGGCATACTTCGCCTGGATGCTGGCGTACATATTGTGCGGCTTTGACTTTGTCGATCCATATGCTTGCGTCACGGCCGATGCCGTCAGCGTTGATTTCAACCCCTTGGATGACGCCGTCCGGATCGATCAGGAAAGTGCCCCTGTCAGCAACGCCTTCTTCTTCACGCAATACATCAAACATACGGGTGAGTTTTTGTGTCGGGTCGCCGATCATGGTGTATTCGATTTTGCTGATCGCTTCAGAATGATCATGCCATGCTTTGTGAACAAAATGAGAGTCTGTTGAAACCGAATAGACTTCCACGCCGAGTTCTTTTAAAGCGGCATAATGTTCCTGAAGATCTTCCAGTTCAGTAGGGCAGACAAATGTAAAATCAGCAGGATAGAAGCAGACAATGCTCCATTTTCCTTTGAAATTTTCATCCGTCACTTCGACAAATTCACCGTTGCGGTATGCTTGTGCTTTGAATGGTTCAATTTTTTTGCCAATAAGGGACATCGTGCAATTCCTCCTTAAAATCATTTGTGGTAAATGATCATCGTTCACTGATCAGGCCAGCAAACAATAATCATTTTAATTCAATACCAATTATTATATGGAATTAATTTCGTGTCAAGCAATTACACCCGGTTTTCTATTTTATCGTTTCCTGATTTTAAATGATATAGTCATAAAACCATGATATTTATGTTTTTTATGCTGTTTCCGCCTCTTTTTTTCACCTCTGTAATTGAAAATCAGGGCAGATAATTGAAATTTTTTACGCCCAAAGACCGCCGCTCTCCCATTTCAGTATTGAGAATGCTTTTCAATAGATAGATGTCAAAAAAGCCGGTGGCCGGAGCCATCAGCTTTTTCTTTTCCGCCTGTGGAAAACAGCGGTAAAAATCAAAATATGCAAAAACATAGCGCCATCCCCTGAACCGGTTTTGCTAGGTAGAATCTGTCTCCATAAAGATAAAGTCCAAACGTTTCTGATAACGGGCCATCGTCAACCGCTCCTTTCTTAAGATGTTTTTTTAGCTTAAAAATGCCTTGCTTGGAATGCCTCACGCTTCGCATTCATTTCATCGTACAGCCTGAAAACTTCTTCATCACGCTGCCTTTGTTCTGCCGTCTTTTTCAGCCGTTTAATCGTGACGGTAATAAAGATTAAATTGAGTGTCATATTTTTCCACCTCCTTAAGGGCGCAAAAAAACCGCAGGACAGGCATGATCCCGCGGCTTTCCGGAAAAAAACCGCACGGATCAGGCAAATGCATCCTGCGGCTTGTGCGTCAAGTTAAAAAATCAGCGCAAATTCAAACCGATACGGAGCGGATGCAGAACATGTTCAGTTACAACTGCAGAAAATAGGATTGTGTATGCCATGTTCTTCAACCTCCTTTGAATTTGCTTACATAGGAAAGTATATCCAATTCCGGCGGATTTGTAAACCGCAAATTGGCAAAAAAATAAAAAAAGGCCGAAAACCTTGTATGCCGGACAACCGTGTGCTTCGTTACTGCACCGCCCGGGTTACAAAGGCCCCTGCCTTTTCGATTATGATTTGCGATTATTTCGCTGTAAAAGCTGTGCGCCTTCTTCGCTTTTTAAAAGCCGTTTATGGTAAGCACGTGAAATCGAGAAAAACAAAACAGATACGGCAACAAACCCGCTTGAAGCAACGAGTAAAATTTTTGTCCCCAGTTCGGATTTCCCTTCGATCGGCATCACCGCACCCAAATATAAAAAGCCCGTCACAGCAAGCAGCACGATGCCGTACATTTTAAAATCCACCATTTTCACGTACATCGATTTCGCTTTCTTCAACCGCCTCACCCTTTCTATCAATCTGCTAAACCTACTCTATCACAGATAAAACATAAAAAAGACAAGTAATTACAGGAAAGGAAGGAAAAAAATGGATCTACAGATTTTCAACAATACCTGTAACAAGATGGGCAGAGTTCACGGCCGCCGTTTCAAGATATTCATCAAAAGAGATCCCGGACTCCTGCCCTGCAATATCGGAAAGGGAGCGGATGATCACAAACGGGATGCCAAATTGCCATGCCACTTGTGCGACGGCAACGGCTTCCATTTCCACCGCCTGCACTTCCGGAAACCGCTCCTTTACAGCCGCCGTTTTCGCAGGATCATCCATAAACGAGTCCCCGGTAGCAATCAGTCCTTTCACAACCTGAATGCCAGGCAGTTTCCCTGCGCAGCTTTCCGCAATCCGGACAAGTTTCTCATCCGCCAAAAAAGCGGGCGGCATTTGCGGCACTTGCCCGTATTCATAGCCGAATACTGTCGCGTCCACATCATGGTGGCGCACTTCCGTTGAAATGACGACATTGCCGACGTGAAGGGCGGGGTTTGCGCCGCCTGCTGAACCGGTATTGATTAAGCAATCCGGCGCGTATGTTTGCAGCAAAAGGCCGGTAGAAAGCGCAGCATTCACTTTCCCGATGCCGGATCGGAGCAAGATGACATCTTTCCCTCTCATTTTTCCCGCCGTATATTCATAACCGGCAATCGTTTTAACTTGCGGGTGCTCGATCTGCCCGCGCAAAATCGACACCTCTTCTTCCATTGCGCCGATGATTCCGATTTTCATATGACTCCCTCTTTCGTCCAAAAGTTCCAATCCCCATTATATAGCAAAAAAGCAGAAGTGGATACGGCTTGCCAAAAAAACAACGTCTGATACGATGAACATGGAGGTGTACGAAAATGGCATTTGAGCTTGACAGGATAGAGGATAAGATTGAATTTTTCGAAGCGGACCGGCTTGAGGCGCTCGAGAAAAAAATCAATGATCAAATCGAAGCCAATAAAACCTTGCTGCTCCGGGTGGCGTCCGTTTCCCACCAAATGCAGTTTGACGCGGACGGCAGACCCCATTATTCCGCGGTCGTCCATTTTACGGCACAAAAATAAGCGGCACAGACGGCCGCTTATTTTTTATCGTTCTCGATCAATTCATACATCTTTGTGGGTTTCCACCCTTTTCCGTCCACCCATGTCAAATAAACACGGTAGGTCGTATCGGCATTTTTCGCGGAAACCGTCCCGATCGCCTCATCGGTCGTTGCCCCGTGTTCCAAAAACCAGACCGTCATATTGTCTTCCGGTATGCCTGTTGCATACGACAATGCCTTCAGCTTTTCCTTCCAGTCAAGGGAAGTGGACGAGGCGGAATAGACATGTCCGCCTGTTTGTTCGGTTCCGACCGGTTTCCAGCTGGAATCGGTAATGACTTCTTTCACATTCGGTTCATTGCTTTTTTCCACTTTACGGGTTGATTTTTTGCTGTCTTTGTCCGCCGTTTTTTTGGATGTATGAGATGATGTCGTTTCATGGCCGGATGAAGCAGTCTTTGTTACGGCCGCTTTCTTTTCTTTCGGTGCCGGTTTTGAGTTGTCGTTCCCGGCGAAAAAAATGGAGTAAGCCACAATACAAATAAGCGCGATGACAATCACAATCAGTGTATTTAAAATGATGTTTGTTTTCCGCCGTTTTGACTGCTGCATGGCCTGTTTCCGTTCTTCACGGCTGTAAAATTCAGGCAAGGTCATCCCTCCACTTCATGGCCTTATCATACCACGGTTTTACCGAATCGAAAAGGCGCACAAAGAAAATTCGGCGGGCATGGCCCACCGCAATCCGGATGTGATAAGCGTTTGCAGCAGGCCGTATCCTTTACAACTTGCACCTTGGAACACCTGCGCACCCGCTCCGGATTATTGAATCGAGATGATTTTGACTCTCATATCCCCGCCCGGCGTCTGAACCGTGACTTCCTCTCCGACGCTTTTCCCGAGCAGGCTTTTTGCAATCGGGGAATCGTTTGAAATTTTTCCTTCAAACGGATCGGCTTCAGCGCTTCCGACAATCGTGTACGTTTCTTCTTCCCCGTCCGGTAGTTCCACAAAAGTAACGGATTTTCCGAGCGATACCGTATCTGTCCCGTCATCTTCAATGATTTTCGCGTTGCGGATCATGTTTTCAATCGTCGTAATGCGGCCTTCCACAAAAGCTTGTTCTTCTTTCGCGGAGTCGTACTCGGAATTTTCGGAAAGGTCCCCGAAACTTCTGGCAATTTTTATCCGTTCGACGACTTCTTTCCGTTTGACCGTTTTTAAATATTCCAGTTCCTGTTCCAATTTTTCTTTCCCGTCCTGGGTCATCGGGTAAACTTTTTCCTGAGCCAAATCCCTTCACTCCTATATCTCTTAGTTATCAAATGTGTATGCGTTTCAACATACAAGATGACGCTTTCTGCAAGCGGCTGTGTTTTTTCCACCATGTTGTTTAGCGCGCCGAAAAGATTCCGGCGCGCTCACCATGTATTCTAAATAATCGTATTACAAAAAAGACTTTTGTTCAAGGATGGATTGCAATTTTGTCACGACCAAATCAATCGCCACCCGGTTTTGCCCGCCTTCCGGGATAATGACGTCCGCATATCTTTTTGTCGGCTCGATGAACTGGTTGTGCATCGGCCTGACCACCGTAATATACTGCTCGATGACCGACTGGAGCGTCCTGCCGCGCTCTTCGATGTCCCGTTCAAGCCGCCGGATGATCCGCAAATCGGCATCGGTATCGACATACAGCTTAATATCCATTAAGTTGCGCAATCTCTCATCTTCCAATACTAAAATGCCTTCCAAAATAATGACATCTTTCGGTTCCACATGGATGGTGCGGCTAGCGCGCGTATGTTTGGAAAAATCGTAAACCGGTTTTTCAATTGCCTCATAAGAAAGCAGTTTATGCAAATGCTCAATTAACAGGTCATTATCAAATGCAAACGGGTGGTCATAATTGGTTTTCAGCCTTTCTTCAAACGGGAGATGGCTTTGATCTTTGTAGTAAAAGTCCTGTTCAAGTACCAGAATGGAGTGTCCCTTCAAGCTTTCGTAAATCGCCCGGGTAACGCTTGTCTTCCCGGACCCGGAGCCCCCGGCCACGCCAATCACAGCCGGCTTTCGTTCCATTTTCTTCACCTCTTCATACTGACTGCCAATCCATCTCCGACTGGGAAAATCGCGGTGATAAATTGCTCATGTTGCATTAACCATTCGTTGTAGCTTCTGATTTTCCGCACCAGATTGCTGACTTGTTTCTTTGCGATGAAGTCTTGTACCACAAGGCCTTTAAATAGCACGTTATCCGTGTATACACATCCCTTTTCCCGCAGCAACGGCGTAAACGAATCAAAAAATTTCCGGTACTGCCCCTTTGCCGCATCAATAAAGATCGCATCGTACGGGCCAAGTTCCCGGGCCTTTTGGATGACGTCAGAAGAAAGTGCATCCCCTTTCAGCAGGCGGATCCGCCGGGATAAAGGAGTGCGGGCAAAATACGCATTTGCCTGGGCAACCCTTTCTTCTTCGCGTTCAATGGTGACGATTTTTACATCTGGAAGCGCATCTGCCATTTTCAGGGCCGAATACCCGATCGCCGTCCCGATTTCAAGCACGCTTTCCGGCTTTTGAATCCTTAACAACTGGCAGAGTGTTTCCACTCCGATCGGATCCATAATCGGAATATGCTCTGATTTTGCAAATGACGCCATTTCTTCAAAAAGCGGATCTTTCTTTTGCATCAACTGTTCTATATACGCTTCGACAGGGCCGTTCATCGCTGGGCCCTCCGGCATAAACACATTTCCATAACTTCTCCCTGCTTCTCAAAAAAATTCCGCTTATTATCGTAGCACATTTCAAACGGGAAAGCGAATGTTTACCGTTTCGCCTTCGCAATGTACTTTTCCTTTAAAGCATTATGTTCCTTCAATGTCTTGGCAAAATAGACTTTTCCTGTATCCACATTTGCAAGAAAATAGAGATAATCGGTTTTTTCGGGCTTGAGCGCAGCCTTGATCGATTGTTCTCCGGGACTTGCAATCGGGCCCGGCGGCAGGCCTTTATGTTTGTACGTGTTATAAGGGGAATTCACCCGCAAATCTTTATACGTCACTTTTTCTTTATGCCGGTTTAAAGCATACAGTACGGTCGGGTCCGTCTGCAGCGGCATATTCTTCTTTAATCTGTTGTAAAAGACGCTTGAAATTTTTGCCCTGTCCGCTTTTTCAGTTGCTTCTTCCTCGATAAGTGAAGCCATCGTAAGCAGTTTGTGCGGCGTTAAACGGGCCTGTGTGCTTTTCCCAGCGTAAGCGGAAAAAACCGCATTTGTTTTAGCCACCATCGTTTCCAGTACGGCATCAAGCGGCACATGCTGATCATAAAACGAATAGGTCGCCGGAAAAAAGTAGCCCTCGAGCGGATGCCGGATCTGCTGATTGAAAACTTCTTTTGTCACAAGGCGCGGATATTTTTTCATCAAATGTTGTACAAAAGC
Organism: Heyndrickxia faecalis; assembly: GCF_040267745.1. Classification (NCBI taxonomy): domain Bacteria; kingdom Bacillati; phylum Bacillota; class Bacilli; order Caryophanales; family Bacillaceae; genus Heyndrickxia; species Heyndrickxia faecalis. The sequence continues at coordinate 1,569,272 of NZ_CP158453.1, read as the reverse complement.
AGGGTCATCTGCCCGCTTGAGCACCTCTTCTTTCCGGAAGGAGCTGTGTTTTTGGATGATCTCCGCAATTTCCTCAAGGCCGGCCCCTTCCGGCACGGTAAAGCGGATCATGGCAATGCCGCCTTTTTGCATGCTGCTGACGATCTCGCTCGTATCCATGGACGGCGACATTTGATAGGTGCCGGCCTTTAAACCCGACTGGTGGTGGGATTTCGCATAAATTGCAAAAGCCCAGGCATTTTTGATAATCCCGTTTTTTTGCAAAATATGCCCGATCTCTTTTACCCCGGAGCCGGGCGGAATCGTGACGAGTTTTGTCTTATGGCTTCCAGGCTCCACCGGTTTCAGCGCCGACACGTAAAAAAGGGCAGCCCCTCCAAAAACAACAACAGCCAGCATGATGATGCATGCGGCTATCCATAATTTCGGTTTCTGCTTCATTTTTTGAAGCAACAGTTGAAACGGATTTTTCTTTCCGGCCAAAACAGAATCTTCCTCTCAATAAGAAAAATCTTAAAACAAGTACAGAAAGCCATTTTCGACTTTTTTCCTGTCCATTATACTACAAATTTCGCCAAGTTTTATTTCATTTTCTTTTCAAAAGGGAAAGTCTTCCATTCCGGCAGATGGAAAAAGCACACGGTTTGTCCCGTGTGCATGTTCAAGATGCGTTTATGCTTCTTCTTCATCGAGAAACGTATTCAGCATTTCCTCGATCATTTCCCACTCTTCATCTGTTTCAATCGGCTGGAGATCCCCTTCTGTGCCGTCTTCATTTTCCACATAGGCGGAAGCATGGATTTCGATGCTTTCATCCTCGTCTTCTTCCGCGCCAATCGGATAATACAGGACGTACGATTTTCCGAAATCTTCGGATTCAAACGTAAAAAGCACTTCATACAATTGTTCGTTTCCGTCTTCGTCCACTACGGTAATATGCTGGTGGTCTTCGTGGTCATGTTCATGGTTATGTGTCATTTCTTCACCCCGTTAAGTTTGACTGTCAAGGAATCCTTGCAAAATTACACTTGCCGCCATTTTATCAATTACTTTTTTCCTTTTTTTACGGCTGACATCGGCTTCCAGTAATATTCTTTCCGCTTGTGCCGTGCTTAAACGTTCGTCCCATAAAATAACGGGCAGATTGAGCCGTTTTTTTAATTCTTCGGCATAAACCTTTGAGGCCTCTGCCCGTGGGCCGATCGTGTTGTTCATATTTTTCGGGAATCCGACGACAATTTTTTCGACGCCGTGGATTTGCGCGAGTTCAGCGACCCTGTCGAAACCGAATTTGCCCTTTGCTTCATTGATGGCAATCGTTTCGATGCCTTGGGCAGTCCAGCCCAGGGCATCGCTGACCGCCACACCGACGGTTTTCGAACCGACATCAAGGCCCATAATTTTCAATTTGATCCCCCGCGATGTTGTTTCAAATACGATTTGACCAGTTCTTCGATAATTTCATCCCGTTCCAGTTTGCGAATCATATTCCGGGCATCCTGATGGCGCGGGATATAAGCCGGATCGCCCGAGAGGAGGTATCCGACAATCTGGTTAATCGGGTTATAGCCCTTTTCCTCGAGCGCGCTGTATACATGGAGCAAAACTTCCTTGACCTCGTGTTCCGTCGGTTCTTCCGGAAAATTAAACCTCATCGTTTCATCGAATGAGCTCATTATCGCAGCACCTCTCTACTAAAGCTTGGTTTTTTAGATGTTCCGGTTTACACAAATTTTGAAGGTGCATTTTCCGCTTTCTGCCTGAAAACGATCCGTGTAAACAACCAGCTTTGTTTCATTGTACACTACTTTTTGCTTGAATCAAACGGATTTTACCCATTCTTCTACAATTTGTAATGCGGCATCAATTTGTTCAGGCTGTTTGCCACCGGCCTGCGCCATGTCCGGACGGCCGCCGCCACCGCCGCCGCAGCGCGATGCCACTTCTTTTACAAGCTTCCCGGCATGGTACCCTTTTTCGACAAGGTCTTTGGTGACGCCGGCAATGAAGCTGGCTTTTCCTTCTGTCGCCGCAGCGAGGACAATAATGCCGCTTCCGAGTTTTTGTTTTAAATCGTCCGCCATATTGCGCAGTTGGTTCATGTCGCCGGCTTCGACTTTCGCCGCGAGCACATTTATGCCGTCTACTACTTTTACGCGGTCCACAAGCGATCCGGCTTCGATATTGGCGAGTTTTGCGGCCAGGGATGCATTTTCACGCTGCGCTTCTTTCAATTCCTGCTGGAGGGCGTCGATCCGATCCGGCAATTCTGTTGGTTTTGCTTTTAATTTGGCGCTTGCCTCTTTTAAAAGGTGGAGCTGTTCCTGCATCAATCCGTAAGCATATTTTCCCGTTACCGCTTCAATCCGCCTTGTCCCTGCACCGATTCCGGATTCGGAAACAATTTTGAACAGGCCGATCTGGGCTGTGTTCGAAACATGGCAGCCGCCGCACAGTTCCAGGCTGTAGTCGCCCATTTGAACGACGCGGACGATCTCCCCGTATTTTTCGCCAAACAACGCCATCGCGCCCATCGCTTTCGCTTCGTCCAGTTTTTTCAAATCCGTTGTAACCGGCAGGCTTGCCCAAATTTTTTCATTGACGATCGTTTCAATTTTTTCGAGTTCTTCTTCTGTCACCTGCCCGAAATGCGAGAAGTCAAAACGGAGGCGTCCAGGTTCGACAAGCGATCCCGCCTGGTTGACATGAACGCCGAGCACATCCTTCAATGCCTGGTGTAACAGATGGGTAGCAGAGTGGTTCTTTTCCGTGTCACGGCGTTTTGCTCCGTCCACCTGTGCAAATACTTCCTGGCCGGTTTTGATGGTGCCTGATACGACAACGCCCTGATGCAAATTTTGGCCGTTCGGCGCTTTCTGCACATTTGTGACCTCCACTTTCAGCCCTTCTGCTGTCAAGGTGCCATGATCGGCAATCTGGCCGCCGCTTTCCGCGTAAAAAGGGGTTTGATCTAAAATGAACTGGATTTCCTCTCCGCTGGCAGCCGACTCCGTGATGTCACCGTCTTTTAAAAGGACAGCGACATGGGACGTCCCCTCAAGGTGGTCATAACCGATAAATTCGCTTTTCACTGTAATATTGCCGAGCACGCCGCCCTGGACGGACATCGATTCTGCCTGCTGGCGGGCGTTGCGCGCGCGTTCACGCTGCCGCTCCATTTCTTTTTCAAAGCCTTCATGGTCGGCACGGAGCCCCTGGTCGTGCGCATACTCTTCTGTCAGTTCAACAGGGAAGCCGTACGTATCGTAAAGCATGAAAATATCTTCACCCGGCAGCTGTTCCAGGCCGTTTTTCTTTGCCGCCCTGATCCGTTCTTCCAAAATCGAAAGCCCTTCGTTCAGCGTTTCCTGGAAACGTTCTTCTTCGGAACGAACCACTTTTTGCACAAAATCAGCATTTTTTTCCACTTCCGGATAATAGGAATTCATAATCCGGCCGACCGTTGGCACAAGCTTGTACATAAAAGCGCCGTGAATATCGAGCTGAATGGCATAGCGGACCGCCCGGCGCAAAAGCCTGCGTAAAACATAGCCGCGGCCTTCGTTTGACGGCAGTGCCCCGTCCGCAACCGCAAAGGCAACGGTGCGGATATGGTCGGCAATCACTTTAAATGCCGTATCTGCCTCTTTGTTTCCGGCACGGTATTTTTTACCGGAGATTTTTTCAACCTCTTCAATAATCGGCATGAACAAGTCGCTGTCATAGTTGGTATCGACCCCTTGTAGCACGCATGCCATCCGTTCGAGGCCCATTCCGGTATCAATGTTTTTCTTCGGCAGCTCTGGATACTCGCTGCGCGGAACCCCTGGTATCGCATTAAACTGGGATAACACGATATTCCAGATTTCAATATAGCGGTCGTTTTCCATATCTTCCTGAAGGAGCCGGATTCCTAACCGTTCCGGGTCGTATTTTTCCCCGCGGTCGAAGAAAATTTCCGTATCCGGCCCGGATGGCCCTTCGCCGATTTCCCAGAAATTGCCCTCGAGCGGGATAATATGATCCGGGGACACCCCGATTTTTTTCCAGCATGCAATCGAATCCAGGTCATCGGGATAAACGGTGACATACAGTTTTTCTTTTGGCATGCCGAACCATTTGTCGGAAGTCAGCAGCTCCCATGCCCAGGCAATCGCTTCTTCACGGAAATAATCCCCAATCGAAAAGTTGCCGAGCATTTCAAAAAATGTATGGTGGCGCGCTGTTTTTCCGACATTTTCAATATCGTTTGTCCGGATTGCTTTTTGCGCGTTGACAATGCGCGGGTTTTCCGGAATGACCGTGCCGTCAAAATATTTTTTTAAAGTGGCCACACCGCTGTTAATCCAAAGTAGCGACGGGTCATTGACCGGGATCAGTGAAGCGCTCGGCTCGACTTTATGCCCTTTTTCCTTAAAAAAGTCCAAAAACATGCTGCGGATTTCCGCACTTGATCTTTTCTTCATGAGAAAACCTCCTCTGTTTATTTATGAAAACCGGAACCCCCCGGACGCAAAAAAGCCCCCATCCCGGACAGGGACGAGAGGCTTGCTCGCGGTACCACCCTGATTAAAGGCAAAAAACGCCCTTCTCTTTGGGTGCCTGTAACGGGGCAAAACGGCAGGGTTTGGCTGCACTCCGGATTAGCGTTCTGTTATCCTTCATTTTGGAATTTCTTTCAGCCGCGGAAATTCCTCTCTGGGCCGTACATCACGGTTTAAAATGGGCGATAACATACTCGATCTTTCTTCGTTTTTTGATATGCAGTTCTATCAATAGGAACGGCCTGTGCTGCGCAATTCCCAAGCCCGGACAAAAATCCCTGTCCGGAAGCCTATTTTGCCCACAGGACACGTATGTTCATGGGTAAATTATAAAAAAGTTTACTCCGGTTTGTCAACTTGATTCGTGCGGCCTGAAAAGCGCAAAGTTTTGCGAGCATGGATGATGGCCACTTTCAGCACGGCAAGCGCCGGCACAGCGAGAATCAGTCCTGCGATCCCCGCGATTTCCTCTCCCGCGATCAAGGCGATGATGATAAACAGCGGGTGAAGATGCAAAGATTTCCCGACAATAAAAGGGGAAAGGATATTGCTTTCAATAAATTGCAGGACGAACACAATGATGACCACATAAAGGACAAATTTTAATGAAATGGTCGCCGCAATAACCGAAACGGGAATGGCGCCCAAAACAGGGCCGAAATACGGAATGACATTGGTGACCCCGATGATGATACCGAGTAAAATCGGGTATTTCATGCCAAGGATGGCAAATGCGACAAAAGAAAGAAAGCCGATCAACAGGCAATCCAAAAGCTGGCCGCGGAGATAGCCGCCAATCGACCGGTCGACATCGCGAATAAAGGCTGCAGCGGACGGCCGCCATTTTTCCGGCGTCAATGCCAGTGCCGCTTTTTTGACATGTTCAAAATCTTTCAGAAGGTAAAATGAAATAAACGGAATGACGGCAAGCGCAATGGCGTAATTGACAAGTTGCATCAGCATATTGATTGAATTTGAAACATTTGCAGAGAGCCATAATTCAAAGCGTTCAATGCGCTCGTCAATCTGGTCCTGAAGCCCGTCCGGCCAGTGCTTCATCGATGTTTGCAAGTAAACAACGCCGTCCCTGTACTGGTCTGCAAACTGCGGCAGATGTTCCGACAGATCGTTCATTTGGGCGATCACAAGCGGCAGCCCTCTGTAAACGCCGTAAGCGGTGCCGCCAAAAAACAAAATATAGATAATCAGGATGGCAAGCCCTCTCGGCAGCCCGTTTTTATAAAGAAATTCAACAAGTGGGTGGAGGATGTAAGCGATAAAACCGCCGATTAAAAGCGGCAGGCATACCGCCAGTACGACGCGCAATACGGGCGCCCAAAAAGGCTTGAGTAAAAGCAGCACATATAAAATAATCAGAATAAATAACAACCAAAACAATTTATACAGCCATGTACCGCGAAACCGTTGCATAAAAAAACCTCCCTCCTTCAAGTGTTTGCGAAAGAGGGAAGTTTATGAGGATTTTTATCACCGGTCCAATGCAGCAACCTTTGGGACAACTGAAATACGGAGGACGCAAAACCTTATAAACGAGAACACCGGGCTTCGTGAAAAGGGATGCAGCGGGACAGGGATATCCGCCCATTTGGCAAGATGCATCCGTGCGTTTCCTTTCGTCCGTTGGCGTCCGGCCAGGGAAACGAGACCGGGGTTTTTATCGGATAGGCGGTTTTAACGGAATGCCTTGCGCACCCGCTTTGCCATTTTCCGCATCTGCCGCCTGTCCGCGAAGCCATTCTTCGCCATCTGGGCAGCGGCCATTCCCGCACCAAAACCGACTGCAGCCATCATCATTTTGTTCATTTCCCCATTCCCTCCATTCAGCTGAGTTTGCGTGCTTCTTCCTCAAACAAATCATCCAAAGAGCTCAATGTGCCGTCTTCTTCCACCTGATGCGTATGGATTGTATTTTTTGCAACCGATAGTTCAATAAAACAGTTCCAGCAGTAATACTGGTTCACGCCGATTTTTCCGATGTCCTTGCTTCGGCAATTCGGGCATTGCATGGTAAGCACCTCGCTTTCAAGGTCCATTTTTGCTTACCAATATGCCCAATTTTTCCAAAAAGCATACGTCAAACCGGCATATATAGTTTGCCGGAGCGGACTGACAGCATGCAAGGAAACGGTTCCCAGCGTATGATCGTCCATTCCGGAAAAAATATAGGAAACCAACAGCAGGAAGTGACATGTATGCAAAACATTAAACCGCTTTTGATTAAAATCGCCGGGCATTTTATTTTTTTGTATTTGGTGCTCGGCTTCATTTACGGCATGTCTTTTTTCGGTGTGCTGTTTACAGCGCTCTTGCTTAGCGTGATTTCTTATTTTTTGGCTGATCTTGGCCTTCTTCCGCGCACAGCGGACTGGTTTGTACTGATCTTAGACTTTGGGCTTGCATTTTCTGTCATCTGGGGGATGACTCGGTTTTTCGCCCACAACCATTTGCCGGGGCTTCAGGTTTCGATCGGTGCTGCCGTCGTCATCAGCGTATTCGAACATTTTTATCACCAATATTTAACCGACTATGTGCTCCAAAAAGGGGTTCCGCGGCGGAGCAAAGCACAAACCCTCCGGTACGGCACGGAAACCGCAGAGGAAATCCGTCCGGAAACGGGAAAGAAACAGCAATAAGGGCTTGCCGGGATGTTTAAACCGGGGTTTCGCAAGCCCTAATTTTTTTGTTTTTCTTCAAAAGGAACCGGCGTCATACAGCGAAAAGCGACCGGTGATGACAGTACGATCGATGTGTTGATGTTTCCATAAGGGGTGAGCCGGTCAATCAGCTTGCTCAGATGGTCCATAGAGGTAACGGCAGCTTTCAGCAAATAGCTGACAGCGCCTGTCAAGCGATGGCATTCAACAATTTCGGGAACCTGCACAATCCATTTCTCAAATTCTGTATAAGTGGACATCTTGATCTCACTTACCTGCATGTAAGCAACCACTTCCCTGCCCACAGCTTTCGGGGATACCCTTGCGCTGAATCCTTCGATAATCCCCTTCTCCTGCAGCCGTTTCAACCGTTCCTAAATGCTCGGGCGGCTGAGGGACAATTTCTTCGATAAATCACTTAAAGTCATGCGCCCATCCTTTTGCAGCATTTCAAGAAGACGAATGTCCAACTGATCCATGAAAAAGCCCCCTTTGCAAAATGCAGTTTGCAATACGAAAACTTATTCAAAATAGAAAGGTTTACACCCGAAATTGATACAGTTTATTATTTCGTTTCTTTTTGCAATCATTTATGATGGATTCCGACACAAAATCTTATAAATTTTTAGATTTAACATGATGTTACCGCTTTTATTCTAGCGCATCGTTTCTGGTGCAATAAAGTATTCAATTGCAATGATTTTTAGGCGGCGGTCCGGTGAAATATAAACGCTGTCAAAATAAGTGCAGAAAACCTTTTCTTTTACACTTTTATCACTATATCCACAGTACAAATAGAGGTAATCTGAAATGAATGTGATCAAACCGTATATGCAAACAACGGAAACATTGCTCGATAAAATGCAGGAACATGAACAAATTGTTTTTTGTAATGATCCTGCAACAGGTTTGAAAGCCATTATCGCAATCCATAATACGACACTCGGGCCGGCATTGGGGGGCTGCCGCATGCAGCCGTACCGGACGCTGGATGAAGCGTTGGAAGATGTGTTGCAGTTATCGAAAGGGATGACCTATAAATGTGCAGCGGCGGATGTCGATTTTGGCGGAGGAAAAGCAGTGTTGATCGGCAACCCGTCAAAGGATAAAACCCCCGCCATGTTCAGAGCTTTTGGTCAGTTTGTTGACTCCTTATGATTGCCTGTGTCATCGTTTTAGCCCTATTAACGGCCATATCCATCTTTAAGTTTAAAAACGCCGGGGATAAAAGTGTCCAAATCAGCCAGGTCCAACCTGCCAGAAAACTTGATCCTTGAGCCAAACCAAAAAGCAGCGGGGCCTGCCGCTGCTTTTTGGTTGCTTAATCCGGTTGGGACGCAGTCTGTCCTTCTTCTGCGTACGTGTACGGGGTAATGCCCGCCATGCCAATCATCGGGTCGACCCGGTCCCAATTTTCTTCTGTTAAGGACAGGGCTGTCTCCGTCCCTGCCTCTTTTTGTGCCGTTTTTAATGCTTCAGCCAGTTTTTCACACAGTGTCGTCTTCCGCTTTTGGTCATCTTCCCTTTCCACACCCATCCGGAAAGCCGGTTCTTCGCCAAGCAGAATTAAAATTTTTTTGCTCCTTGTAATCGCCGTATACAGCAAGTTTCGGCGCAGCATCCGGTAATAGCTGCGGACAACCGGCAAAATTACGACCGGAAACTCGCTTCCTTGCGATTTATGGATCGAACAGCAATACGCAAGCGTAATCTGATTGAAATCTGGCTTCGTATACGTCACTTCAATCCCATCAAAAGAAACGATGAGCATATCTTGTTTTTCCGTATTTTCTTTTGCGGTAAAAAGCGAGACAATCTCGCCGATATCGCCGTTATACACCCCGTGTTCCGGCTGGTTGACAAGCTGCAGTACCTTATCGCCGATCCGGTAAACCGCGTCCCCGTGCTTCAGCTCTTTGCGGGCCCCGTTCTCATTCGGATTAAAAATATTTTGCAACAGGCTGTTCAGACGGTCAATGCCGGCCGGCCCCCTGTACATCGGCGCCAGCACCTGAATGTCTTTTGCCGTATAGCCTTTCCGTTTCGCGCTTTTCACCACTTTTTCCACCGCTTCCGCCACCTGCCCGGAAGAACAGCGGATAAACGAACGGTCTGCCTGCATTTGAAAAATATTTTCCGGAATACGGCCATTTTTAACATGGTGGGCCAGTTCAATAATCGAAGAACCATCTTTCTGCCTGTATATGTCTGTCAGCCTAACAACCGGAATGGCGTTCGATTTCAATAAATCTTTCAGCACCTGGCCTGGACCGACGGACGGCAGCTGGTCTTCATCCCCAACCATGATGACTTGGATTTCATCCGGCAGCGCCTTTAACAGCTGGTTCGCAAGCCATGTATCGACCATCGACATTTCATCAATGATGACAAGCTTGCCTTCTACTTGCCGTTCCTCTGAATCGTCCAGGTCCTCCATGCCGGTCATGCCGAGCAGGCGGTGGATCGTCATCGCCGGCAGACCAGTTGACTCCGCCATTCTTTTCGCGGCCCTCCCTGTCGGCGCCGCGAGAACAATCGGAAATACCTCATCTTTTTTATAGGTTTGCGGGTCAAGCGAGACGCCGTGCAATTCACCGTACAGTTCCACAATCCCTTTAATGACCGTTGTTTTCCCTGTGCCGGGCCCGCCCGTTAAAATCATCATCGGACTCATCAGCGCTTTTTGGATGGCTTCCTTTTGCGACGGGGCATACTCGACCCCGATCCGTTCCTCAAGACTGCCTAAAGCAAGCAGGAATTCAGATTCCGGGAACTGTTCCGCATACTCGGTTTGCGACATAATCCGCTCAATATTGGAAACGATTCCTTTTTCCGAAAAATAGAGGGACGGAAGATAGACTTTGTCTTCTTCCATGATGACTTTGCTCTCTTCCTGAAGTTTCACCAGCTCATTTTCAATCAAGTCCATCGGGATTTCAACATGCTGGTATTCTTCCAAAAGGGCTTTGACATCCTGTGCAAGTTCTTCTTTCAGGACGTACACATGACCGTGCTGCATGCTTTCCATTTCCAGCATGTAACAGCAGCCGGCCTGGATGCGGTGCGGATGCGTCCCGCTGATGCCGAGCTGCCGGCCGAGTTCATCGGCCCGCCCGAAACCGATGCCTTTAATATCATCAACGAGCTGGTATGGATTTTGCGCAATTTTTTCGAGCGCCTCATCCTCGTAAACCTGGTAAATGCGCATCGCAATCTGCGGCCCGAAACCGTATTGCGCAAGCCCGATCATAACACGTTCAAGCCCCTGATGTTCAACTAACGTATCACGGATCAGCTGCGCTTTTTCCGGTGCCAGTTTCGGTACTTCGTCAAGGGCGGCGGGATTTTCCAATATTTTGCTGATCGCATTTTCACCGAGCACGCCAACGATCCGCTCCGCCGTTTTTTTGCCGATGCCGTTAAATAAATCACTGGAAAGATACTCAATAACGCCCTGCTTTGTATTGGGGATGTCTTTTTGGAAGCGATTTGCCTGGAACTGGGGGCCGAATTTCGGGTGTTCCTGCATTTTTCCAAAAAAGGTGTACGTTTCCTGTTCATGGATGCGCGGAAAATAGCCGGTAATCACCGTTTCCTTATCTTCCAGCCCGGTATTGGTCTCTTCCACCCGCACACGGATGACGGAATACAAATTTTGCTCGTTATGGAAGATGGTCGCGAGATGCTTTCCTTTTATAAAATTTTCCTCGTCCTGGAATAAATCCATCGCATGCTGTTTTTCCAATTTCATCACCTTACAGCGTTTCAATGTCTTTCAGTTTTTCAACCATTTTCAAGCCGTATCCCGAAAGCAGATGGCCCGGCTGAATCTCCACCGCTTTTTTGAAGTAGCCGGCCGCTTTCTCCAGGTCGCCAAGGAACTGCATATAAATCGCGCCTGTATTGTATAAAGCATCCGTATGTTTTGGGTCCTGTTCCAGCACTTTTTGAAATTGTTTCAGCGCTTCGTCCGCGAAATTGGATTTGATAAGGGAGAGCGCGTACTGAAATCTCGCTTCCGTATCCCCTTCATCCAGTTCAACGCTCCTTTGCAAATACGGCATGGCAAAGCGCGGATTGCCGAGCATCATAAAACACATGCCGAGCATAAAATACGTATCTTTGTCCTTGAGCCCGAGCTGGATTGCTTTTTCAAAACAGCCGGCAGCCGCTTCATAATGCCCCTCTTCGTATTGGATTGTGCCAAGGCTGTAAAAGGGGTGGGGAAGTTCTTTCAATGCCAGCGCTTTCCGGTAAAAATTCTGCGCCTTTTCCCGCTCGCCTGCAGCAAGCAGCACATCGCCGAAATGGATATAGCCGACCGGATCGTCCGGATTGTCTTCGATCACTTCATTAAACCATTTCAGCGCTTCATCATATTTTTTTTTCTGCAAGGCTTTCATACCGCGTTCATGCTTGTTCATTTCGTACACTCCTGATTAATGATACGAGTATTATAACATAAAATGAATCGCTTCACTTTTTAAACGAACCCCGACATTTTGTGAGGGCATGCTTTTGCACTTCCCCCACCCGGTCCAGATCATCGTCTTCGCAGGCTGTGTGAAAGATGAGGTGATTTTTACAGCTGTATGCAAATGGAGCGGGTCTTTTCACGCTGTGTGAAGGAGTACTGCCCTTTCCTGTTTCATGAAAAAACCTGTACTGCGATCATGGCGAGCTTCCCCGTTTCCTTGTTTCCGGCGATCACGTTTCCCCTGGTCAACATTTCACTGTTTTGTCCATAAATAGAGCCATGCCCACAATTGTGTGCATGGCTCCTGTAAGATCAGCCGACGTACATGAGCTGTTCTTCGTTTTTATAAATTTTATCGATCGTGGCACCGCCAAGGCATTCTTCACCGTTGTAAAAAACAACAGCCTGGCCGGGGGTGACGGCACGAACCGGTTCGTCGTAAATGACTTTGACTTCATCATTACCAAGCAGCTGGACCGTTACTTTCTGATCCGGCTGGCGGTAGCGGAACTTCGCGGTGCACCGGAATACTTCAGGCGGCTTTTTGCCCGATACCCAGTTTGCTTTCACGCCGGTCATATAGTCGGAGTAGAGGGCCGGATGGTGGAATCCCTGTTCCACATAAAGAACATTTTCTTTCAGGTCTTTGCCGACAGCAAACCATGGCTCGCCGGAACCGCCGATCCCAAGGCCGTGGCGCTGGCCGATCGTATAGTACATCAAACCTTCGTGTTCGCCCATCACTTTACCGTCGAGCGTTTTCATCAGCCCTTTTTGCGCAGGCAGATAATGGCTTAAAAATTCTTTGAAATTGCGTTCGCCGATAAAGCAGATGCCGGTCGAGTCTTTTTTATTTGCCGTGGCAAGCCCGGCTTCTTTCGCAATTTCGCGGACGCGCGGTTTTTCCAGATCCCCGATCGGGAACATCACGCGCGAAAGCTGGTACTGCCCGAGCTGGTTGAGAAAATACGTCTGGTCTTTATTTCCATCCACGCCCCGCAGCATTTTATATTCGCCGTCCTGGTGAGTCACGCGTGCGTAATGGCCAGTCGCAAGATAATCGGCGCCGAGGTTTAAAGCATGTTCAAGAAAAGCCTTGAACTTGATTTCCTTGTTGCACATTACATCCGGGTTCGGCGTCCTTCCCGCGCGGTACTCATCCAGAAAATAGGTGAACACTTTATCCCAATACTGTTTTTCAAAATTAACGGCATAGTACGGAATGCCGATCTGGTTGCAGACGCGGATGACATCATTGTAGTCTTCCGTTGCCGTACAGACGCCGTTTTCATCGGTATCATCCCAGTTTTTCATAAAAATGCCGATCACATCATAGCCCTGCTGTTTAAGCAAATAGGCGGCAACAGAAGAATCAACGCCGCCCGACATGCCAACAACCACTCTTGTATCTTTTGGTGCTTTTTGCATAATGCCTCCTCTTTTCTATTGTTGCTGGAACTTGCGGACGATTTCTGCCGTTTTACGGGCGGCTGCTTCCACTTGCTCCATCGTATTGGCAATCCCGAAACTGAAACGGATGGAGGTACGGAGCCGTTCCGAATCGCGCCCGAACATGGCAACAAGGACATGGGAAGGCTCAATCGACCCGGCTGTGCAGGCAGAACCGTTCGAGGCCGCAATCCCGGCAAGATCCAGATTGACAAGCATCGATTCCACATCCGTTTTCGGAAAACTTAAGTTGAGCACATGCGGAAGGGCCGCCTCCGCGTTGCCGTTCAGCTGAAATTCCACCTTTTCCTGCTTTAAAATTTCCATAAATCTTTGTTTAAAAGCGCTGTATTGCTTTGGTTTATCCACAAGCGCCTGCTGCGCCCATTTGACGGCCTCGGCAAAACCGGCAATGGACGCCGTATTTTCCGTCCCGGGGCGGCGTTTTAATTCCTGGGCGCCGCCGAAGTTGCGGTTTTTCAATTTTGTTCCGTTCCGAACGTATAAAAATCCGATCCCTTTTGGCCCGCCGATTTTATGGGCCGAAACGGAAAGCATGTCCACGTTCAGGGCATTTACGTCGATCTTCTCATTTCCGTAAGCCTGGACGGCGTCCGTATGAAAAACGGCCGGATGGTTTTTCAGCAGCTCACCGATTTCGGCGATTGGCTGGATCGTTCCGACTTCATTATTTCCATACATCACGCTGACAAGAATGGTATCATCTCGGAGCGCTTTTTGCACGTCTTCCGCCTTAATCCGCCCTGTTTCATCCGGCTGCAAATACGTGACGTCATACCCTTTTGTTTCCAGGTATTCCAGCGGATGCAAAACGGCATGATGTTCGATTGCCGTGGAAATAATATGTTTTCCCTTTTCAGCGGCTGCTTCTGCCGTACCGAGAATCGCGTAATTATCCGCTTCGGTTCCGCCGCTTGTAAAAATGATTTCATTAAACTGTGCGCCGATGCTGTCTGCAATCACCTGGCGCGCTTCGTCCAAAATGCGGCGCGCTTCCCTGCCGAATGCATGAATGCTCGACGGATTCCCGAAATGGCCGGTAAGCACTTGCATCATTTTTTCTGCAACTTGCGGAAGAACAGGGGAAGTGGCCGCATGGTCCAAATAAATTTTTTCCACTTTTCGCACCTCTTAATTAGATATAATACATGTAGGCATCCGGTTCTGTATCTTCCCGGTATTTGGCCAGATCTTCAATGGTTGTGCTGTCAAGAACGTCCTTGACCGCGTCCCGGATCCGGATCCAGAGCTGGCGTTTCACCGGTTCTTCGTCTTCAATGCCCTCTACCGGTGTAATCGGTCCCTCCAGCACACGGATCACATCACCGGCTGTGATTTGCGAAGGTTTTCGCGTTAAAACATAGCCGCCGTAAGCGCCGCGGATGCTTTTGACAAACCCGGCATTACGGAGCGGAGAAATCAGCTGCTCCAGATAATGTTCAGACAAATTCTGGCTCTGGGCAATGGATTTCAGGGAAGTCGGCCCCATGCCGTACCGCTTTGCCAGTTCAATCATAATGGTCAGCCCATAGCGGCCCTTCGTTGAGATTTTCATTTCATTCCACCTCTTTCCGATTATTCCCGAAAAAAAATTGTTAAGCCAAAAACGGCAGATGAGCGCGTAAAAAAATAAGCCCATTCATATAAATGAACGAACAGACTGGTCCCAAACTTAACATATTATAGCATATTTATCGGCATAATGCGAAACAAGAGCGGCGTGTGAATGCTGCTTTAACTTGAAAAACATCATTGAAAACAGGAAAAAGCCCCCTTTAATTCATTAGAGGCTATAGAGGGTGTTTTGCTATGTTCAATTAAGGCGAATTTTTGCGTTTTTTTCACAAGTTCCATAATAAAATCATCTTTTAATCTTTGGTTTTGTCATATTTGGAAATACTTCGTTTTCTATCTGACTTGACTTGGTGTTTCAATGCATTTTTATGCGCTTTCATGGCGGAAGAATGATTAACAGAAGAGGATTCGATTGTGTCACTTGTGTCCGTATCGTCGTTTCCTGAAACCTCTGTATTTGAGTTGGGACCAGAAACAAGTAAAGAACCATCATCTTGTGCGTATGCTAAAAATACATAAGATTGGCCAACTTCAGGAAGCACATCATCATCAAATGTTACGATTGAACTCCCGTCTTCCGAAATGCCGCCAGCTTTTTGAACGGGAATAGGTTTGTCAGTCTCTAGTTCACCTTTTATATTTTCCAATACTGTTATTTTGTAATTGGTATAGGGTGTGGAAATTTCCTTCGTACCCTCTTCTGTTTCAATTTGTGTTGTATTTTTATATGCCGTACCTGTTTTCTCCTCAACGCATGCTAAAAATTAATCGGCGTCCCCGACAGTTTCTTCAGGATGATCCCTATTAATTGAAAAAGCACCGTCCATCTGCACTTTTTTAGGATGTTTGCTCGTTTTATTGGTTGCAGCATGATGAGAGCACGCCCCCATCGCCATTGCAGCAATCAGTACCAGAACAACCACCAATGGAAGCAATGTTTTTTTCTGTGAAAAACTCATTCTAAATCCCTCCTTTGATTTTAGGTTCTTTTAGCCGACAAGGTTTGAATGCGTTTTCATTATCGTTTAATGTTATTCTGATGGTTTCGTATTTATACATCATGTCACTGCTCGTATGATGTTTCAAGCCTAAAGCATGTCCAAGTTCATGGGTCCCGACATTTTGCCTTTCTGATAAATACCATCAGGCGACAATCATTATGGATTAAGACAATTTGAAGGGGGCCTGGTTCTTTCAAAAATCAACTTCATCCGAAAAAACACCATCCGGTTTTCCCCGGATGGTGTTTTTTATTGTGCCGTATAACCCCCGTCCACATGGAGATCCGTGCCGGTAATAAACGATGCGTCATCGCTTACAAGGAACAAAACGGCTTTCGCCACTTCTTCCGGCTTGCCAAGTCTTTTCATCGGATTGTGGTCAATGGTTTCCTGAATTTGTTCTTTTGTGAAATATTTCAGTGCCGGCGATTCTGTTGTACCCGGAGAAACGCTGTTGACGCGGATGCCCTGTTTGGCATACGTAACAGCTTCCGCCCGCGTCAAATTCACAACCGCAGCTTTGGCGGCGGAATAGGCCGCACTGTTGGTAATCCCGACGTGGGCCATAAAAGAGCCCATGTTGACAATCGCGCCTTTTCCGTTTTTCAGCATGTACGGGATCGCATATTTATTGGAAAGCATGACACCGGTTAAGTTAATGTCCAATACTTTTTGCCAGTAGTCCTGGTCGAGTTCATGAACAGGCCCGTGCTTTTCCGGAATCCCGGCACACGCAACCAGAATGTCAAGCTTCCCGTAAGTATCCGTCGCCTTCTCCATTAAATGCCTGACACTGTAATAATCGGAAACATCACAATGAACAAAAAGCGCTTCCCCACCGGTTTCTTTGATTTTGTCGGCAATTTCCATCTTGGATTCCGCCACATCCCCGATGACGACTTTCGCACCTTCGTTCGCAAAAAGCCAGGCCGTCGCTTCCCCGATTCCGGAAGCGCCGCCTGTAATGACGGCAACTTTATTTTTCAGTCTCACCGCGTTCACCTTCCTATGTCAAATCATGCAAAAACCATGCACAGCCGGATCTCATTTTTTTCCATAGCCGTTCATGGCGCCCATTTTCCTAGCCTACAATCATTATATCAAAAAAGCAACAATGTACAGCCGGGAAAACTGAAAAATACAAAAAGCCCCCATCAATGCTATTCCCTTTAAACCTATGCCCGAAAAACCTGATTGCTTCCCGCATGCCCGTGAAATCTGTTAAGATAAGGATACGAAAACAGGTTTGGAGCGATTAAAATGAAAGACGAACCGCTTGCCTACCGGATGCGGCCGCGCACGATTGATGAAGTGATCGGACAGGAGCATCTCGTCGGCAAAAATAAAATTATATACCGGATGGTCAAAGCGCGCCAGCTTTCTTCCATGATTTTGTACGGGCCGCCGGGCGTTGGGAAAACGTCGATTGCCAGCGCGATTGCGGGAAGCACCAAATATGCATTCCGTACGTTAAATGCCGTGACGAACAATAAAAAGGATATGGAGATTGTCGCCGCCGAAGCAAAAATGAGCGGAAAAGTCATTTTGCTTCTCGATGAAGTCCACCGGCTCGACAAAGCAAAACAGGATTTTTTGCTGCCTTATCTTGAGTCCGGCATGATCGTCCTGATCGGGGCCACAACGAGCAACCCGTACCATGCCATTAACCCGGCGATCCGGAGCCGCTGCCAGATTTTTGAGCT
This sequence comes from Heyndrickxia faecalis, assembly GCF_040267745.1. Classification (NCBI taxonomy): domain Bacteria; kingdom Bacillati; phylum Bacillota; class Bacilli; order Caryophanales; family Bacillaceae; genus Heyndrickxia; species Heyndrickxia faecalis. The sequence continues at coordinate 1,551,827 of NZ_CP158453.1, read as the reverse complement.
TTTCCCTTTATCGCTTGATGAGATCAAGACGGCGCTTACCCGTGCCCTTGATGATGCGGACAGGGGACTTGGCAAATACAAAGTGAAAATAGAGGAAGCGGCTTTCAACCATTTTGCGCAAGGATCGAACGGCGATGTGCGTAGCGCGTTAAATGCGCTGGAACTGGCCGTGATTTCAAGCGAACCTGATGATGACGGCGTGATCCACATTACGCTTTCTATTGCCGAAGAATGCCTGCAGAAAAAAAGCCTTGCCCATGATAAGGACGGCGACGCGCACTACGATGTGCTGAGCGCTTTTCAAAAATCGATCCGCGGTAGCGATGCCAATGCCGCCCTTCATTATTTGGGCCGGCTGATCGAAGCCGGGGACCTGCCGAGCATTGCGCGCAGACTCCTTGTGATTGCTTACGAAGACATCGGCCTTGCAAGCCCGCAGGCCGGCGCGCGCACCCTTGCCGCCATCGAAGCGGCAGAAAGGCTCGGGTTTCCGGAAGCGCGCATCCCGCTTGCAGCTGCGGTCATCGAATTATGCCTGTCGCCGAAATCAAATTCCGCGATCATGGCGATTGATGCCGCCCTTTCTGATATCCGTGCCGGAAAAAGCGGCGAAGTGCCCGCCCATCTGAAAGACGCCCATTATAAAAGCGCAAAACAGCTGGGACGGGGCATCGGTTACAAATACCCGCATGACTTTGAAAATGGCTGGGTCAAACAGCAATATCTTCCGGACACCCTCAAATATGCCCGTTATTATGACCCGAAAAAAACGGGCAAATTTGAACGGGCGCTTGCCCAAGTGTATGAAAAAATGGAGCAGAACCATAAGCCGTAAAAAAAGAAAGCATCCGTGATGCTTTCTTTTTTTCAATGTTCATCTTTTACCCTTTTTACCGGGATGTCTTTCAAAATGTCACGGACAACGAAACTCGCCATAAACAGCCCTGCGGTTGACGGAACAAACGCATTAGATGAAGGTGGCATTTGTGCTTTACGGATTTCGGCTTCATCATTTCCGACCACTTTGCGGACATCTTCGCGGATGACGATCGGGCTTTCGTCGGAAAACACGACCGGAATGCCTTTTTTGATGCCTTCTTTGCGCAGCTTCAGGCGCACAACGCGGGCAATCGGATCGGTGTGCGTTTCGGAAATGTCTGCGATGCGGAGGCGTGTCGGGTCCATTTTATTGGCCGCCCCCATGCTGGATATCATTTTGATCTTCCGTTTCAGGCATTCTTTCATTACATGCACTTTGTAAATAATCGTATCACTTGCATCCACCACATAGTCCGGCTTATAAGAGAAAAACTGTTCAGCCGTTTCTTCCGTATAGAACATTTTTAAAGAAATCACGTCACAATCCGGATTGATATCGGCAATCCGTTTTTTCATCAAATCGGCTTTCGCCTGCCCAACGGTGGAAAGCAGCGCCGGAATCTGGCGGTTAATATTTGTAATGTCAACATCATCTTTGTCAACAAGGATTAACCTTCCGATTGCCGACCGAGCCAAAGCTTCAACCGCAAACGAGCCCACGCCGCCGACACCGAGAATAGCAACGGTGCTGTTTTTCAGCTTTTGCAGCCCTTCCTGCCCGATTGCCAATTCATTCCGTGAAAACTGATGCAGCAATTTCCTCATCTCCAAACATACTCATTTCTTTCCTAGATTATCCAAAAACGGCCCGGAAAGCAAACCTTTATGTTCAGCTGCTTGCCGCCGGCTTTTCCGTTTTTTTATCCCTGTATACGCTCGAAAGCAATGTTCCGAAAAAAGAGGCCAGCACCTGCTGAAAAAGCATGCCGGAGATGACCGGCAGCACAACCTGGGCCGGGAAAAAGGTGACTGCGATGACAGATCCGGCACTGATATTGCGCATGCCGCCGCTGTATGTTAAGGTCACGATCATGCCGCGGTCAAGATGGAACAAAGCGCCGATCAGCCAGCTTAATAAATAGCCGCAAGCCGAAATGAACAGCACAGTCAGGATAATAAACAGCACATGGGCATCCATTCCCCTGAGGTACGGCGATACGACCCCGCCGTTGATCATGACGACAAGAAACATGCCGATTTTGGAAAACGGAGAAAGTACTGAAGAAGCCTTCCGCTGGGTTTCGAGCTGTGTAAACTGGCTGAACAGGATGCCGAGCAAAGACGGGATGACGATCATCGTAAAAAGATCTTGCATGAGCGGCCAAACCTCAATATGTACATTCTTACCGACAAACAAGAGCAAAGTAAGCGGCACAACAACCGGAGAAAGCAGGGTATCTATCAAAATGACCGTTAAAACAAGCGGGATATTCCCTTTTTGCATCATGACCCATACAAAGCTTGTCACACCTGTCGGAATGGCGGCCGAAAGCAAAAACCCGGTTGTCGTCAGCGGGTGCCCGGGAAAGAGCAAATGCCCCGTTCCGTACGCAAACAAGGGCATAAAAAGGTGCAGCACCCCTAAAGCAAGCAAAACCGGAAACGGATGGCGAACAACCGCCCCGAGCTGCTTAAAGGTTGAGCCGATGCTCCCTGTAAAAGTCATAAAAGCAAACAGCCACGGCACTAAAAATAAAAGGCCCGTCAACCGGTGCCCGAGCACCATCCCGATGATCAAGCTTCCCGGGATAAAAACCGGCATCATTTTGCCAAGGAAACGGTTTGCGCGATCAAAAAACGAAAAACACACAAAAATTCCTTCTTTTCCAAAAAATAAAAACCCTCTTTTTCTAAAGAGGGAAAGGAGTGGAATGAGCCCCGGACGTGCCGTTCTTGCAATCCTCTGTTTTGATCCCGCTCTCGAGCAGGTGGGTGCCCTGCACCAGGCTTTATGCGTCCCCGCAAAGGGCATGCACGCCGTCTGGTGACCCCGGGCCCCCGATAATGAAGTGTTCGGTCAAAACGATAGGAACATATACGAACACCCCAGGACTCATTCAACTTGTTTATATCATAGCATTTTTTTCACCCGTTTTCAAACGAAAAAAGGCTCGCAGGCGGCTGGAAAAATTTTACGCCGCCTTTTTCCGGGTTTTGATCTCATTTTTTTGCTTTTAATTTCAATTGCAGCTCATCCAGCTGCGCCTCGCTGACCGCGCCCGGTGCATTCGTCAGCAGGCAGCTGGCGCTGGCTGTCTTCGGAAATGCAATCGTGTCGCGCAAGTTGCTGCGGCCGGCAAGGAGCATGACAATCCGGTCAAGGCCGAGTGCGATGCCCCCGTGCGGCGGCGTGCCATAATCAAACGCATCAAGCAAAAAGCCGAACTGGGACTGTGCCTGCTCTTTTGAAAAGCCGAGCGCCTTAAACATTTTTTCCTGGACATCCCGTTTATAAATCCGGAGCGATCCGCCGCCGAGTTCATACCCGTTCAATACAATATCATAGGCCTGCGCCTTTACGCTTGCCGGGTCGGTTTCCAGCTTCTCAATATCTTCTTCAAACGGCATCGTGAACGGATGATGTGCCGCCGTATAACGCCCTGCATCTTCGTCATATTCCAAAAGCGGCCAGTCCGTCACCCACAGGAAGTTGAATTTCGACTCGTCAATCAGGCCGAGTTCTTTGCCGAGCTTGTTTCTTAGCGCCCCGAGCGCATCGGCGACGACTGATTTTTTATCCGCCACAAACAACAGCAAATCGCCCGTTTCTGCATTTGTAGCAGCCGCTAATTGCGATTGTTCCGCTTCTGTAAAAAATTTTGCGATCGGGCCCTTTAACCCTTCGTTTTCCGCTTTCAGCCAGGCAAGGCCTTTCGCGCCGTAACGTGCGGCAAATTCGCCGAGCGCGTCGATGTCTTTTCTCGAATATTTGCTTGCCGCGCCCTTTGCATTGATCGCTTTTACTTGCCCGCCCGAGGTAACGGCAGATGCGAACACTTTAAAACCGGCGTTTTGGACGATTTCGGAGACGTCCACCAGTTCCATGCCAAAGCGGGTGTCCGGTTTATCCGATCCGTACCGGTTCACGGCTTCCTCGTAGGTCAGCCTCGGCAGCGGCGTTTCGATATCGATGTTTTTCACTTCTTTCATCAGCCGTTTGATCATTTTTTCTGTCATGGTCAAAATGTCTTCCTGGCTCATGAAACTCGTTTCAATATCAATTTGCGTAAATTCCGGCTGCCTGTCTGCACGCAAGTCTTCATCACGGAAACAGCGAGCAATCTGGTAATAGCGGTCAAAACCGGAGATCATCAAAAGCTGCTTAAACAATTGCGGCGACTGCGGCAAGGCGTAAAATTCGCCAGGATGCACCCGGCTCGGCACGAGATAATCGCGGGCGCCTTCCGGGGTGCTTTTTGTCAAAACCGGGGTTTCAACATCGATAAACCCTTCTTCATCGAGAAAGCCTCTAATTGATTTTGTAATCGCATGGCGCATTTTCATCGTTTCAAACATGACCGGGCGCCGCAAGTCGAGGTAACGGTATTTCAGGCGCACATCTTCCGCCACGCCCGTCTCGTTTTCAATCATAAACGGCGGGGTTTTTGCATTGTTGATGATCGCAAGGCGGTCGGCCTGAATTTCAATTTTGCCCGTTTTTAAGTTCGGATTTACCGTATTTTCGGAACGGGCGATGACTTTCCCCTCTACTTCGAGCACATACTCGTTCCGGACTTTTTCCGCAAGTTTAAAAGCTTCTTCAGAGACCGCCGTATTAAATACAATTTGGACGATACCGGCACGGTCGCGCAAATCGATGAAAATGAGGCCGCCCAAGTCGCGCCTTCTCTGCACCCATCCTTTCAGCACCACTTTTTCGCCAATCTGTTGTTCCGTCACATCACCGCAATAGTAAGAACGTCCTTCCATCATGCTTCCCCCCTGTTTGCCATATCTTTAAAAGCTGTAATAAACCCTTCAAGCGGCAGTTCTTTTTGTTCGCCTGTCGCCATATTTCTGACGCTTGCTTTCCCGGCCCGCAGCTCCTCTTCGCCGATGACCGCAACAAATGCGGCTTTCACCCGGTCCGCCGCTTTAAACTGTGCCTTCACTTTGCGTCCCAAATAATCCTGGTCAGCTGAGAATCCGGCACTTCTTAATGCCTGGAGCAATTTAAAAGCAGCCGGTTTCGTCTCCTCGCCGATCGCGACCACATAGCAGTCCGTCCTGTGGCCAACAGGAAGTTCGATGCCTTCCGCGTCCAGTGCCGCAAGCAGCCGTTCAATGCTTAAGGCAAACCCGATCCCCGGCGTTTCCGGCCCGCCCATTTCCTCAACAAGGCCGTTGTAACGCCCGCCGCCGCAAAGGGTGGTGATCGCGCCGAATCCCTCCGCATTGCTCATAATTTCAAAACAAGTATGCACATAGTAATCAAGGCCGCGCACAAGCCCGGGGTCGATTTCATAAGGGATGCCGAGCGTGCCAAGAAACTGCAAAACTTTATCAAAATAAGCTTTTGATGCATCATTTAAATAATCCAAAATGGATGGCGCTGTTTTCATGAGCGGATGGTCATGATCTTTTTTGCAGTCAAGAATACGCAGCGGATTTTGTTCAAGGCGTTTTTGGCAGTCCGCGCAAAACTCCCCGATATGCGGTTTGAAATGATCAATAAGCGCTTCCCGGTGCCTGAGCCGGCTTTCTTTATCGCCGAGGCTGTTGATCACAAGTTTGACATTTTTTAAACCAAGCTGTTTGTAAATATCCATTGCGAGCGCAATGACTTCGGCATCGATGGCCGGGTCTTCGCTTCCGAGCGCTTCAACGCCGAACTGGACAAACTGACGGAAGCGCCCTGCTTGCGGCCGTTCATAACGGAACATCGGGCCGTTATAATACAGTTTGACCGGCTGAACCGCGTTTCCGAACATTTTATGCCCGATAAAGGAACGGACGACCGGCGCTGTTCCCTCCGGCCGCAGTGTCAGGCTGCGCCCGCCCCTGTCATCGAATGTGTACATCTCTTTTTGGACAATATCCGTCGTGTCCCCGACCCCTTTTTGGAAAAGCTCGGTATATTCGAAAATCGGTGTCCGGATTTCCCGGTACTGATAGTTTTCACATATTTTTTTTGCGGTGTTCTCAATATAATTCCATTTTTCCACCTCGCCGGGCAGGATGTCCTGCGTGCCGCGCGGAATTTGAACGGTCATGGCGTACTCCTCCTTCTATTGCTGAAAAATGATGGGTTTTCATTTTCATCCTGCATGCCTAAAAATGTTGATATGAAGACGAGTATCCTCCTTCTCAATCAATGTTTATGTAAAATAAAAAACCCCCGGTCCCTTGTCTTATAAACAAGGGACGAGAGTTGAATTCCCGTGGTGCCACCCTAATTGAAGCGTCTGCTTCCACTTTTACAGTTAACGCCTGTAACGCCCGTCCCTACTGGATTTCCGTTCAGGACAGAACCTACAAAGTGTTCGTTCATTAAGCCGTTGTGCAGAAATGTTTTCAGCCCGGGACATTTCCTCTCTTTTCACACGGATCTTAATTACTCTTCTTTGTCATCGGTTTTGCCAATTTTACCATCTATTTTTATTATGTTACGCGTGGCACCGGCTGTTGTCAAGGCTGCCGGCAAAGTTTTTCCCCGATCTGCGTTCAGCGCCTGAAAAAGTTCGTTTTCCGCGGATCGGGTCTTTCATTATGAGCGCCCCAGTTTCTTTTTCAAAAGTTTCAGGTCCCCTTTTGAAAGACCAGTTTCAATCGCTGATTCAGCGTTGAACGCTTCCTGTCCGGCACTTCCCGGATCCTGGAAATTAACGCCGTAAATTTGATTAAATGCATTACCGGCTGTCCTATTTTTATCCGCTGCTCTCAATGCCGTTCACTCCTTCTCGTTCCATCCTTTCTATTTTTCCCTTTTTTATTTTTTCTTACCCGCAAAAAGGAGTTTTTTTACGGAGCGCGAATAACAAATAGTGGACAATTTTCCGGACAGGGATGAGGGGTGGAGATGTGAAAAAACTTTTTTTCCGGCTGTTTTTCCTGGTGCTCTTTTTTCTGATTGCACCCGGCGTGATCCATGCGGGGGCGGAAGAGGCCGGGACGGTAACGGTGACGCATGCGGCTGTCTACATCCGCAGCGGGCCCGGGGTGTCCTACCCGATCGCAGGCAAAGCAGCCAAAAACGACACGTACACGGTTCTTCAAAAAGACGGGGATTGGTTTCAAATCCGCCTCCCGCAAGGAAATACAGGCTGGATTGCGGGCTGGCTTGTGGAAACAGGCACCCCTTCCGCAAAACAATCAAAACAAGGAAAAATCACCGCTGACCGCCTGCGCATTAGAAAAGCGCCGGACCAGTCTGCCGCAATCGTTGGCACGCTTGAAAAAAATGCCGTAGTCACGGTTACCAGGGCAGAAGGCGGCTGGGTTTATATTGAAAGCGGCAATGTTTCAGGCTGGGCAGACAGCCAGTATGTACAGACGGAAAAAAACAAAAACGCCGGGAAAACGGCGGAAAACAACGTAAGCGCCGCAATTGTTGCCGCCACAAGCCTGAATATCCGCCGGTCTCCTTCGCTTCAAAGCGGAACGGTAGCGACAGTAACGTACGGGACGAGGCTGCAAATTACCGGAACCGACCACGGCTGGTATGAAGTCGAACTGGACGACGGCACGCACGGATGGGTCGCAGGCTTCTACGTGGCGCGCGAAAGCCAGGCAAAGCGCAGCAGTGAAGCAGAGGTGACCCTCCATTCCGGCACAAGCCTTTACAAAAGGCCCCAATCCAGCTCGGACACGGTGGGAACCGCCAAGGCAGGGGACCGTTTTCCCGTAGTTTCAGAAATGGACGGCTGGTATAAAATCAGGATGGAAAGCGGCATTTCAGCCTATATTCCGGCAAAGGTCGCCCAAAAAAGCAATAAGACTGTAAAAAAAGGCATCAAGGGAAAGACGATTGTGCTTGATCCCGGGCACGGCGGAACGGATAACGGCACAACCGGCGCTTACGGCACGCTTGAAAAACTGGCGACGCTGAAAACGGCAAATGCCCTGTACGAAAAGCTGAAAAAAGCAGGCGCCCGCGTCATCCTTACCCGGAACAGCGATACGTACGTATCCTTGCCGGAAAGAACCGCCATCAGCAATACAAACCATGCCGATGCTTTTGTCAGCATTCATTTTGACAGCGCTGAAGATCCTCATACGCGCGGGCATACGACGTACTATTACCACGCGCAGGACTATAATTTCGCAAGGCTTGTCAATAACCAGATCACAAGCCGGCTCGGCACCGTTGACAGGGGCGTAAAATTCGGGGATTTCCATGTCATCCGTGAAAATACACAGCCAGCCATTTTGCTTGAACTCGGTTACTTGAGCAGCCCGGCTGAAGAAAAGCATATCGCGGAGAAATCTTTTCAAACGAAGGCGGTGGCCGGGATTTATAACGGGTTAAAAGCTTATTTTCAGTAAAAAAATGCCGGGGCATCCCCGGCATTTTTTTATTTTTTAATGTTTGGCTGCGGCATTGCGCGTTTGATAAAGAACGACAAAATTAACGCAAACGCTGCGATCCCGGTCGCGACGAAAAAGGCATCGTTTATGCCGCTGATCGTCGCATTCACAACCGATTTTTGATATACAATATAGGAGCCAAGCACCTGTCCGTACTGGGAAGGCAGACCGGAAGCATGGGCCAGGCCTTGTCCGATGGCCGCAATTTTTTCAGACACATACGGGTTGAGGTTTGCATAGGCATTGACATAGTTTGCCGTATGGAAATCGGCACGAGTGGACATTACGGTTACGAGAAATGCCGTTCCGAGACTTCCGGCAACCGTACGGGCGGTGTTGGCCGCAGCCGTCCCATGGCTGGTCATATGAATTGGCAACTGGTTCATCCCTTCTGTCATGATGGTCATCATAATGAAAGACATCCCAAAGCTACGCAAAACATATAGGAACAACAAGTGGCCGTAGGAGGTCGTCATCGACAACTTCGTAAATTCGTAAGTCGTCCAGACGGTGATAATCAAACCAAAGACAGCGAGCGGCCTTGCCCCCATCTTGTCAAACAGCCAGCCGGATATCGGCGACATAATCCCCATGATGATCGCCCCCGGCAGCATCAGCAAACCGGAATCAAGCGCTGTAAACCCGCGGATGTTTTGCAAATAAATCGGCAGCAAAATCATCCCGGCAAACATCGCCATATTCACCACCATGCTGACAATCGTCGTTAAAGCAAAGATATCATATTTGAATACACGCAAATCAAGCATCGGTTTTTCCGTCGTTAATTCCCGCCATACGAACAAAACAAGCGAGATAACGGCAATGATCAGGGAAATGACAACCTGTTTGCTGCTCCAGCCGTCATTCCCGGCTTCACTGAATCCGTACAGCAAAAAGCCGAAACCGAGCGTGGAGAAGATAATACCCGGAACATCGATTTTCGGGTTTGTCGTTTTCATGACATCTTTCATCCATGCCAAAGTGACAAATATATCAATCACGCCGAACGGAATGACAATCCAGAACAAAATGTGCCAGTCGTAATGGCCGACCAGCCACCCTGACAATGTCGGGCCGATCGCCGGGGCGAAAATCATGGCAACCCCCATCATCCCCATCGCGCTGCCGCGTTTTTCCGGCGGGAAGATGGTTAAGAACACCGTCATCATCAGCGGCATGATGATCCCGGCACCGGAAGCCTGGACAATGCGCCCGAGCATCAGGATCGAGAAGTTTGTCGAAATGGCGCACAAAACCGATCCGGCCGTAAAGAGGGAAACGGCTGTAATCATCATTTTCCGCGTGCCCCATTTACTGATCATAAATGCCGTAACCGGAACAAGGATCCCGTTTACAAGCATATATCCGGTTGACAGCCATTGCACCGTATTTGCCGTCACATTCAAGTCGTTCATAATATGCGGAATGGCGACATTCAAAAGCGTTTGGTTCAAAATCGCCACAAATGCCCCGAGCATCATGGCAGCAACAATTTTCCCCCTGCCGTGCCCTTCTTCCACTTCCCGAGGAACAACTCGACTGGGCGCTTCCGTCGGACGTTTTTCGCCGTCCGTTCCGGCGCGGCGCGTTTCCATTTTTTCTGGCCGTGCCGCCAATCCTTCATCTGTTTTTGCCGACACCTGCGTTTCCGCTTTTTCAGGCGGTGCAGGCATTGTTTCCATTTCCGGCACCCGCTTGTCAAGAAGCGGGCTTTCCATCTTTTTCTTCCTTCCCCTGTTCCTTAATATGAGATTCAGGACAAGAAGGACAATGACCGATAAAAGAACATAACCTGCGATAAATTTTCCCATCGGATTCACCTACTTATGAATGCGCACAGTCACGTTCATGCCCGGAACCAGGTCCAGCCCGCCATAGCTGTCAAGTTTAACTTTAACAGGAATGACCTGTGTTTCTTTCGTATAATTGCCGGAGCTTCTGTCCGTCGGCATCAGGGAGAACGTGCTGGCAGTCGCTTTTCCGATTGAATCGACAGTTCCTGTCAGTCTGGTGTTCGGATAGGCATCCACGTACACGTCAACGTCCTGGCCGGTTTTCACGTCATTGAGATCCGTTTCTTTTACTTCAGCGGTGACAAACAAGCTGTCCAAATCATAGCTTTGTGCAAGCGTTGTGCCGGCTGCAACATACGTATTCGCAACCGCGGAATTTTTCACGATCGTGCCATCCGCCGGCGCTTTAATATCCATTTTCACCGTATTGGCGCCGTTTTGTACTTCAACTGTGCCGACTTTATCCCCTTTGGTAAAAGCCTTGCCTTCTTTGCCGTCCCATGAAACGAGTTTGCCGGTTGCAGGGGAAGCGATGGTGACCGACTGGCCGTCAATATAGGCATTATCGGTTGTGACATAGCTGACCGAGCGGTTGTAAAAATAATATCCGGTAAAACCGCCGCCAACGAGAATAACAAGAATAATAATATTGATCAAAATCATCCGTCTTGCGTTCATAAAAAGTTTACTCCTCCTCAGATGTTAAAATTTCCAGCATTTCGTTGTGAAGCCTTAACAGATTTTCCAACTCCGCTCCATAACGTTCTGTGATCAGGTACATTTTTTGTTTCAGCACTGTATTGCCGCCCATAAACGCTTTGAGCTTGCTTCTCCCTTTTTCGCTCAGGCAGAGGACAACGGCTCTCCGGTCATCCTTGGATGATAACCTGTTAACAAATTCCTGCTGCACAAGCCTGTCGACAATGCCGCTGACCGTGCTGTTCGTTAAATAGAGGCTTTCCGCCAGCTCATTTAATCGCATATTGGGATGAAGCGCGATGGCATTCAGCACAAACATTTGCATCGCGGTTAAACCGTGCTGTTCCGCGTCTTTCGCGGCCAAACGAAAAATGGCTTTATTCAGCCTGAAAAGCGATTTTAACAAATCATATGAACCGTTCTCCATGTATCCCCCTTCCTTTAACCTTTAAATGATTCTTTGCGAAATAATTCGCATCCGAATTATTAACGCTATCTATCTTTGCATATCCAAAGTACAATTGTCAACTATATTACACCAAAACTTTTTTGGAAACGTTTTTATTTTGTGAAAAGGAAAAACCCCAGATTTTTCGGGGTTTTGGCTGTTTATTTGCTTTCCAAAATGAGCGTAACCGGCCCGTCATTTACCAGCCGGACATCCATCATCTCCCCGAATCTGCCGGTTTCGACATGGACCCCCATTTCTTCAAGCTTCCGGTTAAACAGATGGTAAAGCTTTTCCGCCTGTCCGGGCTTTGCCGCCGCCATAAAATTCGGGCGCCGCCCTTTCCGGCAATCGCCGTATAAAGTAAATTGGGAAACCGACAAAATGTCCCCGCCGGTATCCAAAAGCGACAAGTTCATTTTTCCCTGTTCATCTTCAAACACGCGGAGATGGACGATTTTGTCGGCGAGATAGGCTGCATCTTTTTCGGTATCCTCGTGCGTTACGCCGACAAGGAGGACAAAGCCTTTTGTAATGCTTCCTACCACTTCTCCGCCTACAGTGACGCATGCTTCCTTGCTGCGTTGCAAAACAACCCGCATTTTTCTGGCTCCTTTAACTCATGATCCTTCTGACTGAATAAATATCTGGAATATGTTTAATTCTTTCCACGACCCGGTGCAGATGGCTGATGTTCTGAATGGAAATCGACATGATAATCGTAGCCATTTTGTTGCGGTCACTGCGCCCGCTGACGGCTGAAATATTCGTTTTCGTTTCATTGACCACCTGCAGGACTTCATTGAGCAGGCCGCGGCGGTCGTACCCGGTAATTTCAATGTCGACATTATACTCTTTCCGGTCGGCTGCATCCGTCTCCCATTCGACCGGGATAAGCCGGTTTTGCGCCTCTTCGTTCTGCACGTTCGGGCAGTCGGCACGGTGGACGGAAACGCCTCTGCCTTTCGTGATAAAGCCGACAATTTCATCGCCCGGCACCGGGTTGCAACATTTCGAAAGGCGGATCAGTAAATTGTCGACGCCCTTCACGGTTACGCCTGCATCCTTTTTCCGGTGCTTTGCGGCCGGTTTCTGCTCGGAGACAATCTCCTTAATCGTTTCTTCGGAATCCCGCTGCTTCCGCCATTTTTCCGTCAGCCGGTTGGCGATTTGGCTTGCGGTGATCCCGTTGTACCCGACAGCAGCATACATATCGTCTTCATTGGCAAAATTAAATTTTTCGGCAACTCTTTTGATGTTGTCGGCTGCCATCACTTCTTTTACGTCGAATTCCATCGCCCGGATTTCTTTTTCCACCATCTCGCGGCCTTTTTCAATATTTTCTTCTTTCCGCTGGCGTTTGAAAAACTGGCGGATTTTGTTTTTCGCCTGCGATGTCTGGGCAAGGTTCACCCAGTCGAGGCTCGGCCCGTATGAGTGTTTTGAAGTGAGAATTTCGACAATATCGCCGGTTTTTAACTGGTAATCGAGCGTCACCATTTTGCCGTTGACTTTCGCGCCGATCGTCTTGTTGCCAATTTCCGAGTGGATCCGGTAGGCAAAATCAATTGGGACGGACCCGGACGGCAGTTCAATGACATCCCCTTTAGGCGTAAAGACAAACACCATGTCGGAAAACAGGTCGATTTTCAGCGATTCCATGAATTCTTCCGCATTATTGGTGTCATTTTGAAATTCCAGAATTTCGCGGAACCACGACAATTTTTTCTCAAAAGACGTTTTCTCATTGACCGTTTTTCCTTCTTTATATGCCCAGTGTGCGGCAACCCCGTATTCGGCAATGCGGTGCATTTCAAACGTCCGGATCTGCACTTCAAGCGGTTCGCCTTTTGGCCCGATCACCGTCGTATGGAGCGACTGGTACATGTTCGGCTTTGGCATTGCAATATAGTCTTTAAACCGGCCCGGCATCGGTTTCCAGCATGTATGGATCACACCGAGCACGGCATAACAGTCTTTGATGCTTTTGACAATAATCCTTACGGCAAGCAAGTCATAAATTTCGTTAAATTGCTTATGCTGCTGGACCATTTTCCGGTAAATCGAGTAAATATGCTTCGGTCTGCCAGAAATTTCCGATTTGATATGGATATCCGCAAGCCGTTCCTTCACTTCTTCAATGACATTTTGCAGGTACTGTTCACGCTCGGCGCGCTTCCGCTTCATCAAATTCACAATCCGGTAATATTGCTGGGGATTTAAATAACGGAGCGAGGTGTCCTCAAGCTCCCATTTGATGGCGGAAATGCCGAGGCGGTGGGCGAGCGGCGCAAAAATTTCGAGCGTTTCATTCGCGATCCGCCGCTGCTTTTCGGGGGGAAGATGTTTCAATGTACGCATATTGTGCAGCCGGTCCGCGAGTTTGATCAAAATGACGCGGATATCCTGCGCCATCGCGACAAACATTTTCCGGTGGTTTTCCGCCTGCTGCTCTTCATGCGATTTATACTTAATTTTCCCGAGTTTCGTCACCCCGTCAACAAGCATCGCCACTTCATCGTTAAATTCTTCACGAAGCTCGTCAAGTGTCACATCTGTATCTTCCACAACGTCATGCAGAAAACCTGCTGCTACCGTTGAAGGATCCATCTCCAAATCCGCCAGTATCCCAGCAACCTGAATCGGGTGAATGATATACGGCTCCCCCGATTTGCGCTTCTGGCCTTCATGCGCTTTACTGGCGAACGCACAGGCATGCCGCACCATTTCAACATGTTCGTCGTTTAAATATTGTTTTGTCCTGTCAATGACGTCTTCGGCGGTCATTATTCGGTCATTCGCCATAAAAAAATCACCTTTAAACTGGAATATATGAATCGATGATTGCAATATCATATTGACATTATTATCATGAAAAAAAAGAAGATTGTAAAGTAAATGACACAGAATGGAAGAAATTTGGCGAAAACAGCCGGTTTTTCCCAGTACGGACAAAACCGGCCCGTCATTTCATCCGGATGAAGGATAAATAAAGAAACCGACAATTTTGCCGATTTCCTTACAATTTATTCATTCTCGTATTCCATCAGGGTGAGGATATCATAGCCCTTCAATTTATCGCGGCCGTGCAAATAATTCAGTTCAATTAAAAAAGCAAGGCCGGCTACAACCCCGCCCAGTTCTTCAACAAGCCGGATGGTTGCTTCCATCGTGCCGCCTGTTGCCAAAAGATCGTCCGTAACCAAAACGCGCTGGCCTGGCCTGATCGCATCTTTATGGATCGTGAGCACCGCTTTTCCGTATTCGAGATCATATTCCGCACGGATCGTTTCCCGCGGCAGTTTGCCTTCTTTGCGGACCGGGGCAAAGCCGACGCCAAGTTCGTATGCGACCGGGCAGCCGATAATAAAGCCGCGCGCCTCAGGGCCGACTACGAGATCAATCTGTTTGTCTTTCGCATACTGGACGATCTGGTCCGTCGCATATTTAAACGCATCCCCGTTGTTCATCAAAGGCGTCACATCCTTAAACATCACGCCTTTTTTGGGCCAGTCCGGGACGAGTGCAATATATTGTTTTAAATCCATTTTGCTGTTTCCTCCTCATACTGTACAGCAGGCTTGATCATTTGGTCAAACCACATCTTGAGCTCCTGGAAAGATGAGTACAGCAGGTCCTTTTCCATTTGATATTGTGCCAGTTTTTTTTGATACGTAAGAGATTCCTTTAAATCGCGTTTTTGTTTGGCTGCTTTCAGGGAAATAAATCCATCCTTTATTGTAACAAAATCAAGTTCAAAAAACACCTGCGAAATAAAATCGATGGTATTTCTCGACCAGCCGCGATAAGCCGCCAGCTCATCCCCGTGCTGCTTTAGGTTGAACGTTTTCCTTTTTGCAAGAAAAGCGTAAAACCATTTAAAATGTTCGCGTGTCGGGAACGTGCTGAAAAAGTGGTTCCCGGCATGGTAAAAATACGCATAAATCCTGGCCGGCGAACCGCCCTCAAGCAGTGCCGCCATCATCCGCGGGCCTTTCGGAAGATCCAGAAACACAATGTTTTTATTTGCCGGATCAAATGCCCTTGCCTCTTCCATTGTCGCAACCGGCACAAGGCGGACGGAAAAATCCGGCAGCGGCAGGTTCCGCAATGTTTCTTTTTGAAAAACAACAAAAGCCTGGTCTTCTTCCGGGACGTACCGTGCCCATTGCTTTAAAGGCCTGTTGCCCCTGAAATCAAACAATTGCCAGTTTGTGATTTTGATATCCTTCACCATCATTTGCGGCTTGCGGATATTGTTCCATTCATTGATGGACAGCTCCCCGACAACCGATATATAGGCAGAAGGAGAAATATGCGGGGCAAGATGCCCGAGCCCGAAGCCGATCCCATCGAGCGTTGTGCCGTTTTTAGAAAGCGTCAATTTCAAATGTTTCCCGTCTGCGCCGATCGCCCGGATTTGCGGGCATTCGGCCCCGTCCAGCAACAGAAGCGGCTTCGGATTCGCCGTGCCAAACGGCGAGAGCAATGCCATTTCGCGGATCGCTTCCATCCCCGCTTCTTCTATGGAAATTTCAGCGCTGATGTTCGTAACCGGCACAAACATCTCATCCGGAAATGCCGCGGCCTGTTCGTTCAGCCGGCGCCGCAGTTCCTCCACATCGGATAAAGAAAGCGTCATCCCCGCCGCCATCGGATGCCCGCCAAAATGCGGCAAAATATCCCTGCATTTCGATAATTCGTTAAACATATGGAAGCCGTCAATGCTGCGCGCCGATCCTTTTGCCAGCCCTGTTTCCGGGTCAAAGCTGAGCACAATCGCAGGCCGGTAAAAGCGTTCTGTAAGGCGCGAGGCGGCAATGCCGATTACGCCGGCATTCCAGCCTTCTTTCCCGACAACAAGGACACGCGCCCCCTTTTCCACTTCTTCTTCCACCAGTTCGATTGCTTCATTTGTCATGTCGTTTACGATTTTTTGCCGTTCTTTATTGAGCCCGTCAATCGTTTCAGCGAGCATCCCGGCTTCTTCTGTGTCTTCGGTCATTAGCAGTTCCGCTGCCGGTGCCGCATGTTGCAGGCGCCCGGCCGCATTTAAGCGGGGGGCGAGCACAAAGCCGATGGTTTCTTCATTGATCTCTTCCTGGCGGATATCCGCACACCGGCACAGCGCCACAAGCCCCGCCCGCTTTGTCGTTCTCAACCGTTTGATGCCGTTTATGGCAATCAGCCGGTTTTCGTCCAGAAGCGGCACAAGATCCGCGACCGTCCCGATAGCGGCCAAATCTTCAAGCTGTTCCGGCACTTTGCCGTACAGCGCATGGGCGACTTTAAAAGCGACGCCTGCGCCCGACAGTTCCCGGAACGGGTATGTACTTTCCGGATGCTTCGGATGGACGATGGCAAAGGCTTCCGGCAATACCGGCCCAGGTTCGTGATGGTCCGTAATAATGAGCGTGATCCCGAGTTTGCGGGCCACTTCCGCTTCGTGGACAGCGGCAATACCGGTATCAACGGTGATGATTAGCTGAAAACCCTCTTCAGCCGCCCGGCGGAAAGCCGCTTCATTTGGCCCATACCCTTCTTTAAACCGGTCCGGGATATAAAATTCAGCATGGGCGCCAAGATCGTTTAAAGCGGCCATCATGATGGCAGTACTCGTTACGCCGTCCGCATCGTAATCGCCGAAGACGAGAACCGGTTCTGCTTTTTTAATCGCTTCGCGGATGCGGGCCGCTGCTTTTTCCATATCATGCAGCAAAAACGGATCATAATACGCTAGCCCTTCATGGAATAAAAAAGACCGCGCTTCTTCAACATCCGTTATGCCGCGGTTTACAAGCAATTTTGAAACAAGTGGCGAAACGTTCAATTGTTGCGAGATCGTTGCGGCTGCTTTTGGTTCCATTTCCGGCACCCGCCATCTTGTTCTTGACTGCAGCATATCTCCACCTCTTTCACAATACTTTATTATAACGTTTCGGCGGAAAACTGTCATTACAAAAAATGCAGGCATTTCGCCTGCATTTTTCTTATACTTGCGGTTCATCCGCGCGGGTACGCCGCGCTTTTTGAATGACGATGGCGCCATGTTTTTTCAGCTGCCGTTTTTTCAGTACAAACCAGATTTGTGCGGCAATGAAAATAGACGAGTATGTTCCGGTAATCAACCCGACAATCAGCGCGATCGAGAAATTGCGGATCGATTCACTGCCGAAAATGGCCAGGGCCACGGACGTCATCAGCACGGTCAAAACGGTATTGACCGACCGGGCCAGTGTCTGGCGGATCCCGGCGTTGACAATATCATGAATTTCCTTCGCGGTTTTAATTTTCCGCCGCCGGTTTAAATTGTCGCGGATCCGGTCGAACGTGACAATCGAGTCGTTGATGGAATAACCGACAATCGTCAGGACCGCCGCAATGAATGTGACATCGACCTCAAGCCTTGTGATGCTGAAAAAGGCGATCATGAAAAAGGCGTCATGGAAGAGTGCGACGATGGAGGCAACCCCCATTCTCCATTCAAACCGGAAGGCCACGTAGATAATGATGCCGACTGCCGCCAACAGCAAAGAATACACGGCGCTTAAGGCCAACTCTTTCCCGACTGTCGGCGAAACGGAGCTGATGCTCGGGCTCTTCCCGTATTTTTCTGTAAAATACTGGTTGATTTGCGTGCTCTTCTCTTTATCGCTGAACGAGCCTTTCACCCGGATCACGGCATGATGCCGGTTGGTCCCCTGCATCACAATATCTTCCGATTTCAAATGCAGATGGTCAAGGTCGCGCTGAATCTCCTGCTGACTGAGTGCTTGATTTGAACTGACTTCAATGCGCGTCCCGCTCGAAAAATCAATGCTCAGATTCAATTTGAAAACAGAAAGGAGAATAAACCCGCCAATGATCAGCACAGCTGAAATCGTAAAGAAAATGTTGCGGTGCTTGACAAAGTCGTACCAGTCAAATTTCGTTTTCAAATCATGCGTATCAATGTTTTCAGCAATATTGTGGATCGCCGATTTTTTCACGCCGAACCAGTGCGGCCGCTTTTTCAGGAAATTGCTGTTCACCCAGAGGCCGAGCAGCCATCTCGAGCCGTAAACCGCCGTCAGGAAGCTGAGCAGAATACTGATAATCAATGTTGTTGCAAAGCCTCTGATCGAGCTTGTCCCGAAATAAAAGAGGATGACCGCCGCAAGAATCGTCGTTAAGTTGGAATCAAAAATGGCCACGAACGATGACTTGTTCCCTGCCCGGAATGCGGATTTCACGCTTTTTCCGACGCGCAGTTCCTCTTTAATCCGCTCATAGGTAATAATATTGGCATCGACCGCCATCCCGACCCCGAGAACAAGCGCAGCAATCCCCGGAAGCGTCAGAACCGCGCCCATTAAACGGTAAATGAGCAGAATCAGGAAAATGTAAACGGACAGCGTAATACATGCGATAAAACCAGGAAAACGGTAGTAGCCGATCATAAAGAGAAAAATGGCTGCAACGCCGATAATCCCGGCAAAAATCGTGTCATGCAGTGCTTCCTGTCCGAAAGATGCGCCGACAGAGGTCGAATAGATTTCGTGCAGTTTCACCGGAAGCGCTCCTGCATTCAAGAGGTCTGCAAGATTGGACGCTTCTTTTACCGTAAAGTTCCCGGTAATTTCAACCTGGTCTGTGTTTAAAACAGAATTCACACTCGGATTGGACAAAAATTTTGGATTCTTCTTCGCCACTTCTTTTTTATAGGAATCGCCCTTTTGAAAGTCCATCCAGATGACAAGCTGGTTATTCGGTGCCATCGCCAGAATTTTTTTCGTGACGTCGGCAAACTTTTTCCGGCTCTTTAACTGCAGGACAACATCCGGTTTGCCGTTCTGGTCAAATGACTGTTTCGCTTTTCCCTGCACAAGGTCTGTCCCGTCCATCATCACTTTGTCATTGACGTCACGGAATGTCAGATTGGCAGTTGTCGAAAGCATCTTTCTCGCTTCGTTCTGGTCTTTCACGCCGGCAAGCTGGACGCGGATCCGGTTATTGCCTTCGACCGAGATCTGCGGTTCGCTGACGCCAAGCGCATTGATCCGCCGGTCCAATGCGGCAGCCGTATCCGCAAGCGCGGCTTTATCGATCTTCTGCCCTTTTTTGGCCGGTTCCACTTTGTAAAGCACTTCAAACCCGCCCCGTAAATCAAGGCCAAGGTTAATTTTTTTGACAATTTTATCCGTCGTTCCCCCTATTAATCCCGCAAACAGCAGGACAATGAGAAAGAAGGCAACGATGCGGCTCCTTTTCACCATTATGTACAGCCTCCTAGCGAATCAAAACATATCACATGCCAAAAAATACATGCGCCCGTGAATCATTTCTATTATGATGCAGGGCAAAAAGCGTGTCAATTTTTCTTATTATTCCGCATGTAGCCGGTTTTGCTTATTTGCCCGCTTATTCTTCCGTCTTGTCCCCGTTAAAAAGCGCATCCAGCTCCTTTTCGTCCAGCTCGGCAAACCAGTTTGGCGAACGGTAAGCTTCCACGGTTTTAAAACTCATCAAATCGCCGGGCTTAACCGATAAAACGTCGGAAACAAGCGCATACATACGGACATGCGCCGGATCCGGATTTTTCCACACTTTCCGGATTAAATATTCCCAGACATCCCTCGCTTCAATCGCGCCGTAGCCAAAGACGGCCAGTTCTTCCGCCTTGCTTTTTACGGCAGGTTCAAGTTTTTTATAGTATTTTTCATAAGGATGGCGGTCCTTCACACGCTCTGCCCCTTTCCTTAGGCATTGATGTATTCTTGTCCATTACCGTGCATATACATCATTGTATAGGAAAATTGCGGATTTGAGAAGGCAGGTTAACAGAATGTCCAAGTTTTTAAGGGGAACGATTATATTGCTCGCCGCAGGCTTTGTAACAAGGGTGCTTGGTTTTATCAACCGGATTGTCATTGCCCGGTCGCTCGGGGAAACGGGTGTCGGGCTCCATCAGATGGCTTTTCCGACCTTAATGCTCGTCATTACGGTAACCCAGCTCGGGCTGCCGGTCGCGATCTCGAAATGTATTGCCGAAGCAGACGCCGTCGGGGACAGGGCGAAAATTAAAAAAATTCTTGTCATCTCCCTAACGGTTACCATTTCGCTATCGGCCGTTTTTACGCCTGGGCTGATTTTACTCGCGCCGTATCTGGCTGATCATTTATTTACAGATCCGCGCGTCTATTACCCGCTTGCCGCCATCACGCCGATTATCCCGATTGTGGCGGTTTCCGCTGTATTGCGCGGCTATTTCCAGGGGAAGCAAAACATGAAGCCTTATGCCGTCTCGCAGGTCATCGAGCAAAGTGTGCGGATTATGCTGATCGCATTTTTTGCCAATTTGCTTCTGCCGTATGGGATTGAATATGCGGCAGCAGGGGTGATGTTTGCATCGATATTGGGAGAACTGTCATCCCTTCTTTATATGTTTACGATGTTTAAACTGAAAAAGCAGATCCGCGTCCGCAAACATTTTTTCAAAGCCGTAAAATCGGGGAAAGATACGTTTTACGAACTGATGCGCGTGGCGGTTCCGACCGTCTGGAGCCGGCTGATCGGCAATCTCTCCTGGTTCCTCGAGCCGATTGTCGTCTCCCACTGTCTTGCCCTTGCTGGTGTCGCTTCACATCTTGCGACAAAGCAGTACGGTTCTTTAACCGGCTTTGCGATGCCGTTGTTAATGCTCCCGTCTTTTGTCACGGTTTCCTTGTCAACCGCCCTTGTGCCCGCAATCAGCGAAGCAAATTCCCGGAAAAATGCCAGACTTGTTGAACACAGGCTCCAGCAGGCATTGCGTTTTTCCCTTCTAACCGGCGGCATCTCGGTTGTCATCCTGTATGTCTTTGCAGAACCGCTCATGCAGGCGATGTACGGGACGGCAAACGGGTCACAGTTTATCAAAATCATGGCGCCGTTTTTTATTTTCCAGGCATGCCAGGCGCCGCTCCAGGCCGCACTGCAGGCAATGGATCTGGCAAAAGCGGCGATGATCAACAGCATCATCGGGGCTGTCGTGAAACTGGGCACCATTTTTGTCCTTGCTTCCCGCCCGGAGTTCGGGATCAACGGCGCCGCGATCGGCATCATGGCGGGAATGGTGCTTGTAACATTTCTTCATTTTGCAACCGTTTTGAAAAAAATCCAGTTTACCCTGTATGTCCATGACTGGGCCAAGCTTCTGGCCGTTTCGGTCGTTTCCGGCGCGGTCGGGCACTGGTGGTTCACCGGTATGATGGCACAAGACGCATCTTTCCTGCGGCTTTTAGCGGGCATTTGTTTGACCGTGGCCGTCTATACGCTGCTGCTTATAATGACAAAATTGATCCGCCGGTCCGATCTCATGTATATTCCGATCCTCAAAAAATGGTTATAAAAAAGCAATAGGCCCTGCATGTTCCGGCCGGGCTTATTGCACATCATCCAGATCAATATAAAACGCGCCATCCTGATAACTGCAAAACGAAATCCGGGCGATATCCCCGTACCCTCTTTTTTGCAGCTCGCTGCGCAGCCACGCTTCGGTTTTGTTGCTTTTCTTTAAATTGCTTTGCTGGATCTTCCCTCCGACAATGAGCGGTTCCGTATAGGATGCCGGTTTGTTTTTATTTTTGTTTTTTTTCACCACCGACAGCTGCCCGGAAGTTTCCAAAATCGCAAATTCCACATCCGCAATATTATCAATATCTTTTGAACGGAGCTGCATTAAAAGGTCGTCAAAATTGTAACGCTGCCTGCGCATTTCCTTTTCATCGATTTTTCCTTTATTGATGAGAATGCTCGGCTTGCCGTCAATCAGTTTGCGGATCCGGCTGCTGCGGAGCGAGAAAAGTGCCAGCGCGATTTGGATGCCGAGCAGGACAACCATTGGCAAAAGGGTATTTACAACGGGCTCACTGTGATTTTCAATGGCGACGACCGCCATTTCCCCGATCATGATGAACACAACAAGATCCAAAACGTTTAGTTCGCCAATCTCCCTTTTTCCCATTAACCGGAAAATAACAAGAATGGCAACATACATGAGCAGTGTCCGAAAAAAAATAATCAATAAATTTTCCAACGCCAATCCCCCCGTTCGGTCAAGGTCAAAATCATGTTTAGTATGCTCAGCCTGCGAAAAAACTTTCTAAAAATCTTTTGCCCGGTTCTTTTTGCTGTTTCCAGGCATATGCTTGTACTGAGGAAAAAGCTTGTCAAAGGGGGAGAATGAAAATCGGAGCGCAAAAATACAGTATCGGCCTTGTTTACGGGCTGGGCGTCATTTTTGTCCTGCTTGCCATATCAAGCCTCGTGATTTCACTGATTCTGCGGTTTTCGGATATGACGGAGCATGCTTTGCATACGGCGGTCACGATGATTTCTTTTTTCAGTTTATTTCTCGGGGGGCTCGTCGGCGGCGGAAAAGGAAAGAAGAAAGGGTGGCTCCTCGGCAGTTTGACGGGGATCCTTTACACAGCGATTGTTTTTCTCGTCCAGTACCTTGGTTATGATGAACTCTTTACGGTGAAACAAGCCATTTACCATGCTTGCTATATTGTTGTCGCCGCAATGGGGGGCATTTTAGGGGTCAACCTCTTCTCAGGAAGGTCACGGGAATCCTGAAAAAAAGCGCCGCATTACACGGCGCTTTTTTTATTTCGTTTCTCCGGCATTTTTTTCTGCCACTGTTTTGTCTGCTTTCTGGCTTTCGACTTTTGCTTTTTTCGCTGCAACGGATTCCGTTACTTCACGGATCGCCGAGCGGTCAAACGTCAGCCGCGTGCCGTTATCGCATCTTAAGACGACTTTATTTTCATCAATCGAATCCACGGTTGCATGCAAGCCGCCGATGGTGACAATTTTGTCCCCTTTCGCCAGATTGCTCTGCATCTGCTGGATGTTTTTCTGCCTCTTTTGCTGTGGCCTGATGAGCAGGAAATAAAACAGGACAAACAGAATCACCAAAGGCAGTAACTGAGCCCACGCCATCTGAATCCTCCCTTCTTTAGTTGCTTGTATTAGAAATTTTTTGCATCCGGACGGTTAAATCCGTATTGCTCAAAAAATTCTTCCCTGAAATCAAGCAGCCGGTCTTCGCGGATCGCCTGCCTTACATTTTCCATTAATTTTAACAAAAAATATAAATTATGGTAAGTGGTCAGACGAATTCCGAAAGTTTCGCCACATTTAATCAAATGCCGGATGTAAGCGCGTGAATAGTGCCGACATGTATAACAGTTGCAATGCTCATCAAGCGGGCGGAAATCGCGGGCGTACTGCGCGTTTTTGACAACGAGCCGGCCGGCTGATGTCATCACCGTGCCGTTTCTTGCAATCCGGGTTGGCAGCACACAGTCAAACATGTCAATGCCGCGGATGGCGCCGTCAATCAAAGAATCGGGCGAACCGACCCCCATCAAATAACGTGGCTTGTCCGCCGGAAGTAGCGGTGTTGTAAATTCGAGCATCCGGTTCATCACGTCCTTCGGCTCGCCAACGGACAGGCCGCCGATCGCATAGCCCGGAAACCCAAGCGAAACAAGGGCATTTGCGCTTTCAAGCCGCAAATCTTCATACGCTCCGCCCTGTACGATCCCGAATAATCCTTGCACATCCGGACGCCGATGCGCACGAAGACAGCGTTCCGCCCAGCGCGATGTCCTTTCCACCGACTGCTTCATATATTCATAAGAAGCAGGGTACGGCGGGCACTCATCGAATGCCATCATGATATCAGAACCAAGTGCATTCTGGATTTCCATTGATTTTTCCGGCGACAAAAACAGCTTGTCCCCGTTTAAATGGTTCCGAAAATGGACGCCCTCTTCCGTAATATCACGGATCTTGCTCAGGCTGAAGACCTGGAATCCGCCCGAATCGGTCAGGATCGCCTGGTCCCAGTTCATAAATTTGTGCAGCCCGCCTGCTTCTTTAACAATATCATGCCCGGGGCGCAGCCACAAATGATATGTATTGCTCAAAATGGTGCCGGCCCCCATTGTTTTTAATTCTTCCGGCGACATCGTCTTCACCGTGGCGAGCGTTCCGACCGGCATGAACATTGGGGTATCATAGGTGCCATGCGGCGTATGGAGTTTTCCAAGGCGGGCGCCCGTATGCTTTTCCGTTTTGATCAGTTCATAAGTAATGGCAGCCAAGTGATGCGCTCCTTCCACTATTTAATCAGCATCGCATCCCCGAAACTGAAGAAACGGTATTTTTCTTTTACCGCCGTCTCGTAGGCATGCAAAATATTTTCCCTTCCCGCCAATGCGCTTACCATCATAATAAGCGTCGACTTCGGCAGGTGGAAATTGGTGATCAGGGCATCAATTGCTTTATATTGATAGCCCGGATAAATGAAAATATCCGTCCAACCGCTTGAGGCGACGATTTTTCCGTCATGGGCGCTTGCCACCGTTTCAAGTGTGCGGGTGGAGGTGGTGCCAACAGAGACCACACGGCCGCCGTTTTCTTTTACTTCCGTAATCGTGCGGGCCGCTTCTTCTGATACCTGATAAAATTCCGCATGCATATCGTGGTTTTCAATATTTTCCTCATTGACGGGGCGGAAAGTGCCAAGGCCGACATGGAGCGTAATATAGACAATTTTCACGCCCATTGCCTCAATTTCTTTCAATAACGCTTCCGTAAAATGGAGCCCGGCAGTCGGCGCTGCGGCAGAACCCGGCTCTTTTGCATACACCGTCTGATAGCGGTCCTGGTCCTCGAGTTGTTCTTTAATATAGGGTGGCAGCGGCATTTTTCCGAGTTCATTCAGCACTTCGTAAAAAATTCCTTCGTACTGGAAATCCATTACCCGGCCGCCATGGTCCAGCTCCTCCGCACAAACGGCGGAAAGCTGCCCGTCGCCGAACCGGACAACCGTCCCTGTTTTCACACGTTTTGCCGGTTTGACAAGCGTTTCCCAGCGGTCTCCTTCGAGCTGTTTTAAAAGCAGCACTTCAATTTTTGCGCCTGTTTCGTCTTTTATGCCGAAAAGCCTTGCCGGCAGCACTTTTGTGTTGTTTAAGACAAGGCAGTCCCCCGGGCGCAAGTATTGTGTAATGTTTTTAAATACGCTGTGTTCAATTTCTCCTGTTTTTTTATCCAGTACCATCAGCCGACTGTCCGAACGATTTTTTAAAGGCGTTTGGGCAATCAGTTCTTCCGGCAGTTCATAATCAAATAAATCGAGTTTCATTGTTGTTTCCCCTTCATTTTGAATCCCATTTGCGGTTATTTGAACCGTCCAATGATATATAATAACACACTTAAGATCACGCTTAAAAGGATCGATGTTGCGATTGGAAAATAAAAGGTTGTGTTCCCTTTTTTAATGAGGATATCGCCCGGCAGCCGGCCGATTTTCGTAAACTGCATCAACAGGCCGATAGCAAAAAGAATCACGGCGATCGTCATCAGCACTTTTCCAAATCCGCTCATTCCGGTACCTCCATATGAAAATGTGCGTAGCAAAGCGGGGTCGCTACCCTGCCGCGCGGCGTGCGCTGCAAAAAGCCAATTTGCAGCAAATACGGCTCATATACATCTTCAATCGTTTCCCTTTCTTCCCCGATGCTGGCCGCAATCGTGTCGAGCCCGACAGGACCGCCCCGGAAGCGCTCTATGATCGCTTTTAACAGCTTATGATCAATATGGTCAAGCCCGCGTTTGTCAACTTGCAAAAGTTCAAGGGCATAATTGGCGATCTCAAGGGTGACCTTTCCGTCTCCTTTGACCTGGGCAAAGTCGCGCACCCTTCTTAACAGCCGGTTCGCAATCCGCGGCGTGCCCCGCGAACGCCTTGCAATTTCCGCTGCCCCCTCAGGCTCAATCGCCGTCTCGAGGATGCCGGCTGTCCGCAGCACAATTTCCGCCAGTTGCGCTTCGTTATAATATTCGAGCCGGCTGATCACCCCGAACCGGTCGCGCAGCGGTGCTGAAACCGAACCGGCCCTCGTCGTCGCCCCGATCAAGGTAAACGGGGGCAGGTCAAGGCGGATGGAGCGGGCACCCGATCCTTTGCCGATCACGATATCAAGGCAAAAGTCTTCCATTGCCGGGTACAGCACTTCTTCAATCGCTTTCGGCAGGCGGTGGATTTCGTCAATAAACAGCACTTCCCCCGGCTCAAGCGCGGTTAACACGCTGGCAAGATCGCCCGGCCGCTCGATGGCAGGCCCTGAAGTCGTCCGGATGTTCGCGCCCATTTCGTTTGCGATCACGGTGGCAAGCGTCGTTTTGCCAAGCCCCGGCGGACCATAAAGCAGCACGTGGTCAAGTGTTTCGCGCCGCCCTTTCGCCGCTTCAATAAACACGGCTAAATTATGCTTCACTTCATCCTGGCCGATATATTGCGCAAGGGTTTGCGGCCTGAGGCTCATTTCAAAGGAAACTTCCTGTTCATTTGCCTCGCCGGAAACTACGCGGTCTTCCATGCTCTCCCCTCCTCCATTATTTTACCATTGCTTTTAAAGCGAGTTTAATATATTCATCCGCAGAAAGCACTTCTTCCGGAAGTTCTGGCACCACTTTCGCGATTTCTTTTTCCGAATAGCCGAGCGCCGCCAAAGCGAGCATCGCTTCTTCGAGGTTTTGGTTGGTGGATGCAGGCACCGCTTTTTCCACGCCTGCCTCGTCCGGCATCTCCGGCACGAGGCCTTGCAGCTTTCCTTTCAGATCAAGAATCATCTGCCTTGCCGTTTTTTTGCCGACACCGGGGAATTTGACAAGGAAAGATTCATTTTCATTCTCAATGGCGTCAACGACCTGCTGTGGCTGCCCGTACGCAAGAATGGCAAGCGCCCCTTTTGGCCCGATGCCGGAAACATTGAGCAGCTTTTGAAACAGCGCCCGTTCTTCCGCCGTTTCAAAACCGTAAAGCGCGATCAAATCTTCGCGCACATGCTGGTATGTAAAAATTTTTCGTTCCTGCCCGATGCTTTTTGAAAAAATATACGGGTTCGGCGCCAGCAGCCGGTAGCCGATCCCCCCGTTTTCCACGACAACGTAATCCGGGCTCACGGAATCAATGATGCCTTTAATATATTCGTACAACCTTCCCACACGCTCCTCAAAAACTTGCTATCCCATATTGTACCACAGAACGCAACCGTTTTGGGAACGAATGTCCGGTCTTTCCCTTTTTTTCCGGCCGGATGGTTCCTAAAGATGAGGCGCTTTTCCTGTTTCCATGGCGGAAGGAAACCGGCATCCGGAGACAGATGAGTGTCCGTCCGGCATACCGGGCCGCCGCTGCCTCCGGATGGGCTTCCCCGGATTTTCAGCTGGAACAATCGCCCGGGTTTAAATGGCACGATTAGCCGCAGTGCATCGGTTTAAAACAGCACGGGCCACACTCCACAGTGTAGCCGGTTTGATACAGGCCTAACCGGCTTTGCCGCAAAAAAAGCACTTTCTGCACCCGGCCGGGCCGGGTGCAGAAAGTGACTGGGACATTATAATTCGGCGTTATGGTAAATTTCCTGGACATCGTCATCGTCTTCCAGCCTGTCCAGCAATCGCTCCATCTTTTCTTTTTGCGCTTCATCCAAAGCAATTGTGTTTTGCGGCACCATGGTGATTTCTGCCCGGGCAAATGTAAAGCCTTTTTCCTCCAGATTCTTCTTCACATCCATGAATTGCTCCGGGTCTGTATAAATTTCAAACACTTCATCGCTCGTTTCCATTTCCTCGGCGCCTGCTTCAATCACGGCAAGCAGCATTCCGTCTTCATCTATCTCGAGCCCTTCCCGCTCGATGACAAGATACCCTTTCCGGTCAAACAGGAAAGACACGCATCCGTTTTCGCCGAGATTTCCGCCGTTGCGCGAAAAAGCAACACGGACATTCGAAGCGGTCCGGTTTTTATTATCGGTTAAAGCCGTGACCATGACGGCAACGCCGCCCGGCCCGTACCCTTCATATGTTATTTCCTCGTAATGTTCGGCGTTTTGGCTGCCGTTTGCTTTCGCGATGGCGCGTTTAATATTGTCATTCGGCATATTGGCGGCCTTTGCCTTTTCAATGACCAGGCGGAGGCTTGAATTTGCTTCCGGGTCAGGCCCGTTTTTCGCCGCTACATAAATTTCCTTTGCCAGTTTTTGAAAGATTTTTCCGCGCTTTGCATCCTGCGCATTTTTTCTGCCCTGAATATTTTTCCATTTGGAATGGCCGGACATGGCCATCACTCCTTTCTGACAGCGCTGATACAGTCCCCTATTACTATACCATACTCGCCCGAAAGGAGGATGAAAATCGTTATGCCGGCGGGGAGCGCCCCTGGTTTTCCGTTATGCTTGCAAACGCCTTTTTACTTCTTTTTGAAACCGGGCGCGTTCCCCGAACTGCCCAATTGAAAGCAGAGAAAGATGCGGCCAGTACTGCTCTTTTTCTTTTTTGCCGCTTCCAGCAAAACGGTTCCACTCCCTTAAAACATCCGTCGGGTAAAGAAGCGCCTCCAGAAAAGTTTCCCGGTCCGGCGCGCCATCCAGCATTCCCCAGTTTTCAAGGGCGGCAAGCGACCATGAAGCAGCGGGCAAAACCCGGTTGCAAAACTGGAGATCATCAGTCCAGGCCGGGGCAAGGCGGGCAAGGTCAAAATCAATCAAATACAGTTTCCCGTTTTTCGCACGCAAAAAATTATGGTGGGCAACATCGCCGTGCGTGATGCAGTACGGCGGGCGGTGAAGCCAATGCTGTTTTTTTTCGAGCCGGTTTAACGCCTCGCCTGCCCATCTTTCGTACGCGGTGAAATACGTTTCCGGCAAATATCGGACAATCTGTTCTTTGTTTTCAAGAAATGCACGGTACCGCGCCTGCCATTTTCTCAGCTGAAAAAAGCGTGGAAATTCCATTTTTACGGCTTGCGGAAAATGTGCGGTCTTTTCGTGATACTGTTTTAACAGGCGGAAAGCGGCGCGGATGTCTTCTTCCGTCCCGAAGGTGAAACCGGCCGGGTCTTCTTCAATGTATGCCATAAAGCCAAAAGTTTTGCCTTGAAAGGGGCTGCCGCTTTCATCTTCCAGAAAACGGCAAGTTTGAGTGAAACCGCTTTTCTGCAGTTCCGATGTAAGCAGCATTTGCCGTTTAAGGCGCGCATCGGAACCATATTGCTTCATAATCACTTTTTTTGTCTTTGTCCCGACAAGCCACACCCGGTCGCGCAACCTGCGCCAGTGAACAATGGGTTCCTGCAGCCTGTTTTCCGCATAAAGAAGGAGACGTTTGGTTTCGTCTCCCTCTTGTCTTCCGCCGCCCATTATTTTTCTTCTTCGCCGGAAGGATCCCGGGTTTCCTGCGGCTGGTCCGTTTTTTCGCCCCGGTCATAGCCGAACGGGGCCTGCATCCCGTACGGTTCCTGCACGCCGTATGGCGGTTGCGGCATCCCGTATGGCGGTTGCGGCATGCCGCCAAATGGTTCCTGCATGCCGTACGGTTGCGCCGCCATCCCGTACGATTCCTGCATGCCGGCGTACGGTTGCTTTTGGCACCCGCATGGCTGCGGCTGGTGCGGCGGATACGGGGCGTACTGCGGCATGGTTTGCGGCGGCATGTACTGCGGCATATAAGCGGGGCTTTCTGAAGCAGCGCCGTATAAAGGAGCCTGCTGCGCTCCCCATTGCGGCACGGCGGCAGGATGTTGCGCAGAAACCCCTGCCTGCATACCGGGGCCATACGGGTAAGGAGAAGATGAAGAAGATTCTTCTTCCCATTCGTAACCCGGCATCACTTGCTGCCCCTCCTGCCACGCCGGCTGCTGTTGCGGCATAAATCCTGCCGGCGCGGACATCACCGGCATTTGCGGATAGGCCATCGGGTACGGCATTGGATACGGGACTTGCGGATAAGACATGCTGAAAGGATGCGGGAAAAATCCGGCGTGCATGTCCTCTCCCCCGCAGCCGCAATCGTATACCGGCATCACGGGCGGACACGGATTGTATGGTACATACATTTCCGGGCACTCTTCCTTTACCGGCATGGTGTAGTGCATGCTTTCCGACGATTCGCTTTCATGGTGCTTCGGCGGCGGTGCCGCTGTATGGGTTTCGATTTCAGCCATATTGGTCACATAGTAATTATGGATGTCAATTTCAGGAATGACCGGTTGCGGCATTACCGGCTTATAAATCGTTTCTTTTTTTTCAACCACTTTTTCTTTCACCGGCATTTCTTTCGGTCCCGCCGCTTTTGGCAACTCTTTTTGAACCGGCATTTCTTTCGGTCCCGCCGCTTTTGGCAACTCTTTTTGAACCGGCATTTCTTTCGCCACAGGCATCTTTACCTCAGGCATTTGCTCGTACGGATGGGTCACGAGCGGCATTTCTTTTGCACCCGCGTGGCCCGTATAACCTGCATGGCCTGTATGTGTCTCTTTTTTTACCATGCCGCCCGTTGTCGGAACTTTAATTTTCATGCCGGGCATAATCATTTCCGGATTGGATAATTGCGCATTCAATTTTTTCAATTCGTCAAAATCGGCGCCGTATTTTTTGGCGATTTTCCAGAGCGTATCGCCTTTTTGCACGATATGGATTTTCACACATTTCCCCTCCTCAAGGCTTAAGTCCATACATTCTATGTGGTGCCGGGCAAAATGCGATTGATTTTACATAAAAACTTATGAACGTCCCGCGTCCTTTATGCCCTTTAAAGGGTTGATTCTTTCATCCCGGCGCCTTCGTATGATAAAATCCGAATGAGGCCGAATGAATGGGGGGAAACGCTGTTGGCAGAGAAGAAAAAAATTCTTGGGGATGAAAGGCGGCATTTGATCCTCGAATGGCTGCAGAATAGCCGGGAGCCGATTACGGGCGGGGAACTGGCAAAAAGGACAAATGTGAGCCGGCAGATTATAGTAAATGATATTACGCTCCTGAAAGCGAAAAACGAACCGATCCTGGCAACGAGCCAGGGATATTTGTACATACACCCCGCCGGTGCGGAAAACAAAGTGGAGAAAACGCTTGTTTGTATGCATAGTCGCGAACAGGTCGCAGATGAGCTGAATTTGCTCGTGGACCACGGGGTGACCGTAAAAGATGTCAAGGTGGAGCATCCGGTATACGGCGATCTGACCGCCTCGATCATGGTCTCCACCCGCGCAGAAGTGGCCCGGTTTATCCGCCAAATTGAAGAAACAAATGCCAGCTACTTATCCGAATTAACAGGCGGCATCCACTTGCATACGGTGGAAGCCGCAAGCGGGCGGCAGGTTGAAGAAGCGGAACAGGCGCTGAAAGAAGCTGGCATTTTATTTGCAGAAAATGAAAAAGAGCTGCCCTAAACATAAAGGACAGCTCTTTTTCATCACCCATCCGGCCTAAAAACCTGGGTTTAAAGCTTGTTTTGCAAAAAAAAAATAAGCCCGGGTTCCAGCCGGGCTTATCCTAACATTCTTGAAGAAGCGATCATCATTTATCCGCCATATACCTATAATAGGTCCCGAGTTCTTTCACGGTGCAGCCGAGCGCGTGGATTTCCTCAAGCGAAAAGCGGACGAGCTTTTCTTCTAAGGAGTGGTTCAGGTCAATCATAAAAAAGTAGTTTCCAAGCCCCGTCTTTAACGGCCGCGATTCAAGCTTGCTCAAGTTAATCTTTCGCCAGGCAAAGGCAGACAACACCTGGTGCAGTGATCCGGCCTTGTCCGTCGGCAATGTGACCATGATCGTCGATTTCAGGAAATCAGGCGTTTTTTCGATATGAAGCTCCTCATTTGAAAGGACAATGAATCTCGTATGGTTAAACGGATAATCATGGATTGCACGCCTGACAATTTCAAGACCGTACAGTTCCGCTGCCATTTCGTTGGCGATCGCCCCCCATTTCAGTTCCGGGTGTTCGCTTACATATTTCGCAGCAGCGGCCGTAGAGCCCATTGCTTCCACTTCCGCATGCCGGAATTCCCGGCGCAGAAACTGGTGGCACTGCGCAAGCGCATGGGAATGGGAAATGATTTTTTCCGTTTCCCGCCAGGCGCCGGCATTTGCAGGATGAACCATAAAATGCTGCTCGATCGGCACGATGATTTCCGCGCGGATCGGCGGCAGTTCTTCATGATACAAGTAATCGACCGTTAAATTTACCGAACCTTCCAGGGCGTTTTCAAGCGGAACAACCGCCATATCCACCTGTTTTGTCTTCACGGCTTCTAGACATTCCGGAATCGTCCGATACGCAACCCGGCTGGCCTCCGGGAACACTGACTGGACCGCGATATCAGTAAACGTCGCTTCCGGCCCGAAAAAAGCTGCTTTCATTTTCTCTCCCCCGCCGGCCGGAGTTCTAGGCTCCGGACCCTAATATTTCTACTTTATTGACAAACTCAAATGCCTGCAGTTCTTCCAGCAGATCATTTAAACTCCTGTTGATCCCGGACACATTCAGCGAAACGGTGACATTTGCCCGCCCCTGGATTGGTATCGTCTGGTGAATCGTTAAAATATTGCATGAGTAAGATGCAATAATCCTTAAAATTTCGGATAATGTCCCGGACCGGTCTTCCAAATAAAAAAACAAGGTCACAATTTTTTCTTTTACAACTGAATGGAACGGAAAAACGGTATCGCGGTATTTATAAAAGGCGCTGCGGCTTAAGCCCGCTTTTTTCGCCGCGTCCCCGACCGATACCGCTTGTCCCCTTTCCAGCAGTTCTTTCGCCTGAAGTGTTTTGATCATCGCTTCCGGCAAAACATCCTCACGCACCAAGATAAACTTATGCTCTGCTTTCTTTTCCAAAGTGCCCTTTCCTCCACTCGGGAGCCGGGATTCCCCGGCCCAGCACGGTTAATCTACAAACTCAAACTCAAAATCCAAAAGGCGGACGGTATCGCCGTTTTTCGCGCCGCGTGCACGGAGCGCGTCATCAATGCCCATTCCGCGCAGCTGGCGGGCAAATCTCCGGACAGACTCGTCATGGCTGAAATTTGTCATTTTAAACAGCTTCTCGACTTTTTCCCCGTGGATGACGAAGCTGCCGTCCGGATCGCGTGTAATGGTAAAATCGGCCTTTTCTTTTTCATGCTTGTACAATACACGGGACGGTTCCGCATCCGGTTCTTCGCCAGCATGAAGCGGGAAGGCAGGTGTTTCATCGAGCAGATCGGCAATCGCAAACAAAACATCCCTTAATCCTTTGCGCGTCACCGCGGAAATCGGGAAGACGCGTGCGACATCGCCCAGCTTCTCTTTAAACGCCGCCAGATTTTCTTCCGCGCCCGGAAGGTCCATTTTATTGGCAATAATGAGCTGCGGGCGCTCAGAAAGGCGTTCATGATAAGCTTTCAGTTCTTTGTTGATCGTCAAATAATCTTCATACGGGTCGCGCCCTTCCACCGCCGCCATGTCAATGACGTGGACGATCAACCGCGTCCGTTCGATATGGCGCAAAAACTGGTGGCCGAGCCCGACGCCTTCGTGCGCGCCTTCGATCAGCCCCGGCAGATCGGCCATGACAAAACTTCTGCCGTCCTCCGTTTCGACTACACCGAGATTCGGCACAAGCGTCGTAAAATGGTATTCCGCAATTTTCGGGCGTGCCGAAGAGATAACGGAAAGCAAGGTTGATTTCCCGACGCTCGGAAAACCAACAAGGCCGACATCAGCAAGCAGTTTTAATTCAAGAACAATATAACGTTCCTGGCCCGGTTCGCCGTTTTCGGCAATTTCCGGAGCGGGATTGGCCGGTGTCGCAAAGCGGATATTGCCCCTGCCGCCGCGCCCGCCTTTGGCAATCACTGCCCGTTCCCCGTGGCGCGTTAAATCGGCAATCGTTTGTTTTGTATCATCATCAATGACGACCGTTCCCGGCGGCACCTTGACAATCATGTCTTTCGCCCCGCGGCCGTGTTTTCCTTTGCTCATGCCGTTTTCGCCATGGTCCGCTTTAAAATGGCGCTTGTAGCGGAAATCCATGAGCGTCCGCAACCCTTCATCGACTTCAAAAATGACATCGCCGCCGCGGCCGCCATCCCCGCCGGCAGGGCCGCCCATCGGCACATATTTCTCG
Organism: Heyndrickxia faecalis; assembly: GCF_040267745.1. Taxonomy (NCBI): domain Bacteria; kingdom Bacillati; phylum Bacillota; class Bacilli; order Caryophanales; family Bacillaceae; genus Heyndrickxia; species Heyndrickxia faecalis. Next base: position 1,517,494 of record NZ_CP158453.1, on the reverse strand, counting down.
CGGCGGAATGCGACCATCCCGTTGCCGCCGTCCCCGCCTTTCACATAAATTTTCACCTGGTCCACAAACATAAAAGATAAAACCACCTTTGCAATTGCTGTATCGTTAGGCTTTCGGAAAGATTATTTCAACCGGGAAAGCGGATGCCGGGTATGCGTGGATCACGTTCATCCCCGGGCAATCGTTTTCCAGAAACCCGGCAAGCAGTCCGCGCTTTTTTATTGTTCCGCTAAACTCGAAAAAGAAACGGGCACCGGATGGCAAAGTGCTGACCGACAAATATAACCGGTTGTCCCCGTTTGGATCGGCTGCTTCCTCAACAGCCGCGAGAAAATGATTCATCCAGCCGGTTAGCTCCCCGTCATCCGGGAGCGCATTCCGGTCTACATCCAATATTTCATATGCAATCTGCACCGTGTGCCCTTCCCAGTTATATGTAAGCAAAAGTTCGGCAAATTCCGGCCGATGCAAATTTGATAATTTTGACTCCTGCTGCGTTTCCCGGATAATGTCTTCCACAATTTTTTTGACTTTTTCCATCTTGTTCAAGCTGGCGTATCCTTTGATCAGCTGCACCTTGTTCAGCCAGTCATGCCTGGCGTGGCGAAGCACGTCAACCGTCGTCCATTCCCGCATTTTCATAGCTCCCGTTCTCCGAAATAGGTTATGTTTAAGTATAGCAAAAATTGTCCCAGGTTGCACGGGGCGCGAATGGATAGCGCACTCGCCAGGCGGGTGCGGCAGCGCGGTTTTTGTACGTTTTTCGGTACAGACGCGGCGTTTGTACTGCCGGAAAATGCAAAAGCCCCGGGCCGCGAATATCGCAGCCCGGGGCTTTATGGGTCAGGCTTCTTGTGCCACCGGATATACGCTCACTTTTTTCTTGTCGCGGCCGAGGCGTTCAAAACGCACAACGCCGTCAACTTTCGCAAACAAAGTGTCGTCGCCCCCGCGACCGACGTTTTCGCCCGGAAAGACTTTCGTCCCGCGCTGGCGGTAAAGGATCGAGCCGCCTGTTACGAACTGCCCGTCCGCACGTTTTGCGCCGAGGCGTTTTGCGATCGAGTCACGGCCGTTTTTCGTGGAGCCGACCCCTTTTTTGGAAGCGAAAAACTGAAGATCTAATTTCAACATGATGCTCACCTCCTATTCAAAGATTATATGGATAAATTCGCCGTATTCCCGTTCTATCGTCTCGAGGGATACAACCATGCCTTCAAGCAGAATCTGCACTTTTGCCGCCTGTTCTTCCGGCAGCTGCGCAGGGATTTTGCATTCCAAAAGGCCGCTTTCGGACTGGCGGATTTCAGGTTCAACCCCCGCCACTTCCATAATGGCGTTCACCGTCCCGAAAGAAACAGCGGAAGCGCCGGCACAGACAATGTCCTGGCCGTATCCGGCAAATTCGGCATGGCCGCTCATTTCAAAAGACGAGATGTTCCCATTCTTTTTGCGTTTGATGCGGACCCGGATCATGCCGCGTGCACCTTACGCATTGATTTTTTCAATGACCACTTTTGTGTACGGCTGACGGTGGCCTTGTTTTTTGTGGTAATTTTTCTTCGCTTTATATTTGAATACAACGATTTTTTTCGCACGGCCGTGTTTTTCCACTTTACCCGTAACCGTAGCGCCTTCAACAACAGGGCTACCGACTTTTACCGATTCGCCGCCGACAAAAAGAACGCGGTCAAATGTAACCGATTCGCCTTCTGCTGCATCCAATTTTTCAATATATACAGCTTGGCCTTCTTCTACTTTGATTTGTTTCCCGCCGGTTTCAATAATTGCGTACATCACTGCACCTCCTTAAGACTCAGACTCGCCAAAGACAGGCGTTTTACGAAATGTAAAAACTTGCAAAGCCTGTTCCTGAGCGGTTGTAGCACAGGGCGCTACAAACATAACATACTGATGGTAACACACACTTTTTCCTTTGTCAATTGGGATCTTTGCCTTTTGCGGCAAGGCCGGCTGCCGTCCCGAACTGCCGGATGGCATAAAACGGATGCGGATCGCGAGTGATGTGAAAAATGAGTTTCATGCCGAGCAGGTTTTCCAGCCGCTTTAAATGTACGTCCGTTTCCCCGCAAAAACAGTCCTTCACATCTTGCGTGCATTCAATCAAGACGGCTTCGTAATCCGCGTACGGCGCTTCCCACAGCTCGCGTTCGAGGCGGAAAGCAAGCGTCTCGGGGCTTTCGATTTTGCCGCTGCCCCCGCAGACCGGGCAAACGGAAAGCAGTGCCTCGGGGAGCGATTTACGCGTTTTCTTGCGCGTCATTTGTAAAATGCCAAGCTCCGTAAAACCGGTGATGCGGGTTTGTTTCTCGTCGTTTTCCAGTTCTTTTTCAAGCACCGCCCTCACTTGTGCGCGCTGTTCATCGCGCTGCATATCGATAAAATCGACAAGAATGATGCCGCCGTAATCGCGCAGTTTCAGCTGGCGGCCGATTTCTTTCGCCGCAAGCAGATTCGTTTTCAGCACCGTTTCGGCCTGATCCGTTGTACCCGTATATTTTCCGGTATTCACATCTATAATGGTGAGCGCTTCTGTTTCGTCGATGACAAGATAGGCGCCGTTTTCAAGCCAGACCACTCTTTTCAAGGCTTCCTCAAGCGTCCGGTCGATACGGTAGCGGGTAAAAATATTCTGTTTTCCGCTGTAGAGCTCAAACGACCAGTCCAGTTCCGGCCGGCCCGCAAGCAATGCTTTCAGGCGGGCAAGTGCCTCCGCATCATCCACGATCACCGTGCCGCTTTTTAAGCGGACAAGTTCGCGGAAAATTTCCGCTTCCACCGTGCTTTTTTCGTGCAGAACAGCCGGTGCTTTCAGTTGTGCCGCCTTTTCGAGCAGGCATTTGTACCGAAGCCTGAGGCATTTTAGTTCATCGCGCCACCCGTCCCCGCCGGCATGGATGGCTGCGGTCCGGACAATGATTCCTTCCTGCGGTTCAAGCGCTTTGCGGACCCTGTTCCGCCACTTGTTCCGGTCTGCATCATCCGCTTTTTTGGAAACAGCCGTGTACTTTCCTTCCGGCAGATACACAATCTGTTCCCCCGAAAGCTCAATGATGCCGGTTAAAAGCGGACCTTTTTGCCCTGTTTCATCTTTTTTCACCTGGACCATAACCGTCTGCCCGGGCGAAAGATAAGCTGAAATCGTTGGATTCGAATTTTTGCTGTTCACAAAAGCAGGGAGCCGGCTGATATGCAAGTAACCGTGCCGGATGCCGCCGATATCAATAAACGCGGCATTGATTCCGGGTTTGACGTCTGCCACCTTGCCGAGATAAATATTCCCGACTTTTGCCGCATCGCCCGGCTGCCGGATGCGGATGGCAGATACTTTGCCGTTTTCGATGACCGCATATCGTTTTTCCCTTGTTTTCACGTTGATGATGATTGATCTGTCCAAAAAATTCCACCACACTGTCTTCGCTTTCAGCCGCTTCTATTGCGGCTTCCATCAATAACTATACAGGATATCGCTTACTTTCGCATTGGTTTGCTTCTCGGAAAAAAAGGCATGAAGGAGTTCATTTTCATCAAGCTTCCCGACTTCCACCCCGTTTTTAAGGACAATGAGCGGATGTTTGCGTCCCCGTTTAAAGCTTTCGAGCACTTCATACAAGTATGCGCCCGCATCCACCTCGATCGTTTCCAGATGACGGAGCGGATCCCTTTTTCCATAATACCGTTCAAGCAGGAAACGGATAAAAACAAAGTAAAGCTGTTTCCATTCTTTCCAAAGGGCGGCATATAAATAAACGGCGATCGCCCAGACGTTCAAATTTGCCGGCGCATTCAGCAGGGCGGCCGCATGAAAAAGGAGCAGCACGATAAACGAACAGCAAATCGTCATCCGGAATGCGCGCAAAAAAGGATAAACCGTGGAAAACGCCATATTCAGCAATTTCCCGCCGTCAAGCGGCCAAATCGGGAGCAAATTAAAAAAAAGAATGGCCCGGTTCCACTCCCCGATTTGCGTATACATCTGTCCAGGCAAGACATCGAAGCGGAACAACAAATACGCGAAAACGGCGATCCAAACATGCTGGAGGGGGCCTGAGAGTGTCACGATCAGTTCTTCTTTCAGCGGGCGGTTTCCGTGTTCCTCTGTTTCAGCGACGCCGCCAAACGGCAAAATGGCGATTTTTTTAACCCGCCATGAAAAATATTGCGCCGCAACCGCGTGCCCCATTTCGTGAATGAAAATGATCGCAAACAGCAGGATGAGATCTTGGAAACGGGCGGTAACAGCAGCAATGGCAGCCACGAGCCAGAAAAGGGGATGGATTTTGATTTTTTTCAGAAGCCAAAACCGCTCACTCAAATTTAATCACCTGGATCGGGTCGATAAAACCGCCGTCTTTTTTAAGCGCAAAATAAAATTCCCCTTTTTCCCCGCTGCTTCGCGCCGTGCCGACCTTTTCGCCCGTCTTGAGGCTGTCATACTGGCCCACATCAATTTTGCTGAGGTTTGCGTACCATGTTTCCGTTGAATCGGCATGCTGGATAATGACGGTATTGCCCAGTTTCGGCTTTTTCCCGGCAAAAATGACCGTCCCGCCGCTCATCGCTTTTACGCTTGCGCCCGGCTTTGTTTCAATCGTAACCCCTCTTCCATCGGCTGAAAAACTGGTCAGAATTTTTCCCGATACCGGCATCGCATATTGCGGATCTTCATTGGAAGCAGCGGTTTCCGTTTTTAAAGATTTTTCCGGAAAGAGCGCGACCGGCTTGCCAAACTTTTTTTCATACCAGGCGGCTGCTTTTGCAAATTGAAATTCGGACGCCATTACCTGTTTGACGGCGGCTTTCGGTTTGTCAAATTCCGGACGTTCCGATTTAAACAGAATTGCCACAGCGAGGACAAGACAGGCAGAAGCCAGAATTTTAAATAGCACCGTTTCTTTTTTAAAAAGCGGATGCGGCGTTTTGCCCGGCGGTTCATATACATGTGTGCCTTCATCCTTAATCAGGCTCGCATAGACCGTTTCTTTGCCGTTATAAGCCTGTTTCATCGTTTTTCTCCGCTTCGCCATTTGCCTCCGGATTTCATCGGCGCGGTTTCCCAATCGATTCACCCCTTCTGTACAGGCATTCGTTTATTACCAATGTATGACCTGTCCAAAGCGGTTAGAACCGGGAACAAAACAAGCCGCCCTGATCGTTTGGAAAAACGTTCAGAAACGGCTCTGCCATTAAGAAGATTTCGAACTAAATAATTTTTTAAAGCGCGCAAACATGCCGGGTTTCTGGTCTTCAAGCGGCATTAAAGGCACCGTTTCCCCCAAAATCCGGCGAGCAATATTCCGGTAGGCAAGGGATGCGCGGTTCGTCGGATTTAGCGCAATCGGTTCGCCCTGGTTCGAGGCGCGGATCACTTCTTCATCATCGGCTACAATCCCGATCAAATCGATCGATAAATGGTTTGTCACTTCATCGATGTCCAGCATGTCCCCGCTTTTCATCATATGGCTCCGGATCCGGTTGATGATCAGTTTCGGTGGCTCGATATGTTCTTCCTTTTCCAAAAGCCCGATGATCCGGTCGGCATCCCTTACCGCCGAGATTTCCGGTGTTGTCACAACAATCGCCTGGTCAGCACCCGCCACTGCATTTTTATATCCCTGCTCAATGCCGGCCGGGCAGTCAATCAGAATATAATCGTAATCCTGTTTTAACCCGTGGATCAATTGTTTCATTTGTTCCGGCGTGACGGCGGATTTGTCGCTTGTCTGGGCAGCCGGCAGCAAAAAGAGCTTGTCATCGAAACGCTTGTCCTTTACGATTGCCTGGTGGATTTTACAGCGGCCTTCTGCGACATCGACCAGATCGTAGATAATCCGGTTTTCAAGCCCCAGCAGGACATCAAGATTACGGAGCCCGATGTCTGTATCGACAAGGCAGACTTTCTTTCCGAGAAGCGCGAGCGCCGTCCCGAGGTTTGCCGATGTCGTCGTTTTGCCGACGCCGCCTTTTCCGGATGTGATGACAATCGCTTCACCCATATGAGAACCCTCCTTTTAATCTTGTCATATTCGGCCGCAAATATTTCAAAACTTGCAATTTATCAATGATAATATGGTCCGATTCATCTATGTAAGCACATTCCATCTCATGCCGGCCCTCTTCCCTGTAATCATCAGGGGCCCGGTTCAGGCAATCGGCAATCCGGATTTGGGACGGAACCATATTGGAAGCGACAACAACGGCGTCCCTTCTCCCGCTGTAGCCGGCATGCGCAATGCCGCGGAGGTTTCCCATGATAAAAATATTGCCGTTTGCAATCACGGTACCGCCCGGATTGACATTGCCGACAAGCAAAAGATCGCCTTCCGCCTTTAACACCTGCCCGGACCGGACGATGGTGGTGACAGGCACAATTTCATTTTCCGCTTTTTCGCGCGCAGCCGCTTCTTTTGTGATGACATTGCTGATGATTTCATCGACAACAAGGTTCCGCCGGGAACGCACAAGGCTTTTGATCTCCTCTTCCTGACCGGGCGTCAAATAACGGTTGCCAAGCTGAATTTTGACGGCAAGAATCGGGCTGTTCTCTTCCTCATCGGCAGCCTGGGCCAGTAATTTTTGCTCTAACTCCGCCTTTAAAGCTTGAAAGGAGCATTGGTCGTTTAAATGCAGCACAATTCCGTCTTTCGTGCCTTTTATGGTTACATTTTGCGTTTTTTTCATTTCAAACTGCTCACCTCAACGGCTGATAAATGAAACGGCATCCATCCGAAATGGCTTTCAGACGGCGTTTTTCGGCCCGACACACGGGATTTCAAGCCTCCGTGCGTGCGGTTCCTGCCGGTTTTTCGGCCCGCAAACCCCTTTGCTTTTTCCACTCCCCCTTGTCCGGATAATTCGACAAAAAGGCAGGAAATCCTTCTTTCCCATTTTAACAGATTTTCTCCCCGCCGGTTATTCCTTTTCTTCTTCCCTTGCGCGCCGCTTTAAAAAATTTCCCATCGGATACCATGCCAAAATAAAAAAAGCGGCGTTTAAGATCAAAGTCGGCCAAAGCCTGAACAAGAGAAAATCGTCAAATCCCATCACCTGCGGATTAATTAAAGCATTGATGCCATAGACCAAAAATTCGACAATCGCCATGTTTAAGACTGCCACAAGCGTGCCGGTAAAAATATTGGATTGGAGGATCCTGTCCATTTTTTCTGTCAGGTAAACCGCAAGCGGATAGAAAAACAGATAAATGCCCAAAATGCCCGTGTAAAAAGCATCAAACAGCATGCCGAATACAAAGGCATAAATGATGGAGAGCCTTTTGCGGTAATGCATCCCCATTAAAATCAGCATCACGAGCAGAAAATGGGGAACGATGGTAAATTTTCCTCCAAAAGAACGGGCCGCAAAAAATTGGGCAAATAAACTTTCAGCAATATAGCACAGGCTTAAAATCAGAGGGAGCACGATACGTTTCATCACTGCTCTCCTCCCGTGCCGCCCGCGTTGAATTTTTGTGTTTTCCGGTTGATGACGAGCACTTCGCGGACATCATAAAAATTGGCTGCCGGCTTGACATAAGCGGTTTGCGTCAGCCCGTTTTCATCCGGGGTCACTTTTTCGATGTCACCAATCAGAAGCCCGCTCGGAAACATGCCGCTTAAACCGGATGTCACGACATGATCGCCTTTTTTGACTTTGATATTAAAATCAAGCTGTTTCAAAAGCAGCATTTTGGTTTTTTTGTCGTACCCTTCGATTAATCCGTAAGCATCTTTTTTGGCATTTTGCACTTTGGCGGATACGCGGTTCGTTTCATCGGGCGAGCTCAAAAGTTCGACGGTTGAATAAAATTTGTCGACCTGCGTGACTTTTCCGAGGAAACCGCCTGAAGTGACGACAGCCATGTTTTTGGCAACGCCGTTGACTTCGCCTTTATCAATCACCACTTGCTCGTACCAATTATCCGGGTTGCGTGCAATGACCTGGGCCTGAATGGACTCTGAATCTCCGAGACTGTTTTTTTCCTTTATAATAGATCTCAAATTTTCATTTTCTTTTTTTAGTTCGTGATTTTGCGCTTCCAGGCTTGTCAGCTGTTCCAAATGGGATTTCAGCTTTTTGTTTTCGGTATATGTATTTTTTAAGTCCCCGATATTGTCAAAAAAACCGGCAAGGGCATTGGCAGGTTTGGCAATGACGGACTGGCCGAGCCCGACGATATCGCGCACAAACTGTTCCGGTTTTGAAATCCGGTCGCGTTCCCTGATGGAAAATCCGATCATGGCGACAAGCAGGATAACACTGATTAAAAGGACGATCAATCGTTTATTCAAAAAAAACTGTGGCATAAAATCCACTCCCATAACACTTTGTTCCGGCCATTCCCGGATTGAAAACCATTCTCCCGCCAGGAAAGACCGGCAGGAGAATGAGTTAACAGGACACTGGCATTTCTTATTTAGAATCTTTTGCTTTGTTTTTAAACAGTTCAATATTTTCGAGCGCGTTGCCTGTTCCGATTGCTACGCAGTCGAGCGGGTTTTCGGCAATGAGCACCGGCATTTCGGTTTCTTTGCTGATGACATGGTCGAGGTTGCGCAACAGGGCACCCCCACCTGTCAGGACGATGCCGCGGTCCATAATATCAGCTGCCAGTTCAGGCGGTGTCTGTTCAAGCGTGTATTTGACCGCATCGACAATGGCATACACCGTGTCGTGCAGCGCATCGGCCACCTCATCCGCGGAAATCGTGATCGTCTTCGGCAAACCGGTCAGCAAATCCCGGCCCCTGATATCCATCGGTTCGATCCCCTCCGGCTCGCCTGCTGAACCAATTTCCATTTTAATTTGTTCTGCGGTCCGGTCCCCGATTAAAAGATTATAATTTTTGCGGATATAACTGATGATCGCTTCATCCATTTCATCCCCGGCCACCCGGATCGACTGGCTTGTCACAATCCCGCCCAGCGAAATAATCGCCACTTCCGTTGTGCCGCCGCCGATATCGACAACCATGCTTCCGGTCGGCTCCCAGACAGGCAGCCCGGCGCCGATCGCTGCTGCAAAAGGCTCTTCAATCGTAAAAGCATCCCTTGCCCCGGCCTGGCGGGTTGCATCAATCACCGCGCGCTCTTCCACCGCCGTAATGCCGGAAGGGACGCAGACCATGACATACGGATTTTTTGAAAAAAAGCCTTTTTTATTTGTGGCCTGCTGAATATAATACTTCATCATCGCAGCCGTCGTTTCATAATCCGCAATCACGCCGTCTTTCATCGGCCGCGTCGCCACGATGTTTCCCGGCGTCCTGCCGATCATTTTTTTCGCGGCATCCCCGACTGCGACAATTTGTTTCGTATCTGTCTGGATAGCCACAACGGAAGGTTCCCGCACGACAATTCCTTTCCCTTTTATAAAAACCAATGTATTGGCTGTCCCAAGATCAATCCCCAGGTCTTTACTTCCGAACATGGATGTATCTCCCTTTCTTCACGATAAATTTTCATCACCAGTTGGTGCCATACTTTTGCTTATTTATGGATGTCGCTTTGAAAATGCATCCGGAATTCAGGCATTTCCGGCGCAGTGCCGGCCGTAAAAATCATACGATTTATTATATCGTAACCATAAAAAAATTCAAAGCCTTACAAATACCCTTTTTCTCTCAGGCTCACAAATTTTTTCTCACCGATGATCAAATGGTCAAGAATCTCAATCCCCATTATTTTACCACATTCGGCAAGCCGTTTGGTAACTTCGATATCTTCTTTGGAAGGAGAAGGGTCCCCGGATGGATGGTTATGGAAACAAATAATGGAAGCAGCTGAACGCCTGAGCGCTTCTTTGAACACTTCGCGGGGATGGACGATCGAGGCATTTAAACTTCCGATGAAAATCGTCTGCCGGTGGATCACCTGGTTTTTAATATTTAAATACAGGCAGACAAAATGCTCCTGGGACAAAAAGCGCATATCATTCATGACATAATTGGCCCCGTCCTGCGGCGTGCGGATCACATAACGCGTATCGTGCTGCAAATTGGCGATCCTTCTGCCGAGTTCAATGGCGGCCAGAATCTGGACCGCTTTTGCTGTGCCGATGCCTTTGATGGCTGTCATTTCCTCAAGGGAAGCATCTTTTAAAAACCGCAAGCCTTCAAAATGGCGGATCAGCCTGTTGGCAAGCTCGAGCACCGATTCATCTTTCGTGCCGGTACGGAGTAAAATGGCAAGCAGTTCCTGATTGGAGAGGCTCTCCGCTCCTGTGCGGATCAGCCGTTCACGCGGGCGGTCTTCTGCAGGAAAATCTTTGATCAGCATTTTTTCCAAATGAATTCCTCCTTTTCTAAAGCAGGAGGCGGGGGAATCAAACCAATGGGCTTTTGTATGGGAGATACAATTGTATCGTACCAAAAAACGGACCGTGTAACAACTGCAAATTCAACCTTTTCAGACAAAAAATAGTGCCATGCGGGCGTGGCACCGCAGCTTTTCAGCCGGAAGCCCGCATTTGGTTTCAATGCCCGCTGTAGACCTTTACGTAGTCCAGCAGGTTTTGTTCGGCATCCGTTAAATCCTGCCGGTTGCCGCTTTTTTGATAAGCCGCGAGCGATTCATACGCGGCCGTTTCGTATTTTTTCAGCCGGCCGAGCGTTTCCTGCCTGACTTTTGCCAGCTTTTTGACGTTGCCGGCTGCTGTTCCGACTGTCTTCATGCCGTCCGGTGAAACCTCTCCGTTCTGGACAGCGGCGGCCGTTTCTTTTGCCAGTTTTTGAAAAAGCGGAACCGTTTCCCGGGCAAAAATTTGCTCATCCTTTGTCGTCGTTTGGACCTTTTTGCTGGAAAAACTGATTTCTTTTGCATACAGTTCGACGCCTTTGTCTTTCCAGGCACTTTCCATTTTTTTGGCCGTGCCAGGGCTGTCGGCCACACCTGCAAAAATATAGCGCTGCCCGTCCATCGAAAGCTGCATCGACGGGACCTTTTTTGAGGCGAGTTCGCGCGACACTTTAGAGGCGGCGCCTTCCGTGCTGAACACCCCTGCCTGGATGATGCCGATGCTTAGCGCCGGAAGCCTGGCCTCTTGCTGTGCTGCGCCCGTTGCAGCGCCTTCAGCCTGCTGATTCGGGAGTTTTGTTTGATGATCTCCGTACGCAATAAATTTTAATACAACAAACCCGAGCAGCGCCCCAAACACCACTGCGGACACGACAGAAAACAAAATCGCCGGCGCGGCCCTATTCGCCGCCGTTTTTTTCGGGAAGATGCTTTTCTTTTTGGGCGCGGGTGTATAATGGATCGGCCGGAATTCTTCAATCTGATCCGCATCGAGTTCGGGCAGCACCCATTCAAATGATTCCTCTTCTTTTGCGCTGTCTTCCTGTGCGGCAGCCGTTTCCTCGGCCGCTTTCCAGTCATGGACTTTTACGCTGTCTTCCGGCTGCTCCTTTTTTCCGCCCACTTTGACTGTAATTTTCGCCTTTTTTTTCGCCTTGTCCAATGCTTTCACCTCTCCTGCCCGATTTGCTTCATGCTACCATAACCGGCAAAAAAAAGAACAAGACTTTTGTCGCCTTGTCCAAAAACCATTCGCCGATTTCCGGCATTTTATGCAAATTTTATCCGAGCCCGGAGAAACGCAAATACATCCCGATAAGGCTGTTTCCGAAAAAATAGGCGGTAAGCGCACCGATGGCGATAAACGGCCCAAACGGCACCGGTTTTCGTTTTTTAAATTTGCCGGCAGCCATCAAACCGACGCCGTAAAGCGCGCCAAAAAAGCAGGCTAGAAAAAAGGCCAGAAAAGTTTTCTCTATGCCGAGCACAAGCCCGATCACAAAAAACAATTTAATGTCCCCGCCGCCCATCGCGCCTTTTGTGAAAAAGGCAATGAGATAGAGGAGGCAAAAGCCGAAAACCGCCCCGAGCCAGGCGGACCACCACAGCGATGCCGGGTGAAAAAGCCGGACGGCGGCAATGGCGGCTGCAAAAGGAAACAGCACTTTATCAGGAATAAGCATATACGCCAAATCGGAAACGGTAATGATGACAAGCAGCGAAATGAACAAAATGGCAAGCAAAAATTCCAGGCTCCAGCCGAACCGGTAAAAGGAACAGGCAAACAAGCCCCCGGTCAGCGCCTCAAACACCGGATAAATCGGGGAGATCGGCGCGCGGCAGCTTCTGCATCTGCCCCGTAAAATAAGAAAAGACAATACCGGTATATTTTCATTCCAGCTTAACGAGTGCCCGCACTTCGGGCAATGCGACCCGGGACGGATAATCGATTCATGATTCGGCACACGCAGCCCGATGACATTATAAAACGAGCCGAAAACCATCCCCAGTGCCGCAAAATAAGCAGTCCATAATCCATGCATGTTTGATCCCTCTGATCTTTCAGCATATGGTATTTTCTTGGTTCGCTGCCGGCAAGCAACAGGTGATATTAAGCATATGTAATGGCAAGGATGAACATGCCGAAAACTTATTGCGCCGTTGTTGCGACCGGGTCACTTTTACGGCCCGCTGCCGGCACGTCGATTTCCGGCAAATAGTCCGAATACCGGCTTAACGCCGGGTAATAAAAAGTGGAGACCGTGACGGTGTACTGCAATCCACTCGATCCAGGCGCTCCTTCCCCCGGACTGAAATTGAGGCTTTCGATCACCGTAATGCGCGGCAAGTTTTCAATCGTCTGTAAAAATGTTTTCATGCTCTTGTAGCTGTCTGACTCCACTTTTAAAGTATACGACAGTTTTTTGACACCGGCAGGCAGCACGTCTGTTTTTTGCTGTGTGCCGGATGAGGTGCCGCTCGTTGTGCTTTGTGTAGCCTCCTCGCTCCCGGACGTACCGGCGGAGTCCTGCTGGGCGTCTGTTTCCGTAATCCGGCTGCCGGAAAGGGCCTCTGCCATCCTGAACTGAAGCAGCACTTGTTCCGCAAGCGGTTTTGCCGGGATTTTCCGCATCAGGCTGACGACATTGCCAAGCTGCAGTTCCGGGCTTTGCTGTTTTTTTGACTGCAGGCTGGATAGCACCTGCTGTTCCGATTTCAACGCGGCTTTTTGCCCGGCCAGCCCGGACTTGGCCGGCGCCAGCACAAACCAGTACAAACCGGCTGCACCGGCAAGGCAAACGGCAAAGAGGGCAAGAATGATAAAAAGCTGCTTCCGGTTTAAACGGAGGTTCATTGCTGTTCCTCCCTTTTGCCGGCGGCATTGAGCGCGGCTTGATTGAGCTGGATCGTATATGTCGCTTCATAAACCGTGACGCCTTCCGCTTCCCCGGTTGCCGCAGTGTCCGCGCCGGCTGTGCCACCCGCTGCCGCCGGGGCGGAAGAGGAACCGCCCCCCTTTGTTTCACCGGCCGTTTTGGATGCAGCAGATGAGGAAGAGGAACCGGTTTTAGACGTTCCCGAAGAAGATTCGCCGGCCGTTTTGGAAGTGCCGGATGTTGTGCCCGTTCCTGCAGCTGAGCCGGTTGCAGCGCCGGATGTGCCGCTTGACGAAGCACCGGCCGTTTCCGTATTCATTTTGATGCTGTCCAGGACAGCGCCGCTGAAGTACTGGCGCTGTCATCCGCTTTTTTTGTCACACCCGCATTATTGGCCAAGATGGCGCCCACTGTGAGCATCACAATCGCTAAAATCGTAATCGAAGCCAGCACTTCGACAAGTGTAAATCCCCGGCTGTTTTTAAAAAGGGGTTTTTTCATAGCAACCTCCGTAAGCATTTTGTCATGAGCCTTCTTACCTATAAAACTTATTTTATCAAAAAGCGCCGGGAAAGTAATTCAACAAAAGAACAAAGTATGTGTCAAGTTTTTCTCGACAAGGTTTAAATATCGGGTATTCCAAGACACTCTTTTTGTACACTTTCGGCTACCGTGCTTTACTTGCTCGGTGTAATTTTCGGAAAAGATGTGATATTTCCGTATAAAGATGGATAACGGGGATGTTGAGGCGCGCGAAATTCACTCGCTTTCCGCGGGCGGCCGGCGAGCCTCCTCGCTCGTACCTCGCTGCGGGGTCTCTCCTGGCTCGCTTTTCCCGCAGGAGTCTCGTAAATTTCGCGCGCCTCAACGATCAGTCCCCACTGAGCCAGGCTTAAAACGAAAGCTCTAATATTTTGCTTAAATGTCCCATTGCCGATGAACTGCTTGAATGCAGGGCAACTGATCCGTGCTTTACGCCCACTGACGGGCGTACAGGCTGCTTGAGTAGTTGAGACATCCTGATGGATTGTTTCAAGTTCCGTTGCTTTCTCTCGCTTCTTGAACGGTGTTTCAGATAGGCTTCTCTCAATGTCCCATTGAGTATGCCTTGTTTGATTTTCACCATGGCTTCTGCGCCAAGTTCACTCCAATGCATGCCCCTTTTTTTCATCCTGAAGGAGATATGCCTTTGGTTCGATTCCATCGCTCCTAGGCCTCTCGCACCTTCCGGCACGTTTTTCACCCTGTCTCTCCAGTCAAAAATGCGGTCCCAGTTTTTCAAGATATACGAACGGAATTCCTTGATTTTCTTGAGGGCCTTTTTATCCGTCAAGGTGCTTTCGTGCGTATCCAAATATAACGTGAATTGGTCCAGGTCATGCGTTCTAATCGCTTTTCTAATTTGCTCCTTGATCTCGCTCTTTCCGCCCCCAAATGTCCTTATGATGGCTTGTGCAACGTGGTAGGTATCCAGCTGGTTGAGCACCGGAAATTCCGACTGTGAGAATGCTGTTTGAAACCGTTCAGCTGTGTACCCAGCACCTCCATCACTGTTTGTAATGACATGCGCTTTTTCGAGGGAATAGGTGTTGGCAGCTGTGGCTTGGACTTCATCCCAAAATGTCTGAATGTCTTCCGTCGTCATGATGACTGTGGGCTGACGCAGTGAGACCCTTTTTCCATTGGTTTCCCAACCTTCATAGAGAATGGCATGGCGGACTTCCATACTCTGTTTCTTTTCCAGACCCCGGATGAATACGCCATCTGCTTCGGAAAACAGGTAGTCTACCTTCTTCCCATCAGGCAGTGAAGCAGCTATTTCCATCTCTTCTACAAGGGCCTTGTCGGCTTCCACCTGCGTTTTTCCTACGCGTTTCACCATTTCCCCTACAGTTGTATGACTAAGACTCACGGCTGTCCATTCTTTTAAAATATTCGCCACCTCCCGATAGGTGTTCTCACTTGCCAACTCTGCCACCTTTAATTCCACTAACGGGCTATATCTCTGGTGGGGTACCAGCCCCAAGCATTCATCCAAGGGATAATGTGAGTTCCCTCTCTTATCACGCATTAATGAACGTTTAAAAGTCACACTTCCAAATAGAAACTGAACGCTTCTGTTATCACTACGGCAGTACTCCCAGCCTTCCTCCAACTTCTTTTGTTTAATTGTTTTATCTAACTCCTCAAATACATCCCCAACCCATTGTGTAAAAACCTTCTGCATCAGAATTTTAATTTGTTCTTCAAATTCCATAAGACTCTTTGTACCCTTTAATAATCCAGCAATTATTGATATAATATCCATGGGAAGACCTCTCTCTAGATGTTCATTCAAGGTGTACATTTAGATGATAGAGTGTCTTCCCATTTTTTTCCACTCATTTGCCCCTTCGAGTAAAATTTTACACATACAAGAACAAATAAACAAAAAGGGCAGAACTTTTTCAGCTCTGCCCATTTCTCTCTGATTGGCCCAAAATGTATTTCCGGACTTTTGAAATAAAGTATAAGGACCCTGTAATCACTAAAACATCTTCTAAGCCTTTCATTTCTTTTATTTTGGTGCGTACGGTTTCTTTCCAATCCTCCGAAAATGATTTATTTTGATGACGGCTTATCTTATACAACACCTCTGCCGGAATGGCTCTTGGAAAATCAAAAGTTGTGAAAATGATTTCGTCTGTTTTGTGGTCGAGTTTTGGAATCATGTGATCCAAGTCTTTGTCGCCAAGTGCGGAAAAAATCATGCGGATTTTTTTTCCGCGCAGATGGGTGTCCATCGTTTCGATCAGGCTATCAATGCCTTCCGGGTTGTGGGCGCCGTCAATGATAACGGGCGGGTCATCCAGCAGTTTTTCAAAACGGCCGATCCATTTGCTTTCGAGAAGGCCTTTTTCCAGTGCATGCTGCGGGATGCGAAAATGGTGGATATGTCTTAACAGTTCTGCCCCCATAACGGCAAGCGCGGCATTGTAAATCTGATGGCGACCCATCATGGTGATCGACAAGCAGTCATAGGCGCCGTACGGAGAAGCAAAGCGGAAATGTTCACCAGTTAGATCCCCACCAATCTCCGCAAAAGAAAATTCCTTTCCGGCACGGAAAAGCGGTGCCTTTTCTTTTGCCGCTTTTTCTTCAATCACCGCTAGCGCATCAGGCAGCATTGCTGTCGTTGCAACCGGCACCCCGTGTTTGATGATGCCCGCTTTTTCAAATGCGATCTCCGCAATCGTATGGCCAAGCACATTCATATGGTCATGGCCGATATTGGTAATCAGGCTGACAAGCGGTGTGATGACGTTTGTGGAATCAAGCCTGCCGCCAAGGCCGACTTCATAGATAACGATATCTACCGGCTGGATGTCGGCAAAATACAAAAGCGACATCGCTGTAATGACTTCAAACTCTGTCGGTGCGCCGAATGCTGTGTGCTCCAGCTCTTCTGCAAGCAGGCGGATTGCGTTTGTAAGCCGGACGAGGTCTTCATCTGACACCGGCGATCCGTTTATGCTGATCCTTTCGTTAAACTGCTCAATATACGGGGAAGTAAAGGTGCCGACCGTATAGCCTGCCTGCTCTAAAATATTCCGCAAAAAGGTGACGGTCGACCCTTTGCCGTTCGTCCCGGCCACGTGAACCGTCCGGATTTTTTGTTCCGGGTGGTGCAATTTTTCCATCAGCCACTGCATCCGCTCAAGCCCTGGTTTCATCCCGAATTTCGAGCGGGACCGGATCCAGCCGACCGCTTCTTCATAGGTTTCAAACATATGCCTTTCCTCCCGTATGCAAGGAAGACGAATCCGTAAAGAATTCGCCTTCCACCCTTGTATTACTGGTTTTCAAGTTCTTTGATGCGCGCTTCGACGGTGCTTCGTTTTTCAAGATAGTCTTTTTCTTTTGCCCGTTCTTCGGCAACGACATTTTCCGGCGCTTTTTTCAGGAACCCTTGATTGGACAGTTTTTTCTGGACGCGTTCGACTTCTTTATTCCATTTCGCCAACTCTTTCCGGAGCCGGGCCAGTTCTTCTTCAAAATTAATGAGTCCTTCAAGCGGCAGGAACAGTTCGACGCCGGAAACGACTGCAGTCATGGCTTTGTCCGGTGCCTCGAGGTCAAGCCCCATTTTCAATTCATCCGGGTTGCAGAAACGGGTAATGTACGCTTCGTTTCGTTTTAAAGCCGCTAAGACCGTTTCGTCTTTCGCTTTCAAATGCAGTTTGATTTTTTTGCTTAACGGCGTATTCACTTCCGCGCGGATATTGCGGACGGAACGGATGATGTCGACAAGCAGTTTCATTTCTTCGCTAGCCGCTGCATCTGTAAGGCTTTCGTCCACTTCCGGCCACGCGGCTGTTGTGATCGATTCCCCCTGATGCGGAAGGTTTTGCCAAATTTCCTCGGTAATAAACGGCATGAACGGGTGCAAAAGCCGCATCGTATTGTCGAGCACATACGCAAGGACCGAGCGTGTCGTTTTCTTCGCTGCTTCATCTTCGCTGTAGAGCGGCAGTTTTGCCATTTCGATGTACCAGTCGCAGAAATCGTCCCAGATAAAATTGTAAAGTGCGCGCCCAGCTTCGCCAAATTCGTATTTGTCCGCCAGTTTTGTAACGGTTTCGATCGTTTCGTTCAAACGCGTTAAAATCCATTTGTCAGCGACTGATTTTTCACCGGACAGATCCATTTCTTCGTATTTCAGCCCGTTCATGTTCATGAGTGCAAAACGGGAGGCGTTCCAAATTTTATTGGCGAAATTCCAGACCGCTTCAACTTTTTCGTAACTGAAACGCAAATCCTGGCCCGGTGCGCTACCGGTGGTAAGGAAATAGCGGAGCGAGTCCGCGCCGTATTTGTCGATGACTTCCATCGGGTCGACACCGTTGCCGAGCGATTTGCTCATTTTCCGCCCCTGCTCGTCGCGGACAAGACCGTGGATCAGGACGTCTTTGAACGGGCGCTTGCCGGTAAACTCAAGCCCCTGGAAAATCATCCGCGATACCCAGAAGAAAATGATGTCATAGCCAGTCACAAGCGTATCAGTCGGATAATAACGCTTGTAGTCTTTCGCTTCTTCATCCGGCCAACCCATTGTCGAAAACGGCCAGAGCGCCGAGCTGAACCACGTATCGAGCACGTCCGGATCCTGTTCCCAGTTTTCAATGTCGCGGGGCGGCTCGGTGTCAACATACACTTCGCCGGTTTCTTTATGGTACCAGGCCGGAATCCGGTGGCCCCACCAGAGCTGGCGCGAAATGCACCAGTCGCGGATATTTTCCATCCAGTGCAAGTATGTTTTTTCAAAGCGTTCCGGCACAAAATGGACTTTTCCTTCCGACGCCTGCAGTTTTACCGCAGCATCAGCGAGCGGCTGCATTTTCACAAACCATTGCGTCGACAAATACGGTTCGACAACCGCGCCGCTCCGTTCGGAATGGCCGACCGAATGGAGATGGTCTTCCACTTTGACAAGAACGCCGAGTGCTTTCAAGTCCTCCACAATCTGTTTGCGGCATGCAAACCGGTCCATCCCTTTGTATTTTCCGGCATTTTCATTCATTGTGCCGTCCTCGTTCATCACAAGGATGCGTTCGAGATTGTGGCGGTTCCCGACTTCGAAGTCGTTCGGGTCATGGGCCGGCGTAATTTTTACGGCACCGGAACCAAATGTCATGTCCACATACTCGTCTGCGATAATCGGAATTTCGCGGCCGACGATCGGCAATACAATCGTTTTCCCGATTAAATGTTTGTAGCGTTCATCATCCGGGTGGACAGCGACCGCCGTATCACCGAGCATCGTTTCCGGGCGCGTTGTTGCGATTTCGATCGTGCCGGAACCGTCGCTTAACGGGTATGCCAGATGGTAAAATGCGCCCTGCACCTCTTTGTAGACGACTTCAATATCGGAAAGCGCCGTTTTCGTTTCCGGGTCCCAGTTGATGATGTACTCGCCGCGGTAAATCAAGCCTTTTTTATAAAGCGAAACAAATACTTCTTTTACAGCTTTTGACAGCCCTTCATCGAGCGTAAAACGTTCGCGCGAATAATCGAGCCCGAGGCCGAGTTTCGCCCATTGTTTGCGGATAAAGTGAGCGTATTCCGCTTTCCACTTCCATGCTTCTTCCGTAAACTTCTCGCGGCCGAGGTCATAGCGGGATTTGCCTTCTTCACGCAGTTTGGCTTCCACTTTTGCCTGCGTTGCAATCCCGGCGTGGTCCATCCCCGGCAGCCAGAGCACATCATAGCCCTGCATCCGTTTCATCCGGGTTAAAATATCCTGCAAAGCCGTATCCCAGGCATGGCCGAGATGGAGCTTGCCGGTTACGTTCGGCGGCGGAATCACAATCGTGTACGGCTTCTTTTCCGGATCGCCTTTTGCTTCGAAAAATTTGCCGTTCACCCACCATTCATAGCGCCCTTTTTCAACAGCCTGCGGATCATATTTGGTCGGCATGCTGATGTCCTGCTGTTCCATTTGTATCATTCCTTTCTGCGTTTTTTGCGGATAAACACAAAAACTCCCTTCGCCATAAAAGGACGAAAGGAGTCTGTTCGCGGTACCACCTTTTTTCACGGGCAAACGGATGCCCGGCACTCTCGGGTCATTAACGGCACTTCGCCGGCTTTTGCTACTTTCGGTTTCACAAAAGCTACTCCCGGGCGACCTTCCAGCCTGTTTCGCATAGGAAATCTTTCAGCAGCTGATTTCCCTCTCTGCATGGAAACAAAATCTGTACTCTTCCCGTTCATTGTACTTTGATTTTTGAAATTGACTATAGTTTATGGTATCGGTTTTTGTGAAAATCGTCAATAGCATTGCCCATTTTTAGAAAAAATATGCGGCGGATGCACTGATCCGCCCGCTTTTCATACATTATTTTTGAGGGATAGGTGGATGATGATGAAGAAAAAAATTGACAAACAGGCCGTCCGTACATGGGCGCGGAATGCAAAAAAAGTGTGCAAGCAGCTGATTCTTCCGTTCTCCGTCTTTCAGGCCATCCGTACGATTATTTTTCCGACGACGTTTGACGTTTTGCTGCTTGCCATATTTATTCTCATTTATCTCGGGTTTCAGTATGAATGGTTTTAGTGGCCGTTCCTGCTTTTCATGACGCGGGGGCGGCCCCTTGTGACAACTGCATGACGACATACTCGGTATTTTTCATTCGCCAGTACTTTTCCTGCAGTTTCGCGACTGCTCTCGCTTCATGGCGTTTTCCTTCATTTGCAAAGTATTCCTCCACGGTTTGGATGATCGGTGCGGGATAAGCGAGATAGCTGAAAAATAAGCTTTTTTCATCTTCTTTCAGCGGAAAATAGCTGAAATAGGTCTTCACCCAATCCACGCAGTCGTCAAACCGGCTCGGATAGGAATCGAGCGTCCGCGACAAGAAGGGAAGCAAGTCATAAAAAGGCGCAGCGTTTTTCGCCAGTTCGAAATTGGTAAAGTACCCGAGCCCGCGTTCATCGTACAAAAAATGCTCCGTTGAAATTTTTCCGTGGATGGTCACCGTTCTCGCTTTCTCCATCTCTTTTGATTGTTCATACCAGTTTTCCAGCTGCCGGATCGAAAATTTGAGCGCCTGGTTCGTTTCATTGTAAAAGGTGCAGTACAACAGGGCAAACGGGGACATATAGACCTGCTCTTCACACCGTTCAAGGAACTCTTCCAAAAAATCCTGCTGCCCGTACCAGCGGGAAAGGGTTTCTTCATAGTATTCCCGCCGTTTTTCTATTGAGATCTCCGTATCTTTGACGGACAAGCTGTGCAGGCGTGCGAGTTCCCTGAACATTTTTTGATGTTTCTCGCCGCGTGCTTCTTTTTCTTCGTTTGGCAGCCAGGGCATTAAATAGTATAATGCCCCGTTATACAGCACCCCGTAACGGCCGTCCAACGCGGGATAGACCGGGACAATACGGTTGTATCCCCGCTGGTACAGAGACTGGACATGCCGGATAAATCCCATCCCGTTTTGCGGTGCAATTTTTTTTAAAGCAAAGATGCCCTGGCCGGTATAAATTTTATACACTTTTCCGTACCGCCCGACATATTCAGCGTTCAGGCCGTAATGCTTTACAATCCGATTGATGTCCTGCTGCGAAAGGTCAGTCACCCGTTTCACCTTCTTAGAGCGCTTCTCCTGAAAAATAGGCGCTTGCTCATTTTCATTCCCCCGCTGCGCCGCATTCGCCGCGGCTTGAACATAGGCGCAATCTAGGTTAAGAATAGCTCGTTTTGCACGCTTCCTTACGCAGGCGCTTAGCCCCTGAATTTCAGATGCATCCTTCACCTAGACGCCCGTGCCTGTGAATGCTCCGGCTCAGTGATTTTTTTCGGCGCGCGCGTTTGCGGGAACGTACAGCACTTGCCCCTCATATACATCCTGGTTCACTTCCAAATGGTTCATCCTTAAAATCTGCTGGACATTGATATTGTATTTTTCAGCAAGCTGGTCGAGCGTCTCCCCGCTTTGGACGATGCAAACCTTTAACTTGGCAGGCTTTTCTTCATCTCTCCGGGCAAAAAAGTCGGCAAGCGAAATAGATTCGTATTTTTGCTTCTTTTTCTTCTTGGCAGCCGAATCCTTTTCTTCCGGCACTTCCTCTATTTTCTCCCCGCTTTCCGGCGACTCTTCCACAATCGTTTCGCTGCTCGCCACAGAAGAAGATTCATCTTTTTCAGGCGATTCTTGCTTGAGATAAGCAGAAGATTCATCTTCCATTGCCTTGCTCTCGATCCGGAAAACGGGCTCCGTCTTCCCGGCGTCATCCGGCTCAAGAGATTCTTCGTTCAGAGCCGTTTTGCTCTCCGTCCGGAACGCGGATGCGGTTTTTCCGGACAATTCCTGTTCAGGATGCCCTTCATCCCGCACTGGGTCGGCCTGCCATTCGTTCCGCACCGGTACGCTTTCCGGTATGGATGCGGATTCGTTTTTACCAGGAAACTCCGGACCGGCCTGCCATTCGTTCTGCGCAGGTTCACTTTCCGCTATGGATGCAGACTCGTTTTTGCCGGAAAACCCCGGTTCTGCATGCCATTCGTCCCGTACCGGTTCGCTCTCCGCCAATGATGCAGACTCATTTTTTCCTGGAAGATCCGCTTCAGCATGCCATTCGTTCTGCACCAATTCGCTCTCTGCCAACGATGCAGACTCATTTTTACCGGAAAACTCCGGTTCCGCATGCCATTCATCCCGCACCGGTACGCTTTCCGCTATGGATGCAGACTCGTTTTTGCCTGAAAACTCCGGTTCTGCATGCCATTCGTTCTGCACCACTCCGCTCTCCGCCAATGATGCGGATTCGTTTTTGCCGGCAAACCCCGGTTCAGCGTGCCATTCATCCCGCACCGGTTCGCTCTCCGCCAATGATGCAGACTCATTTTTGCCTGAAAGATCCGCTTCAGCATGCCATTCGTTCTGCACCACTCCGCTCTCCGCCAACGATGCAGACTCATTTTTTCCTGGAAACTCCGGCCCAGGATGCCACTCATTCTGTACCAGTTCGCTTTCTGCCAACGATGCAGACTCATTTTTTCCGGAAAACTCCGGTTCCGCATGCCATTCATCCCGTACCGGCGCGGCTGTTTCCGCCTGCCATGAAGCACTTTCCGGCACTTTTCCGCCTGCTTCCGGCAAGAGACTCTCCTCTTCTTCTTCCGGCAGTTCGACCGGTGCTAGCACATTCAGTTCGTTTGTGTACGGTTCCGGCTGAGCAACCGATTCTTCCGGCACCACGCGCGATTCGATCGTAAAAGGTGTATACAATTCCGGGTCAGCGTGAGATTCATCCTCTTCTTCTTTTTCCTCATCTGCACGCAAAGGCACTTCTTCAAAGCTTTCCGCTTCTTCCATAAAATGGCGGGGCGGTTCGGTGCTCTCTTCTTCTTGTTCCGATAAACTCCACTCGGAATGGCTAAAAGGCGCCTGATATGCTGCGTCCGGCTCATCCAAATAGGTTTCCCGGCCGTTCAAATCCGGGTATGGTGCTGTTTCGGCTTCGTCCTCTTCCTCATCCCCGTCTTGCAATATTCCCTCAATCGCAATATCCGCATTGATTTTTAAACAATCGGTTCCGTGAAATTGATAGTCAAATCCTTCTATATTGACGTCCAGTTCCTCAATATCCGCAATTCTTGTCTTCGGAATGGTAACGTCTACCGGGAAAGATTGGTAAAATTCAAATATGCCGTCTTCTTCCCGGTACTGGACCGCCTGCACATACTTCCTGAACAGCACATCTTCCCCTTCTTCTTCCCCGCAACCGATATACTCCCCGGCCAAATAGAGATTGCCTTTGATCACGACATACTGCTTCAATTCCTGTATGGTGATATGGGGATCCAATGATATTGATAAAAGTTCTTCAACTTCCTGTCCTTTTTTAAACCAAATCAATTCTTCTAATGAAAATCGTATGGACGATTGATTTTGCGGCAAAGCGGGTTCCTCCCTTCAATTCCTCCAAATCCCAATGAATATGTCATTTACACTGTATGAAGCAATCGGGGTTTTTATGATCGCAAATAAACCGCAGCATCCGTAAATCACTTGAATGGCTTTTTCGCAACAATATTGGACGGGGAGAGAAATCGATAAAAACCGGCTCATCTGTTTTCAGGTTACCCGTTCAAAAACTTAGATTTGGTCGAGCTAGGCGAACTGATTCGGCCATCCGTTTTCGGAGTGATCCGTTCAAAAACCATCGGGCCACCCACAGAGCGTGAAATTTTCCCTACTGCTACTTCTCTCTCGCCCACAGCGGACAGAATGCAAAAAAAACCGGCTCATCCATTTTTGGACTTGCCGGTTCATAGCCGCAGGATTACCCGCGGATTGCCTTAAATGTTTTTTCTGCTGCTTCAACGGTACGGTCAATATCCTCGTCCGTATGCGCGGCGGACAAGAAGATGCCTTCGAATTGGGACGGCGGGAGGAAAATGCCGTTTTCCGCCATGCCGCGGTAGTAGCGGGCAAACAGATCCAAATCCGAAGTGCTTGCTGATGCAAAATTATTGACTTCTTCATTGGTGAAAAAGATGCCAATCATCGATCCTGCCCGGTTAATGGTATGCGGGATATCGTATTTCACCGCTGCCTCATGAAAACCTTGTTCGAGGCGGTCGGCTTTTCGCCTGAATTCCGCATACGTTTCAGGTGTTAACTGCCGCAATGTTTCATATCCGGCCGTCATCGCAAGCGGATTGCCGGACAAAGTTCCTGCCTGGTAAACAGGGCCGGTCGGTGCGATTTTTTCCATAATGTCGGCCCGTCCGCCAAATGCGCCGACAGGAAGGCCGCCGCCGATTACTTTGCCGAGGCAGGTCAAATCAGGCGTTACATCAAAGTAGCCTTGTGCACAGTGATAGTCGACACGGAAACCGGTCATCACTTCATCAAAGATCAGGAGGGCGCCGTATGCTGATGTGACTTCGCGCAACCCTTGCAAAAAGCCGGGCTTCGGCGGAACAACGCCCATATTGCCGGCAACCGGTTCGACGATGATGCAGGCAATATCTTCTCCGTACTGCTCGAATGCCGATCGGACGGCTTCCAGATCATTGTACGGGACGGCAATGGTATTTTGCGCGATTCCGAGTGGCACGCCGGGGCTATCCGGCAGACCGAGTGTGGCAACGCCCGACCCTGCTTTGATCAGGAGCGAATCGCCATGGCCGTGGTAGCTGCCTTCGAATTTTAAAATTTTATTCCGGCCTGTATAACCTCTTGCTAGGCGCAGAGCACTCATTGTGGCTTCCGTGCCGGATGAGACCATGCGGACGATTTCAATCGACGGTACGCGTTCTTTCACGAGTGACGCCAGTTTATTTTCCATGATCGTCGGCGTGCCGAAACTCGTCCCTTTTTCGGCCGTTTTTTTCAGCGCATCCACGACCCCAGGATTGGCATGGCCAAGGATGAGCGGCCCCCATGACAGCACGTAATCAATATATTCGTTTCCGTCAATATCATAAATTTTTGCGCCTTTGCCGTGGTCCATAAAAATCGGGTTCATGCCGACCGCTTTAAAGGCACGGACAGGGCTGTTCACCCCGCCCGGCATTAATGTGACCGCTTCTTTGTATGCTTCGATTGAATTTTCATATGAGCGCATCTTTCAACCTCCCGTTTATTCCGCAAGCCAGCGAGCAATATCGAGTGAAAAATAGGTAATGATGAGATCGCAGCCGGCACGCTTCATGCTTGTGATCATTTCAAGAACAATCGCCTTTTCATCAATCCAGCCGTTTTGTGCGGCGCCTTTTACCATGGAATACTCCCCGCTCACATTATACCCGACAACCGGGAGGCGGAATTCATTGCGCACATCACGGACGATATCAAGATAAGAAAGCGTCGGTTTTACGATTAGAAAATCTGCCCCTTCTTCCACATCCGACTGTGCTTCACGCAATGCTTCGAGCCGGTTGGCCGGATCCATCTGGTACGTTTTCCGGTCCCCGAAAGCGGGTGTGCTGTCAGCAGCTTCGCGGAACGGACCGTAAAACGCGGATGCATATTTGACCGCATAACTCATGATCGGCACATCTTCAAAGCCTGCTTCATCAAGCCCTTTGCGAATCGCGGTGACAAACCCGTCCATCATATTCGAAGGAGCAATGATATCAGCGCCTGCTTTTGCCTGGCTGACCGCCGTTTTCGCAAGCAGGTCAAGGCTTGGGTCGTTTAAAATTTTCCCATCTTCCACAACGCCGCAATGGCCGTGATCAGTGTACTCGCACAGGCAGGTATCCGCGATCACAATGATATCCGGGTAATTTTTCTTGATGAAACGGATGGCTTCCTGAACGATGCCGTGATCGTGGTACGCTTCCGTTCCGGTTGCATCTTTATGGTTCGGTACGCCGAATAAAATGACGGATTTAATGCCAAGGGAAACGACTTCATCCATGATTTCATGGAGCCGGTCCAGCGACCAGTGATACACACCCGGCATCGAAGCAATTTCATTTTTAATATTTTCGCCTTCAACTGCAAAAATCGGATAAATCAAGTCGTTCACTGTTAAATTCGTTTCGCGCACCAAAGCCCGCATATTGGCACTTTGGCGAAGTCTACGGTGACGGGCAAACTGTAAATCTTTCATTTTATTTCCTCCTAAACTGGTAGAATGCCGCAATGTATTGCATATTTATCCGGGAAGTATGCACAGCTGCCGGCTTGTTGGGAATGATTGCGACGGTCGCGGGCAAATCCCGCTTTTTCTATTTTGTTTTCTTCGTGTCGAACATCGCCCGGCTGGTAATCTCTCGGAGAAAACCGTACATGGCAGCCGGTTTGTTAGGCCGGCCGCTTCAATCCCGGGTTCGTGCCGGTTTCTATCTATTTTTCTTCTAAACGGACAAAATCGCATAATGCCCCAAGCATGGCCTCGACGGTGTATTCATCCGGGCAAACCGCTGCACGGCTGCCGGCTTTTTCCACTGCCTGCCTGGTTGAAGGGCCGATGACTGCGATCCGGGTTGAAAGCCCAGCGATATCCATGCCGCTTTCTTCAAGCGCGCCTTTAAAATGGCGGAAGGCGGACGGGCTTAAAAACAGAGCAAAATCGATGTGCTCCCGCCCGAGCAAACGGGTAAGCTTTTCTTTTGCCCCCTCCGGCATATACGTCTCATAGACAATCCATTCCTCTGCTATTATACCGCTTTTTCTTAGAAAATCCGCAATTTCTGTCCCGGCCATGTTTCCTTTCGGGAGAAGGACGCGGCTTGCCCGGTGTCCGCTCCGCAAAAATTCCCGGGCAAAATCTTTTGCCGTAAACTTCCGGGGCGCAAAAGAAACCTTTAAACCGGACTGTTCCATACAGGCAGCCGTCTTTTTTCCCACAGCTGCCCAGTTTATGTTCAAATGCTCACATGCTATACCCGCACGGCTGCATGCTTCCAAAAAATAACGGACCCCGTTTTTGCTTGTAAACACAACCCAGTCGTATGCCGAGAGTTTTCGCAAAAATACAGATGCGGACAGGTCGGCATATGCACGGAAGGAAACCATCGGGACGACAAAAGGGGTGCCGCCGAGCGCTTCAATTTGTGCGGCGAGCTTTTCGCCGTCTTTTCCGCCTCTTGTGATCAGGATATTTTTCCCGCTTAAAGGCCCATTTGCCGTCATGACTGCCCGAGCTCCGCTTTCACTTGTTCAATCAGCGCCTTTGCCCCTTGCCGGCTTAAAATATCTGCCGCCTTTTCTCCGGCCGTTACCGGGTTGTGGGAGACAACCGTTTCTTTATATACCGTTTTGCCATCAGGGGAAGCGACAAGGGCAGTGAGGGAAATGCCTTCTGCCGTTTTCTTCGCAAGGCCGGCAATCGGTACCTGGCAGCCGCCTTCCATTTTATCAAGGAAGACGCGCTCCGCCTTTACCGTTTCCGCCGTTTCTGCGCTGTCGAGCTTCCGGAGCGCATCGAGCAGTTCCCCGTCATCGGCGCGGCATTCGACAGCGAGCGCGCCCTGCCCGATTGCAGGCAGGCAAATATCCGGATCAAAAAATTCGGTGACGGTATCCGCACTCCAGCCCATCCGTTTTAAACCGGCTGCCGCGAGGACGATCGCATCGTAATCCCCGTTTTTTAATTTTTCCAGCCTTGTATCAATATTGCCGCGAACAGACTTAATGCGGATATCGCTTCTTACAGCAAGCAGCTGGGCGCCGCGGCGGAGGCTGCTTGTCCCGACAACCGCCCCTTCCTTAAGGCTGGAAAAAGGGGTGCCGTTTTTGGAAATCAAGGCATCCCGGACATCTTCACGTTCCGGAATGCAGCCGATCACAAGCCCGTCCGGAAGCACAGCCGGCACGTCCTTCATGCTATGTACAGCCATGTCAATTTCATGATTCAACATGGCATCTTCAATTTCTTTCACAAACAGGCCTTTCCCGCCGACTTTGGACAGGGTGACATCGAGCACTTTATCGCCTTTTGTGGTGATTTCCCTGATTTCAAAACGAAAAGGCAGTCCGAGCTGTTCAAGCTTCGCCACCACCCATTTCGTCTGCGTCAGGGCAAGTTTGCTCCGCCTCGACCCTACGACAATTGTTCTCATCCGGCAATCCTCCTAATAATACAAATGAAAATCCGATAATCCTGTAATTAGAAAAAAGTTAATCAAAATGATTAAAAAAGCAGCCATATTCCAATAAGCCAGTGTTTTTCCGAACATGTGGCGGCGTTCGCCCCCATACAGGAGAAAACTGTATACAAGCAGCACGACAAACGACCCGACAATTTTCGGATCAAGCCAGTGAATGGCCGGAAGCCGCAAGTATGCCCACCATAGCCCGAGAATCAGCCCGAGCAAAAGGACCGGGACCGCAATGGCATTCATCCATTTCGAAAGCCGCTCCAGTTTTGCAAGGTCATTCAGGCGCCAGATTCTGTGGCTCCATTTCTTTTCCTTCAGCCACTTATATTGTAATAAATACAGAACGGAAAAGACAAAGGACAGGGAAAACAGCACATAAGCAATCAGCGTCATCGTAATATGCATGAGCAAAAGTTCCGATACCATTCTTCCTGCCCCTTGTGAGACCTTCTCCGGGGCAAAAGCGTGGACCGTCATGATAAAAAAGCCGATGACATTTGTAAAAAACACGGTAAAGTCAACGCGCAGCAGGCGGTTCAGGGCCAGAGACAGCGTCAGCAATGCCCATGCATAAAAATAAAGCCCCTCAGACAATGTCAAGACCGGGAACCGTCTGGTGTGAGCCATGTACAAAATAAATATAACCGTCTGCAATGCCCAGACAACGGAAAGAAAACGGAAGGCAGCCTTGTTAGCCTTCCGGTTCCGGTGGAGAAAGTCAAGAAAATAAAGCAAAATACTGGCTGCATAAAGCAAAATCATGCCTTCATGCAGTCTGTCCGTCCATACGGCATACATTGCCGGGCTCCCCGGTTAACCCGAATAGGACGGGCGGACTGCATGCCGCGCCATTTCGGCTGCCGGTTCCGCTTGTCCCGTTTCTGTTTCTAAATTAAAAATTTGGCGGAACAGTTCTAGATTCCGGGCTGCATCCGGCGAACCCGCCATTTCTTTTGCCTGCAGAATCGGATCTTTCAGCATCTGGTTAATAATGCTTTTTGTATGTTTGCTGATGACTTTCCGTTCGCGTTCTGTTAAGTCCGGCAGCTTCCGTTCAATGCTTTTCATCGTTTCCGCCTGGATCGCGAGCGCTTTTTCCCTGAGCGCCGTGATCACCGGCACCACCCCGAGTGTATGGACCCATTCATTGAATGCGCAAACGGCATCGGAAATCATGTCCGCAATCTGCCGGGCGGCTTTTTCGCGTTCTTTCAAGTTGGCTTCCACGATGCCTTCCAGGTCGTCAATATCATACAAGAAAACGGATTCAAGGGACGCGGCTTCCGGATCAATATCGCGCGGCACGGCAATATCGACAAGCAGCAGTGGGCGCCCGTTCCGTTTCTTTTCAATGGGTTTCAGCCTGTCTGCTGTAAGGATGTACCCTTTTGCCGAAGTGGAGGTAATCGCGATATCCGCATCCAAAAGCGCCGTTTCCAAAGATGCCAGCCCGAGTGCCTCGCCATCGAAGCGTGCGGCAAGAAGCCCGGCTTTTTCCGGCGTCCGGTTGATGACGGTAATCCGGGTGGCACCGCTGCCGTGAATGTTTTCCGCAGCCAGTTCGCCCATCTTGCCGGCGCCGATGATGACCACTTTTTTATCAGCCATATCGCCAAAAATTTTCTTCGCAAGCTCCACAGCCGCATAACTGACCGAAACAGCATTGGAAGCAATTTCCGTTTCCGTATGGGCTTTTTTCGCTAGTGTGACCGCATCTTTGAACAGGCGGTTAAAAATGGTGCCGGTTGAACCGGATGCTTGGGCCAGCAGAAAACTGTCCCTCACCTGCCCGAGAATTTGCGTTTCACCGAGCACCATCGAGTCAAGCCCGCAAATCACTTTAAACAAATGCGCAATGGCTTCGTTGTCTTCGTAAATAAACAGATAGGGGGCAAATGCTTCCTTATCTATTCCGAACCATTCTGACAGAAAATCTTTAATATAATAACGCCCGGTGTGTGCCTGGTCGGCAACCGCATAAATTTCCGTACGATTGCATGTAGACACGATGACATTTTCCAAAATGCTCTTTTTCTTTTGCAGCGCCGCCATCGCATCCGCGAGTTCCGCCTCATCAAACGACAGCTGTTCGCGGATTTCAACCGGCGCAGATTTATAATTTAATCCGACAGTAAGTATTCTCATTGTTGCCCTCCGGCACCCCCATTTTATCTTGCCAAATGCATAGGATTGAATGTTGATCTATGTTAAGATGAATAGAAGAAAAAAGCTCGTTTTTCTCTTTTGAAATAATACCATTCCTACCTGTAAAATAGCAGAAACAGGCGATGGTTTCAAGCATCTAGATTGAAGGAAAGAAGTGTGTCCCATTGAAAAGCCGCAAAATTTTTTCCGCGATTATCCTGATCGGGTTCGGGCTGTATTTTTATTTGCAGCGTTTTGACCTCACCGGCATGAAGGACTACTTTACATGGCCGACGCTGTTGATCATTGTCGGGCTCGCTTTTTTAGGCGAAGGCTACTGGGGCCGAGACGGGGAATCAATTTTGCCGGGGGTCATTCTCGTCGGGTTCGGCCTCCACTTCCACCTTGCCGGCAAAATCGCCATTTGGCCGGATAATATCGGGGTCTTTGTTCTCATTATTGCCATCGGCTTTTTGCTCCGTTCGCAAAAAACCGGGGA
The DNA here is from genome assembly GCF_040267745.1 of Heyndrickxia faecalis. Taxonomy (NCBI): domain Bacteria; kingdom Bacillati; phylum Bacillota; class Bacilli; order Caryophanales; family Bacillaceae; genus Heyndrickxia; species Heyndrickxia faecalis. The sequence goes on along the minus strand of NZ_CP158453.1, from coordinate 1,486,555 downwards.
CGGCACGTTTTACGGGCTGTTGTTTCTCGTGCTATCCATATTGCTCCTGTTTTCCGATAAAGTAATGGGATGGTTCGGCCTTGTCGAAAACAATGTTTCTTCCCTGATCAATTTCTGGCCGGCCGTGCTTGTCGTAATCGGCGTCTACCTGCTGTTTGCGAAAAGAAGGGGGCGGAAATAACACCCGCCCGTGCAGTCCGGCATGAAAAGCCAAGTACCCAAACAGCCCCGCGCGCCCAAAAAAACAACCAGGCGCTCATTACCGGCATTTTCCGGGGCCGGACCGCTAAAAAATACGATTTTAGATCCGGATCCTGCAGAAAAGCCCGGTGCCCGCATGCTGGCCCCGGGCTTTATTCACTTAATTCTTTCCATCAGGGAAGCCCACACTTTGTCCTTTCCCTCTCCTGTTTCAGATGAAAATAAAATGATTTCGTCTTCTTTTTCCAGATTCAGCGTTTCTTTTGCTGTTTTCAAATGAGATGCCCATTTGCCTTTCGGGATTTTGTCAGCTTTTGTGGCAACGACGATACACGGGATTTTATAGTACTTTAAAAAATTGTACATCAAACAGTCATCGTTTGTCGGCGGATGCCGGACATCGACAATGAGCACGACCGTCTTCAGCTGTTTTCTTGACGTCATGTACGTCTCAATCATCCGGCCCCATTTTTCCCGTTCTTTTTTCGACACCTTCGCAAACCCGTAGCCGGGAACGTCGACAAAGTATAATTTGTTTTCGATTTTGTAAAAGTTCAGCGTCTGGGTTTTCCCCGGCTTGGAAGAGGTTCTGGCAAGGGCTTTACGGTTGATCATTTTATTGATAAAGGAAGACTTTCCCACATTTGACCGTCCGGCAAGCGCAATTTCCGGCAAATGCCCTTCCGGATATTGCTCCTGCCGCACCGCGCTGATGACCAGTTCTGCCTCCGTTACTTTCATTTCTCCTCACCTGCAATGGCAATTTCAATGACTTCATCCATATGCGTGACCGGGTAAAAATGGAGATCCCCGCGCACGCTTTCCGGAATGTCATCCAAATCTCTCTCATTTTCTTTCGGAATAATAATTTTCTTCAGTCCCGCTCTATGTGCGCCGAGCGACTTTTCCTTCAATCCGCCGATCGGGAGTACTCTGCCGCGCAGGGTGATTTCGCCTGTCATCCCGACTTCCTTATGCACGGCATGCTTCGTCAGTGCGGAAATCAGGGCGGTCGCAATCGTGATCCCGGCAGAAGGGCCGTCTTTCGGCACAGCGCCTTCCGGAACGTGGATATGAATATCATACTTTTCATGGAAATCAGGCGCAAGCCCGAGTGCTTCAGCTTTTGAACGGACAAAACTGAAAGCAGTCTGAGCGGACTCTTTCATCACATCACCGAGTTTTCCGGTCAGGACCAGCTTTCCTTTCCCCGGTGAAAGCGACACTTCGATCTGAAGCGTATCGCCACCGACGGTCGTGTAGGCAAGCCCGGTCGCTACGCCAATCTGGTCTTCCATCTCGGCCTGCCCGTAATGGAAAAGCGGCTTCCCGAGAAAGTCAACGATATTTTTTGCTGAGACCGTGACCCGTTTCCTTTTCCCTGATACTATGATTTTCGCCGTTTTCCTGCAAATTTCGGCCAATCTCCGTTCCAGGCCGCGCACGCCTGCTTCGCGTGTATAGCGGCGCACGATCAGGCGGAGGGCTTCCGCATCCATCCTCAGCTGATTGCGAGCAAGCCCGTTTTCTTTTATTTGCTTAGGGAGCAGATGGGTCTTGGCAATTTCAATTTTTTCCAATTCCGTATATCCGGAGATCGAAATGATTTCCATCCGGTCGCGCAAAGGGCCGGGAACCCCAGACAGATCGTTGGCCGTTGCAATAAACATCACTTTCGACAAATCATACGGCTCTTCAATAAAATGGTCGCTGAACGCATGGTTCTGTTCCGGATCGAGCACCTCAAGCATTGCGGCTGAGGGGTCGCCGCGAAAGTCGCTGGCCATTTTATCGATTTCATCGAGCAAAAAAACCGGATTTATCGTGCCGGCTTTTTTCATGCCCTGGATGATCCGCCCCGGCATCGCGCCGACATACGTTCTCCGGTGGCCACGGATTTCCGATTCGTCCCTTACACCGCCGAGCGAAACGCGGACAAATTTTCTGCCCAAAGATTTTGCGATTGACCGTGCCAGGCTCGTTTTCCCGACACCCGGAGGCCCGGCAAGGCAAAGAATCGGCCCCTTGATCGAACGGGTCAACTGCTGCACCGCCAAGTATTCAAGGACGCGCTCCTTTACTTTTTCAAGGCCGTAGTGGTCTTCATTCAAAATCTTTTCCGCTTTCGCGACGTTGAGATCATCTTCCGTAGCGTTCGACCACGGGAGCGTGATCAGCCAGTCCAAATAATTGCGGATCACCGCGCTTTCAGACGAGGCAGCCGGGATTTTTTCATACCGGTCCAATTCTTTGAACGCGGTATTGGCCACATGCTCGGGCATGCCAGCATTTAAAATTTTTTCGCGCAGCTCATGCACTTCCGCCGTTTTGCCTTCTTTATCACCGAGTTCTTTCTGGATGGCTTTCATTTGTTCCCGCAAATAATATTCTTTTTGCGTCCGCTCCATCGACTTTTTCACTTGTTGGCTGATTTCTTTTTCAAGTTGCAAAATTTCCTGTTCATTTTTGATCAGCCCGATCAGCTTTCGTATTCTTTCTTTTATATCAATCGTTTCGAGAATGTCCTGCTTTTGCGGAAGGCGGAGCGGCAAATGGGATGCGATAATATCGGCCGCCTTGCCCCCGTCTTCCATATCGGAGACCGCCTGGAAGGTTTCACCCGAAATTTTTTTCGACTGGCTGATGTACTGATCGAAAAATTCGAGCATCGTGCGCATCAACGCTTCCGTTTCAGCATCCGGCCGAAACTGCTCATCAAATGTTTCGACTTCGACGGAATAAAAGGTGCCTTCATCTTCAAAAGAGACGATTTTTGCGCGCCGCACGCCTTCCACGAGCACCCGGATCGTCCCGTTCTGCAGTTTCATCATCTGGTTCACTTTTGTGAGCGTTCCGGTTTGGTATAAATCTTCCTGTTTTGGTTCTTCGATGGAAACGTCTTTTTGTGTCGTCATGAAAACTTCGCTGCCATGCATCATGGCGTTTTCAAGGGCCTGGACAGAGTAGTCCCGGCCGACGTCCAAGTGCAAAACCATCGATGGATACACAAGAATCCCCCGTAAAGGAAGCAAAGGAATTGTGTATGCGGATTGTGTTGTCATCTCAGCACCCCTATCTTGATACGTCTTTTAGGGGGCCTGTCCATTAACCCCCTATGAGCGCATTGTCGTTAAAATGTTTCTTTAATGCGATATCCAGGACTTCTTCCAGCTGCCGGACCGGAACGATCGCAATGCCTGTGATTTCCTTGAACGAGGCCTGCATGTTTTCGGCAGGAATGATCACCGTTTTGGCTCCTGCCTGTTTTGCTGCTTTTATTTTGGCATACACGCCGCCGACCGGTTTGACCTTGCCGTGCAGGCTGATTTCCCCTGTCATGGCTACTGTCTGGTCAACAGGAATTTTATAAATGGCGGAATAAATGCCGCATGCCATCGCAATCCCGGCGGAAGGGCCGTCAACCGGAATCCCACCCGGAAAATTAACATGGAGGTCATACTGGTCAGCGGGTACACCCATCGTCCGTAAAACGGTAATGACGTTTTCGGCGGAACCTCTCGCCATGCTTTTTCTGCGGACCGATTTCCCTTCGCCGCCGATACTCTCTTCGTCCACAATCCCGGTAATGTTGACGCTGCCCCTTTCTTTTGCCGGAATGGCCGCTACTTCAATTTCAAGAAGCATCCCTGTGTTCGGACCGGTTACGGCAAGCCCGTTAACAAGCCCTGCAGCCGGCTGTTCAGGGGCCTTTTTCTCATAGCGCGGCGACAACTGGCTGGCTGTTGCCACCCATTCCAGGTCCTCCTCCCGGATAAAATCCTGTCCTTCCTGGATTGCAAGCCCTGCAGCAATTTGCACCATATTGACCGCTTCCCTGCCATTTTGCGTATATTGCGCCAAAATGTCCAGGCCATTTTCGCTGATTGCCATATGGATTTTATCAGCTGCTTTTTTTGCAACCTGTTTAATTTCACCACGGTCAAGTTCGCGAAAAAACACTTCCATGCAGCGCGAACGGATGGCAGCCGGAATTTCTTTCGGCGTTCTGGTCGTTGCGCCGATCAGCCGGAAATCTGCAGGTAGTCCATTTTGAAAAATATCATGGATATGATGTGGAATTTCCCGGTTTTCGGGATTGTAATACGCACTTTCCAAAAAAACTTTCCTGTCTTCTAGTACTTTCAATAATTTATTCATTTGGATCGGATGCAATTCCCCGATTTCATCAATAAACAAGACGCCGCCGTGGGCAGAGGTGACCGCACCCTGTTTCGGCTGCGGGATGCCGGCCTGCCCCATGGCGCCCGCCCCCTGGTAGATCGGGTCGTGCACGGAACCGATTAAAGGATCGGCAATGCCCCTCTCATCAAAGCGGGCTGTTGTGGCATCCAGTTCAACAAAAACAGCGTCACGTTGAAAAGGGGATTTCGGATTTTTTTTAGCTTCCTCAAGCACAAGCCGGGCCGCTGCCGTTTTGCCGACACCGGGCGGCCCGTAAATGATACAGTGCTGCGGGTTTGGGCCGCAAAGTGCCGCCCGCAGTGCTTTAATGCCGTCTTCCTGGCCCACAATATCCGCGAATGCTGCCGGGCGGACGCGTTCCGAAAGCGGCACAGATAAAGAAATTTCCCGTAGTTTCCGCAACTGTTCCATTTCTTTTTTTGATTCGCGGTCTATCGTAATTTTTTGTGTTTTTTGGCTTTTTAGCAAGTTCCAAAAGTAAAGCCCGATAATGATCCCGAAAAATAGCTGGATCAATAAGGCAATCCCCGTCCAATTCATCCTGTTCCCTCCAAGCATTTCAGTTGCAGCCTGATCATGCCGCTTCCTTATTTACCTAGTATCTCCGGCTGCCGGAGGGAATAAACGGGGATTTCTGAAAACCAGGAACGGCTGGGCGGAAGAAAAAAGGGCAAGCGCACCGCTCGCCCATTGCTTCTTTATTCTGCTTCGCCTCTCATTTTTCCGGCGCTGTGCCAATACCAGGAATTTAGCCCTGCTGCCTTAGACCGGTTCCTGTTCAAAAAAGAATGTTCACGCCGGATTGCCGGCGGGCAGCCCGGCTCCGCTTATTTATGCCGATTTTGTCTGGTCGCTGCCTTCAATGACTGTGCCGTCTTTCAGCACGAGCCTCGGGAATTCTTTGTCCAGGACGGATTCTTTTGTAACAATACATTTTTCAATATCTTCCCGGGACGGCAAGTCAAACATGACATCGAGCATAATGCCTTCAATAATGGAACGCAAGCCGCGTGCACCCGTTTTTCTTTCGATCGCTTTTTTCGCGATTTCCTTCAGCGCATCCTGTTCAAATTCCAATTCTACATGGTCGAGTTCCAACATTTTTTTGTACTGCTTGACCAGCGCATTTTTCGGTTCGGTCAAAATCTTAATCAATGCTTCTTCATCCAATTGTTCCAAAGTGGCAATAACCGGAAGACGGCCGATGAATTCTGGAATCAGCCCGAAAGAAAGCAAATCTTCCGGCAGTACGTGCTTCAGGAGCGATTGTTCATCGAGTTCGTCATTTTTTAAATCGGTGCCGAAACCGATCACTTTTTTGCCGAGGCGGCGTTTAATGATCTGGTCGATGCCGTCAAACGCACCGCCGCAAATAAACAGAATATTGGTTGTGTCAATCTGGATAAATTCCTGGTGCGGATGTTTGCGCCCTCCTTGAGGCGGAACGCTCGCAACCGTGCCTTCCAGAATTTTCAGGAGCGCCTGCTGCACGCCTTCGCCGGAAACATCGCGTGTAATCGAAGGGTTTTCCGATTTACGGGCAATTTTATCAATCTCATCAATGTAGATGATGCCTTTTTCCGCTTTTTCCACATCATAATCAGCTGCTTGAATCAGCTTTAACAAAATATTTTCGACGTCTTCCCCGACATAACCGGCTTCCGTCAACGATGTGGCATCGGCAATCGCAAACGGCACATTTAAAATACGTGCCAGCGTTTGCGCAAGCAGCGTTTTCCCGCTCCCTGTCGGCCCGATTAAGCAAATATTGCTTTTTGCCAGTTCGACTTCATCGATTTTGCTGTTGGAATTAATCCGTTTATAATGGTTATATACGGCAACCGCAAGCGATTTTTTCGCCTGTTCCTGGCCGATCACGTATTCCGCAAGAATTTCACGGATTTCATGCGGCTTCGGAATGTCTTTGAATTCTACTTCTTCTTCTGTGCCAAATTCTTCTTCAACAATTTCCGTGCACAATTCAATACATTCATCACATATATACACACCCGGACCAGCGACCAATTTTCGCACCTGGTCCTGCGATTTTCCGCAGAAAGAACATTTTAACTGCTGTTTTTCATCGCTGAATTTGAACATTCCATTCACCCCTTATATTGTACTTCTTCCATTCCATTGGCAGTTCCCGAAATAACAGGGACCCTTCATGACTCCCGCTTACCATTATACAAACCCCTTTTGCTGTGATTTGTATATGGATTGTATCACAAAACGATGCCGGCAGGAAATAAACTGCTTATACCATTCTCCATGCATATGTAAAATTCCTGTCTACTCCAGATTTTCCCAAAAACCAGACGAATATGCTTCTCCATCCTGAAAAATTGCATCGGCTAAGTTTCTGGTGCGCTTATCTTACAGTATGGGCTTCTATGTATTTTTTGGCACAGCCCGCAGGTTAGAAAACAAGACACGAGCCAGTGCCGTGCCTTGTATTTCTATTTATATTATGCAACAGTTTTGCTGTTTTGCACAAGAAAATCGATCGCTTTGCGCGCTTTCAGATCGGCTTTAATGCCGTCCGTAGAACCGAGCACCCGCCTGATATCGTCAACGGACATGCCGTACATTTCGGACATGCGCTTCAGTTCTTCATCCACTTCTTCATCGGATACTTCAAGGTTTTCCGCATTGGCAATCGCTTCAAGCGTCAGATTAAAGCGGACGCGTTTTTCCGCATCTTCTTTCATCTGATTGCGGAGCGCTTCTTCATTCTGGCCGGAGAACTGATAGTAAAGTTCGAGGTTCAGCCCCTGGGCACTCAAGTTTTGTTCGAATTCTTGCAGCATGCGGTTTAATTCCGTATTGATCATCGCTTCTGGAATGTCCATTTCTGCATTTTCCGCAGCTTTTTCGACCACTGCATCTTCAACCGCGTGTTTTGCTGCATGTTCTTTCGATTCTTTTAAATCTTTTTGGATTTTTTCTTTTAATGCATCCAGCGTTTCCACTTCGTCATCCGCATCCTGCGCGAATTCATCGTCCAGTTCAGGCAGGTGTTTCGCTTTGATTTCATGGACTTTCACCTTGAAAGTAGCTTTTTTGCCTGCAAGTTCACTAGCGTGGTATTCTTCCGGGAAAGTAACTTCAATTTCTTTTTCATCGCCGGTTTTTACGCCTGCTAATTGTTCTTCAAAACCTGGGATAAAGTTGCCCGAACCAAGTTCAAGCGAATAGTTTTCCGCAGATCCGCCTTCAAACGCTTCGCCGTCAACGAATCCTTCGAAGTCGATGACAACCGTGTCGCCCATTTCCGCTTCGCCGTCTTCTTTGATCACGAGTTCGGCAAGGCGTTCCTGCAATTTCTTCAATTCTTCTTCCACGTCTTCGTCCGTTACGTCTGTATCCGGTTTTTCGACTTCAAGGCCTTTGTATTCGCCAAGTTTCACTTCCGGTTTCACGGTAACAGTCGCTTTAAAGATTAGCGGTTTACCTTTTTCCATTTGTTCGACATCGATATTCGGCGTATCAACCGGTTCAATACCGGTTTCTTCGATCGCTTTTTCGTATTCGCCAGGCACGATCATATCCAGTGCATCCTGGTAAAGAGATTCTACACCGAAACGTTTTTCAAATAAAGGACGCGGGATTTTGCCCTTCCGGAAACCCGGGACATTGATTTGTTTCACTACTTTTTTGAAGGCTTTATCCAGACTTTTATCAACCGTTTCAGCATCTACTTCAACTGTCAGGATCCCCTGGTTTCCTTCAGTTTTTTCCCATTTTGCTGACATACCTTTCCCTCCAACAATCTATAAATAATAATGTAATAATAGGAAATAGACCGGGTCTGTTTCCTGATTCCCTTGTCTATTGCTTTTTTCAAATACGGATTGAAAAAAGACAGTTTACAACCATTTAATTATAACATAGCTTTTTTGTCTTTCAATGATGAGCCTACAGATTCGGCAAAGAAATTTCCTCAAGGCTTTCGAGATAGCGGACGGCCTCAAGCAAGGTATCCGGCTCCACCGAATAGTACATCGCGATTTTATCAAAATACGCTTCCTGCCCGAAAAGCTTCAGGCCCATGCTGTAGTAGGCAGCCGTCCACAGCGCGGGATCTTCCGGCTCCGGTTCAAACGGGTACAGCAGGAAAAAATGCCGGTCCAAAACCGTTTTAATCTGAGCAAAAAGTGTCGGATTTTTTTGTTCGACATCCCTTGAAAGCCGCGTAATCAAAAGATTATACAGCTGCGTTTCAAAAATCGGCAAAAGATGCGCGGGATTTACGGCGCCAGCCTTGCCGAGTTTTTGCACCTCGAATTCATCCGTGATCCCCTGTTCTTTTAAAACGTTCAGCAAAAGGGTCTGGATAAACGGATGTTTGTCCGGATCCCGGATATATGCCCGGATTTCATCGAGATACGGCCGGATATTTTCATGCACAAGATGCGAAACCCGCAAGATTTGTTCTTCCTGGTCCCCGGTTTCAAAAAGCTTACGGCCCGTATGCTCGGGCTCCCGTTCTGGTTTTGGCATTTGCATCCGCTTTTCACTGAAAGCGAGCAGTTTTTCATAATGATCCAGCTTGTCCGGTGGGGCTTCTTTTTCTTCCAGCAGAGCGCGCAAGGTACTGCTGATTTCTTCATGTTCACCGAGCTGGACAAGAATCATGAGAAACAGATCGAGGATTTCGAAGTAGTCACCGTTTCCTTCACGAAGCATTTGTCTGCCTTGTTCTTTCGCCCCTTCATAATCGCCGGCTTCATAGAGCGCAATCATGTAGGCGGTCCCGATTTCCCCATCGTCATGGTCAAGCCGGCGTGCCTGGCGAAGCAGCGCGGCAGCTTCTTTATATTCTTTTTGGCTGATGGATTCGAGTCCCCGCTCCAAGAGGCGTTCTTTCAGACGGGGGAACGGCACCACATTGCTTTTTCCGTTTTTCATTGTCCATTCCGCCTTTTTTTAGATCGTCACTAGTGTAGCATGAACCGGTTTTTTTGCAAAGGGTTTATACTGCCAGGGGGCTTTCTATTATGAAAAAAGCCAAACACAGAAAGCCATAAAGCTTCCGTGTCCGGCTTGCTTATTTCTTGTCCGGTCTGATATCGTGAATGTCCTCTTCCTCAGCCATTTCCGTGCCATAAGCAAGGCGTTGATTTTGCCTTTTTGCCGTGTTTTCAGCGCTTGGGGCATCATGATGCAAAAACCTGTGCACGAGCACTTCCGCAGCCGAAATCAGGCAGGCGGCAATGAAGCTGCCCCATGCAATTTGCAAATAATTGTCAAGCACGACGTTCCCGAAAATCCAGACACTGGCATAAACAAGCAAAAAATCAACAACGGTTGCTTTCCAATTCCCAATGCGTGGCAAAAGGAGCACATCTCCAACAACATAAGACACTATTGTGACAAGCAGGCTGAACGATAAAATGTCTGTGATCGTCGCATCGAAAAAGAGATCAAGCGCAACCGCAAAAGCGACAATGCACGTGATAAATTTTGCCAGTAAAACGATTGCATTTCGCATTTCAATTCCTCCCTTAAACAGGCAGTTTTACTTATAGTTTGTCCAAATGAAAAAGGATTGAAACATGATGGGATGATTTAAAAGAAGAAAAAAGGGGTAATGAATAACAAGTCTACACATGACGGAGGGATTCGATGAAAAGGTCAATGATGAATCTGATTTCAGGCACTTTGCTTTCCGCCGGGGGAGCCGTGCTGGTCATGGCCGCTTGCAATAAACGGCAAAAAGATTCGGCTGAAACGTGGGAAGATACGGATATGAGAAACAGCAAAAAAATCGACCAAATGGAAAGTGTGGATGCGGACAAAGTACCGGAAGAAAAAGGGCTCACACAGCTGGACTCCACATACCGTTCCGAATGGATCGCAAACGGATTTCCGCAAACCCATAAAGAAATGAAAGAACTGGAAAAAGAAGGGAAAAAATCATAACGGCTCTTTACACCCTTTTTACACAAAAGGACGGGTCACAAGGTTTTTCCTTGCTGCCCGGCCTTTTTGCGGTTATGTGCTACGTCCCAGGCGACCCCTTCGCTTCCTTCAACTCCCATCTCCCAATAGACACCCTTGCTCTTGACTGTCCCCCTTACAAACAGATGTCCACACCGAGAGTATCCCACATGCATCGCAATAAAAATAAAGACGGCCTTTTTGCCGCCGTCGTCTTATTTCAATCTTGAGATAAATGCATCAAATGCTCGTGATCAAAAATATGATCAGAAATATTAAAACCAGATTCCACTAACTCCAATAATTTCTGATAATCTGCAGGGCCAGGGTCCACAGGACGTTCATAGAAAAATTTTTCATTGACATGTGTTTTACATAAGTAAGCACAATGGGGCTTCCCGTCTACTAAATCCATTGCAAATTCTTCAAAGATCCCCCGCTCTTCACTACTATAATCATCCCCATCTAATACGATATCTATTTTAATTGTATTCTTGACATCGTCAATATCCTCTTCATCCATTGTACGAAATGGCAAGAGTTGAAGCTCGCTTTCGTTTAGTGGCCTTCTTAAATCCTCGATAATTAAATATCCCATAGAAACATTGTCATTATATAGCATATATATTTCCAAATCCCTTAATCTAACCTCTCTTCTATAGCTAATCAGCTTTATTCACCTCTTCCCTTCTCCGATTTGGAAACATTCATACCCTTGCTCTATTTTCCGCAGGATTCTTTTGATTTTTTCAAATAGATCATCGGGCATTCTAGCGATCGGTTCGGATTCTGTAGCTTCCCTAAACATTTTGATGGAGTGGATTACGTTCTTTTTGTATCCTTTCTTCTTTGAGTCTTTCCCTTCTTCGCGCCGGATTCCAGCATATTCTTTCGTGGTTGGACATCAAGCAGGCCTGTTTTGCCATTCCAGGTAAGGTTTGATCCGTTTGGTGTTCTCATAGTGGACAACCCTCATTCTGTCCTGCCCTTTCCGGTTCAGCAAGCATTCAGAAAGGCGATGCGGCTTGTGTAAAAAATGTGTAAAACGAAATCAAAACCCACCTTTTTGAACTTTTCTCAGAAAAATTAAAAACGCTTGAAAAAGTTGATATAACAGCATTTTCAAGCATCTTTAAGACCTCTATTTGTCCTAACTGGACGTGCATACGTCCCAGGAGGGATTCGAACCCCCGACCTGCGGCTTAGAAGGCCGATGCTCTATCCTGCTGAGCTACTGGGACATTTTAAAATGGTTTGTTACGAACATATATCATTTTAATCAGCAGGCGGGCAAATGTCAATCATGAATTTGAAAAAAACACGATTTTTTCCTGCAACGGGCGGGTGCAGCAGCAGGCAGCGGTTTCCGCAACCGGATTGGCCCGGCTTCGTACCCGCCTTGCTCTGCAGCCGGAGTTCCCGGCGTCATAACGAGAATTCCTGGCGTAAATCCTCAAGTTCGCGGTGCTTGTCCGTATAAAATGAAACACGGATCGTATTTCCGTTTTTCTCCACAACCGCATACGTCCGTTCCGTCCTGCCTCTTGGCATCAAAAGGCTGCCGGGATTCAGGAAAAGAGTATTTTCAATCAGCTCGGCACCGAGAATATGGGAGTGCCCGAAAAAAACAAAATCCGCCCCCACTTCTTTTGCTTTATAAGACAAATTCAACAGGGTCATTTTTACATTATAATGGTGGCCGTGGGTGACAAATATTTTGCTGTCCCCAATTTCTTTCGTGATATCAAGCGGAAATTTCCGCTCATAATCGCAATTGCCGCGCACGGTTAAAAAGTCCCGGATGGCCTCCTCGTCCGCTCGCAACTCCGAATCGCCGCAATGGATCATCGCGTCCATTTCCCCGCCGTACCGCCGTTTAAGCTCGATCAGCTCTTCCGTAAGTCCGTGGCTGTCACTTGCAATCAGCAGTTTCATTTTTTGCCTTCCTCCCCTAAAATCGAATACAGTGCATCCGAAAGTTTTGCCAGTGCATGGGCACGGTGGCTGATTTTATTTTTTTCTTCGGCAGAAAGCTGGGCAAGCGTTTTGCCGGACGGAAGCATAAAAATGGGATCGTACCCGAATCCGTTCTCTCCGATCCTTTCCCGCGTGATCCTTCCCTGAAGCGTCCCGGACACCGTAAATGTTTCTTTTCCAGGGCGGGCAACCGCAAGTGCACAATAAAAAGAAGCTGTACGTTTTTCATCCGGTACCCCTTCAAGCTCGGAAAGCACCTTATCGATGTTTGCCTCATCATTTTTCTCTTTCCCTGCATAGCGTGCAGAATAAACCCCCGGCCTGCCGCCAAGCGCATCGATCATAAGCCCCGAATCATCGGCAATTGCCATCATGCCGTATGCATTGGCCGCCGCTTCCGCTTTTAAAATCGCATTTTCTTCAAACGTTTTCCCCGTTTCCTCTACGTCCGGTGCGCCTTCCATATCCAAAAACGTTTTCACCTCGAGCTCGAACCGGGAAAATAAAGCTGCAAATTCTTTTGCTTTACCTTTGTTTTTTGTTGCAATCAAAACAGCCGCCAATTTTCTCCCCCTTTTAAAGGAAATGTATTATGTATGCACGATACAAATAAGAGGTAGTCTGGCTACCCCTTTTGTCCCATATTCTATAGTATAACAAAAAAACCACGCTAAAAACTACCCGTGTTGACTTTTTCCGGCCTTGTCACCGGTTCTGAAACCGATTTTCCGTCTTCTGTAACAAGCTTTGTACTGCCGTCCACTTCGACTGCAACGCTTTTAATCCCTTTTTGCTCGGTCAGCGTCAGGACGAGCGGATCGAGCACTTCGTTTGAGATCATCTTTTTATCGAGGCTCCCTAAAATTTCTTTATTAAAATCAACCGTCACTTTCCCGTTTGCCACTTCCGGCTGTTTCTTCAGTTTGACATCGTCCATGAATCCGGACACAAGATGGGAACCCGGGGAAGGACCTTTAACCAGTTCTTCAACCGCTGCTGCGACATCGTCCTTGTTACTGTCCGCAACGCGCTTCGTTACCGGCACATAATAGCTTTGCTCCCCTGTTTCCGCCAAATAATAAACGGTGACCGGATGGGTATTTGTAATATCGGCAACATACTTTGTATCCGTATTGATGCCTGCCTCCCTTGTCAAACCATCCGGGCTTACGGGTGTCCCCGCAACCGGCATCGCCTTCAGTTTTTTGCCATTCATTTTAAGCGAGACCTTTTGAATGGAGTCGAACTGGGTCAGCGTCCATGTGACCGATTCCAATATTTTTTGTTCATCGTGCGCTTGATAGTCTTTGAAATCCCCCGAAAAGTCGACCGTCGCCAAACCGTCTTTCACATCTACCGACAACTGCGTATTCGCGGGAAGGACCGCGCGGAAGCCGTTCGGCAGCAAATTGGAAACCGGGCCGTCCTGCACGAGGTATTCCAGTGCCTGTTTTGCAATGCTTTTGCTTTCGGGCAAGGCGATCGTTTGTGGAACGACATAACCGTATTTATCAATCAAATACAGCTCTGTTAGCACCTGCCCTTTCTTTGCTTTTGCGGTTTGTTTCGCTCCGTCTTTTACAGAAACACTTTGATGTGGATCAATTTTTTCCGGCTGCTTCTCAGGTAGCAGGCTGCAACCCGAGATCCAGATGCTGCATGCCGCAAACGCCAGGGCAAGCTTGCCGGCTGCCTTTGCTTTTTTTACCATCCCTTTCCCCTCCCGAAGACTGTTTGTACTACTATGTATACTGGCATTCCGAAAAATTAGACCGGACATGCAAAAATTTCGGGGCAGAATAAAAACGGCACGCTTTTCCATAATAAAAATATAGCTGAACAGGAGGGATTGATTTGGACCAGACACTGGGCGTCCATGAAACGCTTGATATGCACGAAATATTAATGTTTAAAAACATCTGTTTAGGGCTTGCTGAACGAATCAGATTCTGTCAGATACAAGCCAAATTACGGTTATTAAAATATAAAATAGTGTTGTACAAAAATTTCAAAAAAAGAACCCTGAGCTTCCGCTCCAGATTCATTATAAGGAATTGAAGGGCTACTACTGTTTCACTGGTCTCCTGAAGGCGTGCTCGAATAAGGCCTAGCCCATACTTGCGCTTGCCTTCGCCAAATTTGCTTTCAACGGCATTACGTTCGGAGGCATCCTGCCTTGCCACGCGTTCTAAGGTTTTGTCTTCCGTTTTGGATGGGCGTCCCAACCTTGGCCCACTCAGACGAATGCCAAGAGATTTACAGTATGCTAGGTTGTCACGGTTTCGGTAGATTTTATCTGCTAAAATCGCTTCTGGATAAAATCCGAACCGGTTGTAGTAGTTCTCAATAGATTCTCTAAGGGTGATCCCTTCATTGTAATTTTCCCAGTCGAGTTGCTCAATCAAGGCATAGCCATCTACAACGCTAATGGCGACTTTTGAGCCGAATTCCACGTTCGCTTTTGCCTTGCCACGCACAATTGGACGGACATGCGGCTGGGAAATGCTCACAATCCGGTGGTCAATCCGATGTGTTTTCTTTTTGTACATTTCTGCCTGTTGGCGGTAAAGTTCATGAATCACGAGGAGTTGTCGGTATTCATCTTTGCTCAAAAGAGACAGGGAGCTTTGGGAAATGAGATTTCCAATGATCTCCAGATTCCGTTTCACATATCCAAGTTGTTTGCCGACAGCTTTCCGGATTTTCCGGGCTCCAGCTTTGCGTTGCTTAGCGACAGAAAGATAGTCCCTGCGGGCTCTTTTTCTGTAGGTCCTTGGCTTTCGTAATTTTCCTTTGTGCGGTTCATGCGGTACATCAATGATATGCTCCAGTTTCTCACGGGCTTCGTTCAAAAGCCCCAGGTCAGTAGGGTAAGCAATATCAGCCGGTGCACAGGTTGCGTCCAGAATGAGCTTTCCTTTGTTCTTCGTTTTAGGAGAAGCCGATCCAGTTGAATTCTCTTCCGAAGCAGGACCGGAAGGTTGATGATCACCACTACTATGATCGTCATCATCATGGTGATCATCATCGTTGCCATTTTCCTTAGATGCTTCTTCCGATTGGCGTTCTTGTTCTTCCAGAACAATCCATTCATTCAGTTCATTGATGATGTTTGCACCCAAACGTTTTCTAAAACGAGTCATCAGAGAATGATCGAATGGGGCTTTTTCCTGGAATTCAGGCAACCCAATAAAATACTGAAGATACGGGTTTTCCGTGATCTGTTCGACTGTTTCCCGGTCAGATAGCCCAAGCCGTTCTTTGATATAGAGAGCCCCAAGAGCAACTCTGACAGAATAAGCCTTTTCACCTTTGAATTTTTTCTTGAAGGACTTGGCATACTTTTCTTCAGCCTTCCACCAAGGGATTAATTCAGCAAGACGGACCCAGCGATTTTCTTTATTTAATTTTCCACCGAATGGTAGAAAAAAATCTTCTACAAAAGTTAATTGATGTTCGGTCTTTTTGTACATCGTAACGGCCTCCAAGTGCAAGGTTTTTTATACGTTTCCTATAAAATCCTTACACTTTATATTCGACAAAAGTGGCCAAAATCCTTGTCAAATCTGGAATTTTTGTTTATTCAGCAAACCCTGTTTAACAAAATCCGCAACCATGTCGGCCATTGCACAGGATCCGGCTTTAAAAGAACTGCTCGGGCAGGATGCAAAGCAGGCGAAGCAGGATATCGAACAACTCATGTCGCTTTTGGGGAGGGAAGAAAAATGAACGGCTTTCTCCAAAACATCATCGGAATGGGGGACATGTCAGACAGCATCATTGCATCTGACTTGCTCATTTCAACAAAGTCCGGTGTGAAGATGCTCGCGTTTGCGGTAACCGAGGCGGCAACAGCGGAAGCCAGAGCCGCTCTTTCTGCACAGCTTCTGGCGGCCATTGACATGCACGATAAGATCATGGACTTTATGATTGAAAAGGGTTACTATCACCCTTATCATATAGAGGACCAGTTGCATGTCGACATGCAGGCAGCCCGGACCGCCTTAAAAATCCCCCTTCCCGATTAAACGGCGTACCCACTGCTTTACTTTACGTCAGTTTAAAGCGCAGCCGGCCTTCTCCCTCTTATCTGCTGGCTTTCGCTTTACACATTTGAAGAGGACAGGCACGAAAAACCCGGCCTGCTTTTAAAAAAAGCAGCGCCGGGCTTTTTTTACGGCTTGAGGACCACTTTTATGCAATTGTCCGTTCTTGTATCAAACACTTCGTATCCTTTTTCAGCCTGGTCAAGCGGCAATACATGCGTCACGATGTCGCTGAGTGTGACTTTTTCCTGCGCCACAAGGTCATACAGAAACGGCATATAATGAATGACCGGCGCCTGTCCCGTGCGAAGGCTGACATTGCGCTGGAAAATATCGCCGAGCGGAAATGCGTTGTAACGGCCGCCGTAAACACCTGTTACCTGGATGGTGCCGCCTTTTCTCACCGCCTGTGACGCGATGACAAGCGCACTCATCGCCCCGCCCTGGAGTTTCAGCCCGGATGTCAAATATTCCATCGGTGTCATTTTTCCGTCCATGCCAACTGCATCAATGACAACATCCGCACCGCCTTTAGTGAGTTCTTTCAAATATTCGCCGGTATTGTCGTGCTGTTCAAAGTTGACGGTTTCCACTTTGTTATACTTCTTGGCATGCTGCAACCGGTAATCCAGATAATCAACGGCAATGACACGTTTCGCCCCTTTCAGCCATGCAAATTTTTGCGCAAGCAGGCCGACCGGTCCACAGCCGAGCACGACAACCGTGTCACCGTCTTTTACACCCGCATTGTCCACCGACCAGAACGCAGTGGAAGCGGCATCTGAAAGCAACACGAGTTCTTCATCTTTGACTTCGCTGTTTTCCGGAATTTTAAACGGTGTAAAATTCGCATACGGGACGCGTAAATATTCCGCCTGGCCCCCCGGATAGCCGCCTGTCAGATGGGAATATCCAAAATAGCCGCCCATCTCGCCGTTCGCATTCGCATTGTCACACTGGCTTTCCAGATGGTGTGTGCAATACCAGCATTCCCCGCAGGCGACAGTGAACGGTATAATCACCCTATCCCCTTTTTTGACTTTCGTGACATCCGGTCCGGTTTCTTCGACAATCCCGAGCGGCTCATGCCCGATGATATAGTCTTCCGGAAAATTCGGTATCATGCCGTGGATGAGATGCAAATCGGAGCCGCAAATGGCCGATGACGTAATTTTCACAATAATATCATCTTTTTTCTCTATTTTCGGTTCCGGCACATCTTTTACTCTGACATCTTTGATTCCCTGGAAAGTGACTGCTTTCATGTTTTCCTCCTATTCGTCCGCATCAATCTGCGCCATCATGCCCATGCGCGATGTATTGCCGGGAAACAGGTTCAGTTTGCCGATCATCAGCGCCATATCAGCGGATTTCATATCCAGTTTGTACTGGTCATCTACGTTATACGGGTGGAGCCAGCCTTTTTGCATCATGAAATTTGAAACCTCTTCATGAAGGGAAAGGCCCTCTGCAAGCTGTTTCTGGAATGCGGCCCTCACTGCAGGCGTTCTTGATTCCGTAATGGCTGCCGCTGCGTTCCGGATCCCGGTTTTAATACTCATCAAAAATTCAAGTGCAACCGCTGAATCCGCCATTTCTGGCATGCCTTCCGCGTTTTCGATTTCCAAGTAATCATGAATCATTGCAGCATCCCTCCCGGATTCAGCTTGTATAAAGCTTTCATTTCTTGAATGGCTGCTTCTGCCTGCTGCACGTCTTTTTCCATCAATGCCTTCAAATCCTGGTCGAATACCAGGCCGGACATCATTTTCGATTTTAATAAACAAATGGTTTTGAAATTGAGCATTTCATGGAGCTCCCTTGTTTCGTGGTAAGCCAAACCATTGTTTTCCATATATCCACCTCCGTTTTTCAAAAGCTATTGTGCCTATTCGCGGCCGTTTCTATGCGGGCTTGGGCTAAGGCAAAACAAAAAAACCATCCAATCAGGAGAGCGTCTCCCCCAATTGAATGGTTTCCACACAAGTAATATCCTGTTCAAGCCAGTCTGATGCAAGCGCGGCAAATATTTTGCTCGAGCCGGTGGTGTAAAAGCGGTGCTTCTGCCGCGTGTCTTCCATATTAAAAAGGTCGTGGAAGTAAAGAAGCGTGCTTACTTCGCGCGCGGTTTCCTCCCCGGAACTGATGACCGAAACGCCCGCGCCCATCACGTTTTTGATAATCGGCCCGAGGAGCGGATAATGGGTACACCCGAGAATGACTGTGTCAATGCCGCAATTTTGGATCGGATACAAGGTTTCGGCGACAATTTTTTTGGCAATCGGGCTGTTGTACTGGCCGCTTTCCACAAGCGGGACAAATTTCGGGCAGGCAAGCGCCGTAATCTTGACTTTTTTATTGATGCTTTTTAACGCCCGTTCATACGCCTGGCTTTTAATCGTGCCGATCGTGCCGAGCACGCCGATCCGGAAATTTTTAGTATGTTTTAAAGCGGCCCGCGCGCCGGGATAAATGACGCCGAGCACCGGAATCTTCAGCTCTTCTCTGACTTCGTCCAAAATCACTGCCGTAGCCGTATTGCAGGCGATGACCAGCATTTTTATTTGTTTGTCCATCAGAAATCGGATCATCTGCCAAGTGAATTTTTTGACTTCTTCCACCGGCCGCGGTCCATACGGGCATCGTGCTGTATCGCCCACATAATAAATGGTCTCATTCGGAAGCTGGCGCATCATTTCCTTTGCGACGGTCAGGCCGCCAACCCCCGAATCAATCACGCCTATTGGTGCATTCAAACTTCTCGCCTCATTCTGTCTTCATTTCCTGATGCAATTGCAGTAAGTTGTTTTTTAATTTGACCAGTTCATCCGGTGAAAAATGGCTCAGCACACCCTGCAAGTAAGCTTGCCGTTTTCGGATCACTTCGTCGATCAATACTCGTCCCTTTTCCAGTAAATGGATGCGGACAACCCGCCTGTCATGCGGATCTTTTACGCGCCTGACGAGTTCATTTTTTTCCATCCGGTCAATCAGGTCTGTCGTTGTACTGAAAGCCAGGTACATTCGGTTCGACAGTTCCCCGATCGTCATATCGCCTTCCTCAAAAAGCCATTGAAGCGCCAGAAACTGTGGCGGCGTGATTTTATAATCGCTTAATAATTCACGGCCCTTTTGCTTGACAATGCCGGATATGTAACGCAAATCTTTTTCAATTTGTGCTACAACTTCCGGATCATGTATGTATGGTTGCTGTTCCATGTCCAAAGCGGCCCCTCTCTCAAAAATACGGTGATGACTGTTTTACTATAAGCTATTTTGACCCTTTTCACCCGAAATTTCAAGACAGATTTTTACATAGTTTCGTTCCATTGCTTTCCAAGTAAAGCTGTGGAAGGAAAAGCGGCCCGGTATAGGGTTGTGAAAACACTGTCCGGGTAAAATTTGCATATTGAACAAGCTTCCGGTCCGCTATTTTTTGAAAAAGAAAACGGCCCGGTGCGGTTTCAAACCATATGGCGCTGTTGCGAACGACATTTATGTGGGTGTAGACTTGCATAAGCAACACCGTTTCAAACCATATGGCGCTGTTGCGAACGTGCACCGGGTGCGGGATGCAGGGGGATTTTTTGCCCGGCATTTCCCAACCGGATTTCTATATGCGTGAAAAAACGTGCAAGAGAAATTCGGTCGGGTAGGCCGTCACTCAGTTACGAGATTCGTGATAACGGCACGGCCGCGGTAAATTTTTACCACTGCTGCAGCGCGCCCTTTTGTTGCCGCCTGCTCGATTTCTTTCCCGCTATGTTGAGGCACAAAAAATTTATCAAGATGATAATCAATATACACTTTTTGCTCATCGTCTTCCCACTCGTAAGCCTTCCCTTTTAAATATATTCCGCCCCGCGGATTTTCGGCGGATACACTTTTCACATGGCAAATGCCCTTTTCATCTTTTTTAAGCAGGGCATACACGGTCAGTTCCCCGCCTTTATGGCCCGCAAAATACTCGATGGCACTGCGGTCCAGACGGCTGGCCGGTACCGTTTCCGCTTCAAGATTCACCTGTATATAATCGCCCCTGAAGGCATCCGTCGGGTCCACCGGTTCCATTTGCAGTTTGACCGGTTCCCCCACCGCAACCGTATATAACGGCAAAACAATCATCCCGAGTAAAATGGCAATCGGAACAAACGCAGCAAGCCCTCTTTTCACCAGATCATGCATGGCCGTTTCCCCCTTCTTTCCGCTGCTTTTCAAAATAAAAGCCAAAACCGATAAAAATTAGGCCGCCAATGATGAAAACAATGGATTTCGGCAAAAAGTCGTAGGAAAAGTCAAGGTAAAAACGCAGCACAAAAATGCAGAGAATGAAGATATTGGTAAGGCTGCCGGTTTTGATAAAATACAGGACAAGCAGAAAGTACACAACTGAAAATGCTAAATTGAAGTGGCTGCCAAAAACCGTACCTTCCCAAACAGACGAAAAAGTAAGCAGGATGCCCATCAAACCGTGAAGTAAATGGCCTTCCAGCCGCATCACTTCTCTGTACGCTTCCTGAACCGGCAATCGCAGCATCACGAAGCCGGCAACAAAGAGAAGCAGAAAGGCAGCCAAATGTCCGTATGCGGGAAAGAATGCACTGAGTTTAAACAGAAATACGGACAGCACGGCAATCGAAAGCGCGTTTACGAAAAACAGAAGCAGGCGGGAAGCAACCGTTTTTTCATTTATCCAGTAAAGTAATCCTGCTAAAAGTGCGGTAATGAGAACAGCGAAGTACCCGATGCCGGTATTTTCAGCATCCAAATACAAAAGGAAAAGCACTGTGGCAAAAATGGAGAGCCATTTGTCTTTCAGCACATAGGCCATTGGCAGCGATCCAATCCCCCACCATAAAAATGCCTGGCCGAATGAGCCGCCAAGGTTAAAAATTTGCCCGGTGAGAAAAATGCCCGCCCCGAAAAACAGGACACCAAGAAAGTACAAGCCGCGTGCTGTTTTCGGATGGCTGTTCTCCAGTTTGATAGCCGCTCCGTTCACGCCTGCAATCGCAGCAAGGATGATGAGAAATTTGACCGTTTTGCCAAGATAGACCCAATTGCTGGCAATAAAGCTGAAAATGCCCGCCCCAAGCAAAAGGGCCCCGACCATGACAAGAATGCGGACAAGGCTCACCCCCCGGGAAACCTCATACTGTGCAAGCATCTCGTCTTTTTGCGTATGCGTAATGGTCCCTTCTTCTTCAAAAAAAGCAAGCTCGCTTTTCATCCATGCATAGTTTTTTCTGCCAATCTTTCTTTTCATTTTGACTCCCCCTCATTTTGAAAAAAGCGCATACAGAACAAGCAAGACATGGATGATAAATAAAAATAGAATGCACAGTGACGCTTTGTATGACACTCCTTTCCTTGAGAGTAGCCAGATAAGCCACATCACGACAGGCAAAATGGAAAAACCGGCCCACTTATTTATAAATCCGTCCGGCCGTAAATATCCGTTAAAATGGAACGGAATGATCGCCGGTGCAAATGCAAACCCGATCAGGGATACAAGCGCGGCAACCAGTATCAAAATAAGCAAAAATGCCGGATCCGTCACTTTGAGAAAAAACCGCATAAACTCACATCCTTTCATGCTATTGTACTGTATTTTGGCGAATGTTCATATCATTTTTCCAGGCGGGAAAAGCCGGAAACAAAATGCCGGCAAAATATCATTCGCCCGTATGTTAAATTGCGATGCTTGCAGCTATAAATTTATTAATCTACATAAAACGTGCCAAAATCAATGACGTTCAGGACAGACATTGCTTCTGGCAACGTATAAAGAAGTAGTAATGTTTAGTTCAACTATATATCCTGAAAATATGTGCCGGCTGGCTTTCATTCTTCTGCTTGTGGCGCATCCATTGCGGTATGGGCGTCTATTTGCAAATTGGGCACAGCGGCGTTTGATTTTAGCCCAAATCGTCCGGCATCTTTGGAGAAATCTTCACACTGTCTCATTGAGGCGGGCTTGTAAAAAAGATAACATCCGGAAACCTGTAAAAACATCATTTGTTTCTCCATCCTCGTGATTTCCTTATACGGTATCCAGCGTTTAAACGGCCCGCCTTTTTAACATGATCCATTTTCGATCGGAACTTCATTCAAACGTCCATTGAAAACGATTCCGCTACGTGCACTTGTGGTCATTTTACTAAAACCGCCGGCAGATTTCCAGGTTCATCTAAAAATATGCAATCAATGTAAAAAACGGAATCAGAAAGGGTAAACGCTTTGTCCAAAAATCATCCCGTTTCTATCCCTTCTTTAAACCACAAAATCGACTGCAACATTGCAGCCGATTTTGTTTCAAAGCTTTAATTCCCCCATGCGGAGTAAT
This sequence comes from Heyndrickxia faecalis, assembly GCF_040267745.1. Taxonomy (NCBI): domain Bacteria; kingdom Bacillati; phylum Bacillota; class Bacilli; order Caryophanales; family Bacillaceae; genus Heyndrickxia; species Heyndrickxia faecalis. The sequence continues at coordinate 1,463,839 of NZ_CP158453.1, read as the reverse complement.
TCAACAACAGCTTGCGAGCGCCCCTTGACTCCCAATTTCTGCATGGCGTTGGAAATATGATTTCGAACTGTTTTTTCGCTGATAAACAATTCGCTCGCGATTTCTTTTGTTGTCTTGTCTTGTACTAACAGCTCGAATACTTCTTTTTCTCTTTTTGTCAGCAGCGGTTTATGTGTGAAATCGTTGTCCTTCAACTATGATAACCCTCCTTGCCTTCGCCAGCTCTAAACCGCGGGGATGGGTATTTTGGTTGTCACGATATCTTATGTTCTTGCGCGGCCGGGAGTGACTTGACGAGGCAAGGAACAGCACAAATCCGAAAAAAAGGGCGGATGCCGGAACCCTTTCTGTATGAAAGGCAAACGAAACATTATCCGGCATTGTAAACTGGCAGATATAGATTCTATTTATGTCCTGGCCGGAGATGGCAAAACAGGCAAACAAGTGTTGTAAAAGCAATAAAATATACCAAGTATTGCCGCTCTTTTCTCCGCTAAAAAACAGTCCTCAACGTAAACACTTAAGCTTATTTTTTATGGCGGGTTACTTTCATTCAGTTGACGGATGAGACGGCGGCTTGCGGGTCGGCGAACCTCGCTCTTTCTTCCGCAGTCCACGGTATTCCTTTTCCGGTTGTGACCGAGATCTGCACCATTGTCCCGCGCCCGGTAAAACAGATTTCATTCGCTTCATTTTTCGCCATGTAGTGCAAGTCGACGGACGAGTTGCCGATTTTTGAAACTTTTACATAAATGCGGAGTTTGTCATTGAAAAAAACCTGTTGTAAAAAATCACACTGCAAATCCGCCACGACCGGGATGGAGCCGGTGCCTTTTTTTGCCCAGTCGCCCATAAACCCGAGTTGCTGGAGAAATTCAATCCGCGCTTGTTCAAAATAAATAAACGGAACCGTATTGTTCATGTGACCAAACATATCGGTTTCAGAAAAACGGACCGTGACCGGGAGATAATAGGAAAATCCTTCTTCCCAGGCGTTCCAGTCATCAATATAAGAGATGTGCTTTTTCAATGGGATACCTCCTTTTAATGAGTGAACAACCATTCATTTTTTATTTGAAAAGAAGTGCCACATCTACTGTTTCCGCTTTGATGTGGCACTTTTGGCATTAGTCAACCGTATGGTCACTGCCAAAGAATTTTTTAAACATATAGATGGTTGTTTCACGGTTTAATGCTGCGATGGATGTTGTCAGCGGGATACCTTTCGGGCAGGCTTGTACACAGTTTTGCGAGTTGCCGCAATTGGCAAGACCGCCGTCACCCATGATCGCTTCAAGTCGTTCATCGCGGTTCATATGGCCGGTCGGGTGCGCATTAAATAACCGTACTTGCGAAAGCGGCGCTGGCCCGATAAAGTTTGAACGGCTGTTGACATTCGGGCAGGCTTCCAAACATACGCCGCAAGTCATGCATTTTGCCAGTTCATAAGCCCACTGCCTTTTTTTCTCCGGCATGCGCGGCCCTTCCCCTAAGTCGTAAGTGCCGTCAATCGGAATCCAAGCTTTCACTTTTTTCAGCGAGTCAAACATGCGGCCGCGGTCAATTTGCAAATCTCTGACAACCGGGAATGTCCGCATTGGGGCAAGGCGGATCGGCTGCTGCAGTTTGTCCACAAGCGCTGAACAAGCCTGGCGTGGTTTGCCGTTAATCACCATGGAACAGGCACCGCAAACTTCTTCCAAACAGTTCATTTCCCAAACAACAGGTGTTGTTTTTTCCCCTTTGGCATTGACCGGATTCCGGCGGATTTCCATCAGGGCCGAAATGACATTCATATTCGGCCGGTACGGAACTTCAAACGTTTCGTCATATGGTTCTGATTCCGGATTATCCTGGCGTTGTATGATAAATGTAACGGTTTTTTGTTCACCCATCCTTATTCTCCTCTTTCCTTATGAAATCACCCGGGAAAAAGCCGGAAAAAATCCGTTTTTGCCCGATCCGAATCAGTGCTTCTTCGTGTAGTCGCGTACGCGCGGTTTGATCAGCGATACATCTACATCTTCATAGCTGAAGACCGGTTCATTGTTCACAGGGTCATAATTTGCCATCGTCGTTTTCAGCCATTCTTCGTCGTTGCGGTCCGGAAAATCAGGTTTATAGTGGGCGCCGCGGCTTTCATTGCGGTTCAGGGCGCCGATCGTGATAACGCGCGCCAGCTGCAGCATATTATACAGCTGCCGTGTAAACGAAGCCGCCTGGTTGCTCCATTTCGATGTATCTACAACATTAATATTTTTCCATCTTTCCATTAATTCCTGAATCTTTTCGTCCGTTTTCTTCAGACGATCATTGTAACGGACAACTGTCACATTGTCTGTCATCCATTCGCCCAGTTCTTTATGCAGCACATAGGCATTTTCGGTTCCGTTAAGCGACAAAATATCTTTCCATTTTTTCTCCTGTTCTTGGACAGCACGTTCAAAGACAGTTGACGGCAGTGCATCCGTGCTCTTTTCAAGCCCGTCGATGTAGTTGACAGCTTCAGGGCCGGCTACCATCCCGCCGTAAATGGCAGAAAGCAGGGAGTTTGCTCCTAAGCGGTTCGCGCCGTGCATCGAGTAGTCGCATTCGCCTGCTGCGAACAGCCCCGGAATGCTCGTATGCTGTTTATAGTCCACCCATAATCCGCCCATGGAATAGTGGACGGCCGGGAACACTTTCATCGGCACTTTATGCGGGTCATCGCCGACGAATTTTTCATAGATTTCAATAATCCCGCCCAGTTTTACGTCCAGTTCATGCGGGTCTTTGTGCGACAAATCGAGATAAACCATGTTCTCGCCGTTAATGCCGAGTTTCAAGTCCACGCAGACATGGAAAATTTCACGGGTTGCAATGTCGCGCGGCACGAGGTTCCCGTATGCCGGATATTTTTCTTCCAGGAAATACCACGGTTTGCCGTCTTTGTACGTCCAGATGCGCCCGCCTTCCCCGCGTGCGGATTCACTCATCAGCCGCAGTTTGTCATCGCCCGGGATGGCAGTCGGGTGAATTTGGATAAATTCGCCGTTCGCATACGTTGCGCCTTGCTGGTATACAATGGAAGCCGCCGAGCCGGTATTGATCATCGAGTTGGTTGATTTCCCGAAAATAATGCCAAGGCCGCCCGATGCCATAATGACGGCATCCGCAGGAAAAGCTTTGATTTCCATTGTTGTCAGGTTTTGCGAAACGATGCCGCGGCAAATGCCTTCATCGTCTTTGATAATGCCAAGAAATTCCCAGCCTTCGTATTTCGTGACAAGCCCGTTCACTTCATGGCGCCTTACCTGTTCATCCAATGCGTATAAAAGCTGCTGACCGGTTGTTGCGCCTGCAAATGCTGTCCGGTGGTGCTGGGTGCCGCCGAAACGCCTGAAGTCCAAAAGCCCTTCCGGCGTGCGGTTGAACATGACGCCCATCCGGTCAAACAGGTGGATAATCCCCGGCGCCGCTTCGCACATCGCTTTTACCGGCGGCTGGTTGGCAAGGAAGTCGCCCCCGTATACCGTATCGTCAAAGTGGATCCATGGCGAATCCCCTTCCCCTTTTGTATTGACAGCGCCGTTAATGCCGCCCTGTGCGCAAACAGAGTGCGACCTTTTTACCGGCACTAGCGAAAACAGATCAACCTGCCGGCCTGCTTCTGCAATTTTTACAGTCGCCATCAAACCGGCAAGCCCTCCGCCGACAACAATGATTTTGCCATTAGCCAACTTGATTCACTCCCTCTTCATACTTGATGCCTCTTACAAACCAGTAAACTGCTATTTTTCGAATCTTTTCATTATGCAAATGCTAATAAAGCCCTGACGCCGACAACAGAAAGCAGCACAAAGACCACAACCATCACATATGTGGAAATTTGCTGTGACCGGCGTGACTGTGTAATGCCCCAGCTGACCAGGAACGACCAGAGACCGTTGGCAAAGTGGAAAACGGCAGCCACTGTCCCAATTATGTACCAGGCGAGCATCCAACGATTTGCTAATAGATTTGCCATCAGATCAAAGTTCAATTCCTTGCCAAACGCCATTTGAATGCGTGTTTCATAGATGTGAAATACGAGAAAGATCAGGACCAACACACCGCTGATTCTTTGCAAAAGGTACATCCAGTTCCGGAAGTAGCCCATCGTGCCGACATTGCTCGATGCCGTAAACGAAATATATAAGCCGTAAATTGCATGGAACAAAAGCGGCAAATAAATGAACACGACTTCCACAAAAAGCAGAAACGGCAGGTTTTCCATAAAACCGGCTGCTTTATTGAAGGCAGCAGCACCGTTTACCGCATAGTGGTTCACGGTCAAGTGGATGACTAAAAATAAGCCGATGGGTATAACACCCAGCAAAGAATGCAGTTTGCGGTTATAAAACTCTCGATTTCCAGCCACATTGTATCCCCCTTTGTAGTGTGAATTTATGCAAAGAAGACAAATTTTGCATTGCTTCCTCCCGCATAAATATTTTATAACAATTATGTGACAGTTTTATTGTACTCCCGACAAATGGGCGCGTCAAGGAAACGCATTCATGAATTTGCGCTGAAAATACCGTTTATTTGTCATATTTGTCAGTCTTTCTCCCATTTTTTAAAATTTTTTCAGTATAGCTCTTTTGCCATATGCTTTTGCATAAAAAAGGAATTTTTATCCAAGGCTTGTCTTTTTTCATCGGATTTTACCGCAACCGGCATAATTTCCCCATGTGACGCGGAAGCCGGCGAAAAAAAGTTCCCATTATTTTTGTGTACACTCAAAAAATGCTTTTAAGTCCGGTTTTATTTTGTATATAATATAGCATATAGAAAGAGGGGAATTGCGTGAAATCTTCTGGCGGAAATGAACAAACCGTTGCGGAACAGCTAATGGTGCCCGCATTCGGATATGAGCTGTTGCGTAATATATTAATTCCGGATATACTCGGCAAGGAAACACCGGATATTCTATACTGGGCCGGAAAACATTTGGCAAGAAAATTCCAGCTGCTTACCTATGAAGAAATGGTTTCTTTTTTCAAAGAAGCCGGCTGGGGAACGTTATCGATCAAAAAAGAAGAGAAATATCATATCGAATTTGAGTTATCCGGGCCGATGATTGAACGGCAGCTGGATATGGGCGCAGGTCAAGAGCCGACATTCAAGCTTGAAGCCGGTTTTTTAGCCGAGCAGTACCAGATGCAGAAAAAACTGATCACGGAAGCTGTTGAGGAAGTTGCGAAAAAAGCAAAAAAAGTCCGGATCACCGTGCAGTGGGATGCGAAAGACCCGGCCGGAGAATCAATATGAAAAAGCAGGGGGCTCCCCTGCTTTTTCATATTTTCATATATTTTGTTCCACTGCATCCAGTTCAAATGCTTCGTGCAGGCACCGGGCGGCCCGGACCATTTCTTTTGCATCGACAACGGTGGACACTTTGATTTCGGACGTGCTGATCATTTTAATGGCAATGCCGTGATCTGCCAGCACCTGGAACATTTTTGCCGCAACGCCCGGGTTGGAAACCATGCCCGATCCGATGATGGACACTTTTGCGAGGCCGGTTTCCGTTTCAAAATGGTCAATACTGAGGGCTTCTTTCCCGGCTTCCAAAAGATCGGCCGTTTCTTTTAAATCTTTATCTTTTATCGAAAAAGATAAATACGTTTTATGGTCCGCTGTCTGGTTCTGGATAATGATATCGACATCAATATGGTGTTCCGCCAGTGTCGTAAAAATATCCGGCAAATTGCGGAAGCCGTTTTCCAGTCCGAAAATGGTCACCCTTGTAATGCCATCTTCAAATGCAACGCCGCGGACAATTAAATTTTTTTCCACCGAAACTTCCTCCTCTATTAACGTGCCTTCCTCCCTTTCAAGGCTCGAACAAACGATCAGCGGCACAGCCGCATTTTTGGCAAACTCCACTGCCCTTGCATGCAAAACGCCCGCCCCGAGACTCGCCAGTTCAAGCATCTCATCATAGGATACAGCCTTAAGCTTCCGGGCATTCGGAATATAGCGTGGGTCGGACGTAAACACGCCGGTGACATCCGTATAGATCAGGCAGCGGTCCGCATGAAGCGCTGCTGCAAGCGCCACTGCCGTTGTATCCGAGCCGCCCCTGCCGAGTGTCGCAATTTCGCCTGCCGGGGTGATGCCCTGAAACCCGGCGACGATTACAATTTGCCCGGCTGCCAGACGGGATTTGATTTTTTCAGTCCGGATTTCCGTGATCCGGGCGTTTCCGTGTACGGGTTCCGTTATAATGCCGGCCTGCCATCCGGTATAAGAAACGGCATCGTAGCCGCGAGCGATCAGTGCCATGGCGACAAGCGAAATCGTCACCTGTTCGCCGGTTGAAAGCAGCATATCCATTTCGCGTTTTGCAGGATACGCAGAAAGTTCATTTGCAAGCCCGACAAGCTGGTCCGTTGTTTTGCCCATCGCGGAAACAACGACGACAACATCATGGCCCTTTTCCTTTTCTTCAATAATCCGGTTGACCGTATTCCGGATCCTTTCCACATTTCCAACCGAAGTTCCCCCGAATTTCTGAACAATGATTCCCAATAACTCCGCCACCTTCTGCAGTTTATAAGTAAGATGAGGCTGTCAGAGTGAAAGGCAAAGCAACTTGGCGCCCATTTAAAAAAAGCAATGAGAACGGATATCTCATCGCTTTTGCATACGCGGGTACGCAGTCATTCCTGTGAGATAGCGCTCCAAGACATTTCATCCTGACAGTTCCGGACTTTTTCAGTACAGAACCAGCAAAAACGGCATTGAGGCCATTTTCACTTCGGCAAAACTTCCTTTCAGAAACGATCCCGGAAGCCCAATCTTCTCCCGCTTCTTACTCTTAAGTTTTGCGCCTCTATCATGTAACGGCTTTGCCGGACGCCGGGATGATCGCACCCGAAAGTCTGAAACAAAGCCTGCCATATGAAATTATCATGATTATACCATATACGGAAAAACCCTGCCAGGTTATTCTTGTAATTTTTTGATTAATGTTTCGGATACCGGACGCGGGATGCCCGCTTCCACAAATTCTTCCAGCTTTGCTTGTTTCATTTTCTTCAAGGAGCCAAAGTGGCGGAGCAGTTGTTTTTTCCGTTTCGGCCCGATGCCCGGAATATCGTCAAGCGCCGATTGAAAAGCGGATTTTCCACGCAATTCCCTGTGGAAGGTAATCGCAAACCGGTGCACTTCATCCTGGATGCGCTGAAGCAGGTAAAATTCCTGGCTGTTCCGCCCGAGCGGCACAACTTCCAGCGGGTTGCCGAACAAAAGCTGCGATGTATTGTGCTTCTCATCCTTTGCCAGGCCGCCGATCGGGATCTCAAGCCCGAGCTCATTTTCAAGCACATCCCTTGCCGCGTCAATTTGCCCTTTTCCGCCGTCAATGATGATGAGATCCGGAAGCGGTAAGTTTTCCCTTAGGGCACGGATGTAACGGCGGCGGATCACTTCGCGCATCGATTCATAATCATCCGGTCCTTCCACTGTTTTGATTTTATATTTGCGGTATTCTTTTTTTGCCGGCTTACCGTCCACAAACACGACCATCGCCGAAACCGGGTTTGTCCCCTGGATATTCGAATTATCGAACGCTTCAATCCGATGCGGTGTGTAGATGCCAAGCTTTTCGCCAAGATTTTCAACGGCTTTGATCGTCCGTTCCTCGTCCCGTTCAATCAACGCGAATTTTTCCTTCAATGCAATCTTTGCGTTTTTCTCGGCCATTAACACGAGTTCCCGTTTCTGGCCTTTTTTCGGCTGGAGTACTTTGATTTCGAGCAGTTGTTCCGCCAGTTCCCGGTCTGCTTTTTCCGTAATCAGCACTTCTTTCGGCTTAATATGCTCCGGTTTGGCATAAAACTGCCCCAAATAGCTCAAAAATTCCTCCTCCGGCTCATCGTAAGACGGAAAAAGCGAGACATCCCGTTCGATCAGCTTTCCTTGGCGCATGAAAAAGACCTGGACGCACATCCAGCCTTTATCCACTGCGTAGCCGAAAATGTCGCGGTCCGTAAAATCTGTCATTGTAATTTTCTGTTTTTCCATCGTCATTTCAATATTGGCGATCTGGTCGCGGTATTCTTTTGCCCGCTCAAATTCAAGCTTTTCTGCAGCCTCATGCATTTTTTCTTCCAGTTCTTTTTTGATTTCCGTGTAACCCCCGTTCAAAAAGCGGGTAATTTGATCGGTGATCTCTTTGTATGTTTCTTCTTTCACCTCATTGACACACGGCGCAAGACACTGGCCTAAATGGTAATAAAGGCAGACGCGGTCCGGCATATTGGTGCATTTCCGCAAAGGATACAACCGGTCCAGCAGCTTTTTTGTTTCATTAGCCGCCTGCACGTTCGGATACGGGCCGAAATATTTGCCTTTATCTTTTTTCACTTTCCGGGTGGTGATCAGACGCGGGTGGCGTTCATGGGTCAGCTTAATATACGGGTATGTTTTATCATCTTTCAGCATGATGTTGTATTTCGGGTCATGCTTTTTGATTAAATTAATTTCAAGAATAAGGGCTTCAATATTGGAAGAAGTGACAATATACTCAAAGTCTTCGATCTCGCTGACAAGCCGCTGCGTTTTTGCGTCATGCGAACCGGAAAAGTAAGAGCGGACACGGTTTTTTAAAATTTTGGCCTTCCCGACATAAATGATGGTCCCCTGTCTGTCTTTCATTAAATAGCAGCCGGGTTGGGCGGGCAGGAGGGCAAGTTTATTGCGGATCGTCTCGTTCAATTTCTCTTCACCTCAAAATCCTGCGTTCTGTAAAAAACCCGGACCACAGCCGGCCCGGATTTTAAAATGCATTTGCGCACGGCTTGAAGCCGAGCGTTTATTGTATTATAAATGTTTGTTCACTAATTCTTGCAAAGCTTCTTTCGGCTGGTAACCGATCACTTTGTCGACCGGTTTGCCATCTTTCATGAGAACAAGGGTCGGAATGCTCATGACGCCGAATTTGCTGGTCGTTTCCTGATTCTCATCCACGTCTACTTTGACGATTTTCACCTTGTCGCCCATTTCAGCATCGATTTCTTCAAGTACCGGTGCAATCATTTTGCACGGACCACACCATGTTGCCCAAAAATCCGTTAATACCAAACCTTGGCTGACTTCCTGCTCGAAAGTCGCGTCGGTAGCATGTGTAATTGCCATATTGAAAGAACCCTCCTAAATCAAACTATTACTGCTTGGGATAAGTATATCATCCTTTATCATATGTTGCGAACAATTTGTCCGGTCCGGAAAAAGCAGTAATGATTTTATTATTTTATACCCTTTTTTCACGAATATCCAACAGAAAACAGGCCCGGAACGAATTTTTTCGTCCGGGCCCGGGATTACGCCGATGTGACTTTCAGTTTTTTGATTTCCTCTGTGAGAAGCGGGACCACTTCGAACAGGTCGCCGACAATGCCGTAATCCGCCACGTTGAAGATGTTCGCTTCCGGGTCTTTGTTAATGGCCACAATCACTTTCGAGTTGGACATGCCGGCCAAATGCTGGATGGCACCGGAAATACCGCATGCGATATACAAATCCGGTGTAACCACTTTGCCCGTCTGCCCGATTTGCAGAGAATAATCGCAATAGCCAGCGTCACATGCGCCGCGCGAAGCCCCAACCGCGCCGCCGAGCACATCGGCAAGTTCTTTCAGCGGTTTGAAGCCATCCGCGCTTTTCACGCCGCGGCCGCCTGAAACGATGACTTTCGCTTCCGAAAGGTCAACCCCTTCACTTACTTTCCGAACCACTTCTTTGATGATCGCGCGTAAATCTTTAATTCCCGCGTCAACGGTTTCGATATCCCCTGTGCGTGATTCATCTTTTTCAAGTGGGCTGATGTTGTTCGGCCGGATGGTTGCAAAGATGATCCCGTCTGTTATGATCTTTTTCTCAAACGCTTTGCCGGAGTATATCGGGCGGGTAAAGACGACATGTTCCCCGGCTGATTCCACTGCGGTTGCGTCCGAAATCAGACCGGCATCCAATTTAGCCGCTACTTTCGGGGCCAGGTCTTTGCCAAGCGCCGTATGGCCGATTAAGATGCCATCCGGCTTTTCAGATTCGATCACCGCAAGCAATGCTTGGGAAAAACCGTCTGAAGAATAGCTTTTCAGCTTCTCGTCTTCCACCACGGCAACACGGTCAGCGCCGTATTGAATCATGTCTTTCCCCAAATCTTTCACAGCGTCCCCGATCAAAACGCCGACCACTTCCCCGCCTTCTGCTACCGTTTTTCCGGCGGCAATGGTTTCATATGATACATTGCGGAGCGATCCGTCACGGACTTCCCCCACTACTAATACTTTTCGACTCATGCTGATCCCCTCCATTTCCGGTTTCTTCGCTTAAATCACTTTTGCTTCATTATGCAATAATTGGACAAGTTCTTTTACCTGGTCGGTGATTTCGCCTTCAAGCACTTTTCCTGCTTCTTTTTTCGGCGGCAGGTAAACCTCGATCGTTTTGGTTTTTGGCTCCACGTCTTCTTCTTCAAGGTCAAGGTCATCCAGTTCCAGCTCTTCAAGCGGTTTTTTCTTCGCTTTCATGATCCCCGGGAGCGAAGGATACCGCGGCTCATTTAAGCCTTGCTGCGCTGTAACGAGCAGCGGAAGGGTCGTTTCAATGATTTCGGAATCTCCTTCGACATCTCTTGTGACCGTCGCTTTGTCGCCGTCAATTTCCAGATTGGTAATCGTCGTTACATACGGGATGCCGAGCAACTCCGCCACCCGCGGGCCGACCTGTCCGGAAGCGTTGTCAATGGCGACATTCCCGCCGATAATGAGATCCGGTTCCTGCTCTTTTAAATAAGCGGCGAGCACTTTTGCCGTTGTGACCTGGTCGCTTGCTTCCACATCGTCTTCAATATTAATGAGGACTGCTTTATCCGCACCCATCGCAAGGGCCGTCCGCAATTGCTTTTCCGCATCTTCATTGCCGACTGTGACAACCGTGACTTCGCCGCCCTGGGCATCGCGTACCTGGATGGCCTCTTCAACGGCGTATTCATCGTACGGGTTGATGATATATTCTGCCCCGTCATCCTGGATGCGGCCGTTTGCAATCGCAATCTTTTCTTCTGTGTCAAAAGTCCGTTTTAATAATACGAAGATATTCATGCCGTTCCCTCCCTAAATCGTTAAAAAATAAAATCTTTTAAGCGCATACAAATCAAAAAATGTTAGGCCCCTGTAAAACGCGGTTCCCTTTTTTCAATAAAAGCTTTGATGCCTTCCTCTGCATCTTTTGAGCCGAACAGCTCAAGAAAACGTGCGGATTCCTGCTCCAAGCCTTTTTCGTAATCGTTTGTTTTTGAATAATTGACGAGTTCAATAGAGGCTTTCAGGGCCAGCGGGCTTTTCTTTGCAATTTTTTCAGCCAGCGCCTTTGCTTTCGGGAGCAATTCCTCTTCCTTATAAGCATGGTTTGCAAGCCCCTGCTGCACGGCCTCCGTTCCGGTCAGCGGTTCGCTTGTCCACAGCATTTCAAACGCTTTGCCGCGTCCGACATACCTTGGCAGCCGCTGCGTTCCGGCAAAACCCGGCACGAGTCCGAGGCTCAGTTCCGGGAGGCCGAGTTTTGCATTTTCTGTGACAAGACGGATATGGCATGCCATCGCAAGTTCGAGCCCGCCGCCAAGTGCCGCGCCGTGGATCGCGGCGATGACCGGTTTCGGGAACGCTTCCACTTTTTCGAACAATTCCTGACCAGAAACCGCCAGCGCATCGGAGCCGCCGGAGTCCCTTAATTGGACAAATTCTTTAATATCCGCTCCTGCCGAGAAAAATCTTCCTTTCCCGTAAAGGAGCACGACCCGGGTTTCAGGATCGTTTTCAAGCTGGCCAAACGCTTGCGCAAGTTCTTGTAAAAGGGCCTGCGCAAGCGCGTTGGCAGGCGGCCTGTTCATTTCAATGCAGGCGACCGCATTTTCCCGTTTGATCGTAATAAATTCCATCCCGTCTCAAACCCCCTTGTGAAAGCTGCGGCATTAAACCGCCGTTTTTTTGCCGCAGCCGTTAATGATCAATTGATGGACGGGAGCAGCCAGTGAAACGAGGTCGTATTTTTCTTTATTCATCACCCATGTCGTTACCGTTTCATCGACTGTCCCGAAAATCATCTGCCGGACGAGCCGGACGTCAAGCCCGGAATCGAATTCACCTTTTTCCATGCCTTCGCGGATGATTTGGTCAACGAGCGTCAAATATTCTTTCAGCACGCTGTTGATTTTAAGCCGCAGATCTAAATTGGTCTGCCGCAGTTCCAGCTGGGTCACGACCGCCAAATGGTGATCGGCGGCAAGGACTTTGAAGTGGTTTTCGATCATCTTGAGCAACTTTTCGGAAGGGGAAAGGTCCCCTGCAATATATTCGGAAACCTTTTCGATAAACAGCTGCATCTTTTCTTCAAACAAAGAAATCAGGATGTCTTCTTTGTTTTTAAAATACAAATAAATCGTGCCGTCCGCTACGCCCGCCTGTTTTGCAATTTTTGAAACCTGTGCCTGATGATAGCCGTGTTGTGCGATAACCACCACTGCTGCATCAATAATTTGTTTGTACTTTGGCCTGTTTTTCCTCACGGGCTATCACCTTTCAATCTCATGATCTGTCAATTTGGCCGGCCGGTTTAATGGCGGCCAGAAAATGAATGACCATTCATTCATATTTTCATATTATACAGGAATGCAGCATTTGTCAAGTCCTGTTTATAAAAAAATTTCCTTACCCGATCTTCTCTCCTCCATTTTCCATCTTTTCTTTTTCTTCTGCAACCAATGAGCGCCGCAAAATTTTCCCAACGGCCGTTTTCGGCAGTTCATCCCGGAATTCGTAAATGCGCGGGACTTTATATGCCGCCAGATATTGGCGTGCAAACCGGTCCAGTTCTTCTTCCGTTACTGTCATATTGTCTTTCAGCACAATATAGGCTTTGACGGTTTCCCCGCGGTACGGGTGCGGTACGCCGGCAACTACGGCTTCCTGGACGGCAGGGTGCTCATACAGCACTTCTTCGACTTCACGCGGATAAATATTATAGCCGCCTGCTATAATGATGTCTTTTTTCCGGTCGACAATATAAAAATAACCTTCCTCGTCCATATAAGCCAAATCCCCCGTAAATAGCCACCCGTCTTTCAGCACTTCCTGCGTTTCTTCCGGGCGGTTCCAGTAGCCTTTCATCACTTGCGGCCCTTTTACCGCCAGCTCGCCGACTTCACCGGGCGGTAACGGCCTGCCGTCTTCGAGCGAGCGGATTTCGCAGTCCGTATCTGGCCATGGCACGCCGATACTGCCTTTGACGCGATTTCCCCATACAAAATTGGCATGGGTGACAGGAGAAGATTCACTGAGACCATACCCTTCCACAAGCTTGCCGCCGGTCACCCCTTCAAATTTCTGCTGGACTTCTACCGGCAGCGGTGCAGAACCGCTGATGCATGCTTCAATCGATGACAAATCATATTCCTTGATTTTCGGGTGGTTTAAAAGCCCGATATAAATGGTTGGCGCACCCGGAAACAAAGTTGGCCGCTGTTTTTCAATCGTCTTCAGCAGTGACTCCGCATCAAAGCGCGGAATTAAAATCATTTTAAAGCCCTGCATGACAGAAAGAATCAGCACGGTCGTCATGCCGTACACGTGGAAAAACGGAAGCATGCCGAGCACTACTTCTTCCCCTTTTTTGGCCCTGTACATCCAGGCATCGCACATTGTCGCGTTTGCAATCAAATTGAGATGTGTCAGCATGACCCCTTTCGGCACGCCGGTTGTGCCGCCGGTGTACTGGAGAATCGCAAGGTCCTCTTCGATATCGAATGGCGTGTCAAGCGGTTCCGGAACTTCTTCCTTCATGATGTTCTTTAGCAAGTGATGGTGCCCACCGTGCTGGACCCGGACAGTAACGCCCGTTTGCTTTTTCTGCAGAAACGGGTAGATGACGTTTTTGGGAAAAGGCAAATACTCGCTGATGGCGGTTACAATAATATGTTCGAGATCGGTTTTCTCAAATACTTTTGCCACTGTCGGGTACAGGAAATCAACTGTCAGGATGGCCTTCGCGCCGGAGTCTTTCAGCTGATATTCCAGTTCCCTTTCCGTATATAGCGGATTCGTCATGACGGCTATCCCGCCCGTGTAAAGGATGCCGTAAAAACCGATGACGGCCTGCGGGGAATTCGGGAGCAGCACGGCAACCCTATCGCCTTTTTCCACTCCGAGTTTTTTTAAATACCCGGCAAATTTGAGCGCCGCTTCATACACTTCACGGTATGTCATTTCTTTCCCCATAAAATGGAGCGCTTTTTTGTCAGGATACTGTTCAGCTGCTTCGGTTAAAAATGCACAAACCGGTTTTCGCGGATACGTAAGGGAAACGGGTATTTCCGGCGGATACTGGGACAGCCATGGCCTGTCTGTCATTTGCATCAACTCCATTTTGCATCTTTTATTGACTTATTTTATTATAACGAAAATTGAAAGCGTTGACAATTATTTGCAGCCGAAACAGGAGAAGGATGCGCTCCTTCTCCTTGTCACGGGCTAATCTGCAACAATCAAATAAATGACGCCAAGCAATGCAAAAACGGCACAGCAAACAAACAAAATTTTTGCCAGCTTTTCGAGAAACAAAAGGCCCTCCCCCTTGCCCTTGAAAATTACTTGAATTCTACAATCGTAACGCCGCTGCCACCTTCGCCTGGTTCCCCGAGACGGATTCGTTTTACGGCGCGGTGATGTTTTAAAAATTCCTGCACCCCGTTCCGGAGCGCACCTGTTCCTTTCCCGTGGATGATCGAAACGCGCGGATACCCGGCTAAAAGCGCATCGTCAATATATTTTTCAACTTTTAAGAGCGCATCTTCATAACGCTCCCCGCGCAAATCGAGTTCCAGGCTGACATGGGAATCGCGCCCCCTGACCGTTGCCAGGTGCTTCTCCGGCTGTTTTTGTTGCGGCGGCCGGATATATTCCATGTCGGATTCTTTTACTTTCATTTTCAAAATACCCATTTGCACGAGCCACTCGCCGCCTGCCGTTTGTTCAAGTAGCGTGCCTTTCTGGTTGAAGCTGAGCACTTTGACTTCGTCGCCCGGCTGGTAGATATGCTGTTTTTTTGCTTTTGCCGCCGGTTTGCGGTCCAGTTTCGGCGCCAGTTCCTCCAGCTGTTTTCTTGCATCAATCAGTTCATGTTCTTTCACATTGGCTTTGGATTCAAGCTGCATTTTCCGCAAGTCGCGGATGATCTCTTCCGCTTTTTCCTTTGCCTCTTCCACCACTTTTGCCGCTTTTTTCTCCGCTTTTCCGTACAGCTCATCGCGGCGGGCATAAAACGCCGCCATTTGTTTTTGCAAATCACGGTGCAGTTCCTCGGCATCCTTCAACAGTTCCTGCGCTTCCTGCCGTTCTTTTTCCGCCTCGCGCCTAGCCGATTCGAGCGCGGCAATCATATTTTCGACCTCGTTTGTGTCCGCGCCGATTAGTGATTGGGCGTGTTCAATAATGGACGGGGAGAGCCCGAGGCGCCTTGAGATTTCAAACGCATTACTCCGGCCGGGAACGCCGATTAAAAGCCGGTATGTTGGGCTTAATGTTTCCACATCAAACTCGACGCTTGCATTGACGACCCCTTCACGGTTATAAGCGTATGCCTTCAGTTCCGGGTAGTGGGTGGTGGCGACAACGCGGGCCTCCCTTTTGTACACTTCGTCCAAAATTGAAATCGCAAGGGCAGCCCCTTCCTGCGGGTCGGTACCGGCGCCGAGCTCATCAAACAGGACGAGCGACTGATCGTCGACCCGTTTCAGGATTTCAACGATATTTGTCATATGGGAGGAGAAGGTGCTAAGGCTTTGCTCAATCGACTGTTCATCACCGATATCGGCAAATACTTCTTTAAAAACAGCCATTTCCGAACCGTCCAAAGCGGGAATTTGCAGCCCGGCCTGCGCCATGAGCGTGCACAGCCCGATTGTTTTCAGCGTAATCGTTTTTCCGCCTGTATTCGGCCCGGTTATCACAATGGTCGTATATTCCTGCCCGATCGTAATATCATTTGGCACCACTTTATCGGCTGGAAGCAACGGATGACGCGCTTTGAACATACGGATGGCGCCATGATTGTTGATCACCGGTTTCGAACCTTTAATGGACCGGCCGTATAAAGCTTTGGCAAACATAAAGTCAAAATCAGCGAGAATTTCAACGATGGTTTCAAGCTCCCCGCCGGCTGCTGCCACTGCGGCGGACAATTCGCTTAAAATCCTTTCAACCTCCTGCTGCTCTTTTAAATGCCATTCACGCAGCTGGTTATTCAAGTCCACCACCGATTGCGGCTCAATGAACAAAGTCTGTCCGGAAGAAGACTGGTCATGGACGATTCCCCCGTAATTTGCCCGGTATTCCTGTTTTACCGGGATACAATAGCGGTCATTCCGGATCGTAATAATCGCATCCGACAGCATTTTCGCCGCATTTTTGCCGCGGATATAGCCTTCCAGTTTTTCACGAATGCGCCGTTCCGTACCGCGCAGCCCGTGCCGGATTTGGCGCAGCGTTTCGCTTGCCGAGTCCAGAATTTCCCCGTTTTCATCCACCGCATTCCGGATTTCATGTTCGAGCGGCGTAAGGACCGCAATCCTGTCCACCATGCTTGTTAAGATCGGCAGTTCTGTTTCTTCTTCCGTGATTCCTTCAATAAACCGTTTCATCGTTCGGCTGACATGGATGGTGCTGGCAATCTGCACCAGTTCCTGCGGGTTCAGCCTGCCGCCGATCGCCGCTCTTTTCAGATGACGGCGGATGTCATAAATGCCGAAAAGCGGCACATGCCCTTTTAAACGCAGCACTTGCGCCGCTTCATCCGTCTCCTCCTGCATCCGGACCACTTCTTCATAGGAAGAGGAGGGAAAAAGGGCTTCAATTTTTTCGGCCCCAAGCGGAGAAGAAGCGTGCTCAAGCAGCAGATTTTTAATTTTATCAAACTCGAGTGTTTTGATGATTTTATGTTGCATCTATTCGTCCTCCATGCATTCCGGATTCCAGCGTTCCGGAAAACTGCCCTCTATTCATTGCAGAAAGGGAATGGATCAGTGCTGATGTTTCTGTTTTAAAAACTCAAGGAGTTGTTCTTTCGTATACGTATTGACCACATTTTTCCTTTCAATCCAGCCTTTTCTCGCGGTGCCGACACCGAAAGCGATATTGCCCAGTTCCGCAGTTGCGTGTGCATCGGTGTTAATCGCGATTTTCACACCGGCTGCCTGCGCTTCTCTTGCACGGGCCGCTGAAAGGTCCAATCTGGCGGGGTCGCCGCTTAATTCAAGGATCGTGCCGGTTTCCTTTGCCCATTGGAAAAGCAAATCAAAATCGACATCGTACCCCTGCCTTTTTTCGATTAATCTTCCGGTCGGATGGGCAATCATGTCCACATGCGGGTTGAATAAAGCGTTGCGCAGCCGTTTCATGATCTGCGCGCGGCTATTCCCGAACCCCGAATGGATGGAAGCAATGACGAAATCAAGGCCTGACAGCACATCATCATCAAAATCCAAAGTCCCGTCCGGCAAAATGTCCATCTCAATACCGGACAAAATCAAGATATCCGGATATTTTTCATTTAACCGGCGGATTTCATTCATTTGCCTGATCAAACGTTCACGTGAAAGCCCGCCGGCGACTTTTAAATATTTAGAGTGGTCCGTGATTGCGATATATTCGTACCCTCTTCTTCTGCATGCATTGACCATGTCTTCAAGCGAATCTTTCCCGTCCGACCAGACGGTGTGCATGTGCAGGTCGCCCTTTACATCATCGATCTGGACAAAAGGCGTCCCCTTATAGGTTTCCACCTCGCTGCCGTCAGCGCGGATTTCCGGAGGGATGTAAGGCAGGCCGTAATGATGATAAAACGAAGCTTCACTCGGAAAACGGAGCAATTCGCCTGTCTTCAGAATTTTGACGCCGGATTGCGTCAGCCGCTCGCCATGAAGACCGGCAATCTGCTGCATTTTTTCCAGATGCGGTTCCGGCCCTGTTGAAAGAAAAAGCGTCATCGCATACAGGTCAGGCAACGCGATCCGGAAATTGATCCGTAAGCCAGGTTCCCCTTTTAATTTAGCCGTTATTTTTATACTCCGGATAGAAACAGCTTCCACGACTTCGTTCATTTGAAGAATGTCCTCCGCAACCGATTTTGGATCGAATGTAGAGATGACATAATCGAGTTCTTCTATTCTTTCTTCAAACCGCCGGATACTGCCGGCACGCGAATAGGTTTCTATTTTCCTGTTTCCGGACAGCGTTTCTTCGATCAGCAAAAGTACCGGCAGCAGCCGGCCGATGGTATAAGCCGGTTTCCCCGAAAGCTGGTCAAGCGCGTGCAAAAGATTGGACTGCGTCGTTTTTCCAAACCCTTTTAACGTTTCAACTTTTCCTTCTTCACAAGCTTTCCTTAAAGAATCCGCATCTGTAATGCCAAGTTCCCTGTAAAGCCTTGATATTTTCCTGGCACCAAGACCCTGTATCTGCATGAGCGGAACCAGCCCTTTTGGAACTTCGTCTTTTAGTTGTTCAAGCAGGGTGGACCGCCCAGTTTCCACGAACTCTTCGATGACGGAAGCGGTTGTTTTTCCAATATGAGGAATATCCGTAAAACGGCTGATTTCTGACAAGTCACGCCCATCCGCTTCCAAGGCAGATGCAGCCCTGCGGTAAGCCGCGATTTTAAAATGGTTTTCGCCTTTCAATTCCAAGTAAACCGCAATTTGTTCCAGCAGCCGGATGACACTGCGTTTATTTGTCCGCATTCGCCTGCCCCCTTTTTAACTTATTAAGTGAAGGATCGGGTTTTTACCGTTTTCCCGCTACGATGATTGGGAAAGCGCCCTTCCAATGGCCGCACATTTTTTCCAGCAGCATGGGAAGTATTTGAATCCGTGCCCGGCATTCAAGCCCCGTCCGGAAAAAACCAGCATGTACACGGGCGATCCCCTCCATAAAGAAACACTCCCCCGTCGCGAGAAGTGCTGTTTTGAAAAACCCATTTTCAACCCGTTTGCAAATGGTAAACGTGCCGCCCGGGTTTCTATTTCACCCACCATGACGCCACAAGAGCTGAAATATAAGGTGTATTTTTAATCATGCCTTCTGCGACTGCGGATGCCTTGAGCGCGGATTGGATCTCATCCACCGGCAGCAAGGATCCAATATATAAAACGATAAAAATGATCAAGTACAGCTCGGCAAACCCGAGGATGCCGCCCGCCCATCCATTGACTTGTTTGAGGACCGGGAGCTGGGCCAAAAAGGTAAGGGATGACCCGACAATATTTAGAAGTATCCTGACGGCAAAGAAAAGAATGGCAAACGCAATGATCCGGTAAAATGCCGTTTCCATATTGCCCTCGTGCATCAGAAGGGCAAATGAGCTGTCGCTGTTAAAAGAAGGATACGGAATCATTAGCTTCAATTTTTCCGCCAGGTCATCATACAATATGTACGCAACTGCGGAGGCAATTACAAACCCTGTGAGGTGGACAGCCTGCAATATAAATCCTTTCCGCTTCCCGTTCAGGAATCCAAGCACAAGCAAAATGATGATGATCAAATTAACCATTTTCATCTTCATCCTTTTTCAACAATTGTAAATAGTGCTGTTCAAGCAGCTCATACTGCTCTTTCAGTTTTATATAATCATGGACAGCATTTACGGCTGTCAGCACAGCCACTTTGCCAGTATCTAATGAAGGATTCTTCGCGCTGATTTCCCGCATTCTTTCATCAACCATCGAGGCAACCAGGCGAATATGGCTTGCCGGATCCGTTCCGATTATGGTATATTGCTGTCCGTATATGCCAACAGTAATTCGGGTTTTTTCCAATGTTGCCTGCCTCCCCATTTGTAAGAATCCTATTCTCTATCATAGCATGACGGAAAAGCCTTTGTCTAACAATGTCGAACAAATTCAAGGAGATCCTGAAACTGCCGGAGGAATCAAAATGTCAAATACTGTCATTCTCGTTTCAGCTTCAACCATGCAAAAAATGAAACAATCTTATCAAAACAGCCTGTCAGGAAAAGTTCCGTCCGGCGCCGTTTTTGCCGCAAAAATACCAGGCTGCTCCATTACCGGCTATAAGTCCGGAAAAGTTTTATTTCAAGGGCCGGCCGCAGAAACGGAAGCGTCAAAATGGGGACAGCCGCTGGAAAAGAAGCCGGATGCCGCCCGGAGCGCAAAATCTTCCGGCAACCCGCTGCCTCCTGATATCGGAGAGCTTTCCGTCATTGGATCGGATGAAGTCGGAACAGGCGACTTTTTCGGGCCGATGACGGTCGTCAGCTGTTACGTTGAAAAGAAACAGCTCCCGCTTTTAAAAGAACTGGGCGTAAAAGATTCAAAAGGATTAACAGACAGTCAGATTGCCGGAATAGCGAAAGAGCTTCTCACCTTTATTCCGTACAGCCTGCTCATTTTGCCGAACGAAAAATACAACCGGCTCCAACAATCGGGCATGTCGCAAGGAAAAATGAAAGCATTGCTCCATAACCGGGCTTTGTACAATACCGCCCAAAAAATTGCGCCGGCAAAACCGGATGCAATTTTAATTGATCAGTTCGCGGAAGCATCCACGTATTACCGGTATTTGCAAAACGAAAAAATCGTCATGCGCGACGGCGTCTATTTCAGCACAAAAGGGGAAAGCGTCCATCTTGCGGTTGCAGCCGCTTCCATTCTCGCACGCTATGCTTTTGTCCGGGAGTTAGAAAAATTAAGCAAAAAAGCCGGCTTTGTTTTGCCAAAGGGCGCCGGCGCACAGGTGGACCAGGCTGCCGCGCGGCTCATCAAGGAAAAAGGCATGGCCGCGCTGCCGCATTTTGTCAAACTGCATTTCGCCAATACGGAAAAAGCGAAAAGGATTGCGGGAATCAGCTAAAGCCCGTTCCGGCCGGAGCCGGCCAAAACTGGCTCCTTTTTTGGGAAAAAAGCCAAAACTCACTTTGCCATGGCACTTATTTTAAATAATATTTTCCCGTCCGGAAACGAAAGAAAATCATTGGCAACATCTTCAAGGTAAATCTCGTTGCCCGCCGTTTCCGTTTCTTTGCAGATCAAGCCGTAAGCTTTTTCTGCAGCCTCATTGATTTTTTGATCTTCCGCAAGAAAATAAAGCCCGGCAAACTTTCCTGCTTTTTTCAAAAAGTTGGCATCTTTCCGGTCATCCGTCTTCCGGTATTTCCACGTTTTCTTTTCCGATGCAGGTTGTTTCATCCCGCTGATGATGACACCTGCATGGTATCCTTCCAGCATGTAATTGACAACAAACGGCCCGGACTGTTCACGAATAATCAAGTATTCTTCCAAACAGGTTTCGATAAAGACCTTCAGGCTCCCCATCTTTTGAAAACGTTCAAGTTCAGCCAGCTTCCGGCCCAATGTTTGCGCTAACTGTTCCAAATCATGAATTTTGTTTGTGATCGCATTTTTCTGGTTAGCGAGCGTCCGGATGCTTTCCGCTACATCTTCCTGATGGAACTGCTTTTTTATTTCAGCCAATGACAGACCGACAGACTGCAAGGCTTTGATTTTGCTCAGCTGATCGATTTGTTCTTCCGTATAATACCGGTAACCATTCCCATCCTGGACTGCCGGTTTTAATAAGCCGGTTTCATCGTAATAATATAAAGTTTTCTTATTCACTCTGCACAGCCGGGCAAATTCTCCTGTTTTAAATTTTTTTATCATACAACCACCTTGACTATCCAGTTACGGGATACTTTATGTTAAAACTATAATCAAACAGACAGGAGTATGCAAGATGTTAAACTTTACAGCGTTTCCCGTAAAAAAGGGATTTCTCCTCTTTTCCATTCCCAATATTTTAAATTTATTGTCACAGCAGCTTTATTTGATCATCAACACAATCGTCGTCGGAAAATATTTAGGCGCACAGGAACTTGCAGCTGTAGGGAATGCAGGAAGCATTATCGGCGTCTTCCTCGTGATTTCCGGCGGGCTTGAAATGGGCTGCGAAATCGTCATCGCAAAATATATGGGGGAACAAAAGTACCAAACAATTGTATCAACGATAAAATGCATCATCCTGTTTGCCGGTTTAGCCGGCATTGTGATGGGCTTCCTTCCGGTTCTCCTGCAGCAGTGGTTATTCAGGCTGATCCACCTGCCTGCATCACTTTGGGCGTTTACCGGAAGTTACATGGCGATTTATTGTTTTGGGCTCGTTTTTATTTTTATATTTGATATTTTGCGGGCTGTGCTGATTTCGATGGGAGATGCGAAAACGCCACTTTTTCTCGTTCTTTTTGCATCCTGCCTGAATATTGGCTTTACCGTTTTGTTCATTTGCGGATTTCATTCCGGGGTTGCCGGCGCTGCTTTTGCCGCTGTCCTTTCGCAAATGGCCGGGATGGCGGCCACGGTATGGGCCATGTTGAAGCGCATCAAAACATTTCCCTTGGAAAAAGGAAAGTTTGTTTTTCCAAAGGCACAGCTTTCGGAACTATTGTCCGTTTCTTATCCGCTCATGCTGCAGCAGGGGGCGGTCACTTTATCTGCACTATTATTGCAAATATTCGTTAATCCCTATGGCAGCGAAATCATCAGCGGGTATATTGCGGTGAATAAAATCCTCACTTTTTTTATGCTCATCATGATCGGTTTTTGCCAGACACTGACCATTTTTACAGCGGCCAACAGCGGCGCGAAACAGTTTGGCAGGATTTTGGAAGGATACCGGTTTTGCATCCGGTTTGCCACGGTTTACGTTCTTTTTCTGACACTCGCGGATTTCGTGTTTGATAAGCAAATCTTATCCATCTTTTTGGATGCAAAAAAATATCCTGATGCTGCCGGCTTTGGCACCTCCTATCTAAAATACAGCTGCATCATGATTTTATTTTCCGCGCTAAAAAACGTGAATGAAAGCATTCTAAGAGGGTACGCGAAAATGAAGCTGTTTTTGCTCTCCAATTTTTCGGATCTTTTTTTCAAAACCGCACTCACTGCCCTCTTTCTGCCTGTCCTCGGGTTAAACAGTTTTTGGGCGGCGTCGGCAATCAGCACTTGCATTGCATTTTTGCTTTCATCCTGCTTCATTCATGATCATCAATTGATTTTCCGTATAAAAAAACAATGACGGTTAAATGGAAAAAGGAGGAATCCCGCGATTCCCCCTTTTTGCATTCCCTTATCCTCTCAACACCGCGCCTGCTTTTTCTTTTACCGCATCCAGCACTTTTTCATGCCGGGCGACGACTTCTTCATCCGTTAATGTACGTTCCGGATCGAAGTAAGTAAGCGAGAAGGCAATTGATTTTTTGCCGGGTTCCATATGCCCGCCTTCATATAAATCAAAAATCGAAACGGATTTCAAAAGGGTTCCGCCGGCCTCCCGGATGATTGCCTGCAGCCGGGCTGCTTCCACATCGCGGTCGACAACAAGCGCAATATCACGGGTGATGGCCGGGAAGCGCGGGATCGGCCGGTATTGGACCGGTTCGGCCGGGTAATCGTACACCGGCTCCAGTTTCAGTTCGAACACGTATGTTTCTTTGATATCGAGTTCTTTTTGCACGTTCGGATGCACCTGGCCGACAAAACCAATCGCTTCCCCGTCCAGCAAAATTTCGGCTGTCCTTCCCGGATGCAGCCCGTTAAATGCGGCCGCGCGGTAGGAAACAGCGCCTGAGACCCCGAGTTTTTCAAACAGGCCTTCCAAAATCCCTTTTGCCACAAAGAAATCAACTGCTTTCTTTTCTCCTTGCCACAAGTTGGCAACCCAAAGCCCGGTGATGGCGCCGGCGAGGTGTTCCTGCTCTTCCGGCTGTGCCCCGTCCGCCTTTTTCAAAAAGACATTGCCGACTTCATACAATGCAACCGACTCGTTTTTACGCGCGACATTATACGCGACAGATTCCAAAAGATGCGGCAAAAGGCTTAAGCGCAGCACACTGCGTTCTTCGCTCATCGGCATGGCGACGCGGACCGGTTCGCGTTTTTCAAGCGCGTACTGGTGTGCTTTTTCTTCGCTTGTTAAAGAATACGTGGTTGCCTGGTACAGCCCCGTTCCTTCAAGAAAACGTTTCGTGGCGCGGCGTTTTTGCTGGATGGCGTTCAAGCCGCCCCGCGTTCCCCTGCCCGCCGGCAATGTTTTTGGCAGCAGGTCATAACCGTACAGGCGCGCCACTTCTTCAATCAGATCTTCCTCAATCGTAATATCGCCGCGGCGGGTTGGCACAATCACTGTAAAACGGCCGTCTTCCCATGATGCTTCAAACTGGAGACGTTTAAAAATACGGAGCACTTCTTCCGCTGAAATTTGCGTTCCGAGCACACGGTTGATTTTTTCCAGCGTAATGGTGACAACAGCCGGCTCAATATGCAAATGATTTTCGGCAACCATTCCGGCAAGCACTTCTCCACCCGCATATTTGGCAATCAGCATTGCGGCCCGTTCTGCTGCGGGCACAACGCGGTTCGGATCAATCCCTCTTTCATAACGGCTGCTTGCCTCGCTGCGCAGGCCGTGGTCTTTTGAAGCCGTCCGAATTGTTCCGGCGTCAAAATAGGCGGATTCCAAAAGTACGTTTGTCGTCGTTTCGGATACTTCCGAATTGGCGCCGCCCATGACACCGGCCATTGCGACAGGTTCAGTGCCGTTCGTAATGACAAGATGGACATCTTTTAACGTGCGCTCCTGGTCATCGAGCGTGACCATTTTTTCCCCTTCACGCGCCATGCGGACGACAATTTCTTTGGAACCGAGCTTGTCATAGTCAAACGCATGGAGTGGCTGGCCGTATTCGAGCAAAATATAGTTCGTAATGTCGACCACATTGTTGTGCGGGCGGATTCCTTCTGCCATGAGCCGCGCCTGCATCCAGAGCGGGGACGGGCCGATTTTCACGTTGCGGATGACTTTTAATGTGTAAAGCGGCGCTGCTTCTTTTGCCTCGACACGGACCGAAATGGCATCAGCAGCTTTATCGGATGCTTCCTGCACTTTTGTTTCCGGCAATTTCACGTCTTTTCCAAGGATCGCTGCTACTTCGTAGGCAACGCCAAGCATGCTCATGCAGTCCGCCCGGTTCGGAGTAAGCCCCAGTTCAATAATCGTATCATCCAATCCTAAAAGTGGCAGCACATCCTTCCCCACTTCCACATCATCCGGGAACACATAAATGCCGTTTGCATACTCTTTTTGGACGAGCTTGCTTTCAACACCGAGTTCCTGCAGTGAGCAGATCATCCCGTTCGACTCCTCGCCGCGCAGTTTCGAGCGTTTGATTTTTACATGCCCCGGCAGCCAGGCGCCCGGTTTGGCAACGGCAACTTTCTGCCCTTTATCGACGTTTGGCGCGCCGCAAATAATTTGGACAGGCTCACCTTCCCCGATATCAACCAGGCATTTGTTTAATTTATCGGCGTTCGGATGCTTTTCTTTTTCCAAAACATGCCCGACAACGACATTTTTAATGCCTTCCCCCTTAAATGCCACGCTTTCGACTTCAATCCCGGTCCGCGTAATTTTTTCAGCCAGTTCTTCCGGCGAAATGCCGTCCAAATCTACATATTCCTGCAGCCATTTATATGAAACAAACATGTTTGACCCTCCTTATTCTTGTACGGAAAACTGCCGTAAAAAACGAATGTCATTTGTGTAAAAGTGGCGGATGTCATCAACGCCGTATTTCAGCATCGCAATCCGCTCCGGCCCCATGCCAAATGCAAAACCGGTATATTTTTCCGGATCAAAGCCGGACATCCGTAATACGCGCGGGTGGACCATGCCGGCGCCCAAAATTTCAATCCAGCCCGTGCCTTTGCAAACATGGCAACCGTGCCCACCGCACATTTTACATGAAATATCCATTTCAACACTCGGTTCGGTGAACGGGAAAAAGCTCGGGCGCAGCCGGATTTCACGGTCTTCGCCGAATAATTTTTTTGCAAACACTTCCAACGTCCCTTTTAAATCGGCCATCGTAATGTTTTCGTCAACAACGAGCCCTTCAATCTGCATAAACTGGTGGGAATGGGTCGCATCATCATTGTCGCGGCGGTATACTTTCCCTGGGCAGATGATTTTGACTGGCCCTTTGCCGTGATGTTTTTCCATTGTCCGCGCTTGGTTTGGTGAAGTATGGGTCCTGAGCAAAATTTCATCGGTTATGTAAAAGGTATCCTGCATATCGCGTGCCGGATGCCCTTTCGGCAGGTTCAGCGCTTCAAAATTGTAGTAATCGGTTTCCACTTCCGGCCCCTCGGCAATCGTATAGCCCATCCCGATAAACAAGTCTTCAATTTCCTCAATGACTTTTGTAAGCGGATGGTGGCTGCCTGCTTTTACCGGGCGGCCCGGCAGCGTGACATCAATTTTTTCAGATGCCAATTGTCGCTCGACGGCTTCCGCTTCCAATGCCGCCTGCTTTTTTTCGATACCTGTTTGAATGGCGGCACGCACTTCATTGGCGAGCGCACCCATTTTCGGCCGTTCTTCCGCTGACAGCTTTCCCATGCCGCGCAAAACTTCCGTAATCGGGCCTTTTTTGCCGAGATAGGCGACACGAATCTCGTTCAGCGTTTTTAAATCAGTAGCCGCTTCAATTTTGGCAAGCGCTTCGGTTTGCAGTGCTTTCAACGTTTCTTCCATTTTCTTGTACCTCCTTTAAGTTTTGGGCGTTAAAAAAGCCCCGCCCTGGAAAAGGGACGAGGCAAATGGTTCGCGGTACCACCCTAATTAACATAATTAAATTATGTTCGCTTCATTTCAATAACGGCTTTTAACCGTCCCGCCTTTACATTGCAGGCAATGGTCCAAGCGGCAACTCGAGGGGTGAACTTCGCTTCATTTCCCCATAAAAATGCTTCCAGTCTACGGCATTTTCTCCCTGCATGGCGAAGATCAAGCTACTTTTCCCTGTCATGGTTTTTATCATTTTTCAATTATGTTTTATTATAGCGGGAAATGCCCGCAATTTCAAACGGAAAGTGACCTCTCTCTAGATGTTTATCTTAGAGGATAAAGTGCCTTCCCATTTTAGTCACAGGCGCGGCCGTTTTCACGCTGAATATTTCCCGTTTTTCGCAATAAATGAACGTGCTGAGGGTCACCTTTTTATCCTGGTCAAGCAGTGCACCCGCTCTCACAAAAACGCCCTCCCCCGTTCCTTATTGGCACCCATACTGAAAAATTGTCCCAGCTGTTTTTCATCTTTCTGCCGCTGCTTCACCTCATGCATTTTATAGGTCTGCTTTTTTGCCTCAAACATGGATACATTCACTTTTTCCGCCGAAATTACGACCGCATCGCAAAGTCATACATTAAAATGCCGGCTGCCACCGCAACATTTAGCGACTCGCTTTTGCCGAAAATCGGGATGGACAAATTTTGTTCCGTTTGCGCAAGCAAGTCAGGGTGTACGCCGCTTCCTTCATTGCCAACAAGGATCGCAAAGGCATCACCTGGATTTACTTCGCGAAACGTTACGCCGTTTTCAAGCGCTGTTCCGTAAACCGGCACTGCCGCTTCGTTCAGTTTTTCAATCCACATGTTTAAATCGCCTTTTAAAAGCCCGACGTGGAGATGGCTTCCTTGTGCCGCACGCAACACTTTCGGGCTGTACGGATCCGCCGTGCCCTTGCCGAAAATAACGGCATCAAACCCGGCTGCGTCCGCCGTCCGGATCATCGTTCCTGTATTGCCGGGATCCTGCACGGCATCAATTAAAAGATAACGCCTGCCGATGATTTTGGACGGCTGTTTTTTCATCCGGCACACAGCAAAAATGCCTTGCGTCGTTTCTGTATCAGCAAGCGTTTTGCTGATTTCATGCGTGACAGTGGTTACCGGCACCCCTTCCGTATTCCAGCGGTTTGGCAGGTCCACACCTTCTTCAACAATAATTTCTGTCACTACTTCTTCTTTCAGCGCTTCTTCGACGAGATGGAACCCTTCCAGCAAATAAGTAAATGTTTTTTCGCGTTCTTTTTTCGCGGCGAGTTTTTTCCAATGCTTTACTTGCGGATTTTGCAAGGATTGTATGTATTTCAACGTGTTTGCTCCCTTTTCGTTAAGTTTTCCTTGGAATAGTATACATAAAAATTGTGGCCATGTGAAATGCTAGCAGTGAAAGCGATCAAAGGAGCTGAACCGAAATGGATTTGGACTTGCGAAAAGCAGTCATTCACAATGTAAAAGAGGACACGCAGGATCAGTTAAAAGATACGATTGTCGATGCCATTCAAAGGGGCGAAGAAAAAATGCTCCCGGGGCTCGGCGTCCTCTTTGAAGTCATTTGGAACCATGCGGATACACAGGAACAAAAAATGATGCTGGAAACGCTCGAGCAGGGGCTGAGCCAGGCGTAACAAGGGAGCGGAAAGAGCCGCTCCTTCTATATGTGCACCGGCTCTTCCAATCCGTTTACAGTTGCAATGAATGACGGCAAATTTCTTTTATGCCACCCGTAACCAATCAGCACTTTGTTTAATCGGAAAACAGCCGTACCATCCGAAGTCCCAACATACAATCTGTGGTAAGTCAGCTTCGAAACAGTTTTCATGCTTGTGATCTTTTCTCCCGGAATAAATGCCGATTCGTCCGGTAACATATTGCCCGTAATATTATTGATTGGAATGACGGTCAGCCCTTGTTCACTATAGCTGAACACATTATACTTTGTCCCCAGTGCTCCCGCCGGCCCTCTCAGCAAATAATCCGAAAACGATGGCAAAATGATCCCGCAAACCGTACACTTCTCCGCTGTTTTATCATATCTGCCAGCCTCTGTTAAAAAAGCAACAAAATCCTTTTCTTTCAACTCAACTTTCGCAGAGTGAAATTGGCAAATAAGCTTTGATATAACTAGGTAGGCCAGAGATCCACTGTTCCAGTTGACTTTGAATTAACTTTTTAAATCTTTTATTGGTCTGTTTTAGTGCGTCTTGAAGAAGCTCGATTAACTGCTGCAATGCAACAGCCCAATCAAGTTCATTTACTTCGTCGCAAAGTTCATAAAACAGCCTGCCTATTGTTCTTTGATCGGTGTTGCAGCGGTTTTGCCACGATAGCACGATAAAACGTGCAAATACAATAGTGGTATGGCTGATTAACCCATCATACGAGCGACTTTGGAGCTCTTTTTCAAGTTTTAAAAGCGATTTTGTCGTCTTAAAGAACACTTCAATATCCCAACGCATCCCATAGATTCGAACAATTTCCTGTTCGGAAAGGGTGCAGTCCGTACTGAGGAGGGCAAGCCATTCACTTTTCTTGTTTCTGTTTTGAACGAATATAACTTTTACAGGAGTTCCATTCGCCATAACGGTACGGATAGAGCGAAGGATACCCTTCTTCGACTGTAGGGGTTGAGCCAGGCGATAGAGCTGCTTTAACGAAACCAGCTTTCCGTCAACGTTGTTTTGTTTCCTTGACCATGCCAATCACGTCTAAACCTTGTTCCACAATGGCTTTGACAAGTGGAGGCAAAGTAAACCAAGAATCCATTAGAACATAGCTTGCATTTATTCCACTGGCAAGCGCTCGTTTGAGCATACTAGGGATCTGTTCGGGTTCTGACTGTAAAGCATTTTTACGGCGTTTATACCCACAGGTACGTTTATCAATTTGTTCAGAGATTCCATTAATCTGAGCCTTCTTGGAACTGAGTAAAGAGAAGTCAATGGGCATGAAGGTGTAGCCGTCCGACCAGCCTAAAGTTAACATGCGAAATCCTTTATAAAAACGCATTTTAAGAGAAGCGTGGTCAAAGCAACGAGCCAGCAGTTCTACTTTTTGACTACGATTTCGATAAAACGATGAGTCATCAACAATGAAGACTTTAGGACGACTTTTGTCAGTAAGGCGTTCTACTTTGCGAATAGTAAATGTGCTCAAAAGAAGTAAAAACTGCCGCCAGTTGAACGTCGATTGGTTTAAGAAACGATACACGGCATCCTTGGCTGGGAATTGATCTGCTTTCTTTGACTCAAGAAGAGAAAACCAATTCTTGTGTTGGAAAATCAAGCAGAAAACAAGTTGAAACAAATAAGAACAACTAAAACCAAAGGATTTTTTTATGCCAGCATGGCGTAAGTGCTTCTTCATTTCAAGCTCAGAAAAAACAGAATCAAGTTCTTTTGGTAGTTGATTGTATTGGCAATTTTGGTCTATCATGTAGAGGACACCTCTTCTATGTGGTAGTGATTTTTTGTCAATCTCACTATACCAAGGAACGAGGTGTTTTTCATTTTATATTCATTTTGTCAAACAACATAATGGATAGACTTAAAGTTCAATACAGCCAACGATTAGCACTTATTTTATTGGTGCGAAAGTTGAGTTTCAACATGAAAAATTCCTCCCTCTATAAATGTTGATGTATCAACGGTTTAAGCCGTTAGTGGGGTGTCAAAAAAATATTTTTTGGCACGCTTCCTAACAAAATTTTTATATTATGTGAAACTATTCCAACATACGGGTACGCTACGCGGTCACTACTGGATAATAATGGGAAGTAGTGATAGGAAATTATACGATGCACAATGGATCTCTGCGTAACTTATGATGACGTACCCTCCCATGTCTCTGGGCATCTGTGTGCCTACATTCCTTCGTTCGGTCTAGTCATAAGGCAGAGGCTAGCGAAGCTCCTTTAGGGACTCGAGGTCGAATGGAAAAAATAGTGCCAGCTTCTCCGTGTCATCCTGTTGTCTAGCTCTTACTAAGGATGTGAGGCCTTATTCAGCCTCTGCGAGACCAGGAATATCCCTCATCATTCGCTGTGCGTCGAACGGTTTGTGCTTCGTGCTAATTCCGTGTAACACTTTTAATAGCTTACCGCATAGAACCACAATGGATTGTTTCTTGCGTAACGGATTAACCTGACGGTTTGTGTAGTATTCATGTAGCTTTCTAAAGGCTTCATTATGGCGAATCATCGGCATCATTACCCGGAAAAGGAGGGCACGCAGTTTTCTTCTGCCTCTTTTGGAGATGCGTTTTTGCCCTTTGTGCAGACCGGAGGAGTTTTCACGTAACGTTAATCCCGCGAGTTTAATTAATTGGCGTGGATCTTGATAATGTGAAAAGCTTCCGATTTCAGCTAATAAGTCGACAATCGTTGTATCTCCAAGCCCTGGTACCGTTGATAGCCATTCGTACTCTGCAGATATTTTTACAAGTTCAATTAACTGCCCTGTAATACTTTCGATATCTTGTTCTAGCTGATGGTAACGGCGGACAAGTGTGGCAATTTCAATACGGGCCATCTCAAGTCCTTCTGTTACTCCGATAGAGCCAGCCGCGACTTCAATAAGACGGACTGTTTTTGGTCTTTGAGGGGATTTTAGCCCCTCAACCTTACGAAAAAGGGATAGAACTTCATCGGGCTGTTTCTGGTAAAGATCACTTGGAAATGGTGTGCATTCAAGTGCAGCTAAAGCCATCTTCCCAAAAGACGGAAACACCTGTACAAACTCTGGGAAATAGCGATCTAACCAACGAATAATCATGTTTTTGACAGCCCCTAATTCCTCTGTCAATTTACTTCTGAACGTCGACCCAACGCGAAGTTCGGCTTCCATGCCTTTTAAGATACGTGGGTAACTGAAACGTCCATCCTTAACTAAACGGGCAATAACCAATGCATCTTTGCGGTCATGCTTGGTTGGCAAATTGTCGTCCAACTCCTTTGATCGCTTTACATGCATAGGGTTTACCATGACCAAGGGAATACCCCTTTCCTCAAGAAAGTAGGCCAAATTGAGCCAGTAATGCCCTGTGGGTTCAATTCCCACAATGACTTCCGATTTCTCGTGTTCTTTCATTGCGGCTAAAACGCGCTGATAGAACAGTTCAAATCCATTTCCTGCTTGGGGCACAGAAAATGATTTTTGGAGCACTCGCCCACGGTCATCTACAATGCAAGCGTAGTGTGTACGCTTGGCAATATCAATTCCCACTACAAGTGTTTGTTCGGTGACTTGATTAATTTTCTAATTTTGTTTAAAATCCATTATGGAGTCCTCCTTGGTTACAAATTAGGGGTCATTCGTTGTGAGATGACACCCCGCATCATACCAGGAGGGCTCTTTTTGTTCAAGTCCCCGAAAGTCCTTCTAACAGGAATGCTCCTTATAAATCAGTTCCCTTTATAAGAATTATAAAACTTGAGTGAGAGAACTTTTTGTTAAACATAGAGGAAATAATAGCATCGTTTAGGAACCTTGAGTTAACAGATGATCTCTTATAACCTTTACAAGCATTTGCCAGCACTATAAACAATAAGGTTTTACCCTCTCACCCCTGATGATTCCTGCTAAATTCAGCATTGGTATTCCTGTGCGAAGAACTACCCGTTAAACTCCTGTCCCCGGCTTCCATGAGCTTCTTCATCGCCCTGTCACATCGCGGCGGCTTTCTTCAACGAGTTGGAGGGCTTTTCGGTCGAATGCATGGAGTTTTTCATTCCACTCGTCTGCAAATTTCCGTGAAGCTTCCGCGCTTTCATATAGCGGTCCAAGTCAGGAACGGGAATGGATACTAATCTAGGGCTGCCTGCCTTGTTTGGCTTTCCTCAAGTTCCATCTTTGCCATTTTGCGGATGAGATCACCTTTTTCCACTATCCGCTCCCCTTTCACAGTAAAACATTTCCACCGCCGGCGCGCAAACCGGCGGTGTTTCCGTGTTAAGCCGTTTTTCTTCTTTTCTTCCTTACCGTGAGTTTTCTCAAATAATAAGTGAGCACAACAAATGCGGACATGATGCCTGTATATGTGAGAAGGACAGTCAAGACATTCGCGCTGCCACCGTCATGATCCCCTCCTCCCCTGCGGTCACCGTCTGCAAAATCTGGCTTCTTTCCATTTGCAAAAGCCGGTTTCTGCCCGTTCGTGAAATCCAGCCTTTGCCCGTTTGTAAAATCCGATTTTTGGCCGCTTTTGCCATTAAAATCGTGATGCCCTTCCATTTCACTGTTGCCCGTGCTTCCGCCAAAAATAGAGGCGGCGCTTGCCATGCGGTTCAGGAACCCTGTTTGTATGATTTCGCAGGAGCTGAACACAAGAATCAGGGTAGCGGCGACTTTTGCAACATAACCTGCCCATTTGTTTTTCGCCTTGAAATGGACCATCCTTTTAAATACATTGACCACCCAATGCCAATGCAGCCCGACATGCACGCCAACAAGAATCAGCACAAGGAAAGAAACGGAAATATGTGTTGTTTTGAACCAGCCTTCATTTCCAAGGTTGATGTTCGGAAAAACAACGCGTGAAATAATGATGCCGCTGATAATAATGAAACACATGGAAATCAGCAGCAACAGATTGAGCGCGTAACTCCCGCGCGCTTTCCACGGTAACCTTTTGTCAAACATTTTCAGCGTAACATTTTTTACCCAGTTTAAATTCAGGCAGACATGCGTCAAAAACACGACGCCGAACACAAGCCCTGCAATTTCATGGTACGCAAGTCCGCCTAAAACATTTTTGTTAAAGAACAAAACAAACATGATCGCCATGAACAAATCGATGGCAAATTTAGCATAATTTTTTTTCATCTTCAGCTCCACCCCGGCACATTTGATATCAAAAATATAGTGCCATATTCTTAAATTCAACTTAAAAACATAATTTTTTGCAAAACAATCTTTGACAAAACGTATATAACCGTATACAATTACTTGTGTATACAACTGTATACAGAAAGGAGCACATATATGAGATCATCAATTGGACCGGGAGGAAAATTTGAAGGGCCTTGCCATCCGGGTGAAGAGGAACATGGCAGAAGAAAACACCATCATCACGGTGCGAAAACATTCCGCCGTGGAAGGGCAATCGAGTTTCTAAACAGGCTGAACATCAAGCGGAACACATTGAAAGAGCAGCTTGCAACACCGGAACTGCAATCCATTAACCCGGTGATTGTCGGCGAGTTAAAGGCAATCGAAATGGTCATCAACGAATTTACAGAGCTGTTTGAAATCCGCGAAGAGGAAATCAGAGAGAAAGCAGCCGGCGCGGAAGAAAAATCAGATAACGAAGAAAAACCGGACAAAGAAGAAAAAGAGGGGTGAACAAGGTTTTATGTTTGTACAATTACGAAGAATGACGGTAGCAAAAGGACATGCAGATCAGGTTATCGAACGATTCAGTAAACCGGGAATCATCGAACAACAGGAAGGCTTTGTTGATATAAAAATCATGCAGAAAAAACAAGGGCGCGGCGAAGAAGAAGTGATTGTCATGATCACATGGGAATCAGAAACGCACTGGAAACAGTGGGAAAAGAGCGATGTCCATATCGCAGGACATAGGGCAAACCGCGGCAAGTCAAAACCGGACTATATGCTCAATATGGAACTCGGCATGTATGAAGTGAAAGCGGTGAAAAAAGCAGCAGGAAAAGCAGAAATTTCCGAGTGAAAAACTCGAGCGAAAAGGGAAGGCCGGCTGTAAGCCCTTTTAATAAAAAGCTGGCGAACCAATTCTAATCAGAGCCCCAAGTAGCCGAACGGAGAAAAAATGAGACTGAACGCCAAATAGATAGGCCGACCCGCATTTTGTCCTTCATTAATCTGATGAAGGACATTTTGCTAGTTGCCGCACCAGCATTTTGTCTTTCATCCACCCGGTGAAGAACATTTAGAAGATCGCAGCCTCTCGAACTGTCTTTCATCCACCCGCTGAAAGACAGTTCAAGAATCCTGGCCGACCATTTTGTCTTTCATCTCCCTGAAAGAAGATATTTCACAGTCCCCGCTGTTTTTTTGCAATACCTTTACGCACAATTGCGTGCAACATAGTTGGCGCATGCAAAACCCGTGGCGAAACCGCACACGGGCTTTTGAACAACAGATTTATTGCACGCTAGAACTATATCCCCCGGGACTTTGCTGCTTTCTCCCAGCTATAGTAAACCCCTAAACTCACCACACCTAAAACGAGCGGCAACCACCACGGATAAGAAAAGGACGGGCCGATTTTCGGCATGAATTTATCCAGCAAAATAACGCCGCCCAGAAAAACAAAGATTACGGCATCTATTTTCAAAAAAGTTAGGATTTGCACCTTTTTTGTCTCTTCCTTAAACAAACTTTTTTTCAAGATACGAAAGATATACCAAATGGCAAAGATCACGTATAGCCCGGCAATGAAAAAGTTCAGGGCCGCGGATACAGGATAAAACGGCGGCAAAGGTCTGGAAAAGAACCGTTCAACAACAAAAGCAGTAATGCCATTAATGACCAAATCAATCCCCAAAAGCAAGATCATTATCCTGATTGTAAAAGAAACCATATTGCGTTTGTTTTCTTTCGGCAGCTGCCTGATGATTTCGTCGGCAAATGCTTTCGGGTCACCGCCGAACATTTGCGCAGCTGTCTTGTTTTCTTTCTGGCCTTCGAGCAGATGGTCAAGCAGTTCCATCAGCACTTCTTCTGTTTGCTGCTCGGACAAAACGGTTTGCAGGCGAAGGTAGTCAAGCATATCGTTGTAAAATTTTTTGTTCTCAGGTGCCAGTTCCTGCCGTTTACGGTTGTTTTCCTCAATCAACTGTTTTACACTAAGCATCCTCACTTCTTCCTTTCAATAAAAGATTTACAGGGGCTGCGATTTGCTGCCACTCTGTTGTAATCTCATCTAGCGCGGATTTTCCTTTTTCCGTCAATTCATAATATTTGCGGCTCGGCCCGGAATCGGATGGCTGCATCTCTCCATGGATCCAGCCGTTCTTTTGCAGGCGTAACAGAACCGGATAGAGCGTCCCCTCGCTAATTTCCTGGAGGCCTAATTGCTGAAGTTTTTTTGAAAGAATGTAGCCATAAACCGGTTCTTTTTCAATCACAGCCAGCACACAGCCGTCTAAAATGCCTTTCAGTAACTGGCTTCGAATGGACATCCCTCCACCCCCATTTCAACTACTTTGTTATGCAAGTTAGTTTATCAAAAAATGAACTACTTTGCAATGCAAAATAGCAAAAAACAATAAAAAAATCCAGCGGCAGGCTAACCGCTGGAAAAATTTTATGATTGCTTTTTTCGCTTGGAAAAATAATGAAGGAAAAAGGACAGAATCATATAGGCTAAAATCAAAAATACGACATAATTGGCCCAAAAGTTTTCAAGGTTCAACACATTCAGTGTGCTCAGCCCTTTCTGGATGCCCATTACAATGAGTACCGTCACCGCAAACATGAAAAATAATTGCACATAGCGTTTCATAGCCGTCCCTCCCAAATAAAGATAATCACTATGATTATCTTAAAAAACGGTCCGGCCGATGACTGTGATCTAGATCATAGCAAAGTCGGTTGTTTATGGCATTTATGTGAAAAATGCCGTACTCCGAAAAAGAACGGATGCTTTAAAAGATGGCGCCTGTTCCATGGTATAATCAATTGGGAAGAATCCTTCATTTATGGAAGAGGTTTTTAGAAAACCCTCTCTAAAAAACTAAGAAAACAGCATCCCTTTTCGGTGCTGTTTTGTGTGAAAGGACGATTATCAATGAAAAAAGAAAAAGCAGTCGTTGTTTTCAGCGGCGGCCAGGACAGCACCACCTGCCTTTTCTGGGCAAAGAAAAAGTTTCAGGAAGTGGAAGCCGTTACGTTCGATTACGGGCAGCGCCACCGTCTTGAAATAGAATGTGCAAAGAATATAGCGGAAGAGCTCGGGGTAAAGCAGCATATTCTGGATATGCAGCTGTTGAACCAACTCGCCCCGAACGCGCTGACGAGGGAAAGCATTACCGTGAAAGCAGGGGCAGACGGGGAGCTTCCGAATACGTTTGTGCCCGGGCGGAATTTGCTGTTTCTTTCTTTTGCCGGGGTGCTTGCCAGCCAAATCGGCGCAAGGCATATCGTAACCGGTGTGTGCGAAACGGACTTCAGCGGTTACCCGGACTGTCGCGATATTTTCATCAAATCTTTAAACGTCACCTTGAACCTTTCAATGGACCAGCAGTTTGTCATTCATACCCCGCTCATGTGGCGTAACAAAGCAGAAACATGGGCGCTCGCGGATGAACTCGGGGCATTTGATTTTGTCCGTGAAAAGACGCTGACCTGCTATAATGGCATCATCGCTGACGGCTGCGGGGAATGCCCGGCGTGCAAATTGCGCAAAAGAGGGCTGGAGCAATACCTGGCCATCCGGAACGGGCAGTCTGAATGACGATTTCGTTGGAATTGTGGTAAAATAATGAAAAAAGGAGGCGGGGGAATGGCTGAAATCAAAACAGTATCGATCATTGGGTTAGGCGCGCTCGGTATTTTATTCGGGCATCATTTATCGAAAAAAATGCCGGCGAAAAACTTGCGGATCATCGCTGACCAACAGCGCATTGAACGATATGAGCGGGAAGGCGTTTATTGTAACGGCGAAAAATGCCACTTTCATTATGTCACACCGGAAGAAACAGTGGAGCCGGCAGATTTGGTGCTATTTACGGTCAAATTCAACGGACTGGACGAGGCAGTTGAAGCAGTCAAACAACATGTCGGGCCGGATACGGTGATTTTGTCTGCCTTAAATGGGATCTCAAGCGAAGAAATCATTGGCCGTACATATGGAATGGACAAAATGTTATACTGTGTCGCCCAGGGGATGGATGCCGTCAAAACCGGAAACCAGCTGACATATGCGCATATGGGCATGCTTTGCTTCGGCGAAAAAGAGCCGGGCCTTTTTTCGGACAAAATGAAAAAAGTGGCCCGCTTCTTTGAGCAAACGGATTTGCCATACGAAGCCGATACCCAAATGATGAAAAGGCTTTGGGGCAAATTCATGCTCAATGTCGGCGTCAACCAGACCGTCGCCGTTTACAAAAGCAATTACGGCGAAATCCAAAAAGACGGCCCTGCACGCGAGATGATGATTGCCGCCATGCGGGAAGTTGAGGCATTGTCCGAAAAAGAAGGGTTTCCGCTTACGGAAGAAGATCTCCGTTACTGGCTGAAAGTGGTCGGAAACCTGAGCCCTGCCGGTAAGCCGTCAATGGCGCAGGATGTGGAGGCAAAACGGTACAGCGAAGTCGGCCTGTTTTCCGGAACCGTCATCAAACTCGGCAAAAAATACGGCGTTCAAGTTCCGGTTAACGAGGAACTGAACCGGCGCATCCGGGAAATCGAAAGCACTTATACCGCAGTACATTGACACGGATCACCAAAAAGGGGAGCTTTCAGGAAAGCTCCCTTTTTGGTATGGCATACAATTGCCTGCTGTTTGTAGATGGAGGCTAGGGAAGGCAGTCATAGAAGCGCCCTATATGAAGAAAGGACACTTTTTTCTGCGTTTCCTTAACTTAGAGGTCCTCTATGTGAAGGAAGAGCCTCGTTTTTGCTTTCTTCCTTAACATAGACACGCTCTATGTGAAGAAAGACCCTCAATTTTCCGCGCTTCCTTAACGTAGACGCACTCTATGTGAAGAAAGACCCTCAATTTCCTTCGCTTCCTTAACGTAGACGCGCCCTATGTGAAGAAAGACCGACTTTTTTCCGCGCTTCCTTAACATAGACGAGTCAAGTCCAGGTTATTGTGTAAATTTATGGGCAAATGTTTTCAACCACCCCTTCATTTTTTCGGCTTAACTTCCATGGATTTTTTTCTTCATCTCCGGGAAGGGATGTCAAATGCCTTTCAATTTGACATCCCTTCCCGGAGATGAAATCATCCATGATGGAAGTTAAGCTGAAAATGCTGCTAACTATTCTTTCCCATAAGTGACTTCCTCTTCGAGTATTCTGTATCTTGATACTGCATTAAAACGGCACCAACCAAACGAAAAGCAGATTGGGTATTAGGAAAAATGCGAATGACCCTTTCCCTTCTACGAACCTCTTGGTTAAGCCGCTCGAGGGAATTAGTACTCCGTATGTGCATACGGATATTCTCAGGAAAGTTCATGTATTGGATAGTATCTTCAAAACCTTCATCTAAAATGGCCAGAGCTTTTTCAAATCTTGCTTCTGTACCAAATTTGTTTATTAATTCATCTTTAAACTTGCGTATGTCCTCAATCGTAACGGCCTCAAACACGCGCTTAATCATCACCCGGATTTCTGCAGTATCTTTTTTGGGCAGTTTTTCAATGATATTGCGTTTAAAATGAACATTGCACCTTTGCCAAGCAGTGCCAATGAATTCCCGTTGTATTGCTTTCTGAAGGCCCATGTGAGCATCGGAAATAACGAGTTTTGGTGATTGGAGTCCACGTGATTTAAGTTGTTTAAAAAATGAACTCCAACTCTCCAAACTTTCTGCATGGTCAACGCTTAAACCCAGTATTTCACGTGTATTCTTCTCTGTAATGGCAGTCGCAATATAAACAGCCTTTGATATGACCTTATGGTGCTCCCGTACTTTTATATACATGGCGTCCACAAACACATAAGGGTAGTAGGTTGTATTCAACGGTCTCTCGGCCCAAGCATTCACAATGGGATCCAGTTTTTGCGTAAGGGAAGAGACAAACGACTTGGATACATTCTTACCGCAAAGCTGTTCTACGACATTTGTGACCTTACGGGTAGAGACGCCATTGATGACCATCTCCAACATAGAAAGGACGAAAGCTTGGTCACATCTGGCATACTTTTCAAATAAGGTAGTTGAGAATTCGCCATTACGTGTCCGGGGAACTTTTAATGTAACATTGCCGATGCTCATCAACAGCTCGCGTTCATAGTAACCGTTCCGGTAATCCCGGCGTTCAACAGCGCGTTCATAAGGGCTCGTTTTTAAATAGTCATCCCTTTCCTTTTCCATAAACTCGTTTAACACGAGGACAACCGCTGATTTAATTACCGCGTCAAGATCGGAAGTCATGATGGCTTCTTTTAAAACATCCAAATTTAAGTTAAACTGTAAGTGAGTCATTTTATCTCCTCTTTTCATTAGTTTATCGTCGTTGAAAACAGTGTTGCCAAGAGTTGATAAAATGACTCCTTCTTTTTACACAATTATACGGACTTAATCCATAGACACGCTCTATGTTAAGGAACAACCTCAATTTCCTTCGCTTCCTTAACGTAGACGCACTCTATGTGAAGATAGACCGACTTTTTTCCGCGCTTCCTTAACATAGACACGCTCTATGTTAAGGAACAACTTCAATTTCCTTCGCTTCCTTAACATAGACGCGCTCTATGTAAAGAAAGGACTCATTTTTTCCACGCTTTCTTAACGTAGACGGGCTCTAGGTTAAAGAAGAGGACCATTTTCCTTCGCTTCCTTAACATAGACGCGCCCTATGTGAAGGAAGGCTGCCTTTTTTCCACGCTTCCTTAACGTAGACGCACTCTATGTGAAGAAAGACCCTCAATTTCCCCCGCTTCCTTTACGTAGACGCCCATGCCGCAAAGAACATGGCGTTAGCAGAAGGCAACGCGACTTGCCAGAATCACGCACGGCTACATGAAGGTTCCATAGATAATTGCCGTCTTCCTTCATTCGTCGTCCTTGCTGCAAAGAACGCGGTACGCAAGAAGAATGAAGCGTGACTACTTTCGTCTGCTGATTGAATGCGTGAAACCTAAAGGGCAAGGCGTTTTGTATTTGCCTCGTGGGCCATCCCGTTAAAACCGAAAATGTTTGGGCAAAATCGGTCCTTTATTTTTGATTACCATAAGGAAGACTGGTCAATACTTTAATCGGGGAACAAAAAACCGGGAACAACCATTGACCTTCGATTGCTTGTGGTTGTCACCAAGAACATCCGGAAACCGCCAGCCGGCTTGAATGGTACATAGCAACATAGCAAGCAGGAATTTTGACTTTCCGGTGCGGTTTTCTTATCATTATCTAGCATAAAATATAAATGGAAGCAGGTCGATAAAATGACGAAAGTTGGAATTTTGCTTGGCTCTTTGCGGAAAGCATCTTTTTCAAGAAAACTTGCGGAAAATGTGGCAAACCTTTTTCCTGAAGGATATGAAACGGAATTTGTCGAGATTGGGAACCTCCCTTTATATAATCAGGATTTTGATGACCATAACCAGGTTCCGGCCGAGTATACGACATTTCGGAATACAGTAAAAGGGCTCGATGCGGTGCTGTTTGTAACACCGGAATACAACCGCTCCATCCCGGCTGTGTTAAAAAATGCAATCGATGTTGGTTCGCGCCCGTACGGCCAAAGTATATGGGATGGGAAACCGGCGGCGATTATCAGCCAATCCCCTGGAAACTTAAGCGGGTTTGGTGCCAACCATCATCTGCGCCAGTCGCTTGTTTGTCTGAACATGCCAATCCTCCAGCAGCCTGAAGCTTATATCGGCAATGTTACTGCACTGTTTGATGAAAACGGAAAAATTGTGAATGAAGGCACAGTCCGGTTCCTGCAATCATTTACAGATGCATTTGTTGATTTAATTAAAAAATACAAAGGCTGATGTACCCATCGGAAGCTGAAAAACAGCGGGATCCCTTTTCCAAAGGGTTCCCGCTGTTTTTCGTCATTGGGCCTTTCCTTGATTGTTTAAAAGCAGGGGGAAATTTTACTTTATTTTATTTTCCCCATTAAAATTTTTCTCCTTTTGCCGATCAATTTATTAGGGATTCCGCAAGCAACAAAAAGATTAAATCTTTTTTAAGTCTTTTTTTCTATACTACATACAGATTTAAATGGTGGAGGAACGTTATGTTAAAGAATGTTAAAAAGATTTCATTCAAGATCATTATGCTCTCAGTGCTCAACTCTGTGATTGTGATTGCCATTAATATTGGGGCATCGGTTTACGGAAATATCGGCAAGGGAAACAGCGGCACCGGAAACCACGTGCCCCCGGCCGGAATCGCAATCATACCGACAAATGTTTTAATCGGTCTTTTCATTTCCCTTATCATCGGTATCATTCTTTCATACATACTGGGTAGGGTAATCTCAAAACCGATCCTGCAAACGGCCGAACTGGCAGAACAGACAGCGGCACTTGATTTACGGGAAGAAAATGGGTCTTTCGATAAAATTCAGTCTTTTCAGGATGAAACGGGCAAGCTTGCCAGGGCGCTCAGGCAAACGAGAATCTCTTTAAGAGAAGTGGCCAAACGGTTGAAGGAATTTTCATCAAAGGTCGCTACCCATACGGATACCCTCTCAAAAAGAACGGAAGAAAGTTTTCAATCTATCAATCAAGTAGCCTCTTCCATTGATGAATTTGCGCAAGGGAACAGTCAGCTGTCAGAAACCGTCCATGACATCAATAAAACTTTAAACGAGGTGGTCAATCTCATTGAAACCATTACGCAGGAAGCTGCCAACGGGGCAGAACATGCAGCTGCTTCGCTTGACGCCGTAAAAGAAGGGCAGAATACGATTGACCATCAGTTCAAAAAAATAGATCAAAATATTGAAATCACAGCGACGGCAAACGAGTCTATTACAGAACTGAGCGGGATGATCGACCAGGTCCAGGCATTTGTCAATGTTATCACTTCCATTGCAGAACAGACGAACCTGCTTGCATTGAATGCTTCCATTGAGGCGAGCCGGGCCGGGGATGCCGGAAGAGGTTTTGCGGTTGTTGCCG
The DNA here is from genome assembly GCF_040267745.1 of Heyndrickxia faecalis. Classification (NCBI taxonomy): domain Bacteria; kingdom Bacillati; phylum Bacillota; class Bacilli; order Caryophanales; family Bacillaceae; genus Heyndrickxia; species Heyndrickxia faecalis. Next base: position 1,421,271 of record NZ_CP158453.1, on the reverse strand, counting down.
GCGAAATTCGCAAACTGGCGGAAGGATCATCAAAAGCAGCCCGGGAAATTAAAGACCTGATCGCCACGACAACGAAAAAGTCGAATGCAGCTGTTGAAAATATTAGCAAAGCAAACGCCTTTATACATGAACAAAAAGATGCGTTCCACAAAACGGAAGCTGCTTTTCATCAGATTCAACATACTTACAGCAACATTGTTGGCAGTTTTCAGCATACCGCAGAAGGGATTGAAACGATCAACGAAAAATCAAAACAAATTTCGAAGCGGATTCAGGAGATAACTTCTACAGTTGAAAATTTTGCGGCAAGTTCCGAAGAGATGTCTGCTTCCGGCCAGGAACAGCGGGCCTTTACAGAGATTATTTCACAATCAGCGAAAGAATTGCAAGAGCTGGCTGGCAAGCTGGATACCGAAATGAATAAATTTAAAGTCAGCTGACGATAAACAGGCAGTGTGATCAACATGCAAGATGTGACCACACTGCCTGTTTTGATGTTCATATTTGAATGGGAATGGATCAAATCCGGCAAAAATCAGGAATGTTCCCGCTTGGGGTACCCGCAAGTCCGGCAGCGGGCGCTTTTAGAATCATGCTTCATGCATTCTGACAATGATTTTTCCTCGTACGTGGCGGCCTTTTAAGGTTTTCAAACCGGCCGGCAGTTCCTCACGCGGGAGCACTTGGTTGACCATCGGATTCAGCGTCCCTTTTTTCACACGCTGCATCAATTCATCCGCCATAAAAGCCAGGTTTTGCTTTGCCCGGACGGAGCCGCTCGCATGGGCTGCACCGAGGGCGACTTCATGAATCGATGGCGCAAGCGTGAACGGCTTTATGCCGGATAAGTCCGGGGCGCCTGCAATATATGCGAGCTGGCCGGAAAAAGCGAGCCGCTTCAAATCTTCGGTCGCTTCGGCGAAACTGACAGTGTTCAATATCAGGTCCACCCCTTCCCCGTCCGTCTCTTCCATGATTCTTTTTGTGACATCTTCTGTATGATAGTCTATCGCTGTATCTGCACCGAGCGATTTGACCCATTCGTGATTGGCGGCGGAAGCGGTGGTGAATACTTTTAACCCGAGTTCTTTCGCGAGCTGAATGGCAAATCCGCCAACTCCGCCGGCGCCGGCATGGATCAAAATCGTTTGCTTGTCAGTATGGTTTAATTTTTGCACCACTGCCTGATATGCGGTCATCCCGGCACAAAGCACAGCTACCGCTTCGTCATAAGAAACGCCATCAGGGATTTTTGCGGCTGCATTTGCATCAATGGCCGCAAATTGTGCAAATGCCCCTTTCCGGTTCAAATCGGTGTGGCATGCTATCCGGTCACCTGTTTTAAAACCAGACGGATCCGGGCCAACTTCAACAACTTCCCCCGCAAGATCGACACCGGTTATATGCGGATACACCCAGTTTGGATTGCCGGATTCAATCAATTGGTAGTCAACCGGGTTTAAAGCGGTGCTCATCACTTTCACAACAAGCTGCCCTTCACCTGCACGGGGATCCGGCACTTCTCCCCATGTGAGGTCGTCAATGCTTGCGGGTTTCCCGATAAGCCATCCTTTCAATTTCCGGTTCCTCCTTAATAAGCGCCTTCTGAATATGTCAATTCATAACTGTGGCTGTAAATTTCCACTAAGTTGCCGAACAGATCTTCGCAGTAAACCATCCAGTAAGGCTTTTTCCCCGGATAATATTCACGGATCGGCATCCGTTGTTTACCCCCGTGCGCTTTTATTTTTTCCACGAGGCCTTCTACATCCGGATCCTGGACGGCATAATGGAAAATGCCCGTTTTCCAGTACTCGAAGTTATTGTCAGGTGTTTCATTGTTTTTGAACTCAAACATTTCAACACCTGTTCCGTCGCCCATTGCCAAGTGTGCGATGCGGAACGACCCCCAGCCAGAGCCGAAAACATCTTTGCACATGATGCCAATGGCGCTGTCGTCTTCTTTAATTTCAGATGGTTCCATGATCACGTACCAGCCCATCACCTCGGTATAAAATTGAACGGCTTTGTCCAAATCAGGAACGGAAAGGCCGATATGTGAAAAAGATCGTGGATACGTCATTTTTTTATCACTCTTTTTTTGGTTACTATACTAGTATAGTATGCGACAATCCATTTTAAAAATGAGACGCATTTTTTCTTGATCCTGTTCTTGAACATTTACTCAGGCCCATTTTCATTCTTTTACCGGTTCCAATCCGTTTAGAAATGGCTCGGTCCATGTCCTCTCCCGCAGCCTATTCTGTGGACCCGAATTCGCCTTTCCCTCTTTTGGGTTCAGCTAACCGTTTCCAGGGCGCGATCGTCATTTGGGCAATTCGTAACCCTTTTTCCACTTTGAACGGATTCCCCATCCTCAACCTATCTTGAACAGCTAGCCGGCAAATCTGCAAACGCTCCTGAAAACATCTGTAGGGACGTTTTTTGCCTGTTGGAAAGCAAGTTTGATCATGCAGTGCCACTTCACACGACAGATATGCTTGTCCCTCTATTCGTTTTCTTTATCCGGTGTTTTATCACTCAGCTCTTTGTCCGGCGTTTTTTCGTCCGGTTTGCCCCGATTGTTCCTGACTTCTTTTTTGCAGATTTCAAATGGCTCTGCCGTTTCATGGACCACGGATTCAATCGCTTTTATTTCTCCCGTGATGGCCCGGCTGATAGACTGCAGTTCCGGTTTGGGAAGCTGCCGTTTTAATATGTTGTGTTTGACGTTCAGCCTGTTTAAAAACGCGACATGCGGTTGAAACATTCGCTTTGAATACCGCTCCCAGTAGGATAAAAGCACTACTGCCAGCATCCCGATTTGGGGCGAGAAAACTGGTTCATCGAGAAAGCCGGTCAGGACGATTACCGGCAGGCTGAGCAGAAAAATGTTCAAGTAACGATAATTTCTTTTTATGAAAAATAATCTGCCCAATTTGCACACCCCCATGGCTAACACAGCAAGAAAAGCAATACCGCCAATTGCCCCGTATTCGACAAAAAAACCGATAAAAATATCATGGGCGTGGTAAATATTTTTATGGAACAGGCTGGCATATACTTTCCCGAAACCAAGTGGTGTTGTGCCAAACAAAAAGTGGGTTTCAAAAATTTTATAGGAATGATACCAGATCTTTTCCCTGCCCGTTAGAGAACCTTCAATGGAATGAACTCTCGGGATGACCGCCGCAAGCTTGCCTGCTCCGAGCGCCAGAAACAGAAGCCCGCCTCCAAAAATCCATTTATTCCATCTGAAAAAGAAAATAAAATAAATGCATATCATCGAAATAAAACCGGCCCGTGATCCAGTATCAAAGACGCCTTTACTAAGGAAAAAAAGCGGGATACATTTCCAAATCAAGTTTTTCCAGTCTTTCTTGCCCGCGTCTTTCAGCATCTCCGCAAACAGAAATGAAATCCCGATCAGTAGCAGAAACATCGTGAAATTCGGATTGTAAGTACTGCCGATTAATCTGTTGTAATGTTTAAAACCGAACAGCTCCGTGCCGGTCAGAAATGCCAGCACTGGGTCATCCGACAACATTTTTGGAAGCCAGCCAATGAAAATACCATAAAGGCCACAGCCGATCACAATCCAGCGGAAATGCTTGAATCTGCCCCTTGTTCCGCTGTCCATAATTTTAAGGAAAATTCCCCAGTAAAACAAAATCCTTAAGCTTTCAGCAAGAAGGAGCGGTTCTCCCATTTGCACAGCCGCTCCGGTGGTTGCTGCCAAAAGACAGAGAAAGAAAAAGGAGACAGGGGAAGATGAAAACAACCGTTTATTTTTGATATGCCTGTACAGTTCCGAAAGGCTGAATACAAGCATGATAAACAGACCAACAGGCGGGAGCGCAAAACACAATACTGCAGCCAGTTCAAATGCATGCTCTTTTATAAAGTGTATTAAACTGTTCATAGGATTCCTCGTTATTCGGATCTAATTGCTCAGGAACCACTATACCATGCACAGATTAAATTTCGTTGAAAAAATCTCATGAAAAGAAATTTTATTTTTCATTTATTTTGGCAATCCCAGTGGATCCGAACCCGCCTTCCCCTCTTTCGGATTCTGCTAACTGTTCCGTAACACTTACGGTGACAGACATGACGGGTGCGATAATCATTTGGGCGATTCGCATCCCTTTTTCAACTTTGAATGGCGTCTTTCCAAAGTTGATTAAAATGACTTTAATTTCTCCTCTGTACCCCTCATCAATCGTACCCGGGCTGTTTAAAACGGTGACCCTGTGTTTTAAAGCGAGCCCGCTTCTCGGCCTGACCTGCGCCTCTGTTCTGCGCGGCAGCTCGATGGCAATGCCGGTACGGATCAGTTCCGCTTCCCCCGGTGCAATGTTTTTTTCTTCGATGGAATATAAATCCAACCCTGCATCTCCAGGATTGGCCCTTTGCGGCAGTTGTGCATCAGGATGCAATAATTTTACCTTTAAAACATCATCCATTGAAATCGCTCCTCGTATAGTTCTTCCATGATTATATCAAACTAAAACAGGTTTTTACTTTTTTCCGGGGAATCCGGAAATTTTTTACCAGAAGGGGGACTATTCTTGGTTAAAATGACGAAAAAGATGCCAAAAATTCCGGCAGAGCCTGAAATGACAATCGCATCCGACCAAAAAGAATTTCAGCCGGGCGAGTCAGTGGACGAACATGCCAATTTGGAAGCTACAAACGAAACTTTGAACCAGGAAGAAATCAGACAGCAGACGGAAAATTTATAATGCTTTTTTTAAAAAACAGAGCCCCCGGCATGCCGGAAGCTCTGTTTTTTGATTATAATGCTGCTTTTGCTTTGTTTGCCAGTTCGGCAAATGCTTGTGCATCGTTCACAGCGAGGTCGGCAAGCATTTTGCGGTTCACTTCAATGCCTGCCTGTTTCAAACCGTGCATCAAACGGCTGTAGGAAAGGCCATTGATTCTTGCCGCAGCGTTAATACGGGTAATCCACAGTTTGCGGAAATCGCGTTTTTTCTGGCGACGGTCGCGATACGCATACATGTAGGATTTCATCACTTGCTGATTGGCAACTTTAAATAATGTATGTTTTGAACCATAATAACCTTTGGCTAATTTCAGAACTTTTTTGCGTCGTCTGCGGGTAACTGTACCGCCTTTTACACGTGGCATAATCTTTTCCTCCTAATTGAAAGCTTTGTTTTCTTACAGATTGTCGAGCATTTGGCGGATGCGTTTCATGTCGCTTTCGGATACAAGCGTTGATTTACGCAGCTGGCGTTTTTGTTTTGTCACTTTATTTGCGAACAAATGGCTTCTGTAAGCGTGGGAACGTTTCAGGCTGCCGGAGCCGGTTTTCTTAAAACGCTTGGCAGAGCCGCGGTGTGTTTTCATTTTTGGCATGATTAGTCCTCCTTAAGTTGACGTTACTTCTTCTCTGTTTTTGGTGCGAGCACTAAGAACATGCTCCGTCCGTCCATTTTCGGTTTGGATTCGACCGTGGCGACTTCGGCACATGCTTCTGCAAACCGGTCGAGGACGCGCTGCCCGATATCTTTATGGGTAATGGCGCGGCCTTTAAAACGGATCGAGGCTTTTACCTTATCGCCTTTTTCCAAAAACTTAATGGCATTGCGGAGTTTTGTATTAAAGTCATGTTCTTCGATGGTCGGGCTCAAACGAACCTCTTTTACGTTAATGATTTTTTGCTTTTTCCGTGCTTCCCTGTCTTTTTTCTGCATCTCGAAACGGTATTTTCCGTAGTCCATGATGCGGGCAACAGGCGGTTTTGCGTTTGGCGCAACAAGTACAAGGTCAAGGTTGGCACGTGCCGCAATCTCCAATGCTTCGTTCCGGGATTTAACTCCCATCTGTTCGCCGTTTTGGCCGATTAAACGGACTTCGCGGGCACGAATGCCTTCGTTCACCATCATGTCTTTGCTAATAATGAGCCACCTCCAAGATAATTTCAAACAAACGTGTGAATATTTCGCTTGCGAAAAAGCCCTGAACGTACTGCACACGAAAAAAAGCGCAGGGAACACACCCGCGCTTATGATCACGATCATTGATAGATACCTGACAACTGCACCATTGCGTCAACAGGTGAGAAGCGGGCTGCTCCTTCTTTTCACAAACTTATATTCAATTTCACTCAATTATTGTATCACTTTACCGTATCCATGTCAATTTGCAAGAATCCCGGAAAATCTGTTTAACTTTTTTTGGCTCAACATGCGTTATTTTATCAAAACGGCAGAGAAATCGCAAGTGTTTTTTTGGTCTCCTCTCTGAAGTGCTTAATGAAAATGCTTGTCTTTGTTGAAACAAAAGCTTCTAAAAATAAAGCTTTTACATCAAGCCTGAGCATCTATTTACATGCTTTTTTCGGTAGGCAAGAGAGCGGCATTTTATATAAAATGAACGGAAATTGGATCAAATGTAAATCAATTTTTCATTTTCCCCTCCTAACCATGCCACCGGTTTCAATCCATTTTTCTGAATGATGGTTGTACCTTCCATTTATCTCCTTTTTTATCTACTTAATTTCACATACGTATGGTCAATCTCCACAACTTTTGGCAGTTTTCTCATTCTTCCGCTTCCCATATAAAACAGTGCCAGGACAAACAACCCTATTCCAAAAAAGCTCATGGTAAGCTGGACAGAAGTGATCTTGGCCATCACGCCGCCGATCAATGATCCTGCCGGCATCGCAAGCGATAGCAAACTCACGTTGATGGTATTGACCCGCCCTAACATTTGTTCATCAGGCAATTGCTGAAATATGGCAGAAAACAAAACATTGATGGCACCAATAGATAACTCGGAAATAAACATAAGCGTATAAACATACCATATCGAAACATTGCTCAATAAAATCATGAAAAGCCAGGACAACCCGGAGAGCAAAAAGCCTGCAGCCAATATTTTGCCAAACGGAAATATCCGGCTGATTTTATCCGCGCCTGCCGCTCCCGCCAAAGCCCCTAAACCCAAAGCCGCTGTCATGATGCCGTAGGATGAAGCGCCTTCGCCCGCAGTATTGGCGAAAGAAGGCAATACGACCATTACAATTGCGAAAAAAAAGTTTAAAAACAGCAAGGGGATTAATAATTGCAAGATGAAAGGCTGTTTGACAAACGATAGGCCTTCTTTAAAATCCCGTTTGTACGCCTGCCATTCTTCCCGTACGCTCCCGGTTTGCTTGCTTCTTTTTACCTGTACTTTTAAAAACAAAAACAGAATGGATGAGAGTATAAAAAGAAGCGAATTCATCCCGAGCACCATCGACATCGAGAAAGCGGCGAGGATAAACCCGGCAATCCCATTAAAGAAAAAATCCGAACCCTTATATGCAATGGACATGAGTGAATTGGCCTTGACGAGATCTTTCTTTTCCACGGCTTTCGGCAATAATACGCTTTCTAACGGGTAAGTCAGTTCCGATAAAAACGAAAGAACCGGGATGGAAAGCAACAGCAGCCAGACATTCATGATTCCATACTTGCTTAAAACAACAAGAAGAAGCAGTAAGCCGGCTTGTAAAACGCTTGCTGTAACCAGCAATTTTTTTGCATTTATTTTGTCAAGAACCGGGCCGTAAAATAAGCTCAGCACCTCTGTCAGCGAAAATAAGAATCCGGCAAATCCGGTATAGACCGTCGAGTTCCCCCCTAATTTTAAAACCATCCACATCATGGCAATATAATAAACACTATCCCCAATATTGGTGAACAGCCTGCCAAAAAACAACGCATTAAAATGACGATTCCGAAATAAGTGCATTGGGCTCCGTCCCCTTCCCCTGTGCCAACCCATTTTTTCCTCTATTATATAATAAAAAGCACCCTGCAAACCTTTTTGTGGTCCTTTAGGGTGCGTGATTTCTTGTCTGTTTTACCGTTTTATTTCTTCTTTTATCTTGCTGAGGAATGTGTCCACCGGCACCGTTTCCGTTTGTTTCTCGCCGTATTTGCGAACATTGACCGCATTGTCTGTGGCTTCCTGGTCGCCGACAACGAGCGCGTACGGGATTTTTTGCACTTGGGCTTCACGGATCCGGTAGCCCAATTTTTCATCGCGGGCATCAAGTTCAGCGCGGACCCCTTCCGCCTTGAGCGCTTCTTGGACTTTCCGCGCATAGTCATAATGGGCATCCGGTGATACCGGGATCACTTGTACTTGAATCGGCGCAAGCCATGTCGGAAACGCCCCTTTGTATTCCTCGATTAAATAAGCGACAAACCGTTCCATTGTCGAGACAACGCCGCGATGGATGACAACCGGGCGGTGCGGCTTACCGTCTTCCCCGACATACGTCAGGTCAAACCGTTCCGGGAGCAGGAAGTCAAGCTGCACGGTTGACAATGTTTCGTCTTTGCCAAGCGCCGTGCGGACCTGGACGTCGAGCTTCGGGCCGTAAAATGCGGCTTCGCCTTCCGCTTCGTAATAGTCAAAACCAAAATCATCCATCGTTTCTTTCAGCATCGCCTGTGCCTTGTTCCACATTTCATCATCATCATAATACTTGTCCGTATTTTCCGGGTCACGGTACGACAGGCGGAACGAGTAGTCGGTAATGTTGAAATCTTTATATACCTCAAGAATCAGTTCGACCACGCGCTTGAATTCTTCTTTAATCTGGTCCGGACGCACGAAAATATGGGCATCATTCAATGTCATGCCGCGCACCCGTTGCAGGCCGGAGAGCGCACCTGACATTTCATAACGGTGCATGAGCCCGAGTTCGGCAATCCGGATCGGCAATTCGCGGTAGCTGTGGATCGTATTTTTATACACCATCATATGGTGCGGGCAGTTCATCGGACGCAACACGAGTTCTTCATTGTCCATTTTCATGACCGGGAACATATCTTCCTGGTAATGGTCCCAGTGGCCGCTCGTTTTATACAGGTCCACGCTGCCAAGCACCGGCGTATAGACGTGGTCATAGCCGAGTTTGACTTCCTTGTCGACAATATACCGTTCAATGGTGCGGCGGATCGTTGCGCCTTTTGGCAGCCAGAGCGGCAGGCCTTGTCCGACTTTTTGCGAGTTCGTGAAAAGTTCAAGTTCTTTCCCGATTTTCCTGTGGTCGCGTTCTTTTGCTTCTTCCAGGAATTTCAAATGGGCTTCGAGATCTTCTTTCTTGAAGAAGGCCGTCCCGTATATGCGCTGCATCATTTTGTTGTTGCTGTCGCCGCGCCAGTATGCACCGGCAATGTTTAATAACTTGAATTCCTTAATTTTTCCGGTTGATGGCACATGGACGCCGCGGCACAGGTCAACAAATTCGCCCTGTTCATAAACCGTGACCGTTTCGTCCGGAATCGCATCAATCAGTTCAAGCTTGTATTCATCATGTGCAAATATTTTTCTGGCTTCGTCACGGGATACGACTTTGCGGACAATTTCAAGATTTTCCGCAACAATTTTTTTCATTTCCTTTTCAATTTTCGGCAAGTCTTCCGGCGTGAGTGACACTTCAAGATCCATGTCGTAGTAAAATCCGTTTTCAATTGCAGGGCCGACACCAAACTTGACATTGCCGTACAGGCGGCGGACAGCCTGTGCCATCAAATGTGCCGTGCTGTGGCGCAAGATTCCGAGCGCATCTTCATGCTCAGGGGTGACGATTTCAATTGCGCCGTCTTCTTCAATCGGTGTGCGCAAATCGAGCAGTTTGCCGTTCAGTTTGCCGGCGAGCGCCTTTTTCCTGAGGCCCGGGCTGATCGATTGGGCAATCTCTTCCGTTGTTGTTCCAAATGGAAATTCCTTTAAAGCACCATCTGGAAAAGTGATTTTTACGATCTCTGCCATATGTCCCACTCCTTTAAAAATTAAGCTGTCACGCGGGCGGCCTGCACGAGGCTGCTTTTTGCAGGCATCCGTACGAGCACGTCCGCACGAAAACACAGCCAAAAAATAAAAAACCCGCCCCCGGCAAGGGACGAGTTTTGTACACGCGGTTCCACCCTCATTTCCGCACGTCTTTACGCGCGGCTTGAGTATGATAACGGAAATATCCGTCAGCCGCTACTGATTTTGTTCACGACTGAAGTTCGGAGGCGGTAAGCATCCTGTCCGTGCCGGAAAGCTTGCAGCCTGAGGCTTTCCTCTCTGAAAGGCGGTAACAGAATCCTGTTGTCCTCGTCATCACATTGACTTTTTCATTTCCAATTGATTATGTAAGTAATTATAGAAGTTTGCAATGAAAAAATCAAGGGATGGCGATTGATTTTGTTGCCGTGCTGCATTTGCCCCCGGTTCAAGCCCCCTTTTTATTCACTGGCGGCGAATTGATCGTGCATAAAATGCATCCGGCTTTTCACGGCCACCCGTTCTTCAAAAATATTGCATATCGTACGAATCAAAGCCTGGTCCGGCGTATCCGTATAAATTTCAATCCGGCTGGGCGCAATCGATAAAAGCGGTGCAATTGTGACTGAGTCAATATAGACAGGGTGGTTGGACAGAAGCCTGCGGTCAATCAATCCGTTCAGTTCTTCCCTCGTCATTTCCCGGAATTGGCCGTTGTAAAATTTCACCTGTTCCCCGAGGCAAAGCTTTATTTTTTCCCTTTTTGGTTCTTTTTGCTTTAAGTAATCCCTAAGGCTTTGCACAAAAATCTGGTATTCCTGTTCCATTTTGTATTCGTCAATCGCAATGCCGATGTATCGGTCAAGACAGTCAAAATAGCCTTTTAAGCGGAACGTCAGCACGGAAGCGAGCGGCAATGTGCACGATTCGCCAACCAGCGGTGCGACCGCTCCTTCAATAGCGGCGCGTTCGTCGATCTCACCCGCCAGATCCGTCAGCTCCGGCCGCTCTCCTTTCAGCATGCCGTCTACGATTTCGAGTATCCGGTTTTGCTCTTCTTCCGCCTGAAAAAAATAGGCTTGTTTCAGTTGGTTACAAATCCACTCGTTTCTTTTTTTCTTCATGATGAAATTTGCAACGGCTGCCTGCAGTTCCTGTTTATTGCCGGCCGCTTCCACAACATAATGTATTTTCCCATGCAGCACTGCTTCCCGGATTTTCACAGTGCGCCGTTTTTCCTTTGCAAAATATGCTTTTATCCATAATGCATCATCCTTGTCCCTGATCAGGAATTCCAATCCAAGCCCCCCCTGTACGGTAAAACATTCTCGTTTGCTTTACCTTATGTATATGAAGCGGCATCAGCAAATAGAAGACGGGAAAGCGTTACGAAATGAAAAAGGCGGGCCCCCTCATGCAAGGGTCAGGCCCGCTGGTTCGGCCCCTCCATCCGGACAGGGGCGCTTAAATATTTGATGCGCTCGAGAATGCGCGCTGCTTTCAATTCTTCCTTTTCCCCGCGCTGGGTATAAGTGAAATGGTACTCTAAATCCTCATAGCTGAAATTGGATGTAAAAAAAGTGGGAAGGTCTTCCTGCATCCTGTATTGGAGAATCGGGCCGAGCACTTCATCCCGCGTCCAGCTCGAGTTCGTTTCCGCACCGATATCATCCAACATCAATACGGGCACTTGCTTCACCGTATCCAGCTTTTCCCCGGTGGAGTGGTCGCCGATCGAGTCCTTCATTTCGCGGAAAAACTCAGGCACATACACGATTAAAGAAGAGACCTGTTTCCGGTCCGCCAGCTCGTTCGCAATTGCACCAAGCAAATACGATTTGCCGACGCCGAAATTGCCGTATAAATATAGTCCCTTCATTTTTTTGCCCGGCTCGTATTCACGGACAAAGCGATGCGCAAAATCGTATGCATCAAGACGCCCCATTTGTTCAAGGAAAAAATCACCAAAGGACGCCTCCAATATTTTTTTCGGCATGTGCATGCTTTGGATCAGCCTGCGCGTTTTATTGCGCTCATCCTCCAATATTTTCTTCTGGCACCTTTTATAGTGGATCTCAATATTGCCATGTTCAATAACGAGTTCCGGCACATACCCTTTCATCATATTCACGCATTCGCCAAGGCTTTTGCACCGGCTGCAATTTTTTTCCTGTGAAATGAATTCGTACAGTTTCATCCAGCTTTTTTCAATCATCGATTTTGTGACTTCACCGTGGTGTGCATCCAAAAAAGCGCGGATGTCGGGATGCGTGATGATTTCCTGCTTCATTTCTTCATAACGCTTGCGGAAACTAGGATTGGATGAAAGCCTTTTGAGTGTCTCATTTATGTTTTCCACCGCCTTCACCCTTTCTTGTATTGTTCACGTATTTTTTCAAGCCTTTTTCTTTTTTCTTCCATTGACTCGCCATCGGCTTGGACCGCGGTCGCAGTGGTTTTTTGGTCTTCTTTTTTAAACCAGTCCGGCAGCTTTTCAACCCGGACCGGCTTTCTCCGTCCGGTGCCGTTCTTCTCTTTATTGTTCAGCCATTGTTTGTACTGGCGGTCTTCTTTTTTGGCAAACGCCATCGCTTCCTTGGCGGTTTTCAGTTTTTTGCGCGCCCAATGGGAAGCCACTTTTTCTAAATAATTTTTCGACAGCTTCATATCGGTTTTAAATAAAACATATTGGATTAGTACATTTACAACCCCAAGGGGAAGCTGCTGGGCAAACATGACTTCTTCAATGGCGGCAAGATCTGCTTTCGCCGGTTCGCTGCCGCCCGAAAAATCGATCAGCATTTGTCTCGGAGAAGTCGTTTCCAGGTAGCGGAGGAATTTCTCCTCATCGTTTTCCGGCTCTTTTTGTTCTTTCGCATCCGCTTCTGGCTGGAAGCGGTCAACAAGGCGTGGCAGTTCGTCATGATGTTCAATCTGGTACCAGCTGCGCGCGATTTTCCGCAAATCCTCCACCCGGATTTCCAAGTCTGCCGTCAATGCCTGGAGCAAAATTTTCTTTATGTCCAGTTCATTTAAACCGTATAAAAATGAAAGCTTCACAATCGCTTCTCTGACTTCCGGCGTAATGGCACGCAGCGGAATCAGTTCATCACGTAAGTTTGCATATAAAAGGTCAAAATTAAAATGGGTGTTTTCGATTTTTATGACCGGGGCGGCGGTTTTTTCGATATAGCGGCGGTTTTCTTCCAGTCGGCTGATTTGCTGCGCTTCCGCCTCATTCAGCACTTCGGGGCCGATTTTTGCGGCATACACATCCTGGAATGAGCGGGTGATGTCCCGGTACTCACCCGGTTCTACGGCGCGGTCGGAGAAGAAGTGTTTCAACCGCTGGAAATGTGTTCTGCCGAGCTGCCGGTACAGGAAAACATTTAACAAACCGTCGTTGAAAAACTGTTCCGGGGACAGGGGCGGCTGCAGTTCGTATATAAACATGCGGATGTCGTCCGTTTGTTTCATATATGTTTTCAAAAGCCCAATGCCTTCAAGCTTCAGCCGGGCTTCGTAAATTTCAGACAAATTCATGGATAAAAAGCTCATCAGATGGTAATGGTTCCAGTCTTCGGACCAGAGCCGGCCGACTTCCACTTCATTCCATAATGTCATATACAGGCTGTAACATTGCGGCCCGATTAACGGCTGGTACAGGAGCGAAATGACCTTTTGATCGTAGTCCTGAAGCAGGCCGTTTGACGATGCACGATAACGGTCAGCTGGCTGTATTTCATTCCAAATCGGTTTCATAAAAGGCACTCCGTTTAAGCATTCTTGTTGAGCAATTCTTTCAGTTCATCGAGAAAAACATTCAAGTCTTTAAATTGGCGGTAAACGGAAGCAAAGCGGACATAGGCCACTTCATCCACTTTCGACAGCCTGTCCATCACCATTTCCCCGATCAGGGTGGAACTGACTTCTGTATATCCTTGCCTGCGGATTTCTTTTTCGATCTCCATGGAGATTTTTTCAAGCTGGTCCAGCGACACAGGCCGTTTTTCACACGCTTTAATCAGCCCGCGCAAAATTTTCTCACGGTTAAATTCTTCGCGGTTGCCGTCTTTTTTCACGACAATGAGCGGGGTTTCTTCCACTTTTTCAAACGTGGTGAAGCGGTACGAGCAGTCTTCGCATTCACGCCTTCTGCGGATGGAACGGCCTTCGTCCACCGGCCTTGAATCGATCACACGCGTATTGTTGCTATGGCAAGACGGACATTTCATATGAACCCCCCGTTCTGATACATTCTTACTACCATCATATATAAAAGAAGGCGAATAGACAACAGAAAGGTTTATCCTATTCCCGAAAGAAATTTATACATGCAGAACATATTGGATGTATCTTCTGTTTGTATATCCGGAAAAGTCCTCACTTTTCATCTATCCATCAATAGAATAGAAAGGTTTACACTTCTATTTCGTCAGCGTCCCGCACAAGTCATCCTCCGGCGCGGCTCTGAAAACTGGTAACGAAAACGGAGCAGGCTGGTGCTGCTCCGTTCGGCTTAGGCAATATTGATTTTCCCGGTTTCTTCCATTTTTTCCGCGACGAGCTGTGCCAGTTGTACGACGCGGCAAGAATAGCCCCATTCATTATCGTACCAGGCCAGCACCTTGACTTTGCTTCCATCCATGACCATCGTGGATAAGCCGTCGACAATGGCCGAGTACGGATTTGTCGTATAATCCGAAGAAACGAGCGGCACTTCTGTATAGTCCAAAATGCCTTGCAGCGAGCCTTTCGCCGCCGCCTTAAATGCATCATTCACTTCTTCCGCCGTCACTTCTTTTTTCAAATCGACGACAAGGTCCACTAGCGATACATCCGGGGTCGGAACGCGCAGCGCCATGCCGTGCAGTTTCCCTTTCAGTTGCGGGAGGACAAGGCCTAACGCTTTTGCCGCCCCGGTTGTCGTCGGAATGATCGATTTGCCACAGGCCCGGGCACGCCTTAAATCTTTATGCGGATTGTCAATATTGTTCTGGTCATTCGTATAAGAATGGACCGTTGTCATCAGACCGTTTACAATCCCGAATTGTTCATCAAGCACTTTCGCGACCGGTGCCAGGCAGTTTGTGGTGCAGGAAGCGTTCGAGATAATATGATGCCGCTCGATATCTAAAACGTTTTCATTTACCCCTAAAACAATCGTGACATCTTCATTCTTCCCGGGCGCTGTCAACAGTACTTTTTTCGCGCCTGCCTGAAGATGGAGCGCGGCTTTTTCCTTTGCATTGAATTTTCCGGTTGCTTCAATTACCACATCAATATCCATTTTTCCCCACGGCAGTTGGGCCGGATTGCGTTCCGCCAAAAGCCGGATGCGTTTGCCGTTCACAATGAGTGCTTCCTCTTCTTCCACTTCCACTTCTCCGGGAAATACGCCGTGGATGGAGTCATATTTAATCAAATGTGCCAGTGTTTCCGCCGGATAGCAGGCATTCACCGCCACAATATTTAAAGCGTTATCCATCATGGCTTTTCTGAAAACCATTCTGCCGATGCGGCCGAAACCATTAATCGCAATTTTTGTTTCCACAGTGCAGACAACTCCTTCGAATAATAAATGACATACTTTTAATCCATTATCCATCAATTAGTATATCATATTTTAAAAGTTATGTAGCGTTATTCCCCTATTTTTGCATAAAAAAAACCATGATGTACCCATCATGGAACGAGCTGCCAATCTGACACGATTTTTTCAAGCTGCTGTTTTGTTTCCTCCAGGCTGCCATTGTTGTCGAGCACCGCATCCGCCAGTGCCTTTTTTTCGCTCAGCGGCATTTGCGCCCGGATCCGCATCTGCGCTTCTTTTTCTGAAAGGCCGTTTCGGGCCATTAATCTCTTTAACTGCGTCTCTTCATCCACGTAAACGAGGATGGTGCGTTCAACCATATAGGTAAGCCGGCTTTCAAAAAGAAGCGGGATATCCAGAAAGACAGTTTTTTTCCCATTTTCAATTGCCCGGTCCTTTTCCCGCGTCATCCAGGCCCGGACTGCAGGATGAACAATGCTGTTTAGTTTCATCCGGAGTGCTTCATCCGCAAAAATGAGTGCCCCGAGTTTTTTCCGGTCAAGCGTGAGATCTTGCAGCAAAATCCCTTCACCGAACGCTTCAATGATTTGTTCATACGCAAGTTCGCCGGGTTCGACCACTTTTCTTGCGGCAATATCCGCATCGACAATCGTAAACCCTTTTGTTTTCAGCATATTGGACACCGTGCTTTTGCCGCTTGCAATCCCGCCTGTTAAGCCGATAATCTTTGCCATATTCCCACCTGCCTTGTTAAAACTTGCATATACCGATCAAAATGAGGAGAACACCTGGTATAAAGGAAATTTTCCGGATCCATTGCAGCCGGGAAAACAGCATGCCGAGCCGGATGCCGGAAGAGACAAGCAAAAAGCTCATGCCGGCAACAAGGAAACTGAGCAGAAACGGGGAGTAGCCCATGATGCCCGCACCGATCCCGGCACCGAATGCATCGAGCGAGAGCGCAATCCCAAGCATGACCGCTTCGATTCCCGTAATGGCCCCGGAACGGTCAAAATCCGCGCTCGTCGGTTTTTTCAAAATATGGATGACGACGCCCAATGAGCGGATTTCAAAGTTGAGCACGACCTTTTCCCCGGGTTCTTCTTTTTCGTCGTTTGACCGGAAAAACTGGACCATCACCCATGCCCCGATCAAAATTAAAATCACGCCGCCAATCCGGTTTGCCGTTTCCGGGCGAATCCAATGGAGTAGGCTCTTCCCGAACAGCACGGAAAGAAATAAAGACGCCCCCGAACAAACGGCGATGATGAGGAGGGACTTAAGCGGAATCTTCATCTTCCGCAGCCCGTATGTAAAACCTGTGCTGAAATTATCCATGCTGACCGCCAATGCCAATAGCAAAATCGAAAGCCGGAAACCCACGGCCATCGCCCCTTCCGTTTTGCATCGCTGCTATTAGTGTATGGAGGGGGCATGGCCAATGTTCAACCTGTTATCTGCGTTTCTTTTGGCAATTCGGGCAGTAATGGGTGCCGCGGCCTGCTGTAACCATCTTTTCAATCGGGGTGCCGCATTTCCGGCACGGCTCCCCTTTCCGGCCGTAAACATACAGCTCGAGCTGGAACATGCCCATCTGTCCTTGCGAATTTACATAGGAACGGACCGTGCTGCCGCCTTTTTCAACGGCTTCCTGCAACGTTTGAATGATCTCGCTGTGTAAAAGATGCACGTCTTTTTTTGTCAGTGACTTTGCTTTTCGCTCCGGATAGATGTGAGCACGGAACAAGGATTCGTCCACATAAATGTTCCCGAGCCCGGAAATGACCGTCTGATCGAGCAAACAGGTTTTGATATTGCGTTCCGTTTTCTTTAGTTGGCCGTATAAATATTTTTCCGTAAACGTATCGGATAGCGGCTCAGGGCCGAGTTTTGAAAGCGGGAGAGAGGACAATTCCTCCCCCTTTAAAAACAAATGCATCGTCCCGAATTTGCGGACGTCTTTATACCTTAGTTCCTTTCCGGATTGAAAATGAAAAATCATATGCGTATGCTTTTCAACCGGTTCATTTTGGTCATAAACCCGGTACCGTCCTTCCATGCGCAAATGGGAGACAAGCGCGTAATGGTCCGTGTAAAAAATGAGAAATTTGCCGCGCCGCCCGAGCGAACGGATCGTTTCACCGGCCAGAGCATCGGCAAACGCCTCTGTGTGAAGCGGCTTTTTGACCATTTTTGGAAAAAGCACCGTTACGCTTTCAATCGTTTCGCCGGCAACGAGCTGTGCCAGCGTTCTTCGTATCGTTTCCACTTCCGGTAGTTCCGGCATGCTTGATTCCTCTTTCCTTTCTTTGTTGCCTGCAGCTATTTTGCATCAAACCAGGTCGGCCCGTATGCGGAATCCACTTTCAGGGGAGCGGCAAGATCTACGGCATGCTCCATCACTTCCGGCACAATTTCTTTCAGCACTTCAATCTCTTCTTCCGGCGCTTCGAAAATCAGCTCGTCATGGACCTGCAGCAGCAGCCGCGCCCGCAGTTTTTCTTTTTTCAGCCTTTTTGCCATATCGATCATCGCTTTTTTAATAATATCAGCTGCGCTTCCCTGGATCGGTGTATTCATGGCCGTCCTTTCAGCAAAGCTGCGCAAGTTGAAATTCCGGCTTGTAATTTCCGGCAAGTAACGCCGCCGCTTTAAAAGGGTGGAGACATAGCCTTTTTGCTTGGCTTCCCTGACAATTTCATCCATATATTCCTTGACGCGCGGGTAGGACGCAAAATACCGTTTGATAAATTCGCCGGCTTCCTTGCGGGAAATGCCGAGATTTTGCGAAAGCCCGTAGTCGCTGATGCCATATACGATCCCGAAGTTGACCGCTTTGGCCTGGCGCCGCATCTCAGACGTTACTTCTTCCGCTTTCACATGGAAAACTTCCATCGCTGTTTTCGTATGGATATCCATGCCTTCGCGGAACGCTTCAATCAGCTTTTCATCGCCGGAAATATGGGCGAGCACCCGCAATTCCACCTGCGAGTAATCCGATGAAAAAATAAGCCAGCCTTCTTCCGACGGGACAAACGCCTGACGAATTTTCCGGCCTTCTTCCATGCGAATCGGGATATTTTGCAAATTCGGATCCGTCGAGCTGAGGCGGCCGGTCTGCGTCAATGCTTGGTTAAAACGCGTATGGACTTTGCCATCCTTGTGGACCACTTTTAAGAGCCCCTCAATATAGGTGGACTGCAGTTTCCCAAGCTGCCGGTAATGAAGGATTTCCCTGACGATTTCGTGGGCAGGCTCCAGTTTTTCCAGCACATCGGCAGACGTGGAGTATCCCGTTTTTGTTTTTTTAATGACAGGCAGCCCCATTTTTTCAAAAAGAATGACGCCAAGCTGTTTCGGCGAATTGATATTGAATTCAGTGCCGGCCATGCTGTAAATCCGCTGCTCAATTTCATGAAGCCGGAGTTTAAATTCTGCGCCCATTTCTTTTAACCGGTCGGTATCGACTTTCACGCCGGTGTATTCCATATCCGCCAGAATAAGGGAAAGCGGGAGCTCGAGTTGTTCAAACAGTTCAAGCTGGCCGTTGTCCTTGAGCGTTTTTGTGCAAGGTTCGCAAAGGGCATCAATCGCTTCCGCTTTCCGGGAAATATGCTCGGCGTACCGTTTTTCCTCGGGCAGCTTCCGTTTCGCGCCTTTTCCGTAGACAGCCTCATCCGTTTCCACGTTCCGATAATCATGCGTTTTTGCCACCGAGGCAAAATCTTCGACCGTATCGGAAGGATTCAAAAGATAGGAAACGAGCAGCAAGTCAAAGTCAGTCCCATGCAGTTCTATGCCGTACCGCCTCAAAGCGACAATCGAACGCTTTGCATCGTAGACGTGCTTGATTTTGCTTTCATCTTCCACCCATTTTTTGAACGCTTCGGAGGCAAGTGCGTCTTCCGCCCGGAGGAAAAAGAGCCCTTTTTCGTTTTTTAAACCAAACCCGATGATCTCGCCAGTATGGTAATTTTCATCGAGAATCTCCACATAAAAAGAAGAGACATCCGCAAACAAGTTGTCCGTAATGTCTTCGGCAATGGAAAAAGAAATGGCTTCCAGTGCCGGTTTTTCTTCCGTCATGGTGCTCCCGCCCATTTTTTCAAGCATCGATTTAAAACCCAATTCCTGATACAAGTGTCGTAATTTTTCCGGGTCGGCGTGCCTGTATGCCGCCTGTTCAATGGAAATCGAAAGCGGAATGTCGCGGTGGATAGTGGCGAGTTCTTTGCTCATCAACGCCTGGTCTTTGTGTGCCTCCAATTTTTCCTGCAGTTTTTTTCCGGATACTTCCCTGATATGGCCAAGCAGCTCTTCAACCGTCGGGAACTGTTTTAACAGCTTAATGGCTGTTTTTTCCCCGATGCCCGGCACGCCAGGAATGTTATCGGATGAATCGCCCATCAGCCCTTTCATGTCGATGATCTGATGCGGCGTTAACCCGTATTTTTCCTCGACATGCGCCGGCGTGTAGGCTTCCATATCGGTGATCCCTTTACGCGTAATCATTACCGTTGTTTTCGGCGAAACAAGCTGCGTCATATCTTTGTCGCCGGAAATGACTTTCACAATAAACCCTTCTTCTTCCGCTTTTTTCGACAGGGTGCCGATGATGTCATCCGCTTCGTAATTTTCCAGTTCGTACCGTTCAATCCCGTGGGCATCGAGCAGTTCCCGAATCAGCGGGAACTGTTCGGACAGTTCCGGCGGGGTTTTTTGGCGCGTTCCTTTATATTCGCTGTATGTTTCGTGGCGGAAGGTCGTTTTGCCGGCATCAAACGCCACCAAAATATGCGTCGGCTTTTCCTCTTCCAATATTTTAGAAAGCATCATCGTAAAGCCGTAAACCGCATTCGTATGTATGCCTTTGTCATTGTTCAAAAGCGGCAAAGCAAAAAACGCCCTATAGGCAATGCTGTTTCCATCAATTAAAATCAATTTTTTCAAAACCAAAACCTCCCGGAAAAATGGAGAATATCCGTTCATATTCCTTTCCCCATTTTACCATGATTCGGCGCAAAGGAAAAATCGCGGCGCTTTTAAAAAAATAAATGAAATATTGCCGCTAAAAAAGGCGCGATCATCACCTTTTCCAGCAATTTTTAGAGGATCAGACGCGAAAAAAAGCCCCAAACCCTTCATGCGGATTTGGAGCAGGATTTTCTGTTTATGCGAGGGCATCCATGACTTTCCGGACGGAGGCGGCGGATTTGTCAAGCGCTGCTTTTTCTTCCGGTGTCAGATCGAGTTCGATGATTTTTTCAAGGCCGTTGCCGCCCAAAATGACCGGAATGCCGAGATAAATGCCGTTGTAGCCGTATTCGCCTTCGAGATAAGCAACGGCAGGCAGGATGCGGCGCTGATCTTTGGCAATGGCTTCCACCATTTCCGTTAATGCTGCTGCGGGCGCATAATAAGCACTGCCGTTACCAAGCAGGTTCACGATTTCCCCGCCGCCTTTTCTTGTCCGTTCCACAATTTTATCGAGGCGCTCTTTGGGAAGTAATGTTTCGAGCGGAATGCCGCCTGCGTAAGCGTAACGGACGAGCGGCACCATCTCATCGCCATGGCCGCCGAGCACAAAACCGGTAACGTCTTTGACGGAGACGTCCAGTTCCTCTGCGACGAAAGCGCGGAATCTTGCCGTGTCGAGCACACCCGACTGGCCGATTACGCGGTTTTTCGGAAAACCGGATGTTTGATAAACCGTGTAGGTCATTGCATCAACCGGGTTCGTCAGTACTATCAGCACGGCGTTTGGCGAGTATTTCACAATTTCCTTTGTCACGTTTTCCATGATCTTTTGGTTTGTCTGCACAAGGTCGTCCCGGCTCATCCCCGGTTTGCGCGCAACGCCCGCCGTGATGACGACAACATCGGAATCCTTTGTGTCTGCATAATCGGACGTGCCGGTGATCTTTGCATCAAACCCCTGTACCGGGGATGCTTCAAACATGTCCAAGGCTTTCCCTTTTACCGGGTTTTCCATTTGCGGGATGTCAACGAGCACCACATCCCCCAGTTCTTTTTGGGCAATCAGAAACGCCGTTGTCGCCCCTGTAAAACCGCCGCCAATGACCGATATTTTTTTCCTTTTCAGCATGACGAGCCCCCTTTGTTTAAATGTCAGCCGGCTGTAAAAAGGCAGCCGGCTTGCCGTAAATCATTTGTCCGTTATTTCCCCATGTTTTTAATCAGTTCATCGCCAAATTCAGAGCATTTGACTTCTCTTGCGCCATCCATCAGGCGGGCAAAGTCGTATGTGACCACTTTGGATGCGATCGTTTTTTCCATCGAACCGATAATCAATTTTGCCGCTTCATTCCAGCCCAAATGTTCAAGCATCAAAACACCCGACAAAATAACGGATGAAGGGTTCACTTTATCCAAGCCGGCATATTTCGGTGCCGTTCCGTGCGTCGCTTCGAAAATGGCATGGCCGGTTTCGTAGTTGATGTTCGCGCCAGGGGCAATCCCGATGCCGCCGACTTGTGCAGCGAGCGCATCCGAAATATAGTCGCCGTTTAAGTTCATTGTTGCGACGACGTCAAATTCGCGCGGGCGGGTCAAAATTTGCTGCAGGAAGATATCGGCAATCGCATCTTTGATGATGATCTTGCCGTTTGCTTCCGCTTCTTTCTGCGCCTGGTTAGCAGCATCCGCGCCTTTTTCTTCTTTAATGCGGTCGTATTCGGACCATGTGAAGACTTTATCGCCGAATTCCCTTTCCGCCAGTTCGTAACCCCAGTTTTTAAACGCGCCTTCCGTAAATTTCATGATATTGCCTTTATGTACCAGCGTAACGGATTTGCGCCCTTCTTTGATCGCATAGTTAATCGCAGCGCGCACCAGCCGTTCCGTTCCTTCTTTCGATACCGGTTTGATGCCGATACCGGAAGTTTCCGGGAAGCGGATTTTTTTCACACCCATTTCATCTTGCAAAAACGAAATGACTTTTTTCACTTCCGGTGAACCTTCTTGATATTCAATGCCGGCATAAATGTCTTCCGTATTTTCGCGGAAAATGACCATATCGGTATCCTGCGGGCGTTTAACCGGGGAAGGGACACCATCAAAATAACGGACAGGGCGCAGGCAGACGAATAAGTCGAGTTCCTGGCGCAGCGCAACATTCAGCGAACGGATCCCGCCGCCGACCGGAGTGGTTAATGGCCCTTTAATGGCAATGAAATATTCGCGGATCGTGTCAAGCGTTTCCTGCGGCAGCCATTCCCCTGTTTTATTAAACGCTTTTTCGCCTGCATAGACTTCTTTCCAGACAATTTTCTTTTCGCCTTTATAGGCCTTCTCAACAGCCGCATCCAATACGCGCTGTGCAGCCGCCCAAATATCAGGGCCGGTGCCGTCCCCTTCGATAAATGGAATAATCGGGTGATTCGGTGTGTTTAATACGCCGTTTTCTACGGTGATCTTTTCTCCTTGTGCCATTTCAAAATCTCCTCCAGTCCCAATATCAGTTTATACTTGTGGTGTACACGGAATGAACCGGCCCCGCGCATGGTCCTGAGCCGGTCCTTCCCCACCAGATGCACGCTTACCCATCCTCAAAAGTCTTCCAGGAACGGGCAGGCGTTTTAAGAAAATAACGGATACATTCAGCCGGGATGGTTCCCCGCCAAGGTCCCGTTACCGGTCTTCAAGCGGAACGTACTGGCGCATGCCCGGGCCAATATATTCCGCGCGTGGGCGGATAATCCGGTTGTTGGCGTATTGTTCCAAAATATGGGCGATCCATCCGGAAATGCGGCTGACGGCAAAAATCGGCGTGAACAGGTCATGGTCAATGCCGAGGCAATGATAGACAGATGCAGAATAAAAGTCTACATTGGCAGGAATGCCTTTTTCGCTCGTGACAATTTGCTCAATTTTTACCGACATATCATAATATTTACGCTGCCCGGTCAGCTCTGTCAATTTTTCCGACATTTTTTTCAGGTGTTTTGCGCGCGGATCGCCTTTTCTGTAAACGCGGTGGCCAAAACCCATAATTTTTTCTTTGTTTATGAATTTTTCATGCAGGTAATCTTCCACTTTATCGACCGAACCGATTTCCGTGAGCATTTTCATGACCTGCTCATTTGCGCCGCCGTGGAGCGGGCCTTTTAATGCGCCGATTGCAGCGGTAACGCCGGAATAGATGTCGGAAAGCGTCGCAACACAAACGCGTGCAGTAAAAGTGGATGCGTTCAGTTCATGGTCCGCATGCAGTACAAGCGCTTTGTTAAAGGCTTCCACTTCAATCGGTTCCGGTTCCTTTTCTTTTAACATGTACAGGAAGTTTGCGGCAAAACCGAGATCTCTGCGCGGTGCGACAGGTTCTAGGCCTTTCCTGACCCTTGCGAAAGCGGCAACAATTGCCGGTATTTTTGCCTGCAGCCGGATGGCTTTGCGCAAGTTTGCTTCCCGGTCCATTACATCTGCTTCATCATCGTAAAGCGCGAGTGCGGAAACAGCGGTACGGAGCGCGGCCATCGGGTGCACTTTCCCGATCGGATAAGTTTTAAAGCTGTCCAAAATTTCTTTCGGCAAATCCATATGATCCGCCAGTTCCTGCTTAAATGTTTCCAGCTCGGATTTTGTCGGCAGTTTTAAATGCCACAGCAGGTAGACGACTTCTTCAAAGCTGGCTTTTTCTGCTAAATCATCAATGCCGTAGCCGACATATGTAAGCGTGTCATCGATGATCGAGCTGATTGAAGTTTCACTTGCAACGACCCCTTCCAGACCTCTTGTTGCTGTCATGCTTATCTCTCCTTCTCCTTAAGGTTGTTTCCCCCATCTCAAACGTAGATAAGTTGATTTCGGGGTATATATTTTTCTGCGGAATAAATAACGGTTGCCGGCCGGCAATATGCAAGCGATCACATACTCTATTATAATATAATAATTATATTTGTCTATTTTTTGACGTACATGCGCCCGCTTACATAAATCATTATAAACAATTTTCAAACACATTGGTACAGAAAAAAGCCAAATTTCTTCTTTTAGTATAGCGCTTTCGCAGCCGTGCTGGCAATCATTTTGATTTTAGCATATGCCCTTCTGTAGCAGCAGGAGAAAAACCGTTGAAAAATCTTTCTTCCAACGGTTTTTACATGTTTAAGCAAATTCCACCCGGCTAAAAACTGTTTGTCACCCATTCGACGATTTTCATGGCCATCCAGGCAATGCCGGCGCCGATCAGCGGCCCGACCGCAACCCCTTTAAACAAAGAAACGGCGAGAATGGTGCCAAGCACGAGCGCCGTCGTAATTTGCGGATCGCTCGCAAGCAGGGTGATACCGTTTTTGGCCAGAAGCGCGACAATGATACCGGATGCAAGTGCAATCCATGCATACGGCGATTTGAGCGATTCATACAAATCTTTAAAGCCGATCTGTCCGGTTGCAATCGGCACAAGGACGGCGATCGTAATAATGGTGACGCCCCAGTTGATCCCTTTCGACTGGACGGTTGAAAAAATTTTCGCATCCAGCCCTGCCACTTTCAGGACAAGCAGCACGATAACAGAAATGATTAACGATTGGTTTTTTGCCGCAAATCCGATCGCTAAAAGCAGCAGCAAAAATAAATACGGCTGGTACATAAGCATCCCTTCTTTCATGCTGAAAATCTTTTGGTGCCGGGTATTTTTTCTGAATTTTTGGTAAAGGTGGAAATAGAAAATCTATCAAAAAAAACGGCTTTTTCTTTGTTTTACGCCCCCCGCCGTGTAAAATAATAACATATTAACGAATACAGGAGGGTCAGACTTGAATTCTGTTTACATACACCGCGCGCTGCGGGGCCTTTTTGTTGCACTGTGCATCCTGGTTGGCTTTTTTGCGGTTTATCTGGCTGTAAAATACGCTTATCCGTTTATTATTGCGCTGTTGATCGCGCTTATGATCAACCCGCTCGTCAATTTTCTGGACAAAAAGGTAAGGCTTCCGCGGGCGCTTGCTGTTTTGATATCCCTGATTCTGATCATTGGCGTCTTTGTCGGCATCATTACGCTGCTTGTTGCCGAGATCGTAACGGGGGCGAATTACCTTGCTGACGTTTTGCCGGAGCATGTCCAGACGCTTGTCAATTATTCGGAATCGCTTGTCACCGCCCAAGTTTTACCGCTGTACGACCAGCTGGCGGGCCTCCTTAAAAATCTCGATGCAGGCCAGCAGGAAACGATCGTGCAAAACATTCAGGCGGCCGGGCAAAAGATCGCTTCTTCAGCAGGTGATTTCCTATCCGGGCTGTTTAAAAAACTGCCGGGGCTTGTTTCCTGGATTCCAAATGCGGCAACCGTGCTGATTTTTGCCCTGCTTGCAACGTTTTTCATCAGCAAGGACTGGAACCAGTTGACAGGCAAAGGAAAGCTGTTACTGCCGAAAAAAGCAAGAAAAAGCGGGATCACCGTGTTTGCCGACCTCCGCAATGCGCTTTTCGGTTTTGTCCGTGCTGAATTGACACTGATTTCCATGACACTTGTCATTGTGCTGATCGGGCTTTTGATTTTGCGCGTGGATTACGCGATTACAATCGCCCTTGTTTGCGGCATTGTCGATATTTTGCCGTATTTGGGAACGGGCGTTGTGTTTGTCCCCTGGATCATTTACGAATTCATTACCGGCAGCCTGCCGCTTGCGATCGGTCTTACCGTCCTTTACATTGTCGTGATCGTGCAAAGGCAGATTATGGAGCCGAAAATTTTATCGTCCAGCATCGGAATGAATCCACTCGCAACGCTTATCGCCCTGTTTATTGGCTTTAAAACAGTCGGGTTCCTTGGCTTGATTCTCGGGCCGATTACACTCGTGTTGCTGACCGCGCTGATCCGCGCCCATGTATTCCATGACATTTGGAACTATATTATGGGCAAAAAAACAATATAAAAAACGCAGAGACCGGATGCCTCTGCGTTTTTTTGTTTATTTACAATACAGTCGCATGGCCGTTGTAAACCGAGCCGGTTGCTGCATCTACCGTAACTTCCTGCCCGTCTTTAAAAATGGAAACGGCTTTTTCAACGCCGACAATGACCGGAATGCCGACATTGATGCCAACAACTGCAGCATGGCTTGTCAAGCCGCCTTCTTCCGTAATGAGCGCGGCGCATTTTTCAATGGCCGGCATGATTTCTTTGTCGGTCGTTCTCGTGATGAGCACACAGCCTTCTGTTGCTTTTGCGTTTGCTTCTTCTGGGCTTTCAGCAACAACGATCGGACCAAATGCCGATTTTCTACCGATTCCCTGGCCTTTTGCCAATATATCGCCGATCAGGTGCACTTTCATCAGGTTGGTTGTGCCTTTCCCGCCAACAGGGACGCCGGCTGTGATAATCACAAGGTCGCCGTGATGGACGATATCGGATTTCAATGCTTCATCCACTGCGATTTCAAGCATTTCATCCGTATTGTTAGCCTTTGTGCCCAATTGCGGGTATACGCCGGACACAACGGTTAAGCCGCGCTGCACTTTCGGATCGCTCGTGACAGCAATAATCGGGGCTGCCGGGCGGTATTTGGAGATCATGCGCGCCGTATAGCCGCTTTCGGTTGGCGCAATAATGGCATTCACATCAAGATTTAAAGCCGTATGGGCAACGGACTGGCAAATGGCGTCTGTCATATTATGGTCCGTGCTCTTGCTGCGTTTGTTCAGAATATCGCGGTGGTTAATCGCTTTTTCCACATGGACCGCGATATTGTACATCGTTTTAACCGCTTCAGCAGGATATTTTCCGGCTGCTGTTTCGCCGGAAAGCATGATTGCATCCGTGCCGTCGAAAATGGCGTTGGCCACGTCGCTTGCTTCTGCGCGGGTCGGACGCGGGTTGCGCTGCATCGAATCCAGCATTTGCGTTGCGGTAATGACCGGTTTACCGAGCGTATTGCATTTTCTGATCATCTCTTTTTGCACGAGCGGTACCGCTTCGGTCGGAATTTCAACGCCGAGGTCACCGCGGGCAACCATTAAGCCGTCCGACACAGCAAGGATTTCATCGATGTTGTCGACGCCTTCCTGGTTTTCAATTTTAGGGAAAATTTTCACATGTAAAGCATCGTGTTCTTCAAGAAGCTGGCGAATTTCCAAAACGTCAGACGGCCGGCGTACAAATGAAGCCGCAATGAAGTCAATGCCTTGTTCAAGCCCGAACAGGATATCGCTCACGTCTTTTTCGGTAATGCCCGGAAGGTTCACGGAAACACCCGGGACGTTGACACCTTTTTTGTTTTTCAAAACGCCGCGGTTCAGTACTTTTGTATGGATTTCACCGGCGTTTTTATCGATGGCCGTCACTTCTAGTTCAATCAAACCGTCGTCAAGCAGAATTTTAGAGCCAACGTGCACATCATCAATCAGCCCTTCATAGGTGACCGAAAATTTTTCCGTTGTCCCGAGCACTTCTGTCATTGAAATGACCGGCGTCATGCCTTCAACGAGCTCAAATCCGCCGTCTTTCATATCGTGGGTGCGGATTTCCGGTCCCTTTGTATCAAGCAAAAGCCCGATCGTTTTGTTTTGGTTTTTTGCAGCTTCGCGGATATTTTTAATCCGGGCAAGATGTTCCTCGTGGCTGCCGTGCGAGAAGTTCAGGCGGCAAACATCCATCCCGTTTGCCATTAATCTTTCAAGCATTTCCACACTTTCACTGGCAGGCCCGATAGTACATACAATTTTGGTTTTTTTCATTCTATTTCCTCCTAAACAACGTTAGATTGACAATTCTTTCGACAGCTTATACATGTTTTGATTAATGGCGTGCGGTTTCCCGAGAATCTCAAGGATGTCATGGTCAACCAGCTGGTTATTTTGAATACCGACAGCGCGGCCCCCTTTTCCTTCGAGCAGCAGTTCAACAGCCCTTGCGCCGAGGCGGCTTGCAAGCACGCGGTCAAATGCAGTCGGAGAACCGCCACGCTGGATATGGCCGAGAACGGAAACGCGGGTATCACCGATCGCACCAGTTTTTTTCAATTTTTCCGCAAACTCGTTACCACTCATCACGCCTTCCGCGACGATGATAATGCTGTGGCGTTTGCCACGTTTTTTCCCTTGTTCAAGGCGATCCACGACATCTTTCAAATCAAACTTTTCTTCCGGTACAATAATCGATTCAGCCCCGCCGGCAAGACCGGACCAAAGCGCGATATCCCCGGCATTTCTGCCCATGACTTCAATAATAAAGGTCCGTTCGTGGGAAGAAGCGGTATCGCGAATTTTGTCAATCGCATCCAGAACAGTGTTCAGCGCTGTATCAAAACCAATTGTAAAATCCGTACCTGGGATGTCGTTGTCGATTGTCCCCGGCACACCGATGCAGTTGAAACCTTGTTCTGTCAGTTTTTTCGCTCCCTGATAGGAACCGTCCCCGCCGATCACAACGAGGGCTTCAATGCCATGGTCTTTCAGCTGCCGGATCGCTTTTTGCTGCCCTTCCGGTGTTTTGAATTCTTCGCTTCTTGCCGACTGCAAAACCGTGCCGCCGCGTTGGAGAATATCGCCGACAGATCCCGCTTCAAGCTTTTGGATGTTACCTTGAATCAACCCGTTATAGCCCTGGTGAATGCCGTAAACTTCCAGGCCGTGGTAAATCCCTTTACGGGTAATCGCGCGGACTGCGGCATTCATCCCTGGTGCATCGCCGCCGCTTGTTAATACTCCAATTCGCTTCATATGATTCACCTCTGTATATGTAATTCTCTTGGCAGGCCGGTATTTCAATCAAGCAAAGTAATTATAGTATCGCCAAGTCTGCCTTCGAATATATCTAAAATACCACTTTAAAAGCATGTTCACAATCGATCATGAAAAAGTAAAAATTTTAAAAATGTGCGTTTATGAACAAACTGTGTCGGAATAATATGAATACGTTACCAATTCTCCTGTCTTCCCTGCCTGCCATGCAAACGGCGTTCTTTTTTCTTTTCCCGGTTTCCATGCCGGTAAACCAGGATCTGAATTTTCTTTTCAACCACTTAGAAGAAAGGGGATCCTATATAAATTGAACTAAACATTACTACTTGTTTATGTGCTGCCATCCCGATCGTCATTGATTTTGGTACGAAAAACTTAAGTTCATTTTATATAGCTGGAAAGCAGAACGCCAAAATTTTGGCCTGCATCCGTTACACCATGTAAAAAGCGAGGCAACCGGTGATGGATGCCGGTTGCCTGGGTGCTTTTTTCGGCTATTGGCGGGCAAACTGTTCGAGCGTTGAAAATACGCCAATTTTACGGTATTTTTCGTACCTTTTTTCCACCAGTTCTTCAGGGGCATATGCCCGCAGCTCCTTTAATGATGCGGCAAGCACAGGGCGCATCAGCTCTGCCTGCGCTCTCGGATCTTTATGTGCGCCGCCTTTTACTTCCGGAATCAGTTCATCGATAATACCCAGTTCTTTCAGCTCGGGCGCGGTCATCTTCATGGTGGCGACGGCCCGTTTTGCCTGCGACACATCTTTCCATAAAAGCGCCGCGGCGGATTCCGGTGAAATCACTGAGAACCATGCATTTTCGAGGACATGGATATGGTCGCCGACGCCAATGCCGAGCGCACCGCCGCTGGCCCCTTCACCGATAATCAGGCAGATGATCGGAACGCTCAACCCGGACATTTCAAACAGATTGCGCGCGATCGATTCAGCGATGCCCCTTTCTTCCGCTGCTTTTCCCGGATACGCACCTTTTGTGTCGATGAAGCTGATAATCGGGCGTTTAAATTTTTCCGCCTGCTTCATTAGCCGCATTGCTTTCCGGTAGCCTTCCGGGTGTGGCATGCCGAAATTGCGGCGGATGTTTTCTTTTGTGTCTTTCCCCCGCTGCTGGCCGATCACGGTGACAGGAAGGCCCTCAAATTTTGCGATCCCGCCGACAACCGCCCCGTCGTCGCCGTATACACGGTCGCCGTGGAGCTCAAGAAAATCGGTAAAAAGATATTGAATATAGTCCAATGATGTCGGCCGTTCGGGAAAACGCGCAATCTGGATTCTGTCCCACGGATCCATATTTTCGTAAATTTCCTCTTCCAGCCGGGAAAGCCTTGCTTCCAGTTTTTCAATCTCGCTTGACAAATCGACATCCGACTGTTTTGTAAATTCCTTTAGCTCGGCAATTTTGCGTTTCAGCTCAATGACCGGTTTTTCAAATTCAAGTTCATTCACCATTGTAGTTCACCTGCGTTTGTTGGTTGATGGATGTCCAGAATGCCTGCCAATGTTTTTTTCAGGTCATGGCGTTTCACAACCGCATCGAGCTGGCCGTGTTCAAGAAGAAATTCTGCAGTCTGGAAAACTTCAGGAAGTTCTTCGCGGATCGTCTGTTCAATGATGCGGCGGCCGGCAAAACCGATCAACGCGCCGGGCTCCGCAAGATTGATATCCCCGAGCGATGCAAAGCTTGCGGTCACGCCGCCTGTTGTCGGATGAGTCATCACGGTTACCGTTAACCCGCCGTGGCGGCTGAACCTTTCGAGCGCCGCGCTCGTTTTCGCCATCTGCATTAAAGAATAGATCCCTTCCTGCATGCGGGCGCCCCCTGAGGCCGTGAAAATGATAAACGGCACATGGAGCCTGTCTGCTTCTTCGATGGCGCGCGTAATTTTTTCGCCGACAACCGAGCCCATGCTGCCCATCCGGAATTGTGCATCCATGACACTAAGCACGACCGGCCTTTCCTGAATGTTGCCCTTACCTGTCAGTACCGCTTCATTCAAGTTTGTTTTTTTGCGGTCTTTTTCCAGTTTTTCAAGGTAACCCGGAAACGCAAGCGGGTTTTTGGAAACAAGCCCGCGGTCGAACTCTTCAAACGTTCCTTCATCCAGCAGGCTTTCCACCCTTTCATAAGCGGTCATTTGATAATGGTAGCCGCAATGGAGGCAGACTTTTAAATTCTTCTGCAGTTCTTTTGTATACATAATTTTGCCGCACTTCGGGCATTTTGACATGATCCCTTCAGGAACTTCCTGCTTTGTATGGTCTGAAGGGATAGTCGCATATTTTCGCTTTTTCGGTTTAGAAAAAAAATCTTTCAGCAAATCTTACCCCTCCTGTATCTGGCACCGGAACCACCGGGCAAGCCGGCGGTTTTTCTGCCGAAGTACCGGCAAATGGCGTTTTCCCGTACCGGCAAAAAGGCGGCTTTTTTTCCGGCATCTGATGCTTATTTGCCAATTTCGGAAAGCTGTTTCGTTTTTTCGCGGATTTCTTCCGGGCTCACCTGGATGCGGGCGACACCGGTTTCCATCGCCGCTTTTGCAACAGCTGCCGCAACCGCCGGCGCAACACGCGGATCAAACGGGCGCGGAATGACATAATCCGCATTCAGTTCATGTTCATCAATTAAACCGGCGATCGCGTGGACAGCGGCTTGTTTCATCTTTTCATTAATATGCGTGGCGCGCACATCCAATGCCCCCCTGAAAATACCCGGGAAGGCGAGGACATTGTTGACCTGGTTTGGAAAATCGGAGCGGCCTGTGCCAATGACTTTCGCGCCGGCCGCTTTGGCATCTGCCGGCATGATTTCCGGATTCGGATTGGCCATTGCAAAAATAATCGGATCTTTTTTCATTGACTGCACCATTTCTTTTGTCAGCGCCCCTTCCACGGAAACGCCGATAAAAACATCCGCTTCTTTGATCACATCCGCCAGGCTGCCTGCTGCTTTGTCACGGTTTGTATATTTGGCCACTTCGGATTTCACCTTGTTCATTCCGAACGGGCGCCCTTCATAAATTGCCCCTTTGGAGTCGCACATGATAATATCGCGGACGCCAAAGTTGTAAAGCAGTTTGATGATCGCGATGCCGGCAGCACCCGCGCCGCTTGCCACCACTTTAATTTCAGACATTTCTTTGCCAACGAGTTTTAAAGCGTTCACGAGCCCTGCAGCCGTTACAATCGCCGTCCCGTGCTGGTCATCGTGAAAAACAGGAATATTCATTTCCTTCTTCAGCTTTTCTTCAATGACAAAGCAGTTCGGCGCGGCGATATCCTCCAGATTCACGCCGCCGAAAACCGGTTCCAGTCGTTTCACCGTCTCCACGATTTCATCAATATCTGTCGTATCGAGGCAAATGGGAAAGGCATCGACGCCGGCAAAGCTTTTGAACAAAATCGCCTTGCCTTCCATGACCGGGAGTGCGGCTTCAGGGCCGATATTTCCAAGCCCGAGAACGGCGGTGCCGTCCGTTACAACCGCGACCATATTGCCTTTCATCGTATATTCATAGACCGTTTCCGGTTTGTCGTAGATCATTTTGCAAGGCTCAGCCACACCGGGCGAATAGGC
This sequence comes from Heyndrickxia faecalis, assembly GCF_040267745.1. NCBI lineage: Bacteria > Bacillati > Bacillota > Bacilli > Caryophanales > Bacillaceae > Heyndrickxia > Heyndrickxia faecalis. The sequence goes on along the minus strand of NZ_CP158453.1, from coordinate 1,388,618 downwards.
CAGGCTCAGATCCTTTGCATTTTTGACGGTGACTTTTGACTTGGATTCCAATTTCCCTTTGTGTTCGCGGTGCATATGTAACGCTTCTTCCCGCAATGACATGAACCTCACTCCCCCGTTTTCACTGCACGATATGCGGTTTCTTACTCACAAGCCTATTAAACAATATAACATATTTAATCTAGAGAGAAAAACTTATTTCAATATGACATTTCCTTCACCAAGCAGTTCCGTAAGCTTTCCGAGGCATGCTTCCTCCGCCCGGACCCGGTTTTTTTCCGGAAGCCGGATCGTTTTCCGTTCCGCTTCATAATGAAGAATGACCGGCGAGTCCCCCGGAAAAGCGTCAAGCACCTGCTTCACTTGAACAAGCAGCATGCGGTCCTTTCCAGCCGGAATCTTTAAATATAACGTGGCACCGGTCGGCATGCTGCGGAACGGGCTGGCATCTTCGAGCGCCCGGGCAATCACCTGCTTTTTGCCGTTCCTGTTTTCAACATTTCCTTCCACGACCACAATCAACCCTTTTTGGCATAACGGGCTGTATTTTTTAAAGACATCCGGAAAAACAACACATTCTATCTCATCCGTTTCGTCACTCATGCGCAAAAATGCCATCAGGCTGCCTTGTTTTGTGCGGATCGTTCTTGTGTCCGTAATGCAGGCGCCAAACCGGATTTTTCTCATGCCGGGTTGAAGCTTGCTTACTGCAAGCACGCCGGCTTCGTCCCAACCCGGGCGGTACTGCCCGGCCGGATGCCCGGATAGATAGAGCCCCAAATATTGCTTTTCAAAGGCAAGCTTATCCATCAGTGAAATCGGCTCGGTTTCCACATAATTTGGTTCAATGCTGAACGCTTCATCCTCAAAGAACAGATCCGCCTGCCCGTCATCCGGCTTCATAATCTCCGCGTGCTCAAGGGCGACATCAATGCTGGCAAGCAAAACTGCCCTGTCTTTTCCAAACTCATCCATCGCGCCTGAGAATGCAAACGCCTCTAAAATTTTCCGGTTCAGCCCTTTCACCCGCAGGACAAGATCAAACAGGCTTTTAAACGGGCGCCGTTTTCTTTCTTTAAGCAGCTCTTTGATGGAGGCGTATCCGATCCCTTTTATCGCGGCAAGGCTATAACGGATGGCGCCGTTTTCCACGGTAAACGGATAATGGCTGTGCTGCACGGAAGGCGGCAAAACCCGGATCCCCATCTGCTGCGCTTCGCGAATATACTGGGCAATTTTATCCTCGTTGCCGATCACGCTCGTCAAAAGGCTTGCCATAAAATAGAGCGGGTAATGGGCTTTTAAATAGGCGAGCCGGCAAGCGAGCATGCTGTAAGCGACGGCATGGCTGCGGTTAAAACCATAATTGGCGAAGCGGACGATAAAATCATAAATAGTATTCGCCGTTTTTCTCTCATATCCTTTTTTTTGCGCGCCATTTATAAAATGCAGCCGCTGTTCGTCCAGGATTTCCCTTTTCTTTTTGCTGACGGCACGGCGGAGCAAATCCGCCTCCCCGAGTGAAAAGCCCGCCATCTTTGAAGCGATCTGCATAATTTGTTCCTGGTAGACAATCACACCGTATGTTTTTTCCAAAATCGGCTGGAGGTCGGGATGCGGATATTCGACCGGTTTCAACCCGTGTTTCCGCTCAATATAGGCCGGGATGTTTTCCATCGGCCCGGGCCGGTACAGCGCATTGACCGCGACAATGTCTTCAAATTCAGTCGGTTTAAGCCGCTCGAGCACTTTCCGCATGCCGTCCGACTCGAACTGGAAGATCCCGGTCGTATTGCCCGAACTAAAAAGGCGGAATGTCTGTGGATCATCGAGCGGTACATCCTGGAGGCGGATTTTTCTCCCCATCCCCTTTTCAATCCCCGTGAGGATATGCTCAAGGATGGTTAAATTCCGCAAGCCGAGAAAATCCATTTTCAAAAGCCCGATTTCTTCGAGATGGTTCATCGGATACTGGGTTAAAAAGATGCCGTCATGCCCTTCCTGCACCGGGATGATTCCCGTAAGCGGTTCCCCACTGATAATGACGCCGGCTGCATGGGTCGAAACATGGCGCGGCAATCCTTCCAAAAGCAGGGCCGTTTCAAAAAGCTTGCGGTGCTGATCCGATTGGCCGATCCATTCCCGAAAGGCGCTTGATGCTTCATACGCTTTTTTAAGCGTCATGCCAGGCTGTGACGGGATGAAGCGCGACAACTGTTCAAGTTCTTTTGCGCTGAGACCGAATATCCGGGCTACATCCCGGGCTGCGGCTTTCGCAGCAAATGTGCCGAATGTGATGATCTGCGCGACATGCTGTCTGCCGTATTTTTCCGCAACGTAGCGAATCATCTCGTCCCGCTTGTGATCCGGAAAATCGCTGTCAATATCCGGCATGGAAATGCGCTCCGGATTTAAAAACCGTTCAAACAAAAGCCCGTATTGCACCGGATCGACGTCGGTAATATAAAGCGCGTATGCGACAAGGGAGCCGGCAGCGGAACCGCGCCCCGGCCCGGTAAGAATCCCGTGCTCCCTCGCATATTTCATAAAATCCCAGACAATAAGGAAATAGTCGCTGAACTGCATTTCCTGAATGATTTTTAATTCATACTCCAGCCGGTCTGTATACCGTTCTTCCAGATTCGGAACGCGTGCTGCAAGGCCTTTTCGGCATACTTCTTCTAAGAAGGCATCCGCCGTCTGCCCGCCCGGAACCGGAAATGCCGGCAGCAGCCGCTGTCCCGTTTTGATTTCCACAGAGCAGGCATCTGCAATTTTTTCCGTATTGGCCAAAGCTTCCGGGAAATCGGCAAAAAGCTGTTCCATTTCCTCTTGCGGCTTAAAGTCGTGCGTGCCGCTTTCCGGGCGCGGCCGGTTTTCATCCGTCAGTTTCACCCCAGCTTTGATCGCGCGCAACACTTCATGAGAAAAAGCATCTTCCTTTTTTAAGTATTTCACATTTGCGGCCGCCACTTCTGGGATACCCAGTTTTTCCGAGAGCGCGTGCATATCGGGAAGCACTTTCTTAGCTTGCACTGTCCCGTTGTTTTCAAGTGCAAGATAAAAGCTCGGCCCGAAAATGTCCCGGTATAAAACTGCAACCTCTTCTGCACGCGCTTCATCTCCCCTAAGTAGCGCCTGTTCGATTTCCCCTTCAAGCCCCGGCGTAAAGGCGATCAGGCCGTCGCTGTAGGCGCGCAGCCATTTGATAAAAATGCCGGGTTCGGGTCTCGTCTGGATGGCACTTGAGATTTTCATCAAATGCCGGTAGCCGGTTTCGTTTTTGGCAAGCAACACAACCGGATAGGCTGTGTCAGGTTCAAACGAACTCATGATATCCGCTGTCATGCCGATAATGGGTTTAATGCCATTTTCGCGGCAAGCCTTGTAAAAAGGAAAGGCCCCGTACATCACATTGCGGTCCGTGATCGCAAGGGTGTCGTAATGAAGCGCTTTTGCGTACGCCGCCCATTCAGGGATGGAGATCGTACTTTCCAGCAGGCTGTAGGCCGTTTGGACCTGTAAATGGACAAAACGCATGGTAAACTGCCTCCTATTCGTACCTGTACATGATTCTTATTATACATGTTTTCACGCGAGCAAAAAAGAAGATACGTTCGATTTCATACAGGCATGCATTGTCCCATATATTGTTAGTAATGAAGAAAAGATGGGGATGGTTCGGTTGAGCGAAGGATTTTTTCCCGCATTTTTCAACAGCTATTTTATCGCATTCGGCGTAATGTTCGGCGGCGCCTTGATCGGGGGACTCGCTTCGTTCATTACCGGCGAGCCGCTTTTGACGGAAATTTCGAAGATTGCGCGTGACCTCCGCATCTGGGCGATCATTGCCGCCATCGGGGGGACGTTCGATACCGTTTACAGCTTTGAAAAAGGATTTTTGGAAAGCGAGACGATGGTATTGTTCAAGCAGCTGCTTTTAATTCTGTCGGCCATGGGCGGTGCCAAAACGGCCGCGCTCATTATTTCATGGATAACCCAGGAGAATGTGCTATGAGAATCCCGCCGCTTTACCGGAAACCGGGCTGGCAGCGGTTCATGGCCGGATTTATCGTGGGCGGGTGCATCTGCTGGCTGATTTTTCTGTACATGTTCGGTGTCATGCAGGAAAGGCAGGCGCAAATGATTGAACGACAGGAAAAAACGATCCAGGATTTGCAACAGGAAAAGGCGATCTGGCAGGAAGACTATAAAAAGCTCAATCAAAAAAATGAAAAGCTCCTGACCATCCAGCGTATTGACGTGAAAATCAGCAACTACGAAAAATATGACATTCACGATTCACAAAGCATTTTTGAAGCAGAAGAGGATATTAAACATGACTTAAGCCCGCTGATTGCAAAAAATTTAAAAACCGCTTATTTGAACAAAGACTTGATCACCCGCATGCTTGAAAACAAAGTCATTAAAATCAACCACCGCCGCTATACTTTCGAAGTGCGGGACATTTTGTTTTACTCCGTTGTCCGCGTCCACCTGAATTTAAAGCTGGCAGACTAAAAGAAGGCAAATCCGCTTTTCCGGCGGTTCTGCCTTCTTTTTTTACCCTTCCTTGCAGAGCGCGATTAATTCCTTTTTTACCGCCTCTGCCGTTTCCCACGAATACGCGGTGGCCCCGGCCGCAAGCGGATGCCCGCCGCCGCCGTATTTGCGGGCCAGCTCATTGATGGCAGGGCCTTTGGAGCGGAAACGGAGGCGGATTTGGCCTTCTTCTTCGATAAAGAAGCACCAGGCTTTAAGCCCTTTAATATCGCCGAGCGTGGTGACAAGCTGGGAGGCTTCGCGCACCGTTACGCCGAATTTTTCAATCAGTTCTTTTTTCAGCACGACGATGGCCGCCCCGTGCTCAAGAATGTCCAGGTTCTGGTAGATATACCCTTGCAGCCTGGCCACACTTGGTTCAATCTCGTACATCTTGTTAAAGAGCGCTGTCCGGTCAAAATGGTAATGGATCAGTTCTCCGGCATAGTCAAATGTTTTTTCCGTCGCACTCGGATACAAAAACCGGCCCGTATCCCCGACAATGCCGGCAAACAGCAGCCTTGCCGCGGCATCTGTCATCCTGAGCCCTTCTTCTTTCCCCGATAAGTAAAACTCATAAATCATTTCGCTGACAGAGGACGCGTCTTCATCGACCCACTGCAAATCCCCGTAAGCATCATGGTTCGGGTGATGGTCGATTTTGATCAGCCTTTCCCCCAGATGGAAACGCTGGTCGCTGATCCGCTCGCGGTTCGCGGTATCACAAACGATGACAAGCGCCCCGCGGTACGTTTCATCGGAAATCCTGTCCATCCTATTCAAGTAGGCGAGGTCCGGTTCATCATCGCCCACGATGTAAATGTTTTTATCCGGAAAAGACGCCTTCAATATTTCCGCAAGTCCCCCCTGCGATCCATATGCATCCGGATCAGGCCGGACATGGCGGTGGATGATGATCGTGTCAAAAAGCTTGATCGTCTGTAAAATTTTTGTTTTCATCTTACTCCCCGTTTCTCTGGCAAGTTCTTTTTTCATTTTGTAAAATAGAAGAAAATACTGACAACCCAATTTGGAGGTGCACGATGCCGATCCTTGCCGTTTTGATTCTCGCATCCCTTTGCGTGTATGTATATTTTAAACTAAAATACATCCGCAGCCTTTTAGCGATGGAAAAAAAGGTGTTCTCTGCCAAAGCCAATATGGCGCTCGGTTCGTTTATTTTTTTGTTCGGCGTGAATGAATTGTTTCTGTTTCACACTGCCGTCACCTATGCCATCGCAGCCATTTTTATCGCGCTCGGGCTGTTCAATATCGCAGGTGGTTTCAAAAGACTGCAGTTTTACCGGCCCGAAATGCAGAAAGAAAGAAACGAATCGCGGCGCACACTGTAAAAAGGAGTGGGCACGTACCGTTATCTTTCAATCAGTTGGCACATCAGCAGGGCTTTACCAACAAGGCTGCCTTGGTTGAAGACTTCGACATCAATTTTGGCAAATTTCCGGCCGGAATCGAGAATTTTCGGTACAATCCGGATCATACTTTCGAGCTGGACTGGTTTGATAAAATAGACCGTTAAACTTTCGATGATCATTTCGCCTTTTTTTCTGGAGCGCAAAAAGCGGTTGGTCGTTTCGTGCACGAGTGTCGTGAATACACCATATGAAATCGTCCCTAAAGGGTTGGTCATTTGCGGCGTCACTTCAAACTGGTAATCATCCGGGTCTTCCGTTTTGGCCGATGATGCATCAAGCTGGGTCGTGACGATATTGTCGATCGTTTCCCCGACTTGCGGCTGGCGCTGTGTCATTTGCAGCTCCTTTAAGACGTCCTGGCGGCTGACAATCCCCCTCAGCCGGTTAAAATCGTCGGTCACCGGCAAGATTTCGATCCCTTCCCAGACCATCATATGGGCAACAGATGTAACGCTTGTTTTTTCGCTGACCGTAATCGGATTTTTCGTCATCACTTTCTCGATGCTTAAGTGCGTGTCGGTTTCCATCACGTCTTTTGAAGTAATAATACCCGCCACCTTTAAATTGCGGTCGACAACAGGAAAGCGCGAGTGGCCTGTTTCCCGTTTTTTGCGGTACCAGTCCTGAACCGTGTCCGTTGTATTCAAATAAGCCGTTTTTTCAATCGGTGTTAAAATATCTTCAACGAGAATAATTTCTTTTTTGATCAGCTGGTCATAGACAGCACGATTAATCATCGTCGCAACGGTAAACGTGTCGTAGCTCGTCGAGATGATCGGCAGCGATTTTTCATCCGCAATTTTTTTTACATAATCTTTCGTATCAAATCCGCCGGTGATCAAAACGGCAGCTCCTGACCTTAACGCCAGTTCATGCGCGTCCGTGCGGTTTCCGACAATGAGCAGGCTCCCCGGATCCGTATACTTCGACATCGCCTCAAGCTCCATGGCGCCGATCACGAATTTTGTAAGCGTTTTATGCAAGCCGGATTTTCCGCCCAGCACCTGGCCGTCGATAATATTGACGACTTCCGAAAAGGTCAGCTTTTCAATGTTCTCTTTTTTCTTCTGCTCAATCCGGATGGTGCCGACCCGTTCAATCGTGCTGACATACCCTTTTATTTCAGCATCTTTAATGGCGCGGTAGGCGGTCCCTTCACTGACATTCAGCGCTTTTGCAATCTGGCGGACGGATATTTTTTCCCCGACCGGCAGCTCATTGATATATTGTAAAATCTGTTCGTGCTTTGTCGCCATTTTTTCACCTTCTTTCCGTTTTTGTCCGCTTTCAAGGAATATGTATGGAGCAATCTGTATATTTCTATTATAGATGGAAAAAGGGGGAAAGGGCAATCAGGCACCTTTATCTTTCCATCATGGAAAAGGGGAAGTGCGGCCGGCACTTTTTCAGCACATGCCGGCTGCAAGCGAACCCCTGTATTTACCAATCTTGGGCCTCTGTTACAATTCGATCGCATCTCCGGCTTTCATAATTTTACCGTTTACGCCGTCGAGCAAATCGATAAATTTCTGCGGATCCTGCTGAATGAGCGGGAACGTATTGTAATGGATCGGCACGACCGTTTTCGCCTGCAAAAATGTTGCCGCCACTGCTGCGTCTTCCGGTCCCATCGTGAAGTTGTCGCCGATCGGAAGAAATGCAAGATCAATCGGATGGCGTTCGCCGATTAATTTCATATCCGAGAACAGCCCGGTATCACCGGCGTGGTAGATCGTTTTCCCTTCCGCCATCAGCAAAACGCCCGTCGGCATCCCGAGGTAAACGATTTCTTTCTTTTCGTCATCCACAACCGCCGAGCCGTGGAACGCCTGGGTAAGCTTCACTTTCCCGAAATCAAACTGGTACGAGCCACCGATATGGAGCGGATGCGTATTCAACCCTTTCCAGGCAAAGTAATTTGCGATTTCATTATTGGCAATAATAAGCGCATTCTTTTTGCGGGCAAGCGTTTCTGTATCCCCGATATGATCGCCGTGCCCATGTGTGAGAATAATCACATCCGGGCTTTCTTCCTCCACTTTCAGGTCTGTCTGGCTGTTGCCGGTAATAAATGGATCAAAGAGTATCGTTTTGCCCTCCGTTTCCACTTTTACAATCGAATGGCCGTGAAAAGAAACTTTCATCAACATATCACTCCTTTTAAAAATTTGTACGGCTTTTAGGGGCCACTTTCATTATATTATTTCTTTGTCCCGTAATCCTGCCTCGCGCTTCACCTGTAGCATCTTAACTTGTTTTTTGCTATGCTAGTAACGTCTGATAAGGAGATGAATGGAATGAATAAGCGTTTAGCAAGTGTGGCGGCGTGGCTGAAAGCGGAAAAGACCGATGCCGCTTTTATTACATCGCCCGACAATGTCTTTTATTTGAGCGGTTACCGCAGCGACCCACACGAAAGGCTGCTCGGCATTTGCGTATTCCAGGAAAAAGAGCCGTTTCTCGTCTGCCCGGCAATGGAGGCGTATGACGCGAAAAAAGCCGGCTGGGAATATGACATTCTCGGCATCCAGGATACGGATAACGCGTGGGATTTGGTTGCGGAAGAAATACGCGGGCGAATCGGTGATGTCCATACGTTAGCGATTGAAAAAGAGCATTTGAACGTGGAACGGTTCGAAGCGCTGAAAGAACGGTTTGGCGGCGCCCGCTTTACCGCTGCTGAAGAAAAACTGCGCATGATGCGCCTTATTAAAGATGAGCATGAACGGAAGATTTTAAGGGAAGCGGCTGCTTTTGCCGACCTGGCCGTTGAAACGGGCATCCGCGAAATTAAAGAAGGGAAAACCGAACTTGAAATCGTGGCAGCCATTGAATTTGCAATGAAAGAAAAAGGGATTTCAGAAATGAGCTTCGCCACCACCGTCCTCTCAGGTGCGAAGGCGGCTTCCCCGCACGGCGTCCCCGGCCTTGACAAGATCGAAAAAGGGAATTTTGTCCTATTTGACCTTGGCGTTGTGCATCAAGGCTACTGTTCCGATATTACAAGGACGGTCGCATTCGGGGGGCTTAACGAAGAGCAAACCCGGATTTACGAAACGGTATTAAAAGCGGAAGAAGCGGCCGTTGCGGCAGCAAAACCGGGGGTAAAGGCAAAAGAGCTCGACTTGATTGCACGCCGCATCATTGAAGACGCGGGATACGGCGAATATTTTACACACCGGCTCGGCCACGGCCTCGGGATCAGCATCCACGAATATCCTTCTGTCACCCATACGAATGAGCTGGTGCTTGAAGAAGGGATGGTCTTCACGATCGAACCGGGGATATACGTGCCAGGGGTTGCCGGCGTCCGGATTGAAGATGACGTCTGCATTACAAAAACGGGTGCCGAAGTGCTGACAAAGTACCCGAAAGCCTTGCAATATGTTTAAAAAAGAAGCACAAGCGGCTTTCATGCTGCTTGTGCTTCTTTTTTTGTTCCGGCAATTCTTGCAGCCGGCTTTTCAAAACTTATTTTAAAAGCGTTTTCACATCTGTATAGGAGAGCCCGAGTGAATCGGCCACCGCTTGATATGTCACATGTCCTGACAGCGTATTGACCCCTTTTAACAGCGCTTCATTTTCCAAAACCGCTTTCTCATACCCCTTATTGGCAATTTGCACCGCGTACGGCACCGTCACATTGGTAAGGGCAATCGTCGATGTGCGGGCAACCGCGCCCGGAATATTTGCGACTGCATAATGGACGACATCATGCTTGATATAAACCGGATCATCATGTGTCGTGGCACGGTCTGTCGTTTCAAAACTGCCACCCTGGTCAATCGCAATATCCACGACAACAGAGCCCGGCTGCATCGCTTTGATCATCTCTTCCGTTACCAGTTTTGGCGCTTTTGCACCCGGGATCAGAACGGATCCGATGACAAGGTCCGCATCACGCACTGCTTCCGCAATATTGTATGGATTCGACATCAAGGTTGTAATTTTGCTGCCGAAAATGTCATCAAGCTGGCGCAAGCGATCCGGATTCAATTCGACAACGGTCACATCCGCCCCAAGGCCGATCGCGACTTTTGCCGCATTCGTTCCGGCAACCCCGCCGCCGATAATCGTAATCTTGCCTCTTTTGACGCCCGGTACGCCGGAAAGCAGGATCCCTTTTCCACCGTTATTTTTTTCAAGAAACTGTGCGCCAATCTGCGGCGCCATTCTGCCCGCCACCTCGCTCATCGGCGTCAGAAGCGGCAGCGAACGGTTGGCAAGCTGCACGGTTTCATAAGCAATGCCGGTCACTTTCTTTTTCAGCAGTTCTTCCGTAAGCTTTGGTGCTGCAGCAAGATGCAAATATGTAAATAAAATCATGCCTTCACGGAAATAGCGGTACTCGCTTTCGATCGGCTCCTTCACTTTCATAACCATTTCAAAAGACCACGCCTCACGAGCGGTCTCAACGATCCGGGCACCGGCTTTTACATATTCTTCATCACTAAACCCCGATGCAAGGCCCGCATTCTTTTCAATAAAAACTTCATGCCCCGCTTTGGTCAGGGTCACAACGCCGGCCGGGGTCATGGCCACACGGCTTTCATTGTTTTTAATTTCTTTTGGTACGCCAATTCGCATAGAAAGTTCCTCCTCTTGTTCGTGTTTTGCAATCCGTTTTCTTATTATTGTAAGAAAACATATCAAACGGTTGAAAACTTTCTTAAACATCTTTAGTGTAGCAAAAATTCCCTCTTTTTCCTATGCTTTTTTTGCAAATTTCTTATTCGCGCCCGGGAACGGGATAGCGTTTTTATTTTTCCTGGCTTCCGCCCTTTTTGATTAAAAAATAGATCGCCAGGTTTTTTCATTTTTCGCACACAAACCCGGAAAATTCTAGTAAAATAGACATGAAAGGCAGGCAGTTTATAAAGGAGATGAAAGAAGATGGGCACACAATACCGGAATATTTTAGTAGCGGTAGATGGCTCCAAAGAAGCCGACTGGGCTTTTACGAAAGCGGTTGAAATCGCCAAACGGAATGGGGCCGAATTATCGGTTGTCCATGTGGTCGATAACCGAGCACTCGCCACTTTGACCCCGATTGATTCAACGCTCTATGAGCAAAACGAAAAATTTGGGGATGAACTGTTAAGCAATTATAAAGACCGCGCCGCAGAAAAAGGGATCAAAGTCCAGACGATCATCCAGCTCGGCTCTCCAAAACTTCAAATCACAAAAAATGTCGCGCCGAAAGTGCATGCGGATTTAATTGTGTGCGGCGCAACCGGTTTAAACGCGGTGGAAAGGCTCCTGATCGGAAGCGTTTCCGAACATATTGTCCGCACTTCCCCCTGCGATGTGCTTGTCGTGAGAACGCCTAAGGAAGAAGAAGGCAAAGGGGAAAATTAAGCAAAAACCAGCCTTTTACGGGCTGGTTTTTTAACGGCCGCTTTTTTCTGTTAAAAACCGGTATTGATAATATTTCTCCGCAATTTCACAAACCCTTTTAGAAAAATAGTAGTTTGTAAGAGCCCCGATGGCCATCCCGGCCCAGCTGTTTTCTCCCCGCTTTTTCGGCCGGAGCAGCGCCAGAAAAGCGAGTTTGCCGGCATGCCCGATTGCCCCCGGCCACAAATACCGGTGGAATAACTTATCGTTTCCCACATAGAAGCCGGTCTCGCGCGCTTCCAGTTCATCCATCAATTCTTCCCAGAGCGCATATTTCACCATGTCCGGGGCAGCGGCCATCAGCACCATTTTCAGCGCCGCCACGAGTTCGCCGGGCGTTTTTGTTTCAAATCCGTAAGCTGCACCGGTGAGCTGGACCGCCCGGAGATTCACAGCCAGCAGGAAAAACGGATCCGCCGCGGCAAAAACAGCTTTCCCCGTCCCGCTCAATGCTCCTTCGAAGAGTGAGAAACGGCGGTATTTTGCCTGCTGCCGCGCCGCAATAAACCCTGCCTGGTCGATGGTAAGCTTCCTCATATCGGGAATCGTTGCAACAGAACTGTCAAAAAGCCGCCCCGCAGCAAGTATTTTTTCGATTTCATGCCCGTAAGGCAGATTTTCATCGGCAAATGAACAGATTTGAAACAAAACAGCATCTATTTTTTCATGAATATTTTCGAGCGCCTCATCCGGAAAATGGGCAAAGAGCGCATCCAGTTTTTGCTTGCGCCCGTCCCCTTCTTTTCCGGCCGTTTTTAGCTTCTCCGCCCAGTCGTTGATTTCATCCAGTACAATTTTTTCCCTGCCTGTCCATTCCGCCATTTTCAATCCGCTCCCTAACGCTGTTTTACAGCCATTATATCATAAAGTTCATGGACGGCTGTTCGTTTATGCCATGCCAAAGTGACCCTGAAACAATTTATTCGGGCACGGGCAGCAGGAAAGCAAACTGTCGGCGCCAGCCGTTAAGATTCCGCGGTCATGAAGAGAGCCGGACAACATCGCGTGCGATCATCAGCTCTTCGTTTGTCGGGATAACGAGTACTTTTACAGGGGAATGCGGATAATTGATAAACGCTTCCGTCCCGCGGATCTGGTTCAAAGTCGGGTCCCAGTAAATGCCCATAAATTCCAGTCCCGTTAAAATTCTTGCGCGGATGGCATCGCTGTTTTCCCCGATGCCAGCCGTGAAAATAATCGCATCGACGCCGGCCATTTTCGCCGCATACGACCCGATGTATTTATGGATGCGGCTTGCAAAAATGTCAAGCGCCAGTTCAGCCCGCTTGTTCCGCTCGAGTTCCGCCGCCACCTGGATATCGCGCAAATCGCTGGAAACGCCCGAAATGCCGAGAAGCCCGGATTCTTTGTTTAACACTTCGAGCACTTCTTCTGCCGTTTTGCCTGTCTTCTCCATAATAAACGGGATCAGTGCGGGGTCGATATTGCCGGAGCGCGTGCCCATCGTCACGCCGGCCAATGGCGTAAAGCCCATGGACGTATCGATTGACCGGCCGCCCTGGATCGCCGCAATGCTTGCCCCGTTGCCCAAATGGCATGAAATCAGGCGCAGCTGTTCAATTGGCCTGCCGAGCAGCTCAGCGGCACGCATCGCCACATATTTATGGGAAGTGCCATGAAACCCGTATTTGCGGATCCGGTATTTTTCGTAGTATGCATAGGGGAGGCTGTATAAGAAAGCACTTTCCGGCATCGTTTGGTGGAAAGCGGTATCAAACACGGCCACTTGAACCACATCCGGCAGCACGGCACGGAACGCCCGGATCCCCGTTGCGTTCGCCCGGTTATGAAGCGGCGCGAGTTCCGCCAAATCTTCAATTTGCGCGAGCACCTGGTCATTGACGACAGCAGAATCATTGAAAATTTCGCCGCCGTGCACAACCCGGTGGCCCACGCCTTCTATTTCATCCAAAGACCGGATAATGCCGGTTTCCGTTAATTTTTTTAATAAAAACTGCACGGCAATTTCATGGTTCGGAATATCGGTAATTTCCTTCACCCTGTCCCCGTTTACCGTAATGGAAAACAAGGCATCGTTTAACCCGATCCGTTCAATCAGGCCTTTCGTTATAACGCTTTCATTCGGCATCTCAAATAATTGAAATTTTAAGGAGGAGCTCCCCGCATTAATTGCCATAATTTTTGCCATTGCTCGTCTTCCCTTCGCAAAATCAAATGAACCCTTTTATTTTTTTAAAATAGTGATCTCATTTTCTCATTTTGCCATTCTATCCGACTTTTTTCAACCGGTTTTTGGTTCCGTCTCCCGGGAACATATAAAATGATACCATAAAAAAACAAACAAATGGGGGCCGGAACGCAATTTCCTGCTTTCCAGCCCCCATTTTTCCCAATTCGTCAAATTTTGCCGCTTTGGATATTTTCTTTGCACCAGGCGTCAATCTTTGCCATCAGCTGCCTTAGCGCCCCCTCGTTAGACAGGGACGGGAGCGACGCCAGCAGCACTTGTTCCGGTGCTTTTACGTCTTCCGCTTTCTTGCGGATGACAAAAATGCTTTTGGCAGCCTGCTCGTTTTTGAAGATGGTCATCGGCAATTGCAAAATCGCCTGGATATCCGCTTCTTCTTTTAAAAACTGGCGAAGTTTCGGAGCTTCTTTTGTTTCAAATAATCCGTTTGGGATGAGAAAAAACAAAAATCCGCCCGGGCGCGCCGCTCTCAGGCTCTGCTCGATAAACAAATGATGGGCGTACGAATGCCCTTCATCTGCCTTCAGCTTGTAATCCGCGGCGCCCGCATCATTCGGATAGTACCCGACTGGCAAATCGCAAACAACAACATCGACAGGGTCAATGAACAATTGGGACAGGGCATCCTGCGTAAACAGTTCGATTTCATGGTGCAGAAGGTTTGCCCCCGTGTATGCGAGCCGGATCAGCACATCATCGATATCCACGCCGTAAGCGGTGATGTTTTTCCCACTGAGCTGGTTCAAAATGGTCGCAAGCAAATTGCCGGTGCCCACCGCAGGGTCCAAAATTGAAAACGCACTGGTATCTTCTGTAAACTTGCCGATAAAATAGCTCATCAATAGACCGATCGAATCCGGTGTCATTTGATGGTTTGCCTGGACGTTTGCTTTCATCCCCTTCAGAATGGCGAGCTGGTAGGCTTTCCGGATCTGCTCGCGGGTAAAATCCTCGAGGCGGACCGTTCCGTATAGGTTTTCAAGGCGGTTTTCATCATGCGCACCGATCCCATTTTGGCGGATGCTTCCGCTGAATAAGTTTTCCCCGGTCATCGCCACAGCTTCCAGGTACGGAACAGAGAGGCGGTTTTCCAAAATGTGTGCGGATTCGTTTAAAACGTTAAAAAGGGTTTCAACAGGAGAGTCCGACATTCATGCTCCTCCTTCGTATTCTTCTTCCATATAAAATCCCCGATGGAGATCGGGGATTTTATCGCAGTATAGCAAGTGCTCTTCGCTTTTCTTGACGCGAATACCTGTTTTACTCTGCATCTTTTGCAGCTTGCAATGCTTTTTCGTAGTCAGGATGGTTGGTGCCTTCGCTTACATATTCCACATATGTAACCGTATCATTGGAATCTACGACAAATACGGCACGGGCAAGCAGGCGAAGTTCTTTCATCACAACCCCGTAAGCTTTGCCGAAAGACAGGTCGCGGTGGTCGGACAACACTTTTACATGGTCAAGCCCGGACGCCGCACACCATCTTTTTTGCGCAAAAGGCAGGTCACAGGAAAAAGTATAAACGTTGACTTCTTTCCCGAGTTTTGCCGCTTCTTCGTTAAAACGGCGCGTCTGTGCATCACAAACACCGGTATCAATCGACGGAACAACGCTGAAGATGCGGACGCCGCCTTTTGTATCCGAAAATGTCACCTCATTCAAATCATTATCCAGAACCGTAAAGTCCGGTGCCTTATCGCCGACTTTCACTTCTGTCCCTTCCAATGTGACTGGATTTCCTTTAAATGTAACCGAAGCCATGAGATACCCTCCTTATTTTTACCGGGGCTTTCAATCCCCCGTTTTTCAACTGTGCTCATACCCTATCATAATGGACAACGAAAAAAATTTCCAATTTAAAACCCGCGAATCATGCGGGTTGTTAAAAATCAAGATCCTGTTTTTGCTGGTTGGCCGGCTGTTGCCCGCCATTTTGGCCACCTGCATTTTGGCCGTTTTGTTTCAGCATGCTCTGGATTTTTTCGACAACGCCCGGTGCGACATCCATAATTTTTTCAATCAGATGTGTGTTTTGGTCCAGATGCAGCATTTTCACGCCTTGTGCGCCAACAACCAAAAAGGCAATCGGCATAATCGAGACGCCGCCGCCGCTGCCGCCCCCGAAAGGCAGCTCTGCCGGGCGGGATTCGCCGCTGCCGCCGGATCCGGATGGCCCGTTAAATTGGCTGCCGCCTGCCGCAAACCCGAAACCGACT
Source organism: Heyndrickxia faecalis (assembly GCF_040267745.1). Classification (NCBI taxonomy): domain Bacteria; kingdom Bacillati; phylum Bacillota; class Bacilli; order Caryophanales; family Bacillaceae; genus Heyndrickxia; species Heyndrickxia faecalis. The sequence continues at coordinate 1,372,797 of NZ_CP158453.1, read as the reverse complement.
TTGGATACGGTTAAAATGACGCTTCCATCTGGCGTTTCCACCGGATCCCCGATAATCGTATTTACATCAATCATTTCTTTTAAATTTTCCATTGCGGCCGTCATCAGGCCTTCAATCGGATGTGAACCCATTGTTGTTTCCTCCTGTCATTCGTTTCTGCCGGGATTTAAGCATGCCGGCCGTTTTCTGATTCGGAAATCGGTTTAAGCGCGATTTCCGCTTTTCCTCCCCGCCAGTATTTCAACACTTTAAATGCGGCCAGTATAGCTTTCCCAATCTGGATTTTCACCATACATTTTAACTGCGTTTCAGAAACCGGATTTTGGAAAAAGGGTGTAACAGAGAGGACAGGATCCGTTTTTACCCGCAGATTTGTGGTTATGAGGCTTAGTATTCCCCCTTTTACCGCCCAAATACTTCCGGCGGCAATTCCCGTCCACGCGGCGTCATGCAGCCCGATTGCTGTATGCCATTCGAATTTTCTCAACTGGACACTGCGGATGAACTTGCCTACAATCGCCTTTAAACCGATGACGCGCTCCGCAATTTGTTTCACATCTTCAATCCGCTGTTCGAGCACATCCGGCGTAATGCTCCTTTCATACTCTGCATGTTTTGTCTCTTTTTCATATACGACGCCGGGTTTTTTCCTGTCCACTTTCACTGCCGGGATTTTCACGGTATAGCGGATGATGCCCCAAACCCTGATTTGAATAAAAATTTTATCATCATCCCGGCGGTGCCCGTATTCAATGAGGACGGACAGGGAAGAGAACCAAAGAACCGCAACGATTGCGGCAATGCCGAGAACCGCGGACAGCCACCATATCATTTCCATCATCAGCCTTTTTTGCCATCATTATCGCCAACAGGGCAAAAAAATAAACCTGCCTTTAAGCAGGTTCATAATAAGGATAGACCGGTTCCTGGGAACGTTCATGAATGACGACCGTATCGGCAAACAAATCGTGCACCCCTTGTTTTTTCGGCGTAAATGCAACGATAATATAGATGACCGAAATGGTGACACAAACATAACGGACGATCCATTCCCGGAATAAAACGGTGCTCCATTTCAGCGGACCGGGATGGTTCACCGGCACAACCCTGAGGCCAAATACCATTTTTCCAAGCGTCTGGCCGAAAAATTTCGTCATCAGGACAAAGTACCCGTAAAATACAACGGCCGATGCCACCGTAATCGGTGCATAAATTTTATCTTCTGTGAGAGACAAGCCGGAAAACCGGAAAATGGGATGGATAACCAGCCACTTCACACTTACCACAACAAGCAGATCAAGCAAATAGGCCCAAAACCGCATCCAGAACCCGGCATAACGGGCCCCGAATAACTCCTCCCGTTTTTGTTCCTTCCCGGGGTTCACCGTTTCAGGCATTTGGTTTTCGTTTGAATTCATTCAAGCTCCCCCCTTACTCAGCCCCGGAATACAGGTACATCAGGCGCGGTGCGTTCGATTGCGACAATAAACGTGCAAGCCCCGAGGCTTCTGCTTCTTTGCCGAGCATTTTTTGCGCTGAGGCGGAAAACAGCGACCCAAACCCGCCACTTGTTTCATATTCCACAACCTGTGCTTTTCCGAGATGAAGATCTTTTTTCATCGCCGCAATGGTGTCATCCAGGTAACCGTATTTGTCAATCAGATGCAAATCCAGCGCCTGCTTGCCGTCGTATACACGCCCGTCCGCAATTTTGCGCACCTGTTCTTTCGGAATGTGGCGCCCTTCAGAGATGACTTTGACAAAACCGTTATACGAATTGTTCACCATTTTCTGCAACATTTCTTTTTCGCTCTTCGTCATGTCCCGGTAAGGGCTCATAATGTCTTTATACTTCCCGCTTTTGATGACAGGAAAATCAATGCCGTATTTTTTGGCAAGCTTCCCGTAATTCACGCTTTCCATGATCACCCCGAGCGATCCGGTCAATGTTTCCGGACTTGCGAATATTTTATTGGCCGGCGTTGAAATATAATAAGCGCCGGATGCGCAAGTCGGCCCCATGGACACATAAATTTTCTTCTTCGTATCTTTTTTAATTTCCATCAGATGGTGATGGATTTCTGCCGACTCGGCCACCCCGCCGCCCGGTGAATTAATATGTAAAATGATCCCTTTTACATCGCTGTCTTTTTTCGCCTGATCCAGTTCTTTCAAAAAACTTTGGTGGTTATATTCACCGGTGTCAAGCAGTGATGGTGTCGTGCCGGTATCCTGAATTGTCCCGTTCACATTCAGCACGACGATTTTCTTTGACTCATTCCCATCCTGCAATACATTTTCGGAAACATCCCCTTCCCCAGCTTCCACGGTCTCTTTAAAGATTTTGGAAAAGTTGGTTGATGCCGCCATGCTCGCCAAGTTCACAATAATGGAAACGACGAACAGCCCGCCTGCCAAAGCAAGCGCTCCCCATCTTTTTTTGTTCATGCCAACATTTCATCCTTCCACTTTTTTGGTTTTTCTTTTATTCTACTTGAAGATCCGGGACATTAAAACAAAAAGCCGGGCATTTTTTTAAAAAAATGCCCGGCTTTTTGTTTCTTATCTATTCCATTCCTGCTGCCTGAGCTCGACACGGCGAATTTTGCCGGAGGCCGTTTTTGGCAATTCCTTGATAAATTCAATTGCACGCGGATATTTGTACGGCGCGGTCAGTTGTTTGACGTGGTTTTGCAGTTCTTTTACAAGCCCCGGCAAATTCTCGCTGATGCCGTCTTTTAAAACGACAAAAGCTTTCACAATGCTGCCGCGAATTTCGTGCGGGCTTGCAACAACGGCACATTCTTTCACATACGGATGCTTGACAAGGGCATCTTCGACTTCAAACGGTCCGATCGTATAGCCGGAAGAAATAATGATATCATCCCGCCTGCCTTCAAACCAGAAATAACCGTCCTCGTCTTTTCTTGCCCTGTCCCCTGTAATGAAGTAATCGCCGCGGTACTGCTTGGCCGTGCGCTCTGGCTCTTTATAATAGCCTTTAAAAAGCGCAGGCGTGTCTCTATGGACGGCAATATCGCCGGTTTCACCCGGTTTGCACGGCTTCCCGTCATCATTTACGATTTCGACTTCATTCCCGGGAAACGGTTTGCCCATTGAACCCGGGCGCAACGGTGTATCAAGGGAATAACCGACGAGCAGCGTGCTTTCCGTCTGGCCGTAACCGTCGCGGATCGTGATGCCGAAATGGTTTTGGAAAACATCGATGACTTCGCGGTTCAGCGGTTCTCCGGCTGAGACCGCGCTCCTTAAGCTTTTCAGATGATACTGGGACAAATCATCGACTTTTGCCATTAAACGGTATTCAGTCGGTGTGCAGCAGAGCACATTGATTTCATATTTATCTAAAAGGGACAAATATTTTTCAGGGTCAAAACGGCCGTTGTAAACAAACCCGATTGCGCCTGAACCGAGAACGGAAAGGAACGGACTCCACACCCATTTTTGCCATCCCGGTGCGGCCGTCGCCCAAACACGGTCGCCTTCTTGAATGCCAAGCCAGTTCGGGGCAGCCGTGCGCAAATGGGCATATCCCCAGCTGTGCGTATGGATAACGCCTTTCGGATTGCCGGTTGTCCCGGAAGTATAGGACAAAATGGCGATATCATCTTTTGACGTTTTGAAGATTTCCAGTTCACAAGGGGCTGCTTTTTTCTTTTCATCCAGGAACGCCCATCCCTGTTCCGGTTCTCCAATCACGAATTTTTCCAAATTTTCAATACCACGTACATCTCTAAACTGTGCAGTGCATGAATAATGGGCGACAACGCCTTTTACATCCCCTGCTTCGATCCGGTAGTCAAGGTCTTTTGTCCGCAGCATTTCCGATGCCGGCAAAAGAACGATGCCGCATTTCATTGCAGCGAGATATACTTCGTATGCTTCTACAATACGCGGAACCATGACAAGTATGGTATCTCCCTTTTTCAGCCCGCTTTCCAAAAAGACATGGCCGGTCCGGTTTGCATTTTCAATTAATTCTTTATATGTGACTTCTCTGTGCATGCCTTCTTTGTCTTCCCAAATCAGCGCAACTTTGTGCGGGTCCCGGGCATATTTCTCAATTTCTTCGGCTATATTGTATGTTTGTGGCGCAATCAGGTCACTACGACGCAAGCGAATCGCCTCCAGAATTTTTTAGTACCTCATTATTATACCTGATATTAAAAAAATATGATACAAATTTACGCCAAAAACAAGTAGAAGCGGACCCGATTCAGGCCCGCTTCTCTATCCATTCTTCATTCAGTTATCGGGAAGTACCGCCTAATTGTTGTTCAGCCATCGAAACAAGGCGTTTCGTGATTTCGCCGCCGACAGACCCGTTTGCGCGGGAAGTCGTATCAGCACCAAGGTTTACGCCAAATTCCTGAGCGATTTCGTATTTCATTTGGTCCAGTGCTTGTTCAGCACCGCTTACAAGCAATTGGTTGCTGTTGTTGCTTTGTGCCATGTGTCTCACCTCCTTGTGAGTATAGATTGCGCATAAACACATGGCATCATGTTGTAAGTTTATTGGCGGTGCTGCCAATTACTGGATTTTATAACAGCTCAGAAAAATCTTCTTCCTGCGCCGTTTCATTTGGTGTAATAAAGACGTCCTCCGTATTTTGCACCGCTTCTTCAATCAATGGTTCCAGGTCGAGGCGGCTTTCGTAAAGACGCGCAAGCTCGAGTTTCGGCCGTGTTTTCGGCGAAGGCGGCGTGAAAATCGTGCAGCAGTCTTCATACGGAAGGCTTGAGATGTCGTATGTGCCGATTTTTTGGGCAATATCAATAATGTCCAGCTTATCCATCGAAACAAGCGGCCGCAACACTGGTGTCGTTGTGACATCATTGATTGCAACCATGCTGTCGAGCGTCTGGCTGGCAACCTGGCCGAGGCTTTCGCCGGTTACAATCGCAAGCCCGTTATGGATTTTACGGAGCCGGTCGGTAATCTCAAGCATTACCCTTCTTTGCACGGTCATCGAATAGCCTTCCGGAACCCCTTTATGGATCGTCTCCTGGATTTTTGTAAAGGGGACAATATGCACTTTCATGGAGCCGCTGTAGGCGGAAATTTTTTGCGCAAGGTCAAGCGCTTTTTGCTTTGCACGCGGGCTTGTAAACGGCGGGCTGTGGAAATGGACCGCTTCCACTTTCACGCCGCGTTTCATCGCGAGGTATCCTGCAACCGGGCTGTCAATACCGCCCGAAAGCATGAGCATCGCTTTGCCGGATGCACCGACCGGAAGCCCGCCGGATCCTTTTATCACTTCAGTGGACAAATAAACGCCGTTTTTCCGGACATCCACAAGCAGCTCGATATCCGGCTGTTTTACATTGACTTGAATGCCGTCCAGTTGCTTTAAAATATAGCCGCCGACGAGATGGTTCAAATCATTCGAATTGTATTCAAATGTTTTATCGCCGCGGCGGGCTGACACTTTGAAGGTTTTGCCTTTCGCAAAATTTTGCCGGACGAGTTCGAGCCCCGCCTGCTCGATGTCTTCGAGCTGTTTCCGGGTGCGGACGGCCGGGCTGAACGACTGAATCCCGAAGATCGATTTTAAAATGTCGATGACTTGCCCGCCATCTGCGCCATGTAAAAGCACGTACATGCGGTCGTACAGTGCCTGAACTTCAATGCCGGGAAAAGGCCTGAGCGCTTTTTTGACATTGTCTTTTAAATGGCGGATAAAAAACTGGCGGTTATGCCCTTTTGTCGAAAGTTCCCCGTAACGGATTAAAATGCGGTCATAGTTCATTGATTTCTCCCCAACACTTGTTGTAAATTTGTGATTGTTTGCCTTAATATGCGGATAAAACGTTCCGCTTCTTCCATTGTATTTTCATAAGAAAGGCTCACACGCACCGCCCATTCGGCTTCGTCTTCGGAAACCCCCATGGCAAGAAGCGTGCGGCTCAGTTCCCGCGTTTTAGAAGAACAGGCGCTTGTTGTTGAAATATAAATGCCTTCCTCTTCAAGCGCGTGCACGAGCACTTCACCGCGGATGCCGCGGACGGAAAAATTCAGGATGTGCGGCGCTGATACAGCCGGATTGGTATGGACGGTTACAGCAGGCATCTCCTGAAGTTTTTCGATCAGGGCATCCCGGATACGGGCCGTTCTTTCTGCCGCCCCGGCTTCAAATTTTTCATAGATCAGGCGGAGCGCTTTGCCAGCTGCAACGATTCCGCCTGTATTCTCGGTGCCGCTGCGCAAGCCGCTCTCCTGGTGCCCGCCGGTTAAAAGCGGCGACAGGCGGAGATTTGCCCGTTTATATAATATCCCGGTTCCCTTTAAGCCATGGCATTTATGCGCGGAAACCGTGCAAAGGTCGATGCCGGCACCATGCAGGGAAAGCGGGACTTTTCCGCAGCCCTGGACATCGTCTGTATGGAACAGGATTTTCGGATAATGTTTCAAAAGCTGCCCGATTTCTTCCACCGGTTGCACTGTTCCGACTTCGTTATTGACATGCATCACGGAAACAAGAATTGTTTCATCCGTGATGGCCTGTTTTAAATCGTCCAGTTTGATTCTTCCGCTCTTATCAACCGGCAAATACGTGACGCGAAAGCCCCATTCTTCCAGCTGCCGGCACGTTTCAAAAACAGATGCGTGTTCAACAGCCGTCGTAATGATATGGCGCCCCCTTGAACGGTACGCGAGGGCTGTCCCTTTAATGGCCAGATTATTGCCTTCCGTGCCGCCGGATGTGAAAAAAATTTCGTTCTCGTCTGCGCCGAGAAGACTCGCAATTTGCCGTCTTGCCTGCGTAAGAAGTTTCTCTGTACGCGCGCCGAGGCTGTGCAGGGAAGAGGGATTTGCAAAATAGTTTTCCGATGTTTTCACAAAAGCATCCAGCACTTCCGGATAAGGCTTCGTTGTGGCACTGTTGTCAAAGTAAATCATTTGAACACCCTCTGTTGGCATAAAATTGGATCCAATCCTGCATCATTGCCTAATATACCATGCCGGATACCGAACCTACAACCGATATACTCCCGTTATGCAACACCAATTCCGGTCTCCCTGCCGCTTTTTTGCGGCACCGGCTTTAATCTTCAAAATGGGGTGGTAATGGTCCTGCGCCTTCCGCCCGTGCGTGGTTAACCCGTTCAGGCAGAAATGCGTCGCTTAAGGCTCAAAGGTCTTCACCCGTACCTGTTTACCAGGCTAAAGAACCCGGCGTCAAAACGAATGCGTGCGTCCGGCTGAAAGGCATGGAAAAAAGCAAACGAAAAAAACGGGGAGCGCTCCGTATTTTTTCCGTTTGCTTTAAAGTAATTCTTCCGTTTCCAGCATTTTTTCAATTTTTTTCAATGCACCAGGCTCAACCGCCTCCACTGTCGTTGCGGCTTCTTCAAGCGCCTTCTCATAATCATAGCGCCGGAAAGCTACTTCTGCGCGCTCCAGCCCGTCCGCCACTTTCTTATATTTAGCACGGTAACGGTTGCCGTATTGAATCACTTTTTCAGCAAGCTGAACATTTTCCAATAAAGCTTTCGTGCTTTTTTCAAAGTTTCCGACTGCCTGTTCCGCCTCCAGCAGATGGTGGTTGACCCTCTCCATGTTTAGCGGCGTGGCATGGAGGCTGTCGGCAGTATCACGAATCGCGTTCCAGGCCGCTTCATACAGGCTGCGGTACGAGTCCGGCAGCCCGGGGATATTGCTTCTTTCGACAAGGCGGCGCATATCCTGGATTTTCCGCTTCAATCCCGCGATCTTCGCGCGTGCCTCCATTTCTTCCTTCCGCAGGTTCTGCAGAAATTCGTTAAACGTCTTCTGGTCATCCTGCAGTTTTTCAATCTGCCCTTCCATTTCTTTGAGCTGTTCGCTTAACACGGTATAAATCGTTTCGTTTTCGGGAATTTTTACTTCAAGGACCGCCAAACGCGCGGCCAGTTTCTCCAACTGTTTATCGAGTTCAGCAGGAACGGCCATGTTTTCCTCATGCAGTTGGTATGTCTTTTGCACGGATTCTGTTTCTGTTGTGAGGCGCTTGTTTTCTTCCCGTACTTCATCCAGCATATCCTTCACTTCGCGGAAATGCTTGAGCACATAGTTTTTTGCGTACGCTTCTTTTTCTAAAACATCGTAAATCGTTTCTATTCTTTCCTTGATTTCCCGGATGCCTTCCTCGACATCCGCTGTGTCAGCCTGTTCAAGTTGTTTCCGGTAAGCCGATAGCTTTTCTGTAAGCTCCTTCATTTCTTCATCAAACTGCAGGTGATCGAGCGCAAAGCCTTGTGCAGCCATTTCTTTGTAGCCCTCTTTCAATTCAGCAAACTGCATCGGCAAAAGCGATTCCGTTTCCGCCAGCAAATCCGGAATTTTTCCGGCATCCTCCTGCAATGTTTCTGTTTCAGTTTTCAGTTCATCGGCTAATTTCTTTGCCTCCAAATAGTTCCCGGCTTCCGTCAATTCATGGTAACAGACAAATTTCTCCGCCAGGCTGTCCACTCTCAGGTCGAGGCTTTTAATGGCTTTTCCGAATGTATGGCGCCGTGTCAGAAGCTGTTTCTTCAAGTCTTTGAAGATTTTCCCGAGTTCTTCCACTTCTTTCCGGGATTCTTTCTCGGCATCCATCAGTTCATTGACGCCGTCCAGTATATCTTTTATTTTTTGTTCCGCAGTTTGAAGAATCGCCTCTGCTTCCGCCTGTACGGCCTTCGCCTTTTTGAAACGGTATTTGTCAGTGTGCTCCTCGATTTCAAAGAGCTTATCTTCCACTGCCGGCAGTTCCTCGTTTAAAAGGTCCTCCCAGTCTTTGCGCCAGCCTTCAAATAAACTTTCCGCCTCCCCGCCCATATTGAGCCGTTTGACTTTTCCCAGCTCATCGGTGACAGGCCGGTTCATGATTTCAATTTTCCATGCTTCAAGCTTGTCAATCTCTTTGTAAAACTGCCTCCTGATAAAAAAACCGCAAGTCAATAAAACCAGCAATAAAAGAATAGCGCCAATGATGCCATACATCATAAACTTGAAAGCCTCCCGTTCGTCCACAAATCAAGCCTTAATATCCGCTCATTATGTATGTATGAATACCGGAACAATCCTTCCCGATACCCACAGGCATGTATGTTTATTTTTATTCTATGATACCATGTAATGACAATATTTGACTATGAAATTCGAGATTTTTCGATTCATTTTGGGGAAGGTTTTTTCCGTACCCACAATAAAAAAAGCCGGCGCTTATTTTTTGCACGTCGGCGGGCTTTTTCGGAAAGCTGCCGGCATTTTAAAAACAGCCAGCCCGCTCCGGCCATTAAAAAGCGGTTTCAAGCAGCAGCGGTTCCGGCTGCGCCCCCGCGTTTTGCCGGATGCTGTCCAGCCATTCGGCAACCGATTTGCCGTATTTTTCGGCAAAATACGGCTCTTCCGGCTGCATGCCCCATACTTCGCGGATATACTGGCTGTTTAAATACGGCATCGACAGCATGCTTTTCAGCTGGATCATGAGAAAGTTCAGTTTGCCCGCCTGGATTCCGGGACCGCACCAGGCTTTGACGAGCTTTTTTAATAAATAACGCTCTTTCATGAAGTAAGTGGACAAAATTTCGCGGACAATTTGCGAATCAATGGTGACTTCCCGCCATACAAATCTGGACAGCAGGTGGTTTTCGCTTTGAAAGTGCAGGATGCGGAAGGCCGCCCGTTTTAATCCATCCTCCGAAAGATTTTGCACTTCTTCTTCAAGGCAGGCAATATACGGTTCAAAAAAGCGGATAAAACACGCTTCCAATAGCCCCTGTTTGCCGTTAAAGTAATAGGAAATATTGGCCGAATTGACTTTTGCGGAAGCCGCAATCGCCCTGATTGTTGTTCCTTTATAGCCCTTCGTATGAAATAAAGCAATCGCCGTATTAAATATTTTTTCTTTTGTTTCACTGCTGTTTCCGTCCATTTGTTCCACCCTTTCCTCTGTATGTGTAAAATTTTACTCGAAGGGGCAAATGAGTGGAAAAAAATGGGAAGACGCTCTATCATCTAATTGTACACTTCAAGATGAACATCTAGAGAGAGGTCTTCCCATGGATATTATATCAATAATTGCTGGATTATTAAAGGATACAAAGAGTCTTATCGAATTTGAAGAACAGCTTAAACTTCTGATGCAGAAGGCTTTTACACAATGGGTTGGGGATGTATTTGAGGAGTTAGATAAAACAATTAAACAAAAGAAGTTGGAGGAAGGCTGGGAGTACTGCCGTAGTGATAACAGAAGCGTTCAGTTTCTATTTGGAAGTGTGACTTTTAAACGTTCATTAATGCGTGATAAGAGAGGGAACTCACATTATCCCTTGGATGAATGCTTGGGGCTGGTACCCCACCGGAGATATAGCCCGTTAGTGGAATTAAAGGTGGCAGAGTTGGCAAGTGAGAACACCTATCGGGAGGTGGCGAATATTTTAAAAGAATGGACAGCCGTGAGTCTTAGTCATACAACTGTAGGGGAAATGGTGAAACGCGTAGGAAAAACGCAGGTGGAAGCCGACAAGGCCCTTGTAGAAGAGATGGAAATAGCTGCTTCACTGCCTGATGGGAAGAAGGTAGACTACCTGTTTTCCGAAGCAGATGGCGTATTCATCCGGGGACTGGAAAAGAAACAGGGTATGGAAGTCCGCCATGCCATTCTCTATGAAGGTTGGGAAACCAATGGAAAAAGGGTCTCCCTGCGTCAGCCCACAGTCATCATGACGACGGAAGACATTCAGACATTTTGGGATGAAGTCCAAGCCACAGCTGCCAACACCTATTCCCTCGAAAAAGCGCAAGTCATTACAAACAGTGATGGAGGTGCTGGGTACACAGCTGAACGGTTTCAAACAGCATTCTCACAGTCGGAATTTCCGGTGCTCAACCAGCTGGATACCTACCACGTTGCACAAGCCATCATAAGGACATTTGGGGGCGGAAAGAGCGAGATCAAGGAGCAAATTAGAAAAGCGATTAGAACGCATAACCTGGACCAATTCACGTTATATTTGGATACGCACGAAAGCACCTTGACGGATAAAAAGGCTCTCAAGAAAATCAAGGAATTCCGTTCGTATATCTTGAAAAACTGGGACCGCATTTTTGACTGGAGGGACAGGGTGAAAAACGTGCCGGAAGGTGCGAGAGGCCTAGGAGCGATGGAATCGAACCAAAGGCATATCTCCTTCAGGATGAAAAAAAGGGGCATGCATTGGAGTGAACTTGGCGCAGAAGCCATGGTGAAAATCAAACAAGGCATGCTCAATGGGACATTGAGAGAAGCCTATCTGAAACACCGTTCAAGAAGCGAGAGAAAGCAACGGAACTTGAAACAATCCATCAGGATGTCTCAACTACTCAAGCAGCCTGTACGCCCGTCAGTGGGCGTAAAGCACGGATCAGTTGCCCTGCATTCAAGCAGTTCATCGGCAATGGGACATTTAAGCAAAATATTAGAGCTTTCGTTTTAAGCCTGGCTCAGTGGGGACTGATCGTTGAGGCGCGCGAAATTTACGAGACTCCTGCGGGAAAAGCGAGCCAGGAGAGACCCCGCAGCGAGGTACGAGCGAGGAGGCTCGCCGGCCGCCCCCGCGGAAAGCGAGTGAATTTCGCGCGCCTCAACATCCCCGTTATCCATCTTTATACGGAAATATTACATCTTTTCCGAAAATTACACCGAGCAAGTAAAGCACGGTAGCCGAAAGTGTACAAAAAGAGTGTCTTGGAATACCCGATATTTAAACCTTGTCGAGAAAAACTTGACACATACCTTTCCTCTTTTTTGCTTGCCGGGCTTCCCCTTTTGTGTTAAAAATATTCTATTCCGTACTATTCCATATGCCGGGCCGGGGTTCCTTTAAAAACTTTCCGACAAAATCCCGCCCCGTTTTTAAAAAATTTGCTGATGTAAGGATGATGGCGATGTTTCATGCAGAAAATCCCCAGGGAACGAAGAAAGAAAAGTATGATCTTGTCGTAAAACAGCTGATCGCGCTCACAGAAGACGAACCGGATAAAATTGCCAATTTAAGCAATGCTGCAGCGCTGTTAAACCAGTTTCTTGACCGGGTGAACTGGGTCGGGTTTTATTTCGCAAGCGGGGATGAACTCGTCCTCGGGCCGTTCCAAGGTTTGCCAGCTTGTGTACGGCTTCCGTATGGAAAAGGGGTGTGCGGGACAGCCTGGAAAGAAAAACGGGTGCTCCGGGTCGCCGATGTGCAGCAGTTTTCGGGCCATATTGCCTGTGACGCCGCTTCCCAATCCGAAATTGTCGTCCCGCTGATGAAAAACGGTGAAGTGATCGGCGTTTTGGATATCGACAGCCCGGAAAAAAATCGATTTGATGCAGAAGATGAAGCGGGACTGGCAGCTTTTGCCGCAGCGCTGGAAAAAGTGCTGTAAGGCCGGTTTCGCAGGTTGATAAATAAGGAGATAAAAGCATGCCGAGTCCCAAAGGCCGGACGAACTTGGCAGGCAGCAAGGATTAAGCGGCCTGAAGCAGATATTAAAACCATAACCGAATGGATAAAAAATGCCCCCATTGCCGGATCAGGCAATGGGGGTTTTTTAAGGCGGCTGTACAAAAGCAATCAGCTGCAGTGCGCCCTTAATTGGCTTTCATTTCCATATCGCTGATGACCACCTGGTTTTTTCCGAGGCTTTTCGCATGATACAATCCGGCGTCTGCCCTGTTAAAAAGCGATTCCACCGTTTCATTCATCTCTTTATTCCAGTACGACACCCCGCACGAAATGGTAACCGGAGGATTTGTATTTTTCTCAACAGCCGCAAGCACCCTTTTGGCGACCTGCACCCCTGTTTGAAGCGGCACGCCGGGAAGATAAATCGCCATCTCCTCTCCGCCCCATCTTGCTCCGATATCGGTTGAACGAATGTTTTCTTTGATCAGCTTTGCAACCTGGATCAAAATTTCATCCCCGACTTGATGGCCGTATGTGTCATTGACTTTTTTAAAGTCGTCAATATCGAGCAAAATCAGCGTGCCCTGCTCATCTTCACCGATAGAAGTTTCCATCCGGCTGTTCAAGTAATTTTTGGCAAACAGCTGGGTAAGATGGTCGGTGATCACCATTTTTTCAAGCCGCTCGCGAAGCATGGAGTTGGTTAAGGCCATGCCCGATTGATAAATAAGCGACTGAAAAAGTTTGAACCTGTCAAAAGAAAAATGGTAAGGCGCTTCATGAAGAACAAGGCAGAACCCCTTTAAATCATCTTCCTGGATAATCGGGACAGCCATCAGCGAAGAAAAGCAATAGTTTCTGCCGGGAAAACGCTGGTTTAAGTTGCTGATAAACAGGGATTCTTTCGTATCAGCAAAAGAACGGTTTGCAAAATCAAGATACCGGATGCCTTCCTTTTCTTCAAAAATGGGGCTGCTGCCTTCAAGCAGGTCCATTTTTCCATTCTCCATCATCACGAACCCGATTGCCTGGGTATCAAATGAACTGGAGATCTGCTCCATTAAAAAATCGACGGTTTCTTTTAAATTCGCGCTTTTATTTAACTGGCGGGAAACCGAATTGATCAGGCGGAGTTCTTCAATGGACTGCATCGACTGCTGGTACAGCTTGGCATTCTCAAGCGCACTTCCCGCCGTATTGGCGAGCAGGCTGATAAATTCCAGATCGCTGCGGTTAAATTCATAGTTGGCAAAAGTGATGACCTGCAACACGCCGTACACGCCCTGCTTTCCCCTTAGCGGCGCATAAAGCATCGTTTCGTTTGTCCGCCATACCGTGGCAAGATGGACCTGGCCGTTTACATATGATTCGAGCGCCATTTCGTCGACCGCATCATATTGCAGCGATTTGATCGGCAAATCAAGATTGTGGTGATAATCGTCCGACAGCATTAAGGTGTATTCAAAAACCGGATACAGCCTTTTCAGCGTGTAAATGATTTCTGCAAGGATCGTATCCGTATCCATGGAAGAATGGAATTTTCCGGTCACTTGGAATAATTCGATGTAACGCTTTCTGTCGGCTTCGACAACAGACAACTCATACTTCAGCTGCAGGAAGTTCCGGCTTTCCCTGACAAACGCCTGCAAATCCGCGTCAGACAGCTCCCCGAACATCCTGTTTGGAATGGAAAGAAGCAGGCAGCCATCCTCCATGTTTTTTTCCGGAATAAAAAAAGCAATGTTAAACTGTTTTAAATAAGGATCCTTTTGCAGTTTCCCATTTGTGACAACCTGGGAGGCTGTTTTTAAAGCTTTAATTTTTCCGGATGGCACGACAAGTTCGACGTCATGCCGGAAAGGATTGTAAAAGCCGCATATTTTGTAAAACTTTGTGTTCTCGCTGTCCGGCTTATAATACACGATATGATCAGCGCTGAGCACTTCTGCCACGACCGCCACCCAGTCATCCAGGCTACTTGCTGTCTCAAGATTCATTAAATCCAGTAAACGGGACTTATAATATAGGATTAAATGATTTTCTTTCTTTTCCATTTCCTAATCACCCTGACCCTGTTTCCGTATAAAAGCGAAAAACGCATAAAAAGCGCGAGCCTTGAAAATGAAGAATATTAAAACAAAAAACTGCACGGGAGACGTAAAAATGTTAAAAACCGGTCAAATTAATACCATTATAATGCAAAAGAACTATAAATGTACAGTCTGCCTAACCGATATACTGTATATATTGTGTCTTAAGTCCTGTTATGAAGCCGTGCGAACGGGATGTGAAAATTTTTTGTCGCAACACAGACCAATTTGCATTTGTTGTTGACTTTTTATCTTTGAAAACATATAATCAACGTTGTGTAAAATAATGCAGCCTTATTGGACGGCTTTGTGTTTGTATTTTGTTCCTTGCCTGAATGCAAGGTGTATCGTGTAACCCTCTGCTGCTGGGGCGATGGTACATGAAAACAAAATACGCATGAAGAAGTGTCCATGATATCTGTTTTTATTTTACAACAAAATAAAAACAAAGGAGGAGTCTTTCATGGCTCGTTATACAGGTCCAAGCTGGAAATTGTCCCGCCGTCTCGGGATTTCTTTAAGCGGTACCGGAAAAGAATTGGAGAAGCGTCCTTATGCACCTGGACAGCACGGCCCGAATCAGCGCAGAAAATTGTCTGAATATGGCTTGCAATTACAGGAAAAACAAAAGCTTCGCCATATGTACGGCTTAAATGAACGCCAATTCCACAACACTTTCCTGAAAGCTGGCAAAATGCAAGGGAAACACGGTGAAAATTTCATGGTTCTTTTGGAATCACGCCTTGATAACCTTGTTTACCGTCTCGGTTTGGCTCGCACACGCCGCCAAGCACGCCAGCTCGTAAACCACGGGCATATTCTTGTTGACGGCAAACGCGTCGATATCCCGTCTTACCGTGTAGAACCGGGGCAAACGATCGGCGTACGCGAAAAATCCCGCAACTTGGATGTCATCAAAGAAGCGATCGAAACGACAACTTTTGTGCCGGATTACCTTTCTTTTGATGCAGACAAGCTTGAAGGGACTTACAGCCGCCTCCCTGAACGCTCGGAACTGCCGGCTGAAATTAACGAATCGTTAATCGTCGAGTTCTACTCAAGGTAATGTGTAAAACCCCGAAACCGCTGTGGTTCCGGGGTTTTTTATATTCTGAAGGTAACCGGTTGTTCAGCAAGCCATCCCGGCAACCAAGTTAAACATGAGATACAGTCTGGCCATGCCAACGCCAAAGAGAATAGCAAAGCAGCGTCCCTCAGCCTTGACCAAATCATGATGACCGAGGCATCAAAAGACGAACAGCAAAGTATAATGGGAAGCAACACAAATATCGTACGAATGTTTCTAAAAATCGGCCGTGTCATGGTCATTGCCCCTCATTTATCCATATTTTGTGTGCGCACCACGGCTTTCGCTTTCGGAATCCCCGCGGCGGGCTTCATGGTTCATTTTTCTTTTTCAATATTCAGATTCATTGTATAGAAAAAATTCCCCAAAAGTCCACATCATTTATTCGACAAATTGCGGGACGGTTAAAAGGATGGACCCCTTAACCGGACGGGAAAATGAGCAGAGATGGGTCTGTGCCATTGGTTTCCGCTGTTGCGGCACGATTTGCTGATCGCTTGCCCATGCCGGGTTGGGCATGGCAGAAATGCAGATCAACGGGATGAGATAGAAAAGGCCGCTCTGGGCATGGTTGCTTTGCGGAGCGGCCTTTTTCTTATTTCTTCCTTTTGCGTCTCCACAGCATGAAAAGCGAGGCTGTCAGGGCGGCGGTGAGAAGCGGTTCTTTTTTCAATTTGTTGTCTTTTGTATACAGTGCATCCTTTACAATCAGGTTCAAATTTTGTGGGCGTTCGGCAAGGCGCCGCATATAATAGCCGAACCAGTCATTTCCGAACGGCATGTACGTCGTGAAATGGTATTTTTTCGCTAGTTCATACTGCATCTCCTGGCGAAATCCGTACAACATCTGAAACTCAAACCGGTCGTGCGGGATTTGGTTTTCTTCAATAAACGCTCCCAGTTCGCGAATGAGGTAATGGTCATGGGTGGCAATGGACGTATACGCCTCACCGAGCAGCCGTTTTTTTACAAGCTTTACATAGTTCCGGTCAATTTCCGCTTTTGACTGAAAAGCGACTGTCTCGCTTTCTTTGTAGGCACCCTTTACAATTCTGAGCCGGACATCTTTCAGTTCATCCATGACCGCTTCAGCATTGCGCAAATACGCCTGGATCACCGTCCCGACATTTTGATACGATTCAAGCAGGGTTTTCAAAACCTCTATTGTCGCATGAAAATGGGCGTAATCTTCCATGTCAATATTGATAAAAATCCCGTATGCTGCTGCACGCCTCAAAATGTCTTCCATATTTTGCAGGCAGAACGCACGGTCAATATCAAGCCCGAGCTGGGTCAGTTTCACCGAGATATGGCAATCCAGGTTCTCCTCATGAATCCTGTCCAGCATTTGCAGAATGCGCTGTTTCGCCGACTCCGCTTCCGCTTTTTCAGATACGAATTCGCCCAGATTGTCAACGGTACAGCTGATTCCACGGGCATTCATTTCCCGGATGGTCCGGGTGACGGAATCAATATCCGTCCCCGCCACAAATTTTTCAGCACCGAACCGGAAACCCCATTTTTGTGCACTTTTATTTAAAAACCTGCTGTTTGAAAGGCCGATGAAAAAATCTCTCGTCAAATTCGCCATACGCCTTTCCTCCCGTTAAAACATTTCCGATACAGATTTTGCTTCCATAAACAGCTTCAAATAATCCGGGCCGCCCGCTTTCGAATCGGTGCCGGACATTTTAAAACCGCCGAACGGCTGGTAACCGACAACGGCCGCCGTGCATCCCCGGTTAAAATACAGGTTGCCGACATGGAATTCGTACCGGGCGCGTTCCAAATGCTCCCTGTTTTTCGAAATGACGGCGCCTGTCAGCCCGTATTCCGTATTATTGGCAATTTCAAGCAGTTCGTCAAAATCTTTTCCTTTCGCAAAAGCGACAACCGGCCCGAAAATTTCTTCCTGCATGATCCGTGCCTTTGGATTTACATCTTTAAAAATCGCCGGGTAAACGAAAAATCCTTTTTCGCCATCCGTTTCCCCGCCAAAGACGAGTTTGCCCTCTTCTTTGCCGATTTCTATATAACTTTTAATCTTGTTAAACTGCTTTTCGTTAATGACAGCACCCATATACACATTTTCTTCGGACGGGTCGCCGACGGTTACGTTTTTCGCAAGGGCGATCGCCTTTTCGAGCACTTCTTCATATACGTCTTCATGTACGACTGCCCGCGAGCAGGCTGAACATTTCTGGCCGGAAAAACCGAATGCCGACTGGACAATCGCATCTGCGGCGAGATCGAGATCCGCTTCTTTATCGACAATAATCGTATCTTTGCCGCCCATTTCAGCAACGACCCGTTTTAAAAAGTGCTGGTCCTTCTGCACTTTCGCAGCCCGTTCATAAATGCGCAGGCCCGTTGCTTTGGAACCCGTAAAGTTAATCCAATGGGCAGACGGATGATCCACCAGGTAATCGCCGATTTCTGCCGGATCGCCCGGCACAAACTGGAGCACGCCTTTCGGAACCCCCGCTTCTTCCAAAATTTCAACGAGTTTGTATGCAATAACAGGCGTGCTTTCCGAAGGCTTCAGCAGAACCGGGTTCCCGGCAACAAGCGGGGCAACCGTCGTGCCGCAAACAATGGCGAAAGCAAAATTCCACGGTGGAATCGTTACCCCCGGCCCCATCGGCTGATAAAAATAAGTGTTGTGCTCATTTTCACGCTGTTCCATTTCCTGCCCCTTTGCAAGCTCAAGCATCTGGCGGCCGTAGTATTCCAAAAAGTCGATTCCTTCCGCCGTATCCCCGTCCGCCTGGCTCCACGGCTTGCCGGCATCAAACACAAGCCACGCCGACAGCTCATGTTTGCGGCGGCGCGCAATCGCAGCGGCTTTGAACAGCACATTCGCCCGCGCTTCGGGTGCCATTTTCCGCCAGCTGCGAAATGCCTCATTGGCGCCTTCGAAAGCTTTGTCAACCAGTTCTTTCGATGCTTTCGAAACTTTCCCGACAACCTGTTCTTTATTCGCAGGATTGACGGATACGAGCTTATCCTCTGTAAAAATCCGTTCTCCGTTTATTACAAGCGGGTACTCCTTCCCGAGTTCCGCACGCACTTTTTCAAGTGCCGCTTGAAACGCCTGTACGTTTTCAGGCTGGTTAAAATCCGTTAATGGTTCATGTTTAAAAGGCAAGACCAATGAAAAAACCTCCTTCATCCTCGTTCTGGCTTAATACCATGCAAGAATCATGCCAACTTCCGGAACATCCCTATTTCCCTATATCCGCAAAAAAATAAACCGTTTTCTATGTACAATATATTTACACAATTGTAAATCGAATGTACAATACCTTTACACGACAAAGGGAAGGAAGACGGAAATGGCAAATGAACTGTCTTATTTGCAGGCGGTATTATCGGCGGAAAATGATGCGATTACGATCGTAAACGAAAAAAAGGAAGTCATTTATTGGAATGATGCCGCCGTCCGGACCTACAATATTCCAAAAGAAATGATCTTAACCAAAAAAATTACCGATTTTTTTCGCGATGATGATTTAATGGTGCTCAAAGTGCTGCGGACAAAAGCCCGTATTACCGACCAATATCATCGGCCCCGCCCCGACAAGCATGTCGTCGTCAATGCGCGGCCCATTTTTGACAACCGCGGCAGGCTGATCGGCGCGGTATCCGTGGAACGCGATATCACCCAGATTGTTAGGCTGAACGACAATCTCGTCTCCACTTCCATAGAACTGAATGAACTGCGCCAAAAAATGTACACAAGCTATGAAGAAACGCCTTTTTCCAAATTAAAGGGGAAAAGCCGCGCGCTCCGGGATACGATCCAAATTGCGGCGAAAGCGGCGAAAACGGATGCCGTCACGCTTATTCTCGGCGAGTCCGGCACCGGGAAAGAAATATGCGCGCGCGCCATCCATGAAGCAAGCGCGCGGAAAAACGGCCCTTTTATTCCGGTGAACTGCGGCTCGATCCCTTCCGCCCTGTTTGAAAGCGAATTATTCGGCTATGAACCAGGCACGTTTACGGGTGCGGAGAAAAAAGGAAAAGCGGGAAAAATTGAAGAAGCGGACGGGGGTACGCTGTTTTTGGACGAAATCGGCGAACTGCCGCTAGATATGCAGGTGAAGCTGCTGCGCGTGCTGCAGGAAAAAGTGATTTACCGCATTGGCGACGCTTCGGGCAGGAAAATCAATGTCCGTTTTATTGCCGCCACCAACCAAGACATTGAAAAAATGATGAAAGAAAAGACATTCAGGTCGGACCTTTATTACCGGTTAAATGTTATTCAAATTACGATGCCGCCATTAAGGGTGCGCACAGACGATATTCCTGTCCTCGCCCGCTACTTTCTGAAACAATTTGCCGTCCAGTACAAGATGCCTGAACCGGAACTCGCCCCTGATGCCCTTTCTTTCCTGCAAGCGTATCATTGGCCAGGGAATGTCCGGGAGCTCCGGAATTTAATGGAACGGATGGTGATCCTATCAGAAAAGCCGTTTATTGACCGCGCCTCCCTTCTCCGCTTTTTCCAGGGAAATGAAACCCAACCGTCCGGAAGTGCCATCCCGGAAAGCGGCACTTTGCCTGTGGAAAAAGAAAATATGGAAAAACAGCTCATCGAAAAAGCATTGCGCAAAGCAGGCGGGAACAAATCCGCCGCAGCAAAAGAACTGGGCATTTCAAGGGTCACCTTGTATCAGAAGTTGAAAAAATTTGGAATTGGGAGCTGACTTCCGGCGGGAAAAACGAAAAGAGAAAGGCAAGTCGCAATTGGAACCATAAAAAAGGGATGCACATTTTAGGCATCTCCATTGTGCATCCCTTTATCCTCAATGTTTAATTAAAAAGTATTTTTTCTTTCCCCTTCTAATGACGGTAAATTCGCCGCCGATTTTATCCTGTTCCCCTAACGCATAGCCGAGATCCGTTATGCGGTCACCGTTTACGTAAATGGCACCGTTTTGGATATCTTCGCGTGCCTGGCGTTTTGACGGGGAGATTTTGGCGGCAACGAGCAACTCCACAAGCTGCTTTTGTTCTTCGCTTTCAAGCTGGAATGACGGAACATCTTTAAATCCCTGCTTCATTTCTTCAGCCGACAGTTTCTTCACATTGCCGCTGAACAATGCTTCCGTAATATTCAAAGCCTGCTGCAATGCTTCCTCCCCATGGATCAGTTTTGTCATTTCCGCGGCCAGCGCTTTTTGGGCTTTGCGGAGATGCGGTTCGGTTTCAACCGATTTTTCCAGCTCTTCGATTTCTTCTTTTGGCAAGAAGGTGAAGTACTTCAAGTATTTTACGACATCGAGGTCAGCCGTGTTGACCCAGAACTGGTAAAACTCATATGGCGATGTTTTCTCGGCATCGAGCCAGACTGCGCCGCTTTCTGTTTTCCCGAATTTGGTGCCGTCCGCTTTTGTGACAAGCGGAATGGTTAGTCCGAAAGCTTTTTCGCCTTCCGGTTCAAGCTTGCGGATCAGCTCAAGGCCGCTTGTAATATTGCCCCACTGGTCACTTCCGCCGATTTGCAGGCGGCAGTTGTATTGTTTATACAAGTTAAAGTAGTCGACGGCCTGGAGGATCGTATATGTAAATTCCGTAAACGAAATACCAGTTTCAAGCCGGGATGCGATCGTATCTTTTGCAAGCATGTAGTTGATGCCGATATGCTTTCCGTAATCACGCAGGAAAGTAACAAGGTCCATCGAGCCGTGCCAGTCATAGTTATTGACCATGATGGCGGCTGACTCGCCGTCAAAATCGAAAAATCGTTCCAGCTGTTTTCTCAATGCTTCGCCGTTTTGCTTGACCTTTTCAACCGTTAACAGCTTTCTTTCTTCCTTCTTGCCGCTCGGGTCGCCGATCATGCCGGTTGCCCCGCCGAGCACGACAATCGGCCGGTGTCCCGCCTGCTGGAAGCGACGCAGCGTGAGGTACGGGAGAAGATGCCCGATATGCATGCTGTCGCCTGTCGGGTCAATCCCGCAATACAGGGTCACTTTCCGGTTTTGAAGCAACTCCGCGAGCCCTTCTTCGTCTGTTTGCTGGTAAATGATCCCCCGCCATTTTAAATCTTCAAGTAAATCCATTTAAAATCCCACTCCTTTTTTATGTAGCCTCTGGTGCCGGCATCTTTCAGGTTCCAAGTGCCCTACTTAACGATGATGGGATCATGAAACCTGTATGCTGCCTTCTTTTTCCTGTAAACAATAAAAACGCCCCTCCGTCAAAACGAAGGGACGATTGTATCGCGTTACCACCCAACTTGAGAATTGCTTCTCCACTCATTTGGATAACGGCTGGGGGCCGTCTGCCGTATCCGGCAAAAGCTCCGGGGTGTAATTCGCCGCCTGCCTGTACCGGTTCGCACCAACCACCGGCTCTCTTGTATGCAGCAACAGGAAGCTACTTGATCCTTTCGACGCTTCATTCATCAAATTGTAAGTTATTTTTACCATATACATTTTGAAATGTCAACCTTGCCAAGCAGGCTGCACCAGCGCTTTCTTCAAATCCGGTAATGCCCATTTTAACCTTTCCTCATCCGGCAAAGGCCCTGTTCCGTCCCGAAGCACGCCTTCCAGCGTGTCTTCCCGTTTTCTTCCAACCCAAACCGTGCCTTTCCGATCGTATACACCCGGCAATCACCGGGCATGGGCGGCAACACCGGCAATCCGTTCCGGGCAGGTGTAAATATTCATCGACCCGCCGCGGATAAAGCCGATCGTGGTAATGCCGAGTTCTTCGGCGGATTCCAGGGCGAGTGTGGTGGGTGCCGATTTCGATAAAATCACCTCGCAGCCGATTTTGGCTGTCTTCAATAAAATTTCCGAGGAAATGCGCCCGCTGAATGCAAGGATTTTCCCTTTTGTGGAAACCTGATTTTTCAAACAATATCCGTAAATTTTATCAAGCGCGTTATGGCGGCCGATATCCATCCGGCTGACAAGGATCCCGCCGGCATCGCACAGCGCAGCATTATGGACGCCCCCTGTTTTTTTAAACACTTCGGCATTCTCCTGCAATGCTTCCATCAGCCGGAAACAATCATCAACTGTAATCCGGACGTGCACACCGTCCATTTTTTTCGCCGCCAGAGCATCATTGACAAAAACAAACGCCTGCCTGCTCATTCCACAGCAGGAGGTGATATAACGTTTATTTTGCAGCTGTTCGTAATAAGGATTAAGATGATCGGTCCGGACATGGACGAATCCTCCTTTTTCATCCGTCCAGATGTCGCGGATATCTTCATAGCGCCGGACAACCCTTTCCGACACAAGATAACCGACCGCCATGTCCTCGATATATTCAGGTGTGCACACCATCGTCACCCATTCCTGCCCATTCACTTTTAATGTCACCGGGAATTCCGTTGCGACTGTATCCAGCGCCCGTTCGAGCCTCCCGTTCTTGAAACGGAGAATTTCCCTCTGCGTGTCCACATTTTTCATGGGTTCAACAGCCCCCTGTCTATAATGTTTTATTTTAAAGGAATCAGATTAAAAACAAAAGCCGCCCGCTCAAATAGGCAAAACACTCTGATGGTTTGTTCATTTTTGCATCAGATGCTAGAATAAAAAAAGAGAATGATAGTTTTATTTTTGCAAAGGTTTGGTATAAGTAACAGAGTTGCCGGTTTTTTGTATTCTTTTCTGAAGGCCTGCCTTCACTGTTTGCAAAAGGAGGAAAAGAAATGGAAACCAAATCGATTCACATCACGATTGATGGCCGGGATTATGAAGCCCGCCCCGGCGAGAAAATCATCGATGTGATCAACCGGAATGATATTTTTCATCCACAAATTTGCTATTACCCGGAAGTAGATCCGATCCAAACTTGCGACACGTGTATTGCGGAAGTGAACGGGGAACTGATGCGCACCTGTTCGACGGCGGCGGAGGACGGCATGGTGGTCCGCCTCAGCGATGACCGGTCGGAAGCGGCCCGGCATGACGCGATGGACAGGATTCTCGCCAACCACCTTTTATACTGTACGGTGTGCGACAATAACAACGGCAACTGCATCGTCCACAATACAACGGAAAAAATGGGCATCGAACACCAGAAATATCCGTTTACGCCAAAAACGGACGCAAGCGGGGTCGACTATTCGCACCCGTTTTACCGGTACGACCCGAACCAGTGCATCGCATGCGGGAGATGCGTGGAAGCCTGCCAAAATCTGCAGGTGAACGAAACGCTTTCCATTGACTGGGAAGTAGAACGCCCGCGCGTCATTTGGGATAACGGCGTTCCGATCAATGAATCGTCATGCGTTTCCTGCGGGCATTGCGTCACCGTCTGCCCTTGCAATGCACTGATGGAAAAATCGATGCTCGGCGAGGCAGGCTATTTAACCGGGCTTGAAGAGGATCTGCTCGACCCGATGATTGATCTTGTGAAAAAAGTCGAACCGGGTTACGGCAGCATTTTTGCCATATCCGAAATCGAAGCTTCGATGCGCGAACAGCGCACGAAAAAAACGAAAACCGTTTGCACCTTCTGCGGTGTCGGCTGCACATTTGAAGTATGGACAAAGGGCCGGAAAATTTTAAAAATCGAACCGAAGCATGAAGGCCCGGTAAACGCCATCTCCACTTGCATCAAAGGCAAATTCGGCTGGGATTTTGTGAATTCCGATAAGCGGCTGACAAAACCGCTTGTCCGCAAAGACGGAAAATTTGTAGAAACGTCATGGGATGAAGCGCTCAGCGTGGTGGCAAGCCGGCTGAAAGAAATCCATTCCCAATACGGAAAAGATTCCGTCGGTTTTATTTCTTCTTCAAAAGTTACCAATGAAGAAAACTATTTGATGCAAAAGCTGGCGCGCCAGGTGTTTGAAACCAACAATGTCGACAACTGTTCGCGCTATTGCCAGTCGCCGGCAACGGACGGCCTGCTCAGAACCGTCGGCATGGGCGGCGACAGCGGCACGATTAAAGATATTGCGTCAGCCGGCCTTGTCATGATTGTCGGCGCGAACCCGGCGGAAGCCCACCCGGTCCTTGCGACCCGCATCAAACGGGCCCATAAACTGCACGGCCAGAAACTGATTGTTGCCGATATGCGCAAAAACGAAATGGCAGAGCGCGCCGATCTTTTTATCCATCCGAACCAGGGCACAGACCAGGTATGGCTGATGGCGGTGACAAAATATATCATCGACCAGGGCTGGCATGACCAAAAATTCATCGAGGAAAAAGTGAACTTTTTCGATGAATTTAAAGAAACGCTTGAAAAATACACGCTCGACTACGCTGAAAAGATTACCGGCATCCCGAAGGAAACGCTGGTCCAAATCGCCGAAATGATCCATCAGGCAGACGGGACATGTATCCTCTGGGGCATGGGCGTCACGCAAAATACAGGCGGTTCCGATACGTCCGCCGCTATTTCCAATCTGCTCCTTGCCACCGGAAACTACGCGCGCCCGGGTACAGGCGCTTATCCGTTGCGCGGGCATAACAACGTGCAAGGCGCATGCGATATGGGCACGCTGCCGGGATGGCTGCCGGGCTACCAGCATGTGGAGGATGATGCGGCACGCGAAAAATTTGAAAAAGCGTACGGCGTCAAAATCAGCAACAAACCGGGACTGAACAATATTGAAATGCTGCATGCGATTGCAGCCGGGCAGTTAAAAGCGATGTATATCATCGGCGAAGACATGGCGCTTGTCGACTCCGACGCCAACCATGTAAGCGAGGAACTTTCCAATCTTGACTTTCTTGTCGTCCAGGATGTCTTTTTCTCAAAAACGGCCCAATATGCGGATGTTATTTTGCCTGCAGCTCCGTCGCTTGAAAAAGAAGGCACCTTTACAAACACGGAACGCCGTGTGCAACGGCTATACCAGGCGCTCCCGGCTTTGGGCGAATCCAAACCGGACTGGTGGATTATCCAGGAAGTGGCAAAACGACTCGGCGCAGACTGGAATTACAGCCACCCGGGCGAAATATTTGCCGAAATGGCCAGCCTGACCCCGCTGTTTGCACAGGCAGACTACGACAAATTGGAAGGCTGGAACAGTTTCCTTTGGGGAAGCCTCGATGGTGCCAATACCCCGCTTCTTTACAAGGACGGCTTCCCGTTCCCGGACGGCAAAGCGCGGTTTGCCCTGACAGACTGGGTAAAACCGGCCGAATTTCCGGAACAATACGATTTGCATATTAATAACGGCCGGATGCTGGAACAGTTCCACGAAGGCAACCTGACCAATAAATCGGAAGGCATCGAATCAAAAGTCCCAGGCGTATTTGTTGAAGTGTCACCGGAGCTTGCAAAAGAACGCAATCTCGACACCGGAGACCTTGTCCGCGTCACTTCCCCGTTCGGATCGCTGAAACTGCATGTGCTGGTTACAGACCGCGTGCAGGGCAATGAGCTGTACTTGCCGATGCACTCGACGGAAAAGGAATCGGCGATCAACTTCTTAACCGGGCCGATTTACGATAAACGGCAAAGCACACCGGCGTTTAAACAAACGAAAGTGAAGATGGAACTGATCCAAAAAGGCGGGAAGCCGCCGCTGCCAAAAACAAACCACCGCGATAAGAAACGCAATCCTACACGCGGCGTGGAAGTCGAACGGAAATGGCAGCGCGAAGGCTATCAACCATTAACAGACGTACGCTAAGGGAGGGAGAAAAAGGATGGCCGCTCCGATCACAGAGATTGTAAAACAGCAGCCGGCGGAAGAAGAAATCACCCGGCAAAAGCTCGAGGAATTGGAAAAACTGGTTGCCGATCATAAAGATGCGTTTGAAAATTTGATCCGCCTGATCGATGATTTCAATGATACCGGTGCACTGGAAGCCGCAAATGCAATGATTCTCGCAAAAAACGATATTTTAAAAATCGTCCTCGAGCAATTGTCCCGGGAACAGGTCGTCAACCTGATCAACATGCTGCTCGGCACGGCCGGCGTCTTTATGAAAGCCGACCACGACCTTATTATCCACTTGATGAACGGTGTATCATCAGGCTTTGATGAAGGCAAGCAATTCATTGGCTCGGAGGAAAAAGTGACATTGTTCGGGCTGCTGAAATCGTTGAGCGACCCGGACGTCAACCGGGCAGTCGGTTTCGCCATTTCCTTTTTGAAAGGCATGGGAAAAGCGCTCCAGGAACCGGTGCCGAAAAAAGAAGACGTGGATAATGAAACATTGGCAAATATTTAACGCCATTCGAAAAGGAAGCACGGAAATGCGTGCTTCCTTTTTCATTGAAAATATTTTTGGTAGAGCGAACGGGCCTCTCTCTTATCTTTCGTACCGTGAATGAGCATCCTGCCGTCCGGAAATAAAACCGTCCGGTGACCTTCAAGCGCGGTGATCATTAAGTAGCCGTTATACTCTACGGCAGCACCGCCCGCTTTCATCTCCCGCGCCATGTTTTCAAGCTCGAACGCGCCCGGATGACGGATTTGTACTGTATCCCGCCCGCATAGCACATCAGCCGATGATTGGGATTGTAGGGCCGGATAGACCGGATGCCCCCCGCATGACGGACAGTCCTTATTTTTCATTTTTCCTGCTTTGATGAAATGATGTTCGCCTTGCCAAATATCAAAAACGGCAACGGAATCGCGCGGCTTTTCCCCGGAAAGCAGTTTTAAAGCTTCCGTTGTCTCGTAAGCCGCAGTCATTTGCACAGCCGGCGCGATAATGCCTGCTGTATCGCACGTCGCGTGGTAAGCGGGGAGATGGCCAATCAGGCAGCGGAGGCAAGGCGTTTCTCCGGGAATGATCGGAAACGAAACACCACAGCTGCCGACGCAGGAGCCGTAAATCCACGGGATCCGGTATTTTTGCGCCAGGTCATTCACATAAAAGCGCGTCTCAAAATTATCGGTCCCGTCAATGATCACATCAACGCCTTCTCCCAAAATAGAAAGCAATTTCGGATCAAATGCATCGATCACATGCGCCTCGATACGGATGGTGCTGTTGATGGCTTTAAGCCGGTTTTTTGCAGCGATCGCTTTTGGCAAATGGTTGCGCGCATCTTCTTCGCAGTACAAATTTTGCCGCTGCAAATTCGTTTCATCGACATAGTCGCGGTCCACCATCGTGATTTTTCCGACCCCCGCCCGCGCCAAGCTTTCCGCAACAGCGGAGCCGAGCGCGCCGGCGCCAATTATGAGCACATGGCCTTTTGAAATGTTTTGCTGTCCGTTTTCACCGATCGGGGCAAACAGTATTTGCCGGGAATACCGTTCCATGCTCATTCCTCCTGCCTGATAAAATGCCCGCTTTTTCCGCCTGTTTTTTCGATCAGATAGGTCGGCCCGATGACCATGCCTTTGTCCAGTGCCTTGCACATATCATAGACGGTCAGCGCACATACGGACGCCGCTGTCAAAGCTTCCATTTCCACGCCCGTTTGCCCTTTCGTTTTGGCCGTTGTTTCGATGTCAAGGCGATACCCGTCTTCCCGTTTTTGCCAGCTGAACGAAATGTCAACGCCTGTCAGAGGCAACGGGTGGCACATCGGAATGACATCCGCCGTTTTTTTCGCGCCCATAATGCCGGCCACCTGCGCGACGGCAAGCACGTCCCCTTTTTTGATTTTAAAGTTTGTAATCTGTTCATAGACTTCCTTTGAAACGAGCACACTGCTTTTTGCACGCGCCGTCCTGGAGGTTTCCGGTTTTGCCGTTACATCGACCATTTTGACGCGGCCCTGTTCGTTCATATGCGTCAAGTTTCCCATTTTTCAACCTCCGCTGACCGGCGGAATGAGGGCAACGGTATCGCCGCTATGGACCATTTCCTCATCGCGGGCAAATTCTTCGTTCACGGCCACCATCACCGCGTCCTGCTGCAAAATCCCTTTTTCCGCAAGCGTCTCGCGCAGTTCGCCGACCGTCATATTTTCGCCATTGATTTCCATTTCAGAACGGCCAGCCTGTTCTTTTAAATGAGCAAATAACAATACTTTAATCATCATTCAAACGCCTCCGGTGCCCCTGATTCGTAAAAAACCGTTTCCTTTTGGTTGCCAACCCACATTTCGCCGTTTTCCCAATGTTCTTTTTTCCAGATCGGCACCATTTCTTTGATTCTTTCAATTGCGTACCGGTTTGCCCGGTAGGCCTCATCTCGGTGCGGGGCGGAAACCGCAATCGCAACCGCAATGTCGGAGATGTCGAGGCGTCCGATCCGGTGCACGATGGCCGTTTTGGCTGCCGGGAACTGCTGCCGGATTTCGGCACCGATTTGTTCCAATTTTTTCCGGGCCATTGGTTCGTATGCTTCATATTCCAGATACAATGTTTTCTTTCCTTTTGTCATTTCCCGGACAGTGCCGATAAAAGTGACAATAGCGCCCGCATTCCGGTCGGCAACCGCCTCGATCAGTTTGGAAACGTCCACCGGTTCTTTTACAATTTCAAACATACTTTCACTCCTTTAAAAACGCTTCAACCCATTCAATGCAGCTTTTCCGGTCAAAAAGTTTTATGCAGCCGGATAACGCCGGATTCAGGCTGAAGGCGGCCCGCACATTCGGCAGGCTGAGCAAATCCCTGTCTTGTTCATCACGGAGGCAGACCACTTTCGGATAGGGCGCGTATTTGTAGCCTTCAATCAGCAGCAAATCAAGCGGCAATGTCTCGTACCAGCCGATGAGCTGCTCCAGTGCGAGTCCTTGATCGACATGCACAGCGAGAACAAACAAGCCGTCCCCTTCCACCCCGGCTGCCTGGGCGCCCGCTTCAAAGTGCCGCGTGGAATCTTTGCCGGGGGCGAGCAACGGCTTCCCGCCATGGCCGTGGTGTTTTAGTGTGCCGACCCGGTATCCGTTATCCGCCAACACCCGTGTCCAAAGTTCGGCAAGGGCGGTTTTACCGCTGTCTTTGCGGCCTGCGATCTGTAATATTTTCATCCCACAGCGGCGCCCCTTCCCCGTCTTCCAGCATCAGCACATCGACCATCGTCCCTTTTGTAAAGCCGCGGGACCCGCCCGGCAGCACAATCAAAGCATCCGCCTCTATTAAAGAGGAAACAATATTCGATTTATCCCTTCTTACCGGAAGCGCGTGCAGCAGGCCTTCCTGATAAGAAAGTTTGGCGCGGACAAACCGGGTAAACGGGTTTGGTTTCGGGAAATCCTCCCCAAGTAAGGCCTGCGTTTTTTTCAAATAAACATTTCGTTCGCCAAGCATCGTTTTTAAGTACGGGCGGACAAACAGTTCAAAACCGACATAGCAGGCGGACGGATTGCCGGAGAGGCCGAAAAGAATTTTCCCGTCCAGTTCGGCTGCCGATGTCACGCTGCCGGGGCGCATCGCCACTTTATTGAATAAAAGCGTTGCCCCCAGCTTTTCGTAGACTTTCGGAATATAGTCAAAATCGCCGACTGAAACACCGCCCGTTGTCATGACGATATCCGCTTCCTTCACCGCCTGCCTGACCGCTTCATATGTTTCCTCGAAATCATCTTTCACAAGCCGGTAAAAAACCGGTTCGCCCCCGGCGCGGATGATTTGCCCCCAGAGCATATAGGCATTGCTGTTACGGATTTTCCCTTTTTCGAGCGGTTCACCGACTTCAAGCAGTTCGGATCCCGTCGCAATCACAGCAGCTTTCGGTTTTTTTGTGACCGGTACTTCTGTCATCCCGAAAGTTGCAAGGGTCGCCATTACGCCCGGATTAACGATCGTGCCTTTCGGGACAAGCACTTCGCCTTTTTTCATATCTTCGCCAATGCCGACAATGTTCTCACCGGGCCGGACTTTCCGTTTTATCTGCACAAATGTTTTCCCATTTTGCACTACTTCTTTTGTGAGTTCCACCATAATCATGGCATCCGCCCCGTCCGGGATAGCGGCGCCAGTCATGATTTTCACGGCTTGATTCGGCTTTATCCCTTCATCCCATGTAAAACCTGCCCCGATTGTGGCGACCACTTCAAGGAGAACAGGGTGATCCGCGCCCGCTTCAAGCGTAGATCCGGAAAAAATCGCATACCCGTCATATGGCGACCGTTTAAACCACGGCACGTCATGGGTTGCAGCCAAATCTTCGGAAAGCACTCGGTTAAAACTAGTCTGAATCGGCACAAGCTCCTTTTCGCCTGTAAGCGGATGGGCCATCACTTTGCGGATGGCCTCCGCCACTTTGATTGGTTTTCTCATCAACATCACCGGCTTCTTTTTGTTGTAAAATATAATCTTCTTTTGTATTGATATTGGCAAACACCATTTCCTGCGCAAAATCGATACATTTCAGGCGGCAGCGTGCAAAAAGTGCCCGCATGCTGAGGCGGTCTGTTTCCAGCTGCTCCCTTATTTTTTCTTTCACGCTGTTGTGAAAAACGGCAACGAGTGGCTGAATTCTCCCCTCTGTCCGGGCCACGATGGCGTCATATGCCGGATCGCGTTCTTGAAGCAGCCGGGCAACCGTTCTTTTTCCGATCCACGGCGTATCGCACGGCAACACAGTGTACCACCGGGCGTCCACTGCCATCATCGCCGAATAAATGCCGGCGAGCGGACCTTTTCCCCGGTATCGGGGGAGATCACAAATCACCGCAATCGGCCGGTTGCGCGGGATTTTTTCCGCAAGCTCGGCCCGCGCCACCACAACGATCGCGTCAGTTCCGGCGAGCGCATCCACGCTGCGTGCGACCATGGCTTTGCCACCGATTTTCGCAAGCGATTTTTCGCCGCCGAACCGGCTCGACTTCCCGCCGGCCAGCACAATTCCGGCTGTATTCATTGCCGGTTGAGCTCCCAGACGATATGCTTTAATTCCGGCAAAATGAGTTTTTTCATGGCGAGGGACACGGCGTTGCTGGAGCCCGGCATCGAAAATACGGCTTTTTTCCCGATTGTGCCGGCAAGCGCTTTGCTGAGCATCGAGGCGCTTCCGATTTCTTCATAACTTAAATAGCGGAACAGCTCGCCAAAACCTGGCATTTCTTTATCGAGGAGCGGCCGGACCGTTTCAACCGTCACATCCCGTTTCGTAAAGCCGGTGCCGCCGTTCAGCAAAATGGCATTGATGGTTCCTTTCGTCTGTAAAACCGCCTGTCTGATTTGTTCCGCTTCGTCTTTTACGATGCTGTATTCCGCCGCTTCCATCCCTTCCTGCTTTAACAAATTGATCATCAGCCTGCCGCTTTTATCTGTTTCTTCCGTCCGGGTATCGGAAACGGTGATCACTTTGCACAGTACCGGAATATCGGCCTGTTGTTTATGTTCTTTCGTGCTCAACCCTTTACCCTCCAATATACGACATTTCGATTCGTTTTCCTTTCATCGTCGGGTTTTTCCCCCGTTCTTGTGAATAGCGGTCCACCCGGTTTTGCCATACGCCTGCAATGCGGGCAGCCAGCATTTCATCGCTTGCGCCTTCTCTTATTGCCCCAAGCAGGTCCGTGCCTTGTGCGGCAAACAGACAGGTGTATATTTTCCCGTCTGCCGACAGCCGCAAGCGTGTGCATTCGCCGCAAAAAGGCTGGGATACGGATGAAATGAAGCCGACTTCCGTATCTGTCCCTTTGTAACGGTACCGTTTGGCAACTTCCCCGTAATAATTTTCTTTCAACGGCTCAAGCTGCATTTCTTTTGAAATCATGTTGAGAATTTCTTTGCTGGTCACGACTTCATCCAGCTTCCATCCGTTCAGGGAGCCGACATCCATAAATTCGATAAAACGGAGGGAAATCCCTTTTTCCTTGAAATAGGCGGCCATCGGTAAAATTTGCGAATCGTTCATCCCTTTTTTGACCACCATATTCACTTTGACTTTGATGCCCTGGCGGATGGCTTCCTCTATCCCTTCCAAAATTCTTGCCGGTTTTGCCCCAACGCCGTTGATGACTGGAAAGATTTCCGGATCGAGGGCATCCAGGCTGACATTGATGCGCGAAAGGCCGGCCTTTTTTAACGGTGCGGCATATCTTTTCAACAGAAAGCCGTTCGTTGTCACCGATAAATCTTCAAGGCCGTCGATTTGATGGAGCATGGCCACAAGCTGATCGATGTCTTTCCGCAGCAAAGGCTCCCCGCCCGTCAGCCGAATTTTCCGGACGCCAAGAGATACAAAAAGTCTCGCAAGGCGCGTGATTTCTTCAAATGTCATGAGTTCGGACCGGTTCATAAAACAATATTTCTGGCCGTTATCGGCAGGCATGCAGTACGTGCAACGGAAATTGCAGCGATCCGTTACCGAAATCCGCAAATCCAAAAGCGGCCGGTTCAGCATATCGGTCAGCATGTTCTCCATCATCTCCGTTTTAAATTCTGTTTCCCTGTTAAAAATGGACATTTACCAAATGTTTGCAGGCGCCCGGCTGCCATTCTTAACGCCAAAGTTCCACTGCCAATTGTGAGGCACACGCACTGTTCATGGTTTGTCATACGTCATGAACCCGGGCATCTGCCGGGTGGCACACCTCTTTCTTCGATCCCCGGCTTTCATGTTCTGATAGCTGCAGGGTTCCGGGCATCTTGCCGGGCGACGGCGTGTTTCAGCACCTCTTTTTTCGGGCCCTGCTGTAATACTTTCCCATTTCTGTACAAAATGACATTGTCACAAAGCAGATCAGCCTCTTCCATATTGTGGGTAACCAGTAAAACGACCCCGTGAAAATGATCGTGAAGAAACGATAAAAATTCTTCCATCACAAGTTCCTTCGTGTCCGGGTCCAATGCGGAAAAAGGTTCATCCAAAAGCAGGCAGGAGGGCTCGGTGATAAGCGTCCTCGCAAGTGCCACCCGCTGCTTTTGCCCACCGGACAGTTCAGCAGGGTAGCGGTTTTCAAAACCTTCCATTTTGATTTTTTTCAAAAAAGCAGCCGTCTTCTCTTCTATTTCCTTTTTTGGCTGCCCTTTTAAACCAAATGCAAGATTTTGTTTTACCGTTAAATGCGGAAAAAGGGCGTAATGCTGGAACATATACCCCGTATGGCGGTGCCGCGTCTTGATATTCATATGCTTTTCTTTATCAAATAATATCCGGCCGTTTAGTTCAATCTTTCCTTCATCGGGCTTGTCGATCCCGGCAATGCACTCCAGCGTCAGGCTTTTGCCGCTTCCGGACGGTCCTAAAATGCCGGTGACGCCGGGACCCGCCTCAAACGCGATATCCAGCTCAAATTCCGGAAATGTTTTTTTGATGTTTACGCGAAGCATGCCTACTGCCACCCCTCCCCATCTTTTTTTCCATCCGCTTAATGCCGTACAGGACGGCCAGCGATAAAAACGTCATGATCGCAACGAGGAGCCCTGCCGTCCGTTCATCCCCGTTCATCAGGCAATTGTAAATGGCAATGGACATCGTTTCTGTTTTTCCCGGAATACTGCCGGCCACCATTAATGTTGCCCCGAAATCGCCAAGGGCGCGCGCAAATGCGAGCATGACGCCACTTGTAAGCCCCCGCCACGACAAAGGGATCATGACGGAAAAAAAGATATTCCATTCCGTTCGCCCCAAAAGGCGTGCAGCATGAAGGAGCGATTCATCAATACCGGCAAAAGCCGTGCGCGCCGACTGGATGAAAAATGGAATGGAGACGCACATTGCCGCAATGACCGCTCCTGTCTGCGTAAACACAATCGTCACGCCGAATTGTTGTTCAAGAAACCGGCCGAGCACACTTTGCCTTCCGAGAATGACGAGTAGATAGTAGCCGAGCACGGTCGGCGGCAGCACAATCGGAAGCGTCAGCAAAGCGTCTGCTACATCCACCGCTTTTCCCTCCGACCGGCTTAATAGATAGGCTGCCAACAGTCCGGGGATAAGGGAAAAAACGGTTGAAAGCAATGCTACTTTAAAAGACAGATAAATGGGAAATAAATCGATCTGTCCCACTTGTTACTGCCCCGCAGACACTGCATAGCCGTATTTTTTCATCGTATTTTGTGCTTCTTTGCTGGCTAAGTATTGCACAAATTTCTTTGCGGCTGCCTGCTTTTTCGAGCTTTTCACAACCGCTGCCATCTGTTTTAGCGGATTGTACAGGCTGCTTGAAATGTTGGCAACATCCAGCTTTTCACCTTGCGCAAGCGAGAGGGAAACGATGCCAGCTTCTGTATTCCCCGATTTCACGTACGTCAGGGTATCTGCAATATTTTTGGCGTAAACCAATTTTGGTTTCACTTTATCCCAAATCCCCGCTTTTTGAAGCGCCTGTTTTGCCGCCAATCCGTATGGCGCAGTTTCCGGGTTGGCAATGGCGATTTTCTTCACCTCAGGGCGGGTTAAATCTTTAAGGCTGTGGATGGAAAGATGGCTGCTTTGTTTAGCAGCAATCCCGATTTTCCCGTATGCGTAGACGGTTTTCGTGCCGGGAACAAGCATGTTTTTATCCGCCAACTGGTTGACATAATCCGCGTTCGCCGCCGCAAACACATCATACGGCGCACCATTTTCAATTTGCTGCTCCAGTTCGCCCGATGCGGCAAAAACAAGTTTCACCTTGATACCGGTCTTTTTTTCAAACTGTTTGTTGATTTGCTGGAAAGATTTTGTCAAATCTGAAGCTGCCGCTACACTGATTTCTGTTTGTTTGGATTGCTTTTTGGCGGAGCCGGATGCACTCCCTTCTGCAGAACAGCCCGCAAGTAGGAAAAGGCAAAGCAATACCATACCGAACCTTTTCATATCAAACACCAACCTTACACTTTTATAAAAGGATATGTTTTTATGATAGCCGAATATTTTTTCTTTCTCAATTTTTTCACTTACCCGGGGACTTTTCCACTGTTTTCTATCACTGAAACCTTTAGACAGAAAAACCGGGCAGCACTAAAGCTGTCCGGTTGCTTACTCAATCTTCCATTGTCGAAAGGTCGCCGGTTGGCAGGTCCAGTTCCCAGGCTTTCAGGACGCGGCGCATGATTTTCCCGCTCCGGGTTTTCGGCAGTTTTTCGCAAAACTCGATTTCCCGTGGCGCGGCATGGGCGGCCAGCCCTTTTTTCACAAATTGACGGATCTCTTCCTTCAGCTCATCTGACGGTTCGTATCCGTCCCTTAAAGCGATAAAGGCTTTAATGATTTCACCGCGGACCGGATCCGGCTTGCCGATGACGCCGGCTTCCGCAACGGCCGGATGTTCGATCAGTTTGCTTTCCACTTCAAACGGCCCGACCCGCTCACCGGACGTCATGATAACATCGTCCACGCGGCCCTGGAACCAGAAATAGCCGTCCTCATCCATATAAGCCGAGTCACCGGAAACGTACCAGCCGTTCGGGAAAAAGTAAGATTCATATTTTTGCGGGTTGTTCCAGATGGCGCGCATCATGGAAGGCCAGCCTTTTTTAATGGCGAGATTGCCCATCCGGTTCGGCGGAAGCGGGTTTCCCTGGTCATCAACAATGGCCGCTTCAATGCCAGGGAGCGGTTTTCCCATCGATCCCGGTTTGATATCCATGCAAGGATAGTTGCAGATCAGTTGTGCGCCGGTTTCCGTCATCCACCATGTATCATGGATGCGGAGTCCGAATACTTCATTGCCCCAGCGGATAACTTCCGGATTCAGCGGTTCACCGACACTTAAAATATGGCGCAAAGTCGAGAGGTCATATTGGTTAATGATTTCATTGCCGGCCCCCATCAGCATCCGGAACGAAGTCGGGGCGCTGTACCAAACAGTGACGCCGAACCGTTCAATCGTATTGTACCACGCTGCCGGGCTGAAGCGGCCGCCGACAACGACGTTTGTTGCGCCGTTTAACCATGGCGCAAACACGCCGTAAGAGGTCCCCGTTACCCATCCCGGGTCTGCTGTGCACCAGTAAATATCGTCTTCTTTTAAATCAAGCACCCATTTTCCCGTCTGGTAATGCTGGATCATGGCATTGTGGACATGGAGGACGCCTTTTGGCTTTCCGGTCGAACCGGACGTATAGTGGAGGATCAGCCCGTCTTCCCGGTCAACCCATTCGATTTCCAGTTTATCGGAAGCTGCGTTAAAATATTTCAGATAGTCTGCGTACTTTCCTTCTTCTTTGACATTTTCCCCGACAACAAAAATGGTTTCCAATGCCGGAAGTTGATCAGCCGGGACGCGCCCGACAAGGTCAGGGGTTGTCACAAGCACTTTCGCTTCACTGTCTTCAAGGCGGTCTTTTACGGCCCCTTCCATAAACGCTTCAAACAGCGGACCGACAATGGCGCCGAGCTTGATGGCGCCAAGCATGGCAAAATACAGTTCCGGCGAGCGCGGCATAAAGATGAAAACACGGTCACCTTTTTGGACGCCTGCTTTTTCTTTTAAAACATTTGCCGCCTTGTTTGTCAGCCTTTTCATTTCATAGTAAGTATATTTCTCGTTGCGTGAATCACTTAAATACATGAGCGCTACTTTATTTTTTCGGGAGCTTTCGGCGTGTTTGTCAATGGCTTCATACGCCAGATTGACACGCCCAGTTTCATACCATGAAAAATTTTTCTCGGCGTCTTTCCAGCTGAACGTTTTGCGGGCTTCTTCATAGTTTTTCAGATTGAAATCCCCTTGTACGGTTGGTAACGCTTCCAGTTGCATGTAATGTCCCCCTTTGTTTAGATTCACATATTTATTATATATGAAAACTGTTTTATTCACAATTTAAAACTTCTTTCCGCAAATGCCACCATTGTGAACAATTCTGGAATTTCCCTCTTTCCATATTGTTTTTGTTCTGTAAACATGAGATGATGAAATTGTGAAATGAACGGTCATTCATCATACGTTTTTCTTTTGATTTGTTCAAGGGATGGTGGAAAAATGGAACATAAGAAAACATACTACTCTATCGAATTGCCTACAAAAGCAGGGCCACTTGTGATTGAAGGGCCGGTTCCGGGGAAAAGGCTTGCGGAAATGGCATTCCATGAAGACTTAAAAGCTTTCCGCCCCGCGCCGAAACAGCATGCTGCCCTGATTGAAATTGCCGACCTGCCGGAGGGAAGGATCATTCTGGCACGCAGCGGCAATACAGTCGTCGGCTATGTCACGTTTCTTTTCCCGGACCCGCTCGAACGCTGGTCAGAGGGCCATATGGATAATCTTCTCGAACTTGGCGCGATCGAAGTCATTCCGAAATACCGGGGATGCGCTGTCGGCAAGCATTTGCTGAAAGTCTCCATGATGGACGACGCGATGGAAGATTATATTATTATCACAACCGAATATTACTGGCACTGGGATATGAAAGGGACCGGCCTGAACGTGTGGGAATACCGGAAGATGATGGAAAAAATGATGGCAGCAGGCGGATTGAAATGGTTCGCAACGGATGATCCCGAAATTTGTTCACATCCGGCAAACTGCCTGATGGTGCGGATCGGAAAAAGAGTCGGCCAGGAATCAATTGAAAAATTTGACCGGATCCGCTTTAAAAACCGGTATATGTACTAAAACTTCGGCAAAAAGGGGATGGGTAAAGATGATTGTGGAAGAAATCATGCAAAAAGACGTCAAGACGCTGTCACCCCGGCATACCGTACAAGACGCGCTAAAATTGATGCAGAAGGAGCAGATCCGCCATATCCCGCTACTCGATCAAAACGGCAAACTGTGCGGCGTCGTCACCGAACGGGACATCAAGGAAGTGGCGCCCAATCCGTTTTTCCCAGGCGAGCAGCTGGAAAAACTTTCGCTGCCGCTTGAAAAAATTATGAAAACGGACCTTTTGACAGGGCATCCGCTCGATTTTATCGAAGACATTGCCGCGCTCATGAATGACAACCGGATCGGCTGCCTGCCGATTCTTGAAAACGGGCAGCTGGTCGGAATTGTGACAGGGACCGATCTGCTTCAGACTTTTGTAGATCTGACCGGCGCAGGACATCCGAGTTCGCAGATTGAAATCCGCGCCCACAACCGGACCGGCATCCTGCGCGATATCACCGAAATCATATACGAACATCATCTGAATATTTTAAGTGTGCTGATTTACCCCGACCGTAAAAATGAGGAAAACCGTGTGCTCGTGTTCCGTGTCAGCACGATGAACCCGGTGTCCCTCATTACGCATTTGAAGGAGGCCGGCTATGAAGTACTCTGGCCAAATATGCCGGGGATGCCGCGATGAAAGATGCTGTTTTCGTCTATTCCACCGATTTGCTGGCTTATCGTTTCCGCGATGACCACCCGTTTAACCAGATGCGGCTCCAATTGGTTAAAGAACTGCTCGAAGCGATCGGGGCTTTGAGTGGGGAGGATATTGTCAAACCACGGAAAGCTACTGATGAGGAACTGTTGCTCATCCATGACCCGTCATATGTGGAAGCCGTAAAACTGGCCGGGCATGGAAAACTTGATCCGGTCAAAGCAGAGAATTACGGGCTCGGGACAGAAGACACCCCTGTTTTCCCGAATATGCACGAAGCGAGCGCTTTAATCGCCGGCGGTACATTGCAGGCAGCCGAAGAAGTGATGTCGGGGAGGGCGCGGCATGCTCTGCACCTTGGCGGCGGGCTGCATCACGGATTCCGCGGCAAAGCTTCCGGATTTTGCATCTACAACGATACGGCAATTGCCATTAAATATTTGCGCAAACAATACGGCGCGCGCGTTCTTTATGTGGACACGGATGCCCACCACGGTGACGGCGTGCAGTGGGCTTTTTACGATGATGAAAATGTTTGTACGTTTTCCATCCACGAAACGGGCCGTTACCTTTTCCCTGGCACCGGCAATGTTAACGAATGGGGAACGGGAAAAGGATATGGCTATTCTTTCAATATTCCTTTGGATGCGTTTACAGAAGACGAATCATGGCTGGAATGTTATGCAAAAGCATTGGAAGAAATCGCAGCATACTTCAAGCCGGATGTACTGGTCACGCAAAACGGGGCGGATGCCCATTATTATGACCCGCTCACCCATTTGTCCGCGACGATGAACATTTACCGCGAAATTCCGAAACTGGCCCACAAAATGGCGCACGAATATTGTGAAGGCCGGTGGATTGCAACTGGCGGGGGCGGCTATGACATTTGGCGGGTCGTGCCGCGGGCCTGGTCGCTCATTTGGCTGGAAATGGCGGAAAGGGAAGGCGGAAGCGGAGAGATCCCTACTGCATGGCTTGAAAAATGGCAAAAAATCTCCCCCTACCCCCTGCCTGAAAGATGGGACGACCCGGTAGGTTTATACCGCCCGATCCCGCGCAAACCGGAAATTGAAGAAAAAAACCGGCTTGTGCTGAACCGGTTGCTGCAATTCATTAAACAGACAAAATAAAAAGCCGGCCCTGCCAGATCATTCTGGCAGCACCGGCCTTATTCATTCTATTCGTTTCAATGGTGAGCGTTACCGTTTACGCCCATGCTGCTTTTTTATTTTGTCGAATTCCGGTATTCCACACGGTGCGGCAGGATGACCTGGTTTTCCGTTACGGTTTCTTTGTTCATGTATTTCGTCAAAAGCCGCATTGAAACAGCACCGATATCATACAACGGCTGGACAACGGAAGTCAGCTGCGGGCGCACCATTTCAGCGAGACGCGTATTATCGGAAGAAACGACTTCCAGCTGTTCCGGAATGTTAACACCGGCATCAAGGGCGCCGTGGATTACGCCGAGTGCCATTTCATCGTTTCCGACAAACACGGCCGTAGGGGTCTTGTCCAATTCCTGAAGCCGTTGCCATGCTTCTATGCCGGAATCATATGTATAGTCCCCTTCCAGAACATAATCCTCATTGAATTCGATGCCCGCATTACGGAGCGCTTCTTTGTATCCTTCCAGGCGCAATTCGCGGTTGACCGCATCATGCAGCGGCCCGATTACCAATGCAATTTCCTTATGTCCCTTTTTGACAAATTCGCTGATCACTTCAATTGTCGCTTTTTTATAATCGATATTAACGGACGGAATTTTTCCCGTAGGTTCAATCGACCCGGCGAGTACGATCGGAACAGAAGATTTTTCAAATTCCTCAATATGCTCTTCCGTAATATTCCCGCTCATA
The DNA here is from genome assembly GCF_040267745.1 of Heyndrickxia faecalis. Classification (NCBI taxonomy): domain Bacteria; kingdom Bacillati; phylum Bacillota; class Bacilli; order Caryophanales; family Bacillaceae; genus Heyndrickxia; species Heyndrickxia faecalis. The sequence continues at coordinate 1,332,315 of NZ_CP158453.1, read as the reverse complement.
AACACAATGCCGTCCACTTGTTTGCCGAGCATCGTGTTCAAAAGGCGCAGTTCCTTTTCCTTATTCTGGTCGGAATTGCTTAGAATAATATTGTATTTGTACATCGTTGCGATATCTTCAATCCCGCGGGCAAGTTCCGCATACAGCATATTCGACACATCCGGGATAATGACGCCTACGGTTGTCGTCTTTTTGCTGGCGAGGCCGCGTGCAACCGCATTCGGGCGATAGCCGAGCCGGTCGATCACTTCGAGCACTTTCTTCCTTGTTGTCGGTTTCACATTCGGGTTTCCGTTAACAACCCGCGACACCGTTGCCATGGAAACGTTGGCTTCACGGGCAACATCATAAATCGTAATGTTCATCTTTCAATCACTCTCCAATATACAAGTCCTGTTCATAGTTTTCACCATTCAGCCTGTCTTAAACATAGAAATGTAAGGCTTTTTCCTCTGGTGTATCGTACAAAAAAATGCCCAAACACGATCACGTTCGACACTTTTATCAGTTCATTAGACTTCTCATTATACCATATATGATAAGCCAGGCAAAAACTTCCTGCAAGGTTTGACACAAAATTGCCACATTCTTCACAAAGAATTTTAGGGGTAAAGACGACGTCTGGACGTTGGCGCCGCTTCTTTCGTGCCGTATGTAGCAACATGACAGCGGAATTTTGGCCAATTTGAGCTTTTGCTGGAATATTGCCCGCTTCCTTAGCCGTGGCTGCCTGAACTTTGGATGGATTCCTTTACTTAGAGCGCGTCTACGTTAAGAAAGCAAGCTAATATGAAGGCATTCCTTCACTTAGAACCCGTCTATGTTAAGAAGGCGCGAAAAACGATGGCATTCCTTTACCTAGAGACCGTCTACGTGAAGGAATTTCGCTTATTCAACAATCCCTAGTTTATCCGCCATTCGATGTTCTTGCGTTTAAAAATGACAGGACGACGCCACCACACGGCCGGAAAAATCCCCCACAAAGAAAAACCTTCTGCAAGGCAGAAGGCCGGATGCTGATCCTTATATTTTCGCCGGCAAAGCGGATTGGATTTCCTGATAAAATGCATCGAACTGTTTCAAATCCATTTGCTGAGCTGCGTCCGAAAGTGCGACTGCCGGATCCGGGTGCACTTCCGCCATGACACCGTCCGCTCCGATCGCAAACGCCGCTTTGGCAGCTGGAAGGAGCAAATCCCTTCTCCCTGTCGAATGGGTCACATCCACAAATACTGGCAAATGCGTTTCCTGTTTTAAAATCGGCACCGACGTAATATCGAGCGTATTGCGGGTCGCCCGTTCGTACGTCCGGATGCCCCGTTCGCAAAGTATAATCTGTCCGTTTCCTCTTGACATAATATATTCAGCGGCATTCATAAATTCTTCAATCGTTGCCGCGAGTCCGCGTTTTAAGAGAATCGGCTTTTGGATGGAACCTGCCGCTTTCAACAGCTCGAAATTCTGCATATTGCGCGCGCCGATTTGGATGACATCGAGGTAATCGACCGCTTTTTCGAGATCAGCAGGTGTCACGATTTCACTGATAACAGCGAGATCATATTCATCGGCAATCTGTTTTAAAATTTTCAGGCCTTCAAGTCCAAGCCCCTGAAAATCATACGGAGAGGTGCGCGGTTTGTAAGCGCCGCCGCGAAGCAGTTTCAGCCCCTTCGCTTTTACGGATGCCGCAACAGCCGCAACCTGGTCGTACGATTCAACCGAACACGGGCCGAATACAAAATACGGGTTGCCGTCGCCCACTTTTTCGCCTTTAATATCAACAATTGTATTTTCTGGCTGTTTCTTCCGCGAAACGAGCAATGCTTTCCGATGGTCATCTTCCTGCAGTTCAAGGGCCGCTTTAAAGATCTCTTTAAATAAATGTTCAATGGTAGACATTTCAAACGGGCCATCGTGATGTTCTTTAATGGCATTCAGCATTTCGCGTTCCCGGACTGGATCATAGCGGTTTACACCCTGAGCTTCTTTCAGTTTCCCGATTTCCTGGACGAGCTCACCCCGCTTGTTGATCAGCTCCAGCAGCTTTAAGTTTACTTCTTCAACTTCTTTCCGCAATTGTTCAAGCTCTCTGTTCCCCACGAACCTCTCATCCTCTCTGTCAATATCCTTATCTCATTTTGTTGCCGGCATCTATTACCATAGAAGCTTACAAGTGATTAGCACTTATTATAATCGATTCTTTTTAAAAAGTCACGAAAAAATTCTTTATCGGATAAACGCTTTTATGTGCTAAAGCAATACCCGTCCTGTTATAGTTTTATATGTTTTTCTCGGAAAAAGGTTCCCTCTTTCTTTTCGTTTTGCCAGTCGCCATGTCCATCCTGATCGTAATTGATTATGTCGTGAAAAACTTCAATTCATATTATACCGCTCCATTTGAAAAAAACGCACAAAGAGCGGCTGTCGTTTGGCGCGTATCATCCTTCTTGTTCTGTTTTCCTGTCTGAAAAGCACAAAAAAAGCGGCTGATATGCCGCTTTTTTTGCGCTTACTCACCGACCGATGAGGAACTGCCTGAATTTGAACTTTGTTGATTCACATTTTCCATATCCGTTTGTGCTTTATCTTTTGCCTGCTGCGCGGTCTGAACGGCGCTGTCTTTCAGCTGGCTGCCTTTCTGCACGGCAAAATCGCGGACTTGTTTTGTTTTTTCAGCAGCCTGCGAAGCGAGCTGGGTCCCTTTTTCGGTCGCAAATTCGCGCCAGCCGTCTGTTTTTCCTTTAATGGTTTCCACCTGGCCGCTTAAGTCTTCCCGAAGTTCTTTCCCCGATTTCGGCGCCAGCATAAGCGCTACTGCAGCACCGACAACACCACCGACAATTGCACCAGTCAAAAAATCTTTCGTGGACATTTGTTCTTCAGACATGTAAATTCCTCCTTAAGTTTATGAATTTCTTACCCGTTGGAGCAGCCTTTCATCATTGCGGACCGGTTCTTCAAGAAGGTGTTTCGGGACAGGGTCTTTGGCATGGACAGGATGGGTTTCATTCGTGCCTGTGCCTGTACCTTTTTTACCCGACCATCTATCTTTTATTTCCTTCAGCGCAGCGCCCCATTGCACGGCCTGTGCAATTTTGTCCTGCCTTTTGCTGACGGCCGAAGCAATCGATGTTGTGACTTTACGCAGCGCCTGACTCAGTTGCTGGGCGGAAACACCGATATCTTCCACGGCATAGACGACACTGTTCAGCCTTTCCGATTTATGCTCGATGTCTTCAACCAACACATTCGTTTTTTCCAGTAATTTTGTTGATTCCTCTGTAATGCCGTGCATCTGCCCTTCAAGGCCCTTTACCGTATCCGACAAGTTGTCCAATGTTTTGCTTAATGATTTCAATGTCTTCGTCAGGGCGATGACCAGAATAAGGAATGCAACAGCAATCAGCGCCACGCTTAAATACAGGATGATTTTCATCTTTCGTTACCACCTCCATGTACAATAAAATTACCCCAAATCGCCTTCCTTAAACTATGGGGTTGAAATCTTTGCGGGTACCATCCTTATTTTCGCATAACGGCCGCCTTGTGCCAACAAAAATGGAAACATTTTCTGCTTGACAAATCTTATAACAAAAAAAGACATTGCCCGCCTGTTTTTCGGACAATGCCTTTGCCTTACCGGCTTACATGCTTTTGCAGCAATGCTTCGTATGCCTTTTGGTACTTTTGGATGTCCCCGGCACCCATAAAGAGAATGACACTGTTTTCAATGCCAAGAAGCGGGGACATGTCCTCTTCCTTGATAATTTGAGATCCGCTGACTTTTTCCTGCAAATCGTAAATAGAAAGCTTCCCGTGGTGTTCGCGCGCCGAGCCAAAAATATCGCACAGAAAAACCCGGTCTGCAAGGTTTAAGCTTTCCGCAAACTCTGTAAGAAATGCCTGCGTGCGGCTAAAAGTATGCGGCTGGAATACGGCGACAAGCTCTCTTTCCGGATATTTTTTCCGCGCGGCATCAATGGTTGCCTTGATCTCAGTCGGATGGTGGGCATAGTCATCAATGATGATTTGCGTGCCGATTTCTTTTTCCGTAAAGCGGCGTTTGACCCCGTGAAATGTTTTTAAATGCGTTTCAACCGCTTCTTTTTCGATGCCTTCGTATTGGCAGAGGGCGATGACCCCAAGCGCATTCAGCACGTTGTGGTTCCCGAAAGAGGGAATTTCGAACGTCCCATAAAAATTATTGCGGACCACCACATCGAATTTCGTTCCTTGCGGCTCCGTCACAATATTTCTTGCCTGAAAATCGTTGCCTTCTTCAAAGCCATAAAAAACAACCGGCACTTTCGCCTGGATTTTTTGCAGCTGCTCGTCGTCCCCGTAAGCGATGATGCCTTTTTTGACTTGCAGTGCCATTTCTTGAAAGGCGGAAAAGACATCGTCAATGTTCGCATAATAATCCGGATGGTCGAAGTCAATATTGGTCATAATCGCATAATCCGGATGGTAGGAAAGAAAGTGGCGCCGGTATTCACACGCCTCAAATACAAAATATTCCGCTCCCGGAACCCCTTTTCCCGTTCCGTCCCCGATCAAATAGGAAGTGGGCTTGATCTCATGCATGACATGGGCAAGCAGCCCGGTAGTCGATGTTTTACCGTGCGCGCCTGTTACAGCAACGCTCGTAAAATTTTTCAAAAACTCACCGAGAAATTTATGGTAACGGATCACAGGAATACCGCGTTTCATCGCTTCATCAATTTCTTCGTGCGTATCGGGAAAAGCATTGCCGGCAATCACCGTCAGGCCGGGGTGAATATTTTCCCGGTTGAAAGGCAGGATCTTAATGCCAGCATCTTCTAATGCCTGCTGGGTAAAAAAGCGCTTTTCCACGTCAGACCCCTGCACTTCGTATCCGATGTCATGCAGGATCTGTGCCAGTGCGCTCATGCCCGATCCTTTAATCCCTACGAAATGGTATACAGTCATAATAGAACCTCCAACACTGTCTATATGTATGCAGTATATGATAAAAACCCGCCATGTGCGATAAGGCATGTTTCCATAGCAGCTATACAGGCTTTATACGGCTGCCTTCATGCCCATCATAAAAAATTCATACTCCATCATTATATCATTTCCAGGCAGCCGTGAACATGAAAAAACGGAATTTTGCCCGCAGCCCGCCGGAAGCCGGAAAGGGCAGCGCACATCCGCATTCCGCATGCCCTTTTTCCTCTATCCTTGCCAAAACAGCTGCCGGCTATAAGGAAAAACGATCACTCTCTGCTTTCCGCTTCCTGCATTTGCATAAATTCGCTTTTCGTTATTAAAACATCCCGCGGCTTGCTTCCTTTCGCCCCGGAAATAATCCCCTGCTGCTCCATCATATCAATCAGACGGGCGGCCCGGTTATAGCCGATCCGAAAATTGCGCTGCAAAAGTGACGTGGACGCCCCGCCCTGGTGAATGACAAATTCGCAGGCGTCGGGAAAAAGCTCGTCTTCTTCTTCGCCCGTTTCCGTTTGTCTCAGCAATTCTTCAGGCTGGAACAAATATTCCGGCTCTGCAGTTTCCCTTACAGATGACACAACATCGTCGATTTCACGGTCGCTCACAAAAGTGCCCTGCAGCCGGACCGGTTTGGAAGTGCCGTTTTCCAAAAACAGCATGTCCCCTTTGCCTAGCAGTTTTTCCGCCCCACTCATATCAATAATGGTGCGCGAATCGACCTGTGAAGAGACGGAAAAAGCAATGCGCGTCGGGATATTGGCCTTGATTAAGCCGGTAATGACATCCACGCTCGGCCGCTGTGTCGCCAGAATCAGGTGAATCCCGCAGGCGCGCGCTTTTTGTGCAATCCGGCAGATGGCATCTTCGACATCCCCCGGTGAGGTCATCATTAAATCAGCGAGCTCATCGATGACAATGACAATATACGGCAGCTTTTCGGAAAACCTGCGGGTACGGACGGCCATTTCATTATAACGGTGAATATCGCGCACACTTTCATGGGCAAACAATTCATAACGCCTTTCCATTTCTTCAACCGCCCACTTTAATGCCGCTGTTGCCATTTTGACATCTGTAATGACAGGGCTGACGAGATGCGGAATTTGATTATATGGCGCAAGCTCCACCATTTTCGGGTCGATCAGGAGCAGTTTCAAATCCTGCGGCGCCGCTTTATACAGGAGCGAAACAAGCACCGAATTGATACAGACGCTTTTTCCCGATCCGGTGGCGCCTGCAATCAGCCCGTGCGGCATTTTTTGCAGGTCGGTTACAACCGGTTTCCCCGAAATATCCAGGCCCATCGCAACCGTCAACGGAGATTTGCTGTTTTGAAATACGGGATCACCGATGATCTCACGCAAACGGACAGGGCGGCTTTTCAAGTTCGGGATTTCAATGCCGACCGTATGCTTGCCCGGAATCGGCGCTTCGATCCTGATATCTTTCGCAGCGAGGCTTAATTTTAAGTCGTCGTTCAGATTGGTGATTTTATTGACTTTTACGCCCGGTTCAGGCTGGACTTCAAACCGGGTGACGGAAGGCCCCTGGCTTGCGTTTACCACTTTCGCGCGGACATTGAAATTTTCAAGTGCCTCATCCAGCGTATAGCTTTGTTCTTTGATCCACTCCTCATCCCGGGTCTGCTTCACCGGCGGCTCCAGCAACGAAAGCGACGGGAAAGAAAACGGTTTTTCACCGCTGTTTTCGGCCGGATTTTCTTGTTCCGGCCGGGGACCCGGGGCCTCTTTCTTTTCTGTGATCCTCCGGCGGTCCTGTTTCAGCATCAGCACGTTAAACGGCAGATGCTTTCGCGGGCGTCTTTCCGTTTTTGTTGCTTCGCCGGATGACGGAGAAGTGCCCGCCATCTCCGTATGCCGCTGTTCCGGTTCATTTCCTGCATTTTTTTCGGTTTTTTCCGAAGCATATGCCGAAGGGGTTCCCGGCTCATTTGCAAGGTCCGCCATGCTTGCCTCTTGAGAAACGGCGGCATCCTCTTTTGACAATTCACTTGCCGGATTGAATCCCAGTGTTCCTGCGTTTTGCTGGTCTGGTTCATTTACCAGGATGGCTTCGGTTTTTTCCGAAGCATATGCCGAGGAAGCTTTTTCCGGTTCACTTGCAATGGCCGCCGTACTTGCTTCCGGAGAAACAGCCGCTGCATCCTCTTTTGGCAGCACACTTGCCGAATCGGATCCCGGCGTTTTCGCTTTTAGCTGTTCCGATTCATCTGCCGGGTTTGTGCCGGGTTCTTCCGGAGAAATGGCCGTGGCATTCCCTTTTTCCGGTTCGTTTGCCGGATCGGTTTCGGCTTTTTCCGGTTCACTTGCCGAAGCAGCTTTCTCTGTTTCCGGCTCATCTGCCAGGCTTATGCCGGATTTCTCCAGCATGCCTGCTGCTAAAGATTCCGGCGTGCCCATGCTATGTTGTTCTGGCTCCATGTTCTCCAAAGCGGATGCCGGAGTCTCTTCCGATTTTGCCGGGTCACTTGCCGGGTCGGATCCCAGTGTTCCTGCGTTTTGCTGGTCTGGTTCGTTTACCTGGATGGCTTCGGCTTTTTCCGAAGTATATGACGAAGAGGTTTCCGGTTCATTTGCAAGGCCCGCCGTACTTGCTTCCAGAGAAATGGCCGCCGCATCCTCTTTTGGCAGTTCACTTACCGGGCCAGATTCCGGCATTTCCGCTTTCGGCTGTTCCGATTCATCAGACGGAATTGTGCCGGTTTTCTCAAGCTTGTATGTCGCTTCGGCTTCATCTGCCGCACCTGGTGAATCTTCGCCGCGCCCTGTTTCCGTTTGGACAGGTTCGCCCTTTTCCGCCTGATCCGCTGTTGCGCGCCCGGCTTGATCTGCCGGTAAATCCATTTTTTTCTCTTCGAACAATTGATCCGCCATGCCGTGTTCAGGTGTTGTCAGGTTCCGTTCGCCGTCCGTGCCCGGATTTTCTGCAAAATCAAGCAATTGCTGCAGTTTCGCCATATCCAAGAGACGGATATCCTTTTTGTAATGATCTTCCAGCTCGTATTCCAACACTGTTGTTTCTTCCTGCGCAGAATCATTTGTCGGCCGTTTAAATCCAAAGACCGGGGACGGGATATCCGTCGGCCGGAAAGGATGGCCTTTTTGCACTTTTTCGCTCCGTTCAGACTGTGGCTCGGGACGATGTTTTTTTGCCCGTGGCCGCTGCTTTTCCGGTTTTTCAGCCGTCTTCCGGCGCGCCCCTTCCTGATCCGGAATTACAGGAAAACGAAACTGTTTTTTCGGATAATGATAAGCCACACGGGTATCTATTTTGTCCGGGCGTGCCTGGTAAAGCCCGGGTTGTTCCGGGGCCTCTTCGTGCACGTTTTCATCCTTAAAATATTTTGCCATTTTTTTAATCCAGCTCAAATTCATCACTCTTTCCTTTGCTCATGCGTCCGAAGAGCCTTTCAAAAATTCTTCTCACCTTCCATTATACAAAGGAAACACATGTTTTTCGAGGGATTTTTTAACACAGGCATGCCGGCATAAAAAAATCGGGGTTAGGCACATTATGAGTGATACTATTTTTTTGAAGGAGGGAATGGATTGAAGATCGCAAAAGCATTGCTCGGCATCGGGCTTGCATCCGGGCTGTTGATGGGATGCGGAAACAATAACGGTGCTGGCGACAATAATGGCAACCGCAACAATGCACGGCCTGTACGCTATAACGACACAGCCGACAATAATGATGTGCGTTACAATAATGTCCGTTACAATACAGGAAGAACAAACGGCAATAATGGCGCTGATTTGACAAATAATACACGGGGTACACAAGGGATCAACAACGCCAATTTGACGAACAATAACGGCAACGGCAACAACAACAATAATAACAACAATAACGTCCGGGTGGCCAACCGTATTGCGCGCAGCATTGAGAATTTAAAAGAGGTAGCACAAGCGCGTGTCATCGCCACGAATGACAATGCTTATGTGGCTGTCTTACTGGAAAGGAACCAAAACAACGACAAACTTGACAAAAAACTGAAAAACAAAATTTCGAAAGTTGTCAAGCAAACCGATCCATCGATCAATGATGTGTACATTTCCGAAAATCCGGATTTCTTTGACCAGATGAGTGATTACGTCAATGACATCCGAAACGGCCGCCCGATTTCAGGATTTTTTAACCAGTTTAACGATATCATTCAGCGTGTCTTTCCGAACGGATCAAGATAAGCGAAAAAGGGCCGCATCCCGCGTGATGCAGCCCTTTTTTTGGCATCCGGCTTTTTATTCCGGCAGCGGAAATTCGCTTCCGACTTCGTATTGCCCGTCCAGCACAAGGATGCCTTTTTTCTGCGGTGCATTCGGGAGCCCGAGTTCACGCGCCGAGCAGATCATGCCGCTTGAAGCCACGCCGCGCAGCACGGCATCTTTGATGATCATCCCGTTCGGCATAACAGCGCCTGTTTTTGCAACCACAACTTTTTGCCCGGCTTCCACATTCGGCGCGCCGCAGACAATTTGCAATGTCTCAGCACCGGTGTCAACCTGGCAGATGCTTAAATGATCAGAATCCGGGTGCTTTTCCTTTTCTTTTACATACCCGACAACGAATTTCGGGGACAAGTCGGCGTCCAGTTTTTCATCGAACCCGTTTTCGGCGAGTATTCCGTTCAGCTTGTCGAGTAAAGCTTCCGTCAGTTTCACGGGGCCGCTTCCTTCAAACGCGCCGTACCGGGATGCTTCAAAAATATTGAACCCGGCTGTTTCTTTTGTCTTTTCATCATAAATGCGGGCAACCGTGCCTCTCTTTTCATAAGCGGCATGCTCCGCGTCTTTGATCATAACAATCAATGTATCGCCGATGCCTTCGCGGTTGTAAAAAACATTCATAAACGAAACGTACTCCTTTCAAGACTTCCGGTTTTTGCCCAAAATAAAGACCGGCTCCAATTCGCCGTCCTGATATAAAAATGAGAGGGCAGTAATCGGCACATGGCCGTTTGCAAAAAAATTCATCGCCATTTGCGCGATTATATCATAACCTGTTTCATTGCGGATGTCACCTATAATTAAAACATCCTGATGGGGAACAGCAAGAACCATTTCCCCTTCCGTTTTCTCGGACATTTCCTGCAATAACTTTTCATTTAAAATCCGGCTTGCATCATAGCCATCATTCGTGTTCAAGAAATAAAAATCATTCCCTGCGACAGTGTCTTTTTTCATTTTCGTGGAAAGCGACCGTAAATTAAACCGCGCCGTTTCCCGAATTTGTTCCGGGCTCCACTCTTCCCGCTCCAGCATTTGAAGATCGATCAACCGGTACGTATTCCCCAGATCAAGCGCGTAATAAATGCGCGTCTCGGCCGTGTGCGCATCGGTTAAAAACGGGATGCCTCCTGGAGCTTCTTCTGGAAAAGAAGTGGACCGGATCACAGGAAAAATACTTTTTTCCCGGCCATTAAGCGAATGGTTTTTCCCCATTACACCGAGCGCTGCTTCCGCATAATAGACAACTTCTTTAATCGCTTCTTCTTTTTGGGTAGCCCATTTGGCGGCAATCTCCGGCAGGGAAATATTGAGTCCCTGGTGTGTGTCTTCATTTTCGACCCGAAGTACATCTTTTTCACGGTCATAGGAAAAAATCCGTCCTTTTTTCTCCAGCCTTTTTTCCAGCTCCCGTCTTAATTGTTTCGTATCCATTTTCCGGTTGGCACCTCCTTTATCCCCCAGCTTAGGAAAAATCCCCCGTCCGCAAAGAGGGGGATTTCGGCCTGCTTTTTGTCTTTCCTGAAAATATGCGTATGCATTCGGATGGTGCCGCGTTCAATGCGGCTTGATCATCTATGATTCAGGCAAGGCTTTCGATAAATTTTTCGACTTCTTCTTTTGTTTTCCGGTCTTTGCTGACGAAACGGCCGATTTCCTTGCCGTCCCGGAATGCGACAAAACTCGGGATCCCGTATACATCAAGATCCGCACATAAATCCAAAAATTTATCGCGGTCAACATGGACAAAAGTATAATCGCTGTATGCTTTTTCAATTTCCGGCATAAACGGGTCTAAGAAGCGGCAGTCTGGACACCAGTCCGCTGAGAACAAAAAAATGTGTGTCCCGTTTTCTTTCAAGTTTTTAAAATCTTCCATTGATTGCAATTCTTGCATGGTTAAACCCTCCAGTTTCTGTGTCTTCTTTTTATTATACCGTAACGGCAGAGCTGTTTCATTTTTCACCACCCGGCTTTCCCGGTATAATGAAAATTGAGCAGTTTGCGGGAAATGGACTTTTTACATAAGGGGTAGACTTCATGACCATTTTAATTGTAGATGACCATAAAGTAAATTTATTTGTCATAGAAAAAACTTTAAAAAATGCCGGATATAATCAGTATGTATCTTTCACTTCGGCTAAAGGATTATTCGCTTATTTGCATCTTGGTGAGGAACACGCGCCAAAACCGCCTGCCGACTGCATTTTGATGGATATTATGATGCCCGAAATCGATGGTATTGAAGCGTGCCGGATGCTGCAGCAGTCACAGCGTTTTCGTGATATTCCCGTCATTTTCCTGACTGCGCTTGATGATGCCCGGAAGCTGGCGGAAGCACTGAACGCCGGGGGAATCGATTATATTACTAAGCCGATCAACAAAGTCGAGCTGATCGCCCGCCTTAAAGTAGCACTGCGCCTGAAAGAAGAGAAAGACTGGCATGCGGAACAGGAAAGGCATTTAAAAGACGAGCTCGATCTTGCCATGCAGGTTCAGCGCACACTTTTGAGCGAACCGATAAAAGAAAACTGTCTTTCCATTACATCTTCGTACAAACCGGCTCATCAACTGGCCGGTGATCTTTATTACTGGTATAAAATGGATGATCACCGTTACAGCCTCATGCTTCTCGATGTGATGGGGCACGGGATTTCAGCATCGCTCGTCTGCATGTTTATTTCTTCCAAATTAAGGGATTTAATGCAAAGCAAGGCAGACCCTGAAACGGTGATGCAGAAATTAAACGAACTGATGCTTTACCTGAATAAAAATGGCGGGTTGCAGCATTATTTTACGGCCATCTACCTTGTGCTCGACTGTGCCAGCAAAACGATCGAATATGTGAATGCCGGCCACCCGCCCGCTTTTGCCCTCGTGGATGAAAAGGAAGTTGTGCCGCTTTTGGAAGGCGGATGTGCTGTCGGCTTCTTCCCGCAATTGAAAGTGGAAAAGCAGGTGCTCCGCTACCATGAGAGCCTGCAGCTCCTTTTATTTACAGATGGCGTAATGGAAGCACTCGATTCGGACAGCCACGACGGCTTGAAAATCCTGCAGCAGCTTGCTTCATCCGTCTGGTCTCCGGAAAAGGCCACTTCCCCCTTGGATACCGTCCTTGCCAAAGAACTACAGGAACAACAGCCGGATGATATGTGTGTTGTGCTCGTGCAGGCAAAATAAGTGCTAGGGCTTACTAAGCGAGATATAGGGGTTGTCCGGCGCAAATACAGTAAAAAACGGCGAGATCGCAGTGTCTCGCCGTTTTTTAAATGGTTATGCTTTTTTTCGGTAAATTTTTTCTTCTCTTTCAAAAACCTCATACTTTCCTTCCGTATCAATCGTCCGCACGGTTTCTTTATGGCCGAGCCCTAAAAATCCCCGGTTCGTTAAGCTTTCATCAAATAAACGAAGGACTTTTTTCTGAAGGTTTTGGTCAAAATAGATCATAACGTTCCGACAAATAATCGCATGGAACTCATTAAACGAACCATCCGTGACAAGATTGTGCTGGGCAAATACGATATTTTCTGCAAGGCTCTTATTGAAATAGGCATGCTGGGCATCGGCCGTGTAATAATAGGAAAATTCGCGTTTCCCGCCTGCTTGGAAATAATTTTTCGTATACGTCTGCATTTTATGAAGCGAAAAGGCGCCGCTTTCCGCCTGGCGCAACACTCGTTCATTCATATCGGTTGCATAAATTCTCGTTTTTTCGCGTAGCCCCTCTTCGTCCAAAAGAATGGCCATCGAATAGGCTTCTTCACCCGAGGAGCAGCCTGCATGCCAGATCCGGATTTCCGGGTACTGCCTTAATTCCGGGACGACTTTTTCGCGAAAGGCGACAAAAAAGTCCGGATCCCGGAACATTTCAGTCACTTGAATGGACAAATCATTTAACAGCACTTCAAGGAATTCGGGTTCATGGATCACCCTTTCGATCAGTGCGCTGATGCTCGGGAGATTTTCGAGCCGCATCCGGTGCGTAACCCGTCTTTCAATGGAAGAACGGGCATACTGGCGGAAGTCGTAGCCAGATATCCGGTAAATGGCAAATAGCAGCATATCCAGTTCGAGCTTCCTGATGTCCTCATCCGTTAGTTGGTTTTTTTTCACGCTTTTTGCACTCCATCATTCTAAAGTTTGGGCTTGTTGAAATTGCGGAAATGGCATTCATTCCGCAACGGCCGCTAAAAAGCAACAAAATTTCCCGTGCTTCCTTTACTTGGAGCATGCCTATGTGAAGATAGCGGGCTAAATTTGCGGCCTTTTTTACAAAGAAATTCCTGTAACGAATTTTTTTCGGACTTCCCTGCGTGAAGAAAGCAAGCAAAATGTACAGCCTTCCTTCACCCCGTACCCCTCTCTCCGCTTTTTCACGGGCTTCCTTCCCTCAGCCTGCCTTTATTCTAGCGGCAGCCATACCCGCATGACAGATAACAGCTGGTCCATCTTCAGCGGTTTGCTGATGTAATCTGTTGCGCCGGCATCCAGACACTTTTGCCGGTCGCCTTTCATCGCTTTTGCTGTCAGAGCGATAATGGGCAAATCCGCAAATGCATCGTTCTTCCGAATTCTTTGCATCGTTTCATAACCGTCCATGCCCGGCATCATAATATCCATGAGGACGATGTCGACCTCTTTGTGAAGGTCCAGCATATCCAGGCATTCGAAACCGTTTTGCGACACAAGCACTTTCATGCCTTCTTTCGACAGCGCCTTTTTCAGTGCATAAATGTTCCGGTTGTCATCGTCACAAATCAGCACCGTTTTATTTCGGAGCGCCTGATCGGCTGATTCGGGGTTTCCACCACGCCACCTTCAAGACCAATACCAATATCCGCATTTTTTGCTGCCAGGACCGCCCTCGAGCGGTTAATGGCCCCTTGCAGCGTTTCTTCGTCGGAAAAAGGCTGTTCTTTTACGCCGGATGGCACACCTGCAGCCACAAATTCCATTTTCTGCCCGTCAAGCACTTCAAAGGCTTTCCGGACAGCCGACACTTTTGCCGGATTGGTCGAACCAATTGCAATCATCAAATTCTTTCACCTCTGTATTTCGGGCATTTTTGCCTCAGGAAAATCGAATATTTCTTTATTATTTACTGCGGATCGCATCAACGGTTGAACGGTCACAGGCCTGTACCAATTTCACGATCAAGGCCTTGGCTGCCGCATAGTCATCGACATGAAGGATCGCGGCATGCGTATGGATATAGCGGGCGCAAACCCCAATCACAGCACTCGGGATCCCTTCATTGGTAGTATGAACGCGGCCGGCATCTGTCCCGCCATTCGGGGCTACGAAATACTGGTAGCGGATATCATTGCTCTCGGCTGTGTCGAGAACAAACTCGCGCATGCCTTTATGTGTCACCATCGTCCGGTCGTAAATCCGCAGCAATGCGCCTTTTCCAAGCTGCCCGAATTGTTCTTTATCGCCGGACGCATCATTGGCGGGACTAGCATCCAGGGCAAAGAAAATATCCGGCTTAATCATATTGGCTGCTGTCTGTGCACCGCGCGTCCCGACTTCCTCCATAACCGTAGCGCCCGAATAAAGCGTGTTCGGAAGTTTTACACCCTGCAGTTCTTTTAACAATTCGATGGAGAGGCCGCAGCCGTAGCGGTTATCCCAAGCTTTAGCAAGAATTTTCTTTTGATTGGCCATTGGGGTGAACGGGCAAACCGGCAAGATGGGCTGGCCCGGGCGAATCCCGATTTTTTCAGCATCTTCACGGTCATCTGCGCCGATATCAATCAGCATATTTTTAATGTCCATTGGTTTGGATTTCTGATTTTCATCCAATAAATGTGGCGGAATTGAACCAACAACACCGATGACAGGACCGTTATCCGTATAAATTTGTACGCGTTGAGCCAGCAACACCTGGCTCCACCAGCCCCCTAGTGTTTGAAAGCGGATCATGCCATTTTCAGTGATGGATGTAACCATAAATCCAACTTCATCCATATGCCCTGCCACCATCACGGTTGGCCCGTCTTCCTGATCACGTCTTACGCCAAAGACGCTGCCGAGATGATCTTGTATGATTTCATCCGAATATTTTTGCAACTCCTGCTTCATAAACTGGCGGACGGCCGACTCGTTACCCGGTGCGCCTGGCAGTTCAGTCAGCGTTTTAAATAAATCGAGCGTTTCTTGTTCCATGCTTTTTACTCCTCGTTTCTGTATTTTTTTATCATACCGTATGTACAAGGTTTATTTTACATAATGGGTGGTTTTCTTGCCAGATTTTCACTTCATTTTGTACTTTTGTAAGTGAATTCATTTTCGGTTACCGCCTTGAAAGTATATAATGAGGGGGAGCACCGATTTATTCTGATTAATTGCAGAGGAAAGGATAGGAGAAAGATGAATTGGAAAACTTTTATCGCCGGTATCGCTGTGGGTGCAGCCGCCGGGTATGCCGTCAATGAAACATTGCACCGTACTGTTAGCGTATCCGCCGAAACCGTTCTTGCAAAAGTTAAGAAAGCGTTTAAAGAAAACGGTCCGATTGACGGTTCCTGGATTCAAATGACAGAGGAAGATTATGAAAAGTACCCGTTTAAAACGAGGGTCTATAAGGGCGGGGTTTCGCTTACAAAAGACGGAGAGAAGAAGCAGTACGAATTTATTGCCGACGCCAAAACCGGTACCGTCCTCGATGTCTATCCGATTTAACAGAAAAGCAAATCCGTTTTAAACCGGCTTGTGCCGGATGGCTGGAAAAGCAGAATCCTTTAAGGCTGGCTTTTCTCGCCAGCTCTATCAGGATTTTGCTGAATGGTAACCGGCTCTGTTTCGGAGATCCCGGCTTAGGGCTGGCTTTTCTTGCCGGCTCTATGCGGGAAAGCAGGATAAGCTACTGCTATTTTTAAACTGGCACCCTTCGGAATATTTTATTGGAAAGCAGACGCGCCCTATGTGAAGGGAGATCCTCAATTTTTCGCGCTTCCTTAACGTAGACGGGCTCTAGGTGAAAAAAGGCTTTCGTTTTTGCGCGCTTCCTTCACGTAGACGCCCTCTAGGTGAAGGAAGAACCTCATTTTTGCGTGCTTCCTTCACGTAGACGCGCCCTATGTGAAGGAAGGCCGTCTTTTTTCCGCGCTTTCTTAACGTAGACGCCCTCTAGGTTAAGGAAGACCCTCAATTTTCCGCGCTTCCTTAACGTAGACGGGCTCTATGTGAAGAAAGACCTTCGTTTTTCCGTGCTTCCTTAACGTAGACGGGCTCTAGATTAAGAAAGCGCCTTGTTTTTGCTTGCTTTCTTAATGTAGACAGGATCTATGTAAAGAAAGGCCATCTTTTTTCCATGCTTCCTTAACGTAGACGCACTCTATGTGAAGAAAGACCTTCGTTTTTCCGCGCTTCCTTAACATAGACGGGTTCTATGTTAAGAAAGGCCTTCGTTTTTCCATCCTTCCTTAATGTAGACGCCCTCTATGTAAAGCAAGAGCCTCGTTTTTGCTTGCTTCCTTAACGTAAACGCCCTCTATGTAAAGAAAGGCCGTCTTTTTTCCGCGCTTTCTTAACGTAGACGCACTCTAGGTTAAGGAAGATCCTCAATTTTTCGCGTTTCCTTAGCGTAGACAGGCTCTAGATTAAGAAAGCGCCTTGTTTTTGCTTGCTTTCTTAATGTAGACAGGCTCTAGGTGAAGAAAGGCCCATCTTTTTTCCGTGCTTCCTTAACGTAGACGCACTCCATGTAAATCCCGCGCTTCCTCACATTTTTAAGCCGGCCCTTTGCTGGATGGTTGTTCATTTAACAGGATAAGATGCATTTCGATGTGAAATTTAAAACGGCGCGTTCTCGTTACCGGGTCGGTTTAGCAGGAAAGCCGCAGGGGTTTATGCCATGCAAAAATCGGCACGGATCTTTTCCCATACGCGGCAGTAAAAAACGGTGGACCTTTTGTTCACCGTTTTTTACCACTTTATACGGGCATTTTTTCACGTTCCACTTTTTCTATCATATTCCCGTCCGTATCCCACTTCAGCGCCCGGTAGACAGCGTCGTGGTAAAATACAAACCAGGCATTGTCCCGGATCGCCTCTTCAATCCATTTCTGTTTTTGAAAAATGGAGGTCATCGGGTAATCATCATAAGCCATCACCCAAAGCGGGTTGCGGTGCGCGTGCGTCGGCAAAAGATCTGCCATATGGATCCATTTCTCGCCGCCGGACTCCGCCATTACAATCGCATGCCCGTCACTGTGCCCGCCTGTATGTACCATCCGGACTTTGCCTTCAATGGTAACCTCTTCTTTAAACGTTTGCACCTGATGCTGGATTGCTTCCCAGTTTTCCTTCCAATACGTGCTTTTTGAACGGATATTCGGGTGACGCATTTCGTCCCATTCCGTTTCAGATACATAGATGGCGGCATTTGGAAATGAAGGGACATATCCATTTGTATCATCTGGCATGGTCAAGCCGCATGCATGGTCAAAATGCAAATGCGTCATGAGCACAATGTCGATATCCTCCCGTGTCAACCCGAATGCGCTTAATGAACGGTCGATCTGCGACTCCTCTGTGACGCCGTAATTCCGCTTCTGCTTGTCTGTCAGTTTTCCGTTGCCAATCCCGGACTCAATGAGAATGTTTTTCCCGTACAGCTGAAAAAAGATCGGGTCTGTCCGAAGTTCAATCTGGTTTTTTTCATTATATGGATATTTCCGCGACCAGAGCGGTTTCGGAACAACGCCAAACATGGCACCGCCATCCAGATGCGTGACGCCACCATCGAGCCAGTAAAGTGTCATTTCACCGACTGTTAAATGTTCCATTCTTCTCCCTCCTGTAATCGGTTTCAATTCATTATATTCGCCACCATTTCCCATTTTTCCTGCCTGTGTCGCGTTGTAAAAAAGGCGATCCTGCCTGTCCGCTTTGCCCTGTGGTGTTTCCCCGCCAATTCTGTAATGCAAAAAATTGAAAATGCCGTTCCCTTTTTCCCCAGCCTGTTCCGTAATGTAAAAAACTGAAAATGCTGTTGCGTTTTCCCCAGCCTGTCCCTCCTTGCAAAAAATCGAAAATACCGGTCCCGTTTTTCTCAGCCTGTTCCGCTTTGCAAAAATTGAAAATGCTGACCCCTTTTTTCCCAGCTGTTCCGACTTGCAAAAAAGGAAAATGCCACTCCCATTTTCCCTGCCTGCTTCGCTTTGCAAAAATCGAAAATACCGGTCCTGTTTTTCCCAACTGTTCTGCGTAGCAAAAAATTAGAAATCCCGTTCCCGTTTTTCCATGTCTGGTGCACGATGCAAAAAAAAGCGCCCCGCACTGCCATTATCCTTGCAGTGCGCCGGGCGCGTTGCGGTATTTTGCCTCACAGCGGTAAATGCGCTGCCCTTGTGCGGAAAACTTTTCTTCATATTCTGTCATGACATTGCCGGAAAAATCACTGCGATGCAAATCAAGGCTGATATTTTTTAACTGCAGGCCATATTCCGAAAAACTTTGCAGCGAGTATTCAAACAGACCTTGGTTGTCCGTTTTTAAATGAATTTCCCCGCCGTCCGCCAAAATGTCTTCATACAGCTGCAAAAAAGTGCGGTATGTGAGTCGCCGTTTTTCATGGCGTTTTTTTGGCCACGGGTCGGAAAAATTCAAATAAATCTGTTCGACATCGCCTTTTGCAAAAAATTCCCGCAGCTTTGCACCGTCCACATTTAACAATTTTACATTCGGGCGGTTTTTTTCAATCAGTTTATCGAGTGCAGACACGATCACGCTCGGCTGTTTTTCGATCCCGAGAAAATTGATTTCGGGATGCTGTTCCGCCATTTCAGAAATAAACCGGCCTTTCCCTGTTCCGATTTCAATATGGAGCGGGTTGCCGTTTCCAAACAGCGCCTGCCAATGGCCGCGCCATTTTTCCGGGTCAGGTACGACGAATTGCGGGTACTTTTTTAATTTTTCTTCCGCCCACGGCTTATTCCGTAATCTCATAAAAACACCCCAACTTATATTTTTTGGCAAAAGCCTGGCCTATCTGCATAAAAAAAGAGACAGGTTAAACAATAGAGTATGTATGGAGGTACCGGTGCAAGGCCTTCATGCACATGTCAACAGCTGCATATCTCTAGTGAAGGATGTGTTCCACTTGGCACTCAGCCATCGCGACCAGTTAACCTTATTAACGGATATTTTGTACGATCATCAAACAGACTGCTGCGGATCTGTTTCGGAATGTGAACAATTGGAAAGGCTGGTCAAATCATTGCTCGTCAATCCGGCTGTCGCAAATGATATGAAACAAACGCTGACAGATGTGTACAGCTACAGCCAGGCGGGAAAATATGCCCAGCATTTGGACGACCATATTGAAGCCCACCAAAACAAGCTCGGGGAATGGGTTGACCAGCTGAACACCTATTTTTAAAGAATGAAGAGCGGCAAAAAGAAGAGGAACCATCACCCGGTTTCTCTTCTTTTTCGTTCGAAACCGGTACACTTTTTTCGCTGCAAGCCCTCAACTGGCAGTTTCTCTAAAAAAGAAGACCCAGGCAAACGCGGGATGCAGCCTTCTTTTATTTTTTCACGCCGCCATGCACGTTCTGCAAAAAATCAAGCCAGCGTTGCATTTCTTCGTACCGGCCTTTTTCTTTATGCCAGCAAATCATCACAATCGCTTGGTAAATGGTGTGCCATTTCATCCGGAGCGAAAGGCTTGCGGTCATTTTCGTGCCGTATTGCAGCAACCACCTTTCCCAATTTTCGGGCGGAATGTAGGCGTACAGGAGCATGCCGATGTCCATCGCCGGATCGCCGATCAGCGGGCCGTCCCAATCGATCAGAAACAATTCATTTTCGTTTGATAAAAGCCAGTTGTTATGATTGATATCGCCGTGGCAGACGACACAATCCCCGTATGCAACGTTCGGCTGTTCACGTTCGAGAAATTCAAGGGCATCCAGAACACCTGGTGCATCGGGCCATTCCCCTTTTGCGCCGGATTTAAGATCATGCAGCATGTTTTCAGGCTTCATCGATTCCAGCCCGAGCCTTTGCAGCATCGTTAAAAGCGGTTTTGAATCGTGAATTTTTTTCAGCATCTTGGCAACGCGTTCTTCTTCCATTTCGTAAGGCTTTAGTTCCCTGCCCTCCACCCACTGCTGGGCCGTGATGGTGTCGCCGTTTTCTAGCCTTTTCGTCCAGACAAGCTTCGGGACAATGCCTTCAGCGGATAACACGGCCAGAAACGGCGATGAATTCCGTTTTAAAAAGAGGGATTGTTCCTGGTATTTGGCATAGAAGGCTTCTCCTGTCGCCCCCCCTGCCGGCATGATCTCCCAGCCTTTTCCTAATATATCTTCCAACATGTTCACCTTCAAATTCAGTAAGTCAACCTCACACCGATGAAAAAACAGCGATATCCCTGTTATAAAGCCAGGAAAAGTAGGATTTGTAAAAAAGTAAAAATGCCATTCCATTTTACACAAAACATTGACGCGGATTCTTCCTGTTTGCTGAAAAATCCGCAGCTGCCGGTTTTTTCACTCGGCAAACGGAGACAAAAACAAAAAAAGACAGCTATTGGCAAGTATCATTCACAATAGCCACCTTTCAGTAAATTTTATCGCTTTTTGACTTTTTTCGTCAAGCGTAATTTTGGTTTAACCCGGGGCCGGATTTCCCAGAAATATTGAAATACCGGTAAGGCGGCTGTTTGTACCGAAAATTTTCCAATGTTTGCAGGAAAAATTCCCGCTCTATTCCCCGGCGCCGTCACGGGCAGCCTCGTTCGTTCCGGCACTTTTTTTGTCCAGGCATTCGTTAAGCAGCACTTGGGCCGACTTCAGTTGCATATATTTAAACGGTGAGCGCAAATTTCGCTGTTGCCGGAACCATTCGACATGCGGGCGTTTGTCAAGAATATGGAGGCCATCCGGCGCATCCGGCCATTGAATAAACCCGTTCCGGCAAATGAGCGCCCTTTCGACCGGAAAGGTGATATCATGCCGTTTCAGAATGCTGCGCACGATTTTTTCCGTCCGCGCGAGGGCAATGGCCGGATTTAAAATATTTTCTTCGTTCCCGGCTGTCCGCTTCTTCCAGAAACGGCCGTTCGACCCGAAAAAGACGGCATCCTTTTCTTTTTCCACAAAGGCAATACACCATACCGCCATTGGCGAAATCAAAAGATGTTCCATTTCCAAAACGGCTTTTTTGAATGAAAAAACCGGCCGGTACATCAATAAAAATGTATCCGGAAATCTTTGCAAAAAATATTTTAAGTCCGGGTCAAAATAAAGGACGGCTGGGATTTCGGACTGTTGCAGCAAAGTGGAACTGGCCCATTTCAGCTGGAACCGGAACAGCTGGTCGAGAAATAATTTTTTTAACTGGTCTTCCGTCTCCGGCAAAAAGGCAAGCTGCGGGGCAAAATCCAATTCCCCGGGTGGCGCGTGGAAAACCGGCGCGTCCGGCTCCTCTATTTCGGCCGTATCTTTTCTTTTTAACCAGTGTTTCATGCGGGAAAGGACCTGGCGCGATTCTTCCTGCGCAGGCGCTTCCTCTTCTTCCTCCGGCCCGTTTTCCCAGTTTTCCCGGAATTTTTCCCACTGTTGTTTTTTCAGCCGGATAAACTGGTTGGTGTAGCGGATTAAGTCTGTTTCATAACGTGATACAAAGTCTTGCATTTTTAATAACTGTCCCATTTTCCTTTTCCCTTACTTCAAATTCTGTGCATCAGCTAGCCTGAAAGACTGCACGATTTCGTATTTTGGCGTTTGATGGAGATTCGTCCGGTAGAGCACGATCCGGTCTGCCGAAAAAGGCACCGGTTCAGGCGAAAACGCATCCAGCATGCCGTCAGCAAAAGGTCTGTCACCGTCCCATTTCCGCGCCAGCGTCATATGCGGGTGAAACGGTCTTCGATCAAGTGAAAAACCTGCTTCAAGGCAGCAGCCGGCCACCATTGTCTCAAGATCAGAAAGCGGCGGTGATTCCTGTATGCCTGCAAAGAGTACACGCGGTTCGTCTTTTTTCCCAAAAGTACCGAAGTGGTCGAACACAAGCGGCAGCACGTGGAATGCACCGATTTGATCTGCAATCAGCCGGTTCGCTTTTTCCAATTGCGCCTCTTCTGCCGCTCCCAAAAAGGCAAGGGTAATATGAAGATCATCGCGGTGCACCCATCGCTTAAACGGCAGGCTCCCTTTCAAGCCGGCCGTTGCCTGCTGCAATTTTTGTTTGAACGCTTCCGGCAGCAAGACGGCATAAAAATAATGGTTTGCCATCGCTTTTTTCGCCCCTGTCCATCGTGGTTTTGTGTTTATTTTAACAAAAACTGCCCTGCAGGTATACTGTGCAAAATCTGGTTTCCGGCATTTCCGATGTTTTCATTTTTCCGAATAGGGTATATAAATATGTTAAGGGGGGAGAGCTGGAGTGAAGATTGGCGACCATGTCATGTACAAAGGTGAGAATTGTGAAATCGTATTTATTTACAAAAGCGGGTATTGTGAACTGAAGAAGCCATTTCTTCATCAAATTGTGCTTGCCCACATGTCGGAGCTTGAACCGGCAGGAGAAGAAGAAGCCAGGCTCCAAAAATAGCAAGGGGCATTCCTTTAACCGTTCCTCCGGCTAAAGGAATGCCCCTTCTTTTATTTTGGCGCGCCCGGCACCGCTGCCGAAAGAGCATGAATCTCCCTGTCAAAAGCTTGCTGCAGTTTTAACGTTATTGCGCCTGGTGTGCCGTCTGCAACGGGTTTACCGTCAATGTCCACAATCGGCATGATTTCGGATGTCGTGCTTGTCATCAAGACTTCATCCGCCGCGCGCAAATCCGCTACCGTAAACGGCTCTTCCCGGAAAGGAATGCCTATTTTCCCGCAAATGCCAAAGACCACTTGTCTTGTAATCCCGTTTAAAATGAGGTTCGTTGCCGGATGTGTCAAGAGCACGCCGTCTTTTACGATAAATACATTCGACGACGAGCCTTCTGTCACTGTTTCGCCGCGGTGCTGGATTGCCTCATAAGCGCCGTTTTCCACAGCTTTTTGTTTGGCGAGCACATTGCCGAGCAGGTTCAGGCTTTTGATGTCGCAGCGCAGCCAGCGGATGTCTTCCGCAAGCACCGCTTTTACGCCTTTTCTCATTTTTTCAAGCGGCCGTTCCATTTCACTCGTGTATGCAACAAACGTCGTTTCGCTTGTTTCCGGAAAATGGTGTTTCCGCTTGGCAACGCCGCGCGTAAATTGCAAATAGACAATGCCTGTATCGAGGCGGTTTGCTGCAACCAGTGCTTCCAGTTGTGCCGTGAGCTGCTCCATTGTATACGGAATGTGGAGCGAAAGTTTTTCCGCGCTTTGATAGAGCCGCTTTAAATGCATTTCGCTTGTAAAAAGCCTGCCCCCGTATACGCGGACCACTTCGTAAATGCCATCCCCGAACTGATAACCACGGTCTTCAATATCAACGCTTGCTTCTCCCCTGTCGATCAGGGTGCCGTTTAAAACCAGTTTCTCCATGATGCAACCCCTTTGCCTTTTTTCATTTTATTGCGGCTTTCCCGCTCGTTCTTCTGCTTGCTTGCGGCCCGCCGGCATTGACGCAGCTAAAGTCACGCGTGCTTCCCGGCCAGTTCATAAATGGACTGTGCATAAATAGCCGTTGCTTTAAGCAAATCTTCCACATACATGTACTCATCTTTCTGGTGCATGACATCTTCGCGGCCCGGGAAAAGCGCCCCAAATGCCACACCTTTTTTAAGGGTACGTGCATATGTACCGCCGCCGATTGCCAACAGCTTCGCTTCCTCTCCGGTCTGCTCCTCATACACTTTCGCAAGCGTCGTAATCAGCGGGTCATTTTTGTCAACATAATGCGGTTTCTGATCGGAAAAATGATCAAAACGCAAGCCGTCTTCTTTTAATTTCGACACAATTTTTGTTTTTCCTGCTTCGAGATCGAAAGTAACGGGATAACGCATATTTAATCCTATGCGGCCGCCTTTTTCCTGATGATAGGACATGATCCCGATATTGATCGTCAATTCCCCTGAAACTTCATCTTTGTACCCGATGCCGAAATATTCACCGCGTGAACGGCCGAAGAACTGGTTGAGCGTTTTGATAAATTTTGCCCCGGCACGGTCAAGCGCCACATTATTTAAAAATTTTGCCAAATAAAGCCCCGCGCTTTTTCCGTTTTCCGGTTCCGCACCATGGGCCGAAACGCCTTCCAGTTTTAAAATCAAAACGCCGTCGTCCACAAAATCCTGCCCGCGAAGTCCGGTTTCCTTTTGAAAATCCTGGAATTTTTGCAAAAGTTCCGTCTGCTCGCCGTGCGTGACAATGCGTGCCTCCGCATAATCTGGCACCATATTGTAGCGGCGCCCCGATTCAAAAGAAAGCAGTTCCGCCTGCCCCGTATTTTCCGTTTTTTCCGGATCCTGGATGATGTCAAAATCGGCAATTCCTTTTTCTGCGTAAATAATTGGGAAGTCGGCATCCGGCGAAAACCCGATGGCCGGCATTTCCTCGTTTGCAAAATAGGCGTCCATGCATCTCCAGTTGCTTTCTTCATCTGTGCCGACAATGAGGCGCACCCTTTTTTCAAGCGGCACCCCGAGTTCTTTTACAATTTTCATGCCGTAATAAGCCGCCATTGTCGGGCCTTTGTCGTCGCTTGAGCCGCGTGCATAAATTTTCCCGTCTTTGACTATGCCGCTGTACGGATCAACTGTCCAGCCGTCCCCCTCCGGCACCACATCGACATGCCCGAGGATCCCGAGAATGTCTTCTCCTTCCCCCATTTCAAGGTGCCCGGCGAGATTTTGCACATTTTTCGTTTTGAAACCGTCTTTTTCACCGAGATCGAGCATATATTGGAGTGCCTCCCTGACGCCTTGCCCGAGTGGTGCTTCTTCTGTTGCATTTGCTTCATCGAGGACACTTCTGATCTGCAAAATCCCTTGAAGGTCGCGGATCAAATCCTCTTTCCTTTTTAATACTTCTTCCATCCAGTGGATATCGGCCATTTTTGTCGCTCCTTTACGTTGTCATTCGTTCTTTATTTTACTTCTTTTTCCATTGATTATAAAATGAATTGATATTTTTTGCCGGCCGGGGAATGAAAGACAAAAAGGGAGACGGGAAACAGCATATGGTCTTTCTTTGGAAGGATGAAGGACAAAACATAGGTCGGGGAAGCGGAATATTGTCTTTCATCGGCGGGATGAAAGACAAATCAAAGGTCGACAAGCGGAATATTGTCCTTCATAGGCGTGATGAAAGACAAAACACGGGCCGGCAAACGGCGTTTTGTCCTTCATTACCATGAGTGACCACTGAAAAAAGCCATTTTTTTATGTAAAATTTGCTGTGTAGTGTAAGAAATTTTCTGTAAATGGTACTCTTTACCATAGAAATTAGTAAAAATGACAAATGTTTGGCTATAATTCGCCTTTTTAGAGGATAGTATGGCGGCTATCCTCTTTAAATTTACTGCCAAGGCTGTTAGCTTGGCTTGTAAGCCCATGCTTTTTAGACCGTACCATTTGGCACGATCTAACCCGTGGAAATTCTTCATTTCGCCATTTTTCCCTTCTTGGCATGCTCTTTTTTTATACTTCTCTTTAAATCCCTCCGATTTCTGTTGTTGACTATACTCATAAAATTCTGGGGTGTTGATTCCGATCCCTAATACTTTTCCGACTGTTTTTCCGGTTATGCAAACTTCTCGCATTGGGCAATTTCTACATTGTTCTCTGTCAAAATAGTAATTATACGTTTCTTTTCCACATTTTCTTATATAGTGTTTCTTTTTGATTGTTTTGTTTCCTTGACTACAGAACCACTCGTCAGAATCTTTGTTATAACTGAATCTTTCTTCGTCTATGCGATATGCAGCTTCACTTACAGGGATGTATGCCTTTGCTTTAAGTTCAGAGATTTTGTCTAAGATTGGCTTTTTAAAATAGGCTTTATCACCATATACTTCTGGTATTTTTATTCTCGTTTTCTTGGTTAACTCTAATAATTCATCAAACTTCGTTCCATCCACATAAGCTCCATTACCAGTATGAACAGCTGTAATCATTCGATCTTCTGTTGTCATCATAAATTCCGTTTTATAACCAAAGAAAGGATCATTTTTGCTTTTATACCCTATTCTCGCTTCTTGGTCGACAATCGATCGTACCCCTTTTTGCTCCATAAACTTCGGGTCTGCTAAAATTTCTTTCGCATTATTAACGAGTGCTTTTGTTTCAGGTGCTTTCTCCAGTTCAACTAGTTCTTCTACCTTTGATACCGTTTCTTCAAGATAGGACTTCATTGTTTTTCTAGCTTCATCATGGTTTTCTATTTCTTTATAATCAGGGATTTCTTGGTTGATTTCACTTGGTATTTCTCCGTTTTCTTCTTTAACGGTTTTAAAGATTTTTTTCGCTAATTGTTTCATGACTCGTTCCGGTCTATATTTTTTGGTGTTGGCTTCTGTATGAGTGGAATCAATCGTTATACCAGAAACCTTTTGTAAAATTCCTTTTTCAATGCATTGGTTTATGATTTCAATAATAATTTCATCTATAGTGAGATTGCCTTCTAATCTACTTTTACGAAATTTTGCCAAAAGACTTGGGTGAGGGAGGTCGTCTTCCGGATTGATTCCTAAAAAATACATATATGCAAGGTTTAATGAGCAATTTTCTATAACTTTCTCATCAGATAAGTCATAGAGTTTTTGTAACACCAAGATTTTAACCATAAGTTCGGGCTCTTTTGCTGGCCTTCCATATTCTTTACAGTAAGTTTTTTCAAGCATTTTATTGATAAAACTAAAATCCACTTCATCTCTTAATAATTTAAGTGTATGATTTTCAGGAATTTTATCGTATAATATGGAATAGATGCTTAATTGATTATCTTTTTCTTTAAGCATGATAGATACCCCCAGTTTGGTTTTGGTTTGTAGTATAACTTTATTATACCAAATACTGGGGGTATTTTTTTTCAATTTATTGTACATATAATTATTTTGAATTTTCAGATTGACTTTTTCAGTGGTCCCTTACCATGATGAAGGACAAAACACGGGTCGGCAAGCGGCGAATTGTCCTTCAAAGGCGTGATGAAAGACAAATCACAGGTCGGCAAACGGCGAATTGTCCTTCATAGGCGTGATGAAAGACAAATCACGGGTCAGCAAACGGCGTTTTGTCCTTCATTACCATGATGAAGGACAAAACACGGGTCGGCAAGCGGCATATTGTCCTTCATAACTATGATGAAGGACAAAACGGATGCCGGGAAACAGCTAAATGTTCTTCATCAGGGTGATGAAAGACAGAACGTGGTGCTGGGACCGTTGAAATGTCCTTCATCGGGCTGGTAAAGGCATACCCAGCCGGATAGCGGCAACCCAGGAAAAGGACGGTAAAAAGAAAGCGCTACCAATAGTGGTTATAAACTTAGTGGGCACAACATATGGTGTAAACAAGAGCTGATATATTTGTCAATTCAGGCAAAAAGATGTACAATATAATTGTCTGACATCTTAGAAAAAATTTTTAGAAAAAGGAGTTGTCCGAACGGCACGCATATTCCTGTAAGCTAAACATGTTGTAAAGCTGTTTGTCGTCTTTGTCTTTGGAAAAAAGATGAGGGAGTGGTATTTTGAAACCATCAACAGACCGTATGCTTACTCGTATTAAGTCAATTTATGTGTTTATTAAAGAGAAAGGGACTGTGACAACCCAGGAACTGGTAGATGAGTTCGGCATCACTCCTCGCACCATTCAAAGAGATTTGAATGTGCTGGCATACAACGACTTGGTCAAAAGCACACACAGGGGGATTTGGACAACAACAAGCAAAAAAGTTAAGATGTCATCTTAGAGAAAGAAACAAATTGTTTTTTTGGAAAGCGGCAGCGGAGACATGCAGTGCCGCTTTTGGCATGTTTAAGAGCCGTTTATCCCTGCCATTTACAACCTATTCCCGCAGGTTCAATACTCCTCACCCGTACATCAGTTTCGCCTATCCTGCACCAACTTTTTACCCAAATATGCAAACCCCGCCTCCATGTGATGACCACTACACCGGACAGTTTATCCGCTAAAATGAAGTTAAGCTTTTTACTCCCGCTTGCAATCCCTGCTTCCACACGCTGAACCCTGACACCGGACAACTATCCGCTTAAGGTGGGTTCAACTTTTTATCCAAATATGCAACCCCGCCTCTATGTGATGGCCACTACACCGGACAGTTTATCCGCTAAAATGAAGCTCAGCTTTTTACCCCCGATTGCAATCCCTGCTTTCACGCGTTGAAACCTGACACCGGACAACTATCCGCTTAAGGTGGGTTCAACTTTTTACCCAAATATGCAACCCGCCTCCAGGTGTTGACCGCTACACCAGACAGTTTATCCGTTAAATGGGGTTCGGCTTTTTACTCCCGCTTACAACCCACGGCTAAACGGTTGAACAACCGAAAACGCCAGGAAGTTCAGCGTTTTACCCCCACTTGCAATCCCGCCAGCCATACACAACTTTATTACGCGTCTTGCCCGCAAGCCTTCCTGCCGCACAAATCATCCCGTCTGCTTACCGCATATGCAGCCTCGCCTTCACGCGTTGAATCCTTACGCCGAACAGCTTGTCCGCAAGTTTCGATTTCAGGCCAAGGTAGGCATAAACAACCGCACCGGCCGCGGCGCAAATCACAACAATCAGCAATGCCTGCCACCTTGAAGAAGGCGAAAGCACAAGTGTGAGCCCTTTATAAACAGCACCGACCACCGCCAGCATTACAGCATTAAAAATCAAAATCAGGATCGTGCGCCGGATCACCGTCCGATACGGATAGGCTGCGAAAATTTTGATCACAATAAAGCTGATCAGAATCGACGCTGTATACCCGATTGCCGTGGCGTAGACTGCGCCGAGAATCCCAAACATTTTGATCAGCGGGATATTCAGGCTTAATTTTAACAATAGCCCGACGAGCAAGCTTAAAATCGTCCAGCGCTGCTCATTGACCCCCTGCATGATCGCCGCTGTCACGGAATAAAGCGAGAACAAAATGGCAACCGGTGCATAATGCATCAGCACGCTGACCGAGACGGCGTTATCCGTATTATAAAAAATCGCAAAAATAGGCTTGGCCAAAAGCGACATCCCAAGCGCAGCCGGCACCGTAATAAAAAGCAGCACCTGCAATGTCTGGTCAACAGATCGGACGAGCATATCGCGCTCCCTTTTCGCGAAAGCTTCCGTAATCATCGGAACAAGCGTCATGGAGAAGGCGGTCGCTAGGGAGACCGGAATAATGACAAGCTTGTGCGACTGGAAATTCAATATCCCGAGCTGCGTCTGCCACATTTTCCCGAGCCCGACCGCTTCCATACCGCGCTTCACTGTCAGCTGGTCAACCATCTGGTAAAGCGAATTGGCGATCCCGACAAATACAAACGGCAAAGCAGAAAGGATGATTTCTTTATACAACGTGGGAATCGAAACATGCATTGTGCCTTTATCCTGTTCAAGCAGCCGGTCAAGATGCGGTTTTCGTTTGAACCAGTACCAAATGAGCACAAACAGGCTCGCCATCCCACCGACAAATGCGGCAAATGTCGCCGCGCTGATGGCGGACACGATGCTGCCGTGGAGCATATGTAAAATCACGTAAGCACCGATCAGCATAAATAAAATCCGGACAACCTGCTCCACAACCTGGGAAACAGCAGAAGGCCCCATTGACTGGTGCCCCTGGAAAAAACCGCGAATCAGGCTCATCACCGGAATAATGATCAGCGCAAAACTGACCGCCCGGATCACCACTGTCACGTCGGCTTTTGAGAAAACCTGGGCTTCCTGCTTACCGGCCATTGCCAAATCCGTAAAATACGGGGCAAAAACATACATCACAAGAAAGCCGGCAATACCGGTCCCAATCATTAAATACATGCTCGACCTGAACAGCTTCCGGCTGACTGCATATTCTTCCAGCGCATTGTATTTTGCCACATATTTTGCGACAGCAAGCGGGACGCCTGCCGTGGAAATGCTAATAAAAATATTGTAAGGGACATACCCGAACTGGTAGAGTGCCTCCGGTCCTGATCCGCCGATGATCGCATCAAACGGAATCACATAGAACACCCCGAGAATTTTCGAGATGATCGTCCCAAGTGTTAAAATAAATGTGCCGCGCAATAATTTTGAAGACATAAAATCCCTTCCCGCCCGAAATGATCTTCCGGCCGCCCCTGATGCGGACGGGCCTTTTTTCACACACTATAATGTAGTGTACCGCGAACATACCCGCTTGACAATTTTTTTATGAAGAATTTTTTTCACGGACAGATGGCGGGATGGATGGCAGTTGAGGCTGCAGCTGCCCTGGATCATCTTTTACAATCGTGTGGACAGAAAAAGCCGGGCCGGGCAACCCCCGCTTTATTTATGGTACAAAATCATCGCCGAAAAACAGTAAATCTGGTCATCTTCCTCCGGCTCCACCATGGCGGCAATATTATATTTGATATCAATGAGTTGGTCCTCGCCGATTTTTTCCAAAAACGTATTCATGCTTTCCTCAAGATCCTTTTCATGTTCACAATCAAAAAGTTTGACCTGTACCATTTGTGACCCCTCCCCGTTTTATTTATTTCTATTGTCTCCAATTTCAGAACATTTTAATCAGACGCATCAATTTTTAAAATCCAATTGGCATAAGTATAAAATATCGGGAAAAGGACGCAATAGGCAACAAGCGAATGGAGATTGTCCCATCCTTCCAAATAGTGGAACACCCTGAACTTAACAGCCATCATTTCCATCAGAGACGTGAATGCGATCCAGATGAGTAAATAAAAAAGCACGTGGCGTACAGAGCGGATCCGCGCCCAGGATAAACGCTGCACCGTAATAAACAAATAGCCATACAAGGTAAAGACAGGTATATAAATAATGAAGTCAAAAAGCTCGAGATCAGGCGAATCAAACGTGTTGTATAAGTTTAAAGGGTGCATCGCGCTAAGCACTTCATCCGCAAAGCAGGCCATTGCTGTAAAAAACAGCCCGTTCGCAAGCCCTGCTTTCCATGAAACAGCTTTTGGCAGGAGATACAGCGCCAGTATCAACCCTGCCAAAGCGGCAAGGGTAAAGATTTCATTCTCGTCAAATTTTTTCGGAAGCATGCCGGTGTACCTCCTTTTTCCTGTCCAACCATCTATAGAGCGCATCGCCTACGTGTAAAACCGCAAGATCAGTGAAGAAGAAAGCAAGGACATACCGCCATGACCATCCGTAGGTATACAAAATTTGCAAAAAATGGAGGATGGCGACATAACCTGTAAAAACAAGGAAAAAGCACACTGCAGCCAATGTTTTCCAGCCCGACGTCCGTGACAGGTGAAACACGTGCAAATACAGCAGAAACAAAAGGGGCACCTCAAACAGCACAAGCTGTCTGGAAATATAAAAAATCGGGGTATGGTGATCATGAACAAAGTGCAGGTTCATTTCCAGTATCCTTAAAAAATTGATTGTCCAGTAGTATAGCCATAAGTAAAGCAGCAATGATTTCATTTTTTCTGCCTCAAACAGCGCGCGGGACAAATAGGCCAGCCCTGCCCCTGCCAAAAGTGAAAATAAAAGAACCATCTTTTTTCCCCTTTTTTGTGGTTGATAGTCCTAGTTTGCCATTTCACAAACAAATTATGAATTTCACGCATAAAAAACGGGGCTTACGGCCATTTCACCGTAAAACCCCGTTTTCCGGAAATCCATCAGTTTGCCACAATGTTGACGAGTTTGCCCGGTACGGCAATGATTTTGCGAATCGTTTTTCCTTCCGTAAATTCCTTGATTTTTTCATCCGCAAGCGCGAGTTTTTCCATGTCCTCGCGGCTCATATTGCG
The DNA here is from genome assembly GCF_040267745.1 of Heyndrickxia faecalis. Taxonomy (NCBI): domain Bacteria; kingdom Bacillati; phylum Bacillota; class Bacilli; order Caryophanales; family Bacillaceae; genus Heyndrickxia; species Heyndrickxia faecalis. The sequence goes on along the minus strand of NZ_CP158453.1, from coordinate 1,300,210 downwards.
GTCGATCTTTACTTTGTTGCGCACTTTGCCATTTACCTGAAGGACAATTTCCACTTCATTTTCGATGAGTTTTGAAGCATCAAAAGCAGGCCATGCTTCATATGTGATCGTGCCGCTGTGGCCGAGTTTTTCCCACAGTTCTTCGGCAATATGCGGGCAAAACGGCGACAGCAGCTTGACGAAGCCTTCCACATACGTTTTCGGTATCACTTCCACTTTATAGGCATCGTTGATAAACACCATTAATTGCGAAATGGCCGTGTTAAAATGAAGGGCATCGATATCTTCTGTCACTTTTTTGACCGTCAGATGATACGTTTTTTCCAGTGCCGGATTGGCCTTGTCCTGGATTTTTTCTGACAGGCTGCCGTCTTCATTCACAAACAGGCGCCAAATCCGGTCAAGGAAGCGGCGGGAACCGTCAAGGCCGTTCGTCGACCACGGGATCGATGCATCCAAAGGGCCCATGAACATTTCGTACAGCCGGAGCGTATCGGCCCCGTGTGACTCAAGAATGTCATCCGGATTAACGACATTGCCGCGCGATTTGCTCATCTTTTCATGGTTCGCGCCCAGGATCATGCCTTGGTTGAACAATCTTTGGAATGGTTCTTTCGTTGACACCACCCCGATATCGTACAAAAATTTATGCCAGAAGCGGGCATACAGCAAGTGCAGCACCGCATGCTCGGTTCCGCCGATGTACAGGTCAACCGGCAGCCATTTTTTCAGCTTTTCCGGATCGGCAATCGCTTTATGATTTTTCGGATCGATGAAACGGAGGAAGTACCAGCAGCTTCCCGCCCATTGCGGCATTGTGTTTGTTTCGCGCCGGCCTTTTTTCCCTGTTTTCGGATCGACAACATTGACCCAGTCTTCCACATTCGCAAGCGGTGATTCACCTGTTCCGCTCGGTTTGATTTCCTTCATTTTCGGAAGCATGAGTGGCAGCTCTTCTTCCGGCACGGCCGTTATGGTCCCGTCTTCCCAGTGGATAACCGGGATCGGCTCGCCCCAGTAACGTTGGCGGCTGAACAGCCAGTCACGCAGGCGGTATGTCACTTTCTTCTGTCCGATCCCTTTTTCTTCGAGCCACTCGATCATGCGTTTAATCGCTGCCTGTTTATCCAGCCCGTTTAAAAATCCGGAATGGACGTGTTCGCCGTCACCGGTATAGGCTTCTTTTTCAACGTTGCCGCCTGCGACGACTTCTTTAATCGGCAAATCGAATTTGCGGGCAAATTCATAGTCGCGTTCGTCATGGGCCGGCACCGCCATGATTGCGCCTGTCCCGTAGCTCATTAATACATAATCGGCAATCCAGATTGGCATTTTTTCGCCGTTCGCCGGGTTCACGGCATACGCCCCCGTAAATACGCCGGTTTTGTCTTTCGCAAGGTCCGTCCGTTCAAGGTCGCTTTTTAATTGCACCTCGGCAATGTAAGCCTGAACTGCATCGGCCTGCTCATCTGTTTTGATTTTATCCACAAGCGGGTGTTCCGGCGCAAGCACGGCATAGGTCGCCCCGAACAGCGTATCCGGGCGGGTCGTGAAAACGGTAAACGTTTCATTTGTGCCTTCAACCTGGAATGTCACTTCCGCCCCTTCCGAACGGCCAATCCAGTTGCGCTGCATATCCTTAATGTTTTCCGGCCAATCCAGCTCCTCAAGGTCTTCAAGAAGGCGGTCTGCATAGGCGGTAATTTTCAACATCCACTGGCGCATCGGTTTGCGGATGACCGGATGCCCGCCGCGTTCGCTCTTGCCGTCAATGACTTCTTCGTTTGCCAGCACGGTTCCGAGCGCAGGGCACCAGTTGACTGGCACTTCATCAATATAAGCAAGCCCCTTTTTCCACAGCTGCAGAAAAATCCACTGCGTCCATTTATAATATTCCGGATCAGATGTGTTGATTTCCCTATCCCAATCATAAGAAAACCCGATCGATTTCATCTGGCGGCGGAACGTATTGATATTTTGAATCGTGAAAACAGCCGGATCATTGCCGGTATCAATCGCATACTGCTCAGCCGGAAGCCCGAATGCATCCCACCCCATCGGATGGAGGACATTATATCCTTGCATCCGTTTCGTCCGCGACACGATGTCGGTCGCCGTATAGCCTTCCGGGTGCCCGACGTGAAGGCCTGCCCCCGACGGATACGGAAACATATCCAGGCAATAAAATTTCGGTTTATTTTCGTCTTCACCGGTACGGAACGTGTGATGCTCTTCCCAGTACTGCTGCCATTTCTTTTCGATTTTCCGGTGGTCAAAACTCATGACAGACTCCTCCTTTTTTATGTATCGACATTGACAATATAGGACGCAAAAAACCTCCCATCCCAAGAAAAAGGGACGAGAGGGTTCTCCCGCGGTACCACCCAAATTAGTGCAAGCACTCACTTTAAGTCCTTAACGCGGAATACGGCAAATACTAAAACGGGTTCATATTTGCAACTCAAAGGCGAGTTCACGGGGTTCCCTGATTGGCTTGCACCTCCCGCCAATTCTCTTGTTTCAGTGCCGCCGTTACTGCTCCTTGTCAACGTTCTTCTATCGTTTATTCAATTTATAACCTATTTTACAGAAATTCATTCCCGGTTTCAACATTATTTTCCTGCCACCTCAGAATGCGGTTTTTTTGCGAGCGGGCGGTCATACAACAAGGCCAGTAAAAGGGAAACGGCGAGAAAGAAAATGAGCAATCCGAACAATGCCTTCATGCCGAATGCATCTGCGACAAACCCGCCTACAACAGGGCCAATCATTCTGCCGCATGTTGCGACACTGTTAATGATGCCCTGGTAAAACCCTTCCCGCCCTTTCGGCGAAAGCGTATTGGCAACTGCGGGCACAGCCGGCCAGACAAGCATTTCCCCGACCGTTAAAATGCCCATTGCCACTGCAAAACCGGGAAAATGCCCGGCAAAGGCAACGACAGCGAATGACAGCATAAAAATGGCCGTCCCAGCAACAATTTGCTGTTTGACTTCCGGCAAGAACCGCTTTAAAAACGACAAAAGGAGCGGCTGGCCGAGCACGATGATCGCGCCGTTCAATGTCCAAAGAAAGCTGTACTTGTTCAGCGATATATGAAGCGTCTGCGTATAAGTGGAAATCGTAGCCGTCCATTGCGTGTACGCCGTCCATGCCAGGAAATAAGCAAAGCATAATATGATGAGGGATGCCACTTGCGCCCTTCCTGCACTTTTGGCAGAAACAGCGGCTGCTCCCGCATACCCAGCATGTTTTTCGGCAATATTCCGGTAGCCGAAGATGGCAATCGCCATAAAAACGAGAAAAAGTGCAAGATTCGCTGCAAAAATAAGGTCAATGGAATAAGAGGCAATCACACCGCCCAGCGCGGCACCGAGTGCAACCCCGATGTTGTTGGCGACATAGATGGCATTGAACGCTTTTCTCCCTCCGCCTTTCCAAGCCGCGCCCGCCATTGCAAGGATCGCCGGGCCGATCATACCGGAACCGAGCCCGATTGCGCCGAGGAAAAATACATAATCCGGCCAAGCGTGGTTCCATGTCAAGCCGGCAAGCGCAACGGCGGAAATCAGGCCGCCCAGCAGCACGGAACGATAACCCCCGATTTTATCATGCAAATAGCCGCCCAAAAGACTGCCGATGACGCTTGTAAAATTATTCAGCATGAGCACGAGCCCGGCGATAAACAGCGATTTGCCGAGATGATCGTGAATATAGATTGAATTTAACGGCCACAAAAAAGAAGCGCCAGTCATATTGACAGCCATGCCAATGACGAGCAGCCACACAGTTTTTGGCAAAATGAATGCCCCCCTGCTAATGAATCGGTCAAAGGAAATTGTAGGGGTTTTTCCCGGCAGTTACAAGCATTCTTGCAAAATATAAATATTATGGCAATTCCCCGCCCTCTGTTTGCGCCGCCATTTGCATTGAAAGCGGGATAAGGCCCGTGCCTTATCCCGCTTTCATGAATCCGGCCGGCTTTACTTGCTGTTTTTCCCAAGTTGCCGTGCCGAAACCGTTCCCATATTCCCGTTGTTCACGCCGGATTTTTCGCAGGAGTATCTTGCCTGGCTTTTCTGTTTTGCTTATCGGCAATTTTGCTCCCGCAAGCTTCGTTTTTGCCGGCAATTACATGGTCGGTTCATGTTCCTGCAAAATCATCTCGTTTTGCAGCTGCTGAATCACAAGGCGCATACGGTGGAGGCGCTCGCGCTGCTGGGAATTGGCACTGATCGCCAGTTTGCAAAGCTCGTTATAAGCGTCTTCCAGCTCTGTTAACGGCTCCGAAAAATCATAATAGCCGTAGTTTTCCTGGCGGTTGCCTTCCGCAAATTGCTCACGTGCCGATTGAACGGCTTGCTCGCAGCGGTTGATACAATTTTCGACTGCTTCCCGTGTGGCCATCACGATTCCCCCTTTATGCTTTGAAGCGTACAAGCTTCATTTGTATGATGCCCCGTGCAGAAAAATTGTTTCCCCTGCGCATTGGGAGTTTCTTCCGGACAGCAATTCCGAATCCGCCCACCTTTGCACCTGCATCCGTTCATGGTAAAATGCAAAAGAGCGCGCTGCAGAAAGACGGTTTATTACCATTTTGGCGCGCGAGCCTGCATGTCTGAAGAATAAGAACGATTTTGCCGTGTTCATTCCGGCATTCCTGTTAGAATGGAAATTTGATGTAAAACATGATTTTTAATGTGTCACTTATGCCTTTTTACGGTAAAAAAGAAACAGGCGTTCAACTTCCGCCTGTAGACCAATCAAAAAATGGAGATGCTGCAAAGATGAATATGCTTCCTGTTCTTCCATTTGCCCATTCACTGTTGGAAAAAGCCGTGAAAGAAGGCAGTTTTGCCATTGATGCCACGGCCGGGAACGGGCATGATACCGTTTTTCTCGCCAAACGGGTTGGAAAAAGCGGAAAAGTGTTTGCTTTTGATATCCAGCCGGAAGCGGTAAAACGGACAAAGGAACGCCTGGAGAAAGAAGGCCTCGTTACGCGCGCCGAACTTTTCTGCACCGGCCATGAACATGCCGGCGAATGCATCCCGGCATCGCTGCACGGCAAAATCAGCGGAGCGGTGTTCAATCTTGGCTACTTGCCGGACAGCGACAAAACGGTCATTACCCGGCCGGAGTCAACCATTGCCGCACTCGGGCAGATTTTCCCCATGCTTGAAACCGGCGGGATCATCGCAGTTGTGGTTTACCACGGGCATGAAGGCGGCGCATATGAACGTGACCGGCTCCTCGATTATGTAAAACAGCTCGACCAGAAAAAGGCGCATGTGCTCCGGTATGAATTCCTTAACCAGGCAAACCATCCGCCTTTTCTCATTGCCGTCCAAAAACGGTAACAAAGCGGACGGGTACGAATCCCTTTTTTCAATCGCGTATAAACACGGCCGGCTCCTGGTTAGCAAAAAGCCCGGACGGAAAAAATGCATGTGCTCCGGTATGAATTCTGTAACCAGGCAAACCATCCGCCCTTTCCCGTTTCCATCCGCCGGCTTATTTTACAATTGTTTTTGCCAGGCTGGCCGGGATCATGTTTTTGATGGCGCGGTACATTTTTCCGTTAACATAAAAGAATAAACTGATCGAGCCGGCAAATTTGATCATTTTCCGCGACAATTTCTGAACGCTCCGCTGCTTCCTCACCTTTTCATCTGACAAATAAACAGCCAAAAGCCCCCGGTTAATCAGCTTATGGAATTTTTCATTCGGAAGCCGGGCCGTATGTTTATCCGCCTCCTGCAAGAAATGCTTCAGCCGCTTAAACAGCTCTTCTTCTCCCGGGTAATAAAAACAAAAATTCAAATCCCCGCCTTTTTTGTCTTCGTCCTGGTCGATAAAATAATCCAGCAAAATATGCAGCCCCTGAATATAAGGAAAATACCCGTCACGGATAATTTTCGCATATTCAGGGCGGAAATCATCCCGGAGCGCATAGGAAACAAGGCAGAAAATCCCGAGGGTCGAGCCGGAACAGGCGGAAAATTCATACCATTCCATATCCGGAAAATCCGCCTTGTAGTGCAAAAACCATTCCTTTAGCCGCGGCACCCGTTCCTCTACGCGCACATGTTTATGTACCTGCAGATCCGAATAATAACGGCAAAGTTCCAGCAAATAAGGCTGAATGGCTTTATATTGGGGGATGCGGCTCAACACAACCTGGCATGTCCGCACGAGTTCATGCAAATAACCGCCGTCATCCTGGTCCTGCCTGTGCCGGTAATAATTTTTCAACGGTGCGCCGACCGTAAGCGCATCGGACATGGACTCGTGCAGCGCCCGGAAATCAACCGGGTCAAGCGATGTGCTGCGGTCGCATAAATTATCAAGATAGTCGCTGATCGTCTGGTATGCGACAATAAACCGGAAAGCCGCTGTCCGCTCTTCCATTGCCAAAAGGCCGAGAATCGACCCGCCTTCGCAGTGGAACGTTTTATGCTGAATGCTGGCGAGCGCCTGTGTCTTTAATTCATCATTGGGAATCCGGCGTGCCTTTTCCCGCCAGTAATGGAGTTCATGGTGGACAGCCGGCATCACCCGGCGGTAAACTTGCGCCATTAATGAGATCGGATAGGATGGGATTGTCACAAGCGTCACCTCATTCTAATATATAGCCTAACGTGCGGAGCCGGTTTTCCACAAAATTTTTCGCATAAAGGAAAACATCTTCCCTCTCCGGTTCATTGAAAATTTCATGGTAGCATTTCGGCCATTCTTTGTATAATTTTTCGGACACGGAAGTTTGGTTAAACCAATTCACGACAGCTCCCTTGTCCACAATTTTATCACTTCCGGCCTGCATGACAAGAAACGGGACGTCCGGCAGCCGCACGGTATCCATGTGTGCCTGCCGCATGGCTGCGAGCAGCTCGCGGTACCAGCGGACAGACACTTTTGTCAGCATCAATGAATCGTTGACCGCCTGCATTTGAATATCCTTATTCCGTGTTGCCATTTGCACGGTCAGCGGGCTGTTAAAGCGGAGGCCCGGGGCAATCCGGTTTAACCCGATTGAAAGCAGGCCGAGCAGCTTTGAAGGATACTGGACAAGCCCGAGGCACGGCGAGGAAAGCATAACCCCCGCAATTTTCAGATGTTCCTTCTCAAGCAGCCGGATGACCGCCAGCCCGCCCATGCTGTGGCCGAGGAGAAAAATCGGGAGGTCGAACTGGTATGCTGCCGTCACCCACTCTTTTATCTCTGTTGTATATTCATCAAAGGAATCAATATGCCCCCTTTTTGCTCTCGACGTCATCCCATGGCCGGGAAGATCACCCATCACAACATGATAGCCGCTTGATCTCCACATCTCAATCAGCCAGCTGTAGCGGCGGTGATGTTCCATCGCGCCATGGACCATGACGATGACTGCTTTTGGGTTTTCATCTGCTTCCCATTTCCACATGTTCCTGCCTCCTTCAAAACCTGCGAAACCATCCTGCTTTTATTTTACCCATAATCCTTCTGTTCTGAAAAACATATGCCATTTTTAATCCGATTTATTCACAATTTGTTCCCAATTCTTTAAGATAAAAGAAAAGATCAAAAAAGGAGGGTACGAATATGATCTATGCTTACAATGGAAAAACCCCTTTGATTGCGCCGACCGCTTATATCGCAGACAATGTGGCCATTACGGGGGACGTTGAAATCGGCGGCCAGTCCGGCATCTGGTTCGGGACCGTCATCCGCGGCGATGTCGCACCGGTAAAAATTGGGCAAAAAGTGAATGTCCAGGATAACTGCGTCCTGCACGAAAGCCCGCAAACGCCGCTCATACTGGAAGATGAAGTGACGGTCGGCCACCAGGTAATTTTACATAGCTGCCATGTCCGGACAAAAGCTTTGATCGGCATGGGTTCAATTATCCTTGACGGCGCCGAAATCGGGGAGGGCGCTTTTATTGGCGCCGGCAGCCTTGTCACGCCCGGGAAAAAGATTCCGCCGCATACGCTTGCATTCGGCCGCCCGGCAAAAGTGATCCGCGCGCTTACCGAAAAAGATATCCAGGATATGCGCCGCATCGTCCGTGAATATGCTGAAAAAGCGCAATACTATAAAAATGCCGCCGGGCGCTGACAAAGGTTAACGGCGGGCACCGGCAGCCGCATTGTTTTAAGCCGCAAACAGGCGAAAAAAGCATGATAAAAATAGGGCCATACTGCTAACCGGGTTTAAAAACCGCCGCGATGCAAAGCTTGCGGGCATGTGCGAAAAAAAGCGTTATACGATAAAGGGCCTGCCCCCGTTTCCGATTGATTACGGAAGCGGGGCCAGACCCCCCTTTTTTCTGTTACAACGAAGCGCCGGCAAGCCGCCCTTGTGCTCCTTTTTGAAAATCGTACTTGTCTTCCATATACACGGCATGCCACAGCATGAAAATCAGCACGGTCCAGATTTTCCGGCTGTAATCCAGCTTGCCTGCACAATGGTCTTCCAGCAGTTTTAATACATATTGTTTGTTGATGATGTCGTCCGTCGGGCTCGTTTTGATGATCTCTACCGCCCAATCATGCATTTCATCTTTCAGCCAGTGGCGGATCGGAACCGGGAACCCGAGTTTTTTCCGGTTCAGCACATGGTCTGGCACGATGCCTTCCACTGCTTTTCGCAAAATATACTTCGTTGTGTTATGGGACGTTTTTAAGCCCGCCGGAATTTGTGAAGCGACCCGGAACACTTCTTTATCCAAAAACGGCACACGCAGTTCAAGCGAATGGGCCATCGTCATCCGGTCCGCCTTCAGCAAAATATCGCCGCGCATCCACGTATGGATATCGATATATTGCATCCGGTCAACCGGGTCGTAGCCTTTCGTTTCATCGTACAGCGGCTTTGTGATATCGCGGTAGTCAAGGCTGTTGTTATAAGTCAACAGCAAGTCGCGTTTTTCTTCTTCCGTGTACATTTTCGCATTGCCGATATAACGGTCTTCCATTGGCGTGACACCGCGTTCGATAAAGCTCTTTCCTTTTACCCCTTCCGGCAGCACTTTCGCCAAAGCCTTCAAAATTGATTTTCCGGCAGCCGGAATTTTATCAAAAACTTCAAGCGACTGCGGTTCACGGTAAATATTATAGCCGCCGAACAATTCATCCGCGCCTTCGCCGGACAGAACAACGGTCACATGCTTTCTTGCTTCACGCGCCACAAAATAAAGGGGTACACAAGCAGGATCTGCGAGCGGATCGTCCATATGCCAAATAATTTTTGGCAGTTCTTTCATATATTCCTCCGGCGTGATCACATAGCTGATATTTTCAACACCGAGTTTTTCCGCCGTTTCTTTGGCAACATCAATCTCGCTGTAGCCATCGCGTTCGAAGCCGACGGAAAATGTTTTAATGCCCGGGTGGAACTGTTTTGCAATCGATGCCGTAATCGAGGAATCGATCCCACCCGACAGGAATGCGCCAACCGGTACATCGCTGCGCATATGGACTTTCACCGAATCAATCATTACGTCACGCACTTCTTGAATAAATTCGTCCTCGCTTTTATGAACCGGGTGGAAGGATGCTTTCCAATATCGTTTGATTTCCATCGGTTTGCCAATTTTTTTCACAAAATAATGGCCCGGTTCAAGTTTCCGGATGTCTTTTGTCATGGTGAAAGGTTCGGGCACAAATTGGTAGGTTAAATAATATTGGACAGCATCATAATTCAGTTCTGGTTTTTCCATGGCAAGCAAAATGCTTTTCTTTTCAGAACCGAAATACATTTTATCGCCGTCTTCATAATAGAAGAACGGTTTAATGCCGAACGGGTCACGCGCGCCGCAAAGCGTTTGTTCCTGCTTATCCCAGATCGCAAACCCGAACATCCCGCGCAGACGTCCGATTGCTTTTTCGCCGTAACGGCTGTACATGGCAAGAATGACTTCCGTATCCGAATTCGTTTCGAATGTCATCCCTTCTTTTAGCAGTTCTTCACGCAATTCCACATAGTTATAAATTTCGCCATTAAAAATAATCCAGTACCGTTCGTTTTCGTATGTTAAAGGCTGGTGCCCCGCCTCGATATCGATAATGCTCAGGCGCCTGAAACCGAACTGGATATGCTCGTCTTCATAAAAGCCTTCATCATCCGGGCCGCGGTGCTCAATCATATGATTCATCTGTTTAAACCGTTGCCTGTCTTCGTCTGATAATGTAACGGGATGGTCATGGACGCAGCCAATAAATCCGCACATGTAAAAAGTCACCTACTTCATTTCGATATACTCTATTGTAAATTTATTTCTTTAAAAAACAAATGCATTTCCGCCAAAATTTGACGGCCAAATTCTGCACATGTAATATAGTTTAGCATGTTTTCCGCCAGTTTGCAGGGTTTTTGTTAAAAATGAGGCAAACAGGATTCCTTATTCCCGCCGTTTTATGAAAAAGAGCGGCCTGTATACCAGGCGCGCTCTTTTTCATATTATTTTCCGATATGATTGCGGGCGAATTCGTTCAACGCCCCGGCTTTGTCCGTTTTTTCCCAAGGCACATCCAAATCATCGCGGCCGAAATGCCCGTACGCAGCGATCTGCCTGTAAATCGGACGGCGCAAGTCGAGCATTTTGATAATGCCGGCCGGGCGCAGGTCAAAATGAGCTTCGACCGCCTCGATCAGCACTTTTTCCGGCACTTTTCCGGTCCCAAACGTATCGATGGAAATAGAAACGGGCTTCGCCACCCCGATCGCATACGCAAGCTGTACCTCGCATTTTTCCGCAAGGCCTGCCGCAACAATATTTTTCGCAACATAGCGGGCGGCATAAGCAGCGGAACGGTCCACTTTCGTCGGGTCTTTCCCGGAAAATGCGCCGCCGCCGTGACGGGCATAGCCGCCGTAAGTGTCGACAATGATTTTGCGGCCGGTCAGCCCCGCATCCCCTTGAGGGCCGCCGATAACAAAGCGGCCGGTCGGATTAATCAAATACTTTGTATCCGCATCGAGCAAGTGTGCCGGCACAACCGGTTCAATGACGTATTTTTTCATATCTTCCTGGATTTGTCCGGCGCTGATGTCAGGATCATGCTGCGTTGAAATGACAATCGTATCAATCCGGGCAGGCTGGTTGTTCTCGTCATATTCAACTGTCACCTGTGTCTTTGCATCCGGGCGCAAATACGGGATCACTTCTTGTTTGCGGAGTTCAGCAAGACGGCGGGCAAGCTTGTGGGCAAGCGAAATGGGAAGCGGCATCAGCTCTTCTGTCTCATTGCAGGCAAACCCGAACATCAGGCCCTGGTCGCCGGCTCCGATTGCCTCAATCTCTTCGTCGCTCATCCCGCCTTCGCGGGCTTCCAAAGCCTGGTTAACGCCGCGCGCAATATCTTCGGACTGTTCGTCAATCGATGTCAGCACCGCGCAGGTTTCCGCATCAAACCCGTATTTCGCGCGCGTATAGCCGATCTCTTTAATGGTCTTGCGCACCACTTTCGGAATATCCACATATGTATTGGTGGAAATTTCCCCCGTGACGAGCACAAGCCCTGTCGTGACGGAAGTTTCACAGGCAACGCGGGCATTCGGGTCTTTTTCTAAAATGGCATCCAAAATGGCATCGGAAATCTGGTCGCAAATTTTGTCCGGATGGCCTTCCGTCACCGATTCCGATGTGAACAAATGCCGTCCTTTTAACATCCGCTTTTCCTCCTTATATGGTTACATATTGGAAACGGTACTCATACCCTAAACTCGATTCATTTCATGTACAAAGCCAAAAATAAAAACCTTCCCCATTCATCATGAGTGGAAAGGTTTTGACTTCAATCAATCGCGCCTTTCACTCTTATCGTTCAAGGAAACATTCCTTGCTGCAGGTTAGCACCTTTGCCTGGAAGTCAAGCGGCAGCTGCGTTGCGAGCGCATTGCCTGTTCCAGAGGCGGGTTGCTGGGTTTCATCGGGCCCGTCCCTCCACCAGCTCGGGATAAGAGTATCCGTTCAAAGTAAAATCATACGCAATTTAGCAGGCGCTGTCAATGATTTTTTCGCCCTTCTCCCCTTTGTCCTCTGCATTTTTCCCGGAAAAAAGTATGTAATAAACGGATGAATATGTTATACTGATATCGTTTAAAGTGAAATAAGTTATTCAAAGGGGCGGTTTATGAAAATGGATCTGATTGGCGCTTCTGACGATTTAAAGTTTTTGTTGTCGGGGGAAAACGTACGCATGCAGCTTTCCGTGCCACAATTAATGGAAAAAATTATCGAACGGAAAGAAGCTGTACTGACAACGGAAGGGGCCATTTCTGCAGCAACAGGAAAATATACAGGAAGGTCACCGAAAGATAAATTTATTGTCGTCGACTCCGAATCAAAAGACCGTGTCGACTGGGGCAAAATCAACCAGCCGGTTTCTCCCGGCGTGTTCAACAGGCTTTATGAAAAAATGGTCCGGCATTTAAAAGGGAAAGACGAAATTTTTGTGTTTAAAGGTTTTGCGGGTGCCGATCCAAAAAGCCGCCTTCCGATCCAGACCGTGAATGAGTTCGCCTGGCATAATTTATTCGCGCATCAATTGTTTATCCGGCCGGATGCGGAGGAGCTCTATCAACACGATGCGCAATTTACGATTCTTTCCGCGCCGCTGTTTAAGGCAGACCCGGCGCTTGACGGCACGCATTCCGAAGCGTTCATCATGATTTCACTTGAACGCCGGATAATTTTGATCGGCGGGACGGAATATGCAGGCGAAATGAAAAAAAGCATTTTTTCCATCATGAATTACTTGCTGCCGCAAAAAGGCATCCTTCCCATGCACTGCTCCGCCAATACTGGGAAAAACGGCGATACGGCCCTGTTTTTCGGCTTGTCCGGGACCGGGAAAACGACGCTTTCCGCCGATCCGGAGCGCGCACTTATAGGGGACGATGAGCACGGCTGGTCCGACAGCGGTGTCTTCAATATTGAAGGCGGATGCTATGCAAAGTGCATCGGGCTTACGGAAGAAAAAGAACCACAAATTTACCAGGCGATCCGTTTTGGGACCGTACTTGAAAATGTGGTCGTAGATCCGGTGTCCCGCAAACCGCAATATGACAACAATGCACTGACGGAAAATACAAGGGCTGCTTACCCGATTGAAAACATCGGCAATATTGCCCGCTCCGGCATGGCCGGCCATCCGTCAACCATTATATTCCTGACGGCCGATGCATCCGGTGTCCTGCCGCCGATCAGCAGGCTGACAAAAGAGCAGGCCATGTACCATTTCTTAAGCGGTTACACTTCTAAACTGGCCGGTACCGAACGCGGCGTCACGCGCCCGGAAGCCGTGTTCTCCACTTGCTTCGGCGCGCCGTTTTTGCCGCTTGAGCCCGCCGTTTATGCGGAAATGCTCGGCGAGAAAGTTGACAGGCACAACGTCCAGGTATTTCTTGTCAATACCGGCTGGACAGGCGGCCCGTACGGAACCGGTTCCCGCATGAAATTAAGCGATACGCGGGCCATGGTCCGGGCTGCGATAAACGGCAAACTGAAAGATACCGAAACACGGCAGGATGATATTTTCGGGCTACACATCCCGGTTCATATTGAAGGGGTGTCAGATGACGTCCTTTATCCGGCAGATACATGGACGGACAAGCAGGCTTACCGTGAAAAAGCGTTCGAACTTGCAGCCCGGTTCAAAGAAAATTTCCGGCAATTTTCGGTGCCGGATGACATTGAAAAACTCGGCGGCCCGCTTATATAAGCATAAACGGGAGCCCGCATTTTAAATTAAAATGAGACTCCAATTAAATTGTGGTATGCTCATTTCTGTAAAAGCGGAAACGCTGCAGCAACCCAAAAGGTTACGGCGAGTACCAAGGGTCTGCTCATTTAAGCAAAAGCGGAAACCCAGTTAAAACCAGGTGCTTGTCTGGACGGCGCTGATTCCTTCCTGCACTGCCCATTGATGGTGGGCACCGGCCATTTTTTCCACAGCCTCGTGAAGGTTGAGCCATTCCAAGTTATGGCTTCCTTTGCGGGGCTGTTCCCATTTTCCTAAATAAAACAGGCCTTCATCCATGGACCGCGCGCCCGTTTCCTGTGCCGCTTTGCCTAAAAAGCCCGCGATTTCAAGTTCCGCGCCGACTGTCCGCATCAGGCAGGCAAGTTCAGACTCCCCGCGGCTGATTTCCCCACCCGGCAGCCTGTAGCCGCTGCCCGATGGCACCACCCCGACTTTTTCTTTTTTCGCATCAAAAATGACGGCATATGCGCCGCAAGCTTTTTTGTAGTCCGTTTCCATCTTTGGACTTCTCCTCCTTTTTCAAGCAAATGCGGAAGGCCGGCCCTTTACCTCAAGTATTCGATTCTGGCGGGAGTAGCTGCCAGCCTTTTTAAATCGCTGCGACCAGTTCTCTTTTCCAGTTTTAGAAGCCGGCCTCTCTTCCGATTAGTATTTTCAATCCTGCCCATTTCATCCCGAAGAACCAGGCTGGCGGCACACTTGCAAGACGTGTTGCGTTCGCCAATATTCCTGTCCACACCGGTCTAGGCCCAGTTGAAAAATTTTAGCAGTTCCATTCACCAATACTCCGGCACCACTCCCGCCGGATCCGTTCTTTCTCCGCGCTACCCGCAAGCTGGTTCACCATTCACAAGGCATTGCCCTTTGGCCGAATTCCGGCGTTCTCCGCAAGACCAGCCAGGCATTACACTTGTAAAATTCCCTTCCGCCCGTCCTGATAAACTAAACAGGCGCCGCGGACCATGGTGCGGCGCCTGTTTAATTCGGCGTGTTCAAAGAAACCAATTCATAGTGAACGATCGTTGTATTGTTTTCCCATTCCAGTTTGCGGATGACAGCGCTTCCGCTCGGCCCGTGTTCCTTCTTTTTCCGGATTTCAACCGGCGTATCAAGCGGATACACGCAGTATCCCGGTTGTTTTAGCAAAAAGAGGTTTTGCTCAATACGCTCTTCTTTTCCGTTCGTCACGAGCATCGTATCGAGTTCCATCGGCATTCCCATTCGGCTCACCTCCGTCGTTGCTTCTATTGTATCATGTGCGGAATGCCTTTTCATCCAAACGCTGGCAGCATGGACAACCCGCCGGTTTACAGGCGGCGGGAAATGGTGGCCAAGTTCCGGGAAATACCATGTTTCAACCGATTTTCCAAGCTGTTTGAGACCGTGTTCGAGACGAATGGCGTGTTCCACGGACACATTTTGATCCTTCTCCCCGTGGATAACGAGAACGGGGCAACCAATTTGCCCGAGCTTATACAGTGGCGTCCGCACCCGGTACCGTTCCGGATATTTTTCCGGCGTGCCCCCGATCACGCGCTTCATCATTTTTCTTAAATCGACCCGTTCCGCATAACAGAGCGCAACATCCGAAACGCCGCCCCATGTGACAATAGACGCGGCCGGCCGTGCTTCCGCGGTGCCGAGTGCCATGATGCCGCCGCGGGAAAATCCGAAAACGTGGACACGCCCGCTCACCCGCTCATTCTCCATCAATACGTCAAAACCAAAATACGCATCATGCATATCGTCTCCGCCAAAGTCTTCATCGCCTTCCCCGCCCCAGTTGCCGCGGTAAAAAGGCGCGAAAACGATAAACCCTTCCGACGAAAACTCGCCGATCCGCGCCGGCCGCACCATCCCGACGCTTTTGATGCCGCCGCGTAAATATAAAAACCCGTCATAAACGCGCCCGTCATCCGGCTCTGCCAGCAACCCTTTCACTTTCAAGCCGTCCGACCAGTATGTCACAAGATACATGCGCACACGCGGATTTGGGGACGGAAAAAGCTGCTTTTCGATCACGGTCTTCAAATTGCATCACCTTTTCAGTGCTTCGTTTAATTGATCCGCTGCAAAGATTGCCTCTTTATCTTGTACAATATCGCCGGGTTTATTGCCTTCTCCAAGAATGTAACCGTCAAAACGCATGCCTAAAAAGTCAAAAATATATGCAAACTGCTGAATCAGCGGCAGCCCTTTGACACGCGGCATATCCCCGCCGACTGCAATCACATAAATTTTTTTCTCCGCCATTCTTTTTTTAAAATCCGGAAACTGCGGATCCCGCAACGTTTGCGACCAGCGATCGATGAAGTTTTTCATCAGCCCCGACATCCCGTACCAGTAAATCGGCGTTGCAAAGATAATCGTATCGCACATGAAAATATGCTGGATGAGAATGCTATAATCATCCTCCACTTTTGAAAACCCTGAATCCGTATGGCGCTTGTCTTCGATTGGAAGAATATGCGCATCTTTCAAATAGAAGCGCTCCACATGCATGCCTTCCACTGCCCGCTCTGTCAGCATCTCTGTATTGCCGCGCGGGCGCGAACTTCCGTAAATCACTGCAATCGTCATGGCTGTACCCTCTTTTATCCATTTACTTTTACTTTCTATGTTAGTATGTCGGCCGCAGCCTTCGCCTGTCAAGCAATTCGGATTCCAGCGATTTTCCAAAAAACTTTTAAAACCCGTCCAGTTTCAGTTAAAATAAAGGTATTGGAAAAAATTAAAAAAACGCTGAACTGTAAACCATTTTGAAGCAACAGGTTCATAAAAAGGAGATTGACTTTTAATGACCTATTATTTAGGCGTAGATATCGGTACAACAACAACAAAATCTGTTTTATTCGGCGAAAAAGGGAAAGTCATCAGCATGCACCATGCAGGCTATCCGCTTTACAGCCCATCCCCTCAGGTCGCCGAGCAAAATCCGGATGAAATTTTCCGTGCTGTCATTGACTCGATGAAAACAGCGATCGTAAAAAGCGACATTGATCCTTCCGAAATAAAACTTGTTTCGTTCAGTTCCGCGATGCACAGCTTGATTGCAGTGGACAAAGACGGAAAACCGCTAACCAACTGCATTACTTGGGCGGACGCACGCGCTAGAAAATGGGCTGAAAAGATAAAGAATGAATGGCACGGCCAGGACATTTACAGGCGGACCGGCACCCCTATCCATCCGATGTCCCCCCTTTCCAAAATCACATGGCTCCGCCACGAGGAACAGGAGCTGTTCAAAAAAACGTTCAAGTTTATCGGCATTAAAGAGTATATTTTTTACCGCTTTTTCGGGCAGTATGTCGTCGATTATTCGCTTGCCTCTGCGACCGGCCTTTTTAACCTCCACGACCTGGACTGGGACAAAGAGGCGCTACATGTGGCCGGCATTACAGCGGACAAGCTGTCAAAACCTGTGCCGACGACCTTTTCCCTCACCGGGCTTGCGCCGGAATATGCGGTCGAAACCGGCATTCCGCAAGACACGCCGTTTGTTGCCGGCGCAAGTGACGGGGTGCTTTCAAATCTTGGTGTGAATGCAATCGACCCCGGTGTTGTCGCGATCACGATCGGGACAAGCGGCGCGATCCGGACCGTTACCGACAAACCTGTGACCGATCCAAAGGGAAGGATTTTCTGCTATGCATTAACGGAAAACCACTGGGTCGTTGGCGGGCCGGTCAATAACGGCGGCATGACGTTCCGGTGGGTGCGCGATGAACTGGCCGCAGCTGAAGTCGAGACGGCAAAACGGCTCGGCATTGATCCGTATGAAGTGCTGACGAAAATTGCCGCCCGTGTTGCCCCGGGATCGGACGGACTCATCTTTCATCCGTACCTGGCCGGCGAGCGCGCACCCATTTGGAACGCGGATGCAAGGGGCTCGTTTTTCGGCCTTGGCCTGCACCATAAACGCGAGCATATGGTCCGCGCCGTGCTGGAAGGCGTGATTTATAATCTCTATACGGTCATGCTGGCGCTTCAGGAAATGATCGGCATTCCGAAAAAAATCCAGGCGACCGGCGGCTTTGCCCGCTCCGATTTGTGGCGGCAAATGCTCGCTGATATTTTCAACCAGGAAGTCGTCGTGCCGGAAAGTTTTGAAAGCTCCTGCCTCGGGGCGATCGTCCTCGGCATGTACGCGCTCGACGAAATAGATGACTTCTCGGTTGTCTCCGACTGGATCGGCGCCACGCACACCCATCGCCCGATTCCGGAAAACACTGCGGTATACGAAGAGATCCTCCCAATTTACATCCGGATCTCCCGCCTGCTTGAAGGGGAATACACCAACATTGCCGCATTTCAGCGAAAATGGGTAAAATAACACACACGTAATGGTGAAAACAACAGACACACATGGATTTGATAGGGCCGCCATTTGCTTTTGTTCATTCTGCAAATGGCGGCGTTTTTTGTAAAACTAGGCCGCCCACTTTGCGAGATCCAATTCGCAAATGGGGGCGTTTTTCCCAAAACCCGTTCGTTCGCTTTGCAAGATCCAATTCGCAAATGGTGGTGTTTTTCGCAAAAACAGTTCGTCCGTTTTGCCTTTAGAAAGACACAGTGTGGGGGTGTATGGAAGACAACCATTCCGCTTTAAAATTTGCGAAGGACCTGGGTTGCAAATAGGGATTGCTGAATAAGCAAAATTCCTAGATTTAGCAAGAATGCTGACAGCTTTGGCATTTATAAAAAATGCAGGGAAAAGCTTGCACTTGAAACGCGCCCTATGTGAAGGAAGGCCGTCAATTTTACGCACTTTCTTAACGTAGACGCTCTCTATGTGAAGAAAGAGACTCGTTTTTGCTTTCTTCCTTAACGTAGACGCTCTCTATGTGAAGAAAGGCCTTCGTTTTTCCGTGCTTCCTTAACGTAGACGCTCTCTATGTGAAGGAAGCGCCTCGTTTTTCCACGCTTCCTTAACGTAGATGCACTCTATGTAAAGGAAGCGCCTCGTTTTTCCGCGCTTCCTTAACGTAGATACTCTCTATGTGACGGAAGACCTTCATTTTTCCGCGCTTCCTTAACGTAGATACACTCTATGTGAAGAAAGGACGTCAATTTTCCTCGCTTTCTTAACCTAGACGCCCTCTATGCCCCGGCATCCGGCTGGTCTCCAGTACTGTCATCGTTTTTATCATAAGCTCTCTTCTCTTCCCCTAACCCGGCAAAATAAATTTTTAATTGATTAGGCGTTCACACAATCAGCGCCCGCGGCATAGGCTGTAAAAAAGCCCAATGAGGAGGTTGCATGATGAAAAAGTGGCTCAAATCCGGATGCACGCTTCTACTTGCCGCATTGCTTGCATTCAGTTTAAGCGCGTGCGGCACTAACGGTTCAAAGAAAAAAGCATTGCAGAAAGTACGGGTTGCCGAAGTGACACGCTCCGTCTTTTACACTCCGCTTTATGTCGCGCTTGAAAAAGGATATTTCAAAGAGGAAGGGCTTGATATTAAGCTGACCACCACATGGGGCGGGGATAAAACGATGACTGCCCTACTTTCAGGGGGAACCGATATTGCGCTCGTTGGATCGGAAACGTCCATCTATGTATACAAACAAAAAGCGGCAGACCCGGTTATCAATTTCGCACAGCTGACGGCGACAGACGGAACATTTCTCGTCTCGCGCAAAAAAATCGACCATTTTTCGTGGGATATGCTGAAAGGCACCACTTTTCTCGGCCAAAGGAAAGGCGGAATGCCGCAAATGGTCGGCGAGTTTGTCCTGAAAAAGCACGGTATTGACCCGCACAAAGACACGAAGCTGATCCAAAACATCGATTTTGCCAATGTCGCTAATGCTTATGCATCCGGAACGGGGGATTTTGTCCAGCTGTTTGAACCGACCGCATCCACAATGGAAAAAGAAGGAAAGGGTTATATTGTGGCTTCTTTCGGCAAAGAGTCCGGCGCAGTGCCGTACACGACCTTCATGGCAAAACAAAGCTATTTGAAAGAGCATGAAAAAACAGCGGTGGAATTTGTCCGCGCCCTGCTAAAGGCCGGAAAATGGGTGCAAGAAACCGATGCGGAAACGGTCGCAAAAACGGTTCAGCCTTATTTTAAAGACACGAAAACTGATATGCTCGCCTCCTCCATTGAACGGTACCGCAGCCAGGGCTCGTTCAGCAGCGATATGATTTTAACCAAAAGCGGCTGGAACACGATCCAGGACATCATGAAAGAAGCCGGCGAACTCGACCATACTGTGCCGTACGACAAACTGGTCAATGCATCGATTGTGAAAAAGGCAAAATAATGGAAAGGGGGTGCGCCCCTCTTCAGGCGGGCAGCACAAATGCATTTTTTGACCGTACAAAACGTCAATCACACCTATTTTACGGCAAAACAGGCCACAAAGGCGCTTGAAAACATTTCGTTTCAAATGGAAGAAGGCGAGTTTGTTTCGCTTTTGGGCCCGAGCGGCTGCGGAAAAACAACGCTGCTTTCGATTCTTGCAGGGCTTCTGCAACCGACTGCGGGGATTGTACAGATTGACGGCAAATTGCCAGGTTCCCGGCAATCTTCCATCGGCTATATGCTGCAGCAGGACTATTTGTTTCCGTGGAAAACAATTGAAGAAAACATCATGATCGGGCTGAAATTGGAAAAACGGCTGAATCCGGAGTCAAGAAAACATGCTCTCGGGCTTTTACAAACGATTGGCCTTGCCGGCACCGAAAAGCAATACCCGCGCCAACTTTCGGGAGGAATGCGGCAGCGGGCGGCACTTGTGCGGACGCTCGCGGTCGATCCGAAAATCCTGCTGCTGGATGAACCGTTTTCCGCCCTTGATTTTCAGACGAAGTTAAAACTGGAGGACCTGGTATTTGACACACTGAAGCAATTCCATAAAACAGCGGTGCTTGTCACGCACGATATCGGCGAAGCGATTGCGATGAGCGACCGGATCCTGCTGTTGGCATCAAAACCCGGCAGGCTCTATAAAATTTTTGACGTGCCAACAGAGCTGCGCCGCCTCCGCCCGTTTGAAGCGCGAAGCCAAAAAATTTATTCCGAACTTTTTAATGACATATGGAAGGAGCTGGAGTCCCTTGAAAACAGCTGAAAATACGGCGCTCCGGCATGAAGATTACCTCGCCGCAATGCGCAAAGAAAAACGCCGGGTTCGCTTTTTCCAGCTTTTCATTTTAATTGTCTTTTTCTGCCTATGGGAAGTGGCGAGCCGCCTGCATTGGATTGACCCGTTGATTTTCAGCTCCCCGTCCAAAGTGTGGGCGTTATTGGTGGCAAAGTTAGAAGACGGCTCGCTTTACGTCCATTTGGGAATCACCGTTTTTGAAACCGTCATGGGCTTTATCCTCGGGACTGTGCTCGGCGCGGCACTTGCCGCCGTTCTTTGGTGGTCGCCGTTTTTATCGAAGATTCTTGACCCGTATCTCGTCGTCCTGAACGCCATGCCGAAAGTAGCGCTCGGGCCGATTTTAATTGTCAGCATGGGCCCGGGATTTTCTTCTATTGTTGCCATGGGCGTCATTATCTCCGTCATTGTGACGACAATTGTGATTTATACGGCGTTCCGGGATGTCGACCCAAATTACACGAAAGTGCTGCACTCGTTCGGCGCCTCCCGTTTGCAAGTGTTCCGGGAAGCCATTTTTCCGGCATCGATTCCTGTGATCATTTCCACGTTGAAAGTCAATGTCGGGCTTGCATGGGTTGGAGTCATTGTCGGCGAGTATCTCGTATCTTCAAAAGGGCTCGGCTACATGATCATCTATGGTTTCCAGGTGTTTAATTTTACGCTCGTCATGCTTTCGATGATCCTGATTGCCATTGTGGCAACCATGATGTACCAGCTTGTCGGGTGGCTGGAGAAAAAGCTGGTAAAAGACAGATAGGCCGGTAAGCTGTTCTGGTATAGCATCTTAGCGTAGACGCGCTCTATATGAAGGAAGCGGCCGTTTTTGCCGACGTATCTTAATGTAGACGCGCTCTATGTTAAGGAACTCCTTCTTTTTTGTTTGCTTCCTTAACGTAGACGCACCCTATGTTAAGATACGCCTTCTTTTTTCCATGCTTCCTTAATGTAGACGTGCTCTATGTTAAGGAACTACGTCTTTTTTTCACGCTTCCTTAACGTAGACGCATCCTATGTTAAGAAACATTTTCTTTTTTTCACGCTTCCTTAACGTAGACACGCCCTATGTAAAAAAACAATGTCTTTTTTGCTCGCTTCCTTAACGTAGACGCGTTCTATGTTAAGGAACTACGTCTTTTTTGCTCGCTTCCTTAACGTAGACGCGCTCTATGTTAAGGAACTACGTCTTTTTTGCTCGCTTCCTTAACATAGACGCGCCCTATGTGAAGGAACATCTTCTTTTTTTCACGCTTCCTTAACATAAACGTGCCCTATGTTAAGGAACATCTTCTTTTTTTCACGCTTCCTTAACATAGACGCGCCTTAT
The DNA here is from genome assembly GCF_040267745.1 of Heyndrickxia faecalis. Taxonomy (NCBI): domain Bacteria; kingdom Bacillati; phylum Bacillota; class Bacilli; order Caryophanales; family Bacillaceae; genus Heyndrickxia; species Heyndrickxia faecalis. The sequence goes on along the minus strand of NZ_CP158453.1, from coordinate 1,278,018 downwards.
GTGAAGATACGGATACCTTCACCGAGATTCACGCTATGTTAAAAAAGGCCCCAATCACCCCGAAATCTTAACGTTTGCGAGATTTCCGTTTAACCCGAGAAACTTCCTGCTGCTTTTTCTTATTATTCGACGTGTCTGAGCGCTGTTTCGACAACCCCGTCTTTCATGAGAAAACTGAATGACGAGGACTGCAATTTTTCAACAAGATCGCCTTCCACAAGCACAGGTCCATCCGTTTCCAAATAGTCGTGTTTGGTTTCAAGCCGGCCGATGTCCGCGTAAAAAACCGCCTTCACAAACGGCCCGCGCACCTGATCATCGACGCAGTATTCCCCGATATATTGAAGGTTTTCCGGAATGCCGCCCGTTTCTTCATACAGCTCGCGTTCAGCCGCTTCTCGGACCGTCTCGCCCGCTTCCCTTTTTCCGCCCGGAAATTCGAGCCCCCGCTTCGGATGCCTTGTCAAAAGCCAGTTTCCACGGTACCGGGCGAGCACAAGCACATGCTGCGGCTCTATAGGAAAAGCATTTTTTTCAAAAATAAATGTAACTGGATTGCCGTTCAAATCTGTAAACCGATACATCAAATCCCTCCTGTTCTTCATTATACGGCAACCGGGTGCAAAAATTGGCGAAATTTTTCTTGAAACCCGTTGCATTTTTCGAGGTACATCGCGTGAAAATAATCATAAAATGTTTAAAAGGGCTCCATTGCGGATAGTGAATAAGAAATGAATAAAGGAGGAGACGGCATGAGGCTAGTCGATGAATTATTTGAGCTGTACCGGGACCGGCTGACGGGGGATGAAGAAGATTTGGACGCCATTTCTGCAGCGGTCGTCGAAAATTACAACCGGAAAGACCTGCTTGGGATTGTGCGCGAAATGAGCACGGCCGAACTGGAACATTTTATCGGATTATACATACTGGAGACACTGAAAGATAAATTTTCCGATTACGCAGGCTTTGATGCTTACCCGACAACAAAATATTTGCAGTAATAAAGGCTGTTCCGCTTTGGCGGGACAGCCTTTATAGCGGGGGCCGGCTCCATTTGACCTCCCACTTTTGCGTTACCGTCTTCCAAGAAAGGCGTTCAGCATCCAAATGTTTTTATCGAGCGTTTCCTGGATGTTGATAAACATGTCGGCGGTTGCGTCATCGCCAATCCTGTTGGCAAGCCCGATCGCTTCCTCCAATTCTTTCGCGATCATCGCAAAGTCATTGGCAGTCGCCTGTACCATTTCCTCCGTGCTCTCATTGCCGCTTGCTTCCTGTACCGATGACAATTCAAGGCTTCCTTTCAATGTCGCTACCGGATTGCCGTTTAAAGCGAGAAGACGTTCAGCCAGTTCATCGAGATAGTCATTTGCAAGATTGTACAATTCCTCAAATTTAGCGTGAAGGCTTAAAAAATTCGGTCCCTTCACATACCAATGGTAGTTGTGCAATTTTGTATAAAGCACTGTCCAGTTGGCAACCTGCTTATTTAAGATTTCCATCAATTGTTCGTTTTCTGCCATGTTTCATCAACCTCCTGCTTTGTTTGTACCCTTTTCCCGGGCCTTCAAACACCCAATCATATGTTGCACATCTTTTTTGAAAACATGCTAAAATAAACGAAGAAAGGGGCAGATCGATGGTGAAGTTCATTTTTATTAAATTGATCCGTTTTTATCAACTTGCGATTTCCCCGCTGTTCCCGCCAAGCTGCCGGTTTCAGCCGACCTGCTCGAATTACGGGCTTGAAGCGGTAAAACGGTTTGGCGCACTACGCGGCGGCTACCTGGCAATCAGAAGAATTTTAAAATGCCACCCATTCCATGCCGGCGGGTACGATCCCGTTCCGGACCAGTGGCCAGTGAAAAAACATTGAACACCATTCGGTTGCTACTCCGCCGTACCGATGAAAAAACAACCCCTCCCCCGTATACGTTTCCCATTTCCGGAAAACGCTACAGGTGGAGGTGTTTTTTATGGAAGAGAAAAAAGAACAGCAAAAAAAGAGCGGCGATTTCGGCGCTGATCCCGACGAACAGGCCATAAACGGCGATTACGGTATGCTTGAAACCGAAGAAGAAGACAAAAAAGATTAAGGGGCAGCATTTGCTGTCCCTTAAAAATTTTTCTTGCCATATGAAGCGGAGTTTAGTAATATATTTTTTGTGAGTAAATCGTAATCATTACGAATTAAAAAAGAAAGGAATCGTCCGCTTTGAAAAAACTTTTTCCCGTACTGCTCGCTTTTACCATGCTATTTGTTACGGCATGTGCAAACAAACAGGAAAGCAAGCAGGATCATAAAATTTCGGTCTATACCACCGTCTATCCACTGGAATATGTTACACAGCAAATCGGCGGGAAGTATGTGTCGGTTAAAACGATTTATCCACCGGGCACAGATGAACATACATACGAACCGTCACAGAAAGATATCCTAAAACTCGCTGATTCCGACTTTTTCTTTTACATTGGGCTCGGGCTTGAAGGTTTTGCGAACAAGGCAAAACAAGTGCTCGAAGGCCAGAATGTGAAAATGATGGCGCTCGGGGACCGGCTTCCTGTTCCGGATAAAACAAGTACGAAGGCCGATCCGCATGTCTGGCTCGACCCAATTTACGTCAAGCAAATGGCCGGCATGATTACAACACAACTTTCGAAAAAAATGCCGAAGCAAAAAACGTATTTCAAGAAAAATTACGCACAACTCGCAAAGAAACTGGATCAAGTCAATGCGGCATACAAACAGGCAGTTGAAAAGTCAGACAACAAAGAACTTGTCGTTTCCCATGCGGCATACGGCTACTGGGTAAAACGATATGGCATCAAACAAATTCCGATTGCCGGGCTCTCCACTTCGGATGAACCGTCACAAAAACAGCTGGAAAACATCATCCAGAAAGTAAAACAAGACCATATTTCCTACATCGTGTTTGAAAAAAATGTGCCTTCCAAAATCGCGGAAGTGGTTCAACAGGAAACGAATACAAAAGCGGTTTACATCCACCATCTCGGCGTCCGAACGAACGCAGAAATCAAAGCGCATAAAGATTACTTTACTTTGATGGACGACAATTTAAAAGCATTGGAAAAAGCTTTACAGTAATGGTTTGCCGCACGCTGCAAAAACTAGAAACGTACGACATGTTTTAAGGGAGGGTGTCCGGATGGCAAAAGATGTGTTATGCGAAGTCAGGAACTGTGTGTTCTGGGAGGAAGGCAATCTTTGTTCTGCCGAAGAAATTTACATCGTGAGCCATACAGGAACCCAGGCTGAAAACCAGCGGGAAACCGATTGTAAAACGTTTGAATCGATGTTTTCATGAAAATTGGCGTGAAGGGTCATTCCATTTATAAAACATTTGAATGAAAAAAAGCCTCGAGCGTCAGCCGTGTGGGCTAATTTCATTTGTGAAATCGAAACTCAAGTGACGTTTGAATCGATGTTTTCACGAAAAAACATCGATTGTCCAGGTGTGAAAACTAAAATCCATGTTTTATGAAAAAATCAAGCGGGATTTCACAAAAAACATCGTTTGTCCCGGCGTGAAGATCGATTTCATATGTAAAATCGAAACTCGAGCGGGATTTCACTTATAAGACATTTGATTCGATGTTTTCAATCGAGTAGGAGGCTAATCATTATTTGATTAGCCGACCTCTCACACCACCGTGCGTACGGTTCCGTACACGGCGGTTCTAAAGTTTACGACCGTACAGACAGATAGTAATCCAGAAAACTTATATACCTTGCTCTTCGGAAGAGTTCGTTTGTAAGGGTTCTAGCTAAGATATGGCTGCCGGAGATTCTCCAGTAGCCTTTTCTTGTGTTAGCCCATTCCCACGCCTTTCTTTTATTGATCCCTAATTTCTTGAGCCAATAAAATCTTGTGCGTACTCTCTTCCATCTTTTCCAAGTTACCATTCGCATTCTTCTTCGTGTCCATTGGTCCAGTCTGGTTACCAGACTTTTCATATCCGCTAGCTTGTAGTAATTTACCCATCCTCGGACAGTGTCGTTTAGCCTTTTCTTTCTTTCCTCTACGCTTAATCCGTTGCTTCTTCCTGTGATTCTGCGAATTTTCTCCTTTAATTTTTGAACACCCTTCGGGTGTACCCGGAATTTGCATTTTCCTTCATAAAGGTAAAATCCATAACTCAGGAACTTGATGTTTCTAATATGTGTGATCATCGTCTTCTCTCGGTTCACTTTGAGTCGCAATTTCTTCTCAATGAATGGGAGAATGTTATGGTATGTTCTTTCGCAGCTTCTTCGGCTTTTACAGAATATGATCACATCATCAGCGTAACGGACAAATCGGTGATTTCTTGCTTCCATTTCTTTATCCAATTCGTTTAACATTACATTGGCAAGAAGCGGACTTAGTGGTCCTCCTTGTGGAACACCGAAATCATTTGTTGTCCTTATTCCTTTGATCATAACACCTGCATTTAGGAATTTATGGATTAAGGAGATTACACGTCCGTCGTGAATTGTTTCACTCAATATCTGGATAAGCTTACTATGGTTTACCGTGTCAAAGTACTGTTCTAAGTCCAGGTCTACTACATACTGGTATCCTTCATTTACATTCTTTTGGCACTTGAGAAGTGCCTGATGTGTACTTCTATGTGGTCGGAAACCATAGCTATTGTCTGAGAACTTTCTTTCATATATAGGGACTAGGACCTGCGAAATGGCTTGTTGGATGACTCGGTCTACTACCGTTGGTATTCCAAGTTTCCTTGTTTTCCCGTTGTCTTTTGGAATTTCTACCCTTCTAACGGGTTGGGGCTTGTATGTCCCATTTCGAATGGAGAGGACGAGTTCCCTCTGATGTTCAGTTAGGTATGCCAAAAGTTCACCTGTTTTCATTCCATCGACACCGCCCGCACCTTTGTTTTTCTTTACCTTTTTATAGGCACGGTGCAGGTTATTACTTGAAAGGATTCGTTCGAGCATCCATTCGTTCTGTCTGTTGGTGTTAGTGGTGTTGTTTTCAGTTATCCTCTTGAAACTATGCCCTCTGCCATATCCTTCCTGTTCCGCAGTATCTTTTTGACAGCAGGTTTCTTCCTGTTTTCTGCATTTGTTCGTTTCTTCGGTAACTTTCATTGACTTCCACTTCCTTTAGTTCAGCCCTTCCTTCGATGCTCCAGGCATCTCCGTACTATGGCTTCTGCTGACTTCTCACGGCAAATCTTGTTTCAACCAGGTTTCATACTCTGTTTCCACCTGTCCGTGAGACCTCCCGTGGTAAGGTGATTTGCTTTCATTCCATGTACCCGCACCATTTACGTTTCCACATCCGGATAGCTTTTGGGCTTTGACTTGTTCAGCAGCCTTACCCTGTGAGAGTACGCCTAATGATGTTCGTGTTCCTCGGGTCAGAATTTTGCCTCCAGCTTCCTTCAGATTCCATCTCACGATGGACACCCTTGCTCTTGGCTAATGGTTGGTCGCTACCTACCCCCATAGCGGACTTACACCGCCTAGCGAATCGCCATGCACGGCGCACTGAAAAAACTGCCGTCTTGTGCGGCAGTTTTTTCATATCGTTTCGGTATATGTCCGGATTTTTTTCGCATAGGCGCGATCGATCTCAAACCCGATTCCCGGTCTGTCCGGCAGGCGGATTTGTCCGTTTTCCACCGTGATTTCCGGTTCAATGATATCTTTTTCCCAGAACCGGCTGGATGAAGAAATATCGCCCGGAATCGTAAAGCCCGGCAAAGAGGCGAGCGCGAGGTTAAAGGCGCGCGATACGCCAAATTCGATCATGCCGCCGCACCAGACCGGAATGCCGCGGGATGCACAAAGGTCATGCAGCTGAATCGCCGGATAGAGCCCGCCAACCCGCCCAATTTTAATATTGAGCACCCGGAAGCTGCCGAGCCGGAGCGCGCTTTCTGCATCATGGTATGTTACGATGCTTTCATCCATACAAACCGGCGTCTCCAGCTGCTTTTGCAAGGCCGCGTGCTCCACAATATCATCGGCGGCAAGCGGCTGTTCAATCATCAGGAGCCCGTACCGGTCGAGCCTTTTCAAACGCGGCGCATCCGCCAGCGTGTAAGCGGAGTTCGCATCCGCCATTAGCGCGAGATCAGGAAATGCATGCCGGATTTCGCGGATAAACGCTTCATCATGGCCGGGCTTAATTTTGACTTTCACCCTTTTATAGCCTTCATCAACAAACGCAGCGATTTGCCGGAGCGCTTCCGCTGTATCATGGCTGCCGACCGCAACGCCGGCATCCACATGGTCCCGCGCACCCCCGATTAACTGCCAAAGCGGCTTTTGCTTCTTTTTCGCATACAAATCCCATATAGCCGTTTCGATTGCTGCTTTTGCCATATGATTGCGCCGGACGGATCGGAACCGGCCGCTCACTTCTTTTGGGTGTGCAACCGGCTTTTCCCGAAGAAGCGGGATGAGCACATCTTTCAGCATGTGAAAGCATGTCTGCACCGTCTCTTCTGTATACCACGGGGTTGAAAATGCAACAGCTTCCCCGAAACCGGCCACCCCGTCCTTGTCTGTCACTTCAAGCAAGATCGCTTCCCGCTCCGTTACTTTTTCGAGTGCATTTTCAAATGGAGACTTAAGCGGCATTTTGACTACAGAAAGCGTTACTTTTTCAATCCCGATCATGACGGCAGCAGCTCCAGCAGTTTCCTGCGCACCAACTTATTCGATGCATTCCGCGGCAGCGCGGGAACGGCATACACTTTTTTCGGGATTTTAAATTTTGCAAGCCGCGTTTCGCAAAAAGCCTGCAGCTCCCTTTCCTGGACTGCCCTTTTTGTGACAATAAACGCAGCCGGCACCTGGCCCCATTTTTCGTCCTTGACGCCAATAACCCCGGCTTCAAGAATATCCGGATGGGCAAGAAGTACTTCTTCGATTTCAGCCGGATAGATATTTTCCCCGCCGGAGATGATCAGATCGGAGCGCCGGTCCAGTACGTATAAAAAGCCTTCATCATCCAGATAACCAATATCGCCGGTGAAAAACCAGCCGTCCCGAAAACTTTTCTGGTTTGCATCCGGGCGGTTCAGATAACCGATTGTCACGTTCGGCCCTTTTACAGCAATTTCTCCGTGCTCAAACGGACCGCACACTTTGCCATCGGAAACGATCCGGATTTGCGCCGGGAATAACGGTTTCCCTGCTGACCCGATTTTTCGCAGGCTATCTTCCGGCGCAAGCGTCACGGTTTGCGAAGCCGTTTCGGTCATGCCGTATGACTGGAAAACCGGGATATTTTTTTCGGCACACGCTTCAAGAAGCGGGCGTGGTGCCGGCCCACCGCCGAGCAGGAGGCAGCGGAAGTTCGGATGAAGGCGCTCTTGTCCGAGTTCACGAAGCAAACGCTGCAACATGTTGGTCACAACCGACATCGTTGTAATGCGGCCGGACTTCAGCAGTTTGGCCGTCTCTTTTTCATCGAATTTTTCCATTAAATAGACCGTCATTCCGTAAAAAACAGAACGCATCAGGATCGAAAAACCGCTGATATGAAAAAGCGGCACTGCGCACAGCCACGTATCGTCCTCCCGCACGCCGAGATTGAGTGCAGAACCGGCGGCGCTCCACCAGTGGTTGCCGTATGTTTGCAGGACGCCTTTTGGTTTGCCGGTTGTTCCGGATGTGTACATGATCGAGCAGACATCCTCGAGTGCAAACTCCGCACGTTCTTCGTATCCTGCAGCCGGCAAATCGTCAAGCGCTTCGCTTTGGATCACTGTTGCTGTTTCGTTTAACACTTCTGCTTTTTCCCGGAACGATTTTTCCGTAATCAGCCATTTCGCCCCGCTGTCGGTGAGCTGGTACTGCATTTCCGCCGGCGTTAAACGGTGGTTAAGAAAAAGGGTGCGGACACGGAGCTGCTGCAGCGCATGGAGAATGACCACCGTTTCCGCGCGGCTGTTTAAAAGGACCGCTGCCGTATCTTCCGCCTGCATGCCGCAGCCGGACAGCTTCCGTGCCGTTTCTTTCGCCTTTTCGTACAGCCCGGCAAACGTCAGGCTTGTACCTTGACTGATGAGCGCAATCCGGTTCGGCGTTAAATACGCACGCTGTTTTAAAAAATTGGGTAGCATAACATCACCTGATAAAAATCTATTTTGAACATGCCACTTTTGCTTTTTCAACATGACAGGTTATCCCTGTCCAATGCAAAATCGTCTTTTAAAAGCGCCTTAAAGGACATTACAGGCTTTGTCACTTGTAAAATTGTCCTTTTGAACCTCTTTAAAGGACAATTTGTGCTTTGTTTCTCTCTGAAATGTCCTTTTGAATCCCTGTAAAGGACAGTTTACGCTTCGTTTCTACCTGAATTGTCCTTTTGAACCCTTCTAAAGGATATTTTGCTTTTTGTCTCTCCCTGAATTGTCCTTTTGGAACACGCTAAAAGACAGTTTGACCTTTGTCAGTTGCCGAAATGTCCTTTTGAACCCCTGTAAAAGACAATTTGCACTTCGTCTTTCCCTAAATTATCCTTTTGAACCTCTCAAAGGACAATTTGCACTTTGTCATTAGTCAAAACGTCTTTTTGAACCACGCTAAGGAACATCTCAGCCACTTGCAGAATTGCCTTTTTGAATCATGGACCACATAGCAAAAATTTCCCCGTGAAAAAATTCAGGCTGCCTCAATCGAGACAGCCCATTTTCCAATCACGGGAAACGCGGGAATTGGCCGAAGTCCGGTTTGCGTTTTTCCTTGAATGCATCGCGGCCTTCTTTTGCTTCGTCCGTTGTGTAATACAAAAGGGTTGCATCGCCCGCAAATTGCTGGAGGCCGGCAAGCCCGTCCGTATCAGCATTAAACGCGGCTTTCAGGAAACGGATCGCCATTGGGCTTTTCTCAAGGATTTCCTCCGCCCATTTGATCGTTTCTTCTTCCAGTTTTTCGTACGGCACGACTGCGTTAACAAGCCCCATTTCCAACGCTTCCTGCGCGTTGTACTGGCGGCATAGATACCAGATTTCACGCGCTTTTTTATGGCCGATGATCCTTGCAAGATAACCTGCACCGTAACCGCCGTCGAAGCTGCCAACTTTCGGACCGGTCTGACCGAAAATGGCATTATCAGCCGCAATCGTCAAATCACAAACCACATGCAGTACATGTCCGCCGCCGATCGCATAACCTGCTACCATGGCAATGACCGGTTTCGGGATCACACGGATCAAATGCTGCAGATCAAGCACGTTCAGGCGCGGAATATTGTCGCTGCCAACATAACCGCCATTGCCGCGCACTTTTTGATCGCCGCCGGAACAAAATGCCTTTTCCCCCATACCGGTTAAAATAATGACTCCGATGTTGGCGTCATCGCGCGCCCGGGAAAACGCATCATACATCTCGGTTACCGTTTCCGGCCGGAAAGCATTGCGCACATGGGGACGGTTAATCGTAATCTTGGCAATGCCATTATAGGATTCGTATAAAATATCTTCATACTCATGCTCAGTCTTCCATTCAACTGCCATGATGATTCCTCCTTTTTATGTACATTTTATGACAATTTATCAACAATTTTTTAAAAATCCCTTTATCATTGTACCAAACTTTTTCGGATCTTCCACATGAATTGCATGGCCGGCATGCGAAAAAATGATTTTTTTGGCATGCGGGAGCTGCTCCTCCATCTCTCCGGCAATCCGGCAAAACTTGGCATCCCATTCGCCAGCTGCAAGTAAGACGGGGAAATGAAGTTCAGAAAGTCTTCCCCACCATGATGGCTGCGCGCCTGTCCCCATGCCGCGGAGGCTGTTCGCCAAACCAGCCGGGTCATTTTCGAGGCGCTGTTTGCGAATTTTTTCTCTTACTTCAGCCGGCAGCTGTTTTTGTGATGCAAACAGCGGTAGATTTTCCCAATGGCTGACAAATGCTTCCATGCCTCCGGTCAAAATCCGTTCCGCCAGCTGTTCATCCCGTTCTCGCCGCGCCAGCCGTTCCGCTTCCGTTTTCAAACCGGGAGACGCGCTTTCCAGTACAAGTTTGTCCACCATTTGCGGGTACTGGACGGCAAACGTAAGCGCCAGCCTCCCGCCCATCGAATAGCCGAGAACAGACGCCCGCCGGATGCCAAGCGCCAGAAGCACCGCACGCAAATCAGCGGCGGCTTTTGTAATGTCATAGCGGCCGGGATCATCTGGTTTTTCGGTTTTGCCGTGGCCGATGATATCCACCACAATGCAGCGGAATTCGTCCCGAAGTATGGAAACCGTATCATTCCAGGTATTACCATTTCCTGTAAAACCGTGAAGCAGCAGCAACGGTTCTCCGTCGCCCGCCGTTTCTACATGATATTCCAAACCGTTGATTCTCATTGTTGCTCACCTTGAAAATAACGTTCCATTTCCCGGGAAACTTGTGACCAGATTTTCCGGTGGGTTTCGACATTTTTCGCCCGGTTTGTCCGCACTTCAATCACTTGCAGCCCGCCTTTATATTCGGAAAGCGCCGCCCGGAATTGATCCCAGTTTTGCGGCTGAATGTAGCTCCCGCCATACATTTTAACCGCATATTCAAACGCGAGGTCCGTCGGCGTGCCGAACAGCTGCTCAAATTTCTCCGGTTCATCCGCCTGGGGCAGGAAAGAAAAAATGCCCCCGCCATTATTATTGATCAAAATCACACAAAGATTGAGCTTGTGCATTTTCGTCATCAGCAGCCCGTTTAAATCATGGAAAAAGGACAAGTCGCCGATCAGCAAAAAGGCTTTGCCGCATCCCGCGCTCACGCCGGCTGCACTGGACACAACGCCGTCAATGCCGTTCGCGCCCCGGTTTGCCAGAATGCGGATCTTTTTATCTGTTGCCTGAAAAAATGTATCGACATCCCGGATCGGCATGCTGTTGCCGACAAAAAGGGTACTGCCGTCCGGCAAAGCAGCAGCAAGTTCGGTTACCGTTTTTCCTTCATCAAAGGTTTCTTCCGCCTCCAGCGAAGCCGTAACAATCTGCCGCGCCTGTTGATTCAATTTTTCCCACATGGTGAACCATTCCGAAACCGGGTTCATTACAATTATATTTGACAATTTTTTACAGAAATCAATTTCATCCGAATAAACAACCGTTGTCCCCCGCTTCACGGGATCGCGCCAGCCGTTTCCGCCGTCAACGATATAATGGGCAGCTGTTTTTACTTTTTTTAGCAAAAGGGTCAGCGGTTTGGAAACGGGCATGGCACCGAAGCGAATCACAACATCCGGTGCAAGGCGGTCGGCCCATTTCGGATCTTTTAGTAAGGAATCATAATTTTCAATGATCCTTTCTTTCCCGTGCCGGCCGCTTCGCAGTTGTGACAGCGGATCGGCCAGCACCGGGTAACCCGTTTTTTCGCTGAGCGCCACAACCGCCTCCGCAAAGCCGGGAATATCAATCGGCCCGCAAATGATCAGGCCGCGGTTCTTTTCCCGGATCTCTTTTGCCACGACTTCAACCGTTTCTTCTGAAAGTTGCAGGGTGCCGGAAAAATTTTCAATTGCCGGCACCGGTACTTCGCCGGCAAAAGGAGACGGCTTAAGAACCGGAACAAGCGGCTCGCGCAACGGAAAATTAAGATGCACGGGGCCCGCCGGCTGCTGTAGTGCCGTCACGACTGCCCTGGCCGCCGTCTGCCGGACAAATTGAAGCACTTCTTCTCCTGCTTCCGGAAGCGGCATCTCCTCAAACCATTTGACATGGGTGCCGTACAGCCGGATCTGGTCAATGGCCTGCGGGGCACCGACATTGCGCAGTTCATGCGGCCGGTCTGCCGTCAGCACAATAAGCGGCACGCGTGAAATATTGGCTTCCGCAACCGCCGGATAATAGTTGGCGGCAGCTGTGCCAGACGTACATAAAAGCACAACCGGTTTGCGTTTTTCTTTTGCAAGCCCGAGCGCAAAAAAAGCGGCTGACCGTTCATCAATATCCATGTAAATTTTAAAATCCGGATGTTCCGCTAACAACATCGCAATCGGCGTCGACCTTGACCCGGGGCTTACCACCGCATAGCGGATCCCCATCGCGGACAACTGCCGGATAAAAGCTGCCAAATAAGTTGTCATGATCTCCTGGTGTTCCACTCTATTTGCCTCCTAAAGCACGCAGCATTGGGGTAAATTTGACGCTTGTTTCTTTATATTCTTCTTCAGGTTCCGATTCCTTGACGACACCGCATCCGGCATAAAGGGATGCATGATCCTCCTTTAATAGTCCGGAGCGGATGCCGACGCAAAATTCGCCGCTTCCCCTGTAATCCACCCAGCCGATCGGCGCACCGTATAAACCGCGGTCCATTTTTTCAAGAAGCCGGATTGCTTCCATGGCCGGCTGCCGCGGAATACCGCCAAGTGCTGGCGTCGGATGGAGCGCTTTGACCAATTGAAAAAGGGTGGTGTCCTTGTCCTTCACTGTCCCGGTAACCGGGGTGTAAAGATGCTGGATATCGCGCATCCGCATCAACACAGGCGCATCCGGCACATTCAGCCCGTTGCAAAAAGGTTCAAGCACCTGCCGAATCATGGATACGACAAAACCATGCTCGCTTAAATTTTTCTGATCCGAAAGCAGCGCTTTTCCAAGTTCCAAATCCTCCGCCTCATTGCGGCCGCGTTTGATCGAACCGGCAAGACACGTCGATAAAATATGCCGGCCCGTTTTTTTCACCAGCCTTTCCGGCGAAGCCCCGATAAAACTTTCACTGCCTTCTTCCAGCACAAATAAATAGCTGTCATGCTGCTGGGCGGAAAGCGCCGCAAGCACCGCATCCGGGCTCGCCACACCGTCAAAAGCAAGTTCCAGTTTTCTTGCCAGGACAACTTTGTCCATTCTCCCTTCCCGGATAAACTCCACGGCTGTTGCGACACTTTTTTTCCATTCGTCCGAACCGATTTCCTTTACAGCTTTTAAAAGCGGAAGTGCAGGGAAAGCTGTACTGCCGTTTAAAAGGCTTCGCGCGGTTTCCTCCGCTTCCTGCACGCTCTCTGTTCCGCCGCATCCGTTTACCGTAAGAAAGACGGCATCTTTTTTAAACGTGAAAAGAATTTGCGGCACGCGGAAAATGCCTTGGCCAAATGTTTTCCATTCCTGCTTTGCAACCGTCCCGTCAAACGCAAAACCGCCGAAAAGCACAGGCCCTGTTCCCGTTTCACCGGTATCCGAATAAACTTCGCCCGCCCCCTTCAAATTTCGCCATTCGTCTTCCATTTGGGCAAAACCGTCAGAGGCTGTGACCGTACAGGACCATACGCGGCCAAAACCGACAAATACGGTTTCGCGATTCTTATCCTGCCAGAAAAACCGGCTGCCGTAAAAACGCGCGGCACCCGCTGTAAAAAGGCGGAGCGGATCCGGTGCAGTGCGGCATTTTATGACTTTGCTTACCAGTTTTAATGCCGGCGCCGTTTTTTCTTTCATTAATATATCCTCATTAGCCAAAAGATCTCCTCCAAACCTCTCTTGCTTTTTGCCGGGCCATCTATCACAGTTTTCATATGAAAACTTAACATTTTTATGAACATACCTCATCTATTATATAAAATTTGCCGGTTAAATTCAGCAAAACGGCTTAAAATAAGATTGCCAACCAAATACATTGACACATGGGCCTGATTTCCCTAAACTTTAAATGTACTAATTTCGCCATATTTATATAAGAATAGCATAAAAGGAGAGTAAGAAGATGAATGCGCAATCTTCTCCATCAATCGGCCCTGACAAAGGCTGGCGGATCTGGTGGCAATTAACACGGCCCCATACTTTAACGGCCGGTTTTGTGCCTGTCATTCTCGGGACAGTACTAGCTTTGGGCATTGCCCGCATCAATCTGCTGCTGTTTGCTGCAATGCTGGTTGCAACCCTGTTAATTCAGGCAGCAACCAATATGTTTAATGAATATTACGATTACAAACGCGGCCTTGATACCGAGCATTCCGTCGGGATCGGCGGGGCAATCGTCAGAAACGGCATCAAACCGAAAACGGTGCTCCACCTCGCCTTTGCTTTTTTCGGCGCAGCCATGCTGATCGGCGTTTACATTTGCTCGCAAAGTTCCTGGTGGATCGCTGTAATCGGCACTGTCTGCATGCTTGTTGCTTATCTTTACACTGCAGGGCCTTTTCCAATTTCATCGACGCCGCTTGGCGAACTGATTTCCGGCTTTTTTATGGGTGTAATTATTATATTAATATCGTTTTTTATCCAGACAAAAACGATCACATGGCCGATTGTATTTATTTCGATTCCGATTATGATTTTAATCGGTGCCATTATGCTGTCGAATAATATCCGCGATCTGGACGGCGATAAAGCAAATGGCAGAAAAACAATCGCCATTCTGCTCGGCCGGAAAGGAGCCATCCTGCTTCTGGCCGCAATGTTTGCCCTTTCCTATCTCTGGATGGCCGGGCTCGTTTTGTTCGGTGTTGTAACCCCGTGGGTATTGCTCGTTTTTGTCAGCACACCGAAACCGGTCCGGGCCATTAAAGGCTTTATTGGAAAAAGTGAACCGTTGCAAATGCTGCCTGCCATGAAAGCAACCGCACAGACAAACACCATTTTCGGGGTGCTTTTATCCATCAGCTTTTTGATCGATCATTTTATTTAAAAACAAACGGCGGAGTGTTGCACTCCGCCGTTTGTTTTTGCGTTTTTTCTATCATACTTTAACGGACCCGTAGCCTGGGTGAAGTCCTGAAGAGGTTTGCAGAAGTGAAAAAACGCGCAAAAAAAGCTGCTCCGGAAGTTTCCGGAACAGCTTCGTGACCAGTATGACCCGTACGGGATTCGAACCCGTGTTACCGCCGTGAAAGGGCGGTGTCTTAACCGCTTGACCAACGGGCCGGAAATGGCGGAGAAGGAGGGATTTGAACCCTCGCGCCGCTAATCGCGACCTACACCCTTAGCAGGGGCGCCTCTTCAGCCACTTGAGTACTTCTCCATATGGCTCCGCAGGTAGGATTCGAACCTACGACCGATCGGTTAACAGCCGATTGCTCTACCACTGAGCTACTGCGGAATATATGGGCCTAAATGGACTTGAACCATCGACCTCACGCTTATCAGGCGTGCGCTCTAACCAGCTGAGCTATAGGCCCAAAGTGGAGCGGGTGATGGGAATCGAACCCACGACAACAGCTTGGAAGGCTGTGGTTTTACCACTAAACTACACCCGCAGCAAAGGGCGGATGATGGGAATCGAACCCATGAATGCCGGAGCCACAATCCGGTGCGTTAACCACTTCGCCACAACCGCCATATATTTTTCATTGAAACCAATGGTGGCTCGGGACGGAATCGAACCGCCGACACAAGGATTTTCAGTCCTTTGCTCTACCGACTGAGCTACCGAGCCAAAACAAGCGGTCCCGACGGGAATCGAACCCGCGATCTCCTGCGTGACAGGCAGGCGTGATAACCGCTACACCACGGGACCAATTGCGGGGGCAGGATTTGAACCTGCGACCTTCGGGTTATGAGCCCGACGAGCTACCAGACTGCTCCACCCCGCGATGATAAAATAATGAAATGGCGGAGGAAGAGGGATTCGAACCCCCGCGCGGTGTAACCCGCCTGTCGGTTTTCAAGACCGATCCCTTCAGCCAGACTTGGGTATTCCTCCGTATGAAAAAATAAAAAATGGTGGACCTTGTAGGACTCGAACCTACGACCGGACGGTTATGAGCCGTCTGCTCTAACCAGCTGAGCTAAAGGTCCGATATATACAAAATATAGCGGCGGAGGGGATCGAACCCCCGACCTCACGGGTATGAACCGTACGCTCTAGCCAGCTGAGCTACGCCGCCGTTATTTGACTCTGTTTGGTGGATTGGTGGAGCCTAGCGGGATCGAACCGCTGACCTCCTGCGTGCAAAGCAGGCGCTCTCCCAGCTGAGCTAAGGCCCCGTTATGATCTTCATGGTCGGGAAGACAGGATTTGAACCTGCGACCCCATGGTCCCTAACCATGTGCTCTGCCAAGCTGAGCTACTTCCCGAAAAAGGAATAAGCGCGCCCAAGAGGAGTCGAACCCCTAACCTTTTGATCCGTAGTCAAACGCTCTATCCAATTGAGCTATGGGCGCATTTGTCATGGTACTGATGCCGAGGACCGGAGTCGAACCGGTACGGTAGTCACCTACCGCAGGATTTTAAGTCCTGTGCGTCTGCCAATTCCGCCACCCCGGCGGGATAAAATGGAGCGGAAGACGGGATTCGAACCCGCGACCCCCACCTTGGCAAGGTGATGTTCTACCACTGAACTACTTCCGCATATCATGTAAACAGTGCGGGTGAAGGGAGTCGAACCCCCACGCCTTACGGCGCCAGATCCTAAGTCTGGTGCGTCTGCCAATTCCGCCACACCCGCGATAAATGGTGAGCCATGCAGGATTCGAACCTGCGACCCTCTGATTAAAAGTCAGATGCTCTACCAACTGAGCTAATGGCTCATATCCGATAACGACATTACTTGTCACAAAGAGAATTATACTATATTGGGTTAAATATGTACATATCTATTTTTAAGATTCCCGGGAAGTATGGTGCCGGTCACAAGCCAGTATCCCCAACCTTCCGATGGAAGCCGGTTGCACCTGAATCGGAACGGCATAAAAATGGAGGATGACGGGATCGAACCGCCGACCCTCTGCTTGTAAGGCAGACGCTCTCCCAGCTGAGCTAATCCTCCGTATTATGGCCCGGCAACGTCCTACTCTCGCAGGGGGAGACCCCCAACTACCATCGGCGCTGGAAAGCTTAACTTCCGAGTTCGGGATGTGTTCGGGTGTGACCTTTCCGCCATTATCACCGGACCTGTATAATTTTGGGATGTGTTCCCTGAAAACCGGATAGGAGAAAAAACTGTAAACGGAGAATAGCTTTGGTTTCTAACTTTGAGAATTGTCCAGCTCCAGCGCCTTTGGCAAGGCACCTCCGCTTTTCTGTTTGGTTAAGTCCTCGATCGATTAGTATCCGTCAGCTCCACGCGTCGCCGCGCTTCCACCCCGGACCTATCAACCTGATCATCTTTCAGGGATCTTACCAGTATAAACTGTGGGAAATCTCATCTTGAGGGGGGCTTCATGCTTAGATGCTTTCAGCACTTATCCCTTCCGCACATAGCTACCCAGCGATGCCTTTGGCAAGACAACTGGTACACCAGCGGTGCGTCCATCCCGGTCCTCTCGTACTAAGGACAGCTCCTCTCAAATTTCCTGCGCCCGCGACGGATAGGGACCGAACTGTCTCACGACGTTCTGAACCCAGCTCGCGTACCGCTTTAATGGGCGAACAGCCCAACCCTTGGGACCGACTACAGCCCCAGGATGCGATGAGCCGACATCGAGGTGCCAAACCTCCCCGTCGATGTGGACTCTTGGGGGAGATCAGCCTGTTATCCCCAGGGTAGCTTTTATCCGTTGAGCGATGGCCCTTCCATGCGGAACCACCGGATCACTAAGCCCGACTTTCGTCCCTGCCCGACTTGTAAGTCTCGCAGTCAAGCTCCCTTATGCCTTTACACTCTGCGAATGATTTCCAACCATTCTGAGGGAACCTTTGGGCGCCTCCGTTACCTTTTAGGAGGCGACCGCCCCAGTCAAACTGCCTGCCTGACACTGTCTCCCACCCCGGTAAGGGGTGCGGGTTAGAATTTCAATACAGCCAGGGTAGTATCCCACCGATGCCTCCGCCGAAGCTGGCGCTCCGGTTTCCAAGGCTCCTACCTATCCTGTACAAGCTGTACCAAAATTCAATATCAGGCTGCAGTAAAGCTCCATGGGGTCTTTCCGTCCTGTCGCGGGTAACCTGCATCTTCACAGGTACTATAATTTCACCGAGTCTCTCGTTGAGACAGTGCCCAGATCGTTACACCTTTCGTGCGGGTCAGAACTTACCTGACAAGGAATTTCGCTACCTTAGGACCGTTATAGTTACGGCCGCCGTTTACTGGGGCTTCAGTTCAGAGCTTCGCCTTACGGCTAACCCCTCTCCTTAACCTTCCAGCACCGGGCAGGTGTCAGCCCCTATACTTCGCCTTGCGGCTTCGCAGAGACCTGTGTTTTTGCTAAACAGTCGCCTGGGCCTATTCACTGCGGCTTCCCGGGGCATACACCCCAAAAAGCACCCCTTCTCCCGAAGTTACGGGGTCATTTTGCCGAGTTCCTTAACGAGAGTTCTCTCGCTCACCTTAGGATTCTCTCCTCGCCTACCTGTGTCGGTTTGCGGTACGGGCGCCTTTCACCTCACTAGAGGCTTTTCTTGGCAGTGTGGAATCAGGAACTTCGGTACTAAAATTTCCCTCGCCATCACAGCTCCGCCTTGGTGCGAAGGATTTGCCTCCGCACCGGCCTAACTGCTTGGACGCGATCAACCAGTGTCGCGCTTACCCTATCCTCCTGCGTCCCCCCATCGTTCAAACGGTGAAGAGGCGGTACAGGAATATCAACCTGTTGTCCATCGCCTACGCCTTTCGGCCTCGGCTTAGGCCCCGACTAACCCTGAGCGGACGAGCCTTCCTCAGGAAACCTTAGGCATTCGGTGGAAGGGATTCTCACCCTTCTTTCGCTACTCATACCGGCATTCTCACTTCTAAGCGCTCCACCGGTCCTTCCGGTCCGGCTTCAACGCCCTTAGAACGCTCTCCTACCACGGACACCAAACGGTGTCCATCCGCAGCTTCGGTGATACGTTTAGCCCCGGTACATTTTCGGCGCAGCGTCACTCGACCAGTGAGCTATTACGCACTCTTTAAATGATGGCTGCTTCTAAGCCAACATCCTGGTTGTCTAAGCAACGCCACATCCTTTTCCACTTAACGTATACTTTGGGACCTTAGCTGGCGGTCCGGGCTGTTTCCCTTTCGACCATGGATCTTATCACTCACAGTCTGACTCCCAAGCATAAGTTTTTGGCATTCGGAGTTTGTCTGAATTCGGTAACCCGATGAGGGCCCCTCGTCCAAACAGTGCTCTACCTCCAAAACTCTCCGCTTGAGGCTAGCCCTAAAGCTATTTCGGAGAGAACCAGCTATCTCCAAGTTCGATTGGAATTTCTCCGCTACCCACACCTCATCCCCGCACTTTTCAACGTGCGTGGGTTCGGGCCTCCAGCAAGTGTTACCTTGCCTTCACCCTGGACATGGGTAGATCACCTGGTTTCGGGTCTGCGGCCTCATACTCTTTCGCCCTGTTCAGACTCGCTTTCGCTGCGGCTCCGCTTCTTCAGCTTAACCTTGCATGAGACCGTAACTCGCCGGTTCATTCTACAAAAGGCACGCCATCACCCGTTAACGGGCTCTGACTACTTGTAGGCACACGGTTTCAGGATCTCTTTCACTCCCCTCCCGGGGTGCTTTTCACCTTTCCCTCACGGTACTGGTTCACTATCGGTCACTAGGGAGTATTTAGCCTTGGGAGATGGTCCTCCCGGATTCCGGCGGGATTCCTCGTGTCCCGCCGTACTCAGGATCCACTCGGGAGAGAACGAAGTTTCAGTTACAGGGCTTTTACCTTCTCCGGCAGGCCTTTCCAGGCCGCTTCACTTACCCCGTTCTTTTGTAACTCCCATATGAGTGTCCTACAACCCCGGAAGGCAAGCCTTCCGGTTTGGGCTGTTTCCTGTTCGCTCGCCGCTACTTGGGAAATCGCAATTGCTTTCTCTTCCTCCGGGTACTGAGATGTTTCAGTTCCCCGGGTGTGCCCTTCCTGCCCTATGAATTCAGGCAGGAATCCTGTCCGATTAAAGACAGGGGGTTTCCCCATTCGGAAATCTCCGGATCAAAGCTTACGTACAGCTCCCCGGAGCATATCGGTGTTTGTACCGTCCTTCATCGGCTCCTAGTGCCAAGGCATTCACCGTGCGCCCTTTCTAACTTAACCATAAAAAGGTTTAAATCCAAAAATAAGCGATTCTCGGTTTACTTGGTTTGTTTCTCCTATCCGGTTTTCAAAGAACACATGTTGAAGGATTGAACCTTCAAAACTGAACAAAACGGAAACGTCAAACTTGATTTTGGAAAACGAAGTTTTCCTTTTATTCCTTAGAAAGGAGGTGATCCAGCCGCACCTTCCGATACGGCTACCTTGTTACGACTTCACCCCAATCATCTGTCCCACCTTCGGCGGCTGGCTCCGTAAAGGTTACCTCACCGACTTCGGGTGTTACAAACTCTCGTGGTGTGACGGGCGGTGTGTACAAGGCCCGGGAACGTATTCACCGCGGCATGCTGATCCGCGATTACTAGCGATTCCGGCTTCATGCAGGCGGGTTGCAGCCTGCAATCCGAACTGGGAATGGTTTTCTGGGATTGGCTTAACCTCGCGGTCTCGCAGCCCTTTGTACCATCCATTGTAGCACGTGTGTAGCCCAGGTCATAAGGGGCATGATGATTTGACGTCATCCCCACCTTCCTCCGGTTTGTCACCGGCAGTCACCTTAGAGTGCCCAACTGAATGCTGGCAACTAAGGTCAAGGGTTGCGCTCGTTGCGGGACTTAACCCAACATCTCACGACACGAGCTGACGACAACCATGCACCACCTGTCACTCTGTCCCCCGAAGGGGAAGGCCCTGTCTCCAGGGAGGTCAGAGGATGTCAAGACCTGGTAAGGTTCTTCGCGTTGCTTCGAATTAAACCACATGCTCCACCGCTTGTGCGGGCCCCCGTCAATTCCTTTGAGTTTCAGCCTTGCGGCCGTACTCCCCAGGCGGAGTGCTTAATGCGTTAGCTGCAGCACTAAAGGGCGGAAACCCTCTAACACTTAGCACTCATCGTTTACGGCGTGGACTACCAGGGTATCTAATCCTGTTTGCTCCCCACGCTTTCGCGCCTCAGCGTCAGTTACAGACCAGAGAGCCGCCTTCGCCACTGGTGTTCCTCCACATCTCTACGCATTTCACCGCTACACGTGGAATTCCACTCTCCTCTTCTGCACTCAAGCCTCCCAGTTTCCAATGACCGCTTGCGGTTGAGCCGCAAGATTTCACATCAGACTTAAGAAGCCGCCTGCGCGCGCTTTACGCCCAATAATTCCGGACAACGCTTGCCACCTACGTATTACCGCGGCTGCTGGCACGTAGTTAGCCGTGGCTTTCTGGCCGGGTACCGTCAAGGCGCCGCCCTGTTCGAACGGCACTTGTTCTTCCCCGGCAACAGAGTTTTACGACCCGAAGGCCTTCTTCACTCACGCGGCGTTGCTCCGTCAGACTTTCGTCCATTGCGGAAGATTCCCTACTGCTGCCTCCCGTAGGAGTTTGGGCCGTGTCTCAGTCCCAATGTGGCCGATCACCCTCTCAGGTCGGCTACGCATCGTTGCCTTGGTGAGCCGTTACCCCACCAACAAGCTAATGCGCCGCGGGCCCATCTGTAAGTGACAGCCGAAGCCGTCTTTCCTTTTTCCTCCATGCGGAGGAAAAAACTATCCGGTATTAGCCCCGGTTTCCCGGCGTTATCCCGATCTTACAGGCAGGTTGCCCACGTGTTACTCACCCGTCCGCCGCTAACCTTTTAAAAGCAAGCTTTTAAAAGGTCCGCACGACTTGCATGTATTAGGCACGCCGCCAGCGTTCGTCCTGAGCCAGGATCAAACTCTCAGTAAAGATGTTTGATAAAAGCTCAAAAAGAATTTGACGTTTCGTTTTGTCCAGTTTTCAAGGAACAATCTGTGTCGCATCTTTATGACTGCGACTTTTCTATTATATCAAATGCCGGATAGCTTGTCAACGTTATGTTGCTTGTTCGCTATCGGACGAGTATTAATATATCATGTCGTGAGCATTTGTGCAATAGTTTTTTTGAAATTCGTTGGTAAATTTGAAACCGGCCACCTCCAGTTCCTTCTACAAAATAAGACAGGACAAACATACATTGCGGCTTTATTGCGAAAACCGGACGGACAAAAAATAATAAGATTCAGCCTATTTTTTGAGATTCCCATGACTAAAGCCGCAATCCCTACATTTTATGATGTGACGAGTGGAATGCTTAAAATGGCTAAGCGTTCGCAGTCCATTTCTGTTTGACACCCTTCAACTCATTACCCTTCCTATGACAGCGCGTATAGCATCTTAGGCTGATTGGCTATTACCACCAACTACAGGCGCATATCGAATATTCATTGCACCAACTAAATCTCTGTGTTTCCGGAGTTGCATTTGCAATCATATTTACGGTCATTTGCCTTATTTCTCTCGGAACAATTCGAGAGCAGGTTTAACTTATATAGACAGGATTAACATGTTCAGCCTTAATCCAACTCATTTTGCTTTATATTCACTGAATTGAGACAGACGATAAAATGACCATGTGTGCAAACTTTTCTCGTTTTTACGGCTTGTTCTTGCGTTGAAATCTTATCCATCGAGAATCCATATTTTGACGGTTTGATGTCGTTTTCCACGCAAGCCCTCTGGTATAGAAGTTCCCAGTCCATCCTTGTGACAATTGCTTCAAATTTCCAGAGAGGATCACAACTTGAAGCTGATTTTTCTCATACTTTGGCATTACGAATGGCCAAAACCTTCTTGGGGGCTTCTTCCAGAAATTCACCTGATCATATACAGCCTTTCCGTCCAACACGGTCAATTCGTCGTCAACATAGCGGATTCACGATGAATCATCGTTTTTAGGTTTTGAAGTCCACCTCCGTTTACGGTATAACCAATCCTACAGTTTTCCCACTAACTGTAGAAATCATCTCCCCAACCCCTTTGTCAAAAAGAGCATAACGAATGGTAATAGGGAGAAAGCAACTGATAGGTCTCTTCTGCAAAACCGAGTACCCCTTGAGATTAAACAAAGACGTGACTTCCCTTCAAACACAAGAAGAGGATAATAACTTTTTCTCCCCGGATTGTTGGGATTAACCGATCTCTGCTTTCCCCTAGCCTCCATAGACGGTTTTCACATTGAATCAAACTCCAGAATGAGCTCCTGGTTCAATCAGATCCATACAGTGCACACACCCTTTAAAATAACAGTTGCATATTTTATTTAAAAATGTATAATGTATTTGACAGTAAAGGAGACTTTACGTTAAGTATGCTTTACCTTTTGAAAGGAGATGCCTACGTTTGAAAAATAACCTACCTGAAATACGGTCTGAATTTGGGTATTCTCAAGAAAAGTTGGCCAAAGAACTAAACGTGTCGAGACAAACCATTATTTCCATTGAAAAAGGTAAATATAACCCTTCCCTGCCATTGGCATTAAAAATTGCTAAGATTTTTAATATGAAAGTGGAGGATATTTTTACACTTAATGAAAAGGAGGAGTTATAAATGTCTAATCGAAAAATGTTACTTATATGTAGTTTCTTTTTTCTCATCGTCACGATAGGACTCTTAATCTTGTCTTTCAAAACAAAATATGGCTTAAATTTTAACGCTTTATTAACGTTGTCGCTTTCTGTTCTCTCATTTAATGTGTGGTATGTATATCCTCATATAAATAAACACGATGAGAGAGCAAAATTCATTAAAAGAAAAACCATAAACTACACTTACTTTTTCATCCTTCTCTATTTGATAGTATTTTTTATATTAAGCCAATTCACACTAAAAGTACAGATAAGCAACTTAATTATTTTGTTAATCAGTTTCATCATTATTACATTGTCATTTACCATGACTATTGTTGCTAAGAAAAACTGAAACCGGATGCCGGTTTCAGTTTTAATGTTTTTTAATACCAAGAGCCTTGCCTACAGGACCAACCAATAGTACCACCGGATGCTCCAGCTGCTAGGTATATACAGGCTGCACATCCAGTTCCTGCTGTCCCCACGCATGCTGCACTACAAAGAACAGAAATAACTGTAATCGTCGACCAAGCAATCCTTTACTAGCTAAGCATTTATGGAGATATTTCGTCCGCAGCCATGCCGCTATTGCAAGAGGTTTTGACGTTTATTTTGGCGGATACTTTAAAAAGGGTTATTTGCTCCTCCTATGCTTGGCAGCCGGAAAACAAATAATCCTCCCAATATAATGCCTATTTTTACTGAATGTTTCTTCCTATTTCAGATTTCTTATAAAATATGCGGTGTTTTTACTTATTTCAAAGTAAACCGCACGACCTCTCGGAAATATAGGTTTATGGTACGGAAAAAAGTGGTATATAAGTTGAGATATATATAGATAAAAACTATGGATCCATCTAGGAGAGTGATTGTTCATGAAACCTATTGCCACACCGTTTCCACCTGTTTCGATGGGAGACATCCATGTATATGATGATATTATCCAGTATTTTAATTTCAAACAAGTAAAACAAGCGTTGCCGCACCGGCCGAAGTCGATTACCTTTGTCACAACCGGGATTATTCCTTATGACGGCGGACAGACGACGATGCTGCATTTAGGTACGGAACTCAGCAAACTTGGTTTCCAGGTTTACTATTTAAGTTATTTTTCCCAACCGCGGAAAGCGATGGAGATAAACGCTGAGTTTAATTACGCCGGGTATCAGGGTACCTGTCTTGATGTGAGCGCATTGAAGACCCATCAGTCAGATATTTGGATAGGGACACTCTGGGAATCGGTTTATGTTTTTAAAGACAAACCCGGATACAAGATGTATTTTGTTCAGGATTATGAACCTTATTTTTACCCATTTGGCGATCGGTATTATCTTGCGAAGAAGACCTATGAATTAGGATTACATATGGTTTCGCTCGGACCTTGGTGTGCCGAGATGATTGAAAAAGAATGCCGGGTGCAAAGTCCGCTTGATGTGATCCGTTTTCCGGTTGACATGGAACAATATCCCTTCCACCCGAGAAACTTCCTGGATTATAAGAAAAAAAAGGAATTCAGAATTGCAGTCTATACAAAATGGGACAGTCCACGAAGAGCACCAATCACTATTCAGATCGTTCTCAATAATTTTCTTAAGCTTTGCCAAAAACACGGATATCAGCTGGATATTGTCTATTTCGGTACCGATCAATCCGCGCAATTTATCAACGGTAAGAATCTTGGCCAGCTGACGAAAAAAGAATTGCACGAGCTGTATCTCAAATCGGATTTTGGCATTGCACCATCGATGACCAATTTTTCTCTTGTGCCCTATGAAATGATGAGCAGCGGTTTGCCGGTTATCGATTTCTATGAAGGTACGGGCCGAAGCTTCATGCCAGAGAATTGTGCTTTATTTTGTCATCTTGATGAGCAAAGTCTTTTCCAAACCTTCCAAAATGCGATCAGCCATCCAGGGCATATCGCGGAAACGGTTAAGAACGCACAGGCACATTTAAACACCGTTACTTGGAAGGAAACGATCAAAGATTTTATCAATGTAATAAACACTATTCAATCCAAAAACAGGATTGTTTCTTGACAAAAGTTTTATATCTTTTTCCAGGGGCTCTTTTTTGATGGGGAAAACTTCTATTGAGGAGGATGAATCCTTCTTACGATGATCCCGATCCCACCTCCTTTTCCCCGCAATCCCCCCTGACCCTCAATTGATTTCGCATTCGTTTACATTGCTGTGGTGAATTTACAGATTTCCCCGTAGCGAAAAAAAGAGAGGCCTCTTAAAATTGCGCTGATCATCCAGTCACGGATGCCAGGAGATATAGCATTTTGGCAAAGGCTCTTAAGATAGCATCATGACCACCCATATAGGATCAACGTTTGTTAATCGTAACGAATTCAGGTTTACCAATAACGGCCTTTTTCTTTTCCTGTGCGAAAAATCCACACACCCCAGGCAAGGACTACTAACAAATTGTATGCCTTAATCCAGCGGGGAGCAGGGCCAACGATCATGTTGGCAATGAAACCTGCCACACTCAAAATTAAAAGGATTGCTAAAAAAATTTGATTTTTCTTGTTCATTCTCAATCCTCCCTTTTCCAAAGAAAGTTGAAATCCCCGATTATGCTTGGCATCTGCCACGCGGATTTTTTTTTTCTTTATGACTGATCCCTTTCCCCCCTTGCATTTGCCAGCCATCCATTGGCCTTAATCGTCTACCGGTCAAATCCAGGGGGGCACAAGTCATCCCCAAAACAGCCGTTAGTTGCTGCAAGTGTATCGGTTGTAGGCCAAGTACCCGGCACGGTATAATATTTTTATATACGAAACTTTCTTGTGGTTTATTTTCTTCCTTTTATCATGGGGTGCATATTAAAGCGATTCAACGCTCACAAGTGCAGCGAAGTCTTAAACGTTCCGAGGCTAACGGGCCGGTTCGCTTTTTTCGTTCAGCCTGACAGCGCGGCGGTGTTCGGCATGATCCTGGGCCAAAAAATAGGCAATGCTCAGCAAAATAATGATCCCGCCAACTGCCTGGAACCAGGAAATTTTTTCTCCAAAAAGCAAATAGGCCAAAATGGCTGCGCCTACCGGTTCGAATAAGATCGCGACAGAAACAACCGATGCACTGATCCATTTGACAACCCAGCTAAAAACAGAGTGCCCGGCAAGTGTTGGCAAAACGGCCAGGAGGAGAAAACAGATCCAGTTGCGGGCGGAATACGGGTAAAAAGCTTCTCCGGCAAAAAGCACATAGAAAAACAGTACAACTGTTGACGCGAGGTAGACGATAAATGTGTATGAAACCACATCCGACCTTTGCCGTACGTACTGGCCAATCATCATATAAGCTGTAACAAAAAGGCAGGAGATGAGCGCCAAAACATCGCCGTAGAGTGCTTTTCCGCTGATAAAAAAATCGCCCCAGCTGATCAGGATGCTCCCGAAAATGGAAAATGCAGCACAAACAATCGCCTTAAGAGAGAGCGATTCCCGAAAAATAAAATAGCTGCCGGCAAATGTAAAAACCGGTTGCAATGTTACAAGGACAGTCGAGCTGGCAACCGATGTCAAATTCAGCGATTTAAACCATAAAATAAAATGGAAAGCGAGCAATGCCCCGGAAAGGATGGAAAAGAACACATCTTTTTTTAGCATGCGCATTTTCGCTTTCTTTCTGGCAGCCAGAAAGATTGGCATCATGATGATGGTGGTAAAGAATAACCGATAAAAAGCAATCACACCGGCATCCGCCGTACTGTACTTCACCAAAATGGCGGAGGATGTGACAGCCAGTACGCCCGCAATTAAAGCAATATAAGGATTCAAATTGCGAATTCTCCTTTTTTTGATTATTTACTTTTATTTTATAGCGCAAAGGCAACATTGAACAGTGTTTTTTATAAGGGGGGAAGCCGGATGGTTTTTGGAAATTTGGAAATTTTATATAAGCTTGGGATTACGGCCGTGCTGGGGCTGATTATCGGGCTGGAAAGGGAATTAAAGCGGAAGCCGCTCGGACTGAAAACCAGCCTTGTCATTTCAATTATCAGTTGCATCCTCACCATTGTTTCCATTCAGTCTGCCTATCTTTTCAACCATGCCCATAGTGTGCAGATTACAATGGACCCGCTCCGGCTTGCCGCACAAATCGTTTCCGGAATTGGTTTTCTCGGGGCAGGGGTGATTTTAAAAAAAGACAATGACACCATTACAGGCCTGACCACCGCCGCCATGATTTGGGGAGCGAGCGGAATCGGGATTGCTGTCGGGGCCGGTTTTTATATGGAGGCGATTGCCGGCGTTGTGCTCATCATCATTAGCGTTGAAATTATCCCTTATTTAATGGGCAAAGCAGCACAATCAAAATTGCGTAATAAAGACCTGATTATAAAAGTGATCGTCTGCAACAGGGATGCCATACCCTCCGTCCTCGATGCGATTGAGAAGCAGCATATTACTATTGAAAATATCCGGATCAAAGATTTAAAAGATCAAACCCATTTAGTCGATTTAAAGGCGCGGGCGAGCTACAAACATACGACTGTGGATGTATACCGCCATATTTCCGGCATGGATGAAGTTGCGGCTGCAGAGGTAGAGAGCTGAATAAAGCTTTTTACTGAGCGAAAACCGCTTGCTTCTTCCGATCAGGCTCAGGTTTCGGATATTCAGCAGCAGCCGCATTTTCTCCATCTTTGCTCGCACCCGCCGGCAAGTAAGGACTTCGTTACGAAGCGCTTATTTTAAACCAGGAAAAGGATGATCGCAAAATAAACGACCATTGCTGCCAGGCCGAGCGGGAATGCAAAGCGCGCATATTCAATGCTTGAGATTTTTAATTTTCCCGCGGCAATGATATTCGGAATATTCCCCGGCACGAGCATTCCGCCGCTAATCAGCAGGCCCATCAAAATATCTTGAATCGCCTTATCACCCATCGCCGGGCTGATTTCAGCTGCGGCAAGGGTGGCGTTATCCAAAACAGCAGAAACCATATTGATCCAATACAGGACAAGCGGGCTGAGATCCAGCAAATAGGCTTCAATAAACGGTTCAAATCCTGCCCCGAGCAAAGTGAGCGCCATGACAAACAAGTAAATCTTGGAACTGCGGATGACAATTTCCTTGTATGATTCTGAAGCCGGTTCAGTTTTTAGCCCTTCATCTTCCTTCGCGGCTATGCCCGGTTCTTTTCCTGCCGCGGTTTCCATGGCGCTTGCATACTGCCCCGGTTTGACGATCAAAGCAGCCAGTACGCCGAAAAGAATGACAGCCGGAATCACTGAAGTACCGGTAAGTCTCAGCAAGTAAAAAAAGTCCGCATCCAGTTTGCTCACGACAATGGTGGAAAGCGGCTCCCCGATCGGCGTGAGCACAGCTCCAAGGCCAATGGCGAAACAGGCGAGGACAACCAAACGGACTTCCGTCTTCCGGTCAAGCCGCAAAAAACGAATGACCGCGACAAGAACGATGGCGGCAACAATGGCGGTGATGACGCTCGACAGCAAACCGAGTATGATGACAAAGAGCGCAATAAACAAACGAAACGGCATCGCATGGCTGATCCAACTGATTCCTTTTTCGATCGGTTTCTCAAACCAGCGGAACAAAAGCCCCATCGCAAGCACAGCAATCGTAATGTTGAGCGGGTGCAGTAGCGCTTCCTGCACAAGATGCCAGGAAAATGACCGGCTGACAATACAAGCTGCCACGCCCATTACAAACAAAAAAACTTCCAGATTCCTTTCCACTATTTTTGTAAACGGCAGGCACAGCACCAATAACAAAATAACCGACAATCCCATTACCATCAAACCACTCCCTTTCTTTTCTCTCGGAAAGCAAAAAAGCCTGCCACCGCGGGACATACGTATCCCTTGGTGACAGTCTCCTCCTTTAAGACAATCTATTCCATTGTCAAAACCATTCGCGTTTCACGGTAATGCTCTATCTATGATAACATCTATCCCGCATTGGCGCAATGGTGTACATTCCATCAATTGCAAAAAAATTTGATCTTCTTTTATCTTAACGGATTGATGATACGAATGATTCATTTCCCAATCATTAGGGTTTGCTGAACGAATCCGATTTGCCAGCAAGCTTTGCCTCAATATTTAAAATCAGGCATCTGCGAAAATGCATGGTGATGCTGAATCAGCTTTCAAGTGCCTGCTTGTTTTTGTTCCACCGGCGCCGGTTCTTTCATAAAGAATACGGCTACGGCCATGGGGCATAAAAGTAAAATAGCCCCCGCTAAAACAGGATAGCTTAAATCGATATTCCCTAAAACTTGTGCACCAACATATCCCGCTAATAAGGTGAAAGTTGTCCCGAATACTTGGTTATTAGAAAATACTTTTTCAAACGGATAATCCTATTCTTCCTCACGAATGCTATCTATCATCCATGAATCCACTGTGCCCGATCTTAAAGATTCGCCAAGCAAGGTAAAAATCGCACTTAGAATAAGAAAAACCATATTTCCCCAATCAAAAAACAGCAGGAACAGGCCAATACTCCTGATCACGCAACTGCTAATCAGCGTTTTTTTCCTTCCAAAAGTATCCGCAATCACGCTGGACGGGATTTCCGTAATAAAACCAACAATCCAAAAAATGGATAAAAACAGATTAATATCAGCATAACTATCATGAATGGACTTCATATATAAATATAACGTCCCGCCAAACACCATAATCCCCATGTTATACAAAATATTGAACGCATAATAGGTGTTTTTAATTCTTTGAATCCTATTCAAGTTTCATTCACCACTCCCAGGATATCCAGTATCATATGAGAAACCGCCGATGCCCGCTATGATTGCTTGCCCGTATGCAATCTTCTCCACAACGAGTGCCGCGGTTAAAACAAACATTGTTAATCCATTTGGACATGTCCATTCTGTTATCAGCAAATTTCAAATCATTTTTAAAAGCAAACTGATCTGATATATTATTGCATACAGAGTACGGATTAGGTGTCTCCATTCAAAAAAATGAAACAAAAAAGCCGTTATTTTGATCGACCAAAATAACGGCTTATTTATTTTCTATATGTCGTTTTATACCGGCTGCCATTTGCGCAAGAACAGGGTATTGCCCACAACTGACACAGAACTGAAGGCCATGGCTGCTCCGGCCAGAATCGGATTTAACAACCCGAATGCTGCAACCGGGATCAGAACCACATTGTAAGCAAAAGCCCAGAACAGGTTCTGGCGGATTTTCCGCATCGTTGCTTTCGACAAGCGGATTGTGTTGACAATCCCCATTAGGTCGCCGCGCATTAAAGTAATATCAGCGGCCTCCATCGCAACATCTGTCCCGGTTCCAATCGCAATCCCGACATCGGCTGCAGCAAGAGCTGGGGCATCATTGATCCCGTCGCCGACCATTGCCGTAATGTTGCCGGCACGCTTCAATTTTTCCACTTCTTTGGATTTATCTTCCGGTAGCACTTCCGCAAGCACATGGTCTACGCCGACCTGCCGGGCAATCGCTTCGGCAGTGCGGCGGTTATCGCCTGTCATCATGACCGTTTCAATGCCCATTTCTTTCAACATGCGGATGGCTTTTGCCGATGTTTCTTTCACCGTGTCCGCAACAGCAATCAGTCCGGAAAGCGCGCCATCCATTGCAACCAGCATGGCCGTTTTGCCGTCTTCCTCAAGTTTTTCCATTTGGTTGATCACATCGTCGATCCGGATATGCGCATCCTGCATCATTTTTTTATTCCCGATCAAAACTTCTCTTTCCTCTATTTTAACCCGGATACCATGGCCCGGGACTGCTTCGAATTCCTTAACATTTGGCAGTTGCAAGCCTTTTTCAGCTGCTTTTTTTACAATGGCTGCACCAAGCGGGTGTTCCGATCCTTTTTCGGCTGCGGCGGAAATGGCAAGCAAATCATCCTCTAAAAAACCGCCGTATGGAATGAGATCTGTTACTTCCGGCTCTCCTTTTGTAATCGTGCCGGTTTTATCGAGTACAACAGTCGTAATGCGATGGGCGCTTTGCAAATGCTCCGCGCTTTTGATCAGCACGCCGTTTTCAGCACCGAGGCCGGTTCCCACCATGACTGCTGTCGGGGTAGCAAGCCCGAGGGCGCAAGGGCAGGCGATGACGAGCACAGCAACCATGCTGACCATCGCAGGGGTGAATCCGGCCGCAAAATACGTTACCGCAAATGTCACCAGTGCAATCAATATGACAATCGGTACGAAAATACCCGAAATCTGGTCAGCCAGATGCTGGATCGGCGCTTTCGAACCTTGCGCCTCTTCCACGAGTTTAATGATCTGGCTGAGCGCCGTATCTTTCCCGACTTTTGTGGCTTTAAAACGGAACGAACCGGTTTTATTCAATGTCGCACCGATGACGGCATCGCCCGCTTTTTTTGAAACGGGCATGCTTTCGCCGGTCAGCATGGACTCATCGACAGAAGAAGCCCCTTCTGTGATGACGCCGTCAACCGGAATTTTTTCCCCGGCGCGGACAAGAAGTATATCGCCGGGGACGACTTCTTCAACCGGTACTTCAATTTCTTTTCCGCCCCGGTTGACTCGAGCCGTTTTTGCCTGCAGGCCCATCAGTTTTTTCATCGCTTCTGATGTTTGGCCTTTTGCCCTCGTTTCCATCAGTTTGCCAAGAACGATCAGCGTCATCACAATGGCGGATGCCTCAAAGTAAAGCATGCGCCCGGAACCGAGGATGGTGAGGACAAGGCTGTATAAATAGGCCGTGGATGTCCCAAGCACAACCAAAACGGCCATATTGGCACTCCCGCCCCGGATTGCATGGTAAGCATCTCGGTAGTAATGGCCGCCGACAAAAATTTGCACGATTGTAGCAAGCAAAAGCTGCAGCCATGGATTCATATGGAATGAAAAACCGCCGCCGTAATGCATAGCGATATCCGAAATCATTTGCAACAGGAAAAAGACGGAGATGACAGCACCAACTGCAAATTTTATTTTTTGCTTTTTATGTGCTTTCTCACGCATCTTCTTTTCATAGTCCGGATCGAGTTCGCCTTTTACTTTTGCGTCATAGCCGGCCTTTTTTACAGCGGCAATCATTTGTTCAGCGCTTGCCTGCCCCGGCAGGTATGTAACACTTGCCGTTTCCGTTGCCAGGTTGACGGCGGCGCGAACAACACCGGGGGTTTTTTTCAGCGCCCGCTCCACGCGGTTGGCGCATGCCGCACATGTCATGCCCATAATATTGAGCTGCGCTTTTTCTTCTAATACACCATAACCCGTTTTCTCCACTTTTTCGATCAAATTTTCGACGGTCGCCTGTTTCGGATCGTATTGAACGGCGGCTTTCTCTGTCGCCAGGTTGACATTTACCTTTTTGACGCCTTCCACTTTCGATAAATTCTTTTCAATCCGGTTGGCGCATGCTGCACACGTCATGCCGGTAATGCCAAGCGTGACGCTTTCGGCCTTTTTTTCCTGTAGTGATGCGGCCATATCCATTCCTCCTGACGCCTTTTATACCCTCTATAGGTATATTTTTTTGAAAAAAGAGAGCGTGCCCGAAAGCACAGCCCGTTTTGCCCGGATTTACGCTACTTCATAGCCTTGGTCTTCAATGGCTTCTTTTACTTTATCAAGCGTCACTTCATTCGGATCAAATTCAACATCCACTTTTCCTTCTGCCAAATGAACGTCTACATTTTTCACGCCTGACAATTCGCCGACGCTTCCTTTAACCGCTTTGACACAATGTTCGCAAGACATGCCTTGTACATTTAAGGTTACTTTTTCCATGATCAACTCGCTCCTTTATTTTCTCATTGTTTTTTGTATGGTCACTAAAAATTCATCCAGCACATCGAGATCCCCTTCTTGAATCCGTTCCAGGACACAATTTTTCAAATGGCCCTCAAGCAGGATCTTCGACACGCCGTTTAAGGCAGATTGGATGGCAGCGATTTGGGTAATGACATCGTCGCAATAGGTATCTTTTTCGATGAGGCCTTTGACCCCTCTTACCTGCCCTTCAATACGGTTCAACCTGCTGACCAGGTTCTTTTTCACTTTTTCCGA
The DNA here is from genome assembly GCF_040267745.1 of Heyndrickxia faecalis. Lineage (NCBI taxonomy): Bacteria > Bacillati > Bacillota > Bacilli > Caryophanales > Bacillaceae > Heyndrickxia > Heyndrickxia faecalis. The sequence continues at coordinate 1,244,699 of NZ_CP158453.1, read as the reverse complement.
ATGGTGGCTTTTCCGTTCACTGTGGGCGGGGCAAACGGGAGCTTCATCCCGGGCATCCATCATGATATCCAATTCCTCCATCTCCTTGCCTCCTTCGCAATTTCAATATACCATCCCCCTGTATACTATGTCAACATAGATGCTCCATTTTGAACATTATTTCAGCATGCCTGGAGCGTACGTCCATTCATTTGGCAAAAGGCCCTGGAATTTTGATACCTGTTGAAATAGGCGCACTTGTTTTAAACCACTTTGGAAAAAACAAAGCTCGTTTTAGAATGTGCAAATAACTGCAATTCATCAATGAATTGCTCTGCGTCTTCAAATGAGTGGAAGCGGGCTTTTAACATAAAGCATGCTTCACCAGCAATACGATAACAAAAATCAACATTCGAATACTGGCATATTTGCTTTTTAAAATCGTCATAACGATTATTTTTAATTGTCGCTTCAATGATGGCTTCTATCGGGTATCCCAGTTTTTTTTGGTTCAGTTCAATGGTATAGCGTTTAATGATATCCTGTTCTTCTAATTGTCGTACCCGCTCTCTCACAGCCGGGGCTGATAGATGAATACGCCTGCTTAGCTCGCTCATTGATAACCGGCTATCTTCTTTCAATTCATGTATAATTTGTTCATCAATGAAATCCATTTCTTCAAATTCCTTTCCAATTTGAAATTCAAATCAATCAAATGCCTTTTAATCGGTATGTAAAAGCCGCACGCTTTATTTTACACTATTTTTGGGAGGGATGAGCATGACACTGATACCATTACATGAAAGAGGAAATACGCCATTTCAACAATTGCTGGGATATAATGCGTCCATTCTGAAATACTGGAACAAACTCAGTGATGAATTTGAAAAGGATGGCCGGTTATCAGCGAAGTTAAAAGAAGAAGTCCGGCGTACACTTGCACAAAAAAATGGCTGCCTGTATTGTAAGGCAAAAGGCAAACCGAACCCCGTTGATTACGATGAAAAAACAGCGGTATGTACCGGATTTGCTGAAGCTTTTCTTGCGGGCAAAGGGCAAACATCTCCAAATGTAACAGCGGTTTTAAAGGAGTATTTAACAGATGCGGAGATCAGTGAGCTGATTGCTTTCATTTGCTTCACAACAGCATCACAATATTTTGGCGCCCTCATGCAACTGGGGGAGCAACAAAGATAAGTGAAACTTCCATCAGTGGTGTTTATCCACTGATGGAAACCAATGGAGATGGTTTGATGCCTATTTCTCTCCTCTGCAGAAAGTCCCCTTTTTTTGGAAGAAAGCTAGAAGTGAAACCAAATTGTTATTGCAATATAAAAGTATTTGATGTTATAATACTCTAAATTCTTTAAATCAATAAAGAAAATAGAAATATAGAATAAGAAAGGGATTTTGATATGGCATTATCTTTGGAAGTCGAAAAAATCGATGCATTGGTCGAACAAGTCAAGGAAGATGTAATCCATTGGCGGAGGCATTTGCACCAAAACCCGGAGCTTTCTTTCCAGGAAGTCGAAACATCGCAATTTATATATGATACGCTTGCATCTTTCGGGGGTTTGGTGTTGTCCCGCCCGACAAAAACGAGTGTGGTAGCCCGGCTGAAAGGAGCAAAGCCCGGCCGTGTTTTAGCCATTCGCGCCGATATGGACGCGCTCCCCATTCAAGAAGAAAATGCATTTGATTTCGTCTCAAAGCATGATGGTGTGATGCATGCTTGCGGCCATGACGGGCATACCGCGATGCTGCTTGGGGCCGCGAAAATTCTGGCCGGCTTAAAAGACCAAATCGCCGGTGAAATCCGTTTTCTGTTTCAACATGCCGAAGAACAATTGCCAGGCGGTGCCGAAGAAATGGTCCAAGCCGGTGTCATGGACGGCGTGGACCAGGTGATTGGCGCTCATTTATGGTCACCGCTTGAAGCTGGAAAAATCGAGTTGGTGTCAGGACCGATGATGGCGGCACCAGATGCTTTCTACATCACGATTAACGGAAAAGGCGGACACGGGGCACAGCCGCATTTAGCAATAGACAGCATTGCAATTGGCGCACAAGTTGTAACAAACCTTCAACATATTGTTTCAAGAAATATTGATCCCTTAGATCCCGTTGTTCTTTCCGTGACCCAGTTTATAGCCGGTACTGCGCATAACGTCATTCCCGGTTCGGTTTTCATCAGCGGCACCGTCCGGACGTTTAAGCCGGCGTTGCAGGAAGAAGTGATCCGGCTGATGGAACGCGTCGTGAAAGGCGTAACAGAAGCGCACGGGGCGACTTATGATTTTCAATACGTGAAAGGTTATCGTCCCGTTATTAACGATCCGGAAGTCACGGCAAAGCTGCGTGAAGTACTGGTTGAGACGTTTGGTGAAGATGCCATTCAAGACGGCGTTCCAACCATGGGCGGGGAAGATTTTTCCGGATTCCAGCAAAAGGCACCCGGCACATTCTTTTTTATTGGAGCCGGAAATGCGGACAAAGGCATCGTTTATCCCCACCATCACGCCCGCTTTACTGTGGATGAGGATGTATTGCCTTACGGGGTGAAAGCGTTCGTCGCCGCCAGCCTGACGTTAACTGCCTGAAAAGGATCAGCCGCTTTCTTCAGGTTGGCCTTTTACACTAAAAAAAGTGAGGTTTTCAAATGAAATTCGTCCTGGCATCACTCCCATTTCTTGCTTTAATCATTGGCATGTTTTTTGCAAACCGTACCAATCCGATGATTCTCGGAATGCCTTTTATCATGTTCTGGACCGTGTTGTGGGTTGTTTTATCGACGGTTGTAATGTTCATTATCTATAAAACCGATCCGAAAAACCAAAGGGGGGATGCCGAATGAACAGCGCACTTCTTGTTATCCTCATCTTTTTGCTGGTGTCACTCTATCTCGGCATCCGGGCGCGCCGGGGCAAGCAAATGAACCTTGAACAGTGGGCAACCGGCGGCAGAAGTTTTGGAACATTGTTTGTATTCTTGCTAAGCGCCGGTGAAATTTACACGACTTTCACTTTTCTCGGCGGCAGCGGATGGGCTTACGGCAAAGGGGGCCCGACGCTTTATATACTCTGGTACGGTTCATTGGCCTATGTTCTTTCCTATTGGCTGCTTCCGGCCATTTGGCGTTATGCAAAAGAACATAAGCTGTTGTCCCAATCCGACTTTTTCGCGAAAAAATATAATAGCCCCGCTCTCGGTGTCCTTGTTTCGATTATCGGCATTATTGCAATGATCCCGTACCTTGTTTTGCAGTTAAAAGGGCTCGGCAGTATCGTCAGCATTGCTTCTTACGGCTCGATTTCTTCCGGCGTCGCCATTTGGATCGGCGTGATCGCGGTAACCATTTACACCACGATTTCAGGCGTGCACGGAACAGCCTGGACGTCCGTCATGAAAGATGCGTTGGTTTTGGCCGTCGTCGTTTTTCTCGGAATTTATCTCCCTGTTCATTATTTTGGCGGCTTTTCAGATATGTTTCATGCCATTGACCAGGCAAAACCCGGCTTTCTTGCGCTCCCGCACCAAGGGATGAGTGTATATTGGTTCATTTCGACCGTTTTGCTGACGGCACTCGGTTTTTACACGTGGCCGCATTCTTTTGCCGCCTCCTTTACAGCGAAAAATGAAAAAACGTTCCGCCGCAATGCGGTGATTTTTCCGCTGTATCAGTTGATCCTGTTGTTCGTATTCTTTGCCGGTTTTGCGGCGATTCTGACTGTAAAGCCGGCACTTGAAGGAGCAGCAACCGATAATGCGCTGCTCGTTCTTTCTATTGAAAGCTTCCCGCACTGGTTTGTCGGCGTCATCGGCGCTGCCGGTCTGTTATGTGCACTGGTACCGGGGTCGCTGCTGTTGATGAGCGCATCAACGATGATTTCGAAAAACTTATTTAAAGTATTTAAACCGAACGCAAATGAAACACAAGTGGCCAATGTTGCCAAATACTTGGTTCCGGTCGTATCTTTAATTGCCCTCTACTTCACATTTAACGGCGGGCAAACCATTGTTGCCCTGCTGTTGATGGGGTACAACATGGTTACGCAATTTTTCCCGGCGATCGTATTTAGCTTTATGAAAAATAACCCGATTTCAAAAGCAGGAGCATTTGCCGGAATTGTTGCGGGCGAACTTGTCGTTTCCTATGTGACGATCACGAATCAGACGGTTGCGACGCTGTTGCCGTTTATGCCGCAAGCAGTCAAAGACTTAAATACCGGGATCATCGCCATGGTTTTGAACCTGATTGTAACCTTTGCCGTGAGTGCTTTTACAAGAGACAGACAAAAAAGCGTTGAAATGGCTGCGTAAACTATTTCCCAAAAAGGAGCCGTGCATGCACGGCTCCTTTTTTAACAAGCTTTCCAGGGATCCAAAAAAATTTTAAAAAAGGTATTGCTTTTTTCAACCGGGCATTATATAATAAATTTGTCGCTGATGAGGCGAACAAAAACAAAACAATGCGGATGTGGCGGAATCGGCAGACGCGCTAGATTCAGGTTCTAGTGGTGGAAACACCGTATGGGTTCAAGTCCCTTCATCCGCATCACAAAAAGCAAGGATTTCAGTTTATGGCTGGGATCCTTGCTTTTTTATTTTGATATTAAATTTCCTGCCGCATGTTCTGGAGACCAAGAAATATAAAACAAATACATCGAATTATTTTCTGCCGGCCATCCATTTCATGATATGAGAGCGCCATGAGAAAAATTGGTTTTCACCTTTATTTAAACCGGCGATCCAATTTTTATTTTCTTCCGTTTGCTTAAGCTTAAACACATCATTCCCGTTTTATTGATTTTGCTAAAAGCCGGTTTCCTTTTTGATAAGGGAACCGGCTTTGTGTCAGGCCATTTTCCGGCAAGCTTCCGCACAGCGCAAGCATGCTTCGGCGCATTTTTGGCAATGGTCATGGCTGTATTTCCTGCATTCCTCCCCACATGCTTCGCAAATTTCCGCACACAAATTGCAAATTTGCTTCACAAACGGGCTGTTGCTTTGCATCGCTTGCAATGCCAAAGCACAAATATTTGCGCATTCTCTGTCCATGCGGATACAGCCAGCCATCATTTTCACATTGTCTTCCTTTAAACAGACACTGTAACACTGATTACAGGCTTCCATACACTCCTGGCAGGCTTTGATGCATTCTTCATAGGACTTGTCCATTTATTTCCACCTCCAAATTGTCTTCCCTTATTTTTGCCCGTTCTGTTAAACATTCAAACTGCATCATTTCTGCACATTTTCTTATTTTAGGATCCAATTTTCATCTTCTGCCGTTTGCTTAAACGCAAACACATCCGGATTTTCAGCTAAGCCGGTCCCTTTTGATAAGGGAACCGGCTTTGTGTCAGGCCATTTTCCGGCAAGCTTCCACACAGCGCAGGCATGCTTCGGCGCATTTTTGGCAATGGTCATGGCTGTATTTCCTGCATTCCTCGCTTAACTAAAAAGGCAGGATCATTTTTCTCCTGCCACTTTATCTTCATGATGTTTTCTTCTGATCATATTTATCAAATGCATCCAGCCTTTTTTTCAATCTTTGATTTTCCTCTTCCAACTTCTGAATCCTCTTATGCATCCCATGGCTATGTTCCAGATGGGCTTTTTTTCCGTGCCCGCCTCCATGGCCATGTCCCCCTAACATCATGAAGATCATCATGAGCGGGCATGCAAGAAACAGCAAAGCATTTAACCATTCCATTTGTACTTCCCCCTTCTTTGCATCAATCGTAAAATTTTCTTGTGCAGAAAATGTGGAGATTTTCGAGGAACGCCCCCTCTTCACGCTTTGTTCACAACCCCTTATATCTTTTATAAAAGCACACGAATATGCATACTTTCTTCAAATTTATGATTTATACTATCTTTGATCATTTTTTGCAGACGGCAAATTATAAAGTTACAGGAGATGAAAAGCATGAGCAAAAGATTGGCAGGATTGGCAGCCATTTTGAGTTGCATACTCATTCTTGCAAGCTGCCAAAGCAAAATCAGCCAGGGGAAAGATGCCAGCCCTAACAAAGACCCCGGGCTGAGCGAAAAACAAGTGGAAGCCAAAATCAACGTCCAGCAAAACGGCAAAAATAATCTCTATGCTGTCAACTTAGTATCCGGAAAGCTCGGCACAAAAACAACCGGAAAAGTACTGACGGATACAGACTGCACTGCGGACATCAAAGGCGTGAGCCGCTGTAAATCGAAAATCAAGTTGGCGGATGGAAGCGTGATGAAGGTGATTACGCCACATAATATGAAATATTACCGGTGCTATAATATTGGGGAAAAAGTGACTGTCATACCGGGAAAAGACGGGCAAACCTATGTCCGGGTCAACACATCCTCAAAAGCAAGTTAATTTTTTGCAGAGAATTCCAAACGGGCGGGGGTGACGAAGCTGAAGCATTTAAATCATATTTCTTTTAAAATTGGCTTGATTTTCTTTGTGATTATGATTGATTTGGAAGGATTCGTGATTTACTTTTTGCACCAAAATATAGTCAAAGAGCGTGTAAAAGATGAATTCAATTCGCTTTTAGTGAGAAGCAACAGCCACCGGGATGTGCTGGAACAATACAATGACCCGGATTCCATCCACCGTGTTGCTGTAATGGAATCCAAATCCGATCTCATCGTGATTGTATTAAATGGCAATAAAAAATCCATCATTGCTTCACGCCCGCTCGACCGGGGAATGCGAAACATCATTTCAAAGCCCGTTGGCAAAATCACACACAAGGGAAAAATCATAGAAAAGCATTGGGAAGATGAAAAGTACATTGCATCCGTCAGCCCGTTTAAAAACGGCTATGTCTACATGTTTAAGGATACAAAACAAGTTCAGCAGCTGATCTCACAAATGAACCACCACTTCTGGATCGCCGGCCTTCTCGCATTCGGCATTACGCTGATTTTGATCATCCTTTTATCCCGCATTCTGGCGAGGCCGCTGATTAATATGAAAGTAGCGACAAAGAAAATTGCGAAAGGTGACTTATCTGTTGAAATCCCGGTTTACAGTAAAGATGAACTCGGACAGCTTGCTGAATCGATCCGCACGTTGGCCCGCGAATGGAACCATCTTCGCGAGGAAAGAAGCGAATTTTTGGCTTCCATTTCTCATGAACTCCGCACGCCATTAACTTACATCAAAGGTTATGCAGATATTGCGCGGAAAAACAACTGTGCGGATAACGAAACCTATTTAAATATTATTTATGAAGAAGCCGCGAAATTGTCAGATATGATTCAAAATCTGTTTGATTTGGCGAAAATGGACCGGAATTCATTTCAAATCCAAAAGCAAAACTTCCCGCTGTTTCAAATGCTAAAGCAAATTGAACATAAATTAAGCCCGGCTTTCCAAAACAAAAGGATCATCCTGACAGTGAAGTGTCATCCTTCCATCCAGCTGATTGCAGACCCGGTCCGTTTTGAACAAGTCGTCATCAACCTGCTGGATAACGCTTATAAATATTCAGAGCCACATACGAATATCTTTCTTACCGTAAAAAAAGCAGATGGAGCATGGAAACTCATTGTGCAGGATCATGGAAAAGGGATACCCGAAGAGGATCTTCCCTATATTTTTGAAAGATTTTACCGGGTTGATAAGTCCAGATCAAGGTCTTTCGGCGGTACGGGGTTAGGCCTTGCGATTGTAAAAGAAATTGTAGAGGCTCACAATTGGCATATTCACGCTGACAGCCGGGAAGGTATTGGGACCACTATGGAAATCCGGTTTCAAGGAGGAGATATCATTGAAGAAGCTGCTGCTCGTAGATGATGAAGAAAGGATGCTGGATTTGCTTGCGTTGTATTTGGAACCGGCAGGATATGCCTGCGACAAGGTAACACGGGGACCGGAGGCAATCAGGTATATTCAGGAGGAAACTTACGATCTTATTCTTCTGGATATCATGATGCCGGAAACGGACGGCTGGGAAGTTTGCAGACAGATCCGGAAAATGAGCCAGGTGCCGGTGATCATGCTAACGGCGCGTACAGATAAACCGGATGTTGTCAAAGGGCTGAAAATCGGTGCTGATGATTATATATCCAAACCTTTTGACGAAAAAGAACTTCTCGCCAGAATTGATGCAGTCTTACGGCGTTCCAACCAAAATCAGAATGAAACCATTGAAAAAAACGGATTAAAATGGGATCCGGTATCTTTTCAAGTATTCTACCAGAATCAGCCTGTCAGCGTGACACCGAAAGAGTTTGCGATGCTTGGGCTGTTTCTGCAGCATCCGAATCAGGTTTTCTCCCGCGAGCAATTATTAACTTCTATCTGGGGATATGAAGTGGAAACAGAAGACCGGACCATTGACTCTCATATCCGCAATGTACGGGATAAATTAAGAAATGCGGGATTCCCGGTTGACAGCCATTTGCAGACGGTTTGGGGCGTTGGATATAAGTGGGTATGGTGAAAAATGAAATTTAACGTTGAACACGGCAAAAAAGGGGCTGCCTGAAGAGCCCCTTTTAATCCTATTTAAAATTACTTGGCGGAAAGTTCATCTTCTGTTACCCATTTATGATTGGTTACCTTTTCTCCGCCATTCGTCGGCGTGTAATCCACCATATAGACTGTTGTTTTCTTTGACGAAACAATTTCAGCAGATGCCCCTTTCATGCCTTCCATATGATTTGCTTCCAATGTCACTTTTGTTCCTGGCTTTAACGCTTTATTCCCCGCCCCTTTAATTTCTTCCTGAACAACCCATTTATGGTTTTTTACTTCGGCTCCGCCTGTTACGGGCTTATAATTCACCGCATAAACGGTTGTGGCGTATGCAGCTTTTACAGTTGCTTTCGCGCCATTCATCCCTTCCATATGGTCAGCGTGGATGACAACCTGGCTGCCTGTTTTATATTTTGGGTTGCTTTCTTTTTTCATTCCTTTTGGTACTTCGCTCGAGCCGGAATGATTCATTTCCATGTGTGAATGGGAATCCGCGCTTTTGCTATCCGCAGATTTTGTTTCACTGTTGCCGCATGCCCCTAAAGAAAAGAGAATTGCGAGAGAAAAAATGCCTGCTAATACTTTTTTCATGATCTTACGTCCCCCTTGTCGCTTATCCTTTCTTTTAAAGATACCCGGCATTTGTGCAGAAATTGTGCATTTTACTGTTTACACAAGAAAAATATTGCGTGAATACGGTAGTTTCACGGCTTACACCAGGACTCAACGCTGTTTTCAATATGGCTTTCAAATACATCTGAATAGGGTTTCATCAAATCGAATGGCGACCAGGCGGTTTACCGGGTAACAGATGTGACCAAACCGGAAGATTCCCGGGAGCTTGTCCGGCTTGCCAAAGATGCTTTCGGCGGTGTAGATGTGATTTTCCTGAACGCCGGCATTATGCCGGATTCCCCGCTTTCCGCATTAAAAACGGACGAATGGAACAGCATGATCGGCATTAACATTAAAGGGGTTTTAAACGGGATTGCGGCAGTATTGCCAACGTTTATCGCGCAAAAATCAGGGCATATCATTACAACTTCTTCCGTAGCCGGGCTTAAAGCTTACCCGGGAGAGGCAGTTTACGGCGCAACGAAATGGGCGGTACGCGATTTAATGGAAGTATTGCGCATGGAATCCGCACAGGAAGGGACCAACATCCGGACTGCGACAATTTATCCGGCGACCATTAACACGGAATTGCTGGAAACGATCACGGATAAAAATACATCACAAGGCATGACGGCACTGTATGAGCAATATGGCATTACGCCTGACCGGGTTGCCAATCTCATCGTATCACCCAATTTTCCAGCCGTTTTCCTGTCCCAAAAAAAGAAGCCCGGTTCCCGGCATAATGCCGGTCCCGGGCCTCTTTAAAAAAACGCCCAATTTAATAAAGCCCTGCTTTTTTAAAATACTTATCTTTTTCGCGATTATACCGTTTCGTATCCTGGTTGAATTGGCGAATCGTTTCTTCCATTTTCCCATTGTATCCATTTATTTTTTTAATTTGATCGTCTAACTCGTCCGGGCTGAACTTCTCCAGATTTTCATAAAAGGTGCCTTGTAACGCCAATTGTTTTTTATAATCATCAAAAAAAGTGTTCATATATTTTTTGCGTTCATCCATGATGGTGAGCAGCTTCTGCGCCTGTTTCCGCTGCCCGCCGTCTTTAATTTTTTCCACATTCTCTTTTATGGATGCCGATTGCTCATATGCCTTTTGAAAATTCTTTTTGGATTCCCGCAGCTCTTTCTGCTGTTTTTCGGTATAGTTGTCCGCCTTTTTTAATTTCTGCTTCACTTCCGGGCGGTTTTCGTCATTCAGTTCAAGCTGGTTTAGATCAGCATAAATGGATGCCACTTTTTCTTTGTATTGGTCCAGTTTCTCCTGGTTCGCGACAAAATTTCTTTCATAGGATGCGGATTTCTTCAATTTTTCGTATATGCTGTCCGCCTGTTTTTTGTCTGAATGGCAGCCGGCAAGAAGCAAAAGAAGCCCCGGCAACATCATTCCCAATACAATAAATCTTTTTACCATCATCTTCTCCCCGTTTCAACTGGATGGTGGATTGGATGACAGCGGCCTTCACACGGAAACGTTACCGGGGGCGTTTCATTGGTCAACACTTTTGTTTTATAGCCCTGCTTTTTGATAAACTTTAGCAACTTCGGCAAATATTTAACGGTTTCCGGTTTGTCATGCAAAAGGATGACCGGCGTTTCCCCCGCTTGTTTTTTTTGCCGGATTTGCTGAATCGTATACTGGACATAGCGTCCATTTTTTAATTCCCAGTCACTGCTGTCCACGTTCCAATCCCAAATGTGGAAACCACTTTTATCCAGTAAATCGCGCATTTCATCTGTTAAATACGGAATACTTCCATACGGGAGGCGTACCATATAAGATTTTACACCCGCCACGTTTTCCAATATTCTTTGATCCTCAGCCATTTCGTTTAATGGCGCGGACGTACTGCTGTAAATCGTTCTTGCTTTATGTGTGATCCCGTGCAGGGCAAGCCCGTCTCCATCTTTTTGCATGCGTTTTACGACTGCCGGATGCTCTTTCATCCTCGGCCCGAGCATGAAAAAGGTAGCTTTCATCTGATAAGTTTCCAACAGGTCCAATAACTGGTTGGCCGCACTCGACGGGCCGTCATCAAATGTTAAGTAAATGGCATTTTCTTTCAGATCTTTCTCGTTTTGCTTCGCAACTTCTTTTTGTCTCTCCGCTTCTTTTTTCTGCCGCTGTTGCCCGATCATCGATTTGTACAAAGGAGAACCCGCAAACGCTGTCATCGGCGCAGGCGAAAAAGATAAAGTGCGCAGTGAGACAGCATGTGCATCTTTTCCTTTGTCTTTCGCTGACATCTTTTCCCCTTTGCCAACGAGTCCGGCCAGAACAACAACAATCAACGTAAATAAGAGCGCCAACACAACTTTTCCCTTGAAATTTAATTTCCTGCCGCGCATATCTCTCTCCCCTGCTCAAAGGCTCACCGTATTTTTCATTTGCTGCCATCTTCCGACATCATCCGCAAAAACTACCAAACATATATGATTCAGTATACATGAATATCCACAATTTTACCATACTCTACAAAATCTTAATTGTTTGATCATTTTATTCTACATCTTGCTGCAGTCAAATTTCGACAGAGTGAAACGAGAATAGCGTGCTTATCTCTGCTATGGCCGTTTTTTTGTTTTTATTCCCTTAGAATTTTTGAAAAAACGTTCCACTCTAAGCACCTTCCCTTATTCCTGAACCCTCCCGCCTTTCCCCCTGCCTGTGTGTAAAAGGCAGCGCAACCCGCTCATGGCGAATGATAAAGCTGAAGGTGATGAAAATGAAGGCCATTTTAAAAGCACGATGCGTGATTTTTTATGGTCTCTCAGTTTCCGGATTGCCCGGCGTTAGCTGCATGATTTTTACTGGACCGCGTCATCAAACATAAAGAAATGCCGAATGAAGAAACAATGCTGGCTTCGCTGGAAAATACGGGAGTCGACATCATGCCGGCGGCGGTGATTCCTGGCGATATTCCTTTTTCCTGGAAAAACCATACCTCTAAGCTTTTTCCAAGCCGCCAAACCTTCTTATTTTCCAGTTGAAAAAGGAACGGCTGCCGGCTCGAAACCAGGCCGGAAAAAATTTCTTTAAAAAAAATAAAAAAAGGCTTTGACAAACGAAATTTATTGTCGTAGAATAATATTTGTCAGCAAGAGCTAAGGAGCTGGCAAGCAAAAATAAAATAACCGGGAAGTAGCTCAGCTTGGTAGAGCACTACGTTCGGGACGTAGGGGTCGCAGGTTCAAATCCTGTCTTCCCGACTCTAAAAACCTTGATGTATCGCGGATGCATCAAGGTTTTTTTCGTTTTCAACCGGGGTGATTTGCCCGTTGTTTACGCATTCCGTCAACAATTCAGCATTAAAACTGAATGCCCCTTTGATTAAAATTCCAGTGGGGATAAAAAGCCACTTTTTTCTTCACCCATTATGGCCCATCATTCCTTCATGCTTTATGCGTATTAACTTCTTGCTGCTTGTCCGGATGGAATTCCAAAAGGGGAAGCCTTAGATTGGTTAAAAAACTTCCGATTAACACACCCTATGTTTGGGAGGTGATAAAAATGGAAGAAGAAAAAAGTTACAAATCCAATACTTACTCGTACAATAACCAGCTCGAAGGAAATGTCCAGTCGCAAAATGCCGGCAGCGAAGAGGAAGAAGGGCTGGCTGATACCATTCAAAATGTGATGAACAAAGTCACCGGACTCGGGGAAACCGAGTAAAGCGAGAAGGCTGCCGCAAAAACCGTTGAGACGATCCTCAACGGTTTTTTGAACGCTTCTTGCAAAAGATCAGCCGGTCCGCGAAGTTCTTTTACGCAAAACTGCCCAACGTTAAGATTGGCGCGATTTTGGCACGCTTCTTTTACGCAGAATCTGTTAAGAAGACGCGCATTTCAGCGGCCTTTCTTTTCTTAGGGCGTCTGTGCGTAAATATATAGTACGCTTCCTCTGTGCAGAACGGCGGAAAACTTGGCAGGCTTCCTTTATATAGAGCGGCCCTATGTTAAAGTTGATACGTTTTTTGGCGGCCTTCCTTTACATAGACGCCCCTACGTTAAGATAGGCGCATCTTTTGACCAGCTTCCTTTCCGCAGAGCGGCCCTATGCTAAGATCAATGCGTTTTTAATAAGATTGCTTAACATAAGCCTGATCATAAACGGCTTTTCCCACTACCACGGAAGATGGAACCGTCCTGTCTGATTTGCAGTGCCGCTTGAAAGTCGGATGGATTCTTTCCTCAGTTCGACCCCCGGCTCCAGCTGCACCCAAAAAGACTTTGGATCGTACACAAGCTGGTCGCGATAAACGCTGCGGTGCCCGATGATCAAATACCCGGCGATACAGGCGGCCAATATATACATCCCCGTAACATGACCGTACAGCTCATATCCAAGCAGCACAGCGGAAACCGGCGTATTGGATGCAGCCGAAACCACCGCCAGCATGCCCGCAGCCGCCCCTAATACAGGATTTATCCCGAGCAAAGCGGCAAATGCATTTCCGGCGGCAGACCCGATGACGAGCTGTGGGGTGAATGTTCCTCCGTAAAAGCCGGAACCAAGCGTAACCGCCACAAACAGGATTTTCCACAGAAATGCGAAAAAGCCGACATGGCCCCCGTGCATCGCTTTGTCCAAAAGCGGCAAGCTCAGCCCCAAAAAGTCGGCGGGAAAAATGAATAATGCGGCAGCAATGAGCATACCCCCAACACAGGGCATCAGGAAGGGAGGAAGATGCAATTTTTCCCGGACAACCGAAAATAAGCGGCCCCCCTGCTCAATAGATTCAACAAACAGCCATCCAGCCAGGCCGCAAATCATGCCAAGGGCAGCCACTTTTAAAAGCAGCAGAACAGAAAAAGACGGCATGGCATGGATGGTGAAATATTCATAAGGCGTATGCAACAGCCTTTTATTGACTTCAAAAGCGGCTATGCCGGAAACCGCCGAAGGGAAAAGAAACTGGTGCCGGATTGACCCGATAGCCAATACTTCCAAACCAAACACGGCTGCCGCAACGGGCGCGCCAAACAGGCTGGCAAAAGCAGCACTGATTCCGCATACGATCAGCTGGGCCCGAAGAAACGGCTGAATATGAAAAACTTTCCCGATCCATGTGGCAAGCGAACCGGCAAAGTGAGCGCTCGGCCCGAATTTTCCAGCCGAACCGCCGGATACAAGTGTAATGAGGGCCGCCAGATACTTGGCCGGGAAGCTTCTGTCAAAGGGCGGTTCCCCTTCGGAATGCACAGCAGCAATGGCAGAAGGCGCCCCTGGTTTCATTTTATACAGCAACAGGCCATTCAACAGGCCGCCAACCGGAAGCAGCAGCATCTTATAAGGCACGGGCAGCGCACCTGTTTTTCCGCTCAAAAAATTTAAAGCTTTCAAAAACAAACCGACCGTGGTCCCGGCCACAACGCCAATCAGTACAGCTACAGCGACATAGACGATCATGGTAAAAAACATCACGGCAGGCTCAATGTATTTCATTTGGTTCACATTTTCCCACTCCTGCATGTCAAAACATTGTTAGTTTTATTATACACCCAGTAATATCGAGGGCTAACACAAACGGACAGAGCGGGCTCTTTATACCGCGCGAAAAAATGGGCCGGGCACTGCATCCGGGCCGCAGGGTTAACAGGCTCAGCTAATGCCTTCGGTCTAGGTTCTTGATTGTGAAAAACCCCGCCCTTCTAAGAAGGACGGGGTTTAACAGATTATGTATGTGCCGCAGTTGCCGTAATCAAACTAAGAAAGTTTTAGAACCACACTCCTCAAAGTGGGTGTCCGCAAAAGCGTTCCTGCCATCCTCCCTGCCAAACGGCAAAAGGCTCGGCATTCCCGCAATAATGTTAAACTCCCTATAACAGTTTAAAGGTTAAAACTTTATTAATATTACGTACAACGCAGCTTGTACTCTTATACTACGCTTTATGCGCCGCAAGATCAAGAGGAAAATTTTTCATTCGATTTCGCCGCTCCACGCCATCATGCCGCCTTCCAGGTTTGTGACATCAAAACCCTGGCTTTCGAGAAACTGGCATGCCATATAGCTCCGCCCGCCGGAATGGCAAACGACAATATAGTTTTTGGAACGGTCAAGATCCTCTAGGCGGAATCCCAGCAAACCGAGCGGAATATGCAGCGCGCCCGGAATTTTTCCTTCCGCCACTTCCTCCGTTTCGCGCACATCGATAATATTGAGTTTTTCACCCTTGTTCAGTTTTTCCTCGACTTCCATCGCAGAAATTTCTTTCATCAAAATTCCTCCCTCGTAAAACAAAATCCCCCGATTTTTGCGAAAAGTTCGGCCTTGCCAGCAGCAATTTTGTGAAAAGGGTCAGCGGCTTTTCACAAGCAGGTTGACCGCTTCTTTTACAAGGCTTCCCGCGTCTTCCCCGTTTTGTTCGGCATTTTTCACACATTCCACCAGATTGGCACTGACAATGACGCCGATCGTGCGGTCAATTGCCGTCCGGGCGGCAGACAACTGGGCAATGACCTCTTTGCAATTGTCCTTTTCTTCCATCATCCGCAGTACTCCCCGCAATTGCCCTTCGATTCTTTTGACACGGTTTTTGATTTTCGCATCGTATTCCACCTTTTTCCCTCCCCGGTTCCAAGATCGTATAAGAATAAATATGAAATCCTTTTCTGCGTAATAAACGGATGCTGAAATTGGCTTCAAGCCGGCTGGAAACAATAAGGTGAAGACTGCCTTTTGGAATTTCGCCGGAAAACCGCTTTAAATAAGCCGTCGGAATCACAATGGCATCCGCGGTACCGCTTCCCACATGCTGGTAATCCCTCACATCGACCACCACTTTATGTTCAAGCACATCTTTTCTTAAATCCGCCCGCACAGCACCGCGAACGGGAACGTAACGTGTATAGCCGGTTTTCGCGAGAATGAGCGCAAGAACGAGCAAAACAATATACATTTATACGGATGACCTCCTGCCCGAAGTTCGGTTACAACCCCCATCATATACCCCAGGCGGTATTATTGTCAAATGGATGGCTTAAAGAAACCCGCTTAAAATGGTAAAATAAGGGCGCTACATTTTTTAAAAGCAAGGAGAAGGGGAAATGAAGCCAAAAACAGCAGGCTGGTTCACGCTCTTTTTGGCTATGATGCTCGCCGTTGCAGGGTGCGGGCTGCATCAAAACAGCACAAAAACGGGCACAGAACCAAAAACAGCGCAACAAACAAATACCGGGCCGGGAGAAAACCGGCAAACGGCAGGCAAGCAAATTGCTGTTAAACTTGCCGGTGTTACCGATGGGGACACGATTAAAATTTATTATCTTGGAAAAGAAGAGACGGTCCGCTATTTGCTCGTTGACACGCCGGAATCAAAAAAACCGGATATGTGCGTACAGCCGTATGCAAAAGAGGCCTATTACCGGAACAAGCAGCTCGTTTCAAGCGGCAAACTGACGATCGAATTTGATCACGGGGCCAAACGCGACAAATACGGGCGGCTCCTCGCTTATGTATTCGTAAACGGCAAGTCCGTGCAGGAAAAGCTGCTGAAAGAAGGGTACGCGCGCGTGGCCTATGTGTATGAACCGCCCTATCAATATTTGGGCACTTTCAAAAAAGCCGAACAGCGGGCTAAAAACGAAAAGCTCAGGGTCTGGTCGCAACCCGGGTATGCAACAGACCGCGGTTTTAACGGGTGCGAAAAAGGCAGTTCCGCATCCAGTGCTACCGGCGGGGAGAGCCGTTCCAGCAGCGGGAGCAGCGGTTTCCAAAACTGTACGGAACTGCGCAAACAATATCCAGACGGCGTGCCGCACACGAATCCCGCCTACCGCTCCTATATGGACGGCGACAAGGACGGATACGCATGCGAACCATACAAGTAAGAAGCAGGCTTGCACTCAAGCCTGTTTTTTCTTTTTGCGGCGCAGGGCACCCCGGCTTGCGCCACCCTTCCCCGCCGCTTGCTTCGAGCCTGTTTTTTGGTTTCACAGACAAGCCCGCATGATTTCCGTCTGCCCGGCAACCGCCTCAACCCCGGTGCTTTTTTCGAGCGATTTTACAAGCTCTCCGTTTGTAATGATGATCGCAGTAATCGTATCCGCTGCATTGGCTTTAATAAATTCCAGGTTAAAACGAATCAGCGGGTCGCCCTTTTCCACTTTGTCCCCGGCCTGCACAACCGTTTCAAACCCCTTCCCTTCGAGAGAAACCGTTTCTAGCCCGATATGAATCAAAACTTCCAGCCCAGATTCGCCGCGCAACCCGATCGCATGCTTTGTCGGAAATATCTGGATCACTTCACCGTCAAACGGGGAAACGACCCGGCCCTCAATTGGCCTGATTGCCACGCCATCCCCGATCATTTTTTCGGAAAAGATGGGATCGGGCACTTCCTCAATCGGCGCCACCTCTCCCCCCATTGGCGCAAAAATATGCTCTTCCTTTCGATGTCGGTGGAAAAATGGAAACAAAACGGACACCTGCCTTGTTTTCAACTAAATACACCTTCTATTTTAACATGTATGAAAAAAATCCGGTAGTTTTCATGGAAAATGCCGGATTTATCATCTGTGTTTACTGGCGGGCCGGACTGCATGGCTCCCAAAAATTTATGCATTTGCCTAGCGCCGTCCCCGTTGGGATATGAACCGGGCGTTTGCCGGATGCTGCGTGCATGGAAAATGGAGCAACCAAGGGTTATACCGGAAAGCCTGTGGTGTGTCCATGCAGCTGTTTTAACGATTTTCCGTTTCCTTTAAAAAATCGACTGGACAGCCACCGACTCAACCGGCAAGCCCGCCTCATATCTTTTTATAAAGGCTTCGTACCCTGAAACGCCTTCAGGTTCCGGGCTTAACGTCATGCTTTCGGGATGGGTGAACACGTTTTGGTCCAAAAAGTCTTCCAGGCTTTGCTTCCCGTTTCCGGATTTTGCATAAACCGCGAGCACGGCCATCCCCCAGGCGCCGCCTTCACCGGCAGTGCTCATCACCGTAATCGGCGTATTTAATGCATTCGCCAATACTTGCTGGCCAATTACCGGCGTTTTAAACAGGCCGCCTTGGGCAATCAGGACATCCGTTTTGATTCCTTCTTCATTTTTCAAAATATCCATCCCGATTTTAAGCGGCGCAAATGCTGCATACAACTGGGCCTGGATAAAGTTTGCCAATGTAAAGGCACTGTCCGGTTTCCTGACAAACAGCGGGCGCCCGGCCGGCATTTTTGTAATGTTCTCGCCTGACAAGTAGCTGTAATTGAGCAAGCCGCCCGCATCCGGATCCGCTTTTGCAGCCACCAAAAATAGCGTTTCATATAAACGGTCTGCCGGCAAGTCAACACCGAGTCGTTCAGCAAATTGTTTAAACAGGTTTGCCCATGCATTAATGTCAGACGAGCAGTTGTTGATATGGACCATCGCTACGGGCGCCCCGCTCGGCGTGGTGACAATATCAATATCCCGGTACACTTTTTTGAGCGGCTGGTCCAGCACGATCATCGAAAAAGCCGAAGTGCCGACGGATATATTCCCGGTCCGTTTGCGCACACTGTTTGTGCACACCATCCCGGTTCCGGCATCCCCCTCAGGCGGGGCCATCAAACTGCCTGCCTGAAGATTTCCGTTTACATCCAAGAGTGCCGCTCCTTCGGTTGTTAAAGTGCCCGCATATTCGCCGGCTTTTAATACTTTTGGCAGCACTTCCCTGATGTGCCATGGATAGGGCGCCACATTTTCAAGCCGGTCAAACGTATCAAGAAAATCTTTCCGATAAGTGCCTGTCGCTTCATTCACCGGAAAAACGCCGGAAGCATCGCCAATCCCTAACACCTTTTCTCCGGATAATTTCCAGTGCACATAACCAGCCAAAGTGGTGATAAAGCGAATGTCTTTTACATGGGGCTCCCGATTTAAAATCGCCTGGTAAAGGTGGGCAATGCTCCATCGTTGCGGAATATTAAATTGAAATCGTTCAGTCAATTCATCCGCCGCTTGTTCGGTGATGTTATTGCGCCATGTCCGGAAAGGAACGAGCAGCTCTCCGTTTTCTGCGAAAGCCAAATACCCGTGCATCATAGCGCTTACACCGATGGCACTGATTTTTGTCAAAGTGGTATGGTATTTCCCCTGGACGTCCGCCGCAATTTGGGCATAGCTTCTTTGAATCCCTTCCCACACTTCTTCCAACGAATACGTCCAGATGCCGTTTTCAAATTTGTTTTCCCAAACATAGCCACCGGATGCGATCGTTTCAAAATCATCCGTGACAAGCACGGCCTTTATCCGGGTTGACCCCAGTTCAATGCCTAATGAGACATTTCCTTGTTTAATCGCTTTAGAAGTATCCACTAAATTCATTTTTATTTACCTCCGTCTCATATGTGTAAGTGGGCACCTTTTTTTTCAACAGCTTTTTCTTCCCCAAATTTTTCAATTTCTTCCAACGTATGTCCCTGGGTTTCAGGTACGCGGGTCCGGATAAACAAAACACCAAGCAAACATATCACGCCGAAAATTGCAAAAACAGCTTCTTGGGACATGGAAGCAGTCATGATTGGGAACAGCAGCCCAACCAGGAAAGAACCAATCCAGTTAAAAGAGGAAGCCAATCCTGATGCGCGTCCACGAATGACAAGCGGGAAAATTTCCCCAACGATGACCCAGGTTAAAGGAGCCCAAGTGAAGGAATAAAGAGCTACATAAATGCTTAAAAACGCAACGATCATCATCGGGTTTGCATTTGGAATGAGCAAATTCAAAATGGCTGGCAAAATAAAGGACAGGCCCATAATCGTTCCGCCTACTGTCAACAAAGTGCGGCGTTTAAATTTATCAGCAATCCATAAGAAGACAAGTGAACCCAATACGAGAATGATCCCTTGAATAATCGGCCACATCAATGCAGAACTAGCAGCATGCCCTGTTGCTTTTTCTACAATTAAAGGAATATAGTAAAAAATAGCATTTGCGCCTTGAAATTGTTGGAAAGCCGCAACGCCCACACCGGCAATGACTAAATAACGGTATTTGCCGCTAAATAAAGTACCCCATGATGCTTTTTGATTTGCCTGTTTTTCTTCTCTGGCAGTCTCTTGAATTTGTTTGATTTCAGCATCAATTGCCTCTTTTTTAGCGCGAATATAGCTCAAAACCTTGCGTGCTTCCTCAAGTTTATTGTTCTTTATTAAAAAGCGCGGTGATTCCGGCAACTTTAACACACCAAAGAATAAGATCAATGCTGGTACCGCTGCCAAACTAAGCATCAACCGCCAAGCCAATGTTTCCGGCAAACCTTTTAATAAATAATCGACAATGTAAGAAAGTAACATTCCCGATACAATCATGGTTTGGTTAATCCCTGACAGACGTCCGCGCAAACGTGCAGGCGCCATTTCGGACATATAAGCCGGGACCAGTGCAGAAGCAGCGCCAACCGCTAATCCTAATAACATCCGGACGATGATTAAAAAGTATTGCCCGTTATGAGGGGATATGCCAGATAAAACCGATCCAACAACAAAAATAAAAGCTGAAATTAAAATCATTTTTCGCCGGCCCAAACGGTCGGAAAGTTGCCCCGCCAAAGCGCCGCCGAATATAGCACCGAACATTACAGCAGAGGTAATCCATCCAATAACGCCTGCACTGTTTTGAAGGTTCCAGTCATGTTCAAGGAATGGCAAAGCGCCTGTCATTACCCCAATATCATAGCCAAATAGAATGCCGCCAAAAGCCCCGAAAAAGTAAATGAATCCACTTGAGATTTTCTTTTCACCAACCATTAAAGTTCCCTCCTTGATGTTTCAGCCTTATTTTCTTCTTGCTGATGGCTTCTTTCTTTGTGAGCGGTATCATTTTAGAAAAAAGCGTTTTCATGCTGCAAGTACATGCTAGCACATTTATACCTATAAATCAACGACAAAAATATTTGTACTGATAACTGAGGAAAAATAACGTTTTCCTGCGTTTTTCTTAACCGCTTTCTTACCCATCATTATGCTACTTATATAGATGAAAGGATAGCAGGTAAGGGTACCCAATTGTGTATTTTTTGTGTCTGTAGCTATAGTGAAAAAGCTACGGAAGCTGTGACATAAACCACTCTTTTCCATCCAGTGAAAAACACATTTATACATATAAATATTTTTTTGTTGACTTATACTGATAATTGATATAGCATTCTATTTGTAAGCGGTTAATCGCAGAATCCAAATGACATGTCAAAAACTTTTAAAGAATGATCAATTTCAAAGGGATGATCAATGAATGCTAGAAGAACTCAAGAAAGAAGTCTATGAAGCAAACATGCTGCTGCCGGAATATAATCTGGTCACCTTTACATGGGGAAATGTAAGCGGAATCGACCGTGAAAAGAATCTCATGGTCATTAAGCCGAGCGGTGTCGAGTATGAAGCATTGTCACCGGAAAAAATGGTCGTCGTTGATCTTGGTGGAAATGTAGTGGAAGGCGAGTTAAATCCGTCAAGCGATACTGCAACACATTGTGTGCTTTATCGCCATTTCCCGAATATTAAAGGAATTGTCCATACACATTCTCCCTGGGCGGTTTCATTTGCGCAGGCCGGCATTGATATTCCGGCGGCAGGAACGACACATGCCGATACATTTTACGGGCCGGTTCCGGTCACAAGGGCGATGAAGAAAGAAGAAGTCGTGACGGAATATGAAAAACAGACCGGTGATGTGATTGTTGAGACTTTTGAAAAGCGGCATATTGATCCGGACCAGGTTCCGGCTGTTCTGGTAAATGATCACGGCCCTTTTACGTGGGGAACATCCGCCCATGATGCCGTGCACAATGCCGTTGTGCTCGAAGAAGTAGCGAAGATGACCTACCACTCGCTACAGCTGAATCCGCATCAAATCAACATGGATCAATTTCTTTTGGATAAACACTATTTACGCAAGCACGGAAAAAATGCCTATTATGGGCAAAAAAAATAAATGTCTTGTACATTCCGGGGAGGAAAACAGCATGTTGAAAATAAAAGATTACGAGTTTTGGTTTATCGTCGGAAGCCAGCATTTATACGGCAAAGAAACACTGGATGCTGTAAAGGAAGATGCGGAAAAAATCATTGATGAAATCAACGCAAGCGGCAAGCTACCGTACCCGATCGTATTTAAAACGGTTGCCACAACAGCCGACAGTATTACAAAGGTCATGAAAGAAGTCAACTATAACGATAACGTCGCCGGTGTCATCACCTGGATGCACACATTCTCGCCTGCGAAAAACTGGATCAGGGGAACGAAACTGTTACAAAAACCTTTGCTTCATCTGGCTACACAATTTCTCGACCATATTCCGTGGGAAACGATCGACATGGATTACATGAACCTGCATCAAAGCGCCCACGGCGACCGGGAATACGGATTTATCAATGCGAGACTGAACAAAAATAACAAAGTCGTTGTCGGCCATTGGAAAGATGAAAAGGTCCAAACCCAAATCGGACGCTGGATGGATGTTGCCGTTGCTTATAATGAAAGCTTTAACATTAAAGTAGCGAGATTCGGTGACAACATGCGCAATGTCGCAGTCACGGACGGCGATAAAATCGAAGCACAAATTCAGTTCGGCTGGACAGTCGACTATTACGGCATCGGCGACCTTGTTGCGGAAATGAAAGAAGTCACTGATCAGGAAATAGAAGCCGTTTATGCGGAATGCCAGGAAAAATATGAATTGGTGGTTGGGAACAATGACCCGGCCTATTTTGAAGACCATGTGAAAGAGCAAATCCGGATTGAAATTGCCTTGCGCAAATTCCTCGACCGTGGTGGGTACACAGCCTTTACTACAAACTTTGAAGATTTGTGGGGCATGAAACAGCTTCCGGGCATGGCGGTCCAACGGCTGAATGCGGAAGGTTACGGTTTTGCCGGTGAAGGGGACTGGAAGACAGCCGCACTCGACCGGTTGGTGAAAATCATGGCACATAACGAAAAAACCGGTTTTATGGAAGATTATACGTACAACCTGGTAAAGGGCCATGAAGAAATACTGGGTTCCCACATGCTTGAAGTAGACCCAACTTTGGCAAGCGGCAAAATCAGGGTAGAAGTCCATCCATTAGGCATCGGGGACCGCGAAGACCCTGCACGGCTTGTTTTTGACGGATCAGATGGAGAGGCGGTTGACTTAACGATTTCCGACTTTGGCGACAAATTCAAAATGGTGATGTATGAAGTAGAAGGAAAGAAACCGGCTGAAGCAGCGCCGAAACTGCCTGTCGCACGCCAGCTTTGGACACCAAAAGCAGGTTTCTATGAAGGGGTCCAAAAATGGATTGAAAACGGTGGCGGCCACCATACAGTATTCTCCTTTGCCGTAACAGCGGAACAAATTGAGGATTTTGCAAAAATGGCCGGTATTGAAGTTGTGAATATAAAATAAGTTGATTCCTGTTTACTGATTCTTTGAACATGAAAAAGCATCCTCCAAATTATTTTAGCTGAAGGATGCTTTTTTGTATCAATGAGACCGATTTACTTGGGTCACTCGTTATCTTCATGAGCAAAAGTTGATTTTGTTTATCTGAATGGTGCGAAGGAGTCACGATTTTTGTTTAATGTATATTTGATTTCTCTGCAGCGTCTTTTTTATCCAAGGTAGAATTTCTGACAATTAAAACCGGTTCATAAATAATGGAGTTACGGCTTTTTTCATAATGGTTTTCTGCTTTTTCAACTGCTGCGACGATCCATTTTGCAGCATCGATCCCCATCTGGGTTTTAGGATGTGTAACGGTAGTTAGTTTAATTTCCGAGGCAACCGCAAGATTAGAGTCATCAAACCCTGTGATAGAAATATCTTGCGGAATTTTGATGTCTAATTCTCTTAGCACTCGGATCACTTCGATTGCCATCTGATCATTGTAACAGACAATTGCAGATGGTCGTTCCTTTGTGTTCTTTAAAAACACTTTATAATCCTCAATCATTTGATTCATATTTTCTGTTGAATACGTTTTCACCATGTTTTGAAAAAAAGGCACATGGTTTTCTCTGAGCGCATTTAAATAGCCTTTCATCCGGTACACACCCTGAAGGTCGTCTGTTTTAAACAACCCGGCGATTTTACTGTGGCCTAGCCTGATCAAATGTTCAGTCACCATGTAGGTGCCTCGTTCATCGTCAACGATCAAATGAGGCGGATTCAGCTGCTGATAAAATTGATTGATCATAATATAGGGAATGTGTAGCCTTTCCAGTTCTGTATAAAAGCAAACATTTGGATTAAACCCGCTGCTTTTTGTCGGCTCTACAATGAGTCCGTCAATTTCCCTACTCATCAACGTTTCTAAACATTGTTTTTCTTTTTTTGGATCGTTATCGGTACTTGCTAAAACAAGAGAGTATCCCTTTTCTGTCAAATAGGATTCGATCCCATTCAAAATTGAAGGGAAAATATAATCGGAAATGTAGGTTGTGATGACGCCGATTGTTTTTGTATTTCCGGATGAAGGTTTTTGACGGATTTCATGAAAGTTTCTATCCGCACAAAATGTTCCGGATCCCTGCTCCGTATATAACCACCCCTCGTTTACGAGCTGCCTGATGGCTTGGCGGACAGTGTGGCGGCTGACACGAAACAGTTTAACCAACTCATTTTCTGAATATATTTTTTCTCCCGGTTTAACTTGTCCGTTCAAGATCCATTCTTTAATTTTTTCTTGTACTACAACATATTTTGGTGATTCTGCCATACGTTTCACCCTTATTGTCGTTATTTTTCTGGACTTGAATACAAGTGTCTTACTTTACTATAACAGATGCCGGCCTGATTATCTATTATCTTTAAAGGAATGCTCCGGTGCTCTTGCAGAGATCTTGTTCCGCGGTGAAGGAAATATCTGTTCTGCATTCGGAAGCATTTATTCTGCGTAACAATCCATACTGTTCAACTTTATGGAATGACCGTTTATTTGTTCGTACAAATTTTTGAAATATAATGTTGACATGTACGGATGACTATAATACACTAGGGACAAATAAGAATGCGCTTACAAAATGCGTATTTACTGAACCTAGAGGAAGGAGTGGGTTACATACCAAAAAAATGTAAGCGTTGACAAAATTGAAAATTTGGTTTTCTAATCTAACTATACGAGGGGGAAACATTGTGAAAAAATGGTTTATAACGACCTGTGCACTGATTCTTGTTTTCGTCCTAAGTGCCTGTGGCAGTTCGGGGGCAAGCTCTGGAAAAAAAGGGTATGTAGGAATAGCAATGCCGACGAAATCATCGGAACGCTGGATTAAAGATGGAAACAATATGAAAAAGCAGTTTGAAAAGATGGGCTATAAAGTCGATCTGCAATACGCCGAAGATGATGTGCAAAATCAAGTATCACAGATTGAAAACATGATCACTAAAGGGGCGAACGTCCTTGTTATTGGTGCTATTGACGGAGAAGCATTAACCGATGTTCTCAAAAAAGCGCATGACCAAAAAATTAAAGTGATTGCATACGACCGGTTAATCCGGAATACGAAATACGTAAACTACTATGCTACCTTTGATAATTACAAAGTCGGCGTTATACAAGCAAAATATATTGAAGATAAACTTGGTTTAAAACAAAATAAAGGGCCATTTAATATTGAATTATTCGGAGGATCTCCGGATGATAACAACTCGCTGTTCTTTTATAACGGCGCGATGTCCGTTCTGAATCCGTATATAAAGTCCGGAAAACTTAAAGTGTTAAGCGGCCAGACGAAGTTCAACCAAATTGCAACGCTTCGGTGGGATGGGGCAACGGCACAATCCCGGATGGATAATATTTTAAGTGCCAAATATACAAATGCAAAAGTAGATGCAGTGCTCTCTCCATATGATGGCATCAGCATTGGCGTGATTTCATCCTTGAAGAGTGTCGGCTATGGTTCAAAAGACAAACCGATGCCAGTGATTACTGGGCAGGATGCAGAGTTGGCTTCTGTAAAATCGATCATCAAGGGTGAACAAACCCAAACCGTATTTAAAGATACAAGAAAATTGGCAAAACAGACAGTGAAAATGGTTGATCAGATGCTGAATGACAAGAAAGTGGATGTCAATGATACAAAAACATATGACAATGGCGTAAAAGTTGTTCCATCTTATCTTTTGGATCCTGTTTCTGTTGATAAATCCAATTATAAAAAGGTGTTGGTTGACAGCGGTTACTATAAAACAAGCGAATTGAAATAATATTTGGCAATGGGCTTTCCATTTAGAATGACGTCCTGGAACAGGCGGATCAAACAGTCGTGATAACAGGTACGGTTTTCTTTTTGGAATGCCCTTTTCTGTATAACGGGGGTGAATCAATTGGTTGAATATATATTGGAAATGAACGACATTACAAAAGAATTTCCTGGGGTTAAAGCACTTGATAATGTGAATTTAAAAGTAAAAAAAGGCGAAATTCATGCCCTGTGCGGTGAAAATGGCGCAGGAAAATCAACCCTCATGAAAGTATTAAGCGGTGTTTACCCTTATGGAACGTATTCGGGAGACATCTTATTTAATGGAGAAATTTGCCAATTTAAGGATATAAAGCAAAGTGAGGCTCTGGGAATTGTCATTATTCATCAGGAATTAGCGCTTATCCCCGATCTTTCAATTGCTGAAAACATTTTTTTGGGCAATGAAAGGGCAAAAAATGGCGTGATTAATTGGGCAGAAACATTTATTCAAACTGAAACGTTATTGAAAAAAGTCGGTCTGAATGAATCACCAGATACATTAATCCGCAACATTAGCGTCGGAAAACAGCAGTTGGTTGAAATCGCAAAAGCTTTGTCAAAAGAAGTAAAACTGCTGATTTTAGACGAGCCTACCTCCGCTTTAAACGAGACGGAAAGTGAAAACTTGCTTTCCCTTATTTTGGAGTTTAAGGAACAAGGCATTACTTCTATTATTATTTCACATAAATTAAATGAAATTATGAAAATTTCTGATTCCATTACGATATTGCGGGATGGCAAAACCATTGAAACGCTAAATGTAAAAAAAGATAACATAACGGAAGACCGGCTCATTCGCGGAATGGTGGGAAGAGATTTAACGCATCGCTTTCCTGATCATACACCAAAAATAGCTGAAACCATTTTGGAAATTAAAAATTGGACCGTTTGGAATCCTGCCAACCCGGAACAAAAAGTTGTTGATCATGCAAATATTACAGTAAGAAGAGGAGAGATTGTAGGAATTGCGGGTTTAATGGGAGCTGGCAGAACCGAGATGGCGATGAGTATTTTTGGACGGTCATATGGAAAGAAAATGGAAGGACAAATAATCAAAGATAACAAACCGATTGAAATCAAGTCGGTTCAGGATGCAATACGCCATGGTTTTGCCTATGTAACGGAAGACCGGAAAAATCTTGGTCTTAACTTGATCTCAAGCTTGAAAGAAAATATGACGCTGGCGAATCTAAGAAAAATTTCCAACAAATCGGTAATCGACGAGGGAAAAGAGATTGTAAGTGTTGAGGAGCTACGTAAAAAGCTGAGGATCAAGTCTTCCAATGTGATGCAACTGGTTGGGAATTTGAGCGGTGGCAATCAACAGAAGGTTTTGCTGAGTAAATGGGTCTTTACCGAACCGGACATCTTGATTTTAGATGAACCAACCAGGGGTATTGATGTCGGTGCGAAATATGAAATCTACACCATTATTCATCAACTGGCTGATCAGGGGAAAGGCATCATTCTCATTTCATCAGAACTTCCGGAGTTACTGGGAATGGCCGACCGGATTTACACCATGAACAAAGGAAAAATTACCGGGGAAGTCTTAAAAGAAGAGGCAAATCAGGAAATTTTAATGAAATATATGACGAAAGTTGGGTGACCTCAAATGGATTCTATCCTTCAAATGATGAAAAAAAACATGAGACAGTATGGCATGTTTATTGCGCTTGTTCTGATTATGGTTCTTTTTCAAGTAATTACGGACGGGATCTTGTTAAGGCCGTTAAACATTACCAATCTTGTTATGCAGAACAGTTATGTATTGATACTGGCCATTGGTATGGTCCTCATCATTATTGCCGGCCATATTGATTTATCTGTCGGTTCCGTTGTAGCTTTCATCGGAGCAATATCTGCTGTCCTGTCCATACACATGCATCTGCCGACAATTGTTGTTTTTGTCATTTCTTTAGCAATTGGTGCATGCATTGGTGCCTGGCAGGGATTTTGGGTTGCCTACGTAAAAATTCCGGCATTTATTGTGACGTTAGCTGGAATGCTCGTTTTTCGGGGCCTGACGATGCTGATTCTTAAAGGCGAATCACTGGCCCCTTTTCCGAGAAACTTCCAACTTGTCAGTTCTGGTTTTATCCCGGATGTTTTTAAAGGAAGCTCCTTAAATATTTTGACCATTGCGGTCGGGCTGTTATGTACAGTTGCCTATATCTTCATTGAATTAAATGGAAGAAAAAAGCAGAAAAAATATCAGTTGCAAACAACATCGGGACCGTTGTTCGTTGCTAGAATTATTGTTATTGCATGTTTGATTAATGTATTTTCGTACATTTTTGCGACGTACGAAGGAATCCCTTACATTTTGGTAATTTTAATAGCCTTAATTCTTGCTTACTCGTTTGTTATGAAAAGAACAACAATGGGCAGACAGGTATATGCAATTGGCGGTAATGCAAATGCAGCGAGTTTATCAGGGATCAAAACACCACGCGTAACATTTTGGATTTTTGTAAATATGGGAGTGCTTGCCGCATTGACGGGATTAATTGTTGCAGCCCGTCTAAATGCAGCAACGCCAAAAGCGGGAACGAACTTTGAACTTGATGCCATTGCAGCCTGTTTTATCGGCGGAGCTTCTGCTTATGGAGGAATTGGCACAGTCGGCGGAGCAATCGTAGGTGCGCTCGTAATGGGAGTGATGAACAATGGTATGTCCATTCTTGGCCTTGGCATAGATTGGCAACAAACGATTAAGGGCCTTGTCTTGCTTCTTGCTGTTGCGTTTGATGTTTATAACAAAAATAAAGCGGTTTAAAAAGAAATTGGCGCAAGGCTGTGCAAGTTTGCCTTGCCTCAATTATGTACCTTTAAGTACGTAAATGCCTATTAAGCACAAACAAAATAAATGTCTTGTACATTCCAGGGAGGAAAACAGCATGTTGAAAATAAAAGATTACGAGTTTTGGTTTATCGTCGGAAGCCAGCATTTATACGGCAAAGAAACGCTGGATGCTGTAAAGGAAGATGCGGAAAAAATCATTAATGAAATCAACGCAAGCGGCAAGCTACCGTACCCGATCGTATTTAAAACGGTTGCCACAACAGCCGACAGTATCACGCAGGTCATGAAAGAAGTCAACTATAACGACAATGTCGCCGGTGTCATCACCTGGATGCACACATTCTCGCCTGCGAAAAACTGGATCAGGGGAACGAAACTGCTGCAAAAACCTTTGCTTCATCTGGCTACACAATTTCTGGACCATATCCCGTGGGAAACGATCGACATGGATTACATGAACCTGCATCAAAGTGCCCATGGCGACAGGGAATACGGATTTATCAATGCGAGACTGAACAAAAATAACAAAGTCGTTGTTGGCCACTGGAAAGATGAAAAGGTCCAAACCCAAATCGGGCAATGGACGGATGTTGCTGTTGCTTTCAATGAAAGCTTTAACATTAAAGTAGCGAGATTCGGCGACAACATGCGCAATGTCGCAGTCACGGACGGTGATAAAATCGAAGCACAAATTCAGTTCGGCTGGACAGTCGACTATTACGGCATTGGTGACCTTGTTGCGGAAATGAAAGAAGTCACCGATCAGGAAATAGAGGCCGTTTATGCGGAATGCCAGGAAAAATATGAATTGGTGGTTGGAAACAATGACCCGGCCTATTTTGAAGACCATGTGAAAGAGCAAATCCGGATTGAAATTGCCTTGCGCAAATTCCTTGACCGTGGCGGGTACACAGCATTCACTACAAATTTTGAAGATTTGTGGGGCATGAAACAGCTTCCGGGGATGGCGGTCCAACGGCTGAATGCGGAAGGTTACGGTTTTGCCGGTGAAGGGGACTGGAAAACAGCCGCACTCGACCGGTTGGTGAAAATCATGGCACATAACGAAAAAACCGGTTTTATGGAAGATTATACGTACAATCTGGTAAAAGGCCATGAAGAAATACTGGGTTCCCACATGCTTGAAGTAGACCCGACTTTGGCAAGCGGCAAAATCAGGGTAGAAGTCCATCCATTAGGCATCGGGGACCGTGAAGACCCTGCACGGCTCGTCTTCGATGGCACGGATGGAGACGCTGTAAATCTTACGGTTTCTGATTTTGGTGACCAGTTTAAACTCGTTATGTATGAAGTGAATGGAAAAAAACCGGCTGAAGCAGCGCCGAAACTGCCTGTCGCACGCCAGCTTTGGACACCGAAACCAGGTTTTTATGAAGGGGCCCAAAAATGGATTGAAAACGGCGGCGGACATCATACTGTCCTGTCGTTCGCAGTCACTGCTGAGCAAATTGAAGATTTTGCGAAAATGGTTGGCCTTAAAACTGTAAAAATTTGAATTTAGCAGTAAACAAATAAAAAGATGCACTTCTTTAACAATTTGCCACAACGATTAGGGAGGCCGGAAAAAAATAATCCGCAGTACCGGTGTCCGGCAGAGCCAGGGCTAGGAAGAGGTAATGATTTTAAGACTTGGGAAGTGAAAAAAATGAATTTAATCGAAACTTCACAGGCAATTCAGCAGGGAAATGTTTCTCTCGGCATCGAACTGGGGTCAACCCGGATAAAGGCCGTACTTGTCACGGACGATTTTGAAACAATCGCATCCGGCGGCTATGTTTGGGAAAACAAATTTGAAAACGGCATCTGGACGTATTCGTTGGAAGAAGTGTGGGAAGGGATTCAAAGAAGCTATGCCCAAATTGCGGCAGACGTCCAGGGGAAATACCATACGACTTTAACAAAAATCAGTGCCATTGGTGTAAGCGCTATGATGCACGGGTATTTGGCTTTTGCAGAAAACGGAGAGCTGCTCGTTCCTTTCAGGACATGGCGTAATAACATCACCGAACAAGCGGCGGATGAATTGACTGAACGATTTCAATTTAATATTCCGCAACGATGGAGCATTGCCCACCTTTACCAGGCGATTTTAAACCAGGAGCCCCATGTAAAGGATATTCGCTTTATCACCACGTTGGCCGGTTATGTACACTGGAAATTATCCGGAGAAAAGGTGTTAGGAATTGGCGATGCTTCCGGTGTTTTTCCGGTGGATGAAGAGACCGGCACCTATCGGGAAGATTTTCTTGATACGTTTGACCAGCTTGAAAATGTGGCGCCCTATCCATGGCATATCGGGAAAGTGCTGCCAAAAGTATTAAAAGCCGGCGAATATGCGGGTACTTTAACAACCGAAGGAGCGGCCTTATTGGATGTAAACGGAAATCTTCAGGCAGGCAGTTTGATGGCTCCGCCTGAGGGGGATGCCGGAACCGGGATGGTGTGCACAAACAGTGTGCGCAAACGGACCGGAAATATATCCGTCGGCACCTCGGCATTTTCGATGATTGTGCTGGATCAGCCGCTTGAAAAAGTGTACCGCGATATTGATATTGTCACAACGCCGAGCGGGGCGCCCGTGGCAATGGTCCATATCAACAACTGCTCGTCTGACATTAATGCATGGGCAAACCTGTTTAAACAATTTGCTGAACGGCTCGGTGTTGACTTGCCGGCGGATCGTTTATATGAAACTTTGTTTTTGGTGGCTGCAAAAGCGGATCCGGATGCAGGCGGCTTGCTCAATTACAGCTACTTGTCAGGCGAGAACATTACAAAAATGCCGGCCGGGCGCCCGCTGTTTGTCAGGAAACCGGACAGTGCCTTTACATTGGCCAATTTTGTCCAGGCCCAGTTGTATGCGGCATTTGCACCGCTTAAAATCGGGATGGATATTTTGAAGAATGAAGAAGGAATCAAAACGGATGTCCTGATTGCCCAGGGCGGCCTGTTTAAAACACCGGTCATTGGCCAGCAAGTATTGGCCAATGCATTAAATACGCCGATTACGGTGATGAGCACTGCCGGTGAAGGCGGCGCCTGGGGGATGGCCGTGCTCGCGGTTTATGCAAAATCCGGAAACGGGAAGCAAAGCCTGGAAGACTTTTTGGACCAAAACGTGTTCACCCATCCCGAAAGCATGACGCTAAGCCCGGAACCTGAAGGCGTTTCAGGGTACGAAGCCTTTATAAAAAGATATGAGGCGGGCTTGCCGGTTGAGTCGATGGCTGTAAAGTCGATTGGATAGCAGAAGGCGACGGCATACAATAGAAGCATAACCAACAGGGCTTGCCATTTAGCAAGCCCTGTTGACTTTATACCGGATCCGGCTGCTTCAGAATATCTGACTACCGGAATCATGATCTATTAAAGGCAGATATCATTACAAAAACTTTTGGCCTATTCATAAGTTGTTTTCGAAAAAAGGCAGAATCCATGATATTACTCATCGTTATCACAGATTGCTTTCTCCTCCCTATTTTTTTCCGTCCAATTGTCATTTGAATGATCAAGCGGCTTTACTGAATCCCTTTTTACCAATTCTGGTTCATATATTTTTGAGGTGACTGGTTGCTTATTAAGCATATCAATGATCATTTTACCAGCATCAAGCCCCATCTTTTCCTGCGGATGGCGAACAGTCGTCAATGCCGGATTGATAAACTTTGAAAACTGGTAATCATCAACTCCAATAACGGAGAGATCTTTTGGTACGTTCAGACCGATTTCTTTGACAAAATTCATGACTTGAATGGCCAGTTGATCGTTGTAGCAAACAATTGCAGTCGGAGCAAACTCAGGGCGCGACAGTATTGTATGAAGTTTTTTAAACAGATTGATTTTGTTTTCCTCTGTCTGGTACATCATGATTTCACCCATATTCGAAATCTCAGGGTGCTTCTGAAAAGCTTTGATGTAACCGTTCATTCGATGTATACCTTGCTTATCGTCCACTTTAAAAATCCCGACAATTTTTTTATGCCCCAGGGAAATTAAATAATCTGTGACCATTTCGCCGGTTTTTAGATCATCCATGACCAAGTACGGGATATTCATGTCATCGTAAACCGCATTAATAAACAGCATTGGAATGCCCAGTGATTTGATGTTGTCGTAAATGCTTTTATTGGTATTGCTCAATGCGCTTTTTGTCGGTTCAATGATTAATCCGGAAATTTTATTTGACAATAAATTGGACAAACTTTTCCGCTCTTTCTCCGGATTGTTTTGTGTGTTGGTAATCAAGATGGAATATCCATAGTTTGATACATAGTTATCAATTCCCGTGATGATATTTGGAAAAATATAATCGGATATATAAGTTGTAATCAAACCGATTGTTTTATTTTTCATGACGGTTTGGGGTTTGCCTTTCCAATCGTCAACAAAAATCCCCCCGCCCTGAATACGGTAAACGAAATTTTCTTTCTCCAGCTCATCAATTGCACGCCTTACTGTAAACCGGCTTACCTGGTACATTTCCATTAGTTCTGATTCGGTTGGCAATTTTTCACTTACTTTGTACTCTTCCGTTAAAATTTTTTCTCTAATATCCTGCTTAATTTTTTCGTATTTTTTGCTCATATTCATGTAAGTTTCCTTTTCTAGTATTGAAGAACTTAGCAAATCAGCAATGATTGTTACGTACATATCCGGCAAAAAAATAAAATTTGTGATCTGGGTGGCCACGGTGGCGTAATCCAGTTTCCTTTCGATATTTGTACGTATCATTATAACACGAATGCCCTTGCACAGGAAGAGGACTAAAAAACCGTCTGTTATTCCCGTAATGTATTTTATTCATCTGGATGCAGCAGGCAAAAATCAGGGAGTGCAAGCACGGCTTTCACTCCCCTCCTGTATCATTTTTTAATTGTAAACTCCCCAATCTCCTTCTCCAGTTCCTCCGTGAGGGTGAACAGTTTTTCTGTGTAGCGGGAGAGTTCGCCGGCTGAGGCGGCTTGTTCTTCCATGGAAGATGAGATTTCTTCTGAAGCGGCAGCGGTTTGCTGGGAAACAGCGGAGAGGTCTTCAATCATTTGGACAACGGCATCTTTTTGTTCCCCGATCGAGCGGATCGATGCAGCTTCCTGTTTAATTGAGCTGAGCATCTTCTCCAATCCTTCGGCCAAAACGGCAATTGAAGTGCTCACGGAGTTGACCGCTTTTCTCTGCCCGGTGCTGATTTCATTCGTTTCCTCCATGACGTCCACTAGTTCTTTCATGTCTTGGAGCACGTCCGCAATCGTCGCCCGAATATCTTTTGCCGACTGTTTCGACTGCTCGGCCAGGTTGCGCACTTCATTGGCGACAACGACAAAGCCTTTTCCGTTTTCACCGGCGCGCGCCGCTTCAATCGAGGCATTTAATGACAATAAATTCGTC
Source organism: Heyndrickxia faecalis (assembly GCF_040267745.1). Lineage (NCBI taxonomy): Bacteria > Bacillati > Bacillota > Bacilli > Caryophanales > Bacillaceae > Heyndrickxia > Heyndrickxia faecalis. The sequence continues at coordinate 1,210,182 of NZ_CP158453.1, read as the reverse complement.
TGTTCAGCGATTTGCGTGATCACATCCGCGACTTGTGCGATTGATTTCGATTTTTCATTCAGCCCGGCCATCATCGATGTGACTCTTTCAAAAGCCTGTTCCAGTTTTTGATAAGAGGCTTCAAGATTATCGACCTGTTTCGTACCGGATTGGATCTCTGTTCCTGCTTGATCCACCGCATTTTCAATGACCTGCGATTGTGCGGCAAGCTTTTCGATTTCGCCGCCCAAATCGCGCATTGCATTTGATCCGGTTTCAATATGATTGGACTGGTTGGCTGCGCCTGCCGCAATTTCTTCCACTGCCTTAGAAACATCCGTCACAGCCGCTTCATTCTCTTTTGTTACCGTACGAAGGCCGGCAGCCGCATTGTTGACGTTATCGACACTGTCGCTCACTTTTGCAATCAGGCTGCGCATATTGTGAAGCATGGCGTTGTAACTTTTAGCCAGTTCCCCGATCTCATCATTGGAGCGGAACGCAAACGCTGTAACCAGATCCCCTTCCGCCGTTTTTGCCAGCACTTGCTGCAGGTTTTTGATAATCTTCACGAGCCGGCCGGAAATCAACACAGCAAAAACAATGCCGATCAAAAGCCCGATCCCGATGGAAAGGAGGCCCATTTCCTTTATTTTTCCAATCTGAGCGCTGAACTCGGACTGCGGGTTAAACGAGGCTACTTTCCAGCCAGTTTTCGGGATCGTTGTGGCATAGACATCATACCCTTCCCCGTTCCAGTGAAAAGTTGCGGTCGCTGTCTTTTGACGATAAATCTTTTCGACAAAAACAAAATCTTTGTCAAGCCGGGTGCTGCTTTCAAAATCTTTTACCCCTTCTACTTTTCCGCTATTTGCCGGCTTGGCATTTTTCCCGTCGCCGTTTTTTAAAAACGACGTCACGATCACGCCCTTTGCATCGAAAATCGCAAGTTTGTTGTTTGAATCGCGTTCGATGTTTGTCCGGATCTTGCCCATTTCGGATAAATTGATGTCATATCCGACGGCGCCTGCCATCTTTCCGCCCGAAAAAACCGGCGCGACAACGGACGTCATAATGGCGCCTGTCACCTTGTCTTTGTAAATATCCATCCACTGCAGTTGCGGCTTTTTCTGCAAATAGCGGTATGTATTCGTATTGCGCACGTCCAGATCAAGCTTCGCATACGGGGAAATATGGAGTTTTCCCGTCCGGAAATCCATATAATAAGCGGAAACGAGTTGCTTGTTCCGTGTCTGGACCGATTTGATTTTGGCTTCAATATCCTGCATCTTGTTTTTCCGCTGGAGATCCGTTCCGACAAGGCCGGCGAGCTCGTCAAGCGAGGTTTCGTATTTTGCAAGTCCTGCTTCCACCTGCGATGCCGCTTCGTTTGCAACCATTTGATTGACATCGCGGTTTTTCGTTTTTAACAGATGGCTTGTAGTGGCATATTCCAGTCCGACCGTCGCCAAAATGGATATCAACATGGCGGCGCAAATCAGACCACCCCATTTGACGGTAAGCGGAATGAATTTCTTTTGCTTTTTCAATGCTGTCTCCCCTTCGTTGTACGTTCTCACTTATTAGGTATCGGAACCATCCCGCAAAAGCTTTAGGCAAGGGCTTGAATTCGTTGTTTTTGAAAGTTTTTGATATTGGGGGCCCGGCTTCAGGACCAAAGCCAAAACGGAAGGCATCTATAGCGACGGAGTGGGATTCATTTTGCAGCAAAAAAACGGCGGAGCATGCCCCTGCCGTTTTTTCGCCTGCTATTCGCCGTACTGCGCTGCGAGCCGGTTCAATGCCTTGTGCAATTTTTCATATACCACTTCCTTCTCCGTCCGGAAATCTTCCCCTTCCCGGAAAAAAACCGGCGTGCCTGTAACAAGCAATCGTTTCGTCTTGCTGGCGTACAAAGGGACAAACTGGACGTGGCGGCCGGTTTCTTTGTAAAAATATTTTTCCAAATACAGGAAACCCTCGTACATCCCTTTTACACCCGCCGCGTTGTCTGTGTAGTCAATATCGGGATAAATGGCGATGCTCTCCCCGTTCTTTAACGCTTCGACGCTTTCCTGAAACGTCCGGATGATTTTGCGCGAGCTCCGGAAAACGGGAATGCCTCTCCCGGATTTCAGCAGCTTTGTGATCATGAATGAGAGAAAAAAGGCGGCCGGGTTCGCCAAAGCCCGCGGAAAGCCGAATCTTTTTGTGAACGTGTAATCGGCGTATTGCCTGCTGCAAGATTTGCGGTCAAGAAAAACGTGCAAAATCCAGGTGCGGATAAATTCCGGATACCAAAGCAATATAACAAACGGGCCGAATAAATTGCGATGGTGTGAAACATAAACGGCAGGTCCGGCAATTTCCCCGGAAATTTGCGCTTTGTAAGACGGATAAACGAAACGCACAAGTTGGCGCACTGATTTAAAAAATAGTCCGTAACCTTTAGCCATGGCGCCTCTCCCCTGCCAGTTGCCCATATTCCGGGTAGCCGGAAAAAATTCCCCAATGAAGCTGGAGCTGGTAGAAGAAAAGGGCAAGAAAAAGGCTTGCAATCGTTTTTGCCAGCACGGGATCAAATTGAAGCAGACCGGATCCGGCTTCGATGAATAAGAAAGAGACCACGATGAACAACAGGCATGCCATCAAGTACCGGACTAAAAATCGTTTCCATTTTAAAAGCCTGTATTTGACCATAAGAAAGGCGGCAAAGGCAACCACCTGTGAGGCAGCAGTGGCCGCGAGCACTTTCCATACATGCGGAATCCCTGCCAGGACATACCGGTATAAAAGCGAGAAACTGAGCATATCTGCGATTAAAAAGATCAGTGCGGGAAAAGCATAATAAAAAAGCCCGGATATGATTTTACGGAAGATTTTCAACGAATCTTTAACCGGCCGGTAATGGGTACCTTCGTTGCGGTTAAAATAAATGGTGCGGATCGGCACTTCCCGGATTTTTACGTTCATTTTTCTTGCATAAATGAGCATGTTCATTTCATACTCAAACCGTTCGCCTTTCAGCGCCAGCAGCCAGCCGAGCTCCTGCTTCGGGATGCCGCGCAAGCCTGTCTGCGTATCGCCGATCTCTGCGCCGTACAGGGCTTTAAAGAGAAAGCTTGTCAAACGATTGCCGAACCGGCTTTTGGGCGGGACATGCTCCAGGCTAAAATCCCGTGCGCCGAGAATGATGCTGTGCGGATGTTGCCGGAGGCTTGCTGCCATTTTTTCAACATCTTCCGGACTGTGCTGGCCGTCACAATCTGCTGTGACCACACCGGAAAGGCTGCCGTGATGCGCCAAAATATGAGCAAAAGCTGTTTTCAGCGCACGCCCCTTCCCGCGGTTCGCCGGATGATGGAGCACGGTGCATCTCTCTTTTTGCGACAGCATCTGAAAAATCGGCGCACATGCCGGGCTGCTTCCATCGTCCACGACAATAATCCGCGCCGCTCCTTTTGCCAACAGGCGATCGGCATAATGGACGAGCTGCGCTTCCGGATTCAGTGCCGGAATGACAACTGCGACATTTCCGATCATATCATCCAACCCCCTTTTAAACCAATCTGTCTAGAAAAATATCCTATTTTCATATTACATGGAAAAGAGGAGAAAAACAAAGAACCGGCATTGTTCCGGTGCAGGGAAACGGCCGTTTTTCCGAACGCCAATGCCTTACTCTTAAACGGCAGCGCGTGCCCGTTTGCCCCGAGAAAATGCTCAATCGAATGGTCCCCGGCTTCCTTTTTACTCCATTCGCAAATGCTTTTCCGACAAAGTCCAGGTGCTCTTTTTCAGTAACTTCCCGGCGAGTGTTTTCCCCCCGCCTGTTTGTTACAAACGGTTGAAGAACGGGTAAACTACTGTCGTATTCCATCGGAGAGGAGTAAATGAAGATGAGATTGAAAGATAAAGTAGCGATTGTAACCGGCGGCGGGTCCGGCATCGGGGAAGCGTCCGCCTTGAAACTTGCTGCAGAAGGCGCAAAAGTTTGCGTAATGGATATTGAACAGAAACGGGCGGATGAGGTCAAAAGACGGATTGAACAAAATGGCGGGGAAGCGATGGCTTTGGAAGTCGATGTCACTGATCCGGAACAGGTGAAAACGGCTGTTGACAAGACAGTCAGGGAATGGGACCGGCTTGATATCGTATTCTCGAATGCCGGCATTAACGGGACCGTGGCACCGATTGAAGACTTGACCCCGGATGACTGGGAAAAAACGTTGTCGACCAATTTAAAAGGGACTTTTCTCCTCACAAAATATGCCATCCCGCATATGAAAAATAGGGGCGGCAGTATCATCATCACGAGCTCGATCAACGGCAACCGCATTTTTTCGAACATCGGCATGTCCGCTTACAGCAGTTCAAAAGCCGGGCAGGTAGCGTTTATGAAAATGGCGGCTTTGGAACTTGCCCGCTATAAAATCCGGGTCAATGCCGTTTGCCCCGGAGCGATTGAAACAAAAATCGAGCAAAACACGAACCGTACGGAAGAACTGGAAAAGGTGCAAATTCCGGTTGAATTTCCGGAAGGCGACCAGCCGCTTTCCGGAAGGCCGGGAAAACCGGAAGAAGTTGCCGATCTTGTTTTGTTCCTTGCATCGGACGATTCCAGCCATATCAGCGGCACAGACATCTATATCGACGGGACGGAATCGCTGCTGCGGGGATAAATGGATTTTTCACACCAGCTGGCGGGCCTACGGGGTCCTAGCGTTTGCCGGGTGAATCCGGTTCGCTCGGCTATTCCATAACGGTTGCTTTGAAAAAGTGAAAGGCTGGATAAAATCATTTAAAAGACGGTAACGTTCTCCATGTCCGCCGCCTTTTTTTGCGTTTTTTAAAACGGGTACAAGAGGAACACAGTGCTTGTAATCGTACTCCGCAAACTACGATATAGGGCTTACTGAATACATAAAATTTCTATATTTGATAAGGATGTTGACAGCTTCGGCAGAAATTGGAAATAGCTTGCACCTGAAAGCTGATTCAACGTATAGAGAAGACAGAATCGCCTTTTCGAAGACGGATTCTTCTATTTTTTGAGACATAACTTGCTTGCTGACAAATTGGGTACAAACTTAGAATCGGATTCGTTCAGCAAGCCCTAACAGAGACGACCTATATGTTAGGGAAGAGCCTCGTTTTTACTTGCTTCCTTAACATAGACGGGCTCTATGTGAAGAAAGGCCGTCGTTTTTCTTCATTTTCTTAACGTAGACGACCTCTATGTTAAGGAAGACCTTCATTTTTCCACGCTTTCTTAACGTAGACGCGCCCTATGTAAAGAAAGACCTTCGTTTTTCCGCGCTTCCTTAACCTAGACAGGCTCTATGTGAAGAAAGGCCGTCGTTTTTCTTCACTTTCTTAACGTAGACGACCTCTATGTTAAGGAAGACCCTCAATTTTCCGCGCTTGCTTTACATAGGGCTTACTGGACAGAGCGGCCACATTTTGTTCATTTTATATAGTCGGTTTTTTAAAACGGGTACAAGAGGAATGTCAACACGGCGGTGAGGATGCCCGTTATGATCCCGAAAAATACTTCCGCCGGTTTATGCCCTAAAAGTTCTTTCAGTTTTTGCCGGGATTCGGCATTTTTCAGCCCCGGGTCTTTCATTGTATCGAGAAGCCGGGAGAAATCTGCAAGCAGCTGGTTCAGCACTTCTGCATGGAAACCAGCCTGCCTGCGCACACCGATGGCATCATAAATGACAATGGATGAAAATACGATGCTGATGGCAAATGAATTGGAACCGAATCCGGAAGTCAGCCCGATGGCAGTCGTAAGGGCGATAACCATCGCGGTGTGCGAACTGGGCATGCCGCCTGTTGAAAACGCCATTCTCCAGTCAAATTTCCCGGATGTGATCAATTGAATGGGCACTTTTACGATTTGTGCCACGAGCATGCCAAGTAAAGCGGATAAAATCGGATATGATAAAAACATTTTTCCTCCTGTCTTTCACCTTCATGAATTTTCCGTGCATGACGAAACACCATTATTTCCACCCAAGGCCAGGCCGGCTGATTGAAAAAAGCGGCAGCGGGTGTGGGATATTGTCTTTTAACACCATTTGGCTGAGCATTTCTCCAACACTGCTTGCAAATTTAAAGCCATGTCCTGAAAATCCTGCGGCAATGGCCACATTGGGATATGCAGGATGGGTATCGATAATAAAATGTTCATCCGGCGTATGGGTATACAAGCATACTTTTCCCTTTTTTAAGCGTCCGGCTGCCCTTGGCATGTATGTTTTCAAAAATGCCCGGATATCTCCCTCGTCTTCACGGTATGCGCCAAATTCCCGGTTCATTGTATCAGGATCTGTTGCCTGCCCGCCGTCGTGGCGCCCGACTTTCACGCCGCTTCCGTTAAAACTTGGAAAGCCGTAGTATGTTCCTTCGTATCCGTTCATTGTAAAAGCCGGAAATACATCCGCATTGAACAGCGCTTCGTCCGCTTCAAACCAGCCGACCGTTTTCCGGACCGGCTGAAGCGGCAAATGGAGCCCTACGTTTTCAAGCAGTTTCCCGTTCCACGCACCGCCGCTGACAATGCATTTTCCAGCGGTGAATGTGCCGGTTTCTGTTACAACAGTGACAGTTTGTCCGTCGGTTTTCAAATCTGTAACCCGGGTATTCGCAAATAAACGTGCACCGTTTGCTTCCGCCAATGTACGGTAGGCGCGAATGCAGTTTTCGGGAAACAGGACGCCGGCATCCGGTTCATAAATGGCCTGGAAGCCTTCGGGAAGTGAAATGCCAGGCCAGCGTTTTTCCACTTCCGCACCGGTCATCGTTTTAATCGGGAGGTTGTATGTATTTGCGCTTTCGATTGCTTCGTTTAAAAAGGCCGCATGATCCTCCGGGCTGAAACTGAGGACGCCGGTCTTGGCAAAAATCTTTTCTCCGGATGCCTTTTCCAGTTCATCCCAAAGCGTTTGCGCCCGCAACACGAGCGGCACGTAATCCCGTCCTTCCCCGTAGGCATGGCGGATGATTCTCGTTTCGCCGTGGTGGCTGCCGGATGTATGCGGCGGGTCAAAAGCATCCAGCAAAAGCGTTTTTACACCTTGCCTTGCCAGAAAATAACCGGCTGCCATTCCCATTGAACCGGCACCAACGACAATAACATCGTAATGTTTCTCCATTGTATTCCCTCCCTTTCCGTTATTATAACTATACCATGTAGTTTGGAAAATGAGGCAAAAACAGAAGATGCCCTTTTAATAAATGGCATCTTCTGTAACAAGGTCGTTTTCTGCAAACCGTTCGACCCGGAGCGGTGTAAGATCAATGGTTTCATACTTTCCGGTCCGGATCAGTTCCGACAGCCCCTTTCCGACGGCCGGTGCCTGCTGCATGCCGTGCCCGCTGAACCCGAATGCGACAAAATACCCTTTCATTTCCGGATGCTCGCCGATGATGGCATTATGGTCGGCCGTATTGTAGTCATAAAGGCCGGCCCAGCCGCGTTCGACTTTTACCTTTTCAAAATTCGGGATGCGGCCAGCGAGAATAGGCCAAATCTGCTCCTCAAATTCGGACCGTTTCCAGCTGAAGTCGATCGCCGGCTTTTCCTCTTCCCCGTATCCGGCAATGATTTTGCGCCCCTCGTGCCTAAAATAGACACCGGTCGGATCCATCGTCAGCGGCAACGGTTTTGCAAGCGGTTTTTCCACATCAAACATAAAAATCCGCCGCGGTACCGGTATAACCGGAAGCGGCAATCCGGCTTTGCTGCTCAATCCGGAAGCCCAGGCGCCCGCACAGTTCACGACAACAGGCGCAAAAAACGCCCGGCCATCCTTGAGCTGCACGCCTTTTATCCGGCCCTCTTCCGCTAAAAAGCGGTCCACTTCTTCATACATATACTCCGCGCCGAGATGTTTCGCATTTTTTATAAACCCTTGCATCGCCGTGTACGGGTCCAAATACCCGCTTTCCGCGCAATACAGCCCGCCTGCAAGATCACGCGTGCTGAGTTCGGGAATGAGCCCTAGCAGTTCTTTTTTTCCGAGCCATTCAGATGAGACGCCGTTTTGGTGCTGGAGTTTCAAATGCTTTTTAAAATGCGGCATCATTTTTTCTGACGCCAGAAATAAGTATCCGCGCTGTTTCAAATCAATTTCAAACGTTTCGCTGTCGATTGCCATTGATTTGGAAAAGTTTCGGTAAACTTGCAGGCTGTACCGGCTCATTTGAATATTGACCGCCGTTGTAAAAAGCTGCCGGATGCCGCCTGCGCTCCGCGGGGTTGAGGCATATGCATACGAAGGATCCTTTTCAAACACAATGATTCTGCCGGCAAATCCATCCGCGAGCAAATGGTACGCTACACTCGAACCGATAATCCCGCCGCCAACAATGATCACATCCGCCTTGTTTTTCATCCCATCCCGCCTCTATTCTAAAAATATCCGCCGGCTAACTTTCATTCTTTTGCTGGTGCCGTATGCACGGGCCTCTATCCTGAAAACGCCGGCTAACTTTCATTCTTCTGCTGGTGCCGCGTTCAGTGCGGCATGGGCGTCTAATTGTTGCCGGCCACTCTTTTTTGTCTCTGCCAATCCACTGATGACGCTGCCATACATGGGCGCAAATTGTTGTCGATTTTGATATCGCGTACGTCTGATTTCACTTTCATCTTGTAGTTTGGAAAATCTTAAACATTCATGCTGATCATTTTGCCCCTGTTCCTATTGGCGCGAAGATAAAGCATATCATTGCCTGCCAAGCATGCAATGATATGCTGATCCGTTTTCGCGCTGCTGCCCGGTCCACAAAGGGATTTAATTGTTATCGATCTGGGCGCGCTGCAGTTTCCCGCTGAAATCGACATACACAGCCTTCCATTCCGTGTATACATCAAGTGCTGCCGGCCCCGAGTCACGGTGTCCGTTGCCCGTTCCTTTTGTCCCGCCGAACGGCAGATGGATTTCAGCCCCTGTCGTCCCGGCATTGATGTAGACAATCCCGGTATCCAGATCACGCATCGCCTGAAAAGCTTTGTTCACATCTTTTGTAAAAATACCGCTCGACAGCCCAAAAGTGACGCTGTTGTTAACGGCAATCGCTTCTGCAAGGCTTGCCACTGGAATGATCGAAACAACCGGGCCGAAAATTTCTTCCTGTGCAATGACCATTTCCGGGCTGACATCCGTAAAAACAGTCGGCGCATAGTAGTATCCTTTTCCCGGCAAAATGCGCCCACCCGTAAGCAGCCTTGCCCCCTCTTTTTTACCAATTTCGACATACTGGTGGATGCGGTTAAGCGCTTCTGCATTGATAACCGGGCCGACTGCCACCGTTTCATCAAGGCCGTCGCCGATTTTCAGTTCCGCCGTTCGCCGAATCAGCTTTTCCTCCAGTGCATCTTTGATCTTTTCATGGACAATGACCCGGCTTGTAGCTGTGCACCTTTGCCCGCTCGTGCCGAATGCGCCCCAAAGGATGCCGTCCACCGCAAGATCGAGATCCGCATCATCCATAACAATCACTGCGTTCTTCCCGCCCATTTCAAGCGAAGTTCGTTTCAGAAGGCCGCCTGCTCGTTCATTGATTTTACGCCCGACTTCATTCGACCCGGTAAAAGAGATGAGACCGATGCCCGGATGTTCCACCATCGCTTCACCAATCACGGAACCGGAGCCGTTGACAAGATTGACAAGCCCTTTTGGGAGCCCCGCTTCTTCATAAATTTTCACAAATGCACACGCTGTGGCCGGCGTTTCCGTGGCTGGCTTCCAAATCACCGCATTCCCCGTTACAAGCGCCGGCAGTGATTTCCAGGAAGCAATGGCGATTGGAAAATTCCACGGTGTGATCAGCCCGGCAACGCCAACTGGCACACGGATGCTCATCGCAAATTTATTTTGCAGCTCAGATGGCACGGTATCGCCAAATTGGCGCCTTCCTTCCCCTGCCATGTAAAAGGCCATGTCGATCGCTTCCTGTACTTCCCCGCGCGCTTCATCAATCACCTTGCCCATTTCGCTTGTAAGCGTGCGCGCGATCTGTTCTTTTCTTTGTTTTAACAGTTCCCCGACTTTGTATAAATAGTTTGCGCGCTCAGGTGCCGGGACGAGCCGCCACACGCTTTGCGCGCTTTTGGCAGCCTGGACGGCACGGTCAAGGTCCGGTTCGGCGGATTGCGCCACTTCGCCCAATGTTTTCCCGTTTGCAGGATTTACAACCGGGGCAAATTTTCCCGTTGACGGTTCGCACCACTCGCCATCAATGTAATTCAAATATTTTTCCATGTGTTGTTCCCCCTTTAAAAATCGAGCATTTGCCCGATTCCAAGCTGAATGGCTTTTTTATAAACCGTTTCTGCAGCTACCAGGTCAAACAGGGCCATGCCTGTTGATTTAAAAACCTGTAGCGCGTTTGGATCCGGTTTTACTTTTTGTGTGACAATTTTAGAAAACGGAATGGTTTCAAGCCGGCTGTCTACATCCCCGCTTTCCTTTGCGGCATCGTGCGAGTCGATATATATCGATTTCAAGTTTTTTAGAAGCGCATCAGGAAATTCGCGCATATGCGGCTGGTATGAGCCAATACCAATGACAAGCTTTCCGTCGTAAAGGTCTTCTTCCGGCAGTACAGGTGTGGCAGATGATGTTGCCGTAATGAGGATATCGACGTTTTCGGCAAGTTCACGGGCGGATTTGGCAATATGAACCGGGATATTTGGAATGAGCGTTTTGAACCGGCGAATAAACGGAGGAATGTTAGAAGGTGTCCGGTTGAATAAAAAAATGTTTTCGATGTTGCGTGCGGTGCAAACACCGGCAAGCTGATATAGCCCTTGATAACCCGTTCCGATAAGCCCGGCTGTTTTGGCATCGCCTGGCGCAAGATATTTTGCCGCCGCCCCGCCGATTGCCCCGGTCCGGAGCCCGGTTAAAACCGTTCCGTCCATGAGCGTTTTCATGGATCCATTCCTGCTGTCGACGAGCAGCACAGCACCCTGGGTCACCGGCCGGTCCTTGTTGTCCGGGAAAACGGAGACGATTTTTGCGCCGGCTGCCTCATTTGTGCTGCACGGCATGAAAAGGACGGAGTTGTCCCGGATGGTAAAATGCGTGCGCAGCGGCATTTGGTAACCGTTTTCTTCATAGATGCGGTATGCTTTTTCTACAGCTGCAACCATTTCCTGCATGGAGGCTGCTTTGAGGACATCATTTCCATTAAGGACAAGCAAGGCCGCACCTCCTTCCTTCAGGGATTTGGTAAAAATATATGTGAGGCAAAGCAGGAACATGATAAAAAAGGATTTGGCAGCCGGGGAAGCAGCTTTGGGACCCGGACCTGCAGCTTTGTCGGATTGGGGGCTATAACGGGACAGTTCCTTGGTTTCCGGCCCCACATTTTGTCCTTCATCCACCCGATGAAAGACAGTTTGGCGTTCATGTCCCGGTGTTTTGTCTTTCATCAGCCTTGTGAAGGACAATTTGGCGTTCATGGCTCTGAGTTTTGTCTTTCATCGGCTCTATGAAGGACAATTCGCCGTTCCCCGGCCTGGGTTTTGTCTTTCATCGGCCTTATGAAGGACAATTTGCCGTTCATGGACCCGTGTTTTGTCTTTCATCAGCCCTATGAAGGACAATTCGCCGTTTATGGTCCTGTGTTGTTTTGTCTTTCATCAGCCTTATGAAGGATCAATTCTACCTGGGGCTTGTGTCTAATTGGACGCGCTATCGGGACAGTCCTCCGTGGAAGTTCAACGCTTTTGACTGATGGCGTACACCAACGGGACAGTTTCACAGGGGTTAATTTTATTTTTCCTCAGGGGCGCATATACGGAAAAACGCCCAAACCTGTAACAGGGTGGACGTTTTGTGTGATGGAGCATAGCGGGTTCGAACCGCTGACCTCTTGCATGCCATGCAAGCGCTCTCCCGGCTGAGCTAATGCCCCGTGATATAAAGTTGGGAATGGAGCATAGCGGATTCGAACCGCCGACCTCTACAATGCGAATGTAGCGCTCTCCCAACTGAGCTAATGCCCCGTTTTGTCATGATCACCGTTTTTCATCAGCGACAATGTTATTATACAATGCGAAAAACGATCGTGCAACTATTTTTTTAAAAAAATATTTTCCCGTTTGCCGCCTTGTTTTTCCGCATTGAGGCCGGGGAATACTATTGGAGATACCAAAAAAGGAAGTGGACGGTATGTTTCATTTATTTTATTACCGTTTTTTACGCTGGCCGATCATTGTCCGGATATTGAACTTGGCCCTTGCTGTGATCTTTGCATTCGGGCTGGCTATCCATTTTGTCGAGCCGAAAACTTTCCCGACGGTTTTTGACGGTATTTGGTGGGCCGTTATCACGACGGCAACGGTCGGTTACGGGGATTTGTACCCGGTCACTTTGGCGGGCCGGCTGATCGGCATCATCCTCATTTTATCGGGTGCCGGCATACTGTCTGCCTATTTCGTGGCGCTGGCCGGTGCAACGGCTACACGGCAAAACGCTTTTTTGGAGGGAAAAGCGGCGTTTACAGGAGGGAAACAAATGGTCATTATCGGCTGGAACGAACGCGCCAGAAAAGTGATCGGGCAGCTCATGGAATTAAAAGAGCGGCAGCCCGTTGTGTTGGTGGATGAAACACTTGAATCCAACCCTTACCCTTATGACAATGTTTATTTTATAAAAGGAAAGCCGTATCAGGACGAGACGCTGAAAAAAGCAAATGTCAAGGCAGCGAAGGCGGTGCTGATCACGTCCGACCAGCATAAAACGGAGACGGAAGCAGACATGGGCGCAGTCCTGACACTGCTTGCCGTCAAAGGCTTGAATCCGGATGCATATTGTATTGTGGAGATCCAGACAGCCGACCAGGTTGTAAATGCCAAGCGGGCGGGCGCGGATGAAGTGATCCAGGCAAATACACAGGCAAGCTTTGTCATGCTGAACAGCCTGATTTCAAACGGAATGTCCGATACGCTTTTGTCGTTATTGAACCAGCAGGAAAAAAATCACCTTGACTTTATTCCGGTGAAGCCGAAGTGGCGAAACTTGACGGTAAAAGATTTGAGCCGGCAGCTGCAAAAAGAGCGGAAAATTTTAATCGGCATCCAATCGGGGGATGACACCATGATCAATCCACCCTTGGATTATACCATTACGGATGAAGAGCATTTGTTTGTCGTTTTGGAAAAAGACAAGTAACAATGCAAATGCAGAATCCCCTTTTGATCAGCCGAAAGTTTTGGCTTACAGTCGATCCTTGGCGCTTTCCTCAAATGAAAAAAAGCAGGGCTGCCCATTGCCCTGCTTTTTTCTGCATTATTTCAAACGTTTTTCGAGTGCTGCTTTTAAATCTTCATAGCCCGGTTTGCCGAGGAGTGCGAACATGTTTTTCTTGTATGCTTCAACACCAGGCTGGTCAAACGGATTGACGCCATTTAAATAGCCGCTTACCGCACAGGCTTTTTCAAAGAAGTAAACGAGGTAGCCGAATGTGTATGCATCGGTTTTCGGAATCGAGACGACCAGGTTCGGTACGCCGCCGTCTGTATGGGCAAGCAATGTGCCTTCAAATGCTTTGTTATTCACAAAGTCAACGGTGCGGCCGGCCAGGTAGTTCAAACCGTCCAAATCGTTTTCTTCTTTTTCAATTGTCAGTTCTTCGCGCGCCTGCTCGACTTTTACGACCGTTTCAAACAAATCGCGACGGCCTTCCTGTACATACTGGCCAAGGGAATGCAAGTCGGTCGAGAAGTTTGCGGAAGAAGGATAGATGCCTTTTTGGTCTTTCCCTTCACTTTCACCGAATAATTGTTTCCACCATTCAGAGAAATATTGCAGTCCCGGTTCGTAGTTAATCAACATTTCGATCGTTTTGCCTTTGCGGTACAGAATATTGCGGACAGCCGCATATTGATAGGCAATGTTTTCCGCTACTTCAGGGTTTGAGAAATCATCAACGGCTTTTGCTGCTCCGTCCATCATCGCTTGGATATCAACGCCGCTTACTGCGATCGGAAGCAGACCGACAGGCGTTAACACAGAGTAACGGCCGCCAACATCATCCGGAATCACGAATGTTTCGTAGCCTTCCGCATCAGCCAGCGTTTTCAATGCCCCTTTTGCGCGGTCTGTTGTCGCATAGACGCGGCCTTTTGCTTCTTTTTCGCCGTATTTTTCAATGAGCAGTTTGTTGAAAATACGGAAAGCAATCGCCGGTTCTGTCGTTGTTCCGGATTTGGAAATGACATTGATGGAGAAATCTTTTCCTTCCAGAACGTCCATTAAATCTTTCATATAGGTGGAGCTGATGCTGTTGCCGACGAAGAAAATTTGCGGGTTTTTGCGTTTTTCTTTCGGCAGCACGTTCATAAAGCTGTGGTTGAGCATTTCAATGGCAGCACGGGCACCGAGATAAGAACCGCCGATCCCGATCACAAGCAGCACGTCGGAATCATTTTGAATTTTTGCCGCTGCTTTTTGAATACGGGCGAATTCCTCTTTGTCATAATCTTTCGGCAATGTCAGCCAGCCGGTAAAATCATTGCCGACACCGGTTTTTTCATGTAAAAGCTTGTGGGCCAATCGAATCGGTTCGCTTAAGTATGTAATTTCATGTTCGTTAAAAAACGCGAGCGCTTTTGAATAATCAAACTGAATATGCGTCATTGTCCAAATCCTCCTGTTATCGATTTACCATCTCCACTTTATCGAATCTTTACCCTTTTCGCAAGGAATGTAACGAATTTCTCACATTTCCTGCATGCATAATGTTTGCGGATTCTTGCCATGCTATTCCTGTACATTGAACAAGGAGGTAGAGAAATGAGCATTGTACAAAGAATTGCGTTAATTTTCACGATTATTGGCGCGATCAATTGGGGCCTTATCGGTTTTTTCAACTTTGATCTGGTAGCGGCCATTTTTGGCGACAATTCCGCGATCTCCCGGGTCATTTATGGCATTGTCGGCATTTGCGGCCTGATTAACCTCGGCCTGCTTTTCAAACCGGATGCCGAAGTGGAGCGGTCCACCCAGGCAAAACCGACGAGATAAGAGATACAGCCTTGGGAAACCGTGTTTTCATTGTAACAAAGGCAGTGCAGCATGCCTGCCTTTTTTTGTGTTTTTTTATCTTATTTTCCTTTACGCCCGCTTCTTTTTTCATTTAAAATGAAGCTATAAAGATGAGCGGGGAAGTGTGCAGCTTGGAAATTCAAATTGTTCAGAAACATGCATTTAACGCAGTCGGGAACAAATGGACCGGTACCTTCGAACAGGCAGCAAACGGGGAGATCAAAAGATTTTTCCATCAATTTAAGCAAAAAATGGGGAAAATCCGTCATTGCACGGATCCCAGTGTTGTGATCGGGCTTTCCTACCACTCGCAGGATGATGAAGGTTTGTTTTCCTTTTATCTTGTCCGTGAAGTGGCCTACATAGAAGCGGTTCCGGAAGGCATGACAGCTCTGACTGTTCCTTCCTATACATTTGCGGCTGCGAAATATAAAGGCGAAGACGTGCAAAAAGCGTATGCCGAGTTGTATAAATGGATCAGGAAAAACGGCTACACCGTCTTTCAGGGGCAGCTTGAGCATCGTGAAGATTATCCGACATCATACGAACCTTTAACCGATGAACCCGAATTGACCCTTTATATCCCGCTATATATCGAATAATACACGGGTGAGTTTTCCCGCGTTAGGCAAACGATTCTGCATGGCACATGGTTTCAGACGGATGCAACCGGAAAAGCGTTATATAAAATGAGCTTAAGTTTTTCGCGTCAAAATCAATAGACATTGCTTCAGGCAACACATGAAGAATTTAGTTCAAGTTATATACTCTGCATGGCAACGACAGCGCCCGCCTTCCATCCGGCGGGTTTGCGCGTACAAGCGATCTGCATCACGCTTTTCATGCGGCGGCGCTGACAAGTTTTCCGTTATTGGCCATTCTTCCCGCTTCATGCTGTGTGACAGTAGCGGGATTTTCGGCCTGATCTTGGCGGCACGGCACTATGATCCGTAAACTGAATGGTCCGCGCAGACTGCGGTATGCCCGGCTTTTTTCGGATAAAAAAATCCGGACAATCTGTATGCCCGGAATCGCCCGATTATTTTTTAATTAAATCTTCACGTTTTGATTTTTCAATCCACTCTTTTAACTTATCGCGCAGCGTGTTGAACCCTTCCCCGGACTCTTCAGCGGCCTTCACGGCGCCCTGACGCCGGCGCGGTTTCCTTGTGTCCTGGTGCGGTGCTTCTTCCGTGGCTTTAATGGAAAGGCTGATTTTGCCGTTTTCTTCGTCTACCGACAACACTTTTACTTTGACTTCATTCCCGATGTGGACATGATCGTGAATATCTTTGACATATCCGTGTTTAATTTCGGAAATATGGACAAGGCCTTGTGTCTCTTCATCAAGCGCTACAAACGCGCCAAACGGCTTAATTCCGGTCACTTTTCCGGTATATACATTTCCTGCTTCATAATTTGACATGAAAACACTCCTAGTATTGTTTTTTCCTGTTATACGCAATAAAATATTATATCATAGTCACGGGTGCCTGTCATTCCAAAAATATTTTTCAGGCCTGGCCCCGGCTGGCACCCAGACATTATTTAACATTTTTATCGTGCCCGTGTTTAAAAAAGTTCAAAAAATTGCTTCAGCCTGCCACCCGCCTATATGCTACAATAAAATAAAGAAATGAAATGGAAAGGAAGTATTTTTATTCAAAATAATCGTTAAGGGAGGGCGTCTCATGAATAGCTTTGGCGAGAAGTTGAAATTTTACCGTGAATTAAGCGGGATGAGCATTGAAGAACTGGCCGTGAAAGCCCGGATTGGCAAGCATACACTCGAGCAGTACGAAACCGGGGAGCAAATTCCGACCACACAGACGATATTAAAACTCTCCACTGTTCTTGATGTAGCCGCTTCCGTATTTTTGGAAGCGCTCGAAAAAAAATAATTGTATAAGAGGTTTAAATTCACTTCACAACGGCTATCCTAATACTACAATGCTTTCTTTAGTGAGTGCGACTTTCGGAAAGCCGCACTATCATAAGTATTCCCCCTTTTTTTATTTTGCGGGTCCGGTTTTCCGGCCCCGTTTTTTGTATGCTGTAAAAGAAGAAAACAGCGCCTCGTTCAGTGCGCTGTTTTCCTGTTTTTGGATTCGCTTCATTGCAGGCCAAGTTGCCCGGTCCGGGATGCGCGGACGGCCGCTGCAAACAGCCTTCCTTACCTTTTTGAGAACCCTCTTGTGTCTTGGAGCGGCACACCTGCGTCTTTACAGGGCGCGATACCGGCTTCGAGTGGTCGATTCGGATACTTTCACGGATGGCCGCTGCAAACAGCCTTCCTTACCTTTTTGGAAACCCCCTTGTATATTGGATCGGCACACCTGCGTCTTTGCCGAGCGCGATCCCTGCATTGAGCGCCCAATAAGGGTTGCGGAGCATGCCTCTGCCGACCGCAACAAGATCTGCTTCTTCGTTTCCGATTACCGCATTGGCAAGAACCGGGTCTTCCAGCCGGCCGACTGCAATGACCGGAACGTTTAAAGCCTCTTTGATCTGGCGTGCAAGCGGCACCTGATAAGCGGCGTGCGTCCCCGGGCGGCCGGCCGCACCGATATGGCCCTCGCCTCCGGAACTAATATGAAACAGGTCAACACCGGCTTCTTTATACGCCTTCGAAAGCGCAATACTTTCTTCAATGCCATACCCGCCATCGACATATTCACGGGCTGAAATGCGCATAATAAGTGGCATGTCGGCAGGCATTTCGCTTTTGGCAGCGGCAATGACTTCTTTTCCAAATAATGCCAAATCCTGTCCGTATTCATCTGACCGTTTGTTTGTATAGCGCGACTGGAATTCATGGATCAGATAACCGTGTGCGCCGTGCAATTCGATCGTGTCAAAACCGGCCTGGACAGCGCGGCGGACAGATTCGCCAAATTTGCGGACGATTTCTTTGATTTCTTCCTTCGTTAATGCCTTTGGTGTTTTTGCATGGTCATCAAAAGGGATGGGGGAAGGGGCAACCGGTTGTTTTGCATCCTGTGCTTTTCTGCCGGCATGTCCGATTTGAATCCCGACTTTGGCGCCGTACTGGTGGCACGCTTCTACAATTTTGGCAAGCGGAGCGATCTGTTCATCAGACCATAAGCCGAGATCATTGTCGGAAATTCTGCCGTCCGGCTCCACATCGGTCATCTCCATAATGATCAGGCCGGCGCCTCCGATGGCACGGCTGACGTAATGGACATAATGCCAGTCAGTGGCAACGCCGTCTTTTTTCTCAACGGAATATTGGCACATGGGAGGCATGACAATACGGTTTTTCACTTCAAGCGATTTCAGCTTGTACGGGGTAAATAAATCATTCATTGCAAAACCACTCCTTACGGCTGTTATTTTTGCACCTGAACCGCTATGTAAATTGGCGGAAAAGTTCGTTCCAAATATAACAAACCGATGTTCCAACCGTCAAAATTTGCGCTCACAGTCTTGTGCGTGGCACAAAGCTGCTTGATTGTGTTAAAATCATCGTACACTTACATATCTAAATGAAAGAGGGAATGAAGGATGGCTCAAACGATTCCAAATTTAAAATTCAATAACGGCGTTGAAATCCCGCAACTCGGTCTCGGTGTTTTTCTTGTAAAAGAAGAAAATGAGTTGAAAAACGCTGTGAAAGCCGCGCTGGAAACCGGCTACCGCCATATTGATACCGCGATGATTTACGGGAATGAAACATATGTCGGCGAATCAATCCGGGAAAGCGGCGTAGACCGGAAAGAAATCTTCATTACGTCGAAAGTGTGGAACTACGACCATGGCTATGAGGAAACAAAAGCCGCTTTCCAGGCGAGCCTTGACCGTCTTGGCACCGATTATTTGGATCTTTATTTGATCCACTGGCCGTCACCGAAATATATTGAAACATGGAAAGCAATGGAAGAACTTTACCATGAAGGCAAAATTAAAGCGATCGGCGTATCGAATTTCCAAATCCACCATTTGGAAGATTTGCTGGCCCATAGCGAAGTGGTACCGGTGATCAACCAAATTGAGACACATCCGGAGTTTCCGCAAAATGAACTGCATGAATTTCTAAAGCAACACAATATTTTACATGAAGCATGGGGCCCGCTCGGCCAGGGCAAGAACAACCTGCTTGAGCAGCCTGTTTTGGTTGAGCTTGGGAAAAAATACGGGAAAACCCCGGCGCAAATTGTGTTGCGCTGGCACGTGGAACGCGGTATTGTCGTCATTCCAAAATCGGTGACCCCGAGCCGGATTAAAGAAAACAGCGAGATTTTCGATTTCTCGTTAACGCCGGAAGATATGGAAAAAATTGCTTCATTGAACACCGGGAAACGGTACGGAAGGAATCCGGATGACGAAGAATTTTTAGCACAAACTTCCGTAAGGCCGGAATAAAGATGGGCAGCTGTCCTCAGGGCAGCTGCTTTGTTATTTGCTTTTCCGGAAATGATGGCAGTTTTTCCTGATTTGCCTCCCGCTGACCCAAGGCAGCAAGATCAATCATCAAAATAGACGCATTTTCCAGTCATTGGTATACTGGTTACAAAATACGAAAGGAGCGATAGAAATTGTCTATTTCCATTCCTGAAATCAAACTGAACGACGGGATGACCGTTCCGGCTGTCGGATTCGGCACGTACAAACTGAACGGGGCGGCAGGCGTCCAGGCGATCGTAAGCGCGATTGACGCGGGTTACCGCCTGATTGATTCGGCGTTTAATTATGAAAATGAAGGGGCAGTCGGCGAGGCGGTCCGGCGCTCTTCTGTTCCGCGCGAACAGCTGCGCATCACTTCGAAACTCCCGGGGCGGCACCATGCTTATAAAGAAGCGGTCCAAACCATTCAGGAATCATTGTACAGGGACGGCCTCGATTACTTTGACCTTTACCTCATCCACTGGCCGAACCCGAGCAAAGATTTATATGTGGAAGCATGGCAGGCGCTTATCGACGCGCAAAAATGGGGGCTTGTCCGCTCGATCGGCGTTTCCAATTTTTTGCCGGAGCATTTGCAACGGATCATAAAAGAAACCGGGGTTGCGCCGAGCATAAACCAGGTGGAACTCCACCCTTATTTTGCACAGGAGGAGCAGCGCGCCTGGCATGAGGAACATGGGATCGTGACGGAATCATGGAGCCCGCTTGGAAGAGCGAACCATCTGCTTGAAGATCCGGCGATTCAAAAAATTGCTGCGGACCATCAGAAATCTGTCCCGCAAGTGATTTTGCGCTGGCATACGCAGCTTGGCGCCATTCCGCTCCCGAAATCGGCTTCACCGGAAAGGCAGCTGGAAAACTTGTCTATCTTTGATTTTTCGCTTTCTGAAGAAGAGATGCGCACCATATCCGGATTAAGCCGCCCGGACGGCAGGACTTTCGGCCAGGATCCAGCAACGTATGAAGAATTTTAAAGACGTATTTGGTGAACGATGCAGATACGTATTTTGAGAAGGTTCCGGCAATCTATGAAAAATTTTTAAGCCATGTAAAAAAAGGGGCTATCCCAATAGTCGTTAAACGGCTGATGGGAGCCCCTTATTTTTGTAAGTATGATATAGTTGGTTGTTGGTTGTTCATTTCAGTCACGATGCCCACAAACGTTTCATGAATCTCACAATTATCTGTTCAGGAGCCAACGGGACTGCTCCTTTTTTTATAAGCACGATACAATTGGTTGTTCGGTTTCCGTCACGATGCCCACTAGCGTTTCATGAATCTCACAATTATCTGTTCAGGAGCCAAATGGGACTGCCCCTTTTTTAAAACAAGAACCGGACCGGATAGAAGCCGGTTCCGGCCATTAATAAACGATGACCGGTTCGTTTTGTTCCAGGTTGTCATAGACGGTTTTCATGACACTTGGCGGCGTGTTCACACATCCGCCGGAGCCGTGGTGGACATAGGCGTCCATGGCCCAGTTCTTCCGCCAGCTCGCATCATGGAAGCCAACACCGCCGAGCGTGAAAGGCGCCCAATATTTTACCTTAACGGAATAATTCGGGTTGCCCGCTTCACTGCCCTCCAATACAGACGGGGACTCTTTATATTCGATGTACCAAACCCCTTTTGGCGTATCTTCGTGTGTATCATGCCTTCCCGTTACAACCCGGGTCGTGACTTTCAGCTTGCCGTCCTTATAAATCCAGATGCGCTGGTCGGAAATCGACACTTCCGCATACGTATCGCCAATCCCGTTTTCGGCCAGGACATGGTAGCCGACGCCGATCGTGCTGTACCCTTCGCCGTAAATATTGTAAGCCTTGACGGTATCCTTGCCGTTTTGAAAGGCGTCCGCAATCCGTTTCGCTTCCGCTTTCGTATCAATCGCCCAGCCGTACGACTGGCCTTTTACGGAAATGACGGAGCCCGCATGCGTTTTGAAACTGAAGTTTTTATGGAGCGTCGATTTCTCCTTGTTCAACGCATCCAGCCGCGACTGGATGCCGGACGGGTCAATTGCTAGTTTCATATCTTTTGAGACGGATGCATTTTGAATTAGTTCACTTGCCTTGAACGGATATTTCTTTTCCTGCAGGATATAGTTGACAGTCTTGTTCGAGAGTTCCTCAAGCTTTTGCTTTTCCTGCTTTACAATTTTGCTGTTTTCGCGGACCGGTTGAAGTTTTACCGGACGCAAATGAATTTCACTATTGTATTTTTGTGTGTCATATGCCTTTAACATGGCGGAAATGTCGTATTGATTGCCGTTTTCGCTTTTCGATACACCAATTTTTCCGTCCTTCAGATAAGCCTGTGCATCTTTTGGTGCCTGCAGATGTTGATTTTGCTGTTCCAGTTTTTTGGAAACTTCCTGCTTCAGTGTCACATTGCGGTAGTGATCCGTCCGCCCCGGCATGACCATATAATTTTTCTCTTTAAAAGACGGAATCCATGTGCGCTGGGTTTTGAAAACGCGTTTTACCTTCGCCATATCACCGTCTGTAAAACGGACCTTTGTATCTTTCCCGTCCACCAAAACTTTGTTCCCGACATATACTTTATTTGTTAATGTCATAGACTTTAATTTTTTCATCGCCTGTTCAGTGGTCATGCCGCCGACTTTGACGTTGTTGATTTTGACATGCGGATTAAAACGGGTAGCCTGGTAATAGCCGGCACCGCCTAAAAGAATGATGACAACTGCCGCAATGATGCCAATAAGAAGACTTTTCTTCCTGGTTATGGCCGATCACCCCAATAAAGTAGTTTATGTTACAAAAAGATTACATCATTTACATATAAGATATATGAATCAGTCCGGTTATACAAGTCATTTATTCCATTTCATCCAACGTTCACAAATCTTTGGGAAGCGCATGACGCCATCCCCTGCTTTTTCCCCCGGAAACAGCGGTGTTTTAGCCTGACATCTCATCTGTCTGCTCCTATAAAAAAGAAAACACAATAAGCGCATTTGTAATGGCATGCCGTAACCACATCTGCCACCTCCTATAAAAAAGAAAACGCTAATCCGCATGCGGAAAGCGATTTTTCTTCATGATTTCTTCTTCCAGTTTTTTTGCCTGCTTCACCTGCTTTTCATTGATTTTCCGGAAAATGAAAAACACGAGCACCGCAAGCAGCACAAAAAAGGAAAGTGAGATCAACGCCGGGATATAATATTTTTTCTCCTGCGGAAATTGAACAAGAAATCCGATGAGATATGGAAACAATGGCACTTCCCCCTTTTCAACCATTATAACAGCCAGGGGCCGCAAATGAAACGGTTACAGCACCGCATTTTTCACGCGGTGCTGTTGAACAGGTTTCCGAAAAAAGCCGCAGGGCAGGCCGGCATGGTAACTCGCGATTAACGTATGGTGATTTTTTCGATGATGACATCGTGCACCGGTTTATCCTGCAGACCTGTACGGACGCCGGCGATTTCATCGACAACCTCCATGCCTTCCATGACCTGGCCGAATACGGTGTGACGGAAATCAAGCCACGGTGTCCCCCCTTTTTCCATATAAGCTTCTACGACTTCAGCCGGGTAACCCGCCTGTTCCATTTGCCCTTTCATGCTGGGATCAACCGTTTTGCTTTGGACGATGAAAAACTGGCTGCCGTTTGTGTTCGGGCCGCCGTTGGCCATGGACAAGGCACCGCGGAAATTGAAAAGCCGTTCTGAAAATTCGTCTTCGAACGGGGCGCCGTAGATGCTTTCGCCGCCGGTCCCGTTTCCGCTCGGGTCCCCGCCCTGGATCATGAACCCATCGATCACACGGTGGAACGTCAAGCCGTCATAGTAACCGTTTTTGCTGTGCGTGACAAAATTCTCGACCGTTTTCGGCGCAAACGCTGGAAACAGCTTGATCGTGATCGTTCCCATATTGGTCTGCATGTCTGCGACCGTTTCGTTTTCGCGCACGCCCGCTTGAAGTTGCGGATACATGGTTTCGTCTGCCATATGTTTAAAACCTCCATTTGTTTCACTATTCTTGTCTACTTTACTAAAATCCGGGCAAAAAGTCCAAACGTTTTCTTTTGCTTCTTTCCGGCTTTTTCACCATAATGGTAGTAAAAGCGCAAGGGGGAATCAGCTTGGAAGTTGGAGATAAGATTGTGACAACGAAAAAAACCGGGAAATATATTGGAGAAATTACGCAAGTGTTTCCCGACCATTATGTATTTAAGGTACTGGCCGTGTTAAAGCATCCCGCCCAGGGGGATTTGCACCACCCGAATGAAGGGGATGTACCGTTTTTCCATGAGCGGAAAGCTTTGGCCTTCGGAGAACAAGCGAATATCCCGCGGAAAACGGTCAAACCGTACAACGGCGAGATTCCGGATTACGAGGCGTCGCTAAAAACCGCTGTCCGCGAACTGATGGAAAAGCTTGAAAAAGAAGACACACTTTACAGCCGGAAAAGCATCGCCGCGTTAAAAAGTCTGATGAAAGAATACGGCATATCACCCGTTGGATGATTTTTCCAGCGGGTTTTATGATGCTTTTAAAAAAAGTCAACCTAAGGGAATTCTTCTTTCACCCCCCTTTGCGGTATAGTTACAAACTTTATACCCAAAAAGGACCAAGAAATTAAGAGAAATGATGATTTCATCTTATATAGTCATATTTCAATGTTTTTGTCCTGGTTTTTTTTGTTCATGTTAAAATAAAAGAAAAAATAGGGGGTGGCTACCATTTACAAACTGGCTCCATATTTGTTGATGGCAGGGATGATTTGTTTGACAGCAGACGGCCTTTGGGTTGCGGACCACTATGATTGGATCCGTCCCGCTTTTCCTAAACAAACGTGGAACTTTTTGGCAATTGGGGTGCTACTTGTTCTCATTGCACATTTTATCATCCGGCTCCATGAAACGAACGGGGTGAGAGCTGAAAACCATGGTTTGAAAACAGATAATCGCCAATATTTTAACAAATTATGGGAGAAGCGAGAAAGGGTTGGTAACCAACTATGTGTAATCGTTCTTATTTTACTGGGGTGCAGTTTTCTGGTTGATATTTTATTTATGGTCTTTATCGCAAAACTTCTCGTTCTGTTGGGGATTGTAGGCATTGCATTTGTTTATATGGCCCATGATGACCATATGCCTGAACATGAGTATCCGTACGGCAAAAGCACGCGTATAAGACGGATCCTGAAGTGGCTGGACTACAGAAAACATCCTTTCAGCATATCGTTTTTTCTGTATCTTTTTATCGTGATTGCCATTTTACTGCAAAAGCCACTGGATTATGAGCTGGATCTCCAATCAAACGGAAGCTCAAGATACGCTACCGATGTCCCATTTGATATGTATGCACTGGCCGGTTTTCTTTTTGCCTGTACATTCCTCTATATATTCCATCACTGTGACTTTTTTGGCATCCGCCCAAAAAAACAAAGTGATGATAAATTGCTCTTTATTCATTTTGCTGAGATGATGATTTGCGGGATTATTTTTTTTATTTTTATCTTTTTGCTGTTTGAAGCATTGTTGCAAGAATAGTTAACTCTTTCAAGGCTACTCCCTCATCAAGCCGTATGTGCCTTATTAAGGCATACGGCTTACTGATTTGTTATGAATCAAAACACAGACCTTGAGGCAATTCTCAGTTCGAGACAACGATTTTCCCGAAACGGAGCGTCAAACAACTTTTTACGATACCTTTTTTCTAATTCAAAAGATGCTCAAAATCCTGCTAAACTAAAAATCAATCTATAGATTTATTTTAAAGATAAATATTCTTCACTGTCTTTGCCTATTAATCAGGATCCTCCATAATCTATAGTAGTTTACCTTTAAACTGACTGCTTTGAAAAACGGCTGATCTGGTAATCTTTTATAGAAATAGAAGTCGTATCTTTCATAATCAGTTCGGACATTAAAGTCCCGATTAACGGAGATAAAGTAACACCGCTATGGGTTACAGCAATATATAATTGATCTACTTGAGGTACTTTCCCTAAAATGGGAATGCCATCTTCCGGGATTACTCTAATCCCCGAAAAACACCTGACTACATTGGCTTTGGCCAGATCAGGGTAGTACTGTATTCCGAATTTGGCAGTTTCCTGAATAATATCGAGTGTGCTTCTACGATCATAGCCAGCCTTCTCCATTGAGTAGCCAATTAATACAGGGCCACACTGCATTTGTCTCATCATTCCGCCGATTGTATGGTGAATGAATGGTTTTAATGGCTCTGTCACGATGATCTGTCCCCTCACTTTTTCAATCGGGACAGATACATTAAGAAAAGCGCCAAGTTTCTTAGTCCAGAGTCCTCCAGCCAGCACGAGTTTTTCCGCCGTAAATTTCCCTTTTTGGGTGTGTACAACAAACTTCCCTGCCTTCTTGTCGATTCCGGTGACTTCGTTATAAAAAGAAAAGGTGACATCGTGGGCCCGATTCGCTTTTATATACTTTTCCAGTAATTTAAAGGGATTTACATTGCCGTCCACTGGACTATATGTAGCCCCTACAACATTTTGAGAAAAATAAGGTTCCTTTTTTAACACTTCTTCCCGGCTCAATAATTCAACTGGAATTCCTGCATTACTTTGAGACTGTACCATTTTTTCAGCTTCTTTCATTTCTTCAACAGAAAAAAATGGTTCGATACCACCCGTCCGTGCATATTCGATATCGCCAATTTTCCTTTCCAATTCAGGATAGAGTTCTGCACTGCACTTTGTAAAATAGGCATAAGTATCCGGTTTTTTACCATGTACCCATACCCAAGCTTGGGTTGCTCCGGAAGTTCCAGATAATGGGAATCCCTTATCAATGACAAGAATATTTTTCTGTTTCTTATCTGATAGGTGGTACGCAATTCCATTTCCAACTACGCCGGCACCTATGATGATCACTTCATATTCACGTTGATTATTCATTTGCATGACCTTCACTTAACGAAGTTTTCACTGGTTTTTCCTTGTCTTCTCCGAGCAAAGATTCCAAGGGTATCATTCTAAGCGGCAATCTCATATGAGTGTAGGGAATTTTCGATAATGGGATCTGTTTACGTTTGCTTATCAATTTGGAAACTTGATAAAAGCATGCCTTTGCCTGGCAGGACCCCATGCCACATCTTGTAAATCTTTTAACATCATCAAAGGTCTCTGCGCCCAATGAAAGAACGGATTCCAAATCCGAATAGGTAACATCTTCACAGGGACAAATAATCGTTTCTTCATTCAATATGACCGCCTCCATATGTTTTTCAAGACATTTGTTTGATTTTCAACTGTTCAAATTGCTTCACATGCTGAATTCTTGCCTGATAAACGGTTGAATCATAAGCCATTTCAACTGTTTTTAGTTCATTCCACCATTTTTTTCGCTGTTTCGAAACAGTTTCCTTATTTGAATATTTCCCGAGTGCCTCGGCTGCACTTAAGCCTGCGATCAGACCGGTAATCAAAATGGCCCCATGACTGGTAATTCCTGCAGCATTCCCAGCTACAAATACATTTGGCGCACTTGTATGAAAACAGGAATCATAGGATGGGATCCAATTCCCCAAATCAGAATTAAACTGCAATTGGTATCCCAATATAAAATTAGACTCGACAACGGGGGACAGACCTCCATCTATACAAACAAGCTCTGTATTTATGGATTGCTCCTTCCCATCACCGGCCTTAAAGTGAATGTTTTCCACTTCTTCTTCTCCTTCTGCTCTTATCTTGGATACACCGGCAAAGAGAGGAATATTTAACTTTTTCAGGTGCTGTAAATCTGATGGAGAACAGTCAAATTTGGCTTTCTCTTCTATCACCCCCGCAATGATTATGCCTGCCTGCTGCATCTCACTTGCAACTTGGCAGGTTCGACTGCTCGATCCAATCATTACAGCTGTTCTGCCTGGAACAATTTTTTCCCGATTGATTAAGATCTGCATCGCACCAATTGAAAATGATCCCGGTAAAGTCCAACCAGGAAACAAAATAGGTTCTTCCGCTGCTCCCGTTGCTACAATGATACATTTTGCCCGGATTTTCCGCGTTTCTCTTCCATTATTCACTCCTATTGTTCCATCCGCTTCTACACCAATAAAACTAAATCCGGTTAAAGGTTTTATATCATAAGGCTCAATCAGATGGATCAATTCATGCGCCAGTTCAAAACCTGTTAATTGTTGGTTTGTAAAGATATCTGGTAAATTTTGAATCGGTTGCCTCTGCTGCTTTAACTGTCCTCCAAGCATTTGATTTTCATCAACGATGATGACGGATAATCCTGTTTTCCCCGCTTGCCAAGCAGCTGCTAAGCCTGATGGTCCTCCTCCAATGATGCATACATCACAATCCATTGTCATCATTCCTTATATCAAAATATCCTTTTGCCATTTCAACTTCCATATTTTCCTGGACAGGGGTCATGCATGCCCTGACATGTGAGCAGCCATCAATGTTCACTGTGCAGCTGTAACATCTCCCTGTAAAACAGTACGCTCCTCTAGGCTGTCCGAACTTTTTGCTTACAGCTATTTTTTTTATACCATTGTTTATCAAAGCAGCAGCAACAGATTGACCTTTCCGTGCTCTAAGTCTTCTGCCTTCAAAAGAAAATGACACTTCTTCTTGGTCTTCTTGAAGACAGCTCGTTGGATTCCACTGTTTCATCAAATCTTCTCCTTTAAAAATATAAAGTTATAATATCATAATTCCAATTGAATTTTCCTTACCTTTTAAAGAAATGTTGGAAAACCATTTTTTGATTTATCCTCATCCAATATATTAAACGAAACATATAAAAGTTATAATTTTATAACAATTCAAGAGATATATCTAAGTAATAACTAGCATTCTCCTGTTTCATAATAAATTTCGAGTACTCCATGATTTCTTCTTTTCCCGTGTATGTGTATCTTTCCAAAATAAACAAGGGCTTGTTCTTTTCTATTTGTAAAATTTCCGCCTCCTCCACTATCCGGCAGTTCACTAGAAAAATAAATTCTGGCACGGCTTAAATGGACGCTATCGTCACCTTTCAGTACATGAAACATCAAATGATTTTCTGACTGCTTTACATTCGAAATCCGGGCAGAGAGAATAAGAAAATACAAATATTCAATTGCAACAGGGTGACCGATCAATTAAATTACTATATACACCCATTTCAAAACCATTTGTGCTATCGTGCCACCCTCCCGTTTCAAAGCCATCAGCCCTTATTCTTTTTCCAACTCCTCCTTTATTTCAAGGATCTTTTTTTCGGAAAGGCCTGTTGCTTTTTTGATAAAATCAAGGGAGGACCCCAGTTTAATGAGGTTTCGGGTGATTTTGATTCTTCCTTCTTTTCTTGCTTCTTGTTTTAGTTCATCTTCATACGTTATCATCGTGCCGCCCTCCCAATTCAAAGCCATCAGCCCTTATTCCTTTTCCAACTTCTCCTTTATTTCAAGGATCTTTTTTTCGGAGAGACCTGTTGCTTTTTTGATAGAATCGAGTGGTATCCCAAGTTTAATAAGGTTTCGGGTAATTTCAATTTTTTCTTCTTGTCTCCCTTCTTTTCTCCCTTCTTCTCTTGCTTCTTGTTTTAGTTCATCTTCATACGTTATCATCGTGCCGCCCTCCCAATTTTTGATTTCCTGGTCAAATTCCTTTTGGTAATGACTTTCGAGTTTTATCATGTGGTCCATGAAAATGAAAAGTGTCAGTAAATCCTTTTTATCGAGCTGCAAGCGATCTTTCATAACAGTTAAAACCCGGAGCAACTGCTTTTTCAATTCTAATTTGGTTGGCTGTGCAGCTGTTTTTCCATACAGGGCTTTTTTTGCCGCAAGGATTACAAAAGCAAATGGATTAGTCGATTGCAACAATTCATTTTCATCTTGTTCCGCTATTTTATACACATTGTATTCATAATTCAATTTTGTCCCGAAAAAGTTGTATTCATAACGGGGTGGGGTATACGTTTCGGAGTAATCTTCGGTGTAAATCACAAGCGCAAATATCTTTTTATCATACGCATCAAAAATCCGGTAGAAGTATTGAAACATTCTTTCTGCAAAACCAGTATCTTTCCACCCCTGCACTTCGATATGGACAAGTATCCACTGTTCGCTACCATTTTTCAAATACACTTTAAAAAGCCCGTCTGCTTCCCGGTCACGGCTTTTGCCGTCCGGATTCAGCTTTTGGAACTCCTTATCCAGGTCGTCAGGTGGCTTGTCCCAATCAATCATCTCATACAAGCCTGGTGAAAAAAACGCAACAAAATCTTCAAACAGCGAATGAATGACCCGCTTCCAATGACGGTCATATTCATTGCGCCCAGTCCGCATATCCATCCCATTCCCCCTTTTCAAGTATTAAAACTATTCCGTTTTTATTATACAACATTTTTGAAATGAAGGGAACACCAATTCGACAAAAATGATGATTTCAAAATTTTTCGTCTTTTTATCCGAAACGTAGATGGGTGTGAAAACGCCGACTATATTTCAGATGTCTCCGCTGATGTCCGTGAAAGTAGACCGATACCCTGCAAACGCCGCAGATTCTATAAATCAACCGTTCTTGATATCCGCTACAAACCTGCCGACAAGCCCCTCCAGATAACCGACTTTTTTCCTTATCCTCATTTCATCGGCGAGCACCAGCAACTCGAGCCCACAATAACGTCCCCATCGATCACAACGCGACTATTATGCATTGAAAAAACAGATTTTCCACCTTTCCACATATGAAGATATACCTGAGCGGACTTGCTGAAAAATCACTTTTTTGCTTCATCTTCTTCCCGACTTTTTGGCAGGCCGCGTTTTTTTCCATGAGGGCTAAAATCTCTCCTAAAGCAGCGGCATATCATGGCTTGGCCGGAACAGTTTGTAAATGGAAACCAATCTTTTCCAAAATGGGATTTATGTTTCAAACATATAATAGATGTGCAGGCGTCCTATACGAGAGTGCGTTTCAAGCATACGATACAAGGGGGAAATTCTCTGTCAAAAAACGGACACTTTTTTACAAGCCGGTTTTGTTGAAGTTTCGGTGATAAGTTTTATAATAATATTTAGTTCAACGAAATATTTACTCCGTATACTTTTGTTTTCATTGCGCAAGGAGGCGATTTTCTCATCTGATGAGCCAGGAAAAACGCAATTTGTATATCATGTTTGTCTGTAACTTTTTAGTAGGTGCAAGCTTAACGATGATCGTTCCATTTTTATCGCTATATATTCAAACATTCGGCCATTTCAGCGATAGCTATGTCCAGCGCTGGGCCGGATATATTTTTGGCGTGACCTTTCTGGTTGCTTTTTTTATGTCGCCAATCTGGGGACGTATCGGCGACAAATACGGCTTTAAACCGACGCTTATTATTACCGGGTTCGGTATCGCCGCGAGCCTGTTTTTTATGGGGCTTGCAAACAATGTCGCCACTTTATTTACGACCCGGATTTTCATGGGGATCGTGACCGGGTTTATCCCGACTTCTATGGCGCTCATTTCAAAGCAGACCTCTAAGGAGGAAGCCGGCAAGGTGCTCGGCACTTTGCAAATGGGAAATGTTTCCGGAAACTTATTTGGGCCGCTGATTGGCGGGTCGATTGCAGACAATTTTGGTTTTAAATACACTTTTATGATTACAGCCGTTGCCATTTCGATTGCCGCACTTGGCGTTGTTTTCGGCATTAAAGAAAAACGTGCTGATCCGGCCCGACGAAAAGAGAAGTCCGTTTCTCCTCTTGCTGTGATCAAACAAATTGTCAGCCGCCGGATTTTGATTACCGTCATGGTGATTGCGCTTTTGATCCAAATGGCGAACTTCTGCGTCCAGCCGCTATTGGCGCTGTATGTCAGCCATTTGACAAGTTCCGGCAATATTGCGTTCCTATCCGGGCTTGCTTTTTCCGCCACCGGGTTCGGCAACCTGCTTTTGACAAGGCAGTGGGGCATGCTCGGCGACAAATACGGGCATGCAAGGATTCTCTTGATTTTGCTTGTGCTTGCCTGTGCCTTCATGGTGCCGCAAGCACTCGTAAGCCATTTATGGCAACTGATTATTTTACGGTTCCTGTTTGGCATGGTGATCGGCGGAATGAACCCAAGCATTGTGGCGTTTATTCGTCTCGAAGCGCCGCTCAGCATGCAAGGTGAAGTGCTCGGTTATAACCAAAGTTTCCGGTTTCTCGGGAATGTAACAGGGCCGCTGATTGGCGGTTACGTATCCGTGATCTCCGGCATTTCGTCTGTGTTTTATGTAACCGGGGTTTTGTTCCTGTTCGCATTTGCGCTCCTTCTTTACAGTGTAAAATCAGAACAGCGCCGCACCGTCCGGGAAAGCTAAAACGGCAAGATACCCTTTTGATGGTATCTTGCCGTTTTTTTATTTTTCCTTGCCAGGTCGCGAAACTTTCAGCTTTTTTTCGGCACAACCGCAATGGTACAGCGCGACAGGCAAATTAAGTTTTCGTCTTCGTCTTTGATTTTGATTTCCCAAACTTGGGTGCTTTTCCCCCGGTGCACGGCCTCGGCAACTGCGGTTACGGTGCCGTTTCGTTTTGAGCGGATATGATTGGCATTGATTTCAAGCCCGAAGCAGACTTCTTTTTCTAAATCGATCAGCATCGCAGCCCCGAGGCTTGCTGCGGTTTCCGCGAGTGCGACGGATGCCCCGCCGTGCAGGTATCCGAGCGGCTGTATCGTTTTTTCATTCACCGGCATCGTCGCCACTACTTTCCCGGGCTCCATTTGGACAAGTTTTATGCCAAGCGCGCCGATCATTGTATGTTCCAATTCCATCTCTTTCCCCCCGGTTCGGATTGTCCATACATCTTTCAAGCCTTTCTTTCATACGATGTAAAAAATGATGATCCCCGCCTGAGAAAGAAGGTGAGAATATTGTACTACAATCCGTATTATGTTGTTCCTTCCTTTCCATACTATTCCATGCCTTACCGCCAATATCCTGCCGTCCACCCGAAAAAATTTATGGATTCGGCCATGCGCACGCACGCGCTTTTGGCAGATGCACAGCTTTTGCTTAACCGCATTTCCCGCTCTACAGCTTTTGCCGGGCAACTGATGTCTGCTGCACAAAAATCGGATTCGGCCGATGTCGGTCGCATGCTGACGGGCACCGGTATCCAGCATATACCGCGCGTGTTTTATACACCAGACGGCCTTGTATTGCAGTTTGTCCAAAAGGCCCCGGGCAATCAGGAACCTTGCTGCGAGCTCCAGATGAAAATGCGCTGGTCATAACTTGCGGCTTGTCCATAGCTCCGGGATCCTGCCCCCCGAATTGTTTTTCATAAGCTGTATGAAGGACTAAACCAAAGACGCCGCTCTCCGAATTGTCCTTCATAAGCTGTATGAAAGACAAAATCAATGGCTCCGTGCTCCGAATTGTCCTTCGTCAACCCGATGAAGGACAAATTTCAAATCCCAGAACGGCGAAATGTCTTTCATAGACTGAATGAAGGATAAAATCAAGGACTCCTTACCCCAAATTGTCCTTCATCGTTTGTATGAAAGACAAAAACGTGGGCGCCGCTCCCCAAATTGTCCTTCATGTTTTATCATTTGAAGCCGTTCCAACAAAATCCTTGTTTCGGAACTTCTTGCAACCAAAGGAGCCGGGTATCTTTCCGAAAAAATAACCCCCGCTTGAGAAGCGGGGGTTATTTTTAATAATACGGGAATGGCGGATATCCTCCGTACGGAACCGGTGGATATGGCACCGGAGGGTATGGAAAATACGGGCGTGGCCTTACCAGTGCCCCGCCAAGCAAGCCTCCGAGAAAACCACCCAGAAGCGGTCCGGCAAAAAATGGGGAACGAGCCGGGTAATGTGCATGCGGATACATCAAATGACCTCCTCTCTTTCTATTTTTAGTGTATGCATCCCGGCACTGCCGGACTGGGCGTTACGCAGATGCTGGCTTTTGCCTGTTCTTTTTCTTGCGCCTCTCTTTCCACAAAATCAGCAGAAGCGTTATAACCGGAAAAACCACTTGTGCAGGGAGGTGAAAGAAAACAGGCACCACTTTGATGCCCTCGTCGATATGTTCCGCATACGAGGACGCAATCATCGATGATGCGCCCAGCATGATCACACCGAGCGGATAGACTGTTTTTCTGTAGCTGCTTACATGGAACAGCTCCGTAAACGTAATACAAGCCGCATATAAGAAAATCCCCACTTTAAAAAACCCGCCAACGATTAAAGCCACCATAAAAAACACATCCAACCGCTCCAGAAAATGGGCGATTTGAATTTCCTGGATGGTCGTAAGCAGCGGAAACGGGGAACGCATCATTACATCCACGCCAAGTACACAGGTATTGATCAGCATCGAGATCGCCAAATTTGTACCGCTTAACCACATGGCGGACAGCCCGGCTACCTTTACACCCTTTATCTTGTCTACAAGCGGAAAAATGGACAAAAACGCAATCGTTTCGCCGAAAGGAATATAAATCGTCTCTGTCGCCATTGTTTTCATAATAGGCATGGGTCCGTTTTCCAGTACGGGTTTCAAATAATTAAGGTTAATGAGCCCCGATGAAGTAATCAATACGAAACTCATAATCATCAGAAAATAAACAAAGATGAAAAAGATCTCCCCGGTTCTGGCCATCACTTCCATTCCTTTTTTCACTGCATACATGACGCAAAAAGCCATGATCACTGTGATAATAAATCGCGGTGTTTCCGGATAAGCCGATATAATCAGCATTTCTCCAAAGTCGCGCAGCACCCTGGCAGAAAGATACAAAAAGTAAATGCCCATGGCAAAGCCGAAAAACCAGCCAATGACTTTTCCGTAAATCGCCCGCAACCATTCGACCGGCGAAATGCCAGGATAGAAGGAAAATATTTTGTAATAAACGTAAAACAAGAAAAACCCAACGCTCAAGCCGCTTAAAACCGCAAGCCATGCATCCTGCTTTGCGCCCTTTCCGATCCCCAGCAAAAGGGCACTGCCTAGTTCAAACATACAAATTAACACAAATAATTGGTATGAGGAAATCTTCGCCTTTTCCATATATCACCAGGCCCTATTATTTTAAATTTGAAAGGAATGGATTTGTCCGTAGTTCAGAATTGGCGATGACGACATCTGCATGTACTTTCACTTTTAAATGGGCAAAACCATTTTCATTCCAATGATGCTTTAAACTGTGCCACTCTTTCGGGTACTGGCGGTAAATCATTTCCCCGAAGCCGAACACATCACATTGCTCGCGCTGCATATGTCGGATGCCTTTGTTGATTTGCTGCTCCACATTTTTTTCGTATGCTTTTTCAATCCGGACCATTTCCTTGGAATCCATTACATCAAGCGGCACATCGACTTCTTGTAGCTGACCTGCAAGGCGAATGTGAATATGCATTTCCGGCTTCCCGTTTTTCATAACCGGTTTCATTCCGATAATCGTTTTTCTTACCTGCAGCCCGAGCGCACGCGGATGATGTGCCCAGTCTATTTCAAGCGACGTCATTTTTGTTTTTTTCAATAGCCATGTAATCGTACGGGCATCCTGTCCGCCTACCCAGTCAATCAATTTTCCATGTTTTAAGATCCCGATTCCGCCGCTCGTTAAGTATGCGTCCAGTTTTGTTTGATTCTGGCTTTCCTGCTTTCCTCCTTTTTTCGGATCCCCCATCAGCTTGAAGCTTCCCACTACCGCTTCTTTTCCTTCCGTTGTAAAGTCATATAAGATATCGGAAACATCTGTTTTTATTCGCCCACCGACATTTTCTTCCGCATCTTCCAATGTTTTATTGATTTTATTGGTCGGAATATGGTCAATCGGCGTCATCACCTGAAGAATATCTTCCGCCTTACCTTTGCGGGCAATCAGAACGGAAGCAGTATTGCGGAATTCTTTACGCCTGTCAAAAGTATCAATAACCGGATAGATGCCATTTTCCGCCAAGTTTCTGCCAATCAAGAGAACGTTTGTATGAGAAAAATATAGTCTCCTGGAAATTTCCTGGTCTGAAGCGAGAATGGCTTCCTCAATCGTTTTGCCTTCCGTCTGATAGATGGTAACAGGAGGACCCTGCCCGCCGCCGATTTGCATGCCGCTTGGAATGTTTAAGTAATTAACAATTTGATAGGTCAGCAAATAATGCCCGTTCTCAAGCTGGTCAATGCCAATGGCGCTTACAAAGGCAATATCCGTTAACTCTTTATGGCTCCAGCAGCCTGTCAGCAAAAAAGAAGCCATAAAAAGGGCAACGGCCGTTTTCCATCGACTGCTCATCATGGTTGCTCCCCATTCGCATCATTTTTTTGTTTCGGCGGCATTGGCTTTTGATTTTCTGCCTGGCGGACGATATTTTTCTGGCTGAAGAGACGCGGCCTGGCGCTCATCGACCACATTGGCACGCGGATCACCGTATCACCGGAGTTGGAACGAATGAAAGGGGCAATCGGCGCCGTGTATGGCACGCCGAAAGACCGCAAGCTGGTCAAATGGACAACAAGCGCAATCATCCCAATAATGATGCCGTAAAAACCGAAAGTAGCCGCCAGAAGCATAAAAACAAAACGATACAATCTGGCTGAAACAGCAATGAAAAAAGAAGGGGTAGAAAAACTGGCGATGGCCGTGATCGATACCACAATGACCATTGCGGGAGAAACAAGTCCGGCCTGCACTGCCGCTTGCCCGATGACAAGCGCCCCGACAATCGAGACCGTCTGGCCGATCGGTCGCGGCAGACGGAGTCCGGCTTCCCGGAGGATTTCAAATACAATCTCCATCCCAACTGCCTCGACAACAGCCGGGAAAGGAATCGTCTCCCGCTGCGCCGCGATCGTGAAAACAAGCTGTGTCGGGATAAGTTCCTGATGAAAGGTTGTCACGGCGACATAGACAGCAGGCCCAACAAGTGAGATTAAGTAGCTGAGCACCCGCAAAAAGCGGAGCGCTGTCGCAATGTCAAATCGTGTATAATAGTCATCTGCCGACTGGAAAAATTGGATAAAAACAGCAGGCGCGAGCAAAACGAACGGCGTGCCGTCCACAACGATGGCGAAACGGCCCTCCAATAAATTTGCCGCCACCACATCCGGCCTTTCCGAATGGTACATTGTCGGAAAAATGGTATACGTTTTATCTTCAATGAGTTGTTCAATATAGCCCGATTCAAGAATGGCATCGATTTTAATCGTGTTTAACCGTTTACGGGCTTCTTCAAGGATTTTATCGTTTACAATTCCTTTTATGTACATGAGCGCAACATCGGTCTGAGTCACTTCCCCGATTTTAAAGTTCTCGATCCACAGATTCGGATTTTTAATCCGTTTACGAATCAACGATGTGTTGACACGTAAAGATTCGGTAAAACCTTCACGCGGCCCGCGTACAGTTACTTCGGTTGAAGGCTCTTCAATCGCTCGCTGTTTCCCGCCCCTTGTGCTGATGCTTAATCCGCCGTATACGCCGTCAATCAGTAAAATGGACTGGCCACTCAACAGCTCCGAAAACAAGTCATTCCAATTCATGACCTTTTTTACACCGCCAATTTTAATGACGTGCTTTATGATGCTGTCGAGTATATTTTCACCGTCCAAATACCCGTCGATTTCCGGATTACCCATCAAGATTTCAAGCAGGTTTTCATTGATCATTTTCGGATCATACAGGCCATCAACGGATATAACGGCAGCCGGTAAATCATTGCCGCTTCCAAGCATGATTTCATGAATCACAATATCAGAACTGTTCCCGGTTGTTTTTTTCAACTGTTGGATGCACGTTTTTAAATCGGTGCCCATGGTCAAACACGGGATATCCGTTACAGTCCCGCTCGTATCATTCCCGCGCACAGGTGTTTTCTGCACATCCCCGCTTTTCTTTGCACTTTTGTTTTTATTTTTTGCAGCGCTTCTCTGTTTTTTCCACCAATATGGCATACCGATCCTCCTTTTCGCCCGTGCATGACTGTTTGCAACGGAGCACAAACTACTGATGAAGACATCTTGTTGTTAGTATGTTTCGATTCGAAAAAAATATGAAAGGAATTAGCATGCATGAAAATCGCTTTCCTGACCGGGATTGTCGCACTGGTCCTCTATGTCTTCATCGCTGGCATTGATTTTTATATGACGAGGGACCTTATTAGCTCTATCTACCATCCGATCGGTACCTTCGATACTTTTTATCCTATTGAAAAAGGCGTGCTGATGTTATGCATCATGGCGCTCATATTTAAAATCACAATCGGTGTGTTGAAACAGAAAGAACGGCTGCAAAAATGAAGAATCGAGTAGGAGGCTAATCATGATTCATTAGCCTCCTACTCGATTTTAATCCTGTTCTGCCATCTTCTCAGCCAGCACGGCCAGTGTCCGTACCATTACACCGGTTGCGCCGGCCGGGCCAAGATCGGTTTCTTTCCCTGTTAAGGCGGTTCCTGACATTTCCAGATGGACCCACGGGGTGTCTTCCGCAAACGCCCCGATAAAAGCCCCGTTTTCGATCACGCGGCCTTCGCTGCCCGGCCAACCGTTCAAATCGGCAATTTTGCTGCTTCGTACGTTCTCTATGTCCGCTTCCGTTACAGGGAAGCGCCAGATGAATTCGCCTGCTTCCTTTGCAGATTCCAGTACTCGTTCAAAAAAAGTATCGCAATTGGCAACAGCGCCCGTTTTATCACGGCCGAGCGCCGAGACCACGTCCATTGTCAAGGTGGCAACATCCACAATTTGACTTGCACCATATTGTTTCGCATACGTTACGGCATCTGCAAGCATCAGCAACCCACTGGCACCGTTATCCCGCACTTCAATCGTTTTACCGTTCATGCTCGTGATGACAGTGCCCGTTTCAACAGGCATTTTACCCTGTCCATCGTTTGCAGGAACGCCCCCTGTGGTACCGTTTATGCGATTACCGGTTACGGGAAGTACCGCCACCACGTTTTTTGCCGGTTTCCGTTCCCCGACCACTTCCATGGCACCCAGAATAGCTGCTGCCCCTGCCATGCCTACATTTGCACCGGGTGTGCAACCATCGATCACGGCGCCGGTTCCGACAAGTGCAAGCACATTGCCCCATTCTCGTTCGCCCGCATATCTCAGCACGATCATGTTCGGCGGCTCTTTTGATTCCCCGGCCGCAGCCAAAATCGCCCCCATTCCAAGCTTTTCCATCTCCGTTTTTTTAAGGATTTCCACTTCAAAAGCGTATTTTTCAGCAAGTGATGCGGCGTATTCCGCGAGACGGACCGGTGTCCAAATATTCACCGGCGTATTGACAAGCGTTCGTGCCGTATTCACGCCTTTGCCAAAAACGTACCCACGGTGCAGGGCAGTGCCCACTGTTTCCCCGGGGAGATCGGTATTACGGTATGTACCCGTTTGAAGACTGGCGTTTTTAACCGGCCGGCCTTTTGCTTTTCCGGCGGCACCAGCATGTCCAATGTTCTCCGGTCGGATCTCTGCTTCCCCAGCGACATTAACATGCTCTGCGTTTCCCAGCCGGCCTTCTGTTTTTCTGGCAGCACTCGCTTGTTCGGCGTTCCTCAACCTGCCTTCTGCTTTCCCGGCAGCACCCCAATGAGGATTGGCGTTTTGAATCGGTTGTGCACCTGCTTTTCCGTTGACACGAACGTGTTCGGCGTTTTCCAGTCGGGCCTCGGCTTTTCCGTTGGTACTAACATGTTCGACGTTTTCCGGTCTCCCGGGGCCACTAACATGATCTGCGTTTTCCAGTTGGGTTTCAGCCTTCCCGGCAACCCTGGAATGAACATTTGTGACGTTTTCCACCGGTTCCGGTTTTTTCCCGGCAGCCCGGATGTAAACCGCTACTTTTTCGAGCTGCACTTCCGGAATATTCGGCTGTCTTTTGTAACCGGCAAACTGGTATGCGGCCATGGGAGCGGCTTCACCGAGCAACTGCGCGGCTTCCTCCCCGTTGATTGTGCCGGCGCAAAACGTATCGAGAAAAACCGCTGCCGTAGCCCATCTCATTTTCAGGATGTGTTTCACTGCTTTTCCAAACATCCTTTTCAAATGTTCTTTTCTGATTTTTTTCGGGTTGCCAAGCCCGATAAACAAAAGCCGTTTTACAGGCAGTTTTCCGAGGGTATGAATGACAGAAAGGCTGCCGGCGTGCGCGGATAGATCGCCGGATTTTACCAGTTCCGTCAGTTCCCCGTCGAAACGGTTGTCGAGTTTTTCCAGCAAGCCGTCAAACTTTTTTGGAACTTGCTGCAAGCCGATTACAAGGCAGTCTTCCCGGCATTCAAACGGATCCCCTGTACAAATTTCAAACATACAACCACCTCTGTTCCATTATAGCCGTCCGCTTGAAAAAAACGCACAAAAAAAAGCGCAACCGGCATTTTGCGCTATTCTTCCGTTTCCGGTCTAATATATTGCTGCCGGAACACTTGCATCGTTTTGTTTTCGTTCAGTTCAGCCAGTTCCTTTTCAGTCAGGGACCCGTCCCCCATTTTAATAATATACACATCAAGCGTCTGTTTTCCCCATTTCTTGTAAACATCCGAAACCGTTTCAAAATACAGATCGAGCCGGTTCCCTTTTATGGCGGATCCTGTATCGGCCACAACACCGAAATCGTAGCCTGGGATATAAAGGACCGTCCCGATTGGAAAAATGGATGTATCGGCAGCAATCGTTGAATATAAATCCCGTTTCACTTTCACCCCGGAGTAGGTGATGCCGTAGCCGGGATGATCGGGACTTTTTCCGGTCGATTCGGCCCCTGCCGTATACCCCGTTGCTGTCACTTTCTTTTTCGGGTAATTGCTCCAGTCATAGGCATCAAGGGATGGCTGCGGCTGGCTCGCGGCAATAGCGGCCAATCCTTTTTCCAATGTTGAAGCAGGTGCCGCTTTTGCAGCTGCTGCTTTTATCCCCGAAAGCGCCTGGAAAGTGGAAATCATTGCCCATATGAATAAAATGGCCATCAATAAGCGGATCATCCATTTTTTCATGTTCAATTGGTTTCACTCCTCTTAGGGCTATTGTTTCCCATGCCGTTACAAAATATGCGGGCATATTGGCAAAAAAACGACTGATCCGCCTGCCATTTTTTCGCGACAACTTATTCCGCCCACTCTCTGTTCTGAAAATGGCTCTTCCAAAAAGCGCTGGTTGATGTGCATTTTTTAAACGCTTTATCCGGGAATATTTGTGCCGGCTTTTGCCGGTCCGCCTCCAATTTGAAGGCAAAAAAAAGCTGCCTCAAAGGCAGTTTTAAAACATCCGGTATCCGTTTTTCCGGAGCGCTTTTATCGCAACACCGGCCAAAAGTGCCCCCGCAAGGCCGCTCGATAGCACGAGGGCATCCGATAAATGGATGGAAGCAAGATGCTCCCCAAGTTGCCGGAAAGCCGTCCCGGGATCGGTAAAATACCGGGAAAAAGTAATCCGGTCAATCATCGAAAGCGCAATGACCGGGTAAATGAAACAGAGAATCCAGGTCATCCGCAAAAGCATATTGGCAATAAAACCGATACCGAAAAACAAAACAAGAAAAAGGACCATCGAAATGATCAATACCGGTATACTCATAAGCCCCTCCGCATCCCCGTTATACATCTAGTTTACTGAAAAAACCGAATTTCGTCAAAAATAACGCGATGATATTTTTGCTATATAAAATTAAATTTTCCTTTCTTTAAAACAAGCCTCGTGCCGCCGATCATATACAAGGCACGATCATCCACGACTTTTTTCATAACAGAAGCAGAAGTGCCTTTCAGCTTTTTGCCAAACACAATGCCGATCGCATTGTCTTCCCCAAGGGAGCAAACAGTGCCTTTGTCATGAAAGGTAAAAGCTTCAAGGCTTTCTTCACCGCGGATCTTTTTCAGGAGGTTCCGTGCGCATATTTCTCCATGCTGCATGGCCATCTGTGCTGTTGGCGGGTACGGACGGTTTGTGTCCTTATTGATGATCAACGCACAGTCCCCAATCACAAACACATTCTCATGCCCCGGAACGGTCAAATCCGGATTGACTTTCACTCGGCCGCGCACCGTTTCAAACCCGGACGCATCAATCACGGTATTCCCGCGCACACCCGCGGACCAGATGACAGTTCCTGCCTTGATTTCATATGGCTCTCCGCCTTTTTTGCAGGCCCATACCCCGTCTTTTGTTGCTTTTTTAACCGCCGTACCAATATGGAACTCGACACCTTTGCTTTCCAAATACGAAAGGGCATAATCGACAAGTTCGCGGTCAAATTGCGGGAGGACGACAGGATTGGATTCAATCGAAACGATCCGCACTTTATCCCGCTGGATCCCGTATTCTTTGCAAAGCGCCGGAATCCGGTTCACCAGTTCGCCAAGAAACTCGATGCCGGTAAAACCCGCACCGCCGACTACAATGGTGAGACGGTTGTCATCTTTATCGAGTTCCCTTCGATAGGCATCGAACTGGCGCTCAATATGTTCCCGTATTTTTTGGGCAGCGCTTACATCTGTAATCGAAAAAGTATGCTCTTTCAAGCCTTCGATTCCGAATGTTTCCGCGTTGGATCCAAGTGCAATGACGAGATAATCATATGGTAACACTTCCCCGCCTTTTAACTCAACTGTGTTCGCGTCTTTTTTTATCCGCTTGACTTCCGCCTGCTTAAATTGCACTTTATTCTTATTTAAGACGTTTTGAATCGGGTAGTGGACCCGGTCATGGTGCAATGTGCCGGCGGAAGCTTCATGAAGCCATGTTGTTTCGTAATGGTAATCATTTTTGTTCACAAGTGTGATGTCCGCTTCCCCTTTTACAAGCTGTTTTTGCAGCCGCGTCACGGTCATGAGCCCGCCGTAGCCGGCACCTAGTATCACCACTTTCGGTTTCTCCATTTTTCTCACTTCCATCTCTTTATTTTGGACAGGCCGGTGCCTGTATGACAACATCATCCATTATTTGTGATTTTATTCACGATAATTGACACGTCAAATTTGTCACATGATTTCCATCAAATTGTCACAAAAAATACATATTCTCCACTTCAATCATATGCTTTTTACCCGCTATTTTCAATTGAAAACTGTACTAAAATAATAATAAAAATATTCTAATATATCACATCGCACCACGAAATTTTTCCGGACGCATGAATACCTACCTCCTTGCCTCATAGAGTTTTTTTGCCTGTGCGCTTGTGCCAAAATGTGCTATGATGAAGGAGAATGAAGCGTATTGGAGGGGTTTCGTTGAAGGAAGATCAAACCATTTATGATATAACTGTTATCGGGGGCGGGCCGACCGGCTTGTTTACAGCTTTTTATGCCGGATTGCGGAAAATGTCCGTAAAAATCATTGAAAGCCTGCCACAGCTTGGCGGGCAGCTGGCTGCGCTTTACCCTGAAAAGTATATATACGATGTCGCCGGTTTTCCAAAAGTGAAGGCAGCTGATCTCGTGCATCAATTAGAAGAGCAGGCCTCCATGTTCCAGCCGGTGATCTGCACGGGCCAGTCCGCAGAAAAGCTTGAAAAGAGTGAAGACGGCATTTTTACGCTGACAACTAATAAAGAAATCCACCATTCCAGAGCGGTCATCATCACTGCCGGTGTCGGCGCATTCCAGCCGCGCCGCCTTGAAGTGGAAAATGCTACACAATACGAAGGAAACAATCTGTTTTATTTTGTAAATGATATGGACCAGTTTGCCGGCAAAAGCGTTGCCATCCTTGGCGGCGGCGATTCCGCGGTCGACTGGGCGCTTATGCTGGAACCGGTCGCCGAAAAAGTGACGCTCATCCACCGCCGTGACAAATTCCGTGCCCATGAACGCACGGTGGAACAGTTGAAGCAATCGCTCGTGGAGATTAAAACACCGTTTGTCGCGAGCGAAGTGATTGGCGACGGGGAAAACATTTCCCGGCTTGTGATTGAAGAAGTAAAAGGCGAGGCGAAAGAAACGCTTGATATTGATGCCCTTATTTGCAATTACGGCTTTATTTCGTCACTTGGCCCGATTAAAAACTGGGGCCTAGAGATTCAAAAAAATTCCATTGTCGTCAACTCCAAAATGGAAACAAACATCCCAGGCGTTTATGCGGCCGGCGATGTTTGCACGTTTGAAGGCAAAGTGAAGTTAATCGTAACGGGGTTCGGGGAAGCCACCACAGCGGTCAGCAACGCGAAAACGTATCTTGACCCGAAA
The DNA here is from genome assembly GCF_040267745.1 of Heyndrickxia faecalis. Lineage (NCBI taxonomy): Bacteria > Bacillati > Bacillota > Bacilli > Caryophanales > Bacillaceae > Heyndrickxia > Heyndrickxia faecalis. The sequence continues at coordinate 1,166,572 of NZ_CP158453.1, read as the reverse complement.
GCCCGCGTCCAGCCGATGCACAGCACTTCGCTGTTTGAATAAGGAAAAATCAAAATCCCGGATGGCTGCCCAACCGGGATTTTTGATTAAATATTGCTCTTATCGCCGCTCCGGACCCATTTCAGGACGGGGGCATTTTTTTGTTTCAGTTCTTTTTTGTTCTCCCATGCACTGCTTTCTGATCCATCCGCTTTGGCGTCTGCCGCATCATCCACGAGCCATTTTTTTGAATTCTTGTCATATTTAAGCGTATATTTGCGGAGGGTCTTGTAGGAATAGTCCTCATAATTTTTTTCTCCCGTATATTTGATCTTTTCGTTATAGGAAACGAGTGCTTCAATTTCCGCTTTCCAGTCTGCATCAAAATGGTTGATGCTCAGTTCATCCATATTTACGACGGAACCCAAATACTGGGAAGTCACTTCTTTACATAATCTTTAATGGCTTCAAACTGCGCCTGTTCAAGTGAAAAGTCTTCCTTAAAAGAATCGGTCGCGTTTGAAAGCTTATTGGCATCCAGTCCGGAAGTCGTATATACGCTTAGATCCTCGTTGAACTTGCGGATCGCCTCCAAAATCCCTTTTTGTACGTTTTCGCTTTTTTGGGCAAGGCGGCTGTCATCAACAATCATGCTGACTTCGGAATTTCCCCATAAATCCTTTTTCTCTTTTTGGAAAAAGGTTCCCAAACTGTTTTTTACCGTTACATTCGTTTGGTAAGTTCCGGGCAAAAGTGGGCCGTAAGTATGACTTTCTTTTTTTTCCGGAACTTTCATATTTCCGATTGACACATTAAGCTGGTCGTTGTCGCTTTGCCCGGTCACTTTTAAGTGGACGGTCTTCACTTTCAGCTTATAGTCGGGGAAAAATCCCCATTTCTTTCCGTCTTGAACGAGGCTGATCTGCTGGTTCGTTTCCGCGTAATTTTCGTCCTTTATTTGGTTATGAATGCCATCTCTTATCACCTGATAACTGTTTGCATTGGTTTTTAAATACCGGATCATGGCCTGAAGGGAAGTATTGTTCACCAATGCATTCGGATTGTCGGCAACAATCAGCCCTTCCAGCTGCTTCGTATCCTTTGTTTTGACCGCATTCTCGAACTTTTCCAGTACCCGGTCAGGTTTTGAAGCCTGGGAGAGCGCGATCCATATAACCGCAAGTACAACAATCACGGCTGCAGCTATGGCAATCAGCCATTTATGTTTCGTGAGTTGCGCCATAGGTTAATACACCTCTCCGCCTGCAAAAGCTTCTTCCAGCTCATTTGTATAGTCATTCTCCTGCCAAACCGTCCATTTTCCGTCTTTTTTCACCATGGAAACTTCTGCCGGGTCTTCAGCTTCTTTTGGTTCCATGGAACTGACAATGGAATCGAATTTGGAGAGGGCATATTTTTTTGCTTTTTCTGAATCGTAATTTTCGCTGTTATCCAAATATTCATCTGCATATTTTTCCACTTTTTCAGAAATATCGTCCATAGAAATGGTGGAATAGGTCAACTTTACGACCGCTTTATTTTTGTAGCTCGCAACGGCTTCCGCATCCAGTTTCGCTTTTTCGGCAGCGGCCGATTTGTAGGCTTCATAATACTTTTTCATATCTGCATCTGATATATCATCGGTAATATTGTCGTTAAAGGCTTTTTTAAAGGTTTTATACGCATCTGTCTGGACAGCTTCCTTATTCTCTGAAACATATTTTTCATAATCGGCATTGTCCTTGTTTAAATAAATGGTGTCTATATATGCCTTTAACGCTTTTGCCTGGTCCTGCAGGGAATCGTACGATTTACTGTATTTTTTGGTATCCAGCGCAAGTTTCAACTCGTCACTGTCATCCCCGCTTTTTTCCGTAAACGGCTGGATGCCCAATGTATATGTTTTGCCTTTTTTTACTTTTACCAGTACGGTCATCTTTTTTTGTATTGCCCGCCCCGATACTGCCGCCGCGTGAAGTGCCCATATCGAGCCGGGTGCTGTATATGTCGTCTTCTATGTTCACTTCTTCGTTGCCATCGTATAATTTAATATTGCTATATGGAGAGATATGGACCGTATCCGAAGACACATTTTTGATCTTTAAGTCAACGGCCAGGAGGTCTTTCTCACCGTCTTCCGAAACATCCGCATCGTCATCCTTCAACAGGGCATAGGACGCGTCTGTAATTGAAGCTTCAATTAACTTGTTTTTATTGGAAGATCCCCCTTCCGCTTCTGCTTTTTTATCTGATTTCCCGCAAGCAGCCAATCCCCATACCAATGCCAGAACAACAAGCAGCACATGCCATTTTTTCACTGCAGTTTCCCCTTTCCAATCTTCATTCTGCAGCTGATAAATCGCAGAATTTCCTTAACTTTTTATCGAACCCGGGGTACGGTTTTTTTATGTATAATGCGGGTAAAGGAATACATAACGCAGCTTCCCCCTCGACATTCCTTTCTCCCCCATTATGCAAGGACCAAGTTCCCTTCCCCTTTTTCCGAAAAATCCGGGCAAATGAGCAGCTAAGGTATATCTACCCTTTTTTCCATGAATAAACATATTTACGAAAAAGTATTTTATTTTTAATGACTTTGTAAAAAGTTGTGGCTTTTTAGCGCAAGGAAGGCGTTTATAAATGCGGATGTACAAACAGCGAAGGAAATTGGCGTGCCCGGACAGGAAGAAAACCGGAAGACAGGCGCTGGCTGGATTTTTTGAAAAGATTTTTGTGAGGCTTGCGAATGAAAGGGACTTTGCCAAAAAGGAGCTTAAATCAATTCAGCAGCGCAAAAGCCCCGCCTGTCATTGGCGGGATATCCTGCGCTGCTGCAATGAAATGGGAACCTTGCTGGCGTATAAATATCCTGTTTTTGCAGCATCACTTTAAATGCTTCAGCATTTTTCCGGTGTGCCGGCTTTTGTTTTAGTTTTAAATGAGGAGCCGCATCCGCAGGTGACAATCGCATTCGGATTATCGATCGTGAACCCGCCCCCTAAAAGCGACTGCTTATAATCGATGACCGTGCCGGTTAAAATCGGGGCGCTCTCATGATCGACGAGAATCCGGATGCCGTGCTGTTCGCCGACCGCATCGCCTTCTTTGATTTCGTGGTCAAGCGACAGGCCGTACGACAGGCCGCTGCAGCCCCCGCCGTTTACAGACACACGAAAATATGCGTCCTGCTCATCGTTTTGCTCCATCATGTCTTTAATTTGAAACGCAGCTGCTTCTGTAAGATGAATCACTTCACTCATTTTCCGAACCTCCTTTCCTTGATTATAACCATTTACACCGTGCAAAACAATGATTGCGTATCTCCCGGGCGCCGGGCAGTCTTAAAATGCGGGCTGCTTTATTTTAAAATTGCATTGCAACTCGAAAAATTCAACAAAGTCGCTGCTGTAAACGTTTTTTAATGAAAAATTTTTAATCGTGCGCTGCAAACGCATTTTCCGGGATATAGCCGTATTGCTCCATGACCGCATAAATTTTCTTTAGCCTTGGATTGCCTTCTGCCACCGGCTCGCCTTCAATGACAACAACCGGGTAAAACAGATCTTCATCCATCACTTTTTGCGCAAAAGCACGCACTTTTTGATCATCACCGGGTGCAAAAATATCGATATACTGGATGTCAAACGGCTGGCCCGGGTATTTCCGCGAAAGTGCTGCTTTGAGCCATTCAAATGTATCTTTAGAAGACGGCGCACCGACGCAGCTTGCGCATATTTGCTCCGCCCCGTAAACTTGAATCGTCACTTTTTTCTCCATCAAACCCGCACCTCTTCCGGGGATTTCTTATTCATATTGTACACAACAGCTTGCAAAAAGGAAAACACTATATCCCGTTTTTTTATGATAGATTTTTCTTGTAATCCTGTTTATAATGAGAAGTAAGAAAGGAGCGATCATATGCCTGCAGATACAATTACAGAACAAGTTCAGGAAGTATTGGATAAATTGCGCCCGTTTTTGCTCCGTGATGGCGGCGATTGCGAGCTGATCGACGTGGAAGACGGCATTGTTAAACTCCGCCTTTTAGGGGCATGCGGCAGCTGTCCGAGTTCCACGATCACGTTGAAAGCCGGGATAGAACGCGCATTGTTTGAAGAGGTTCCCGGCGTTATGGAAGTAGAACAGGTTTTTTAACGGGCAGTACGCGGTTTCCTATCAAGGAACCGCTTTTTTACTGGAATAAATTTTACTTGGACGGGAAGGTTCTCTGGTTATTCACGATGCCTGACATCCGTGCTTGCCTTCACTACGGGCCGGGCTGCATTCGGAAACCTGGCCGGCATGTGCAAGTGCTTGGCGGCCTTTTCTACTAGGTTTACTGCTGCATCGTGAATGGTTTTCTGAAACGCTCACCATGCCTGACATCCGCACTTGCCTTCACTACGGGCCGGGCTGCATTCGGAAACCTGACCGGAGATGCGTTTTAAACTTGCCGGCCTTGTCTACAAGGAGCCGCTTTTTTATCGGGCTTTGAGCCATGCCACCCTGGGAATATTGTATTTTCTTATCGGAACTTCCGAGAGCTCATAAAATTCAGCCAGAAATGCTTCGTATGCTTCTGCCCCCCGTACAATTTTCCAAAGCTGTTCCTCATGCATTTTTTGTTCTTTTTCGGACCGGGTGAGAAAATAGGTTTCTACACATTCAAAATAGTGAAGGGGAAACAGCAGGCGCGCGAAAATGAGCCGCCACGAAAAAGGCGAAAGCGGCGAAAGCGAAACATATTGCTGCAAAAACGCGCGGACATCAGGGCGGAACGTGTGTGTTTTCTTAAAATACTGCGCGCGGATCCACTCGGCAATATCCCTGCCTGCGTGGTCAAACACCCAGTCAAACGGGTGGTGGATGATAAATTTCCGGCCCCACGTTTCGTTTGAAAACCGTTCATGGCAAATGGTGCCGGCATCTCCCGGGCCAGGCGCCTCATCCATTTCCGTATCGACGACATACTGGATCGCATTTTCACAAAGCCCCATGTAATAGGGAAACGTTTCGGCAAACAGGCGTTCAAACGGGTGGTCGGGGTGCTCTTCTACTGTTCGGTACCATGCCTTTTCCATTTGTTCAAGGCGCATTTCCCAGTAATTTTTCCATTCGCCCATCCGGTTTGTTTCCGTTATCGTGGCGGAAAGCGTGCGGCCGCGCAGGTGGAATTTCGCAAGTTTCCTGCCCGTGCGCATATTTCCGGGCGCTTTTTTATAACGGTTTTCCAGTAAAACATAATCGCTATCCCCGTCTGTTACGAGAAATTTCTTTTCTTTAGATGGATAAAAGGCGGAAGCATAGCGGTCGCCATTCGTCACGAGGTGCCGGGACATTTCATATAATTCAACAAGCACATTTTCTGAAACATTTGTCACGGGAACGAGCGTATAAAGATTACCGTTTGCTTCATAGCGGACCTGTTTTCCGTCAAAAAAAGACTGCCCGGCGTCAATGCCGTAATATTTTTTCAAAATGGCCTGTGCCATCATCTTCCCTCCCCAAAAAATGCATTGCACTTTCTACATTATATGTGAAGGAACGTGTATTCTTGCTTGATCTCATAAAATCCATTAGAATGATCATGCTAAAGAAAATGTCGAATAGTTGAGGTGAGAACATGGAAAACAAGAAAAATATGGATGTGTCAGAACAAATTGCAAGGCAGCGGCTGAAAGAACGGGGCGTAGAATTGGAAGATATTGCGAAACTCGTCCTGTATTTGCAAGAGAAATACTTTCCGGAAATGACGCTTGAGGATTGCATGGAAAGTGTCAACGCCGTTCTTTCCAAACGAGAAGTGCAAAACGCCATTTTAACCGGGATCCAGCTAGATGTGCTGGCGGAAAAAGGGATGCTTGATGAACCGCTGCAAAGCACGATTGCGGTCGATGAATCCCTTTATGGTATTGATGAAATTATGGCTTTGTCGATTGTAAACGTGTACGGTTCGATCGGTTTTACCAACTACGGTTATATTGACAAACAAAAACCGGGCATTTTGGCAAAGCTCAACGACCATTCCGACGGCTCATGCAACACGTTTCTCGATGATATTGTCGGGGCCATTGCCGCTGCAGCCGCAAGCCGCCACGCACACAGAGTGGCGCACGTGCAGCCGTAAAAACACGAAAAAAAGGCAAGATACGTTTTTGTATCTTGCCTTTTTTCGATATTCGTTTTCCAAACAAATCGGACTTTACAACAGGCGGGCATATGGAGCCTTCCTGATTTGCACCCGCGCTTGTCACACTTCCCACTGGTCAAGGGAATCAACCGTATAGGTCGGCAGGATTTCTTTTGTCTTCAACATTTCCTTCGTCGTTATGCCGGTATGGACGAGCAGGGTGTCAATGCCCGTGCGGATGCCCGCCAGAATATCGGTATCGTAATTGTCCCCAACCATGATCGTCTCTTCTTTTTTCGAACCGAGGTATTCAAGCGCCTGCTCGGTAATGATCGGTTCCGGTTTGCCGATAAAGACCGGCTTGGTTTGGGTCGCAACCGCAAGCACCGAGGTTAAAGCCCCGTTTCCTGGTAGCAGACCGCGTTCAGTCGGAAGCGCAATATCGGCGTTAGTGGAAATAAATTTGGCCCCGTTCCGGATCGCAATGGCGCCGAGGGCGAGCTTTTCGTAAGTAATCTCCCGGTCAATGCCGAACACGACATAATCGGGGTGATCGGATGTGATCGTAAAACCTTTTTCTTTGATGGCCGTTTTGATGCCTTCTTCGCCAATCACATATACAGAAGCATCCGGCTTTTCATCATAAATAAACCGGGCGGTCGCCATGGATGTCGTAAAGACCTGCTCCGTTTTTGCCGGGATATCGAATCCGCGCAGTTTTTCGGCAACCTGTGCCGGTGTTCTCGAAGAATTGTTTGTAACAAATAAATACGGAATCCCTTTTTCCTGCAACCGGCTGACAAAATCGCCGGCTTCTTCTATTTTTTCCGTTCCGCGATACATGGTACCGTCCAAATCAATCAAATAGGCTTTATACTTTTTCATGCTGAAATTCCTCTCTGTTTCGTTGCTTATTCCCCTTTAAAAGCGTTGACCGGGCCGAGTTCGTTTGCCAGGTAAGTGCGCACATCTTCCGGAAACCGTTCAAGCGCCTTGAAATTAGCCGCAAGCACTTCCTGAAGGGTGCCGTAATCCAGATCCATATACCCCCGGACAAGCTGCTTCCTGAGCGCGATGACAGCCGTCAGCTGCTTTGCCGATTCAGCGGAAACCACATTTTCATCTTCCAAAATGTCAATGATGTCTTCGTAGCTCCCCGGATCGCGCATAATAAACCCGTCAATGATCGCGTTTCCGACATCCAGAACCGATTCGATGACGGTTTCTGCAATTCTTTCCAAAGCAGCCTTTTCGATTTCCGTCTGCCAGGCCGGCTGCGCTTGAAACGAGGCAAGCCGTTTTTCCATAAATGACAATATCCCGTTTATTTTTTCACGATCGACAAAATACATCCTGTCACCTTCTGCCTAAAGTTTATCAAATGGCGGTGCCGGGCAAAACTTATTTGGCAACGATTTTCTTTGCGACAAAATAGGCACAGCCGAAATTGCAGTATTCATAAAGATATTCCGTGAGTGTACTGATTCTGGTGTCAAAAGTGGATTTCGGATTTCGGTCATCAAAAAAACCGCGCAGCCGCAGCTGTCCGTAACCCCAGTCGCCGACAATATAGTCGTACTTTTCCAGTATTTCACTATATCTGCTTCGGAATGCTTCTTCATTGTAGCCATTCCGGTAATTGGCAATAATCTCGTACGTATGGCGGTGGATGGTGACCAATTTCAATTCCTCCATTTTCCCCGTGTGCCTTCCTGCCTTATTTTATTATAACGAAAAACCGCCCAAATTCTAAGCGGAACGCGAAAAATTTTTTCAGCCCCATTGAACGGAAAAACTGCGCCCATTAAAGTGCGCAGCCCGTTTCTCAAATTTTTTGCGTCTGTTCCACGTTCCCTAAAATATGCTTTGCTTTTGCAGCGGCACTGACCTGTTCATCCGCATGGTATGAAGAGCGGACAAGCGGACCGGATTCGCAGTGGCTGAATCCTTTTTCAAGTGCAATTCTTTTTAATTCGGCAAATTCATCTGGATGGTAATATTTGACCACTTTCATATGTTTTTTCGTCGGCTGTAAATATTGCCCGAACGTCACGATGTCCACATCGTTGGCGCGCAGGTCATCCATCGCTTCCGCCAATTCTTCCATCGTTTCGCCGAGGCCGACCATAATGCTTGATTTAGTCGGAATCTCCGGCTGCATTTCCTTTGCCCGCCGCAAAAATTCAAGCGACCTGTCGTACGTGGCGCGGGCGCGGACCCTTCTTGTCAGCCTCCGGACGGTTTCAATATTGTGGTTTAAAATATCCGGTTTTGCATCCATCAATGTTTTTAAACTTTCGTACCGGCCCTGCAAATCGGAAGGCAGCACTTCAATGGTGGTAAACGGGTTCATGCGGCGGATCGCTCGGATCGTTTCAGCCATCACCGCTGCACCGCCGTCTTTCAAATCATCACGGGCCACCATCGTCACAACCACATGCTTTAAGTTCATTTTTTTCACCGATTCAGCAACCCGTTCCGGTTCCTGCCAGTCGAGTTCGGACGGCAGCCCGGTTTTTACGGCGCAAAAACGGCAGGCGCGTGTGCACGTATCGCCCAGAATCATGAAAGTCGCAGTCCGCCTTGTTCCCCAGCATTCATGGATATTCGGGCATCTCGCTTCTTCGCAAACCGTATGTAAGTTTTCCGTACGCATTAATTTCTTCAGTCCGGTATAATTTTCATTCGTATTGAGCTTGATTTTCAGCCATTCGGGTTTCCGCAAAATCTCTTCCTGTTTGTTCATTTTCCATCTCTCCCACCGGGTTCGTTCTCTCTCACTTTACCACATTCGTCCCTTTTTTGAAAAGAAAACGCCACCGGTTTTTCCAATATTTAATATTGATGAAAATCCGCTTCTCTTTCCACAATAAGCGTAAGAGGATTTTCATATTGCGGTTTTTCTGTTTCGACAACATTGATAGAAAGAGGGTTTTCGCATTGCGGTTTGTTTTGCTTTTCTGCCTTGTAACAGGGCTTTCATTTTCTGCCCTTCATGCCCAAGCAAAAGAAATATCCGATAAAGAAATGTACAAAAAACGGATGGAACTTTATCAGCATATGGAGGCATTTACCCAGATTCCGTGGTACAATTTGGCAGCCATCGACCAGTATGAACGGAGCATCCGGTTTGTCCGTTCCGACCTACCGAAACCAGCCGGCCTTATTTCCATTTATTTTCCCCCTGAAAAATGGTCCGGGCTTGCCAATCCGAACCACAATGATACCCATCCGCTTTCGATTGCGTTTTTCGGCGGGATCGGAAAGGACGGGAACGGGGATGGGAAAGCTGACCGCAACGATGATCTTGACGTGCTTTTTACACTGAGCGAGTATTTGTTGCGGTATGGAACGGATGATGATGACTTTGAAATTGCGCTGTGGCATTATTACAAACGGGATAAAGCCGTACAGCTGATCACGGAAAAGGCGAAGATTTACAAGACATTCGGCACCATTCAGCTGACAGACAAGGCGTTCCCGATCCCGCCCGGATACAATTACAGCTACCGGAGCACATGGGGCGACCGGCGCGGCTGGGGTGGCCGCCGTATCCACGAAGGGACGGATATTTTTGCCGATTATGGCGTCCCGGTACGCGCGACTTGTTACGGGGTGATTGAATTGAAAGGGTGGAACAAGTACGGCGGCTGGCGCATTGGCATTCGTGATTTAAACAATTCGTATCATTATTTTGCCCATTTAAGCGGTTATGCAAAAAATTTACATGTCGGCCAGGTCGTCAAACCGGGCATGTTGATCGGCAGCGTTGGCAGCACCGGTTACGGCCCGCCCGGCACATCCGGAAAATTTCCGCCGCATTTGCATTACGGCATATACAAAGACAACGGACGAAGCGAATGGTCTTTTGATCCTTACCCGTCCTTAAGGAGATGGGAATCGCTTGAAAAACAGCGGAAATAAGGAACGCTGGAGCGAGCATAGCGCTTTTTATTTCGTGTTTTTCGGCAGTTCGATGAGCGGATGCGCCCCGTCGCCGTTTCCGCTATAAAATTGCGGGACATCGCCATTATAGTTGCCCATTGCAAGCGGGACATCATGTGTATAGGTGATGACATCCGATGCAAACGGGATAATGACCTGAATTTTGATTTTGATTTCAACATAAATATAAAAAAATGCGTTGTTAATGCCATATTCTTCTTTTTTCACTTTAATATTGGAGCTTTCAACATCCCCCACCATTTGAAAGGTCACGGGAATATCCGGCCCCATGTTTCCGAGCAGAGCAATATCGGTCACTTTCCCAAGCGGAACGGAAAAAATTTCAGGTTTTGATTTTTTCTTTTTCCCGAGCATGCCGTCGTTTGATATTTCTTCAAGAGACGTAATGTCTCCTTCTTCCACTTCTTTAAATTGGCGGGTAATCTGGTTTTCAATTTCAGATTGGGTGACGGCTAATTCCCGGGGGTCAATCGTATCCAACTTGCTATTTTTTCCGCCACTCACATGGTCTTTGATCGCTTCGTTCGTGACATATGAGGCGATTTTTTTCATTTCCGACTCGGCGTACCGCATTAAAGTAGGTTTTATGCCTTCGTCAATAATGACAATGCTGATAATAGTGGTAACCGTAAAAAATGCGATGGAAAGCAAAAGCACGTACCGCGTCGGCAAGGGTCCCCGCCGTTTTGAGGTGCGGAATTTTCGCATAAAAAATCCCCCCTGCAAGCAAATGTATGTCTGCATAAGGGGGATTATGATCATATTAAAAAGCGTGGGTCCGGATTGTTGTGCTGAAGGACATTTTATGCTTTCAGGCACAGTGGTTTGTCTTTCATGATCTGGATGAAGGACATTTCGCTGGTTCTCGGCTCATGTTTTGTCTTTCATCGCCCTGATGAAGGACATTTCGCCGGTTCTCGGCACGCGTTTTGTCTTTCATTACCTCGATGAAGGACATTTCGCCACTCCTCGCACTCCGTTTTGTCCTTCATCACACGGGAAGGACGAATGCAACATCATCTTTTGTGCTTCAACCTAATCGAACGTTTAAATCATTTTTAACAATGCTTGTTTCCCGATCATGCCGGCGGTAACCCCGATCTTTTCCGCTTCATGGGTAACCGACTCGAGCGGTGCTTCCAGCAATTGTTCGATCGTCTTTACACCGACTGCCCTGCCGGCGATAATATGGCGGTCCTTTAGTTGATCATTCAACAAGCCCACATCAAGCGCGCCGCACATAATATAGCCTTTGTCGCACGATACGGCCAGCAAGGTTGTTTTCGGCAGCCGGACAGTTGTCGCGATAAACGTATGTCCCCCGATCTCAACAGGTGTTACGGTTACCATTTCCATCCGCCCCTTTCTTTCATATTTTATGAAAAGGGCGGTGAAAAGTGCCTGCCAGCCAATGTGCTGCCATATTACATCCCAAATTCTATCTTTGGAAACTCCATTGACCGTCGCTGCTTCTAAGAAGCCAGGAAACTGCCATTGATTCATTGCTACATTGCTTTGCGCAAGGGCATTTCATCCTACTGACCATATTCCTGCAATAACTTCCATTCCATCACATCACGCAAAAATTCCGGCATAAAATAATGGATTTTCGCCTCCCGGATATGCGGGAAAAAGTCGCCAAATGTATACATATCAATCGTACCAAGCCTGTAGATACGATCCGGTTCCAGCGGCCTGCCCCCCACCTCTATTTTCCGGAAAGCATGATTGAAACCGATATTCCGGTAAATAAACCGGCCCATGATTTTCCCGCGGAAGCCGAGCCCCTTCAGCTCCAGTTGCGGCCATTTCGGGTCGAGCGTTGAAAGAAGCACTTCCTGAAGTTTTTCGCCTGTCAGCTCGATCAGACACGGGTTAATCGGATGCGGGAGAATCCGGTGGAGATCAAATTTCGTGACCGGCCCATGTTCCAGACTGTCAAGCACAAGGCCGGCATTCAAAAATGCGCAATCGGCATCGCACCATTCCATGACCGCATCACAAAGCAGGCCCGCAAGCCGGTTTTCCCTGAACCAGTCCGATTCCAGTTTTTCCGGTAAATACACGAGTTTTTGATTCAATAATTTTTTTCCTTCAAAATAATAATGTTCAATCTCGGCCGTTTCTCCGGGCGGTTCCTGGAAGTTCCCGGTCGGTAAAGCACGGGCTGACTGATAGACGATTTTTTTGGCAGCCGGATCGATTTCAAGCTTGACATGCCCGATATAATAGCCGTATTTGCCTGCTGCCGCAAGAAGCGTCCGCCCGTCCAGTTCACCTTTTGCCAACACATGGTGCGTATGCCCGCCCAACACAAGGTCCACTTCCGGGTACAGCTTTGCAATAAGGCGGTCTTCATGAATGCCGAGATGCGATAAGACGATGAGGATATCCGCCTCTTTTTTTAAAATATCCATTTGTTTTCCTAGTTCTTCCAATGGATTAGAAAGCTGCCAACCCAGCAGCCGGTACAGTTTATAAAATCCTGCCGTCACACCGGTTACCCCGATTTTGACACCGCTTTTTGTCGTGTACAGTTTCCGCGGCGCTGCCCACTGCGGCCGTTTCCCGTTTTCATCGAACAGGTTGGCAAGAATCACGTCAAATTGTGCTTCCTCATACAATGTGTCAAGCGCCTCGTGCGGCATCGTAATCCCTTCATTATTGCCAATGGTCGCAGCCAAGTACCCCAGTTGATTTAAAAGCCGGACATTTGCCTTGCCCATGGTCCCTTCTGTATACGGATGCCATCTGTCGACGTGGTCGCCGAGGTCAAACAGCAGCATCTCTTCATTTTGCCGGGCATACTGCACCTGTTTTCGCTCAAGAAAATGCCGGATTTTCGGCCAGTTTTCAAAATGGCTGTGGATATCATTTGTATGGTATATATGTAAAATTTCGTTCATATTTGGTCCCCTTATCATCATGAGGGTAATCTCGTCATGCCGTTTCATACGGCCACTTTTTATCCTTTATGCTTATGCAGTTTATTTTACCACGATTTTCAAATCGGCGCCCCATGAAAAAACAGCCGCGCGGAATCCGCAAGCGGCTGTTTTTTCTGCCATCACCGTTTAAAACTAGGCTTTACAGCAATATATGAGGGGTGATTTGTGGGTAAATCGCACCCCTACGTTCAAAAACTCTCTATAACCGTTGATATATCAAGGTTATCCAATCGAACCTTCCATTTCAAACTTAATCAAACGGTTCATTTCGACGGCGTATTCCATCGGGAGTTCTTTTGTGAACGGTTCGATGAAGCCCATAACGATCATTTCCGTTGCTTCCTGTTCGGAAATGCCGCGGCTCATCAAGTAAAAGAGCTGTTCTTCCGACACTTTTGATACTTTTGCTTCGTGTTCCAAAGAAATATTGTTGTTTAAAATTTCGTTATAAGGCACGGTATCTGATGTGGACAGGTGATCCATAATCAGCGTGTCGCATTCGACATTGGAACGCGCGCCGTCCGCTTTCCGGCCGAAATGCACCATGCCGCGGTATGTGACTTTTCCGCCGTGTTTTGAAATCGATTTGGATACGATCGTGGACGACGTATTCGGCGCAAGATGGTACATTTTCGCGCCGGCATCCTGGTGCTGGCCTTTTCCGGCGATCGCGATCGACAGCGTCATACCGCGCGCCCCTTCGCCTTTCAGCAGCACGGAAGGATACTTCATCGTCAGTTTTGAACCGATGTTGCCGTCAATCCATTCCATTGTCGCATTCTCTTCACATACGGCGCGTTTCGTTACAAGATTATAAACGTTGTTCGCCCAGTTTTGGATCGTCGTATAACGGCAATACGCATTTTTCTTAACGATGATTTCAACGACTGCGCTGTGGAGCGAGTTTGTCGAGTAAACCGGCGCCGTGCAACCTTCGACATAGTGGACGGAGGCACCTTCGTCAACGATGATAAGGGTCCGTTCAAACTGCCCCATATTTTCCGAATTGATCCGGAAATAAGCTTGCAGCGGGGTATCCACTTTTACACCCGGCGGAACGTAAATGAAAGATCCTCCCGACCAGACAGCCGAGTTTAAAGCCGCAAATTTATTGTCCGTCGGCGGAATGACGGTTGCCCAGTATTTGCGGAAAATATCTTCATTTTCTTTTAAAGCGGAGTCCGTGTCTTTGAACACAATCCCGAGTTTTTCGAGATCCTGCTTCATGTTATGATAAACGACTTCCGATTCATACTGTGCGGAAACGCCGGCCAGGTATTTTTGTTCCGCTTCCGGAATGCCAAGTTTATCAAATGTATTTTTGATTTCCTGTGGTACTTCATCCCACGAACGGCCGGCATGTTCCGTCGGTTTGACGTAATACGTAATGTCGTCGAAATTTAACGCGGAGAGATCGCCGCCCCATTGCGGCATCGGTTTATTGTAAAAGTGTTCAAGAGACTTCAGACGAAAATCAAGCATCCATTGCGGTTCTTCTTTCATTTTTGAAATTTCTTCCACAATTTCTTTCGTCAATCCGCGTTTTGCACGGAAAATGGAAACATCTTTATCATGAAAGCCGTACTTGTAATCACCGATTTCCGGCATTTTTTTAGCCATCAGCCATCATTCCTCCAATCCTTTTTCGCTTCTTACCCCTTTTTCCATTGCTTTCCATGCCAAAGTTGCACATTTGATCCGGGCAGGGAATTTGGATACGCCGTGTAACGCTTCAATATCGCCAAGATCTTCAGCCTCTTCATAGTCTTTTCCCTGCACCATTTCCGAGAAAATGTGGGAAAGTTTCAGCGCTTCGTCTACTGTTTTTCCCTTTACGGCCTGCGTCATCATGGAGGCCGATGCCATCGAGATGGAACAACCTTCACCAGTAAATTTCGCATCTTGGATGAGGCCGCCCTCCACTTTCAATGTCAAATGAATCCGGTCGCCGCAAGTTGGGTTATTCATATCGACTGTCAGGCTTCCATCTTCCAAACTGCCCCTATTCCGCGGATTTTTATAATGGTCCATAATCACACTGCGGTAAAGCGCATCAAGATTAGAAGACATTTGTAAAATACTCCTTTGCTTTCACGATACCGGCAACAAGTTTGTCAATATCTTCTTTCGTATTGTATAAATAAAAGCTTGCACGTGCGGTCGCTGTCACGTCCAGCCATTTCATCAACGGCTGTGCGCAATGGTGGCCCGCGCGGATCGCAATGCCTTCCGCATCGAGGATGGTCGCGGCATCATGCGGATGCACGTTTTCTAAATTAAACGTCACAAGGCCGGCGCGTTCGTCTGCGCTTTCCGGGCCGTACACCGTAATCCCTTCTATTTCAGAAAACTGACTGAGGCAATAGGCACTTAAATCCTGTTCATGCGCCGTAATTTCATCAAGCCCGATTTCTTCGAGAAAATCGATGGCTTCCCCGAGCCCGATTGCACCGGCAATCACCGGAGTGCCGCCTTCAAACTTCCACGGAAGTTCTTTCCAGGTGGAATCGTACAGGCCGACAAAATCAATCATTTCGCCGCCGTATTCGAGCGGTTCCATCTCTTCAAGCAGCGCCTTTTTGCCGTACAGGACGCCGACGCCGGTCGGACCGCACATTTTGTGACCGGAGAAAGCAAGAAAGTCGCAGTCAAGATCCCTTACGTCCACTTGCATATGCGGCGCACCTTGGGCGGCATCGACGACCATGTAAGCACCATGGCTGTGTGCGATTTTCGCTATGTCTTTTACCGGGTTAATGGTGCCAAGCACGTTTGAGACAAGCGCTGCAGCCACGATTTTCGTCCGCTCCGTAACCGTTTTTTCCACATCTTCAAGTCGCAGCGTACCGTTTTTTTGCATCGGCACATATTTCAAAACGGCGCCTTTTCTTTTGGCGAGCTGCTGCCACGGGATGAGGTTGCTGTGATGCTCCATGTAGGTAATGACGATCTCATCGCCTTCCTGCACTTGTGCATCGCCGAAACTGTGGGCAACAAGGTTCAGCCCGGCTGTCGTCCCTTTTGTAAAAATGATTTCTTCCGTTGATTCGGCACCGATAAATTTGCGGACTTTTTCGCGCGCGCCTTCGTAATGGTCAGTCGCTTTTGTCCCAAGCGTATGGACGCCGCGGTGAACGTTCGAATTATATTCACGGTAGTATTGGTTGACGGCTTCAATGACACGGAGCGGCTTTTGTGAAGTCGCAGCACTGTCTAAATAAACAAGCGGGTGGCCGTTTACTTCCTGGTCCAATATGGGAAACTGCCGGCGAACTTCATTGATATCCATTATCTGACTTTCCTTTCAATGACTTCCGTCAATTGTTTTTTTACACTTTCGATCGGGAGCTGTGTGACAACCGGTGCAAGAAAGCCGTGGATGATCAGCCTTTCCGCTTCATTTTTCGAAATCCCGCGGCTCATCAAATAGTAAAGCTGAACCGGATCGACACGGCCGACAGATGCGGCGTGACCGGCCATCACATCATCTTCATCAATGAGCAACATCGGGTTTGCATCGCCGCGCGCTTTTTCGCTTAGCATGAGCACGCGCGATTCCTGCTCAGCGTCCGATTTGCTCGCGCCGTGCTCGATTTTGCCGATCCCGTTAAAAATCATCGTCGACGCGTCTTTGACAACGCCATGTTTTAAAATAAAGCTTTCTGTATTTTTCCCGAAGTGGGTAATGCGCGTCGTAAAGTTTTGCGTCTGCTTGCCGCGGCTGACCACAACCGTTTTGGAATGGGAAACGGATCCGTCGCCGACAAGGTTGGTCGTATTATCTGAAATCGTATTGCCGTCGTTCATCATGCCGAGCGCCCATTCAATTTGGGCATCGCGCCCGGTGTAACCGCGGCGGTTCACATATGTGGTGACCCCTTTTGCAAGCGTATCAACCGCGCCGTATTCGATCTTTGCATTGGCGCCGGCAATGACTTCCGTTATGATGTTCACAATGCCTTTCGCGCCATCGTTTGCCGAAATATAGTTCTCCACATAGGTGACGGCACTGTTTTCTTCGGCAACCACCAGCACATGGTTGAAAAGCGGTGCCGTTTCATGGTCGTGCACATAAATGGCCTGAACCGGTTCTTCAAGCACAACATTTTTTGGCACATATAAGAATGTCCCGCCGTTCATGAGTGCAGCATGTAGTGCCGTCAAACGGTGTTCATCGACTTTAACCGCCTCTGTCATGAAAAATTTTTGGACAAGCTCCGGATGTACTTTGACCGCTGTCAATATATCGGTCAAAATGACGCCTTGTGCTTTTGCGCTTTCCGACAAGGACAGATAAGCCGGTGTCTGGTTATGCTGGATATACAAATTTTGCTTCGCGTTTTCGAGATCCACGAGTGCCTTCACTTTTTCCGGCAATTCGTTCAAAGCGCTGTAGGTTGTGCTTTCCACGCTAAAATCGGTAAATTGTGTAAAGTTCCACTTGTTCAGTTTTGTCTTGTCCACTTCCGGAAGCGGCAGGACCTGGGCCCGGGCGAATGCCTGGAGGCGGAACTCCTTCAGCCATTCCGGTTCACCGTTTTGTTCGGAAAAGGTGCGGACATCTTGCTCGTTCATTGCTAATTTCGTTTCTGTCATCAAGTCTCTCGCCCCCTGCTTAAGCTTCCTGGCCGACCGTTTCGTCTTCGATGCCAAGTTCCTGTTTAATCCATTCGTAGCCTTCCGCTTCAAGGCGGTTTGCCAGTTCAGGACCGCCCGATTTGACGATGCGCCCCTGCATCATGATGTGGACAGCATCCGGTGTAATATAGTCTAACAAACGTTGATAGTGGGTAATGATGATGCATCCGAAATCTTCGCTGCGCATCGAGTTGATCCCTTTTGCGACAACCTTCAATGCATCGATGTCAAGGCCGGAGTCGATTTCATCGAGAATCGCAATTTTCGGTTCGATCATCATGAGCTGTAAAATTTCGTTCCGTTTTTTCTCACCGCCGGAAAAGCCTTCATTCAAATAGCGTTGCGCCATGTTCGTATCCATTTCAAGATATTCCATTTTTTTGTCGAGTTCGCGGATAAATTTCATCAGTGGAATTTCATTGCCTTCGCCGCGGCGCACGTTAACCGCCGAGCGTAAAAATTCCGCATTCGTCACGCCGCTGATTTCGCTTGGGTATTGCATGGCGAGAAACAGGCCGGCTTTCGCACGTTCATCCACTTCCATTTCCAGCACATTTTTTCCGTCAAGCGTGATGGTCCCCTGGGTGACGATGTATTTCGGATGCCCCATAATGGCAGAAGACAGCGTCGATTTCCCTGTTCCGTTCGGGCCCATGATCGCATGGAATTCACCGCTGTTTACTTCAAGATTGACCCCTTTTAGAATTTCTTTTCCCTCTACTTCGACGTGAAGATCTTTTATTACGAGTTTTGATCCTGCCATAAAAAATTCCTCCGTTATTTGTATATTCAGTTCCAATTTATTCTCAATTTATTCTCATTATTATTTTATAACAAATGAAAACTATGCGCAACTAGTAAAAACCTGTGGATAACCATGGCATGCCATCTTTTTTCCGCGGTTTTCCGGCCTTGCTTATTCATTAATCATAGCACAAAATGTACCCGGCATAAAATTCCTGATACAGATTTCTTGAATTTCCCTGTATTGCACATTGGAAATCCGGCAAGCTGCCTGAAACAGCATAAAAAAAGCCGGGATTTGTTTTGCAATCCCGGTTATGCTGTGATTCTCATTTTCAGCCTGTTATTTGATAATCAGGCGGATTTGGCCTTACTTTTTGGTGCAGGTTGCGGGGTTCCTGAAAGCCAAAACAAAGATTCCAGCAGCAAAAAATGGCGGTACGTGCCCCTGTACCGGAGTTCGCCCATTTTCAGAAATGTGCCGAGGCGCGCGCGGCGGGAAAGGAGCTGTTCGAATTGCCGGAGCGCCATTTCCAGTTCAAAATCGGCATTGCCGGTTTCAAGCTGCACGCATCGCTCCTTGGAAAAAGCAACGAGGCAGCATTCGTCCCCATCACGGAATAATACGGTAACAGGCACCGCCGGCAGCAGCATTCGCAATTGTTTTTTCCGTGCCAGGCTATTCAGGAAAAATTGGATGGTCTGTTTCATGGCAACACGCTCCAATCATTATTTCCTTTCCCTATTCTGCACAGACGCTGCTGATCCTGCTGAAATCGTTCAACAAATCGTGCGCTTTCCCGGCTGATTTTGGCGGCCATGCTCGAACGGTGTCTGAAAAAAGTTTTTTCTGCGGTTGAACGGCGTTTCCGCGCAAAAGCCCTGCCATTTTTTTCGCCATTCAAGCGAGGTTTCCGTTTATGAATGCCCACACCGGATTGGTTTGCGCTGTTGTCTCATTAAAAAGAAGACAATTTTTCAAATAGTGACGGGACGGATTGAAAAGCGTACACTTTGTCTATTACTTTCCCGTTTTTGAGCAGGAGCAGGCACGGCACGCTTTCGATCTGGTATTTTTCCGCCATTTGCGGCACGTAATTCAGATTGGCTTTGGCATAAGGAAATCGGGGGACAGCCTGTTCTGCAATCTCCAGCATCCTCCCCGCCAGCTGGCATGTACCGCATAATGGCGTGTAAAAGTACAGGGCAAGTTTTTCTTCCTGCAAAATCCGTTCCTCCAGTTGTTTTTCCTTTGTCCAGTCTTGCATCGTAATCCATCCTTTACACAAAAAGGCACCGCAGCTTGGTGTGCAGTGCCTGTTATTTTTATGCTTCGTTGATCATTTCCTCGTACTGTTCCGCCGTCAGCAAATCATCCAATTCAGCCGGGTCGGACGGTTCAACGACAATCATCCACGCTTTTTCGTACGGGGATTCATTAACGAATTCCGGGCTATCGCTTAAATCTGCGTTGACCGCAACGACTTTGCCGCTGACCGGCGCATACAGTTCCGATACCGTTTTCACGGATTCGACACTGCCAAACGGTTCTTTTGCCGTGACTTCATCGCCTTCTTCCGGCAGCTCAACAAATACGATATCGCCGAGTTCGGCCTGGGCAAAATCGGTGATGCCGATCCGGACATGGCCGTCTTCTTCTTTCACCCACTCATGATCTTCCGTATACCGCAGTTCCTCAGGTACCGCCATCTCAATCCCTCCGTTATGTATCCGTAATAGCCTTCAGTTTTAAATTACCGAAAAACAGCGCTTAAATCAATCACTTTTTCAGCAATTTTTCATACGCATCCTCTTTAAATCCGAACACGGCAAAGGCATCGCCTGCAAGAATCGGCCGTTTGATCAGCATGCCGTCGGAAGCCAGCAGTTCAAGCGCTTCTTCTTCGCTCATTTCCGGGATCTTGTCTTTCAAACCGAGTTCGCGGTACTTCTGCCCGCTCGTGTTGAACAGCCTTTTGATCGGCAGCCCGCTTTTTTCATAAAAGTCCTTAAGAAGTGCTTTTGAAGGGGGATTTTCGACAATGTGCACCGCTTCATAGGCAACGTCATGTTCGTCCAACCATTTTTTCGCTTTCCGGCAAGTCCCGCATTTCGGATACCAATAGAAAGTAAGGGCCATTTTTGTCCACTCCTGTCATCTTGTCTTATCTGTATGTTAGCTGATTTTTCCCGGCGATGCAAAAGAAAAGGGACTCCGGCCGGGCCGGAAATCCCTTCTTTTATTACAGCACATAGCGTTCTGCATCGATCAATTTATCCGCGGCTTCGCGTTTTTTCGCAATGACATTGGTTGGCGTATGGCGCGTCAGCTTGCGGAGGGCGGAAAGCGTCATTTGCAGCTGGTCGCCTTCAAGGCAGGCTGCGAGCGATTCTTTTGCAATTTGTTCGCATTGATTGAACGCTTCCTGTGTGAAAATTTGGGTATACAGCAGTTTTTGGTTCTGTTTTTCGGCACCATCTTTGTTGATTGCTTTTTCCGTCCGAAGCACGCACGATTCTGCCGCATATATATTCGAAACGAGATCTGCCACGTTGGCAAGCAGTTCCTGTTCGTTTTCGAATTTTTTGCCGTACGTTTGCAACGCAGTGCCTGCGACGAGCAGGGCGATCTTCTTCATGTTGCGGACGAGGTATTTTTCCTGTTCAAGCGGCGCGTCGCCGACTTGTTCCGGCATCATCATCATGAGTTCTTCCTGCAGGCTTTGCGCTTTTTGTAACAGCGGCAGTTCCCCGCTGAACGCTTTTTTCACGTATGTGCCCGGTACGATCAGGCGGTTGATTTCGTTTGTTCCTTCAAAAATGCGGTTAATCCGGGAATCGCGATAGGCACGCGAGACTTCGTATTCGTCCATAAAGCCGTAACCACCGTGGATTTGCACCGCTTCATCGACGACATAATCCAGCACTTCAGAAGCGAAGAATTTGTTCAGCGAGCATTCAATCGCATATTCGGCGATCGCATTGGCCACTGCCCGCCCGTCTTTTTCTTCTTCCGGTGTAAAGTGGCTCATTCTTTCATCGAACAATCCGACTGTCCGGTAGACGGAGCTTTCGGCTGCATACAGTTTCGATGCCATCGTGCCGAATTTTTCTTTTGTCAGGTTAAACTGCGAGATCGGTGTTTTGAACTGCTGGCGGCCGTTCGCATATTTTAAGGCGATTTCAAGCACGTGTTTGCTGGAGCCGACCGCGCCGACGCCTAATTTATAACGACCGATGTTTAAAATGTTAAACGCGATTTTATGCCCTTTGCCGATTTCCCCAAGCACGTTTTCAACCGGAACCGGTACGTCTTCCAGGATAAGCGTTCTTGTGGAAGAAGATTTGATCCCCATTTTCTTTTCTTCCGCTCCCGTTGAAACGCCCGGGAATGTGCGTTCCACGATAAAGGCCGTGAACTTGTCGCCGTCAACCTGCGCATACACGGTGAAAACATCAGCAAATCCGGCGTTCGTGATCCACTGTTTTTCTCCGTTTAAAATATAATGCGTGCCGGCTTCGTTTAATCTTGCAACCGTTTTGGCGCTCCGTGCGTCCGAGCCCGAGCTTGGTTCCGTTAAGGCATAAGCCGCAAGCCATTCGCCGGTTGCGAGTTTCGGCAAATATTTTTTCTTTTGTTCCTCGTTGCCGAACAAAACGATCGGAAGCGAACCGATGCCGACGTGCGCGCCGTGGGAAATGGCAAAACCGCCGACTTTTGCGAGCTTTTCGGAAATCAGGGCGGAGCTTACTTTATCAAGGGCGAGACCGCCGTATTCTTCCGGGACATCGGCGCTCAAAAGCCCGAGTTCGCCTGCTTTTTTCAACAATTTGACAGAGCGGTCAAATTCATGGTTTTCCAGATATTCAATTTGCGGGACCACTTCATTGTTCGTATAGTCTTCCGCCGTTTTGGCGATCATTTTTTGTTCTTCTGTCAGCTCTTCCAGCGTAAACACTTGGTCCGGTGTGATGTCCTCAATTAAAAAACTGCCGCCTTTTACAAATGCATCCGTTTTGTTTGCCATTTACAATTCCTCTCCTTTTTATCTATAATGATCGGCCGCAGATGTGCTCCGCGGCTCTTATTTCCATTAATAACGATTCAACAGGCGGATCCGGCTCCGGCGTTTTGCCTTTAGAAACAGCTGATCCGCTTTTTACCATGGTCCGGTGTTTTGCCGTTCGGAACCGGCTGCTCTGCTTTTGGCCCCGGCATCTATCCATTTCATGATCCGGTACCTGCACGTTTCCATTTGAAACCGGCTGGCCGCCTGCTTTGGTCCATTGCCATCAAGACACGAGTTCAAATACACCAGCTGCACCCATGCCGCCGCCGATACACATCGTGACAACGCCGAACTGCACGTTTCTGCGCTTCATTTCATGGGCAAGCGTCAAAGTCAGCTTGGCGCCTGTGCAGCCGAGCGGATGGCCGAGGGCAATTGCGCCGCCGTTAACATTGACGATGTCTTCATTAAGGCCGAGCTGGCGGATAACCTGGATGGACTGGGAAGCAAAAGCTTCATTCAGTTCGAACAACCCGATATCCTCAAGGCTCAGCCCTGCCAGTTTCAAAGCTTTCGGCACAGCTTCCACCGGGCCGATCCCCATGATTTCAGGCGGCACCCCGGCAACGGCGAACGAGCGGAATTTCAACAGCGGCTTAAGCCCGAGCGATTCAGCCTTTTCTTTATCCATGAGCATTACTGCAGCCGCGCCGTCGCTTGTTTGCGACGAGTTCCCGGCTGTTACGGTTCCGGTTACCGAGAATGCCGGGCGCAGTTTTCCGAGCGTTTCTACATTTGTATCCGGCCGGACCCCTTCATCCTGCGAAAAGACGACTTTCTTTTCAACAAGTTTGTTGTCTCCGCCGACCGAACGCAATGTGACCTCAACCGGCACAATTTCGTCTTTGAATTTGCCTTCTGCAATCGCTTTTGCCGCTTTTTGGTGGCTGCGCACGCTGAAGGCATCCTGGTCTTCGCGGCTGACGCCGAATTTTTTGGCGACTTCTTCGGCCGTATGCCCCATGCCCATATAATATTCCGGCGCAGTTTCTGCAAGGCGCACATTCGGGCGGACGACATGGCCCATCATCGGGACAAGGCTCATCGATTCCGCACCGCCGGCAATGATCGTGTCAGCGTGGCCGAGCATGATCCTTTCGGCGCCGTAAGCAATCGCCTGCAGCCCGGATGAGCAGTAGCGGTTGATGGTAATCGCCGGCACCGTATCCGGCAATCCTGCCAGGGCCCCGATATTGCGTGCCATATTGAGCCCCTGTTCCGCTTCCGGCATGGCGCAGCCGATAATCAAATCATCAATATTTCCTTCATAGTTGCCGGCGCGTTTTAACGTTTCTTTTACGACAAGTGCACCTAAATCATCCGGCCGTGTTTGTGCGAGCGTCCCTTTTTTTGCTTTGCCGACCGGCGTTCTCGCCCCTGCAACAATGACAGCTTCCCTCATCACATTCCCCTCTTTCCGTGTTTTTGTAAAAGGCCCTTTCATCACCGCCTGGGGTGATGAATCGGGGTTTTCCCATATACAGCCGCTTTCCTTGGGAGAACCCCTTTATGTTGTATGTGAAAAATTTGGACGGGATCTTTTCCTGCCAGAGGACCGGCATTCGCCAATCCGTGTGGCTTTAATTCCGTAACGGTTTTCCTTTTAACAGCATGTGCTGCATCCGCTGCTGCGTTTTCGGTTGTGCAATCAGGCTCAGGAACGCTTCCCTTTCCAAATCGAGCAAGTATTGTTCATCTACTTTTGTCCCGAACGGCACTTTTCCGCCTGAAAGCACAAAGGCGATCTTTTTCGCGATTTCAAGGTCATAGTCGGAAATATAGCCCGACAGATGCATTTGCTGGGCCCCGAGCAACAGCGCCGCATAACCGGATTCACCTGTGACCGGCACTTTTTCGCGGACAGGCGGTTTGTACCCTGCGTCAGCAAGGCGCAGCACAGCCTGTTTTGCATCATAAATCAGATGGTCCTGGCTAAAGCTGACGCCGTCCGTCCGGTCAAGGAAGCCGGACTCGCGCGCTTCTTCAGCAGAAGTGGACACTTTCGCCATTGCAATCGTTTCAAATACCTTGTTCACGACATTTTGCAAGTCAAACTGTACGCCTTCCGGAATGTTTTTCAAATGCTTGATGTACAGCTCTTTGTTACCGCCGCCGCCCGGAAGCAGGCCGACACCGGTTTCGACAAGACCCATATACGTTTCGCTTGCCGCCTGGATATGCGCCGTATGCAGGCATACCTCCGCGCCGCCGCCCAAAGTCATCGCAAACGGTGCCGCGACAACCGGTTTTTGGCTGTATTTGATCTTCATCATCGTGTTCTGGAACTGGCGGACGACCATGTCAAGTTCAAAAATATTGTCATCCTGCGCTTCCATCAGCATCAAAGCAAGGTTTGCGCCGACACAGAAGTTTTTGCCCTGGTTGCCGATCACAATTCCTTTGTAATGCTTTTCTGCTTCGTCCACGGCATAATTGATCATTTGCAAAATGTCGAGCCCGATTGCGTTGCTCTTTGAGTGGAATTCAAGCAGCAGCACCCCGTCGCCGATGTCGATTAAGCTTGCGCCGGCATTTTCTTTCAGCACTTTGCCCTGCGTTTTCAAAGCTTTGAGATTGATTGCTTTCGGATTGGCTGGGAGCGGCTTGTATGCTCCATTGTCATAGTACGAGACAACGCCGTTTTCTTCTTTGTAAAAAGACGTGAAGCCTTTTTCCAGCATGCCTTTCACCCAGCCGGGCACTTGAAGGCCGTCCTGCTCCATTTTTTGCACAGATTTTTCAACGCCGATTGCATCCCATGTTTCAAACGGGCCGAATTTCCAGCCGAAGCCCCATTTCATCGCCTGGTCGATGGCGAGAATATCATCGGCAATCTCGCCTGAAAGTTCTGCCGAATACACAAGGCAAGGCGCGAGAATATTCCAGAGCAGCCGTCCGGCACGGTCATCCGCATACACAATCGTTTTGATTTTATTGGCAGTTCCTTTTGCCTGCCGGGCTGCTTCCAAAGAAGCCGCTTTCATTTTCGTGCGTTCGCCGTATTCCAGCGTTTCCGGATTTAATTCATAGATTTCTTTTCCTTTTTTTCATAAAAGCCTTTGCCGGTTTTGCTGCCAAGCCAGCCGTTTTCAACGAGTTTGTGCATGAATGCCGGCACTTTAAAAACTTCTTTTTCTTCGCCTTCCGTTTTTTCATACACGTTATTCGCAACATGGACGAACGTATCGATCCCGACCACATCGAGCGTCCGGAACGTTGCGCTTTTTGGCCGGCCGATCACCGGGCCTGTCACGGAATCGACTTCGCCGACCGTGTAGCCGCCTTTCATCATCTCCCGCACGGTGACAAGCAGGCCGTATGTACCGATGCGGTTGCCAATAAAGTTTGGCGTATCTTTTGCAAGCACGACACCTTTTCCGAGCACATCTTCGCCGAACTGTTTCATAAATGAAGTGACGTCCGGGTCGGTGTCAGCGGTCGGAATCACTTCGAGCAATTTCAAATAGCGCGGCGGGTTAAAAAAGTGGGTCCCGAGAAAATGCTTTCTGAAATCTTCGCTCCGCCCTTCCGCCATCGCTTCGATCGAAATGCCGGACGTGTTTGAGCTTACAATGGTTCCCGGCCGGCGGAAGCGTTCCACTTTTTCGAATACTGATTTTTTAATATCCAAACGTTCTGTTACCACTTCAATAATCCAGTCGGCTTCTTTCAGCCGTTCAAGATCGTCTTCCAGGTTGCCCGCTTCAATAAGCGCCAGGCTCTTTTTCGATGTAAGCGGGGCCGGTTTCTGTTTTAACAGCTTCTGCAGCGCAGACTGGCTGAAGCGGTTTCGGACGGTTTTGTCCTCCAATGTGTACCCCTTTGCTTTCTCTGCTTCCGTGAGTGCATTCGGGACGATGTCGAGCAAAAGTACCGGAATCCCGATGTTTGCCAGATGTGCGGCGATGCCCGATCCCATTACACCGGAACCGATGACAGCCGCTTTTTGAATGGTATACCGCATAGTGCATCCCCTTTCTTTTTGAATGAATGCTCATTCATTAAGCGCTAAAAAAAATAACGCTTTCATCTTTAATAATAATATATACGAATTTTTTCATTCTATCAATCACTTCATCTCAAAAAATCGCCATTTTTTAAAATTTTTTATATGTCTAGCCGTTTTGGGCAAGCTAAACGAAAAGCGTGGGGAGGTGAACCAATGGCAAAACTAAAGAAAAATCCGTCAAAAGCGGGTGTGAGCGCGGCAAGCGTAAAAGGCAATGCCGGCCCGACAGTGGAGCGTGACGGCGGCGGAAAAGTAAACAGCCAAAACAACCAGTACAAAAAATAAGCAGGCGGCTGCATAGGATCCGCAGCTCATTCAAACAATAAAGGAAGACTTGGATAAAGGAGGAAATGGAATGCAACAACAGCCTTTTTCACAACAGCAAAACGGGCAAACGGTTTACAACGCTCCGCCCGATCGTATGTCAACAAAAGATTTGGCCTATGTGGATGATATGCTGGCCTGGAATCTGCTGGCGATGAAAAAAGCGCATGATGCGGCAACGCGCTGCCAGGACAATGAATTGAAAGCTGTTTTTGAAGCATGCGGGCAAATGCACCAGCGCCACTACAACCAGATTTTGGGGCATTTGAAAAGCCACTTGCAATAACAAAAACGAATGCCAGCCTGCCACAAAAAGCGAACCCTGCTTTTCCCGTTCATAAAGGGCATGCGTTCGCACCCGGAAAGGGGCAGGCACCCCGCTCCGGAATGCGCGCACAGCTCGGGCCAAAGAAAAAAGCAGGCTGTCCGTCCGGGGCAACCGCACTTCCCGGCCTGAATTGGCCGCCCCGGCAACCGTGATTAACGGAAAACGGGCGCTGCCCCGTCCGAGCCCTGGCAGGCGAATCTGCACGTGTCTCGCGGCAGAGATACCTAAATGCGGAACGCGCATAATACGACCATTTTAAAAAAGGAGGTACAACATTTGGATTCCCAACAACAGCAGCAGCAAAAAATTCAAAACCCGAAGACACAATTTCCTGAAACACCAGAAATGAACGACCGCGATCTTGCCAATGACCTGCTTTCGATGGAAAAATATATGACCGCTTCTTATAATACTGCTATGAACGAAGCGAGCCACGAAAAACTGTATCGCGATCTTCTGACCATTTTTACGGAAACGCAGAATGAGCAGCGCAAATTGTATGAGACGATGTTCCAAAAAGGCTGGTACAGTATGGAAGCGGCAGAACAGCAAAAACTGCAACAGTCTTTCCAGCAGCACCAAGGCTACGCTTCGCAATTCCCGTACGGCGGGCAGGTGCAATAGCCGCAAAAAACAGGCGGCACGATGCCGCCTGTTTTTTATTTTTCGTTAGAAAACATATATTTTCTGTAATGGTAACGGATTGAAAAAATAAATCCGACCGCAAGCATATTCCCCATCAGCGAACTCCCCCCGTAGCTGATAAACGGCAGCGGGATCCCGGTAATCGGCAGCACCTGGATCGTCATGCCGATATTTTCAAACACATGGAACGTAATCATCGCAATGACGCCTGCGCAAATGTAGGAATAAAAATCATTTTTCGTCTCAAGCCCTGCTTTTATAATATGGTAAATAAGCATAAAAAACAGGCCAATAACAATGCTCCCGCCGATAAAGCCGAACTGCTCGCCGATCACGCTGAAAATAAAGTCCGTCTGGTTTTCCGGAAGGCTCACTTCAGTTGTGCCAAGCCCCTTTCCAAACGTCTGGCCGGAACCAATGGCCAAAAGGGACTGAATCAGGTGGTAGCCGTCTGTATTGGAATAGTTATAAGGATCAATCCAGGCATAGATCCGGCCAAACTGGTACGAACGGACGCCAAGATATTTTTCGAGAAGTGCCGGCTGCCAGAGGACGAGATAAAAAATCAATCCTGCCAGTGCCGCGCCGCTGCTAAAAATCGGAAGCAATAGTTTCCATGTGATGCCTGACACAAATACAAGCCCGAAAAATATCGCAATAAACACAAGTGACGTTCCCAAATCCTGCCCAATGGTCAACATGAGCGGCACAAACAAGCAGATGCCGAGTTTCACAAACAGCCAGAAATCCGATTTTACTGACCGGTTCAGCACTTTTTCATTATGATCGGAAATAAGGCGCGCCATTGCTAAAATTAAAAATGGCTTCATGATTTCAGAAGGCTGGAATGTCCCAATTACCGGAAACACAAACCAGTTTTTCGCCCCATTACGCTCCGGGGCAATGCTGGCTGGTGCCAGGATCAGCAAAATCAACAGCAAAATCCCGAACCCGTAACCGTACCACGATATTTTTTTCAGCTGGTCGGAGTCAAGGCGGATCACCAATGCGATAATGATCGCGCCGACCACATAGTTGATGACTTGTTTTATCAGAAAGCTGCTGTCAGCCGTATAAATGGCAACAAGGCTGACAATGCAGAACAACATCAGCGTTAAAACCAGCCCGTAATCAATTTTAGAACCTTCATCCCGCGAAGACAATTCCATCACCTGACTTCTCAATGCCGGAACCGCCGGCCGTAAAATAAAATAAATGATACGGATCCTTCAAAACAACTGACCCCCATCATTTTTTCATACAAGCTTTATTATACATCATACGTGAAGAAGCACAATCCTTTTCGTTTTGGAAATATTTCTTTGGCAGGTTGAAAAATGTTGAAATTCCTCTGCCGCTCTATATACAATAAGAAAGAATGATGAAAGGATGGAGATGGTCTGGAGTGGAAGCGATTAAAAGTGCGGAAGAATTTAAAACGGTAACGGGAGGAGAAGCACCGGTTATCGTGAAATTTTATGCAGATTGGTGTCCGGATTGCAAAGTGATGAATCTGTTTATTGGTGATGTGATCAAGGACTATCCGCAATATAAATGGTATGAAATCAACAGCGACGCGTTCCAAGCGATTGCGGATGAAAACCAGGTGATGGGGATTCCGAGCCTGCTCGTTTTCCAAAACGGCGAGAAAAAAGCGCATCTGCACAGTGCAAATGCAAAGTCGCCGGAAGAAGTACGCGAATTTTTAAATCATGTCGTATTGTAAAAAAAGGACCCGGAGCCGGGGAAGGCGTTCCGGGTCTTTTTTAATACGTTGTCAGTTTCAGCACTTCCTGGAGGCGGTAAAGGACTTTTAACAAATAAGTGGAGAAGCCTTCGTGTTTTTTGTACGGGACGGTAAAAGCGCCGTCTTCATTGTTCCACAGCCGCCCGAAGTACCGGCGGATCTCTTTTGTGATGGCCGCATCATTCGGTGCCTTCACAAATAAATCGGTCTCCAAATTATAATCGTCCAGGTTGCGAAGCGTTAAATTGGTCGACCCGCCGAAAAAGAGCGAGCGGCCGGGCTTTTCAATCCAGACCAGCTTCGGATGGAATTGCTCGAGCCCGGTATTATACCAGCGGATTTTGATCTTTCCATCCGTTTTCTTTACGAGTTCCTGTGCAACAGGCTGGTTGGGAAGCCCGATTTTTTTATGCCCGAACGCGTTTAAATTCGGGTCGAGGATAAGCCGGATGCGGACGCCGCGGGAAGATGCCTTCTCAAGCGCACGGACCACTTTCCGGTCAGCCAAATAAAACATCGCCATCGAAATCGAATCGCCTTTTTTTGTCGCCTTGATTTCTTTCATCATCCGGTCGTAAACTTTCCCCTCCGTTAACAGCTGGACGGCAATCCTGCCTTTTCCCCTCTCTTTCCCTTTGTATTGCGGCAGCTCCGGGCCGTCCGACATATCGGAAGCCGCCTGCTCCGATTCCAGAACATCCCGAATGACCGGCCCTTTTACAAGAAAAGCGATATTGGAATGCCAGCCGCTTGCGTCATGCGGGTTGCCGGATGCAATGACCGTGCCGTTTTCAGTCGTAAACGTTTTGCGGTGGTTCGCTTTAATATTAAAAAGTTCAAGATACGAGCGGAGCGTCATCTTCGGCGCATTGTCCCCGAAAGCATTTGGCAGCCAGCCGGTCCCGCCCTGGCCGAACCACTGGAAAAACATATGCCAAATCCCGGAATAAAGCGGCGTCGGGTCACGCAGCGAGTCCAAATGCGTAAAGACCACACGGATGCCATGTTCCTTTAGCCGTTTTAAAATGCCAGCTTCATGGGACCCGTAAGAAGTATTGATCGGATCGGTGATGACGATGATGCGGATACCAGGTTCTTTTTCTTTTTTGGCAATCAGCCGGTCTGCAAGCCTCTCAGCAAGCGGCGGCACTTTCATCTTTTGATCATGGTAGCCGTTAAAAAGGAAGAGATCGGCGACGATATATTGATGGGCTTGGTCAATCATCCGGTAAATTTCAGGATAGACGGTCTGCTCCACCTTTCTTTTTCCTGTCCCCTTTTCCCGGTATGTTAAATCCGAAAGAAAACGGATGTCTTGATCGTGAACGTTATATGTTCTGCCTTCATAGGAAATCCCTTTTGGCAGCGGCTTATATGTATGGTACAGCATGACAGCCGCATAAATGGCAATTAAGACAAGCAACCCATAAGACAGCCATTTCTTTCCGCTTTTTTTCATTATAACCCTCCCGTTTTCCTGTATCTTTCCCTTACACCACGCCTGGCAAACATGCAGGCAAGCGTTTGAAAAGCAACGGAACGGGTAACATAAAAGTACTTTAATTTAGAAAGGAAAAGGCTATATGATCTGGACAATTATTGGGATTTTGCTCGTACTTTGGATTTTAGGCATTGTTTTTCACATCGCCGGCGCTTTTGTGCACCTTCTGCTTGTCATCGCCGCCATTGTGCTGCTGTTTAAAATTTTTTCAGGCATGCGCGGAAATAACAGCCGATAGAGGCTGAGGGTATAGATATATAAAATAAACTTAAGTTTTTACTCAAGCCCGAGCACCAATTTGCATCATGACTACTTTTTACAGTAGGCAACAGAGCTAAAGAAATTTTGTTCATTTTATATAGAAGGTTGAGCCGCACCAAAGGCTTTAACCTTCTTTTTTTAGGCAACCCTTTCTTTATCCAATATTCCTTCCGAAAGCTCCGCTCTTTTTCTAAGCGATCCATCAAGTACTGCAATTCTATCCTGTATCTATAGAAGATGCCGGAAAATACTGGCGCATTTTTGGGTTTAAAGGTATAACTATAATGGAGATAGGCTAGCCCATTTCTATCCGGCTCTAGAACGAAAAGACAAAGGAGTGTTGTAAACACTGTGAAGAAGATCATCCAGTTTTGCCTAAACAACAAATTTGCCATTTGGCTGATGACCCTCATTGTGGCGGGTGCTGGGATTTATGCCGGCATGAATATGAAAATGGAAACCATTCCGAATATCGACGCGCCATACATGCTGGTGACAGCCTCTGATCCGGGTGCCACACCGGAAGAAGTCGAAAATAAAATTACGCAACCGATCGAACAACGGCTGAAAAACCTCACCGGCGTCAATACGGTCTCCACTTCCTCGACGGAAAGCAATTCCCAGATCCAGCTTGAGTATAAATATGGCACGGATATGGATCAAGCGAAAAAAGACATCCAGGATGCGCTCGAAAAAGTGGACCTGCCGGATAATATTGACAAGCCGTCCGTAACAAGGATCAGCATCAATGATTTTCCGATCCTGTCTTTAAGTGTGTCGGATAAAAGCCGGTCTTTTCAGCACTTAACGAAAATTGTCGAAGAGGATCTTGTTCCAAAACTGCAGAGCATTGACGGCGTGTCCGATGTGCAGGCTTCCGGCCAGTACGTGCAGGAAGTCCAGCTGACCTTTAAACAGGACAAGTTGAATGCACTGGGGCTCGATGAGGACACTGTCAAAAAAGCGATCCAGGGCGCAAACGTTTCGGTACCGCTCGGCCTCATCAACTTCGGAAAAGAAAACAAATCGGTAGAAATCGATGGAAACGTGAAATCGCTGAAGCATTTTGAGAATCTGAAAATCCCGTACACCCCGAAAACGGGTGCAGCTTCCGCTTCGTCCGCAGCCGCGCAGGCTTCAGGGGCACAATCCCCAAATGCGGCGCAGACTTCAGGAACGCAGGCCTCGGGTGCGCACGCTTCAGGGGCGCAGCAACCGGCGAATGCCGGAACGCAAGCGACGCAAGCCAACGTCGGTATGCCAACCGTTGCGTTAAAAGAGATTGCCGATATCAAAGTTGTCGGCAAGCATGAATCGATTTCTAAAACGAACGGGAAAGATTCAATCGGCATCCAAATTACAAAAGCTCCGGATGCAAACACGGTGGATGTTGCCGATGCAGTAAATAAAAAAGCCGCACAGTTTAAAGCGGACTATAAAGGCACACAAATTTCCACCATTCTGGACCAGGCAACACCTATCAAAGACTCCGTCAAAACGATGTTCGAAAAAGCAATCATCGGGGCCGTATTTGCGATTGTGGTCATCCTGCTGTCTTTGCGGAATGTGCGTTCCACCATTATCGCGGTCATCTCGATCCCGCTCTCGGTGCTGATTGCTTTTATTATTTTGCACCAGCTTGACATCACATTAAACGTGATGACACTCGGAGCCATGACGGTGGCAATCGGGCGCGTTATTGATGACTCGATTGTCGTCATTGAAAATATCTACAGACGCCTGACGTTGCGGGAAGAAAAACTGCGCGGAAAAGCGCTGATTCGTGAAGCGACGGTTGAAGTTTTTAAACCGGTTATGTCTTCCACGATCGTAACCGTCATCGTCTTTGTCCCGCTTGCACTTGTGAGAGGGATGGTCGGGGAACTGTTCATGCCGTTTGCCCTGACGCTAATTTTTGCCTTGCTAGCATCGCTTCTTGTGGCGATCACGGTGGTGCCGATGTTTGCCCATTCGTTATTTAAGAACGGGTTGAAGAAAAACACGCGGACTACGAACGAAGGGCACGGCCGGATCGCTTTATTTTACAAAAAGATTCTGAACTGGTCGCTCAACCATAAGCTGGTCACGTTCGGCATCGCATGCCTGCTTCTTATCGGTAGTTTGTTTTTAATCCCGCTTATCGGCGTCAGCTTTATTGAAAACGAAGGCCAGAAAGTCGTGTATGCCACCTATGCGCCGGAACCAGGGGAAACCCTTTCCGATGTGAAGAAGATAGCAGGAAAAGCGGAGGATTACTTAATCCACCGTAAAAATGTAAAAAATGTGCAATATTCCATTGGGGAGTCGGCTTTCAGCACCAACAGCAACTCCGCCATCTTTGTTGTCGAATATGACCAGGATACCAAAAATTTCGACCGCGAACCGGAAAAAGTCATTAAAGCCCTGCAACAAAGGACGGACCAGGGTACATGGAAATCACAGGACTTCGCATCTATGTCGAATGATGATTTAACGATGTATGTCTATGGCAACAATCTGGATGAAATCAAACCGGTCATCCATAAAATTGAAAAAGTCATGAAAAACAATGACAACTTGAAAAATGTTGAAACCAGCCTTTCCGAAACTTATCAGCAATACACGCTTGTCGCCAACCAGAACAAACTGGCTGCTCTCGGGTTAACAGCCGGCCAGCTCGGAACCGGCCTTGCGCAAACCGGCAACCGGACCGTGCTTACAACCGTTGAAAAAGGCGGAGAAGAATTAAATGTTTACGAACAGAACAAAACCGGGCATTACGACAATATTGGCGATCTGACCAATCAAAAAGTCACGTCGCCCCTCGGCACAAAAGTAGCGCTAAAGGATGTCGTGGACGTGAAAAAAGGCGAAACACCGGATGCAGTCTCGAAACGGGACGGCAAAATCTATGCCAGTGTAACCGGCAAGATCAAGACAGCTGACGTTGCGAAAGTGACACAACAAGTTCAAAACAAAGTGGATAAACTCGATATTCCAAAATACATCCATGTCGAAACCGGCGGCGTAACGGAAGACATCAATGACTCGTTTACAAAGCTCGGTTATGCGATGCTGGCTGCTGTTGCGATCGTTTATCTTGTGCTCGTGATTACATTCGGCGGGGCCCTCGCGCCGTTTACCATTCTTTTCTCGCTGCCATTTGCCGTGATCGGTGCACTCATAGCCCTGTTCCTGGCGCATGAAACGATCAGCGTCACCGCCATGATCGGCGCCCTGATGCTGATCGGCATCGTGGTGACGAATGCCATCGTGCTGATCGACCGGGTGGTGCATAAAGAAAAGGCGGGGCTGTCCACCCGCGAAGCATTGCTTGAAGCAGGCGCAACAAGGCTGCGGCCGATTTTAATGACCGCCTTCGCAACAATCTTTGCCCTGATCCCGCTTGCTCTGGGCTACGGCGGCGGCGGACTCATTTCGAAAGGGGTCGGCATCACAGTAATTGGCGGCTTGACCAGCTCCACTTTACTGACGCTGATCATCGTCCCGGTTGTCTACGAATTTTTAATGAAGTTCAGGAAAAAAGAAAAACATCCGGAAGAAGTATGAAAAAAGAGGTTGCCGGGGGGCAACCTCTTTTTTTGCATCAATGGAAGCTGCACCGGCGCTTGCGTTCGGATCCGGCAAAACTTGGGAAAGCCGGGATTTATCTGCAAACCCCGGTTCCTGTTCGATTTAGCTTCTTTCAAGTAGGGATGAATAAGCAAAATTCTTAGATTTGGTAAGAATGCTGGAGGCCGGTTTTTTTTCGTGCTTCTTTAACGTAGACGCGCTCTATGTGAAGGAAGGCCTTCGTTTTTCCACGCTTCCTTAACGTAGACGCGCTCTATGTGAAGGAAGGCCTTCGTTTTTCCACGCTTCCTTAACGTAGACGTGCCCTATGTGAAGGAAGACCCTCGTTTTTGCTTGCTTCCTTAACGTAGACGGGGTCTATGTTAAGGAAGGGCTTCGTTTTTCCATGCTTCCTTAACGTAGACGGGGTCTATGTTGAGGAAGGACTTCGTTTTTCCACGCTTCCTTAACGTAGACGCGCTCTATGTGAAGGAACGCCTTCTTTTTTCCATGCTTCCTTAACGTAGACGTGCCCTATGTTAAGGAAGACCCTCGTTTTTGCTTGCTTCCTTAACGTAGACGCGCTCTATGTGAAGGAAGGTCTTCTTTTTTCCACGCTTCCTTAACGTAGACGTGCTCTATGTGAAGGAAGGTCTTCTTTTTTCCACGCTTCCTTAACATAGGGCTTGCTGAATCACCAAACTTCCTAGATTTGGAAAAACTTAATACAATGTGCAAGGGTTAAAGATGGATTCTTCTATATTTTGAAAAAGAGCTTGCTGACAAATTGGGTACAAATTCAGAATCGGATTCGTTCACCAAGCCCCAAGTAGGACATTTCGAGCCAGGATGCAGCTCCTTTTGTCCTTTTGACGGCTTCAAAAGGACATTTCGGGCTCGGATGCAACGTGTTTTGTCCTTTTGACGGCTACAAAGGGACATTTCGAGCCCGGATGCTGCTCCTTTTGTCCTTTTGATAGCTTCAAAAAGACATTTCAGACCCGGATGCTGCTCCTTTTGTCCTTTTGATAGCTTCAAAAGGACATTTCGAGCCCGGCTGAAGCTCCGTTTGTCCTTTTGGCAGTTTCAAAAGGACATTTCGGGTCTGGATGCAACGTGTTTTGTCCTTTTGACAGCTTCAAAAAGACATTTTGGGCCCGGGTGGAGGTCAATTTGTCCTTTTGACGGCTTCAAAAGGACATTTCGAGCCAGGATTCAGCTCCGTTTGTCCTTTTGACAGCTTCAAAAGGACATTTCAGACCCGGATGCAACGTGTTTTGTCCTTTTGACAGCTTCAAAAAGACATTTCGGACCCAAACGCGACTCCTTTTGGTCCTTTTACATCACGCAAAAGAACAATTTGACCTCACTGTACGGCTAGTTTCTCTTTTTTTGCCAGGTCCGCTGATTCGCATCCTTGCTGAAGAAATTAAAAAAGCCGACCTATCTTTCAGGTCCAGCCTCGTAAACGCAATGAAGATTCATTTTTTAGCAAACGCTACAAAAACGGCCATTGCAAAACCCGAAAGCCCCTAATTTCCCCCAAGAATGATCGCAGCGGGTTCGGGAGCGGGTTTTCCAATATAGTACCCTTGCGCCAAATGCATGCCGATCGATTTGCAATAGAGCAGTTCTTCTTCGCGTTCAATTCCTTCCGCTAGCACATAAATACCGGTTTCTCCCGCAATTTCCATGACTTCCTGCAAAAAGCGCTGTTTGACCTTATTCTCGTCGCAATGGGAAATAAAAAAACGGTCGATTTTCACATAGTTCGGATTTAAGATTTTCAAAGTTTCAAGCGTTGCGTACCCCGAACCGAGATCATCAAGCGCCACGCTGACGCCAAGATCACGGTAAATCCCGAGTATCTTTTTTAAAAAGTGGACATCGTTGATCTTCTCGGTTTCCACGACTTCAAAGACAAGGTCCTCGGGGGAAATATCGTACTGTTCAATCAAAGTGAACGTATGCCGCAAGCAAAACTTGTAATCATAAATCGAAGCGGGCAAAAAATTGATAAAGCTCTTCACGCCGCGGGGCAGTTTCTCAACACGGGCTTTCAGTGCCGCTTCCCTGGCGCGCAAATCCAATAACGAATGCAGCCCGGTTTTATGGGCGGCATCAAATAACAGGCCTGGGGGAATGTTCCGGTTCGGCAAACGGGTGCGCAGCAAAGATTCATAGCCGTATATTTGGTTGTCCTGAATGCGGATGATCGGCTGAAAATAACTCGTCAGGCTGCCGGAAATAATCACTTTCACAAGCATCTCATAGCGGATGCGCTCTTTCAATTGAGAAAGCGGCAGGGAGAGCGTCGAAAATCCGGATCCGGACGGATGGACACTGGTGAAAAGATCAACCGTTTCGGGCATATCTTTTATGATATCAAATAAAGTATCCTTTGCTTCAAACGGAATCATTAAATACTCGGAAAGAACTTCGTATACACAGGATTTCTGCGTCATATATTCAATGACAGCCTGCGTTTTTTGTATGTATAATAAACCGCTTTCCGGAATATGAAAAGATGCATCGTTCTCCAGGTTTGGCTTCTCATTCAGCATATGATTCATCCTTATCCAGTCGTTTAACTTATTTATACCAAAAAATGCCCGGCAAAGCCACTATTAAAAGCAGGCGGCATCATCCCGGCCGGAAAAAGCGTCCAAAAGCGCTTTTTCTCCCTTTCCTATTCCGCAATTGAGAATTAAATATCGAAAATGAAAATAGAAAATTTCTATCTCACTTCTATTTCCACCCCTTTTCTTTTGATATAAAAAACTTTACTTTAAATTTATTATAAATAAATATTGATTTTTATAATGAATCAGTTATAATATAGACATCAAAATAGCAAAAGGTGGGAAAATGATGAGTGATCAAAAAGACAACAAAAAAATGACAACTGCATTCGGTGCCCCGGTTCCGAATGACACAGATTCAAAAACCGCCGGCAAAAGAGGGCCGTTATTGATGGAGGATGTCTGGTTTATTGAAAAGCTGGCCCACTTCGACCGAGAAGTGATCCCGGAGCGGCGGATGCATGCAAAAGGTTCCGGCGCCTACGGGACATTCACGGTGACAAACGATATAACGAAATATACGAAGGCAAAACTTTTCTCAAAAGTCGGCAAAAAAACCGATATGTTCATCCGTTTCTCAACCGTTGCCGGCGAACGCGGCGCGGCGGATGCCGAACGCGATATCCGCGGAACGGCCATGAAATTTTACACAGAAGAAGGCAATTGGGACCTTGTCGGGAACAACACGCCTGTATTTTTCCTCAGAGACCCGAAACGTTTCCCGGATTTGAACCATGTCGTCAAACGCAACCCGCGCACCAATATGCACAGTGCACAGGCAAACTGGGATTTTTGGACGCTGCTTCCTGAAGCGCTCCACCAAGTAACGATTACGATGAGCGACCGTGGCATTCCGGCAAGCTACCGGAATATGCATATGTTCGGCAGCCATACGTACAGCATGTTCAACGCAAACAATGAACGCGTCTGGGTCAAATTCCACTTTAAAACACAACAGGGCATCAAAAACCTGACGGATGAAGAAGCACAGGAAATCATCGGCCGCGACCGCGACAGCCATCAGCGCGATTTGTACGAAGCGATTGAAAGCGGCGACTATCCGCGCTGGACGATGTACATCCAGGTGATGACGGAAGAAGAGGCGAAAAACCTTCCGTATAATCCGTTCGATTTAACAAAGGTATGGTACCATAAAGATTTTCCGTTGATTGAAGTGGGTATCGTGGAACTGAACCGCAACCCGGAAAACTATTTTGCAGAAGTCGAACAGGCCGCGTTCGCCCCGACCAATATTGTGCCGGGCATCGGGTTCTCGCCGGATAAAATGCTGCAGGGCCGCCTTTTCTCTTACGGCGATGCGCAGCGTTACCGGTTAGGCGTCAACCACTGGCAAATTCCTGTCAACTATCCGAAAAAAGCGGAACACTTCCATCCGTACCACCGCGATGGCGCAATGCGGGTTTTCAATCCGGCTGAAGGCGGTTCCGTTTCATACAGCCCGAACAGTTACGGCGAATGGGAAGACAGCAAGGAGCACGCAGAACCGGCACTCGATATTTTAGGTACGGCTGACTATCACAATTTCCGTGAAGATGACGACAACTATTATGAACAGCCCGGCAAACTGTTCAGGCTGATGGCGCCGGAAGAACAGCAACGACTGTTTGCAAACACCGCCCGCAATATGCAGGGAACGACAAGAGAAGTCCAGCTCCGCCATATTACGAACTGTTATTATGCAGATCCGGCATACGGCGAGGGCGTCGCGCGCGCACTCGGCATTCCGATGAGCGAAGTAGAGGCGGCTGTTTCGAGGAAATAACTGGCGGATGAAGGTTTGCGGTGCCGCTAAATGCACATTTATAAAATGCTCTTCAGTTTTTGCATCAAGCCCGCGCACCAATTTGCCGGATGATGACTTTTTGCGGCAGGCAAAAGAGCGGCAACATTTTGTTCACTTTATATAGGGCTTGCTGAACGAATCCGGTTCTGAATTTGTACCCAATTTGTCTGCAAACTCCATCGCAAAATATATGCGAAAATGCGTGAGTTTGTCTTCTCCATACGTTGAATCGGCTTTCGCGTGCAGGCATTTCCCTGGATTTGTTGTAAAACCTTTGCATTTAAATGGTTGCCAAAGCTGTCAGCATCCTTTCCAAATCTAGGAATTTCGCTTATTCAGCAAGCCCTATATAGATATAAAATACAAAAGACGTTGAGGCACCATTTCGATTCGTGCCGCAACGTCTTTTAAATTGATTTAGAGTGACAGGGCACAGTGCTAGATGGTGTCCCGCCCTCTTTTCGATAGATTTTGCCGGGTCATTTATATCCTTTTTTTGTAATTTTCGCCCATATGTCATGATACCAGCCGATCAGCGTGCTAAAAGCCGGGTCAAACAACCCTTTCATTTTTTGGATGGTCCATACTGTGAACAAGGCAACAATAATGCTTGCCGCAATATCCCCCGGATAATGGTGCCCGACCCATACACGGGAAATGCCGGTCAAAACGGCACAGAGCATCATCGCTAATCCGAGTTTCCGGTTCCGCACCCATAAGGCGAAAGCCATGGCAAACGTGCCTGTCGCATGGTCGCTCGGAAATGAGTCGTCGGCCGCATGCGGAATTAAAATGCTGGTATGATACGTGACAAATGGCCGCGGTTCATAATAAACAAGCGTAATCAAATAATTGACCAGCAAAGCGGCAATACCGGCAATGCCAGCATAAAGTACCATGTTTTTCATTCTATCATTGCCTAAAAACCACACAATCAATAAAACAGCGGCAAAAAGCGGCAAGGCATCCTGTGTAAAAAAAATCATGATGTCATCCAGTAATTTGTCATGCCCTGACAAGTTGTGGACCATAAAAAACAATCTGGCGTTCTCATTCATGGCTCCATTTCCTTTCTTCTATAGCTGGTATTGATAGAAGAATGTTTGTCAAACATTTCGTCCATCCGCACGAACCGGAAGCCGCGCGCTTTTAATGCCGGAATCGCAACCCGCAAACCTTCAATTGTATACTGCGGGGCATCCTCATCTGCGCCCGGCGTGACGCCGCAATCATGCAGCAAAATCACATCGCCGCTTTCCACCCGGGTGATCAGGCCGTTTGAAACCTTTTCCGAACCGCCTTTTCTCTTCCAATCGCGGAACATTTTCGACCAGTGCACCATGCGGAACTGCTTGTGCAGAAAAAAGTCCAGCAGATGCATCATTCCCCACGGCGGGCGGTAAAAAACCGGTCTCTCGCCGGTGATGTTTTCAATAATCCGTGCCGACTGCTCAAGCGTGCGCGCATTTTTCCAAGGGCTGATCAGCCAGTTGCACTGGTGCTTATAATTATGAAGGCCGATACAATGCCCTTCACGCGACATGCGCAAAACGAGTTCCGGATACCGGGCCGCCCTTTCCCCGACGAGAAAGAAAGTGGCCTTAATTCTTTCCCGCTTTAAAAGATCAAGCAGTACCGGCGTATAGACCGGGTCCGGCCCGTCATCAAAGGTGAGCGCAATCTCCGCATCTTTTTTTCCTTTCCAACATACCCAAAAACCGAGTTTGGCCGCTAAAACATATGGAATAATAGCATATATGAGAATGAATAAAATCAATACCCAGATGATGACTTCCAAACCGTGCCGCTCCTTTCATCCAAAGATTCATGCGGGTGATGCACAAGCAAAGCCTTTTTTCGCATCCTTGCATACTTTCCGTGCGCGGTATCCGGCATTTCCGGATCAGACGCATGAATGAGCCGTGCATATTTCGCCTGGTCAATAACGGAAAGCACCCGAAAAGCGGCCTCTCTGTTTTGAATCGATAGCGTGTTTCTTTTCATCTTCGCAAGCTGTGCCCTGTTTTCATTCAGGCGGGCTAAACACCGGATTAACGTGCCTTCATCTGCTGCCTCAACTGCTGCGCCCGCTTGTGTTAAAAAGGCTGCGTTATCTTCTTCCTGGCCCGGCAGCGCTTTGTATAAAATCATCGGCAGTTCCATGGCCAATGCTTCCGCTGTTGTCACGCCGCCCGGTTTCGTAATCATCACGTCCGAGACAGCCATTAAATCACGCACATAATCAATATAGCCGAGCACGAAAACCTTATGCTTCGTCCCTTTCAGATCATCCATCAGGCGGGCGCGTAGTTTTTCATTATGCCCGCACACGATCAACAGCTGCATGCGGAAAGGTACCTCGTCCAGTTTTTCAGCCGTGAACAGCCCGTCTCCGAACAGGCCTTCCCCGCCGCCCATGACAAGCACGGCCGGTAACGCCGGATCGAGGCCGTATTTTTTGTACAAAGCCTGCTTGTTCACCGGTTTCAGGAAACTCGGTTTAATCGGGATCCCTGTACAGGAAATTTTTCGGCCGGGAATGCCGAGCCTGATCAACTGCCGGCGCAACATATGCGAACCAACGACATAGTGATCTGTGTACGGGTGCAGCCATGAACTGTGGTGCGTATGGTCGGTAATGACGGTAACGAGCGGAATATCCGTAAGCCCGTATTCCTTTAATTTTGAAATCATAGAAGACGCAAAAGGATAGGTGCTGACAATAACGGATGGGCGTATCGTTTCGAGCATCCGCAGCGTCTTTCTCATCCCCGTTGAAAATAAGCCGGTCAATGTTTTTGACAGGGCATTCCTTCCATACGTTTTACGGTACAAATACCCGTAAAGATTCGGGAACTTTTCAATACCTTTCATATAAACATAGTGGCTGACCGGGAATAAGGTGGGATGGACCCATTCCATGAAATCGACGACAACCGGGTCTGCTTTTGGGGAACGAATTTTCATCGCCTGTTCAATTGCCCGGGCGGCCTGCAAATGCCCTTCCCCAAAAGCGCCTGTTAATATCAACACTTTGTCTTTTTTCTTGTTGGCCATTCTCTTTTCCCCCCTGCTTTTCGGTCTGTTTACAGAAAACGCGCCGCTTCTCCTTCTCATGCGGCCTCTTTCGATACAATACAATAGACTTTGAGGGTAAAAGAAAAGTTCATTTATAGGCGATAAAAATTTGCGGTCATTGTTTTCCTACTCTTCCATTTAAACGAATTATGGAAAACACTGTAAAAATTTGCTTCGAAAAAAAGAAACAGGCAAGGCTTTTTTCGGAAACAAAAACCCCGTTTGGAATTTTTTTTCAACAAGGACAGGCAAAAAAACGCAACCGGGTACTCACAAAAAAACATGCGGCTCCTTATTTTGCGGCCGCATGTTTTTTCCTGTTTCTCCATTTTTGAAATAGCCATGTGACCGAAAGCCCGAGCGAGTACCAGAACAAAATCAGGAAAATGACTTCCCCGACGAGCGGGATGCTGCAAAGGGCAATCAGGATCGTCACACCCGTTAACAGTTTCAGCCATTCCTGCCTGCCGTTTAAAACGGCAAAGGTGCTACCGATTTCCCGGCCAAGAAACACGAGTCCTGCCAGGAGGGATACAAAAACAGCAAGGCATAACAGAAGGACAACCGGTATTAATACCACTGTAATCGTCAAAAACAGGCTGAGCGCAAGGACGACAAGCGACAGCAGGCAGCCGGTAATGATCATCCTTCCGGGCCGCGTGTAGAAGGACCGAATCCCAGAAAAAAACGGTTTTTTCGCGACTAAGCCGAACAAAACAGTGCACACAATCAACAGTAGGCTTGCGGAAAGCCGGAAAAACCAGAGGGCAAGAAGCATGACAGCGGCAAAAATCATACTGTCAAGCGTTTTATTGTTCATATTGATAGATAGGACATGTTCCGTTACACGGGCACCCGGCTGCTGTTTGATA
The DNA here is from genome assembly GCF_040267745.1 of Heyndrickxia faecalis. Lineage (NCBI taxonomy): Bacteria > Bacillati > Bacillota > Bacilli > Caryophanales > Bacillaceae > Heyndrickxia > Heyndrickxia faecalis. The sequence continues at coordinate 1,123,394 of NZ_CP158453.1, read as the reverse complement.
TTTCCACCGAGCACAAATACAGAGCCGCGGATATCCGCTGACTTACGAATATTCAAATTCCCATTGATCACAATGACGGCTGTTTTGACATATCCGCTGACGGTCGCGTTATTCCCGATCACAACGACATTTTCGACTTTTTCATTTTTCGGGATGACCGTATGCCGGTCGTGGATGATGATTCTCATTCTTTTTTCCTTTGCAAACGCAGGGTGGAAACCCGCCCCTGCGCTCAGAAAAAGCAGGAGCAAGGACAATAAGCAAATCAATATTTTTGCGGCTTTCATTTTTTTCTCCATCCCCTACTCCTTCACCGGCTTCATGGTGAGAAGGCCAAACAAAATCCAGATACAAACGGCCAAAATCACCGCTATCACCACCATAATCCCCGCAGACAAAGCCGGGAGCGCGGAAAGAATGGAAAGCGCAATATGAAAGCCGCTTGAAAGAATATTGAAGAGGGCCTGAAAAATATTCATGCCGACATAAAACGGTTTTCTCATCACCGGGTAGGTGGCAAGCACAGAAGCGGCACAGCAAACCGCAAAGAACCAGACAAACACGCGGTAATGCATCGCCAATTTTTCCTGCGGCATAATTTTAGCCAGAACCGCCTTTTCAAACTGGATTCCCGGCACCTCAACCGAATGGTAAAAACGGCTGATTTCCGCCTGGACCGCCTCCAATTCTTCCAGTTCGCGGCGGCAATCCGGGCAAAGGGCAAGATGGGCTTCAACCTTTTTTCGGTCCGTTTCACTTAACGCATCATCCATGAAGGCCGGCAATAAATCCCGGACGTGTGTTTCCATGTGATCACCCTCTTGAAAGTTCTTTTTTCAAAATATTTCTCGCTGTGTTGATGCGCGACTTGACGGTACCAAGCGGGATGTTCAAGATGTCTGCGATCTCTTCATAGGAATAGCCCTGGATATCGCGCAATACGATCGCTGCCCGGTGTTCCGGCGACAATTTTTCCATCGCGCTGCGGATGTCAAATCTCAAATTGGCGTTGTCGATATTGGAAGTTGGCCTCCTAAGCGGCTCCTCTTCTATTTCCGCCTGAAGATCCACTTTTTTTCGCATTTTTTTCAGCCGGTCATAGCATAAATGAGAGACGATCTTCGACATCCAGGAGGCAAAAGCATAGGCATGTTCCAGTTTATCCAGGGCGTACCAGGCTTTCACAAATGCTTCCTGGGCGATATCTTCCGCTTCCATCCGGTCGCCTGTCATGGCATATGCATGCCGGAACACCTCCCCTTTAAACCGGGCCACCAGCACGGCAAACGCATCTGTATCTCCTGCTTTTGCCTGCCGGATCAACTGTGTTAAATCCTGCTCCACCATTTTCAACTCCCTGCTTAAGCAACGCGATCTTTTGTCGTTGCCCGGGCATGTGCAAAAGCGGCCGGGAAATTGCAGGTGCACTTGCCCATTTCATTCCATGTTCATTATGGCATATTTTCCTTTCCGCCATCAGGAAGTTTTTTTCATCCGCTTAGCGCCTCATTTGGATAGGAGTACCCCATACCGGCCGGAAAACGGGCGGCAAAAAGCCGATGCAAGCGTTGGGCCGGCCTGAAACATGCGCCCGAACTCCACGGCAGGAAGATGGTAAAAGTACCCGGAAACAAAAACGACAAGTCCTTTCCAGCAATACGGCCCCATAGACGCCCCGCAAAAAAATCAATAAGAGGTTGAAACATAGTACTGGTCCTTCAGCACTTTATCCGGCGTTTGGTTTGCTTTGCGGCCGAGCAGACCGCGGATCAATACATCAAATTCTTTCCCCCTGAGTTCGATTTCGCTCCCGTATTGGCGCAGCCGCCGGTAAAACCGGGCCAGTTGCTTCCCGTCTTCCAAAATTTCCATCACCTGTTCCTCCACCGGTTTGGTGAAGTCCAGTTCAAAGACAAGACCGTGTTGTTTCAAAAAAGCAAGATTGATTTCTTCCTGACCGGGGAGGACGGAGTGGATAAAAATCGGCAGCTTTTTTTGAATCACTTCGCTGATCGTGACACCGCCCGGCTTTGTAATGATCGCATCCGCTTCATCGTACAGCCGGCTCATTTCCTTTCTGGACTGGATATAGGGAACCGGGATGATATGTTTCATCCCCCATCCATTCAGCTTGTTATACAGTTTTTCGTTTTTTCCGCATAACACATAATAATCGGCCCTGCCCGGCTGTTCCCGTTTCAATGCTTTCAGAAGGCGGTACAGATCGCCGAGGCCGCTGCTGCCACCGGATATTAAGATTTTTTTTCGTGACGTATGGCGCAAAACCGTTCTTTCTTTAAACGCTTCATGAATCGGAATGCCGGTGACAAAAATGTTTTGTTCGGGAACGCCGTTACAGATGAGCGTCGTTTTGATCGTTTGGTTCGGCACAAAATGGATGTCAATTTCTTTCTTTCCCCACAAGCCGTTGACGAAAAAATCAGTGTATGCATTGATAACCGGGACATCAATTTTTCCTTTTGACTTCAGCCGGCTGAGCAGCATCGACGGAAAACTGTGCGTGCAAATGACAAGATCCGGATTTTCCTCGGCAATCAGTTTTTCCATTTGCTTAATAAAAGAGAGTTCATAGAATTTCATTAATGCGGTCTGGTCGGCATCCGCATAAATAAAATGTTTGTACACCCATTGGTATGTCCGCGGTGCTTTCTGGATCCATTTCAAATACATTTTCGTGACGATTTTCTCCAGCGTCCCGCTCGTATAGGAAATCAAATCAACTTTTTTCATTTCAATGGTACTGTCCATACATTTCAATTTATGCATTAACGCCTCTGCGACCTGATGATGGCCGGACGGCATTTTTAAAAGCGGTAAAATGAGCACTTTAGCCAAGCTGTCTTCCTCCTTTTCCGGAAGCCTGTTCTTTTTACAATAAATAGACTTCCGCAATTGCCGGGAAGTTCATTCTGTTTTTTACCAAAAAAGCAGATTTTAAACAATTGAATTGTATACCGGATGGATGTCTTACAACAAGTATTTTGCCAATATTGGCCGTATTTTGAGCAGCAGCCGCCTGCACGGCTTTTAAGGGCGTTTTGGACCAACATTTCACCTCCTTAAAACGACCATGCAAAAGGATGGAAATCAACCGACAATTTTTTCTAAATATATCGCAGTTCTGTTGCCTGCTGTAAAAAACAGTCATCGTGCAATTTGGTGCTCAGGCTTGATGTAAAAACTTATATAGAACCGTGCTGCGCGGTATTTCGCTCGGAAAACCTTTCACGTAAATCACCGGCCGGCTTGTCGCCAGTTTCCCGCGTGCCGCATTGGTTGCTGAAAAACTGCGGGTTTTTTCATTGAATTCTCACGGTTTATTCAGAATAAGCCGCTATACTGGTCCCTTGAGAAACCTGGAAAATTATGCAAGAATACGAAGTGCAGGCGGCGGGGCATGATAAAAAAGACTGTTTTCATGCACCACCAACCCATTACACGCCAGAGAATGGATTCTATGCGTAAAGAACATTACATGAGGTGAGTCCTCCATGTTCGTGAAGAAGATAACCATTAGTCTTTTCAGTATCATATTTACGGTGTCATGCGCTCTTATCACAATCGGCAGTTTCTTTATCGCACCGCTGTGGGCCAAAAAAGATGACCCGCATTTCGTGCTGCTTGATGGAAAATGGAATATTTCAACGGGGCAGATGGCAGCGCTGTTCCTCTTTTCCGTAGTGGCCATCCTGTTTTATCTTGGCTGTTGCCGCATTTTTGCAAGGCTTTCAGACAAAGGGCTGAAAAGAATGGCAGCCTTTTTGTTTGCCGTTATTTTGTCTATTGAAACGGCGATTCTTATCCTGTTTCACGGGGTGCAGCCGCCCAAGGTGGATGGTGGCCATATTTATCTGGAAGCTTTGTATTTATTAAAGCACGGGACATTGCTCGGAAATGAGTACTATTTACAGCTGTACCCGAACAATGTACCGATTACCATTGCCCGTTACCTGCTTTACCGTTATGCTGCGTTTGGAAATCCGGACTGGTTTTTGATTGTTGATAAGCTGGCAGCGGCTTTGTTCCTGAATATTGGGATCTTTTTTCTCTGGCTGCTAGCGGTGAAAACATCCGGCCGCAAAACGGGAAATTTACTGCTTGTTTTCACAATCACATGGCTGCCGCTCTTTCTTTATATCCCGTATTTTTATACAGAAAGCCTTGCGATCGCCTTTCCGTCCATGGCGGTGTATTTTTGGTACTGCCACAGCCGTACGGGGCGCCCGGTATACCTTTTTCTGCTTGGTGCAGTGCTTGCTGTTGGATGCCAATTAAGGGAAAATATGGTATTGCTTTTGCCTGCCCTTTTGATCTACATGCTCTACACGCTCCGGCTGAAACAAACCGTGCTGCGAATAGCGTTCATTATGCTTGTTTTTTTGCCTGTCACTTTTGGGGCAGAGGCGTATTACCATCATCTCGGCTACCGGGAAAACGCGACCATCAAGGCACCGGTAACCCACTGGCTGGCGCTTGGCCTTTCAAATGAAGGCCGATACAATGTCGCGGATACGAGATTGTCAGAAAGTCTTCCCACCCAACAGGCAAAAAAACAGGCGGATTATGCACTGATCAAACAGCGGATCGAAACGAGGGGTACATCCGGTCTGCTCAAGCTTTGGGCGGTAAAAGCCTTCCGCACATTTTCACAAGGCGATCAGGCCTACGCCAAGTACAATCAGCGGATGGACCATTACAACGCCGCATACCGTTATGTTTACGGAGACCAGAATCAAGTGCTGTTGTTTATCATCCAGGTATTTCATATCGCAACGCTCTTTTTGCTGGCCGTTTCGGGCTTAACGTTCTTCCGTAAAATAAGATTTGATGTTCAATTACTCATGCAAATTTGCTTATTTGGCAGCTACTTGTTTTTCATTTTTATTTGGGAAGCAGAACCGCGCTACTCCCTCCTGTTCACGCCATTGATGATTTTTTGCGCTGCACGGGGTCTTGAAAAGATGCATCAGTTCTTGGAAGCAAAAAAATGGCTGCCGGCACAAAAAAGATGGAAACTGCAAACAGCAGGAAACTGGCTGCTCGTTTTAAGCCTTATTGTCCTGCTCGCCGTTTGCGCCAAATGGAATGAAAAAGCATTCACAGGAACAACCGAAAAATACGAGGATTATATCGTCAACCAGCAGGCGGCCAGAGGAAAACCTGTTGCGCTTGTTGACCGGCATCATACCGTTACCCAAACGTTTATCGCAGACAAAGCTTTCGACCGGGTCGCTTTTATGCCTGCCCGATTCCACGGTAAAGCCGCATACCGCGTTTCTTTATGGCATAAAAGCGGCGGGCGGCAAAAAATGGTGTTTGAACGAAAATTTACAAACCATAAGCGAAAAACAAACGGCTATAAGGCATTTCTTTTGAAAAAAGCCTTGCCCGGTGAAAACAGGCATTATGCACTCCGGGTCGAACAACTCTACGGACCGGCGCATGCCCGGATGTTCCTTCATGCGAACGGCCCAAGCGGACATTTTGAGCAGATGGATTTGTACGGAGGGGGCCAATTTTACCAAAACGGCAAACCGATGGCAAAAACAGACCTTACGTTTACCGTATCAAAACAGATTACCGGTCCCCATATAAACCGGCACCTGTACAGATGGCTGTTTGGATGTGCTTTCTTTATGCTTTTACTCTATGGGCTTACTGTCCTGCCGGGAGGGGCAAGCAGAAAAGCAGCTAAAAAAATCCGCGAATTTGCGGATGCCTGATCAAAATCTCCCCGCCTGAGCCGTTTGGCAGCCCGGCGCTTGACCAATAGAAAAGTTGGCAGATGCGAAAGACCTGAGCCGGCAACAAACGGGAAGCTTGTGGAGGCCTGAACCAGCGGGCGGGGAAAATTTCTGCGATCATACCGCGCGCTGGCCCGGATGTTCCAATGCTGATGGAAGCCAAATCAAAACGGCGAGAGCAGTTTCTCGCCGTTTTTTTTTGAGAACATCTTTTAAAAATCAGGATCATAGCTGATATCAAGGTCAAAATGGCCGGTGATGCCATCGATCGTTCCGGTTTCGGTGTACTGCCAAACGTCTGCATTCGTACCGAGCGTGATGTTATATCGTGCCAGCCAGATTTTGGTATTGCTAGGCCAAGAATCTGTATGGCCCTCAAGATAGCTTTTCCAATTAAAGTAGCCGGCATAAATGCCCACTTTCGCCTGCCCGAGCGTCTGCATTTCATTTAAGAAATAGCCAGCACAAGCCGGGGCCGCATTTGCCCACCAAGTTGTTGTAATGCTATTCGTCCCGGTAGGTTCTATATCTTCGAAAGCGTAGCCCGTAAACGCATAGCCGGTTTTCGCCTTTGCTTGGGCCAGCACTTGATAAAAATGCTTGGCTTCTGCAATATGCTGTGCGGAAGTGGTGGTGGAATTGCCGATCATATGATAAGCATGGACCGACAAGCCGGCGTTTCTGGCATACTTATAATAGGTATAAAACTTCGAATCCGTATATCCGCTTCCTTCTGTTGCTTTCAGAATGATAAAATTGTAGCCCTGGCTCTTCATAAGGTTAAAACTGTCTTGTGTCAGAGTTTGATAATGGCTGACATCCAGTCCCTTTGTCGTCGTGGCGGATGCAGTGGCTGATCCGGTACTGCCCGCTGTGGTCGTTCCGGACGTAGAACCCGATCCGGTGTTGCCCGTTGTGGTCGTTCCGGATGCAGAACCCGATCCAGTGTTGCCCGTTGCGGTCGTTCCGGATGCAGAACCTGATCCGGTATTGCCGGTTGTAGTCGTTCCGGATGCAGAACCTGACCCAGTGTTGCCCGTTGTAGTCGTTCCGGATGCAGAATCTGATCCGGTACTGCCCGCTGTGGTCGTTCCGGACGTAAAACCCGATCCGGTGTTGCCCGCTGTGGTTGTGCCGCTCGTTGCTGTGACAGACCCTATTGTGCCGGACGCAGATCCGGACGTGCTGCCGGTTGCCGTTCCCGTCGTTTTCCCACCCGCTGCCGGTGCAGGTTTTGTGAAGTGGCTCGTATAAATCCAGCCGCTTTGGGTCGTCCCAACGACGCAGATATGGGACATATTTTGGCTACTTTCTTTCACATACACTTGCTGATTCGGTCTAATCACAGCCGTGTACTTTGTATGGGATGAAGTGGTATACAGTTTGGAAGAAGCATAGACCGTTTTTTTCGCGAGCAAGCCGGTTAAGTTGTTCGCATAAATATATCCGGAGCTATTGCCTGCTTTTACTTGGTAACGACCGTGCGACCCGTTAAAAACCGACACCTTTTGCCCATCTTTAATCGTCTTGTTATACGAATTTCCGATTGCGGATGTGTATAATTTAGACGGCATCCACGTATATTTTACAACTGGTTTAATAAAATGGGTTTTGTCAACATAGCCGCTGTATCCGGTTCCGATCAAGTGGGCCAGATACATGCCGTTTTTCGTTGCTTCCATTTTGATATACATCATCTTCCCCGCCGGTACGGAAGCAACATACGGGCCGCCTGCCGCCTGCTTATAAATTTTCGAACCAAAATAGTCCTCTTTTTTCACTTTGCTCCTTGTCAGGTTATCAGCATAAATGTAACCTGTTTTCCCACCTGCTTTCACCTTATAGCGCTTGCCTGACTTGCTGTAGACGGTTACCGCTGTCCCGCTGTTCACATTTCTGGAGTAAGCCGCGCCGGACGCCGTTTTATAAAGCTTCGACGGTGTCCACGTATACATGGTAGACGAGGCGGCTGAAGCAGGCTTCACAAAACTTAGCGCAAACAGCAATAAAAAACCCGCACCCCCGAAAAAAATCAATCTTCGCAATCTGTCTCCTCCTTTTGTTCTATGTATCAAACACCATTATAATCAATAAATCTCGTAAATTTTATCCCGAATTTGAAAAAAATAGTGAACAATCATTCTAAATGAGTCTATATACCTATACAGGGTTACATTTTGCCTATTTGAAAGGGGATCGATCAAAAAAATTGCAAAAACCACTCCAAAACGGAGAATTGCCTGGATTGAGAGAAGAAATTTATCCGCAGCAACTGAGATTTAAACCATTTAGACTGAAATATTTCCGCGAGATCACGAGAGAATGATAAAAAGAATGGTTTGGGGGGCGCCACAGTTTTTACCATTCCATAGCTAAAAAGCATTCCTTTCCTTTGGCAAGTGGATCAGTACCAAAAAAAGAATGCTTTTCATTTGCTATGAAAAAAGGTCGCCAAGCGTGAATTAGGGGTGTTTAAGAGTGAAGCGTATCTACGAATGATACAAAGTGAACTGCTGGCCTTCTGTTTCGAACGGATTTTCTTCTATTTCAAATCCGAGATCTTCAATTAACTGGTAATCTTCTTTTGCGTCCTGGCCCTCTGTCGTTAAATAATCACCAATAAAAATGGAGTTGGCAATAAATAGCCCTAAATTCTGCAAAGAGCGCAAATGATATTCCCGCCCGCCAGCAATCCGAATTTCCTTTGTGGGATTGATAAACCGGAACAAGGACAAATTCTTTAAACAACGAATCGGTGTCAATTCGTCCATATTTTCAAGTTTTGTTCCCTTAACAGGATGCAGAAAGTTGACCGGAATGGAATCAGCGTCCAAATCCTTGAGCGCGAATGCCATATCAATTATGTCCTGATCCGTTTCCCCCATGCCACAAATCACACCGGAACACGGGGAGATTCCTGCTTTTTTTACGTTTTCAATGGTGTTGACCCTATCTTCATAACAATGTGTGGTTGTAATATTCGGATGGTGATTTGCACTCGTATTAATATTGTGATTAAATCGGTCCACACCCGCTGCCTTCAGCTTAAACGCCTGCTCTTCAGTAACGAGTCCCAAACAGGCACAAATTTTTAATGGTTCCACATCACGTTTAATTTCCTCAACTGCCGCAATCACTGCATCCACTTCACGGTTGGTTGGTCTGCGCCCACTCATCACAATGCAATATGTACCAATTTTATTCTTTTTCGCTTCCTTTGCCCCTTCCACAATCGTTTGTTTGTTGACCAAAGGATACCGGTCGATTTTTGTTGCTGCCTTAATCGATTGTGCACAGTAGCCGCAATCCTCAGGGCAAAGTCCGCTTTTGGCGTTAATAATCAAATTCAACTTTACCTTTTTTCCATAAAAATGCCGGCGAATCTGATAGGCTCCATGGACAAGTGCCAATACTTCATGATCACGAACCATTAAAATTTCCTTGGCCTCTTCTTCCCTTATCACATACCCTTCAATCACCTTTTCTGCCAATTTCGACCAATCCACTACCGTCACCCCTTTTTATATGTCAACCTAAAATAATTTATGGTTTACATTAAAAATTATAAGACACTTTCATTTTTGGTCAAGTACTTTTTTTATTTTTCACACAAAAGGTTAAAAAAGTCCGGCACTCTAGGAAAAAACAAGAATGCCGGACGATTTCTATTCTATGAGGCTTCGGAAACAGGAATGCCAGGCTTTTACCTCGCCGCTATCAAGGCGGCCGATTTCATAAACGCATCCAATGCTGCCCGCGTCGGCAGGCCGTCATTGTCCCCGAGTCTTTGCATCTGGATGGAGCAAATCGCATTGCCCTGCATTAAAAGCGCCTGATCGTCAAGATGCTCCAGCATGCCGGCCAGAATGCCGGATACAAAACCATCACCTGCCCCAATGCGGTCAACCAAATGTTTCACTTCATATTTTGGCACTGCCGCTTCAGCAAATGAACCATCTTCCAATTTTTTCTTTGAATACGAACCTTTTTCCACTAAATTGATGATCACTTGCCGCACACCTCTGGATAAGTAAAAATCCGCCATCTTTTCTTTTTCATGCTCGCCGGTTAAAATCTGTGCTTCTTTTGCATTTGGCATGACGACATCACAAAGGCAAGCGATTTCATTTGTCCGTTCCATCATCTTTTCTTCCGATTCCCAAATTACCGGACGCAAATTCGGATCAAACGTAATCGTAAGGCCGTATTTCCGGGCTTTTTCAATCAGTGCCAAAGTTGTCTCGTAACCACTTTCGCTTAATCCCGCCAAAATGCCGCCAAGATGGAGGATCTTTGCTTCTGAAAAATCAACCTGGCGAACGGCTTCTTTTGTTAGTTTAGAAGCAGCACTGTTCTTCCTGAAATAAACGGTTTCCGGATCGCCAATCTCCGACAGCCCTTTTAACATGAAACCCGTTGGATATGTTGGTGTTGAAAAAACATAGGTGGTATCAATGTTCTCATTGTTTAAGAAATTTTTCACATATACGCCGAAAGGGTCTTCCCCAATCTGCGTCAAAAACGAAACCGTGTGCCCGAGCCTGGAAACCCCGACAGATACATTCACATCCGCACCGGCCATATAACGGGTATAATGCCGGACAGCATGGAGCGGCCCCTTTTCATCCGCAATAAACAACACAAGCGGCTCACCGGCAGTGATGATCTCGCTCATTTGATTCGCCTCCATATAATTTCTAAATAAGAAATTAAGTTTACTATTTATATTACAATTTCATTATAGAGGATTATGGCGATTGGTCAAGAAATTCCGGTATTGTTTTTGTAAAAAAAGAAAGCTCCTCTTTGGAGAAGAGAAGCTTATTGCTATACATTCTATTTCAACTCTTCCATTGGGACAAAATCCATATCATCATAGGTGATATTTTCCCCGCACATTGCCCAGATGAACGTGTAATTGCTCGTCGCTACCCCGCAATGGATCGACCAACTCGGGGAAATCACCGCCTGTTCTGAAGATAGGATAAGGTGCTTGGTTTCATCCGGTTTGCCCATAAAATGGAATACCCGTGTATCCGGTTCCATGTCAAAGTACAAATACGTTTCCATACGCCGATCATGCGTATGGCTTGGCATGGTGTTCCAGGCATTGCCCGGTTCAAGCACAGTGTAACCCATTTGCAGCTGGCAGGACTCGCAAATATTCGGATGAATATATTGATAGATTTTCCGCTTGTTCATAGACAGATCTTCGCCTGTTTCACGCGGCGTAATCTGGTCAATGCTGATCTTCACATTTGGATATTTGTGATGCGCGGGCACTGAAACAACATAAAACTTCGCCGGGTTAGTGGGGTCGTCCGATTCAAACACGACGTCTTTTGTCCCTTTTCCTATGTAATAGCCGTCCTGTTTTTTCATCGGGTCTTTTTTGTCTTCTATCGTGATACTGCCGGGCCCTCCGATATTGATGACGCCCAGTTCCCTTCTTTCCAGAAAGTAGTCTACACCAAGTTCTTTTGAAAGCCGGATCTCTAGCGGCTCATTTGTCGGTGTAACCCCACCGAAAATCTGCCGATCATTATGGGTATAAGTCAGCATGATTTCGCCGGGAACAAAAATCTTTTCCACTAAAAACTCTTTCCGTAACTGTTCTGTAGTGTAATGCCGGATGTCTTCCGGGCTGTGGGTATATCTTGTTTCCATGGTTTGGGACATTTCAATCACTCCTTGTGAATTTTTTATAAATCAAAGTTGATTTACCGCACGAGCCAGCCACCGTCTACTGCAAGAATATGGCCGGTCACATAGTCAGATGCAGGGCTTGCTAAAAAAATGATGGCGCCCATTAAATCGAAAGGTTGTCCCCATCTGCCCGCCGGTATTCTGCTTAAAATTTCTTCATTCCGGTTTTCGTCCGCACGAATCGGGGCAGTATTAGCAGTCTCAATATATCCTGGGGCAATCGCATTGACCTGGATATTGAACGTGCTTAATTCATTGGCAAACGCTTTCGTAAGGCCTGCAACACCATGCTTGCTGGCCGTGTAGGACGGAACGAACTTCCCGCCCTGAAAAGAAAGCATAGAAGCAACATTGATGATTTTCCCGCTTTTTTGTTTCGCCATTTCTTTTGCGGCTGCCTGGCTTAAGTAGTAGACGCCATTTAAATTCACATCAAGAACGTTCTCCCAGTCTTCATCTTTATACTCCAACAGCGGCGCCCGTTTAATAATGCCAGCGTTGTTCACAAGAATATCAATCTTGCCGTACGTTTCAATGCAGCCATCAATCACTTTCTTTGCTGCTTCTTTCCCGCTCAAATCTGCCTTTACGAGCACGGCTTTCCTGCCCTGTTTTTCAATGAGAGACTTCGTCTCCTCGCCGCTCGACCGGTGCACCGGCAAATACAAATCGGCCCCCGCTTTCGCCAGCGCAACGGCATATGCCTGCCCAAGCCCTGTCGCCGACCCGGTTACCACCGCCACTTTGCCTTTTAAACTGAAAAAGTCGAGGGTGAAGTCGTCTAAATCCATGTGAAAGCCTCCTTTGCCTCTTATGCTGAATTAATGTTTCTAAATGAATATGTTTCTCTATAAGAAACCATTTTTTTCATTTAGAAACATTCTATGCATTTATTATAATCTAAATAATAATCAATTACAACTTTATTAAAGTGTAATCACATGCGGCAAAGGCTGTTTTCAAGCATTCTCAAATTTTCTTAAAAGAAAGTCCCTTCCTTGATCAACAAACGGTTCCTTTGTCGCTTCCATCAAAACATTGATGGATGGTTTATGATGTTTTAACCATTCCATGATGACATTGTAATTTAGAACTCCTTTACCAATGGGGACTTCTTTTATTTTATTATTTTCAATAGTGATGTCTTTAGCGTGTATTACTGCGATCCTGTCGCCTAATAATTGAAAAGCTTCCCGGATCACTTTCTTCTGGCTTCCCATGGTTTCAGGTGTTAACAAATTAGCCGGATCCAAAACAACTTGCAAATTATTGGACTGGACCGTATCAAGCAACCTTTTCATTACTTTTGCAGAATAAATCGGGTGATTTACCCCCGGTTCAATTCCAACGATGACCCCAAACTTTTCGGCTTCCTCTACAAGTACGTTTACCTCTTTTACTACTTCCTGAAAAGGCTCTTCCCTATAATTTTTTTTTGTATAAACGATCTCTGAATTTACATTTCCTGTTTCAGTCGCCACTACGCTGCAACCAAAATCGCGTGCATAGCGGATATGTTCTTTAAAAATGTTAATCCCTTTTTTTCTTTCATTGTGGTCAGGGTGAATCAAATTAAAATAGCAACCTAAAACTGCGATATTCACATTGGCTTTGTTCAGACAATTTCTTATATAATTTGCCAGACCCGGACTTAAATTGCCAGCCCCCGGATACAAATTTGGAAAAGATTTCCCCAATGCCAGTTGTATGGAATATAAATTTTTTTCAGCCACTGCTTTTGCGAGTTGCTCCGGAGAACCTGATTCAATATCATGCCCTCGTATACCGAGGTTAAGAAAGCCCATGATTTTCCACTCTCCTTTTTGAAATTTCCCCCGAAAAAAACAGACTAATATGACAAGAACTCAAGTATATTAGTCTGTTTTTTTATTACAATATAAATTTTATTGTGGCTGTTTGCCGATGTATGCCAAAATTCCACCATCTACATAAAGAATATGCCCATTGACAAAATTGGAAGCATCAGATGCCAAGAAGACGGCCGGACCTTGTAAATCCGATACATCTCCCCAACGGGCGGCAGGTGTTTTTGATATAATGAAACTATTGAATGGATGACCTTCTTCTCTTAATGGTGCTGTTTGTGGTGTAGCAATGTAACCTGGTCCTATGCCATTACACTGGATATTGTATTCACCATATTCAGAGCAAATATTGCGGGTCAGCATTTTTAAACCGCCTTTGGCCGCGGCATATGCACTGACAGTTTCTCTGCCAAGCTCACTCATCATTGAGCAAATATTGATGATCTTCCCGTGACCCTTTTTAATCATGGAAGGAATAACAGCTTTTGCAACAATAAATGGTGCATTCAGGTCGACATCTATTACTTTCCGAAAATCTTCTGCACTCATGTCTAACATCGGAATTCTCTTAATGATTCCCGCATTATTAACCAAAATATCAATAATACCCAAATCATGTTCTATTTTTTCCACAAGATTCTTTACTTGTTGTTCATCCGTCACATCTGCCACATAGCCGTGAGCGTCAATTCCTTCTTCTTTATAGGAAGCTAAGCCTTTATCTACAAGGTCCTGATTTATGTCGTTGAAGGCAATTTCCGCTCCAGCCTTCGCCAATGCTGTAGCAAGTGCAAAGCCGATTCCATATGATGCACCAGTTACGAGAGCAATTTTCCCTTTTAACGAAAATGTGTCTAAGTTAAATTCTGTCATTTTTATTTTCCTTTCTAAATTAAATTGAACTTATTTCACAAAATTAACAACGATTACTTTAATTCTTCCATTGGGACAAAATCCATATCATCATAGGTGATATTTTCCCCGCACATTGCCCAGATGAACGTGTAATTGCTCGTTGCTACCCCGCAATGGATCGACCAGCTCGGGGAAATCACCGCCTGTTCTGAAGATAGGATAAGGTGCTTGGTTTCATCCGGTTTGCCCATGAAATGGAATACCCGTGTATCCGATTCCATGTCAAAGTACAAATACGTTTCCATACGCCGTTCATGCGTATGGCTTGGCATGGTGTTCCAGGCATTGCCCGGTTCAAGCACAGTGTAACCCATTTGCAGCTGGCAGGACTCGCAAATATTCGGGTGAATATATTGATAGATTTTCCGCTTGTTCATAGACAGATCTTCGCCTGTTTCACGCGGCGTAATCTGGTCAATGCTGATCTTCACATTTGGATATTTGTGATGCGCGGGCACTGAAACAACATAAAACTTCGCCGGGTTAGTGGGGTCGTCCGATTCAAACACGACGTCTTTTGTCCCTTTTCCTATGTAATAGCCGTCCTGTTTTTTCATCGGGTCTTTTTTGTCTTCTATCGTGATACTGCCGGGCCCTCCGATATTGATGACGCCCAGTTCCCTTCTTTCCAGAAAGTAGTCTACACCAAGTTCTTTTGAAAGCCGGATCTCTAGCGGCTCATTTGTCGGTGTAACCCCACCGAAAATCTGCCGATCATTATGGGTATAAGTCAGCATGATTTCGCCGGGAACAAAAATCTTTTCCACTAAAAACTCTTTCCGTAACTGTTCTGTAGTGTAATGCCGGATGTCTTCCGGGCTGTGGGTATATCTTGTTTCCATGGTTTGGGACATTTCAATCACTCCTTGTGAATTTTTTATAAATCAAAGTTGATTTACCGCACGAGCCAGCCACCGTCTACTGCAAGAATATGGCCGATCACATAATCGGATGCTGGGCTGGATAAAAAGATAACGGTCCCCATCAAGTCAAAAGGTACACCCCATTTGCCTGCTAGGGGTTGTTCAAAATTTCCTCTACATTGAACATTTTTTCACTTAAACAAAGTAAATACTTCTAATCAGTTCAGGACTTATTAAGTATTCATGCATTTTGATTACAATGTAGTTTAGTACCACCCTCTTTCAATCACCATATTATTTCCAAATAAGAAATACGATTTTCATATAAGGAACTATATTTTTATTATAAATTTTATTTGAAGGGTTTTCAAGCTTCAAATGCATCACGAATAAAAAAACACAAAAAAAAGAGCCATTTTATTACATTGACTCCTTAAACTTACTTTTACTTGTTTAGTAAGCTAACGGCATCCGTGTGGAGAATTTCTTTAGCGTCACCTTTAATATGCCTGTCAGATGAGCCTTTTAATAACTTTATAAAATGCTTTATATGGCCCGCAGCTTGCGCATTTTTGCCTCGGTCAATTGCAATTTGAGCCTGATATAACGGCTTTATTAATTTCTCAGCAAAAAGGGGTGAAATTTCTTGATTGGCCACACCATCACGAATCAACTGTTGAATAGTTGAAACATCTCCTACATCATCCGTTCCCAATATTATTGTATCATACATCACTGAACCGCCGGTCAGCGAAAAAGTTACGGTGTTCAATCCATTCTTGAGCAAAGATGCATTAAACTGGATATCCTCAAGATGGTATCGGCCGCTACGGTTAGCACTTCTGTAAATCGCCTGGTCGTTATCCGTATAAGCTATATTTTTTACAACGGTACCGTTGACTTTAATTGTAATTTTAGGGTTACTTGAAGCCGCGGCAAGTGCCACTTTTAAATAGGCATTTCCGTTGTACTGTTTGTCAAGATTAAAATTGATAGACCAGCTGCCTTTTTTTGTTTGTGCATAATACCAATCATCTCTTGCGTTACTGCTCCCAATTGTATAAGTCAGGTTCGGAGGCACGTTGGTGCTCAAATCGTAGGATCGCAACGTATTGCCGAGCTTAAACTCTTCTGCCATATGGTCAGATTTCCCGATTTGCCAGATATAATTATCCAGTTGAAATGGTGACCAAGTGATCGTACCTATGTCCTTAATAGAACCGGCTACTTTGATGTTATCTTTCTCAAGCTGGTCTGTAATGGACCCATGGGATGAATACGCATAAAGTGCATAGTTTCCCGGACGTACATTAGAAATTGTAAAGTTTCCATTTTTATCAGTCTTGCTATAAAAAATGTAACCCGTTGTTTGCTTATATGGTTCTCCACCCGGTTGTGCGAGCACAACTGTTGCTCCGGAAACAGACCGGCCATCCGTTACTTTTAATTTTCCCTTTACTGTCGCTCTGTTCAGTGGATAAAGTGAATCGTCCATCCACTGATACGGCCATTTCGCTTGCTCTTTTAATGCTTTTCTTTTTGCATCCTTCACTACAGTATTATTGTCACCTGTATTAATATATACGAACCATGGCCCATATAGCTTTTGCCACCCGGATGGTGCAGTCATATTTCCAGTTCCAAAGTGAGCGCCAGTCATATAGTTAAGGGCAATTGCATCCTGGTGTACCAATAGCTCCTGCTTTAACGGGCCGCCTGAATAGTATTCTGTACTTACAGGAATAAACCAGGCGCCAAATCCGTTGCCAAAATGCCCCCATACCGGGTTTTCTTTAAAATAGCCTGCGTAATCATACTTTGTATAAGAGGAACCATCCGGCAACCTCCAGGTTTCGTCCTGAATTTTTGTCATCTGCTCCAAATCTTCATATCTCGGTTGAATACCCGCTTTTTCCGACATATAGGCATGATCAAAAATATTTCGGTCAAACCTGTAAATGGAACGCAACTCTGCTATGCTCTCGGTTTGTTCATTTTCATTTTTGGCGACCACATAAGAATAGATACCGCTTTCACCCTTCATCATAATAATATGATATTCCAAGTTAAGTAAATCGGTTGTATCAACGTAAGCGATATGTGCCATTTTGGATGTATTCTTAATCACCTTCAATTCATCGGGCACCAGCTCATGGACACCACTGGAGTTATAATCAACATAAAATGTACGGTTTTTATCCGGATCTCTACTTGCCCCCCTCAAGTTTCCAACCAGTTCTTTTCCATCTTTCACCAAAGAGTGCACACTGCCATCACTACCGAAGTCCATTTTTATTAACCCGTTTGACAAAGTTGCATCCATGCCATCCACTTTAAGCGTCACACCTTTTGAACACGAATTTGCCCCATGGTGAGATGCTCTGGATTTTACCTTTGCTTGAACAAGATAGCTGTCTCCTGTAAAAGTAAAAACAACCAACAGAATAGCAATAAATAAACTTAACCGTTTTTTGGACAACGTTGAAATCCCCACTCAATGTTTTATTTATACGGATATTGTATTCAAAGATATCCCGAATTCCCAGAGTTTACAAACTGGAAAGTTTTTTACTTTGTCATTTTTGCAGTATGAAATACGAGAGGAAGTTCCACACGCTTGCAGTTTTCTACTTCAAGTTCTTTATTTTCACCTGTGTAAAGTATGACATTCTTCATCTTCCAATCTTCTGCATGTTTAATGAAACCAGCTTCCCTTGCATGTATTTCAATGTTTGAGAAATGAACATTTTTAATTGGTTTTTCTGCATATGCTTCGGTCGCTAAGGCTACTTTTGCATTATCCGCTTTAATATTGGAAATCCTCAGATTTCTGAACTCCGGAATGCCACGTTCAGGCGGGACAACGGATTCTGCCAATACTCTCCAATAATCTGGGATCTCCCCTTCGTAATTTCCCGGGATTTTGCAATAACTGTATGCAGGAAACCAGTTCAACTCAAACATGAGTGGGTTTTTTACATTATTCATTTCAATATCATGGACACAGATATTTTCAATCAAACCACCACGCGTTTTAGCAGACTTCAGTCTGAATCCATTCATCGTTTTCTTTGCCTTTATATGGTGTATCTCTATGTTTTTAATATCTCCTGAAGTCTCACTTCCTATGGTGATTCCTTCTCCTTGCCCGATCTCACAATCACGGATTACAATATTTTGACATGGTTTTTTAACCCGCAGTCCATCATAATCCCGGCCCGCTTTTATGCATATATTATCATCGTTGCAGTCTACAAAACAATTTTCAACCAGTACATGTTCCGAAGAATCCACATCAACACCGTCAGTACTCGGGCCTTTGCTTCCGGCTATTTTTAAGCTGTCAATTTTAATGTTTTGAGAGTAGCAGATATGCACATTCCAAAATGGAGACCGGATAAGTGTCAATTTAGAAATCTCAATTTCGCTTGATTCATGGACAATGATCAACCGCGGACGTTTACAATCATAGTCAGTCGCCCAGCGCAGTCCTTTTGCTTCATAAACTTTACGCATTCCCCCCTGCTGGTCTTCTCCCCAAAACTTATTCCACCAATATTCACCTTGACCATTAATCAACCCTTTCCCGGTAATTTTAACGTTTTTCTGGTTGAATACATTGATCAGACCGGCCGGCCAGTCCATTTCAACCCCAGCAACCCGTGTCCATACCTCAGGATATGCAGTTTCGTCCACTATTCCCCGGATTTCTACTCCTTCATCTACTCTGAATTCTACATTGGATTTTAGAAAGAGTGAGCCTGTTAAATAAACCCCCGGTTCAAAAACAACTACTCCTCCCGCCACGGCAGCATCATCAATTGCCCTTTGAATGGCATCTGTCCCTCTTTTTTTTCCATCTCTCACAGCACCATAGTCATTCACTTTAAACTTTTTCATGGACACAGCCCCCCTCATTCTTTTATCTTATTTTAAGTTTATATATTGTTCCTTTCCGAACTATTATATTTTTTTAAAAATTAAATTCTGACTTTTACCCAATTTATCCCCAAGTTCTGTCTCAGTATTATAAAAAATGCAACCAGGAAAAAATATGATTTTACCTTTTCATTACATTGGAGGAGCATTCGAACACAATGTTTTCCTCATATTTTTATAAAGCTCTCCCTCTCGTAACTTGAATAATATTTCAGAATTCTATCCAAAATTCAAGGGTTATGCTCATTCAGCAAGCCCTATTTAGAATATAATTTCTCAATGGTATAGAAAAATTTAAAAGTTCTTTTACTATTAATCCTGCAATTTCTTTTGCACCAACTTCATTAAAATGAGTGTTATCACTTGACCCATCGGGGTAATTAACATGTTCACCCGGTTTGAGCCATACGAATAAACGTTTTGACTCTTCCGGTCCTAAGCTCTCTAATAAGGCAGTACTGGAAGAACAAAGGTCGATTACGGGTACATGGAGATCGCGTCCGAGAATCCGAACTGCCTCCGGATAATCGCCGTGAGTCTGTTTTAAATTTCCGTTGTCATCAAAAATACGTCGGCTAACTGGTGTTATAAGAATTGGTGTTGCCCCTTTTTTTCTTGCTCCATCGACATATTTTCTGAGACACTCCTGGTATGTGGAAAATGGTTCTGTATACAGGGCTTTACCAGGTTTTTCATCATTGTGGCCAAACTGAACCAGCAAATAATCATTTGGTTCAATGCTATTTATTATTTCATCTAGCACGCTTTCGTTAATAAAACTCTTTGAACTTCTCCCGCAAAGTGCTTTATTTATGACTACCACATTAGTTGTAAAAAACCTGTCTATCATTTGACCCCACCCCGCCATGGGAGCCTGACTTTTTGGGTAATTTGCTGCTGTTGAGTCCCCTGCAATAAATAGGTGAACTGACATTTTTACTCCCTCCCTTCTTGAATCTTATTTTAAAAATGGAAAAGGTAAAACAAACCGCTTAAAAAATTGCCATGCTCATTCTACCATTTCCACTAAGGTAGAGGGCTTTCATTTTAGAAACTGATAAATTCGTAGCCTCTTATTATTTGGCCTTTAAGTGCGATTCCGCATATCCTGGTATATGATTTTCCTTGTATTTTATAAGATTTTCATAACCAACTGTATTATCGCCCCAAGTTTCTTCATATTTCCAGCCAGTTAACTCTTCAAATACTTTCCGTGCTTCTGGCGTAGCATCAATTTTAGAACCGCCATTTTTCAAACGATTAATTTCATCAAGCAAGACAACATGGTTTTCTTTCGTTAATTTATATTTGAAGGAAACGAACAGCCCCCAAATCAAGAAGGCAAGCGTACCAAATAAGAGAATAGATACAATTGCCGTGATAGCTGCATGAGGCTGATTTGCCTTACCTGAAACAAATCCTGATTCTTGTAATGCGATCCCCACTAAAAATACGGCCAAAGCTTGTGATGCTTTTCTAATTAGACTCATAACACCAGCGAACACACCTTCACGTCTTTGGCCTGTTAATGCTTCATCAACATCGGGAATAAAAGTATAGTTATTCCAAGGAATATAGTTCAATCCGCCACGGCCTAACCCACAAATTCCAATCATAGTATAGATCAACATTATACTGTTTGAACCCCCGCTGTAATGGAGTATTATAAAACCAGTAATCCCGAGAATGAAAAACGAGATTGCTGCGCGATAGGCAGGGGCTGGATTCATTTTTAGTGTGATCCACAATGCAATTCCAACACCTGCAATCTGGAACAAATACATGACTGTGAGTAAGTTGGAAGCCAGTACTGAACTTTGCAACAGCGCAAAGACTACAAAATAAGTAAATACAGCATTAAAGATATCCTGGCTGATATAACCTCCTAAGTACATTCCCAAATGATGCCGGAATGTTTTTACTCTTAGCGTTGAAAATAAATCCCAGTAAATTTTGTATACATTTTGCCAGAAATTCCTTTCCTCCTTTTTTTCAACCTTTGGAATTTCATCATACGGACGTTCCCATGTAAATTTGTAAATCAGAACCAGGCAAGCCATAATGATAACTGTAAAAATCATCCCGGAATAAAGGAAAGACATTGGATCATCCTGTCCTAATGCATGAATCAAACGTCCCGGAATGTACGCTGCAAAAACAGCAGATGCTTGAGCGATAAACATTCTTGCACCCGTAAATTTAGAACGTGTTTGATAGTTGTTGCTCATTTCTGCAGCGAGTGTGTCATACGGAATCAGAATCATGGAGTAAACGATTTCAAATAAAATGTAAGTCGTTAAATAGTACCAATAACTAAAGCCGGATATCCAGATTAATGTATAGACTACCATAAGCGGAATCGAAATTAAAATAAAGAAATGCCGTCTTCCAAACCTTTTGCCCAGTTTTGTTTTATGAAAATTATCTGTAATGTAACCCATTGTTGGTGCCATTACAGCATCAACAACACGGGCAATGGCAAAAATTGAACTTGCTTCAACCGCTGATAAGCCGCAAAAAGTTGTTAAGAAAAATAACAGCCATGCTGAAGTCAAAGCAAAGGCTCCGGCACCCAAAAAATCACCCATTCCATAAGAAAAATAGTTAATGAATTTTGGCTGTCTAACCATTATTTTTTCCTCCTGTTTTTAGTAAGAATATATAGAGCTTAAAAATGGATCACTAATAAGCAAGCCGAGGCAACTCTTCGTTAGCATTAATACTGTAGAGCAAGAATTCAACCAAACAGAGAATCGCCATTGATTGGCCGTATGGCATAGTTGTAACGGCAATTTTCTTATAAAAATCCAGGGTGTCTCCCATTGGGGTCCCTGCTGATACATTATGCAATGCACCAGTTTCATCAATATTGTCAAGAACTGCTTGCACAGCATTTAAGCCCATATTTAAAAACTTTTTATCAACATAACGTTTTCGAATAGATTTTAATATTCCATAAGCGAAGCCAGCAGTACAGGACGTTTCCACATATGACGTTGGATCATTTAACAATGTATGCCAAAGCCCATCCTTATCCTGGTACTCACTTAAAGCATCCAATTGGCGATTCAGCGTTGAGAGTAAAACTTGTCTGATTGCATCGTTTTCATTTAGACCAACTAAATCAATAAATTCAGGTATTGCAATGGTAATCCAGGAATTTCCCCGTCCCCATAGTGCTCCCGCGAAATTATGGTTTCCTTCAAATGTCCAGCCATGAAACCACAGTCCGGTTTTCTTATCAACTAAGTATTTAATATGAATCAAAAATTGTTTCTTGGCTTCCTCTATATATTGAGGTTTATCTAATAGCAATCCGAGTTTTGCTAAAGGTATGACACTCATCATTAAAGTGTCATCCCATAGCTGCTGATAATTCTCCGATCCAAAAACGACGTGTTGAATGCCGCCGTCTTTTGTTCTCGGCATATCGTGAAACAGCCAATCTCCCCAAGCTTCTAAATATGGAAGGTAAACAGGATTCTTTGTTTCTTCGTACAAATATGCAAGTGTTAACATTTGAACCATCGTGTTGACATTCTTTTCTACAGGAAGATTTTTAAACTGGTCATCATACCACCTGATAATAACATCCAATACTTCCTTCTTATTTGTTAATTTATAATATTTCATCATTCCATATAATCCGATTCCGGAGGTCCACTCCCAGTAATTAAAACTTTTATTATCAATTTTGCGGCCATCCTTGAGCGTAATCGCATATTTGCCTTCCGGGTCCTTTAAATTGACCAAGTTATCAATCAATAAATCTATTTTTTCTTCAATGTCTTTTCTAAGCATTGGTCTCACCTCTATCTCTTTATTAAAAAGCAAAAATATGTTAAACTGAAAAAGTAAATATTTCTTATACTACAATTGAAAATAGTGTTATATAGGATATTAGCCAAAGAAATTAAAATAGTGATGTGCGTTATTGTAAGCAATATCTTCAATGATTTTCCCGATCTGTTCTTCATCATCGGGGATTTGTCCCCGTTCTGCCCATTCGCCAAATAGCTCGCATAGTACCCTGCGGAAATATTCGTGGCGCGGGTATGACAGGAAACTGCGTGAATCGGTTAACATGCCGACAAAATTTGGCAGGAGGCTTTCTTCTGCAAACATTTCCAATTGCCTGCGCATCCCGCTTCTTGTATCGTTAAACCACCAGGCGCATCCCAGCTGTAATTTCTGAACCGTATCTTTTTGGAAACAGCCCATCATTGTGACAAGCGGGAGCCAATCATTCGGGTTTAAAGAATAAAGAATCGTTTTTGGAATGATATCTTCATTTTCTGCACGGACAAATAATTCCCCGTAAGATTCTGCAATACTTCGATCATTCAATGCATCATACCCCGTATCAGGCCCCATTTTTTCAAACATGGGCCCATTTAAGTTCCTATAAGCATGAATGTGATATTGCATGACCCAGCCTTTTTCGTGATAAATGCGCATAAGTTCTATTAACAGCGCTGTGTGATATTGATTGATTTCATTTAAACCCAACGCTTCTTTTGATAACGCTTTCTCAACGATCGCATCCAATTGCTGCGGCGCCGCTTCTGCATACGTAAAAGTATCCAGGGCATGGTCGGATAACCGTCCGCCTCTTTCATGGAAATATTCAATTCGGTTTCGAACAGCCGAAACGAGATCTGAGAAATTTTGGATTGAAACTCCTGAAACAGTTGCTAATTTGTGGACATACTCAGCGTATTCTTTGTTCTGGATATTCAATGCCTTATCGGGCCGGAAAGCCGGCAGCACCTTAAAACCATCTTCCGTCTCGGATTCCTGTAACAATTTATGGTATTGAAGGTCATCCACCGGGTCATCTGTTGTGCAAACCACTTTCACATTACTGTTTTTAATTAAATTCCGTGGTTTAAAATCATCTGTCGCCAGCAATTGATTTGCCCTTTCCCAAATGGCCGGTGCCGTTTTGCGGTTTAAAATCTTATCGATTCCAAAGAAACGCCGCAACTCCAAATGCGTCCATTCATAAAGTGGATTGCCCACTGATTTTTCAATCGTTTCCGCCCATTTTAAAAATTTTTCGTAAGGGTCAGCATCACCCGTAATATATTTTTCCGGAACACCGTTTGCGCGCATTAAACGCCATTTATAATGGTCACCGTAATGCCCTTCATTGATCCACACCTGTGCCAAATCCCTGAAATTTTTATTTTCGTAGATTTCCTTCGGGTTCAGGTGGCAATGGTAATCAATAATCGGCATTTTTTCGGCATGGTTGTGAAATAATTTCTTGGCAAAATTTGTTGTTAAAAGGAAATCTTGATTTAAGAACATTTTCTATACCTTCTTGTTTCAGTTAAAAAATTGCTTATTCAGTAACGCCGTTCTTAAATATTGCAATCTCATGCATATGGCGGATCTCATTTTTCGTCTTCTTCCCGCTCGCGACTTCAAGAATAAAAGAAATAAATTGTTCCACTACTTCGTCCATTTCTTCATCAAGCAGCCGTCCCGCGTTGAAATCAATCCACTGCTTTTTCTTTTCATAAATTTCGGTGTTCGTCGATACTTTCACAGTTGGCACAAAGGTTCCAAACGGTGTGCCCCTGCCGGTTGTGAACAGGACCATCTGGCAATCCGCCGCTGCAAGCGCTGTTGAGGAAACAAGATCATTTCCGGGTGCCTGAAGGAGGGATAACCCTTTTTCCTTTAGTTTTTCTCCGTATTCCAGCACATCGACCACTGCGGATGTCCCCGCTTTTTGCGTGCAGCCGAGCGATTTGTCTTCCAAAGTGGTGATCCCGCCGGCCTTATTGCCCGGAGAAGGATTTTCATAGATTGGCTGCCCGTAAGAAGCAAAATAATCTTTAAATTGATTAATGAGCTTCACAATTTTATTGAATACGATTTCATCTTTTGCCCGTGCCATTAACATTTTTTCGGCACCGAACATTTCCGGGACTTCCGTTAAAACAGTGGAGCCGCCTTGAGAAATGACAAAATCTGAAAATCTTCCAAGCAGTGGATTGCCGGTAATGCCCGAAAATCCGTCTGAGCCGCCGCATTTTAATCCAATTTTCAATTCTGATAAAGGCAGATCGGTCCGCTTGTCCTCTTTTGCAGCTTCATTCAATTCTTCCAGTAGTTGGAGGCCTGTTTCCACTTCATCTTCAACATCCTGGCAAATCATAAACTTTACGCGCTTTTCATCAAACTCTCCCATTTGTGCCTTCATTTCATCTAGCTGGTTGTTTTCACAGCCAAGCCCGAAGATGAGCACACCGCCGGCATTTGGATGGGCGGCCGCATCCATTAAAATCTTGCGGGTGTTCTGCAAATCATCCCCCAGCTGGGAACAGCCGTATGGATGTTTAAACAAAATAATTTCATCAAATGCGCCGTTATCAGGGTGATTCGCCTTAAATTGGTCAACGAGGAGATCACCGATCATATTGATGCACCCGACAGTCGGGATGATGTATAAATCATTGCGTATCCCGGCTTTTCCGTTTTTCCGCAAATAACCTTTAAAAGTGCGGCTGTCTTTCGGAAAGGTGCGGGGATGCAGTTCCGGCTTGTACTCGTATTCCACTTTTCCGGAAAGATTGGTGCTCACGTTATGGGTATGGACCCAGCTGCCTTGTTCAATCTTTTTTGTCGCATGTCCAATGGGTGACCCGTATTTTATAATGTCCGCGTTCTCCTCGATATCTTCTAAAGCAATTTTGTGTCCTCTTTTTATTGCCTCGTTTACGGTGATCGCCCTATCCCCGGATGTAAGGACATCACCCGGCTCTAAATCCTGAAGAGCAACGAGTACATTATCCCGGGGGTTTAGCTGAATGGTTTTATTTTTCAACCGGTAATGCCTCCTCGTTGGCCTGCTGCACTGCCCTGCGAACGCCCTCTTTTTCTATCAACTGTAAGCCTTTTTCAACTTGAGCGGGCAGGCCGTCAATTTTTGTCAGATCCATTCCCCATAAGGTTTCGTTGCTTAAAATGTCCCAGACATAGCGGTCGGAGTGATACGCCATTGAAAACTCTTTCAAAACATCTGGCAAATCAATCGCTTTAGCAGAGGCATGATCCTGCTCTCCGTAAATTTTCAACAGCCCGGATAAGGCTAACGTAATTCTTGACGGGATTTTGTGGAATCTTTTTACATGCTCCGCCAATATGGGCAGGAGGCGTGCCTTAAATTTTGAAACGCTGTTTAAAGCAATCGCGTCCAGCTGGTGTTCCATATACGGGTTTCTGAAACGTTCCTGAATTTCCGCCGCGTAACTTGTCAACTCTTCTTTTGGCAAATCCAGTGACGGGATGATTTCCGCAAACATTTCGCGGTCAATCAACCGGTAAAAATCGGGATCTTCCATTACCCCGCCGACTGTTTTAATGCCGGCAAGCCGCGCCAGGCAAGCCATTGTTGTATGGGGGCCGTTTAGTAAGTATACTTTCCGGTCGCGGTACGGTTTTAAATGATCGGTGACCACGACATTCAGCCCCGCTTTTTTGAGCGGCAGTTCTTCTTCCAGCTCCTTGGGCCCTTCAATCACCCAAATGAGAAATGGTTCTGCTTTTGCAATTAACGTATCTTCATAGCCCCATTCTTCCCAAAGTTTTTCTGCGCGGTCTTTCGGGTAGCCCGGGACAATCCGGTCGACCAGGCTGGAGCAGAAAGTATTTTCTGATTCAAGCCAGCTGCTGAAATCTTCGCCAAGCTTCCACTCATCCGCATAGCGGTGCACAATTTCTTTCAGTGCCTTGCCGTTATTTTCAATGAGCTCGCAAGGAATGATGTAAAACCCCTTTTTTCCGGCCTTATATCTTTCATAGAGCAGTGCCGTCAGTTTTGCCGGGAAACTTACGGGAGGCCGGTCGGATAATGCATCTCCTTCATGATAGACGATGCCGGCTTCCGTCGTATTGGAAAAAATAAACCGGATGTTGTCATCATGTGCCAGTTGTAAATAAGCGTCATAATCTTCATAAGGATTGATCCCGTTATTTACGGATGAAACAATCTCATGGGATTGGACTTCTTTTCCATTTTGCATTCCTTCCAGCATGACTGTAAATAAATAGTCCTGTCCAGCAAGCTGCCCGACTCTTCCGCGTGGCAATGATTGTACAATTGTCACCCCGCCTTGAAAAAGTCCGCGTTTGTTCATTTGCTGAATTTGCCAGTCGACAAAAGCCCGAAGAAAACTTCCTTCTCCAAACTGGATGGCTTTGGTTGGATACCGTTGCAGGTCTTTCACGTATGAATAAGATAATTTTTTCAAATTCCTCCCTCCTTTATTTCCTATTTGGAAATCAAGTTTCTTATTTGTTCTTACACTCCTTATTATAATCCGCTTTCAAATTTATTCAATAGTTTTTTTGATTTTTTTGAGCACCTGTTTACCGAACGACTTCCCGGCCGGAAGCGCCTTCCCATGATCGGACTTCGTCTGCTGAAAGCGGCAGGGCATCCCCGTTCACGGAATGTTTCAAAACAGATGTAGCAGCCGCAAATTGTACGGTTTCTTCCGGATCCATCCCGGTTAAGAAGCCGTGAAGCATCCCGGCTGCATAGGCATCCCCGCCGCCGATCCGGTCTACGATCTGCTCCATACGGTAACGCTTGGATTGTATAAAAACGCCGCCAGTCCAGAGCATGCCCTGGAGTTCATGGCAGGTCGGGGAGATGACGTTCCGGTCTGTCGCATAGAGTGCGCGGAGATTCGGGTACTTGCGGCTAATTTCCCGGTAACATGCTTCTATATTGCCGGGCACAGCCACCGATGCATCGATGCCAAAGAAGTTCCGGGCATCAAGATAGTTGGCACAGCAGTAAGTGAGCATCGGCAAGATCGGGATAATGGCTGCCCTCGCCTCTTCCATCGTCCACATTGCCGGCCGGTAATTGATGTCGAAGCTGACAGGGATGCCGCGGTCAAAAGCCGCTTTAACGAGAATTTGCCCGTAATATTTCCATGATTCGGACACAGCAAAGGTAATGCCGGTTAGGTGGAAAAGGGCCACATCCGCAAAAAGCCGTTCAAAATCCCACTCGCCAATATCCATCTGTGAAAAGCTGGAACTTTCCCTGTCATAGATCACTTTGGAATTGCGCAATGTGCCCCCCTGTTCCAAAAAATAGATGCCGAGCCGGTTGCCGCCCATTAGAAGACGGGAAGTATCAATACCGCTTGCCCGGAGGCTTCTCACTGCAGCCGCTCCCAAAGGGGAATCCGGCACTTTGCTCGCAAACGCAACGTCATGCCCGAAACTGGCAAGCGTTGTGGCAACATTCGCCTCCGCCCCGCCGTAGTTTACATTGAAAGAATGGCTGCAGGATAAAAGATCTCCCGGGGAGGTGGAAAGGCGCAGCAAAATCTCTCCAAGTGTTAAAATTTTAGGCATATTGACCCCTCGATTGCTGATGCACGGCTTCTGTTAGTTGCTGATATTTGTCCACAAACGCTCTTGCTGTCTCGGTCACTTTCGCAAAATCATTGGTTTCGGCAGGTTTCAATAAGCTTCCGCCTACGCCAAGGATTTTACAGCCTGCTTTGATCCAATTTCCCATATTGTCCAGACTGATTCCGCCTGAAGGCATGATTTCAAGTTGCGGCAGCGGAGCTTTTACGTCTTTTACAAATGCCGGCCCGACAATATTGCTCGGGAACAGTTTAATCACTTCTGCCCCTGCCTGCATGGCCGCTTTCATTTCATTTACCGTCATACAGCCCGGGATATAAGGGATTTGATAAAGGTTACAAAAAGCAGCCGTTTCCGGATCAAATGTCGGCGCGACGATGAATTTTGCCCCGGCCATTTGCGCGGTCTGGGCGGTCTGGGCATCCAGGACAGTGCCAGCTCCAACGAGGACATCATCACGGTCTTGGTACAGTTCCGTCAATTTTTTGATGGCAACATCCGCATTCGGAACGGTAAAAGTTAGTTCGATGCTTTTGATCCCGCCGGCAATCAGTGCATCCGTAATACGCAAAGCTTTTTCAACAGAGTCTGCACGCAGCACGGCCACAATTCCATTTTTTTCTAACGCCTGCAAAGTCTGCATTTTTTTCATGGTGGACGCTCCTTTTAATTTCTATATAATAAACTTTATTTATGAATAATAAATTCAATTTCATTTTACAACACACTCTCTCCTATGTAAACCATTTCATGAAAGAGAAAATAAAAAACTTGCCCCGTGTCGGAACAAGTTTTTTCCATTAGCCATTCAATTTGCTTTCAATTTTTTGTCGTGCCTCTAAGATGCTTGTAATCATTTTTTGCTTCTTTTCTTCTGTGATCCGGAACCGCGGGGCACTAACGCTCATCATGCCTTCGATCTTTCCGTTCCGCTTGATAACCACCGCAATACAGTAAATATCTTTTTCATTTTCTTGGTTGTCAATTGCATACCCACGCTGTTTGACTTCCTGGAGATCTTGAATCAGTTTTTCCGGGTCCGTAATCGTGTTTTCAGTCCTTTTTTCAATCGTAATCCGGGACAAATAATCACGCACATCTTTCTCGCTCTGTTCAGCCAAGTACGCTTTTCCCATCGCAGAACAATACAGCGGCAGCGTATGCCCGACCTGCGAGCTTAAAATGATTTGCCCTTTTCCGTTCAGCTTTTTCACGTACACCACATGATCCTGTTCATAAATACCAAGGTGGACGGTTTCGCCAATGGTGTCATTCAGTTCTTCGAGCACCGCTTCCGCCACGTTTACAATATTAAAAGATTTGCGGGCGGTTTCCCCGTAACGGATAAGCGCGGTACCGAGCGTATATTTCTTTGTCTCTTCATCCCGTTTTACAAAATCAATCGAGCAAAGGGTATTTAAAATTTTTAAGACCGTGGATTTGCTCGTATTTAAAGCCGTGCAAATTTCCTGCAGACTCACCGGGTCCACCCGGTATTCCAGATAGTCCAGTATATCTTTCGCACGGATCAACACCGTGCCGTACGGTTTTTTTTCCGTTGTCGTCTCCATCTTTTTATGCTCCCGTCTTTTTGAAGTAGCCAAATAAGAAACTTTGAATACCCTCTTTATAACATAATTTAAAAAGGTTGTAAAACGGGACGTGATGGATTTCCAGAAGAGGAAATGATGGATAAGAATCGTGAAGTTGTCCGAAGTATTGGACAAACGTATGATGCGCATCATATCATTGAGAATAACTTTGATGGCCCTCATGCGTGGTGGAATATGGAATATTCATCTTGCAAAATATCCGAATGAAACCAAGCTGGCATACATGGAAAGGGAGTGCCGTCAGAAAAACTGTTTTCAAGGAGGTAAAAGGTCAAATTGGCTAATTTTGAATTTATGAATAGGTACAAGCATAAAATTTATAATGTAACGGAAAATGATATTTTAATCGCTGAGCAGAGAATGAACCTAAGTTTTCCAAGCGATTTAAAACAATTTTATTTAGGGTTTGCTGAACGAATGAGATTCTGTCAGATACAAGCCAAATTACGGTTAAAAAAATATAAAATAGTGTTGTGTAAAAATTTCAAAAAAAGAACCCTGAGCTTCCGCTCCAGATTCATTATAAGGAATTGAAGGGCTACTACTGTTTCACTGGTCTCCTGAAGGCGTGCTCGAATAAGGCCTAGCCCATACTTGCGCTTGCCTTCGCCAAATTTGCTTTCAACGGCATTACGTTCAGAGGCATCCTGCCTTGCCACGCGTTCTAAGGTTTTGTCTTCCGTTTTGGATGGGCGTCCCAACCTTGGCCCACTCAGACGAATGCCAAGAGATTTGCAGTATGCCAGGTTGTGACGGTTTCGGTAGATTTTATCTGCTAAAATCGCTTCTGGATAAAATCCGAACCGGTTGTAGTAGTTCTCAATAGATTCTCTAAGGGTGATCCCTTCATTGTAATTTTCCCAGTCGAGTTGCTCAATCAAGGCATAGCCATCTACAACGCTAATGGCGACTTTTGAGCCGAATTCCACGTTCGCTTTTGCCTTGCCACGCACAATTGGACGGACATGCGGCTGGGAAATACTCACAATCCGGTGGTCAATCCGATATGTTTTCTTTTTGTACATTTCTGCCTGTTGGCGGTAAAGTTCATGAATCACGAGGAGTTGTCGGTATTCATCTTTGCTCAAAAGAGACAGGGAGCTTTGGGAAATGAGATTTCCAATGATCTCCAGATTCCGTTTCACATATCCAAGTTGTTTGCCGACAGCTTTCCGGATTTTCCGGGCTCCAGCTTTGCGTTGCTTAGCGACAGAAAGATAGTCCCTGCGGGCTCTTTTTCTGTAGGTCCTTGGCTTTCGTAATTTTCCTTTGTGCGGTTCATGCAGTACATCAATGATATGCTCCAGTTTCTCACGGGCTTCGTTCAAAAGCCCCAGGTCAGTAGGGTAAGCAATATCAGCCGGTGCACAGGTTGCGTCCAGAATGAGCTTTCCTTTGTTCTTCGTTTTAGGAGAAGCCGATCCAGTTGAATTCTCTTCCGAAGCAGGACCGGAAGGTTGATGATCACCACTACTATGATCGTCATCATCATGGTGATCATCATCGTTGTCATTTTCCTTAGATGCTTCTTCCGATTGGCGTTCTTGTTCTTCCAGAACAATCCATTCATTCAGTTCATTGATGATGTTTGCACCCAAACGTTTTCTAAAACGAGTCATCAGAGAATGATCGAATGGGGCTTTTTCCTGGAATTCAGGCAACCCAATAAAATACTGAAGATACGGGTTTTCCGTGATCTGTTCGACTGTTTCCCGGTCAGATAGCCCAAGCCGTTCTTTGATATAGAGAGCCCCAAGAGCAACTCTGACAGAATAAGCCTTTTCACCTTTGAATTTTTTCTTGAAGGACTTGGCATACTTTTCTTCAGCCTTCCACCAAGGGATTAATTCAGCAAGACGGACCCAGCGATTTTCTTTATTTAATTTTCCACCGAATGGTAGAAAAAAATCTTCTACAAAAGTTAATTGATGTTCGGTCTTTTTGTACATCGTAACGGCCTCCAAGTGCAAGGTTTTTTACGTGTTCCCTATGAAATCCTTGCACTTTATATTCGACAAAAGTGGCCAAAATCCTTGTCAAATCTGGAATTTTTGTTTATTCAGCAAACCCTATTTAGAGGTGGGTTATGGTTTTATTAAAGGTCAAAGTGCTAATGCGATAAATAGGATATTAGGGCCGGGGGCTGTAGCAGATTTCAGATTAAGAGAAGGGATTTTTGAATTCGCCGCGAATTTAGATGTACTTTATGATGAAAACCATCTGTGAAAATTTGCTCAGTTACTCCTGAATACCTGATTCTTGTCGGACAAAGTGAATTATGGGACCGCCTGCGCCTGGCCCGTATTTACCGATTGGCCCAAATTCCGGCATCCAATCCATCCGCCAATAATGAAGAAATGAGTTAAAACCTTTGGGCTGCCATTTCATCTGCTTTCTTGTGATCCATTCATGATAGACTCCTTTCCTATTTATCTACCATGAGTGTAAATCAACCCCCGCCGGACAAGAATGCAGAACGGGTATGTACCCATAAATAAAAATTTACAACGGGTCGGACAACACGCGCCAGCCATCCGGAGGCATTGCCCACCAATCGCCCTAATCTTTGGAGTGCGGTCCCCGAAGTTTCGGGCAAAACTTTCAGGTCGTCCCCATCTTGTTTGGTCTGATGTTTAATGGAAACAAGGCAATGGATCCAGTATTCTACATAAAAATAAAACCAGTCTATCCAACGATAAAGTGTTGATTCATCTGCCGGAATATCATGATTGGAACGATTAGTCAAAACCGTTTCAATACATTCCGATTTATATCTTTTATAAGGCACCAGAAATTCTGGAAGTTCGTGATGAATCTTTCCGCATTGTTCACATTGTAAACGTCTGATATTATAAATATGCTTCTTTCCAGATCTATCAATGGCTTTTCGATCTCTTGTCCCAATAACCTTCATATGTTTACCACAACAAGGGGAAGGTACTTTTTCCGCACCCCTAACCAAAAACACCAAGTTGAGTATTTTCAATTAGCTTATAATCTGATACAATAACCATAATCGTTATTTTTGGTGGGACATTCCCCGTATAGCTGATGGTACAGTTATACATCATGGGGGATGTCCTTTTCCTTTCTCAAGAATAAATACGAGGACATTATACTCGTCAAATTCCGGACAGGCAATACCGTCAACTTTCGGTTATTTTTGGATGTCAGAAACATCTTCTTCCGTTCTTGCCTATTACAACTGCAATTTCAACTTCATAATCGAGCTTATTAGACTCACATGGGATAGTCATTGGATGCAAATGGCCTGTTTGAGACTTTGCTAATCTATGAATGACAGCCGTGGTTTGCTAAAAAAGTAATCGAGTAGGTCGGCTAATCATTATTTGATTAGCCGACCTCTCACACCACTTATCCAGACTTCTGGATAACCCCGCCGTGCGTACGGTTCGGTACATGGAGTCCAAAGTTTACGATGGTATAGACAGATAATAATCCAGAAATTCTCTGCTTTTTCATCAACGCAGTGTCCTTTAGATCTTTCGGGACCACTGAAAAAGTCAATCTGAAAATTCAAAATAATTATATGTACAATAAATTGAAAAAAAATACCCCCAGTATTTGGTATAATAAAGTTATACTACAAACCAAAACCAAACTGGGGGTATCTATCATGCTTAAAGAAAAAGATAATCAATTAAGCATCTATTCCATATTATACGATAAAATTCCTGAAAATCATACACTTAAATTATTAAGAGATGAAGTGGATTTTAGTTTTATCAATAAAATGCTTGAAAAAACTTACTGTAAAGAATATGGAAGGCCAGCAAAAGAGCCCGAACTTATGGTTAAAATCTTGGTGTTACAAAAACTCTATGACTTATCTGATGAGAAAGTTATAGAAAATTGCTCATTAAACCTTGCATATATGTATTTTTTAGGAATCAATCCGGAAGACGACCTCCCTCACCCAAGTCTTTTGGCAAAATTTCGTAAAAGTAGATTAGAAGGCAATCTCACTATAGATGAAATTATTATTGAAATCATAAACCAATGCATTGAAAAAGGAATTTTACAAAAGGTTTCTGGTATAACGATTGATTCCACTCATACAGAAGCCAACACCAAAAAATATAGACCGGAACGAGTCATGAAACAATTAGCGAAAAAAATCTTTAAAACCGTTAAAGAAGAAAACGGAGAAATACCAAGTGAAATCAACCAAGAAATCCCTGATTATAAAGAAATAGAAAACCATGATGAAGCTAGAAAAACAATGAAGTCCTATCTTGAAGAAACGGTATCAAAGGTAGAAGAACTAGTTGAACTGGAGAAAGCACCTGAAACAAAAGCACTCGTTAATAATGCGAAAGAAATTTTAGCAGACCCGAAGTTTATGGAGCAAAAAGGGGTACGATCGATTGTCGACCAAGAAGCGAGAATAGGGTATAAAAGCAAAAATGATCCTTTCTTTGGTTATAAAACGGAATTTATGATGACAACAGAAGATCGAATGATTACAGCTGTTCATACTGGTAATGGAGCTTATGTGGATGGAACGAAGTTTGATGAATTATTAGAGTTAACCAAGAAAACGAGAATAAAAATACCAGAAGTATATGGTGATAAAGCCTATTTTAAAAAGCCAATCTTAGACAAAATCTCTGAACTTAAAGCAAAGGCATACATCCCTGTAAGTGAAGCTGCATATCGCATAGACGAAGAAAGATTCAGTTATAACAAAGATTCTGACGAGTGGTTCTGTAGTCAAGGAAACAAAACAATCAAAAAGAAACACTATATAAGAAAATGTGGAAAAGAAACGTATAATTACTATTTTGACAGAGAACAATGTAGAAATTGCCCAATGCGAGAAGTTTGCATAACCGGAAAAACAGTCGGAAAAGTATTAGGGATCGGAATCAACACCCCAGAATTTTATGAGTATAGTCAACAACAGAAATCGGAGGGATTTAAAGAGAAGTATAAAAAAAGAGCATGCCAAGAAGGGAAAAATGGCGAAATGAAGAATTTCCACGGGTTAGATCGTGCCAAATGGTACGGTCTAAAAAGCATGGGCTTACAAGCCAAGCTAACAGCCTTGGCAGTAAATTTAAAGAGGATAGCCGCCATACTATCCTCTAAAAAGGCGAATTATAGCCAAACATTTGTCATTTTTACTAATTTCTATGGTAAAGAGTACCATTTACAGAAAATTTCTTACACTACACAGCAAATTTTACATAAAAAAATGGCTTTTTTCAGTGGTCACGATCTTTCTATAAGACACTTCTCTGTTTTTTTCTTCACCCATTTGTTCTTTAAGTAAGCATGGTGTTAACCATAATATATTGATAAAATACGCTTCAATTCCTTGCCGGCAGATTTTAAAAGTTCAATAGCTGTAAGCATTAGGATTCGGTATAGATTTTTACAGATTCGTTGAATGGGAAAAAAGCGCTATCATCAGGCTAATAGACTAGTTACATTTTACTATTTTTTATTTTTTATGTAAATTCACAATATTTCGTCAATAATTTTATATTTCGCATGCTAAGATTGATTTTACTATTGATGTTGAAACAAGAAAAAAACCGCCGCAACAGGATACGTGGTATTCCCCGCAATCTATGATTCTTCCATCCTTCAACAAAAATAGCAGGTTCAAGCAAGGAGGTGAGGATTTTTTTCTTTTTTGCTGCCATTCTTACAAAATCAGGAGGGATCAAGTTGAAAAAACTGGTAAAAAAACTGGAAATTTGCTTTATTGCCGCATCGATTACGCTATTTGCGGGAACAGCTGCCACAGCCACGACTGCCAGTGCAAAAACAATAGCAGCAGCCGATAGGGTAAAAGGCTGGGTTGCACATCATCCGCTTCATTACAAACACAACTCAAACGGGATTCATCCAAATGCTGTCTCAACTGTTTACTCACCAGCACAAATCAAAAAGGCTTACGGCATTGATCAATTAAGCAAGACAGGTGCCGGCCAGACCATCGCGCTGATCGAAGCGTATGGCAGCCCGACCATTACCAGCGACCTCAACACGTTCGACCAGCAGTTCGGACTTCCAAGCGCCAACATTGAAGTCGCTTATCCAGGCGGCAAACCTAAAAAAGACGAGGGTTGGGCGCTCGAAATAGCCCTTGATGTTGAATGGGCACACGCGCTTGCCCCGAGTGCAAAAATTATGGTAGTTGCTGCTAAATCCGCTTCAATCACTAATTTACTGGCAGCAGAAGATTACGCAACAAGTCATGGAGCAACCGTTGTCTCTAACAGCTGGGGAGGGTCAGAATTTTCAACCGAATCTTCCTATAACAGTCATTTTAATCATACCGGCATTACTTACCTCGCTTCTTCCGGAGATAACGGGAGTGGCAGTTCGTGGCCTGCATCCTCACCGAATGTTGTTGCGGTGGGCGGCACAACTTTAAATTTGACCAGCGCTGGCCAGTACGGTAGTGAATCTGCATGGTCAGGTTCTGGAGGGGCTACCAGCACTTACGAAAGCCGGCCTTCCTATCAATCCGGTTGGACAAGTATCGTCGGCGCAAAACGCGGTATCCCGGATGTATCTTTTGATGCGGATCCGAACACAGGTGTCTATGTCTACTCCAGCACAAAAGACAATGGCCAATCCGGCTGGTTCCAAGTTGGCGGAACAAGCTTTAGTGCACCTGCCTGGGGAGCGCTCATCGCACTGGCAAATGAAGGACGCACGCAATCCTTATCAAGTGCACAAGTCCTTAGCACTGTTTATAATACCGCCGGCACAACCGGAAGCAGCGGCTATACTGCGAATTACCATGATATTCAAACCGGAAGCAACGGTTATGCCGCAGCAGCCGGTTATGATCTCGTCACCGGCATCGGTAGCCCGATTGCAGATAAAATTGTGCCAGCACTTTCATTAACAAAATAAAAATCCTGAGGCTGTCCCGAAAGCAGGATCGGGACAGCCGTACTGAAAAGAAGCCGCCCAAATGACGTTTCAGACTTTTAAGAGCATCCTTTATAATTCCATCTGATTCAGTAAGTCCTTCAGCGCCTTCAGTTCATCCGTATTCAGCGTAATCCCTTTCCCCATTTTCTCATGTTCCGGCGCCCAGTCACGCAGATCAAATTTCGGCGCCTTTCCGTTCCAGCTGACTAAGTTCAGTTCTTTTGTCCATCCTTTTGGAGATTCAGAAATTGTTCCGATTGTTTCTTTGATTTCATATTTAAAATCTGCCATGTCAATGACCACCTTTTCCCATCATAAAAATTTGGAACCTTACTTTAATAGTGCAGGATTCCGGTCTGGAAATCAATACGGTTCTCATCACATTTTTATGTTCAAAAGTATTAATAGTGACCACTGAAAAAAGCCATTTTTTTATGTAAAATTTGCTGTGTAGTGTAAGAAATTTTCTGTAAATGGTACTCTTTACCATAGAAATTAGTAAAAATGACAAATGTTTGGCTATAATTCGCCTTTTTAGAGGATAGTATGGCGGCTATCCTCTTTAAATTTACTGCCAAGGCTGTTAGCTTGGCTTGTAAGCCCATGCTTTTTAGACCGTACCATTTGGCACGATCTAACCCGTGGAAATTCTTCATTTCGCCATTTTTCCCTTCTTGGCATGCTCTTTTTTTATACTTCTCTTTAAATCCCTCCGATTTCTGTTGTTGACTATACTCATAAAATTCTGGGGTGTTGATTCCGATCCCTAATACTTTTCCGACTGTTTTTCCGGTTATGCAAACTTCTCGCATTGGGCAATTTCTACATTGTTCTCTGTCAAAATAGTAATTATACGTTTCTTTTCCACATTTTCTTATATAGTGTTTCTTTTTGATTGTTTTGTTTCCTTGACTACAGAACCACTCGTCAGAATCTTTGTTATAACTGAATCTTTCTTCGTCTATGCGATATGCAGCTTCACTTACAGGGATGTATGCCTTTGCTTTAAGTTCAGAGATTTTGTCTAAGATTGGCTTTTTAAAATAGGCTTTATCACCATATACTTCTGGTATTTTTATTCTCGTTTTCTTGGTTAACTCTAATAATTCATCAAACTTCGTTCCATCCACATAAGCTCCATTACCAGTATGAACAGCTGTAATCATTCGATCTTCTGTTGTCATCATAAATTCCGTTTTATAACCAAAGAAAGGATCATTTTTGCTTTTATACCCTATTCTCGCTTCTTGGTCGACAATCGATCGTACCCCTTTTTGCTCCATAAACTTCGGGTCTGCTAAAATTTCTTTCGCATTATTAACGAGTGCTTTTGTTTCAGGTGCTTTCTCCAGTTCAACTAGTTCTTCTACCTTTGATACCGTTTCTTCAAGATAGGACTTCATTGTTTTTCTAGCTTCATCATGGTTTTCTATTTCTTTATAATCAGGGATTTCTTGGTTGATTTCACTTGGTATTTCTCCGTTTTCTTCTTTAACGGTTTTAAAGATTTTTTTCGCTAATTGTTTCATGACTCGTTCCGGTCTATATTTTTTGGTGTTGGCTTCTGTATGAGTGGAATCAATCGTTATACCAGAAACCTTTTGTAAAATTCCTTTTTCAATGCATTGGTTTATGATTTCAATAATAATTTCATCTATAGTGAGATTGCCTTCTAATCTACTTTTACGAAATTTTGCCAAAAGACTTGGGTGAGGGAGGTCGTCTTCCGGATTGATTCCTAAAAAATACATATATGCAAGGTTTAATGAGCAATTTTCTATAACTTTCTCATCAGATAAGTCATAGAGTTTTTGTAACACCAAGATTTTAACCATAAGTTCGGGCTCTTTTGCTGGCCTTCCATATTCTTTACAGTAAGTTTTTTCAAGCATTTTATTGATAAAACTAAAATCCACTTCATCTCTTAATAATTTAAGTGTATGATTTTCAGGAATTTTATCGTATAATATGGAATAGATGCTTAATTGATTATCTTTTTCTTTAAGCATGATAGATACCCCCAGTTTGGTTTTGGTTTGTAGTATAACTTTATTATACCAAATACTGGGGGTATTTTTTTTCAATTTATTGTACATATAATTATTTTGAATTTTCAGATTGACTTTTTCAGTGGTCCCGTATTAATATTGACTTTCAATCCTGCTGA
The DNA here is from genome assembly GCF_040267745.1 of Heyndrickxia faecalis. Taxonomy (NCBI): domain Bacteria; kingdom Bacillati; phylum Bacillota; class Bacilli; order Caryophanales; family Bacillaceae; genus Heyndrickxia; species Heyndrickxia faecalis. The sequence continues at coordinate 1,084,277 of NZ_CP158453.1, read as the reverse complement.
CTTGGCTGCCTGGCTGTTTTAACTGCATTGCCGAGCGTTGGGCAATTGTCGGATTTTTCAGCTCCTCGCTTTTGACAAGGTTTCCGGCTAAAAATACCATCGAATAGATTTTTCCGCTTCCCTGTGTATCCCAAATAACTTTGGCACGCCGTTCCGTTCCAATGGCTTTAATGGTGGAGAGAAGCGCTTTTTTCATGCCGTAATACTGGTGGATAGACCGCCATGATTTTTGCTTCCCCTGTAAAGATGCTTGAGATTCGATGAAAACAAATAAAGCGAGAGAAAGAAAAAATTCCTCGATAATATAAGGATATTGGCACTGGCTAAAATCAGTGGACCTCACGTGATAGAGACATTGCCATTCGGAATGCAAAATTAATGCAAAAAGTTTGCCGAAACGTCTGTTTCCTTCCCCATTCTCCACAAAAACAAAAAAGCCCGCAAACCCAGTCATATCAAGGGTTCACGGACTTTTTATCCCGTTCTTTATTTTTCTTAAAATGGAGACGGTGGGAGTCGAACCCACGTCCAGAAATATCGCCACTCAAGCGTCTACGAGCGTAGCCGATATATTCGCATTTCGCGCAGCCATCTGCCTATCGGCGGGCGTCCGGTGCGCTAGCCTGATTGGTCTCTTCCTTCGTCCCCAGGCGGAGGACAGCCGGCGTATCCCACTGAAGTTGAGACCCTTACCCTACCACGTGGGCGATGGAGGGAGGATCCGCTTAGCGCTTATTAGGCAGCTAAAGCGAGTTTAGTGTTAGATTTGCCAGTTATTTTTAGGCGTTGCGTTGTTACGGGGACGACCCCCCGGCTCGCAACTTGAGCTCGATCTATCCCTGTCGAATCCGTAACGTCCCCGATATAAAAGGGCGCTTCAGATTTTACTTATTACTGGTCTTGCATATCCTATTATAACATGAATTCCGCAAGATGCAATTGATCAATTTTCCCGTACGTGTAAAGTTTTTCTAGTTTTCAAATGAGCTGAATAAGAGATGAAGATTTGTTACGTCATGATCCATTGCAATCTTATATCCCACACCTTTTCTTTCGTTGTCGGTAATCCGCTAGTTAAAAATTCATTCTCGGAGGCTTTTTCAGAAGGTCTTTCTCAATCATTAAAAATCTCGATCGTACGGAAAGAATGGTAGCGGGTCAACAGGCGCACATAAAAACATCCGGCAAATGCGGAGTGCATGTCCTTTAATCTCTCAGCATATTCAAAATATGATTAATTTTAGTATCATGCCTGCCGGTTTTTCCACTTAGAAATTCGATATCGCCTTTTACGCCTTTCAGTTCATTTGAAACAACAGTAAAAACTTTTTTGTGCTCTTCCAGTTTATCATTTGTAAATTTAAAATTGCTTCGTAATTCTAACGTAAGATTGTCAACTTTGGTTTCGATGCGTTCCTGGCCTGCTTTTAAGCCGGAGACATCACTTTCCAATCGATCCTGGCCTGCTTTTAAGCTGGAGACGTCGTTCTTTAAACCGGAGACATCACTTTTTAAATCCTTTAGTTCACTAAGAATTTGCTTCAAAATTTCATCCATCGTCTTTCCCCCTTTGTTGCGGATAGGATAAGTATAACATAGAGGCTATTTTCTTTACTATACCCTATATTTACACTTCACTGATCTATCTTTCGTGTCTTTGGCAAGCGGGATGATTATTTTCTTAAAAAGGAAGAAGCCAAGTGGCAACCAACCTGGCCGTTATGGTCCTGTAGCTTAATTCCGCCGTTTGACGAGGATTAAACCGCTGATGCCACCAATGAAGGGAAATATCATTAAGAGCGGAAAAAACTGTGTTGGTAACCCCTTATCTTTTTGATCGGTTTCATTTCCAATTCTGTTGCGCTTTTATCATATCGTTCACAGCATTTTTACCGTCCTAGTAGTTGATCCACTGTACCTATTAGAATATTATGAAAATGATTTCCTGTCATGACAATTTAGAAAAAATACTGTGCGAGTTTTCCTGACAGTATGATACAGCAGAAAATACATACAATACCTCATAGGTGAAAATAATGAATGAAAGAAAACTGTATAAGTCCCCCCTTTCTGCCCTGCTGTGGTCGGCTGCCTTTCCGGGCTTCGGGCAGCTTTACAACGGTGATTATTTTATCGGATTTCTGCTCATGCTTTGTACGGCAGTCATCAATTTCGGGTCGAACTTGAATATGTCGGTTTACGTTGCGTTCAAAGGAAATTTTGGCATGGCCAGCGAACGATTCCATCCCGAGTGGGGGATTTTTTTCCTGCCGTTTACTGCTTCTCCCTGTGGCAAGCCTTTAACCAGTCGGTATCCATTAACCGGAGATTGGCATCATTGGGGGTAAAAAAGCCAAAAAAAGCAACACATTTAACCGGTTTCTTTTTCGGCATGTTGGCGGGTTTCCACTTTGGCCTCTTCTGGCACTTCTCTTTTTTCAGGTTGCTCGGATGTTTGCGTGTTCTCGATTTGCCAGTGATTAATGGGCTGGTGATCGGCTCTATTTGTGCTGCCTTAGGCCACTGGATTGAGTCTCTTTGTGATAAACACGATAAAAAGTAGATCCTTTAGCGTTTCGTACATACTCAACAAGAAACAAAAAAGAAATTGAAATAAAGGAAGTATGCTTTTTGGAAAAGCCAACAAATTATAAGTCCCCGGTTGCGGCACTCTTGTGGTCTTTTGCATTGCCTGGATTTGGTCAATTTTATAACGGTGACTATTTGCTCGGTTTTCTTTTTATGGCTTTGGAATTGACCATTAACCATCAGTCCCGTTTGAATTTGGCCATTATTTATGCATTCCAAGAGAACTTTGAAAATGGGCATCATGTGATTAATTATGAATGGGGCATGTTTTATCCATCCGTACTCTGTTTTTGTCTTTGGCAAGCTTTTAACCGCGCAAAAGAAATCAATTGGCATTTAGAACAGAAAGGGGTTTCACCTCCAAAAAACAAAGTCAGTCTCACAGGAGTTCTATTTGGACAAGTAATAGGAATGAATTTTGGCTTTTATTGGCACCATTTTTTCTTTTACGAAAAATTCCGTATGCTGCGCTTTCTTGATATTCCGGTTATGAACGCATTCGTTTTTGGGCTTATTTTTGCTTTATGGGTTATGGAATCGAAAAAATTTTTCGTTCGTCGAAAAAAGTAAAGTTCAATTAAAAGACTTGCAAGCAGTGGCACTTTCTTGATTCCGGTAACGGTAAAAAAAGCTCGTCCTGCAGGGTAGTCTGAAGTTTTTAAAGCAGGGAGGCAAACAATGCAAAAGCCGGTTTTGTTTATAAAAAAAGATAAGCCGGTATTGAAAAACGAACGTTTGTCCTTTATAATAAAACTGAAAAATAAGAAAAGGAGTGCTGCCATTGGAACTGGTAATGGAAAAACATGCCGGTTATCACGTGCATGATCGTTTTTTTAAGGAGCTGATCCAAAACTTTTTTCAGGAGTTTATGGAGGCGTTTTTCCCGGATCTTTCAGCGGATCTCGACTACCGCCGGGTGCGGTTTTTGTCGCAGGAACAGTTTACGGACTTTCCGGGCGGTGAGCAAAAACGGGTTGATATCCTTGCCGAAACGAAGGTAAAAGGGAAAGACACGGTGATTCTCATCCATGTAGAGCCGCAGTCGTATTACGAGAAATCTTTTCCTGAACGCATGTTTCGTTATTACATGATGATCAGTCTGCGGCACCGGAAACCGGTATTGCCGATTGCCGTGTTCAGTTATGAGGAGAAAACAGAAACCCCTGATACGTACACCTTTGCGTTCCACAACATTGAAATTCTTCGTTTTCACTATTTATCCATTCATCTGATGAAACAAAATTGGAGAAATTATATCCGGAGCAACAACCCTGTTGCCGCGGCATTATTAAGCAAAATGGGGTATACAGAAAAAGAACGGGTGCAGGTCAAACTGGAGTTTCTGCGGATGCTGGCCCGGATGGAACTCGACCCTGCAAAAATGAGGCTGTTACACGGTTTCTTTGATTATTATTTAAAATTGAACGAAAAAGAGGAGGCGGAAGTAATGGAAAACATTAAAATGCTGGATCCGGACGAAGCAGAGCAAGTATTAAAGCTGCCGAATTCTTACTTTGACCGCGGGTATAAGAAGGGGAAAGAGGAAGGAAGAGAAGAAGAGAGAAAAGAATTGCTGCAAACGATTCCAATTGCCATCAAAATGTTGCTGGCGGGTATGGATCTTCAATTAATTGTAGAAAAAACCGGTCTGAGCCAGACGGAAGTGGAAAAAATAAAACAGCAACTGGAGAATTTATAAGATGGAAGTCAGGCTCCCTGGTGAGGATGGAAAAGAAGTTGTCTTAGACTTGCCAAATGCAACAGTTGGAACAATGGCAAGGCAAAAGCCGTTAGACCCCTCTTTCCCTCAATTGAAAAAGCCATTTCTTAAGGGAAGCGCGCAATCTTCAATCCGGCGCTTTCCCTTTTTTTCGCTCAAAGAGCCGTCATCCTGTTTTTCTAGTGCTGGCGTGCTTTAAAGGCACGTTCAATCTCGCGGGCGGCTTCTTTCTTCTTCAGGGATTCACGCTTGTCATAATTCTTTTTCCCGCGGGCGACGCCGAGCAGCACTTTTGCATACCCATTTTTAATATAGATTTTGAGTGGGATTAAAGCATAACCCTTTTCTTTTGTCACACCGGCCAGCCGGTCAATTTCTTTCTTGTGCAGCAAAATTTTCCGCGGGCGAAGCGGGTCATGATTGTACCGGTTCCCCTGCTCATACGGGCTAATGTGCATCCCGTAGACAAAGACTTCCCCTTTTTCCACACGGGCAAACGAGTCGCGCAAATTTACGCGGCCGGCCCGGATCGATTTGATTTCTGTCCCCTGCAGGACAATGCCTGCTTCATATGTTTCTTCGATAAAATAATCGTGGCTTGCTTTCTTATTTTGCGCCAGCACTTTCCCTTCGCCTTTTGGCATTTCGTTTCCCCTCCGGTGAAGGTTCCCGGAAAAATCCGGTTACCTTCGATTTGCTTTTTTCTTTTTCGGCGGCCTTGTCGCCCAGTCTTCGCCGGCATGGCGCGTTTTTTGCGGCCGGGCAGAATGGGCGCCGCGCACTTTGACGATCTTTTTCGGGCGTTCTTCCGTTTTTTCGCGGCGGTTGTTTTTCATGCCGACAATTTCAAAATCAATATTGTGTTCGTCTTTGTTCACATTGAGCACGCGGACGCGGATTTCATCGCCAATGCGGAATACATTTCCTGTCCGCTCGCCGATCATGGCATATTGCCGCTCATTGTAATGGTAATAGTCATCTGTCATATAGCTGACATGGACAAGCCCTTCAATGGTGTTCGGCAGTTCGACAAACATGCCGAAATTCGTAACCGAGCTGATAATCCCATCGAACTCTTCCCCAATTTTGTCTTCCATAAATTCGGCCTTTTTCAGCTCATCCGTATCCCGTTCAGCTTCTACTGCCCGGCGTTCCATTTTCGAGGCATGGTCCGCAATTTCCGGCAGCAATGCTTTCCATTTTTCTTTTGTCTTTTCATCCAATTTTCCGCTGATCAAATAAGCGCGGATCAACCGGTGGACAATCAGGTCCGGATAACGACGGATCGGCGAGGTGAAATGCGTGTAAAATTTCGTTGATAAGCCGAAGTGGCCAATGCATTCCGGATCGTACTTCGCCTGCTGCATCGACCGCAGCATGACCGTCGACACGACCATTTCCTCAGGCCGCCCGGAAACCGTATCAATGATTTCCTGCAGCGCGCGCGGATGCACTGAATTGGCTGTGCCGCGCACAATCAGGCCGAAGTTGGTAATAAATTCAAAGAACCGCTGCAGTTTCTCCGCTTTCGGCTCTTCGTGGATCCGATAAATAAACGGCACGTCCAGCCAGTAAAAATGTTCGGCAACCGTTTCGTTGGCAGCAAGCATAAATTCCTCGATCAGCTTTTCTGCAACCGACCGCTCACGCAACACAACATCCGTTGGTTTGCCCTTTTCATCGACAATGACTTTTGCTTCTTTAAAATCAAAATCAATAGCGCCGCGCTCCATCCTTTTTTTGCGCAAAATCTCCGCGAGTTCGGCCATTTGTTCAAACATTGGAACGAGCGGCTCATAGTGTTTTCTAAGCGCTTCGTCGCGGTCGACAAGGATTTTATTAACGTCCGCATACGTCATCCGCGCGGTCGTTTTGATGATGCTTTCAAAAATTTCATGATGGACAACGTGGCCTGTTTCATCAATTTCCATTTCGCATGACAGCGTAAACCGGTTGACTTGCGGATTCAGGGAACAGATGCCGTTTGATAAACGGTGCGGGATCATCGGGATGACGCGGTCAACAAGGTACACGCTCGTCCCGCGTTCAAATGCTTCACGGTCAATCGGTGATCCTTCCCGTACATAATGGCTAACATCTGCGATATGGACGCCGAGCTTGTAATGGCCGTTTGCCAGTTTTTTCACGGTAACGGCATCATCGAGGTCTTTTGCATCGACCCCGTCAATCGTTACAATCATTTCCCCGCGCAAATCACGGCGGCTGCCAATCTCGTTCTCATCAATTTCTTCCGGCACCCGGTTTGCCTGTTCGAGCACTTCATCCGGAAATGCCTGGGGCAGCCCGTACTGATGGATAATCGACAAGATATCGACACCGGGATCATTTTTATGGCCGAGAATTTTGATGATTTCGCCTTCCGCATTTTTCGTGCCTTCCGGATAGGCGGTAATATGGACAATCACTTTATGGCCTTCGACAGCACCGCCGTTTGCTGTTTTCGGAATAAAAATATCGCTGCCGAACCGTTTGTCATCGGGTACGACAAATCCGAAATGTTTGCTTTCGACGTATGTGCCGACAAGTTCTGTCTGGCCGCGCTCAAGAATGCGCACAACGGTTCCTTCCTGGCGCTGGCCTGAGCTTTTGGTGGACACACGGACAATAACGGTGTCTCCATTTAATGCATGGTTCGTTTCATGCGGCGGGATAAAAATGTCGTCCATCCCGGGTTCATCGGGTGCGACAAAAGCAAAGCCTTTCGGGTGGCCGATCAGTTTCCCGCGTACGAGATTCATTTTTTCCGGCAGGCCGTAACGGTTGCTTCGCGTGCGGACAATGAGGCCTTTTTCCTCCATATAAACGAGCACTTTTACAAATGCTTTGAACTCGGAAGAATCGTCAATGCCGAACGCTTTTTCCAGTTCCTGAACCGTCAGCGGCTTGTACGTCTCTTCTTTCATATAAGATAAAATTTTTTCAACATCTTGCTGTAGTTGGTCTTGTTCCATTTATTTCCCTCCTTTTTCGGGAAAATTTTAAACCGACCAGTCAAGCGACTCCAGAAATGTGTATACATCTTCGTGAAGTTGGTCTTTTTCGCCATCGAGTGTAATGACATGGCCGGAGTTCTCATACCATTTGAGTTGCTTATGGTCTGTTTCCACTTCTGAATAAATAATATTGGCGCTTTCCGGGCGGATCATTTCATCATGGCGCGCTTGTACGACAAAAACAGGCGCATAAATGTGATCGACATGGTTGCGCACATCCTGAATAAGCTCTTGCAGCGATTGCAGCGTATGCATCGGCGTTTTTTTAAATTCCCGCATTTCCTGTTCGATCTGCGCTTCGCTTTTCCCTTCGAACTGTTTATATTTGCGGGCATACGCAACCACGCCTTCATACATCGTTTGCTCGCTTTTTATGTACATGGGCGCGCACATGGTGATAATTCCCTTTACAGGTACAGTGTAACCTAATTTTAAGGAAAATACCCCGCCCAGTGACAATCCGGCCACTGCAATTTCATGATACCCTTTTTCTTTCAATAACTGGTAGCCGTTCATGACATCCTGCCACCAGTCGCTTGGGCCCGTATGCAAAAGATTTTCAGGCGGTACCCCGTGCCCTTTATATTGCGGCGCATGGCAAGTGTATCCTTTTTTTTCAAGGAAGCGCCCGAGCATCCTGACATCGGCGCTGCTTCCGGTAAATCCGTGCAAAAGCAGTACAGCCCTCTTGCCGGCTTCAAATAAAAACGGTTTGGGTGGTACAATTCTCATCATCCGTAAAAAACGCCTCTTTCCTGCTGTTTTTCTTTGGGGCCTTTGTTCATTTTATTTGTAACAAAGACGTTTCGGAATTGCCAGCAATCCGCATAAAAATACCCGGCCTGGATTTTGGGACCGGGATGGGTGTCTTAAAGTTTACAGGCATGTGCGGATAAGGCTTCTGAATAAGTTGCCTGATTTGCATACCCTTATAGGTTTACATATGCAAGTCCGATGGCCAGCAGGAAAAATAAAACAGCGAGCACAATCGTAATCCTGTGTAAGATCAGGTCAATACCACGCACTTTTTGTTTCCCGAAAAGCTGTTCAGCACCGCCGGAAATGGCGCCGGACAATCCCGTGCTTTTCCCGGGCTGGAGCAGAATGACTGCAATCAACAGAATTGAATCGATGATTAGTAACGTTAATAACAATGTATGCACAACTGCACACCTCCTGAGACGGGCAATACCTAATCTTGAGTGTACCATATTGGAGAGCGGGGTTCAACTACATTGGAACAATTGTCCGAAAAGGAACAGCGTCTTCCTGATCCGGCCCCCGTTTTGTCTTTTAGGGGTCCGGTGATGAAGGACGTTTTTTGGGTTCCGGGTTTTCCCATACAATCAAAAACTGCCCGGCTCTCACCGGGCAGCGTACCAAAGCCAATTATTTTTTCAAGTTGTAGAAAGTTTTTTTGCCAAGGAACTCGGCTGTTTCAGCCAGTTCGTCTTCGATGCGGAGCAATTGGTTGTATTTTGCTACGCGGTCGGTACGGGATGGCGCACCTGTTTTGATTTGGCCGGCGTTTGTTGCAACGGCGATGTCCGCAATGGTGCTGTCTTCTGTTTCGCCAGAACGGTGGGAAACAATTGCAGTATAGCCTGCACGTTTTGCCATTTCAATCGCATTGAAAGTTTCCGTCAAAGTACCGATTTGGTTTACTTTGATCAGAATGGAGTTGCTAATGCCTTCTTCAATACCACGGGCAAGTTTTTCAGTATTGGTTACGAACAGGTCGTCGCCCACCAATTGGACTTTCTTGCCAAGGCGTTCTGTTAACATTTTGAAGCCTTCCCAGTCATTTTCATCCAAACCGTCTTCAATGGAGATGATTGGGTATTTCGAAATTAATTCTTCATACCAGTTGACCATTTCTTCAGCAGTCAAAGCTTTGCCTTCGCCGGCTAAATGGTATTTATGGTCTTCGTCGCTGTAAATTTCGGAAGATGCAACGTCCATTGCAAGCAAAACTTGTTCGCCTGGTTTGTAGCCGGCTTTTTCGATGGCTTCAATAATGGTAGAAAGGGCTTCTTCATTCGATTTCAAGTTTGGTGCAAAACCGCCTTCGTCCCCGACAGCAGTATTATAACCTTTTGCTTTCAAAACAGAACGCAGGTTGTGGAAAATTTCAGCACCCATGCGCAACGCTTCTTTGAAAGTCGGAGCGCCGGCAGGCATGATCATGAATTCCTGAATGTCCACGTTGTTGTCAGCATGCGCACCGCCGTTTAAGATGTTCATCATCGGAACCGGCAGTTGTTTTGCGTTGAATCCGCCAAGGTATTTGTACAAAGGCAAATCCAATTCGTTTGCTGCAGCACGGGCAACAGCAAGGGAAACGCCAAGGATGGCATTTGCGCCAAGTTTGCCTTTGTTCGGTGTGCCGTCAAGTTCGATCATTGCTTTATCAACGCCGACTTGGTCAAATACATCGTAACGGCCGATAATCGCTTCAGCGATCGTGTCGTTCACATTTTTAACAGCTGTTTCGACACCTTTACCGAGGAAACGGCTTTTGTCGTTGTCACGGAGTTCAACGGCTTCGTATTCACCTGTAGAGGCACCGCTTGGCACCAATGCGCGGCCAAAACCGCCGTCTTCTGTGTAAACTTCTACTTCAACAGTTGGGTTGCCGCGCGAGTCCAATACTTCGCGTGCATAAACATCAGATATTAAAGACATCTTCTTATCTCTCCTTTTTCAATGCATAAATGGGGTTTTCATCACTTTGCCCGGCACTTTCCAGGCATGGCGCTAAGGGCACGTCTGCGGGAAATTTTCCCGGCATGCCCCCGGGTGTCATCCCTTTCCATGCCGCAGCACCTTCCAGGCATGGCGCTCCCGTTTTTAGGGCGTCACTTTCAACGCATTTGGCCCGATTTTCCTTTTATCAGGCTTCCCCACACAGGGTCATTTTTTAATCAGGCTTGTGCCTGTCATTTCTTTCGGTTTTTCAATGTTCAGCAGATCAAGCATGGTCGGTGCCAAGTCGGCAAGAATACCGCCGTCACGCACTTCAACGCCTTTTTTCGTGATGATGACCGGAACCGGGTTTGTCGTATGGGCTGTCATCGGTTTGCCTTCCGGTGTCAGCACTTCATCCGAGTTACCGTGGTCCGCCGTGATAATGGCATAGCCGCCTTTTTCAAGGATCAGGTCCACGACTTTGCCGAGGCATTCATCGACTGCTTCGATCGCTTTAATGGTTGGTTCCAGCATGCCGGAGTGGCCGACCATATCCGGGTTTGCAAAGTTCAAAATGATGGCATCTTGTTTGTCATTCCGAATTTGCTCCAGCAAAGCATCCGTTACTTCATAGGCGCTCATTTCCGGTTGCAAGTCATATGTTGCCACCTTAGGGGAGTGAATTAAAATTCTTTCTTCCCCTGGAAATGGTTCATCACGCCCGCCGTTCATAAAGAACGTCACATGCGGATATTTTTCAGTTTCTGCAATCCGCAGCTGTTTTAACCCGTGCTGTGCCAATACTTCGCCGATTGTATTGTCAAGGCCGACCGGTTTGAAGGCAACATAGCCTTTGACCGTTTCCGAAAAATGCGTCATGCAGACGAAGTACAAATCTTTCGGATGATTCGGGCCGCGGTCAAATGCACGGTAATCTTCATTCGTAAAAGCATTTGAAATTTGGATGGCACGGTCCGGGCGGAAGTTGTAGAAAATGACCGAATCATGGTCCTGAACCGTTGCCACCGGTGAGCCGTCTTCTTTTGTAATCACAGAAGGAATAACGAATTCATCAAAGATCCCGTTTTTATAGGAATCTTCAATCACCGCCATTGGGTTCGGATATTTCGGGCCTTCGCCGTATGCCATGGCGCGGTACGCTTTTTCCACACGGTCCCAGCGCTTGTCACGGTCCATGGAATAGTAACGGCCGGTAATCGTTGCGAATTCGCCGACACCGTATTCTTTGAATTTTTCTTCTGTTGCTTTGATGTATTTTTCCGCTGTTTTCGGGCCCACGTCACGGCCATCAAGGAATGCATGGACGTATACTTTTTTCACACCTTGATCGGCTGCGAATTTCAACAGCGCGAACATATGGCGGATATGGCTGTGCACGCCGCCGTCCGACAACAAGCCGAATAAGTGAAGGCTTGTCCCGTGTTTTTTCACATTTTCAACCGCGCCGAGGAAGGTTTCGTTCTTTTCAAACTCGCCTTCTTTGATCGACATGTCTACGCGCGTCAGATTTTGGTAAACGATACGCCCTGCACCGATGTTTGTATGGCCGACTTCCGAGTTCCCCATCTGGCCATCAGGAAGGCCGACGGATTCGCCGCTTGCGCCGAGCTGATTGTGCGGGAACTCTTTCCAGTAACGGTCAAAATTTGGTTTTTTTGCTTGGGCTACAGCATTGCCGTATGTTTCTTTCCGGCAGCCGAAGCCGTCTAAGATGATTAATGCCACAGGTGCTTTACTCATGGCTTACCGCCTCCAATAATTGCAAATAAGATTGCGGGTCAAGGCTTGCGCCGCCCACTAATGCACCGTCAATATCCGGTTGTTCCATGAATTCTTTAATGTTGCCGGGTTTTACACTGCCGCCGTATTGAATTCGGACACTGTCAGCAACATCCTGGCTGAATTGGTCCGCGATGGCACTGCGGATATAGGCACAAACTTCGTTGGCATCTTCGGCAGTCGAAGATTTGCCTGTTCCGATTGCCCAGATTGGTTCATAGGCAACGACAACCTGTTTTGCCTCGTCGCCGGAAAGCCCGGAAAAAGCAGCTTTTACCTGTGAGCCGACGATTTGTTTTGTTTCATTGTTTTCCCGTTGTGCCAGTGTTTCTCCCACGCATACGATTGGTGTTAAATGATGGGCAAAAGCAGCTTTCACTTTCTTATTGACTGCTTCATCCGTTTCATTAAACATTTCACGGCGTTCAGAGTGTCCCAGTATGACATATTCAACATGCAAATCCGCGAGTGCAACCGGGCTGATCTCGCCTGTAAAAGCACCGCTTTCTTCATAGTGCATGTTTTGGGCGCCAATTTTTACGCGGGTGCCTTTTGTTGCTTCCACCAGGCGTTCCAAAAAGAGCGCAGGCGCACAGATGACGCTGTCGACAACAGATTCGCCAGGTACCGAATGTTTTACCTCTTCGACAAAAGCCAGCGCTTCCGGCAAGGTTTTATTCATTTTCCAGTTCCCCGCAATGATCGGTTTACGCAATAAGGACACTCCCTTTCCTGATAAAATTATTTGTCATTTAAAGCTGCGACGCCAGGAAGTGTTTTCCCTTCCATAAATTCAAGCGATGCGCCGCCGCCCGTTGAAATATGGTCCATTTTTTCTGCCAGATGGAATTTTTCAACAGCTGCCGCAGAGTCGCCGCCGCCGATGATGCTGTAAGTGCCGGTTGCAGCCGCGAGCGCTTCTGCAACGCCTTTTGTCCCGTTGGCATACGCGTCCATTTCGAATACGCCCATCGGTCCGTTCCAAATGACGAGTTTCGATTCTTTGATGACTTTGGCATACAGTTCAACCGTTTTCGGGCCGATGTCAAGTGCCTGCCAGTCAGCCGGAATTTCTTCAATTGCTACTTCTTTTTTGTTGGCCGTTTCGGAGAATTCGTCTGCTACGACCGCATCAACCGGCATATAGAAGTTGACGCCTTTTTCTTTCGCCTTTGCCATAAAAGATTTTGCAAGGTCAATTTTGTCTTCTTCAAGCAGCGATTTGCCGATTTCATGGCCTTGTGCTTTGACGAACGTATAAGCAAGGCCGCCGCCGATGATCAGGTTGTCGACTTTATCCAGCAAATTGTCGATGACGCCGATTTTGTCTTTGACTTTCGCGCCGCCGATAATGGCAGTAAAAGGGCGTTCCGGATTGGACAATGCTTTGCCGAGCACATCGAGTTCTTTTTGCATTAAAAAGCCGGATACTGCAGGAAGGTAGTGGGCGATGCCTTCCGTTGATGCATGTGCGCGGTGTGCAGCACCGAAAGCATCATTGACATAAAGGTCAGCAAGTGCAGCAAATTCTTTTGCCAGTTCCGGATCATTTTTTTCTTCGCCAGGGTAGAAACGGACGTTTTCAAGCAAAAGCACGTCGCCGTTTTCCATTTTCGCGATTTCCGCCTTAACCGATTCGCCGTAAGCTTCATTTGCTTTTTTGACGTCTTTTCCAAGCAGTTCACTCAGGCGTTTTGCAACCGGCGTGAGGCGCAGTTCTTCAACAACCTGGCCCTTAGGACGGCCGAGGTGGCTGGCAAGAATGACTTTCGCGCCGTTTTCCACCAAATATTTGATCGTTGGAAGGGCAGCGCGGATCCTTGTGTCATCCGTTACATTGCCGTCTTTTAACGGAACATTGAAGTCGACGCGGCAGAAAACGCGTTTGCCTTGCAATTCAACATCTTTAATCGATTTTTTGTTCATGGCAAAACGAACCTCCTTTTGTTTTACAGGCATTGAAAAAAGGGAGAGGGGATTCTTCCCCACCCCCCTGCAACGTTTTATCGTTCAAATTAAAGGCCTTTAGAAGCGATGTATTCAACAAGGTCAACAACGCGGTTGGAATAACCGAATTCGTTGTCATACCAGGAAATGACTTTCACCATGTTGCCTTCGATAACCATTGTGGATAATGCATCAATGGTCGAAGAAACAGTTGTATGGTTGTAGTCACGGGATACAAGCGGTTCTTCGCTGTAAGCGAGGATGCCTTTCAATTCGCCTTCAGCCGCTTCTTTCAATGCTGCGTTTACTTCTTCAACCGTTACGTTTTTGCCAAGTTCAGCAACAAGGTCAACAACAGAAACGTTTGGAGTCGGAACGCGCATAGCCATACCGTTCAATTTGCCTTTCAGTTCAGGCAATACAAGTGCAACTGCTTTGGCAGCACCGGTTGTGGTCGGGATGATGCTTTGTGCAGCTGCACGCGCACGGCGGTAGTCTTTGTGCGGCAAGTCAAGAATTTGCTGGTCGTTTGTGTAAGAGTGAACAGTTGTCATCATACCGCGTTTGATTTCGAATTTTTCATGCAGCACTTTTGCAAACGGCGCCAGGCAGTTTGTTGTGCAGGATGCATTCGAAATGACATTATGTTTTGCAGGATCGTATTTGTCTTCGTTAACACCCATAACGATCGTGATATCTTCGTTTTTAGCCGGAGCAGAAATTACAACTTTTTTCGCGCCTGCTTCCAAGTGTTTTGCTGCAGCATCACGGTTTGTGAAACGGCCTGTGGATTCAACAACAACGTCAACACCGAGGTCGCCCCATCCGAGATTTGCAGGTTCGCGTTCAGCCAAAACTTTTACTTTATGGCCGTCTACAACAATGGAATCACCGTCAACAGTGACTTCTTCTTCGAGGTTGCCATGAACTGAGTCATATTTTAACAAGTGTGCAAGCATTTTTGCATCTGTCAGGTCATTGATTGCGACGATTTCAACATTAGGATTGCCTAGAGCAGCACGGAATACGTTACGTCCGATACGTCCAAATCCGTTAATACCAACTTTAACTGCCATTTGTATTTCCTCCTTGAGTCGTAAAGATTTTATATTTCAAAAGGGTTATCCCTTTTAAAAACAGGTTAGCGCCAAGCGAGAATTTGTTTTGCCGCCCCTTCGTCCGTAATCAGAACAGTGGATTCCGGCTTCGTGTTCATGTAGGCTTTAATGGCCTTTGCCTTGGATGCCCCGCCGGCAACCGCAAAAATATGGCGGATCTGGTGTAAATCTTCAAGTTGCAGGCCGATCGTCCGGACCTTGTGAACAATTTCACCATGTTCATTAAAATAGTACCCGAACGCTTCGCCGACTGCATGTCCGCGGATGATTTTCTCCATCTCTTCTTTTCCGGTCTTGCGGCGCTCTGCCATCGTCATGGCTTCGCCAATGCCGTGCAGCACAATATCCGCTTGTTTAATAAGGGTAAGAACTTCTTTAATGGACGGCTCATTTACGACCGATTTGTACACTTCCGGGCTGACCTGGTCAGGCACATATAATACCCTGTGTTTTCCGCCGGTCCTTTCCGCCATTTTTGCGCAGATCGTGTTGGCCTGGTTTGCGACATCTTCACCGATCCCGCCTCTGGCCGGCACGAACAGCAGCTGCCTCTTGGCACTGATATCGGGAGTTAACACATCTGCGACTGCGGCCATTGTCGATCCTCCGGTTACAGCGATTATATTGTTTCCCGTTAAGGCGGCTTTCATTCTTACAGCACAAGCCCTTCCAAGCTCGTTTTTCACCCACGGTTCTTTATCGCTGTCCCCTTGAACCACGACCACGTCTTCGAGGCCCAAAGCTTGTTTCAGCTTTTCTTCCGTTTCATTTATACCCGATATTTCTCTCATCATGCTTTCCATATTTTGTAATAAGGCAGCACCGTCATTTGTCACCGACATGCCCGAGGGTTTTACGTCAATGAGCTTTTGATTTTTCAAAAAATCCGTTTCGCTCCTCAGTACGCGTTCTGACATGCCGAGCATTTGCGCCAATGTTCTTCTTCCGACCGGTTCCGCAAAAGAAATGGAACGAAGGATCCGGTACCGTTTTTGCATGACAGCGAGGATATCGGGGTATAATTTTTTTTGAACCTCTATCAACGATCGCATAGATGATGTACTCCCTTAAATAATTATGTAGGTCGTGTTGAGTCCCATAGAGACATTTTTTGTCCCACATGCTTCAAAAAAAATTACCCTCGCTACATGTTTCATTCTAGCAGGATAAATTTTGCATTTCAACTATTATTGCTCATGAATTTCATGTAAGCGCTCCTTTATGGCAAAAAGGTGAATCCGCCCATATCCGAGCAGTTCCCCTTTGTACTCGATAACCGGGATCATAAGGCCGTATTTTTCCGTCCATGCATCGCACGCTTCGATGTCTTTTTCAATCAGCCGGAACGGGATTTCCTTTTGCAGGAGTTGCAGCTGTTCTTTTGCTTCCGCACAAAGCGGGCATTGTTTTCTTGTATATAGCACCAGTTCCATTTTAAAATCCTCCCCCTTTCCGGCCATTCGTGGCAGGCACATGGGCTGTGCTCCCGACCCGATATACCCAAATGCCTGATCCGTTATTTATTTATTTCAAAGTGTGTGCGAAATTTGCCCGTTCCCGTCCGATTCGTCCTTTTTTGCCGGCGGATGAAACGCGAAACTTCCGTTTTGAAAAAATATTCCCGGCTTATTCGTACCTTTTTCTTTTGGAAGATGACGGAATGCCGAGCTGTTCGCGGTATTTCGCCACTGTCCGGCGCGAGATTTCAAACCCTTTTTCATTTAATACGGTCACAATCGCCTGGTCGGAAAGCGGCTTCCGCTTGTCTTCCCCGCTTATAAGTGCTGAAATTTCATTTTTGACCTCGGCGCTTGATGCTGCTTCTTCCCCGCCGGCAGAACGAACCGGCAAGGCGGTCGTGAAAAATGTTTTTAATGGGAAAGTCCCGAATGGCGTTTCCATATACTTTTCTCTCACTGCACGGCTCACCGTCGACTCGTGCATCCCGATGTCATCCGAAATTTCTTTCATCGTAAGCGGCTTCAAATGCCCTTTTCCATATAAAAAGAAATCCCGCTGTTTTTCAAGCAGTGCTGCGCCGACTTTTAGCAGCGTTTCTTTCCGGCTTTCGATGCTTTTTCGGATCCAGTAATATTCCTGCGTTTTTTCTTTTAAATAACGGGTGACGCCGGCATCTCCGGCCGGGTTCATGCTTGCATAACTTTCATTCAAACGGAGTTTTGGAACCTGGTTTTCTACAAGATACAATTCGAGCTTTCCCGCATGATTTTTGACCAAAAGATCGGGAACGATGTATTGCGGCCGATCTGCCATAAAACCGGATCCAGGACGCGGGTTTAACGTCTGCACATAATCAGATACCCGCTGGATTTCCTGCAGGGATATATCAAGTTTTTTCGCAATGCCTCTCCATTTTTTTTCGGCAAAATCGAGAAAATGGCGGCTGATCAATTCTTCCGCATGCCCGGGCGCATCCGGATCCCTTTTTATCTGGATCAGTAGACATTCCTGAAGCGATCTTGCGCCGATTCCGGCCGGATCCAGCGACTGGAGAATGCCAAGTGCTTTTTCGGCGTCTTCTTCGGAAATGGCAGCCATTTTTGCCGCTTCCTGAACCGAGATGGCAAGGTAGCCGTTTGCATCCAGATGGCGCGCATAAAGTTGGACCGCTTTCAAAATCTTGTTTGATAACGCTTTCATATCCAATTGGCTGATCAAAAAGTCTGGAAGTGTTTCCGTCTGTGCAGGAATTTGTTCAATCCAGTTTTTGTCCTGGCTTTTTTTCTGCCCCTTTACACGGCTCAGCCCGGAAAAACGGGAATCGACCAGTTTAATATTGGCGCTGGACAGTTCGATGAGAGGATTTTCCGCAGCTTTTTCTTCCAAAAAAGATGCGAGCTCCTGGGATGAGAACTGAAGAACCTCGATTGCTTGTTTTAATTCCTGGGTCATTGCCAGTTTCATTGACTGCTTTTGCCACAATCCGACTTGAAGATCCATAACATTCCCCCCTTGGCAATGATAAAAGGCTTCTCTTGCTATTGTCTTTTATTTTACAACATTTTTGTGTTTTAGTATATGCAATGGCAAGAAGTCCCATGCTTCCGGGGATATGGGCAGCCGGCAAACGCAGACGCCATTTTTTTTGCCGGAAAATTTGCGCACATAAATGGCGTTGCGGTGCCGCAACGCCATTTGCTTAATTTTCTTCTTCAAAATCGAATTTCCGGTCGGTCCGGCAGTTTTCACAGACATAAAGCACTCTTCTTGATTCCGCTTCGTTTTCTTCCGGTGTTTGGGAACCGCAGATTTCGCATACTTTCAAGTGCCTTCCTCCTTTTATGGTTCCATCATTTCAGCACGGTAACCCTGCTCCGTCACGGCTTGCATCATATCGTGGCAGGATGCCGATTGGTCATTATAGGTAAAAGTCGCTTCTTTTCTTGCCAAACTGATTTCAATATCGCGGACGCCCCAGACTTCATTCAGGGCGCGGCGGACTTTGGCGGCATCTTCTTCATTCACCATATCACTTACTTTCAACATCCCTTTAGCCAATGTCCGTTCCTCCTTCAGGAAGCGAATGGTTTTGCTCCATGGCTTCCCCCATCCCCGCCAAAATGCTTGTCATCATGGCAAGCGACCGTTTCACTTCCGGGGAGCGCATGCTTTTTCCGAGCTTCCACAGACTCTCCTGGCCCCCGGATTGGGCTGCTTTTTCAAACCCGCTCGTGATGCCTGACAAGATCGTTTGCAGTTGTTCCGGATCGATGGCGCCTAAAAATTTAAATACGTTCATCCCGTTTTTGACGACATGGTACATGGTGGGCTGGTTTAGTTGCCCTAAGGCAATTTCGGCAACGTCAACGCGGTTTTGGAGCAAACCTTCCATCGCATTAAGCACGCCCATGCCATCCAGCTGTTTGATGATCTCTAACAGTTTAATCAGTGATTCCCCGTTTTCGGCGGCTGCCTTTACAACCGCCGACAGAGAGGCTGCCTGCCATTCTTCCGGGGCCGGATCCACTTGTTTAATTTGCCTGATCGCCTTCGCCATATGCTTTCCCTCCCGGCTTTATTAATTTCACGGCCGGAACAGAGCCTTCCCGTCCGCGGATTTCTTTCTCATTACCGGCCCGTCCCGTTTGCCTGATCACCTTCGCCATATGCTTTTCCTCCCGGTGAAAATAATGCCGTGATCGGGATAAAGTCATCCCGCTTCCATTTTTCTTCCACTCTTACACTGATTTGCGGAATCCGATTGCCATAACGGTGGTTCACCTTTGGCAGCGGCGGTTTTCCTTTTTCCTCTAAAATCTCCATTTTTACGCCCATTTCTTTATAGTTCGGGGTATGGGTCACCCTGTCATGATAGCTGCTCGTCAGCCGGTTCACCATTTCATCCTCTTTCCGGGCGTTCATCGTTAAGTACAATTCTTTTCCTTGTACCCGCCCGGTCACAACGGCCCGTACTTTCACCTTTCCGTAAGGCGATGTCAGCCGTACAAGCGCCCCGTCTTTTATCCCCCGTTCACTTGCTGCCTCCGGTGAAATCTCAAGCCACGGCTCCGGCACTTTGTGATGGATGCCCGGAGAACGGTCCGTCAAATTCCCTTCATGGAACTGTTCCAGCAAGCGGCCGTTGTTAAGATGGTAATCAAATCCCTCCCCGGCTGAAAAAGGCGGTTCCCAGTCAACCGGTACCAGTCGGGCTTTACCGTCCGGAAAGGCAAAACGGTCTTGATATAGAAGCGGTGTGCTCGTACCGTCTTTTTTAACCGGCCATATTTGGCTGTTAAACCCTTCCAGTCTCTCGTAGCTGATGCCTGCAAAGTACTTTGCTAGGCTTGCCGCTTCTGCCATGATTTCGCCGGGGTGCTGGTAATGCCACTGGGCTCCCATTTTGTTCGCGAGCTCCTGAAAGATGACCCAATCCGGCTTCGATTCACCCATCGGTTCAAATACCTGGTAAAAGCGCTGGATGCGCCGTTCCGTATTTGTAAACGTCCCTTCTTTCTCAAGGCTCGGCGCAGCCGGCAGGATCACATCGGCAAATTGGGCCGTTTTGCTGAAAAACACATCCTGTACAACAAAAAAGTCGAGCTTTTCCAGATGTTCTTCCACAAAATTAATATTGGAATCAACGATCGCCATTTCTTCACCGAACAGGTAGAGGCCCCGGAGCTTGCCGCTTTTTATCCCGCCGATCATTTGATGATTGTCAAGCCCCGGGTTTTCCGGAAGTTTGACCCCCCAAGCCTTTTCGTACCGTTCCCTCACTTCATTATCTTCTACTGGTTCGTAGCCCGGGAACCAAGCGGGCATCGTTCCAAAATCACAGGCGCCTTGCACATTGTTGTGCCCTCTGAGCGGATATGCCCCCGTCCCAGGGCGGCCGTAATTACCGGTAACCAATAACAAGTTGGAAATGGCCGTGCTTGCATCCGTCCCGCATGTGTGCTGGGTGATGCCCATCGCCCAAAGAATGCATACGGATTTGGCTTCATGGATCATCGTTGCCATTTTGATTAAGTTCTCTTTCGAAATGCCGGTTTTCTCCTCGGCAAACGCCAGCGTGTATTTTTCCAGTGAAGCTCTGAACTTGTCTAGCCCTTTGACCCTGGCTTCAAGAAATGCTTTGTCTTCCCAGCCCTGATCGAGAATGTATTTTGTCACGGCGTTAAGCCAAATCAAATCTGTGCTTGGCTTCGAATGAATAAATAAATTGGCGCGGCTGGCCAGTTCGTTTTCCCTTAAATCGACGACCATAAGCTTTTGTCCATGCAATTTGTGCGCCCGTTTAATGCGTGTCGCAAGGACAGGATGGGATTCGGCCGGGTTCGCCCCCACCGTAACCACCAAATCCGCCTGCTGGATATCCCGGATGGTGCCGGAGTCCCCGCCAATACCAACGGTCCGCAAAAGCCCTGACGTTGCCGGCGACTGGCAGTAACGCGAGCAATTATCCAGATTATTTGTACCGATGATCGCGCGGGCGAATTTTTGAAAGAGATAGTTTTCTTCATTCGAACATTTAGATGAAGCAATAAAGCCAAGCGCGTCCGGCCCGTGCTGTTCTTTTATTTCCTGCAATTTGCTTGCGATCAGATTCAGGGCTTCATCCCAGCTTGCTTCAACAAATTCTTCCCCTTTGCGGATCAACGGCTTTGTTAAACGTTCTTCGCTGTTGACGAAGTCCCACCCGAACTTTCCTTTGACACATGTCGAGATGCCGTTTACTGGCGCATGTTCCTGCGGCTCGACTTTTAAAATGTGGCGCCCTTTTGTCCAAATTTCAAAACTGCAGCCGACACCGCAATAGGTGCAAACGGTTTTCGTTCTTTTGATTCTCGATTTTCGCATTGCCGCTTCCATTTCGGATATTGCAAAAATCTCTTTATATCCCGGTTCGACTTCTTTAGTGAGATCGATCATCGGCTCCAGCACTTTTTGCGGAATGCCGGTTAAATACCCTGCTTCCCCGAGCATGGACTTTTCCATAAGCGCATTGCACGGGCAGACCGTGACGCAATGGCCGCAAGATACACAAGAGGACTCATCGATGGGAACATCATTGTCCCAGATCACTCTTGGCACTTCCCGGTCCCAGTCAATCGTCAATGTTTCATTGACTTGCAAATCCTGGCAGGCCTCAACACATCTTCCGCAAAGAATGCACTGGTCCGGTTCATAGCGGTAAAAAGGATGGGATTGGTCCGGCGGGTAGGGTTTAGCTTCAAACTGGTATTTTTGATGCTCGATTTCAAGATGCTCGGCCGTGTTATGGACAACACAATTGCCATTATTGTTGTCACACACGGTGCAATAAAGCTCGTGGTTTTTCAGAATCCGTGACATTGCTTCATATTGGGCATCTTTTACAGGTTTGGAACCGGACTCCACTTCCATTCCCGGCTCTACCTTGGTTGCACATGCCCGCACCAGATTCCCGTTTACGTTCACAAAACAGGTATCACAAGTTTGAATCGATCCGAGATTCGGATGGTAACAGATCGCGGGGATGTACATATCGTGGGCGTTGGCCACTTCCAAAATCGTTTGCCCTTTACGCGCCGCCAGTTCTTGCCCGTTTATTCGAATCGAAAAGGTTGCTTCTTCCATCATCGGTCCCCCAATCATGCCTTTTTTATTAGGATTGCCAATTGACTTTCTTCTATAACTGATTTGGGATTGTTTCTTTACCATTTTGCGTATAATAAAAGTAGATTTTTTTAAAAAGGGGATCAAACCATGGAACAAGCGGAATTGTTTGAACGAATCAAAAACATGATTATCTCATCCACAAAAGAACCGAAATATACTGCACTGTCTACTGTCAAGCTTGCCGATCTATTTGACACGGACCCTCGTGAAATAGAGAGGGTCATCGGGGAATTGGTTGAAAAAGGAAAACTGAAGAAATCCAAACTTGAGGAACCGCCGCACGCGGAAATCTATTCCTTGCCTTGACTTGTCCCGCTCCCTGCATCCGGCAAAGCGGTTTCGAAAAAATGAAAAAACATGGGTGTAAGCTTGCATAAGCCGGCTTTGGATGCTACCTTTAAGAAAGGGAAAGCTGCAAACGGTTTAAATGGCCGGAGCATTTTGTGTGGGGGAGGGGAATCTATGAACGGGTTTATGAAAAAACAATATTTACCTATGATAATCGTTGCCATCGCCTTGGGCATTGTGATGGCCCCATTTGTTTTAAACTTGATTGCCTATCTTGCTTTGCGATAAATTTTATTGGTAGTTTCTGTTAAAAAAGCGGGAATTTTTCAGATTCCCGCTGCATTGTGGAGTTTTTCAGCCGCGGCCGCGACCCCGGCGCTGGCTGTTTCAATTTCTTTTACAGTATTGACGAGTTCTGCTATATGGCCTTGGACGGTTAAAGCAGTTTGTTTGCTTTGTTTGACCGTGGCGGTAATTTGCTGGAACGATTGCCCTGCCTCTTCCGCGCTGCCCAATCCGGAGTGAATGGCGCTGTCAACTTGGATTAAAGAATTTTTAACATCCAAATTGTATTGCCCTGAGGCGGATAACATCGATTGGATCTGCCCTGCCAGCTTTTTCGTCTCCTCTGATAACTTCCGGATTTCTTGAGAGACAATCGAAAATCCTCTACCATACTCTCCGGCCCGTGCTGCCTCGATGGCTGAGTTTAACGCGAGCAGGTTGGTCTGGTCAGCGATCTCTTTCACAGACAGCACCACATCTTCAATCTGGCGGGAAGAGTCGCTCAGATTCTCGATCGTTTCCATCATTTCTTTTGTACGGGTGGCAATCATTTTGACATCGCGGATCAGGATGCCCAGCTTTTTTTGCCCCTCTGCTGCCGATGACTCGGCATAGCTTGCTTCCCGGCTGCTCTCAATAGCCATTTCATCCGTTTTTTGCAGATTGAAACCTAAAGATTCTACCGAAGCTTGGGTTTCCTCTGCCAGCGCAACCAAACCTTCACTGATTTGTACCATTTGTTCTTTCAAATCGTGCTGCCCGTTTTGATACTGCTCATTCAGTCTCCTGATCGTCTCATTTTCGTAAGCTTCAAGAACGATTTGTTGTTCAAAACTCAATATTTTGCTGATGGCAGCCGAGATGATCCGGACTTCTTCTTTCCTGCCGATTTCTTGAAAAAGGATATCGTTCAAGACATTTTGAATATTTTGGAAAGAACCGATATACCAGCCGTGTTCAAGGCCGATCCGGTAATGCGTGCTTGCAATCTGCAAGCGTTTTTCGACAAAATTTTTGTTGATGTTGCCTTGAAACATTTCAATAAGATGGACCCTTAACGTTTTTTGGAGCCGCTCAACCGTACTGTGTTTTTCAATGATATCCCTCAGCTCCTGCACTTGCAAAATCGCATCATAAAAGGCCTTGACAATTTTGTCAATATATTTTTGTACAAGGGGTTGTGCACTTTTTATGATTTTTAAATCTTCTTCTGTCAGGTGAATCAATTTCAATCGTTCCGGAATGCCAGGTTGATCGAGATCGATGGAAACCTCCATTTTTTCTGCATTTTCCAATACGCTGCTGTGTTTATCTGATTTCAACTTATAATACAGACCCATTCTGCCTTCCCTCCTATCGATGCCAGTCAAAAATGAACATCAGATACGCCCCACCTATGTCTTTAGACCTATTATACAATAATTTTTCCTTATTTCTATCTTTTCAATAAAAGAATCGTTCCCCTTTTTCTGTTGAAGCATTGTATGAGTGAGCGGGGTGAGGAGGAATGGCACAAGTTCTGAAAGGGAGGGGCTTATGTATAAGCCCCTCCCTGTTTTTTCGGTGATGGTGAAAAGCATTTACGGCTCCTGCCCTTCTACCTGCCTTTTGATTTTCATGATCTCATCTTCACTCAAGCCGGATGCTTGGGCAATGAGTTTCACATCCACTTGATTTTTTAACAAATTGACAATAAATCTTCTTAACCTTTCTTCACCTTCTTCTTTCCCCTTCTTATACCCGCGGTCAAAGTAAGAATTCGGCAAGTCTAAGACAACTTCTTTTCCATCCACACCGGGAAATTTGACTTCCATCTTATGAATACTCCAGTCGCTGTTTTATTTTTTCCACTTCTGTCTGGCTTAGGCCGGTCATCTCAACTATCAATTGTGGGTCCAGGCCATTCTTAAGCATCCTAACCACAATTGTTTGTAATAATTCCTTTCTCCCCTTTTCTACTCCTTCTTCTAATCCTTTTTATACCCGCGTTCAAAATAGGAGTTCGGCAATTTTAATACTTGCTCTGCTTCGTCATAGCTCAGGTTCAAGGCTTTTCCCCTTCTATCTGCCTTTTGATTTTCATGATCTCGTCTTCACTCAAGCCAGATGCCTGGGCAATGACCTTCACATCCACTTGATTTTTTAACAAGTTGACAATAAATCTTCTTAATCTTTCTTCACCTTCTTCTCTTCCTTCCTCTTTCCCCTTCTTATACCCGCGATCAAAGTAAGAATTCGGCAATTTCAATACTTGCTCCGCCTCGTCCGGGTCCAGCATTTTAATGTTTTCCATTACTTCCGCCTCCTCTTTTTCGTTCAATTTTAAATAATAATCAAAGAAACCGTATAGCAGCCTCATTTTTGCAGGGTCGAGTTCCATCCGGGCCAGCATCCGCAGAAACTCCAGTTTGACCTGCACCCGTTCTTTTTCTGTATACCCCATTTTGCTTAATAATGCCGCAGCAACAGGGTTGTCGCTCCGGATATAATTTCTCCAATTTTGCTTCATCAGATGAATGGATAAATAGTGAAAACGAAGAATTTCAATGGTGTGGAACGCAAAGGTGTATGTATCAGGGGTTTCTGTTTTCTCCTCGTAACTAAAAACGGCAATCGGCAATACCGGTTTCCGGTGCCGGAGACTGATCATCATGTAATAACGAAACATGCGTTCAGGAAAAGGCTTCTCGTAATACGACTGCGGCTCTACATGGATGAGAATCACGGTATCTTTGCCTTTTACCTTCGTTTCGGCAAGGATGTCAACCCGTTTTTGCTCACCGCCTGGAAAGTCCGTAAACTGTTCCTGCGACAAAAACCGCACCCGGCGGTAGTCGAGATCCGCTGCCACATCCGGGAAAAACGCCTCCATAAACTCCTGAAAAAAGTTTTGGATCAGCTCCTTAAAAAAACGATCATGCACGTGATAACCGGCATGTTTTTCCATTACCAATTCCAATGGCAGCACTACTTTTCTTATTTTTCAGTTTTATTTTATAGGACAAAAGTCCGTTTTTCAAGTACTTTTCACTCTCGTAAGCTGCCGAGTTTAACGGCAAACAGGGGAAAAACATGCAGTCCCCGCAATCCTTTTTAAAAGCAATCAATCATTAAAGCCGAAATGTCTCACCTTGATGGAAGACATTTCGGCTTTATAAGTGTGTACTGTTTATTGACCAAGAATCCCTTTCAGCTGCTTTTTAATCTTATCTGTCGCACCTTTCCAAAATCCTTGGTTATCCTCAATTTTTTTCTGCAATTTATCGGCTTGTTCTTTTATCGCTTCATCGATGTTTTGCAGTTTTTCTTTTAACGGGTTACCGTTTTCCTTCTGGTCATTGATGGATTCCACCCCGAAGTCACCCGGTTTTGTATATTTCAGTGTGGCATTCATCACACCATTGAAAACCGGCACAATGCCCTGTTCACTCAGACCGTATAAATAATGGTTCCGGTCTGTCTGGTCATATCCCATCCAGACCACCCCGACAAGATTTGGCGTATAGCCCGCAAACCATTGATCCATTGTACCGTCGACCCCGCTGAACGGCAATTGGGTGGAGCCTGTTTTTCCGGCAATTTTATAGCCGGGGACCGCTACCCCTTTGCCGGTTCCGGATTCCACAACGTTCAGCAGCATAGATGTCATTTCCTGGGAAACCTTTTTCGATATGACCCTTTCCTGCTTGTCTTTATGCTCTGCCAAAACTTTTCCGGTCGGGCTCACGATTTTTGTAATGATGTGCGCTTCGGAACGTTTTCCGTTGTTTGGAAACGTGGTGTAGGCCTCTGCAATGTCTTCGGGGGAAACGCCGTTTTGAATATTCCCGAGCGCAATGCCGAGCTGCTTATCCTTCTTTGTGACCGGGATGCCGAATTTTTTCGCCGACTCGTACCCTTTTTCCACCCCGATTTTATTCAACAGCCAGACAGCAGGAAGATTAAGCGATTTTTCGACCGCCATGTACATCGGCACTTTACCGAGATATTGGTTGTTATAGTTTTTCGGCGCATAACCGCCTTTAAACGTCATTTCTTTATCTTCTAGCATCGAGTCGGGGCTGTACCCTTCTTCAAGCGCCGGCGTATAAACGGTAATCGGCTTCATGATCGATCCGGGTTGCCGTTTCAGCTGCGTTGCCCTGTTGAAGCCGCGGAATACTTTTTCTCCCCTTCCTCCGACAAGCCCGCGGACGCCGCCGGTTGACGGATCTACAAGTATTGCGCCGCTTTGGATGATCTGACCGGATGTGCCGGAAGGAAAGAGTGATGATTGCTGGTAAACATTTTCCAATGCTTTTTGAATATTTTGATCCATGGCGGTATAAATTTTATACCCTCTTGTTAAGATCTCTTCTTGTGTCAGTCCATACTGATCGATTGCCTCGTCCAGCACCGCATCGACGTAATACGGGTATTTTCCTGTCAGTGCATCTGTTTTTTTATCTTTTAGCACAAGCTTTTCGCTTTTTGCCTGTTTATACTCGGATTGCGTGATCATCCCGTACTCTTTCATGGCGAAAAGCACGACATTACGGCGGTGAATGGCGCGTTTATAATGACGGTACGGGTCGAGTGCATTCGGTGAATTAACAAGGCCCGCCAAAGTTGCCGATTCGGATAAGTCCAGATCTTCCACGTCTTTTCCAAAATATTTATTGGCCGCTTTTTCAACACCCCAGGCGCCTTCCCCGAAATAGACCTGGTTTAAATACATCTCCAAAATTTCTTTTTTTGTGTAATGCTTCTCAATTTCAATCGCCAAAAAAAGCTCCTGAATTTTCCTTTTTAATGTCCGTTCCGGGGAAAGCAGCGCATTTTTCGTTAACTGCTGGGTAATGGTGCTTCCCCCGGCAGCCGCCCCTCCGATCCGGATATCTTTTAAAAGCGCGCTCAAGGTACCGATGATATCAAACCCGTGGTGTTTGTAGAAACGGTGGTCTTCGATGGCTACCACCGCATTTTGCAGGTCTTCCGGCATTTTTTTAATCGATACGCCTTCCGAGCGGTTTGCAGAAATTCTGCTTGCTGTGTCCCCGTCTTTGTCATAAATAACGGTCGTCTGTTCCAGCCCTTTTTTTAACTGCCCGACATTCGCGCTTTTTGCATAATAAGCAAAAAAAGCTAAAAAGCCAAGCAATGAAAGAGAAGCTGCCAGAATGATGATTTGAGTCATATGGGCTCTTTTCCAAATTTTTTTGAACCCGTCCCAAAACACCCGGAAATAAGGTTTGATTTTATCTATATAAGGTTTGAATTTGTTCATATCTGTTGATGTCCTCATCTTTCCCCAATCTGTGAACCTTCTATCTCAAACACCATGCTGATTTGCCCTTTAGCAAAAGGATATTATGAATGGCCGGAAAAATCAATGACGACTATAGAAAATACAGTGCTTTAAAACCGTAAAAATGCACTGAAACCGTTTTTTTCCTTCTGGTTCCGGGTAAAGAAAAGAGGGTGTTTCAAGCCATACATGAAAGGATGATGGTACATGTACAAGCATATTTCCATTGCATACGATGACTCAGAGGGGAGCCGGAAAGCGCTGGACAGAGCCTGTTCATTGGCCCTTGCCTTAAGAGATATAAAATTATCCGTTGTTTACGTGAACCAGGAAAGTGAAGTGGCAGCACCGGTACCGGATGAAAACATCGGCGTGCCGCCAACCATTTCCGTGCCGGGGCTGGACGGTAGGGTTTACCCGGTTGACCCACCGCCGGTTGATGAACCTTCCACACAGCAATTCATCTTAAACGATGCGGAGGAAGTCATGAATCATGCCCGCGAATTATTAGATGCAAAAGGGGTCAAAGCCGATACCCATATTTTAGAAGGCAAGGTGGCCGACAGCATCATTGATTTCGCCCGCAACGAGAATGTAGACTGCATCATTACTGGAAGCAGCGGAAAAAATGCTGCGAAAAGTCTATTCATTGGAAGTGTGAGCAAAAGCCTTGTAAAAAATGCGGAGGTGGATGTGCTTATCGTGAAATAACCAACCATCGGCACCGCTAATGGCAAAAATGGAAGGGAAACAACTATTTTGACAATAGACAAAAAATTGTATCCCTATAAACGATAACAGATTGGCAAACATGATCACATTCTGGTGGAAAACCGTGGCGGACGTACAGGAAAGTCGCAATTCCAGAATGCTTTTTTGTATTCTTTGATAAACGTCCAAACTTCTGTCTTCCGTCTTGCATACATTAACATTGCATGACGGAAAGATGGAGGTGAAAAATATGGGCTTTTGGGGCTGCGGATACGGCGGCTATGGCGGTGGCTATGGCGGCGGATACGGCAACAGCTTTGCGCTGATTGTTGTACTGTTTATTCTGCTGATTATTGTAGGTGCCGCATACCTGTTCTAAGAACCGAGGCCCGGCCTTATTGGGCTTGGGCCCGGCTTCTTTTTCCCAAACGCTTATAAGAAAACCATTCGTACGGTTTCTACATACCACTCCCGCGCTGTTCCACCGGCTTGCCGCAGCTGCATGTCTTTTCAAACAATCAAACTTTTCCTACCTGATTTGCACTGGAAGAAACGGTTGCTGCCGGACTGCCCTTTCCATCGTAAAGATGACATGCGACATAATGGTGGTCTTCAATCTCCAGCCATTCCGGTTTTACACTTGCACATATATCCATTGCTTTCGGGCATCTTGTCCGGAATACACACCCGCTCGGCGGCGTAACCGGGCTCGGGATTTCCCCTTTTAAAATAATTCTTTCCCTTTTATCTTCAATTTTCGGATCCGGAATCGGAATGGCCGACAGCAACGCTTTCGTGTAAGGATGCAGCGGTTTGCGGTACAGGCTCTTGCTCTCCGTCAATTCGACTAGATGGCCGAGATACATGACGCCGATCCGGTTGCTGATATGCTTTACCATCGATAAATCATGGGCAATAAACAAGTAGGTGAGGTTTTTTTCCCTTTGCAGTTTTTTCAATACATTGACAACTTGGGCCTGGACAGAAACATCCAGTGCGGAAATCGGCTCATCGCAAATCACAAACTCCGGGTCAAGCGCGAGCGCCCTTGCAATCCCGATCCGCTGCCGCTGCCCCCCGCTGAATTCATGCGGGTACCGGCCTGCATGCTCTCTGTTTAGCCCGACTTCTTCGAGCAATTCATATATTCTTTCAAGCTCTTCACGTTTGTTTTTATAAATGCCATGGACTTCAAGCGGTTCAGCAAGGATCTCGCGGACAGTGGAACGGGGATTCAGAGAAGCATACGGATCCTGAAAAATCATTTGGACATTTCTTTTCATCAGAAAGCGCTCCCGCTCATCCAGTGCGTGGATATCTTTGCCGCCGTAAAGGATTTGCCCTTCAGTTGGGGTGTAAATCCCCATCATCAGCCGCCCTGCCGTCGATTTTCCGCATCCCGATTCCCCGACAAGCCCGAACGTTTCCCCTTTATAAATATCAAAAGAAAGATCGTCCACCGCTTTTAAAAATTGTTTCTTTCCAATCTCAAAATATTTTTTGACATGCTTGACTTCCAACAGTTTTTCCATCATGGTGCACTCCCTTCACCCGGCTGCCGCAACCCGTATTGCTTTTGCGGCAGGTTTGCCGCATTCTTCCGGCCACCAACGCCGCGCTGCACTTCATTCGCAACCCGTGGCGTTACGGATTCCCATTGCGCGGCTTTACATCCAGTAACGCCGCGCACCGCATAGTTCTTTTTCGTAAATCGTTCCTTCCATATCCAGCAGTTCAACAGGCCGGCCTGTTTTCGGCGAGTGGAGCAGCTTCCCCTCCCCCGCATAAATCCCGACATGGTGGATGGCGCCTTTTCCTTCCTCATGGGCAAAAAATAAAAGATCGCCGGGTGTGATGCTTCCAAGCGGGACGGCTGCTCCTCCTTTTGCCTGTTCATGGGCGTCACGGGCAATGGTCCTGCCTGTCGCAGCAAGCACCATCGTATAGGAAAATCCTGAGCAGTCATAGCCGTATCCGCTCATGCCTCCCCATAAATACGGCAGGCCGAGAAACATTTTTCCTGCGTCAAGCATATACCTGTTCTGGCTGCCGGGACTGCTCCCCTTCAACTGCACATCTTGTTTTTTTAGCGATGCCGGGTTCCCGTGCACCGTTTTTACAACGAACTGGTCCTTTGTTTCATCCACTACAAAAAAGCGTGTTTGAAAGCTCACTTCAAATAAAGGGAGTTGATTTTCATCATAGAGCATTGCAAATGGTTTTTTGACGGCACAAACAGCAGCATCTTGCGGCCATCCTTCTCCCTGCTTCAGCTGGCAGCGGGGAACCCAGCCGGGATAGCCGTCCGGATGTTTGCTGGAAGGCTGTTCCGGAACAGAAATATACGCCCACTTCCCCTCTGTTTTGTGGACAATGACTTTCCGGCCGTAGAGCACCTGTGTCTGGATTTTATTTTTCCGCCAAAGTTCGTGCCGCTGTTCCAGTGAGAGGCTGGTGAGCCACTGCTTCATATTCGCCGGGTTCCGGAGGGCTTCTTCGTCTCCGGCACCCGGTGATTGTGCGGAAGTCCAAACGGTGGCGACAGGGGTATCTACCAAATAAACTTGCTTTCCCATGTTCAGCCCCCTTTCCCTCAGATTTCCATTTTGGGCAGTATCAAGCGGGAACTCCCCCGCTTGATACTGCCCATTCTTTTTCATTCGTCCAGACAGCCGGGCTGCGGATAATGCCTGTCATATGGCTTTCACGGGCAAACCGTCCCCTGCCAAAAACAGAACATTATTTTACATTGGCCCATTTCAGTTCAAGATAGCCGACAGGATGGCGGACAATGCCTGTTACATGATCTTTTTGCAAAAATACCTGGTTGTAAAAATAGAGCGGGAAGATCGGCATGTCGTCAAACAGCATTTTTTCCGCTTCGTGCATCAGCTCGTAACGTTTCGTTTCATTGGTTTCATTTTTTGCCTGCTGGATCAACTGGTCATATTTCTTATTGCCCCATCCAGTCCTGTTCATCGCTTGCCCGGTTGTGAAGCTTTCGAGGAAGTTAATCGGATCCCCGTAATCAGCAAGGAATGAACTGCGGGACAATTGGAATTTCAATTTTTTCTGCTCAGCCTGGAAGACATTCCATTCCATATTGGCAAGTTTTACCTGGATGCCGAGATTTTCTTTTAGCATCTGTTGGATTGTTTCAGCAATTTTTTTATGAACCGGGTCCGTGCTGTAAGTGAGGGTGACCTCAGGCAGTTTCGTATACCCCTCTTCTTGCATTCCCTTTTTCAGGAGGGTTTTCGCTTCTTTTGCATTTGAAGTATACAAATTGCCGCCTTTTTTCCGGAAGTCGTTGCCGTCAGGTTCGGTAAACCCGTAAGAAACAAAACCGTAAGCCGGCTTTTCATCATTTTTTGTGACATATTTGACAATTTGTTTCTGGTCAATGGCCATCGCGAATGCTTTCCGGATATTTTTATTCTGGAACGGTTCTTTATTGACATTAAACCGGTAAAAATAAGTGCCGGCCTGGTCCTCTACTTTCACTTTTCCTTCCTTAAACAGCCGGGCTGCCATATCTGCCGGAACATCTGAAACATCCAGTTCCCCGTTTTGGTACATTTGGTATTCAGTGTTCGGATCGTCAACCTCCGCCCATTTCACTTTATCAAGTTTTACATTTTTGGCATCCCAATAGTTTTCATTTTTTTCCATGATGAAATGATCATCGTGTTTCCATTCTGTGAGCTTAAACGGCCCGTTCGAAACATACGTTTTCGCTTCTGCAAACCATTTCGGATTTTTTTCTGCCACTTTCTCGTTGATCGGGAAGAAAGCAGGGTTTGCGATGACGTTCAGAAAATAAGATTGCGGCCCGGTTAACGTGACTTCCAGTGTTTTGTCATCGGCCGCTTTCACTTTGACGCCGTCTTTTGATCCTTTTCCGGTGTTATACGCCTCCCCGCCTTCAATAAAGTATCCTAAAAATGCGGCAGGCGAAGCAGTTTTCGGGTCGAGCATTCTTTTCCACGCATATTCAAAATCACCCGCTGTCACCGGATCCCCATTTGACCATTTTGCATTGTCCCGGAGGTGGAACGTATACGTCTTGCCTCCATTTGTGACATCCCAGCTTTTTGCAATCGCAGGGTGCGGCTTATTGTCTTTGCCGAGGCGGACAAGCCCTTCCATTAAATTGTTCAGTGCATTCCATGAAACGGAATCGAACCCGATTGGCGGGTCAAATGAGGTGGGCTCAGACCCATTGTTTAAATTTAATACCTTTTCTTTGCTGCTTCCACCCGGACTGTTTTTTGAGCTTGACTGGCTCGTACAGGCAGCAAGCGAAGCAATAAGCGCCAAACTGACAATCATACTCCAAAATTTCTTCATACATTTCCCCCTTTTCTTTTCCGCATTGCGGGCAGCCCTGACCCGTTTGTCCCCCTTGCAGTATCCGGGCGCCGTAAATGCCTGTTTTCTATTTCATCTACAGGCGTACACCCGTAGTTGAAAACGCAAATTTTGCCCGTTCGTCCTGCAGCCAACAATAAACCTGATGGGAAGCTGATTTTTTCGTGCGAAAAGGTTCCACACGGCTGCATACTTCCATTGCCATTGGGCATCTCGCCGTAAACGGGCAACCGGGAGGCGGCGCAAATAAATCCGGCGGCGTACCGGGAATCGGAATCAGTTCTTCCTCTTCCATATCAAGCCTTGGGACCGAGTTTAGCAATCCTTTTGTATAAGGGTGTTCCGGATGATAAAAGATTTCTTCTCTTGTGCCGGTTTCGACAATCTTACCGGCATACATCACCGCTATCCGGTCGGCAACCTGGGCCACAACACCGAGGTCGTGCGTGATCAAAATAATGGATACGCCCGTCTCCCGCTGGATTTTCTTAAACAGTTCAAAAATCTGCGCTTGAATGGTGACATCCAAAGCAGTAGTCGGTTCGTCCGCGATAATGATCTCCGGATTGCAAATCAAAGCCATCGCAATCATGATCCGTTGGCGCATGCCGCCGCTGAACTGGTACGGGTATTGTTTTAACCGTTCATGCGGGCTCGGAATGCCGACCATGTGCAACATGTCAATGACCGTTTTTTTCGCTGCCTCGCGGGATAGATTTTGATGCTCCTGAACCGCTTCAAGCAACTGGTTCCCGATGGACAAAGTTGGGTTCAGACCTGTCATCGGATCCTGGAAGATCATGGAGATTTCCGCCCCGCGGATTTTCCGCATTTGCTTTTCGCTGTATTTTAAAATATCCGTTCCTTTAAAGTGGATCGAGCCGCTTAATTGTTTCACATTATTATTGGGAAGAAGCTTGAGGATCGCTTGCGATGTCACGCTTTTGCCGCATCCGGATTCACCGACAATGGCAAGCGTCTCGCCTTTGTTTAAATAAAAGTTCACCCCGCGCACAGCCTGCACCGTTCCGCCGTATGTCGAAAACGAAACGTGCAGGTCTTCCACTTCCAGAATCTTGTTCATTTCCGTCACCTCCTCAGCTTCGGATCGAGCGCATCCTGCAGCCCGTCGCCAAGCACATTAAATGCGAACATCGTCAGCGAAATAAAGAATGCCGGGAAAAATAAGCGCCACCACTCGCCCGTTAAAATCGCCGACAACCCGTCATCCGCCATCACGCCCCAGCTCGCATGCGGCGCCTGAACCCCCAATCCTAAAAAACTGAGGAATGCTTCACTGAAAATGGCACTTGGCACGGTCAGCGTCATTTGGACAATAATTGGGCCCATTGTATTGGGGAGCAGGTGTTTGCGGATGATCCGTGACGTTTTGGTGCCGAACGTTTTGGAGGCCATTACAAATTCATAGTTTTTTATCTGTAATACCTGGCCGCGGACAATCCTGGCCATGCCGACCCATCCTGTTACGGTAAGCGCAACAATAATTGTGCCGAGCCCCGGCCCCATCACAACCATCAACAAGATCACAACAAGCAAATAAGGAAGGCCGTACAGCACTTCAATAATCCGCATCATCACTTGGTCGGTGCGACCGCCTTTGTAACCTGCAATACCGCCGTATATCACCCCAATGAAAAATTCAATGATAGCCGCCATAAACCCGACAAACAGCGAAATACGCGCGCCATACCATGTTCTTGAAAACATATCGCGCCCGAGCTGGTCGGTCCCGAACCAATGCTCCTTGGAGGGCGGCAAATTCTGGTTCGTTAGTGACAGTTTCGTCACGCTTTCAGGTGCAATCAGCGGGCCGATGATGGCCATCATGATCAAAAGAATCAGCACGACAAGGCCGAGCATCGCGAGCTTATTTTTGGCAAGCCGGTTCCATACATCATGCCAGTATGATATGCCCGGCCTGACAACGGCTTCCTGCATTCCGGCTTCTTTCTTTTTCGGGACAAACCATTCATCCGGAATCTCTGAAATGGTATCCACTCTATCCTGATTGGCTGTTTGCAAGATGTCCACCCCTTATTGCTCTATTTTATGCACCAGATTTTGTGAATCGGGACGATGGTTGTTTTTGCTCGCCTGCACCTTGTGTTACGAAAAGCCAAGGCCCGATACTTATGTAAAGCCGGGCTGCTTCTTTTCGAAACCAGGGCTCACTGTTCTTTTTTATGTAATTTGATCCGCGGATCGAGAATGCCGTACGCGATATCCACGAGAAACAGCATAATAATCAAAAAAATGCTGTAAAATACGGTTGTCCCCATGATGACAGGATAATCCCGATTATTGATGCTTTCGACAAAATACTTTCCCATGCCCGGAATGGAGAATATTTTTTCAATGACAAAGCTTCCCGTCAAAATGCTCGCCGTCAATGTCCCTAAAATGGTAATAACCGGCATCAGCGCATTTCTGAGGGCATGTTTGATGATAATTTTAACAGGAGAAAGACCTTTTGCACGGGCGGTTTTGATGTAATCCTGCGTCAGCACTTCCAATAGGCTTGACCTTGTCAGGCGGGCGATGATGGCCATCGGGCTGACTGCCAAGGCGGCAGTTGGCAGGATCATATGCGCCAGGGATGTCCACGTTGCAGCCGGCAGGATTTTCAGATTGACCGCAAACTCCTGGATTAACATCGTTGCCAGAATAAAGTTCGGAATCGAGATGCCAAGCACGGCGATGGTCATCGCCAGATAGTCGATGATGCCGTTATGTTTTAATGCAGCAAAAACGCCAAGCACGATGCCGGATAAAACCGCAACCAGAAGTGCTGTCATACCAAGTTCGAATGAAACCGGAAAGCCCCTGCCCAGCATGTCGTTTACCGTCTGGGACGGCTGTTTGATGGACGGGCCGTAATCAAATAAAAGAATGGATTTCACATAATACAAATACTGGATATAAACCGGCTGATCCAGATGGTACTGCGCCTCCATATTTCTTTGCACGGCTTCGGATGTATTGCGTTCTTGGTTAAAAGGCGATCCCGGAATGGCCTGCATCATGATAAAAGTCAGGGTGGTGATCACCCACAGTGTGACAACCATGGCGGCAAGCCTTTTGAGTACATACTTTGCCATACGCAGACACCTTCTCACGTTTAAAATGGGCATACTGTTGTGGTATATTTTTATTATTAAATAAATAGACGAAAAATTCAATAGCGTTCAATATTTATTTTAATTCCACAATAGCAATATTTTCGGAATACAGGAAGCGCTTTTATTTTTTCTTGTTCTCCACCGGTAGAAGACAGGAGTTAAGCAAGCGCCTGCAAATTTTCCGGTTTAAAAAATACGAGGAGGCAAGCATTTCATAACAGCAAACGGACTAAACGGTTTTACAGGAAGCGATAAAGGCGGAAAATATTTTCAAGGAAACAGGATCCTTTATGGCGGCCAAAGCTTCAGGATGCCACTGAACGCCAATCATAAAACGGGCATTGCGATTTTCCACCGCTTCAATGATTCCATCAGGCGCACGAGCAGAAACCATAAGCGGCGCTTTCACGGTCCGGACTGCCTGGTGATGAAAAGAGTTTACTTTCATCGTTTCGCTTCCGGCCCATTTTTCCAGTAAACTTCCCGACAAAACATGGACCGTGTGGGAAAGATGGGAACGGGCGGCCCGCTGTTTGTGCTGCAACAGCGGGGGTTTTCCCTGGCTGTAAATATCCTGGAACATATCCCCGCCGGATGCAACAGCGAGAATCTGGATGCCCCTGCAAATGGCGAGAATCGGCACATCCGCCTGAATCGCAAACCGGCATAGCGCAATCTCAAATGCATCGCGGCCGGGCTCAATTTCACCGAGCCCCGGAACCGGCTCTTCCCCGAACCAGGATGGATCTACATCACCTCCCCCGGAAAGCAGAATTCCGTCCGTTTTGGACAATAATAAAGGGATGTCCGCTTCACCGCCGGCCGGAAGCAATACCGGGACGCCGCCCGCCATGCGGACAGCCTTGATGTAGTCATCAGCCAAATACTGGGAAGTCTGATTGGCACTGCATGTAATGCCGATCACCGGTTTCATTTTTCATCATCCTTTCGCATTTTTTGTATCAACAGCACGGGCGCCTGTCTTTGCGCCCGGTTTTTCTGCCAGGCCCAGCGTGAATGGCCGTGACGTTTATGTTCTTGCTGCTTTCGATATCGCGGATGCCCTTCTTTTTTCGCGCCCGTTATCCCGAAAAAAAGACGAGCGAATTGCCTTTCATTTTGATTTAATGCAAGGCCGTCTGCGACATAGTAAAATAATGCTAAACGGACGATTGGCAAACCTCATGTGAAAAGGATGTGCCTTTTTATGATACATATTATGGCGATGACAAAAGAAAATGTACTGAAAGCCCCCGCTTCCATTGAAGAATTGGAAGGGACCAGCTGGAAATGGTATTGGATTGATTTCGACCAGCCTTCACAAGAAGAAATATTAAAACTGCGCCATCCGCTCGGTTTCCATCCGCTGGCCATCGAAGACTGTATTCATAAGCTGCAACGGCCGAAACTGAATGATTACGAAGACCATGTCTTTTTTGTATTCCAAAGCCTGAATCCCGACAGGCTGCAGAAAGAAGAATTGAACCTGTTTCTCGGGGAGCATTTTGCCGTGACCTTTCACCATCTCCCGTCAAAAGAAATCAGCGAAGTGCGGGATAAGCTGAAAAAAACGGATAAACCGGGCAAATGGGGGCCGGCCATTATTCTTTATGAAGTACTGGACAAGATTGTCGATCAATATTTTCCTTATTTGTATAAGATTGAAGACCGTCTGAATGAAATTGAAGATAACTCAAAAAATGAATCGATGGAGGATCTGCTTACAAGCCTGTATTCAACGAGGCATGATTTGCTTGTGTTAAGGAATACGATTATGCCGATGACGGATCTTGTGTACCGGATGCTGAATTCCCATACGATTCCAGGCATTCAGGAAAAACGCGCGTATTTTCATGATATCCATGACCACTTGCTGAAACTATCCGGGATGGTGGAGTCCAATCGTGAGTTTACGACCGATATCCGGGACAGTTATTTGTCTTTAAACTCACACCAAACGAACCGGGTAATGAAGATTCTTACCATTTTCACTACGATTTTTATGCCTTTAACTTTTATTGCAGGGGTGTACGGCATGAATTTCAAATATATGCCCGAACTGGAATGGAAATACGGTTATTTCGCTACCCTTATTGTCATGTTTCTGATCGGCGCCGGCATGACTTACTGGTTTTTCAAAAAAGGCTGGCTGAAATGAATTTGCAAACACCCCGCATCCGCCCAGAATAAAGCAGGACTGGAACAAGGTGCAAAGCAAAAAAGCGGAGGCGCCTTTTTCAGGCATGGCCTCCGCTTTGGTACACAAAACCCGGTTCCGCCCCGCTCCGGTCCGCCATTTCGTTGGCATGGTCAATATAGCGGTGCAGCGCAAACAGGCATCTTTCAATTACGTTATAGTCATGCGAAAAATGATAAGCATGTAAGACATGCTCAATTTTTTTGGAAAGAAAATCATCTTTCGTCCGCACCATCAAAATCAGCAAATTATCCCATTGCGAGCGGTGTGTGTAATATAAAGCGCGGTCATAATCAATGGGATTCATCCCGGCTCCCCCTTTCTTGTGCATTTGCTTGAAAAAAGCAAATCCTAATAAAAGGAGTCAACATTATTGTATGTGTTTTTCCTGATTTTGCGCGCTGAAAAACTTGCCTGGAGGGAAAACAAAAGGCTGTTATCATTTGGAATGCATTTTGCTGGTTTTCAGCCCGTGGCAAGCTTTTATGCAGCCGGGTCAGAATCATTCGGATCTTTTTTACCGGAAATAACGGGTGATTTCCAGTGCTTTGTCGCCTGCTCGTGCGCGGGCTGTTTCATTTCTCGTGATCATGCGAAAATCCTTCTTTGTGTCCTCATGTTTTTTCCCTTTCATTCATACATTGGAAAAAAGGGTGACTTTTAAAGGGAGGAACATTTCATGCGTGATCATGAAAGCCTGCAATATGCGATTGATGAGATAACGGAAATCGCGTCCGGTTTTGGGCTTGACTTTTACCCGATGCGCTACGAAATCTGCCCGGCGGATATTATTTATACTTTTGGCGCTTACGGCATGCCGACCAGGTTTTCGCACTGGAGTTTCGGTAAGCAGTTTTTCAAAATGAAGTTACAGTATGATCTCGGGCTGAGTAAAATTTATGAGCTTGTCATCAATTCCGATCCGTGCTACGCCTTTTTGCTGGATTCCAACACGCTTGTTCAAAACAAGCTGATTGTGGCGCATGTTTTGGCGCATTGTGATTTTTTCAAAAACAATGTCCGTTTTCAAAACACGAAGCGTGATATGGTGGAGAGCATGTCTGCAACGGCGGAAAGAATCCGGGCATATGAGCTGAAATACGGTAAAAAGGAAGTGGAGCAATTTATTGATGCCGTGCTGGCAATTGAAGAGCATATCGACCCGTCGCTCATGCGGCCGAAATTGAACTGGAGCATGGAAGACGCGGAAGAATGGGATGAGGAACCGAAACGCAAAGAGGGACCTTATGATGAATTATGGTCGCTTGATGAGAAAAAGCCGGAACAAAAAGCAGTGAAAAAAACGAAAAAGTTCCCGCCACAGCCGGAAAAAGATATTGTCCTTTTTATTGAACAATACAGCCGGGAATTGACGGAATGGCAGCGTGACATTATGACCATGATCCGCGAAGAAATGCTCTATTTCTGGCCGCAGCTCGAGACAAAAATCATGAATGAAGGGTGGGCCTCTTTCTGGCATCAGCGGATCATGCGCGAACTTGATTTGACAACAGATGAAGCAATTGAATATGCGAAACTGAATGCGGGCGTTGTCCAGCCGTCCAAAACCAGCATCAATCCGTATTATTTGGGAATCAAAATTTTTGAAGATATTGAAGAACGCTGGAACAACCCGACGGAAGAAATGAAAAAACGGGGCATACGGCCTGGGACCGGGCGTGAAAAAATATTCGAAGTGCGCGAAATTGAAAGCGATATTTCATTTCTGCGCAATTACTTGACAAAAGAATTGGCCACAAGGGAAGATATGTATTTGTTCCAAAAACAGGGGCGGGACTATAAAGTGGTGGACAAAGAGTGGGAACATGTACGCGACCAGCTTGTCAGCATGCGGGTAAACGGCGGTTTCCCATATTTGACCGTTACGGACGGAGACTACCGGAAAAACGGGGAATTGTATATTAAACACTGGTATGAAGATATTGAACTTGATTTAAAATACCTGGAAAAAGTGCTGCCCTACCTTTACCAGTTATGGGGCAGAAATGTCCACCTCGAAACGGTTGTGGAAGAAAAGCCGATTGTCTTCTCTTATGACGGAAGAAGCGTGCAACGGAAATACATGTAAAAAACACGAGCCCTCCGCTCAATAAAAAAACAGCTTTCATGATTGGGACGCAGCATACCAAAAAGCGGCGAAAAACCATTTGATTTTCCGCCGCTTTTTAGCTATTTTATTTTTTCTACAACCGGAATTCAATAATCGGCCTTGTAAATTTCCGGATATAGTAACTGCCGAGAAATAAACAGATGCCAAGTGAAAAAACAATCAGCAACAGGTAATTGCCCGCCAGCCAGTCAAGCACATTGGGGGAAGCGGCTGCTTCTATTGTCTTAATGATAAAACCGTGCAGCAAATACACATAGAGCGTACGCTCGCCAATTTTTGTCCACTTGTACCCTTTGCTCGGGATTAACAGGAAGAACCCGAGAATGACAAGCAGCGTGACAGCATATTGGGCCAGGCGGATTAGCCCGCTAAACCAATATTCCATCCCCATGCCGGCGTAAGAGGTATCGCCAAGGAGCCACGGCACAGCATCTTTCGGGAAAAACTGGCCGGTTGCAAGCGTGACGGCACACAAAATCAAAATGCCGGCTGCCGGCGCGTAAGGTATATTGCGGATTTTTTGCAAATGCTTCCCTTCCAGCAAAAATCCGAGCAGAAAATACGGAAAAAATACGAACGTGCGGGAGAGGCTCAGAAAACTTCCGGCCTCATCCCAGTAGCCAATCCCTATGCCGAGCGCCGCCGCAGCCGCGAGACCGAAAAAGTGGAAGCGGGCAAACAGATGGAGCAAAAGGTTCCAAAAAAACAAGCTCAGCAAAAACCATAATGTCCAGTGCGGTTTCAGAAAATTTACTGTCAGGTGCGATTCTTCGCCTGTATAGTAATAATAAACGGAATAAATACATTGAAAAATGAAATACGGGACCAAAATCTTTTTAAAGGATTTTGAAATATGGCCTTTTTTTCGGTATCCTTTTGAAAAATAGCCTGAAATAAGAATAAATGCTGGCATATGAAACAGGAAAATGACGGTATACAGCGTAAAGAGGAAATTGTCTTCGGTTTTAAACGGGCTGATCAGATGCCCGAGAACGACAAGATAAATCAGAATAAATTTTGCATTGTCAAAATACGAATTTCTTTTTCCTGCTGACATCTGCCATCCCCCGTTCCTGTTGTACAGCAAGTATTGCGATGTCGACGTCTTCCGTTTTCTATACCCCCTGTACGGGAAAATGAATCAATATTCATGCAGGAAACCCTGCGGTTCCTATTATACAAACTTTATATTACAAAACGGTAAAAATTTATTTAAACCATGAAGATTTTTAACAGCATTGCAAAAAGGCCGGTCACCGGCCTTTTTGATCACAAATATGGTTGGTTTGTTTTGTGCAAGGGGCGGGCAGCATCTGTGACGTTCGGTCAAACCGCCGGAAACCCCTCTTGCCTGCTTGTATTGCTTAAATTCCGCTCCCGGCTTTTTGCCCGGCAAATTGCGCAGTTAAATCCGTGTAAATTGTTTTCGCCATTACTTTATAACCTTCTGCTGTTAAATGGATGCCATCATCACTGATCAAGTCCTTCAGGTCACCGGCTTTTTTGATCGCTGTCCGGACATCAATGGCCGGGACGTTCAACTGGTTGATGAGTTTTTTCAGGCACCTGTTATATTGGCCGTGCCAGTGTTCAATACCGCCCGACAATCCGATCCAGTGGCCGATGCTTTTCCCAAAGCGTGCACTGATGGACTGGTAGTAGCGTTTCGGGTCAAGCGGCGGGAGCGTCAGCAAAATGGGCGTAATGCCCTGTTCTTTTACGGTTTTGACTAGATGCCTGATATTGTTCGCATATCGCTCAAGGGGTACAACCGGGACATGCGTATCATCCGGTTTCTCTGCTACTTCGTTCCATTTGAAATTGCAGTCATTACCGCCAATACAGATCAGCACGGCATCGGGATGCTCGCCGATCACATCCTTGTCGAGACGCCGAACAAGCAGGTCGGAATTATCATTGAACACGCCTTTATTAACAATCTCTGTGCTGCTGTCACCAAAATACTGCTGAAGTACTGTGGGATAATTGTCTTTTAAAATCCGGAGCCTTCCTTTTATACAAGTGACACCTCTTGTAATACTATCCCCGAAACAAACAATTTTCATTTGAGGCCCTCCCTTGAATGCATAATCATGCAAAAAGTCAGAATGATAGACATATTTTATTGTAAACTTGCCGGGCTTATTCGACAAGTGATTGTACTGCCCGCGGGCGAACGCTCTCCGCTTCTCATTGTCCAGGTGCGGGGGCTGTCGGCTTGTGAATTTCCAGTCCCCTCTCCTACGATAGGCGGGCGACGATTCATCGTGTTTCCTTTCGCTCGGCCGAAGACGATAA
This sequence comes from Heyndrickxia faecalis, assembly GCF_040267745.1. Lineage (NCBI taxonomy): Bacteria > Bacillati > Bacillota > Bacilli > Caryophanales > Bacillaceae > Heyndrickxia > Heyndrickxia faecalis. The sequence goes on along the minus strand of NZ_CP158453.1, from coordinate 1,041,568 downwards.
AATCCGTACGCCGCTGTACAGTCGCCTCCGCCTTTCTTTGTCCGGCTGTTGCTCCTAGCCCATCGAGTGGAATAACCCGTCCATCATGAAGCGCATGTCTATTCCGGCCGGAACAGTCGCCAGGCTGAACAGTCGCCTCCGCTTTTCATTTTTTGGGATGGATACTATAATTTACAAGGAAGGGATTGATGAAGGAGGTAAGGGATTGAGTAGAGGACGGAGGGAAGAGATTTGGTTTTTTGCCTGGGCGGTTTCGGTCGTTGCTACGCTCGGCAGTCTTTATTTTTCGGAAATTAAGGGGTATGAACCGTGCGAACTGTGCTGGTACCAGCGCATTCTCATGTATCCAATGACGGTCCTGATCGGGATGGCCGTTGCCAGGAAAGATACCCGCATGTCGCTTTATACCGCTGTTTTGTCCGGAATCGGCATGTGTGTGTCACTTTACCATTACTGTCTGCAAAAACTTGCTTTTTTTTCGGACAGGCTTCCTGCATGCGGCCGCATCCCCTGTACGGCGGAATACATCAACTGGTTCGGCTTTATCACCATCCCCTTTTTGGCTCTCACAGCATTTGTCCTGATTTTTATTTCAAGTCTCATCGTTTGGAAGCAGGCTGGCACTTCCAAGTAAACACAACTGGAGGATTATCATGAAAAAAATTATCCTTTTTTTGGCCATTGTTCTCATTGTTTTTGGCGGGATTGCCGGAATCACAAAGTATAAGCAATCCCAGCAGGCGAAAAACAATCCGTATGCACCCGCAAAAAGTGTAAGCAAATTATCGGCGGAAACGCGTGACCAGCTGGATGACCCTCTTTACCAGAATATTATTTTGCCAAAAGAACTGAACCGTGATTTAAAATCCGGCAAAGATGTCACCGTTTATTATTTCATGCCGACCTGCCCGCATTGCAAACGGACGACGCCTGTTGTATCACCGCTCGCGAAAGATATGGGCATCGATTTGAAGGAATTTAACCTGACTGAATTCGAAAGCGGCTGGGATGACTACAAAATCAAAGCGACACCGACGATCGTCCATTACAAAAACGGCAAAGAAGCCGCACGCCTTGTCGGAGAGCATACAAAACAGGAGTTCCGCCAATGGTTTAAAGCACATGTAAAAAAATAAGGCTGCGTGCTTGCAAGGAACCCTCAAAAAAATAATGCCCGGTTTTTCCGGGCATTATTTTTTACACAAGCAGGCGATTGGCTGCTTTTTTAAACATACTGAACGTATCCGTATGCTTCTTCTGAAAATGGGAAAACGAAAAAGGAAAATGCAAACCAAACTGTTCAAGCGTAAATTTATTAAATTCAAACAGGCCGGCGTAATGCTCGTCCCGCTTATTCTCTTCCGTTTCCAAAATGGAAATGATGGTCTGCAGACTGGCAATCATCTGATACCCTGCTTTTAAAGTGCCGATTTGTTCTGTTGGGTCATCCGGCAGGGCAAGCACCCTGTCGCGCTGGAATGCGGTGATCTCCTCATCCGTAAAGTAATCAGGAAATACTTCTGTAAACATATGGCGGACCAATTCCGCGATCTTATCCATCTGTTCTTCCGTAGCAGCATAAACGATCTTCACAGCAGTCCCACCCTTTTTGAAAAATCCATATGTAAGCCAAATCATAGGCGCAATATAAGTACAGCATAGCATAGGAAAACGGGAAAAAAGTATGGTAAATGTGACCATGGCCCTGCCCCCTAAAAAGATTGGATTTTTTCTGAAAAAGCGGGACAAAAGCCCAAGCCTCATAGCCGGACTTTCTTCCAACAAAGCAACCTGTTTTTAGCTTTTTGACGAAAGTCGAAAATTGGAACCGTATACAAAATTTTATTTTCGACATTCTTCTTTTATCTTCGCAGGAAATCAGATAAAATAAAGACGTTTGATAATGAAAAGGATATGAGGAGGATCTTACATGGTATTTAAAAACAAGAAAGACAAGTTTACAGTGCTGTTTGGCCATATTTCGACCAACCTCCGGGAAGCCACCAATTACTTTGCCGACTATAAAATCCATAATAAAGACGATTTAAAAATTTTTACTGAAAAAATGAAAGAATACGAAACGACCGGGGATACTTACGTCCATGACATGATTCTGGAACTGAACGATGCCTTTATCACCCCGATTGAACGGGAAGACCTTTTGTCACTAACGAACAGCCTCGATGACGTGCTGGACGGCATTGAAGAAGTTTCCGGATTATTTGAACTGTACAATATTTACCAGGCGGACGATTTTATGGTCGAATTTGTTGAAATGATCCGCCGCTGTACCGACGAAATTGAAAAAGCAATTGACATCCTTTTTTCGAAAAAACTCGACAAGATCCGCCCGCATGCCATTAAAATTAAAGAATTTGAATTCCATTGTGACGAAATTTTAAGAAAATCATTAATTCACCTCTTTCAAAACGAAAAAGACCCGATTCGCCTGATCAAATATAAGGATTTGTATGAAAAGATGGAAGATGTGGCCGACTACTGCCAGACGGTGGCCAACATTTTAGAGACGATTATCATGAAAAATGCGTGAGGAGTCTGCTGAATGGATAGCATTTTAGTATTAACTGTCTTAATAGTAATTTTTGGATTTGGATTCGACTTCATCAATGGATTCCATGACACGGCTAACGCGATTGCAACGGCCGTTTCGACAAAAGCATTAAAACCCCGGCATGCGATCGTAATGGCCGCGCTTATGAATTTTCTCGGCGCCATTTCTTTTACAGGTGTTGCCGAGACCATTACGGAAAGTATTGTAAACCCGTTCACCCTTGCAAACGGACAGGTGGTCATTTTGTCCTCACTGATGTCAGCGATTATTTGGAATTTGATTACATGGTATTTCGGCATTCCGAGCAGTTCTTCCCATGCCATCATCGGATCCATTGCCGGCGCGGCGATTGCCTCGTCAGGTTTTCATGTAATCGAATATCGTGGTTTTATCAGCATTATTGAAGCCTTAATTTTATCCCCGATCCTCGCTTTTACGGTCGGTTTTACGGTTTACAGCATTTTTAAAGTTGCATTTCAGAATTTTAAGCTTGCGAAAACGAACCGACACTTCCGGCTGATCCAAATTTTCACCGCCGCTCTCCAGTCTTACTCCCATGGGACAAATGATGCCCAGAAATCGATGGGGATTATCACAATGGCTTTGATTGCCAACCATTATATTGCCGAGAACCATATTCCATTCTGGGTCCAGGTCGGTTGTGCGGCGGCAATGGGGCTTGGGACATCGATCGGCGGCTGGCGGATTATTAAAACGGTCGGCGTCAATATTATGAAGATCCGGCCGATTAACGGGGTTGCAGCCGACTTGAGTTCAGCTTTCATTATTTTTGGTGCAACATTTATCCACTTGCCGGTCAGCACCACCCATGTCATTTCTTCTTCCATTCTCGGGGTTGGTTCGGCCCACCGAATTAAAGGGGTCAAATGGGATACTGCAAAAAGAATGGTGATCACTTGGGTCATTACCCTTCCGATTTCAGCCGTTTTATCCGGTGCGATTTATCATATTGTAAACCTTTTTTGGTAAAACGGGCTGAAAAAAGAGCAGCGTTAAGCATGCTCTTTTTATATGCAAAAGAAATTTACATAGACAATTGAAAAATTTCCATTTTATGATACATTTTTAATAAACCATTCAGAACTGCGGGGGATAGATGTGAGAATCGAAGACATATACCGGAACTTGCCACTGCTTGAAACGGACCGGCTTGTTTTAAGAAAGCTCAAGCGGGATGACGTGCTCGATTTATTTTCCTATGCGTCAAGAAGTGAAGTAGCAAAATACGTGACGTGGGATGCACACCGGTCTGTCCGCGATTCGAAAAATTTTATAAATTTTGTGCTCAGCCAGTACCGCGAACACAAGATTGCCCCCTGGGGAATTGAAGACAAAGAGACACGAAAGCTGATCGGGACGGTCGATTTTGTATGGTGGAAGCCGGAAGAAAGGACGGCCGAGATTGGCTATGCCCTTTCTCCTGAGCACTGGGGAAAAGGCATCATGACAGAAGCCGCTAAAAAGCTGATTGCTTTCGGGTTTGAACACATGTATTTGATCCGCATCCAGGCCCGCTGTTTTGCAGAAAATATCGCGTCGGCCCGCGTCATGGAAAAAGCCGGCATGACCTATGAAGGCACTTTGCGCAAAGCCGTTTATAGAAAAGGAAAACATTGGGATCTCAAAATCTATTCCATTTTAAGAGAAGAGCATTTTTAACGGCCATAGCATGAAGGAAAGGAGATATCCCTATGGAATGGACAATAGACGACAGAATTTATGATACATTTTGGGAAGCTGAGGAAGTAGGATTCTCCAGTGTTAGTGATATGGGGGAAGGAAGAGGATTCATTACGCCTGATTTGAAAGTTGCAAGTGTCCTTTCCTACGCTTTATGTGGATTACCGGATGTAACATACCTTGTTCATACAGAAGAATTTTTGGAAGATGGCATTCTTAAATAGGGCTTGCTGAATAAGTGAAATTCCTAGATTTGGCAAGGCTGCTGACAGCTTTGGCCACCATTTAAATGCATGGGTTTTACAACAAATCCAGGGAAATGCCTGCACGTGAAATCCGATTCAACGTATGGAGAAGATCAAATCACCCCTTTTCGCAAAAGGATTCTTCTATATTTTGAGACAGATGTTGTAGATAAATTGGGCACAAACTCAGCGTCGGATTCGTTCAGCAAGCCCTAAATATAAGATATGGGTAGAAAACTTATGAGATCACAGCACGCGGCACACACAGAATCAGGTGAATCACCCGTTATCAGCACCCGCAAAAATAAGGGGCCCGCATCAGCCGTTGTGCAGCCCCTTTCTTCTTATGCCAAAGCTTTGTCTGCTTCCTTTGAAAAGAAACTTTTCATCGCATGGAAAACATCTGCTTTTTGTTTCAGCACGTAATATTTAAATTTCTCATCTTTAATATTTTTATAGGCCGACATGAGGGTGCTATGGCGGTTGTACTGGTTCACTTCCCCGTAGTAGAACATATTCGAGACTTTCATAATTTCCTGGACAAGTTTCACGCAGCGCGCATTGTCTGATGTCAGGTTGTCGCCGTCCGAGAAATGGAAGGGATAAATATTAAAGCGGTACGGGTCATATTTTTCATTGATCAGGCTGAGCGCTTTCCGGTAAGCCGATGAACAGATCGTGCCGCCGGACTCCCCTTTTGAAAAGAAATCTTCCTCCGATACGACTTTTGCCTCTGTATGGTGGGCGATAAATTCAATTTCCACGGTCTCATATTTCGTCCGCAAAAAACGCGTCATCCAGAAGAAAAAGCTGCGCGCCATATACTTTTCCCATATCCCCATACTTCCACTTGTATCCATCATCGCAAGGACAACTGCTTTTGATTCCGGTTTTTCCACTTCATTCCATGTGCGGAATTTGAGATCTTCCGGCACGATCGGGTGAAAGGCCGGTTTGCCATTCATCGCATTCCTTTTAAACGCCGACATCATCGTCCGTTTTTTATCAATATTGCCCATCAGCCCCGTTTTCCGAATATCGTTAAATTCAATCGCCTCTACCGTGTTCTCATCCCGCTCTTTCCTTTGAAGATTTGGCAGTTCCAATTGGCTGAACAATGCTTCCTCGATTTCCATCAGAGATACTTCCGCTTCATAATAGTCTTCACCCGGCTGGTCGCCTGCTCCCTGGCCTTTACCCGGTCCCTGCTCGGGGGAACCGTCGCGTGCAATGATATCGCCGACTTTGGAATCGCCCTGGCCCTGGCCGACATGTTTATTTTTATCATAATTATAGCGAATTTTATATTCGTCCAATGACCGGATCGGTATTTTGACAACATCCCGGCCGTCTGACATAATGATGCTTTCTTCCGTAATTAAGTCGGGCAGATTGTTGCGGATGGCTTCCTGGACCTTTTCCTGATGTCGGACCTGGTCATCATGCCCTTTGCGGTGGAGCGACCAGTCTTCCTGTGAAAGAACAAAATGCTTCTGATCCTGTTTATCCATGCTCATCCTCCATGCTCATCCTCCCTTTTTTGAAAAATTTGCCGAGAATTTCGCCGTCACCATACCGGATATCCTAACATATGCTATTTTGGCGTTTAAAAACTTGGATCATCACATTTAAGATTACTCTATCTTATGCAATAAGGCAGAATATTTGACATTTTTCTTTTAGAAACAGGCTAAAGCCGGATAAGGAAAAAACCGGGCTGATATCGCCCGGCTTCCGGCTGCCGGATTACCGGTTCAGCAAGCTCCCGACATAGCGCAGCAGTTCATTGGCCGATGTGGAATTATAGCCGTAATCATCAATTAAACGCGCCACCACTTCATTGATCTTCTTCAACTGCTGTTCATCCGGCGTTTTTGTGGATGTTGTAATCTTGACAACGTCTTTTAAATCCGCAAACAATTTTTTCTGGATGGCTTCACGGAGCCGGTCGTGTGAATTATAATCAAACCGTTTCCCTTTTCTCGCATAAGCCGAAATGCGGATGAGGATTTCTTCCCGGAACGCTTTCTTCGCATTTTCCGAAATGCCGATCTGTTCTTCGATCGACCGCATCAGTTTTTCATCCGGATTAATTTCTTCGCCTGTTAAAGGATCATGCAGCTTCACTTTGTTGCAGAATGCTTCTACATTGTCGAGATAATTGTCCATCAGCGTTTTCGCCGATTCTTCATACGAATATACAAATGCTTTCTGCACTTCTTTTTTGGCAATTTCATCGTATTCTTTCCGCGCTAAAGAAATGAAATTCAAATACTTCTCTTTCAATTCCGGGGTAATCGACGGATGCTGGTCAAGCCCTTCCTTCAATGACAGAAGCACATCGAGGGCATTGATGGATTTCATTTCTTTTTTGATGATTGTAGAGGAAATACGGTTGATGACATAGCGCGGATCAATCCCGAACATGCCTTCATCCTGGTATTCATTTTTCAGTTCCTTTACATCCTGTGAATTGTACCCCTCTACTGCCATCCCGTCATACAAGCGCATTTTCTTAAGCAAATCGATATCCGCCCGCTTCGGTTCGCGCAACCTTGTTAAAATGGTAAACATCGCCGCAACTTTCAGCGTATGCGGAGCGATATGAATATCCGCCACATCGCTTTCCCGGATCATTTTTTCATAAATTTTCTCTTCCTCGGTTACCCGCAAATTATACGGAACCGGCATGACAATAATCCGTGAGTGCAAAGCTTCGTTTTTCTTATTGGCAATAAAAGAGCGGTATTCGGTCTCATTCGTGTGCGCGATGATCAATTCATCAGCAGAAATCAGCGCAAACCGGCCTGCTTTAAAATTTCCTTCCTGCGTCAGCGACAACAGATGCCAGAGAAATTTCTCATCGCATTTGAGCATTTCCTGAAATTCCATAATGCCGCGGTTGGCCTTGTTCAGTTCGCCGTCGAAACGGTAAGCGCGCGGATCCGATTCGGAACCGTACTCGGCAATGGTCGAAAAATCAATGCTGCCGGTTAGATCCGCGATATCCTGCGATTTCGGATCCGACGGGCTGAACGTGCCGATCCCCGTCCGCTTGTCTTCGGAAAAAAAGATCCTTTCAACGAGCACGTCTTCAATCCTTCCGCCATACTCTTCCTCCAGCCGCAGCATATTCAAAGGAGACAAATTGCCTTCAATCCGGATACCGTATTCCTCGTAAAAATCCGCCCGCAAATGTTGCGGAATCAAGTGAAGCGGATCTTCATGCATTGGGCAGCCTTTGATGGCAAATACAGCGCCCTGTTCAGTCCGCGAATACGCTTCAAGGCCCCGTTTTAACATTGTCACAAGCGTCGATTTTCCGCCGCTTACAGGTCCCATCAACAATAAAATCCGTTTTCTGACATCCAGCCTTTTCGCAGCCGGGTGGAAATATTCTTCCACCAATTTTTCAAGCGCCTCTTCCAAACCGAATAATTGATGGCTGAAAAAACGGTATTTTTTTACTCCGTCCACTTCCTCCACACCGGCATCCTTAATCATATTGTAAACTCGGGAATGAGCGGATTGTGCAACCCATGGCTTTTCTTTTAGCAAGTCAAGATACTCCCTGAACGTTCCTTCCCATCTCAGTTTTTCCTCTTCTTCACGGTAGTTTGTGAGTTTCCTCAGAATATCCATTTCGTACCTCCCCTTAGTCTTGTTGAAGAGACGTTTATATAATCTATGCCCCCAAGCGAGGGAACATGATAAAAAGAGACAACCTTATTCGGGACGAACGGACAGCGATAAACGCGAAAAACGAATAGGAAAAATTTCGTTTAGGGAGATTCTGGTGGATAAGGTACGTTCAAAAATTGAAAATAGGTGCATCTTTCAGTGAAATGGGCTATAATGAGGGGCAAAGAAGGAAAAACAGGGAGGATATCGAAGTGAAAACGTTCCTTATTATATTGGTAGCGATTTCATTCTTGTCCGCCATTTTCACGGCTGGATACGAAGACAAAGGGGAAAACTTCCGCGAGCAAGAGCCGGAGTATTAAAATGCTGCTCAAAGATTTTTTTGCACCGGGGATCTTCCGTGGGCAAAAGGCCGGGTGATCCCGACCATTTCCGGCATCGGCGCTTCCACACACGAAAGGCCGGAGAAATTCAGCCTGGCAGTGTGGCAGGGACTTTGAGCGGGCAAGGCCTAGAAAAAATGCAGCTTAAAACATTCGGAAGGGATTTTTCACCGGGATCTTTCGTGAGCACGGGCCGGATGATCCGAACCGTTTCCGGCATTGGCGCTTCCGCAAACGAAAGGGCCGGGCGATGAATCAGCCCGGCCCTTTGTCATTTTAATCCTGGATACTGCTGCTGCCGCAATGCTTCATATACAAGGATGGCGGCAGTATTGGAAAGGTTAAGCGACCGCACTTTGTCTGTCATCGGAATACGCAGGCAGCGGTCCTTATTTTTTTCAATCAAGTCATTCGGCAGCCCTGAGGTTTCCCGGCCGAACATGAAATATAAATTTTTGTCCGGATCGCTGAAATCAAAATCCGTAAACGGCTTTTCGCCAAACGTCTCAATGTAGTATACTTCGCCGTCCGCATTTTTTTCAAAAAATTCTTCCAGTGAATCATAATAGACGATATTCACATGCTTCCAATAATCCAGCCCGGCTCTTTTTAACATTTTATCATCCGTTGAAAAACCGAGCGGGCGGATCAGATGGAGCGTTGTCCCGGTCCCTGCGCAAGTGCGTGCAATATTGCCTGTGTTGGCGGGAATTTCCGGCTGGTACAATACAACATGCAAGCTCAACATTTGTCACCTCGGGACTTATTATAACACGTTTCTCAACTATCATCTTCAATGGTAAAAAACTTGTACTTGATATTCGGCGTATAGGCGGAAGAGTCTTCATACGTCCAGTACCGTTTACGGCTATTGGTCGTATGGGCATTCACAAGCGGCATCCCGTAATAATCATAACCCGTGACAATGAGCGTATGGTCAAACCGGCCGTCCCCCTGGAAATCGATACAAATGACGTCACCGTACTTCAGCTCCTGCGGTGACGAAACTTCCTTTGCGCGCAAACCGGTTTTAGAATACTGCAGGTATGTCTTAAACGAATGTGCAACCGTCCAGCTGTAACTCCAGTTATTGTGCATCATCCACCAGCCCTGTGCCCTGTCCGGGTATCCGCGCATCGGTGCCCCGCCGGCGTAAAGGCATTGCGAGATATAGTTCGTGCAGTCATCCGTAAACGATTTGTAAGCCGGATTAAAACGGTTCCACCACTTTTCCGCATACTGGACAGCTTTCATGCGGTCATACACGTATGCGATCCGTTCGCCGCCAGCTGCTCCAGTTTTCTGCTCCTCATCATCCGGCAGAGGACCGCGCCATTCCGGAATGTCCGGCACAAGTTCCTCGTCTTCATAAAGCCTTCCATCGTAAAAAGATGCTTTTCTTTCCTCCACTGCTTCTTCAATGTAAAAAGCCGCTTTTTGTTTGATCATATACTGCATATGCACCGTATAATAAAGAAAGCTGTGGCTTCCCTCCTGGTCAGCCCGGGTTACTTTTGCTTCCGCTTTCACCTTTACAATCCGGGCATCCCGATTTGAAAGCCCCGTCTTTTTTCGTTCAATATCTTCAAATTCCCGCTCTGTTCCTCGCCCGGTAAAGTGAGCAAGCCTGTTTTCAAGATGTGCCTGGATTTGTTCTTTCAATCAGAAAACCCCCTCTCTTCATCACTATATGATGAAAAAATGGGGGAAATCAGTATCTGTATATTTTCGTGCTTTTTGAAAACGCAAAGATTCTTTTGTTTTGCTGAAAATTTGCGTTGGCGCTGCTTTTGGCACATAAAAAAGCGGCAGCCGTTATCAAGGAACGTGATACATTCCTAGAGCTTTCTTGACGCAGTACCGTTCCATGTGACGATTTTTTACCCGTATCCACGAAAGAAGCGGCATCAAAGTTTATCCTGAAATAGGCACCGGCTGATTTTCATTCTCCTGCTGATGCCGCGTGCACTGCGATGGACGTCTAATCGAAAAATGCAAGGCCTTTTTCGATTTCATTGCGGGCATCCGGATCTTCTTCCTGTTCGCGTGCGGAAAGAAGTGCAGCTTTTGCTTCTTCCCCGCCGATTTTCCCAAGCGCCCAGCCTGCCGTCCCGCGAATAACCGGGCGCGGATCTTCCTGCAAAATTCGGATCAGCTCCGGTACTGCGCTTTCTTCCTTAAAATGGGCGAGCGCGATAATCGCGTTTCGCTGGATCGGCTTTTTCCCGCGCCACGATCCTGCCATATGGCCGAACCGTTCTTTAAACGCGCGGTTGCTGAGGCGGAGAATCGGTTCCAGAAGTGGCTTGGCCGCTTCCGGTTCCGGCTCCATTTCCTCATGAAAATGAAAATCAATCCCTTTGTTTTTCGGACAGATTGTCTGGCACGAATCACAACCGTACACGCGATTGCCGATTTTCCCTTTAAACTCGTCCGGCAAGTAATCTTTTGTCTGCGTTAAAAAGCTGATGCACCGTTTGGCATTCAGCTGCCCGGCAGAAACAAGCGCGCCGGTCGGACAGACATCTAGGCATTTCCGGCAGTCACCGCACTGGTCCTCAACAGGTGTATCCGGTTCAAACGGAATATTGGTAATCATCTCGCCTAAGTACACATAGGAACCAAATTCCGGTGTGATGATCGAACAATTTTTTCCGCTCCAGCCAATGCCGGCCCTCTCGGCTACCGCCCGGTCGGAGAGTTCCCCTGTATCGACCATCGATTTGCAGCGGGCCCCTTCCACTTTTTCTTTAAGAAAATCTTCCAGTTTCGAAAGCTTGTCCCTTAAGATGGTGTGATAGTCCTCGCCCCAAGAAGCCCGGCAAAAGATCCCGCGGCGTGCGCCTTTTTTCCCTTTCGGCGGATTCTTGATTTTGGACGGGTAGGCGAGCGCAACGGCAATAATCGACTGGGGCGAATCAAAAATTAAAGAAGGATTCACCCTTTTTTCAATATCTTTTTCCTCAAAGCCGGACTGGTAGCCGAGTTCCTGTTGACGGATCAGGCGCTGCTTCAACTCCGTAAACGGGTCTGGAGAAGCAAACCCGATTTTGTCGATTCCGATCGTTTTGCTGAAGGCAATGACTTCTTTTTTCAATTCGGCCGTATCCATGATTCACCTCCCCCAAAAACAAACAATTTATATAAAATGAACTTAAGTTTTTGCATTCAGTCCGACCACCAATTTGCATGACGAGGACTTTTTGTACGGCAACAAGCGGCAATATGCGTATTGCTGCCATTAAAAACGCGCCATCATCAACTATAAAAATGATTGTCACAATAAAAACGCAGGGATTCTCCCCCGCTCTCCGGGTGAAACACTGCGTTGCTTCTTACATACATCAAAAAGATATGAACATTATATTAAAGACATCCGCTTCTGTAAAGAAACGCGGGGATCCGTCCATCAAAAAACTGTTACCCCTGTTACATTTTCCACCAACAGGGTAATGCAATAAAAAATAAACAAAAAGGGGTGTAGAAATTGTTCGGCGAAATTATAAAACTTTCGCTCGGTTTTTTTGCGGTGATGAATCCGATCGGGAATATTCCAATCTTCATTTCATTAACTGGTGGATATTCCTTAAAGGACAAACGGAAAACCGCCCGCAAAGCGGTCATTGTTTCTTTTATCATACTAACGGTTTTTCTTTTTCTTGGAAAATTATTGTTCGAGGTCTTCGGGATTACGATTCATGCGTTTCGCGTTGCAGGGGGGATCTTAATCTTCGGGATTGCCTACAGCCTGCTGCACGCTAAAAATGCAAGATCGCAAAGCCCGCATCCGAATGAGCGGAAAGAAGTTGAAGCCCGGGATGACATCTCTATTACACCGCTTGCCCTCCCGATCCTGGCCGGGCCCGGGACGATCGCAACCGTCATGGCGCAGACGTCTTCCCATTCCCTGCCAAACCTGGCAAGTGTTTTAATCGGCTATACCATTGTGCTCGCTTTAACCTTTGTATTGTTTTATTATTCATCTTCGATTATCTCTAAGCTCGGGCAAAGCGGCCTTAACATTATAACAAGGCTGATGGGGCTGATTCTTGCCGTCATGGCGGTTCAAATGATCGCAAGCGGCATCCACGGGCTGTTCCCGAAGCTGTAAAACAATCCGCTTCCATATACGGAACATATGGATATCTGCGTCCCGTTCTGGTCCCCCGGTTGAAAAAACGGTGCCGGTTGCGGAAACAGCGGGGTTCCGCAAGCCAAGATTTGAAAATGCAGCACAATATCCAAGGATCATACGGGTATCTGAGTCGCATTCCGATCCCCCGTTGAAAAAACCGGTGCCGGTTGCGGAAACAGCGGGGTTCCGCAAGCCAAAATTTGAAAAGGCAGCACAATACCCAAGGATCATACGGGTATCTGAAAGCCCTGTTCCGGTTTCTTGGAATGAAAAAAGCCGGTGCCATGTGTCGGCACCGGTTTTTTCAGCTATGAAAGGATTCGGTTAAAACCGGAACAATTTGTTTTTTCCGTGATACAACGCCTTTTAAAGTGGCCGTGTTGTTTTCCAGCTTGACATTATAGGCTTTTTCCACAATATCCGCCGATTTGCCGAGTGCAAGTGCGACGGAATCGTTTGTTAAAATATCCGTTACAACAAACAGGAACAAATCAAGCCCTCTGTCTGTAATCTGCGCTTGGATCGCCTGTTCAATTTCCGCCTGTTTCACGAGCACGTCATTTGTATCAACGGCATTTACCTGGGCAATCACCACTTTATGGCCAGCCATATCAAATTCTTTGGAGTCAAGTGTAATCAGCTGTTCCACCGTTTTGTCACTTAAATCCGCGCCGGCTTTCAGCATTTCAAGGCCGTATGTATCTGCATCCACACCGGCAATTTCAGCCAGTTCTTTCGCTGCCTTCACATCTTCTTCCGTGCAAGTCGGGGATTTAAACAAAAGCGAGTCGGAGATGATCGCAGAAAGCATCAGGCCAGCTATTTCTTTACTGATTTCAACCCCATTCTCTTTGTAAAGTTTATTTAAAATCGTTGCTGTACAGCCGACCGGTTCCGCACGGTAATAGAGCGGGTCGCTCGTTTCAAAATTGGCGATGCGATGGTGGTCAATGACTTCAAGGACCCGCACGCTGTCAATGTCGTCCGCGCTTTGCTGGCGTTCATTATGGTCCACAAGAATGACATTTTCCACTTCGTTTGCAACCGTTTGAACGAGGCGCGGCGCTTCCATGTGGAATGTTTCCAATGCGAATTTCGTTTCATTGCTCAATTCTCCTAACCGGACCGCCTCCGCGTCAACGCCCAATTTTGTTTTTAACGCTGCATAGGCAATCGCTGAACAAATCGCATCCGTATCCGGGTTTTTATGGCCGAAAACAAGTACTTTTTCCATTTCTTTGCTCCTTTTCTAAAAAAATATGAAGGAAATCTGGCATAGACATTCCTATTATAAAACATTTCGGGAAAATTTTTAAACATTGTCCGCTGGATGGATCAGAAAAAATCGGAACGATCCGCTTTTGCCCATCATACGATATACCGGTTGAAAGTGAGGAGGGAATCCAATGTTTGTCCATCCGTTTGATGATCATGCCGGTTTGAGAAACACACAGCCTGACGCCGGGAACCAGCAGGCAGTATGGCTCGCCAATCTAATCCAGGCAATAAACGGCGAATATAGTGCCATCGCCTGCTACGAGCAAATCGCAAGGAGAGCCCCGTCTGCTGAAGCCCGTAACATCATTATGGAAATCCGTGATGATGAGATTCGCCATTTCCAGACATTTTCGCAGTTTTACACGAACCTCACAGGCAGAAGGCCGCAGCCGCAAATCAGCGAAGCCTGCCCTTCCACTTACAAAGGAGGGCTTGAATTTGCCGTGAAAGACGAACAAAACACGGTCGATTTTTACAGAGAATTGGCGCGTTCCGCAAATAGCCCTGCCATGAAGCAGGCGTTTCTTGAAGCGGCAAGAGACGAACAGCATCACGCCGTCTGGTTTCTTTATCTGCTCATCAATATCCGCTGACCGTGCGCTCAAACACCTGCCAAAAATTCCCGAATCACCCGCACAAATTCATGGGGCTCTTCAAGGTACGGCTGGTGTGAGCTGTTTTCAAACATATGGAATTTTGCCCCCGGTATGAGCCGGCTATAGGCCCTCGTTGTTTCCGGCCTGGCTTCATCGTAACGCCCGCAGGTAAATAAGGCAGGCAGCCTGATCTCATGCAGGCGGCCTGTTACGTCAAATGTTTTCAAATTGCCGGACGGGTAAAATTCTGACGGCCCCCACATCGTCAAGTATACTTCTTCATTCGGACGGGCAAATTCCGATTGCAAGACGGCCGGCTTTTCTTCAAGACGGTTGACAAATTTTTTATAGAAAACTTTCATTGCCTCTTTGTATTCCGGAGAGGATGTCCGCCCCTCGCGTTCTGAACGCGCCAAAATTTCCTGGACATCGGGCGGCAGCTGTTTCCGGTGTTCATCCTGATCCTCTTTCCACTGTGGAGCGCTCAGGCATGGCCCGGAAAATATAACGCTTTTTACCCCTGCCGGCTGCTTCAGCAAATAGTTTGCCGCAAGCATTGTTCCCCACGAATGGCCGAGGATGTGGACTTTATCCAATGCAAGTGCCTCACGAAGCCGGGCAAGCTCCTCTGTGAATCTGTCAATTGTCCAGAGTAAGGGGTCATCCGGGTGGTCTGATCTTCCGGAACCGAGCTGGTCGTAAAAGACAACCGGCCGTTCATCCCCGAGTGCTTCAAGGGCAAAAAACGGCATATGTGTCCCACCAGGCCCGCCGTGCAATACGATAAGCGGCGTTTTGCTTCCGGTGCCCGTTATTTTGTAAAAGACATTCCCTCCCGTGACTTTCACATATCCTTCTGCCATATTGGGTTAACCACCTTTCGCTTTCCCTCATCCATATTTTACTATACAAAGCCTTTTTTCTGGATATTTTTTACCCCTTTGTTTACAATACAAAATGCTGGTTAAAGCATAGCTGTAGACTGTAAAGATAATAAAAAGGGAGTTGACAACATGAGAAAATACATCAAATGGCTGGCCGTGTTTTGCTTGCTGCTTGCGTTAACGGCATGCGGAAAAAATACGGACAACCAGAACGCTTCAAAATCCAATGACTTATACGGCCAGATCAAATCAAAAGGCGTCCTTTTGATCGGGACAGAAGGAACATATCCGCCATTTTCTTTCCATAAAAACGGAAAATTAACAGGCTACGATATTGATGTTGCGAAAGAAGTTGCAAAACGGCTCGGATTAAAAGCCGAATTTAAAGAAACCCAGTGGGATGCCATGTTTGCCGGGCTCAATTCCAAACGGTTTGATATGATCGCAAACCAAGTCGGGATCCGCGCAGACCGCCAGAAAAAATATGATTTTTCCACACCATATACGATTTCAAAAGCCGTTGTCCTTGTACGCAAAGACAATACGAACATCAAGTCCTTTGCTGATTTAAAAGGCAAAAAATCAGCCCAATCGCTTACAAGCAACTTTGCCACTATTGCCAAGAAAAATGGTGCCAATATTGTAAGTGTGGAAGGCTTTAACCAAGCGATCCAGCTTTTGACTTCAAACCGTGTGGATGCAACGGTCAATGATTCCCTAACTTATCTGGATTACAAAAAGCAAAAACCGAATGCTGCCATTAAAGTTGCCGCCACCGCAAACGATGCCAGCAAATCCGCTCTTTTGTTCCGGAAACATTCAGGGAAATTGACAGACAAAGTAAATGATGCTTTAAAAGATATGAAAAAAGACGGCACACTAACAAAAATTTCAAAGAAATGGTTTGGTGAAGATGTTTCCCAATAACCTTGCGTTTATCAGCAGCAACCAGCTGCATTTGGTGCAAAGTTCCCTTCTGTCGATGCTGAAGGGAGCTTTGCATTATACGATTCCATTAACGATTATTACTTTCTGTATCGGTCTTGTGCTGGCACTCGCCACGGCGCTGGCACGGATTTCCGGCATTAAAATACTGGAATGGATTGCCCGAATCTATGTCTCAGCAATCCGCGGAACCCCGTTGCTTGTGCAATTATTTATCATTTTTTACGGGCTGCCGTCTGTGCACATTACCATTGGTTCTTTTCCAGCCGCCATTATCGGCTTTTCGCTCAATGTCGGCGCGTATGCATCAGAAATTATCAGGGCAGCGATTTTGTCGATTCCAAAGGGACAATGGGAAGCAGCCTATTCGATCGGGATGAACTATTCACAGGCTTTGAGAAGAATTGTACTCCCACAGGCCGTCCGCGTATCGGTACCGCCACTTTCTAATACGTTTATCAGTCTCGTGAAGGATACGTCTCTTGCTTCCTTGATTTTGGTGGCCGATCTGTTCCGTAAAGCCCAGGAAATTGCCTCCACCACTTATCAATTTATGCTGCTGTATGTCGAAGCGGCCTTTTTGTACTGGGTGATTTGTTTGATTCTCTCAATAATCCAGCAAAAATTGGAAGGCCGTTTTGATAAATACATCAGCAAGTAAGGAGGGACCTGTATGATTCGAATAGAAGGGTTACATAAACAATTCGGCAACCTTGAAGTGCTAAAAGGAATTGACTTAACCATTGAAAAAGGGAAAGTGATCGTCATCATCGGCCCATCCGGTTCTGGTAAAACCACGCTGCTTCGCTGCATGAATGCTCTTGAAGTTCCAAATCAAGGCAGAGTACAGATCGGTGATGTATCCGTTGACTTTTCCCAACATCCCGGTAAAAAAGAACGCGCGGCTTTGCGGCAAAAATCCGGCATGGTTTTCCAACAGTACAATCTTTTCCCGCATAAAACGGTTCTCGAAAATGTGATTGAGGGGCCCATCATTGTAAAAAGGAAAAACCGCCAGGATGCAGTAAAAAAAGCTGAAATACTGCTGGAAAAGGTAGGCCTGCTTGATAAAAAAGATGCGTATCCGGCAAGCCTTTCCGGCGGTCAGCAGCAGCGCGCCGGGATTGCGCGGGCGCTTGCGATGGAGCCGGAAGTAATGCTGTTTGACGAACCGACATCCGCACTGGACCCGGAACTTGTGAGCGGCGTGCTGAATGTGATGAAGGAGCTTGCTGAAGAAGGGATGACAATGGCCGTTGTCACACACGAAATGCGGTTTGCCCGCGAAGTTGCAGACAAGGTGATTTTCATGGATGGCGGTGTCATCCTGGAGCAAGGCAAACCGGAAGAAGTATTCCATCATCCAAAAAACGCACGGACCAAGCAATTCCTGCAGCTGATTCAAAGCTAATGAAACGGATCAGGTTTTTCGATATAAAACGAGCTGCCCTCTATCAGGCAGCTCGTTTTATATTACTTGATTTTTTCAGCCGAAAAAGGGGATACGGTGTGTGTGTCAACAACAGCAACCGGCACTTTTTCTTTTTTCTTTGATGTTAAGAAGGCGTACATGGCACCGACAAAGACGCCGCCGCCAATCATATTGCCGAGCGTTACCACACCAAGGTTGTGCAAAATGCCCACGAGTGTAATGGTATCCGGGTGTGGTGCGGCAAGTGCCAGCGAGAACAGCACCATATTGGCAATGCTGTGTTCGTAGCCTGAAATGACGAAGCCAAACACGAGCAGCATCATCGAAGCGATTTTAGCCCCGTCTCCCTTTACGTTTATCGGAACCCAGAACCCTAAACAAACAAGCCAGTTACAAAGAATCGAACGGAAAAACATTTGGGCCGTCGTCAGGCTAATTTTCCCACCAACAACCGACATTAAAAACTGGCTGTTATCCGAATCCGCATAGAGTCCGCTGTAATGGATAAACAGCGCGAAAATCGCCGCACCGATCAAATTTCCGGCATACGTTGCCACCCAGTTTGTGAGCGCATCTTTCCAAGTTGTCGCTTTTTTTACCGTGCTCATTGTCATCATCATCGTATTGCCGGTAAAAAGCTCGCCGCCGCCAAACATAATAAGCACAAGCGCTGCGCCAAAAAATATTGAAGCCATAAAGGAAGTAACCGGAGACTTCGCATCAAAAAACGGCTCAGCAAGACGGTAACATATTATAATGGCAAAACCGATGAACATACTTGCCAACGCTGCTTTTGTCACATAACGAAGCAAGGATTCTTCCAGATATTTTTTCTTATTTAATGCCATTTGAACAACAGATTCAACGGCCTCGTACATAAACACCATCTCCAACATGAAAAATGTTTAATTGTGAATCATATCACAAACAACTGCCTTTCTATCATATCCCCTTTTTCCCTGTTTGTGTTTGTATATATTTTGAACGTTTATGAAGCGATTACACGAGAAAAGACTATTGATAGGCCGTCAGAGCTGCCCTATTTTACAAGCCAAAATCCGAGAAAATATTATATGTATATAATATTCATATTTAACAAAAAAATATTTCTATTAAAGTCCTTTTTCATTAAAATAAGTTACAGAAAGAGAAGATTTGAGGAAGGATATAGAAAAAAATTAATTGAACGGAAAATTGCGGAGGGTACAAATGCTGCAAAGTCATTCTTATCGAATACTACATAATAAACTCAGTTTGGTTTGTCTTCTCCTTATTTTATTCATTCCTTGTGTGGAAATCATACAATTACTTATCAACCAAATCCAGTTTGGTGATAAGTGGGATCCTGCTTTTGCATTTTTCCTGACAGGCTCAAGCAGAGCGCATGGAGCACAAATCGTCTTAATTTGGTTTTTGCCAATTTATTTCTTGATTGCTTTTTCGGACGATGCCATATTGGATTATAAATTGGGATACAGAAATGTAGTCGTTAATAAAATCGGAATCAAAAAATACTGTTCAGAAAAGATACTATATAAGATGAACTTAAGTTTTTGACAGCTCTAATCTAACAAGCAGCCGGTCAATGACTTCTTGGCTCTTTTGGCTGGCTTGTTTCATAAATTCCGCCACGTGGGAGCGAATTTGGTAAAATTTGCTGAAAAAGACGTTGTTTACGACATCTTGCTTTAGCCACTTCCATAATCCTTCCACTGGGTTCTACTCAGGGCTGTATTTAGGAAGAAAAACAAATTCCATTCGTGGATTTTCTTTCAGGAAATCCTTGATAAATTGTGATTGATGCACTTTGCTGTTGTCCAAAACCATTACAATTTTACCTTGCGGGTATTTACTTAAAATGAGTTCTACAAAACGTCTAAAGGCCAAGGAATTACTTTTTTCTTCTTCATAGTGCGTAATTTCGCCGGTTTCATAGTTTATGGCAGCGAACAGCTTTGCACCCTTATGCTGGCCGTATGTTTTGATTTTTCGCTGCTGTCCTTTTGGGAACCAGTTATACTGCAGAGCCTGATAAGCACGGATGAATGCCTCATCTTCGAATAACAGGTGATCGATGATCCCATTCTCCAGTTGCTGTTTTAGCTTTAGGAAAGTGACTTCTTTGAATGCTTTTTGCTCTTCAGGATCTGCTTTTGCCAAAGTATATGTGGCCTTTGTATAGCTAAACCCAAGCCGGTGTAACATTTTAGAAACGCCCCTTGGGGTATACGACTGTTGAAATTCACGCTGGATCCAATCGGCGATTAACGGGAGCGTCCAAGTGTATTTTGCTTCGAACCCAACTTCTGCAGGGGTTTTGTTTATAATGGTTTCGGCCAACTGCTTTTGTTGATCTTCCGTTAATTTCTCAGGTTTACCTGTTGGTTTTTTCATTTGAAGGCTGGAGATTCCTCCTTCTTCATAAGCATGACAGTAATTCATGACCGTTTGCCGGGTACGTCCTATAATCTTAGCAATTTCTGGATAAGTCCGGCCTTCTAAATGTAACAGCACAGAGAGATAACGCTCATAAAGATGTTTATCCCTTGTGTTTTGCATAGCGTTTCGCAATTGTTCAAGTTCTTGATTCAACATTTTTTCTCCGCCCTTTTTAGGATAGTTACAATCTATATACCCAAAAAAGGACCGAGGAAGTGAGCAAAAATGATTAATTCGTTTTATATAGATTAAAAAAAGATAAGAATGGAGATTACTTCATTCAACATTCCGGTTATTACAGAGTGGGAAAACAACTGCAAGAAGGAAAATATAGATTGTCTTTTGTTGACCATGAAAAAACGCATAACCGAAAACCATTTGTACAAATCACCTCATCAGATAGTACTATCCGTCAATCTTATTCATTTGAAAAGAAAAACCAAAGACAAATTAAATTGAACCTTAAAAATCAGGAAATATTAGAAATCCATAAAGGTTTCTCAAATGAATACCAAAATTACGTTATTTTGCTACAACCGCTGAGCAAATCATAAATTCCAAAACGGGCGATGAACGTACGATTTGTGTGCTTGTCGCTTTGTCTAATTTTACGTAACCCCTCCTAGGTAAACCATCAGGGAGCCATTTGCTTTGAATCTCTCGTATGGTTCTTCTAAAGGGGATTTTTTTCGTCCCTCTCCAATCCAACAGGCTCATCTTCCACTTGCCCAGAACCTGGTATGCATTGCGGGCGGTGGTTGCAATCCGGAAAATTTGCGCCAGCTGTTTTTTCCGTCGCGACATGGACGCCTGTCTTTTGAAAAAAGGTATAGACAAAAAATACCTGCAGGCCGGACACTTGGAAAAAGTGCCCAGCCTGCAGGTGCCAGTTTACTCAAATTCCCCTCCGTCTTCTTCCTTACATCGCTGCTTTTATAATCGCTTCCACTTCTTTTTGTGTTGGTTTGCGCGGGTTTGTGGCTGCGCACGCGTCCTGCATCGCATGCTGGGCGAGGATTTCGATATCTTCTTCTTTAGCCCCGAGTTCTTTAAAGCCTTTCGGAATGTTCAGCTGTGCTGCCAACCTTTCTATTGCTGTAATGGCTTTTTCCGCCGCTTCGTCGACGCTCAGGCCATCCGTCTTCTCACCCAGTGCAACGGCAATTTCTGCAAATCTTTCTTTCCGCGCAATCAGATTGAAACGGCACACATGCGGGAGCAAAATCGCATTGCAAACGCCGTGCGGCAAGTTATAGAAACCGCCGAACTGGTGCGCAATCGCGTGGACATAGCCCAAAGATGCATTATTAAACGCCATGCCTGCCAAATACTGCGCATATACCATTTGTTCACGCGCTTCCATATCATTGCCGTTTGCAACAGCCTTTGGCAAATATTGCGGAATAATTTGGATCGCTTTAATGGCGCATGCATCTGTTACCGGTGTGGCCGCAGTTGAAACATACGCTTCCACTGCATGGGTCAAAGCGTCAAGCCCCGTTGCCGCAGTTAAAGACGGCGGCATCCCGACCATTAATAATGGATCATTAATGGACAAAACCGGTGTCACATGTTTATCTACAATCGCCATTTTCACTTTCCGACTCGTATCGGTAATAATCGTAAATTTTGTCATTTCGCTGGCAGTCCCGGCTGTTGTATTAATTGCAACGAGCGGCACCATTGGTTTTTCAGAACGGTCCAGCCCTTCATAATCATGGATTTTGCCCCCATTGGCCGCAACGAGCCCGATCCCTTTTGCACAGTCATGCGCGCTCCCGCCGCCAAGTGAAACGATTGAATCGCAATTTTCTTCATGATAGGTTTTTAACCCGTCTTCCACATTTTTGTCTGTCGGATTTGGTTCAGCCTTCGGATAGATCGCCACTTCCAGGCCGGCTTCTTTTATATAGGCTGCAATTTTTTCGGAATACCCCAGTTGGTGGAGCCCTTCATCGGTTACAATCAGCGGTCTGCGACACCCAAGATTTTTCAGCCTGTTTCCAATTTCTTCTGCCGTCCCCTGTCCAAACAAGTTTACGGAAGGCATTTGAAAATCAGTACGTAATCCTGTTAACATCTTTCCCCACTCCTTTTATGTAACTGCTTACATGAAAAATATAACGCAACCGCTTTCATATGGCTGTGCCAATTTTGTGAAATATTGAGCATGTTACCAAATCACAAACTCTCCCCAAGAAAAATAATCATGTGAAAAACTGATCAATTTGTGTTATAACACGCTTTCATCGCATTTTTCTATTATATATCTACGGCCAAATGTTTTGAACATTCTTTGACAACTGCTTTTTTTGGCCCCAAAATGTGAACGCTATCACTATCTTTTTAAAATCGACCATGCTAAAATGAAAGCGTAATAAGAAATGTTCACTATTTAACAAACAAACATCCAATTCTGAAGGCAGCTCATTAATAGGCTTAAAGGAGGCCATTTAAAATGACTGAACAATTACTGACAAAAGCAACGCTCTCCAAAAAACAATGGGAAGGCTTCAAAGGAGGAAACTGGCAAAAAGAAATCGATGTAAGGGACTTTATTCTGAAAAATGTAACCCCTTACGAAGGCGATGAAAGCTTTCTTGCCGGCCCGACTGAAGCCACTTTAAAATTATGGGATCAGGTCATGGAACTGTCGAAACAGGAACGCGAAAAAGGCGGCGTCCTGGATATGGATACGAAAATTGTATCTACCATTACATCGCATGGCCCGGGCTATTTAAACAAAGAACTTGAAAAAATTGTCGGTTTCCAAACCGATAAACCGTTCAAACGTTCGATGATGCCGTTTGGCGGAATCCGGATGGCAGAAAGTGCCTTAAAATCTTACGGCTATGAAATTGATCCGGAAATCAAACATATTTTTACAGAATGGCGGAAAACCCATAACCAAGGTGTATTCGATGCCTACACACCGGAAATCAAAGCTGCACGGCATGCCGGCATTGTAACAGGCCTTCCGGATGCTTACGGCCGCGGCCGCATTATCGGCGACTACCGGCGCGTTGCCCTTTACGGTGTAGATTATTTAATTGAGCAAAAGAAAAAAGATCTCGATTTAATCGGCTGCGGCTTGATGACAGAAGAAGTCATCCGTGAACGTGAAGAACATTCGGAACAAATTCGTGCATTGCAAGAATTGAAACAAATGGCACAAAGCTACGGATTCGATATTTCCGAACCGGCTTCAAACGCACACGAAGCTTTCCAATGGCTGTATTTCGCGTATCTGGCTGCCATTAAAGAACAAAATGGCGCGGCCATGAGTCTTGGGCGCACATCCACTTTCCTTGACATTTATATTGAAAGAGATTTGAAAAACGGTGTCCTGACTGAACGGGAAGCACAAGAACTCGTCGACCACTTTGTCATGAAACTCCGCCTCGTCAAATTTGCAAGGACGGAAGATTACAATGAACTGTTCAGCGGCGACCCGACATGGGTAACAGAATCGATCGGCGGCATGGCTTTGGACGGCCGTACACTCGTTACGAAAAACTCGTTCCGCTTCCTGAACACGCTTGATAATCTCGGCCCTGCGCCGGAACCGAACCTGACCGTGCTCTGGTCGACGAAACTGCCGGATAAATGGAAACAATATTGCGCGAAAATGTCGATCAAGACAAGCGCCATCCAATATGAAAACGATGACTTAATGCGTGAAGAATACGGCGATGATTATGGCATTGCCTGCTGTGTATCGGCGATGCGGATCGGCAAACAAATGCAATTCTTCGGCGCCCGTGCCAACCTGGCAAAAGCTTTGCTGTATGCGATTAACGGCGGCGTTGATGAACGGTATAAAATGCAAGTCGCACCTCCGTTCCAACCGATCACATCGGAATATCTCAATTACGATGAAGTAATGGAAAAATACGACCGGATGCTTGACTGGCTTGCAGGCGTTTATATCAATGCTTTAAACATCATCCATTATATGCATGACAAATACAGCTACGAACGGCTTGAAATGGCATTGCATGACCGCAATGTACTGCGCACGATGGCTTGCGGCGTTGCCGGCTTGTCTGTTGCGGCCGACTCTCTAAGCGCCATCAAATATGCGAAAGTAAAAGTCATCCGTGACGAAGATGGCCTTGCCGTTGACTATGAAGTCGAAGGCGATTATCCGAAATACGGCAACAACGATGACCGCGTCGACCAAATTGCCGTCAATCTCGTCAAGTCGTTTATGCAAAAACTGCAAAAATATCCGACTTACCGGAACGCTGTCCATACTTCTTCGATCCTGACAATTACATCGAACGTTGTATACGGCAAGAAAACAGGAAGCACACCGGACGGCCGGAAAGCAGGCGAACCGTTCGCCCCTGGCGCAAACCCGATGCACGGCCGCGATTCGCACGGCGCAGTCGCATCGTTGACATCTGTTGCGAAACTGCCTTATAAATATTCGCTTGACGGCATTTCCAACACTTTCTCGATTGTCCCGGAAGCGCTCGGACACGAAGAAGAAACACAGGTCTCCAACCTGGACGGCATGCTGGACGGCTATATGGCGAAAAAAGCGCACCACTTAAACGTCAACGTCCTGCATCGCGAAACATTGCTGGATGCGATGGATCATCCGGAAAAATATCCGCAATTGACGATCCGTGTATCGGGATATGCGGTAAACTTCATTAAATTGACAAGGGAACAACAACTTGAAGTCATTAACCGCACGTTCCATGAAATGATGTAAACTGATTCGGGCGGCATGCACCTGCGTGCCCCCTCCCCCCTATTAAACACTTAACTTATGGGGAATCTATATAGAAGGATTTGATTGAGATGAACATGACAACGCGCATTCATTCCACTGAATCGTTTGGCACAGTCGACGGGCCCGGCATCCGCTATGTCGTATTTACGCAAGGCTGCCCGCTGCGCTGCAAATTCTGCCACAACCCAGATACATGGAAAATCAATGAAGGCAATGAAATGAGCGTCGAAGAGATTATGAGCGATGTGCGCGATTACCTGCCTTTTATTGAAGCTTCCGGCGGTGGCATTACAGTGAGCGGCGGTGAACCGCTTTTGCACCTCGATTTTCTGATCGAATTGTTTAAAGCGTGCAAAGAAATTGGCGTCCATACTGCCATTGACACAGCGGGCGGATGTTTCTCGCGCAGTTCCCGGTTTATGGAAAAACTGGATGAATTGATGAAATATACAAATCTTGTATTATTGGACATCAAGCATATTGACCCGGAAAAGCATAAATGGCTGACCGGCATGTCAAATGAGCATATTCTCGATTTCGCCCGGTATCTCGCTGACAAGCATATTCCGGTCTGGATCCGCCATGTGCTCGTTCCCGGCGTCGATTCTGAAGAAGATTTGCAAAAAACATCTGATTTTATCCATTCGCTGCCAAACGTCGAAAAAATCGAAATCCTTCCGTACCATAAGTTAGGCGTCTACAAATACGAGGCGCTCGGCATCGACTATCCCCTCAAAGGTGTCGAACCGCCGACAAAAGAACAAGTTGCACATGCGGAACAGATTTTAAAAAGGGAATTGCAGTAAAGAAAAAGCGCCGGCTGTCCGCCGGCACTTTTTTATTCCGCCTAAAAGAACGATACAATGTTAAGAAAGCGGAAAAACTTAGAGCTCCTCTCCCCTGAAAAATTGCCCCGGGGTTTTTTATCCTTTTGCTGGTAACGCGTCATACGGCAAGATAAACGGCAAAATGGTCGCCTTCCTTCGCCTAGAGCACGTCTACCTAAGCTTCGCTGATGATCCACTATCGCCCATGCGCAACGGCCACGGCACTAGGCAAAAGTACATCATCCCAAATTTCCAGGATTGCCTCCGGAGAAAGCTTTTCTCAATTGCAACAGTTCATGCGCAAGCTTTCGGATGCGTGCCTGGATATCGGCATTGATGATTTCATTGTCCTCATTAAAATCATCATTGTGGATAAAAACATTGCGGACCGCACAGGTGGCCTTTAAAAAGGTTAACACCGGTTTCAGCTGGTATTCAGCAACAAGAAAATGTTTGTCCGAGCCGCCGTTCATCACAATGCCGCATACTTTGGACTGAAAAGCATCGCGGTGCAAATGGTCGAGCAAATTTTTCAAAGCGCCTGTAATGGACGCCTGGTAAATTGGCGAGCCAAAAACAAGGATATCCGCTTCAAGCATTTTATTAACGGCCGCAATCGTATCATCATTGTAATAAGAAAGTGGAAACCCTCTTGCAAACTCCACTTCATAATCTTTTAAATCGAGCAGTTCAGTTTCCGCTTCCGGATCTTCCGCTTTAATTGCCATAAGCACCTCATATACACCAATGGAGGTCTTCTCACCGGTAAGCGAGCCGGATATACCTAAAATTTTCACCGTTTCCACTTCCTGATGTCATTTGAAATTTTCCTTAATATATGCCGCTTCTTCAGAAGGCGTCAGCCGCCGCTCCGCTTTTCCGATGTTGCCTTTCTGGTAGGCCCAAATCTCATTATGGGCCTTCACCGCATTGCTGAAATCGCCTTTTTTCCACGGTTTTAATATACCGAGCAGCATATCCTGCAGTTCTGTATCCGCAAAAGTTTGATTGCTAATTGCCGAATACAGGGCGTCCACCTTTTCTTTTGTGATTTCGGAAGCTCCCCATTTTTCATTTGCCGCCACTTTTTGATGCGTCATATTATGTACTTCCTGCACCAATGCTTCTTCGCTCATGCTTTTGTATGCCGAAAGTTTGCGCTCAGGCGTCTTCTGGTAGAAGCTTTCCTGTATAACCGCTTTTGCAGCCGTCTCTTCCTCTGCAGCCGGTTTTTTCGAAGGTGCTGCCTCCGTTGCAATCGCTTCTCCTTTGTTAAAGTAAAAATAAGTGACACCTGCAATAAACATAAACACAGCAATCCCCATCCCAACGACAAACCGTTGAAACACAGCATCTCCCCCTTTGCTTATCATACGAAATTCGTGCTGCCCCGTAAAAAATCCTGCTTTATCATTGTATTAATGCAGCGAAAAAATTTTACCGGAAATTGGCGGAATTCCGTTTTTCTTAATAAACATCCCGTTTTGTAAACACAACAAAAGAAACCACGAGCGAGAGAAAAAGCCACACAAGCAGCACAGCAACCGAAAATCCGAGCGTCATGCCTGCAACAGGCGGGCTTGTACCATTGAGATAATTTGTCAGCTGCAAATTCACCATAAACAAATATTTTGCGCTTGGCCATGCCGATACCATATTGGTCAAAATGGCGCCGGCAATCAATGAGGACAGCATAATCCCCATTACGGCGGCCGTGCTGCGCAACAAGACAGAAAGCATAAATGTGAGGCTGCCTGAAACGACGCCGACAAACCAGGCAAGGCCAAACGCCATGAGCAAATATTTCCATTGCGAAACAGCATGCACATGTGATGTAAGGAGCTCGTCCCCTTTTATCGTAAAACCGGTAAGTATGGGCATGTTCCAGCCGTGGTAGCCGAATACCAGTCCGGAAATACCATAGGTGAATACGGCAGTGCACAGCAAAATAAACGAAACGGACAGCAGCATGGCAATGTACTTACTAAGCAGGATGCGCCATCTTTTCACAGGGCGCGTCAGCAATAATTTGATTGTCCCGCTGCCCGCCTCAGCAGACACGATATCGCTTGCCGCCACCATGACGAACAGTGGCAAAAGCATGCCGATCGCATTTTCAATAAATACCCGCATAAACGTCGGGGCGCCCGGCGCGTTCGGATTGATGTTGTGGTTGAGATAATATTGTTCCTGGCTCAATGTGATACGCAAATATTTTTTAAAATCATCAGAAAGGCTTGCCGATCCGAGCCGGTTTTGCGTATCGACAATTTGTTTCTGGAGCTTAACCCGCCAGTCGGTTGTCCCGATTTTTTCCTGCAGCGCTTTCGATTCTTTGTACTGCGCGTAGGTAAAAATGGGAACAAGGCAGGCGATAATCAGCATAATGACAAGAATCCGCTTTTTCTTCCAAAGCTTCAACTGTTCATTGTATATAAGTTGGATCATTTTTTCCTGCCCCCTGTCAGTTCCAAAAACAAATCTTCAAGCGCCGGCAGCACGGCCTTCATTTCTTTCACCCTGACCCCGTTTTGAACGAGCATCTCGTTCCATAAAGCATTTTTTTCTTCATCATAAGGGGTCACAAGGAGGCCGTCTTCCCCTTCTGCCACCTGTGTCTCCGCCTGAAGCAAGGTGCGTGCTTTCTCTATTGGCGCAACTTTCCAAAAGGTACGCGCTTTTTCGGAAAGCAGCTCGTGTACATTCCCGGTCCGAATCACCTGGCCGTTATGGATAATGGCCACTTTGTCGCACATCAGCTGCACTTCGCTTAACAAATGCGAAGAAACGAGGACGCTTAAATGCGCTTTTTCGGCAAGCGACCGGATAAATTCGCGCATTTCCCGGATGCCTGCCGGGTCAAGCCCGTTTGTCGGTTCATCAAGAATCAAAAGCTTCGGGTTTCCAAGGAGCGCCTGGGCAATGCCAAGCCTTTGCCGCATGCCGAGAGAGTATGTTTTTACTTTATCATGGATCCGGCCAGTTAAGCCAACGAGCGCCGCCACTTCATCCAGCCTGTTTCTCGGAATGGACGGATCCATCCGTGCAAAATAGGCAAGATTTTCATAGCCGGTCAAAAACGGGTACATCTCCGGATTTTCGACAATGCAACCGAGATTTTTCATGGCTTCCGTAAACTCGGTCCGTACGTTTTTTCCGCCGATCAAAATTTTTCCCGAAGTCGGGCGGATCAGACCTGTCAGCATCCGAATCGTTGTTGTCTTCCCTGCCCCGTTCGGCCCGAGAAATCCGAATACCTCTCCCGGCATCACTTCAAAACTGATGCCTTTGATGATTTCTTTCCTGCCAATTTTTTTATGGACATCGATAACCTTAAGTGCGGGAATCGTCGTCATTTCGCTTTCTCCTCCCGATAATGGATCAGGGAAGCAACACGCTCTCCGATCAGTTGATAACCGGCCGTATTCGGATGGAATTTGTCACTGTATAAATAGTCGTTTACATTTTGTTCAAAAAGGTCAAACGTCGGCACATAGATGACTTTTGGAAAGTCAGACGCGACAGAAGCAGAATCAAAGTTCCATTTTCTGACGATCGCAGAGGTCGTTTTCGCCTCGGACAAATCGATAAAAGGATTATACAGCCCGACATGATAGACGATTGCCGTTTTGTTCACCGCCCGAATTCCTGCATAGATCTGTTTTAAATTGGCCAAATAAGGCTTTTCCAGCTTTTCGATATAGGCGGTATTCAAATGGTCAAGCGCCTCTCCGCCCGCAAACAAATCATTGCCGCCGATGGTCAGCAAAATGATATCCGCGCTCTTGAGTTCGCGTTTGATCTGCGGTTGTTTGAGCTGTTCAAGCAGCCCGCTTGATGTAAGCCCTTTGATGCCATTGTTTTGGAGTAGAACAGCCTTCTTCGTTTTTTTCTTTAAACGATCCGCAACATAACCCGCATATCCCTTTCCTGCTGTATCTCCCGTTCCCCTTGTGAGTGAGTCGCCGATTGCTGTAATCGTGATTTGTTTCGTACCACCCGCTTTTGACGTGTTATTGCCGGTTCTGGCAGTTTCCGTCTTTACGCCTGTTGCTTTCGTCTGCTGGTCTTCAAACACCATCCACAGGCCGGCCAGAAACAACAAGGCTGACACGGCAGAAACAATAGAGATGGCGGAAATTAAATGCTTTTTCATTTCGCTATTCCTTTCTTTCCTGTTTATAACTTAAAGGATAGCAAAGGAAGCCGACTTTTTAAAATCGCGTGCTCCAAATAAATGCACAAGGTCCATTCTAAAAAAAGCGTTGTCCGGTTTCCAGGTAACACCCTGCAGAAATGTTTGATTGCTGCGGGCTCTCTCCCAAAATACAGCGCTGATGGGTTTTACGGAGACGAAACAGTGCAAGTTGCCAAGTACTGTAAAGGAAAGCGGATATAGAATTATGAACCGGCGACAGCGGGATTGGCTGGTGTTGCCCAACAGTGTTTAAAAAGGGATCAAAAAGCGTGGAAAAAGTTTTCAAAAAACCATAATAAGATTAAAGAATTTTGTAAGAATAATGAATATCCAACAAAATAAAAAAACTGCTGGTATATCGTGGATTCTGGGAGTTTTTTACAAGTAAATCGCAAATAAAGCCGCCAAAACAGCCATAACAAAGTAATCATTACTATCCATTTTCGTACCGTTTTTAACAAAAACACTTAAAGCCCAATGCAATATTGTTCCATCAGCCGTCTTAGAAACGAATTTTTTGCCGATATTGTAATACAGCACTTTGAATAAGGCAAATGCAATTGAAAGAAACAAATAAAGCAAGATAAACTTACCAAAAAACAAAAGCATTGCCGTCACTCCTATATTTAGTATTCTTCAATCAATAACTTAATTTTACCAAAAACGTCTATAAGAGAAAAAGGGACATTTGTAATGGCTTTCAATAATTTTTGCGCAAATTTTACACAAAGGTAAACAAAAATCTTGATAAATTGTTGGTTTAGAAGATACATTCGACACCCGACCACCGGTACGCGCTCTTTTCGCGTCAAAATCAATTATGATCAGGGACATTGCTTTTGGCGACACATGAAAAAGTAATGTTTAGTCCAACTTATATAAAAAGATGATGTTTTCTTTGACAAAAAAGCTTATCAAATTAGTGATGAAATTTTCATTCAATGTAGATAATATACATAGGATCTAGTATAATATAGATAGTCCGTTAATTAGTAGACAGCTTAAAGGAATAAGTAGGTAAATTGGAATATCATGTATAAAATTGAAACTCAAAAAAGAATTTTATGTACCTTAAACAACTGGCAGGAGGAGAAATCGTCCCTGAAGATCAAGACAGCAATAATAGAACAAAGTCCCTTAAAAATAACTGAAAATTCTCCAACATCAACCCAACACTGTAATTATTTTATAGAAAGAATATGGAATGAAAAGCGATTTTCAAATTTATGCAAAGGAGGTAGACCGGTGCTAAATACGCATAATGACATAAAGCAAACATATTATGCAGAAATCAAAGAAAAGAAGATTAGTTCTTATGGAGCATATGCAAAAAAGGGAAAGGGAGTCAAACACGGGATAGGAAAAATTTATTTTGCCAGTGACTTATTAAGAGGGAAAGAAAAAAAGTTATATAAAAAATCAGGAAAGGTAAAGGTGTACAATATGTTTACAAGTTTAATGACCTACGAAGATTTAAAATCGCATCCGAAAGAACGACAAACGGAAATTTTAACGAAATGGAGGGAGACCTATTCAGAGAATGAAATAATAGAAGCATTAGGTATTGAAGAAGAGGTGTACTATCAATTGTTGACTGATTTAGGACTTGAAATGAAGAAGAAACGGACAATTCCGCACTCAAAACCGGACGCTGATCCAAACCAAGTGATTCCATTTAATGATTTAAAAAAGCTTCCAAAAAAAGATCAATGGCTGCTTATATCCGAATATACAGAAAAATGGAACGCCCAATCAATTGCAAAAATTTGGGGGAAACGAGATTCTTCCGTTCATAATTATAAACACAATCTGAAAAAATTAGCCCTCAAAAACGGGTGGATAGATGAATATAAGAAAGATAAAGCACAGGAGAATATAAAAGATTTTACGCCGGCTGCTGTGGAATCCGGACAAGAACCAGCTGGAAATGCAGGGGATGAACGTGTTGACCAACTGATGAGTGAGTTTAAGGAAATGAAAATGTTGATTAATAACTTATTATCTTCAAATAACCAAGTTGCCGTTGAAGAAACAGAAAAGATAGCTGAACGTGACGCAACAGAAAATGAAGAAAATAATGAAAAACCGGAGTCCTTTACGATGAATTATGAAAATGAAACAGAAGGATTTATTATCTTTCAAGACTTAAAACGGTTCATCGCAGTTTTGGAAAAAAATCCGGATCGATTTAAAGTTGAAGTGAAGTTAACTCGAATTGAAGAATAATTTTTCCTGAAGAATTTGGGCTAATTAGAAAATCAAACGAATAGCCGGGATGTAGAATACTGGCGCTACAAAAATTACCATTGAATATAAAAATGGATAAAAAAATGCTATGTTAAGTGATTTTTACTGCAAACGTCAGTTCCTTTTTTATCTATTAAATTTTTTTAAAACAACTAGGTAGCACCCAAGAAGCTCATTTTTTAAAAGCCACACGCTAAAGTCAATTTTGCATGTGGCTATTTCTTTATTTAGTGTGAAATCTTTCAAAGAGAACTCTTTGGGTGCTAATATTGTTAAGTGCTTTGCAATCTTAAGAAATTTTCAGTGGCAATTAATGAGTGCTCCTCTAAAATCATCATTTCTTTGATTATATAGAAAGGCAGCCCATCCCTTGTCTCAATTCATTTAGTTATTCACACATTTTTTAATTTTTTTCACTTCATCTATACTGAGTTTTACCATTTTTGCAACTTTTTCAACTGAAAATCCTTCCCTTAATAACTCGGCTGCCAAATTCCTTTTTTCTTCCATTTTCCCTTTTTCAATCCCTATTTCAATTCCTTCTTCCTTCCCCTTTTCAATCCCTTTTTCAATCCCTTTTTCTATCCCTATTTCAATTCCTTCTTCTTTCACAGTTTTCAGATACTCTGCAAATGTAGGAGCTTCTTTAAGCTCTTCAGAATACAGCATATGGTTTGCCTCCTTTTCAATGTGAATAAATAACTCTTTCGTTAATTGTTTTGTTAACTCACCAGGAAGATACAGAAGATAGTCAATAAAGTAACAAAGCGCTTCCGCATAATTAGAACTAAGATTTTGGTTGGATAAGATGAATTCTTTTAACAATTTTTTCTTAACTTCATATCGTTTCTGATAGTTCTTTTCCGTTAGATGAAGGTAAATACCCGCCAATACTGCAATGGCAAAAGGGTTCGTAGACTTTTTCAAAGAAGGAATGTCCGCTTCATTAAACTTATAAGTGTTAAAGCGATACGTAAGTTCAGTGCCGTAAAAGGAGTATTGGAACGGCTCTGAGTTATTTGATTTAGACAAATCGGTCAAAATCGCAATGGAATAAATGTTTTCTTGGAAGCGATCAAACAAGCGATAAAAATAAGTAAACATTCGTTTGGAAAAGTCCGGATCTTGTTTTTCTTGAATTTCAATGTGAATGAATACATATTTTTCTTCGCCGTTTTTCAAGGAAACCTTTACAATTTTGTCTGCAATTCTTTTCCCTTTTTTATGCTTGATGATGACTTTGTGCAGTTCCTGTTCGAGAAAAACAATTCCTTTTCCAAAATCAATGGTCTCATACAAATCAGGTGCAAAGAATAAAATAAATTCCTCAAACAGTTCACTTATAATTTTCTTCCAAAGCCCGTCGTAATCAGTTCCGGGTAAATAGTTTACCTTTTTCTCCAGAATAAGTACTTCTCCCATTATTTTACCCCATCCTTTGCTAAAATTGAATTATTAATCATATTATACATGATAAGAACGTTTGTTTCCACAAAATTTTTCGACCACTATATTGTGCTCCACCAGGTTTTATCCATAGGCCGAATGAAGAACACCGGAAGCGATTAAACGCACACTACCCAAAGTGGTATGGCAATTTAGGCAGTGGAAGCTTTTTTCAAGGAACGGAGCTGAACAACTTCGAAAGGGCCAACATTGCCAGCAGCTCCACCCACCAATCCGGCATGGTCGGAAAGAAAATTTCCAAAACGATCTGGATATCCCGGTGGAAGTGGAATACGCGACGACTTCCGCGACTTCCAACAACCCTCTCTGTTATATCAAATCATTCAGTTCATTCATTTTTTGACTTTGAGGCGATGGGCCGGAAGAGTTTAAAAACCGTTTCAACGCACTTTGATTTTTCAAACAAAAGTACTGACTGCATTCCTTTCAAAACAGAAAATTGTTAAAATAATGATGGGAATGCACTTTCAGAAGGAGCTGGTCCAGAATTGTCAAAAATCATGATTGTGGAAGACGATGTGAAAATTGCACTGGTGCTGGAGCTCGAATTGCAGCATGAGCACTATGATACCGTTTGGGTAGAGAACGGATCACAAGCACTCAACCTGCTAGAAAGCGAAGATTGGGATTTGGTACTGCTGGATGTGATGATCCCCTGCTTGAGCGGTCTCGAGGTTTTGCGGCGCTACCGTATGAGAAACAGCCGGACACCGGTCATTTTGCTGACAGCCCGCAATTCTGTCCTCGATAAGGTGAACGGGCTAGACCATGGTGCAAATGACTATATTACAAAGCCTTTCAATATTGAGGAATTGCTCGCGCGGATCCGTGCCGCGCTGAGAACGGGTGCACTCCATACCGGCAAATCCGAAAACAGCAAGAAACACGAATATGCCCTTGCCGATTTGCTTGTCAACACGGCAACAAGGCAGGTGACAAGAGGCGGCAAACCGATTGAATTGACAAAACGGGAATTTGATCTTTTATGCTATTTGTTAAAGAATAAACGCATTGTATTAAACCGAGAACAGTTGTTAAATGAAGTATGGGGATTTGAATATGCGGGAGATACGAATGTTGTAGATGTTTATATTGGCTATTTGCGCAAAAAAATTGACCACGGGCACGAAACAGCGCTGATCCACACAGTGAGGGGCGTTGGTTATACAATGAAGGAGACGGGTTAATGTCGATTAAGAAAAAACTTTCGGCATTGCTTATTCTCTGGTCTTTTATTGTGCTCTTTGCCGGCAATACCATTGTATTTTTGGCGTTTCTTTATTTTTCAAAAGACCGGTTGGAAACAAGCCTGGAGAACAGTGCTGAACAATTAGCTGAAAGTGTGGGCAGCGGGGATGCGCTTTTTTCCGATCCGGAACCGATATTGCAAACGCATGTACCGGATGAAGGGATGATCCGTTTATTTAATGCACAGCACCAAAAGATTTATGTAAAAGCGGATGAAGAGGACCTGTTGTCCATCAAACCGGTGTTTCCGAAAGATGACCAAACCCGTACTGTTAAAGGTGAGGATTTCACTGCTATTGTGGCCTCCTATCCGATCATGGAAAACGGAAAATACCTTGGAATGTTGGAACTCTCCGTGGTCCCCGAAGACATATTTGAAGACAGCCGACTGCTGCTTACGATCTTACTGGCCTCCTCTGCTGTTTTAATTGTGCTGGCCGCATTTGTAGGTGTAAAAACTTCCGGTCTGTTCTTAAAACCGGTCTCAACGATGATGAAGACGATGGCGGATATTGAAGAAAACGGCCGCTTTGAAAAGATCCCGCTTGCCCTGAATCATCACGATGAACTGTACCAAATGGCGCTTACCTTTAATGCCATGATTGACCGGCTTGAGGCCATGTTTAAAAAGCAGGAGCAATTTATCTATGACGCCTCCCATGAACTGAAAACACCGCTTACGGTTATTGAAAGCTATGCTGCCATGTTACGGCGCTGGGGAAAAGATGATCCCGAAATCCTGGCTGAAGGGATTGCCGCCATTTCGGATGAAAGCCGGAGACTCAATTCGATCGCCGAGCAGCTGCTTGCGCTTGCCCGTAGTGAAGATGTTTCGTATGAGTTGCAACCGGTTGATGCCGCCAATCTTTGCAGGCAAACTGCAAAGCGGCTCAGCCAATCATCCAACCGCAGCATTTCTGTGAAAGCTGAAACACCCGGGCTGTATGCATGGACCAATGAAGAAAAGTTTGTCCAGGTGCTGGTCATCCTTTTGGACAATGCACTGAAATACAGCCGCTTTCCCGTACAGATTGAAGTGGGAAGCGATAATGATTTTGTGACGGTCACCGTAATAGATCACGGCACCGGCATTCCAAAAGAAGACTTGCCGCATCTCTTTGAACGGTTTTACCGGGTCGACAAAGCGCGAACACGGGGAACCGGCGGGACCGGACTGGGCCTTTCGATCGCCCATTCAATTATGACCCAGCATGGCGGGGGGATTAAAATTGAAAGCGAAGAAGGAAAAGGGACGCGGGTGTGCCTGCAGTTTAAAAAAGTGGTTGATGCCTCATGATCCATCCAGACGGCTCCGGTTTCTTGCGGAGGCGGCCGGGATTCCTGCTGTTTGCTCTTGCCTGTTCCGCTTTGATTCATCCCCTGCATTCATTTTTCAAAAAAGCAAACCGGTATAATTTGCAAAAAAACTGCCTGGGTTTTGGCAGTTTTTTACTCGTGTATTCCTAATTTTCACGGTCAGTCATCATAGCCATCAAGAAATTCGTCATCAAGTTCTGCAGATAAAATTTTATCATGTTCATCAAGATCCAATTCGACTGGTACACCCTTTAGACTGCCACGGTAGCCGTCCCGGTCAAGACGGTAGAAGTGCCCCTTTGTAAAGCTTTTTGTTGTGCCATTCGCCTCAACCTTCATTGATTCTTTTTCGTCTGATACGATAACAGCTTTCACATCCATTGTCCGTTCTGTTTCGATTTTTACCGCTTCTTCTCCTGACGCCTTCAATTCAACAAGCACGCCTTTTTTTAACGGCAAGGAAAAATCTTCGACTACTGTTTGATTCGTCAACTTGAATGTTTCGCTTCCGCCGAACGGAAATGAAACGGTAATGCTTTGTTTATCCAGCGCAGTGACTTTGCCTTCTGTTTCGCGAATGACTGGATTAGCTGTTTTGCTCTGCCCGCCTTCTTTATTAACTGTGTAAGAAGCAACAGGTTCCTCTTTTTTTGCTTCTGGCGCAGAAATGGTTTCGGCTGGGTCTGAATAAACGACTGGCCGTTCTTCTTTCATATTCATTCCGACAGCAATGCCGGCTCCCCCTGCAACGGAGAGGACTATTACCCCGATTAAAACTTTTATCCACTTCATTACGGTTCAATCCCCTTTCACTTGTTTGTTACTATATATTAGTCAGAAAATTTAATAAGACCTTAAGCAAAACCTGAATCCGTGACGAAATTTTCACTTAACGTTAACCCATTCGCATGAAATCTAGTATAATACGCATATCTATTAATCTGAATTATTCACAGAAATTCAGAAACTTATTATAACTTATGGATTACCAAGCCTTTTCGGCTTTATTGTAATTCATTAAAAAAATGAAAAAAGAATCCATTTCTGTTAAAGTTAAAGTAACCAAAACAAAAACCAAACAGAAAGGACTCTTTATATGGTTACTTTAACGCAAAAAACACTTGATTTCAATCATAAAATTAAATTGTCAAATGATGGAGGTTCTCTTTCCTCCGATACAGGTGAGTTTCTTTTTAGAGAATTCGATGAAAAAATTGGTTTTTCAAAGACTTTAGTTAAGTACTTGAGACTTAACGATTCAAGGAAATATTATCTTCATTCAAATGAAAACTTGTTACGTCAAAAAGTCTATCAACTCATTGCCGGGTATGCGGAAGATGATGCGGCTGATCAGTTGACTCATGATCCTGTGTTTAAGGAAATCATTGAAACTCCAACACTTGCTTCCCAGCCCAGTTTGTCTCGCTTTTATACACGATTTGATAAAGATTCAATTGAACAATTAAATCTGGCTAACCAAGAAATGCTTGATAAGATTCATTGTTTTCGACAATCGAAAGAGTTATTTATCGACTTGGATTCGACTCATTCGGATACATATGGGGACCAAGAATCTTCGTCATATAATACTCATTATGGCACGATGGGTTTTCATCCATTAGTCGCCTTTGATGGTGCGACTGGTGACTTTTTGAAAGCACAACTCCGTCCCGGAAATGTTTATACATCAAATGGTGTGGTGGAATTTATTCGGCCTCTCATTAAACATTATAACGAAATGTTTCCGGAAACTACCCTGTTTCTTCGTGGAGATAGCGGGTTTGCTGTTCCGGGATTATACGATCTGTGTGAAGAAGAATCTGTTTTGTATATTATTCGGTTGAAATCGAATTCACAACTACAAAGTTTAGCGAAAGAATACCATCCTTCTTCCGCACCTTTAGATGTTTCCAAGACGGAAACCTATTATGAAGAAACGATTTACCAAGCAAAATCATGGTCAAAACCAAGAAGGGTGATTATTCAATCGGTACGTCCTGCAGGTGAGCTGTTCTTTACCCATTCCTTTTTTGTTACTAACTTTGAATTAGCTTTCCCTCAAGATATCGTCCGAGCTTATCAAAAAAGAGGGACGATGGAAAACTATATCAAAGAAGCAAAAAATGGCTTTTACTTTGATCATATGAATAGCCACGCTTTTCTAGTGAACGAAGTAAAAATGATGTTAACACTTCTTGCATATAATTTGACCAATTGGTTACGAACTCTTTGTTTTCCGGAAGGTCAAAAAACTATGCAAATTGATACGATACGTACTCGGTTAATTAAAGCGGCAAGTAAAGTCGTGAAATCAGGCAGATCCCTTTACTTCAAACTATCATCGAGTTTTGTGTATCAAAATTTCTTTTGGGATGTACTGAATCGAATTCAAAAGCTACAATTGGAATGACCAATAGAATACTTCTCATAGCTGAAAAAATAAATTTTTCAGTCAAGGGGCAAGTATGCCCAAAATACCAGAATTGTTCTATTGAAAATTCAGTTATTTTATGAATTGGCTACGGTTCTTAATTAAATACCGTTATTTTCAACTAATTTAACAAAATTTATCAAATGGGATTTGTAGCTATGAATATTTCAGGATTAAATTTAACTCATTCCACATTCAGGTGATCTAATGAAAAAGTTAGTGATAGAAGCCACGAAAGAACGAATTGTTGCCAAAGCGGTTTAGAGATAGTAGGAAATTTACTAAATCTAACGAATTTAGCTTCCAGGTTAAATGCCTATCGACTCCCTGATATTTCCCGAAATCCCGTCTGTTCCAATGCTGATGTAGCCAAATCCTATATTGGCCTGCTTTGCCAAGGAAAAAGTGATTATGACAATATTGAAACCTTCCGCGAAGATGCCTTTTTTGCACTGGCTTTGGATATCCAAAGGGTTCCTTCCAGCCCGACTTTAAGGCAGCGACTGGACCAAGCTGCCTTGACGGAAAAATGGAAAGCGATCTTGCATGAAGAATCGCTGAATCTGATCCGCAATACAAATGCGGAAATTAGCCCAGTTTACGCCAAAGACAAGCCGTATATCCCGGTTGATCTGGATGTCTCCCCTTTTGATAACTCCAAAACAAAAAAAGAAGGAGTGGAAAGAACCTATAAAGGCTGCGACGGTTATGCACCTATGTTCGGTTACATTGGGCAGGAAGGCTACTGCCTGCATGTTGAGATGCGAAAGGGAAATAACCACTGCCAAAAAGGTACGCCGAATTTTATCAAGGAAACCATCCAATCTGCCAGGAGACTAACGGATCAGCCATTGCTTTTCAGGCTTGATTCCGGAAATGACAGCCGGGATAATCTCATCATTTTCTTGGAAGAACATGCAAGCTTTGTTATCAAACGCAATCCTCGTAAGGAAAAAGCAGAAGACTGGCTTCATATTGCCCAAAAATATGGGATCTGCTGTGAAGAACGGGAAGGAAAGAAGGTTTACCTTGGATCCATCCCCGAAACCATTCAATTAAAAGACCAGATACGAACCATCCGAAAAGTCTTTAAAGTGATCGAAAGAACCATCTCAAGAGACGGCCAGATTTTTTTGATTCCCGAATATGAATTTGAAACCTACTGGACAGATCTTGAAGTGCCGCCTCATGTGGTGATCTCTCTCTATCCCACATTTCGCACGTCTTAAATAAAATTCATTTTAATTTTTGAATGAACTATATTTAAACATTTTGGTGGGATGATATCTTCTTATTTTTGAGGAATTTTCGATAAAGTTCTATTGAATTCGACATTCTTTTCATGAATTCCTCCTGTTGTGTGTTATTCGCCTTTGTTTTCGACATTTTTTGACACGTATATTGATAGATCATACCCGCATAATTCAATGATTTTTTTGGCTTGTGAATCAATATTATCGGGTAAGAGCCTTAATTTTTGTCGATTTTGATTTATAAGGATCACGGTGATATCTTCTAATTGCTCTAACAATGCTTGACCTGTGGGTTGATAGAGTTTCCTTTTTCCTTTCAAGATTAGAGATAGGTTCTTTTCTTTCAGTTCTTTTCTAACTCGATATTCTAAAATTCCATAGATTAATAAAGCCATCACATACACAATCCCTAAGGCCTCAACCCTTTCCGGGGTTTTCAAGTAAATGGCATCAATCATTTGTGAATCTTTGATTAATCGGAAACGGGTCTCAACGGCCGACTGTCCTTTATAAACCCTCAAAACTTCTTGATTGGATAGTGTCTCCTCGTCTAATTTATTTGTGATTAAAACAAAAGTGCTGAGCATTCTTTTCTTATTTTCGATAAAATCATGATCTTTTTCAAACGATTCCAGTTGTATCTGATAGATTTGTTCTCGTTTTGTCTGTTCGTCCTTTTTAGGTCTTCCTCTCTTTTTTCGTTTGATAGGTTGATCACTCATCTGGACGTTTAGTTTATAACAGAAATATGAAGCCTTTTGTTTTTTCTTAAAAGATTGAATTGCTTCTAGTGCGTCCTCTTTACAATGAAAGATAACTTTACTTAGTTTTTCTATCTCTTTTTTTAATTTTATTTCTTCCTTTTCGATCGCCCGATTTAGGGTTTTCTCTTTTCGTTGATCTAAATTGTTTGAGTGGACAACAAGAAACCGGTAAGGAAGGTTTTGAATTTGTCTTTCAAAAGCTTGAATTTGGTAAATAGCTGCGTCTTTTTTATTGCTAAGTGAGCCTACCCTTTCCCAGTTATTGAGCAACCATGCCTCTTTCTTTAGTTCTGTGCTTAAACCGAATGTATCAGGTAAACGGGAAATAAACGATAAATTTTGTTGTTGAATTTCCGCTAGATTTTCCGTTGTGATTAATGCAGAATCGGCTTGATAAATGAGATTTTTCCAATCTTCATGGGAAAGGATTTTTCTCATCTTTTGAATGAATTCCACATTCCAAGATTTATCCGAAGTATTCCCATTTTCTACTTTTGCAAGAATAGGAATTCGTTCAGGTGTGACCCCCATCCCCAGAACGATTTGTTTTAAGTCAGGCCTATGGGCCTTACTATACCCGTACGTAATTTGCAGTCCATCTTCCTTCGGTTGTTTATATTCACCGTAAACAGAAATTGATGTTGTATCGTTATGGAGTACACCAATAGGAAGATTCAATTTTTTTAATGCTTTTAATGCAAGGGTGGAATATACTTTCCATGCTTCGGCTTTATACAAGTAATCTAATGCTCTTCCTAATGCATCATCATTTAATTGATCGGGTGAAATCGATGTATCGAAAAGCATCTCAGAATCTAGGTTTTGATAGAATTCATGAACCTTATAAAGGGGCTTGCCACTGCATAAAATGTTTAAGACAAGGGCTTTAATCCTTGTTCCGGGTGAGATATGACAACGGACAGAATCCCATTTGACTAAATTATTAATGGTCTTTTCGAGTTCTATTTCATCACACAGTTTAGATAAAAGTTGAGACGGCCCCACATGTAAGGTTAAAATTTGATCTGACATAAAAATTTCCTCATCTTCCTCTAGTTAGATAATCATTCAATTCTACAAAGAAGGAGAAAATTCCTTTAAAAAAATCACAAAATAGAAAAATTTACGTGCGGAATATGCGCTCTATCATGACCATGGCACATGCGAACAGTTTCACAGTGAAATTAAATCAGAACTGGATCTGGAACGGTTGCCATCGGGCAAATATGAAACGAATGGCCTTGTGCTCCATTTTGGTGTATTTGCGTATAATTTACTTCGTTTGATCGGACAAGAAAGTTTGAAAAAACAAGATGCACCATTGAAAAAGAAAGCAACACGAAGAAGAATCCGAACTGTCATCCAGAATATGATTACACTGGCTTCAAAGCTTGTTTACCAAGGTCGGCAATGGAAATTAAAAGTGACGGCGACCAACAAATGGTTGCCGACTTTTGCTCGCTTATACGATGCCTTTTACTAGACAACCAGGGTAATAAGCGATAAGAAGAAAAGCCGAAACAAACCAGAAAACTTGCAAAAAAATGGAAATTTGCAGGTTTATTTTTCGTACCTAAAATAAATGAAATAGGAAAAAATTTACCTACCAAAGTTACAAAGATATATTTTATGAATAATCAGTTATATCTAGAAATCCACACTTGGGAAAACTACCTATTACCGATGTTTGTTAGATTTTCGTCACGGATTCAGGTAAAAGATATAATGGTTAGCAACACGAGCA
Source organism: Heyndrickxia faecalis (assembly GCF_040267745.1). NCBI lineage: Bacteria > Bacillati > Bacillota > Bacilli > Caryophanales > Bacillaceae > Heyndrickxia > Heyndrickxia faecalis. Next base: position 999,076 of record NZ_CP158453.1, on the reverse strand, counting down.
TCATAACTTCTTCAATGAGTGACTTTATTTTTCTCATCGTTCCTAGTTTATTTTACCTGTCTGTTGGAATACTCATTTTCAAAAAAGCATTAGCCAAAGCGGTTGAAAAAGCAATCTTGGGTTTTCACTAAGTGAATGAAAAGAAAAGACTTAGCACGCAGAAAAGCAGCCAAAATAAAATGTTTACCCTTCAAACCCGAAGGCTTAAGAGGTACCGCCGTAAACAAAACATCACTTTTTAATCAATCGTATTTCGTGCCTTCGAGAAGGATTTCCATCGCTTTAAATCTGTATATATTGCCTAGTTTCAAGTTCATGACTTTCCAAATTGACCGTGGGAATCGCTGATGTTGCCAACATTGCGGGTAATGTTCTAGGTAAAAACATCTTTTAGACATCCCCCATTTTTAACGGCTTAATTTTGGGGTTTATTTTTGGATCCATTAGACTACAGGATTGAAAAATGTAAGTATGCTTAAATCTTTGAGAACCGGATAAGAAAAACCGGGGTGACGACCATGTCGATTAATATTCACGGCTTGGCTCACGGTCGAAGCATGTGTCATGATTAGATGCTTCAACTGATTTTCCAATATCATTTGCAAAAGCAACACCCCTTCCCAATTTTTCTCTTATATCATCAGCATATTCTTTTTAAGTTTTTTAAATCTAAAAAAGCACAGGATATTACCAATTGAAACAAGAAGATACGATGACAATCGGTGATAATATTTAAATTAATGTATGTTTCGTTTTTTGAAGTTACCACCCCTCACTTCTGAAACATCGTACACAGTTACAAAAGCATGCTTATCAATTTCATAAATAATTTCTTTTATTTTGCTATCCTCTAATCGGTTAATGACACATGTAATTTCTTTGAATTGTTCGTTTGAATAACCGCCTTCAACCAGGTTATACGTTGCACTACGTCCCAAGCGGTCACGTATGGTTTCAACCATTAATTCTGGTTGATCGGTGATAATTTTAAAGGTTTTAGAACCGCTTAACCCTTCTTCAACAATATGAATGACTTTGGAAGCAATAAAGTAGACAATTGCAGAAAGAATTGCTCCTTGGAGGCCAAATACTATGGCGACAATAATAAAAACAAACATGTTTAAAAATAAGATGAGGTCACTTGACCCAAAAGGCAATTTTCGAGAAAGTAGTACCGCTAACATATCAATCCCGTCTAATGCACCGCCATTCCGTAACGCCAACCCCATTCCAAATCCGATAATAATACCCCCAACAACGGTTATTATCATTGTATCACCTTGAATAATAGCAGGCAGGGGACGCATAAGTCTTGTACCAATAGCTAGTGAGGCAATACCTATCATTGAATAAATAGCAAAGCTTTTACCAATTTGTTTATACCCTAAAAATACAAACGGAATATTTATTACTACAATCAGAAGTCCCAGGGGCAATCCAGATAATTGAGAACCCACGATACTTAGGCCTGTTACCCCACCGTCCGATACATTATTTGGGATCAATACCGTTTCGAGTCCATATGCTGCTATAAAAGCGCCTATCATAACAGCTAATGCTCGTGACACCTTTTTAAGTCTAATGGTTCTTCTTTTCTTAGTGGTTGTACTGGTTGTACTCATTTGATTTCCCCTTTTCAACGATTTTCTCTTTAAGCTATACACTTATTCATTTATTGTTTTAATTGCCACGGTAGTGCTTATTTCCAATTTCACAAGTAATGCCTGACAATAACTTAGTAACCATATTCATTAAGGTGATTTAAAAGTTCCTGCTGTATACGAAGTAAAGACTGAATATCTTCTTCAGGCATTTTTTCTATTGCTTAAAGCATCGCTTGATAAGGAATTGCGTTCTTACTTGATTTCTTTGCCAATTCCTCCCCTTTCAATGTTAACTGTAGCTTTACTTCTCTTCGATCTTCTGTTGAGAGTTTCCTTTCTATTAGACCCATATTAACCAATTTATCAATACCAACACTTATTGTACTCTTTGATAATACAAGCCTTTCTGCCAGCTCTTGCTGTGTGGATTCAGGAAAAGCGAGTAAAGTATTAAGGATGGATAGTTGTTGGAGAGACAAGCCAAAATTTTCCGCATTCTTTTTCGCTAATTTAGCTGTAAATTTGCCAATAGCCGTTAATAATTGATAAATCTCCATGGCTTGCTTCACTTTTGGGTCATCATAGTTTAAGTCCATTTTACTCACACCTTTAAGAAGTAGTTCATTTATAAACTGTTTTTATATAAACTATTTTACACTAAAAAGGGTAAAAAGAAAAATGGACTGGATCACTGGTATGTGTCAAGTTTTTCTCGACAAGGTTTAAATATCGGGTATTCCAAGACACTCTTTTTGTACACTTTCGGCTACCGTGCTTTACTTGCTCGGTGTAATTTTCGGAAAAGATGTAATATTTCCGTATAAAGATGGATAACGGGGATGTTGAGACATCCTGATGGATTGTTTCAAGTTCCGTTGCTTTCTCTCGCTTCTTGAACGGTGTTTCAGATAGGCTTCTCTCAATGTCCCATTGAGTATGCCTTGTTTGATTTTCACCATGGCTTCTGCGCCAAGTTCACTCCAATGCATGCCCCTTTTTTTCATCCTGAAGGAGATATGCCTTTGATTCGATTCCATCGCTCCTAGGCCTCTCGCACCTTCCGGCACGTTTTTCACCCCGTCTCTCCAGTCAAAAATGCGGTCCCAGTTTTTCAAGATATACGAACGGAATTCCTTGATTTTCTTGAGAGCCTTTTTATCCGTCAAGGTGCTTTCGTGCGTATCCAAATATAACGTGAATTGGTCCAGGTCATGCGTTCTAATCGCTTTTCTAATTTGCTCCTTGATCTCGCTCTTTCCGCCCCCAAATGTCCTTATGATGGCTTGTGCAACGTGGTAGGTATCCAGCTGGTTGAGCACCGGAATTTCCGACTGTGAGAATGCTGTTTGAAACCGTTCAGCTGTGTACCCAGCACCTCCATCACTGTTTGTAATGACTTGCGCTTTTTCGAGGGAATAGGTGTTGGCAGCTGTGGCTTGGACTTCATCCCAAAATGTCTGAATGTCTTCCGTCGTCATGATGACTGTGGGCTGACGCAGGGAGACCCTTTTTCCATTGGTTTCCCAACCTTCATAGAGAATGGCATGGCGGACTTCCATACCCTGTTTCTTTTCCAGTCCCCGGATGAATACGCCATCTGCTTCGGAAAACAGGTAGTCTACCTTCTTCCCATCAGGCAGTGAAGCAGCTATTTCCATCTCTTCTACAAGGGCCTTGTCGGCTTCCACCTGCGTTTTTCCTACGCGTTTCACCATTTCCCCTACAGTTGTATGACTAAGACTCACGGCTGTCCATTCTTTTAAAATATTCGCCACCTCCCGATAGGTGTTCTCACTTGCCAACTCTGCCACCTTTCATTCCACTAACGGGCTATATCTCCGGTGGGGTACCAGCCCCAAGCATTCATCCAAGGGATAATGTGAGTTCCCTCTCTTATCACGCATTAATGAACGTTTAAAAGTCACACTTCCAAATAGAAACTGAACGCTTCTGTTATCACTACGGCAGTACTCCCAGCCTTCCTCCAACTTCTTTTGTTTAATTGTTTTATCTAACTCCTCAAATACATCCCCAACCCATTGTGTAAAAACCTTCTGCATCAGAATTTTAATTTGTTCTTCAAATTCCATAAGACTTTTTGTATCCTTTAATAATCCAGCAATTATTGATATAATATCCATGGGAAGACCTCTCTCTAGATGTTCATTCAAGGTGTACATTTAGATGATAGAGTGTCTTCCCATTTTTTTTCACTCATTTGCCCCCTCGAGTAAAATTTTACACATACTTTCCACCAATTCAGGGATAATACCTCGCATTGCAGGGGAAGTAAAGGCTCCTAATATACCATTTATAATTGCCAATGGGAAAATCGTATATGGATTTCCGCCTGCAAGGACGATAATGGCAATCCCCATTTGAGAACATCCGGAACCGAGGTTACTTAGGCGTATTAATTTATCTCGTCTGTAACGATCAGCAATACTGCCACCGATAACCAGCATCAAAATATTAGGGAGAACCGCAGCCGCCAGTATATACCCCAATAGATGTTGGCCCTGCTTAACTTTAAGAATTGCAAAAGCAAGAGAAACAGGAGTCATCGCACTTCCGAATAAAGAGACTGTTTGCCCTAAGAAAAACCACTTGAATTTTTCACTAAGTGATAAAGTATTAAATATTGACTGATTTCTCAAAGCGAGCCCTTCTTTCAATTGTTATCGGATAGGGCCCCTTTGTATGAGGCTTTCTTTTGGTAAATGTCTGATCACTTTTCCAGCCATCAATATTCTGCTTGCCTGTATATTCTTTTTCATTTTAAAGGTGAACCCTGTTTTTTCCAAAAAGTTGCGGTTCAGATAGACTCTCTATATTTTCGAGTGAACGTCCTGTCGTTTTTGGCGCCAGTAGTGCGATATCCAATACGACAATCAGCATTGCTATTGCAACAATAATAAACATCGCTGTTGCACCTTCATTTTCCAGTACCGGGAGCAGCATAAACGGCATGAGGCCGCTCATAATGCGGCTGATGCTGTATGCCATTCCGGTAGCACTCGCACGGATTTCAGTTGGAAAGATTTCCGCCTGCAGTACGTGGAAAGCATTTGAAAAGATATTGCTGCAAAGTGTATAGGCAAATCCAAATACAATGACCAGAAAAGGCGAGCCGCCGATCCCAAATAAAACGCCAAATACACCCATACAAACAGCGGAAAAGCACACCAGCCATTTACGGTCCATTTTTTCGATAAGCGGAACAGAAAGTAATGATCCGAGCGGGTAGCCGATAAATGACAAGGCAATATACTCCAGTGAATGCGTGACGGTGTAGCCCTTTGATGCGAGTACAAGCGGTGCGAGCGTCCCAAAGCCGTAGTAGCCAATCGTTTGGAAAATTTGAAAAATGTAAAGCATGACCGTACTTTTCCATAATCTTTTTTGAAAGACCGCACTCAAAGTACTTCCCTTTGGCGTTTGATCTGCAGGCTCAGATTGCAATTTTGAAACCATCCCGGCCTCTTTCTTTCCTTCCTGAAATCTCTCCAGTAATGCAACTGCTTCCTGCATTCTTCCTTTTGTGGCAAGCCAGCGCGGAGACTCCGGAAGCGACCGCGCCGCTATCAAGACGAAAACACCCCCTGCCGCCCCAAGCAGGAACACCCATCTCCATCCATCCAATCCCATTGGGCTTAAAGGTACAAGGACACGGGAAAGAAATCCTTCAACAGGAACGGCGAGAAAACCAAGCGTATACGCCCAGGCAATATATTTCCCGCGTTTTACCGACGGAATCAATTCGCTTAAATATGTATCACATAACGCCGGCTGCGCGCCCAGGCCCATTCCTGCCAGGAACCGGAAAAAAATGACCGTGCCGACATTCGGGCTAAAGGCAATGAAAATAGTAAAAAGACTATAAATGCCGATATTGAGCATAAACGCCCGCTTTCTGCCGTAACGGTCCGCAATATGGCAAAGGAAAATAGCCCCGATAAACATCCCCAAAAAGCTGGAGCCCAGCAGCAAAGGCATGAGCGAAGCCGAGACATGAAATTCTTCACCTAATACACTGGAGAGCACACCTGCAAGAAATAACTCAAAAAACTCGAAAAATAATCCCATTCCAATTACCGCGGTTGCCCGTTTTTGCACTTTTCCTACTGACAGCCTGTCCAACTGATGTCCGATCGTCTGATTCAACGGTCATACCTCCCTGAATTGTCATTTTTTAGCTGAATGAAACTTCAACTTAATTGAAGCGGTTGCTAATATTGTATGGATTTCTAACATTTCAAAAATTAAATATCTCTATATTAGTATTTTTTATTCAGCTCGTCAACCCTTTTTGCAGATTTTTTAGAGATTAAAAAAAGTGGAAGCCTTCTATTTTTGGCAATCAATAGGTATCCCAAATGGACGGCGTGAAAGCGAAATGCAACAGCAATATGCGGGGTCCCATAAACGCACTCTTTTAAAAGAATGGGAAAGAAGCGGAGCTGCAGAGGATAAAGAACATGTATTGTGACCGGTAAAATGATGGTGCAGCTCGGCCATATGAAAAAGTGCCGCGATTGCGGGCGTCGGTTGAGATGGCAAAAACAGATGTGTAGCTCGGCCATATGAAAAAGTGCTGCCGAATTTTTGCTGCCATAAACAATCTAACCAACAGCAAAAAAAAATAACCGTTCCCATCTCCTAGATAAAACTGCGGATAAGAAAGCCAATTTATACTTGTCTTTGTGCTGCCGGGTCTTCCTGGCTGTTTTTTCTTACTGTATAGGAGACAGCTAAAAAGATGATGGCGATGCCGGCTGCCTGCATATAGGACGGTGCGAAACCAGTGATGAAAATATCAAGCAAAATGGCAACGCACGGATCAAGATAAGAAAGGGCTGAGATGACGGACGTGCGCAAAAATCGGATGCTGCCATAAAACAGCAAATACACGATACCGGTATGGATGACACCTGTCAGCAAGCTGAATGTCCAGTTTTCGGGAGTGAGCCCAGTGTATTTTGAAAAGTCGACAAAAGGCGCCAGCATGATGACCCCGATGAATGTTTGCAGAAACGTGACGAGGTATGGACTTGCCTGTTTGATCCTTGTGCCGATCATCACTGTACCTGCATAAAAAATCGCCGCACAAAATGCGTAAACCGACCCAACCAGGAGAACGTGGCTGAACGCAGAGGAAGCTGTTACGGTAATCATGATGGTGCCGATAAAGGCCGCCAAAGTGGCAAGCAGTCCGCCCCATTGGAATTTTTCCCGGAACAGCGTCCAGCCTGCAACAAGCACAATGAGCGGAGCTGTATTGTAAATGGAAATCGCGGCGGTGACAGAAGTTTTTTCAAACGCCAAAAACAAGAAAAGCCAGTTGATGACAAGCGTAACACCTCCGCCTAAAATAAAGAGCATCTCTTTTATACTCCAGCGCTCTTTTTTGTACTGGCCGGTCGCAAGCCAGTAAACGGCTAAGATCGCTGAAGCACTCACACAGCGGACGAAAACGAGTTCCAGTGCGGGCAGGCCCGTATACTTAGAGAAAAATCCGATTGAACCAAAAATCACCATGGAGATGCTTAGTTTTAAAAATGCCGGTTTATTCATGAAAGTAATCCTTCTTTTATGTATAAAGTCGTATTTTCAGTATAATTTGTATTGAAAAAATTGTAAATAAAAGGCCTGGCACTTTGCGTGGCGCCAAGCCTTTTGTAGACCACGTATACGACCCTGCCGCCATCCTCCTCAAAGCGGATGCTGACGGAATCCTATATTTCTCCTCAAACCATTTGCGAATCGCTGGATTCAGTCAGGAAATCAAAATTTTTGCCGTTTTATAAAATGAACAAAATATTCCAGCCCTGTTATCTGCTGTACCAAGTCGTCATCATGCAAATGGGTGCTCGGACTTGATGTAAATACTTAAGTTCATTTCTAGTTGCTTGATCTCTTCTTTATTGTGTTTTAACATGGCTGCCACTTTATCGGCACGGGGCACCTTTTTTGGCAATCATCTTTTAGTCGAACCGAATCATGATTCTAGATGAATCCCCTTTAGCCAATTTGTCGAAACTCTCATTTATCTCATCCAAAGAAATGACATCACTTACCAATTCATCCACTGGCAAGCGGCCGTTTTTAAAAAGCCGGATATAATTTGGAATATCCCTTTCTGGAACACAGCTACCGATATAGGAACCTTTTAGCGTCCGTTCCTCAGCCGTCAGCGTTACATAAGGGAAAGAAAAATGATGTTTTGGATCCGGTAGTCCTGTCGTAACGGTTGTGCCACCGCGCTTGGTGATGGCGTATGCCGTTTCCATCGCCGGGACTGCACCTGCCGTCTCAAAAACAGTATCCAGTCCCCCGCCAGTTGCTTCACGTATTTTCTCAACAACATCTGGATCTTTGGAATCAAATACATCTGTTGCTCCAAACCTTTTTGCCAACGCAAATTTATTTTCATTGACATCTACTGCTACTACACGGCTCGCCCCTGCTGATACAGCCCCGATTAATGCGCTTAATCCGACGCCGCCCAAACCGACAACCGCAACTGTGCTGCCCAACTTAATCCGGGCTGTATTCACGACTGCCCCGACCCCCGTAATGACAGCGCATCCAAAAAGGGCAAGCTTTTCAAACGGAACGTCTTTTTCAATTTTAATCAAAGAACGACGGGACACAACAGCATATTCTGAAAAAGCGGATACGCCGAGATGGTGCATGATGTCTTCACCATTTGCATGCAGCCGGATGCCGCCTCCTGGTAAAGTACCTGCCGCGTTTGAAGCCGCACCCGTTTCGCATAATGCAGGGCGTCCCTCCTTGCACGGCAGGCATTCGCCACAGCTTGGTACAAACACACAAACAACATGGTCACCCGGCGCAAGATCTGTCACACCTTCACCGGTTTTCACCACTTCACCGGCAGCCTCATGCCCAAGAGCCATCGGTAAAGGCCGGGGTCTGCTGCCATTTATAACAGACAAATCCGAGTGGCACAAACTGGCCGCCTTCATCTTGACAAGCACTTCTCCTTGTTGCGGTTCATCGAGTTCCAATGTTTCAATTTTAATCGGTTTGCTTGCTGCATATGGCATAGCAGCACCTGATTCCCGTAGTACAGCAGCTCTGATCTTCACTCTCACCCATCTCCTCTGAAATTCGTTATGTATCAGCGCACTTGAACGGCTTTCAAAGCCTACGAATATCACTTATATGCTTTGTTTTCGGCGAATTGGGATTGCTGAACAAATCCGGAACGCCCGGAACTAGCTGATATGCTTCATAGCCTTGATAAGTATAGTGATTTGTGTCTAGATTCGCTATTATTAAATTCTTTATTTTATTTTACGACTGAATAATGAAAAAAACAAATAAGCAGCCTTTAGTAAATGCAAACCGAAATTCATCCCTTTCCTTCTGCCCTTCACCGATTGAAGAGAGTGACTTCTGCCGGAAAATGAAAAAACGCTCCTTACTAGATTATAAGGAACGTTTTACCGAAAAACTGAAATGTGATCTTTTGATACCGGTGGTCGGGGTCGAACCGACACTCCCGAAGGAACACGATTTTGAGTCGTGCGCGTCTGCCAATTCCGCCACACCGGCATGATCCTATGAATCGCAAACAAAGCTGTTTGTTATGTCACTTTTATAATTATATCCAGATCGTAAAAAATGTCAATAACCATTTTGTGAAAAAGGGAAGCAAAACAGCTCCCCTATTCACGCATGATCTTCCTTCAGTTCACTTAGGATCTCATAAGACCGCAGCCGCTCTTCATGGTTGTAAATATGCGATACAAACATCAACTCATCGACCTGTGTATCATCCAAAAATTCTTCCATTTTCTCTTTGATTGTCTGTTTTGAACCGATAAAAGCATATTCAAGCTGACGCAATGCCGCTTCTTTTTCAAACGGAGTCCAAATCCCGTTCATGCTATCGACAGGCGGCTGCAGCGTCTGCGATTTTCCACGGATAACGCCGAGGAAAAACTGGTACAGGCTTGTTGCGATCCTTTCTGCTTCTGCATCTGTGTCAGCTGCTACGCCATTCACACACGCAATCACATATGGCTTTTGCAAATACTTGGACGGTTTGAAGTTCTCCCGATAAAGGTATAAAGCATCAAACAATTGCGCTGGTGCAAAATGGCTTGCAAACGAAAACGGCAGGCCGAGCCTGGCAGCAAGTGTGGCACTGTATGTACTTGACCCAAGAAGCCAAACCGGAACATCCACCCCTTCTGCCACGACGGCCCGTGCATACGTCCTGCGTTCTTTATCCGAGAGAAAATAGTTCATCAGTTCTTGGACATTATCCGGAAAATCCATTTCCCCGCCCCTTAAATTCCTTCTGAGCGCCGCAGCTGTCAATTGGTCTGTACCCGGCGCACGGCCAAGGCCGAGATCAATTCTGCCTGGATAGATGGAACCCAGTGTTCCAAACTGCTCAGCCACGACAAGCGGTGCATGATTTGGAAGCATCACACCGCCAGACCCGACACGGATGGTTTTCGTCCCTGCCGCTATATACCCGACTAAAACAGCCGTTGCAGAGCTGGCTACTCCCACCATATTATGGTGCTCCGCGAGCCAGTATCGTTTGTAGCCCCAATTTTCAACATGCTGTGCGAGGCTTAGGCTATTTTTAAACGAATCTGCCGGTGTCTTTCCAGATAAAACGGGGATCAAATCTAAAACCGAAAATGCAACGTCATTCAACTTTTTTTGACTACCCATTGTCCGCTTCCTTTCCTTCTACTCGTGAAGATAGATCTATTGTAAAATAACAGATTCCCAAAACAAAATGATTTGCCTAACCTGTCCGGTGTATCCCAATGATGAGAACGTTCGTTTATGATACTGAAATTAAGGGAAAATGCAATGAAAAACAGTGCTCGTATGATCGGACCCATGGGCGTTGGGTGTTTCGGGTACAAGCTTCCCAATAGAAGCAGCAGAAAGAGCATTGGTATCCAAACTTCATGAAGTTGGCGAAATGGAAAATAGACTGCTTGTTGAAGCAGTATGCATAACTGGATCAATCGTTGGAAAGCCCCGTAAAAGTGAACAATCGAGAGAAAACCGGACCTTTTAAAGGAGGGGGTTAGCGATGCAAATTGGCATGGACTTATTAAAATTGATTATGGGCTTTCTTGCGCTCATTTTTTGTCTAAAATGTACCGGCGCCAAAAGCATTTCAAACCTTACGCCAATCGACTTCATCTGGAGCATAATGCTGTCTGAAATCGTCGGCAACGGCCTTTATGACCCAAGTGTAAAATGGTACTACATTCTTGTGATGCTTTCTGTTTAGGTCATCATTAAAATCATTTTTGACATCCTCATTTATCGCTATGATAAACTGGAAAAATTCCTTATCGGGGATAAAACGGTGATTATCGATAAAGGAAAAATTAACAAAGTCGTACTGAAAAAAAATAAAATTGATATGAATCAACTGTCGGAGTTATTGAGAAAGCAGGGCGTATTTTTGCTTGATGAAATTGACCAGGCCTATCTTGAAAAAGATGGGACGATTACGGTAAAAAAAAGAAAAAACAACCCTAGTAAATAGTAGGCTGCCCAGTTCTGTTCTCATTATAAAAGGAAAATCTAAGATAGTATTTCCAAACCTTTCTTATTAGATCAATTCCCTTTTTGTACAAGTTAAACAACTATAGATACTCACAAGTGTACGCTTTCAAGCAGCCACTTAAATTGGCCTCGGCTTCAATAATATAATTGCAATAAAAAAACGCTTCTCTTTATCTTGAGAAGCGTTCCATTTGGCATCAGCTTTCAATGTGATGCTATTATACCGGTGGTCGGGGTCGAACCGACACTCCCGAAGGAACACGATTTTGAGTCGTGCGCGTCTGCCAATTCCGCCACACCGGCATGATATGATGGAGGCGGCAACCGGAATCGAACCGGTGATAAAGGTTTTGCAGACCTCTGCCTTACCTCTTGGCTATGCCGCCATCAATGGAGCGGAAGACGGGATTCGAACCCGCGACCCCCACCTTGGCAAGGTGATGTTCTACCACTGAACTACTTCCGCATACTGGGCCAGCTGGATTCGAACCAGCGCATGACGGAGTCAAAGTCCGTTGCCTTACCGCTTGGCTATGGCCCAATAAATATGGGGCGGATGGTGGGAATCGAACCCACGAATGCCGGAGCCACAATCCGGTGCGTTAACCACTTCGCCACAACCGCCATCATAATGGCAGGGGCAGTAGGAATCGAACCCACACTGGAGGTTTTGGAGACCTCTGTTCTACCTTTAAACTATGCCCCTTTAAAAAATGGAGGGGGACGGATTCGAACCGCCGAACCCTGAGGGAGCGGATTTACAGTCCGCCGCGTTTAGCCACTTCGCTACCCCTCCATATTGCGTGGTGCCGGCCAGAGGACTTGAACCCCCAACCTACTGATTACAAGTCAGTTGCTCTACCAATTGAGCTAGACCGGCCAAATGGTGGCTCGGGACGGAATCGAACCGCCGACACAAGGATTTTCAGTCCTTTGCTCTACCGACTGAGCTACCGAGCCACAATTATGTAAAATGGATGGCGGTCCCGACGGGAATCGAACCCGCGATCTCCTGCGTGACAGGCAGGCGTGATAACCGCTACACTACGGGACCTTTATATGTAAATTGCGGGGGCAGGATTTGAACCTGCGACCTTCGGGTTATGAGCCCGACGAGCTACCAGACTGCTCCACCCCGCGATGATAAAATGGTGGAGGATGACGGGATCGAACCGCCGACCCTCTGCTTGTAAGGCAGACGCTCTCCCAGCTGAGCTAATCCTCCAGTTATAATGATGACCCGTACGGGATTCGAACCCGTGTTACCGCCGTGAAAGGGCGGTGTCTTAACCGCTTGACCAACGGGCCATATGGATCATGACGGAGAGCAAGGGATTCGAACCCTTGAGACAGCTTTTAGCCGCCTACACGATTTCCAATCGTGCTCCTTCGGCCTCTCGGACAGCTCTCCATGATGGCTCCGCAGGTAGGATTCGAACCTACGACCGATCGGTTAACAGCCGATTGCTCTACCACTGAGCTACTGCGGAATACAAGCCCGGCAGCGTCCTACTCTCGCAGGGGGAAACCCCCAACTACCATCGGCGCTGGAAAGCTTAACTTCCGTGTTCGGGATGGGAACGGGTGTGACCTTTCCGCCATCGCCACCGGACCTTAATGACAAAAATCATTATAACAAAGTTTTCATTTCTTATCAACAGGAATTATGTGATTCCCTGAAAACCGGATGGGAGAAAAAACTGTAAACGGAGAATGCGTTTTTACTTCTAACTTTGAGAATTGTCTAGCTCCAGCGCACCTTTTTCAAGGCGGCCTTCACTTTTCTATTTGGTTAAGTCCTCGATCGATTAGTATCCGTCAGCTCCACGCGTCGCCGCGCTTCCACCCCGGACCTATCAACCTGATCATCTTTCAGGGATCTTACCAGTATAAACTGTGGGAAATCTCATCTTGAGGGGGGCTTCATGCTTAGATGCTTTCAGCACTTATCCCTTCCGCACATAGCTACCCAGCGATGCCTTTGGCAAGACAACTGGTACACCAGCGGTGCGTCCATCCCGGTCCTCTCGTACTAAGGACAGCTCCTCTCAAATTTCCTGCGCCCGCGACGGATAGGGACCGAACTGTCTCACGACGTTCTGAACCCAGCTCGCGTACCGCTTTAATGGGCGAACAGCCCAACCCTTGGGACCGACTACAGCCCCAGGATGCGATGAGCCGACATCGAGGTGCCAAACCTCCCCGTCGATGTGGACTCTTGGGGGAGATCAGCCTGTTATCCCCAGGGTAGCTTTTATCCGTTGAGCGATGGCCCTTCCATGCGGAACCACCGGATCACTAAGCCCGACTTTCGTCCCTGCTCGACTTGTAAGTCTCGCAGTCAAGCTCCCTTATGCCTTTACACTCTGCGAATGATTTCCAACCATTCTGAGGGAACCTTTGGGCGCCTCCGTTACCTTTTAGGAGGCGACCGCCCCAGTCAAACTGCCTGCCTGACACTGTCTCCCACCCCGGTAAGGGGTGCGGGTTAGAATTTCAATACAGCCAGGGTAGTATCCCACCGATGCCTCCGCCGAAGCTGGCGCTCCGGTTTCCAAGGCTCCTACCTATCCTGTACAAGCTGTACCGAAATTCAATATCAGGCTGCAGTAAAGCTCCATGGGGTCTTTCCGTCCTGTCGCGGGTAACCTGCATCTTCACAGGTACTATAATTTCACCGAGTCTCTCGTTGAGACAGTGCCCAGATCGTTACACCTTTCGTGCGGGTCAGAACTTACCTGACAAGGAATTTCGCTACCTTAGGACCGTTATAGTTACGGCCGCCGTTTACTGGGGCTTCAGTTCAGAGCTTCGCCTTACGGCTAACCCCTCTCCTTAACCTTCCAGCACCGGGCAGGTGTCAGCCCCTATACTTCGCCTTGCGGCTTCGCAGAGACCTGTGTTTTTGCTAAACAGTCGCCTGGGCCTATTCACTGCGGCTTCCCGGGGCATACACCCCAAAAAGCACCCCTTCTCCCGAAGTTACGGGGTCATTTTGCCGAGTTCCTTAACGAGAGTTCTCTCGCTCACCTTAGGATTCTCTCCTCGCCTACCTGTGTCGGTTTGCGGTACGGGCGCCTTTCACCTCACTAGAGGCTTTTCTTGGCAGTGTGGAATCAGGAACTTCGGTACTAAAATTTCCCTCGCCATCACAGCTCCGCCTTGGCGCGAAGGATTTGCCTCCGCACCGGCCTAACTGCTTGGACGCGATCAACCAGTGTCGCGCTTGCCCTATCCTCCTGCGTCCCCCCATCGTTCAAACGGTGAAGAGGCGGTACAGGAATATCAACCTGTTGTCCATCGCCTACGCCTTTCGGCCTCGGCTTAGGCCCCGACTAACCCTGAGCGGACGAGCCTTCCTCAGGAAACCTTAGGCATTCGGTGGAAGGGATTCTCACCCTTCTTTCGCTACTCATACCGGCATTCTCACTTCTAAGCACTCCACCGGTCCTTCCGGTCCGGCTTCAACGCCCTTAGAACGCTCTCCTACCACGGACACCAAATGGTGTCCATCCGCAGCTTCGGTGATACGTTTAGCCCCGGTACATTTTCGGCGCAGCGTCACTCGACCAGTGAGCTATTACGCACTCTTTGAATGATGGCTGCTTCTAAGCCAACATCCTGGTTGTCTAAGCAACGCCACATCCTTTTCCACTTAACGTATACTTTGGGACCTTAGCTGGCGGTCTGGGCTGTTTCCCTTTCGACCATGGATCTTATCACTCACAGTCTGACTCCCAAGCATAAGTTTTTGGCATTCGGAGTTTGTCTGAATTCGGTAACCCGATGAGGGCCCCTCGTCCAAACAGTGCTCTACCTCCAAAACTCTTCGCTTGAGGCTAGCCCTAAGGCTATTTCGGAGAGAACCAGCTATCTCCAAGTTCGATTGGAATTTCTCCGCTACCCACACCTCATCCCCGCACTTTTCAACGTGCGTGGGTTCGGGCCTCCAGCAAGTGTTACCTTGCCTTCACCCTGGACATGGGTAGATCACCTGGTTTCGGGTCTGCGGCCTCATACTCTTTCGCCCTGTTCAGACTCGCTTTCGCTGCGGCTCCGCTTCTTCAGCTTAACCTTGCATGAGACCGTAACTCGCCGGTTCATTCTACAAAAGGCACGCCATCACCCGTTAACGGGCTCTGACTACTTGTAGGCACACGGTTTCAGGATCTCTTTCACTCCCCTCCCGGGGTGCTTTTCACCTTTCCCTCACGGTACTAGTTCACTATCGGTCACTAGGGAGTATTTAGCCTTGGGAGATGGTCCTCCCGGATTCCGGCGGGATTCCTCGTGTCCCGCCGTACTCAGGATCCACTCGGGAGAGAACGAAGTGTCAGTTACAGGGCTTTTACCTTCTCCGGCAGGCCTTTCCAGGCCGCTTCACTTACCCCGTTCTTTTGTAACTCCCATATGAGTGTCCTACAACCCCGGAAGGCAAGCCTTCCGGTTTGGGCTGTTTCCTGTTCGCTCGCCGCTACTTGGGAAATCGCAATTGCTTTCTCTTCCTCCGGGTACTGAGATGTTTCAGTTCCCCGGGTGTGCCCTTCCTGCCCTATGGATTCAGGCAGGAATCCTGTCCGATTAAAGACAGGGGGTTTCCCCATTCGGAAATCTCCGGATCAAAGCTTACGTACAGCTCCCCGGAGCATATCGGTGTTTGTACCGTCCTTCATCGGCTCCTAGTGCCAAGGCATCCACCGTGCGCCCTTTCTAACTTAACCATAAAAAGGTTTAAATCCAAAAATAAGCGATTCTCGGTTTACTTGGTTTGTTTCTCCTATCCGGTTTTCAAAGAACACATACTGAAGGATTGAACCTTCAAAACTGAACAAAACGGAAACGTCAAACTTAATTGTGGAAAACGAAGTTTTCCTTTTCTGTCTAGCTCCGGGCGCTATCGGCTAGCGTATTTCTACGTCTTCTCCCTACGATAAGTCAACATCGATTCGCCTTTAAGGCTCATCGTGTTTCCTTTATCTCAGTCGAAGACTACGAAATCCGTACACCGATGAACGAGCGCCCTACGCTTTTCCCCTTAGAAAGGAGGTGATCCAGCCGCACCTTCCGATACGGCTACCTTGTTACGACTTCACCCCAATCATCTGTCCCACCTTCGGCGGCTGGCTCCATAAAGGTTACCTCACCGACTTCGGGTGTTACAAACTCTCGTGGTGTGACGGGCGGTGTGTACAAGGCCCGGGAACGTATTCACCGCGGCATGCTGATCCGCGATTACTAGCGATTCCGGCTTCATGCAGGCGGGTTGCAGCCTGCAATCCGAACTGGGAATGGTTTTCTGGGATTGGCTTAACCTCGCGGTCTCGCAGCCCTTTGTACCATCCATTGTAGCACGTGTGTAGCCCAGGTCATAAGGGGCATGATGATTTGACGTCATCCCCACCTTCCTCCGGTTTGTCACCGGCAGTCACCTTAGAGTGCCCAACTGAATGCTGGCAACTAAGGTCAAGGGTTGCGCTCGTTGCGGGACTTAACCCAACATCTCACGACACGAGCTGACGACAACCATGCACCACCTGTCACTCTGTCCCCCGAAGGGGAAGGCCCTGTCTCCAGGGAGGTCAGAGGATGTCAAGACCTGGTAAGGTTCTTCGCGTTGCTTCGAATTAAACCACATGCTCCACCGCTTGTGCGGGCCCCCGTCAATTCCTTTGAGTTTCAGCCTTGCGGCCGTACTCCCCAGGCGGAGTGCTTAATGCGTTAGCTGCAGCACTAAAGGGCGGAAACCCTCTAACACTTAGCACTCATCGTTTACGGCGTGGACTACCAGGGTATCTAATCCTGTTTGCTCCCCACGCTTTCGCGCCTCAGCGTCAGTTACAGACCAGAGAGCCGCCTTCGCCACTGGTGTTCCTCCACATCTCTACGCATTTCACCGCTACACGTGGAATTCCACTCTCCTCTTCTGCACTCAAGCCTCCCAGTTTCCAATGACCGCTTGCGGTTGAGCCGCAAGATTTCACATCAGACTTAAGAAGCCGCCTGCGCGCGCTTTACGCCCAATAATTCCGGACAACGCTTGCCACCTACGTATTACCGCGGCTGCTGGCACGTAGTTAGCCGTGGCTTTCTGGCCGGGTACCGTCAAGGCGCCGCCCTGTTCGAACGGCACTTGTTCTTCCCCGGCAACAGAGTTTTACGACCCGAAGGCCTTCTTCACTCACGCGGCGTTGCTCCGTCAGACTTTCGTCCATTGCGGAAGATTCCCTACTGCTGCCTCCCGTAGGAGTTTGGGCCGTGTCTCAGTCCCAATGTGGCCGATCACCCTCTCAGGTCGGCTACGCATCGTTGCCTTGGTGAGCCGTTACCCCACCAACTAGCTAATGCGCCGCGGGCCCATCTGTAAGTGACAGCCGAAGCCGTCTTTCCTTTTTCCTCCATGCGGAGGAAAAAACTATCCGGTATTAGCCCCGGTTTCCCGGCGTTATCCCGATCTTACAGGCAGGTTGCCCACGTGTTACTCACCCGTCCGCCGCTAACCTTTTAAAAGCAAGCTTTTAAAAGGTCCGCACGACTTGCATGTATTAGGCACGCCGCCAGCGTTCGTCCTGAGCCAGGATCAAACTCTCAGTAAAGATGTTTGATAAAAGCTCAAAAAGAATTTGACGTTTCGTTTTGTCCAGTTTTCAAGGAACAATCCGTTTTGACAGTGACTAAATTATTATACCATCATAACGAAGTCTTTGTCAATAACTTTTTTCGTCTTTCGTCGTTGCTCTTTCATGTTCATCAGCGACGTATATAACTATACCAAGTTATTTATTATGCGTCAATACTAAATTTGATATTTTTTTATTGTTTTTTTGGAATCCGGTACCGTCTATGGAAGATTTCAGGCCCCTTTGTCGGCACTGTAATTTCCTCGATCATATTTTTTTCAATTAAAAATTCAAGCAGAACAGGCAAGTCAATACTGTACGATTGAAGGCCTGGATGGAAAAGCAGTTCGTCAATTGTCCATTCTTCCCGTTCTTCCATCAGTTCCAGTAAATGCTGCGCGCCAAACGATGTCTTCGAATAAATGTGGAATTCACTCGCAAGAAAGAGCAGTTCAAGGCGCTTTTCCAGCGACTCTTCACTTGTTACCAGTTCTTCGTACAACTTGAAGATTTGCAGATCAATTTGCTTTACCTGGTTCCAGACGGTTATTTCCGGGTGAAAGCCGTTTTCGATCACCGCGAGTCTGGCGAGATGGTGCAAGGCGTGAATGATGTGATTATAGGCATCGAGGTACTGGCGCTGTTTGAAGAAGTCTTTCCCGTTTAAATACCGACGGATCAATTTGGCAAATTCCGTGCCGATTTTGACCTTTCGTTCATGAAACGGAAAATCCCTTACTTCATCTTTTAAACGTGCCATGTACTCATTCCGGTCAAATAAGATCAGCCCTTCTGTAATCCATTCAAATATATTGCTGTTTGTCCCGTACAGCATCCACTCTTTCAACTGGTTCTCTGCCACGACATATAAGGCGGCTTTTTTGTCTTCATAGCGGTAATGCTTGACGTAGAGCGGCTGGTCCTGCTCTTTGACAATGATGAAGAGAATGGCGTCGAACAAATTGGTTGCGGCATCTTCATCCGGCTTTTTTTCAATATACAGGACAGAAAGGGTATTTGGAAGGCTTGCCCTTTCCTGGTAAATCGGCCTTAAAATGTCTCTCATGCGTCATTCCTCCATCATGCTTTCTATGAACGTATTTCTGCAAATCCCGGGAAATCCCCTGCAAATTTTCGAAACAAATTTCAGTATATTGCATTCCTTCCTTTTTCGCCAGTTATGTTATATTAAAAGAAAGGGGGAATGGTATTGGCAAAGTATTCAAGCAAAATCAATAAAATTCGGACATTTGCCTTAAGCTTGATTTTTTCCGGATTTATCGTCATGTATATCGGGCTGTTTTTCCGGGCGCATCCGGTTGTTGTAACCCTTTTTATGCTGTTCGGCCTGTTCTTTATTTTATTGAGCACAGTGGTTTATTTCTGGATCGGCATGCTCTCGACGAAAGCGGTGCAGGTTGTATGCCCGGGCTGCGGCAAGCCGACAAAAATGCTGGGCCGGGTAGATATTTGCATGCATTGCAACGAGCCGCTGACACTGGATCCTGAGCTTGAGGGAAAAGCGTTTGACGAATCATATAATCGTAAGCGATTGCAGAAGTGACAGGCGGGGTGGAGATGAAAAAGCCTAGGTTGCCGGAGTCAGGCAAGCCCCGCCCAATTTGAAGAAACCCGCATCCGGTTTTCGCCGGATGCGGGCCGTCTTCGCCTTCGTTCAGCCTTCTGTCTTTTCCAGTTCCTCTGCCAAATTGGCGCGGGAAAGGTTCGCATTTAAAAAAGCGTCTGTTTCCGGAAGTTCCAGATGCATATGCGTTTTTTTGCTGATCCGGATCGTCCCGTAGTCAAGCACATAGTCAAAGACATGGCCGCCGCCGGTGCGTTTGTCGTCAATAAAATGGAGGTGGAAGCCGGCGACCGCGATTCCTTGTGCAAACATCGGCGTCCAAAAACCAGCAAGCGTTCCTTTTGTATTTTCAAACGAGTAAACCGGCTGGGATTTCACCGCTTCCGTCATGGGAACCGGTTTTTCCTGGTAGGAGACGGTTCTTGTGTTCATTTTTTTAAAAACACCGTCCACACGAATGGCATAAAATAAATTTTCGCTGCGGACGAGATCTTTGATCAAGTCTTCCAGTTCGGGTTTTGCTAGAGGACCTTCAGCTGTATAGGTGATATCCTCCGAAAAATGTGCAAGCGAGCAAAACGGTGACTTGTCTTCAGGCTGTACACGTTTTGCCGTCCCGTCCTTCAGCTGATAGAACGCATTGTCAAAGGCAATCAATTCCCCGTCCAAATGGTTGAAAGTGCCGATGCCGAAATCGCCGAACTTTTTTAATTCAGCAAACGTCTTGTCGCTTTCGTATACGCCGTCAAGAAGCGATGTCATCGTGGACAATTGGTATACTTCATCGGTCCGGCTTGTTAAAATTTGCTCTGTATTTTGATTTTCTGCAGCAGTACGCATGGTAAACCCCTTCTTTCTATCGTATCCTGAAAAATTTGTGCCGGCTGAGTCCAAGTTATAGCAGCTGCCCGCCGCAGTAAGTGATTATACCAATTGGTTAGGCAGCAGTTTTTTCGCCAGTTCCAGGTTGTCGCTATAATCAACCGGGACATCGACCACGACCGGGCCTTCTGAGTCCAGCGCTTCCTTCAGTACAGAAACCAGCTCATCAGGTGCATTCACCCGCAAGCCTTTTGCGCCGTAACTTTCCGCGTGTTTTACAATATCAACGGGGCCGAAGTCTGCTCCCGATGTGCGCCCGTATTTCATTTGCTGCTGGAACGCCACCATGTCATACGTGCCGTCGCGCCAGACGATATGCACAAGCGGTGATTTTAAACGGACGGCCGTTTCAAGTTCCATGGCGGAGAACAGGAAGCCGCCGTCTCCGGAGATCGATATTACTTTTTCATCCGGATTGACAAGCGTTGCGGCAATCGCCCACGGAAGCGCAACCCCGAGCGTCTGCATGCCATTTGAAAACAGCAGGCGGTTCGGTTCATATACCCTGAAATGGCGCGCCATCCAAATATAATGGGAACCGACATCGCATGTCACGGTCACATGGTCATCAATCAACGAACGCAAATCATGAATGAACTGGAGCGGATGCACAAGATTTTTATCCGCCTTTTCCGATGGTTCGTCGCGCAAATTCAGCTGGTTGCGGAGATGTTCCAAAAGTTCCATGGACTTACTGCTCATATTTAAACGGGCCAGCTGTTCTTTGATGCTGTCAACGCTCGCTGAAATGTCACCGACAAGTTCGATTTCCGGCTGGTAATCATGATCGATATCGGCGCGGATTTCATCGAGATGGATGATTTTTCTTTCCCCTTCGCTGTTCCAAAACTTCGGATCGTACTCAACAGAATCGTAACCGATCGCAAGCACCACATCCGCATGCTCAAGCAAAATATCGCCCGGCTGGTTGCGGAACAAGCCGATGCGGCCGAAGAAACGGTCTTCCAAATCCCTTGAAATCAAGCCTGCCGCCTGGAATGTTTCAACAACTGGCAACGCGATTTTTTTCAGGAGGGACCGGACCGCATTCACGACTTTCGGGCGGCTCGCACGCATCCCGACCAGAATGACCGGCAATTTGGCATGCTGGATCGCTTTTACAGCTTCTTTAATCGCTTCTTCATTTGCTTTCCCGAGTTCCGGGCTTTCAAGCGGACCCAAAGCTTTGACAGACGCCGGCTCCATCAGCACATCCTGCGGGAAGCTGATAAAAGCTGCCCCTGCCTGTGCTGAAGCGGCAGAACGAAATGCATTTGTCATCACTTCCGGCACTGTATCCGGATGAACCACTTCCGCTGCGTATTTTGTAATCGGCTGAAACAGGGATACATTGTCCATCGACTGGTGCGTTTTTTTCAGTCTGTCTGCGCGCGGCACGTTTCCTGCGATTGCAACGACAGGATCGCACTCCGTATTCGCAGTAGCAAGCCCGGTGGCAAGGTTGGAAGCCCCCGGCCCGCTCGTTACCAGGCAGACACCCGGTTTTCCTGTTAAACGCCCGATAGCAGCGGCCATAAAAGCGGCATTTTGTTCGTGGCGGCATACAATCAATTCCGGGCCGCGTTCTTTTAGGACATCAAATACGGCATCGATTTTTGCGCCCGGAATGCCGAAAACGTACGGCACTTCCTGCTTTTCAAGGCAATCGACAACCAGGTCTGCAGCTGTTTTTTTCGTCGTATTGGTTGGATTTGAATTCTTTTTTTCCACAGTTCCCACTCCCAAGGACAGCCCTATTTTGAACTTTCCCCCGTTTATTACAGGGGAAAACGTTCATCTATAGGCTGAGCGAACTTGTTTCTATCTATACTTTACACCACACGAGGAAATGTTTAAAATATATTATTGTGCTATAAATAATATATAATAAATATTAATCCCAATGAGGGAGGAGGAAATACAGATGGAACTGCGCCATCTTCATTATTTTTTAACGGTCGCGGAAGAACTACATTTCGGAAAAGCAGCAGAGCGGCTGCAAATGACCCAGCCACCGCTTTCCCAGCAAATCCGGCAGCTGGAAGAAGAAATCGGGGTGGACCTTTTTATCCGCAATAAACGTCATGTTGAACTGACGATCCCGGGAAAAGTTTTTTTAAAAGAGGCCAAGCAGGTCCTTGAGCAGCTGGACAGGGCAGTGGAAAATGCACAGCGGGCTGAGCGGGGGGAATTCGGGAATGTGGTAGTCGGCTTTGTCGGTTCGGCGACTTATGACATTTTGCCGGCTATCGTCCGGGAATTCCGGCTGAAATATCCGAAAACGGCCGTTTCCCTTCATGAGTTGTCAACCCCGGACCAGATTCGGGCGCTGCATCGGAAAGAAATCGATGTCGGCCTGCTGCATCCGCCGATTCATGATCCTTTAATTGAAACGGCTGAGATCCAGACAGGTGCGGCTGCCCTTTCAATGCCGAAAAACCATCCGCTTGCCCAAAAGGAAAAAATCCGCATCGAGGATCTGGCGGACGTCCCGTTTGTCGTTGTGTCGCGTGATATTTGGCCGGGCCTTTATGATGAATTTCTGTCTCTTTTCAAGGACGCCGATTTCAGCCCGAAAATCGTCCAGGAAGCCACCGAGTACCAAATGGTCGTCGGTCTTGTGACAGCCGGAATTGGAATCGGGGTGCTACCACGGACAGCCGAAAAATTATTTAATCTCGATATTGTGTACAGGGAGATTGAAGGGCACCCGTTAAATGCCGTTTTGTCCATTGCGTACCGGAAGGAAGACCAAAACCCGGCCCTTGCCAATTTCTTAAACATCTCCGGCCGGGTGGCAGCAGAATTTTAATGGATTTTTGACCGATTGCATAAATACTAATGAAAAATCCGGCCTCCCAACGAAAGAAGAGCCGGATTTATTGCATAAAAGTGTATAAAGTTGCACCGCTAAAACTTTTTAAAAACCTTGCTTGCGGTTTATCAGGTCCCGGTTTAAAGCCGCAAAAAAAGAACCGGACGAACCATTTCGCCGGCATTTGCGCTTTATTTTGCTTCCAGGTAACTGTGCTTTTTCATACATTCCGGACAGGTACCGTAAATTTCCATACGGTGATGGCTTACTTTAAAACCGGTCACATGCGCGGCAAGCTGTTCCACTTCATCCAGGCCAGGATAGTGAAAGTCGACAATCTTTCCGCAGTCTTCACAAATAATATGGTAATGGTTTGATGTGACAAAATCAAAACGGCTTGAAGCATCGCCATAGGTCAGTTCCTGCACCAATCCGATTTCCTTAAAAACGCGCAAGTTATTGTAAACGGTAGCCACACTCATATTCGGGAATTTTCCCTCAAGAGCCTTATATATTTCATCGGCGGTTGGATGTGACATGGATTCAATTAAGTATTCCAATATCGCATGACGTTGAGGGGTAATACGAACGCCCGACTGTTTCAAGGTTTCCAGTGCTTTATTCAACTGTTGCTCGGACACCGCCATGCACCTCTTTTCTAACAATTATCATTCTTAATTTATAATCTTTATAAAGAGTTTACAAAATAAACCCCTGTTTTGTCAAACAAATTAGCGAATCAATCCGCCGGTAATTTGCTTTTTCTGCGCTCTTTGGGGCTCAAAAAAGAAGGAAACCCGTTCATTAGGATGCCTTTTTTCAGTCGGGAGTATGTATAACCACACACCCTTGCTATTCCTCAAGCGGTTGGAGCGGGCGGTCTTTCACCCCAAGACAGTAATTGATATATCTTGCCGCAACGAACAGGAAATCGGACAGCCGGTTTAAAAACGACAGCACAAGCGGATTTACACCATTGACCGCAACACTTGCCCGCTCCGCCCTTCTTGCAACTGTGCGCGCCGCATGCATCGCCGCTGCTGCCGGATGCCCGCCCGGTAAAATAAAGGTTTTTAACGGTTCCAATTTTCCATCCCATTTGTCAATCAAAGCCTCAAGTTCATCGATATATGCCTGTTTCAATTTCCAGTGCACTTCTTTTCCCTCGGGCGTGGAAAGCTCCGCACCGGCATGGAACAGCATTGTCTGGACCCTGCTAAAACATTGTTCTATTTCTTCTTTTTCCGGAAATTGTTCGCCGTGCAAAAAACTGAGCGCAACGCCGATCGCCGAGTTCGCCTCATCCACTGTTCCGTAAGCTTCAACACGCGGATCGTTTTTCGCTGCTCTTACCCCGTAAACGAGCGATGTCGTCCCTTTATCACCGGACCTTGTATAAATTCTCATCTTGTCCCCTCCGCATCAATTTGATGGATCAGCCGTATATAAACGCCGCCGCGCTATTTTTTCAATCTGCCCTTTAAAGGGATTCCCTGTAAAACCATATATTAGTTTTGTATCACGAATTCGAAAAAATTGCCATAAAAAAAGAAACCGAACAAGTCGGCTCAAAGATATCGTTATTTTTTTGAGGAGGTAATATACACTATGAACCCGCGGCAAATCCGCGTAGACAAAAGCCGCCCCGGATACAAAAATAGGCGCCGGCCGCATTTTGATCTTCCCTGGCGGACAACGGCCGGCATGCGGGAATCCCCCTGCCAGGCTATTTTTTTTCCGAGTCAAAAGCGGATCTTACGACAAACGCCGCCGGGATGGTATAGCCGATTAACGCTTCAATGATAATAAGAATCCGCGCAGCCCCGATCGGCACAATATCCCCGTACCCGACGGAGAACAGCGTGACAGCACTCAAATACATATAATCGAGCAGCGTGTGAAAATCATGCCCTTCCAACAGCTTTCCGTGATGGAGCGCAATTTGAAATCCCATCATATCGAGCAGTAAAAACAACAACCCGAACCCGATCATGATATTGGTGTAGGTAAAAGCAAGAAAAAGGAAACGTTCAAATGAAAGCTGCTTCGCGCGCCAGGACGTCGGATAAAACAAGGTGCGCAGGCTCATTACAATACAAAGGACAACCAATATGCCGAGAAAATAAAACATGCCCGATACCCCCGGCGCCTTTCAAGTTTGTCCTTTCATTGTATGCCTCCGCCGACCGGGTTATGACAGTCTTTACGGGAAGAAAATGGAAGGCTACAATAGAATGGTGAAATTGGCCAATGCCAATGAGGAGGGAACGATAAATGGATTTTTCAAAATCTGAAATCTTGTATAAAGAAGCACTTGAGCATATTGTCGGCGGCGTAAACAGTCCGTCCCGCTCGTACAAGGCGGTGGGCGGCGGCGCCCCGGTTGCCATGGAAAGGGGAAAAGGCGCGTACTTTTATGACGTGGACGGCAACCGCTACATTGATTATCTGGCGGCATACGGCCCGATCATTACCGGCTTTGCCCATCCGCATATTGCTGCTGCCATTAAAAAAGCAGCCGACAACGGCGTTTTGTTCGGCACGCCGACCCCGTATGAAGTGCAATTCGCAAAAATGCTGAAAGAAGCGATCCCGTCCCTGGACAAAGTCCGCTTTGTCAACTCGGGAACAGAGGCGGTCATGACAACGATCCGCGTTGCCCGCGCCTACACGGGCCGCGACAAAATCATTAAATTCGAAGGCTGTTACCACGGCCATTCTGACCTCGTGCTTGTCGCAGCGGGTTCCGGCCCGTCGCAGCTCGGCATGCCGGACTCGGCAGGGGTCACAAAGGCGATCGCAAACGAAGTCATCACCGTCCCTTATAATGATGTGGAACCTTTTAAACAGGCACTTGAAAAATGGGGCGATGAAGTGGCAGCCGTACTGGTTGAACCGATTGTCGGCAACTTTGGCATTGTGCCGCCGAAACCGGGATTTTTGGAAGCCATTAATGAACTGTCGCACAAAGCCGGCGCCCTTGTCATTTACGATGAAGTGATCACCGCTTTCCGCTTTATGTACGGCGGCGCGCAAAACATGCTCGGTGTTACCCCGGATTTAACCGCCATGGGCAAAATCATCGGCGGCGGACTGCCGATCGGGGCATACGGCGGCCGTAAAGACATTATGGAAGAAGTCGCCCCGCTCGGCCCTGCTTACCAGGCCGGAACCATGGCCGGAAACCCGGCTTCGATGCTTGCCGGAATCGCCTGCCTAGAAGTGCTCCAGGAAAAGGGCGTGTACGAAAACCTCGATCGTCTCGGTGCCATGCTTGAAAAAGGCATTTTGGAAGCAGCCGAAAAACACGGCGTCACCATTACCATTAACCGCGTAGTCGGCGCCTTTACCGTTTACTTTACAGGCGAAAAAGTCGAAAACTACAAGCAGGCTGAAAAATCCGACGGCGAGTTGTTCGGGAAATTTTTCAAACTGATGCTCGAGCAAGGCATTAACCTTGCCCCGTCAAAATATGAAGCCTGGTTCCTCACAACCGCGCATACGGAAGAAGATATCGCAGAAACAATCAAAGCCGTCGATCATGCTTTTTCACATTTAAAAGGATAATCCTTTAAAAATGACCCTGCCCCATTTCGGGACAGGGTCATTCTAACTACTACCGTGATAGATATGGGGAACTTTTTATAACGCTTATTATCTTTAAACAGAAGTTTTACTTTGTTATAATTTAAAAGATATAAACTATATAAAATGAACAAAATATCGCGGCTCTGTTGTCTGCTGTAAAAAGCTTCCATTATGCAATGGTGCCCGGGCTTGACGTAAAAACTTCAGTTTATTTTATATAATCATTTTTTTGGAAGGCGAAAACAATGGACTTAGTAATTTTTATATTTGCAATATGTATCATTGTATTTGGGATATCTGGATTTTGTTTTTGGATGGCTTATAGAAACCTAGTAAAACTATTAGACCAATGCAAAAAACTAAAATAACAGCCTCTCAGATGATGAGAGGCTGTTTTAAATCACCCGTGACCCGTAACTTTGTATGCGTTTTTAACCACGGCTGTTTAGGTCCCCATTTGTGACAGGCCTTATCCATTCCTAACGTGTAAGCATCTTTTAAACCTTATTCGCTAAGGTAATTCCCACTACTCCCCAAAGTACTACTTTAAAAATAGTCATCATTGTCTGTGTCGGTGTAGCGGCATTCCTGGCCTTCCCTTCTTAAATGATACCATTTGAACTTTATTCCGCATTTGATGATAATTGGGCTTTTTTGCTTTCAACCGTTTTTATGATTTTTTAACCGGGACAGGTACCTATTTAAAATTTGTGTATATGTTATAAAGAATATTGCGCAAGTTGTGAACAGCCAAAGAGAATATGGAATGAAGGGAAGTGTTTTTTCAATGATGAAAAATTTAAACAAACGCGTATGTTTCATGTTATTTAGTTTCATACTTGTTTTCGCCTTACTAGCAGCCTGTTCCAATCATGGAAAAAAAGAAAACAAAACTGCACAGACAGTGAAATCTGAAAATACAATTAAAATCGGCTATCAAAAAAACTGCCCGCTTTTGATTTTAAAAGCAAGCGGCACCTTGGAAAAAAGGCTGAAACCGCTCGGCGTAAAGGTGGAATGGTACGAATTCCAGTCCGGAACAGCGCTTCTCGAGTCCTTGAATTCCGGAAATATTGATTTTGGCAGGACGGGGGACTCGCCGCCGATTTTTGCACAAGCTTCCGGTTCCAATCTGAAATATGTCGGGGTCGGAAAATCAAAATACGAAGGTGCAGCCATCTTGGTGAAAAAGAATTCCACAATCCGTTCCGTGGCAGATCTGAAAGGAAAAAAAGTCGGGTTTGCAAAAGGAAGCAGTTCCCATTATTTTCTTGTCAAAGCACTCGAAAAAAACGGCCTTTCGTACAAGGATATCACGCCGGCTTACCTGCAACCGGGGGATGCCAGAGTCGCCTTTGAACAAGGCACAATCGATGCATGGGTCATATGGGATCCGTTTACCGCCGATGCCGAAGTAACAGGCCATGCACGGACACTTGTAACAGGAGAAGGATATACGACGGACCGCGATTATTTTCTCGCCACTCCGGCATATTTGAAAAAACATGAAAAAATCGTCCAAATCGTCCTCGATGAAGTAAAAAAATCGAGTGCCTGGGCAAATGAACACCCTGCCGAATTAACGGAATTACTTTCAAAAGCCCTCGGTATAGACCAAAAAGCGATCAAAATCGCAGTAGACAGAAGGGAATACGGCCTCGATCCGTTTACCCCGGCAATCATCCAAGAACAGCAACAGATCGCCGACAAATTTTACGAACTGAAATTGATCCCGAAAAAAGTGAATGTAAAAGACAATATTTACCATTTCAAAAAGGATGAAGGAAAGTGAAACATTTTACCGGCTTTTTCATCCAAAAACTGATTCCATGGGGCATCCCGGCCGTGATCATCATCATTTGGCAAATTTTTGCAAAAGAAGGCATCGTATCACCAAAAATTCTGCCGGCGCCTTCAGATGTCCTGATTGCGGCAGTGGAACTGGCAAAAAGCGGCGAGCTCGGGCATCATGTCTGGATCAGTCTGCTGCGGGCTGTGACCGGTTTTCTGATTGGCGGAAGCATCGGCTTTATCCTTGGTTTGGTGAACGGGCTGTTCCGCACAAGCGAATTATTGCTCGATACTTCTGTCCAAATGCTCCGTACCATTCCGCATCTGGCGTTAATTCCGCTTGTCATTTTGTGGTTTGGGATCGGGGAAGAAGCGAAAATATTCCTCGTTGCCCTGGGGGTGTTATTTCCGGTATACCTCAACACTTTCCACGGCATCAAGTCCGTTGATAATGGATTAATTGAGATGGGGAAAATTTACGGATTAAAGGGCTGGCGGATGTTTGCCCATGTCATTTTCCCGGGCTCCCTTTCCTCCATTTTGGTTGGCATTCGGTTTTCATTGGGCGTGATGTGGATTACATTAATCGTGGCCGAAACCATCTCTTCCACATCCGGTATCGGATACATGGCGATGACGGCAAGGGAATTTATGCAAATGGATGTCATTCTTTTAAGCATTCTACTGTATGCCCTTTTCGGGAAATTGTCCGATGCTATCGCCCGCTTTTTTGAAAAAAGATGCCTGAAATGGCATACCAGTTACCAGGAACAATCTTGAAATCGGAGGGACAAATATGGAGAGCTTCCTGCAATTCGACCATTTAGAAAAACGCTATGGAAACAGGGACGTTTTGAAAAATATTACATTATCGGTCAAGAGGGGGGAGTTTATCGCCATTGTCGGCAAAAGCGGCTGCGGAAAAAGCACGCTTTTGCGGCTCTTGTCCGGTTTGGAAAAGCCGAGCGGCGGGCGGATTCTGATCGACGGGAAACCGCTCGGAAATCTGAACAGTAAATCGTGCATGGTCTTTCAGGACGGGCGACTGTTGCCGTGGAAGCGGGTGATCGACAATGTTGTCCTCGGTCTGGATGGCGATCACAAAAAGGAAGCAATCGAAGTATTAAAACATGTCGGGCTTGAAAACTATACCGATGAGTGGCCGGGCAAATTATCCGGCGGACAGAAACAGCGGGTGGCGCTGGCACGCGCGCTTATGCATCAGCCGGAACTGCTGTTGCTGGACGAACCGCTCGGCGCCCTCGATGCATTGACCCGGCTGGAAATGCAAAATCTGATCGAAGAAATCCGCAGATTAAACAGTTTTACCGCCCTGCTTGTAACCCATGATGTGGAAGAAGCCGTGGCTTTAGCCGACAGGGTCGTCCTGCTGTCGGACGGCATCATTGCTGAAGATGTCCCGGTGAAACTGCCAAGGCCGCGGCAAAGAGACCGCGAATCTTTTGCCGCTCTCGTCAACAAAATCCGGAACCGGATTATGGGCGGCCCCGTGCAGGCACCGCCCAAACAAGCGAACAGTTTTTCAGACAGCCGTTCTGTTTATCCCCTGCCCGGCACCCACTAACCCGGGGAATGGCGCTTTATGACCCGCGCCACTCCCCGTCTGCTGCTGCGTTTTTAACAGCCTCATAAAAAGCCGTAATAGCTGTAACTGAACGGCCTGGAGAGTTCAGCATGCTAAACGGCTAAATCCCGGTTCGGCACGGCAACACAACATCAGGAGTGGCCGTGTTTTTCTGCAGAGACAAGCGCCGGCCTTCTCTCACGTTTCAGAAAACTGGCATAGGATATCTGAGCGTGCGAGAGAGGCATTTACTCCTTCTCTCCCGTTTCAAAAGAGGTCCCTCCCGGCCGCATGACGCAAACCGCGCCCGCCAGTAAAAAAGAACCGGCTTTAGCTGCACAGTCAGAATCCCCCTCCACATACGGGGGGTTTTCTCTAAAGTGTGCTTTTCATCGGTAGCGGGTGAGCTTTCTCATGCACTCCCCCGCACTTTCTTGAAAGACCGGCATGTGGCCGATTGTACAAGCATATAGTAAATTGTAAGGCATTCTCATTCAGTTGAGGGATGATTTTCTTGAAAAAGCAACATAGCCGGAATGTAAAAAAATTGTTGATGATTATGGCCGGGGCTGCCCTTCAAGGCTACTCAATGGGTGTATTCTTATTCCCAAATGCCATCCCATCAGGCGGGGCCGGGGGGCTTACAGTGCTCTTCCACCACTGGTTCCACGTCCCTCTTAGCATTGCACTTTGGATGCTGAACTCCTCCATGCTTGTATTCGCCGTGTACTTTTTAAGTGCTGCCAGTGCAATGGGTACGCTTCTCGGGATTACGGTTACATCTGTTTCGGTCAATCTTTCCGCATTTTTATGGGAAACACCATTCCATAACGAATGGCTTGACCTTGCCTTAGGCTCCGTATTGCTCGGCATCGGCATCGGCATTCTGCTCCGGCAAGGTGTTTCCAACGGCGGCATCGGCATTGTTGCCCTCATCATTTCCAAATACAGGAGCGTCAATCCGGCCACCCCACTTTTTATCATCAACGGGCTCATTTTTATTCTGACGGCGTATGTGATCGACTGGGAAATTGTCGTACAAGCCGTCATTTGCCAATATGTGTCAACCAGAATTGTCGGCTGGATTTATCAATTTTCCTTTCAAGCCATTTACTTAAAGCTTCCCTTTCTTCCGTTAGGCTGGCGAAAAAAATAAACGGGCCAGGATCGATGCCGGCAATTCATGCACAAACCACTCTTATCATCCCAATTGAAAAAATTACCAGCATCCGGATTCCATCCCGTTCTTGAAAAATCCGTTTACCTGCCGCCCACCGGTTCCAAAATGGTGTGCCGGCTTCTTTTCTTTTTTTCTTCCCCGCCGGATGAGCCTTTTTCAGTCTGCGGGCGGATCAATAATAACGACAGTAACCCGACTGCAAATGTAAAGCAGGCAATCGAGATAAACATCCCCGGCCGCGACCACGCCATCAGCCTCCCGAACACCGGCGGCCCGACAGCCACCCCGAGAAACCGGACAGATCCGTACAGTGACGTGACAAATCCCCGTTTTTCTTTTCCAACGGCATTCGTAATAAAGCTGTTGACACACGGCAAAATCAACCCGGTGCCGAGGCTGCCAATGGCAAGGACCGGAATAAACAGAAAAAGCCCTCTGAAAAACGTAAGAAGCGCGTAAGAAAGGGTCATCAGGCAGAAGCCCGTGACAATCAGTTTTTTCATCAAGCGCTGGTTTTTCCCGATTTTGCTGCCGGTAATATAAGATGTGGTACACATGACAAGCAGCGGAATCGCCAGAATCAGCCCTTTCATCACACCGTCAATTTTATAACTTTTTTCCAACACATTGGATAGGAAAAAAAGAATACCAAAAAGGGTAAACAAGCATGTCGCGCCTGCAAGATAAGCAGTGCATAGCCACCGCCCGTCGTCTTTAAACACACCGGCAAGTCCTTTTACATATTTCCCGAGCCCAGGTGGTTCTTTCTTTTTTGGTTTTTCTTTAATAAAGACCCATGTTAAAAAAATGGAGACAGCGACCACTACCGGAAAAGCAAAAAACGTGCCGTACCATACGAGCAATGCGATCAGTGCCCCTAATATCGGAGACAGCACTTTTCCAAACCCGTTTGAGGCTTCCACAAGGCCGAGCACCCGGCTTTCTTTATCGCCTTTAAACAGATCCCCAGTGAGGGCCATGGCGATTGGTGCTGTACCGGCTGCCCCGATTCCCTGAAGCGTGCGGCCTGCCAGGATCCAGGCGAAAGCATGGGAAAACAACGCGGCTGCGATTCCCGCCAGAATGCCGCCTGCCCCGTATAAAAACAATGCCGGCAAAATTACGGCTTTCCGGGAAAAGCGGTCGGAAAGATAGCCGAGCACCGGGATGAACACGGCCGCCACAATGGAGAAAACGGAGATCGTCAAACTTGCCTGAAAGGAGGTCAAGTGAAGTTCAGACTGCATTTTCGGCAGGACAGGAATCAGCATCGAATTGCCAAGCGTCATAATTAATGGAATGGAGCCGATTGCTGCCACTGTCATTACAGAAGGTTGTTTGCTTGCCATAATATCCTCCCCGGATTTCAATTTTTGCTCTGTTAGATTATCCGGAAGCAAACATTTTATTCTTTTGCCCAAACGAATACTGCAGCCCATTACGGGAAGGATATGGTTACCTGTTACGCAAGGAGGAAAAAACGTGAAATTATTTATGGAATACATTTTGGAGGAAATCGAAAAGATCGGGGTGCAGCAAGGTTACAGGGTCTCTTTGTCGCAAAAGATAGACGAGCAGAATTATATTCGCGGTGTGATGCAATTTTTTGACAGCGGATTTGACATTTATTATGCTTTGATTTTCAGTTTCCCCGAAAGCCATCCGAAGCTGCAGTATACGTTCTGGGTGCTGAACCAAACCTGAAACTGGGCTGTGATCGAAAAAGACGGATCCGGGGAAAAGATGATGGAGACGGTCAAGGAAACGGCATTGAAAGAAATCCATGTCAACCTGATGGAAGGTAGCGAAATCCGGCATCTGCTTAAAGAAATAAAGCAAACGATCGGCACTTGCCCGCAATAAAAAGGGGTGCTGCTTAAAGGGTTTGAAAAACAGGGAGCTGCCGGGTTCCTCCCTCATTACGCTTCCAGTGGATGCAACAGGTTCCGGCCTAAAGGCATAGGGGTTTACGGCCCTCATGACAAAACAGGGCTTTCGATTGCGGAGATCCCCCACGGCAAACCGAGATCCCTGCTGTAACCCGGCATTACCATCCCCCAACAAGCTGGCCGGTTGCTCACTCCAGCCCTAATCCGCTTTCTTTTCACAAAGCTTACCCGTTGCTTTTGATCCCGTACAAAATGCAGCCAACCCCGGCCAGAATCCACAGCATTTTGGCAAACGAGATTTTATCGGAAATTCCGATCACCCCGATCGCCGTTGTCGTAATTAAAACAACAGGCCCGACAATAGCAAGAGAACTGTTGATGAGAAGCGCTTTTTCCACTTGATTGTATTTGAGCATCAAAATGGCCGCGGAAATTTCGATCATTCCTGAGATCAGCCTGAGCGCAGCCATACTAAGCACATACTTTTCAATCAGCCACAACATCGTTTCCCCTCTTCATACGCGCATTTTGGATTCATTTACCTCATGTATATTCCGTGCCGAGCAAAATTAGGACAAATTCTCCGGTCTTATCCCACGCACGTCTTCCGGCAAACATGTTATAATGACAAAATCAAAGGGTCTGCCGGTTTAAAAAAATTTTTGGACGGAAATAGTTTAGTGCAGCCTTTTGGAACATATCATGTAAATATCTTTGCAAGGAAGAAAGGAATTGCCAATATGAGGGTTGGAGCCCGCATTGTCAAAACAGGAATTGCCATTACGATTGCGTTGTTTATCGCGCAATTATTAAAAATGCCGTCCCCGGTGTTTGCCGGGATCGCTGCCACTTTTGCGATTAAACCTACGATATACCGGTCTTACCGGTCCATTATCGATCAGGTCCAGGGCAATCTGATCGGCGCTTTGCTCGCGGTCATTTTTGTCATGGCCTTTGGCAACCATTTTTTAGTCGTCGGTCTCGGGTCTGTGTTGATCATCATTTTAATGTTGAAACTGAAGCTCGATGATACGGTCGGCCTCGCGCTTGTAACCATGATTGTCATTATGGAAACGCCAAGTGACAATTTTCTGCAGACGGCCGGCATCCGCTTTGCGACATTGTTTATCGGGATTTTCAGCTCGTTTCTTGTGAATTTGATTTTCCTGCCGCCGAAATACGAGGCCCGGCTGTATGTCCGTCTCACCCATGTGACAGAAGAACTGCTCAAATTCATCCGGATTGCAGCGCGCCAGGAAGCCGATTACCAGCTTTTAAAAGAAGAACTTCCCGACATTAAAGAGCGGGTGTACAAAGTAGAGCAGCTGTACACTTTATTTAAAGAGGAAAAAATCTACGGGAAAAGCAACAGGATCGAGCGGCAGCGGAAAGTGGTGCTGTATAAAGAAATGGTGGCCATTTTGAATTTAAGCTATATTATTTTAAAACGGCTGCACCAGTACAAAGCGGATATTGCCGGGCTGCCAGAAACATTCCGGAGCATGCTGCAGGAACAAATGGAATACCTTGTGAACGAACATGAAAAATTGCTGCTCATGTTTCTCGGAAAAGTCAAAGCCCATGCGCAAAAATGCGATACGGCTGACAAACAGCGGAATGAGCTGATGGACATTTTTCTGCAGAACTTAAAAGATGAGACTTTCCGCGCTGATCTCCAGTCCTATCACGTGATGAACTTGCTGGCGCTGCTTGTGGATTACCAGGAAGAGCTTGAACATCTGGAAAAATTGATCACCGTGTCCCAAACCTATCACCACGAACAATCAGAACTCAATCTTGACGAATTGGAAGACCAATAGGGGACGGCAGGCCAGCCGTCCCCTATTGGATGCACGGCCCTGTTTTCATCCCGAGCCGGTGCGCCTTAGATTTTGCACTTTTAGTAAAGATTTTCCGCTTTTCGAAACGGCCGCTTTATTTGCTGCGCTTTTCACGCCGGGCTTATGGGCCGGTTTTTAGTTGTTTTCTTTGCGGAAAAAAGTCTGGATATTGATTTTTGAGTTTTTTAAGCGGCCCATGATTTCATGGTAATGCTTTGCAACATAGGCGAAGTACAAAACATCAATCGTGAACAGTTGTGCAGCCAGGGATGTGGTTGCCGCGCTTCTCAGCAGGACCGCTTCCCCGCCATGGTGGATCAAAGGCGCATCCACGATACTGGCAAGCGTACTGTCCCGTTTTTGTGTGATGCCCACTGTAAAAAGCCCGTTCTGTTTGGCAATCTGCGTCAGCTTGATAGCTTCATTGGTTTCGCCTGAATTTGAAATCGCCACAAACATACAGTCTTTGGAGGCGTTGATCAAAGAAGAACCGAGCAGATGGTGATCCAGCGTGTGGACCACCGGCTTGCCAATTCTTGAAAACTTATGCGTGAAGTCTTCAGCTGCCACATGGGAGGCGCCAATTCCGTATACGTATATGGCCGGGCTTTTATCCACCATGGCCGTTATCTTTTCAATGCAGCTGGTCTCAAGAAGATTTGCGGTTTGTGTGATCGACTGATTAAACCGCAAAGCCAACTTATCAGCAATCATGGCAATATCTTCATTCGGTGTGATATCCGTATAAATTTCCCGATCCAGCCCCCCGGAGGCATCCGCATACAATCTGATTTTTAATTGTGAAAAGCCGGACAGCCCGATCGACCGGCAAAAACGCACAACGGTGGCCGGGCTGACACCTGCTTTTTTCGCAAGTTCGCTTGTATTGTCATTGACCGTTTCCACAGCATGGCTGAGAATATACTCGCCGAGCTTTTTTTCTGATTTTGACAGACTGGTTAATTTGGATTTAATTTGCAGAATAATATTCTTTTCCAATTCCATCACTCACGATCTGCGTCGGTCTCCTTCATCGCATCTTTCGGAATACCGAAGAAATAAGTGGCAACGAAGCCCCCAATATAACCGGCTACCAACCCGGCGATATAACCGAGCCAGCGTCCGTGCGCAATCAACGGAATTAAATCAATCCCGCTTGTGCCGATTGCGATCGCGCCGATATTACCGATGCCCGCGATCACTGCCCCGCCGATGCCGCCGCCGATACACGCGGTAATAAATGGGCGCCCAAGCGGCAAAGTCACACCGTAAATTAACGGTTCGCCAATGCCCATAATGCCAACCGGCAATGCCCCTTTAATCAACTGCACGAGTTTTTTATTTTTCCGGCACCTGATCCACAAAGCAATCGCCGCGCCGACCTGCCCTGCGCCTGCCATTGCAAGGATCGGCAACAGCGGTGTCATCCCTGTCTTATTGATCATTTCAATATGGATCGGGGTGAGGATCTGGTGCAGGCCGAACATGACCATCGGCAGGAAGAAAAGCCCCAGTATAAATCCTGAAAAAGCGCCGCCGACTTTCAACACCCACGTGATCGAGCCAACAAGAGCGCCTGATACCGCGCCTGCAACCGGCATGACGATGAAAATAGTAAAAAGTCCGATAACTAATAATGCAATTGTTGGCGTCACAATGATATCCACAGCATTTGGAACAATTTTATGCAGCCTTTTTTCAACAAGCGCTAAAATCCATACTGCAAAAATAACACCGATGATCCCGCCTTGTAAAGGGGAAAGGGCATCTCCGTTAAAAATATTCGGAAGCGGATTTTTCGGATCCATGCCGGTTAACATCGTCACAGCCCCGATGACCCCGCCAAGGCCCGGTGTCGCCCCGAACTCATTTGCACTATTAATTCCGACATAAATGACCAAATAGAGATACAATCCGTTTTTAATAATGTTTAATGTCGTAATAACGGACACCCAGTTCTGGCTGAGGGCTGAGGAGTCCGCAGCCATGATATTTTGGAAAATGGCAGCAACCCCGCCGATAATCCCGGCGCCGACAAAAGCCGGAATAAGCGGTACAAATATATTGGAAATCGATTTTAAAGCCCTTTTGAAACCGTTGCTTTTATGTTTCGCCTTTTCCCTTGCCTTTACTTCGGCCGCTTTGGCTTCCGCCATTTCGCGGTTTGACCGCCCGGCATCTTTATGAACCGTTGACTTCGGAAAATTTTCCCCTAGTTTTACACCGGCCTCTTGCACCATGAGATTGGCGACTTTGTTGACAATGCCGGGGCCAAGCACGACCTGGAGCGTTTCATCCTCCACGACGCCGAGCACGCCGTCAACCGCTTTCAGGCCTTCGATATTGACTTTACTGTAATCCGCTATGGTAAGCCGGACTCTTGTCATGCAATGGATGATCTTTTCGACATTTCCCATGCCGCCGACATTTTCGTAAATTTCCCTTGCCAGTCGTTGTTCTTTCGTTTCGGTCATTTTTTTCATCCCCCGGTTTAAACGATTTTTCTAATAAAACCATTTGCCCGTGCCATTTTCTCCTCTGCCTCTTCCTTGGAAAGATGGGTTAACAACATGACAATGGCCAGCTTCACATTTTTGCCGGCTGCGTAAAAAGCCTGTTCAGCTGCTTCATAGCTGCATCCGGAAGCCTGCATAATAATCGATTTCGATCTCTCCACCAGTTTTGCGTTTGTCGGTTTGACATCCACCATTAAATTTCCGTATACTTTTCCAATTCCAACCATTGCAGCAGTTGAAATCATATTCAATACGAGTTTCTGGGCGGTGCCCGCTTTTAGCCGGGTTGATCCCGTCAACACTTCAGGGCCGGTTTCCACTTCGATCGGAATATCGGCATGCCGGCTAATTTCAGCATTTTTGTTACAGGAAAGCGACGCCGCCACAGCACCGGCTTTTTTCGCGTAGTCCAGTGCGCCAATCACATATGGTGTTCTGCCGCTTGCCGCAATGCCGATGACTGTATCCTTTTCTGATAAATGGATGTGTCTTAAATCTTCTTCCCCCATCTCTTTCGAATCTTCCGCCCCTTCAACGGCAACGGTCATGGCCGCAGTGCCGCCTGCAATCAGCCCCTGCACCATGGACGGGTCCGCACTGAAGGTCGGCACGCATTCGACAGCATCGAGAACACCGAGCCGCCCGCTTGTGCCTGCTCCGCAATAGATCAAACGTCCACCTTGGTTAAAAGAACAGATAACGGCTTTTACCACTTTTTCGATTTGTGCTAGTTCCTTCCCTACACGGATGGGAACCGTTTGATCTTCCTCGTTCATCAATTGTAAAATTTCCCTTGTGGACAACATATCGAGATTCATTGTTTTTTCGTTGCGCTGTTCTGTGGCGAGTTTTTCTAAGTCCATTCGTTTTCACCTTCATTGTCCGTCATTTTAAACTGTGTACCTGAACCAATAAAATCAAGGAGCGGCAAGTCGCGGCCGGCAATCTGCCCGATGACGTTTACTTTCGCATCGGCAGGCAGGTTCCGCTTTGTGATTTGCAATTCCCCTTTGTATCTTGCGTACAGGTTATTGTCGAGCGTAATGCTGCCTTTGTTGCGGGGAATGTTGTTTTCGGGCCCGATATCGTCCTTTTGGTTGCATGTTCTCGACTGCTCGCTGCGGATCGCGTCCCTTGCGACATCCATCCGGTTCCGGTGGTTTTTAAAAATATACGGGCGCCATTTCAGATCTGCAGTCGTTGCATGAAGCAGTATGGTATCATGGCAAAAAAATTCCCCGATCTGGCTGCGGGATTGCGGCGTTAACCCCGGATCCCCGATATAAGCATGGTCAACCGCATAATCCCTTAACAGCGAGCAGATGGCTGCCAGCGGATTTTGATGGCGGTGGATTTCCAATGTCGGCAGGGATTCGTATAAAGGAAATCGTAGCTTGCCATCGCCGGGCGCAAATGCCGTAATGCTGAATCCTTTGCTTTTCAGCCATTTGTTTTTTTCGTAAAACCAATTTTCATCCAGTCCGGTTCCGGGCCTCGGATAATAATTATGCCAGGCCTCCAGCCGGCTGAAATTAGCGCCGTGCTGTTTCAGCTGCTCATAATCCTGTTCCGTTAATGTGCTGGCGTTTAATCCGACCGTCATCGTGTTCGACAGGCGGGCAACTTGTTCCCAGCTGACACCGGCATCGATGCGCAGGCCATTGATACCGCTTTCAATAATGCGTGCAGGATTATCAATGGACAGCCCGATATGGCAGAGCACGTTTCCAGAGACGTCGATCATCACTTTCATCCCGTTCCGTTTTGCAGACTCCAAGAGCGGAGCAAGCCTTTTCCGGTATTGGGACGGGTCATCTTCCGGTAGCTGTAAGGATGTAAATATCCCTTCCATTCCAATTGCTGCCATTCGGTGAATGCAGGCTTCCTTCTCTTCTGACCAGTCTTCATTCAAGTATATTGAAAATCCAAGCAATCATGCATCCCTCCTTTGATACTATTATATGCATTTTGAAACAATATTTCAACATATTTTTATTATTATATTTATAAAAGAAATTTTGTTTCATTTCCTGACAAAAAAACGGAGGCCCCGCGTTTTTAAACGGGATCTCCTCCATTTTTTGCCAACGGGCAAGCGCCCTCCGCTTTTCTTTGTCCAGCTCCGGCTCCTAGCGGCTAGCGGATTTCCAGTCCCCTCCCCTACGATAAGCGGGCATCGGCTCGTTCCTCGCCGTGTTTCCTTTATCCCACATTAACGGGCAGTAAGACACCCGCCCAGTACAAAAAGATTTATATAACTCTGTATTGAGATCGCGTGTCAACTGCCCGTAAATGTCCGATTGGTTCAATTTGCAATCATCAGGGCAATAGCCCTGATGATTGCAGTTTCACTCAATCTCAGTTCGGGGACTATGAAATTCATACGCCGATGGGCAAGCGCCCTCCGCTTTTCTTTGTCCAGCTCCGGCTCCTAGCGGCTAACGGATTTTTACGTCTTCTCCTTTCGATAAGCGGGCATCGATTCGCCTATCGGCTCATCGTGTTTCCTTTATCTCGGTCGAAGACTACAAAATCCGTACGCCGCTGTACAGTCGCCTCCGCTTTTCTAATCATCCAGTTGTTGGATTTGGAATAGGTTGTAATAGAGCCCTTGTTTTGCCATGAGTTGTTCGTGGGTGCCGGTTTCTTTGATCTCTCCGTTTTCAATTAAGACAATGCGGTCTGCGTGGGTAATGGTGGACAGCCTGTGGGCAACGATCAAGGTCGTCCTGTTGCGCGCCAGTTTTTCAATGGCTTCCTGAATCAAATGCTCGCTTTCTAAATCAAGCGCGGATGTCGCTTCGTCAAGGATTAAAATCGGCGGGTTTTTCAAAAATACACGCGCAATCGCAATCCGCTGCTTCTGCCCCCCGGACAATTTAACACCCCGCTCGCCCACCGTTGTTTCATATCCGTCGGCAAGATTCATAATAAACTCATGGGCGTTCGCTGCTTTTGCCGCCTGTACGACTTCCTCGTCCGTCGCCTGCGGATTGCCGAGCAAAATATTGGATTTCACCGACTCGCTAAACAAAATATTGTCCTGCAGCACCATCCCGATTTTATCGCGCAGGCTTCGCACTTTAAACGTGCGGATATCCTGGCCGTCCAGATAAACGGCCCCTTTTGTCACATCATAAAACCGGGGGATGAGGCTCACAAGGGAAGACTTGCCGCCCCCGCTCATCCCGACAAAGGCAACCGTCTCCCCTGCCCTGATCTCAAGATTGATATTTTTCAGCACCGGCTCTTTTTCATCATCATACCGAAATTCGACGCCATCAAACCGGATATTGCCGCGTACATTCC
The DNA here is from genome assembly GCF_040267745.1 of Heyndrickxia faecalis. Lineage (NCBI taxonomy): Bacteria > Bacillati > Bacillota > Bacilli > Caryophanales > Bacillaceae > Heyndrickxia > Heyndrickxia faecalis. The sequence goes on along the minus strand of NZ_CP158453.1, from coordinate 958,298 downwards.
TGCACTCCACCGCGTCCGGCCGGTCATCAATATCATATTTTTCATCCAGCAGTTCAAACACCCGGTCCATTGAAGCGAACGCCTGCGTCAGCGTCGTGCCGGAATTGACGAGCCTTCTGAGCGGACTGTACAAATTATCAATATAAGCGATAAACGCCGCGAGCGTACCGACAGTAAGGCTGCCTTTAATCACGAGATAGCCGGATACAAAAATAATGAAAAGCGGCGCGATATCGGTAATGGTATTCACAACCGCAAACGATTTAGCTGTCCAGCTTGTGTGTGCCAATGCTTTTTCCAGAAAATTGTGGTTATGCTTGTCAAACTGCTTCTGCTCATGGTCTTCAATGGCAAAACTTTTAATAACAGCCATGCCTTGCACCCGCTCATGGAGATAGCCCTGCACCTCTGCGAGCGCTTGCGACCGTTTCCTCGTCAAAAAACGCAAATTGCCAAAAAAATATTTGACCGAAAAAATATAAAACGGAAAAACGGCGAGTGAAATTAAAGTCAGCCGGGCATCCATCATAAACATCATGACAATCGCAATCAGAACCGTTGTCATATCGAGCCAGACGTTCATCAGCCCCGTAATAACAAAATCTTTCGTCTGCTCGACATCATTCATCACCCGGGAAATGACTTCCCCTCCGCGCGTGTTGGCATAAAACCGGAAACTCAATTTTTGAAGATGGGTAAAAAAGCGGTCGCGGATATCATACAATATTTTACTTGCCGTCCACTGCGCAAAATATTGCCGGTAATATTCAACGGGTGGCCGGACGATAACAAAAATGGCAAGCATAAAAGACATCACCCAAACAAGCTTATGCAGCTTCTCGTCCGGTGAAAGCCCGTGGTTGCCGATAATATCATCGATCACATATTTAATCAAAAGCGGGATTAAAAGCGGGATCGTAAACTTGATGATCCCGATGATGATCGTCGCAACGATTTGAAACCAATACGGCTTTACAAATTTCATGTATCTTTTCACACTACCCATGCGATGAACCTCCTAAAGCAAACAAAACGTACCATTTATTTCCCTTATTTTTCAAATTTACGCATACAAAAAACCTGTTGGCGTTCAACAGGCGGTTTGCTTAACGCAAATAGGTCAGGTAGCGTTCGTACCAAATATCAATAAAATCGGGGCTGAACGGTCCCTTCCGCTGCCGGATCCAGTGAATGAGAATGTCCACGTTTCGCTTTAAAATATGGTCGATGACATCGGGATAGCCCATTTTTTTGCGATGGTATTCATATTCATCCTCATCCAGCAAAGTAAACGTCATATCCGGATAGACTTTGATGTCGAGATCATAATCAATATATTTTAACGCTTCACTGTCGTAAACAAACGGCGACCCCAAGTTACAATAGTAGTAGACGCCGTCTTCACGGATCATGCCGATAATATTGAACCAGTGGTCGGCATGAAAGTAGCAAATTGCAGGTTCTCTCGTAATCCATGTCCTGCCATCCGATTCGGTTACCAAAGTCCGGTCGTTTCCCCCGATCACTAGGCTTTTCGTGCCCTTCAAAACGGTTGTTTCTTCCCATATCCGGTGAATATGGCCGTTATGCTTATAGCTTTGAATTTGGATTTTATCACCTTCTGCCGGGATTCCCATCATCTCATGCCCACTTTCATGATTGTTTATATGTAAACCTGTGCCCACTATGTGCCGGAATAAAACTTATGTAATCAATCGATCTGTTTTCTATCTATTATAACGGTTTCTGAACGCGATTAAAACTAAACAATCCTATTTGAAATAGGATTGTTTATGTGCAAATTTTTGAACTGTGGTAAACTCGGATCAGTTCAACCGTCTGCGATTCAAAAACTTTTTCAATTTCCTGCAATTCTTTATTCATTCGGCCGATTTCGTCAAGGATATCTTCCGCCATTGTTTCTTCCTGCAACTTCAACAGTTCGCTTTTCACTTCGTTGCATCTCTCCATTTCCGATTGCAAAAACAGCAGCCTATCCATCGTGTCCATTTGCTGTGCGACAAGCCGATTAAATTCTTCCATCAAAGTTTTTTACCCCCTAAAGGATGAATTGAACTTTTCATTTACACATATTCTCGATGGGAGGGCAAAATCCTTTGACTTCTTTTGTCGAACACCGCAGCCATAGAAAGAAAAAAGAGGCCCCCGTTCGGGAAACCTCTTTCTATCGGTTATTGCTGGCCAAATTGTCCGGCGTTTTGCGATTTTTTCGCTTCAGCTTTCTGGTTTTGTTTTCTTACTTCCTGTGCGTTCGTTTCGCTTGCGAATTCAGAACCGAAAGAACCTTGGCCGGAAGCAGACTTCGCGTTTTGCTTTCTTACTTCCTGCGCATTCGTTTCGCTGGCAAATTCAGAACCAAAATTTCCTTTGGCAGCCTTATTGAAGTTGTTGTTATTTGCCATCGTTATCACCTCCACGGGTATTAATGTAACCAGAGGTGCAACGATTTATCCTTCTCATAAAAACTGGAAAATAAAGGAACTCGAGATTGGCGTACTCAACTTAAAAGAAGCGAGCGGCCGCCGTCCACGATTATCGTTTGGCCGCGGATCATAAATGCCTCATCCGAAATTAAAAAGCGTACGGCGTTCACCATATCCTCGACCTCGACCATTCTTCCTGCCGGCGTATGTTTCCGCGCGTCTTCCAGCAGTACTTCGCGGTTCGGGAAAGACTTGAGCGCATCCGTATTGAGGACCCCGCCCGAAACTGCATTCACGCAAATACTCGGCGCCAGCTCAACTGCCAAATAGCGGGTTAAAGCTTCAAGCGCTGCTTTCGACACACCGACCGCCGTATAATTTTCGATATAGCGGATCGAACCAAGCGAACTGAGGCTCACAATTTTCCCCCCGCCGTTTTCTTCCATGAGTTTAGCGGCTTCCTGCGCACAAAACAGGAGTGCCCTGCTGTTAATATTCATCGTCCAGTCCCAATGGCGGTCTTCCAGCTCCATTGCCGGGCGTTCGACACCTGAAGCGGCATTATTGACAAGCACATCCAGCCTGCCGTATGTATCCCGGATTTGTGCGAACATTTCTTTTATTTTTTTCACGTCCCCGACATTTGCTTTAATCAGAAGCGCTTTTTGCCCCATTTTTTCAATTTCCGCGGCCACTTCTTCGGCTTTGGAACGGCTGCGCGCATAATTGATGACCAGATCATAGCCGTCCTTTGCTAGATCAAGCGCAATCGCCCGGCCCAGCCCCTTGCTTGACCCGGTTACAAGTGCTACCTTATTTGCCAATGTTTCCACCTTCTCCGTTTTCTTATGATTTTTTGCAACGCTCTCCCTTTTTCAAAAAGCCGTCGTAACATTCCTGCCCTTTAACACCCGAGCCTAAAACGGCCGGAATGCGATATTTTTTACGCCTTCGTTTACAGAAACGGCGACTGTTCCTTGTTCCTGTATCCGCATCTCAGAACTGATTCAAATACCGCGGTCATGCGCACGCCTGCCTAAAAGCCCGGTTTACGGCGACTGTCCCTTGTTCCGGAACCGGTTCAGATTGCGCGACGCTCCGCAAGCTTATCTTTGGAACCGGTTCAGTCTGTCATAAAATGATGTCAAAAATGTATAAAGGGCTTTTTCTGAAGCCGCCATTTCCCTTTTTTTCGGGATCATCACACCGACCGGGCGCATCAGTTCCATATCGCTGATTTCCGCTTTTACGATTTCTTCAGACAGATTAAATAATAGCGCAGGCTCAGGCAGAATTGCAACACCCGTTCCGCTTGCAACAAGGCCTTTAATCGTTTCCATGTCCTCGCCTTCAAATGCAATCGCAGGCTCAAAACCGGACTTCCGGCAGGCGGAGAAAAGAATTTCTCGAATCGAAAAACCTTCCCGGAATGTAATGAAGCGTTCGTTTTTCAGCTGGGCGAGCCGAATCATTTCCTGCCCGGAAAGCGGGTGGTCGCGGCGGAAAAGTAACATGAGCTTTTCCATGTATAAAATTTCCCCGCTTACGGCAGGATGGTCATCCGGCACAGGGGAAGCAAGCGCCAACTCAAGTTCCCCGTTTTCAATCAACCGGATTAAATAACCGGGCGTCCCTTGCACAAACTGGTACTCGAGGCCGGGATGTTTTTCGCGAAACTGTGCCAACAGGGAAGAAAAAGTCTGGACCGATAACCCGGTTGAAAAACCGAGGCGGACCGTCCCGTTATCCGGATCGAGAAATTCATGCATTCTTTGCTTCGCTTTATCAATTTCGAGCACAACTTTTTCAGCGTGTTCCAAAAAAACTTTTCCGATCGGCGTCAGCCTGACATTTCTTCCTTCACGCCAAAAAAGGGAAACGCCAAGCTCGGCTTCCAAAAGGGAAATTTGCCGGCTGATGGCAGATTGGGCGACATGCAGCTCATCTGCAGCGTTTGTCACATGCTCCCTTTTTGCGACTTCAATAAAATAAATCAGCTGTCTTAACTCCATGCGAATCACACCATTCTCAATTTGAGATTAATTTCATCTTAACTATATATTGTAAGAAAGAGTCACAAGAGGGTAAAATTTAAAATAATCTTACTTTTCGGACTCGACCTGATGATGGAAGGAATGTGAAGCAATGAATAATCAACATTATGGACTTTACCGACCTGAATTTGAACATGATGCATGCGGCATCGGCTTTTACGCGGACATCAAGGGCCGCGCGTCTCATAAGATCATCACCACTGCTTTGGAAATGCTGAGAAGGCTGGACCACCGCGCCGGTAAAAATGCCGACGGGACAACGAGCGACGGCGCCGGTATTTCGATGCAAATCCCGCACGCGTTTTTTGAGGCCGTATGCTCCTTCACCCTTCCAAAAAAAGGGGAGTATGCAGTGGGGATGCTTTTTCTGCCGCATGATCCGGATGCTGCGGAGGAAATTCTGAATGAATTCCGCATCCAGGCTGCATCACTCGGCCTTTCAGTACCCGGTGTCCGTGAAGTTCCGGTAAACCCGGAAGTTCTTGGGCGCCAGGCGGAAGAATCGCGGCCGCACATCGTTCAGATTTTCGTTTCTTCTTCAAACGATAACACGGAAGAAGCAGTTTTTCAAAGAAATATCTATATATTGCGGAAACTGGTTGAGAACAAATTCGGTTCCTCTTTTTATGCCGCCAGTTTTTCGAACCGGACAATTGTATATAAAGGCATGCTTTCGGCAGAACAGCTCCCTCTGTTCTACACCGATCTGCAGGACGAACGGTTTCAATCGGCCCTTGCGCTGATCCACTCGCGGTTCAGCACCAATACGTTCCCGAGCTGGGAGCGGGCCCACCCGAACCGGATGATCGCCCATAACGGGGAGATCAACACCATCAAAGGGAACGTCAACTGGTTCAATGCAAAAATCGAATTGTTTGCAAACGAACTGGACCTTGACACATTGAAAAAAATCCAGCCTGTGATCAACGCAGACGGTTCGGATTCGGCGATTTTTGACAATGTCCTTGAATTTTTAACAACAAACGGCATCTCCCTTCCGCACGCGATCATGATGATGGTGCCGGAGCCGTGGGAAGACAACGAAGACCTGCCGCCTTACTTAAAATCATTTTATGAATACCACAGCCAGATTATGGAACCGTGGGACGGACCGATGGCGCTCGAGTTTACGAACGGAAAGCAGATCGGGGCGGTACTTGACAGAAACGGCTTGCGCCCGGCCCGTTACTACATTACCCATGATGATAAAATCATTTTTGCCTCCGAAGTCGGCGTCGTCGATGTGGAACCGGAAAACGTCAAAGAACGGCGTCATTTAAAACCGGGGCAGCTTTTGTTCGTGGATCTTGAAAAAGGTGTCCTTATCCCAAGCGATGAACTAAAAGCACAGGTCAGCCTTGAAAAACCGTATGCCGAGCATCTCGAAGATTCAGTGATAGACCTTGAAGAAAGCCATTTTATCCCGGCTGCATCCAGTCTTGAAGAAAATGAATTGGCTTATCGGCAGACATTATTCGGCTACACTTATGAAGAATGCACAAAGTCCATCGTGCCAATGGCGCAGGAAAAGAATGAACCGATCGGGGCAATGGGCGTCGATACACCGATTGCAGTTTTATCGGAGCGCCCGCAGCTTTTGTTCCATTATTTCAAACAAAGCTTCTCGCAGGTCACGAACCCCCCGATTGATTCCATTCGCGAATCATACGTTATATCTACGGTTACCTGGCTCGGCCCGCAAGTATCGCTTGACGGTCATGACGATACCGCCCATAAAAAAATCCGGCTAGAACACCCGTTTTTAAGCACGGACAAATTTAACGCCATTTTAAACCAGGGAATGAAAACCGCTTTTCTTCCCGCGTACTATTCGCCGGATATCACCCTTGAAGAGGCGCTGGAACAATTGCTCAAGGAAGCGGACGAAAAAATCAGGGAAGGCGCGGAAATTTTAATCCTTTCCGACCGTGCGCAAGGGCATCGTGCCGTGCCGATTCCTTCCCTGCTTGCCGTATCAGCCCTGCACCAGCATATGATCCGCTTGGGCACAAGGCCGAAAGCAAGTATCGTGCTGGATTCCGGAGAACCGCGGGATTCACATCATATGGCCGCTCTTTTAGGTTACGGTGCCGATGCGGTACACCCGTATCTCGCGCTTGAAACGATTCAAAATTTAATCGACGAAGGGCATATTGATCTGCCGTATAAAAAAGCAAGTGAAAACTATTTAAGCACACTAAAGAAAAGCGTCGTCAAAATCATGTCGAAAGTCGGAATTACGACGATGCAAAGCTATCGCGGGGCGCAAACATTTGAAGCGCTCGGCATTGCAGAAAGCGTCTGCGACCGCTATTTTACCGGCACTGTCTCGCAGCTTGGCGGGATCGGGCTCGCAGAAATCGGCCAAGAATCATTGAAACGTTATAAAAAAGCACAGGAATTGCTTTTCCAGCACAACAAAGCGCTTGATCCGGGAAGCGAGCTGCAATGGCGGAAAGACGGCGAGTATCATTTGTTCAACCCGCAAATGATGTACACTTTGCAGCAGGCAGCCAGAACGAACAACAAGGAACTGTACCGCAAATTTTCTGAAACGTACCACCACGGGCCATACGCCACGATCCGGAGCCTGCTGGCAATCGAGAGCAACCGGAAACCTGTCCCGCTTGATGAAGTGGAACCGGTCGAATCGATTTGGAAAAGGTTTAAAACCGGCGCGATGTCGTACGGGGCATTAAGCAAAGAAGCGCACGAAGCACTCGCGATTGCGATGAACCGCATCGGCGGAAAAAGCAACAGCGGCGAGGGTGGCGAAGAAAAAGAACGTTACACGCCTGATGCGAACGGGGATTCAAGACGGAGCGCCATTAAACAGGTGGCATCCGGCCGTTTCGGCGTCACCAGCCTGTATTTAACAGATGCGGATGAAATCCAAATTAAAATGGCCCAGGGTGCGAAACCGGGCGAAGGCGGCCAGCTTCCAGGCTCGAAAGTTTATCCGTGGATTGCTGAAGTTCGTGGCTCCACTCCGGGCGTGGGTTTGATCTCGCCTCCTCCGCACCATGATATTTACTCGATTGAAGACTTGGCGCAGCTGATTTACGATTTAAAAAGCGCCAATCCGCGCGCCCGTATTTCGGTGAAACTGGTGGCAAAGTCAGGCGTTGGGACAATCGCGGCCGGTGTCGCAAAAGGCCTGGCCGACACGATATTAATCAGCGGCCATGACGGCGGTACCGGGGCGAGCCCGCAAACGAGCATCAAACATGCCGGCATGCCGTGGGAACTCGGCCTTGCGGAAACCCATCAGACGCTGACGTTGAACGGCTTGCGTAACCGTGTTGTCCTTGAAACAGACGGGAAACTGATGACCGGCCGGGATGTCGTCATCGCCGCCTGTCTCGGCGCCGAAGAATTCGGATTTTCCACTGCGCCACTTGTTGTGCTTGGCTGTATCATGATGCGTGCCTGTCATCTTGATACTTGCCCGGTCGGCGTGGCCACCCAAAATCCGAAGCTGCGCGCCAAATTCATGGGCAAACCGGAATATGTTGTTAACTATATGCGGTTCATCGCAGAAGAAGTCCGCGAAATCTTGGCTGAATGCGGCTACCGCAGCCTCGATGAACTTGTCGGCGAAACAGGTTTGCTGAAAGTGAAAGATGAGGTTAAAAACCATTGGAAAGCAAAACAGCTTCATTTCGATAAATTATTGTTTAAAGCGGATGAAACACCGTTTGCTGTGCAAGGCAAAACAGTTCAAAACCATAAACTGGAAGAACGCTTTGACAGCCGTGAATTGAACCATTTATCCGTATCCGTCCGAAACAGGCAGAAAACAGCGGTCACCTTGCCTGTGCGCAATACGGACCGGGCAATCGGCACCACTTTGGGCCATATCATTACAAAAACATACGGTGACGAAGGGCTTCCGGAAGATTTTATCCACATTCATCTGCACGGTTCAGCAGGGCAAAGCCTCGGTGCCTTTATCCCGAAAGGCCTGACACTGAACCTTGAAGGAGATGCCAATGACTACGTTGGAAAAGGATTATCGGGTGGAAAAATCGTTGTGAAGCCGGGGGCCGGATGGATTCGGGACGAAGAACAGGCCATCATCGGAAACATCGCCTTTTTCGGGGCCACATCGGGCGAAGCATATATCCGCGGAACGGCCGGCCAGCGTTTCTGTGTCCGTAACAGCGGCGTACATGCCGTTGTCGAAGGCATCGGAGACCACGGCTGCGAATATATGACCGGCGGACGCGTTGCCGTGCTCGGTTCGATCGGCAAAAACTTTGCGGCCGGGATGTCCGGCGGGATTGCCTACATTTATACCGGGGCAATGGGCGAAGATGAAGTTTTGGCGCGGATTAACCAAGAACTTGTCAGCATTGAAGGTGTTGATGCTGATGAAGATATGCGTGAACTTTATCATATGATCCAGAAACATTATCAATACACCGGCAGCCCTGTTGCCAAACGGATTTTGAAAAATTGGGAGCTGTCCCTGCATCAGTTTGTCAAGATCGTTCCACGCGAATATAAAGCGATGATGGAACTCATCCAGTACTTCCTGGATCAGCAAATGCCGCTTGATGAAGCCAGGCTTGCCGCTTTTGAATATAAAAAATCCGGAAAGCACCTGCCGGAAATTGAAAAAGAAAAAGCTTTTCCGACAGAAGTAAAGTAGACGGGTAAATCCATCCGGGCGCTTCCGGATGGATTTACAGGATTGTATGTGGGATAGATTAAAACACTGTTTCGTAAAGAAAACGGAGACCTATCATACTTCCGGCAGCAGCCGGATAAGAAGCACAAAGATGGCTGTTTTTTTTAAGAAAAAAAAGGCATCCCACGCAAGACGGAAATTTTTCCGGAAACAAACCGGAATGTACTGAACCGGGCCATTTGTTTATCCAAAACAGAAACCTGAAATCGTACGACATCTATATCCCTCCGGCAGCGGCCGGGTGATTTGTGAGGAGTGTGAGACATGCGCGGAACGACAGATTTTATTGAACAGAAACGCGAAAAACCGAAAGAACTGGATGCCGCAAAGCGGGTGGCTACTTGGAAAGAATACGTGCAGCCTTTCCCGGAAGCAAAATTGAGGACACAGGCATCCCGCTGCATGGAGTGCGGCACCCCCTTCTGCCAGATGGGAGAACTGATCGGCAGGCAAACGAGCGGCTGCCCTTTATATAATTTAATTCCGGAATGGAACACCCTTGCCGCCCAGGGAAAATGGGAAGAAGCCTACCAGCGTCTCCTTTTAACCAATAATTTCCCTGAATTTACATCCCGCGCCTGCCCGGCACCATGTGAAGGCTCGTGCACAGCCGGGCTGGTCAGTGAACCTGTCACCATTAAAAGCATTGAAAGAGCCATCATTGACCGTGCCTGGGAAGAAGGCTGGATCAAACCGAGAATACCGCTGAAACGAAACGGCTTAAAAGCAGCCGTTGTCGGAAGCGGACCCGCCGGATTGACGGCAGCTGACGATTTAAACCAGGCGGGATACGATGTGACCGTCTTTGAGAAAGAAGACCGTTTTGGCGGGCTGCTCATGTACGGCATTCCGAATATGAAAATTGAAAAACAGTATGTAGAGCGCAGAGTAGACCTGTTGCAGGCAGAAGGGATCACGTTCAAAGCCAATACCGAAATTGGTAAAGACATCACGCTTGATGAACTCGAGTCTGCGTTTGACGCCGTCCTGCTTTGCATCGGTGCAGAAAAACAACGTGACATGGACATCCCGGGGCGCGATTTAAAAGGCATCTACCCGGCGATGGAATATTTGAAAGCCAATACGAAACACCTGCTTGACCATGGGGAAAACGGCGAACCGCAAATTTCAGCAAAAGGAAAAAAAGTGATTGTCATTGGTGGCGGCGATACCGGCGCGGACTGTGTGGCAACCGCGATCCGACAAGGGTGCAAGAGCGTTGTACAGTTCGGAAAGCACGGAGAACTGCCGAAAGAACGCCCGGAACACGAACCATGGCCGGTGAACCCTTCCCTATTCACATTAGATTATGCATATGAAGAATCATTTAAAGTGTTCGGGGAAGATCCGCGGCAATACTATATCCAAACCACAGCATTTCACGGCAATGAGAACGGCGAAGTAACAGGGCTTGTCACCGTGCCGTTTTCGGATCCTCGAGGAGCGGAACAGCAAGTATGGGAAGCAGATCTTGTGCTCATCGCCATCGGATTCCAGGGTGTCGATGATTCCAAGTCAGCTGGCATCGAACTTCAAAACGGGCTGATTCAAACCTTACCTGGAAGTTTCCAGACAAATCGGGAAGGCATTTTTGCCGCCGGCGATGCGAAACGCGGCGCAAGCCTGATTGTCTGGGCCATGCAGGAAGGCAAAAAAGCAGCAAAAGAAATAGACCTGTATCTCTCTCAAAAAGACAAAGCGACCTGCCAGCCGTCTGCATAAAAAACGGCCCAAAGCTTTTTGAAAAAGCTTTGGGCTTTTTTTGCGTTGCACGATGCCTTTATGGCTTGCGGTTCGCCCTTTTTTATCATGGTGAAGGTGGCACTTCATAAATCCGGTTTAATATGAACACTCATTGGGAGTAGCTGTGGCGCTTGGGCAACATTCTAATAAGACCATCTATGATGAAAATAGCCCCCCATATAACAAATATTAAGTTAAATTGCGGACTTTTATAAATTTGAAGCCAGTCATAAATCGGGCTTAGCGCGGATACAGCCCATTTTCCATAATCATTCAAGTTGAAAATATTTTTTGACGCGGAAACATTGTCAAAGATAAAGAAAACAAGCTGTGCAACGACAAATATCAAAAGATGAATATACCAACCGTACCGTTTTTTGGCTGCTTTCGCATGCCCATTTTTAACTGCTTTCGCCATTCTGCTTTCCCCTCCTTCTTTCCCCTTTAAACTATCAAAATTCTTTTTTTCGGTAGATGATCACCGAGGTAGCGTATGAGAGAATGAATAAAAAAATGGATACCAATAAGAAACTTAAAGAAAAAATCTCCTCAACTCCCTTCATTTCCCCTATAAACACTTTCATTAAAAAGGATATGAAAAAGAACATTACAAAGGAGAAACCCATACTCCCCATTGTAATCATATCTGATTTTTCTATTCCAAATATATATGTCAGTGGATATACTAAAGAGGCAGCACAAAACATCAATCCCATCCCCCGTAATCCAATGTTAAAAAAATCATCCATAACGGTTGGTGAGATAAAAATACTTGCACAATAAAACAAAGCGAAAGTTAATAACAAACTCGTGAACAATAAAAGCAAGAATGTGATAAACTTACTTTGAATAATTTTGCTTTTTTTCAACGGAAGCGTGATTTCAAATTTATTCCAACTCGACATACTATCCTGTTTTAATACTTCAAATGCATTCATGGGTATAATTAAAAATGGTAATAATACAGCGATCTTCAACGCCGTGGGATTTCCACTTATAATAAGCGGAATGATAGCTGCTGTAGATATAAGCAATGAAAATTTAACACTTTTATCTATAGAATATAAATTATTTAAAATGAGTCCTTTCATAATTTTCTCCTTTCATTAATAATAAGGTAATATCATCAATGGAAAAATTCTTTTTATGAAATTTTGCAGGCAGCTCATTTTTATTTGAAACAAGCACATCCACATAATCTGTTTGGTTTTTATATGCAATAATGCCATTTAAACGCAAGTCATTTAACTCATGCTCTTTACATTGTATGATCGCATAGTTATTTAAAAGGTCATTCTTACTTGTTTTTAACACAATTTCACCTTTTTTTATGAAAACCAGGGTATCCGCAACCTTTTCAATATCACTGGTGATATGGGATGATAACAAAATAGCACCTTTCTGATCTCTTACAAATTTTAGCAGTGCTTCTAATACGTCTTCCCTTCCCACAGGATCTAGCCCTGATGTCGCTTCGTCTAATATTAACAATCTCGCACCATGTGAAAGAGCAACAGCGATCGAGAGCTTCATGGCCATTCCCCGAGAAAAACTATTTATTTTTTGCTTTTTAGGCAGCGAAAAAAGTTCAATATAATTAAAATATTCTTGGTTATCCCAATTATGATAAAGATAGCGAAATACTTTCGATAACTTTATCGCATCCAAATTACCGGAAAAATTCATGGCATCATACACTACGCCAATGTGATTGTTGATTTCTTTTTTGGCTTCAGCTATTCTCTCTCCAAAAATTTTTATGCTTCCGCTATCGATATGTAACGTTTGCAGGATTGCCCCCATTGTGGATGTTTTCCCCGCGCCATTTTCACCAATAAATCCTGTAATGGATCCATAGGGTACGGAGAAAGATATGTTCTTTAAAGCGAAGCGGGACTTGGAGAATGACTTGCACAACCCTTCAATTTCTAAAGCATATTCCAAAGTTACCCCTCCTCCAATCACAAAAAACGCGCTATTTTTTCCAATAATCATTATAGCAACAATTCTTCATATTTTCCAGCAAGCTTTCCATCATTATTTATTGATAATGCAAAAATTGAGATTATTGTGATGATCATCTATGTTGTAGCATACAGCGGAGGTAAAATGATGATGACCGCCTGTAACCGGCCAAAAAAATGAATAAATTTTCTTCCTCTGAGAGAACGATCTCTATTCGTACCATTACCTGCCTTGCTCTTAAAAGAAACCATTTTTATTCCTGCCGATGAAAATATAAGAGCTGCCGGTGTAATCCAGCAGCCCTTTCTGTTATGACTCGCCGCGGCGGCCGGATGCGTGCATGCGTTCTTGCGGGTGCGTGTTGGTTGTGCCGTCCGCGCGTTTCGAAGCATATTCAGCTTTTGCCCGCGGTTTGCCTTCATATACATTGTCATGATGGTACGGGAAACCTTTTTCTTTATTCCGCATGTTAACGCCCTCCTTAACAAAATAACCGGTGGGGAATGGCCCCCGCACCGGTTATTTTGCGCGTTTTCAGATGTAAAATCCGATCCTTATCTTGGTACAACATCAAGTTTTTTCTTTAGCTTTTTCTTATTAAAAATCCATCCGGTGTAAGAACCGGTTATTTCCAGATCTTCATTCAATTTCACAACAGCAACAAACGGATAATGCCCGTTTTTCCGGTAGCGGAGGTCGGTAAAACGGACCTCCCAGCCGTTATCAAGTTCTTTGACCTGCCAGTTATAGACAGGGGAAAAACTTAAGAAAGCTGACAAATTTTTATCCTGCTTTGCCGCTTCAATAATTTCATTTTCCGGTACCGGAAGCCGTTTGAATTTGTCCAGAATGGTGACCGCCGACTTAAATGCGGATGCAACATAGTAGGCATCTTTCGTTCTTACGGCAATCTTCCATTGGTGAAAACGGACAGTCGGGGAAATAATGATATTTTCCGCATCCGGAATCCTGGCCAGGACGGCTTTTTTTACATCGTGACGTGCCGCGAATCTGGCGATATAATATAAAAATATGAAGATGTACATGGCCAGGAAAGTTGGCCCCGGTTGTGCCCCGAACAGCCAGGCGGCAATGCCGATCACATGGATGGTGAAAATGAACGGGTCAAATGTATTGATCACGCCGAGCGCGACCCATTTATATGAGAACGGCCGCAATGCCTGTGTCCCGTACGCATTAAAGATATCGACGAACACATGCAAAAAAACAGCCAAAAAAGACCAAAGCCATAAATGAAGCGCATCCGTTCCAGGGAAAAAGATGCTGAGCACAGCTGTAATGGCAAGCGGCCACAGCAAGACGGCGGGAACAGAATGTGTAATGCCGCGGTGGTTGCGAATATAAACCGCATTATTTTTAAATTTAAGCAAAGTATCGATGTCTGGTGCCTGTGAACCTAAAACCGTGGCAATGAGAACGCTGTGAAAATGAACCGCATCTTGTGCGACCACAGGGTCCAACGTTGCCAAACCTCCAAGTGCAAATCCCATAACAACATGGGTTCCTGTATCCAATCTTATTCCTCCTAAAAATGGTTCTGGCTCCTTATTAAAGCGCTTATTTCTTTCATATGCCTTCATCATATGGTAAATTAAAAAGAATTGCAATAGACAGAAGCGGTCAATTCAGGATTTCCTGATTGTATTTTTCCCGTTTATAAAATGTATAGCAATCATTTGGGGGAGTTAAACATTGAAAAATTTGCCAATCGACGACTTTGATATAAAATCTTTTCAAGATGATCTGATTTCCTGGTTTGAAAGGGAACAGCGGAAACTTCCGTGGCGGGAGGACCGTGACCCGTATAAAATTTGGGTATCGGAAATCATGCTGCAACAGACAAGGGTGGACACCGTCATCCCCTATTTCCGGCGTTTTATGGAAAAATTCCCGACAATTGAAGCGCTGGCGGATGCCAGTGAAGATGAAGTGCTAAAAGCGTGGGAAGGACTCGGCTACTATTCGCGCGTCCGGAATTTGCACGCTGCTGTAAAAGAAGTGGAGGAACATTACGGCGGCACGGTTCCGGACACGCCGGAGGAGGTATCGAAGCTAAAAGGCGTAGGGCCATATACGGCCGGTGCGATTTTAAGCATTGCATACGGCCTGCCGGAACCGGCTGTGGACGGCAATGTGATGCGGGTGCTGGCAAGAATTTTATCCATATGGGAAGACATTGCAAAGCCTTCTGCAAGAAAGGTTTTTGAAGAAGTCGTCCGCAAGCTGATTTCCCGGGAGAATCCGTCTTTTTTTAATCAGGCTTTAATGGAACTCGGGGCGCTCGTTTGCACACCAAAATCGCCGTCATGCCTGCTTTGCCCGGTCCGGGAGCATTGCCGGGCGTTTAGAGAGGGAACCATTGATGAGCTGCCTGTGAAATCAAAAAGGAAAAAGCAGAAACAGATCCGGCTTCAGGCAGCCGTTTTGGAAGATGAAGACGGGCGCATTTTGATCCATAAGCGTCCGGATAAAGGGCTGCTTGCAAATATGTGGGAATTTGTACAAGTGGAAGAAAGCACCGTTTTGCCGGCAAGACAGGTGCTGAAGGACTATCTTGGAGATGTTTTTAAAATTGAAGCAGCGCTTGAAACCGAACATTTTACGGAAATACGCCATGTTTTCACCCATTTAATTTGGGATATCCGGGTATACCACGGGAAAATTTTAAATCAGGTACAGGAAACGAATGAATTAAAATGCGTGCCTCCTGATGAGATTGAAACGTTCGCATTTCCTGTCCCCCATCAAAAAATTTGGAAAGCCTTCCGGGAACAGGTGAAAAGCGAAAAGGTGAAGGACATCAAAGGATAGGCTTCGTTTCAAAATGTCTTTCATAACCGGGATGAAGGACAAAAGAGGGCGAACCGCGGGCTGAAATGTCTTTCATAAGCGGGATGAAAGACAAAAGGGGGTGAGCACACTTTCGTCTTTTTGCGCCTCTGTAAAAAGACATTCCCGCGACAAGCGCGCTGTTGGCCCTTAAATCCTTTAAAACCATTTCGCCCGGCAACGCGCCCCCTTTTAACCCTGTAAACGACCTCCCAGCCGGCGGCAAAGACGCCCAATAAGCTTTCAATCCACCGGTTTCAGCATCGAAATCGGGAGGGCTTCGATCGGTTTGCCCCCGCTAACCCGGTAACCCCAGGCAAAGACGCCGTCAATATAATCAATTTTAAAATAGACGCCGGGGTCTCCTTCAATTTCATAAATTTCCCCTTTTTGAAAAGAAGCCGGGTCCAGCAAATACGACTTTGCCATCGCAATTTTCCGCTCAAGCACGGCAAACTCATTCACAATACCAAGTTGTTCGGCCTTGCGCGCTTTTTCCGTCAATTGTGCAATTTCCTGCTTTAACTCATACTCGCTCATTTCACTGTATCTTTTTTCCATCTCCATCCTCCTCTTCTCGCAAGTAGCGGTCTATTAAATCAACCGGGAACCCTTTCCGGTATAAAAACTGCTTCATTTTTTGCCTGTATGCATATCCCGAAAGTCTACCGTATTTGCGCTTTGCTTTTTCAGCGTGCTGAAGAAGGGCTTCCCACTCCGCTTCTTCATCCTTTTCAATAGGGAGCGCCGCCATCGCTGCGGAAATCACTTCAGGCGGATAACCTTTTACGACAAGCCCCTGCTCCACTTTTTGCTTTAAAAGCTTCTCTGACAACCGGGCATGCTGCCTGGACAGTTTTTCCGCAAGGGCAAGGGCGTGTTCCACTTGCTGATCCGCATCAAAAATTTCAAGCGCCTTTTTCACAAGCTCTGGTGCAATGCCTTTTTGCTGGAGTTCCCTTCTAATAACAACAGGCCCTTTATGTGTTGTGTTCATTTGTGTTCGTACAAAACTTGCGGCAAATTCCGCATCATCCAGATACTGCATTTCATAAAGCTTTGATATGACACTCCGGATGACTTCCGGTGCAAATTCCTTTTTTATCAAATCATCACGCACTTCTTTTTCCGACCGCATCCGATAGGAAAGAAAATGGATGGCAGTATTAACGCCTTTCCGGATATCATCTTCGGCAAGGATTGCTTCAATATCAAGCTCATCCAATTCTTTCCCCTTTAAAAGCTGGTACCGTGCCAGCACTTCTTCATCAACACTGAATCGGTACTGGCCGTCAAGAAAAATATTGTATCGTTCTTTATTATTTTTTTGAACTGAGATTTTTGTAATGACCGGCACATGCATACCTCCCTTGTCTATTTTACCATTGAAAGTGTAGAAAGCGGTATGACCGGGAACAATAATCCAAAAAGGAGGTTTTACGAATGCCGAAAGATAAAAAAGTTCAGACGAAAAGCACATTAAGAAGCATGCAGGAAGTGACTTACCAGCGTGAATTTAAAAAAGCCGACCGGGCCGGAGGATACACGGACAGCGGACGCAAATAATTACCTGTTTAAGAAGAACTTACGCTAGTGGGAATGGCAATATCTGCATACTTTTGGCACAAATAATTACCTGTTTAAGAAAAACCTTTTACGCAAAAAGTAGTTTTGCGGGGGCAACCGCAAACTGCTTGAAAGGGGTTTTTTAAATGGGCCGCGGACATCAGCATAAAACACGCGATAAAAATAAAGCAACATTGCCGCAAGTACCGAAGAACATGAAAATAGACGGGAAAGACATTGAATATTCGAGGGAACTCGCAGATGGGGAAGATTTGGAAGCACAAGCCCGTTCCGACGCTGCGGCAAAAAGAGCGAAAAACAGTCGGTAAAATAAAACGGGAGGCCTTTCCATGAGGCTCCCGTTTTTTGTGGATGATGTGCATAAACCTTTCAATACCTTTATTCCCAATATGATTTGATGTGCATAAATTTGTGCACATTTTTTGTGTATAAAATGTGGATATTGTGGATAACCAGAAAAATCCCTTTTCTTTACCAGTTCAAGATGTGTATAACCCTGTGGAAACTCAACTGGAGCACGGACGACCGTGTGCGTAAACCGTTTCGGCGCGTGCGTACAGGCATTTTTACAGCTGGTTTGGTGCTGCTTGTTGCTTTGCGCTTTCCACAAGCGCGCGGATTTTTTCCGTTTCCCCGTGCTGGAAGAGCTCGATGATTTTGCTCCCGGCCACCACGCCGCTGCAGTAACGGGTTAAACGGCGGACCTGCTCCGGGCTGGAAACGCCAAAGCCGGCAAGAACAGGCACCCGGCTGATGCTTGATAAGAAATCCAGGTAATCCTCGATATTGTCGTGAAAATTTGTACGGGTGCCGGTTGTACCGGTGACCGTGACAGCATACAGAAACCCATCTGAACGGGAGGCGATTTCCTCAAGCCGGTCTTTCGGGCTTGTAATGGCAGCCAGCCGGATGAGCGCCAGGCCGCATTTTGCCAGTTCTCCGGCAATTTCCTCTTCTTCCTCGATGGGCAAATCTGGAATAATCAGTCCGTCAACACCGGCATTCGCGCAGTCTGCTGCAAATTTTTCCAGCCCGTAGGCAAAAACCGGGTTGAAATACGTCATGAGAATAATCGGAACTTGCCTTGGATGGGCTTTTAAATGGTCCAGCACTTTTTTCATTGTCGTACCTGCCTTAAAAGCGCGGAGTCCTGCCGCCTGGATGACCGGGCCGTCTGCGACCGGGTCGGAAAACGGAATGCCAAGTTCAATTGCCGTTGCCCCGCAAGCTTCTAAAAACGCAAGCCTTTTCTCCGTCTCTTCCATTCCGCCGTCCCCTGCCATAATATAAGGGACAAACGCTTGATCACCGCGTGCAAGAACCGTTTCAAACTGTGCTTCCAATTTTTGTTTACCCATTGTTTTCCCCTCCAAACAAGCGGCTGACCGCTCCTTCATCTTTGTCCCTGCGCTCCAAGAGGCTAGCAGCGACCATTTTTGCCGGTTTCAGCGCAAAACTGCTACCATGTATGCTTTCCAGGGCCGGAATGTTACCTATTCCAAACAAGCGGCTGACCGCTCCTTCATTTTTGTCCCTGCGCTCCAAGAGGCTAGCAGCGACCATTTTTGCCGGTTTCAGCGCAAAACTGCTACCATGTGTGCTTTCCAGGGCCGGAATTTCACCTATTCCAAACAAGCGGCTGACCGCTCCTCCATCTTTGTCCCCGTGCCCCAAGAGGCTAGCAGCAATCGTTTTTGCCGATTGCAGCGCAAAACTGTTGCCATGTGTGCTTTCCAGGGCCGGAATTTCACCCATTGTTTTCCCCTCCAAGCAAGTGGCTGACTGCTTCTACATCTTTGTCCCCGCGCCCCGACAGGCAAACGGCGATTGTTTCGTCTTTCCCCATTGTTTTTGCCAGTTTCAGTGCAAAACTGATAGCATGTGCGCTTTCCAGGGCCGGGATAATGCCTTCTGTCCTTGAAAGCAACCGGAATGCATCCAATGCTTCATCGTCATTCACGGACGTATACGTAACCCGGCCCGTTTCTTTTAAATAGCTGTGTTCCGGCCCGACTCCCGGATAATCAAGCCCGGCCGATACCGAATAAGCTTCCTGGATTTGCCCGTCGTCATTTTGCAGCAGATATGTTTTCATGCCGTGAAGTACGCCGAGTTTGCCGTCGCTTAAAGACGCCGCGTGCTTTCCTGTTCCAAGGCCGGCGCCGCCCGCTTCCACGCCGAACAATTTTACGGACTTATCTTCCACAAATGGATAAAACATGCCGATCGAATTGCTGCCGCCGCCGACACAGGCGACAACTGCATCGGGAAGTTTGCCTGTCTGTTCTACAATCTGTTTTTTCGTTTCTTTCCCAATCACACTTTGGAAATCGCGGACAATTTGCGGAAACGGATGCGGGCCGACTGCTGAACCCATAATGTAGTGCGTGTCTTCCACATGGGCAACCCAGTAGCGGAGTGCCTCGTTGACCGCATCCTTCAATGTGCCGCTGCCCTGCGCCACACTTTTGACCTTTGCACCGAGCAATTCCATTCTGAATACATTGAGCTTTTGCCGGCGGATATCTTCTTCCCCCATAAAAATCATGCATTCAAGGCCGAGCAGCGCGCACACAGTTGCTGTTGCCACCCCGTGCTGACCGGCGCCCGTTTCGGCAACGACTTTCTTTTTTCCCATTCTAAGCGTAAGCAGCGCCTGGCCGACTGTGTTGTTGATTTTATGTGCCCCCGTATGATTCAAATCTTCGCGTTTCAGAAAAATTTTCGGGCCGCCGCCAAGCTTTGTTAAGTTTTCTGCAAAATAAAGCGGGGTTTCACGGCCGACATATTGCTTCAGCAGTTTCTCCAATTCCGCATGAAAAGCCGGATCGTTCATGGCTTCATGATAAGCTTGCTCGAGTTCGTTAACAGCCGGCATCAAGGTTTCCGGGACGAATCTCCCCCCGAAAGTCCCGAAACGGCCGTTTGTATCAGGCAGTTTGTATGTTTGCATTATCGTCACGCTCCTCTAATTTTTGAAATGCTTTTCTTGTTGCTTGCACAAAGGCTTTGATTTTATCCGGGTCTTTTTCCCCGTTTGTTTCCACCCCGCTTGAAACGTCGACGATATGCGGCCGGGCGGAAAGAATCGCGGCTTCGACATTTTCCGGTGTGAGCCCGCCGGCAAGCACCACCGCCCGCTCATCCGATAGCGCCTTTGCCAGTTCCCAGTCAAACGCCTTTCCGTTACCGCCGCGGTATTTTCCGCCGGCGCTGTCCAAAAGCACCAGATCGCACCGGTAATCGTGTATCGCTTCGAGATCAGCATCTGTCCTTACCGGGAAAGCCTTGATTACCGGATAAAGGATTTGCGCGACGTCTTCTGTTGTTTCATCACCGTGCAGCTGCAGGTAATCGAGCCTGACCCGCTCTGCAATTTCCTCCATTTTTTCAGGCGATTCATTGACGAATACGCCCACTTTTTCGACATGATCCGGCAACGCTTTTGCAATCTGTGCTGCTTTTTCCGGTGTAATCCTCCGCTTGCTTTCGGCAAATACAAAGCCGATCATGTCCGCCCCTGCAGAGACAGCCGCCCGGGCCGCTTCAAGCGTGCGAATGCCGCAAACCTTTACCTTCCGTTTTTCCGGAATACCGGTCAGCTTTTTCATTGCCGTTTGCGGGTCGTTTGCGCGCATCAGCGTTTCCCCGACTAAAATCCCTTTTGCCCCGGCATGTTTAGCGCGGACGACATCTTTCCGGGTGCGGATGCCGCTTTCACTAATCACAAGCACATCCGGATTTGAGATTTTTGGCGCGAGCTTTTCGGCAACGCCGAGATCCACGTCAAACGTCTTTAAATTGCGGTTGTTGATGCCGATAATCCGGGCCCCTGTTTCCACAGCGGTTTCCAGTTCCGCTTCATTGTGCACTTCAAGCAGCACTTCAAGGCCGGCGCCCCGGGCATAATCGTACAGCTGACGGAGCCTTTCGGGGGAAAGAGCCGCTGCGATCAGGAGAATTACGCTTGCACCATATGCTTTTGCCCGGTCGATCTGGATTTCGTCGATAATAAAATCTTTGCAGAGAACCGGAAGCCGGACTGCATCGCTTACGGCTTTCAAATCTTCCACCGATCCTTTAAAAAAGATTTCATCCGTTAAAACGGAAATGGCGCCGGCGCCTGCTTTTTCGTAGGCAAGCGCCTGCCGGATGGGATCCACGCCCGTTCGGATATCCCCTTTTGATGGGGAGGCCCGTTTGATTTCAGCAATGATGCTTGTTTTTTCGGCCTGCATAAATGTTTCATAAAGAGAAGGGGCTTTGCGCGCGTTTGGGGCAAAAGCCTTTCCTGCAGCTTTGATACGGGCCACTTCTTTTTCTTTTTCGGCTAAAATTTTTTCTAAAAATGCCATTTAAATCGCCTCCTGCGTGAGTTTCCGGCTCGCTTCAATGAGCGCGTGCAGTTTTTCAAGTGCCGCGCCCGATTCGATTGCCTGCTCCGCAATCCGGATCCCTTCTTTTACCGTCTCTGCCCGCCCTGCAGCAAAGAGCGCAAGCCCGGCATTGAAGAGCACCGTATCACGATAAGCACCTTTTTCCCCCTTTAATACTGACAGCAAAATATCGCTGTTTTTTTGCGCATCGCCGCCGCGGATCGCTTCAAGCGGGTAATACGGCAAACCGACTTCTTCCGGCGTCAGCGTAAACGTGGTAATTTTCCCGCCGTCAAGCAGCGCAAAATGGTTTTCCCCCGATAAAGAGGCTTCATCAAGATAGCCGGCGCCATTGACAACGAGCGCGCGTTTTCTGCCAAGGCGGCCGAGTACTTCTGCCATCGTCCTGAGCATATCGCGCCGGTAAAGCCCAAGCAGTTGTGTTTCCAGGTTCATCGGGTTTGTGAGCGGGCCGATCAGGTTAAAAATCGTCGGAATCCGCAAATCTTTCCGGATTTTCATCATTTTTCCGAGGGCCGGATGGACATTCGGGGCAAACAGGAAGACGATGCCGATTTCTCTCAGCAAGCCTTCAATTTCTTCCGCCGGGAAAGACAAGGAAATCCCGAGTTTTTCAAGGACATCGGCGCTTCCGGTCTGGCTTGAGACACTGCGGTTGCCATGTTTGGCGACCTTCACGCCGCTTGCCGCCAGCACAAACGCGGAGGTCGAGCTGATGTTAAAACTGTGGCTGCCGTCCCCGCCCGTCCCGCAGTTGTCCATGAGCCCGGGAACGCTGCACGGAACCGGCACGGCTTTTTCACGGATCACTTCGACCAGCCCGGCAATTTCTTCCGCCGTTTCGCCTTTGCTTTTCAAGACGGCCAAAAATGCGCCCATCTCCCCTTCTGTCACTTCATCTGAAAACAGTGCGCGGGATGCTTCCCGCATTTCTTCAAACGTCAGCCCTTCTTGTGCCAAAATTTTTTCAAGATACGGTTTCAACTTTCTCATCCTTTCTGATTTCGCGTAAAAAATTTTCAAGCATCTGTTTGCCGGTTTCCGTCCCGATCGACTCGGGATGAAACTGGACGCCGAAGCATGGGGCGGATTGATGTTGAATGGCCATGATTTCGCCGTCATCAAGAGATTCGGCAACCACTTCCAGGACTTCCGGGATCTTTGTCCGGTCCATGACAAGCGAGTGGTAGCGCATCACTTCGACCGGATCCGGCAGGCCGCTGAAAATTCCTTTCCCATCATGGCGCACAAGCGAAGTTTTGCCATGCTTGATTTCTTTTGCTTTTGTGATCCCCGCCCCGAATGCCGCGGCGATTGCCTGATGGCCGAGGCAGACGCCGAGCAGCGGGATTTGCCGGTAAAATGTTTTGACGGTTTCAATGGAAATGCCGGCATTTTCCGGCACCCCGGGCCCCGGCGAGAGGACAATCGCTTCCGGCTTGAGCCTTCTGATTTCATCCACGGTGATCCGGTCATTGCGGAACACCTTTACTTCCTCCCCAAGTTCGCAAAAATACTGATACAAGTTGTAAGTAAAAGAGTCATAGTTATCGAGCAATAAAATCATGTGTCTGTACCTCCAGAATCGATCTCGCCTTGTTGAGCGTTTCTTCATACTCTTTTTCCGGATCGGAATCGTAGACAATGCCTGCGCCCGACTGCAAATAAGCGGTGTTGTCTTTAATCAGGAGCGAGCGGATGGCGAGTGCAAAATCGATGTCGCCGTTCAGGTTGATATAGCCAACCGCTCCCGCGTACATGCCGCGCTTCAGGGTTTCCAGGCTGTTGATGATCTGCATCGCGCGGATTTTCGGCGCGCCTGATACCGTGCCGGCCGGGAGACAGGAGATGAGCGCATCAATTCCGCTAAAACCGTCCCGCAATTTTCCCCGTACTTCCGAAACGATGTGCATCACATGCTGGAACCGCTCGACTTCCATATATTTTTGCACCCGGATGCTGCCGGGCTCGCACACCCGGCCGAGGTCGTTCCGGCTCAAATCAACGAGCATTTTATGTTCGGCAAGTTCTTTTTCATCGTGTAAAAGCTCGTTTTCAAGTCGCTCATCTTCTTCCGGGACTTTGGCGCGCGGGCGCGTTCCCGCAATCGGGTTCGTATATACCACACGCTCCTTCGTTTTGATCAGGCTTTCCGGCGATGCCCCGAGGATGACATAGCCGCCGAAGTCGAGATAGAACATGTACGGGGACGGGTTTGTTTTTCTTAACTTCCGGTAAAAATAGAACGGGTCGTGCGAGAGCGTCCCTTTCATGCGCTGTGAGAGGACAACCTGGAAAATGTCCCCGTTTTCGATATGCTGTTTTGCGGTTTCGACCATCTTCATAAATGCCTGCTTTTGAATGGCCGGGACAAAATCAACCGGGCCATAGTCAACAAATGGTTCTGCGCTCGTCTGCTGGCGAATCGCTTTTTCCATTGCCGCAAGATTTTTTTCTATTGCTTCTCCGTCTTCCCCGGTTGAAACAAGGTAGACGGTCTGGCTTTTATGGTCGTAAACAGCTATGTTTTGGTACAGCATCAAATGCAGATCGGGGATTCCTGTTTCATCTTCCGGCACACGGCCGATCTCTTCATACTGGCGGATGGCGTCATAGCCGATATAGCCGACCGCCCCGCCGTAAAACGGAAAGGGAAGCTGAATGCCAAGACGCGGCAACAGGTCTTTGACAATATCGAGCGGCTTTCCTTTTTTTATTTCTCGCCGTCCTGTCATCCGGTCAATCACTTCCAGTTCATCATCCCGCCCGATGAACGCTTTTACCGGATCAGCCCCGATAAAAGAAAACCGGCCGTTGCTGTCATTTGGCAGCGAACTTTCGAACAAAAACTTGCATTTTCCTTTCAGTCTCTTAAAAATCATGATAGGTGTTAAAACATCGCCGTTTAGCTTAACCATTTTGTATTGCATCCGTCCGCTCTCCTTTTTTATTAATGGTCACAACTAGATGGTTTTTCGCGCTCCGACTGCCACCTGGCTGAACCGGGTGAATATCCTTCACTTAACAGGCGGGTTCCGATTACAGATCCCGGCTCCCGGCTAAATAAAAAACGTCCTCTGCCCGCAGCTAGATGCTGCAGGACAGAGGACGTTTTCCAACGCGGTGCCACCTCTTTTGAAAGGATTTAAAACCTTTCCGCTCATTCGGGTACGGAGCAAGCCACTCTTTATACCCTATCCCTGTAACGGGGGAAGCCGTGTTTCCCTACTGCACAGTTCAGGAAACCTCTCATAAGCCCATTCTGCAAAGGCAGTTCGTGCCGGACTCCCACCCGCGCCGGCTCTCTGGAACGCTTGCCATTTGCATACTCTTCTTACTCAGCGATTTTCTTTTATGGAATTTTTTTAACGGAACGCAAAAAGGGTTCCCAATCCATGTAAAGGACGGGGAACCCGCGGTGCCACCTTTATTGGCTTAATCAGCCCGGCTTTGACGGTATCAGGGAAAAACCGTAATACCTGCCTTTTGTAACGATAAGGCATTCGCCAAAGCCTACTCCGGAATCGTTTCGGTTTGGAAGCTCGGAAGCCCATTCGCCTGCACGTCATCACCGGTTCGCACCACCCACCGGCTCTCTTCGGAATCCACACAGGTTACTCTTCTTCTTCATCGCCTGAAAAATGTTTCATTGATTGATTATTATCTTAATGCCGAAAATAAGAATTGTCAACCTTCATTTCAAAAATTTTTTTATTTTTTTCAGCCCATTTTTCCAAGTAACATTTGGCGGACAAACCTTGTCTTCCTTGTGAAAAAGTGACTTGGCCTACCCGGGAAAAAATACGCGAAAGGGCACGCATGGCCACTTCGTTCGAAGAAGGGGTCCGGTTAGGACGTTTTACTTTGCACATTCATCATTGTTTAGACCCCTGTATTCTTCCAATCAACATCCTAACGCAAAATATCGATCAAGTTCTTATTGGCTGCATTTTTAGCCGGCAATATGCCAAATAGAATGCCGACAAAGGTAGAGACGCAAAAAGCGAGTAAAAAGCTTCCTACACCGATCACGGCACGGAAAGGTAAGAAGAGCGAAATGAGCCACGCGAGTCCACCACCTATCCCAAAACCAATCAAGCCGCCTATTCCCGTCAACAACACCGCTTCCAAAAGGAACTGGAATAAGATATTCTTTGGGGTTGCGCCGATAGCGAGACGAATGCCAATTTCCCGGGTACGTTCAGAGACAGAAATATACATCATGTTCATTACCCCAATCCCAGCAATAAACAGCGAAATCCCGGCAATTGCGCTAATGAAGTAGGTTAAACTGTTAATGACTGATCCAATGCCTTTCAAGATTTGCCCCATTTCTATATGCTCATAGCTCCCCTGCAAATGATGGCTGCCCTGCTTGTTGAGCAGGCTGACGATTTTTTTTGTTTGTTTACTGACGTTTTCCCCGCGATTGAAGACCAGTTTTAATTTATTTCCCACGTTGCTGATATTACTTTTCTTATAAACCTTTTTGGGAATCATTATATCATGAAAATCATCGGCATTTTCAAACGCATATTCCGCACGTAAATTTTTCCATTTTATGATTTTTTTAAAGGAATTTTCTCCTTCTTTGTAGAATTGAATGATTATCTAATTACGGGAAGATGAGGAAATTTTTATGTCAGATCAAATTTTAACCTTACATGTGGGGCCGTCTCAACTTTTATCTAAACTGTGTGATGAAATAGAACTCGAAAAGACCATTAATGATTTAGTCAAATGGGATTCTGTCCGTTGTCATGTCTCACCCGGAACAAGGATTAAAGCCCTTGTCTTAAACATTTTATGCAGTGGCAAGCCCCTTTATAAGGTTCATGAATTCTATCAAAACCTAGATTCTGAGATGCTTTTCGATACATCGGTTTCACCCGATCAATTAAATGATGATGCATTAGGAAGAGCATTAGATTACTTGTATGAAGCCGAAGCATGGAAAGTCTATTCCACCATTGCATTAAAAGCACTAAAAAAATTGAATCTTCCTATTGGTGTACTGCATAACGATACAACCTCAATTTCTGTTTACGGAGAATATAAGCAACCGAAGGAAGATGGACTGCAAATTACGTACGGGTATAGTAAGGCCCATAGGCCTGACTTAAAACAAATCGTTCTGGGGATGGGGGTCACACCTGAACGAATTCCTATCCTTGCAAAAGTAGAAAATGGGAATACTTCGGATAAATCTTGGAATGTGGAATTCATTCAAAAGATGAGAAAAATCCTTTCCCATGAAGATTGGAAAAATCTCATTTATCAAGCCGATTCTGCATTAATCACAACGGAAAATCTAGCGGAAATTCAACAACAAAATTTATCGTTTATTTCCCGTTTACCTGATACATTCGGTTTAAGCACAGAACTAAAGAAAGAGGCATGGTTGCTCAATAACTGGGAAAGGGTAGGCTCACTTAGCAATAAAAAAGACGCAGCTATTTACCAAATTCAAGCTTTTGAAAGACAAATTCAAAACCTTCCTTACCGGTTTCTTGTTGTCCACTCAAACAATTTAGATCAACGAAAAGAGAAAACCCTAAATCGGGCGATCGAAAAGGAAGAAATACAATTAAAAAAAGAGATAGAAAAACTGAGTAAAGTTATCTTTCATTGTAAAGAGGACGCACTAGAAGCAATTCAATCTTTTAAGAAAAAACAAAAGGCTTCATATTTCTGTTATAAACTAAACGTCCAGATGAGTGATCAACCTATCAAACGAAAAAAGAGAGGAAGACCTAAAAAGGACGAACAGACAAAACAAGAACAAATCTATCAAATACAACTGGAATCGTTTGAAAAAGATCATGATTTTATCGAAAATAAGAAAAAAATGCTCAGCACTTTTGTTTTAATCACAAATAAATTAGATGAGGAGACACTATCCAATCAAGAAGTTTTGAGGGTTTATAAAGGACAGTCGGCCGCTGAGACCCGTTTCCGATTAATCAAAGATTCACAAATGATTGATGCCATTTACTTAAAAACCCCGGAAAGGGTTGAGGCCTTAGGTATTGTGTATGTGATGGCTTTATTAATCTATGGAATTTTAGAATATCGAGTTAGAAAAGAACTGAAAGAAAAGAACCTATCTCTAATCTTGAAAGGAAAAAGGAAACTCTATCAACCCACAGGCCAAGCATTGTTAGAGCAATTAGAAGATATTACCGTGATCCTTATAAATCAAAATCAACAAAAAATAAGGCTCTTACCCGATAATATTGATTCACAAGCCAAAAAAATCATTGAATTATGCGGGTATGATGTATCAATATACGTGTCAAAAAATGTCGAAAACAAAGGAGAATAACACACAATAGGAGGAATTCATGAAAAGAATGTCGAATTGAAAAGAATTTTATCGAAAATTCCTCAAAAATAAGAAGATATCATCCCACCAAGCCATTTAAATATAGTTCATTCAAAAATTAGAATGAACTATATTTAAGACGTGCGAAATGTGGGTTCAAAGACTCCGATAACATGGTAGCTAATCCCATTCACGATGACAGCCGTATCTAAGGCACGATTGGGTTGAATATAAATAGAAGCCGCCAATTTTTTTGAAATTAAAGCAACAGGATCAGCGAATGTGATATTATTTTGAGAGATATTATGGCCAGCAGAAATCTCTTGTTCCGAAGAAGAACGTTTAAGAAGCTTTACTGTTACGTTTTGTTCGCTACCATTTAGCGAAGCCTGGACATCGACTGTCCCATTGTCATCGTTAATAATATGAGCCTCTGCCAGTCCGAAGCTTGCCCCGGCGGAATTTAATAACGATAGATCCGACTCATTAAAACCAGATTCGGCCGCGTTCAAATCGTCAGCATAATATTCCACGACAGTTGACTGCTTGCCCGAATTGGACGCCTGTAAATTTTTAAGAGTTGCTTTCTCAACGCCTTTACCTAAGGAAATAATCGTAATCACCGAGGCAATGCCGATAACGATGCCCAACATTGTTAAAATACTTCGCCTTCGATTCGCCAAAAGCGAACGTATTGCAGTAAAAAACAGTTCGGCTGCCCTCATTTGCTGACGCTCCTATCGCTTTCAATCCGGCCATCCATAATTTGAATCATACGTTGGCTCTGGCTGGCAACTTGGTAATCGTGCGTAACCATAATAATGGTGGATCGTAATTTTTGATTTAAGTCAAGGAACAGTTTTAAAATCTCTTGCGAAGTATGCCTGTCAAGTGCGCCAGTGGGCTCATCGGCCAGTAAGAAACTCGGCTTGGATATAAGGGCGCGGGCAATGGCAACACGCTGTTGCTGGCCGCCCGACAGCTGGGACGGCAACTTTTTAGCAATTCCTTTTAAATGCACACTTTGTAATACATTATTCACTCGTTCGCCGATGTCCTTTCGGCGGTATCCGGCATAAAGCAGCGGTAAACCAACATTCTCAGCAACCGTTAAATTCGCAATCAGTTTAAAATTTTGGAAAACGAAGCCCACGTTTTGATTTCGCAACTTTGCATAGTCTTTTGATGACTTGCCAATTACCGAATTCCTCTTAAACAAGTATTCACCCTCAAATTGATTATCAAGAAAGCCAATGATATTAATGAGCGTTGATTTGCCCGAACCCGACGGCCCCATAATTGCCACGAACTCTCCTTGATTAATTTCCAAAGAAATATCCTTCAGCACATGAATTTTTTCATCTCCTTGTTGATAATACTTGTTGAGCCGTTCTAATCGAATCAATCAGTTCACCTTCGCTCCATCTTTTAGTCGTTTGTCCGGATCAGCCACAATACGATCGCCGGGGTGCAATCCGCTTTTGAGGGTGTAGAAACCGTTCTGTTTCTCTACCGCCACAGTGCGAAAACGTGCTTTTCCATTTACGACTAAATAAACGGCCGTTTGACCATTCTTTTTGATAATGGCTTTGCTCGGAAGCTTTATTTGCTTTTGTGGTATTGTGATTTGCACGCTTTGGCCTGCCATAAAGCGGCGATCCACATCGACCGTGAAGTCATACATTGAAAAGCCTTTCTTAGTAGCGGTTTTTGAGGGTATTTTGGAAATAAACTGAATGGTTGTGGTCTGCCTCTTCCCGTTTGCCAAGGCCTTAATAACCACTTTACTCCCTACACGCAACTTGTCATAGTCATATTCGGAAACACTCGACTGGACCTCTAAAGCATCCGAGCTGATGCTGTATTGCGATTGGCCGCTATTATTAGTGGAAATACTCACCACACCATCAAACGGTGCTTTTAACCTGCCCTCCACTCTATTCTCCAGCTGATTTAATTGATCCTGTTGATTTTGCAAACCAGCTTCTGTATCTCGATAGGTATTCTGATCTCTTGCAATTTCAAGATTCAGCTCCTCTTTATTCTCTTCTTGGTGTACTGCTGATAATTTCTTTTTAAGATAAGCAATGTTTTGTTTTTGAACCGCTAAGTCGCGCTGTATTTTTAAAATACTCTGTTTCACCTCAGTAATCTTCTCTATGATTTCGTTATTATGGGTTGTTAAGAGAACATCCCCTTTTTTCACTTCATCACCGTTCCGTACATTTACTTTTTGTACTGTACCATCCGGTAGTTGCAAATTCTGTGTCTGCTTTGCTGAAACCTTCCCTGTTTCAACTAACGCCGGAGTATATTTGACCACATATTGCTGGTAATGGGGTTCGCTTTTTAAACTTGCATTCGTCCTTAAAACAATTACCAAGCACAGCACTCCAAAAAGGGCGGCAATAATAATCAAAGCAATAATGAGATTTTTCTTCCCGTTAGCTGTCTCTTCATTCATGATAAAACCTCGTTCATAAATATGTTTTTATTTCTTGTTAATAAATGTGGCTTAAAACGCAACTATGGAAATCTACTTTTTAAAATCGATAACGGCAATGACGGCTGTTATTAACGATATGCAAAGTGCGAGGAGGCCAAAAATAACTGCCACCATATTTAATGTTCTATCCGGAAGATTCCAACCTATAAGTTCAAAAACCGGCTTGACTGTAACTGCTAGAATAAAAAATATAAGTGCAACTATAAAAATTGCATACTTGTTAACCAACTATCCCATCTCCTTTCAGGCAAAATATAAAAGAACACTGCCGATTAAGTTTACAATAAATACTGTGATAAATAGTATTCGTGCAAAAATCTTTTTAAATGGGCTAAACAAAAACATATATAAACCAAATAACCCGAAAGTACTTACTGGCAATAAAAATGGATAATAATGGGATATAATCAATCCGAAAGCTAAAACAAGCGGAATTCCAATCAAATATAAGATTTCACCTATTTTTTTCATTTTCCTATCCTTTCTATTTGAATAATGGTGTCAAATAGGTTTCTATTAAACCGCTGATCATAATAAATAGCATTACCACAATTAGTAATAGCAGTATATTTGTAAAATAATCTTTGATAAAGTTGCTGATATTTTTCTTGTGGAACAATTGAGGAATTAGAGTAATACCTTTAAAACCAATTACTCCACTTACAATTAAAGCAGGAATTTCGAATATTCCATGTGGTAAAATCAATAAAACAATTTTTAATACACCAAAGTCCAGATTATTCATAATGGATTCGCCAAGGATTAATCCATTTGTAAATAAATATAAAATTGTAGTTAAACCAAACGTAAAAAAACCGGAAATGATCAGACCGCACGCTAATAAATTATTGTCAATTAGATGTATCAGACTAGATGTTGTATTTAAACTTCCGCTTTTATTAACTGGATCAGCGGATGTGATACCGTATACAAAACCCGAAACATAGATTGCTGTTGTAATCGTCAACAAAATCCAATTGTTTCTTAAAATAGAGGGAACTTTATACATATATGTTTTCTACTTCCTCCTCTAATTTATCCAAGCTATAATCTTGCACGGTTATTTTTCTGGCAAGTTTGCCTTCATGGATGATTGCTATTTGGTTGCAAACAGAATGAGCTAATTCTAATAAGTGAGTTGTTATGAGCACTGTTTTTCCTTTATCCGTGTAATCTTTTAGAAATTTCCTTATAACCTTACTTGATTTTAAATCTATTCCCGTAAGCGGTTCATCTAATATTAAAATTTGAGGCTCATGTATTAGAGCAGCCGCTATCGAAATCTTTTGCTTCATTCCATGAGAATACGTTTTTATTAATTGATCTTTCTCATTATACAATTCAAAATCATTAAGGATATTCGCGGCAAATTCGACAATTTTCTTTTTTGGCACATTAAACATTCCGCCAACAAAATACAGATACTCTTCTCCCGT
Organism: Heyndrickxia faecalis; assembly: GCF_040267745.1. Taxonomy (NCBI): domain Bacteria; kingdom Bacillati; phylum Bacillota; class Bacilli; order Caryophanales; family Bacillaceae; genus Heyndrickxia; species Heyndrickxia faecalis. The sequence goes on along the minus strand of NZ_CP158453.1, from coordinate 926,298 downwards.
AAGATATTCGTATAAAATAGCGTGATCCGGTACAAATCCTATAAGATTTTGCAATGCATAATTTTTAATGTCTTGTTTTTCTCCATTTATGGTGACTTCCCCACTATCAGGAACCATCATCCCTGCAATAATTTTTAACAAAGTTGTTTTCCCTACACCGTTTGTCCCTAATATTCCAAAAAAATCGCCGTCTTTAATTTCCAGAGAAAGCCCCCTCAGAACAATTTTTTTATCGAATCGTTTTTTAATATTTTTAATCTCTATCATTCAAAATGTACCTCTCATTCATGTTAATCTTTTTTAGATATAACATAGAGAATAAATAATTAAGTAAAGTAAAAACAATCATAACTGTCCCAAGGCTTAAAAGTATAATTGAAGAAAAAGTACTGAATTTCATTAACAGGAAACTGACGAGACTTATCATTTGTAATATAATGACAAAGATACATCCTTCGTAGATATGTTGAAATGTTTTTGCTTTACTTGATTCCCCGATTTCATAGAAATGCTCCCAGTTCTTTTTTGGATACAGTAAAACACTACTTGTTTGAATAAGGCTATATAAATAACCGTTACACAAAAATATAATAAAAAATACAAAATGAAGCAGAATGAAATAAGGTTGCCAGAAAAAAGAAATAAAAGTTAGAAAAATCGTTAGAAACCAAACAATAAGATTATAATTTCTTAATTTTGGTTTTGCTAATTCCCATAAATTAAATACATTAGAATAAAAAATATGGTAATTTTTTAAATCTAATTCAACGGAAAGAATCATTTTTATTGCATCTCCAACAAGCTGATAGAACAATGAAGAAATTAAAAAAGCGGAAATAATCGATGCTTGAACAGGATAGCCACTAAAGTATCTTAAGATAAAAGGGAAACCAAATCCAAGAAAAAACATAACCAAAAATAGCATGTTGCCAAGATTTCTAAAAAAGAAACCATCGATTCTTAATAGAAAAGCTCTATCTTTATGTAAGATACAATAAAATATTTTCTTTTTATTTGCTAGCGGTATTGTGTTTGAGTAAACTCGATTATTTAATTTCGTGTACTCTATTAAGTCGAATCTCTCTAAAGTTTTGCTCCATATTATATATACAAGCACACATGAAACCGCCAAAATTGAAACAATGATTAAGTCGGAGGAAATGTTATTTTTACAAATTACTTGATAAGGGTTTGCCACTTTAAAATAATAAAATATTTTAGTATGGGATAATTCATACAGGGACTGTACAATATTAAATTTATTCAGCAAATAAAATCCGAAGAAGCCAATAATCACAGGTACCAATAGGTTAATAATTAATGCAATTATTTTTATAATGGATGATTTTAATGCTCTTGACCATAAAATTGATAAAATATATGGAATGTAAGAGAATAACAACGACAAGAAAAAGTTAACAAAGAAATACATAAGTACTATGAGAAGCAAATCAAATATACCGATAATTGAGTTTTGGGTTAGGTTTAAAGCTAATAAAACGGGTATTAATATTAAAATACTTGTTAGCATTGCTTTTTCAATAGTTTTATATACTAAAACAGATTTCAACTGAACAATCCTAATCCTTCTATTTTGATGGATTAACTTTCTTTCATCTTTTAAAAAATAGTCTCTATTGTTTTTGAAAAAACTTAGGGACGAAGCGATTTGTTCAATGAAAATGAATACCAACAGTAACTGTAAATATGTATTTGGGAGCATGTATTTCTTACTAATATAAAACGACAAAATAAACACTAGTAATGAAGTGAGAAAGATAAAGGATAATAAAGCATAAAAGGCCTTTTTAACCCCAATATGATTCAGATTCCAATCGTCTAATTTTTTTCTTGTCTTTGAGAGCATATTAAATTTCACAATATAATACAGTATACTATAATTATTATTTTTCATAAACTCGTCAACTCTTTCTTCAAACTAAAAAAGGGGGGCAGGTAATGCTAATTACCAAGCAGCCGCGTACTTTTTACCGTATTTTTTGATCATCGCTTTAGCAGTAGCGACAACAGCGTAAGAGATAGCTCCAGCGCCTGTAACAACACCAATTAAAGAAATAATTGATGCAATCGTTGAAGCAGTATCGATAATATCGATAGCCTTCTTTGCTGCGGCGGTGGAAATGCCAAGAGTGCTTGCTAAGTAAGCATTGCCAGGCAAAACTGCAGTTTGATGAATAGTGATTTGTAGTGTGCTGATATACGCAACCGATGACAGAGTGGCGAGTACCAGCCCAATTACCACAAACAGAAATACCCTTTTTTTGTTAGATAAGCTGTTTACCATACATTTCACTCCAATCTTAATTTTTATATATATAGTTTAATAGCCCCCCCATTATTAAACTATATAATTTAGAAAATAAGAGAGACCGATATTTACAAATTTAATCAGCAAATAAATGAGTGTTAAATAAAATACTTTTTTTCTGTTGCTTGATAAAATATTAACTCCTAAAAGGAAAAATAAAACAGTACTTAACCATAAAAAAGGATCCGCTATTTGTGAAAGAAAACTCTGCTTTCCAACAATATAGATTTTGCTTGTATTTGCATGAAACAGATTTACTATGCCTGCTATGACAAGTTTAAATGAAAGAAATAATGAAGTTAGGGAATAAACTAATAAATAATCTTTTTTCTTTTTTTTAATTCCAAACAGGAATCCAAAAAAAGCAACCACTAAAGCTCCTATTAATATGCCAACTATTGACGTAAGCACCGTAAAACTTTGAACAGCATAAAATATTACATTAATTGAAGAGCCAAGATGATTTTCTTTATCAACCTGAGACCAAAACAAATTTAGCGCTTTTTGATGAATACAGTATTGAAAAAAAGCATTAAATATTACTATAAAAAATAAAGAAATAAAAATCCAATAAGTATTTGATGATGTTATTTCTTTTTTCATTTGTTTATCTCTCCATTAATTGTTTAATATTGTTAATAGTTGAATTCTTCAATCCTTTTTCCTCAACCCATAAGAAAATCAAGGATATTTTTTATCAGTTATTAAGGACATTAAAAACTTTAGAAAGATACACTAATCAATGTATCTGATACTCATATTTTAATAGGCCCTAGAGCCATTGTCACCGAAATCTTTGTGTGGTATTACCGAAAAATTTGTGTGGTATCACCGAAAAAAAGTGGACAGATGCTACCCAAACATTGATGGCTAATACAAAAAAGCGGAATTCTGTGCGAATCCGCTCTATCCATGGATTTTTATATGAATCAGCGAAATAATCCTCATTTTTTTACTCTATCTGCTGGCCTCAGGCATGTACCTTATTTTTGTTTTAATTTCAAATGTCTTTTATTATTCCTTATGTTCTACAATGGTTATTACCCTAGAAACAATAGTAGTAAAAAGAATAATCCAGCGATTTCCCTAAAAAGAAAGAAGTCCCACAAAAATCTCAATCCAAAAAATATTTCATAGAATGAAAAGTTGGAAACCAACTTCGTTTATATAACAGAAAACAGTTCAGATTGCACATTAAATAAAATGACCATTTAAACATTTTTCATATAAAATTGTCTGAGACTGCCATCAAATTCGACGTCTGATAACACCATTGAAACAATAGCGCGTAGCAAAAAGATGACTTAACGGTACGACAAGCAATCCATATACTGCTATCACAAGTACGGCTTCCATCGCATCTGGCCTTTGTAGCATGACAACAATGCCCGCAAGGCCGGTACCAATTAGCAATTCCTTGACCACACGATTCCATAAAATCCGTGCCCAAGATTGACCCGCCAACCGAAGCGGGAAGTCATGTTTCGCCCGTAATATCGCGGTAATCAACGCACTGATCACTGTTGCGACAGTGAAAGCAACCACCAAGGCAATCAGCGCAAAGCTCTGCAACCTTACAACATTCGCTGCAAACTGCGCTTGAAGAATCCCATCTTCAGCAATGTAAGCAATATGAAGTTCACCATGAATGCCGTGTTCGCGTAACGCGCGCACATCAAGGCCGTGATTTTTTAACAATTGCTGTGTAGCAGCCACACCGGTAAACACAATGTTACTAGTTGAAGCCATGGAGGTTAGTGTAGAATCGTTAAATGCATCATAAATCGATGGCACAACAACGACCAGGACATCGTCAGCAAAGTGAAGACTTTGGCCCCCACCTCCTTGGGCCACTGGTAACTGAAACCCTTTTACTGGTTGCATAAACTGAAGCTGTGCGAATAATTCCCTAGAAAAACCATGCCTTGATAGAAGTTTAGTCTCTTCACGAACCATTTGAATGAGTCCCTTTGGAATACTGCGATAAGGTACCGGTTTAACAGCTGACTGTGGTGCACCCTTAGTCACTAGGTCGAGCCAACGCTGGTTCACGAATGAGACTGCTGAATACTTTCCAGAATCAGCCGGTAATCCCATTTCTTTGGTAAAAGTATAAGATAGAGCAACCTTATCACGCGATTCAGCTTCTTTTACTAATTTGCCAATTTGGGGTTCCAAGCTGTCCATTTCATCAACATCTGTTGCAAATACAATGGCGACTTGGTCTGCCAATTGCTTCCACTGTGCCATTTCAGCTGCCATAGCTGAAGAGTGTTTGTATGTAGACCATGCGGGTCCGGCCGCAGCAACCACCAGTAGAAAAGTTAATACTTGAATCACAATTGCCGCTACACGCAGGCTCTTTACTGCTGGTTGTCTGGTGGCAAGCATGGTTGCGCTCGGCCAGGCAGAAGCCGACATAACAAACGCTACGAATAGGGATACACCGATGATTGCAACTTGTAGACTTACTAAAGCTTTGAGAAAGGCACCTATGTACATCCAGCCATGAAATATACCTACATAGCCTGCTGAAACCATCACCACGACTAACGCCGCAAGCAGTAGCGCACCACCGAACCCTGATAGATCCTGCATTTGGATTTGTACGGTTGGACATCCACCTAAAACACGGAGCGCTCGCCCGCGTGCTCTCAACGACAACCAAAACAACGCCAGTGCGGCGATTAGCGCAAAAGCTGCAACAACAGCAGCAGCAAATCCCCTTTCCCGCACCACAAATTCTAGACTGCGAAAAATTGACGCATCCGTTCGACTCACCTTAACACCTGATTGCTTTAACGAGTTCACCAACTCATTCAAGTGGGTTTCCTTTCCGGTCACTAAATATAAACCATCAGGGTAAGAAGTGGCAAGTCTCTCCTTCCCAACGATCTTACCTGTACCTTCGCCGCCAAACCAAGTAAATTCCTTGGGGAAGCCCTCATTGTTAAGTGCCACGAAAATCTGAGCATCGCCATCCCCCTCAAGATCCGGTGCAACCTTGACTAGTCCCAGACCTCAGCGTGCATCTAATTTCTCCAACGTGTCAAAGGCCTTGGTAATGGAAATATTTGATTCGCTAAAGTCTAGGCTAATCCTACTCCCAGTATGAATGGCTTGCGGAAAGTCTCGATCATATAGGCCTGTGATAATTGCAGCGAGCAACGCAAGTAGTGCAAACAAGGCACTCGCAACCACCACGATAATACGCTTATACACAGATAAACCCTCCATGAACGTCAGAAACTCGACTCACCGTTTCCCAATGTTTTTTATTATTATCGTTGAGCCTCTGTGTAATAGCGAGGATTAGCAGATCATGTTTTTTCATTTATTCCTTTCCTTCCTTCACACTGTTATTCGGCCAACATATTAAAAAATACAAATGAATTATTGCCATGCTGTTTCCTAATGTAAAAAGTCATCCTACGGTGGAAATAGGCATTAGTTCTTCACCAGATATACCGGAACCCCGAACCCGTTTCGACGGCTAAGAAGATCATCAATCGCTTTACGCTCAGTTTTTGTACCATATTTCACCATGACCAGTCCCCGGTTCTGGTCTTTGGAGCAAGGCCTCCCCACTTCAACTGTAATGTCATCCCCTATTGATTTTATCTCCTTAGTAAGTTTTTGATGGCTAGCAATCGCCTCATCTACCTTCGACACAGTCGGCAGCTGATTGCACGGCGGATGCGTGTCCTCTGAGCCTGAGAACCAGCCGTTCAGTAACGCAAGCGCTCCCACTATTAACAACAAACCGACAACCACACCAATAATTTTCTTATGAACCGGCTTCATAAGGTTTCTCCCATATTACCAGTTAAATCAGTAGAAGACGGATTATGTAATGAACTGTTAGAACCGACTTCATGTTTGGCACCACATGCGTTAATCATCTCGGAATCGTGCGTTGACACAATCACTGTACGACCACCCAGAGCAAAATTCGCCAATAAATGGATGACTTTTTTCCGATTGACTGCGTCAAGAGAAGCAGTAGGCTCATCAACAAATAGAAGCTCCGCATCCTTGTAAACAGCACGCGCTAAAGCTAATCGCTGTTTTTCTCCTCCGCTTAGGTGACCGGCCAGCTCCTTTTCCCGGCCCTGTAAACCTGTTTGCTCAAGTACCTTCGCCAAGCGTTCGCGATTTCCCCTGAAACGCCGACCAAACATACTTGCATGCATGGTTACATTGAAAGCAATCGACTCCTCATCCATGATTCCGTAATCTTGAAGTATGAAGGCTGCGTGATCACACCAAAATTTGCGTCGTGCCGATGAATTGTACTTTGTAACATCTTTTCCATTAAATAAAATCTGGCCTTGATCCACCGGGAGCAACAACCCAAGGCAGTGCAGAAGTGTGGTTTTCCCACACCCACTGGGACCAACGAGAGCTGTCATGGTTCCGGAATTGCAACGTACTGACTCAGCATGCAGCACGGGTACTCCTCCAATTGAAACGGAGATGTCCTTGGCTTCGATCAACTTTTCATCCTCCAATCAAATTTGATATAAAAAGAGACATCACCAACACACAGTACAAATGACCTAATTTACTTTGCACTGAGGGGATCCTTAATTGTCAAAAAAATACCTAAAAAATGACACGTTTATTTTAATAGACAAAAGAGCCATTGTCACCGAAATCTTTGCGGGGTATCACCGAAATTTTTGTGTGGTAACACCGAAAAAAAGTGGACAGCTGCAGCCCAAACAGTGGTGGCTAATACCAAAAAAGCGGAATTCTTTGCAAATCCGCTCTATCCATGAATTTTATATGAATCAGGCGAAATAATCCTCATTTCTTTTACTCTATCCGCCACTTGTTCTCTGGAATGAATGCCCAATTTTTTATAAATGGAGCGCAGCTGATACTCTACAGAACGTTGAGTGATGTAAAGTTTAGCAGCAATTTCCTTGTTCGTATCACCGTCAATTAAACACTCAATAATTTCTATTTCTCTTTCACTAAACAGATTTTCAGTTTCCTTTTTCAACCGGAGGGTGTAAACAGACTCTTTCACAAGGGTATTTGGAAAAATGCTGTATCCACTGATAACGGCATGAACAGCGTTAATTAAAGTATTCACTGAGGCCGTTTTACTGATAATCCCGGAAATGCCTTCTTCAATTAATTGGTCCAACACAATAGCAAGTTCTGAATCAAAACCCGTATAAATAATAATTTTAGCTTGCGGCTGTAATTTGATTATTTTTTTTGATATTTCCAGACCGTTCACTTCAGGAAAACTCCAGTCAATAAGAAAAACATCATAATTCGCACTCTCTATCTTTTCTTTTAAATAATCAGCAGAAAAAATGGCTTCCGCTTCAAATCCTGCGTTTTGCAGCAAACTCTTCGTACCGCTTGCCACTAAACGATGATCATCAATGACAAGTATGGACGCCATCATTATACTCCTCCTTGTAAAACTGGCTATTTATAAACCTCGGCTGATTGGCCAGACAATTTCTATATGAAGCCCTTTCCTACCGTTTCCTGTTTTAAGTGAGTCTATGTTTAATTGACCGCCGGTAATGGCTACGCGCCCGTTTAAACCTGGCCATCCCATCGTGCTGAAATGATGCTGGCGTTTGAGTACATCTTTGTCTATCCCAATCCCATCATCATCGTAAAGAAGAATATACCTCGTGCTTTCTTCAGCCAAAATTAAGCTTACATGCTCTGCTTGGGAATGCTTGATCGCGTTGTTTAAAAGCTCTTGGACAATACGATACATGTTGATTTCCAGTTCACGATCAAAAATTGTAAAATGCTGATCGATATGCATATGTAAAGCAAATGATGATTGTTTTTGTACTTGAAGGCATAATTGATTCAGAGCAAGGGGCAAGCCCATTTTGTGAATAAATTCCGGATGTAAATGATGTATGATTTCCCGCAATGTTTTAATGTTATTTAAAATTCCCTCCCGAATTTCGGACAGCATGTCAATAACAAATGGATCAGCACAACCGGCCCTTTTGATATCGACATCCCTCGCCAGTGCCAGCAGCTCTTGTATGATCGTGTCGTGTAGATCCCTCGACAATTGCTTGCGTTCGCGCTCTGAAATGTTAAAAATTGCTTTTTTTACTGTATGCGGCAACAAATCCCGGTCTTTTTCCAAGCTTAATAAAGCGATAAGGTCTTCAGCCTTGTCCTGATTCTCAATCACAACCTGTGCATAGTTTAAAAGCGTCTCAAGCCAAATCTTTTCATCGGGATTGAGCTTTCTTCGCATTTTCCAACGCCCATATAAAAAGATCGTGCCGCTTTTGTCATGATACAAGTTGATTTTAAACCCGTGCACATCCATCTGAAAACGTTCTGTACATTCATTCGTCATCGAGTGATGTGTCACATTCACTTTAGTATTGTCGAGTAAAGAAATAGCTTTCCCATTCTGATCGACCTTTACTAAAGTAACTTCCTTAGCTGGCAGAAAGTTTTCAATTTCCCGTTTCAAAATAAAGGCTAAATTAGCCAGCTTATGCTCCGACTTCATCCATTGCAAAAAACGATTCAAGCTCATTTGAAAATCCTGCCGTTTTGGAAACATAATTTTTCTAAACCGGTATTCGACATAATCTTTTATATATAAAAACAACAGTATAACAGTAAAAACAAACAGAGCCAGGCGTGTAATCCTAAATATATTGCCCGACAGTTTACCCGGATCAAAAGCGAGCGTTCCCGTTAAAATAACGGACATTATCATTAGGCTCATCAAGCAATAATAGTGCAGCCGGTTGATAATAAAGGACAAATCAATCATTTTATAAGTCAGCGCCAAATAGCCCGTTGTAATTGGTAAAAAAACAAGAAAAGGTGTTGTCCACTCCCATGGCATGATTGAATCCTTGAAAATGACGATTGGAAGTGCGTAAAGTGTGACAAATGGCATAAGGGCAAGGAAGATACCCGTAAAAAGCACCTGTAATGATTTTTTCACCTCACTGTTTTTCGTTTGATAATATAATCGAAAAACAGAGATCATAAGAATGATAAAGACAACGGGCACAAAAAACAGTTCAAGCGGATAATCGGCGGCGATTACCCGGTTTATCAAAACAAGTCCGGCGCCTAAATATAGAAAAGAAAGCACATGGTTTGAAACCAGTCGTGATGAGGAATGATAATAATTTCGCAAAAAATGTAGCAGCAATACCAGACTGATACACATAAATATCCCCACTGTATACCTGCTCCAATTGTAGATTCGGGAATTGGCACTAATATTTAGTAATACGGGGGCGATTACTGCTAAAAAAAGGATCAGGACTGGAATTGACTTGTTTTTATCCAGAAATTTAAATAAAAAACATCCTAAAGAAAAACAAACCAAAAAGAAAACCGATGGAACAAGAAAATAATAAATCATTCCAGTAACAGGCTGATGATTATCTATTTTATATTGTACATCCTGGTTCCCGCGTTCTATCGTTATTTTCTTAGCGTCACTAATAATCTCCTTATGTTGGACGGATGGCTTTTTTGTTGGAGAACGTCCGTCAATAAGCCGGATAACATCCCCCCTGTAAATGGACTGTTCAGAAGCCCACCCGTACGGATCTACACTGTCCACCACGATTTGATGATCCGTCTTTTTGACAATAATGCCTATGTATGGATACTTAAAAATAACAAACACAAAATACGTAGCAAGTATAAACGACAAAAATAAACCAGTTAGCAAAAGAAAGCGCATTCTAATCATTTTATATCAGGCCCATAAACGATAATCTTGACTGTTCTCCCCTTTGATAGCATTCAATACGGCACATTTATCTTCTTCAGTAAAAGATTCCGGGTAATCAAAAGTCCCCGCTTTAATTTCTTCAATCAGATGTGGTTGCTTCATCAACTGGTAAATAAACGTTTCCATCTTATCATCTCCCATATTATTCATCTATCATCCATATAATACCATTTATATATTTTAAAATGATGTTTCCAACTAAAGATTAAGGAGAAAACTAAGATTTACAATCTTAAGTTTCTCCTGGGATATCCGCCTTGAAATGAATTCCATCAACAAAGCTCTTGATTTGTCTTTTAATGGTTTCGTCAACGGACAATTTATCAATAATGTTTTTTGCTTTTATTTTTTCAGCTTCTATTAAAACTCTTGTATAGAGAATAACACCTGATGATTGAATCCATGCCTCCAATGATTGAATGGCTAGTAATCGATCTAAAGACAGCCGATTTTCAAAATAAGATGCCACTGCCTTTCCGATTCGGCTTGGGTGATGGGCGAGATACATGGTAGCCAGTGTCCATTTTTTGTGAATTAGATCATTTTTTTCACCCAAATGGAGAACATCATCAAGATCGTTCTCGAGCTGGGCACAAATACCTATTCCAGTTGCATACTCACCTATTAAATGAAGATCAGTAGTATTACCAGCTAGCATAGCTCCGCACAAGCAAGCGAGCGCACAAAGTGCTCCTGATTTTTGCTTAATTACTGCAATATATTCTTCTTCTTTCAATGGTGCATTTCGAATATCAGCAAATTGACCATGAACGGAACGATTTATTCGGTCAACGATTAGTTGAAAAGCCAAATTATTTTTTTGACTGCCTAAAAATCCATTCAATTTTTACATAGCCAACAACAAAAAGGCCGTTTCCACCGTCAATGATTGGCCTGCATGATCTTGCATCCATGGCGAGCGATGATGATCCTGATCTTGCCAGTCATCTAAAATATTAAAGGCAAGTATAATCAGTTCTACACATGCTGCCACATGAAAAACGGAAGCGCTTTTTCCGCCCAGCAAATAGTGGTGGTTTACACACAACATTCCAAAAGGAAGATTTGTTTTCTCATGCTCACTCGCATATTTGTGAGCCGTATTTTTCATTTCTACATAAAAAAAGCCTTCAATTAATTCATGAAGCGCGTATTTTATATCAGTTAAAGTGCCTCTGATTCAGTTGCATCATAATCCCTCTCCCATTTTTTAAAAAAATATAAAGAGGACCCCAATCCATGTAAAGGACGGGGAACCCGCGGTGCCACCTTTATTGGCTTAATCAGCCCGGCTTTGACGGTATCAGGGAAAAACCGTATACCTGCCTTTTGTAACGATAAGGCATTCGCCAAAGCCTACTCCGGACGTTTCGGTTTGGAAGCTCGGAAGCCCATTCGCCTGCACGTCATCACCGGTTCGCACCACCCACCGGCTCTCTTCGGAATCCACACAGGTTACGCTTCTTCACTGCTATTGATTGATTATTATCTTAATGCTGAAAATAAAAAATGTCAATCTTCATTTTAAAAATCTTTTTATTTTTGTCAACCCATTTTTCATATTTGGATAACGGAACGGGATGTCGAAGACGGTTGTTTGTCGTAACACACTTTTCCGGTGGGAGAAGGCATTAAAGCTTTCCTTTCCGTGGTAAGCGCCCATCCCGCTTGCCCCGACGCCGCCGAACGGCTCAAATGGCAGTTCAAGAAGCGCCTGGCTCGTTTCTACCCCGCCTTCGATCACGGCGATAAAATCTTCCGGGAATATTTCTTCCACCAGTTTTTTCAAAGCTTTTGAAGTATGCGGCGTGTATTCCGACGGCTTGATCACTGCACAGTTTCCGGCGGCCACTGCGCCAACAAGCGGTACAAGCGCGAGCTGCAGCGGAAAGTTCCATGGCGAAATAATGAGCGCCGTGCCGTACGGTTCCGGTATAATCATGCTTTTTGAACCGGCATGGGTGAGCGGCGTTTTTGCCCGCTCCGGTTTCATCCATCTTTTCAAATGTTTCAATGTAAATGAAAGCTCGCTCAGAAGAATGCCGATTTCTGTTGCATACGCATCAAACGCCGACTTGTTCAAGTCTTTCCGGAGCGCATCCGACAGTGCCCTTTCATGCCGGATAACAGCTTTTTTCAGCGCCTCAAGCGCCCTGATGCGGAATGCATACGGCTTTGTTTTCCCCGAATAAAAGAAAGCTTGCTGTTTTGCCAGAATCGACTCTGCATTCATACGGAATCCTCTCTTTAAACAATCTTCAGCTGCTTATCGCGGTCATCTTTGTGCGTCTCATAAAAACGGACCATTGCCGGCAATGTCTCTTTGAAATCCGGGCAGGAAATCCCGGACCCCTCCAAATCTTTTTGGGCCGTGCTACAGTCATATTCTGCCTTGCATGTAAAATATTCAAGGGCTTCCCGCTCCGCATTCAGCCATTTCCGGAAAGCCTTAATAGAAAACAGCCATTCCATTACCGATAGCGGGATGGTCCCGTGCGGTTTTCTTCCGAGATACGCTTCCATGACCATTTTGTACAATTCGCGCATGCGGTACGGATGCGGGTCGGTAAGGTGATACGTTTTTCCCGTCCCGGCATGTGCATGGGCAAGATAAAGGGTGGCATCAAAAATGTAATCGACCGGGACAAAATTTCCTTCCGCCGTGCCCTCGCCGAAATACGGAATCACGGGAAAAATTTTAAATTTTGTAAGCGTATTCAAAAGAAAATAAATGCCGTCAAATTTAATGGTTTCACCAGTCTTTGAATGCCCTTTTACAATCCCGGGGCGGATCACCGTAACCGGCACCTCCCCCATGATGTCGCGAACGCGCTTTTCCGCTTCAAATTTTGACTCCTCATAATGGTTTTTAAACGTCTGCCCCATGTCGAGTTCATGTTCGTAAATGCGCCCTTCCCTTTTCCCCGACACGTAGGCGGTGCTGAAATACACATACCGTTTTAAGGCTTTAAGCGTTTTTACCCACTGGTTTACGTTCTCTGTTCCCGTTACATTCACCCGCCAGGCGATGTCCCGTTTCACCGCAAGATCGTAAATGGCGGCAAGGTGGAACACATGGGTTACTTCTTCTGCCAGCTTGAAGCGCATCCCATCTTCAATCGAGAGCCCTTCTTTTGTAATATCCCCTTCAATGACGGTGAACTGTTCCTCCGAAATGTTTTCCGCTTCCTTGCAAATTTCCCTGATCTCCGCCTCTGCTTTTTGGCGCATCGCCGGAAGCACAAGCAAATAAATGTGCCCGGCCGGATAATCCAATTGTGCCATCCGCCTGATCAGCGACGAAGCGATAAAACCAGGAAAACCGGTAAAAAAATAAATGTTTTTCACGTGTCTCCCCCTCCTGCTGGAAATCTATTGAATGATATTCGCCAAGCGGACATATTTCCCTGCAAAAAAGCAAAGATTCAGACGAAATTTCATCTCCTTTTTTCTCCCGTCCGGAAAACGGCTTATGCTGCTGGATGCCCGGTTCCCCCATAAGTGAGCGGCCCGGTCCTTGCCGGCTGCTTTTAGCGGGAGGATTCCGGGCAATATACAGCAAGCCGGCCTTTTCTATTTGCCAAGCGGGTACGCTTCACCGGGGCTGTACCCGCGTGCCATACAGGGATGAGAGACAATCCACTAAAAAAGCCTTGTTTTGCTGTTCACGTTCCAAATTTCGGCTGCATATCTGAGCACGGTATAATCCGATGAAAATACACCGGCATTGGCGATATTGATCAATGCCATCTCCTGCCATTTGAGCGGATCGCGGTACAGCATGTCCACTTTTTTCTGCGCCAGCGCGTAATCCTCGAAATCTCTTAAAACAAAAAACTCATCACCATATTTAATGAGGGAATCAAAGATGTCCCGCCCTTCCGCCTGCACACCGGGAATCGAGCCGTCAATCAGCGCATCAAGCACACGGTGCAGCACCGGATTGTTTTTATAATAATCATAGGAATGATAAGACCGGTCATGGTAATATTGGAAAACTTCCTGATCGGTCAGCCCGAAAAGGATAATATTGTCTTCCCCCACGAGGTCGCGGATTTCCACATTTGCACCGTCCAGCGTGGCCAATGTGACCGCACCATTGAGCATAAATTTCATATTGCTCGTCCCGGAGGCTTCTTTGGATGCGAGGGAAATCTGTTCGCTGACGTCAGCCGCAGGGATGATCCGCTCGGCCAGCGACACACCGTAATTTTCGATAAAAACGATCTTCAGCATATCCCTGACTGCCGGGTCATGGTTAATGAGATCCGCTGCGGCGTTTATCAACTTAATGATTTCCTTGGCGTAAGTGTAGCTCGGTGCCGCTTTGCCGCCAAAGATGAAAACGCGCGGGTAAATATCTGCTCCCGGATCATCCTTCAATTTAAAATACAAGCTTAAAATATGCAAAAGATTCAAAAGCTGCCGTATGTGTCAAGTTTTTCTCGACAAGGTTTAAATATCGGGTATTCCAAGACACTCTTTTTGTACACTTTCGGCTACCGTGCTTTACTTGCTCGGTGTAATTTTCGGAAAAGATGTAATATTTCCGTATAAAGATGGATAACGGGGATGTTGAGGCGCGCGAAATTCACTCGCTTTCCGCGGGCGGCCGGCGAGCCTCCTCGCTCGTACCTCGCTGCGGGGTCTCTCCTGGCTCGCTTTTCCCGCAGGAGTCTCGTAAATTTCGCGCGCCTCAACGATCAGTCCCCACTGAGCCAGGCTTAAAACGAAAGCTCTAATATTTTGCTTAAATGTCCCATTGCCGATGAACTGCTTGAATGCAGGGCAACTGATCCGTGCTTTACGCCCACTGACGGGCGTACAGGCTGCTTGAGTAGTTGAGACATCCTGATGGATTGTTTCAAGTTCCGTTGCTTTCTCTCGCTTCTTGAACGGTGTTTCAGATAGGCTTCTCTCAATGTCCCATTGAGTATGCCTTGTTTGATTTTCACCATGGCTTCTGCGCCAAGTTCACTCCAATGCATGCCCCTTTTTTTCATCCTGAAGGAGATATGCCTTTGATTCGATTCCATCGCTCCTAGGCCTCTCGCACCTTCCGGCACGTTTTTCACCCTGTCTCTCCAGTCAAAAATGCGGTCCCAGTTTTTCAAGATATACGAACGGAATTCCTTGATTTTCTTGAGAGCCTTTTTATCCGTCAAGGTGCTTTCGTGCGTATCCAAATATAACGTGAATTGGTCCAGGTCATGCGTTCTAATCGCTTTTCTAATTTGCTCCTTGATCTCGCTCTTTCCGCCCCCAAATGTCCTTATGATGGCTTGTGCAACGTGGTAGGTATCCAGCTGGTTGAGCACCGGAAATTCCGACTGTGAGAATGCTGTTTGAAACCGTTCAGCTGTGTATCCCGCACCTCCATCACTGTTTGTAATGACATGCGTTTTTTCGAGGGAGTAGGTGTTGGCAGCTGTGGCTTGGACTTCATCCCAAAATGTCTGGATGGCTTCCGTTGTCATGATGACTGTGGGCTGACGCAGGGAGACCCTTTTACCATTGGTTTGCCATCCCTCATAGAGAATGGCGTGGTGGACTTCCATACTCTGTTTCTTTTTTAGTCCCCGAACGAATACACCATCTGCTTCAGAAAACAGGTAGTCTACCTTCTTCCCCTCAGGCAGGGAAACAGCTATTTCTAGCTCTTCTACAAGTGCCTTATCGGCTTCCGCCTGAGTTTTCCCTACGTGTTTTACCATGTTCCCTACAGTTGTGTGACTAAGACTCACTGCTGTCCACTCTTTTAAAATATCAGCTACTTCCCGATAGGTGTTCTCACTTGCCAACTCTGCCACCTTTAATTCCACTAACGGGCTGTATCGTTGGTGTGGTACCAGCCCTAACCATTCATCCAGAGGATAATGTGAGTTCCCTCTCTTATCACGCATTAATGAACGTTTAAAAGTCACACTTCCAAATAGAAACTGAACGCTTCTGTTATCACTCCGGCAGTACACCCAGCCCTCCTCTAACTTCTCCTGTTTAATTGTTTTATCTAACTCTTCAAATATTTCCCCAACCCATTGTGTAAAAGCCTTCTGCATCAGAAGTTTAAGCTGTTCTTCAAATTCGATAAGACTCTTTGTATCCTTTAATAATCCAGCAATTATTGATATAATATCCATGGGAAGACCTCTCTCTCTAGATGTTCATCTTGAAGTGTACAATTAGATGATAGAGCGTCTTCCCATTTTTTTCCACTCATATGCCCCGTCGAGTAAAATTTTACACATACAAAAGCTGCCTTTTATAAGCATGGAAACGTTTGACCTGCACATCAAAAATGGCATCTGTCCAGACGGCGAGCCCTGTCCTTTTCCTAATATAGTCTGCCAGCCGTTGCTTATTGATTTGTTTGATTTCCGCAAGTTGCCGCAGGACGTTTTCATCCCGGCGAAAAGGCTCCAGCATTTTCAGGTCTGTCGGCTTCGTCGCCCACTCCTTGCCGATTTTGCTGTCAATAAAACTGCGCAGCGGTTCGTTGGAAAGCAGCAGCCAGCGCCGGTGAGTAATGCCGTTTGTTTTATTATTAAATCTGGACGGGAAAATGTGATAGAAGTCACGAAGCACTTTTTCTTTCAAAATATTCGTATGGAGCTTTGCCACCCCGTTGATGCTATGGCTGCCAATGATTGCCAGGTGCGCCATCTTCACGCTCCCGCCCGAAATTACCCTCGTCCGCTCAATCATATCCCAGTCATATAAACGGGCCATGTCCTCGGCATAGCGGCGGTCAATCTCGCAAATAATTTGATAAATGCGCGGCAAAAGCTGTGCCATCATATCTGTCGGCCAACTTTCGAGCGCTTCGGACATAATGGTATGGTTGGTATAGCTGAGCACTTTTACCGTAACATCCCATGCCGGTTCCCAGTCCATCCCTTCTTCATCCAATAAAATGCGCATTAGTTCGGGGACACATAATGCCGGGTGTGTATCATTGATGTGGATTGCGACTTTTTCGGCGAGATTGGACATCGGCAGGCCGCGTTTTTTATAGGTGCGGATAATGCTTTGAATGCCTGCTGAGACGAAAAAATATTCCTGTTTCAAACGCAACAGACGCCCTTCATAATTGGAATCGTCAGGATACAGCACTTCCGAAATGCTTTCGATCCGGCTTTGCTGCTGAATAAAAGCATTGTACTCCGTGTTCGCATCCTCAAGCGGCATTTCCGCCGACCATAATCTTAAAGTGTTGACCGTATTGTCCCCGTAACCGATTACCGGGGTATCATACGGCACGGCAAGTACAATTTCCTCATTTTCATAATGGGGGACAAAATGCCCTGATGCATCTTTCTCAAGCCGGACGTTGCCGTAAAACCGCACATTTACCGCCTTGTTCAGCCGGCGTGTCTCCCACACATTGCCATTTCGCAGCCAGTTTTCAGGCAGTTCGACCTGGTAGCCGTTGACGAACTTTTGCCTGAAAAGCCCGTACTTAAAACGAATGCCGTTCCCGTGCCCGGGGATCGCATGTGTCGCCATTGAATCAATGAAACAAGCTGCCAGCCGGCCAAGACCGCCGTTTCCCAGTCCGGCATCCAGTTCCACCTGTTCCAACGCTTCCAGGTCCATCCCCATTTCTTTAAGCCCCGCCCGGACCGTATCGAGAATTCCGAGGTTGAACAAATTACTTTTCAACATCCTGCCAAGCAAAAATTCCATTGAAAAATAGTAAACTTGTTTTTCCCCTTTTTCCAAGTAGCGCTGATTCGTGTTCCGCCATTCTTTTGCTGCATAAGAACCGATCAATTTTCCGAGTGTAACATACTGCTCTGTCAAATCAGATTTTTCCACATCCATTGTGAAGTAGTCCGACAGCATTCTTTCGAAATCGGCCTTAAATTGTTCCTTTGTGAGTTCCATCCCATTTCCTCCCGTTTTTTGCCCGTAATGTAACCCTTTCTCCGGAGAGGCTCAGAGCCGTTCCTGACTATTTTTTCAAATGCTGATTCTTCATTTTCCTGATTTTTATGATTTTATAAATAGCAAATCCGGCGGCACAGAGAAAAATGAGC
Organism: Heyndrickxia faecalis; assembly: GCF_040267745.1. NCBI lineage: Bacteria > Bacillati > Bacillota > Bacilli > Caryophanales > Bacillaceae > Heyndrickxia > Heyndrickxia faecalis. The sequence goes on along the minus strand of NZ_CP158453.1, from coordinate 908,156 downwards.
CAGCCCAACTGAAATACCACATCAGGCCAATTGACATATGTATGCATGCTTTTCTCTCCTCCATAAGGGAATTTCCTTTTTCAAAAAATTTGTTCATCATCTTCCTAGTTTTATTTTAATGGACGCCGGAGCCATTGTCACCGAAAACTTTTTGCCGGCGTCCTAAAGCCCTTTTGCAAAGTGACCGCTGCTCCATCGGTTTCTCGCGTGCCAACCGTCACGGTGTGTCGTGGGGAGGAGCAAAATTCACTCCCAAAAATTTTTGGATCTCTATTCCCATTTTTGGCTAAACCTATAAAAGGCGCCAACCAAAAAAGCACCCAAAGCCGGGATTTCTGCTTTGGGCGCTTCTTCTTTAAAACTTATATTTCTTCACAATCTCCTGTAAGTATTCCGACAGATAGGACAATGCTCTTGCCGAATCGCTGATGTCATCCATCGACTTCAGATGGCTTTCAATGGAAGCGGCCATTTCTTCGGTTGCCGCCGCATTTTCTTCAGCAATTTGGGCAAGTTCGTTCGCAGTCGAAGTCACTTCCTGGACGGAGGCGGAAATTTCTTCCGAGATCGCCGCCATTTCTTCTACTTGCGGTGTGATCTCTTTCATTCCGTTCATGATCGTGTCAAATTTTCCGATCGAATCTTTGGAACGTGACACGCCGGTTTCCACATCTTTGGACACTTGTTCCATCTCGCGGACGGAATCTTCCGTATCATGCTGGATTTGCGTAATCAGCTTTTCAATTTCTTTTGTTGAGTTTTGCGACTGGTCGGCCAATTTCCGGATTTCGTCTGCCACGACCGCAAACCCTTTTCCGTGCTCGCCCGCTCTTGCCGCTTCAATCGCTGCATTTAAAGCAAGCAAATTCGTCTGGGCCGCAATGCCTTTTATCACTTCTGTAATCTGGCTGATTTGCTTCGAATTTTCAAAGAGTGCCTGGATTTTTGCGTTGGATTGCGCGACAGAACCGGCAATGGACTTCATTTGCGCGACCGTCTCACGGACAGCCTCGCCGCCTTGTTTCGCATGTTCGAGCGTGGCATTGGACAAGCTGGAAATCGCCATCGTGCTGTCGGTTACTTTTTCCATTGCTTTTGCAATTTCACTCATCGCCTGGGCGCTGTTTTCCGTGCCGTTCGTCTGTGTTTCTGCACCGCTTGCAATCTGGGCAGCAGCGGAGTTGATTTCATGACTTGCCTGTGTTGTATTTTCCGCGTTTGCCTTCAGCTCTTCTGAAGAGGAAACGACCATCTCCGCGCTTTTGTCGACCTGATCGAGAAGATCGCGCAGGCTGTCCTGCATTTTTTTAAAACTTACAGCCAGTTCGCCGACTTCATCTTTTTTCCGGATATCTATTTCCTCTGTTAAATCCCCGGAAGAAATTTTTAATGCTGCTTCCTTCAGGCGGTTAATCGGCCGTGTCACAGAACGGATGACAAAATAGGCTAATACCGTACCGAGAACAAGAAAAATGACGATGACAAGGATCATCCGATTGATAATCGGCTGTACAGCTTTACCGACCTCATCAGCGTACACGGTGCCTGCGATTTTCCAACCCGTTAGGCTGTCGGTTGTATAAACCATCACTTTTTCCTTCCCCTGATACGTATAGGAAGTGTGTCCGGAAACATGGTTAAATACGGTATCATACACTTTTTCTTTTGCATACGCCCCCGGTTTTCTTCCCGGCATCACGACGATGCGGCGCGCCGGGTCTACAAGCACCGCATACCCGTTTTTCCCGATTTTGATTTCTTTCGCCATTTTTTGGACCGCGCTCATTTTCAGGTCAACTGCGACAACCCCGGAGTTGTCTTGCGCCGTTTTGGCAATGGTGACAATCGTTTCCCCCGTGATCGCGTCCTGGTACGGGGCCGTCACAACCGCTTTTCCGGGCTGTTCCATCGCTTCCTTATACCACGGCCTTTGCCTTGGATCATAACCTGCAGGCAAGTTGCCATTCGGTTCGATCATCATTTTCCCGGAAGCTGTCCCAACGTAAACATTCAAGACATTGTTATGCAGATTTGCATATTGGCTGAACATCGTCTTGATTTCGGACGGCTTTTTTTCCGTTTCGGCCGAAATTTTTTTAGAAAAATAATCCACATCGTCCATGCGCGGCTGGATCGCATCATGGATGATATTCTGCAACAGATTGACATTTTCCGTGGCGGCATTCAGCATTTGCGATTGGACTTCACTTCCTGCTGATTTGATTGAAAAATATCCGATCAGTACAGATGGAACGAGCAGGATTGCGAGGATCGAAACCATCAATTTCGCTTTCATGTTCCACCGTACATGTTTCTCTACCATCTTTCGCATGACAGGGCAACTCCTTTTGTTCATTTTCATAGCGGTTATCACTATTTCTTTTATCGTACCTTTTAGTCTCTTTTTCATAGGGCTTTATACCCGGAAAAATATATGCAAATGATTGATAAGGCTTACAGGCTGAAGGGATAGCGGTTTTTGCAAATGTGAAAAGAATATGACAGAAATTACCAGAATAAGCAGGAAATTTTTGCGGTATATCGAATATATGATTTAATGAAATAAAGGAGAGCCCTCCTGGTATGATGCGGGGTGTCATCTCTTAACGAATGACCCCTAATTTGTAACCAAGGAGGACTCCATAATGGATTTTAAACAAAATCAGAAAATTAATCAAGTCACTGAACAAACACTTGTAGTGGGAATTGATATTGCCAAGCGTACGCACTACGCTTGCATTGTAGATGACCGTGGGCGAGTGCTCCAAAAATCATTTTCTGTGCCCCAAGCAGGAAATGGATTTGAACTGTTCTATCAGCGCGTTTTAGCCGCAATGAAAGAACACGAGAAATCGGAAGTCATTGTGGGAATTGAACCCACAGGGCATTACTGGCTCAATTTGGCCTACTTTCTTGAGGAAAGGGGTATCCCCTTGGTCATGGTAAACCCTATGCATGTAAAGCGATCAAAGGAGTTGGACGACAATTTGCCAACCAAGCATGACCGCAAAGATGCATTGGTTATTGCCCGTTTAGTTAAGGATGGACGTTTCAGTTACCCACGTATCTTAAAAGGCATGGAAGCCGAACTTCGCGTTGGGTCGACGTTCAGGAGTAAATTGACAGAGGAATTAGGGGCTGTCAAAAACATGATTATTCGTTGGTTAGATCGCTATTTCCCAGAGTTTGTACAGGTGTTTCCGTCTTTTGGGAAGATGGCTTTAGCTGCACTTGAATGTACACCATTTCCAAGTGATCTTTACCAGAAACAGCCCGATGAAGTTCTATCCCTTTTTCGTAAGGTTGAGGGGCTAAAATCCCCTCAAAGACCAAAAGCAGTCCGTCTTATTGAAGTCGCGGCTGGCTCTATCGGAGTAACAGAAGGACTTGAGATGGCCCGTATTGAAATTGCCACACTTGTCCGCCGTTACCATCAGCTAGAACAAGATATTGAAAGTATTACAGGGCAGTTAATTGAGCTTGTAAAAACATCTGTAGAGTATGAATGGCTATCAACGGTACCAGGACTTGGAGATACAACGATTGTCGACTTATTAGCTGAAATCGGAAGCTTTTCACATTATCAAGATCCACGCCAATTAATTAAACTCGCGGGATTAACGTTACGTGAAAACTCCTCCGGTCTGCACAAAGGGCAAAAACGCATCTCCAAAAGAGGCAGAAGAAAACTGCGTGCCCTCCTTTTCCGGGTAATGATGCCGATGATTCGCCATAATGAGGCCTTTAGAAAGCTGCATGAATACTACACGAACCGTCAGGTTAATCCGTTACGCAAGAAGCAATCCATTGTGGTTCTATGCGGTAAGCTATTAAAAGTGTTACACGGAATTAGCACGAAGCACAAACCGTTCGACGCACAGCGAATGATGAGGGATATTCCTGGTCTCGCAGAGGCTGAATAAGGCCTCACATCCTTAGTAAGACCTAGACAACAGGATGACACGGAGAAGCTGGCACTATTTTTTCCATTCGACCTCGAGTCCCTAAAGGAGCTTCGCTAGCCTCTGCCTTATGACTAGACCGAACGAAGGAATGTAGGCACACAGATGCCCAGAGACATGGGAGGGTACGTCATCATAAGTTACGCAGAGATCCATTGTGCATCGTATAATTTCCTATCACTACTTCCCATTATTATCCAGTAGTGACCGCGTAGCGTACCCGTATGTTGGAATAGTTTCACATAATATAAAAATTTTGTTAGGAAGCGTGTCAAAAAATATTTTTTTGACACCCCACAACGGCTTAAACCGTTGATACATCAACATTTTTAGAGGGAGGGAGTTTGATGGCGGAAAGAACTATGATTATTGCGGAAAATCTTGCCCCCGGCCTGCTTGATGAAATCAGGAAACTGGTCCCGGAGTGGCGCATACTGGCCGGAAAGGATCCGGCGCATTGGCAGAATGAAGTGAAGAAAGCGGAAGTGATTGCGAGCTTTCGGAAAAAAATGGAAAAAGATGCATTATCGGAAGATTCCGCTCTCCGCTGGGTTCAAAGCTGGAGTGCGGGGGTGAACAGTTTCCCACTCGAACAATTTGAGAAAAAAGGGCTCTTTCTCACTTCTGCAAGCGGCGTGCACGCCTATCCGATTTCGGAAACCATTTTTGCAATGATGCTGGCATTGACAAGGAAAATCCATACATATGTCAGAAATCAAACGAAAAAGAAATGGGACCATGCCGGGTTAAAGCTGGAAATGCATGGAAAGACGATTGGCATTATCGGTGTCGGGGAAATCGGGCTTGAAACGGCAAAAATTGCCAAAGCCTTCGGGATGAAAGTGCTGGGCGTGCGGCGTTCCGGTGCGCCTGCCGAGTTTGTAGATGAAATGTATACGAACGGTCAGCTTCATGATATGCTGCCGCTTTGTGATTATGTTGCCGTCTGCCTGCCGCTTACGAAAGAAACGTATCATTTATTCGGGAAAGAAGCATTTGCCCGGATGAAGCCGTCTGCATTTTTTATCAATATCGGCAGAGGGGAAATCGCAAATGAAAAAGAACTGGCGGATGCGCTTTCCTCCGGCGAAATTGCCGGTGCCGGGCTGGATGTATTTGAAAAGGAACCGCTCCCTGAAGACAGCCCGCTTTGGGAGCTGGAAAATGTGATCATTACCCCGCACACGGCCGGCTCAACCGAACATTATGACGAGCGGGTTGTCCGGGATATCTTCATTCCAAATTTAAAACGGTACCTCGCTGGCAGCAAGCCGGACATTCATCTGGTCGACTATAAAAAAGGTTATTAACCTTTTTGCTGCGCGAATCAAAAAATACGGTGATTTTTAAATTATTTCATTTTTCCCTTTACAGAACTAAAATCTGCTGTTAGAATATTTAGCACAGAGCAAAATGATATTCGAAAAGTAATGATGAAGAAGGCGTATTTGCAAAAAGCCGCAGAGAGTCGGTGGTTGCTGCGAACCGATGCTTTTGCTGATACAATGCCCAGCGCTTCTGAACTGGCCGGCTGAAAATGATGTAGGCCGCACCCGGCACATGCCGTTATTTTCCCAGAGGCTGCATTTCGCAGCAAATGAGGGTGGCACCACGGTACATGACGTCCCTCCTCCACAAGGATTTTTTTGTGGCGGAGGGACGTTTTATTTTAATTTTATATTGGAGGATTGACGTACTCATGCTTTTTTGTAAGGAATCGCTATTCACACCAGGCCCGACACCCGTACCGGACCGCGTAAAACAGGCCATGAACCAGCCTATGGTCGCCCACCGCAGTGAAGTCTTTTCAAATAGCCTGAAGCAAGTGGCGACAAAACTGATGCCGGTCTTTGGCACAAAAGAACCGGTGGTCGTCATTGCCGGCAGCGGAACATCCGCACTGGAAAGCGCCGTCTGCAACGTTGTCCATGAAGGCGACCATGTCGTTGTCGTTGTCACCGGCGTGTTCGGGGAGCGTTTTGCTTCCATTTGCGAATCATACGGCGCCCATGTCCACCGCCTCAATATAGAATGGGGAACCGCCTGCCGCCCGGAACAGCTGGAAACGTTCCTTAAGGGGCTAAAAGATCCGGTCAAAGCGGTTTTTGCCACCTATTGCGAAACATCCACATCGGTGTTGAACCCGGTGAAAGACCTTGGGGCCGTTGTAAAACGAGTGACCGATGCCTTGTATATCGTTGACGGCGTCAGCTGCATTGGCGGTGTGCCTGCAAATATGGAAGATTACCAGATTGATATCCTTGTTTCCGGTTCGCAAAAAGCGCTCATGCTGCCGCCAGGGCTTGCCTTTGTCGCCGTCAATAAACGGGCCAAAGAGGCAATCAAAAACGGCCCTGAGAAACGGTTTTATCTCGACCTGAACCGTTATATCGATTCGTATGATGAAGCTGTGACCACTCCATTCACTCCGCCGGTTTCCCTTGTGTTTGGCGCGGAAGAAGTGTGCCGGATGATTGAGGAAGAAGGCTGGGACAATGTCATCAAGCGCCATGAAATTTTGCGCGATATGACCCGTGCCGGCGTGAAAGCTTTGGGCCTTCCGCTCCTTGTCGAAAACGACGCGGATGCTTCGCCGACCGTCACAGCGGTGAAACCGGATGGTGATCAAGCCGGGGCAATCAAAAAATATTTGCAGGATCATTTTTCAATGGTCGTCGCAAGCGGGCAAAAGCAGCTGAAAGGAAAAATTTTCCGAATTGGTCATATGGGTTACAGCACGCCTTTTGACGTGATCAACGTTTTAACCGCGCTGGAAATGGCGGTACACGAACTGAACGGAAGGGACACTTTCGGCATTGCGGTGAAAAAAGCGGAGGAGGCATGGAAAGCACATGTTTAACATTTTAGTAACGGATAAAGTAAGCGAAGAAGGCTTAAAAAAACTGTATGCGCACAAAGATTTTATCGTTGAGCACCAACCGGGCATTGCGCCGGAAGATTTAAAAGCCACAATCGGCCAATATGACGGGCTGATTGTGCGGAACCAAACAAAAGTGACAAAAGACATCATTGAGGCATCCGGCAATTTGCGTGTCATAGCAAGGGCCGGGGTCGGCGTTGACAATATTGATGTCGATGCTGCGACGAGAAAAGGGATTATTGTCGTCAATTCACCGGGAGGAAACACGATTTCCGCAACGGAGCATACACTCGCCATGATGCTTTCCCTTTCCCGCAATATCCCGCAGGCACACAAGTCCGCAGCCGCGGGAAAATGGGAGCGCGAAAAGTTCAAAGGCGTCGAGCTTTTCAAGAAAACGCTCGGCGTCATCGGGACGGGCAAAATCGGGACAGAAGTGGCGAAACGGGCAAAAGCATTCGGAATGGCCGTGCTCGGGTATGACCCGTATTTAACCGAAGAACGCGCGGCAAAGCTCGGCATCAAAAAAGCAACGCTTGACGAAATTGCCGCCCAAGCCGATTTCATTACGCTCCATACGCCGCTGATGAAAGAAACGAGGCATTTGATCAATGAAGCATTTTTGGCAAAAACGAAAAAAGGTGTCCGCATCATCAATTGCGCACGCGGCGGGCTCGTTGACGAACAGGCGCTGCTTCAGGCGCTTCAGGAAGGCCGCGTTGCAGGGGCTGCCCTGGACGTTTTTGAAAACGAGCCGGAAATCACGCCGGGGCTTTTGGAACTGCCGAATGTTATTGTAACACCGCATCTCGGCGCTTCGACCCGCGAAGCACAGGTCCGGGTGGCGGCGGATGTCAGCGACGAAATCATCCATATTTTTGAATCTGAGGAGATCCGCAATGCCATCAATATGCCGCAAACTTCCGGGGAAAACCGCGAACGGATGGAACCGTTCCTCCTTCTTGGCGAACAGGTGGCACAGCTCGGCATCCAGCTTTTGGATGAAGCGCCGGAAAAAATTGAAATTACGTACGCCGGCGAGCTTTTGGATGAAGATACAAAACTGCTGACGAGAACGATTATCAAAGGGATTCTGGCGCGTCATCTCGGCAGCACCGTTAATCTTGTCAATGCCCTCCATCTCTTAAAGGAACAGGGGTTGACATACAATCTGCAGCGCAATGCGTCGTTTAAGGGCTTTTCCAATTATTTGGAATTGGCACTGTATAAAAAAGGCAAACAAGTGAATATCGGCGCTTCGATCATTAACGGGTTCGGTGGCCGCATCGTGAAGCTGAACGATTACCGTGTCGATCTCCGCCCGGAACAGCACCTTCTTTATATCCGGCATCTGGACATCCCGGGCATGATCGGTCAGGTCGGATCGATTCTCGGCAGCAACGATACCAATATCGGCACGATGCAGGTGGGCCGAAAAGAAATCGGCGGGGAAGCGATCATGGTGCTCACGCTCGATAAAACCGCAAGCCGGCAAGTGCTGGACCAATTAAAAGAGGTAATCGGCATTAAAGCCGTTCAGACTTTGGAACTCGCAACCGGCTATACCTTTCAGGAAGAACCTTTTGTAGAAGTATAAATAAAAAGCATTCACGGCAAAACGCTGTGAATGCTTTTTTCGAATACAAGTCAAAATGAGGCTTGTACAACCCGGTTTTTATTGGACTTCCATCCTGAGGTCTCCGGTTTTTGCCCAGCCGAACAATTTGAGGAAATGATAGATGCCGAGCGTTGTAAAAATGGGTAAAATCACACCTGCCGCAATATAAGCAAGCAGCACGCGCATTCCCTGATTTGCGAGAATATTAAGCGGTGCAATTAAAGAATTCAGGCCAAGCCCGCCGAGTTCATACGGCACCTTCAAATGGAACATCATCGTTGCAACTGGCGCACAAATGAGCGACGAAACAAACGGTGGAATGACAAGGCGCGGATTTTTCACCAAATTCGGAAACTGGACTTTCGGCGTAATCAATGACTGTGCAATATTGCCGCCCCAGTCATTTTGTTTCAGCGACATTGCCGTAAAACCGACAAACTGGACCGTACAGCCGATCAGTGCGGCTGCGCTGGATACCGGATCAAGCTGCAGCGCAATGGCAAGCGCGGCCGAAGAAGCAGGTGACATGAGCAGGATGCTCCAGACGAGCGATACAACCATTGAGCCGAAAAGCGGCGAACCCTGTACAGACGCCGTAATTTCACCGCTCAGCCATTGCAAAAACGGCGTGGTGACAGCAGCAAGGCCAACGCCGGCAACACCGCCAACAAGAATCGCGGCAAACGGAATTGCCATCATATCGAGCTTTGTTTTGCCAGTTACGCGTTTTCCGACCCACGTTGCGACAACTGCAGCCAGCACAGCACTTACAGGTTGTCCGGTAACAATCGTAATCAAGCCGTCCTGGGTTGTGCCGATCGCGTTTCCGCCGACTGCCGCACAAGCCATCGAACTGAAAATGACCAATGTATTGCCGCCAAGCTGGTATGCAACGCCTGCGCCGATGGCCGGTGCCAACAGCGATTTCGTTGCTGCCCCGATGGCCAAAAAGCCGTCCCAGCCGAGGAATTTCCCAAACGTTTCAAACAAAAGTCCCAGACCCAAAGTCACGAGCACAGCGTTTGCTACCCCGGCAGATGCTTTATACGCCCTATCAATGACATAATCTTTAGTTGCTTGCTTCATCTTTTCCACTCCTTGAAATATTCCGAATTAAAAGCTGTTACAATCGCCGTTTCTGTTTTAGTTTCCGTCTTCAATGATTTCCGTCAAATGCCGGCTTATCCATCTAGATTTCCGCTCCTTTTTTTATGATGTTAAAATATTACGTTAGTTTTAATTTTATTTAAAAATATTTTTTTCAAACTTTTATCTTCATTTTTATGGAGGAACTGGCAAAATTACACTATATTAATAAAATGATCATGTTAGATTTCCCTACAAAAATTTTCTTTTCAAAAAATGCCATTTTTCACGTAGCGGAATGTCCTGCGAAAAAGAGGCATGCCTTCGCATGCCCCAGCTCTACAAAAATATGTTTTTGAGGTCTGCCACATTTTCAAAAATATAATCTGCCCCGTGTTCTTCAAATTCGGCTTTTGCTTCTTTTCCGGACAAGCCGGTTAAAATGCCGGCAAATTGGGCGCCTATTTTTTGCGCAGCAAGCAGGTCTGCAAGCGAGTCCCCGACAATCAGGATTTCCTGCCCGTTTTCAAGCGGGAGGCTGCATTCCGTACAGTCGCGGGCGGGCGTGTTTTTCCCCTTTAAAGCAAGCAGGTAGGTAAAAGGGTTCGGCTTTGCAAGCGGCGTATGGCCGCCAAGCTCCTCTTCCGCCTTTAAAACGTCGTCCGCCGTTACAATATGCTCCTCATGAAACAACGGCAGCCAGCCAAGCGCCCGGAACGGCCCGTACGTTTCAAGCTGCGGCCTTCCCGTGCCGACACCAAGTTTCAGCCCTTTCTCTGCTAAAAAGGAAAACAAGGCACCGATTTTTTCCGGTTCAGCAAGCGGAATCTCCTCATCGAGAAACCCTTTTTTTCCCGTTTGCACGCTCGGCTTCCCGGTAGATGCCACAATATTTTGGTCGCCGACATACCATTCCTGAGAAGCATGCTCGCACACCGACCAGAGCGCGCCTTTTTTACCAAGCTGCGTATCTGTAAGCCCGAAGATTTCATAAGCAAGCTGATCCAACACTTTCAATAAATCCTGTTTCGTTTCAGGCCTCTTTGCAAACCAGTTTAAAAAGATGCTATAGTCGGTTTCAACCGGATAATGTGCAAGTACCTCGCGCATTTCATGAAGTGTTACATCACCGATTTCACTTGCCAGCCAGCCACGGATCCGGCCCGCTTCCTTTTCCTTTATTTGGGAAAGCAAGTGTAAAAGCTGGCAGGTGAACGTTAAATAAATCATATCCCAGTTCGCGTTCATCCCGCGCGATTTTAAAAACCGCAGCACTTCATCATGTTGAAAAACATCAGCCCGGATGCGCCTGATTTCCTCATCTGTTAAGGTTGTTTTAAATTGTTCCGGTGCGAGCCCTAAATAATGGCCACTATGTATCAATTCCCAGACGGTTAAGCCGGATGCGTCAAAATAACGTTCCTCGCTCAGCAATACGCCGTCCACATCAAATAATACCGTTTGAATCATCTCTTCACCTCTTTCCTACATCAGTGTAACAAAGGATGCTGTTTTTTTGTATCGTTTTCTCCCTTTTCGGCCTGCACAAAGAAAAGGCGCCCCGGGGCACAGCCTAGTGACAACGCCCGGCATGCCCCGGTCTGGTGCCCGGTTCTAAAGCGAAACAACCCTATGTTTTTTTTTGCCAGCCGTAGCCAGCCGTTTGAAGTGAGAAATTTTATCCAGATCCGCATTTCCGCCGCTTACAACAATGCCGACGTGCTTTCCTGAAACGCCAGCTTTGCCGCTTAATACAGCCGCGAATGCCGCCGCTCCTGCCCCCTCGACAAACATTTTTTCGCGTTCAAGCATATAAATGATGGCAGTGGCAATGTCTTCATCGCTTACTGTCACGACATCATCCACATACTTGCTGATTAATGGAAATGTCAGCTGGCCGGTCTCTTTTACAAGAATACCGTCCGCGATGCCCGAAACATGTTCGAGCTGGCTGTTGCCCATCCCTTTAAAGCGATTATAGGCGGCAGGCGCCCCTTCGGACTGCACGCCGATGACGCGGATTTTCGGATCATAATTTTTCAGGAGACAGGCCATGCCGGCAATTAAGCCGCCGCCCCCGACCGGAATCACAACCGTATCAAGATCCGCGCATTGCTGGATCATTTCGAGAGCGATCGTTCCCTGGCCGGCCATCACTTCATAATCGTCAAACGGGTGAATAAACGTTGCCCCTGTGATTTGCTGGTCCAACACAGCCGCTTCATACGCTTCCTGAAAAGATTCGCCGGTCAGCACGACTTCCGCACCATACGCCTTTGTTGCCAACACTTTGGCAAGCGGCGTTTTTTCCGGCATATATATTTTTGCCTTCAACCCCTGTTTCGTTGCTGAAAACGCAACACCTTGCGCATGATTGCCCGCAGATGCCGCAATCACGCCGTTTTTTCTCGCATCCCCTGTTAAGTTCGTAATCTTATTCAGTGCACCCCTGATTTTAAAAGACCCTGTGCGCTGCAGGTTTTCCATTTTAAAGTAAAGCCTTGTCCCTGCCATTTCATTAAATGTCGCCGATTCGTTCAACGGCGTCCGGTGCACGACCGGCAATAAATTTTCAAATGCTGCTACAATGTCTTTCGTTTGTAAGAAATCCCCATTGTTCTCGTCACACTCCTGCGTTTTCAGACGCTTCAAATTTTGAAATTTCATCTTCAAGCAATAATGTCAGCCCGATTTCATCCAGTCCCTTTAACAGCATATTCTTCGGATACGGATCAATGTCAAAGTGGATGGCCTTTTCTCCCGTTAATACCACTTGTTTTTCAAGATCAACCGTTAAAAAGAGCCGTTCTCTCTGTGCCTTGTCAATCAAATCGTGCACTTCTTCTTCCGGCAGCTCTACGGTTAAAATTCCGTTTTTCAGACAGTTATTATGGAAAATATCGGCAAAACTTGGTGCGATAACCACTTTAAAGCCGTAATCCTGTAATGCCCAAGGCGCGTGCTCCCGTGAAGAGCCGCATCCGAAGTTGTCGCCTGCCACTAAAATCTGCGCACCCTCGTATTTCGGGTCATTTAAAGGAAAATCTTCCCTTTTATTTCCGTTTTCATCGAAGCGCCAGTTGTAAAACAAGCATTCTCCGAACCCTTGGCGCTCAATCCTTTTCAAAAACTGTTTCGGAATGATCTGGTCGGTATCGACATTTTTCCTGTCCAATGGGAATACGAGCCCTGAAAAAGTTTGAAATGGCTCCATTTGCTTTTGCCCCCTCTCTTCGTATAGATGAATGAATTTTCTTCTGCTGCCTGCTGCAAAAGAAGCAGCACGGCATGCCGCCATTTAGCGGACCGGCTCAGGCTGGCCGAGCTTCCGGACATCGACAAATTTGCCATAAATGGCGGCGGCGGCTGCCATCGCCGGGCTGACAAGATGCGTTCTGGCGCCTGTTCCTTGCCGGCCTTCGAAGTTGCGGTTCGATGTGGAGGCGCATCGTTCTCCAGCCGGGACAATATCATCATTCATGGCAAGGCACATGCTGCAGCCCGACTCGCGCCATTCAAACCCGGCTTGCGTAAATATTTTGTCCAGCCCTTCTTCTTCCGCCTCTGCTTTCACGCTTTGCGACCCCGGAACAATGAGGGCCCGGACCCCTTCTCTTACATGCCGGCCTTTTACAATTTCCGCTGCAGCCCGTAAATCGGCAATTCGCGAGTTCGTGCACGAGCCGATAAATACATGCTGGACAGGGATGTCTGTGATTTTCGTCCCCGGTTCAAGGCCCATGTATTGCAACGCTTTTTCAACCGCCTGCCGTTCGCCTGGATCGTTGATTTTAGCCGGATCCGGCAATGTTTCACTGATGGGGAGGCACATGGATGGATTTGTACCCCATGTAACCTGCGGCTCAATTTCTGCTGCGTCCATTTCAAGCGTTTTGTCATAGACGGCGCCTTCGTCTGATGCCAGCGAGAGCCAGTATGCTGCTTTTTCTTCAAAATCTTCCTTCGGCGCATATTTCCTTCCGCGCAAAAAGGAAATGGTCGTTTCATCCGGGCTGATCAACCCCGCCCTGGCCCCTGCTTCAATCGACATATTGCAAACGGTCATCCGCTCTTCCATGGACAAATTGCGGATCGCTTCACCGGTGTATTCGACAATATGGCCGGTGCCGACGCCAATCCCGAATTTTGCAATGATGGCAAGGATTAAATCTTTAGCCGTCACGCCTGGCCCAAGTTTGCCGTTAATTTTGATTTGCATCGTTTTCGGGCGCTTTTGCCATAATGTTTGGGTTGCCAGCACGTGTTCCACTTCACTCGTGCCGATTCCGAAAGCAATGGCGCCGAATGCACCGTGCGTGGACGTGTGGCTGTCGCCGCATACGATCGTTTTCCCGGGCTGGGTGAGTCCCAGTTCCGGTCCGATCACATGAACAATCCCCTGGTCTGGATGGTTGATGCCAGCAAGCGGGATGCCGAATTCCTGGCAATTTTTCTCCAAAGTGGACATTTGTTTTTTCGAGACCGGGTCTTTTGAAACCCTGCCCTTTGTTGTCGCAACATTATGGTCAACGGTGGCGAATGTTAAATCCGGCCTCCGCACTTTACGGCCATTCATCCGTAACCCCTCAAACGCCTGCGGGGACGTAACCTCATGGACAAGGTGCAGGTCAATATAGAGCAGGTCCGGTTTCCCTTCTTCGCGGTGGACCAAATGGTTTTCCCATATTTTTTCGATAATCGTTTTCGGTGCCATCGTATCACTCCCATCTGCCGCTTTTCGTTTTTTTAGATCAATCTCCGTTTTGCCTCTTCCTGTGATTAAAAACTGCACTGTTTTTCCATCCCGGAAAACGCGTGGACCGCCGTAAACAGCCACTTATTTTCTGTTGAAAAATACGCTCATTGCAAAATGCGTGGACGGGCTTCACTGTTATTTAATTTTTCAATCAGTTTGTCTGTGAGCTCATTTGTGCTGACCACTTTTCCGTTTTTCACCTGCAAATCACCTGTACAATAACCGTCTTGCAGCACATCATCCACCGCTTTTTCAATCGCCGCCGCTTCTTTCTCAAGTCCGAACGAATAACGGAGCATCAAAGCCGCCGACAGCACTGTCCCGAGCGGATTGGCTTTTCCCTGCCCGGCGATATCCGGCGCTGAGCCGTGGACCGGTTCATACATGCCGAACCGGTCGGAACGGAGGCTTGCGGATGGAAGCATGCCGAGACTGCCGGTAATCACGGACGCTTCATCGCTTAAAATATCACCGAACATATTCTCAGTTACAATGACATCAAATTGGCCCGGATTTGCAATCAGCTGCATCGAGGTGGAGTCGACAAGCATATGGCTTACTTCCACATCCGGATACTTTTTCGCGGTTTCCTCCGCAATTTCGCGCCACATTCTGCTTGATTCCAGCACATTCGCCTTATCGACGGACGCCAGTTTTTTTCTTCTGATTTGCGCAAGCTGGAATGCTTTTTCAATAATTCTCTCAATCTCTTCCCTTGTATAGGCAAGCGTGTCTACCACTTCATTCCCGTCCGGCCCGCGCCTTTCACTCGGGCGCCCAAAATAGAGGCCACCCGTCAGTTCGCGGACGATAACAAGATCGACGTTTTCCACCCGTTCCCGTTTTAAAGGCGATGCATTTAAAAGCGTGGCATATGCTTTAACCGGGCGCAGGTTCGCAAACAGCCCCATTTCTTTCCGGATTCCGAGCAGGCCTTTTTCCGGGCGGAGGGAAGCCGGGTTATGATCCCATTTCGGCCCCCCTACTGCGCCAAGCAAAATGGCATCGCTCCTGCGGCAAATGTCAAGCGTTTCTTCCGGGAGGGGCGTCCCCGCTTCATCAATAGCGGCGCCCCCGATCAGCGCATTTTCAAAAACGGCTTGATGCCCGTAATTGTCCAATACGGTTTTTAAAACGCGGATCGCTGCATCCATCACTTCCGGCCCGATCCCATCACCGGGCAGTACGGCCAGTTTCATTTTCATTGTCGTTCCTCCCCGAAAATCACACCTGTACTTGTTTTCTCGATTGCTGTTCCATTGCGTGCGCCCTGTTGATTGCATTTAAAAATGATTTTGCGGAAGCTTCCAGTACGTCTTGGGCAGAACCGCGCCCGCCGCATTCAAACTCCCCGAATTTCACTTTGACATATGCATCCGCAAGCGCATCCTGGCCGGAACCGACTGACTGCAGTTTATAGTCTTTCAGCTCAATCGGGCCGTCAAACAGCTTGCTGATCGTATGGTAAATCGCCTCAACGCTCCCCGATCCGGTGCTGGCTTCTTCAACAAGCGTTCCTTCCGGTGTTTTGATTCTTACTGTGGCGGTCGGAATATTCAATGTGCCGTACTGCACCTGCACACTTTCCAGTTCATAATGGGCAGCATCTGCCGCATCGGTTTGCTTTTCGGCTAAAATGGCGAACAAATCGTCATCGGTCACTTCTTTTTTCTTATCCGTCAATGCTTTGAAAGCTTTAAACGCTTCGTTCAGTTTTTCCTGCCCAAGATCAAAGCCGAGCGCTGCCGCTCTTTCTTTAAAAGCGTGGCGGCCGGAATGTTTTCCGAGCACAAGCCGGTTGCTTGAGAATCCAACTAGTTCCGGCGTGATGATTTCATATGTCGAAGCCTCTTTTAACACGCCGTCCTGATGAATGCCGGCTTCATGGGCAAAAGCATTGGCGCCGACAACCGCTTTATTGCCTGGTACAACCATCCCGGTCAGTTTGCTGACCAATTGGCTTGTGCGTTTGATTTCATCCAATTTCAAGCGGGTTTTCTTCTTGTAATAATCCTGCCTGATGTGAAGGGCGACCGCCACTTCTTCGAGGGCAACATTGCCGGCCCGTTCGCCGATGCCGTTGATCGTCCCTTCCACTTGCTGGACTCCGTGTTCAATGGCTGAAAGCGTATTGGCCGTCGCCATCCCGAGATCGTCATGGCAATGGGCGGATAAAATGACTTTATCAATATTCGGAACGCGCTCCCGGATATAGTCATACAGTGCACCGTATTCTTTCGGCGTCGTATAGCCAACAGTGTCCGGCAGGTTGATGACATTTGCGCCGGCATTGATCACTTCTGTAATGATCCGGACGAGAAAATCTTTATCCGACCTCGTCGCATCTTCTGCCGACCATTGTACCAGCGGGAATTTTTGCTTCGCGTATTTCACGGCTTCAACAGCGATGGCTGCCACTTCATCCGGCGTTTTTCGCAGTTTGTATTGCATATGGATCGGCGATGTGGCCAGAAAAATATGGATCCTTGGCTCGGCGGAATGTTTCAGTGCATCCCAGGCTGCATCAATGTCCTGTTTGTATGCCCTCGCCAGGCCGGTAACGGAACTGTTTCGGACCGTTTTTGCGATTGTCTCAACCGCTTCAAAATCCCCTTTTGAAGAGGCAGGAAACCCCGCCTCCATGATATCCACGCCAAGCTTTTCCAGCTGTTTGGCAATTTCGACTTTTTCCACGGTGTTAAGGTTGACGCCTGCCGATTGTTCCCCGTCCCTCAATGTCGTGTCAAAAACATTAACCTTTTGCATTCACAGCCACTTCCTTTTGTTTAATCGGATTTTTGACAAAAGGCATTAAATCGCGCAGTTCTTCGCCGACTTTTTCAAGCGGATGATTTTGCTCGCGTGTGTTGATGGCATTGAACATCGGGCGGTTTGTCTGGTTTTCAAGCAGCCATCCTTTGGCGAATGTGCCGTTTTGGATATCTTTTAAAACCTCTTTCATGCGCTTTTTCGTATCTTCGTTCACAACGCGCGGGCCAGAAACGAAATCGCCCCATTGCGCCGTATCGGAGATGGAATAGCGCATATTTTTCAGGCCTCCTTCATAGATCAAATCGACGATCAGCTTCATCTCATGACACACTTCAAAATAAGCGAGTTCCGGCTGGTACCCTGCTTCCGTTAACGTTTCAAAACCGGCTTTGATTAAAGAGGTCAAACCGCCGCACAGGACAGCCTGCTCACCGAACAAGTCCGTTTCGGTTTCTTCCTGGAAAGTGGTTTCCAAAACGCCGGCCCGGGCAGCCCCGATTCCTTTTGCATAAGCAAACGCCAGGTCTTTTGCTTCCCCCGTCACATCCTGGTGAACGGCAATCAGCGCAGGCACTCCTGCCCCTTCTTCAAATGTCCTTCTGACGAGATGTCCAGGGCCTTTTGGCGCTACCATAAAGACATCGACATTTTCCGGTGGGACAATTTGGGTAAAATGGATGTTGAATCCGTGGGCAAATGCGATGGCATTGCCAGGTTCGAGCCCTGCTTCCACTTCTTCTTTGTATACTTTTGTTTGCTGCTCATCCGGCAGAAGCATCATGATAACATCCGCTTCTTTTGCGGCTTCCTTCACAGGCTTAACGGAAAATCCGTCCTGTTCCGCGCGGTTAAACGACCGGCCCGGCCTGACGCCGACCACTACGTCAAAACCGTTATCACGGAGGTTTTGTGCATGGGCATGGCCCTGGGAGCCGTAGCCGACAACGGCGATTTTTTTCCCTCTCAATGCTTCTTCTTTGATGTCTTTGTCAAGATAAACTTTTGCCATTTTTCATTCTCTCCTTTTAAGTTTAAGATTTTTATTTTAATAGTGAGTATGAGCTTAAATCGGTTACTTGTTTTTGCGAACCGCGCAGAAATGCGGTCATCCCGGTACGAACCATTTCTTTAATGCCGTACGGTTTAAGCAGGTCAACGAGTGCCTCCACCTTGTCGCTGTCACCGGTTACCTGGATGGTGACAGATTCCCTGCTGACATCTATGATGGAGGCACGGAACGGTTCGACAAGCCCGCCAATTTCGCTTCTCGTCTGCGGTGTGCTCAATACTTTAATCAAGGCAAGTTCCCGCGAGACGATCGCCTGGCCTGTGATGTCCTGAACCTTGATCACATCGATCAGCTTGTTCAGCTGTTTTGTCAGCTGCTCCGCCTGCCTATCGTCTTCGACATTGACGACAATGGTCATGCGCGAGATACCTTCCGTTTCAGTGCGTCCGACCGTAATGCTGTCAATATTAAACTGCCGCTTTGCGAGGACGCCGGTAATTTTATTCAGCACCCCGCTCTGGTTTAAAACAGTGGCTACAACAATCCGCTTCATGGCTTCACCCCCATCATTTCATGCAGCCCCTTGCCCGGTGCGACCATCGGGAACACCGCTTCAAGCCTTTTCACGCGGCAGTCGACAACGACAGGCCCGTCATCCTCGAAAACAGTTTTCAGCACCTTGTCGAGTTCTTCATTGTTCGTTGCGCGGCAGCCTCTGATGCCGTAGCTTTCTGCAAGTTTGACAAAGTCGGGCTGCACCGGGATCGTCGAATAGGAATAGCGTTCTTCGTAGAAAGATTCCTGCCACTGCCGAACCATACCGAGATACTGGTTATTCACAATAAATATTTTGAGCGGCAGATTTAATTCTTTTACAACGGCAAGTTCCTGTAATGTCATCTGGAAGCCGCCGTCGCCGCTGATCGAAACCACCAGTTGGTCCGGATATGCGATTTGCGCGCCGATCGCCGCCGGAAACCCGAATCCCATCGTGCCGAGCCCGCCGGATGTAATCCACTTGTGCGGCTTTTCAAACCCGTAATACTGTGCCGCCCACATCTGGTGCTGGCCGACATCCGTCGAAATGATCGCATCCCCGTTTGTGTAATGATGGATTCTTTGAATGACATGCTGCGGGGACAATTCTTCACCGTCATCTTCGTACCAAAGCGGAAATTTTTCGGCGTATTCTTTTAAATGGCGAACCCATTCATCCGTGCCGGCATTTTGCAAATCTTCCGAACAAATCTTCTGCAAGGCTTCCTTTGCATCTGCCACGATCGGGATATCGGTTTCGACATTTTTGCCGATTTCAGCCGGGTCGATATCAATATGGACAACCATTGCATTCGGGGCAAAGTGGGCTAAGTTGCCTGTCAGACGGTCATCAAACCGGGCCCCGATATTAATGAGCAGATCGCATTCGCAAATGGCCATATTTGCCGCATACGTTCCATGCATACCGCCCATGCCGAGAAAAAGCGGGTGACGGAACGGAAAACTGCCAAGGCCGAGCAGCGTGTTTACGACCGGTATCTGGCACTTTTCCGCAAACTTGAGCAAAAGATCAGACGCCTTCGCATGGAGGATTCCGGCTCCTGCCAATATGACCGGTTTTTCGGTATAAGAGACAGCTTCCACAAGCTTTTTAATCTGGAGCGGATTCGGGCTTGTATTCGGCTGGTAACCGGGCAGATATACTTCCCGGCTTTCTCCCATTTCCACCGTGCCCTGCTGGATATCTTTCGGGATATCGACCACCACCGGTCCGGGCCGGCCGGATTTTGCAATATGAAAAGCTTCTTTGACGACCCGCGGCAAATCCCGCAAATCCCTTACCTGGTAATTGTGCTTGGTAATCGGGGCCGTCATGCCGATGACATCAGCTTCCTGGAACGCGTCCGAGCCGATGACGGAAGTGCCGACCTGGCCGGTAAAGACGACGAGCGGGAGCGAATCCATCATCGCATCGGCAATCCCGGTGATCAGGTTGGTTGCCCCGGGGCCCGAAGTCGCAATGACGACACCCGGTTTTCCGCTAACGCGCGCATAACCTTCTGCCGCGTGAATGGCCCCCTGCTCATGCCGGGCCAGGATATGCCTGACCGGCTGGTTATAGAGGGCATCGTAAATCGGTAAAACCGCACCCCCCGGATAGCCGAACATGACGTCGACCCCTTCCCGCACCAATAACTGGACAAGCGCCTCAGCACCCGTACATTCTGCTGTTTTCACATTGCCATCCATTCTTGCTTTCGCACACACGATTTAACCTCCTATTCTGATTTGCGCAGGCTCCTTGATTTATCCCAATAAAAAACGCCTTTCTCTCCTTGAAAACGGCAAAAGGAACAATCGTTTTTGCCGGTTTTGCAGGGATGAAAAGGCATCTTTTCATGGTACCACCCAACTTCACGGCGTTCTCACAAACGCCGCCTCATGCAGCATTGTTTAAAAAATGCTGCTTTTGGTAACGGGTCCTCCGCTTCATGCGGCCGACCCGGCAAGTCCTAGTAGGCAGAACCGTTCAGACTTGCACTCAGAGGCGATGTCGTGACCGGGGTATTTACCGGGCTCCCAGCATCCCCGGCTCTCTGAAAAATACCTGATCCGATCACTTTGTCCCCGTCAACGTTTTTTGCGGTAATCCGATTTTCAAAACCCCGCCTGTATTCGCGGAAGTCACGAGTGCGGAATATCTTGCTAGGTAGCCGCTTGTAATTTTCGGCTCCGGCTGCACCCAATTTTGTTTTCTTCTTTGCAATTCCTCATCTGGAACATGGAGCTCAATCCTTCTGTTGATTAAATCAATCGTAATGCGGTCGCCGTTTTCAACAAGTGCGATCGGCCCGCCTTCCGCCGCTTCCGGTGAAATATGGCCAACGCAGATGCCGCGGGTTGCGCCGGAAAATCTGCCGTCCGTAATCAAGGCAACGGTTTTGCCAAGCCCTCGGCCCATAATGGAGGATGTTGGCGCGAGCATTTCCGGCATGCCCGGCCCGCCCTTTGGCCCTTCATAACGGATCACAACGACATGCCCTTCACGGACAAGGCCGCTGTCAATCCCTTTTTGAGCCTCTTCCTGGGACTCGAATACAATGGCCTCCCCGGTAAAGTTATGAATATCCGGATCGACCGCTCCCACTTTGATAACAGCGCCGTCCGGGGCAATGTTGCCATACAGGATGGACAAACCGCCGACCGGGCTGTAAGGATTTTCTTTCGGCCTGATCACTTCAGGATTGCGGATCTCCGCATTTTTCACATTTTCATAGATGCTTTTGCCGGTGATCGTCAGCCGGCCGGGGTGAATGGCCCCTTCAATCTTGCAAAGCTCATGGACAATTGCGCTGATTCCGCCTGCAAGATGGACGTCATGCATCGAGTAATCCGACGCCGGCATAATTTTTGCCAGATACGGGACTCTTTCGGCCACCTTGTTAATCCGTTCCAAATCGTAGTCAATTCCTGCTTCACGGGCAATGGCCAGCGTATGTAGTACGGTGTTGGTTGAACCGCCCATTGCCATATCAAGCGCGAAGGCATCATCAATCGCTTCTTCTGTGACAATATCACGCGGCCGGATATCGTTTTTAATACAGTTCATTAAGTGCCCGACGGCTTCCCGGATAATGCGGTGCCGTTCCTCCGACGTGGCAACGATGGTGGCGTTGCCGGGCGGCGTCAGGCCAAGCATTTCCATTAATGAATTCATCGAGTTTGCCGTAAACATGCCTGAACACGATCCGCATGTCGGGCAGGCGCTCGTTTCCAGCATTTTCAACTCTTCATAACTGATTTTTCCGGATTTATGGGCGCCGACACCTTCAAATACCGATGTAAGGGACAACTGTTTTCCATCCGGCGCGATACCGGCTTCCATTGGCCCCCCGGAAACAAAGACTGCCGGCACATTTGTCCTCACGGCTGCCATCAACATGCCAGGGGTGATCTTGTCACAGTTCGGAATGTAAAAGACCCCGTCGAACCAGTGGGCGTTGATGACTGTTTCGGCACTGTCGGCAATCAGTTCGCGGCTCGGAAGCGAATACCGCATGCCGATATGCCCCATCGCTATGCCGTCATCCACCCCGATCGTATTAAATTCAAACGGGACACCACCCGCTTCCCTGATCGCCTCTTTTACTACTTCCGCAAACTTATTGAGGTGTCTGTGCCCCGGGATAATATCAATATAGGAATTGCACACCCCGATGAAAGGCTTGTCGAAGTCTTCCGTTTTCAGCCCTGCTGCATATAAAAGGCTTCGGTGCGGGGCACGGTCGATCCCTTTTTTGATCATGTCACTTCGCATTCCATCACTCCCATTCTATTGCCTGCGGGGTATTTCTTATGCCCGGTGAAAATCCGGTTCTTTAAATATCCGCCCGAAAAAATTTTTTATATTCTTTAATTGTTGTCAATCATACGACTTTTGATTGCCGAGGTCAACCCTTTTCTGTCAACTTTTTTGACAATTTTGATTTGAAAATCTATTTGGAAACGCTTTCATTATTGATTTTATTGACTTTTCTTTTTTTCATTTTTTGAATTGCTCAGGATGGACTCCTGATTTTTTAGCTGGTTCTACTTGCTGCTCGGCTGTTCTTATTTTTAGTTCACGCTTGTATTGGCCGGGTTTTGACTTATCCAAAAACGGCATCATTTTGCGGCTTCTGTCCATTTTGATCGCGGGCACGGGGTTAAAAATTTTCCGAAAGAGATGTTGACAGATGAAATGTTCAGTGATAATCTTGTTTTCAAATAATATGAAAAACAAAAGTCGAGGACGGGAAGAGTAAGTTTGGATCTTGTTCCCCAGAGAGTTGGCATATTGCTGAAAGCCAATGTTCAAGGCCATTCCGAAGATCATCCCCGAGATGCAAAGCTGAAGTTTTTAGTAGGCTTTGACGGTGATTCCCCCGTTAAGAAAGGAACACGTATGTTGGTACGTTGAATGAGGTGCCGCACGTTTCTGTGCGGAATAAGGGTGGTAACGCGAGCAAACTCGTCCCTGTTTCAGGGGCGGGTTTTTTGTTTTTCTCTACATTATTGCATCGAAAGGAAGCGGACATCGGATGAAAAGAAACGAAGTATTGTTTATCGGCTTTATGTTGTTTTCCATGTTTTTCGGAGCCGGGAATTTAATTTTCCCTCCTTTTCTCGGTATTCAGTCAGGATCGTCTTACTGGCCGGCAATGGCAGGGTTTATCGTAACGGGAGTCGGGCTGCCGGTGCTCGTTATCGCCGCAGTTTCGTTTGTAGACGGCGGCATCCAGGCGATCGGGAACCGTGTCCATCCGGTCTTCAGTACGGTATTTACCGTGATTGTCTATTTATGTATCGGGCCGTTTTTGGCGATCCCGAGAAATGCAAACGTTGCTTATGAAATGGGGGTTAAACCGTTTCTTTCCGGGTCCGCCCACAGTTCGCCGGTCTCTTTATTGTTGTTCAGCGTCGTCTTTTTCCTGCTCGTCTATTTGACTAGTTTAAATCCTGACAAAATGTCAAATACGCTCGGGCGCTGGATTACACCGGTATTATTGCTGGCAATGGCCGTCCTTTGCGCAGCCGGTTTCTTCAAACTCTCCGGCCGCCCGTTTACGGCGCCGCTAGCCGGATACCAGACCGGTTCTTTCTATAAAGGTTTTATTGACGGATACTCCACGATGGATGCGCTCGCCTCCCTGGCGTTTGGCATCGTCATTTTAACAGCGGTCAAACATCGCGGCATCGCTAACCGGAAACAAATGACGGCCTATACATTAAAAGCCGGGTTGATTGCCGGCGCGATTTTGGCACTCGTCTATGTCGCACTCGGATTGATCGGCGCAAAAATGGCTTCAAGCGGCACGTTCCAAAATGGCACCGATGTCCTGACGGCAGTGTCTTCCTTGCTATTCGGGCAGGCTGGAAAAATACTGCTTGGTTTTATCTTTATGCTGGCCTGTTTTACAACCGTCGTCGGCTTAACGACAGCGTGCGGACAATATTTTTCCAATCTGGTGCCGAAATTCAGCTACCATGGTGTTGTCATTGCCGTTACCCTTACCGGCTTTACGCTGTCCAATCTCGGGCTCAATACCATTTTAAAATTTTCTGTCCCGTTTTTGGAAATGGCTTATCCGGTTACGATCATGCTCGTTGTCCTGACATTTTTCCACACGGCGTTCTGCGGCTCGAAGAAAGTATACGGCTTTGCATTGTTGTTTACAGGCGTGTTTGCTTTAATCGAAGGGCTGAAAGGATTCGGCGTCCCGCTTGGCTTTATCGGGGCATTCGCCCAAAAACTGCCGCTTGCCTCCGCCGGCCTTGAATGGGTAGTGCCAGCTCTTTGCGGAACGGCCATCGGACTTTTATTCAGCCGGCTGGAACACCGCACAAAAGAAACGCGTGCCGTCCAAGCAAGGGAACAAAGCTTGTAGCAGCCCGGAAAAGCTTCGCGGGGTAGCCTGGTCTTGCCTTTCCCGCGGAACGGACCATTAGGCGATGCATTTTCCCCCGGGCGGAATTTACGGGAAATTGCGGGCGCCCGGCGCAAAGCCCGTAACCGGATCCTAGACGCTTTAAGTTTTCAGCCGTAAAAAAAGGCCCTGCCGCCTGAAAAAGTGTGGGGCCTTTTTGATGGTTTCTATAATATCACTGTTAATACAGCTTAATTTCCTTGTTTAAATCATCATACTGAATATATTTTTTCAATGCCTGCTGTAATGTCACTTTTGTCTCTGCTTTATTTTCAAAGGAAAGGCCTCTTGTCACCATCTGCCTTACAATTTCCGGGCGCAAGCCGGTGATGACCACTTTGCATCCCATCATCGAAGTGCCGTCTATCATCTTAAAAATATGGTCGACTACATCCATCTCTACTTCTGCAATGCCGGAGAAATCCATGATCAACGTTTGGATATGCAGCCGCCCCACCTCAAGCAAAACTTTTTCTTCCAAAATATTGGTGCGGAACATGTCAATAGAACCGATTAACGGCAAAATACAGACGCTCGATGTAATTGGAATGATCGGGACGGAGAGGTTTTCCACCAATCTTTTTTGCTGGTCGATCAGCTCATCTTTATAGGTAGAATACCGGATAAAAAAGTGATTTAAAAATTGGTCAATACGGTCATTGATTTTTTTCTCCATGTCAAAAAAGTAGTCCTGGTCTACTTCAATCCCTTTTTCTTCCCCGTACTTTCTAAGGAATACCCATAATGTCCGGCGGATCGCCTGCACCCACTCCAGTTTCAGTCCGAGCGTCAAAGAATGAGTTGCCCAGGCAATCCCTTCCTGGCGGGCAAAGGCGACCAATTCCTCATCCTGCTGCTCGACGACATACGTCACAATTTTAAAAGCATTGTTCAACAAATCAATGTTCCCTATTCTTAAAATTTCATCAATTTTATCCTTAACATTTACAGCTTCATTTAATAACTTCTGTTCGAAGCTGTTTCTATTTTTTTTAAGGTATGCGATAATTTCTTCTTGTTCATTTACAATCGATCTCATTTCTCCACACCTCATCTATTATGATAAAAGGATGGCTGTTGAAGCGGCGGCCGCCCGCGTTTTTTGCGGCCTGTCCGAAGATCAGCCAGGACAGGGAAAGATGGCCCCGCCTCTAAAAGAATACCATTCTTATACCCCATACACCAAATAAATAAACATGATGCTATATAAATGAACTTAAATTCCTCCCCAGGACCAGGCGCCAATTTGCATGAGGATGACTTTTTGCAGCAGGCAACAGAGCGGCAATATCATGCATAAGGGGCCATTATTTTCACCCGGGTCTCCGGCCGTGCAAAAAGCGGCCGTGGACAATTTGCACCAGCGTTGCGGGATGGGCGGCTATGCGCGAAAGGGGTCTCCCCTATGGCTTTCCCCATCCGGCCAGGTTTTTCCTTTCCAACCGGCAAAAAGCCGCTCCATCCAAAGCGGCTTAAATGGCTGTTTCCCTTTTTTCTCTTGAAACCAATTGCGCGGTTATTTTCCTCCAGGCTGCTTTTGTATCCTGAAAATCGCGGTAATGCTGTCTGACGTTGTGGTGGTACTGCTCGAATTCCTCCAGTACATTCATAAAGTCATCCCGTCCGAAGTAGCGGCAAACTTTCGGAAGCGTCTCTTTCAGCCGGGCACGCACTTCCGCCATTTTTTCTTCATAGTTTTCCCTGTCGGTGATATACACATAAAGCGGCTTGTACCGGATCCAGCCGACACATGCTTTGTAAAAACGCTCCACGACCTGTTTCGTATCCGCTTTAATATAGCTTAAATTGGTCGGCAGCACCCCGAGCAGCAAATGCTGGTAAGCGCCGAATCCGTCATGGAAAGTATAGGCCGGCACGCGCAGCACGGTCCGGTCTGCCAGGCATGTGCCTAAGAAAGTATCCTCGCCCCGTGCATTCGGCGGATTGTAAAACGGCAGCACACGGTCCGGATCTGTTAAATTCAGCGTCAAATTCGATCCTGAAATAAATTTTGCACGGTTGATCTCCGGCACTTCTTCCGCTTCATCCTTTACAAGCACACCTGTATCGGCATATGTCACCCCGCCGTTTTTCATCACGGTTTTGATCGTATCCCAATTGACAATATCGTTGCTCAAGGCCTCAATGAGCGTGCGGAAATCTTTTTCTTGCAGGACGTCATTGAAAGAAATGAACGGAATCGGGGAAATGTAGCCGCAATGGTATCCGTTCGTAATATCGGCATTCCGGATATGTTCCAAATGCTTCCGGAGCACTTGCTGGCCCCCCCAGACAGCCGTTTGCCTGCTTTTTGTCACGGCAACCGGATACTCGTCATCATCAAGAAAAATGAGATAATCGATGCCTCTTTTCAACGCCTCATAAACGATGATATTGCGTTTGGACGCGTATCCTTCGCCGAACAAAAGGACTGCTTCTTTTCTGCTCATGCCCATTTGGGATACGAGTTCTTCGGTTGCTTTACGCGTCTCCTTCTCCCCGATGAAATAAGCCCGGTCAATATCTTCCATGCATTCCGTTTCAATATGTACAAAGTCTTCAGGCTCTGCATTTTCGTAGTGCAAATCATAGGCAACAAACAAATGCAGCTTGATCCTGTCGCTCTCCGTCAGTTCGGATTCCTTCAAGTTATACATATACGTTTTTAAAACGTTTTTAAAACTTTTTCTTCCTGTTGCAAATCCGATGCCCACATTGATTTCCTTTGCCATTTTCTTCCCTCTCCTTTTGCATTTCTATTTCCTTATACCCTGTTTGGATGTGAACCGAAACATGGCATAATTTCGCCGGCTTGCGGGTAAACTTCGATTATGTTGCGTGCAATGTTTGAATGAAGATGAAAAAGTGTAAGAAGATAAAAAAAGGATGTGCCCTGTTTTTTCCGGAAGCAGCCGGGGAAAACGGGCACATGAAAAAAGGAGCAGAGCAATGGCTGGGCAAATTCCTAATGAAAAAACGATTGATGATACCATTGATTTGATGAAAGAAGGGTATCTCTACAGTGAACTACCCACCACTTATCAACCTTACGGTTTGATTGAAGTGGGGGCTTCTCGACTTATCGTTGCTTTTACTAGCCAACGAAAACTGACCGAGCTAACCCTCTTGTTCCAAGAGTTTTGTTACTTATGATAACGCTAATAAGCGTAATCCCTCATTTTTGATATTGATTGCTGAATTGTGATCGCGATCTAATACAAAGCCGCAAGAACATTTATATACACGTTCAGATAATGGCATTTCTTTTTCCTTGCCGCAACATGAACACTTCTTAGTGGAGGGAAACCACTTATCAATTTTCACAAGTTGTTTCCCCTGTTCTTTTAGCTTATACGCTAAGAAAGTAGTGAACATACCCCAGCCGTTATCATGAACGCTTTTCCCAAAGTGAAGGGCTTGAGACATCCCTTTCATGTTCAAGTCCTCAATCACGACAGCATCAAAGTTAGAAGCTAATTCTTTTGACTTATGATGAAGAAAATTCATGCGTTGGTTCGCCACTTTCTCATGTAATTTAGCCACTACTAGTCGTTGCTTGTTCCAACGTGCAGAACCTTTCTTTCTTCGAGAAAGAATTCGTTGTGCTTTTGCTAATTTATCTAAGGCTTGCCGATAGTAACGTGGGTAATTGGCTTTCTTACCCTGTTCACTCTCGACATATAGACCATCCATAGCAAAATCCAAACCAACAACTTTCTGTATTTTAACTGGACGAATATCTTTCTCATATTCTGTCAAAATTGAAATGTAGTACTTGCCTGTCTTTGTTTTAGAAATAGTGCAAGATTTGATTTTATAATCAGCAGGTATCTCTCTATGCTGTTTCATTTTTATTGGCTTTTTGATTTTTGGCAGTTTGATATGACCATTTTCTAGCTTAATATTTCCGTTGACCATATTAGTTGTATAGGATTGTTTTGCTTTACGATTTTTGAACTTTGGAAAATCCGCATTTCCTTCAAAGAAATTCTTATAAGCAGTCTGTAAGTTCATTTGTGCATTTGCCAAAGCTAAAGAATCCACTTCTTTTAGGAATGGAAATTCACTTTTATATTTTGCAGGAGTCGGAAACTTTTGCTTTTTAAGCAATTCTTTATCATCCTTGAACTTTTCATACGTTTCTTTGCGTTCAGCTAACATCTTATTGTAGACAAAGCGAACACAACCAAATGTCTTAGCTAATAATGCGGATTGTTCTTTGTTTGGTAACAAACGAAACTTGAAAGCTTTGTTTTGCTTGGCCATATCAATTCACCTCACTTTGTGCGGAAAAATTTCGTATATATTGATTATATCGTAAAAAATCCGTACAATCAATATGAGGTGATAATCATGAGAGAAGAGAAAGAACGTGTAGAAATTCGTATGCCTAAGACGATATTAGAAAAATTGAAGCAATATCAAAAAGAAAATGGGATTCCAACTAGAACAGCCGCAATCTTAGAATTGTTGAGAAAAGGATTGGAAAAATAACTTTGGCTAAAGCCAACCGAAATTCATCTCCCACCTACTCATTGGTGCTACTCGCACCTTCACATTCCTTGAGGATGGGAGACTTCTTTCGGAAAGCCGTTAAAAACCGGACGGACGATTATCATGCAATTTTGTTTGAAACCCGTCTGCTCGGGCAAAAAGCGGTGTGCATCAGTGGCGAGGAAGCAGTCAAAATGTTTTATGACCCGGAAAAATTCAAACGAAACGGGGCTGTGCCGAAACGTATTCAAAAAACGTTGTTTGGCGAAAATGCGATCCAGACGCTCGATGGAAAAGAGCATCTCCACCGGAAAGCGCTGTTTTTATCGCTGATGGGGCCGGATGCGCAGCAGCATTTGGCACAAATGGTCCGGGCAGCATGGGAAGCGCGCATCCCCGAATGGGAGCAAAAAGACCGTATTGTTTTGTTTGACATCCAACATGTGAAAAAGAAAACGCCTGCCGGTTAATGGCGGGCGTTTTCTTTTTTCTCAATCGTCGCTTCCCAAAATGCCGAGAATTTGCAAAATGTAAATAAACAGGTTGATAAAATCAAGGTACAGGCTTAAAGCCAAAAGCGGGACCATTTCCTCGGAAATGCCATGGTGCTTCATTTGGTTAAAGTCAAAAACAACATACAGGGAAAAAACAATCGCGCCAATGAAGGAGTACGCGAGCATCCCGGTTGAGGTTAACGGGCTGAAAATGCTGAATATTCCGATGAAGATCAGCGCCAACAATGCGACAAGCAATGCGGTGCTTAAAAAGCCAAGATCCCTCTTGGTAACGGCCCCAATAACGCCCATCACGGCAAAAATGCCGAACGTGGAACCAAAAGCGAGCAGGACGACCTCAGCACCGGCCTGGGATGCATAATAAGCTACAATCGGATATGTCGTAATACCGGAAATAAAGGTGAAAGCATAAACGAACAAATACCCGACGCTCTTTTTCCTTCTTAACCAGAAAGCGGCGATGACCATTGCAATTTCTGCAACCATCAGCGGCATCATAAGCGCAGGCGGAATGAATCTCCCCGTATATAAACCCGCCGTTGCAAACAGCAGTGAAACGGCAAAGACGCCAAGCACTTTCTGGAATACAGGCCTTGATTGTATGGCCTCCATAAAATCCCTCCTTTGTTTTTCTTATTACTATTATATTTTCACATCGCCCCTGATTTCAATCTTTCCGTCCCATTTTAAAAAATTTTGCGAATGCCCTTGACAAAAATGGGTGGAACATTTAAAGTGTATTTAAACTAAATAATATTTAAAATTCTTATCCAGAGAGGTGGAGGGACTGGCCCTTTGAAGCCTCGGCAGCGGTCTTTTTTAAAGAACTGTGCCAATTCCAGAAAGCAATTGCTTGAAGATAAGAAGAGCGGACGGTTCTGTTTTGCAATCCATACCTCTTCTTATTGCCGAAGAGGTTTTTTTAATGGGCCCATGCAGCTAAAAGCAATTTCTTTCTGCGCACAGCAGCTGTTTTAAAAAATATGCAGAAAGAGGGAATCATGATGACAAAAACATTAACAAAAGCGCCGTACAGGGCAGACATTGTCGGAAGCTTTTTGCGCCCGGCCCGGTTGCACGAAGCGCGGGAAAAATTTGCAGCGGGAACCATCCCGGCCGAAGACTTGCGTGCAATTGAAAATGAAGAAATCCGCCGCCTGGTCGGCAAACAAATTGAAGCCGGCCTCGAAGCGGTAACGGACGGAGAATTCCGGCGGAGATTCTGGCATACGGATTTCATGGAACATTTAAACGGGGTAAAAGGGTACGTGCCGAACCATGGATACCGGTTTGTCGGCATCGAAACGGAAGCTTATGACGTCCGGGTAACCGGAAAAGTCTCCTTTAACCCGGACCATCCGCACATAAAAGATTTTATTGCGCTGAAAGAAATCGCCGGGGACAGGGCGGTTGCGAAAATGACTATTCCAAGCCCGAATCAGTTTTTCAATGCCGGAATCCGCAATGAAGACATTTACCCGGATCTTGAAGAATACGCAAATGATATTATCCAAACTTACCGGGATGCGATCAAAGCTTTTTATGATGCCGGCTGCCGCTACTTGCAGCTGGATGATGTTTATCTTGCCGGCCTGTGTGCACCGAAACTGCCGTTTGCAGACAGTGAGCTCGAAAGGGAAAGATTGATTGATCTCGCTTTACATGTAGCAAACAGCGTACTGGAAGGCAAGCCGGATGATCTGACCATCACAACCCATCTGTGCCGCGGCAACTACCAGTCGAAATGGGCTTTTGAAGGTCCGTATGATAAAATTGCCCCGAAAATCTTTGCAAATGAAAAAGTAGACGGGTTTTTCCTTGAATACGACGATGAGCGTTCCGGCGGGTTTGAACCGTTGAAATACATTCCGGAAGGCGGGCCGAAAGTCGTGCTTGGCATTTTCACATCGAAAAAGGGAGAGCTTGAAGATAAAGTGCTGATCAAAAACCGGATTCGGGAAGCATCCAGGCATGTACCGCTCGAACAGCTTTGCATCAGCACCCAGTGCGGCTTCTCCTCCACCCACCACGGCAATCTTTTAACAGAAGAGCAGCAGTGGGACAAAGTAAAATATATTGTGGATACCGCAAAGGAAATTTGGGGATAAACCGGGAAAACCCGCTGGGCAGCCAGCGGGTTTTTTATCATGATGCAGGCACGAATCCCTTTCCTGTCTGCTTGTTCATGATCGAAGCACACATCCCTTGCTTTAATGCGAATGCTGGGCACGACCGACATTTCCCCGAACCCCGTGTGCGTGGGCTGCTTCTTCAGCCGGCGATTTAATGAAAAGCGTAATCGCAAAAGAGACCAGGCAGAGAATCGTAATCGCATGGAATGTCGGCATAAAGCCCCCGAGAAGGGAAGCGATGACCGATCCGGATAATGCGCCGATGCCGAAGCCTTGGTAAATCACTGAATAATTGGCGCTTTGATTTTTCAGGCCGAAGAAGTCTGAAATAATAGCCGGAAATACGGTGACATTTCCGCCGAAACCGAAAGCAATCGCAGCAACACAGATAAAGAACAGGGCGAAATTTAAGTGGGCATAGCTCAAAATGGAAACCGCAACGGCCGTCGCGAGCAGCGTCCCTGATACCACTTTCATTCTTCCCACATGGTCTGATAAACCGCCGAGAACGAGCCGCCCGATGGTGTTAAAGACGGCAATCAGCGCCACTGCATTGCTGGCCGTCGCAACATCCAGCCCGACAAGCCCCGTGCCGATGTCTTTAACAAGGCCGATCAGATATAAACCGCTCATACACGCCGTGAAGAACACGATGAATAAGAGGTAAGCTTGTTTCGTTTTGAGCATTTCTTTGATGGTAAAATCTTTTCCGGCCGGCTGTTTGGACACAGTACCGGATGTGGTTGTATTTTCTGCTTCTTTCAAGAGGAAAGATCCGCCGGTGATCATGGCAATTGCAATCACTCCCCAGCAAAGAAAAGCCTGTGTGACACCAAACGAACTGAGGACGGCACCGTTTATAAACTTAAATACCAGGCTGCCGGTCCCGTATGCCCCAACGGAGATGCCTGAAACGAGGCCTTTTTTATCCGGAAACCATTTCATTAAATTGGATAAAGTCGTGATGTAAGCTGTCCCGTCAGCATAACCGACAATAAGGCCTGCCAACAGATAGAGCATCCAAAGTGAAGGTGCAAATGAACTTAAGATTAATCCTGTGCCAAGCAAAATGCCGGAAAAAGCAACCAGGCGGCGCAGTCCCCATTTTGCCTGCAATTTTGTCGCAAACAATGTCGATACTGCAAGTGCCAGGCTTAAAATGGAAAATGTCGTCGATACTGCACTCAATTGCCACCCGAATTTATCAACAAGCGGCTGGTTAAATAAACTCCATGTATAAACAGTCCCAAGCCCCATTTGTACAATCATCGTCCCTAATACAATCAGGCTGCGGTTTGCTTTTCGTTCTAACATGTCCGGTTCCTCCCGTTTCTTCTGTCCTTTTCTACAGTTCAAATTATAGTACGAAAATAAGGAGGGAACGCATTTTCGGAACGAGAATGCTTTAAAAAGGAATAAACGGTATACAGAAAGGAATGGATGGCACAGGAACAAACCGCTTCTTGAAACTTTCCCGCGCAATGTCCATAAAAGATGGCATATGGATAAAATCAGGTATTCCAATTTATGCACAATCTTCCTGAAAAACGGTATTGCCGGAAGCAGGCCATGCCCGCTTTTTCGGCGCAACACCTTGGAGGATGGCAAATTGGAAAGCAGGCAACTTTTCACACGCGAACGGCCGCAGTGCGCAAAGTAGGCCATGCTATTTTTCACGCCTGCCCCGGCAAAAAAGGAAAAAGCCGGCATACACTTTTCGTGTTCATGCCAGCCGCTTTTCCTGCATGGCTGGGCGCTTTATATTAAAAATGCATCAGCGCTTTAAACTGTTTCACATTTCTTCTGCTTACCGGTATTTCCGCGTCCATCCCGTTTAAACGGAGCAAATACGTTTGATTGAACCACGGCACAATTTCCCGGATCTTCGTTAAATTTACAAGATAAGACCGGTGGCAGCGAAAGAAAAGATCCTCAGGCAAAAGGGACTGGAACTCGGATATCGCCATGGGCATTTCAAACGTTTCCTGTTGTGTATAAACAAGCGTGATTTTTTCCTGAGCGGCGCAGTAAAAAATATCGTTTGCATCCGCCACAATAATTTTCTCGCCCTTGCGCAAGTTCACCCGCTCTTTCCGGTGCAGCCCGCCGTTTCGCGGCACAGCCCCTTCTTCCCCCAGCAATGAATGCTCTCTTTTATACGCAGCCTCGAGCCTTTTCAACATGGCGGCAATTCTTTTTTCTTCATACGGTTTTAAAATATAATCAAATGCTTCTAGTTCAAAAGCCTGGACGGCGTGTTCCTTATAAGCCGTTGTAAAAATAATATACGGTTTATGCGCAAATTTGCTGATGCTGCCTGCCAGCAGCATGCCATCCAGGGAAGGAATATTAATATCGAGAAAAATCGCATCTGTTTCATGTTCCTGCAAAAATTTCAACACATCCAGCCCATCTTCAAAACAATCGGTAATTTCAATCTCACTGTACGTTTCAATCAAATACGCCAATTCTTCACGTGCCGGTATTTCGTCTTCCACTATAATGGCTTTCATATTCTCCCACCTTCGGAACCTCAAAATAAACTTCTGTTCCGGGATTCAGCCTTCTAATGACCAGACCGTTTCCATAAATCAGTTTGACACGGCGATGGACATTATAAAGGCCAATCTGTGTGACCGGCATATTATCCTGATAAACATGCTCAATCACTTCTTCCGGAATGCCTGCCCCTGTATCCGTCACACTGATGCGTACTTTATCTCCTGCCTCTTTGACGGAGATTTTTACGACTCCTGGCCCTTTTACTTTTAAAATCCCGTGGTTGATCGCATTTTCCACAAGCGGCTGGATAATTAGGCTCGGGATCAGCACGGATACGACGTCAATCTCATATTCAACCTGCAGGCGGCTGCCGAACCTCGCTTTTTCAATCTCAATATAGTCGCGTACTTGCTGCAGTTCTTTATTAATATCAATAAAATCGTCGGTCAATTCAAGATTATAACGCATAAAACCGGATAAGTTCATGATTAATTTTCTTGCTTTATCGGGATTTCTGCGGGTCGTGGAAGCAATTGCATTTAGCGCATTAAACAAAAAATGCGGGTTGATTTTTGTCTGGAGCGCCTTCCACTCCGCTTTATTGGCTTCTTCTTTGATTTCTTCGATGCGCGAAATTTCCATGAGCGTCGAAATCATCTGGGCAAGGCCGATTGCCATTGTCTGCAGGGAATAGGTGATTTTGTTCGCTTTTTTATAATAAATTTTCAATGTGCCGGTGACTTCATCCCGCTCTTTTAACGGAATAATCAGCAGGCACTGGATCTGCGGGGTCTGCTGGTCTTGGATATGGTTGCGGATCGTGATTTCCCCGCTTTTGATCGCAGTTTTTGTCAGATCACTGATAATTTCATGACCGATCTGGTACCTTTCCTGCCCGAATCCGACATAAGCCAGGATTTTTTTCGTATCGGTGATGGCAACCGCATCGGCGCGAATCTCGTTTTTAATAATGGCGCAGATTTTTTCTAACGATTCTGCATTGATGGCGCGGAAATAAGGCATCGTTTTATTGGCAATATCAAGCGCCAGTTTCGCCTGTTTTGCCGCCACAAATTCCTTCTCGCCCTCCACGCTTTTAATCAGCAGAACAATCAATCCGATATTGACGTCCCCCGCGATCATCGGGAAGGCAATTTTGGACACAATATCCACACCGGTGCTGAACGGGTGGGCAAAAACAAGAATCAAAAGCATGGTTAATATTTCACAAAACATCCCGGCTGCGATCCCGACGAACCAGCGCCAGGAATTTTTCACTTTCCTGCTGATCAGGCCGGAAATGACGCCGGCTGTAATACTCGTAATCAAGCACGGGATGGATGTCACCCCGCCAATATCTATTAAATAACGGTGCAACCCGGAGACAATGCCTGTGATAATGCCAACCCACGGGCCGAACAGGATGCCGCCTGATACGATAGCAATAATCCGCACGTTGACAAGCGACCCGTCCACCTTAATGCCAGAGTAAGTCGCAAAGATTGCAAAACTGCAAAAGACGGCAGTGATAAAACTCAGTTCAAAAACAGACGGCTGCTCTTGTTGAAAAATTTCTTTAAAACGCGGAATTCGCGTGATAAAAAATAAGCAAGTTAATAAAAGGGCAGCCCTCTCAAATATTTCCAGCAACATTTCAAATGACGTTTCCACCGTGCTACCTCCCTCGCGAATGCCGGAAACCGCCCCTTTAAGGCCGGGCCTGGCGCCTGTTTTTTCATGTTTCCTAACTCCAGTTTACTCGATTCCCCGCGCAGTTGGTATGAAATTTAATGGAATTTATGGCGGCGGTTTTTTGTAAACGCAGAAACCCCGTTCTATATAGAAGACACCGGCTGAAAATATGCCGGAAAAACGCTGCAAACGCGGGCTGTGCAGCAGGATGCTCAAACGCATCGAACGGCAAAAAAAATTGCAGGCATCCCCTCCCGCAATCTTTCAGCCGTTTTCCGGCGCGCTTTACCCCCAATCCTGTGACAAATCATAAGCAAGCGGCGTTTCAATGATCTTTTTCACTTCAGCGGGATCATCCGTTTTGCCCAGCGCCCACATTAGTTTCGGCACGATCGCTTCCGTATTCATATCCCCGGAAACAATCACCGGATATTGCGCGACTTTTCTTCCGACTTCATACAAATACAAATCATGCCCTTCTTCCAAGCATTGCGTCGAAATCATAACAACAATCCCGGCATCGGTCAATTCCTTGATTTTCGGCAGCAAGTTGCGCCCTTCAAACGGCACCCCGCCGTTCCCGAAACTTTCAATGATCACCCCGCGGTAATGTTCCTTTAAAAAATCAAAGATCTCCGGCTTTGTGCCCGGGTGCAATTTTAAAAGAAAGACATCCGGTGACAGGCTTGTCTCAATATGAAACGGCTGCTCCGGCGGTTGTGGCCTCCAATGATAGTGCACCTCGTCCCCTGCTACATAAGCCACATACGGATGATTGATGCTTTCAAACGCATCGTAGCTTTTCGTCCGCATTTTCACCGCCCTTGTGCCCATGATCACGCGCCCGTCAAACACGACAAAAACGCCGCCAATCTCCTCGCAGGCAAAGCGGAGGGCGTTGAAAAGATTTTTCTTGGCATCGGTCTTTTTAAAACTGATCGGCACCTGCGAACCCGTCAGCACAACCGGCTTATTCAGGCCCTGCAGCATATACGACAAGGCTGCCGACGTATATCCCAATGTATCCGTTCCGTGTGTAATCAAAAAACCGTCATACTGTTCATAATGTTCCGCAACTGCTTCCGCAATCTGCACCCAATGTTCCGGCTGCATGTTTGTACTGTCGCGGTTCATTAATATCTTTGCGGTGACATCGGCAGACAAAGCAGCATGCTGAAAATATTTCAGCAAGTCTTCTCCCGAAAGCCCGGGTTTCAGCCCTTCATCCCCCTCAACGGAAGCAATGGTCCCGCCTGTTGCCAAGAGCAAAATTTTTTTCATTTGTGCCACCTTCATTTCTAACTGTCTCGGAAACCAATATAGGTTATTATATGTTTTTTACTGTGAACGTTCAATTTTTTGACGTCTTCAACTCATTGGGTAAAAGCCTTCTGCATCAGAATTTTAACCTGTTCTTCAAATTCAATAAAGACTCTTTGTACCCTTTAATCATCCAGCAATTATTGATATCATATCCATGGGAAGATCTCTCTCTAGATGTTCATCTAGCTGTGTACATTTAGATAATAGAGTGTCTTCCCTTTTTTCCATTCATTTGCTCCTTCGAGTAAAATTTTACACATACCCTCGCATCTCAACCATTTTTCAAACATGCCTATGCTTTTGACACGGCGGCCAAATTCAGGCAAAAACGTTATCTTCGCCTCCGGTACCATTCGCCCTTTCCAAAAGCCTTGATGGCTCATATTCTGTTAGAAATGCACGGCATCAATTGATAAGGGAGTGGGGAGTTTGAGCCCAAATTTAGAAAAGTTTGTTGACCGCCTGCCGCTCGCGGAAAAAATCCGACCGGTGCGGGAAGAGGGCGGGATCGCATATTATGAAGTCACAATGGAAGAATTTTGGCAAAAGCTGCACCGGGATTTAAGGCCGACAAGATTATGGGGGTACAACCGCAGCTTTCCCGGGCCGCTTTTTGACGTACCACACGGGAAAAAGATACGGGTGAAATGGACAAATCATTTGCCGCAAAGACATTTCCTCCCGATGGACACCACCATCTTAGACGAGATGGGAACAGACTTTCCGGAAGTGCGAACTGTTGTGCATCTTCACGGCGGGGAAACTGAACCGGACAGCGACGGCTATCCGGAAGCCTGGTTTACACGCGATTTTAACAAAACCGGGCCGGACTTTAAAAAAGAAGTGTATGAATACACAAACAGCCAGCGTCCCGCCACTTTGTGGTACCATGACCATGCGATCGGCATTACGCGCCTCAATGTGTATGCTGGTCTGGCCGGCATGTATATCATTCGCGACCCAAAAGAAAAGGCTTTCCATCTGCCATCCGGCAAGTACGAAATTCCGCTGCTTCTTACAGACCGGACTTTCAACAATGACGGATCTCTTTTTTATCCGCGCCAGCCGCAAAATCCGGGACCCGAAACACCGGATCCCTCTGTCGTGCCGTTTTTTCTCGGCGACACGATTCTTGTAAATGGTAAAGTCTGGCCCTATTTGGAAGTGGAACCGCGAAAATACCGGTTCCGGATTGTCAATGCCTCTAACACGCGGGCCTATCGGTTATACCTTGATTCCGGCCAGGCTTTTTACCAGATCGGTACGGACGGCGGGCTGCTCAGGCGGCCGGTGCAAGTTGAAAATCTGGCATTGGAACCGGCAGAACGGGCGGATTTGATCCTTGATTTTTCCGAATATGCTGGGCAGACGATTCTTTTAAAAAATGACCTCGGTCCAAATGCCGATCCGGCCGACCAAACCGGCGATGTGATGCAGTTCAGAGTTGTGCTGCCGGTTGCCGGAGAAGACACAAGCCGCATTCCGCGGTCTTTATCTTCCATCCCGGTTCCTTCCAGCCATAACGTAAGCGCCATCCGCCATTTAAAACTAACCGGTGCAACCGATTCATACGGGCGCCCGCTGTTGCTGCTGGACAAAAAAAGATGGATGGATCCGGTCACGGAAACACCAAGGCTCGGCACAACCGAAATCTGGTCGCTTGCCAATACAACGGCTTTTACCCATCCGATCCATATCCATCTTATCCAGTTTCAAATTTTGGACCGCCGCCCATTTGACTTAGATTTATATAACGAAACGGGTCAAATCGTATACACCGGCCCTGCCACCCCGCCGGAACCGAACGAACGCGGCTTTAAAGATACCGTTGCCGCACCGGGCGGGCAGATCACCCGCGTCATGATGCGGTTTTCCCCGTATGCCGGCGACTACGTGTGGCACTGCCATATTCTCGAACACGAAGACTACGATATGATGCGGCCGTTCCAAGTCATCGATCCGGATCTGCCGGCGTCAGACGGCCCCCTTTTGGATTAAAGGCTGCTTTCAAACGAATGGAGCCCAACATCGGCTTGTAAAACTTTAACCGAGCGGAGATTTCTAAGCTGTTTTTCAAATAAATCACGCAACCTCAATCCAGCCGGCGCCGGTAATTTTAACGAAATTAAAAGTTGTTTTTCAAGTAAATCAAGCCCGAAAACCCCGGTTCCCCGGATAAATCGTCATAAAATGCCATTTATCCGGGAACCAAAAAAACGGCAATAAAAAAAATTGTCACATGCAAGTTTAGCCACTATCTGGTATACTAAAAACGGAAAGCGGATTCATACCGTTATTTTTTTGCCGTTTATATACTACTTGACCAAATCATTCATTTGGTCAAAAAAGGGAGGGGGTTGCAATGGCAGACAGGAAAAAACTGATTGTGGAAGCAGCTGCGAAATCTTTTTCTGAATTTGGCTACAAGGCGACCACGATGGACCATGTAGCAAGAAGGGCAGGCGTCGGCAAAGGCACAATTTATACTTTTTTCAAAAACAAAGAAGAACTGCTCCAATATATTATGGAAAGCCTGATTGCCGAAATGAAACATTCAGCCGAAGAAGCGATTGATGCGCGTTATTCTTTTCACGAAAACGTCCATCACGTGCTGTACCAATTGCTGGAGTTCCGGTTTAAGCACCAGCTCGCCATCAAATTGTACGAAGAAGTCAATCTTGGCACACCCGAAGTAGTGGATGCCCTCCACCATGTGAAAGAATCCATTCTGAACTATATCAGCCAGTACATCGGGGAGGCGGTGCAAAAGGGCGACATTTATCCATGCGATCCAAAACTAACCGCATTTATTATGTTTAAAATGTATATTGCCCTGATTTTTGACTGGGAGAAAAATCATCCTCCCCTGTCGAAAGAAGAGATTTCAAAACTGTTTGAACTGTATTTTTTTAAAGGTTTATCGGCAGAAAGCCATGTGTGCTCATGAACGCAAAGGGTGCCATCTGATGCGCTGCCCAGCCATGGAAGCAGAACGCTATGACAGCATGTTTTTTCGTTTTCTTCATTATTTTTTTACCCTAAAATGACCGGATGACCAATTTAGTCATCTATTTAAGGAGGCATTCAAAATGAATGGCTATACTTTATTTGGAAAAGAACTAAAACAAATTATCCACCAACCGAAAGTCCTGATACCGCTCATTGCCGTCATTCTGGCGCCGATCCTGTATGCCGGCATGTTTCTCTGGGCATTTAAAGATCCGTATGCCAAAATGGACCAGCTGCCGGTTGCAGTCGTCAACCAGGACGAAGGGGCAAAAATGGATGGACAGCAGCTCACACTCGGAAAAGATCTGGTTTCGAACTTAAAGAAAAGCGGCGGCTTTGATTTCCATTTTGTATCGGAACAGCGGGCAATGGACGGGCTTCGCGGCCGCCAATACTATATGGTGATCAGAATTCCGGAAAACTTCTCCAAAAGCGCCACCACTCTATTGGCCAAAAATCCGGAAAAACTTCAGCTTCAGTACATGCCAAATGACAGCTACAACTTCCTGTCCAGCCAAATCGGCGAAACGGCCATGCTGAAAGTAAAAGAAAAAATGGCGGACGAAATTTCAAAAACGTATGCGGAATCGGTTTTTCAAACGGCCGAAAAAATGGCGGGCGGTTTTAAAACCGCAAGTACTGGGGCCGCAAAACTTAACGAGGGCGCTGTTAAACTGGATGACGGCGTCACGGTGTTAAAACAAGGGACTGGGCGGTTGCTTTCCGGGGCTGCTTCATTGCAAAATGGCAGCACAAAAGTACACAACGGGGCGCTCGCAGTAAATTCAGGCGCAGCCGCTTTAAACAAAGGAATGCCCGTTCTTCAGGCAGGCATCGTAAAAGCCGGGAACGGGGCGCAAAAATTGAATGGCGGGGCAGTCCAGCTTTATGCCGGCGCAGTTTCGTTAAACAACGGGACGGCTCAAGCCAATACCGGTGCAAAAGCTTTGAAAGCAAATCTGGAAAAGCTGGCATCCGGTTCCATTACTTTTACAAAAGGCATTTCTGACGCAGCTTCAGGCGCAGAAAAGCTGGCAGCCGGCACATCCACTTTAAGCACCGGCCTGAACCAGCTTTCGACAACGGCCAGCAATTCTTTATTGTCTGGCGCTACAAAACTGCAAAAAGGCGCAGGCGATCTTGCATCGGGAAGCAGTCAGCTCACATCAAAGATGAAAAAAGCAGAAACAGCCATTCCGGCACAGCTTTTACAAGGCACATCACGGCTCAATGCAGGCGTTACGCAAATGAAAACGGAATTGCCGAGCAAAGTCGCAAAAGGCGTTTCCACCGAGCTCAATAACGGCATCGGGCAAATCAATAGCGGGCTAACATCCGCGCAATCCCAAATCAGCAGCGCAATGGCTGCCCAAATTGCCGATTCAGTGACAGAAGAACAAATTAAACAAACAGACGAACTTGTGGAAACATTGGGGAAACAAGCAAACCTGCCCGATGCGCAAATCGCACAAATGAAGAAGGCGGCTGAAAATCGTATTCAAAGCGGGAAACAAAACGTGCGGGATAAATTGCAAGCCGAAATCAACGCAGGGTTAAGCGAGCCATTTAACCAGATAAAACAAAAAGCCCAAGCTGCGATTCCTTCTGAAGATGCGATTGCTGCAAGCATTTCAAACCAAACGAATCCGGCTTTTGACCAGCTTACAGCGGGCATTTCAGAGCTGAACGCCAATATTGAAAATGACAAGGATCCTTCGAAAGAAACAGTCAAAAGCAGCTTGCACAAACTTTACGCAGGCGCCGTGGACTTAAATAACGGGATTGCGGCTTTAAATGCCGGCGAACAGACCTATACTGCCGGTTTACAGAACCAGTTTATCCCGAATTTGAAAAAAGCAAATGACGGGGCAGTCGGCCTTCAAACAGGCGCAGAAAAACTTGCAAGCGGCCTGAAACAGATCAATAGCGGGGCGGGAACCCTTGCCACAGGCGCCGGAAAGCTGGCAGACGGTTCATCAGCGCTCGCAGAAGGCACAGGCCGGCTGCAATCCGGTTCTTCACAGCTTGTAAACGGCTCTTTTGCATTGAAAAACGGGACCGGTTCTCTCGTTTCCGGCACAAACGAGCTGCAGTCTGGTTCAGCGCGGCTCACAGCAGGCGCAGAAAAACTTGCAAACGGCACCGGACAGCTCGCATCTGGAACTGGACAGCTCACATCCGGATCCGGGCAGCTTGCATCCGGCATAAAAGAGCTGAACAGCGGTTCCGGTCGTTTGTCTGACGGGACAAAACAATTAAAGAGCGGGACGGCGGAACTGAAAAACAAACTGGGTGATGCTGCCAACACAGCAAGCAAGATCCAGGCAAATAACAAAACGTACAACATGATGGCCGATCCGGTCAACCTTCATACAACGCATTACGACAGGGTGCCGAATTACGGTACCGGCTTTACGCCGTACTTCTTATCCCTTGGGCTCTTTATCGGGGCACTGATTTTGACAATCGTCTACCCGCTCGTTGAATCGGCAGGCATCCCGAAAAACGGCATCAGCTGGTTTTTCAGCAAATTGGGCGTACTCCTGATTGTCAGCATCCTGCAATCGGTCATTGCAGATGTGATCATCCTTTCGGGTGTCGGCATTCATGTAAAAAATGTGCCATTGTTTCTATTGTTCTCGGTATTAACAAGCTTTACCTTTATGGCGCTGATTCAATTTTTGGTTACGTTTTTGCAAAACCCTGGCAGATTCCTTGCCATTGTTATCTTAATCCTGCAGCTGACGAGCAGCGCGGGGACTTTTCCATTGGAAGTCATTCCGAAATTCATCCAGTGGTTTAACCCGCTGTTGCCGATGACCTACAGCGTGCGCGGATTTAAAGCGGTGGTTTCCAGCGGAGAGTTCGACGTGATGTGGCAAAACGCCGGCATCCTACTGATTTATATCGCAGCTGCCGAAATCCTCACCCTGTTGTACTTTGTCATCCGTTACCGCCGCCAGTACGGGGCGTTGCATGAACATGCCGTAGCAAAAGAAGTTTAAAGTGACGGCCGAGCTGCGGGGGCAATTTTCCTCTGGCCGGCTCGTACCAAATTGGATGCCGAGCATGACATTTCCTCTGGCCGGCTCATAACAGATTTAACAGGCTGCCCGGTGTAATGGCCGGGCAGCCTTTCTATATAAACTGAACTTAAGTTTTTCGCGTCAAAATCCATTACGATCAGGATAAACATGGATTCTTGTAACACATAAAGAAGCAGTAAAATTGAGTTCAATTTATCTATTTCAGCCCGCACCGGTTCCGGAAGCATTCTATTGATTTTTGTAGATACCGCTGGTTTTTGGGA
Source organism: Heyndrickxia faecalis (assembly GCF_040267745.1). Lineage (NCBI taxonomy): Bacteria > Bacillati > Bacillota > Bacilli > Caryophanales > Bacillaceae > Heyndrickxia > Heyndrickxia faecalis. The sequence continues at coordinate 864,631 of NZ_CP158453.1, read as the reverse complement.
TGCGCTTCCTTTTTTGGATAAAAGTGAAGACAGCTTGCCGTTTTTCAGATTCCTTCACGTAGAGCGCGGGAACAGTACAGGCTGCCGGTAAAGATTCCGCTTTTCATTTTTGTACTTGCCCCTCCCCCCATGCTATGCACCTGGCAGCAGCCATATTTAAGTCCAGGATAAAAAACCACAAAAACATATTTTCCATGCCAAAATTCCTGCGAATCTTATACAATAGAAGTAATACAAGCAAATGTGGTGAAACGAAATGGATCAGATCATGAAGAAAGTTGTCGAAGCGAGTTATCTGACGGCGGATTCGGCCGCCCAATACCGTGTGATTTTGCGCTTCTTTTATCGACAACATGAAAGGATGCGCGACTTTATTGCACCGGAGGAAGTGCTCGAATATCTGCGTTCGCTCCCGGCCTTCCAGGATTATGCGGAAGAACAGCTGCACCAGCAGTTGGCCCAGCTTGTGAAATGGAATAATCTGGTTGCTCGCCAGGATATGACCAATGCCAAAACAATCGAAGAATATAAGAAAAAAAGATTCCGCTACCAGTGCACACCTTACACGGTAGAAATCGAGCGGATGCTGATCCAGCTTGAAAAATTGGGAGACCAGTTCCAAGGATCGCTCGAACGTTCGCAATTTGACCGCCTACTCGCCTCTTTGGAAAAACTGGAAGAGGAACTGGAACAGCCATTGAATAAACCTGCAGCCGATTACATGCATATTTGGGATGACATTTTTCACTTTTTCGGGACCATCCGGACGAATACGGCGGATTACATCGCTTATATCAACAGCGAAAAGACGTCACAACGGATGCAGACGGAAGCCTTTCTCGTATATAAAAACCAATTTACGGCTTATTTGCGTGATTTTATCGTATCGTTGCAAAAAACTTCCCTGCAAATCAGGGGAAGACTGCGTGAACTGGATGGGCAAAGATTGGCACCGTTTTTTGAAAAACTCGTGGAACACAGGCGCCAAATTCCGCGATTGGAAGATACGGCAGCTTCCGAACAAGAATGGCTGGAAGAGTTCCACGAATACTGGGGGTCTTTGCGGCGGTGGTTTCTTGGGGGCAGCTCTTCCCAAAGTGAATTGGAAATGTTGCAGATGCAAACAAATGAGATGATCCGGAGAATGGCCCGTTATGTACAACGGATCAGTGAACGCCAGCAACATTTCCGGAGCCGGAAAAAAGATTATTTGCATCTGGCCAAATGGTTTGCCGAATGCCGCAATCTTGAAGAGGCCCATCAATTGTCATCGATCGTGTTCGGGACGATGACAGTAAGGCATTTGCACCTGGAGGAAGCGACAACGGACAATCTTCATGCCGAGACATGGGAAGAACAGCCGGAGATGCGGCAAATCAAGCCGCGAACGAACCGGTACCGCGAGAAAACAAAGCCGGGCGCTTTCCGATCTAATCATGAACAGAAAGAAAAACAGCGGCTCGCCTATTTAAAAGAGCGCGAACAGGAAAAACAGCTGATTGAAAAATACATGAAAAACGGAGAGATTCGCCTTGCAGAAATTGGAACCGTAGAACCGTTTGTCCGGAAAGTGCTGCTCGGCTGGATTGGAAAATCAATGGCAGCGAAAAACCATGAGGTAAAAACGGATTACGGGATGACCGTAAAAGTTGCGATGAATCCGGATCATCTCATCACACTCGATGCAGAAGACGGGAAACTGATCATGCCGGATGTCGTATTTGAACGATCAGGAGGAGAGCGCTGATGGATCCGTTACAAATTTTTGATGAAAAAGCGGTGCAGGGAATGGACTTGTTATTCCATCATTATTGGATTTTGCGGTCCGAGCACCCGGACTGGTACCAGCTCATCCGCGAACGCGAAAAAGTGCTGCGCCGTTACATCAGCGAGAAATTTGGCCTTAGGCTGATCATCCATCAGCATTTTATCAAACTCGAAAAAATCCCGGTGGAACCGGAAAGCTGGATGGGCATCCTGCATTTTCAGGAGCCGATGGATTATGCAATTTTTTGCTGTGCGCTCTCCTTTTTGGAAGGAAAAGCGGTGGATGAACAGTTTCTCTTGTCGGAAATGTGCCAGGAAATCCAAAACAATTATCCTGTAGAAGATGAGCTGGACTGGACGCTTTATCTTCATCGGAAGTCGCTCATCCGGGCAGTCCAAGCTCTGATGGAATTCAGTCTGATTCGCACAATAGACGGCGATATTTCTAGGTTCGACACTTACGAAGACCAGGAAGTCCTATATGAAGCGACCGTTTACAGCCGCTATTTTCTAAGAAGCTTTCCGGATGATTTTACAAGTTATCCGGACTGGACCGGGCTCCTTGAAGAAGACTGGAAACAAAATCAGGAAGATGAACGGCGTAAGCGGGTGTATCGGAAATTGTTTTTCTCACCTGGCCTGCACCGGAAAGATATGCAGGACCCTGATTTTCTTTATATCCGCAATTTCCGCAACCGGCTTTTGGAGGACATTGAAGAACACAGCCATTATAAACTCCATGTTTTCAAAAACACTGCATTTTTATCTGCCGCAGAACCGCGGAGTTACCATCATGTTTACCCGAATGCAAAAGGTTCCACGGATCTGATGCTGCAGTTGTCTAAGACGCTACACGACCATCCGGAAAAATATGTCCCCAATGAAGCGGGGGAAATTTTGCTTACGGCAGGCGAGTTGGAAGCGGTGATAGACGATATGCGCACCCGCCTTGAACGCGGGTGGTCGAAACATTTTCGAGATGCCGGTACAAAAGCGGTATGTGCGGAATTGCTCGAAATGATGAAAGAATGGATGATGGCGGAAACGGATGAAGCAGCGGGACTGATCCGGATAAAACCGCTGTTGGGCGTGCTTGCAGGCGAGTATCCGGCTGATTTTGAGAAAGGGGATGAGGAACCGTGACAGAAGGAAAATGGGTGATGAACCGCGCCGGCTTGTTAAATTTTTGGTATTATGACGATGAAGTTTTTGAATTTGCAGACGGAAAGCTGTTGTTGCGCGGCACAAACGGTTCAGGGAAATCGGTGACGATGCAAAGCATTTTGCCGGTTTTGCTGGATGGGAAAAAGACGCCTGATCGGCTTGATCCATTCGGCTCAAAAGCAAGGAAAATGGAAGATTATCTGCTTGGGGAAAAAGAAGTGTCCGGCCATGACGAGCGGACCGGCTACTTGTTTCTGGAATATCGAAAGCAAGGGACAAAGCAGTATATCACAACGGGGATCGGCATGCAGGCAAAACGGCACAAAACTTTAAAATCATGGTATTTTGTCCTGACTGACAACCGCAGGATCGGCTACAATTTTGAATTGGCACACACCCGCCAATCGGAACGGATTCCGTTGTCTGCAAAAGAGCTTGAAAACCGAATCGGGTCTGGGGGGCATCTTGTCCATTCGCAGAAAGAATATATGGAACTGGTGAACAAATATATTTTTGGTTTCCAGTCGATGGAAGCTTTTGAAGATTTGATCAAGCTTTTGATTCAGCTCAGAAGCCCGAAATTGTCAAAAGATTTCAAGCCGACGGTCATCTATGAAATTCTCGAGTCTGCGTTACCACCTTTGACAGATGACGAGCTTCGCCATTTGTCCGACACGATTGAAAGCATGGACGAAACGGAGCAGCAGCTTGAACAGCTTGAAAGAGAGCACGAATCGGCAAAAAAACTGGTGCGCCAATACGATCTTTACAATCAATATATTTTGGCAGAACGCGCCCAAAAATGGCAGGAGGCCGAAAGCAGGCTGCAGGAAGCAAAGCAGGAGGCCGGTACGTTAGCAGTTCGCTGTGAATCCCTGCGCGGAGTGATTGAAAACCTGACAGAAGATCAAAAACAGAACGAACAGAAACGCGACGTTTTAAAAGCGGAACAGGAACGGCTGCAGCACCATGAGGTATGGCGCCTTGAAAAAGAAAAAGGAGAACAACAGGCCAGGGCTGAAAAGCTAAAAAGTGAAGCAGCAGATCTGGAGAAAAAGTGGGAATTAAAGAAAAGCCAGCTTTTAAACATCCGCTTGGAACAGGACCGGTTGGAAACAGAAAACAGCAAGGATGGAGCCAGCATGCAGGAGACGCTGGATGAACTTGCACTGGATGCCGGAGAAGCGGCTTTCCCCCAGCACGAGATCAATGCCGGAGACTTTTCTCGGCATGAAGGGGAAGCTTTTGATTTTTCTGTTTGGAAACAGGAAATCAAACAGCACAGCGGACTTTTGCAAAAGTTGCAGCAACTGGCCGGAGAAGCGGAGCGGCTTCACGAGATGCATATGAAATTGCAGCGCCAGTCATCTGCCAAAAAGCAGGAAATTGACGAACTCCGTAAACAACTTGACCATTTGGAGAACTGGTTTACCGAACAAAAACAAGAACTGGAAGATGCCGTGTTTTTATGGATTGAACAGCATCCGGCCCTCCCCTTTACAGACGAACGACTCCGGCGCATTGCCGGCGCGCTGGACGGGCTCTATGAAGAAAACCGTTATGAAGCGGTCAGGGAAGAAATTGTGAAGGCGGCAAACGATTATATTTTGCAAGTGCAGAAGGAAATTTCCCGCGCGGAGCAGGCGCAAAAGGCAAAAGAACAGGAATTGGCTGAAGCCGAAGAAACACTTATGTATTGGAAAAACTTGAAACTTGCCAATCCGGAGCGCCCTCAGGATACGGAAGCTTTCCGCGCCGGTCTCGATGGAGCAGGGAAACGCTATCTCCCCTTTTATGCCGCGGTGGAATTCCAGGATCATGTGACCGAAGCCCAAAAAGCCAGAATTGAAGCGGCACTCCGGCAGACGGGAATTTTGGACAGCCTGATTACGGAAGAACCGGTTACACCTGTGCACGACCGGGTTATCCGTCCAAATCCGCACATTCTCGGCTACACACTTGCCGATTACTTAAAGCCGGATCCGGATAATGACAGCCCGGTATCAGCCGCACGCATTGACGAAGTGTTGCGCAGCATTCCGCTTGAACCGTCGGACAGCGGCTTTCACATTGATGCGGATGGCTCTTTTTCAGTCGGCTGCCTTGTTGGCCATGCTCCGGATGAAGGACCTTCCAAATTCATCGGCAGAACATCCCGGAAACGGTACCAGCAGGAAAAAATAAAAGAAACAGAGCAAACGATTGCTGAAATCCGCCTAGCCCTTTTGCAAATCGAAAACCGCCTTTCGGAATGGGCTAGGAAAGTACAAGAAGCAGAAGATTGGAAAGCGGGCATTCCAGATGACAAAGATTTACGCGACCTTGAAGAACAGATTGAAAAAACAGCGCGCAGCCTGAAACAGGAACAGGAATTTCTGACAGAAATTGACCGCGATTGGAAACAAGTATACCAGCATTTGCAAAACATCCGGCTACAGCTGCATGAGCAAGGAGCCGGCTTGAACCTTGTCCTTCAAAGCGGTCCGCTCGATGAAGCACTAGCAGCTGCGAAAAGTTATGAAGAACATCTTCACAGCCTGGAGCTCATTTTTCAACGTTTGTTTTCCGGGCGCAAAATGCTTGCGCGTCTTGCTGCGGATATCCTTGAAAAAGAGCAGGAACTCGATGAAATTCGCGGTGAAGAGAACATCCGCCGGTCAGAATGGGAGAAAACGGTGGCAAATATTGAAGCGATTGAGCAGCAGCTGAAATTGCAGGGGATTGATGAGGTTCGCGCCCGGATTCAGGCAGTCCAACACGAATATACCAGTACGGAGGAAAAAATCAGGGAGATCTACGAAGAAAAGCCGAAAAAAGAAGCAGAACTAGAAAAATGCACCACCAATTTGTCTCTTGCCAAAACGCGTACCACGTTTTGGACAAATATGGCGGCGGAATGGGAGAAACTCGTAAAAGCAGAACTTTCCCTCGGCTTCGTGGAGAGCGAGCACACAGAACCGGAAAGCATTTTGACGGCGTTTTCTGGTGTGCTGGAAAAGTATGACCGCGCAAAATTAAATGAAAACTTGACAAAAGTTTTTTTCAACGAACAGTCAAATTTAACAGAATACCGCATGTCTGAGTTTACAAAAGAAGCGGACCCGCCGGATTGGTTCGCTGAAAAACTCGATGACTATTACGAAACGTTCAAAAAGGAATGGGAAGGCTTGCGGGGCCGCCGCCTCATCCAGATGGAATACCGCGGCCGCAGGGTGAGCCCGTATACGGTACTCGAGTCTCTTGAAAAAGAACTTTTAAACTTGCAAAGTTATTTGGATGAGCAGGACAGAAGGCTGTACGAAGATATTATCGTCAATACGGTTGGCGTCATTTTGCGGAACCGGATCCAGCGGGCAGCCAAGTGGGTAAAAGAAATGGATGCGATCATGAGAAACCGGGATAATTCGTCCGGACTTACTTTTTCGATTGCCTGGAAGGAAAAAACGGCGGAGTCCGAGGATGAGCTCGATACAAAAGATCTTGTCGCGTTGCTGCAGCGCAACAGCAAGTTTTTAAACGAGGACGATTTGAACCGGATTACGAAACATTTCCGCTCACGGATTGCGGCTGCCAAAGAACTGATTGAAATCCGCAATGAAGGGTCGACGCTCCATCAAGTTTTAAAAGAAGTGCTCGATTACCGGAAATGGTTCCAATTCGTGCTGTCATACAAACGTGCCGGCGAGCCGAAACGCGAACTGAGCAATACCGCGTTTTTCAAATTCAGTGGCGGAGAAAAGGCAATGGCCATGTACATTCCGCTCTTTACAGCAGCCTATTCGCGCTATTTGGAGGCAGGCAGTATGGCGCCGTACATCATTTCGCTGGACGAAGCGTTTGCCGGGGTAGATGAAAACAATATCCGTGACATGTTCGAAGTCGTCGAGCAGCTTGGATTCAATTACATCATGAATTCGCAGGCGCTCTGGGGTGATTATGACACCATATCCAGTCTTGCCATCTGTGACCTTGTCCGCCCGAAAAACGCCAATTATGTGACAGTGATCCGTTACCGGTGGGATGGGCATAAACGGTCGATTGTAGAGAAGCCGAAAGAATCATTGGCAGGCGCCACCCCGGATCTGCTTTGAAAAGCGTTCATCTACCCGTGCGTAGCCGGGATGCCAGAAGTCATTCCGGTCTCTTTTAATCGGCGTAAAATGGTCCCTGAAAGCGGGCAAAAAGATATCCGGTTAGGGCGTGGGAAAAGGAGTTTGAAATGATGAAGGATGCGATCGATCTGTTAAGGAAGGAACCGGGGATGCTGAAACTGTTCCACCTTTTTAAAGAAAAATACCGTTCGCTCGGCCATATTGGGGGAACAGTCAGCCTTTCCGGTTTTACGCGCACCGAACTGGAGGCGATTGCCGGGCTGGCCGGCACGTCCCCTGATTTGCTCAGAGAGAAAAACAAAATTTCGCTGCGGGCATTTGAAAAAGCGCTGGCACCGACTGTTTTCGGAAAATACACCCTTGTCGAACTGCTTGAAGCGGTTTTGAAGGAAAGAATTTTTTCCAAAGCGGAAGAGGAAGAAATTGAGAAAAAGAAAGAGGAACAATTTTTGGCACGGCTGACGGAAACGATGCCGGACGGAAATGGGTGGTGGCGCCGGATTGCCAGTAAAACGGCTGACACGCGTTTTATCTGGCATGCATACAAGCAGGACCCGGATACGTTGTCCGCACAGCTCAAAATGGTTTGGAAAGCTTTCACGATGCTTCCAGAAGAAGGGAAATACGAACGGATTCCGTTTTATTCCCAGCGTATTACCGGGAACCCGCATTTTTTTGATCAAACCCGTTTCGCGGGCAAGCTCTTTATCCACTGTTTGTTCACCGACCAATGGTTAAAAGGGCTGATCGAAGAAGTGCCGAAAACAACGGAAGAATTGAACGAACTGTACGCAAATGCTGGGCTGATGCGGGATGACTTATGGAGTTTCGTGACATGCCGCGCATTTTTGGCGGAAACCGAAAACGGCCTGCACCCGGTCTGGCGTGAAGCCGCAGCTACTGGGACGGTCATGAACGTCCCAGTGAAAGAATTATTGCAGCTAACGAATATTTGGCCACGAGCGGGAAAAAAGGTTTGGATCATTGAGAATTCCGGTGTCGCTTCGGCTGTGCTTGATGCAGTGTCCGATGCGCCTGTGATTTGCACGCATGGCCAGTTCCGCACTGCTGCCTGGATCATGCTGCAACATCTTGCAAAAAACGGCTGTACTTTTTATTATTCGGGTGATCTCGATCCGGAAGGCGTTGTCATGGCAGAGCGCCTCAGCAGCCGTTTCCCGGGGCAAACGGTATTTTGGCGGATGGATCCGGATGCATACTTTTTGACCCTGTCGGAAGAGGATATATCCACCCGGCTTTCCAAGCTGGATGCGGTTCAATCCCCTGAACTGCTTTTGGTGGCAAATGAAATGCGGTTAAAGAAAAAAGCAGGATACCAGGAAGGCCTTGCCGATTTGTTGATAGAAGATTTGAAGAAAAGATGGTTGAGTGGAAAAGAAGCATGACATTCGTCAGGTTCAGCTATATAAAATGAGTTGAGGTTTTTCCATCCACATGAATCGTTATGCAGAATGTCCCCCGCTTATCTCATGCCGATCCTCAGCCACAAACTTCACTTATAGGGTGCTCAATCAGCGGTCTTACAATCACGGGGGAAGCCCCGTAGACCCAAACAGTACAGGCTGCCGTTAAAGCTTCGGCAGCCTGTTAGGTTACAGACACCCTTTCCCTATTGATTTTCCTCACAAACGCAATGATGAGCCTGCAGATGAAAAATTTGCCCATCATACTGAAAAAAGAATGATACCATGTCCACCCTTTCCTCCAAGTGATCAAGTTCGTTTTTTTCTCAGCGATGGTTTCCATCATGACTTGCGGGAGGGAAATCAGAAGCACTTTAAAAATTTGGCTCAATGGTCTGCTGTTTAACGCCCATTGATTGTAGTAAAGCAATAGCAATGGATTATGCACGAGATCAAAGGGCAAGTGGATCTTAAATTTATCAGGAAATGGCCGGATCTTGTATTGAATAAACCCTTTCTTTACCAGATAGGTGTCAGCAAGCAAATTTCCTGCAGCACTGACAAGATAAACAATGATCCAATCCTTAAAGGAACGTTTTACGATGGCAAATGGCAGTAAAGCAATGCCGATTGCAGTGACTAATGACAATAATGTTACTTGGTGTTTTCGTTTCATTTTTTATCACTCCTGATTTTAATGAAGGCGATATAAAATGAACTTCAGTTTTTACATCAAGTCCGGGCGTTGACTGATGACTCCTTTTTCCATTAGGCAACAAAGATGTGAAATGTTGTTCATTTTATATACAGCAATCATTTGTTATTTTCTTTTCCGATGCCCTTTTCTATAAAAAGCGATGCAGCATGGGCCGCCTGATTCCCTTCCTGATTTCAAACACGGAGAAGGGTCTTTTCTGCAAAAACAGCCCCATTTTTTGAGGCTGTTTTTTGAAGCTATTTCGTGCTCTTATTTGGCGTGTTTTCGCCGGCTGTTTCGAGGCCGGTGCTCGGAGCGTGGCCGGTTTTGAAATGGTTTTGGCTTTTTCGGACCGCTTCCGGTATTTTGTATTGTTGCTCGTTTGTTTGGTTTTCTCCAGTATTTGGCATTTCCAGGCTCCTTTGCTTTCGTCTCATGCATAGGATGCCGGCTTCGAAACGTGTGTAATCAGGAAATTTTTTACAATCCCATCACGGATAACTACGGGGTGCTGAGAGCCTGCGCGGATTTTATGGCTCCAAAAATTTTTATTATGATGCCATGAAACATGTTTATCATCCTGAATTTAGGGAAAAAGAATAAAATTCGCATGTTTATACACAATTCTTTCCACAGGTCTGGATAACTTTTCCCAAGTTCTTGTGGCGTTCAGACTTTTGGTGCAGCCTTTTTCGATTTTACTTAAGAAGGAGTTGCCCCTTTGCCGCAGAAAGGTTCCCGTCTTTTATCTTTTAAAGGGGTTCATGGTGCGGTCTGGCATATTATAATTTAAAATGCTGGATGCCATCTTGCAGGTCCTGAGCCAAATGTGCAAGCGCGTTAGAGAGGGACGAGATTTCTTCCATCGTTGCCAGCTGCTCCTCGGTTGCTGCACTGCTTTCCTGGTTGGCTTCAGCGGTCTTGGTGGAAATAACCGCCAGTTCTTCCAGCGTTTTTGTAATTTGGGCGCCTTGGTCATTCAATGACTCAACCGAAGCTGCCACTTCCTGCACTTTTCCCAACACATTTTCCATCGATTCAGAGATTTTGATAAACGCAGCGCCGGCATCCGAAGATTCTTTTAGCCCCGTATTGACCTGATGATGGCCTTCTTCCATCGCTTTGACTGCATGTGTCATTTCCGATTGGATATTGGAAACCATCGTCCGTATTTCATCCGCTGATTTTTTGGACTCCTCTGCCAGCTTTCTGACTTCATTTGCCACCACCGCAAATCCCTGACCATGTTCCCCGGCTCTTGCCGCTTCAATCGTTGCGTTTAAAGCCAGCAAATTCGTCTGCTCTGCAATGGACGTAATAATTCCCATAATCCGGCTGATTTCCTCGGACCTTTTCTCCAGGCTGCGGATAATGTCAGAGGCATTGGCAACTGTTTTTTCGATATGATTCATTTGGTTTTGAACATTTGAAACGGCCTTGTCCCCTTCTTTTGTCAGCGTATTTGCAATTTCAACCGCTTTTTCCATGTCTTCACTGTTCCCGGCGATTTTGTGCAATTCCAGCGACATTTGTTCAACGGTTGCTGTTACTTGCTGGATTTGGACCATTTCGTGATCCGTCTTTTCAGCTGCCTCCTGGGTGACCTCGGCAATATGCTCAGAAACCTGGCTGCTTTGTTCGGCACTCGCTGCCAGCTCCTGGCTGCTTGCTGAAACCTGTTCAGAAGCTTCGCTGACCTGGCTGATGATATTTCTTAAATCTGAAATCATTTCATTTAATAAGCCGGCCATTTGCCCGAGCTCGTCCTTATTTTTCACATCCACTTTTTCTATATTCAAACGGCCTTCCGCAATGTTTTTTATGGCTTCGGAGACAACCCGCACCGGCCTTGAGATTGCCCGGCTCAGCAGCAGGAGCAGCCCGATTCCGATCAAAATGGAAACGGCCGAGATACTGCTGATCAGCAAAATAAGGAAATGCACGGTTTTTTCAGTCTTTTGCTTTTCAACATCCAGCACGTGGTTGATCCCTTTCACAAGCGCATCTGTTTGATTGCCCAGTTCCTTGCCTGTTTGCCGCCCGGAAGTGGATACAAGCTGCAATGCCTTTTTCTCCTGTCCATTTTGTTTATAGGCAATTTCTTCATTTAAGATTGCTGTGTACTGATTAAATAATGCTTGCTGCTCTTTTACATTGCTGATGTTTGACGGGTCGGTCAAGTGGCGCAGCAATGCTTTGCTTTGGGCTTTATAGTTGTTTGTTGCCTCTTTATAGTCATCTAAATAAGCCGGTTCGCCGGTCAGCAAATACCCCCGTACTGCGGCTGACTGTTCCCTCACACTGATCTTTATATTTTTGGCGGAATCCAAGTTTTTCGTTTGAACACCGATCAGTTTGGCATACGTGCTGTCCAGCTTGTTTAACCCGATATAGGCACCGGCTGAGACAATGATCAATAGTGACAAGATAGATCCAAATACCAAAAATAATTTGCGGGAGACGGTTAATTGCATGTTCTCTTACCTCTTTTCTGCCTTTATTTTACTTTCTATTTTATATCGGCAGAAATGATGGTTTTTGGAGATGGATGTGAATCACAAATTTAACAATTTAGGTAAATGCTTAAAGATGATCCAGCTTACGTTTGTATGGTTTAAACACAGCCGGCGATCGGGGGCTAAAAAATGTTCCTGAAATCCTTTTGATTGATTTCCGCTTCAATTTCCCCAGCCTTGCTCCGTCTTTTCCCCGCCTGACCTATTTCCTTTTACCTGCTTCAAGGTGGCCACGATCAAAAAGCTGACAATGACAAGCAAGAGCCAGGAGCTTACCTTGCCGAAGTGGACAGGGCTCCAGGCGTGGGCCTGATCCGGATATTGCCAGGCGCCAAAAAATGTTGCGATATTTTCAGCGATCCAGATGAAAAAGGCAATCAGTACAAAAGAGAAGGCAACCGGCATGCTGTAGCGGGTGCCGTTTACCGCATATGTAACCCGGGATTTCCAAAAAACAACGAGAACAAGTGCGGAAAGCCACCAGCGAATGTCGATCCAAAAATGATGGGTAAAGAAATTCAAGTAAATGGCAGCAGCAAGCGGAAACACGATTAAAAACGGCGGCCAGTTTACGAGCTTAATTTCAAGCCTCCGCCACGCCTGGCAAATGTAACTTGCGACGCTCGCATACATGAAGCCGCTGTACAATGGCACACCCAAAATTTTCACATACCCTTTTTCCGGATAAGACCAGGAACCCATATGAATTTTAAAAATTTCCAGTGCAAGCCCAATCAGGTGGAACAATGTAATAACCCTTAATTCGTCCACTGTTTCAAGCCGGGAATGCACCATCCACCATTGCATGAAAAGGCAAATGATGAGCAGCCAGTCATACCGTGGCAAAAATGGGAGCGGCACGATTTTTGTCAGCGCCAAAGACGCAAAAATCACAACAGGAAACAGGCAGGACAGGGCCTGCTCCCGGGCAAATGAGAGGAGTTGGATGAGCACCCGCTTCATTCGCAGCCTTGCCGTTTTTTTCTGAATATGCTTTTGAACGGTTGCCTCCATGGTCACTCCTCCTCTGTTCCCCGGTATTCCAAAATATCGCCGGGCTGGCATTCCAACGCCTTGCATATCGCGTCCAAAGTGGATAATCGGATCGCCTTTGCTTTCCCGTTTTTCAATATCGACAGATTGGCCATGGTAATGCCGACCCGCTCCGAAAGTTCCGTCACACTCATTTTCCTTTTTGCCAGCATGACATCAATATTGATGATGATCGCCATATTTTCCACCTCAGACCGTTAAATCATTTTCATTTTTCATTTCAATCGCTTCCTGCAAAAGCCTCTCAAGCACAGCGGCAAAGACGGTGATGACCGCTGATGCAAAAATAATGAAAAAACAAATGGCGAGAATCCCCGGGGCATCATCTCTATCCGCCATGAGATAAAAAAGCGGGCTGCCTGCCACGTACAACAGGCCGATCGCTGCGGCACAGGATTTAATTTTTTTCAGAGCTGTTACGGAATTTGCCGAAAAAGCAGTGTTTTTGTCTATCAAACCCAAGAGTATGAAAGCCTGGTACAATGCAAAGTAAAAAGGGAGTGCCGCCCCGTACATCACAAGCAGCACGAGAAATTCCATAAAAGCAAAATCCGGAACCAGGCGGGCTGCCAGTTTTCCGATTTCTGGTACCACAAAAATGCACAAAGCAAGTATCGGGATGCCAATCAAAATGACCGCCAGCCTTAAAAAGAGGGTTGATCCCCGTTTCATAAAAAAACACCTCACTGATGAATTGTCGTTTTGATTTTAGCACATGATTTATCGTTTTACAATAAATTGTTATTATATTTCAATGTATTTTTATCCTAATTCAATGTCTCATCCCTTTACCGGTATTCCCGCAGTACCCCCGGTAAACGGCCCGCCGCTTCATCGTGTTTGAAAAAAAAGAAAGCCGGAAACCATTGGATCCGGCTTAAAAGTTCCCGGTTTTAATCGGGGCGTTTCTTTTCATTACTCATCACAACGATCGCATTCATCCGGAATACCCGGATCTACTGTAATGTTCTGTTCATATCTTTGATAAACATGGCGCGGAACGTTTACAACATGTTTCCTGTTTACCTGGATGATGGGGTGCACATAAGTGACGTTTCTTTCAACATAAGTGTCCTTATAAACATACCGCGGTTCGCAAAATACCGTGTTGCTGGTACGATTGGATTGATTGCCTGTGTTGCTTACATTGCCGGTATGATCGTAACGGTCTTCAGGCTGTACAGCGCTGTTTCCTGCATTGGTATTGTCCGCTCTCCCATCGTCATGATGATCGTGCATCCAAGGGACGACTGGTGTCTTTTTCCGCCGTTTTTCCAAACTCTTCACCTCCCATTCTTTTTTCAATATATTAAATGAAAGAAAAGAACAGATTGAAACGGACAAGTAACCAATGGTGCATAAATTCCGCCGCCAAAAATCTCACTTGACATATCGGAATAAGATGATTAAGATGAAAAATGTTAACAAAAGGAGGGGAAAAATTGGACATTTTATACATTATCATCAATCTGGCCGTCTTCATGATCCTTTTGGCCGGTTTGTATGCCATGCAAAGAAAACATGTTTCGTTTTCAAAACGCGTTTTCTCGGCATTGGGCATTGGCATCGTTTTCGGCATTATCCTGCATTTCTTGTACGGCACGGCGTCGTATGTGACCAACCATACGATCGACTGGCTTAATATTGTCGGCAGCGGTTATGTTTCGCTGTTGCAGATGGTCGTCATGCCGCTTGTCTCCATTTCCATTTTAGCGGCGTTTACGAGGCTGAAATTAACCAAAAACATAGGAAAAATCAGCTTTCTTGTACTCGCGTTTTTACTTGGCACGACTGCGATTGCCGCTGCGCTCGGAATCGGATCCGCGCTTCTTTACGGGCTGGATGGCATCCACTTAACGCAGGGTGCCGCTGAAGCCGCACGGAATGCGGAACTGAAAACAAGCGTCGCCAGCGTAAAAGACATGACCATTCCGCAACAAATCGTTTCCTTTCTGCCGAATAACCCGTTTGCAGATTTAACCGGCGCACGCCCGACTTCCACAATCGCGGTGGTGATTTTCTCCGCCATATTGGGGATGGCCTATCTCGGGATAAAACGCAAACAACCTGAGCAGGCGGAACATTTTGCAAAAATTATTGATACTTTGTATACGATCGTGATGAGGGTGGTTACCCTTATTTTAAGATTAACGCCATATGGAGTGCTCGCATTGATCACCAAGGTCACAGCCTCAAGCGACTATGGCGCGATTGTAAAACTGGCAAAGTTTGTGCTGGCTTCTTATACAGCGATTATCGTCATGTTCCTGGTTCATTTGCTGCTTATCAGCCTGGCAAAATTGAGCCCGGTACGATATGTGCAAAAGGCGCTGCCGGCACTCACCTTTGCCTTTACTTCCCGTTCCAGTGCTGGCACGCTGCCGCTCAACATTGAAACACAAACAAAACGTTTCGGCATTTCAGAAGGGATCGCCAATTTTTCGGCTTCCTTTGGCCTGTCCATCGGGCAAAACGGTTGCGCCGGCATTTATCCGGCAATGCTGGCCATTATGGTTGCCCCTTCTGCCGGCATCAACCCGGCAAGCCCGTCTTTCATTATTACGCTGATCCTTGTTGTAGTTGTCAGCTCATTCGGCGTTGCGGGTGTCGGCGGGGGCGCCACTTTCGCATCCCTGATTGTCTTGTCAGTGCTCAACCTGCCGATTGCGATTGTCGGCCTTCTGATCTCTGTTGAACCGCTGATTGACATGGGCCGGACGGCATTAAATGTCAGCGGCGCCATGACTTCCGGTATTTTAACCGGCAAAGTCACCGGAGAAATGGACAAAAAAATATATCAACAGGAAGATGCCGATCTTCTTGAAGCATAATAGAAAAAAGCCCTGTTAACGGGGCTTTTTTCTATTATGCAACCGGCTACCGTAAAAACCGAAAATCCGTTAAAAAGCAACGGCTAAACCAAACCAAACGATCATGACGATCTGTATGAATGCTTTGGCGATACTGCTGTTAAGAAACCCAATGATCGTGGCAACGCCCACTTTTACAGCCTGGACGGGATTTTTCGTCATCAGGATCTCCGTTATACATACACAAACAAACGGAACAAGGATAATTCCAAAAGGCGGAATGACAAAAGAGCCAACAATCGTTGCAACCGCAGCAACCCTTTCAGATATTTTGGACCCGCCGTATTTTTTTACAAAATATCCGTTTGCAATGATATCCGCCGCAATAAGGACAATGCTTAGGATGACCATGCTGATCCAAAACCAGACAGACAATGCATGCGGATTAATGAAAAACTGATAGACTGCAAATCCGGCCCACAGCATCACAATAGATGGAATGACAGGATAGATGATGCCTGCAAAACTTAAGATGAATAAAATCACAATGGCCGTCCAAAGGATAAACGTCAATCAGATCCCTCCTCTGCTCCCGGCATGTGCCGGGACTGCATGAAAACCGTGATCATATGAAGGCCAAAACAGTCATTCCACTTTAACTTCCTTTCCCCGCCCTATATACCATTTGTAAAACATCCAGGCAAATTCGGTGGGGACATCCTTTACCCCGTTAAATTGAATCGGTTTTGCACGATTAATCGTTTCAATGGAGGCAAGGCCCAGCCATTTTTGAAAAAGGTTCCGGGATACGCGCACTTCAATCACTTTTTCCCGCTTGGAAAGGAACAAAGAAGTCGTAAAAATGCCCGATTGTAACTGAATAAAACGGTCATTCAATACATATTTCGTATGTAAATAACCGATCCATCTTGCGACCAGTATCGATACGAACAGAAAAGCGGACAAAAGCCACCACGGAACACGCAAGCCGAAAATTTCCGGTTTCCAAAAATATAACACGACTGTGGCGATGATCCAAATCCAGCTCGGGGCAAACAGCCGGACCCATAAAGATTTCTTGGGGAGCTGCCTCATCTCCTGTACCACTTCATAGTCCGGCAATATCTCGTTGATGATTTCGTACGCCCTTTTAACCGGCAAAAAAGGATACAGCGAGTTTAATTCAAGTTTCTCTCCTTCAAAGTCAAGCCTTCCTGCACTCGTCAGCTTGACTTCCGCCAGCCCGAGCAACCGTTTCAACAAAGACTGTTCCACTTCAACAGCCTGCACTTTATGCTTTTCGATAAAAAAAGACGTCTCTTCAATTACCCCTTTGGTAATATAAATCCGCTCTTCATCAGAGGAGATCTCATATTTCCCATACTTCAAAAAGGTCCGTGCCATGCCGAAAACCACCGCAACAATGGCCACAAAAAGGACAATGCCCGATACAATCCACCAGGAACCGATTATATAAGAGAGCATCCCTTTCGCCGTTTTATCAATATCAACAATATCGTCCACATTCGAATAAAAAGAAAAAAATACCGGGATGACGGCAAGCGGACTTAAAGATGTAAAACTTGCTTTTAACGTATCTTTTCTCGTCGGTTTAAAATGGACCACCCGTTCCTTTTCTTCCGCATCCAGTTCAAACGTTTTACGCTTATCATTCTGCACGATGTCAATGATTTTTTCCGCTTCTTTCCGGGTGATCACTTGAAATAACACGGCCGCTTCATCCCCGGAGATACCCGTTTCAAAGCTGACAGAGGTGACATGAAAAATCCGGTGAAAAAAGGATGTATGGCGGTTAATGTTTTGGATTTTCGAAAAAGGAATCGTCCGTTCCGTTTTGTTGAATATGCCTTTATACAGATGAAAGGAGCGTTCATCCAGTGCATATTTATGTGTGTACCATTTCAAAAAATGATATACCATCACGATTGCAAAAAAGAGCAAAAACAAATATCTGCCATATGTAAGCACGGGAGAACGGGAACCGGCATTTACGATAAATAAGATAATGAAAAGGATGAAATAGCTTTTTATAAAATCACCGATACGAAACAAGATCAAAAGGGGATGGTACCGTTTTTTCTTCACGACTCCACCTCCCTGATTTTTGCATAACGCGCAATTCGGTTTCTTAACGCAATGGCCTCCTCTTTAGGCAGAGCCGGAATGGTATGGGACGTCCCCATGGTGTCCACAGTCACGGAACAGAGCCTGTATTTCTTTAAAATGGGGCCTTGTTCGGTTGCCACCGATTGGATTTTGGTCATCGGAACCAAAGAATGTTTCTCGTTCAGCACACCCAATTTCATTTGTAAAAATTCTTCGTTCACATCGTAACGCCAATTTTTATAGCGAAAATACGAACTTATCCATGACCAGATCATACTGCCGATATCCAACACGAGTAAACCGTATAAAATCCAGCCGATCCATGCCGGCCAGGAAAAGTGGTGGCCGAGATAAAGCAGCACGGCGAGAACCACAACCCCTGCCCCGGCCTCCAGCGTTTCACGTATGATCCAAACCTTTATTGCATCTTTGGATAATGTTTGTCGAGGTTCATTGATATCTGAATACATTCCATCACCTTTAAACACGTTTTCTTCATTTCAATTCCTGGCAAGAGATATGGCTTTTTCGCTTTTCCCATGCACCATATGCCGATATACAAAATCAAAGATCAATTTCCAGTTGATCCGCCATCAGTTTTATGATTTCATCCTGTGACATATCATTTGTTAACATGGTTTCTCCTTTCACCCCAAGTTCGTCTCTCGGATTCCACCAGGCGCGTAAAGCTTCTTCTCCGAATTCCGTTTTTTTCAAACGCATATTATGGCGTTTGACTGTTTCCCAAAACGTTAATCGAAAATAATAAATATACGCCTTTGAATGGTAGAATTTCAATAAACGGGACAACATTTCCCCGTAACGGTTTTTGTTTAAAATTCCTTCGACAATCACAAATCTGCATTTCCCTTTTCCATATTCCGCAATTTGGCGAATGAGCTCAACGGAGAGGTTTCCTTCTTTGTCCGGCACCTTTAACATTTCACGCCGGACAGTATCTTGTGAAACAAGAAGCGTTCCCGGCCCCAAATGGCTTTGAAGCCTTTTAGCGATCGTTGTTTTTCCGCTCCCGGAGTTTCCCCGTATGATAATCAGCTTCGTTTCCAATATAACACCTCCCCGGATTTAGCCCCCGAAGAATAAGTCCAGAATATTAGAGGCGGTGGAAGTTTGTTTATGATAGAACTCCGAATAACCGCAGTTTTTGCAATACACGACAATGAACGTGTTGTTCTGGACATCAAATAATTTTGACAGACCTGTTCCCGTCATTGCCACTTCTTTTTTCCCCGCCTGCTTAGACCCGCACTTCACGCACCCTTTTTCAGACATGGCGCTTTCCCCTCCTCATCATTGTTACTTTTTTATACGGGCGTCAGCAAAAAAAGTTTCAGGCATTTCAACTGCATAAGGGGCAGCGGGGATTTCTGATCCCCTTTTACATCAAGGGGAAATTGGAAAATATGTTATAATAAAATTGAAAAAATATTTGGCTTTATCATGGACGGAATCCGTTATAAGGAGGGGCTGGCATGATACTTGCAATCATCGTATCTGTATTGTTTTTTGCAACCGTCGTATTTGGAATCGTCAAAATCACTCAGCTATTTAGCAGTAAAAAAATTTAATTTGATTGATAAAATAAGGATCCTGCATAATAGGAATCCTTTTTATTTTCCATTACAAAATGACGCTTTTTTCAAATCCAACACCTGCTGGAAGCCGCTATGTAACCCTGTGTGCGGCTAACTCCCATCCGCCCTATTTTTTTCAATGCTGAAATCATGGTGCTGTGAACTCTTCTGTCTTTACATGATGCAAGATGAGTAATCATAAACTTCACACCGGCCATTTAGAACACTTGTTTCTATTATTTTACCGCACGGAAATTGGTTTGTCTACCGCTTATTTTCCATTCTCCCCAAAAATAAAAATACTCAGATATTTTTTAACAGAAAAGGGGGATGCACCCACTTGCAAGCATGCGGATGCATGAACCAAGACGTGGCATTTTACGGCCAGAAACAACTTAAAAGAGGAGGAAGGCCATTCAAGCCGGTTCCGTGGTACGGGCAGCCAAAAAGCGGCCTTATGGATATGGTTAATTTTTGGGATTTTCCAATTCAGACGCTTTTTCCTCAATATTTCCTTTTTCCTCTTTCCACCATAATGCTTCATGGGGGTCTTCGAGAATTTTTGCAATTTCGTGTTTTTCTTCTACTGCCGGTGCCGATCCCCGCAGTGCTTTCCCGGTCGTATCTTTTACGAAAAACATCGTCAAGACACCAATGAGACAGGCTGCCATAATATAATAAGCGGGAACCATCTGGTTATTCGTTGTTTTGATGAGCCACGCCATTACCAAAGGCGTTGTTCCCCCAAATAAAGAAACCGAAATATTAAAAGCGATCGCCAGCGCAACATATCTTACTTCCGTGAAGAATAAAGAAGGCAGCATCGATGGCATCGTTGACTCGAATGTCGCCAGTAAGACGGCCAAGATCATCAAGCCGAAAAAGACCGTTAAATTCGTTCCACTTCCAATCAGCTTAAATGCCGGGATGGACAGAAAAATCAGCCCGACCAGGCCTCCCATAATGATGCGTTTGCTTCCGATCCGGTCGCTGTAATAGCCCATGATGAGCACAATCGGAATCATGATAAACATCACAATGAGAATGAATAAAAGGCCCTTTGACTGCCCGTAACCGAGAACGACACTTAAGTAAGACGGCATATACGACAACAACATATAATCGACAACATTAAAAAATAAAACGAGAACGATCCCTTTCAGCAATTGCGGCCAATGGAAAAGGAAAACTTTCCTGAATAGCCCTTTCTCATTTTCTTTGTGCTTCCCTTCCTTCATCGCTTCAAAAACCGGGGTCTCCTCCAAATGATTCCTCAAGTAAAGGCCAATCAAGCCCATCGGCGCAGCGATAAAGAAAGGAAGGCGCCATCCCCAGTCCAGCATTTTATCTTCGCCGAGCCAAAAACTGAGGATCGTGACAACGCCGGATCCCAAAATATATCCCGACAACGTGCCCACTTCGAGTCCGCTCGATAAAAAGCCTCTTTTTTTATCCGGGGAAGATTCTGCGATGTATGTCATGGCACCTGAATATTCACCGCCAGTGGAAAAGCCCTGAACCAGTCTGGCGACAAGCAGCAGAAACGGGGCCAGATTTCCAATCTTTGCATAACCCGGGATCAAACCCATGCTTAAAGTCGCCAGTGACATT
Source organism: Heyndrickxia faecalis (assembly GCF_040267745.1). NCBI lineage: Bacteria > Bacillati > Bacillota > Bacilli > Caryophanales > Bacillaceae > Heyndrickxia > Heyndrickxia faecalis. The sequence continues at coordinate 843,755 of NZ_CP158453.1, read as the reverse complement.
AACACTAAAGTAACGGCCAATATCCGTTTCCGCCCGAACTTATCGCCCAGCATGCCAAAAAACATCCCGCCAATCGGACGGACGAGAAACGCTACAGCAAAAGTAGCAAACGAATAGACCAGTTGCAATGAACCGGTTACCCCTGAAAAAAACACCTTTCCGATGATGACGGCCAAATAGGAATATATCCCGAAATCAAACCACTCCATCGCATTTCCAAGAGCCGTTGCGACCACTGCTTTTTTTGTCACATCTGTATCCACAATGGTAATATCATCTTTTTTCAATCTTCTGCCGGGTCTTTTTCTGGATCCATACCATTTTTTTGTATTTTCCGCCAACCTTTTCACCTGAATTCTTTTTTAAAAATCAGTTCTTACGGTTATTTTGAACCGGCCTCTCTCTTGCTATTCAAAATACCTGCACGCCTCCTTAATATGGCAATGCCAGGCATTATGACCGCAAAAACAGCGGAGAATGGGGGTACCTTACTGCTTGCGCCCCATACTTGAAAATGCCGATTTCCCCTGCCGTAAAAAGCCGGGCGGATTGGACGGAATTTTTACTGCAAAACCTGGAACTTTCACGGGATTTTCGGGTCTGGGCTCCGCCAAAACGGCAGCAAACCCGAGATGGATGGGATCCTTTTTTTGCGGGAGCCGTATGAAACGGGAACCATCATATGCCGATGTGAGTGCCGCGGCGGATGTAAAGAGCCGGTGTAGTGGTCTCCGGGGTTTTCCTGTCTTTTTGCAACAGCCTTTTGGCAGTTTGGCACAGCCGCGCATCTATTGCGATGAAAAGAATATAAAAAACGGGCTGCTTTTGTATCGGGGATATGCAGGGGGAATGCTATACCGTTTCCCCCTCCATCTGTTTTGTTTCAAAGTGATCAAGCAAGGTGCGCACTTCATCTGTTGAATCTGTGCCCATCAGTTGGTTTCGCAACTCGCTCGCTCCCCTGAAACCTTTGACATAGATCTTAAAAAAGCGGCGAAGCGGTGGAAACGGGCGCGGCTCCAATTCTGTTGAATATTTGTCAAAGAGATCCAGATGCAGTCTTAAAAGATCAAGCAATTCCTTGCTGCTGTGCTCTTTCGGCTCTTTTTCAAAGGCAAACGGATTTTTAAAAATGCCGCGCCCGATCATAATCCCATCGACACCGTACTGGCGTGCAAGCTTCAGGCCGGTTTGACGGTCAGGGATATCCCCATTAATGGTCAAAAGGGTATCCGGTGCCACCTCATCACGCAGTTTTTTGATCTCCGGAATGAGTTCCCAATGGGCGTCCACTTTGCTCATTTCCTTTCTTGTACGCAAATGGATGGAAAGGTTCACGATGTCCTGTTTCAATATGTGCGTAAGCCAGTCCCGCCATTCATCCACATACGTGTAACCAAGCCTCGTCTTTACACTCACAGGTAATCCGCCTGCTTTTGCGGCTTGGATAAGTTCAGCAGCAACATCCGGACGGCGGATCAGACCGCTTCCCTTCCCCTTTGTTGCCACATTCGGCACAGGGCAACCCATATTGATATCAACACCGCTGAACCCAAGTTTTGCCATGCCCATACTCATTTGCCGGAAATATTCGGGCTTGTCCCCCCATATATGGGCCACAATCGGCTGCTCATCCGCCGTAAACGCCAAGCGGCCGCGCACACTTTGGTTCCCCTCGGGGTGGCAATAACTTTCCGTGTTTGTAAACTCTGTAAAAAACACATCCGGCCTGCCCGCTTTACTTACAACATGGCGAAAAACAACATCTGTCACATCTTCCATTGGTGCCAGTATAAAAAATGGCCGTGGTAAATCACGCCAAAAATTTTCTTTCATGATAAAAATCATAACCTCCCCTATCTGGATACCAAGCCAACACAAAATAAATAAGCAAAAAATATTTCAGCCTCTTTTACACTTATAACATGGTTCGGTACTTTTGATCAAACTATACTATTTCTTAACCTTGTCACAGATTTAGCACTGGCAAAAAAAATAAAAATCGCACACGACGTTGAAGTGGGCCTACTGCATCCCCGCGATGCCAAAATGCTGCTGGCCAGGACGATTGTCCGCATGTACCACGGAGAAGCTGTGGCAATCCAGGCAGAAGAAAACTTCAAAAATGTTTTTCAACAAGGAGCATTGCCTGCCCATATCCCGGTCATGCTATGGGACGGAGATAAAACAATAAACATCATTGATCTACTCGTACAATTGAAGCTGCAGCCATCAAAAAGTGAAGCCAGAAAAATGACTCAAAACGGCGGCATCCGGATAAATGGAGAAAAAGTAAAGGATATCCACGATGCTGTTCATGTAACAGACGGACTCATCATACAAGTAGGAAAGCGGAAATTTATAAAATTGCAGGCCGGGGAAGTCTGAAAGGCAGCTGGGAAAATGAAGTGCGGCAGGGGCAGATCCGTTTTCAATACTGACAACGTGGACAAAAATAAGTCTTATGTGAAGAAATTTCTTCTTTCCTAATAGGGGAGCTGCATCGCGGGCATGGCTCATTTTCTCTGCCGTGAACGTACATTTGATAGCGTCCCGTTTTGCCATCTCCCACGTGCAGCGGATGTTCCATATAACCTCCCTGCTCAATCCCTTTATGAAGGATAAACCGGATCGACTCATACAAACGGGCGAGTTGCTGATTGTCAAGATGACCTGCTTTTTGATCCGGCCGCAACTGCGCGTGCCATAGCATTTCATCGGAATACCGGTTTCCAATCCCGGCCAGCACTTCTTGATTGGTTAGTACTGTTTTAAGAATGCCTCTTCTTTGTTGCATCCGTTGTTGAAAAGCAGCTAATGTAAAATGGGGATCAAGCAGTTCGGGGCCGATTTTTTCAAACGCCGTCTGAACCGCTTCCGGTGTTAATAGATGCAGGTATCCTAAACGAAAACCAATGAAAAACAAGTGCCGGTCTCCAAAAGAAAGTTGGACTTGTATTGTCCGGTCCGGTTTGTCTTCCTCTTTGCCAAAAAACATCCATCCGCCGAGCATTAGATGCAGAAGCAGGCACGAACCATTTTCGAGCTGAAAAATTAAATACTTTGCGCGTCTTGAAATCGATTTGATCTTCTGATTGGCCACTGCCTTTATAAACTTGCCGGCAGGTATATTTATCGATTTTTCCCGCTGAATCATGGCATTTGTAATGGTCCGGCCGCCAATCAATGACGCCAGCCATGTTTTATAGGTCTCCATTTCCGGCAATTCAGGCATCACGTTTCCCCCATTCATGCGAACTGTATTAAACAGTTTTCCCGAATGGCGGGGATTCATGAATCAGGTTTGGCTGTCCTGCCCTTTGGTAATGTGCGGGGATGCAATGAACCGGGGATTTCGGAATTAAAATTTGTAGCATACATAAAATGAACTAAACATTGCTACTTTGTTGCCGGCTGCAAAAAGGAATCATCATGCAAATGGATGACCTTGTCTCAGTGCAAAAACTTAAGTTCATTTTATATAGCAAAAACAAGGGCAGTGTTTAACGATAAACAGCATGGGGACAAACCGGAATTTTCCTGTTTATCCTCGTGCTGCAGCATGACTTCTTTCATAAGCTGAAACTTGCTATTTATAAACTAAACTTCTGGAGAGACTCATTTATTTTATGGGCTAATTGATGCTGGTGGTCTACCATTTCTGCCGTTTCTTTCATTGCCAGTGACACTTCGGAAATATTAAATGACATTTCCTCCGTACCCGCAGCGGATTGCTGGCTTGTGGAAGATACATGTTGTATCGCCTTGTTGACTTCCTCAATTGCGTTTGCCATGTCATTCGAAGCCTGGGCGATTTCAAGCGACATACGGTCTAAAAATTCCGCATCGTGTTCATACTGTTCCCCTATACGGACCATTTTTTCATAATCGGGATTCACTTTAGTGTCTACATAGTCCAGAATTTCTTTTGAATGATGAATAAGGTTTGAAAAGGCTTGCTGGACCTGGCTAGTGACCACCCGGATATTTTCAACCGATTGGGTGGATTGTTCAGCCAGCTTTCTGATTTCTTGAGCGACTACTGAGAAACCTTTTCCTGCTTCCCCTGCCCTTGCCGCTTCGATCGATGCATTTAAGGCAAGGAGATTGGTCTGATTCGCAATGTCTCCAATCGTATCAGCCAACATTTTGATTTCCTCGACGATTTTCGCTTGTTGAATGGATTTCAAAATATTTTCCGCTTTTTCCGTATAGATTTGATTGGAAGAGCCTGCAGACTCAGTTGCTTCCTCTCTTACTTTTGTCCCGCGTTTCTTAATTTCCTGCGCGATGTTTTTTCCTTCATTTGCTTTTTCTGCTAATTTCTTCGTTGAACTTTCAATTTGTTCAGCAGATGCGCCAATTTGCTGCGTACTTGCACTTAGTTCCATTGCGCCATGTTCCATCTCATTTATCGTTTCTTTCACATCTTCCATCACATAAAACAGTTCCGTCATGGTTGCCGATAATTCATCTGAATTGGAATCTACACGCTCTATTCCTTTTTTTAAATCTCCAACCAGATTTCGCATATTGCTTGTTGCATTATTTAAGAAGTTAGAGATCGTGCCAAATTCATCTGCACCTAAAATTTCCAGCGATTCAGCCAGGTTTCCCGACTCCAGGCTGGAAGCGTATTGCTTCATTTTTAATAACTTCCCGGTTAACCGGAAAGATGACCATAAACCTACACCAAGATAAAGGATTGCGGCAACAGACACAAACCAAATGGTTAAGTATTGGGGGATGATGAACATGCTGCCAACCAACAAAATGCCAATGAGAATATAAGGCAGGATAACGGTTTTGATTTGGCCCATTGTAATGGCTTTGGACAATTTTTTAATTCCCATGGTACGGCTCCCTTCATTTGAAACAGATTCAATACATTTAATGTTTATACAACATGGCACAAGCAGAAGTTCCCGCACCAACCGACCAAAATATGGCATAGCTGCCCCTCGTTATCCGGCCGGTGCTTACAGCTCGTTCAAAAGCCATAAACGGGCTAGCGGCTCCTGTATAGCCATATTCCGTGCCCACAATTGGGAACTTGCTTATGTCTTCTTTGAAGATTTCCTGGATTTTGTATATATTTTTCCGTGACAATTGGGAAAAGCAAAAAGCCTGAATATCCTTCGCGGTTAAATGATTCCGGCTGAGCAATTTTTCAACAAGCGCGGCAGTAGACAGAAAAGCATTGTCATTGTTTACATTCTCCCATTTTATTTTTCTATTCTTTTGTTCGGCTTTTCCCTCAACCAGTTGGGATACGCCACAAGCCGGAAAAGTAATTTTATCAATTGATTCTGTGTTCACTTGATAGGCTGAGTCGATAAACCCTGTTTTAACATGATGGCTTTTTTCCAGCAATACTGCAGCGGCCCCGTCTCCGAAACTGGCATATGTAACCGCATCCCCCTCGTTTGCAAAGCGGTGCATTTGCTCGGAGCCCACGACAAGCGCACGCTTGATATGCGGATTTGCGAGCATATTGCGGCTTACTTGATCCACTGCTACCACCATTCCGACACATGCCGCATTCATATCATAAACAACAGCTTCTTCTTTTCCGCCCAAAGATTGATGAATGGCAACCGCATTCGGTGGCCAAAAGTATTCAGGTGTCCCTGATACAAATACAATCATATCGAGATCCCGGCCGGCCAACCCGCTTTTTTCCAGCACTTTCTTTGATGCTTCCACCGCCATTGTTAAAGTGGTTTCAGTTTTATAATCTGCTATGTATCTGTTTTCTCTGCCAAGCGCTTGCAAAAGTCTTGTAATATCTTTTCCTTGCTGGCGAAAATGGGCCAGGTAATAATCGTTATGGCGCACCTTTTCAGGATGATAGACAGAGACTTCTCTTATTGTCACACTCGAATCCATTTTTACTTAACTCCTTCAAGCTGTTTTTAACGTGAAAGTTCCAATCCCGCTTGTAAACTATTGATAAATTCACCCGTAAAATTCACTTTTTTCGCGATTCTCTTCAGCTGTAAACGCGGCGTCACCCTTTTCGGTGTAATCATCAGGATTTTTTTAAATCCTAAACTCATATACAACGCATAGCTCTTTTCAAGCACCGGCAAAATTTCAGGCTTAAATGTCCTTAAATCGGATGAATCCACAATTAACGAATAATTTTTCACATCTATTTTTGAAACTTCTTTTTTTAAATCGTCTACAAACGTAGATGCCTTTTCTGTTGCGGCAAATCCGCCTAATGTAATGATAAAAGCTTTATGACTGTTATCTGCTTGAAACTGTGCCATCTTTGCTTCCTCCTACTTATTAAATGAAGTTCTTCACATTTGATATCAGCACAACGAAAAAAGGACTAATCCCCTACCGATTAGCCCTTTTTATGTAAAATCGGTAACTGGCTGACATGGTCGTCTGACTTTAGTCCCTTTAGCTTTGCGTCTTCACCTTTCGATGAATTTGCCTTTTTCAATTTTTATTGGAATTTTGCCGGAAAGCATGGAAACCCTGCCAAGTATTTCCACAGCCTTTAACATTATATAAATATATTATCCGGTATGTCAATAGAATCATTTTTTGGTCTTCAGGTAGCATAATTGATGCATTTTTCAAAAAATCGAACGAACTGGCTTTCCTTTTTTTAAAATAGTGGATAACTTCAAATGAGATTCCTATGACAGGGTCGTTTTCCAAGCAGACAAAATCTCGGAAGGTATCATTCTTTCCCAAAACTGCAGAAAGAAGTAGCCCGCTAAAATTTGTAGTTTCGACGCATATTTGATTTTTGAGATAGAGGTGATATCATTCATCTTAAAGATGTGGTTGGCTTTTTTGCTGCTCGGGGCACATCTTTTTCTTTTAAGCTTCTGTTTTACTTTCGTCATTCAGGTCTATACCAATAATAAAACGGTATGCCTTTTCAATTTGGTGAATATTATCTGCCTATACTATACCAAGCAAGACGTTACTCAAAACAGCATGAATCAAATTGGCTTGGAACTCGAACAGATCGATACATTTGCGAATCAACGTTATTTTAAATTAGCCTTTGAGTGAGGTATTTTGGTCGGAATTCAAAAGAAGCGTAATGAGAAAATGTTTTACGGGAGGGAAGAACCTTGAGGCAAACTTCTTTATTTGAGAACGACAATGACCAAAACCGTCCCTTGGCCACGCGCGTACGTCCCAAAAATTTAGACGAATTCGTTGGACAAAAGCACCTGATAGGTAAAGGAAAAGTGCTTAGAGAAATGATTGAAAATGACCGTCTTTCTTCCATGATTTTCTGGGGACCCCCCGGCGTAGGCAAGACAACATTGGCGAAAATTATTGCAAATCAAACGCAATCGGAATTTATTAATTTTAGTGCTGTTACCAGTGGGATTAAAGATATTCGAAACGTTATGAAAGAAGCTGAAGAACGCCGGCAATTGGGTGAAAAGACAATTTTGTTTCTCGATGAGATCCACCGATTTAATAAAGCACAGCAAGATGCCTTTTTACCGTATGTAGAGAATGGCAGCATTATCCTTATCGGCGCAACCACTGAAAATCCGTCATTTGAAGTCAATTCGGCCTTATTATCGAGGACGAAAGTGTTTGTCCTTCATAAATTAACGAGTAGTGAAATCGTGGAATTATTAAAACAGGCCATCGTAAATCCCAATGGGTATGGCCTTCAAAAGATTGAAATTGATGATCAAACTTTATTGGCCATTGCAGCATTTTCTGACGGGGACGCCCGTACTGCGTTGAACACGCTGGAAATGGCTGTTTTAAATGGGCATAAGCAGGGGGATACCATCATCATCAGGAAAGAAGACCTTTCCCAAATGATCAACAGAAAATCATTATTGTACGACAAAAATGGTGAGGAACATTATAATATTATTTCCGCCTTGCATAAGTCGATGCGAAATAGTGATGTGAATGCAGCGATCTATTGGTTATCACGGATGTTGGAAGCCGGGGAAGATCCGCTGTTTATTGCGCGAAGATTGGTCAGATTTGCAAGTGAAGATATCGGTTTAGCCGACAATCGGGCTTTAGAAATTGCGGTATCTGTTTTTCAAGCATGTCAATTTATTGGTATGCCTGAATGTAATGTACACTTAACCCAAGCTGTCATTTACCTTTCACTGGCACCAAAATCTAATTCAGCATATTTAGCTTATATGAGCGCAAAGAAAGATGCACTGAACTCAATGAATGAACCCGTTCCCCTCCATTTACGCAATGCACCTACCAAATTGATGAAAGATTTAAATTACGGAAAAGGATACAAATACGCGCATGATACAGAAGAAAAATTAACAACGATGCAGACGATGCCGGATTCGTTAGCAGGCCACGAGTATTACCATCCGACAAATCAAGGTTCGGAGGCCAGATTCAAACAAAGACTTGAAGAAATCTCAGAATGGCATAAAAGGAACCGTAAATCGTAGTGCGACGAATGATGTTCGATCGTAAAAAACCATTGTGAGGTAATCTTTATGATTTGGATGTTGAATGTTTTTGCCATCCTGTCCGCCGTTATGCCTAATGTCGCTTTTCGGAAATTATCGCGTTTCGACATACTCCGGAAAGGGGCAGATACCCTTCATTTGGATCTTCTGATTAGATTACTGGTATACAATTTACTCGAAATCTTTATTGGCAAAATGAAAAGCATCCGCTCATTTGGATGCTTACTTTTTTAAAATATTCAAATTGCTTATATATCTATCATTTTATCCAAAGTGAAAGGAAACCCATATCCTTTCGTGGTGTTTTGTTGGATATTCAAGCAACATTTTCACTTAAATGATGTTCAGCAACCATAATGAGTAAGAAGACCTTCATATCGTTTCCCGTTACGATTGATAGGGTTGCTTGATTATTCGAATTTCAAATTAACCCTCCCCCTTAATATAAGTGGGGGATCTTCGCGAGTACCACTACGTTTAGAAAGTGTGTAGCAGCTTCTATTGTCTTCTTTACAGAGCAGCCTGTCATTACCTTTTCTGCCTGTCCCAGTATTTTTTTCGGGCCCACACAACTAATAACCCAGCAGCCACGACAAGCAAAGAAACATCCACTATTTTTTCCATCATACTATTGGCCCCCTATACTACCCCTTCCAGTCTAATTCCCAGTTTACCTTTTTTATTGTGATTCACTCTGTTCAAGATAAGATACTGGTGGAAGGCTTTCCAATTGATTGTCAGCTTCAGAATTTGAATGATTCATTCTATTTATGAGACTTTTCTTATTCTTATTACAATTGTAATGCATCCGTTATTCAAATGCGAGTTTTGTATGCTAAATAAATATAAATTTCTAAAAAAAGAAAAAGGCTTATTTTGACCGAATGCTCTTGAAACGAGAAATTTGAATTTGGGGAGGAGGAGGATCATGATGGCTATTTTCTTCCAAGGACTGGCTTACTTTTCTTCAGACTCCACCAAAGATCCAGTACCATTAAACCATATTTTCTTAAATCCTTCATCCCCCAAAAATTTATCCCATTGAAAAAGCATTTTTCACACTGTATGGTGACCATTCCTTTACATGGCCGGTGTGTCTACCTTAAATTGTTCAGCCACATATTTCGCATACGTTTCATGCGTACGTACCAATTCATCATGTGTACCTGATCCTGTGACTTCACCTTTTTCAATAAAGTAAATCTTATCGCTGTCCACAATGGTTGCCAAGCGGTGGGCGATGACTAAAGTCGTACGGCCTTTCATCAAGTTTGTTAAGGCTTCTTGGACTTTCATCTCTGACTCACTATCAAGACTGGCAGTGGCTTCATCCAGCATTAAAATCTTGGGGTTGCGCAAGAAGGCCCGGGCAATGGCAATACGTTGACGCTGGCCGCCGGAGATTTTCACACCGCGTTCCCCCACTTCTGTTTCAAGCTTGTCAGGCATTTCTTCAACAAATTTGCGTGCAAAGGCTAGATCTAAAACGTTCCAAAGTTGTTCATCCGTAAATGTACCATCTAATCCGTAAGTCAAATTGTCACGGATTGTACCGGCCATAATCGCAGAATCCTGTGAAACGTATCCGATTTGACTGCGGTAATTTGTTAAATTGATCTCTTCAATTTTCACATCTCCAAATTTGATTGATCCGCTTGTAGGTGCATAGAAACGTTCAAGCAAACTAAAGATTGTCGATTTGCCACCGCCGGAAGGACCTGCAAAAGCAATGATTTCATTTGGATTTGCCGTAAAGGATACATCTTTCAGAATGGGTTCATCCGGCGCATCTTCGTAGGCAAAATCCACATGTTCCACTGATAAGGTTTTACCAGCCAAATCCAATTCAATGCCTTTCGTAAAATCTTCCGGTTCTTCAGCAAGCAATTCTTGTACACGGCGCGTTGAACCGGCAGCCTTTGCCATTTCTGAAAATAAGGTTGCAATGACCGGCATGGCCCCAATCAAGTTAAACAAATACATCAAGAAGCTCATTAATATGCCGATTTGCATCTCACCAATTGCAATCCGGTGCATCCCATAAGCAAGAAGCCCAAACACCATACTCATAAATACCATCATCATGATAGGTTGCATCGTTGCATCAAAGACCGCTTCTTTTTTCCCAACTTTAAACAGTTTATTTATTTCTTTATTGGCACGAACTTGCGCTTGCTTTTCTGCATTTGAAGTTTTTACCAATCGGATTTCACTTAATGTTTCACTCGCAATCCCATTAAATTGAGCCATTGCCTCTTGACGGATATGTCCTATTTTCGTTCCAAATGCCATAATCGGTATCATGAGGATCACGACGACCGGCACCGCTACAATCATGGCTGCAGTCATGTGCCAGTCCATCTTGAACATCATGTATACTGTCCCAATAACTGTAATGATGCTCGCTAATGTTTGTGGAAATGTCACCGCCAGCAATTGTTTAACTTGTGCAGTATCGTTTACCAGGCGACTTGAAATTTCACCAGCCTTGACAGTGTCAAAATAGCTCACTTTCAAAGTGGTTAATTTTTGCCACAAGCTTTTCCGCAAGTTTTGGATTACATTTTCTCCAAAAATCCCCAAAACTGTTCCGCCAACTGCAGAAACAATGGCTGAAGTGACAAATAGTGCTACGACTTTCCCTAATAACCCATAGTCAATTCCTTTTGAAAAATGATTGACAAGAGATGACGCTAATTTTGGCACATAAATTTGGATACCGGATGAAACAATCAGCAACAAGACACCCATTGCCAGCAAAAGATATTTCGGTTGCGTCGTTTTGATGAGTTTTATAAATTGTCCAATTGAAAATTTGGTTTGATCTTTACGGACTGAACCATCGAATCCTCTTTCCATTATCTTTTACGTCCTTTCTTCCAGCCATCAAATCCGCCGCCCATGAATCCGCGGCCGCCAAACCCACCAAACCCGCTGCGTTCCAACATTTGTTCTCGTGCACGACCGAAACGGGCACTCATTTTCCCAAAAAGTTCCCAGCGTTTATCATTGCTGAAGACTTCGAGGAGCTTATCCTGAAATGCTTCACTTGAAATATTGGAAACCATGCGTTCAAGATATTGATCTAACATTTCAAGCTCGTCCTCTGCAAATCCTTGGAAGAGGACATCTTTTAGCGTCGTTGAAATGGAACTGCGCTCTTTTAAGCTTTCACGGCCTTTATCTGTAATTTTTACAATCGTTACACGGGAATCTTGCTCGGATTTTTCACGCCGGGCAGTGCCGGCTTCTTCAAGTTTCTTGATAATTTGCGTCACACTTGACGGCTTAATATCAAGCACTTCAGAAATGCGGCCCGCTGTCACATTTTCTTCCGCTGCCAACAACTTCAACGTTTCAAAAGCATTATCTGTTTTTTCTTCTACTTCATTTACAAAAATGAGAAATGGCTGATGCGTAATTTCCAATAATTTGTCCAGAATTTCATCTTTTTTCATTTTAGAACCTCCAAGGATATTTATTTAGTTTTCATTTTTGTTAACAAGGTAAATAATATACCAGATTATTTTGTTTGTCAATATAAAAACTAAGTAAAAAATGGGAGAACGAAAGGATCCTCGGGAAAAAGCAGGGATGACAGCGTTTGGACAAAAAAAGACCCTGAAATCGGAATGTTTATGATCCCGAAAACAGGGCCTGTTTGTTAAAAATTTAATATCCTCAATCGCAACAGATACTAGAGGCAAGTGAGCAGCCTAAGGAATTTCATACTTTTCTTTGCACGCCTAGATATGGCTTTATTTCTTCATTATTCGTGTTAAAAATGTATAACTCCCGGTTTTGATTTTCCACATGCAGTATTTTATACATGCTGCATTGCCGTTTTCAAAGTGATCAATGACTGATATTTCCTCGATGATTCTTTCTTTTCCTCTTGTTATGGATTTTAACGCTTCTACTAAGACACAGCCTCCTTTCACCATCGATATTATCAAAGGATTCATTTTTCCATCCGATTATCTGTGCATAGTTTAGTAGACTCATATTATTGCGTATGATCGTAATATTCTGATAATAAATATTAGCATTCGCTCGTTCCATGATTTCCTGGACTATTGACGTTTTGGCATCCGCATAGTGCTGGACATGCCTCCACTTATTCTTCGCCAAGCTTCGCTTGACTTGCGCATATTTCTCCCGGTCACTCTCATTAGACCGTAACCAATCTCGAAAGCGTAACATTCTATCAATCTCAGGTGTGCCTGAACTGAACACATGCAGGTTGATATCCGTATCGGGTCCTTTGAACATGCGGTGTTCGAACCACTGAGGTTCCCGAATCCGCAATGTATAGCCAGCTGATTCCAATACCGGAACATAGGAAGGCTCGTCAGCATAGTCCTCAACAACCAGTAGCATGTCGATAATTGGCTTAGCACACAACCCCGGCACCGAGGTCGAGCCAACATGTTCAATCTGCAGCGTTTTGTTGCCGAGTATGGAACGAATCCGATCAGCTTCCTGCTCAAACAGTTTAGGCCAGTTCGGATCGTATTCGACGAGAGTAATGTATGAGTTATGAGGTTTCAGCTTGCCCAACGTGAGCTTCTGAAGTTCTTCATCACTCCTATGTGAGGAGTTATTTTCAGATAGCATTATATCGCACTCCTTTACTGTTTATTGTTGAGGTTTCAGTTTTATCTTCTTTGCTATATAAAATACATGGCTGTAATAATCCGATAGCTAATTCTCCGGATATACATTAACCTAGTACTGCGAGAATTCCTCTGGCCTTGTATCGGCTAGCCATAAGATTTCAGAAACAGCCATGTATCCCTTATCCTTCAAATATATTCTCCACAGGGACAGCTCCTTTTCAAAACCATGTTGTAGATAGCCCCCCTCAGACCATATCACGTCAAAAGAATGATTATTATCAAAGGTCAATTTATCCATTAACATTTCTTTAGCTGCTATACGGTCCATGAGGTTATTCTCCTTGGCTTTTTCATAACTTTTTCAAAAAAATTCTAAACACTTGGAAAGGGATGGTGTGACTTTAAAAGATCAGGACTTTATTTTTGGGGCACATCTACTAAAGGCAAGTGATCAACCATATGAAATTTCATACTTTTCTTCGCACTCCTAGATATGGCTGCTCAATTACCTTTATTTCTTCATTATTCGTGTGAAAAATGTATAACTCCCGGTTTTTATTTTCCACATGTAGTTTTTTATACACTTTCCATGCTGCATTGCCGTTTTCAAAGTCATCAATGACTGACATTTCCTCGATGATTCTTTCTTTTCCTCTTGTTTCGGATTTTAATGCTTCCACTAAGACACAACGTTCTGGAAAATGTTCACGAACTTCAGACCATTTCATACATATGCGCCTCCGGTTTCATAAATGATTTTTATCAAATTAACCCAGAAAAGGAATCCGTATTGGCTTTTAACATCTTTCACATCTGTTATGGCCTTAAGTGAATAGTCCTATTTCTGACCCTTGACATCGATACCACACACTCCACGTGCAACGAGCGGGGTGGTTTGATGTCTTTTACATTATCGGTAGTCGGAAACACGTCATCTCCACTTTTTGCACTATCGGTAGGCGGGAACATATCGACATATATAATTATAACGCCAACTACTAGATTTGTAATTGGCGTTATAATTATTATGACTTTAGTTTTGCTTTTAACTCTTTTATTTTTGTTTCTATAGTTGATATTACTTTTTTAAATTCCTCATCACTCTTACCTGTAGGATCATCCAACCCCCAATCTTCCCTGTGTTTACATGGAAGGTAAGGGCATTCCACATTACACCCCATTGTAATAACAATATCTACTGGAGGTATTTCATCAAGCAACTTTGAATGTTGAGTTTTCTCCATATCTATATCATAAAGCTCTTTCATTAGACGCACAGCATCCTGGTTAATTTGAGGTTTTGTTTCTGTGCCAGCAGAGTAGCTTTCAAATATATCTCCTGCAAAGTGCTTACCAAGTGCCTCGGCTATTTGGCTTCGACATGAATTATGAACACATATAAATGCAACCTTTAGTTTATTACTCATTGGCCATACCTACTTTCTTGATTTTTCTGGAAACCAGTGTCTTGTATTATTCGCTATCTTTACTAATATCAACATAACAGGCACTTCTGTTAGAACTCCTACAATGGTAGCAAGTGCAGCTGGGCTTTGAGTTCCAAACAATGCAATCGCAACGGCAACTGCCAGTTCAAAAAAGTTAGAGGCGCCAATCATGCCAGCAGGCGCTGCTATCTCATGAGGAAGTTTTATAGCCTTGCTTGCTAGATATGCAATGAAAAAGATTAGGAAAGTCTGAATAATTAATGGTATAGCAATTAAAACAATATGCAGTGGATTATTCAGAATTACATCGCCCTGGAATGAAAAGATTATTATTAATGTTAGCAATAGACCTATGGTGGTGACATTCCCAAACTTCGGTATAAAGCTATTCTCAAAGTAATCGAGTCCTCGCCTTTTTGTGATGTAATTACGGGTAATTATGCCACCAGCTAGCGGGATAACAACAAACAATACTACAGATAAAATAAGAGTGTCCCAGGGTATGGTTACGCCGCCCACACCTAGAAGAAACGCAACTATAGGCGTGAAAGCTATGAGAATTATAAGATCATTTGTTGCCACTTGCACGACGGTATAAGCTGCGTTGCCTTTGGTCAAATAACTCCATACAAATACCATCGCTGTACACGGTGCTGCTCCAAGAAGTATTGCTCCCGCAAGATAGTCTTGTGCCAATTCTGCCGGAATTAGAGATTTAAAAATTACAAAGAAAAACAGCCATGCAATGCCGAACATAGTAAATGGCTTTATCAACCAGTTGGTTATCCATGTAACAAAAAGTCCCTTGGGATTTTTGCCTACATTTCTAATACTTTGAAAATCTACTTTTAGCATCATTGGATATATCATAAGCCAGATTAAAATCGCCATTGGTATTGATACATTTGCATATTCAAAACGTCCTAAAAACGCTGGTATTCCAGGTAAAAACTTTCCAATCAATACCCCTGCAAACATACATAAAATAACCCATACGGTTAAGTACTTTTCAAAAAATCCAATTCCACTATTTTGTTCCTTACTCATGTTAAATCAATCCTACTTTCTTTCCAAGCTATCAAAAAATGTAATTAAGTTTTGTGGGATTTCATATTTCTCATTTGTCAAGGGGATTGAACTATGGCCATCATAAACTTCTTTCAAAATTGCGTTAATAATCATGGATTTTGGTGGTTCCGTATACTCTATACCATCCTGCACCCAAACTCTGCAATCCACAGAGTCGCCACATAGATCTCCACATTCCTTGCAGGAAGATTCCTTAACCTCAAGAGCAATATCCCTGCCATTTACACGAATGGTTGGAGAACTTAAAAAATGGTGTTCAATGGCTAACTCCCTTGAATTTATATTAATCTTATTCAATACTATATCAAACCCTGCCGCTCTTAATACCGTTGATACTTCATTAACTGCATCCTCAAGATTAGTTTCAGTTCCTTGACACCTCTTACATACACTCAGATCAAGATAAAGAAAATCTATTATAATCTGCCTTTTTTTTCTGTTCTTGTCCGCAGCAGCCACTGCCACAAGAGCAACAGCCAGCATCACTTTTATTCATCACTTTTACTACCTCCAGAAAAGTTCACTATATTTTCAATTGATGCATCCTGAAACCAGGGGATTGCAACAAAGTTATCAGAACTTATTTGCTTAACTTTTTCCAGCCATTGCTTTTCAGCATCAGCGCGAGCTATTAACATACTATTTTTAGTATTCGTCAATGAAAGGCACTGATTAACCACCCACCATTTGTTATTAATTCCCGCTCTATTCAGGTCATCACCCAGTCTCTGAGCTTCAAATACCGGTGTTGCTTCAGGTAATGTAACAATAATAACCTCTGTTTGTTTCTCATCCCGAAGTCTTGGAAGTAATCTTTGAACAGATATTGGCGTTTCACCTTTTGTTCTCTGAACCTCATTATGATAACTCTGTGTAGAATCAAGCAACAGAAGCGTGTGACCCGTTGGTGCAGTATCAATTATTACAACTTCGTTTTCAGCCTTGTCAACAATCTCAGCAAATGCTCTAAATACTGCAATCTCCTGTGTGCATGGAGAGCGTAAATCCTCTTCAACATAAGCAACATCATCTTCGCTCATTGTTTCACGAGCCTTACTTAATACCTCATTTTGATATCGCAATAGTTCCTGCTTTTCATCTATTTTACTTAGCTTAATATTTTCAGTATCTTCAACCACATATTTGAGATGATTAGCTGGGTCTGTAGATGTTAAATGTACCTTAACACCCTTTCTAGCAAGAGCCACAGCAATGGTTGCAGCAATAGTTGTTTTTCCAACACCGCCTTTGCCCATTGTAAATATCACTTTTTTACCTGCCCTATAAATATCTTCAATCAGAACATCTAGGTGTCTTAAATTTAAGGATTTGCTATAAATACTATTTTTTGTGTATTCGTCACTATATAAAAATGTTCTAATATTATCAATACCTACAACGTTATAGGAACGAAGTGGTATAGTGAAAATCTTAAACTTTTTTAAACCCTGTGGCATATTTTCCAAAGCCTTTTGCTGCTTATCTAACATTTTAATCGAAACATCGTCAGTTGCTTCACTCAGTATACCATTGATAATTAAAACCTGATTGTTTATCCCTAGCTCACTAAGCTCATGGCTTGAACGTTCAGCTTCAATCAAAGGAGTTTCCTCCGGCCTTGATACCAATATCAAAGTTGTTTTATCTTTATCTGCAAGGTTTTCAACCGCATTCTTATACATATCCTTTTTATCTTGAAGTCCAGCGAGCTGACCTAAACATGACGCCCCATGTGTACTTTCACTGATAAAATTACTCCACGCTGATGGTAATTGCAGCATACGAAGTGTGTGCCCTGTCGGAGCAGTATCAAAAATAATATAATCGTATTTATTCTCTGTGGATTTATCAGTGATGAAGTTCGAAAACTGGTCAAAAGCGGCAATTTCAACTGTACATGAACCTGAGAGTTGTTCCTCCATATTTACAATTACACTATCCGGCAACTTCCCCCTATATGGAGCAATAACCGATTCCCTATACTCTCTGGCAGCTTCCTCTGGGTCAAGATTCGCCACAACTAAACCCGGCACTCCATCAATCGGCACACCTTTGCCATCAAGCTCAGTATTAAAAACATCCTGTAAATTGGATGCAGGATCAGTGCTTATAAGGAGAACACTTTTTCCATTATCAGCTAAATTTACTGCCACAGCACAAGCGGTTGAAGTTTTACCTACACCACCCTTTCCTGTGAAAAACATATACTTAGTCAGATTTATCCCATCTAAACTAAATGGCTCATAATTATTCTTTAACATCTTAACAGCACCCCTTTGGTCCGCAGCAGCCACTCTTCTTTTGAGGTTTTGTGCTTATTTCCACCCCTAACCATTCTGAAAACTCTTCGTTTGTTGGGTAGCTTTTGGTTTTTACAATTTCACCATCTGCCAGTGTTACAGGAAGAATATCTGCTCCTTCCTTTTGTAGAATTTCACTTATAACTTTATTGGAGATAAAATCCTGGGGTTCACTAGACAAACCATGCCTTTTTATAATAATCCCTTTTTCTTTAAGCGAATTAATTACAGTTGCTACTCTTAACAGCTCCGGATCAATAGATGGACCACAAACTCCTGTTGAGCAACACATTGCTGGGTCAAAAATCTCAATATTTTTCATTACTAAATCCTCCTTAACAACATTGATTATCAGATTTTTTATTTTTGCTCTTTTTACAAATACAATCTTCTTTGTCATTTGTTATGCATGTAAAGAAAGCTATTACCTCATCCGTTTTTTTCTTGTTTAATGTATATCTCATCCATGCCCCATCACGTACTGCATTTACAAGACCACTTTCAGATAATATCTTCATATGATAACTAAGAGTGGATTGAGAAATACTGAATTCTTCTAATATATCGCATGCGCACATTTCTCCACACGATAGCATATCAATAATCTTTAACCGTGTTTCATCTGACATAGCCTTAATTGCAGGAACATAATCTGCATATGAATGTTTCATGAAATTACCTCCTATATATTCATATGTATCAATGACATCGAATGTTCTCGATATCTTATAATAAGAATATCAGGCATATCGATAGTTGTCAATATGGTTTTATAATAAGCAGTTCTGAAGAGTAAATTCATCAATTTTTAGATGTTTTATGATAAAATGACTTATCCACATTTAGAAAATTTTTCCATCTATTTTTTCTGCTTTCAAAGTCAAAAAGAGCCGAATTTGCAAATTTCTTTTTTAAAATTGTGGATAACTTCAAAAAAACCTTTTTTTACATCACATCCTTTGCTATAATATAACCATTAAGTAAACCTTACTTGTATTGGCTTACTTAAATGGGTGAAATCCTCGTCTGTTAAAATGCGTGTCCGAAACGATTCCAACAGATTTGAGGATTTTTCTTTTGCCGTTTTTTTGAGTGCTTTTAAGATTGACGAACCTTTTTCAAACAGCTGTCTAATAATATCTGTTATTTGAACTAATAAATAATGATTTTTCATGGCTGTGTAGTTTTGGCTATTGGCATGTTCTATATTGTAACGATTATTTTTTTGTTCGTTAAATCCTTGATTTTCAATCTTCCAGCGGCTTCTTCCTGCAGCGATGAGTCGTTCCACGTTCTTTTTCGTGATTTTAATATCCGTTATAAATACATACTCTTTCGATTTCCCATCCTCTGTTTTCATTGTGGCCTCCATCAGATTGACCGTTCTGTCTTTGTAGGCAATATCATTCACCCAAACTAATGAATTCTGATCCTTACTTTGTTCCAGCTCTTTTATTGCCTTAAACTCCGTCGAGATACTTTTAATTCTCCCTTCCTTAAATCTGCATATATATTTCCATTTGTGCGCCCTGCACAGATTAAATACCGTTTCACATGCATAGAGACTATCTCCCAAGATACAAATCGGTAGTCTTTTAAATATTTTTTTTATTTTCTTTGCCAGCCTGTCGAAGGCTTTTAATTCACAATCTTGCTTAGAAACATTTTCTGATTCATTTTCGATAAATTCGGAGGCAATACTGAAGACCATATCCCCCACGACAAGCTTGGCTTCAAGTACATGGTGCATATAAAGTACGTTCGTTTCTCCTGTTTCTTTATTTGTATATGCCCGTCTCAGGCAGTGTTTACAATGTTTCTCATGAAAGGTGTGTAATCCAGTTCCATCAATGATGACACCCCAGTACTTTCCTTCAATTCGATAAGACTCGAGAGACCTTTTTTTCAATAATTCTTTAATCATATACGTTCTAATTTTTTCTAATTCATTTACATCTAAGCCAGATAAAAAGTCGTTAATTGTATCATAATGTGGAAGTTCTTCAAGAGAATCTAAGCCTAACACCTTCCCTACATTTTTAATACATTCTTCTTTATTAAAACTCTCACTCATGTTTCTCATGGATTTTAGGCCGGTCATATTTTTCAACATCATCGTAAATAAAAGGACCTCTGGACCATAAGTGATATAGCTTTGATGTCGGTGGTCTGCTACCTTTTTTAGGTTATTCATCAGGTCTTTGAAAAAATGCTTCTGAATTTTAAGGAACTCGAAAAAATAATTTGCTTCTTTTTCACGATTTCTTTTTTCTTTTCTAGTAACCAAAATAAAAACCCCCTCAAAACAGCCAAGTTTAATTAGGGCTTGCTGAACGAATCAAATTTTAGCTTGTATTCGACTTGTCACTAAGCCATGCCAAAATATTCGTCCAGCAAGCTCTAATTATTTAAATTATTACATATTTAGCCGCATTTTTGGGGGGGGAATAGTTAAATTATCACGAAAAATTTTTACTCCTCAGAGCTGTATAATAAGTTAACGACAAAAAGCGCCGACTAAGATGCCACTGCACCTCAATCGGCGGTCAAATTCGTTTTATTTTTCTATATCAATTTCTACACCAGATTTAAATTCAATAGTTAGTTTATCATCATAGACCGTTATTTTCTCTATAAGTCTCCTTACTAGTTGCTCATCATACTCCTCGAGGAGGGTGGATTGTTCATTAAGGAATTTTTCCATATCTTCTAGCCTTTGCTTGGAGCCTTTTTTGCCGGCTTCTTCTGCTAAAGCCTTATGCCTTTCCTCTCTGAGCCTGTAAATCTCATCGGCTATATCGTTATAATCCTCTTTGGAATTGGCCAGTCTCAAAAGGTCTTTTTGTAATTCCTCTAGCTTTTTATCTATCTCGGAAACAACATTATTGCCCGTTTCACTTATCACTGTTTCTATATTTTCCTTTAAGATAGTTAAAAAGCCATCCTTTTGCCCTATTAGTTTATTAATTGCATCCACCGTAGCAAGGCCTATCATATCCTCCAGCACGGTTCGGGAATGACAAGTTAACCCTGTATTCTCAAGTCTACTGACGCATCTCCAAACAATCGATTTTTTGCCTCTGTTATTCCAATGAACTCTACGGTATATTTCACCACACTCTCCGCAGAAAATAATTTGTGAAAATACATGATTTGCACTAAAGTTTCTTTTCTTTCCACTAGTACTTATATGTCCTTTACTTCTATGAACTAACTCTTCTTGAACCTGCATGAAAATTTCACGCGGGATAATAGCTTCATGACTATTCTCAACATAATATTGAGGTACGATACCGTTATTTACAACCCTCTTTTTTGTAAGAAAATCTACCGTATAAGTTTTTTGGAGCAATGCATCACCAATATATTTTTCATTGCTTAATATCTTCCTTATAGTACTGGTATGCCACCTTTTTTCCCCGCACCTGTAAGTATGCCATCAGCTTCAAGTCCTTTTTTGATTTTATCCATACTGGAGCCATCAAGATACTCTCGGTAAATCCTTTTAACTATTTCAGCTTCCTCCGGCACAATTACTAATCGCTTATTTTCATCTTTGGTATATCCTAAAAACCTAGAACAATTGACCATTACCTCTCCCTGTTGGTATCGGTATTGATAGCCAAGCTTTACATTCTGGCTTAATGACTGGCTCTCTTGTTGCGCTAAGGATGCCATAATGGTAAGCATAATTTCACCTTTGGCATCCAGTGTATTGATATTTTCTTTCTCAAAATATACCGCTACATTTTTATCTTTAAGTTTCCTGATGTATTGTAGACAGTCCAAGGTATTTCTAGCAAATCGGCTTATTGATTTGGTAATAACCATATCAATTTTCCCAGCCATGCACTCATCAATCATTCGATTAAATTCGTCGCGATTTTTTGTATTTGTGCCGCTGATACCATCATCAGCAAAGATCCCTGCAAATTCCCACTCTGAATTCTTCTTGATAAACTCTGTATAGTGTTCAATCTGTACTTCGTAACTACTAGCCTGCTCATCACTATCTGTAGAAACTCGGCAATAAGCAGCGACCCGAAGTTTTGGTGTATCATCTTCTTTTCGGCTGTTGCCTACACGTTTAATTGCAGGTATAATCATTACATTTTTATTAACTGCCATCTTGCTGTCCCTCACTTTCTATTAAGCTATATACAAATTCCGCTTGTGTAAAAGGATTTGTATACTTCTGAATTACTTGTCCTATGGTAAACTTCTTAAAAATAGTAGGTTCATCTTCTTTCTTGGGTTCAAAGATTCTGCCTAGCTTTTTCGCTCTCTTTACCCTCTCTGCTTCTGCTTTTTCGTAGGTTTCTTTATCAATGATGGCAGGGTAATAATCATCACCAAGATAACGCTCATTTCTTAGCATCCTTCCAGCAGTTCCATGATAAGCATCTATTCCAGCAGTCTTTGCAGCGACCGTTAAGGAAAGGCCTGATAAGTAGCCCTTATACAAATTCCTTACTTTTTCAGCTTTTTCTTCATCGATAACTGCTATTCCATTCTCTATCCTATAGCCATAGGGCGTGTGCGCCATTTTCTCACATCCTTTCCCTTAGTGTGATTCCACATTTCAGAACGAAACCTATCTCTACCCTTGAGTAAACGATAATTTTTTCAATATGATCATTGAAAATTTGCTCTTTAAAGGTATTTATCATTTCAGCCTTATTCGTAAACTTTATTAAGTTACTGACTTCCTGCACCTTTGATAATTCTCCATTTAAAGCATGAATTAAAGCTTCTTTTTGCCCCATATAATTATCTGCTTCCATTTTCAGTTCATTGTTTTCTCTGTTAAAAAGGGCAGGTTCTAGATAACCCTTTGCCATAAGCTTTACAAGCAGTTCTCTCTGTTCTGCATTTTTTTCAATTTGCTTCTCTAATTCCTGAATTCTTGAAAGGTTATCAGAGTTGCTCATTCCACGCAAAGCATCTAATAGTGGTTGTAGAATAAGTTTTCTACCGAAAATCAGCTTGTTAATCATAGTAACAAAGGCCGTCTTTATATCCTCATCTCGAATAAACTGCATGGAACATTCTGTTATCTGCTTTAAGTGTTTACTGCAACACCAGGCTACATATTTTCTTGTGCCGGACGAATGAATTCGTCTTTTAAAGGTGCTACCACATTCCGAGCAAATAATTTTTCCGGAGAAAGAATACCGATTTTGGTACTTATCATTACGCTTTTCTATTCCCTTTTCTTTTGCCCTTTGATTTAAGGCAGCCTCTACTGCTTCAAACACTTCATGGCTGATAATTGCCTCATGGTGATTTTCTATTAAATATCTGTTTTTCTCACCATAATTGGTGCGCTTATTAAAACGGGAATCTGTATAGGTTTTTTGCAGTATAACATCCCCGGTATATTTCTCATTTTTTTAGAATTCCTCGAATTGTTGTAGCGGTCCAACGACCACCTCTTTTGGAGGGGATACCCTTTTGATTAAGATCATCTGCTATTTTCTGTGTACCCTTGCCTGATAGTACTTCTGCGAAAATATACTTCACAATTTCTACTTGCTCAGGGTTTACCACCATTTGTCCATCAATGTTGTCATAGCCATATGGTGGGTAAGAAATCTTAAAAGTTCCGTTCTGAAATCTCCTTTGAATTGCCCACTTGTTATTTTCCGAAATGGAGATTGACTCACTTTCTGCAAGCCCGCTTAATATAGAAAGCATCAACTCACTTTCCATTGATTGGGTATTGATATTTTCCTTCTCGAAATAGATATAAATCCCAAGGTCCAACAGTTTACGAACCATCTCCAAACAATCCGTAGTGTTTCTTGCAAACCTACTAATGGACTTTGTAATAATTAAGTCAATCTTCTTGTTTTCACAATCTGATAGCATTCTAAGAAGTTCTGACCGGTTTTCTTTTTTGGTCCCACTGATCCCCTCATCATAATACAAGCCAACATATTCCCATTCTGGGTTTGCCTTTATGTAAGTCTCATAATGGGATTTTTGTGCTTCTAGGCTCACTAACTGTTCATCACTGTCCGTAGAAACACGACAGTAAGCAGCTACTCGTAATTTGGGCTTGATAATTGATGTACCCTTATTCCCATCTATTTTTGTTATCTTTTTCATCGACTCACCTCCTCGAAAAGAATGGCAAAGCCATCATTGACTCTGTGGTAGTTGTTACAGACCGTGTAATACTTGATAAACAAATTCGGGATACGATAAAACAGTTTATGCAGGTTTCTAGCACAGTAGCATGGGCAGAACACTCTGATGATTTAAGGAAAGCAATCAATGGCGGTAAGAAGATTATAATAACTACTGTACATAAGTTCCCTATTATTCTTGATAGCATTGGCTCAGAACACAAAGGGCGCTCTTTCGCCATAATTATTGACGAAGCCCATTCATCACAAAGCGGTAACATGTCGGCTAAGATGAATATTGTATTATCAGGTGAAGTTACTGGAGAAGAGGAAGATTTTGAAGATAAAATCAACCGTCTTATGGAAGGGCGCAAAATGCTGAAGAACGCCAGCTATTTTGCATTTACCGCTACTCCTAAAAACAAAACCCTTGAAATGTTTGGTATCCCATACCAAGACGGAGATGAAATTAAACATCGTCCGTTCCATGTATATACAATGAAGCAAGCAATTCAAGAAGGTTTTATTTTAGATGTATTTAAATACTATACCCCTGTAGACAGTTATTACAGGCTTGCTAAAACCATTGAAGATGATCCTTTATTTGACAAGAAAAAAGCACAAAAGAAACTCCGTCAATTTGTAGAAAGTAATAAGTTTGCCATATCACAAAAAGCAGAAATCATGGTGAACCACTTTCATGATCAGGTTATTTCAAAAGGGAAAATCGGAGGAAAAGCACGAGCTATGGTGGTTACGAGTAGTATAGAGCGCTGTATCGAATACTATTACGCAATTAATAAATGCCTTGCTGACAGGCGTAGTCCTTATAAAGCTATTATTGCTTTTTCCGGGGAAAAAGAATATGGTGGTAAAACTTTAACCTCTGCAGCAATTAATGGCTTCCCAGATAATACAATTGAGAAGGTGTTCCGTAAGGATCCATATCGATTTCTTATAGTGGCTGATATGTTCCAAACGGGTTATGATGAACCACTACTCCATACAATGTACGTTGATAAAATGCTATCTGATATAAAGGCTGTTCAGACTCTATCTCGGCTGAACCGCTCTCATCCGCAGAAACATGATACTTTTGTACTTGATTTTGCAAATAAAACAGAGACCATTGAAGCAGCATTCTCAAAATATTATCGGACAACTATTCTGTCTAATGAAACTGATCCGAACAAGCTTTATGATCTCATAGCAATTATGGAAGCCCATCAAGTATACGAAAATGGGCATGTTGATTCGCTTGTTGAACTTTACTTAAATGGTGCAGATCGCGATAGGTTAGATCCTATCCTCGATGCATGTACTGCTATTTACAAAGAGCTTGATGACGAAGGGAAAATTGAATTCAAAAGTGCAGCAAAAGCATTTGTTCGAACATACGGCTTTCTTGGAGCTATTCTTCCTTACGGTAATGCAGAATGGGAAAAGCTATCAATATTTTTAAATTTATTAATACCTAAACTTCCTTCTCCCAAAGAAGATGATTTGTCTCAAGGAATACTAGATTCAATTGATTTAGATAGTTACCGAGTCGAAGCTCGTGATTCTATGTCTCTTGTATTAGATGATGCTGACGCTGAGATTGGCCCTGTACCTGCTGGTCGTGTAGGCGGCATAGTGGAGCCAGAAATGGATTTGCTTTCTAGCATTCTTTCATCATTTAATGACTTGTTCGGCAATATAGACTGGAACGATGCTGATAATGTTCGCCGCCAAATTCTAGAAATACCAGGAATGGTTACAAAAGACGAGCGCTATATTAACGCAATGAAAAATTCAGACAAGCAAAATGCGCGTATGGAAAGTGAACGTGCCCTTCAGTCTGTTATATTTAGTATAATGGCGGATAATATGGAGTTATTTAAGCAGTTTAATGATAATCCTTCGTTTAAGAAATGGCTGTCGGATCTTGTTTTCAATTTAACGTATAACCCTGAAGGAAAGCCATTTGAAACTCCTTCCAATGATTCAAATAACAAATAAGCTGTTACGGAGGGAGATAAAGGATTATGGCTAAACGAGGAAAAAGTATAAATCTGTTTTTGATGGATGGCACACCAAATGGGAGAATAAAGTGTACTTTGGCTAATTGGACTGGCGTTGCTTACAAGATACCTCGCACTGAACTAGATAAATGCAAAGGACGCGAAGATTTATCCCAGAGCGGCGTTTACTTTTTATTTGGCACTTCAGATCAAACAGATGACAATATGGTATATATTGGGCAAGCCGGTGTTCGGAAAAACGGAGAGGGTCTTCTTTGTCGGTTAATAGAACACAAGCGAAATCCAGATAAGGATTATTGGACAGAAGCTGTTGTATTTACTACGTCCAATAACTCCTTTGGTCCCACAGAGATAAGTTATCTTGAGAATCGTTTTTGTGGGCTTGCAGTAGAGGCAAACCGGTATGTGGTTAAGAACGGAAACGACCCTACTCCAGGAAATATAACCGAGGAAAAAGAAAGTGAGCTCGAAGAATTCATTGATTACGCTAAAATTATAATGGGTGCTCTTGGGCATAAATTATTCGAACCACTGACAGATAAACCTAAACCAGCTAATACAGTAGAATCTGCTGAAGAGGAATTACTTCTCTTTATGAAGCGAAAAAGTCGTAAGAGCGGACAAGTAATTGAAGCAAGCTGTAAGCAAACGAACGAAGGTTTTGTCGTCTTACAAGGCAGTCATATTGAAACGATAGATTCTGAAAGTATTCCGCCTGGAATTAAAGACCGCAGACAAAAAGCCAAAATAGATGAAAATGGCATACTTCAAGAAAATATCTTATTCCGTAGTCCATCATATGCTGCTGCTTTTGTCATTGGCGGCCACGTAAATGGACTGGTAGAATGGAAAACTAAAGACGGGGTATCATTGAAAGAAATAGAAAACAGTGAAGAAAATTAAGCAGAAGTTTACATCTATCCTGTCTCCTCAACCCCTACAAAAATAAGCGTTATCTAACCTGTCAACTCAACCCTATTACTTTCAGGGCAGTTGATATGTTCCCGCAAACAATAAAAAATGAGGGTCTCCAGATATTGTCACCTCCGGCAAAGTAGCCTACAGAAAAGTTCAATATCTGGAAACCCTTTATTTATAGGCATTTACAGCCCTTCTATTTATCAACCCTTGACATCAATACCACGCACTCAACATGCACCGTTTGCGGAAACATATCCACAGGCTGCATATAGGCTATGTTATAAGCTTTACTCAGTATGTGTAAGTCCTTTGCCAAAGTGGAAGGGTTGCATGACACGTAAACAAATTTCTTTGGTTTTACCTTCAGAATCGTCCGTAAAAGGGCTTCGTCACAGCCCGAACGCGGCGGGTCGACGATGACAACGTCCGGGCGCCAGCCTTCGTTCAGCCATTTTGGCAGGAGGACTTCTGCTTTACCGGCAAAGTAATGGGCGTTCGGGATGTTGTGGGCGGCGGCGTTTTTCTTAGCATCTTCAATCGCTTCCGGAATCACATCCATACCGCGGATTTCGGATGCGCCATCCGCGAGCCACAAGCCAATGGTGCCGACACCGCAGTAGGTATCCGCAATTTTCTCCTTGCCAGTCAACGCAGCGGCTTTTTTCACTTCATTGTAAAGCTTCACCGTCTGGATCGGGTTCAGCTGGAAAAAGGCGCGGGCGGAGAGTTCGTATGTGAATTCTTCGAGCCGTTCTTCAATGATTTCTTTTCCGGATAAATGAATCGTTTCGTCGCCGAAAATAACCGACGTTTTTTTGGCGTTCACATTTTGCGCAACCGATACGACTTCCGGCAGGCGCTTTTTGATCTCGGAAAGGATGACATCTTTGCGCGGCAGTTCCCGCTTGGTCGTAATCAGCACAACCTGGGCCTGGCCGGTCTGGATGCCGACCCTTGTGACAATGGTTCGCACGATGCCTTTCCCGGTTTTTTCATTGTACACCGGGACATGGAAATCATTTAAAATTTGTGTCACCACTTGCGTCACTTTGTTTGTCAGCGGATGCTGGACGATGCATTCCGGGACGTTGATCAGCCGGTGAGAATCAAGGCTGTAAAGGCCGGAAATGATTTTCCCATGGTCTTCACCGAGCTGGAACTGGCTTTTGTTCCGGTACAGCCATGGGTTATCCATACCGATCGTCGGGCGGATATCGAGTTCGTCCACTTTTAACTTTGTATGGCGTTCGAGCGCCTGGATGACAATGTCGCGTTTTTCGATGAGCTGCTGCTTGTACACAAGGTGCTGGAGCTGGCAACCGCCGCACTGCTCGTAAACCGGGCACGGGGCTTTTACCCGGTGGGGCGAGCGTTTGCGCACCTTTTTGACAATACCTTCCACATATTTCGGGTGTATCCGTTTGGCTTCCACGACCACCTCTTCGCCTGGCAGCGCACCCGGCACGAAAACGACCGTCCGTTTAAAATAGCCGACCCCTTCCCCGTTGATGCCGAGCCGTTTGATCGTCAAAGGGAATTGCTGTTTTGGTTTAATAATGACTTGTTTTTGCATAAAATCCGTCCCTCTATTCAATGCTACGCCATAAATACAGGGAGGCATAACTCAAATAAGGCTCCCAGTCTTTTGCGTAAGCGTCCATTTCTTCATAAGTCGGTTTTTTCTCAAGCTGGAAAAGTTTTTTCAATGCCTTTTGAATGCCAATGTCGGCTTTTGGAAAGTGATTCAGGCGGCCGAGCCCGAACATGAGAAAATTTTGCACGGTCCACGGGCCGATGCCGCGGATTTTCACGAGCGTTTTTAAGATTTCTTCATCCGGTTTCTTTTCAAGTTCTGCCAAGTCGAGTTCGCTTGATGCCACCAATCTGGAAAGCCCGATTACATACTCTGCTTTCCGCTCGCTAAACTGCAGGGCGCGTAAATCTGCAACTTGCAATGCAGCCGTTTTTTCCGGAGACGGATAAAACCAGACACCGTCTTTTTGAAAACCAAAGTGGTACACGAAACGCTCTGTCAGCGTATGGGCAAATTTCATATTGAGCTGCTGGTGGATGATGCATTTGATCAGGCAGGCATATGGCGAAAAGTCTAGCACAAACGGCGTGCCGCGGTGTTCTTTAAAAAGCGGTTCAAGGGCAGTGCCGGTAAAATGGTTTGTGATGCCTGCAATATCTTTCTCCCACTGAAAAAGGTGGAAAATCCGCTTCTCAACGATTTCAGCGGTATCCGGATTTTCGCCTTTGATGAGAAAGGCAGGTTCCTCCGTTGTGCCGGTTGCAGTGATGGACGCTGTTTCCGGCTGTTTGCCGTATATCGGGATTTTCACTGTCCGACTAAGCGGATCCACCGCCTGTAACGGGTCGAGGCTTAATCTTTCGAGCGCACGGTCAAAATTGTACGGGCCATTGATTTTAACGATTTTCTCCCACATGGCGTCCTCTCAATTCGTTTTTAAGTATTATAGCACAAGCGCTCGCCCTTTTCATTGCCGATTCAACGCGGCATGAAAACATCACAGGATAAAGAGACCCGGCCGGTTATCTGTCTAATTAGGTTTTCAATGGGACAAATGCAGGAGGGATGCGCGGGCATTTGTACAGTTAGACCTTCCAACAACTAGACAAACGTGGGCGAGCAGCGCGGGCATTTGTCTAATTAGCTTTTTCAATTAGATAAAA
This sequence comes from Heyndrickxia faecalis, assembly GCF_040267745.1. Lineage (NCBI taxonomy): Bacteria > Bacillati > Bacillota > Bacilli > Caryophanales > Bacillaceae > Heyndrickxia > Heyndrickxia faecalis. The sequence continues at coordinate 814,073 of NZ_CP158453.1, read as the reverse complement.
GCAGATGAGTGCCACGATCATTTGTCTAATTAGAACCGCCAATTGGACATTTGCAGGAGGATTGCACGCTCATTCGTCTAATTAGCGTTTCCAATTAGACAATTGCAGATGAGCGGCGTGGTCATTTGTCTAATTAACATTTCCAATTATATAAGATGAACTAATCATCTTTGCTCAATTTCTTGGTCCTTTTTCGGGTATAAAGTCTGTAACTATACCAAAAAGGATGGAGAAAAAATGGTAAATCATGAAATTGAATCCTTACGAAATGCAATGAAAAATACAAAAGATAAACGTCTTTATGAGCGTTACCTTTCTGTGCTATTACACCTAGAAGGCCATACTTATATGGATATCGCTAAGATTATAGGACGTAATCGGCAGACGGTTATGGCATACTTTCATTCTTATGAAGAAGGTGGAATTTCCGGGCTACAAATGAAAAAAACAACAGGTAAACCCGAAAAGTTAAGTAAAGAACAACAGGAACAGTTGGCCGATACCATCGTAAATAAAACACCTGCAGAAGTCGGTTTCGAAGCAAAATACACTTGGACGCTCCAATTAATTGCCGACTGGATTCAACAAGAGTTTCAGCAGTCTTTTACTCCCAAGGGCGTTTCTGAGATGTTACACAGGCTTGGATTCAGCTACACTAAGGCAACGTATACTTTGGCAAAAGCTGATCCGGACGAACAAAAGGAGTTCAAAGAAGTCACTTTTCCAGCGTTGAAAAAGGAACTGGAGAATGGTCTCATTGATCACTTGTTATTCGAAGATGAAGCATTCATCCGTGCTTATCAGGCCCTGCAGTATAACTGGTTTCCGAAAGGTCAGCAGCGAAAGATTATGACATATGGCCAACATAAAGGTGCTAAATTGTTCGCCGCAATAAACTATGAAACCGGCGAAGTCACGCATTATGAAGAAGAAAAAAGCAACTCTTCGGCCTTTAAACGATTTTTGGAACTCCTTTTAAGCGAATACCCACAAGGTAAAATTGTAATGGTCCTGGATAATAGTAAAGTGCACAACGTCATCAAGGATTTTCTGAAAGAAAATCCACGGCTGAGGTTTGTCTATCTTCCTAAATACAGCCCTGAGCTGAATCCAGTGGAAGGATTATGGAAATGGCTGAAGCAAGACGTCGTTAATAATGTTTTTTTCAGCAAGTTTTATCAAATCCGGTCCCACGTGGCTGAATTTATGAAACAAGCTAGCCAAAAAAGTCAGAAAATTATTGACCGGCTGCTTGTTAGATTAGAGCTGTCGAAAACTTAAGTTCATCTTATATAGACAAATGCAGGTGAGTGCCACGGTCATTTGTCTAATTAGAGCTGCCAATTGGACAAATGTAGGCAAGCGGCACGCCCATTTGTCTAATTAGAACCGCCAATTGGACATTTGCAGGAGGACTGCACGCTCATTCGTCTAATTAGCGTTTCCAATTAGACAATTGCGGATGAGCGGCGCGGCCTTTTGTCTAATTAGCTTTTTCAATTAGACAAAAGCAAAAGATCCGCGTGCGCATTTGTCGAATTAGACGCCCATGCGGCAGTGAACGCGGCGCCATAGGAACTTTGCTTATGCAGCAAACCCTCATTCGACCCGGCAAGCACTTTTTCTTCTGGCCGGCAAGAAAAACAGAGCTGCCCTTCACTTTTAAGGCAGCCCTCTTTGGTTACTTTTTCAATTTTTCAGTTTTCATAAACTCATCCATGCTTTTGAATTTGTAGCCTTGTTTTTTCAAGTCTTTGATCACGCGTTCCAATGCGTTGGCATTGTCTTTTGACACAGTATGGAGCAAAATAATGGCCCCAGGGTGGATTTGTGACATGATGCTGTCATAAGCAAATTGTGTGCCGCGCTGGCGGTTCACATCCCAGTCGAGGTAAGCCAGTGACCAGAGGACATGGGTGTAGCCTTCTTCATTGCCCAACTTCAGCGTTCGTTCGCTCAGGATGCCGCGGGGCGGGCGCAAATATTTCATTTCTTTCTGGCCGGTAAGGCGGGCGGTTTCCGCTTTCACTTTTTCCAATTCTTCACGTACTTGCGCATCGGAAATCTGTGTCATGTCCGGATGGCCCCACGAGTGGTTGCCTATGATATGGCCTTCTTTCACCATTCGTTTCACAAGATCCGGCTGTGATTTTAAATAGTGGCCGGTGACGAAAAAGATGGCGGGGACTTTTTCTTTCTTCAAAACATCGAGTATTTTCGGGGTATACCCATTCTCGTATCCATTGTCAAACGTCAAATACACATACTTGTCATTCGGATTGCCCTTGTAAATGCCGCCGTATTTTTGCAAAAGGGCGTTATAAGCGGCGCCGGCATCCGCCTGCTGCCCGTTTTTGCCTTTGTTAAATCCCCAGTTGATCGGGGCGTTGGAAAGGGCAAAAGCATCTCGCTGCGGGCATATTGAAAAAAACAGGAAGACTGCAAAAAGTGTTGCAAAAACTTTTCTCATAACCAAACTCCTTTTTGTTGTTTTCCTTATCTTTCTCATTTCTGCAGCCGGAAATACTGGCAGTATCTGTTCGTGCAGAAAAACAGGGCAATATCGTTCCAAAACAGCATTCGTCCCCCGATGCCAGATAAAAAACCGGCCTTTACAAAGAAGGGGCCGGTTTGCGCTTTTTGAATTGGTCCATTTTCATTTCAATTTCATCGATCATTTGAATAAGCCGATCAATATCTTCAAGGCCTGCCGCTTCCGGATCAATCGAATCCAGAACCTCCAAAAAGATATTCAGCCGTTCCATTAAATAAGTAAGTTGCTGGTCCTTGTTATATACCGCTTTCCCCAAAAAAATCCTCCTCACGTACTTCTTTCTTATTATAGTATACCCCATTTTCCGCACAGAAAAAAGCTGCTGTTCAGACAGCTTTCTTATTGGCGATTGCCCATAGAAAATTGGCATGAGACAGGCCTCCTCAAAATCCGGTGAACCTGCCCGGGCCAATCTAAATAAACTTCTTTATTTCGGCTGTTCGCTCACAGAAAAACTGAACGAAACATAGTCCTGAATGGGAATCCAGGCACCAATGCCGTGGGAAGTGACGTTTTTAACCAAAATTTCCCGTTTCGTCCCTTTAAGGACAAGGTACACTTCGCCGTATGTGACTTTTCCTTTTTCATTCACGGCCGGGGCATATGCATACAAATAGCCGAGCCGTTTTTTCGGGACATTGTATTCATGGCCTTTTTTCGTGCCGGCCCCGATAATCGTGTCAAAGGAAAGCGGCAACTTCGAGTTTTCCATTGCTTTTAACAGCATCATTTTCTTGACATCGTCCGCTTGCGGAATCCTGGCAGTCAGGCCGCCGCGCACGATCTTTTGCGCTTCCTGGACGTAGTGCATTTTATAATTGGCATCGCCGCCGCGGTTATCAAAGTAGTTCGTATTGATTTTTTGGTATTGCCAGTTTGGCGACGTTTCGCTGGATTCATAATTCAGCGGCCATTCGCCCAGGTAAATTTTCGCGCGCAGACCGAGCGATAAAAACGAGCGGTTCACGCTTGTTTCATTCAACATCCGCACGAGATTCGGATTTTCAATTCTCACATTGGACGTTTTCAGCAAGGTTTCGGTAAACTGGCTTGGCTGCAAGTAAGGCAAATCTTGCGACGAGTTCGGATACGTATTTTCTTTTGTAATGTTTAGGACCGACTGTGGAATTTGCACCTGTTTTTCTGTCGGCTTTGCTTCTCCCGCCGGCGCAGCAAAAAGTACGGCGAGCAGGAAAATCAGGATCGTCCGCATCCATTTCATTGATGTTATCTCCTTTCACAAGAGGTTCACGAACGTACCGTTATTTTTTCCTGCCCGGATTAAAATATCCGCTTCCAGCAAATAAAACCTGATCCCTGTATGCATCGTGCACTCGCCGCTCTATGCCATAACGGCCGGTAACATTCCGGCGTACTAAAAAAACTGGTTAGCCGCATGACAACTTCTGGCATTACAGCAAGTAAAAGCCGATCCCCATGATAATGTAGGCTGCCAGCATAGTAGCCCCTTCAAACCAGTTTGTTTCGCCGTCATTTGCCAAAATGATCGTAAGCATGACCGCAGCGATCATCGAGACGAGCTCCGGTATGGAAAAGACAAGCGGCATGGCTTTTTCAAAAAACAAAGATGCAAGCACAAGGACAGGGACGACAAACATAGACACTTGAAGTGTGGAGCCGAATGCAATTTCAACCGCAATGTCCATTTTATTTTTCACCGCCATCAAAATAGCAGAAGCATGTTCCGCAGCATTCCCGACAATGGCGACGATGATAATCCCGATAAACATTTCGCTCCATCCGAAACTTTTTGCAACGGACTCAAAAGTATGTACGAGATTTTCCGAGATATAAGCCACTGCAAGCGTCGCAAGGGCAAGCACAATGATTGATTTTCCTTTTGACCATTCCGGCTCTTCGTGTTCTTCCTGCTCCTTGACCCGGGCTTCCCTGTCCTGGTAAATCCCGCGGTGTGTCACCAGTTTAAAAAACAGGGCAAACAAGTAAAGCAGGATTAAAATAATGGAAATGCCAATGCTGAGGCTGACCGTCTTCCCTTCTGACATCTTCATGGAAAAAATTTCAGGAATCACAAAAGCGACAAAAATCGCGAAAATTAAAAGGCCTGAGTTATGCCGTGCATCATATACGTTGAATTTTTGGCGTTTGTATTTGATCCCCCCGAACAAAAACGACATGCCTGCAACAAGCAGCAAGTTTCCGAGCACAGAGCCCGTCAAAGAAGCAAGCACGACTTGATGGAGCCCGGCCGCTAGGGAAAACAATGAAATAATCAATTCTACCGCATTCCCGAATGTGGCGTTTAACAAACCGCCGATCCGCGGACCCGCTATAATGGCGAGACTTTCGGTTGCCCTCCCCATAAAGCTGGCCAGTGCAATGATGGTCAGGCAGTAAACGGCAAACATCAACACGTTCGGCCAGTGTAGAAGTGCGCCTGCAACCGAGACGGGAACCCCGATGATCACCATAATGGCAAACATTTTATTCATAGCCATCCTCCTATCTGCTTTCTATAAAATTTTACAAAAGATCGGTTGGCTTGCCAAATTTTTCTGATCTGATTATGCTATAGAGAGCGAATGCACAACGAGAACAAGCCGGGTGAGAGCAATGAATCGTTATGAAAATATGCGTTTTTGGATTTTGGTGTTGATGACTTCTGTTTCCGGATTTACACAGGGCATGCTTTTGCCGCTGATTTCCATTATTTTTGAAAAAGACGGAATTGATGCATCATTGAATGGGCTAAATGCAACCGGCCTGTATATCGGTGTTTTATTTGCGTCGCCGCTCATGGAAGCGCCGCTGCGGAAATTCGGATATAAGCCGCTTATTTTAACAGGCGGGCTGACCGTTTTTGCCTCACTGCTTTTATTTCCGGCCTGGAAATCGTTATGGTTTTGGTTTATTTTGCGCCTTTTCATCGGCATTGGAGACCATATGCTGAATTTTTCGGCGCAGACATGGATCACGTCTTTCTCCCGGAAAGGACGGCTCGGGCGGAACATCGCGCTATACGGACTTTTTTTCAGCCTTGGATTTGCCGTCGGGCCATATATGACAAGGCTTGTAAATGTGGATGAGCGTCTTCCTTTTATTACCTGCTCCATCATCAGCCTTTGTTTCTGGCTGACCGTTTTTCTTTTAAAAAATGAGCACCCGGAAGCAGACTTGGAAAATGTTTCTTTTCTGGCCACATTTCAGCGTTTTGGAAAGGTCTGGAAATTGGCGTGGGTTGCATTGCTCCCGCCGCTCGGTTACGGATTCATGGAATCGTCTTTAAACAGCAGTTTCCCGGTTTATGCATTGAGAAACGGAATAAATGTCGATGCCGTTTCCATGATTATCCCTGCCTTCTCGATCGGAAGCATCGTTTTTCAACTTCCGCTCGGCATGTTAAGCGACCGGTTCGGAAGGCGAAAAGTGTTGATTGCAGTCCTTTTGATCGGCTGCGCCTGTTTTGCGGGGGCTGCTTTTAGCAAATCAAACGCCATCGCGCTGTTTGCCTGCTTTTTCGTTGCCGGTATGGCCGTCGGCTCGACGTTTTCCCTCGGGATCAGTTACCTGTCCGATCTGCTGCCACGGCCGCTGCTTCCCGCCGGCAACATCATGTGCGGCATTCTGTACAGCTTTGGCAGCATGGCCGGCCCTTATTTTTGTGGCGTGATCATTAAATATACAAAAGGGCCCGTATTTTTCCTGCTGATTTGCATGCTATTGCTTGTTTTGTCCGTTTTGATTTTCCGTTTCAAAAAAACGGCCGCTGCTGTTCCCCGGCACTCCTGACAGCTGCCCGCTTCCGGCTTCGCCTTTTTTTCGCCGTTCTTCGCAGCCTCCTTTGCAGAGAACGGCTGCGATAAGATCCACCTGAAAAACCGGCCGCGATCTTAATCCAGGGATCTCTGCGTTTAGATCGCGCGGCATTTTGACTGCCTTCCTCTAACGAAGAAATTTGTCCGTCTGTTTTAACTTAGAACGCTTCGCTGTTAAGACAGGCGGAAATTGGAACGCCTTTCTTCACTTAGAATGCTTCGTCTTTTTACTAAGATGTCATGGTAACTTGCCGCTTTTTTAATATGCGCATAAAAGCAATGATCCAAATTAGCAATTTTTGTGTTTATCATTTAAAACGGCATTCAGTTCACCGCCAAAAATGAGGATGATGCCGCTAATATAAAACCAAAGCATCATGATGATCATTCCGCCGAGGCTGCCGTATGTGGCATTATAATTTCCAAAATGGCTGACGTAAAACGATAAGGCGAGTGACGCCACAATCCAGCCGACTGTTGCAAAAATGGCTCCGGGGACAACCGTGAGGCAGCCAAATTTTTCGTTCGGCGCAAAAAAGTATAACAAGGAAAACACGATAAACAGCAGTACCGGCGTAAGCGCCCATCTTAAAATATTGATCAAATTTTTCAAATCATTCGGCAGCCCGAAGTAAGAAAACACATAATGGATGAGCTGCTGGCCGAACACAGGAATTAAAATAACGGCTATAAACACGATAATCATCCCGAGTGTCAGCATCACCGACATGAGCCGTTGCATGACAGGCGGGCGTGATTCCTCTACTTTATAAGCCCTGTTTAATGCTTTAATGACCGCGTTCATCCCGTTGGAAGCAGACCACAAAGTCGCGATCATCCCGAAAGAAAGCAGGCCGCCGTGCCGATTGGTCAGCACTTCTTTCAAGGTGGTTTCGATCAGCTTGAACGACTGGCTTGGCGCAAAATGCCTGACCATATTTAACACATCATCCGTTTTAATCGGCAAATAAGGAAGCAAGGTAAACAAAAAGATCAATAGCGGAAATAGAGATAAAAGAAAAAAGTAGGATAACTGTGCAGCCATCCCGGTAATATCGTTCCGTTTTGAGTTCTCTAACAAAGCCGCAATGGTTGAACGTTTTTTTTCTGCCTGGAGTGCAATTTTATCCAATTTTCATCACCCTCTGTCCGTCCGGTTTACCATTATATTTCCCTCTCCATTCCGTATGAAACGTTTCGGGTGAAACGTTTCGGGATCGGTAGTCATGCGGTATAATAAAACAAGAAAAACACGAAAAGGGTGAAAATGTTGGATCTCTCAGAAAAATCAGCGCAAAATATGGCTTATATGGTGCAGGCAATTACAGCGAAATTAAAAATGGTCAATACGGCGGCACTGCAGTCTTCCCAGTTTAGCATTGACCGTTATGACGATTTGTTTGACTTGTACGAAATGGTGATGAAAAAAAATACATTCAGCCCGAATGAAATGCAAGCTATTGTGGAAGAGCTCGGCAGCCTGAAAAAAGATTGATGCCGGTTGGTTTCAGAATGTAAAAAAGCTGGGAGCTTTATTGCCTCCCAGCTTTTTTAGGTTTCCGGCGCTGTGCAGCACTTTTAGCCGGAGCTTTAGTTTCAGTGAGCATTAATCGTCCTGATCGGTAATGATCACAATGCCGTCTTTTGTAATCGCAATGGTATGTTCATACTGTGCGGAAAGGGATCCGTCCATGGTTCGGGCTGTCCAGCCGTTGTCATCCATCTTCGTTTCATAGCTGCCGATATTCACCATCGGCTCGATCGTGATGACCATCCCTTCTTTGATGCGCGGCCCTTTATGCGGCAGCCCGTAGTGCGGCACTTCCGGTTTTTCGTGGATCGTCGGGCCGATGCCATGGCCGATAAAATTGCGGACAACCGAGAATCCCTGTGCTTCCACATACGTCTGAATGGCGTGGCCGATGTCGCCGATCCGGTTGCCCGGTTTGGCCTGTTCAATTCCTTTATAAAGCGCTTCTTTTGTAACATCAAGCAGTTTTTGCGTCTGTTCACTTACTTTTCCGACCGGATAACTCCAGGCGGAATCAGCCAGTGCGCCGTTCAGGTTGACGACCATATCAATCGTGACGATATCTCCTTCCTTTAACGGCGTTTTCCGCGGAAACCCATGGCAAATTTCATCATTGATGCTTGCACATGTCGCATACTGATAGCCTTGGTACCCCTTTTGTTCAGGGGTTGCCCCGTGCTCCCTTAAATAACGGTCAACAAATTCCTCAATTTCCCATGTTGTGATCCCCGGCTTGATCATTTTTGCAATTTTTTTATGCGTATCAGCAAGCAGTTTGCCTGCTTTTTTCATCATGTCAATTTCTCTTTGCGATTTCAGTGTAATCATCTTCTACTTCCTTTCGTTATGGCAACATTATTCTATGTAAAAGTTCATTTTCTGTTTCCCCGCTCCATTTATCATATCCCTAATTTGCATTGTGCGCAAAGTAAAAAAACTGCTGCCCGGAAAGAGGCAGCAGTTTTTTACATACAAGCTCATCCGTTCAGGAGTTTCAGCGATTCCCTGTTAAATGCAGGGATGTCATCCGGAGTACGGCTTGTGACAAGTTGGTTTTGGCATACGACAACTTCTTCATCGCGGAAGTTCGCACCGGCATATTCCATGTCAACACGGATCGATTTGTAACCTGTAGCAGACCGGCCTTCTAATGCTTTTGCTGTAATCAAAAGCTGCGGGCCGTGGCAGATTGCAAACACCGGTTTTTTCGAATCCATAAACTGTTTTACAAATTGGACAAAGCGATCGTCGGCGCGGAGCTGGTCCGGAGAAAAGCCACCCGGAATCAGAAGGGCATCAAAATCACCCACGCTGACATCATCGATGCCTTTGTCAATATGGATTTCGGTGCCGTGTTTCCCTTTTACCGTTTTTCCGGCTTCCATTTCAATATTGACAATTTCATGGCCGGCTTCCTTATATGCTTTCACCGGTTCGGTGTACTCTGAATCTTCCACTTCATTGGTGACAAGTACAGCGATCTTTTTAGCCAATCGAACCATCTCCTTTTCTAATCTTTGGGACGTTTATATTTTACCTCGTTTGTGCGGTTTCAAACAAACAGTTTGCTTCACGGAACGATGGGGCGATTGGAAATACGGATCCGGGCGCTCTTTTTGCCTGGTTTTACCGGTCGCTTCCTTCCTCATTTTTCGGGAGAATGAGTACTTCCACCCGCCGGTTTTTTGCCCGGCCATTCGGCGTATCATTCGATGCAATCGGATGGTATTCCCCATATCCTTTTGCCGAAAAATATTTCGGATTTAAATTTTTGTTTTCTAAAATGATCTTTAAAAAATTGGTTGCGCGCATCACGCTTAAGTCCCAGTTTGATTGAAAGACGGAGTTGTGGATCGGCACATTATCCGTATGGCCGCTCACGATAATGCTTCTTGGCGGGTCCATTACGAGCAAATTGGAAAGGGCTTTGGCTGTTTTGATATCTTCTTTCCGGACCTCCGCTTTTCCCGAATCAAACAGGACATTGTCTCGGATCGTAATCAAAAGCCCTTCGCCTGTCAAAGACGTTTCAAACTTTCCTTCCAATTTATTGTGCGCTATGTACGTGTTGATTTTTTGCTGGGTTTCTTTTAATTGGGCGTCCCCTTGCCCATTTGATGCATTTGTTGTGCTGTTGCTTTTTGAACCATTTGTTGTGCTGTCCCCATTCTTTTGTGCATCATTTTTCTTTTGCTCGATAAATTTTTCTGTGTCGGATGTGCCGTTATCATCTCCGGATGTCTGCTTCGTATAATCGAAAAAACTCGTCCCGCCAACAAACACCCCGTTTAAGACTTTAGAAAATCTTTGAAACTTCTGGGCATCGATGGAACTCATTGCAAACAGAACGATAAACAGTGCAAGAAGCAATGTCAAAAGGTCGGAATAAGGCAGGAGCCATGCCTCGCTGTTTTCCTCTTCTTCTTGTTTTTTCTTCCTCTTTTTACTCATTTGTTGCCACGCTGCCTTCTGTAATCTCTTCCATCAGTTGTATGCGTTCTTCATTTGGCAAATAAGACGCCAGTTTCTGTTCGATCACGCGCGGGGATTCTCCTGCCAGAATGGAGAGAATCCCTTCCAGCATCATTTCCTTGTTTTTTGCTTCGTTTTTGGACTTCCGTTTTAATTTATTGGCAAACGGATGCCACAATACGTAGCCGGTAAAAATTCCGAGCAGTGTGGCCACGAATGCGGCTGAAATGGCATGCCCGAGCACTTCTGTGTCCGACATATTTCCGAGGGCAGCGATCAGCCCCAATACAGCACCGAGCACCCCGAGTGTCGGGGCATACGTGCCTGCCTGTGAAAAAATGGCAGCCCCCATCTGATGCCTTTCTTCCATTGCTTCAATTTCTTCGCTCAGCACATCGCGGATATATTCGGCGCTCTGCCCGTCAATCGCAAGGCTCAGGCCGTTTTTCAAAAAAGCGTCATCGACTTCATCCAGCCTTGCTTCAAGCGCCAGCAGCCCTTCTCTCCGAGCAGTCTGGGCCCAGTCGGAAAAAAAGCGGATCATTTCTTCCGTGCTCATCAGTTTTTGTTCCGTAAAAATAATCTTCAACAGTTTCGGAACTTTTTTCAATTCACTCATTGGGAAACCGATAATGACGGTCGCAGCCGTTCCCGCCAGTATAATCAAAAGGGCAGCCGGGTTGACGAGGACAGCCGGGCTTACCCCTTTTAACACCATGCCGGTACCAATTGCCACAACACCCAGAATTACGCCGATAATTGATGATTTATCCATTTTTTTCACCTGAATATCATAATGTCTTCTTTCATTATATCGGATGGATGGCGGCAATTTATAGTAAAAAAAGCGGGAAAAATGATGCGGTTTTTAAACGCCCTTGTAAATGGGACAGCTGATTTCAGTTCCCTAGTCTTTAGTAAGCGATTACAATTCAACAGCACCCTGTACCATATCCAGGACGCCGCCCATTTTCTAACGGGCTGCCTGAAACGGAACCGCTTCACTTCCGGTCGTGTTCGCGGCGTCCCTTAATCAAACAGCTTTTTTTCAATTTTATCCTGATAATTTTTAAAAATGGCGCTGTTTGTTTTGATCCGTTTTTTGGAGAGCATTTGGTTATACGCCAGCAGTTTCTCGCTCAGTTTCTTTTGTAATCCTTCTTTTTCTATTTCATTTTCAGATTGTTTGATTAAATCTTCAATGGAAAGCAGTTCTTTCTTTAAATTGGCTTCTTCCGGGGAAAAACCGGCGTTCTGTAAAATCCGGTAAGCCATCCGCAAATCTTCCGGCACGCCGGAAAGCGGGTCTTTCGGAAGTGGCTTTCCGTACCCCGGCAGATTTTCAAATTGCCCTTCTTCATACGCTTTCCGGATTTTATCTTCCGTCATTCTGATGAAATCCACAGGTCGGCACCCCTTTCGCTTTTTTACTATTATACCGTATTCGGGTACATATTTCCTTTTGTTTAAGGGACGCTATAGGCAGGAAGGGGGAACGATGATGGGACGCGGAGAAATGTTCGACCATAAAAGAAAAGGCCATCCGGGTCGTTTTCCGAAAGACCAGATGACCGATGAAAAGCAGCACAAAGACAGCAACTATGACGAAGAGCAAATCATTCCGCACGAAGCGTTTAAAAACCGTATGCACAACCCATAATAACAGGCGCCGCAGCGTATGCGGCGCCTTTCGATTATGCCCGTCCTTCGAGGTATTCTTTTAACACCACCGCCTGGTTGTGCTTTTCGTCTTTTGCCGCGTAGAGCAATGTCACCGTTCCGGCCTTTCCCCATTCGATCAGCCGGTCCAGTTCCGTTCTGTCTTCCAGCCGGTCCAGCTCTTCCTTATAAAGTGTAGCAAATTCAGCAAAAAGCGCAGGATTATGGTTAAATTTTTTCCTGAGAGAACTCGTCGGCGCAACTGTCTTCATCCAGGCATCGAGTGCCGCTTTTTCTTTTGATATGCCGCGCGGCCAGAGCCGGTCGACTAGCACGCGTTTGCCGTCCTCGCCAGGTTCTTCATAAATTCGTTTTATCCGGTACATTCGGCAAGCCCCCTTTCAATGCCTTGCCCGGTCCTGTAACTTTCTTCATTGTATTCCCCGCTTTTTCTGGTATTATAGGGTTTGATACCTATTCTGGACAGATGAGGAAATATTTATGAGAATACGTGACTGGGATCAAAATTTAAAAGTCCGCCTGCTTGGGGAATCATTGATGAATATTACCTTTTGGATGTTTTTCCCCTTTCTGACCATTTATTTCACCGAGGCGTTCGGGGCCGGGCTTGCTGGTGTCCTGTTGATTGTCTCACAAGTTTTTTCCGTCATTGCCAATTTGCTCGGAGGATACTACGCCGACCGCTTCGGCAGAAGGAAAATGATGGTGGTGGCTTCAATCGGGCAGGGCGTGTCTTTTTTCATTTTCGGATTTGCCAACTCGCCATGGTTTCATTCCGCCGTGACAGCTTTTATTTGCTTTACGGCTGCCGGCGTTTTTAGTTCTTTTTATTATCCGGCAAGTCAGGCAATGATTGCCGATGTTGTGGATGAGAAAAACCGCAGCCATGTGTTTGCCGTTTTTTACACCTCCATGAATATCTCCGTCGTTATCGGCCCGGTAATTGGCGGGATATTTTTTGCGGATTATCGTTTTGAACTGCTTGTTTTTGCTGCTATTGCCTGTTTTCTGCTTGGCGTTTTGCTCGTCAAATATACGCGGGAAACAGCACCGGTTTGGGCAGGCGGGCAGCAACGCGTCCGTAAAAAATGGTACAGTACGCTGATGGAACAGGCAAAGAGCTACCAGGTGATTGTCAAAGATAAAATATTTATGTTGTTTATTTTGGCCGGAATCCTGATTTCCCAAACGTATATGCAGCTTGATTTAATTTTGCCGGTATTTACAAAGCAGGCCATTCCTGAAGCAGATTTGCTTCATCTGCTCCACTTTACCGGCGAGCAGCTGTACGGTTTTATTTTATCCGAAAACGGGCTGATTGTCGCGCTTTTTTCAGTAGCGGCGACGAAATGGGTGACGAGGTACCGGGAACGGAATGTGTTTGTCCTTTCCTCCCTCCTGTATGCCATTTCGATTTATTTGTTTGGTGTCTGGATTTCAAGCATCGGCTTTATTTTCTCGATTCTGTTGTTCTCGCTTGGCGAACTGATTGTGACGGGGATTCAGCAGGACTTTGTTTCGAAGCTTTCCCCTCCTGAGATGCGCGCGCAATATTTTGCCGCTGCCAGCTTGCGCAATACAATCGGGCGTACAATTGCCCCTGTTTCCATCCCGCTTGCCGGCTGGATCGGCTATAAAGGAACGTTTTCCATTCTGGCCGTGCTTGCGGTCATGAGCGCGGGGATGTATGTGCTGATGTTTCGCCAGTATGAAAAGAAACGCCTGTCTGCTTGAAAAAACGGGCACGATCCATGCACAATTTGCTAAAAAAGTCTGTCTGTTTAAACGGGCAGACTTTTTTTCATGAACAGCGGCATTTTGAACCATACTAGTTTTAGAAAAGTTTGCGGGCTTTTTCCCGGTGGTAAATAGACTCTAACACGATTGAACCCATCTTTTTTAAAGAAAGAAGTGGTGAGTATGCTGACTAAAGAACAACTGGCGCATTTCCGTTCCATTTTAACCGCGCAGCTGAAAGAATTTGAAGCGGAATTCGGGGAAAATGACCATTTCCAAACGGAAACGGCACACCCTTACGATTCCGTTGGGGAACTGTCCAGTTACGATAATCATCCCGCCGATACCGGTACCGAACTGTTCGAGCGGGAAAAAGATATTGCTTTAAATGACCACGCTGAATATGAAGTGGAAAAAATCAAAGCGGCCCTCAAAGCCATTGAGGACGGCACTTACGGAAGATGCAAAGAATGCGGCAAAGAGATCCCGCTTGAGCGGCTTGAAACGCTTCCTTCCACGCTGTACTGCAAAGAACACACCCCGGATCGGACCATTCCAAAGCACCGCCCGGTTGAAGAAGACGTGCTGAATCCGCCGTGGGGAAAATTCGTTTTTGATAATGGAAAAGATGAATCGGTCGCTTTTGACGCGGAAGACTCCTGGCAGGCTGTCGCAAAATGGGGCACATCCGAGTCCCCTTCCGATTTTGAAACCCCGCCGGACAGTTACAATGATATGTATACGGAATCAGATGACCATGACGGCTATGTGGAAGATTTTGAAAACTTTTCCGGCAATGACATCAACGGAAAAAACGTGGAAATCTATCCAAATGAGGAATACAAAGAATATGAAGAAGAATTGGATGAAACCCATACGATGACGCCGTTCGGGGATCTGCCCCGCAACGAAAAAGATCCTTATGTGGAAGACGAGAAAAAAAAGAAATAAGCAAGCAAAAATCAGGTTGAAGTGCCGGACCTGATTTTTCTTTTGAAAAAATTCCGGATGAAAGCCTTTTTTCTATACATTTTTGTTCGTATATGCCAACTGATTTTGCTATAATTTCTATATGGTAAAAGGAAATTTAGATCGCGTTTGACAGCGCCGACATAATGGAGTGAGACTTTTGGAAGACAGACCGAAAAGATACATGCGGGAAACCCGTACAGTAAGAACCAGTTATGTTTTTCCCCCGGACACAAACCATCTTGGCACACTGTTCGGAGGAAAACTGATGGCGTATATTGATGATACTGCATCGATCGCCGCGGCCAAATTGGCAAGATGCACCGTTGTCACGGCTTCGACTGACTCTGTTGATTTTATCGCACCGATCCGCGTCGGAAACGTCGTTACGGTAGAAGCCATGGTCAGCCGGACAGGGCGGACATCGATGGAAGTATTTGTAAAGGTCAGTGCGGAAGATTTGAAAACAGAAGAGACAAAAATTGCCGCCATTTCTTTTTTGACCTTTGTCGCACTGGATGAGGATGGAAAACCTACACCGGTGCCGGAAATCATCCCGGAAACCGATGAGGAACGATGGTTAAACCAAACAGCTATCCAGCGCGCCGAACAGCGGGTGCTGCGGAAACAACAAAGTGAAGAATTGGCGCGCTATTTGTCAAAAATGCCGCTGTGATTCTTGTTTAGAAAAAATTCCTTTTGAAACAAAAAGGAATTTTTTCCTGTCCTCCATTGTGAATAAAATTACAAAAAGATTAAATTTGGGGTGCCGGCTGAAGCTGTTTTTCGCATATTTTATGGACTTGCCGCGATCATATTTTTGTAACATAAGAGAATGGAAGAAAATGTAACCTTTCAGAACGAACAAAAAAAGCTATACTAAATGGGAGAGACTACAGTTAATCCGTGCGAAAAGACGATAAAGGTTAGGTGACATGCATGTTTTCAGGGAATGAAATTGGGATCGATCTAGGAACTGCAAATGTTTTAGTATATTCGAAAAAAGAAGGCGTTATTTTAGACGAGCCGTCCGTTGTGGCGATTGATCATTCGACAAGGCAGGTGCTCGCTTTCGGGCAGGAAGCCAAAGCGATGATCGGAAAAACACCTGAAAAAATTACTGTCATCCGCCCTTTAAAAGGCGGGGTGATCGCTGATTTCGATATGACAACAGAAATGCTAAAGCAAATTATGAAAAAAATCAATCAGCAAAGCGGCATCTCGATCCGCAAACCGAACGTCGTAGTATGTGTCCCGTCAGGCGCAACATCGGTTGAACGGCGGGCCATTGAAGATGTCGTCAAAAACAGCGGAGCAAAAACCGTCCATTTGATTGAAGAACCGGTTGCTGCCGCCATTGGTGCCGATCTTCCCGTAGACGAGCCGATCGCCAATGTGATTGTCGATATCGGCGGCGGCACTACGGAAGTCGCCATTATTTCCTTCGGCGGCGTCGTGACGTATAACACGATCCGCATCGGCGGCGATAAAATGGACGATGATATTATGCAGCATGTCAGAAAAACGTATAATCTGCTGATCGGCGAACGGACAGCGGAAAAAATTAAAATGGAGATCGGGCATGCCCTTGTCGACCATCCGGAACAAACGATGGATATTCGCGGGCGCGATCTCGTGGCAGGACTGCCGCGAACCATTACATTAAGTTCATTGGAAATTCAGGCTTCGCTCCGTGATTCCCTGCTCCAAATTTTGGAAACGGTCCGTGCCACGCTGGAAGACTGCCCGGCAGAGTTAAGCGGCGATATTGTGGACCGCGGGATTGTTTTAACAGGGGGAGGCGCCCTCCTTCAAGGCATGCAGGAGTGGCTGAGCAATGAAATTTCCGTGCCTGTCCATCTCGCGCCAAACCCGCTGCAATCTGTGGTAGTGGGCGCGGGCCGCTCCCTCCAGTTCATCCATAAAATGACTGCAGGGGCAGGAAAATAACCGGACACATTTAATTTTTAAAAGAAACGGCGTGCTTTTGCCTTTTGATTTGGCAAAAACACGCCGTTTTTTTCACCCTTTTGTGCTTTGTTCCAAGGCTTCCGGTTCTGGTTCCGCTGTTTGTTGCGGCTTAATCCCGGAAAGGCCTTCCAGCATTTCCCGGACATCAATGCCGCTTGATGCTTTCAACGTTTCCTGTAATGTCGACATCAAATCGGTTGCATAGCCGGTGATTTTATTCGCACCGCCGTTTGCACCGCTTCCGGTATCGACAACGGTGATTTGGTCAATATTGGAAAGCGGGCCTGCTACTTGTTTCGCATACTCAGGCAACACTTTCAAAATCATATCGAGCACAGCCGCCTGGCCGAATTGTTCGTATGCTTCCGCAATTTTTCGTTTTGTTTCCGCTTCGGCCAGCCCTTTGAGGCGGATGACTTCGGCTTCCGACTCCCCTTGGGCGCGCTGGGCATCGGCTTTAGCCGTCCCATCAATGCGGACGCGTTCCCCTTCTGCCTTCGCCATCGCTTCCACCCGGTATTTGTGGGCGTCGGCTTCCGCCATTTGTTTCGTTTTTTCTGCAACTGCAGCCTGTTCAACCGAATAACGATCTGCATCCGCTTTTTTCTTGACTTCGGAGTCGTATTGCCGTTCGCGCCGCAAAATTTCTTTTTCTTCGAGCTCGATTTGTTTTTGCCGCTCGATGATTTTGATTTCCATTTCCTGTGCGGTGACATCCTGTTTCGACCGGGCCGTTTCCAAATCGTACGCCTGGTCGGCTTTTGCCCTTGCGATGTCCTGTTCGCGGCGGAACTCGGCAATTTTCAACTGGTTGAACTTCTCCGCTTCCGCAATTTCAGTTGCCCGCTCCAGTTCTGCGCGTTTTGCTTCTTTTAATGCTTCCGCTTTCCGGATTCTCGTTTCTTTTTCGGCTTCTGCCGTGGCAATATCCGCATCGCGCTTGACCTGGGCAATCCGCGGTTTGCCAAGCGCATCAAGGTAGCCGTTTTTATCCTTCACTTCTTTAATCGTGAACGACACGATGATAAGCCCCATTTTTGCCAAATCCTGTGAGGCAACACGCTGGACTTCCTGTGAAAACTTATCACGGTTTTTATAAATTTCTTCAACCGTCATCGAACCGAGAATTGAGCGCAAATGGCCTTCCAAAACTTCCCGCGCTTCATTTTCGCGGTCTTCTTTTGATTTCCCGAGAAATTGTTCGGCAGCTGTGGCAATTTCACCGATCGACCCGCCGATTTTAATAATGGCAATTCCATCTGCCATCACCGGGACACCTTGTTCGGTGTAGACTTCCGGGGTGGTCACTTCCAGCTTGCTCGATAATAAGCTGAGCGGTTTTGCCTGCTGGAATACCGGGAACACAAATGTACCGCCGCCACGAATGATTTTAATTTTATTTCCAGCTTCGTCGACATGGACATTTTTACCGCCAAGAAAACTCCCTGTCACGATTAACGCTTCATCCGGCCCTGCAGTTCGGTATTTTGAAATAAAGACGCCGATAAGGGCAAGCACCAAAAATACAACAACACCGATGACAATCCAAATTCCGCTCGCAAACATGCGGATCCCTCCTTATAATTGTCTAAAATTTTCAATTTTCAATCGATAATTTTCGTAGGGCACGACATATAAAACGCCATTTTTCACTTCAATCACCAATACCTGCGTCCCTTCTTTAATTTCCTCGTCCTGTATGCTGGCTGCCGGCTTGGAGATGGTTCCTGTTTTGCTGTCAATCACCACTCCACCAAAACCGGCTTTCGGAATCGAAAGAATCGTTTTCCCAACCCTCCCTTTCAGCGAATCTTCCGTGTAAACAAGCGATTCTTCAGCCGAAGACAGCGGAACAAGTACAAACACATTGAGCAGAATATCAAGAATCACCGCGATCACGGCGGAAACGACCATAATCAGCACGTGGGAAAGCGGTGTCACTTTTTCCAAAATATACCCGCCTGCCGAGAAAAAAGTAAAAAATGCCAAAATCAAAGCTGGATGGATAAAATTGATGGCGTCTGCCATTCCTCCAAGCAAGTCATTGAACAAAAGGTAAAGCACCGTCAGGCATCCCGCAATGATCAGTACAGCCAAATACGCCGTCTCTATCGGCACGCCGAACACTTCCATATACATCACACCCCTTCCTTGATTGGGATTTTCTTTCAGATGACGCCGGCTATGATTGCTTACTCATCATTACGTTTAAAAATGGTTTAAGTTTCGTGAAAGAGGAAATTTTTTAAACTGTGGGCAGCAGCCGCGCACCAATCCGTTCAATGGTGATGTTTTACAGCGGGCAAAAATACGGTAAAAATTTTTCATTCATTTCATCAAGACCAGGCGGCAGGAAATGGAGTACCAACATTTTCCATTTGATAACGTTACAAAAAGCCTGCTTCCCCATGAGAGCAGGCTAACTTTTTACCTTAGCGCATTTTCCAGATCTTCCAACAAATCTTCGACGTCTTCAATGCCGACTGAGATGCGGATAAGCCCGTCTTCGATGCCAAGTTCGAGACGGCGTTCACGCGGAATGGATGCATGCGTCATAAGCGGCGGGAGTGAGATCAGGCTTTCCACCGCACCGAGGCTTTCCGCCAACGTAAAGTAACGCGTTTTTTTCAATATTTCAAGGGCTTTTTCCTGGGATGACACTGTAAAAGAGACCATGCCGCCGAATCCGCCGGCCTGGGAACTGTGCACTTTATGCCCGGGATGATGGATAAGCCCCGGGTAATATACCTTTTCAACGGCAGGATGTGCAGAAAGGAAATCAACAATTTGCTTTGTGTTGGATTCAATTTCTTCCATGCGTATGCCGAGTGTTTTAATACCGCGGATCAACAGCCAGCTGTCCTGCGGCCCGAGAATGCCGCCGGTTGAGTTTTGGATAAAATGTAAGTCTTCTGCAAGCGCTTCGTTTCGTACGACAACAAGGCCTGCGACCACATCACTGTGCCCGCCGAGATACTTCGTCGCGCTGTGCACGACGATATCCGCACCTAAAGTGAGCGGATTTTGCCAATACGGGGTGCTGAATGTGTTGTCCACGATAAATGTCAATCCGTTTTCACGGGCTACACCGGCAATGGCCCGCAAGTCTGTTATTTTTAATAGCGGGTTCGTCGGCGTTTCCACGTAGATGGCTTTTGTATTCGGGCGGATCGAGGCACGGACCGCATCCAGATCGCTCGTGTCCACAAAAGTGACGTCGATATGGAAACGGTTCATCACTTTTGTTAAAACGCGAAAAGTACCGCCGTATACATCATCGGTTGCCAAAATATGGTCGCCGGCCGAAAACAGCTGGATCACCGCTGTAATCGCGGCCATTCCGGATGCGAATGCAAAACCGTGTGTACCTTCTTCAATATCCGCAATCAGTTTTTCCAAAGCTTCACGCGTCGGATTGCCGGTGCGTGCGTATTCGTATTTAAAATGGCCGACGCCATCCTGCTTGAATGTGCTCGCATGATGGACGGGCACCGAAACTGCGCCTGTATATGGATCACGGCTAATGCCGGCATGAATGAATTTTGTTTTTTTACGCATGACAAACTCCTTCTCATCAAGAATAAATGCTGCGGCTGAGATACCGTTCGCTGCTGTCCGGAAAAATGGTGACAATATGCGTGCCCGGTTTTGCCTGCTTTGCTTCGCGCAGGCTCGCCTCCAAAGCAGCACCTGAGGAACTGCCGATCAAAAGGCCTTCAAGCCGGGCTGCTTCCGCAAGCCGTTTAAAAGCTGTATCGTCGGGAATCGTATGGATGGCATCAAAAAATGTACGGTCCATAAATGGCGGTAAAAATTCCATGCCGATCCCTTCCGTACGGTGGCTGCGCGGCTCGCCCCCGTTTAAAATCGAGCCTTCTGGTTCCACGATGGCTGCCTTCAAGCCCGGATTTTTCTCTTTTAAATAGCGGGCAGTCCCCATAAACGTGCCCCCGGAACCGGCACCTGCGACAAAAACATCGATATGGCCATCAAGTGCTTCCCAAATTTCAGGCCCAAGCGTCTTATAATACGTTTCCGGGTTGGACGGATTTTCAAACTGTCCCGGGAAATACGCATTTGGTGTTTCAGCGACTAGTTTTTTTGCTTTCGCAATTGCGCCTTCCATACCAAGTTCGGTCGGCGTGTTCACGACTTCAGCCCCGAGCGCCCGCATCAGCGTCTGTTTCTCCACGCTGAATTTTTCCGGCACAACAAAAACAGCATGCACGCCGTAACGAATCGCAGCAAGCGCAAGCCCGATGCCCGTGTTGCCGGCCGTCGGTTCTATGATCGTCCCACCGCGCTTCAGCTTACCTTCCCGAAACGCGCGCTCTACTAGATAAGCGCCGAGTCGGTCTTTTATGCTGCCGCCTGGGTTAAAGTATTCCAGCTTTGCAAACAGCCGGACGCCTTTTGGCAAATCAAATGCGGTTAATTCAACCAATGGCGTGTTGCCAATCAGTTCGTGTACGCTTTTCGCATACTTCATTTCACTCGTCTCCTGTTATCAGGCAAATACTTGCGTCCACTCATCGCGTTTTGCCAGCATTTTCCGGGCAATTTCCTTTGCGCCTTCCAAAGAATGGCTTGCCGCCCAGCCGCACTGTGTTTCATTGCAGGCCGGTACTTCTGTGGCATGCAATACATCGTTTAACGTTTTTTCAATGATGTCAAGCACCTCGCCATCATCATCCAAATTGATAACGGAAAAATAAAAACCGGTCTGGCAACCCATTGGGCTGATGTCGACAATTTTATCCGTGTAATTGCGGGCGAATTCCGCCATCATATGCTCGAGCGAGTGGAGCCCCGGCATATCCATATGTTCCTTGTTCGGCTGGCAGAAACGGATATCGTATTTGCGGATCACATCGCCGTGAATCCCTTCTTTTACTCCTGCAAGGCGAACATATGGCGCTTTGACTTTTGTATGGTCCAAATTAAAGCTTTCTACGTTCATTTTTTTCATCTCTGTCATGATGATCATGCTCCTTTCATTTTTGCATCCATTAGCCACACAAACCGGTTCATCTTCCGGAAAGAGACATCAAAACCATTTTCCTCAAAGATGGAAGATAAAGCGGGAATGGTGGTGTAATATTCCGTTTCAAGATCTTCCGCAAGCCGGCAGAATCCCCTTGCTTTGGCTTCCTTGATCATCTCCTGTTTTGCTTCTTCCGTCTCAAAAACCGTATCGGCGAACACGATTTTGCCGCCCGCCTTTAACCGGGTGTGGAAAAGGGATATGGCAGCCCTTTTTTCTTCGTCTGTTAAATGGTGGAACGCATACGTGCTGGCAAATGTATCCGCCTTTTCCTGCACATGAAAATTCAAAAAATCCCCGTCTATTATTTTAACATCCGGATGCTTTTTTTGAGCGATTTTTCGCATATTGGCAGAAGGTTCTATCCCGATTATTTTCAGCCCTTTCTCCAAAAGCTTGCCCGTCAAATTGCCTGTTCCCGGGCCGAATTCAACAACAAAACCGGTTGCCCGGTCTCTGACGGCATCCAAAATTTTATCGTATTGATAGAATACTTCTTCGTATTCGGCATCATTACCGGTAACGGTTTGATCATAGGAGCGGGACCATTCATCAAACAGCGCGTCAAACTCCCTTCCCAATCAAATCCCCCATTTCCCATAAAATAACTCTGAATTAAATGTAACACGCCCCTTGTTTTTTCGCAAACAAAAATGTGAAGGATTTATTCCCATTTTTAACGTGTATACTTTTATTTCCTGCCATTGTATTTTAAAATATGCTTAAAGGAGTGAGATGTGATGACATTGTTAGATGAAGTACTTGCATTTAACCAGGAATTTGTGGAGAAAAAAGCGTATGAGCCTTACCTGACTTCCAAATTCCCCGACAAACGGATGGTGATTTTCACATGTATGGACACAAGGATCATTGAATTGTTACATAAAGCAATGAATATTCAAAACGGAGACGCGAAAATCGTAAAAAATGCAGGCGCCATTTTAACGAGCCCGTTCGACAGCACGATGCGAAGCTTGCTTGTTGCCATTTATCAGCTGAAGGCGGATGAAGTGTTTGTGATCGGCCACTATGACTGTGGCATGACCGGGTTAAAAGGCGAAACCGTGCTCGAAAATATGAAAAAACGCGGGGTTGACGAAAATGCGATTGAAACACTCGTTCATGCGGGGATTGACCTCGACGAATGGCTGAGCGGTTTCGACAAGGTCGAAAGCAGCGTGAAAAAGAGTGTCGGCATCATTAAAAACCACCCGCTGATGGACAAAAAAGTGCCGGTCCATGGGCTTGTCATTGACCCGGAAACCGGGAAACTTGATCTGATCGTAAACGGCTACGAAAATTAATCCCGGGCGCCAAATCCATGGCGGAGACCTTGACGGGGTTTTCTTCATTTTTTAATCGAAACTTCATGAAATGATGATGTTGCTTTCATTGTTTTTTAGGGTAACCGGTTTACAATTAATCATGTAGCGAGGACAGCAGAGCAGTAAGCATGCTGGACAAATACCCACTGTTTTATCCCCTTTTTAAGCCGGCCTGTGTGCCGGTTTTTTTGTGAGCAGAAATTTAAGGGAATTTTAAAATGGCGTTAGGCTAATAAAATGAGCGTAAGTTTTTACATGAAGACCAAGGATCAGTTTGGTTTGCTGATGATGACGGTTTGCAGCGGAAACGGTGTAACCCACGTTTCGTTCATTTTATATAATAGGGTATATAAGCTGCTGAAAGACGGGGAGATTAGGGAAACAGGAGGAAGGTGTTTCAGACAAAAAACGGGTAAAGGCCGCTTGTACGGCTACTTTACCCGTAATCTTTCCCCCACACGGATGGTATAATCATCATCCAGATTATTCCATTTCTTTATTTCTTTGATGGTCGAACCGTATTCTTTGCTTAAAGCGTAAACGGTATCCCCCTTAACGACTTTATGATACGTTGCACCGCTTTTCTTTTTGAGCTCGAAAGCTTTTGCCAGCCCATTGACATGCCCCTGTGCCACTTCTTCAATCCAGCTGTTTTTCTTCATTTTTTTCGCATCACTTGCTGTGTCAATAAAGCCGTTTTCGGTAAGGAGCGCAGGCATGATCGATTCCCTGAGCACATGAAAATCGGCCGTTTTTCTGCCCCTGTCTTTTAAATCATTCAGCTTCACCACTTCCTGGTGGATGGTTTTCTGGTAGGTTGCCGTAGCAGAGCCTGATTTTGGATAAATATAGCTTTCAAAACCCGTTCCATTTCCTGAATTGATATGAATGGAAAGAAAAAAAGTGGCGCCCCAGCTGTTGGCGGCATCCGTCCGCTCTTCCAAAGAAACAAATTTGTCCGTCGTCCGCGACATTTTTACTGAAACATTTTGGTAATGGTTTGTTAAAATGTCCTGAATCTGTTTGGCAATCTCCAAAGTGATGTCTTTTTCTTCCAGCCCGTTTCCCTCAGCGCCCGGGTCTTTTCCACCATGTCCCGGATCAAGAAACAGTTTAAACAAATACTTCACCCCTTTTCAATCATGCTCAATTTCCACATATCTTTTTTAAAGTTAAATGGTTACTTTCCTGTCATGTTTTTTTGCACAAATGGAAACCATCCTTTTTGCCGGCAGCCGGAATGGCAAGCGGCCGGCAAAATTTTACCGGGCATCCGGCAAGTTGAGGCGACAGGGGCAGATTGCAAATACAGGTCAATCTTTGCAAGGAAAACGAAGAACCCGGCCCTTTTTCTCACGCAGAGAACCAAATCTCTATCCTATCGTATGTAAAGCATGTGCCATTTGTGACAGGTTGTCCGCCTGTTTTGGTCCGTAAGCGTTTTAAGGAAGAATTTGGATATTGGGAAATAGAATTGTTTCTTTAAGTGTTTTGGCAGTTGAAGCGGGAAGAACCATGTTTTTTCGGAAAAGCGTATGTGTAAAATATTTTACTCGAAGGATCAGGCGAGTGAAAAAAATGGGAAGGCACTCCATCATCTAAATGTACACTTTGAGATAAACATCTAGAGAGCGGTCTACAGGGGTATTGACACAAAACGACAGATTCACTATAATATTTAAGGTGACATCGAACGGATATTAGCAATTTACGGCTCCGTAGCTCAGTGGATAGAGCGTCGGTTTCCTAAACCGTGCGTCGGAGGTTCGAGTCCTCTCGGGGCCGCTAAACAGAAGCGCCCGCAAGCCTTTAATAATAAGGGGTTGCGGGCGTTTTGCATTTCTTCTGTGCAAAATCCGTGCAAAATTATTTTGTTTCTGCAAAAGTGAGTGCCTTAACATTTGTGGGTGTGGGAGAATTCTTTCGGCGAAAAAATCTTTAAAAAATCCCATTATTTCCGTTTCCTTCTTATTTGTCAGAGAATCAGCCCATTTTCACTAAAATTCCCGCCGACTGAGCTAAGCATGATCCGGATTCAGCGCCGTGATAAACATTTCGAAGAGAAATTGTGTGAAGAGAGCCAGCTGTATTGTGTAGAAAAAAGAGCAGGCCGAAACCTGCTCTTGCAGGCGTTCTTCTAAAAAAGATTTAACAAAAATAGGGGGGTATTTTTTGTTGTTAAACTTAAACACTTAATCGAAAACCTTTTTACGCCTGCATAACAAATTATAAGAAAATTGATTTATTTTGTCTAGATCTCCCATTTTTTTGGGAGACTTTTATTTTGTCAAATTTACAGCCCCCGTAAATTCGGGGGCTTTGAACTTTGCAGCAGACTCTAGGATGTAAAAGTATTTTACCCGGACTTCGATCATTTTACACACAATTTTTTACCTACGTAGGATTTGCTGTATAAGCAAAATCCCCAAATTTGGCATGGATGCTGACCGCTTTGGCAAAAATTTTTACAACAACTCCAGGGAAAAGCTAGCACTCGAAAACCGACTCAACGTATTAAGAAGACAAAATTACACATTTTCGCAAATGGATTCTTCTATACTTTGAGACAGGGCTTGCTGACAAATTGGGTACAAACTCAAAATCGGATTCGTTCAGCAAGCCCTCATGACTTCGCCTTTTAAAAAAAGTGCATAACGGAGGAAAATGGCGAGTTCAATGAATCAGCCCAAGCCGCATTGCTTTTACAGCGGCTTCCGTCCGGTTTCTAGCGTGAAGCCGCTTCATCAGGCTTGAGACATAATCCCGGACCGTATACTCGCTCAAATGCAGCATTTCCGCTGCTTCCGTCGTCGAGGCCCCGTCCGCCAAGAGCTGCAAAATATGGATTTCCCGGGCGGACAGCTGGACGAGTTCCGGCTGCTTTTCGTCCCACTGGTTCGCTTTTAAAAACTTGGCCAGCAGTTCACCTGCGCTCTGACCGAATTTCAACAGCGCCGTAAATGTGCTGCTGTCCACTTCAAAAAACTTCCCCGGCCCCTGGTCCAAAATGGCACCGCCAATTAACACCCCTTCTGACGGCACATAAATCGGGGCAACCACGACCGATTCCAGCTCAAACTCCTTCACATACTGCATCGGAAACTCTTCTGACGCTTTTGGGATATACAGCGGCTGGAAATGCTGTACCATATTTACCTGCTGCCCCTTCCCCAGCAATATTTTGGAAATGGAAGGGAAACGGTCGATCGTCTCCTTTATATTCCGGATTGCCGTATTGTTAAAATGGTAGCCGAACAGGCCGAATCCCGCGGCATCGCTCTGCGAATAACGGAACAGGGCACAGCGCTCAAACGGCAAATATTGTGCGTAACCAAAAGCGATGTTTTGGATCGCTTCATTTAAATCCTGGGAGCGCATAATCCATTCGTTAAATAAAATGACTGCATCTTTCCACTGGTCGCCCGCATATACTTTTCCGTTTCGTTCCTCCTCCATCTGCAACAAATGCATCGCATAGGTTAAAAACGGGATTGTGGCCGAAACATCCTGGTCGCTCATACAAAAAATCAACGTCTCGTTTTTCCACGGAACCGGAAACACATCCCGCCTTTCATCCGGTTTCCGGCGCGGCGTCCGCTTCAGCAGCGCTTCCGACAGCCAAAACCATGAAGGATCCGTCCGTTCAAACAGCCCGCTGTCAATCGCGTTCTCCTCCATCCCGATCACTTTCTTCAGCCGGTACCCCCCATCCACATGGCTGACCCTTGCAATCCACTCGATTCTGAGCTGCTCGGATTTGGTTAGCTGCTCACAAAATGAATCCATTTGAAAAGTTTCCTGTTTGGAAATGAGCAGCATTTCTTCGCAGATTTTCGAAAACAGGTACTGGACGGAAGGATGCAAATGAAAAGACCGGGTCGTGCTTTCTTTTATGGCTTTATGAACAGAGTTTTCAATCAGTGTTAAAATAAAGATGAGAACATGCGGTTCCGGCGGGCGGTGGAATTCCTTCACCCATTGCGACCGGATATCGTCAATCAGCGTCTCAACCGATTGCTGGCCGGAACGGAAAAAGGCGACAAAACAATTGAAAGCGAATTCAAAAGCATCCGCACTGCCTTTATGTGTTTCTCCCAAATACTGCAAAATTCCCGTACATTCCGCAATAATTTGCTGCTGGTGCGAGCGCAAAAGGTCCACTCCATGTTTCATGACCATGTCCATATGCGCATTTAACGACAGCGACACCTTTCTCCCTCCTTTGTCTAACCCCTTACCGGTCTTTTTTCCTATAATATTATCATAATCATGCCTGGTTGGCGCGCAAAAAAACATACCGGCTTTCCGACACGATATTTGTAGGCCATAAGCCATTGAATTCCCTACAATAATAGGAATATATTTTTTTGTCCAAAATGAATAAAATAAAGAAAAATGTAAGCGATATCATTTGGAAAGGAGGGGATTTTTCACCTAAATATTTTAGCGTACCATCTTTTTTAAATGATCAAGTTTTAAAGGGGAGGATTGTTACATGAACGAAGGGGCATTAGTCTTACAAGGACAAGGGAGAACTTCAAAAAAATGGTTTTTTACCGCTCTGCTTTCAGGCCTTATTTTTTTGGGGGGACTTTTAGCTGTACTCGGCATTAACGGGGTTGCCGTTGCAGCAACTGTCGGCGGCATTGGCAAATTCAATGTTTCATTCAAACAAATGCAAGGTACCGGGTTTAAATTATACGGGAGTTTATACGGGGATCCATCCAAAGGGGAGGACCATGTCAAACCGGTCTTTGTCAATGAAATTGATAAAGTGACGATCCAGGACTTGGTTATTTCAAAAGATGTTAAGATTCCGGTTCTTGGCGATTACCAGGTGAAAATTACGGCGGGCGACGGAAACACACCTGTACACCTTAATGGGCTGATTCAAAAAGCTGCGCTTGTCCAGGGGGATGCAGTCTTCACCAATATGAATATTTCGGAAAATTATGTCACTGCCGATGACCCTCAAGCTGCTTCAAAGGCTTTTACACAAGGGGCAGATACTTTAACAATCAAAAACGGCAGCCTGGATACACATTACCTATTCCAAAAAGTCGCAAATCTTCCGAACCTAAAAGTGCAGTTTGTCAAAAAATAGGCTTTTCTTCAAGGAGTGATCATAATGGGCAAGTTCCATATGTTCCGCATGAAATTTAGAAACTGGAGAAGAAGCCGGCCATTCTGGGGGGCAACGTTTACGTTGCTCTCCGGGATGATCATTTTATATGTGCCGGTCCAACTTCTTGAAATTGCAGCCGCGCCCGGAAGCATGGTGTCGATCGGCCTCATTTTCGGTGGCTTGATTTTTCTGATCGGCGGAATGGGTTATTTTTTCCCAAAATTTAATATGGTGTTCGGCATTTTGGCCATTTTTCTGTCTGTCCTTTCCATCATGGGGGCGATGGGCGGATTTTTCATTGGAACCCTGCTCGGTATAATCGGCGGGTCTTTATCTGTTTCATGGCGGGTAATCAGGCAGGAGGAAGTGCCGGCTGGTGTGGGCCCGATGGAAGAAATTGCCGCAGGGAGTGCAGAAGAAAGATAAAGACTATACACAGAAATGGTGAGGCAAGTGAAGAAAACAAAATCTTTCCTATTGACAGCCGCATTTATTGCATTTAATTTTTGCTTTTTTACAAACATTTCAGTGGCTGAATCCCCCGTAACAGACGGCTTCATCATTGAAGCAGACCGCGTGGAAGGCGCGATGCTTCCGCCCGGGATTACAGCAGGCGATACAGCGACAAAACAAAATCAGGTCATGCTCCGCCTGCAGTATGCGGATGTCACCATTTACGGCCTGAAAATCACAAAAGTGCTGCAAACGCCTGAGGGACCGGTGACGATCCATATGAATGCCCCCGGCCCGATTCAATTGAAAAATATGCGGGTCGATGCCACAAAGGTGAACTTTGGCGGCATTTACGTTCCGGAAAAAGCCAGACAGATCGGCATGAAAAACGTCCGCCTTGTTGCCCATCAACAGCTTGCTGACAATGCCGATCTGCCGGGTCTTAACCTATCGATGGAAACCGGCGCAGCCGATATTGACACTTCCGGTTCAGATGAGGAAACATTGCGAAAGCAGGCTGATCAGCTGACACAACTGCTGCAGGGCGGCACTCCTGAAAAAAACAAAGAAGAAAAAAACGACAAGTCTGATACGGCTGATAAAGCGAAGGATGGCACGCAGGATAAAGCGAAAACAGAAAAACAGGATACAGAAAAACATAACGATGCGAAAACGGATGGCAAGGTTACGGATCAAAATAAAAATAAGGAATCAGAAAACACAGATGATACAAAATTGGACAACACTGGCACAGAACCTGCTTCCGGTCAGGAAACGGAAAAGAATCGCACCACTACAAAGACTGCTCAGGATCAGAGCAGCACAGATCAAAATGTTCAACAAAAAGAAGGCAGCAGCGCCGAAAATTAGGGGCGCACTGCCTTCTTTCCCATTATTGGAATAATCCCCGGATCGCGTCAAAGATGTTTTGGAAAAAGTCTTTTACGCTTTGCCAAAAATCTTTGTCTCCGGCCGCTTTGTTGATCTTATCGCTCAGTTTGTCGGACAAGGAACTCAATTCGCTTTTGACCGAACCAAAATTGATGTTGAGCTTACGCATCTGGTCGAATAAATCATACAGCAGCTGGCGGTCGGAATCGCTCAAATTGATGTTTAAATCCTTCAATTTATCATCGACGATTTTTTCAATATCTTCTTTTGTTGCCGGATGCTGGTTTGCAATTTCCTGCTTAATTTCCGTAAGAAGCTGGGTCACTTGATCATTGCTTAACCCTTCCTTTTTCGCCAGATCCGTCGCGACACTCAGTTCCTGGCTGGCCACTTCCGTCCGGTCTGAATTAAGTTTATCCCCGGATTTATCCGAATTGTCGTAAGCTTTATAAATACCGACAAGCGCTGAATGTCCGGTTACTTTGAGCGGGGAAGCCACTTCTACTTCCGCATTTTTAATTCCGGCAGTGAGCAGCGCATTTTTATACATATCCGCCGTTACTTCTGTAATATTTTCCGGTGTTACAATATTCACCTGGATACCGCCGGAGTCCGTTCTTGTAATTTTTGCGGATGAATACATGTTCGAATTGCGGTTGCCATCAGGGATGTAATGGACAAGATCATCGCCGGTTACGGTAATCTCTTCGACATTGTTTGCATCGTCCACGCCAAGTTCCTTTTCCACCTCTGCTTTTTGCGAGGCAGAAAGAGCCGCGCCTGTCGCAACGATCGGTTTCCCGTATTTTTCATCGATCACTGTACTGTTATCGCCGGACGCTTTTGCCACACCGTTCATGGTGAACCCAAGCGCAATCATAGCGATGAACCAGATCCATCCCAATCTTTTTAGCATTCTTTTTTTCCCTCCCTTTTTGAAATGTTGCGGGCTTGCCGCGCTGCCATTTCAAAAGCCTACAAACCTGCTCATCATGATGCATCATTTCTATTATACACGATTGCACCTTCCGTTTTCCCTAAAAATATGATGAGAAAACCAGGGCCTAGTGTGGGGGAGGTGCAACAATTTTAACCATGTACGGAAAGTTTATTTAGAGCGTCCCTATGTTAAGATAGGCGGCTAAATTTACGGGATTCCTTCACTTAGAACGCCTATGTTAAGATAGACACGATTTTTCTCCAGCTTCCTTAACATAGAACGTCCCAACGTTAAGATAGACACAATTTTTCATGCCCTTCCTTCACTTAGAACGCATCTACTTTAAGATAGACGTTGATTTTCACGTGCTTCCTTTACTTAGAGCGCCTCTATGTGAAGATAGACATGATTTTTCTCCAGCTTCCTTAACATAGAGCGCCCCTATGTGAAGATAGACGCAATTTTTCATGCCCTTCCTTCACTTAAAACGCATCTACTTTAAGATAGATGCAGACTTTCACGTTCTTCCTTAACATAGAAAACCTCTACGTTAAGATATGCCCCGCCGTCCTCTTCCTTCACTTCAATGCCCATGCCGCAACAAAGGCGGCATGGGCAAATTAGTTTCGACTATATAAAGTAAACTTGGACCCCAGCACGTTTTTTTGCAGCTCGGCGGTCATCCGAACAATGTCCGGATCCGGTCTAACGATGGATTTTGCCTGTTGATTGTGGATGGCATATACCGGTTTCGCCTCCGATTGTGCCTGCGTCATCTCCCACTTCTCTCCCTTTTTTTCCAAAGTGAGACTGATCACGCCGAGATGACTCCCCCACTTGCCGGGCATTACTGCTGGCACGCCATTGATTGTCCCTTTCCGGATATCGACGCCGGGGACGCCGGCAAAAAATTCGCTTGGGAACACCCGATGCTGATGCCCAAACAGAATAGCATCGATCCCTTTTACCTCGCTTAATAAATAAACGGCATCGCCTGTATAAAACGGTTGTTTCGCAGCCGGATCCACACCACAATGGGCAAGCGCGATGATCAGGTCGGCTCCTTCCGCCTTCATTCGCGGGACAAACCAGGCAGCCGTATGCAGGATGTCCTTTGCTTTGACTTTGCCGCCAAGGCTCGGTTTTTCCCATTCAATGACTGAAGGCGTAACAAATCCGATGACCCCGATTTTCAGATGATGATGGTGCCCGCTCCGGTCTTCCACTTTTTTATCCAGAATCACATAGGGTTTGAAAAAATTTTGGTCATCTGTATCATTTTTTTCGAAATTATAGTATATATTGGCATTTACAAACGGAAACTTTGCTCCATTGATCGTCTGTTTCAAAAAATCAAGTCCGTAATGAAAATCATGATTGCCCACGGTCGCTGCGTCGTAATTTAAATGATTCATCACGCGGATAAACGGATGAATTTCCCCCTTTTTTAACGGTCGACGGGCAACATAAGCAGCCATTTCGTTCCCTTCAAGTAAGTCCCCATCATCAAACAGCATCGTATTTTTTGCCGTCTTCCTCTCCGCTGCAATGAGTGAAGCCGTAAGAGCAAGGCCATAAGTCTCCGCCTCAGTGCGAGCGGCATAATCATAATTCAGCATATAGCCGTGCAAATCCGATGTCTCCAGCAAACGCAAGTCGACAGTGGCCCGTTTCGATTGAAACCAAAAAGCCGCATCCGCATGTTCCGTCCGGGGAAAAAGAGCGAGGGACAGTACCGCTACCCACAGTAGCATTTTTTTGTCCATCTTTATCCCTCCAAAAAATCAATACATGCTGCTGTGAATAGTTTGTGCCCTAGGGCGCTCATTATTTCAGTCCGACCGGTAACAATCCTTGGAAAGAGAGGCACAATTTTTCCCGACAAAAATCTGTATCGCTCCAAAATCAAAGCCGATCAGGGTAAACATTGCTTCTGGCGACACATCAAGAAGGAGTTCAACTTATATGGATGAAGTTTTCACACCGAGTCCGAGCGCCAATTTGCATGATGACTCCAGTAGGCAACAGAGCTAGCATAATTTGATGGAAATGTAAAAAACTACCGACGTTCTTTACTCGCAAACAAAAAAGGCGCGCTGCCTCTATTCCGGCAGTGCACCTTTTTTAACTTCATCGCTCATCTTAAGATTCCGTTACATATTTGTGATCTTTGGAATCGTGCCCGCCGCCGCTGATTTCGGCAAGGTACGCTTCTGCTTTTTCTTTATCATATTTTCCTTCCCATTTTGACACAATAATGGTTGCAAGCGTATTGCCAACGACATTGCAGGCTGTTCTTGCCATATCCAGAATACGGTCAATGCCGGCAATAAATGCTAAGCCTTCAAGCGGAATCCCGACCGTCCCCAGCGTCGCTAAAAGCACAACGAATGAAACTCCTGGAACACCGGCGATGCCTTTTGACGTAACCATCAGCACAAGCACCAGCGAAATTTGCGCACCGATGGACATGTGAATCCCGTACATTTGCGCAATAAACAGCGCCGCCAGCGACTGGTACAAGGTCGAGCCGTCCAGGTTGAATGAGTACCCGGTCGGAATCACCAGTGTAGTGATCGATTTCGGGCAACCGAATTTTTCCATTTTCTCCATGAGCCTTGGCAGCACCGCTTCCGAGCTTGCAGTGGAATAAGCAAGGATCAATTCGTCTTTCAGGATTTTGAAGAGATTGAAAATATTTACACGGAAAAGCCAGGCAATCAGGCCAAGCACGACAACCACAAAGAAAATAATCGTGCCGTAAACCGTGAAAACAAGTTTGCTTAGCGGAATCAATGACTTGAGGCCGAATTGTGTAACGGTTACACCAATCAGGCCGAATACACCAATTGGAGCCACTTTCATGACCAAATTAGTGACATAAAACATTGCTTCACTGACACCCTGGAAAAAGCGGAGCACCGGTTTTCCTTTTTCCCCGATGGCTGCCACCCCAATCCCGAACATGACAGAGAAGAAAATGATTGGAAGCATATTCCCTTGTGAAAGGGATTCAAACAAGTTCGTCGGCACGATACTTAAAATCGTATCGACTATGCCATTGTGTTGCGTCTCTTTTGTTGTTTCCACATAGCTGCTGATCGATGTTTTTGCCAATGAGCCCATATCCACCCCTGTCCCCGGATGAAACAAGTTTCCGGCCAGCAGTCCTACTACAATCGCGATGGTCGTGACAATTTCAAAATAAATCAATGCTTTCAGGCCAAGCTTTCCAACCTGTTTCATATCGCCTGCGCCGGCAACACCGACAATCAAGCTTGAAACGACAATCGGAATCACAATCATTTTAATCAAGCGCAAAAAGAAGTCGCCAAACGGCTGGAGAATATGGGCCACGGTGTCATTGCCGTGGAAAATGCCGCCAATCGCAATACCTAGTATCAGGCCGATAAAAATCTGCCAGGCTAAGCTCACTCTTTTCATGAAGTTTCCCTCCCAGATGCCAATATTTTTCAAAAAGCGCAGTACGCAAGCTGCATACCGGATTGTTTGTAAAACTCAAATCGCAAGTCCTGCCAGTTTCCGGCTTTACCCCGAAAACCAAATTTGTGGATTAAAAAAACCACGAAAGAGAGAAATTCCTTCGCAGCATTTTTGCTTAAAAGGCGTGTCCAAAAAACACACACAGTTCTCTCCAGACGCTTACGAGGTTAGCTGACGGATTAGGGAATAAAGAGTTTCCCTACCTTTCAATGAAAGGTTTCACCCCTGGTGCATAGAACACCTGTTGGTTCCCCCGTTTACATAAACATGTAATTGAGCGATGATATGAAGTTTTTAAAAAATAAAAAAACAACTCATCCTTCTTCAATGTTTTAGCGTCCTTTGCCATTATATAATATTTTAATATAATATAGCAAATAAATTTTTTATAGGGAGGGCTCGGGCGCGATCGCGTTGCATATCCGACAATTCGGTATGGGTAAAACTTTACTGGAAGAGGCGAATGAGTGAAAAAAAGGGCAGGCACTCTATTACCGAAATGTACACAGCTAAATGAACATCTAGAGAGTGTTCTTCTCATGGATTATGAAAGGAGTCTTATTGACCGGAAATAGCATTCCACTCCTCAATTTGTTAAAATAGAGCCAGTTGATACTTTGTGAAAAGAGGTACATTATGACACTTTTTTATTTTGTGCGCCATGGCCAGACAGAATGGAACGCCGACCGGAACAGATATTGCGGTAGAAGCGATATCGGTTTGTCGCAGACGGGCGTGCGGCAGGCGGAACTGGCGGCAGGCGTTTTAAAGGACATTCCTTTTGATGTTGTTTATGCATCCACATTGGGCCGTGCTGTCCATACGGCGGAAATACTTGTTAAGGGGCGGAATTTGAAAATCCATCAAGATCCACGTCTTGTCGAAACGGACTTCGGTGCCTGGGAAGGAGAACGCCAGGAAGATTTTACCGTAAAATATGCGGATAATTGGGAGGCCTGGCTAAAAGATCCGGGTGCGACACATGCGGGTTATACGGGGGAAACGGCCGTCCAGGTCTATAACCGTGTCCGTGCCTGTATCGATGAGCTGGTGGAGAAACATCCGGAAGAAACCGTTCTTGTTGTTGCCCACAGCATGGCAATCCGCTTTTTCGTCGCCGGAACCCTTGAAGTCCCGTTTAAAAATTACCGGATGATCCCACAAGACAATACTGGAATTACGATTTATAAAGAGATCCCGGAAAACGCCGGATTTCTGGCCATTAATCTTAATACGCACTTAT
Source organism: Heyndrickxia faecalis (assembly GCF_040267745.1). Taxonomy (NCBI): domain Bacteria; kingdom Bacillati; phylum Bacillota; class Bacilli; order Caryophanales; family Bacillaceae; genus Heyndrickxia; species Heyndrickxia faecalis. The sequence continues at coordinate 778,837 of NZ_CP158453.1, read as the reverse complement.
CTTCCATAAAAAGTTGAGAGTTGCACCTATGCTGTAGAACCCTGCCCATGCCGGTTGAACAATGGAACCGCATGGGCAGAGGCTATATTGGGGCTGGGGCATTTTGAACGTAAGCTACAATGCTTTTTTATAATTGATTTCCTCTAAACCTGGGATAAGGTTGGTGGACATGGACGTCATGTAAAGGAAAACAGGGAATGTCGATTTTATAAAGGCATGGAACTGTCCTGCCTGCTTGAGGGGTTGCGAACTGTGGACTTGGTAAAGAGACTGACCGCTTGTCCGGACTTATCTTTGCCCGCATAAGTCAGTTCAACGTATAGAGAAGTTAGCATTCCTCTTTCCGATAGAGGCATTCTTTTATATATTGAGGCAAAGCCAGAATGGAATTCGTTCAGCAACCCTTTTGCGTGCCAGTATGGGACTAGAATCGTTAACGGTGTTATGGAAGGGTGGATAAATAGACCCGTCATTTTAATGAAAGCGTTTACAATTTAAAAAGGGGTTAAATCAGCATCGTTTTCATGCTAAACTGGAAGGGAGACTGTAAAAAAAGAGCCTGGAGACCATATTACTCTTACTTTGAATTTGGGAACAGTAAGTAAGAATCATGAGAAAATAGGGGGGTATTTTTTGCTGAAGCATCTATTTTCTTTGTGTCTCCGGCTCTTTGTCAACTTTTTGTACAGATGCTCTTCAACAAAATAATTTCTATACACTTATATTATACACAATTATTTTGGAAGTCAACCATCTTTTTTGATTTTTTTTAAGGAGCAGTAGCAATGGCCGATCACGGGAATGAAAACATGGAAAACGTTAAAGAAATATTCGCAGCCCGATTGAAAAAAGTGCGGACAGCTCAAGGCTACAGCCAGCCTGAACTTGCGAAAAAAGTCGGGGTAAGCGACCGGAACATTTCGAACTACGAAACTGGATACAGTTTTCCTTCTATTAAGGTGTTATACCGTATTTCGCAAGTGTTAAAAGTTTCAATTGATTATCTTTTGGGCCTTACCAACCATGCCGGTCTGAAGACAAATGAAGCGGTCAGTAATCCGGAAAAGAAACTGCTTGAAACGTTGAGCCATGAGCCGGATTTATACCAAATGATGCTGAAAGATCCTGAGAAAATGGCAAACCGGATTTATCAGACTTGGAATTTGATCAGGGAACTGGACGACGAGGATGACAGAAATACATAATCGGGGGGCGGCTGAATACGAAAAAGCCCAGGACTCTGAAAGAATTCCAGGAACGAAAAAACAAGGGGGATTTTAGACCGAAAGTTGTTTGGAAGTGCGGCGAAATCGAAATTAATCAGTTTTATGGGTGCTTTCTTCTGTTTGGATTTTGTTGAATGAATCGAATACAAGCCAAGTAAGGTTTGCTCAGCAAATCTTACTTGGGACTTACTAATAAACAAGGGTAGAGGCTTGACAAGGATTCGGTCAGCTTGGCCAACTTTAATGTAAAGGTTTCATCAAAAATGCAGGGAAAAATTTGCACGCTAAAGCTAATTCAACTTGTAGAGAAGACAGCACTCAAGCATTTCTTCTATAATATCGAGACAGCACTTGTTGACAAATCGGTTACAAGTTAAAATCTGATTCGTTGAGCATGTTCTAATCGGGGATTACTAAATTCATCGGAAATTTCGGATATGGTAAGGGGTTTTCCTCTTGTTCCGATACTTTCCAGCTTTACGAATTACGATACTTCTTGGTTTTTCTCAGAAACCAGCATGATCATAAATGACTTGTCTCGCTATCACGGTCAATTTTCCCAAGCGTATAAATACGACAAATTAGAAAAGAACTTGACATTTAAGACCTTTAACCTGATTTATGTACTTAATTCCATAAACCAATAAAGGTTGGGAAAAAAATAAACAATTCACTAGTACCAGCGACTCTAGATTTCGGTGTTTCAAATTTTAGTAATTAATATGTCTCCGTAAAACTATCCTATAAAAAATAAACAAAATATTGCCAGTTTGTTGTCTGCCGCAAAAAGTAGTTCTCCATGTAATGGATACTCAGGCTGGATTTTTAAAACTTAAACCTGAATCCGTGACGAAATTTTCACTTAACGTTAACCCATTCGCATGAAATCTAGTATAATAAGCATATCCATTAAATTTAACTCATTCCACATTCAGGTGATCTAATGAAAAAGTTAGTGATAGAAGCCACGAAAGAACGAATTGTTGCCCAAAGCGGTTTAGCGATAGTAGGGAATTTACTAAATCTAACGAATTTAGCTTCCAGGTTAAATGCCTATCGACTCCCTGATATTTCCAGAAATCCCGTCTGTTCCAATGCTGATGTAGCCAAATCCTATATTGGCCTGCTTTGCCAAGGAAAAAGTGATTATGACAATATTGAAACCTTCCGCGAAGATGCCTTTTTTGCACTGGCTTTGGATATCCAAAGGGTTCCTTCCAGCCCGACTTTAAGGCAGCGATTGGACCATGCTGCCTTGACGGAAAAATGGAAAGCGATCTTGCATGAAGAATCGCTGAATCTGATCCGCAATACAAATGCGGAAATTAGCCCAGTTTACTCCAAAGACAAGCCGTATATCCCGGTTGATCTGGATGTCTCCCCTTTTGATAACTCCAAAACAAAAAAAGAAGGAGTGGAAAGAACCTATAAAGGCTGCGACGGTTATGCACCTATGTTCGGTTACATTGGGCAGGAAGGCTACTGCCTGCATGTTGAGATGCGAAAGGGAAATGACCACTGCCAAAAAGGTACGCCGAATTTTATCAAGGAAACCATCCAATCTGCCAGGAGATTAACGGATCAGCCATTGCTTTTCAGGCTTGATTCCGGAAATGACAGCCGGGATAATCTCATCATTTTCTTGGAAGAACATGCAAGCTTTGTTATCAAACGCAATCCTCGTAAGGAAAAAGCAGAAGACTGGCTTCATATTGCCCAAAAATATGGGATCTGCTGTGAAGAACGGGAAGGAAAGAAGGTTTACCTTGGATCCATCCCCGAAACCATTCAATTAAAAGACCAGATACGAACCATCCGAAAAGTCTTTAAAGTGATCGAAAGAACCATCTCAAGAGACGGCCAGATTTTTTTGATTCCCGAATATGAATTTGAAACCTACTGGACAGATCTTGAAGTGCCGCCTCATGTGGTGATCTCTCTCTATCATGACCATGGCACATGCGAACAGTTTCACAGTGAAATTAAATCAGAACTGGATCTGGAACGGTTGCCATCGGGCAAATATGAAACAAATGGCCTTGTGCTCCATTTTGGTGTATTTGCGTATAATTTACTTCGTTTGATCGGACAAGAAAGTTTGAAAAAACAAGATGCACCATTGAAAAAGAAAGCAACACGAAGAAGAATCCGAACTGTCATCCAGAATATGATTACACTGGCTTCAAAGCTTGTTTACCAAGGTCGGCAATGGAAATTAAAAGTGACGGCGACCAACAAATGGTTGCCGACTTTTGCTCGCTTATACGATGCCTTTTACTAGACAACCAGGGTAATAAGCGATAAGAAGAAAAGCCGAAACAAACCAGAAAACTTGCAAAAAAAATGGAAATTTGCAGGTTTATTTTTCGTGCCTAAAATAAATGAAATAGGAAAAAATTTACCTACCAAAGTTACAAAAATATATTTTATGAATAATCAGTTACATCTAGAAATCCACACTTGGGAAAACTACCTATTACCGATGTTTGTTAGATTTTCGTCACGGATTCAGGTTAAATTCATTTTCTACAACACCAATACATTCTATGTTATTGTTCATACATGTTGCTCCCTGCATAGGGGCGTGGACATTTAAATACATCCTATGTTAAAATTCAACACATGCTATCACCCGGTGATGGATCAGGCAGAGCCATTTAAATAAGATTCAGTCAGCTTCAAGTTCAAATTCGGTTATTAAAATACAAAAAAGTGTGTATAAAAATTTTAAAAAAAGAACCCTGAGCTTCCGCGCTCTTCATGATAAGAATTGGAGTTACTACTGCTTCGCTGGTATCCTGAGGGTGTGCTCAAATAAGTCTTAGCCCATACTTGCGCTTTCCTTCAATGGCATTACATTCAGAGGCATCCTGCCTTGCCACGCGTTCTAAGGTTTTGTCTTCCGTTTTGGATGGACGTCCTAACCTAGGCCCACTCAGACGAATGCCAAGAGATTTACAGTATGCTAGGTTGTCACGGTTTCGGTAGATTTTATCTGCTAAAATCGCTTCTGGATAAAATCCGCCGAACCGGTTGTAGTCGTTCTCAATAGATTCTCTAAGGGTGATCCCTTCATTGTCATTTTCCCAGTCGAGTTGCTCAATCAAAGCATAGACACCTACAACTGATGGCGACTTTTGAACCGAATTCCACGTTCGCTTTTGCCTTGCCACGCACAATTGGACGGACATGCGGCTGGGAAATGCCCACAATCCTGTGGTCAATCCGATGTGTTTTCTTTTTGTACATTTCTGCCTGTTGGCGGTAAAGTTCCCCCATGAATCACGAGGAGTTGTCGGTATTCATCTTTACTCAAAAGAGACAGAGAGTTTTGGGTAATGAGATTTCCAGTGATCTCCAGATTCCGTTTCATATATCCAAGTTGTTTGCCGACAGCTTTCCGGATTTTCCGGGCACCAGCTTTGCGTTGCTTAGCGACATAAAGATAGTCCTTACAGGCCCCTTTTTCTGTAGGTCCGTGGATTTTGTAACTTTCCTTTGTGTGGTTCATGTAGCACATCAATGACATGTTCTAACTTCTCACGAGCTTCGTTCAACAGTCCAAGGTCTATAGGGTAAGCAATATCAGCCGGTGCACAGGTTGCGTCCAGAATGAGCTTTCCTTTGTTCTTCGTTTTAGGAGAAGCCGATCCAGTTGAATTCTCTTCCGAAGCAGGACCGGAAGGTTGATGATCACCACTACTATGATCGTCATCATCATGGTGATCATCATCGTTGTCATTTTCCTTAGATGCTTCTTCCGATTGGCGTTCTTGTTCTTCCAGAACAATCCATTCATTCAGTTCATTGATGATGTTTGCACCCAAACGTTTTCTAAAACGAGTCATCAGAGAATGATCGAATGGGGCTTTTTCCTGGAATTCAGGCAACCCGATAAAATACTGAAGATACGGGTTTTCCGTGATCTGTTCGACTGTTTCCCGGTCAGATAGCCCAAGCCGTTCTTTGATATAGAGAGCCCCAAGAGCAACTCTGACAGAATAAGCCTTTTCGCCTTTGAATTTTTTCTTGAAGGACTTGGCATACTTTTCTTCAGCCTTCCACCAAGGGATTAATTCAGCAAGACGGACCCAGCGATTTTCTTTATTTAATTTTCCACCGAATGGTAGAAAAAAATCTTCTACAAAAGTTAATTGATGTTCGGTCTTTTTGTACATCGTAACGGCCTCCAAGTGCAAGGTTTTTTACACGTTTCCTATAAAATCCTTACATTTTATATTCGACAAAAGTAGCCAAAATCCTTGCTAAATCTGGAATTTTTGTTTATTCAGCAAGCCTTAAATACATCCAAGGTTAAAGTTCAACCACTTTGGGATCTGCAATATAGCGTTGCCAGTCTGCGATTTAAATACATCCAAGGTTAAAGTTCAACATGAATTGTTTCATTAATATTACTGTTTCCATCTTCATTTAAATACATCCAATGTTAAAGTTCAACGATTGCCGTTTAGATAAACGACCGGCGCAGCAGAATTTAAATACATCCAATGTTAAAGTTCAACTTGGAAGTGGAAACTGATGGATAGTGTTAAATATATATATTTAAATACATCCAATGTTAAAGTTCAACAGGAATCGCTGAACTACTTTGGTTTAAACCAGACTAATTTAAATACATCCAATGTTAAAGTTCAACCGCCACGCGGGGCGCAGAGACGCTTGCGGAATACCATTTAAATACATCCAATGTTAAAGTTCAACGTTCACCGTATGGGTTAGGGTAACCCCCTAATCCACCTATTTAAATACATCCAATGTTAAAGTTCAACATTCCACTTTCTACACTGATAAAACTTTCATTACCTATTTAAATACATCCAATGTTAAAGTTCAACGCTAATTAAAGTAACTACGCCAGGGACGGGATTCGGATTTAAATACATCCAATGTTAAAGTTCAACTCTTAATCTGACACAGAAAAAACGCGTTTATATTTAATTTAAATACATCCAATGTTAAAGTTCAACCAAAATGCAGGAAATGCAGAAAATGCAGAGATTGCAATTTAAATACATCCAATGTTAAAGTTCAACGGCGATGGAATGCCTCGAAAGAAATATTTCAAAACATTTAAATACATCCAATGTTAAAGTTCAACTTCGCGTTGTTTGACCCGTTTGAAGAATCTTATCACATTTAAATACATCCAATGTTAAAGTTCAACACGGTATGGATTGAGGACATTCTCCAATGTGGCGAAATTTAAATACATCCAATGTTAAAGTTCAACCCCAGGCGGGTAACAGCGGATCATTCTTATTGCAATTTAAATACATCCAATGTTAAAGTTCAACCTAAGGGTTGGTATGGTCACGAGTCTCGTTGTCTTTATTTAAATACATCCAATGTTAAAGTTCAACTTTTGAACTAATTTCCAACATGAAATTTGACACCGATTTAAATACATCCAATGTTAAAGTTCAACACGTGACCTGCTCTTTTTTATTTTACCGGTGTTAAGTATTTAAATACATCCAATGTTAAAGTTCAACTATGATTGGGCACTTAGCAAAAATGGAAGGATTACATAAATTTAAATACATCCAATGTTAAAGTTCAACTACCGTTTTTATCACTATTTATTTTAACTTCTAACGATTTAAATACATCCAATGTTAAAGTTCAACGTTCCAAACGCTAGAAACATTAGACTTTACGCTATATTTAAATACATCCAATGTTAAAGTTCAACTTTTAAAAAATGGTTCAATCTCCAAACCTATCACATATTTAAATACATCCAATGTTAAAGTTCAACCCACGTTCCGACCGTTTTATAATCTGTTTGTATTCTATTTAAATACATCCAATGTTAAAGTTCAACGTGCCGTAAGGGCGACAATAATCCGCCATTGTGCAAATTTAAATACATCCAATGTTAAAGTTCAACACCACTACCCACAAAGCCCGTGTAAATCTGTATCAATTTAAATACATCCAATGTTAAAGTTCAACCGGGCTTATACTTGCCGCCGGAGGTGCCGCGGTGTAATTTAAATACATCCAATGTTAAAGTTCAACCGACTTTAATCTTAGATCCGTCTGCGGTTTTAGCTATTTAAATACATCCAATGTTAAAGTTCAACGACAAGCAATCAACTTAATGAGATAAGTGCATATAAATTTAAATACATCCAATGTTAAAGTTCAACTCTCCAAATTTTGATTTTTTATTAATGTATAACGCTATTTAAATACATCCAATGTTAAAGTTCAACTTTCATCTTTTGATGATGTTTCTTCATTTTCATCTTTATTTAAATACATCCAATGTTAAAGTTCAACAACTCGTCCTTGTACCGTTCATTAGATGCCACCTTTATTTAAATACATCCAATGTTAAAGTTCAACGCTGATTTCAGGTTTATCTAACTATATGCTTGGCTTATTTAAATACATCCAATGTTAAAGTTCAACGATATAATCTATATGGGCATCATAATTTAACAGCTATTTAAATACATCCAATGTTAAAGTTCAACTAACCTTTACTTATATACACATAAAAACTACAGAATATTTAAATACATCCAATGTTAAAGTTCAACGCTATCGAAAAGTACCGCATGTTTTTGTTGTCCATATTTAAATACATCCAATGTTAAAGTTCAACATTTCTTTCAATACATTGTTTGCACCTCTAACTGTATTTAAATACATCCAATGTTAAAGTTCAACGTACATATCTTCTTCATCTTGAGTTGCAGTATCATATTTAAATACATCCAATGTTAAAGTTCAACAGAAAATAGCTCAATATAATCAAAAAGTTGATGAGTATTTAAATACATCCAATGTTAAAGTTCAACCCCAGTATTTTCAACACTTACTGCAAGTATACCTCAGCTAGAGACTTTGGTACAAGTGGATTGTTTGTTTTTTCCCAACCGTTATCGTTTTTTTGATATGTCCATCCAAATTCCCTCAGAAGCCTTTTATACCAAGTGATCGCCAGTTGTGCCGTATTTATTCGGTTGGGAAAAAGTGAGTCATAAAAATATCGATTCTCCATCTCCCGGGTTTTTGCCGATTGTTTCTTCATCAAAGTAGAACTCACTTAAAAACTTAACAATAGAAATGAAGTCTTCATCTTTATGAATTACTTTATTAAGCTCTTTTTTAAGAGAAATTAGCTGTGATGGTGTAATAGCACCGCGAAAAACAGATTTTTGATGATGATATAAATATTTTTTACAAATTTTAAAAACCTTTTGTACTCTTCTTTCGTTTATATCATAAAATAAAAATACATAGTTAAAATTAAGCGACTTTTTTGCCCCCACTATACCATCTCCTTTGCATTAAAAGGGATAAAGGGTTGATCCTCCAAAATATATTTAATTAATTTATAGGCATCCAACCGTATTGCTGTCTCTAATGTTACTTTTCTTTTAAGGCGCGGATGAAGAATTACACTCGATAACCTTTCTTCCAATGCTTCAATAAACACTTTTCTTCCGGCTTCATTTAATAACGCATAGTTCAAATCTTTGTCAAAATGCTTCCCGACCTGTAACTTCCGGTTATTTACAGTTTCAAAAATTGTTTTAAAAACAATAATTGGCTTAAACACCTCACATAAATCAAGTGACAAAGAAAATCTGCTCTCCCCAGGTTCATGCAAATAACTGATGGTTTGGTTTAAATGCGTACGGTATATCTGTGACAATGTTTTACTATATAAAATAGTATTTCCAAAAGAAATTAAGGCATTTATCGGATTATCCGGAGGCCTTCGTACACGCTTATTCATTACAAAACTTTCAGGTAAAAACAGGTGAAAAGTACCATAAAAATTCCGCCAAATTTCTCCTTCAATAAATAATATTTGTTTGATTGAAATTTCTTTTTTTAGTAGCTTTGGTACTTCTTTTTTAAGCCAATCAAGGTAAGGCTTCAAATCCGTTTTTCCATGCTTATAATAATGATACAAAACATAATGGATATTTTTCGCTATCCCGTTTACAATTGACTTAGCAACATCCAATCTTTTCGTCTCAAATAACTTTGCCTGCATTACTGTTAATTTCCCACTTACGAGCTGCTCTTTCGGATAAAAAGTGCCGGCATACTGTTGATAATAATTAAAAAAATGAACAATGACACCAGCGTTAGATAAAAAATGAAATAGTTTGCTATTCAAAGATATTTCATTTAAACAATAGATTTCTCTTACACTTTCAATAGGAATATAGGTATGGCCCCGTTCATTTTTAAAAACAAGTGAGTTATCTTTCTTTTTAAGCTCTCCCATGCTAAGTAAATATTTTGTAGATTTTCTCATTTCCCCCTCGTCTCCTTAAAGCAGATTTGCTTACAAATCAGATTTTAACTTGTCCGTCATTCGTTTCAAATAGCAGAATAATTGACTCTCTTCTATACACTGAAGGAAACAGATTTTGAAAGAAAGATTTCCTTCGCTTCCTAAAAATAGCTGTAAATGCCCACTTATAATTCCGCAAGATTTAGGACAATTATTTAGGGCTTGCTGAACGAATCCGATTTTGAGTTTGTCTGCAAACTCTGTCTCAAAATATAGCAGAATTTTTTTGCGAAAATTGTTGATTTTATCTTCTCCATACGACGAATTGACTTTCGAGTGCAAGCTTTTCACTGGATATGTTGTAAAATCCTAGTATTTAAATGGTGCCAAAGCTGACAGCAACCTTTCTAAATCCAGGCATTTTACTTATTCAGCAAGCCCTACTTATTGAACAAGTCTACACATAACAGTACTCAAAATATGCACATTTCTTGCACTTTTTGTCATTGAGGGGAGCTATTGGATATTCTTGCTCGAGATACGTATTCATATCCTTTAAAATTTTTTCTAGTTGTGTCTCCATCTCTTCATTCAGTTCAACATAAATCACTTTGTGGTTTTGTTTATTTTTTTCTTCAAAAGTAATCTTCCCTTGCTTCTCAATCCCCTTATCTTTTAATACTTTAAGATAATAGAGAACCTGCCATCTCACTGCTTCCACATCTGCATCGGATTTCTTCATTTCCACGAGATACTTATCTGTAATCTTATCCACTTTAATATTCTCGATCAGCACTTCGGTATTTCTTTTTTCCTGAAGTTTAAGTTCATGAAGTACTTTTCCGATACGGACGTTCTCACTGTTGTCCTCCATGTTCACCCTGTTTGCAAATAACCAGCACTGACGTTTGCAATGGAAATAATAGTTGACCATTGTTCCCGTAATATTCATATGAAAATATCCTCACTCGTCTTTTGATATTTTTGCGGGTTAAACCGCTGCATGTGTGTAAAAGGATCAATTTCCATATACAATTCCCCTTTTTCAACAAAATAAAGATTGCCAAGTTGGTCGTCATTTATAACAGGTTCACCAAAAATATTAAATGTAAAGTAATCCATGATTTGCCGCAGTTCGGATAATTTTACTTGGCGTTCAGCATAGTCCAGTTGACTGTCTTTTAAAACACTTTTGTATTGGTTCCATATTTCTCTTCCGTCTACTTTCTCCTGATTATCAAGCTCCAGCAAATATGCAATAAATAATGTATTGGTCTGTTGTTCGATAAGTTTCATTTGATCTGCTACCCCGCCAAAATTTAGGCTTTGAACCATATAGAGAAAATGTTCGATGTTATGATTATTCCTTTCCTGGCTTGTTTCTATCAATCTGCGAAAGACATTTTGATAAAAGCGATGAAAATCTTTATTGATCAAGTCATTTTGATATTCACGATCCCGCAAATCTTTTTCAAGACGGTAGTCATTACTGTTTTTCAATTTTTTTGAGACATCATCCAATAAAAAGAAGTAGGCATGGCAATCCTCCCTCAGGCAGGATCTGTTGATTCTTCCGAGCAGCTGCTCATCACTATCCAATGTTGAAATGTTTTTAAACCCGATATCCATATCAATATCCACCCCGGCCTCTACTACCTGGGTCGCAATTAAAATCACATCCTGTAATTGAAATACTCCTTCTTCTTTTTTATTTATCGCTTCAATTACTTTTTTTCTGTAATAGCTATGGTCGTCCCCGGTCAACAGTATGACAGGCCGCTTCTTTTCATATTTTTCAAGAATCCGGCGATGAAATTCACGGGCGGACCGTTTTGTTACAAATTCAAAAAGGATTCGTTTCGGCCCTTTTTCAATAATCAGTTGGTCGAGGAACTCTTCCAATTCATCTAAATCCATCGTTCCTTTCTCTAAAAGTTCGAAATGAACGTGAACCCGGTCCTTAAAAATGGGATTTTCATAATATTTTCTGGCATTTGGCAAAAGTTCAGTTGCTACTTCTTTTCCATGCAGGAGCAACCGGTCTAGCTTTGGCAAAGTGGCTGACATAATAATGATTTTCATATTTAACAGTTCACTTAAAGACTCCAGGAAATGAATAATTTCTATCCACCGATCATTCCGGTAAGACTGAATTTCATCTAAAATGACAACACTATTACAAAGATGGACAAATGGCAAATTGGATTCACGCCCCTGTCCGAAAAGATAATTAAAAAAATTAACATGGGAAGTGACCGTGATCGGATACTGCAACATCTGCCGCATAAGCACTTCTTCTTTTAAATCTATTGGTTTTTCTCCATGATTCCGCTTGTCTTCTTTTGTAATAATGGGTGTTACTGAATTTACCACTTTTATGGGGACTTTTGTCTGAAAGTCGTCCGGAAAAACCTGGTCTAAACTGGCCTTTGTCTGCTCTACTAAAGTATTAAACGGAAATACATAAATTATTTTATTCAGCGACTGACCACTTTCCAGTAACCTTAAAGCAAGGTTAATTGACATATTTGTTTTCCCGCTGCCGGTCGGGCTCTCAAGATAGAAAATATTTTTATCCAGTCGATTAAGCAGTTGTGTTTCAGCTTCCAAAAAAATTTGGGACCTGAGCGAATTGATGGGGATATTATCAAAGCTGGAAGGATCTTGTTGAAAGCGCCGAATACCTTTTAATACTTCCGTATCTTCATATGTTTTTCTTAAGTCCTTAATGTGATGCTCTGTCAAAAAACGAAAGCCGGGTTTCTGGCCTCCGACATTATACGTATAAGTTGCATAAAAGTCGCATACTACAAGTGCAGAGTAAAACAATTTCATTAAGATATAGAATGAAAAAGGTTCGTGGCTGTCCTGTTCTCTTTGGTAGTCCTCTACACCAGTAAGATCAAATTCGGCAAATTTTTTTGCCTCCCGATAAAATTGAATATAGTACGGATGTCGTTGGACACGGCTGCAAAGTTCCTCCAGTGCATCAAAATATTTATCATCGCTTACATTTTCTAGATAAGTATGGTGTCTTGATATCAAATAGGTAAAGCAATACAATACATGTGCCATAAAGGCTTGGTAATTTCTTGGAACCTTTTCTTCTATTTCTGAATAAAAAATATCTAAAAACAGTAACGAAGAAAGCAACGAATGTTTTGAATCCATTTCTTTTTTTTGAATATCAACTTGCTCATTTTTCATTTTCTTACTTTGAAATGCCGGATTAATTTTTCCAAGGTCATGCAGATAAATTCCTTGATAAAACCATTCCGTGACCAAAGATTGCAGTGTTTCTGGCAAAGACTCACCTTTAAAACGCAAAGCATTAATACACCTCTCTACAGCCTCCTTCAATCCGTTTTCTTCTTCCAACAAATGCACAAAATCCATCACCAGCTTGGAATGCTCTTCCAATGTTTCAGGTTTTGCTCCTCCAATATGGGCCAATATTGGAGGAGCAGCATCTATATATTCTCTAATACGACGCAATGCCGCTCCCCTCCTCGATTAAAAGAAAAATAAATTTTTTTCTTCGGCACAATAAATTACATTGCTATTTTGTATCTTATTTACAACTTGATTTGTAAAAAACATTTGTTCAAAAACATAACTATTTAATATATCATCCATTTTAATAGGCAAAAACTCCTGATATAGATAAGGCTCCGTTCTGCTTCTTCCAAGGTCTACCCCCTTAGAACAAAATAAAGAATCGATACATGAACCCGGTGCCCATGCGTTTTCCAGTTCAACTTCACGTACTTTAGTAATAGAAGCCGGATGATCATTTTTTCCCAAATAAGGTAGATATACTGATTGATGGGATTTTAAGCGGTTAAAAAGTTCCATGCAAATCTCAGTTCCGTCATCCAGCAAATAAACAGTCCAATGTGGATTTTCTAGCCATTGTTCCTTTATAATAAGGTTCTGCCCCTGTTCAAAACTGGCATATCCAACACTATTATTAAAAACCTGGATTTTTTTAGAGAAATAACCCCGGTCTCCATGTGGTACTATGCTTACTTTTAAATCCTTCAGTTTTTCATAAAACTCAGGATACCGGTTTGCCTCATTATCGCCATTCGCTTTTATATCACGGCTTTGTGCTTCATAACCTTTAAGCCCGAGAATCGCCCCAAGCATTCCTAGAAGAGCGATCTTGTGAATGTGGCTGTAAGTAAAATAAATATTGGCATTCACGTCGGGTTTTTTAAAAAAGGCAGTTCTCCCCCTCAATTCAAATGCGAGCGCTCTCAATATTCCCACATCCTTTACAACTGCTCAAAGGTATAGATGTTTTTTTCTGCAAATAAATTTGTTTCTTTTTTCACAGCAATTCTTACAGGATTATAAAATACTTCAATCAATTCTATGTCGTCACCAAATTGGGAGAGAAATTGTTCTAAGGCCACCAAATTATAAATGATTTGGCTGCCTTCCTTCCAAACTTCCACATAACTGTCCAACTGCGGCAAAAACAGTTCACTACCCTCACGGCAAGTCACAAAAAGGGCCAGTTCGTTTTCACAGCCTGCTTTACTGTTTGTGTTTAACGCTGTCGCACCGCGCAGAAGTCCTTCCTTTAATTTTTCGTATGCTTCGATAGTATAGCCCTCAAATCCATCGAGAAGGGAAATATACTCATCATAATGATTATAATTTACGCTAAACGGATAGACGTAATGGGCTTCATTACTGACAATTTTTTTACCGAGAGAAGAGGCATCCGCATCAGACTTATTCGCGTTACGGAAAGGTGATAAAATATCCTGAATTTCCACATTTGTGTCTTCGTATTTATTTAGGCCCTGTCCAATCTGAACCGCACCGGTCAGACCAATATTTTGTTTTTTAACGGCGAAAGTAGCTCCGAAATTCATTACATCAACAGCGGAAAAAAGATTTTTCAGCACTTCTTTAGAAGGTGTTTTGTCAGTCAACTCAGTTTGGAATACTTCCTGATACCGCTCTGTCAAATCTTTTGGCTGCAGTTTTGCTTTGTCCCCACCTTTATCCTGAACAATATAAGATTTATAATAAAGCACCTTGTCACCTTGATTCACCCAGTACCGTTTAATACTATATTTCAGTGCCTTGTCACTGCCAAACACAATTCCTGTACTGGTTGTCTTGGGCCGACCTGTAAAATCTGCATTCCAGTTCGACATATATGCGCCAATTCCGGCAATCCCATAAATTCTTTTATTTAGCTTCGCCATCTTGTTTGTCCCCCTCTTTTTTATTTGATTGCAGTAGCAAATTTTTCCCAATTAAGCCCGCGAACAAATAGTCCTTGTTCGTCTCGTCTATCCTTTCTCTAGAAGTTAAATAGCCAAGCACCATAGACATTGCATTTTTAACAGTCATATAATTAAATTTAATTGCATGGCTGTATGTTTCAAATAAATCTCTTAAATGTCGTTTTAATTGATTGGCATATTTTATCTGCATGATCGGTTCCGCCATCCCGAAGTTTTTGTCTTTCGCCTCGGATTGGAAAAGCAAATAATACCCCAGTTGCCCGGCAAGAAAATAAAATTCCGGATCACTTTCGCATTCTACAAATGTTTCTTTATCTTTTAGTTTTATACTTAATTTTTCATATAATGCTTTTGTAGTTTCAGCCAAAATGCTCCCCTCCTCATATCCTATGAATTTCATTAAAGCTGTCCGCAACAAAAAGGCTTCGGCCGTTTTTTTGAAATTAAGCCCTTTACTCGTTTTGCATATTTGTATTTCTATAAGCTGCCGTGAAAACTTTTTTATAAACGGCTTGATTGTTTGATTTGTTCCTTTAAAGATAAAGTCATACAATGCTTGCCTTGCCATGACATAAATCGTCTGCATTTCCCCCGGAAATTCATTTTCTTTTACTTTCGGGATGTCCGAATTAAAAAATCCGTATTTTAAATAATTATTAAAAAACAACTCATTGATCTGGTGGTACAATTGTCCTGTTGATTGAATTGGGTCATAATATTTAACATATTTTTGGGCGTTATCTTTTTCTTCAATTTGCAAAAAGTTTTCAATTTCAATTAACAGTTTTTCCCTGTTTTTAAATGGCACTTGTTCAAAATATTCAATGCTTCCATTTTTATCCAAGCGCATATGAATGCTTCCAGGATCTCGCCGAAGCCACCTCTCCCTGTCAATTGCAAAAGGATTACTGCCCGGCAGTATATATTCTTTAAATTTCCCTTGTTGCTCCAACCATTTAGAAAGATCTTTAATCACAAGTGCCTCCTCGACTGTCACACGGGTCGGCACCTTTGCTTTCATCGATTTTAGTTCTAAAAAAGGTTTTTTTGCATTCATATTCACGTCATACGCTGGCAAACCCAAGATTTTCCCGTGATTAAGCTGATTATAATCATTTACATTAAAGATTCTTGGAAGTACATATATTTGGTATTCTTTCCGATAAATATCCTCATCAGCATCAAAAAAAATTTTGATATAGTTATCAATCTTATTTTCACGGATAATCTCTTGAATGATTAATAAAAATTGATCGAAATATTGTCTCCAAAAGTCTTGGACTTTCTGGTAAAGTTGTTTACGAGTTTCGGAGTGCAGATATTCAACTAATTTACCGTATTCCTTTTTAAAAAAACCCTGTCTCTCCGCTAATTCAACAGATTTCTTATTTTTACTTTTTGATTGCAGCGGATACAAATCAAATAGTTTTTCCCCTGCTTTAGGTAAATAATCTGTATAAAACTTTTCCAAATGCGGGTATATTTCCGAAACCGGAAATTTTGCTTCCTTGTCCATAATAATATTTGACTTTACAAACAAGGTTAAGCCATTGGTATTATGAAACTTTTTTTGGTTATCCACAGCTTTATTGGTGCTATCATACAGCAGAGAGCTGTAATAATCCCTAATCTTAAACCACTTTACAATATCTTTTTTTGCGGCTCCAACTTCTTCTTTCTTTCGAATGATAACATATTCAAGATTTGCAAGATTTTCTTCCAGCGTCCGATCTAAAAAAAGGCGAAAATAGGCTCCTTCTTTTAGATCATAGTTGTCCAAAATTAGGCCTGGGTGCTCATTTAACTCCTCAAAAAATTTGGGTACAAGATCTTTTAGCATTATTCTCCCCCTTTCCATAACCTTCTCACGATTGAAAATGTTAGATTGCTATGATTATTGCTTCAGCTATGGAAGCAAAGCAGGCTAACCCATCAGTTTCTGAAGTCAATCGGATAATTCATGGCAAAAAGCACGCCTTGTCTCGTCGTTGTCCTCAGTTTAATTTTAAAAAATTCGCAAAGCAAAACGAAGTACCGAGAGAACTTCCTTTCTCTAGCAAACCTGCCCCCAAAACAGTAAAAGCCAGTTTTTGAGATGCCTCATCCGAATTAACAAAAATCCTTGCTTTATGTCCAAGCAATCGGATGTTTTTATAAGTCATCGCAATCGGTTTACGGTTTGTAATTTCCACCCTTTGTACAAACTGGGAGCAATTGAGCTCTTCTTTGTAAAACGTTTTATATTTTTTTTCTGCATTCATATGCATTCTTTCCATTAATAATCCAATACTGTGTTGATTTGGCATCCATGGTTTGTTGTCAATCGTGGCAATAAATGGTGTAATCGTAACCAATTCTGTTATCGGCTTATATGCCACTCGTTTCTTTTCTGTCGCAAGCACTTGGAACGTTTCGCTGCTAACTTCCTTCATGCAAGAAATCAGCGAAGTAATCATTTTTTCATCCAATGAGCGGATACGGAAAACATAGACCTTTCCCGCTTTATATAATTTTGACTGCGTTTCAACAGGATAAAGGCCTGAAAAGACATATAGTTTCGGCCTTCTCTCTTCATGAAATTTCTTTAATCCTTCTTCTAAAAGCATGCTTTGATTGATAAATTTCCCAAGTGTTTCTTGCAATTCAACAGCACGAATATTCCTTTTTAGTAGCGTAGTAACAATGTATTCAGTATAATTCATTTTCTCACCACCTTTCCAATTTTCGATTAACTATAATGGTATTTTAAACCACTTCAAAAAAATTGTAAAGGGGTTATTTAATAAAAAATATACTTGATAAATGTATGTGAATAATTGACATTTACTTTCATGCCGCTATCCAGTAGAATAATGTTATCGTCTTGAACCATAACCTTTTATGTATTTAAACAGTATTTTTTTTATTAACTAACAATATTGTTGAACTTTAACACTTTGTGTATGGAAGCCGCTCGCAACAACAGGTAGCCTAAAAAATTGCATTTCATTCCAAGAATGGTTCTCCCTCATCCCAAAACCCCCCGCAGCCAAATAACTGCGGGGGTTTTTCTTACATATCGGTCGCCACCAGGCTGGGAAAGTTCCAACCAGGTAATTCTCTTTTATACACCCGGCCATCCCACGGGGAAGGAAAAGTCTCGCAATCGGGAGGCCTGAAGCATCCTTGCTATCCTTGCTGAAAGTCCCGAAGTTTTAATTCTCGGCTAGCTGCTTGGATTTTCAGAAATGCCGATCTTTGAGGGTTCAAAGTCTCCTTACATACCGGTCCCCACCAGGCCGTAAATGCAAATGCCACAGCATTTCCTTTACATGCCTAGCAGTTCTTTAATTTCCTCTTCATTCAGGCTGTTCAGCATGGTTTCGCCCGGCTGGATGACTTGTTCGATCAGTTCTTTCTTTTTCTGCTGGAGTTCGTATATTTTTTCCTCGATGGTGCCGCGGGCGATCAGGCGGATGACCTGGACAACGTTTTTCTGGCCGATGCGGTGGGCGCGGCCGGCTGCCTGTTCTTCAACAGCCGGGTTCCACCACAAATCATACAGCACAACAGTATCGGCGCCGGTCAGGTTCAAGCCGGTACCACCGGCCTTGAGCGAAATCAAAAAGACATTTTTCTCGCCGCTGTTAAACCGGTCTGCCATTTCGACCCGCTCCCGTGACGGCGTCTGGCCATCAAGATAAAAAGAATCGATGCCCTCGTCAGAAAGCCGCGTCCGGATCATCTGGAGCATGCTGGAAAACTGTGAAAAAATCAGCAGCCGCTTCCCGTTTTCAATCGCCGTATGCGCCAATTCAACGAGCTGCTCAAGTTTCCCGGAGTCGCCCTGGTAATTTTCCACAAACAGCGACGGATGGCAGCACAATTGGCGCAGACGGGTAAGCCCCGCCAGAATCTTAATCCGGTTCCGGTTAAAATCCCCTTCAGCCAGCGTTTGGGCTGTTTCATGCCGGATTCTGTCCAAATACGCCAGATAAAGCTCTTTTTGCGGTTTCGTCAGCTCGGACAAATGATTGGTTTCAATTTTATCCGGCAGCTCCTTCAATACATCTTTTTTGACGCGTCGCAAAATGAACGGCCGCACCATCCGCGAAATTTTTTCCTGCTCCATTTTCCGGAATTCAGGCAGCGGCGGGAAAAAGCCCGGGAGAACCGCCTGAAAAATCGACCATAGTTCATCAATGGAATTTTCAATCGGCGTGCCGCTTAACGCAAATCTTCTCCCCGCCTGCACATTCCGGACGGCGGCGGCTGTTTTTGTCGCATAGTTTTTAATCGCCTGGGCCTCATCCAAAATCAAAGTATCGAATTCAATCTTTTCGTACTCCTCGATATCCTGGCGCAGCGTCGGGTACGAGGTGATCAACACATCCGGCAGCTCGCCCGCTTCAAAAAAGGCTTTCCGCTCGGAAGGCGTGCCGGCAATAACCATCGACGAGAGCCCCGGTGCAAATTTTTCAATCTCGCTTTTCCAATTGTAAATAAGGGATGCCGGCGCCACAACCAAAAACGGCTTGATATCCGGATTCGCTTCTTTTTCTGATAACATGTAAGAGATGCTCTGCAATGTTTTCCCGAGCCCCATGTCATCAGCCAGAATCCCGCCAAGACGGTAAAAGGCGAGCGACTTGAACCATTGAAACCCGGTCACCTGATAATCACGCATCTTTGCCTCAAGCCCTTTTGGCAGTTCGAAATCCGTATCTTCCGGATTTTTCAGCTGCTGGACGAGCTTCCGGAACGCTTTGCCGAATTTAACAGCATATTTATCACGCGTCTTCATCAGCTCTTCCACCTGGAGCCCGCGGTAAACCGGAACTTTCAGGCGGGTGTCTTCAAGCTCTTTCTTCGAGACATGCAGTTCGCCAAGGAGCTGCCCGATATGTTCGAATTCATCGCTTTCGAGGGAGACAAAAGCCCCGTCCGGCAGCCGGTAATACCGTTTTTTCTCGATCACGGACCGGAGCACATTGCGGATCTCTTCTTCATCAATGCCGTCCATGTCGAAATTGACTTCCAGAAAATTTCCGCTCGTATCCATATCCACCGATGTAAGCGGCGTGTAGTGGCTCGTCTGGAAATACGATTTGATGGCGCCTGCAATATACACTTCCGCTTCCTCTTCAAGCTGCGGAAGAATAGTAAAAATAAATTCGTACAACGCTTCTTCATCGTTTTCCAAATACAGCTGTTTGCCGTTGTATTTGAGCGGCGACTGTTCGATCATCGTCATGATTTTCTGCTCTTTTTCCACATCACGCAGCAAAATCTTATCATCATCCGGCGTTTCTTCGTCCATAAACGGATCAATGACACGGGAGCCGTAATGATGTTCAATCCGCAGCGTAATCTTTTCGTCTTCGTTGTCCATAAAAATTTTCGTTTGTAGTTTTGGCTGGACGATTTTCCCTTTAATGTCTTTTGTCAGCTTTACTTTTCCGATCCGCTTCAGGCCTGGCAACACATTGGAAAGGAACGGGCTCATCTGCTCTTGCTGGATCTCTACTTCATCGCCACTTTTCTTGTAAAAATCTTCAAGTGCCGTTAAAAGAGCAAGCTGGTCCGTGGACAGCTCATAAAAACCCCCTTTGTAAAATGCAAGCCCGTATTGTTCAAATAAAAGCAGGTCCCTTAAGCTCTTCAGCTGCAGTAAAAAGCCCGGGCCACCCTGGCTGTTGCCGTCAAGCCGGAAAGAAAGCGGTAGTTCTTCTTCCTGATGCAAGACAATCGAATCTGCCGCGTAACGTTCATATTTGAATTTGCATTTGCGGTTTGCCAGTTTCTTTATAAGTGGCCTTGCGATAAACGGCGGAATGACCAGTTCCCGCTCCAATGCAAATCTGTACCAACGATCCATGGAAGCCTCGTACAATTGCTGGGTGGACAGCATATAAAGCAGCATCTCCACAATTTCCTTATCTTCTTCTTCGAACGCATGTTCATCCGGATCATAAATGAAGTTTTTTGTAAATGCATGCGGGTTCCCGCGGCTGACATTGCCGAGGAAATCTTTTATGTCGCGGACCACATATGTCCGGCCGGGCCCGATTTTAATTTCAATGGTTAAAAAGTGGTCAGAGCCAAAGCCGGAAACGTTCGTAGCTTTTAAAAAATATTCAAGACGGAGTGGCTTTCTCGCGGCATTGTGTTTTGTTTCCATCATGCTTTGTTGAAGGCCGGAAAAAATATTCATCAATTGTAAAGTTTTCATATGCTGGTGCGTCTCCGAAACATCGCCAATATTCGGTTCTGCCACCTCTTCCTCCCCATTTGCAATCGCAAGCATGGCCGCTACTTCATGCTTGCACTCGCCGTATTGTTCATGTGCCGGGCATGTACATACGTTTGAAAATTCCCCGAATTCCTCGTCATAGTAAATAGTGACGTAATAGGTTTTGGACCCTTTTACGATTGCCGTCCAGGTGGAGTCTTTATC
The DNA here is from genome assembly GCF_040267745.1 of Heyndrickxia faecalis. NCBI lineage: Bacteria > Bacillati > Bacillota > Bacilli > Caryophanales > Bacillaceae > Heyndrickxia > Heyndrickxia faecalis. Next base: position 757,624 of record NZ_CP158453.1, on the reverse strand, counting down.
AAAAATCAATTTTTTGACCCGGCCCTGCATATAATAACTCATTCCCCGATGGAAAATAGCAGGGGAATACATCATCTCGACATCTTCTTCGAAAAGCAAATAATCAACCAATTCAGATCATCCTGTTCGTATTTTCTCCTAGGTCTATTATACAATATATAGGTGCACAAATACATTTTTCGTCCGAGTTGAATCGTTTGTAGATCGGGTTGAACTATTTTAATATAAAAAAGATACGACATCAATAAGGAGGAGTCCCCATGGTAAAAACATTATCGCCGCGGGAAGCGCAATATGATATCGATCCAGTCTATTTGGAAAGATGGTCACCGCGTTCTTTTTTGGAAAAAGAAGTACCGGAAGAGGTGCTTTTGAGCCTGTTTGAAGCAGCACGCTGGGCGCCGTCCGCTTATAACCATCAGCCTTGGCGCTTTATTCTTGCACGTACAAAGGAAGACAGGGAAAAAGTTCTGTCGTTTCTCGGGGAATACAACCGGATGTGGTGCAAGAACGTCCCCGTTTTTGCGCTTATTCTCTCGAAAACAGAAAATGAAACCGGCCCGATCCGTTCGCATGCTTTTGATGCAGGGGCCGCGTGGGGATACCTCTCCCTTGAAGCCGTCAGAAAAGGGCTCGCTACGCATCCGATGACAGGCTTTGATTTTGAAAAAGCACGTGAAGTATTGAACATCCCGGCTGATTATGCAATTGATGCCCTTATTGCCATCGGATACCGGGGTGAAAAAGAGGCGCTGCCTCCTTCCCTGCAGGAAAGAGAGACGCCTTCTGCACGCAGGCCTGTGAAAGAATCGGTTTTCGAAGGAAGTTTTGGAAATCCGGTAAAATAAGGAACCGGAGCATGATCAAAACGGCAACGGACCTTGGGTAAGCGGTTTGCGAATGGAAAGGGAAGGAAACGAATCAAAGCGGTAAGCTTGGCTTGCCGCTTTTTTAATGTTTTGTTCACAAATGTGAAATATATCACAAATTCTTGACAACTGTCCGGAATCCATTGTAATTCCGTTGCAAACGCTGTATTCTAAAAATGTAAGATATGTGAAGAATTTCACATGTTATCATCATTTATCCTAAGGGAGATGTTAAAAATGAAATGGTATCATGATTCCAAAGTCAGCATTATCTGGGCAATCATCCGTATTTGGCTCGGCATTCAATGGCTTGAAGCAGGTTTGCATAAATTGACGGGAGGGTTTGATGCTGCTGGATTTTTAAAGGGGGCACTGGCAAAAACGGCTGGCGAAAATGCCGAAGTTCAAGGCTGGTACGCAGCGTTCCTCACCCATTTTGCCATACCGAATGTCCATGTTTTTAATGTGCTGATCCCTTATGGGGAAGTACTAGTTGGCCTCGGCCTGATCATCGGGCTGGCAACCATCCCGGCTTTAATTGCAGGCGCGTTTATGAACCTGAACTTTATGCTTGCCGGCACAACGAGCACCAACCCGGTCCTTTACACCGTCGCCATCATTCTGCTGTTTACAGGCAGTGCATCTTACTACTGGGGACTTGACCGTATCGCCATCCCGGCAATAAAAAATTATTTCCAAAACCGGGCCCATAAACCACGTCCTGCCCATTAACCGGTTCATATTAAAGCAAACCTTTTGCGGGTTTGCTTTTTCATTTTGGCTTTAAACTGTTTAATTCCGCATGCAAGGGGAAAAGTACAAACATACGAAAAAAGAAGGGATGTGGTGGATCATGAAAAAATCGATGGCCATGACAGCAGTCGCTTTAGGTGCTGCCTACTTGTTGCGGAATAAAAGATCACGCAGCAAACTGATGAACCAACTGTCAAATTTTGCAGGCGCGAAAAAATAAAAAATCCCGGCCTCCCAAAAACGGGAGCCGGGGTTTTTTATGCAGCCGGTTCACATTCCTGACCGGGACTTTTATACTCGTGTCTCCACCGGTCTAAAACATACAACGTTTACATCTGCCAAAGGCGGTTAAAATTTCCAAAACCAGGTGAAATTCTCGTCTCCCGCCGGCTTAAAATATCCCGCGTTTACATCTACAAAGCTGGTTCGAGTTTCCAAACAAATAATTTTATGATCATTTCACCGCGGTAAAATTTCCGGACCGTGTTTTTTATACTCATGTCTCCACAGGTCTAAAACATCTGGCGCTTTCAACTGGAAAAGACAGGTAAAATTTCTAATCAAATTATTTTGATGGCCATTTTACCCGGGTGAATTCTCGTCTCCAGCCGGCGCATACATTTGTCAAAATCGATTACAATTTCCAAACAAATATTTTTATGATTATTTCACCGCGGCCCCGGCTTAAATAACCGGCGTTTACATTTGGCGAAAACGGTTAAAATTTCTAAACAAATATTTTTCCGCCCGAAACTTCCGGGCCAGCCGGCTTCAAATTTCTAAGCAGCGGGGTTGTCTTGATAGATTTTTCTAGCCCATCTATTTGTTTCGTCAAGCTTATCAATCCAAACCGGCACGCGTCCAAACCAGGCCATTATTTACATTTTTTTCAAAAGCGGTGTTTGTTTCAAAGCGGACAAGTCTTTTGCCCCGATTCCGAACATTGCAATCTTCAGCTCAAGCTCTGTTTGTTCATAAGTAGAAAGCAGTGCATCCACTGAATGGACGGCATCATGCAACAGCTTTCTTCCAAATCCCGCCAAGTCAGCTCCGAGGGCGATAGCTTTGGCGGCATCCACTCCGTTTTTCAAGCCGCCGCTTGCGACCAAAGTACCTTGAAGGCCAAGGTTGCGGGCTTGGGTGATGCACGCCGCCGTCGGGTTTCCCCAGCCGGAAAATGCCTCTGCTGCCGCTTTTTTCAACGGATCGGACGTTAAATATTTTTCCACCTGGCTCCATGATGTCCCGCCTGAGCCGGCAACATCGACAAAAGAAACGCCAACGGAATAAAGCTTTTCGGCGAGGCGGCCGTTGATGCCCCACCCGACTTCCTTGCAGCCGACCGGCACTTCTAGGCGGCTGCAAAGGTCTTCAATTTTCACAAGCAGATCTTTAAAATTCGTATTGCCGCCTTTTTGAAAGACTTCCTGTAAGGAGTTGAAATGCAGGATTAAAGCATCCGCCCCGGTCAGTTCCACGATCCGGCGGCACTCGTCAATTCCGTAGCCATAATTCAACTGGACGGCACCGAGGTTGGCCAAAACCGGAATATGCGGCGCGACATCCCGCACTTGAAACGTATACGCCTGTTCCGGGCTTTCTAACGCAGCCCGTGTTGACCCTAACGCAAACGCCCAGCCTCTTTTCTCCGCCGCCTGCGCCAGGTTCCGGTTAATGGTGCGGGCCTGAGCAGTGCCACCGGTCATGGAGCTGATCAAAAACGGGGCTTTCAACGGCTTACCGAGAAAAGTCGTTTCCGTCGAGATTTCTTCAAAATCTAGTTCAGGCAGCGCCTGATGCTCAAAACGATATTTTTCAAAGCCGGTTGTGGTGTCTTTCCCGGCAACATTTTCCTCAAGCACAACGCGGATATGTTCCGCTTTCCGCTTTGATATAGATGATTCTTCCATTTTTCACTTCACCTTTCGTATGAGAGCCATATCTTCCTGTATCGGTTTACATTCCTTATAGAAGCCGCTTCTGCTGCTTACCCAGCATTTTCATTAAGCTTTTTATGACCTCATCGCCTCTGCGAATTTTTTTGTAATCAGCTGCGGCCTTGTAATGGCTGAACCCACCACAACTGCAAACGCCCCGAATTCGAGCGCTTTTTTCGCTTCAGCCGGCGTATCAATATGCCCTTCTGCAAAAACGGGAATCGTTAAAGCGTCCACAAGCTTCTTGAGCAACGCAAAATCGGGCTCTCCCTGTTTCGGAGAATAGGAGGTGTAGCCGGAAAGCGTCGTGGAAACGCAATCCGCACCGAGCCTTGCTGCCTGCAATCCTTCTTCCTCTGTGGAAATATCGGCCATCACCGGGAGACCGGCTTCATGGATATATCCGATTAAACCGGAAAGCGTTTCGCCGCCCGGGCGTTTCCGGCCGGTCGCGTCAAGCGCGATCATATCCGGTTTTACGGCAAGCAGTTCGTCAATTTCTTTTTTTGTTGGAGTAATATACACTTCCGAACCTTCATAATCCCTTTTGACAATGCCGATAACAGGCAGCCCTGTTTCCGCTTTGATGGCCCGGATATCTTCAGCGCTGTTTGCCCGAATGCCGGCCGCTCCGCCTTCTTTTGCTGCAAGCGCCATTTTCGACATGATGAACGGACTGTGCAAAGGTTCATCCTCCAGCGCCTGGCATGACACAATCAGCTTTCCTTTTACCTTGTCAAACATTCCAAATCCTCCAATATCCGTTTAGTCCTCGTCTTTGATGTCCGGATCTTCCGGAAGCGGTTCATTCAGCCATTCTTCCACAAGTTGCCTGTATTTTTCGAGCTGTTGCAAATAGATATCAAACTGATCCCGGTTAATCAAATACTGTTCTCCATCATGCACGGCGCGTATGCGTCTTTGCAAGATCAATTTTTCAATCACCGGTTCCGGCAAAGACAGATATTCCGCTGTTTCCTGAATGGTTAAATACATTGCAGGCACCCCGATTCATCTTTTTTTGAAATACGGAAAATACAACGAGGCTTTCAATCCCGGATCATGTTCACTATACAAAATGACGCCGGGTTAACAATAGAAGCGGCCAGATTACGCCATTTTATACCAGCCCGTGTGCGGAAAAAGCGGTACAAAGGTCAGTCCTGAAAGGATCCCGGATGCCGCAACCGTTCCGGCACAGGCTTCTAAGATGATTATATCATGCATGGAGTTGATGTTCTTCCATCCAATACACTTCCCGGATATTGATTTGCCTGCGGAGTTTGCGGGCCGTCTCCCTTGAAATTTTCCCCCGTTCAAACAGCGCCTGTACAGCGTTTCGTTCGGCCTGAAAAGCCTTTTCCTGCAGCTCCCTTTCCATCTGGGTATACTTCAGGGATGCCTCCATATTTTTCGGCCTGCTCAAAATTCTGATAAACTTCCGGTATTCGCTAATGACTAGAAACGAAATTTCCCTGTTTTCCTCTGTCATCCCAGATTTAATGGCCCGGATCGCCGCTTCCGCCATTTCAATTTTAATTTGTCTGATTTTCGCATAGCGGTTAATCCGCTGTTTGCGGCGTTTTTCCTTATTCGGGTAAAAGAGGAAAAGAAACCTGGGGGCGCCTTTCCGGAAAAGGGTCCATAAATTCAAAAACCTGAACTTCATTTTATCGGTAACGGCAATTTCCATCCGGTGAATATATTCAAGGAACAAAAAAGCCATCTCTTGGTCAATGCGTTTTGATTTCATCAAAGCATTAATATATTCTGTTTCCGCCTCCAATGCCTTCATCCTGGTCTCCGTTTCAATCCGTTTGAATTCAAGTGAATCTATTTCACTTTCTTCCGCTTTCAATTGATGCAGCATATTTTGATAGTTGTCAATCACAGCCGCTGCCGCTTCCCGGTTCTCGTCATTCACTTCCTCACGCACAGACTGGATTGCCGCTTCCCCGATAAAGATTGAAGCATTTTTTTCCGCTTTCCGTTCTGAACGGTCCGCCTCATTTCCTTCCCGCCTCGCCAAAAGCGGCAGGAACACACTTGCGATCACAAGCGTCAGCAGGATGACACCGGCCGCAATAAAAATCAGCAAAGAACGTTCTGGAAAAGGCGCTCCGCTTGCAATGGTGTACGGAATAGAGAATGCGCCGGCCAGCGTGACCGCCCCCCGGACGCCAGATATCGTTGTAATCGCCGTATGCTTTAGGGAAGGCTTTGCAAGGCGCTGTTTTTTTGATTTCCATCCGGCCCACCACACGGCGTACACCCAGAGAAACCGGAGCAGCAAAAGGGCGGCCGTGACCACAATGATATACAAAATCACCGTGCCGTTATTAAAAGCCGAGCTTGTCCAAATTTCGCCGAGTACAGCCGGCATTTGCTGGCCCAAAAGGACGAAGACAAGGCCGTTTAAAATATAGGCTAAAACCGTCCACGTGCTGCGCGAAACGATCTGGTAGGAAAAATTCGGCGACTGTTCCCGTTCACGCTCAACAGCATGGACCATTCCGCCGGCGACAACCGCCAAAATGCCGGATAAATGAAAATGTTCCGCAGTAAGGTAAATGAAAAACGGAGTTAAAATTTGGATGAGCATATGGACCGTGACATCTTCCATCCCGAGGCGGCGAATCAGCACCCTGAAGCGGATAATGAAAAATGCCAGCAATGCCCCGCCTAAAAAGCCGCCGATCGAGATGAGCAAAAAACTGCCACTGGCTTCAGCAAGCGAAAACGACCCGGTGACCGCTGCCGCAATCGCAAATTTAAATGCAACAAGGCTGGATGCATCATTTAACAGCCCTTCTCCCTGCAGCAGGTTCATGATCACGCGCGAAATTTTTACCCGCTCCGAGATGGCGCTGACCGCTACAACATCGGTCGGGGATAGAATGGCGGCCAGGGCAAATGCGGCCGCAAGCGGGAGTGAGGGAATCATCAAATGGGTGATATACCCAACCGCAAACACCGTGACAAAAACAAGCCCGAGCGCAAGCAGCAAAATCGGATTTCGCAGTCTCCACATCGCTTCGCGGGATACATTTCTTCCATCATGAAACAATAGTGGCGCGATAAATAACACGAAAAACAATTCCGGTTCAAGCGGGACATGCGCCCCAACCGGCACGGCTGCAAACGCAAGGCCGAGGGCAATCTGAATAAGCGGCACCGGAATAAATGGGATAAAATGATTTAAAATGTCGGAGATGCCAACAAGTAAAAGTAAGATCAATAAAATCAGAAACATGTTCATATGGAATATTTTCCCCTTATTCTCTTTGTCTTATGTCTATTAAATCCACTAATACAACTATACCCAAATATCCGTAAAAAGCATGTAAAAAAACGAGCTGTACCGAAATTTTTTGGCGAAGATGGCAATATCTTGATGATTTTATGTTAACGCGGACCGGCCGATGCTTCAATCTTTTACCTGCTGAATCGGAAAATAATAAACACCGTGCGAACTGTTTTCGCAACGGAAGTCAGCACCAGTACAAGCGATTTGGCCGGACCTGTTAAAAAATGTCAGAAATTAAAAAAAGACCGGTCAGAAATACCGGTCTTTTTTCGCTTTCCAATTAACTTTATATCCAAAATATCTTTCACTGCATTAACCGTTTTTCTGTGCAACAGGCCGTTTCCACATCCCGAGAATCAGGCCGGAAACAATGGCACCAATAATAATGGAGACAAGGAACAAGATTGCATGGTTGGCAAGGAATACAACGAAAATCCCGCCGTGCGGAGCCGGTATGTTAATATGCCAGAATTGCGTCAGCCCGCCGGCTATCGCCGAACCAACAATGCTTGAACCAAGGACACGGAGCGGATCGGATGCCGCAAACGGGATCGCCCCTTCTGTAATAAAGGACAGCCCGAGCACATAGTTTGTAATGCCTGCTTCTTTTTCCTGATCCGTAAATTTATTTCTGAAGAACGTGGTGGCAAGCGCAATCGCAAGCGGTGGAACCATCCCACCGGCCATTACAGCAGCCATCATCAGGCCGTTCGTGTTGCCGCTCGAAGTAAATACCCCGATCGCAAACGTGTAAGCCGCTTTGTTGAACGGGCCGCCCATATCGATGGCCATCATGCCGCCCAGAACGATACCAAGCAGGACAGCATTGCCCGTGCCAAGGTTATTCAAACCACCGATTAGACCGGTGTTGATCCATTTGAAAATCGGGTCAAAAATATAGTACATCAATCCGCCGGTAATCAGGAGGCCTAAAACCGGGAAAATCAAAATCGGCTTTAATCCATTCAGCGCCTGTGGCAGCCCTGCAAATACTTTTTTCAAAAAGACGATAATATACCCAGCAAGGAAACCAGCTGCGAGACCACCGAGGAAACCGGCATTCGAGCTAGACGCAAGATAGCCGCCGACCATACCAGGCATGAGTGCTGGGCGGTCACCAATGCTCGATGCGATAAACCCGGCAAGAATCGCAATCAAGAAGTGGAATGCCCCTGTATCGCCGCCTGCAATCGCACTCAGCATTTTAAAAATCGTGTTATGTTCACCAGCTGTTCTTTCAATCAGGAACGAAATCGCAAGCAAAATCCCGCCGCCAACAACGAATGGCAGCATGTGCGAAATCCCGTTCATCAAATCTTTGTAAATGGTTCCCCATACCGACTTTTTCTCTGCCGGCTCATCGTCATTGCTGCGGTCCGTGCTGTCTGCATGGTAAACAGGCGCATGCTGTTCCAGTACCCGGTTGATCAAATCTTCCGGCTTGCGGATGGCATCGCTGACAGGCGTTTGCAGCACGCGTTTGCCGTTAAAGCGCGCCATTTCAACTTTCTTATCGGCTGCGACAATGACCCCGACAGCACGGTTGATTTCATCTTTTGTCAGTTCGTGCTTAACACCTTCCGAGCCGTTTGTTTCCACCCGGATCGGAATGCCCATTTCTTCCGCTTTTTTCTTCAACGAATCTTCTGCCATATACGTATGGGCGATCCCGGTCGGACAGGCGGTAACAGCAACGATCAATTTGTCATCCGAACCATTGCCGGCACCCGTTTCCGCTGCTTCTTTTCCTTCTTTTTCCGCTTGTTTTTCATCGAACAGCCTCGCCACTTCAGCCGGCGTTTCGGCCTGTTTTAATTGCTGTACAAACTCCTGGTCAATCAAAAGCCTCGACAATGCTGCCAATGTTTGCAAATGCGTATCCGCTGCGTCTTCAGGCGCTGCAATCATGAAGAATAAATAGGATGGCTGGCCGTCCAGCGCCTCGTAATCGACGCCTTTTTTGCTGCGCCCGAATACGACTGTCGCTTTATTGACCGCTTTTGTTTTTGCGTGCGGCATGGCGATTCCGTCGCCGATTCCTGTACTCGACTCCTGCTCGCGTTTTAAAATCATTTCTTTAAAAAGAACCGGGTCATTGATGCGGCCGCTTTTTGACAGGCTTGCAATCAATTCGTCAATTGCTTCTTCTTTTTTCGTCGCCTGCATATCCATAACCATGGTCTCCTGGACCAATAAATCGGTTATTTTCATTTTATTTCACTCCTTTTTCCAGTACAGAAAAACAATACCTCTTATCATGACATCCAAACCGGATGCCTGAGACAGCCATTTGTTATTTTGTTTCAACTGCGGGCTTTTATCATGGCGGAGGAAAAACTTTTTTATGCGCCGCTTTGCTCACATACCACCTTCGTTTTACTTAAAATGGAAGATTTTAAGGAATCCGGTAATTCATCCGTGATAATAGAAGCCTCCGAAATGTCAAACATTTTGCAAAAAGCTACTTCCTGAAATTTGCTACTGTCTGCAAGCACATAACACTGTTCGGAAAGTTCTTTTGCCCGCCGCTTGATCAATGCTTCTTCCGGGTCCGGCGTGGTAAAGCCCATTTCAGGGTCAACGCCGTTTGCCCCAAGAAACGCTTTGTCAAACCGGAAGCTGTTTAATGTCTGCATGGCAACGCTACCGATCACCGCCCTTGTCGTCCGTTTCATCATCCCGCCAAGAAGGTAAGATTTAATTTTTTTCTCGACAAGTGCTTCCACATGCGGGAGCCCGTTCGTGACAACGATTACATTATTCCCCTCTATATAAGGGATCATTTCAAGCGTGGTCGTTCCGGCGTCCAGGTAAATGCAGTCATTGTCATTGATCATTTTTGCCGCTAATTGGGCGATGATTCTTTTCTGTTGAACGTTTTTGAGCGTTTTCGTTTCCATATCCGGTTCTTCACTTCTGCGTTGCAAAAGCGATGCGCCGCCGTGGATGCGCCTGAGCAAATTCATTGCTTCCAGGTCCTGGAGATCGCGCCTGACCGTCGATTCTGAAGCATTAAGCAGGTTAACCAGCTCCTGCACTTTTACGATATGTTTTTCTTGCAAATGCCGCAAAATGATTTGATAGCGTTCTTCTGCTAACATCCTTCATTCCTCCGTCTGATGATATTTTATCACATAGTTATTCATAATCAACCGTTTTCAATCAAAAAATATCATTTTTCTTCAAAACACATCATATTTCTGTCACATTTTGTCGATACAGCTCTATTTTACTTGTTATTCCCCGAAAATTGAACGTTTTTGAAAAAGTATGGATGATAGGATGAAAAGGTTTTCTTATCTGCAAAAATAAGTTATGATGGAATTGTGCTTGTTATATTTTTCACAAAAAGAGGAGGCATTTTTATGACGAAAATCATTACCTCTCCAAGCAAGTTTATACAAGGCCCCGATGAATTGTCCAGGCTTTCGGCGTATACGGAAAGGCTTGGCAAAAAAGCATTTATTATTGCGGATGATTTTGTCACCGGCCTTGTCGGCAAAACGGTTGAAGAAAGCTATGCCGGCAAAGAAACGGGGTATCAAATGGCATTATTCGGTGGCGAGTGTTCTAAACCGGAAATCGAACGGCTTTGTGAAATGAGCAAATCCGAGGAAGCCGATGTCGTTGTCGGAATCGGCGGCGGAAAAACATTGGATACCGCAAAAGCAGTCGGGTATTACAATAACATTCCGGTGATTGTCGCGCCGACCATCGCTTCCACCGATGCCCCGACAAGCGCCCTGTCTGTTATTTACAAAGAGAACGGCGAGTTTGAAGAATACTTGATGCTGCCGCTGAACCCGACTTTTGTCATTATGGATACGAAAGTGATTGCCTCTGCCCCTGCCCGCCTGCTCGTTTCCGGCATGGGAGATGCGCTTGCGACGTATTTTGAAGCGCGCGCCACTAAGCGGGCAAATAAAACGACGATGGCAGGCGGGCGTGTTACGGAAGCGGCGATCGCGCTTGCAAAACTTTGTTATGACACGCAAATTTTGGAAGGTTTAAAAGCAAAACTGGCAGCGGAAAAACATCTTGTTACGGAAGCAGTGGAAAAAATCATTGAAGCGAATACTTATCTGAGCGGAATCGGTTTTGAAAGCGGCGGCCTTGCTGCGGCACATGCGATCCATAATGGGCTTACCGTGCTCGAAGAAACCCATCATATGTACCACGGCGAAAAAGTGGCATTCGGTACCCTCGCCCAGCTGATTTTGGAAGATGCGCCGAAAGCGGAAATTGAAGAGGTGGTCTCCTTCTGCCTGAGTGTCGGACTTCCCGTCACGCTCGGGGATTTGGGCGTGAAAGAACTGAATGAGGAAAAGCTCCGAAAAGTGGCTGAACTTTCCTGTGCGGAAGGCGAAACGATTTATAACATGCCGTTTGAAGTCACCCCTGACCTTGTGTATGCAGCAATCGTCACTGCTGATTCCGTAGGGCGGTATTATAAGGAAAAATGGGCATGATGGCAAAAAGGCTGCTCCCGGTTCCGGGACAGCCCTTTTTTGGAATTTCACTGTAATCCAGTTGTACAGATTTTTTCTTCCAGCTCGTCTTTTTCAGCTGCTGATAACAGGTTTTCAGCCATTGGAAACAGGACGTTTTCTTCTTTGAAAAAATGGCTTGTGAGCAGCTCATACATTTGAACGATATAGGAAGCAAGCATTTCGGCCTGGCCTTCATCCATGATTTTTGTGCCATTCAAGAAAATCTCAATATATTTTTCTGCTTCATCATGCTCGTATTCCATCACGGCGATCGGCCCGTTTTCGCGTCCAATGTAGCGGGCCATCATGGTAAACAGCACATTTTCTTCCCGTTCGGCATGGTGTTTCAGCTGTGCGGAAAAGGATTCAGTCCCTTTCCGCAGCGCGCCAAGGGCTTCTCTTTTATTTTTGAGTTCACCGTTTATTATCTGACCTGCCGTTTCATACAATGCGCGTTTTCGTTCATTCAAGTGCCCATGCTCATTTTTCAACTGGTTGAGGCCTGCGCACAATGCAACATCAGTCCCGCCGCTAATCATGGCACAATGTGGCATTTCCATGTTAATTCCCTCTTTCTTTGCCATTTCCTTTATTTTAAACAAGATGGCGTAAAAATGGCGTGATGCAGATCATAGTTTGCAAATTTGTCTTATTTGGCAGAATCCGTTCAAGGCGGTCCAAATAGAGAGAATTGAATTATCTACCATATGAAAGTACACTCAATATAGAGAAGAAAAAATGGGATAAGGCCGAATACTGTTGTGAACTACCCACCACTTATCAACCTTACGGTTTGATTGAAGTGGGGGCTTCTCGACTTATCGTTGCTTTTACTAGCCAACGAAAACTGACCGAGCTAACCCTCTTGTTCCAAGAGTTTTGTTACTTATGATAACGCTAATAAGCGTAATCCCTCATTTTTGATATTGATTGCTGAATTGTGATCGCGATCTAATACAAAGCCGCAAGAACATTTATATACACGTTCAGATAATGGCATTTCTTTTTCCTTGCCGCAACATGAACACTTCTTAGTGGAGGGAAACCACTTATCAATTTTCACAAGTTGTTTCCCTTGTTCTTTTAGCTTATACGCTAAGAAAGTAGTGAACATCCCCCAGCCGTTATCATGAACGCTTTTCCCAAAGTGAAGGGCTTGAGACATCCCTTTCATGTTCAAGTCCTCAATCACGACAGCATCAAAGTTAGAAGCTAATTCTTTTGACTTATGATGAAGAAAATTCATGCGTTGGTTCGCCACTTTCTCATGTAACTTAGCCACTACTAGTCGTTGCTTGTTCCAACGTGCAGAACCTTTCTTTCTTCGAGAAAGAATTCGTTGTGCTTTTGCTAATTTATCTAAGGCTTGCCGATAGTAACGTGGGTAATTGGCTTTCTTACCCTGTTCACTCTCGACATATAGACCATCCATAGCAAAATCCAAACCAACAACTTTCTGTATTTTAACTGGACGAATATCTTTCTCATATTCTGTCAAAATTGAAATGTAGTATTTGCCTGTCTTTGTTTTAGAAATAGTGCAAGATTTGATTTTATAATCAGCAGGTATCTCTCTATGCTGTTTCATTTTTATTGGCTTTTTGATTTTTGGCAGTTTGATATGACCATTTTCTAGCTTAATATTTCCGTTGACCATATTAGTTGTATAGGATTGTTTTGCTTTACGATTTTTGAACTTTGGAAAATCCGCATTTCCTTCAAAGAAATTCTTATAAGCAGTCTGTAAGTTCATTTGTGCATTGCCAAAGCTAAAGAATCCACTTCTTTTAGGAATGGAAATTCACTTTTATATTTTGCAGGAGTCGGAAACTTTTGCTTTTTAAGCGATTCTTTATCATCCTTGAACTTTTCATACGTTTCTTTGCGTTCAGCTAACATCTTATTGTAGACAAAGCGAACACAACCAAATGTCTTAGCTAATAATGCGGATTGTTCTTTGTTTGGTAACAAACGAAACTTGAAAGCTTTGTTTTGCTTGGCCATATCAATTCACCTCACTTTGTGTGGAAAAATTTCGTATGTGTAAAATTTTACTCGCAGGGGCAGATGAGTGGAAAAAAATAGGAAGACACTCTATCATCTAAATGTACACCATGAAATGAACATCTAGAGAGAGGTCTTCCCATGGATATTATATCAATAATTGCTGGATTATTAAAGGATACAAAGAGTCTTATTGAATTTGAAGAACAGGTTAAAATTCTGATGCAAAAAGTTTTTACACAATGAGTTGGGGACGTATTTGAGAAGTTAGATCAAACGATTAGACTGAAGAAACAGGCGGAAGGCTGGCAGTACTGCCGGAGTGATTACAGGAGCGTTCAGTTTCTATTTGGAAGTGTGAATTTTAAACGCTCATTCATGCATGACAAGAGAGGGGGTTCGCATTACCCTCTGGATGAATGCTTGGGGCTGGTACCACATCAGAGATACAGCCCGTTAGTGGAATTGAAGGTGGCAGAGCTGGCAAGCGAGAACACCTATCGGAAGGTAGCTGATGTTTTAAAAGAATGGACAGCAGTGAGCCTTAGTCACACAACTGTAGGGAAAATGGTGAAACGCGTAGGAAAAACACAGGCGGAAGCTGACAGGGCACTTGTAGAAGAGTTGGAAGTAGCTGCCTCACTGCCTGGCGGGAAGAAGGTAGACTATCTGTTTTCCGAGGCAGATGGTGTATTTGTCCGGGGACTGAAAAAGAAACAGAGTATGGAAGTCCACCACGCCATTCTCTATGAGGGATGGGAAGCCAATGGCAAAAGGGTCTCCCTGCGTCAGCCAACAGTTATCATGACGACGGAAGCAATCCAGACATTTTGGGATGAAGTGCAAGCCAAAGCTGCCAACACCTACTCTCTTGAAAAAGCGCATGTCATTACAAACAGCGATGGAGGTGCAGGGTATACAGCTGAACGGTTTCAAACAGCATTCTCACAGTCGGAATTTCCGGTGCTCAACCAGCTGGATACCTACCATGTTGCACAAGCCATCGTAAGGACATTCGGGGGCGGAAAGAGCGAGATCAAAGAGCAAATTAGAAAAGCGATTAGAACGCATGACCTAGACCAATTCACATTGTATTTGGATACGCATGAAAGCACATTGACGGATGAAAAGAGCCTTAAGAAAGTCAAGGAGTTTCGTTCGTACATCCTAAAAAACTGGGACCGCATTTTTGACTGGAGGGACAAGGTAGAGAACGTACCGGAAGGTGCGAGAGGCCTGGGGGCAATGGAATCAAATCAAAGGCATATCTCATTCAGAATGAAGAAAAGGGGGATGCATTGGAGTAAAGCTGGCGCCGAAGCCATGGTAAAGGTGAAACAGGGCATGCTTAATGGGACATTGCAGGAAACCTATCTGAAACACCGTTCAAGAAGCGCGAGAAAGCAACGGAGCTTGCAACAATCCATCAGGATGTCTCAACTATTCAAGCAGCCTGTACGCCCGTCAATCGGCGTAAAGCACGGATCAGTTTCCCTGCATTCAAGCCGTTCATCGGCAATGGGGCATTTAAGCAAAATATTAGAGCTTTCGTTTTAAGCCTGGTATGTGGGGGACTGATCGTTGATGCGCGCGAAATTTACGAGACTCCTGCGGGAAAAGCGGGCCAGGAGAGACCCCGCAGCGAGGTACGAGCGAGGAGGCTCGCCGGCCGCCCGCGGAAAGCGAGTGAATTTCGCGCGCATCAACACACCCGTTATCAATCCATACGAAAGTGTACAAAAAGAGTGTCTTGGAATCCCGATATTTAAACCTTATCGAGAAAAACTTGACACATACAAAATTTCGTACATATTGATTATATCGTAAAAAATCCGTACAATCAATATGAGGTGATAATCATGAGAGAAGAGAAAGAACGTGTAGAAATTCATATGCCTAAGACGATATTAGAAAAATTGGAGCAATATCAAAAAGAAAATGGGATTCCAACTAGAACAGCCGCAATCTTAGAATTGTTGAGAAAAGGATTGGAAAAATAACTTTGGCTAAAGCCAACCGAAATTCATCTCCCACCTACTCATTGGTGCGATTCGCACCTTTACATTCCTTGAGGATGGGAGACTTCTTTCGGAAAGCCGTTAAAAAAGACAGCCTGCCTGTAAGATGCATCACGAAAAGCCAAAAGCCGAACCGTTAAAACTATTTTAGAATGGGGCTAATCCAATTGAAGAAAAAGAAGCAGGAAAAGGGACAGGAAGATTTTGGAAGTGTGATGTTTTACTGTAAACGTTGCAACAAGACTTTCGATATGGAATGGGAAACGATTTGGGATATGCAGGAGTTGACGCACGGCTATGTCGGGTATCATTTGTATGACACCTATATTTGTTGCCCGGATTGTGGTGAACTCGCTGAAGCACTGGAGCAGCCCGGCCCGAATCCATTTTAAAGAAAGGTGCCTGCCTCCGCCGGCGGGCACCTTTCTTTTTTACGACAACACCAGCTTCTCAATTGCATATGCGACGCCGTGTTCGTTGTTCGTGCGCGTTTCGAAATCGGCAATCGCCTTAACTTTCGGGACAGCATTGCCCATCGCCACCCCGCAGCCGGCATATTCAATCATAGTCAGGTCATTTTCATTATCACCGATACAAACCACTTCCTCGCGGTGAATGCCGAGATGGCCGGCAAGGAGTTTCACAGCATTGCCTTTGCTCGCATCTTTATGCAAAATTTCATAATAAAACGGCATGCTTCTGACCATCGTGTACTTCTCCTGCACCCAGTCCGGAATCGCTTCAATCGTCCGGCTCAGCTTCTCCGGCTCGTCAATAAACATCACTTTCGGAATCACCATATCCCGCGGCAGCTCTTCTAACGTCCGGTAATGCACCGGCATCTGCGTCAAATAAGATTCCACAACCGTATAAGGACTGAGATCCCGGTTCGGCGTATACAAATGTTCCGGGTCAAAAAAATGCATCGGCGTTTTCAGTTCGAGGCTGAGCCCGTACAGCCGCACCAAATCGCCGTAACCAATCGACCGTTCCGCGACAACCCCGTTCGTATGCGTATTTTGCACGAGCGCGCCGTTATAGGCAATGACATAATCATCTTCTTCATTCAGCAATAAATCTTCAAGAAAGCGGCGGACGCCCCCGATCGGCCGCCCCGTGCACAGCACGATTTTGACGCCTTTCTTTTTCGCTTTATGTAAAGCTTCCCGGACTTCCGGAGTGACTTCATGCTGGTCGTTTAAAAGCGTTCCGTCCATATCAATGGCAATCAATTTATACATATTTTTCTGCTCCTTGGTGATGAAAAAATTTCATATGGTTTTATCATAATACACTCAGCCGGTAAAATCCATTTATGTAAAATCATTTACAAATCATGCATCGCCCAAACTTATTTTTTTAATAAATGCCGGATGGAAAAAACGGGATGGTACAAAAGCATCCACGGGCCGGAAAAACGCATGACCGCCCTGATTTTTTCACGGTAATCTTTCCGGTAGCAATGGACCTTGCAGTTGGAACACGCGCTTTTTTCCTCGCCAAACCGGCAATAGGAAAGCCTTTTTAAGCAATAGTTTTGTAAATCGAGGCATTCTTCGCAAAGCGTCTTGCGGTGGTGTTTTTTCCGGCAGTAAATGGCAATCATTTGTGACACGGTTTCCTTTTCTTTTTGGATGACCGGCCCGTTGTTTAATTCCCTTTTTGGCATGGCGATCGACCTCCTGTTTTCACCATACCACAGCCACAGAAAAGCAATTTTAACGATTTTTCTACAATGCACACAAAAATGCCGTAAAGAACAAAAGCCTTTACGGCATTTCTATGTCCCTTTTAAAAAACGGTAAAAAATGGGAGCCACCTTCTGTGAACTACCCTCCACTTATCAACCTTACGGTTTGATTGAAGTGGGGGCTTCTCGACTTATCGTTGCTTTTACTAGCCAACGAAAACTGACCGAGCTAACCCTCTTGTTCCAAGAGTTTTGTTACTTATGATAACGCTAATAAGCGTAATCCCTCATTTTTGATATTGATTGCTGAATTGTGATCGCGATCTAATACAAAGCCGCAAGAACATTTATATACACGTTCAGATAATGGCATTTCTTTTTCCTTGCCGCAACATGAACACTTCTTAGTGGAGGGAAACCACTTATCAATTTTCACAAGTTGTTTCCCTTGTTCTTTTAGCTTATACGCTAAGAAAGTAGTGAACATCCCCCAGCCGTTATCATGAACGCTTTTCCCAAAGTGAAGGGCTTGAGACATCCCTTTCATGTTCAAGTCCTCAATCACGACAGCATCAAAGTTAGAAGCTAATTCTTTTGACTTATGATGAAGAAAATTCATGCGTTGGTTCGCCACTTTCTCATGTAATTTAGCCACTACTAGTCGTTGCTTGTTCCAACGTGCAGAACCTTTCTTTCTTCGAGAAAGAATTCGTTGTGCTTTTGCTAATTTATCTAAGGCTTGCCGATAGTAACGTGGGTAATTGGCTTTCTTACCCTGTTCACTCTCGACATATAGACCATCCATAGCAAAATCCAAACCAACAACTTTCTGTATGTTAACTGGACGAATATCTTTCTCATATTCTGTCAAAATTGAAATGTAGTATTTGCCTGTCTTTGTTTTAGAAATAGTGCAAGATTTGATTTTATAATCAGCAGGTATCTCTCTATGCTGTTTCATTTTTATTGGCTTTTTGATTTTTGGCAGTTTG
The DNA here is from genome assembly GCF_040267745.1 of Heyndrickxia faecalis. NCBI lineage: Bacteria > Bacillati > Bacillota > Bacilli > Caryophanales > Bacillaceae > Heyndrickxia > Heyndrickxia faecalis. Next base: position 739,564 of record NZ_CP158453.1, on the reverse strand, counting down.
ATATGACCATTTTCTAGCTTAATATTTCCGTTGACCATATTAGTTGTATAGGATTGTTTTGCTTTACGATTTTTGAACTTTGGAAAATCCGCATTTCCTTCAAAGAAATTCTTATAAGCAGTCTGTAAGTTCATTTGTGCATTTGCCAAAGCTAAAGAATCCACTTCTTTTAGGAATGGAAATTCACTTTTATATTTTGCAGGAGTCGGAAACTTTTGCTTTTTAAGCGATTCTTTATCATCCTTGAACTTTTCATACGTTTCTTTGCGTTCAGCTAACATCTTATTGTAGACAAAGCGAACACAACCAAATGTCTTAGCTAATAATGCGGATTGTTCTTTGTTTGGTAACAAACGAAACTTGAAAGCTTTGTTTTGCTTGGCCATATCCATTCACCTCACTTTGTGCGGAAAAATTTCGTATATATTGATTATATCGTAAAAAATCCGTACAATCAATATGAGGTGATAATCATGAGAGAAGAGAAAGAACGTGTAGAAATTCGTATGCCTAAGACGATATTAGAAAAATTGGAGCAATATCAAAAAGAAAATTGGATTCCAACTAGAACAGGCGCAATCTTAGAATTGTTGAGAAAAGGATTGGAAAAATAACTTTGGCTAAAGCCAACCGAAATTCATCTCCCACCTACTCATTGGTGCGATTCGCACCTTCACATTCCTTGAGGATGGGAGACTTCTTTCGGAAAGCCGTTAAAAAAGATTATTCCCGGTTCCCTGATTTCATTTTTACCCGCATTACCCAGTCATCGAGGCCGATTGTCTGGGCCGGCGGGACTTCCATGCTTTCGACTTGATCCATATTGGCAACGGAGACAGAGGAGTAAAGATTTTCTGTTTTGGCATCTGTCAATTGAAAGGAAAATTCCATGAGCGGAGTTCCGGCGGTAATGTGATCGCCTTCTTTGACCATGATCACAAATTCTTCGCTTTCCATAGCGGCTTCTTCTGTATTGAGGCGGATTGTAATTTCAAGCCCCTGGTCTGTCAATATACTGATGGCGTTGTTTTCCGGAGAAATGTGCGTAATTCTTCCTGCTGCGGGCGAATGCACCCTTCCTTCAAGCGGTTGGATGGCAATGCCTTTACCCGGCTTGCCTGTATCTTTGCACGGAATCATATTGCCGGCTATCGGGGAAACAAGTGTAACCACTTTTGAATTTTTTCTTTTCAGCCAGTTGAACATCTCACAACACCTCCTTTAGTCAGTAAAATCTGTATTTTTCACTTCTATTATACACCTATTTTGAAACACTGTCTTGTTTGGCGTCAGGAAACTTCACATCTTTTTGGAAAAACTTCTTATTCTATTATATGTATGGACAAACGAAAAGGGCCCGCGCCGGACCCTTTTCGAAAAATTTTTACCGGTCCATGCCGCTGTGATGCAAGTGCTGCGGCTGGTTGCTCCGGTTAAAGGTTGATTTTCTTCTGCGTGCAAAGTAACGCTCCTTCCGCGCATGGAAACTTTGCTCAATTTCTTCAAGCGACCGACCCTTCGTTTCCGGGACGAATTTTTTTACAAACAGGATGGAGAAGATGCCAAGCCCGGTAAAAATGAAGAATGTTGCCGACAGTCCGATTGCATGGAACAATACCGGGAACAACAGGCCGACAAGGAAATTCGTTATAAACAGGCAGAAAACCGAGATCCCCATCGCAAGCCCCCGTAAATGGATCGGATAAATTTCCGACTGCATGAGCCATGTCACAGGAGATACGCCGCCCTGCTGGAAAGCGAGAAACATGACGGTCAAGCCCAAAACGAGAAATGGCAATGCCGCACTGTTTTTTAACGTGATCGAAAAAATCCCGATCAAAAGGAGCGCAGTGCTTGTCCCTGCAAGCCCGGTAATCAGCATTTTTCTTCTGCCGGCCCTGTCCAAAAGTGCAATGCCTGTAAGGGTGGCGAGAACGGAAATCAAACCGTTGGCAATATTTCCGATCAGTGCTGCGCCTGTCGAAAATCCGGATTTCTTTAAAATTTCCGTCCCATAATACATAATGGAGTTCACGCCGGTCAGCTGCTGGATCATCGCGATGCCGACACCGATGACAATGATGCGGCGGACAAATGGAAGTTTTAAATCTTTCAAGGTTGCCTTTTTCATTTTGGCATCTTTTTCGACTGTCTGGCGAATCTCATTCAATTCCATTTGTGCCCGTTTTTCTTCGCGTATTCTCCGCAACACATCGAGGGCTTTCCCAAATTTGCCTTTTGCGGCGAGCCAGCGCGGGCTTTCCGGCACAATCAGCATCCCGAGCCATAAAATGACAGCCGGCAATGTTGCGATTGCCAACATATATCTCCAAATGTTTCCGGCTTCCCCGAACGTATTGGCCAGTATCGCGTTAAACGTATAGGCAAATAGTTGGCCGGAGACAATCATCAGTTGATTTTGTGTAACGATACGCCCGCGGTGTTCGGCAGGCGACAATTCTGCCAAAAAAGCCGGGACTGTGACAGCTGTCGCGCCAACTGCAAGGCCCAAGATCATCCGGAAGGTAACCATGGCGGCCACATTCGGCGCCATCGAACAGCCAAGCGTGGCGATGACGAAAATAAAAGCGACGCTTAAGATCGTTTTCCGGCGCCCTTTCCGGTCAGAAAGCCTCCCCCCGAACACGGCACCGAATGCTGCCCCTAAAAGCAAGGTGCTTGTGACAAGCCCTTGCGTAAACGGCGTTAAACCAAGCTGGTCGTCCCTTGACATGAATGGCAGCGCCCCGTTGACAACGCCAGTATCATAGCCGTATAGTAAACCGCCAAACGTAGAGATAATTGTAATCAGACGTAGAAAAGTTTTTTTGGAAAATGATTTTTTTCTTGTTCCCGCTTCCTCGGGACGGACTGAAACACGCCTGCCCCCGTCTCCCTCATCTTTTCCTCTCATTACGCTCATTCCTTTCCTATCATGTATTCTTCGTATGTTGTTAAAATATTTTTTCAGCATATAATTGCTGTACCCTATACCTACCCTGTTTGTTCGTTTTTTTAAACGTAAAAAGCCCGCCCCGCTTTGGATAAAATCCAAAATACGGGCGGGCTCGCTATTATGCCGTTCTGTTCGCTTTTTTGATCTGTTTGCTGCGGAGCTGGCCGCATGCCGCATCGATATCCGTGCCGTGTTCCTGGCGCACAACGCAGTTGATGCCATTTTTTTTGAGCGTATCGTAAAATGTCATAATCGATTCTTTTTCGCTTCTTTGATAACCGTGCTCATTAACAGGGTTGTACGGAATGAGATTGACATAGGCAAGATGACGCTTGTCCTGCAGCAGTTTTGCAAGCTGCAGCGCTTCTTCCTTATGGTCGTTGACATCTTTCAGCAAAATATATTCGAACGTGATTCTGCGATTTGTTTTTTCTAAATAATAATCGATGGCAGGCATCAGTTTTTCAAGTGGGTACGCGCGGTTAATTTTCATGATGCGCGACCGGAGTTCATTATTCGGCGCATGCAGGGAAATGGCCAAATTCACCTGTAGGTCAAGATCAGCGAACGCATAAATTTTCGGTGCAAGGCCGCTTGTGGAAACGGTGATATGGCGCGCACCGATCGCCAGTCCCTTTGGCGCATTGATAATTTTAAGGAAGTTCACCACATTCTCAAAGTTATCGAACGGTTCTCCGATCCCCATGACAACAACATGGCTGACCCGTTCGCCCTTTCCGGCTTCATCAAAATGTTTTTGAACGTACATAATCTGCTCGACAATTTCCCCGCTTTCAAGATCGCGGTTTTTGCGGAGCAGGCCGCTCGCACAGAAGGAACAGCCGATATTGCAGCCAACCTGGGTCGTCACGCAAACCGACAAACCATAATGCTGGCGCATCAAAACCGTTTCAATTAAATTGCCGTCCTTCAGCTGGAACAAAAATTTTACCGTGCCGTCCTTTGATTCCTGTTTCACCACTTGTTTTAACGTGTGAATATGGAAATGTTCTTCGAGTAACGCAAGGCAGTCTTTATTGACATTCGTCATCTCTGCAAAGCTTTTCACTCTTTTTTGGTACAACCATTCCCACACTTGTTGGGCGCGGAATTTTTTCTGTCCGTGTTCAAGCATCCAGCCGGTCAATTGATCTATCGTCAATCCAAAAATGGATTTCTTTTCCATTCTACCCCTCTTTTCTGGCGTTTTTCGCATAATTCCTATTGTAATCGAATTTGCCGCCGATTTCCACAGGCAGATGTTGCAAAATGGGCCGCAGCGAAAGCAGGAATTCCGGCGGCAGGGAACGAATATAGTTTAGGTAACTACATTTTTTCAGGGAGAGACAGACATGGGCACAAAAACATTATTCCTGCCATACCGATGGACCGTTGTCATTCACGAATCATACCATTTGTACACAAATCAGGAAGACCAGTATGCCTTTGCCGTGCTGGATGGCGAACTGGATACGGTGGTTGCTTTCTCTGTTCGTGATGCATCCGTTCAGGTGTCAAACTGCGGATACGATGTGAATTTGGACATCAACGTGGAGACGCGCTTAATCACAATCGGGCACGAACCGGAAAGAGAATAGCTTTTTTAGGGTGCTTTTAAAAATTTGAAAGCGCTAATGTATGAAAAAGGGGCAGCCCGCTATATTGTTAGCAGCATGCAAAGTGTTTCGGTTTCGCCCGTTTCCCGGCTATTCTCACCAAGAAGCCGCATGGCGAGAAAAACTTGCATGGAAACGCCCGGCCTATCGAGCGGGCAAAAATCCGCACGCATCCAGACAAACGAGCGTAAAAATGCCGCAGGAGTGTTGGATTTTCCCATCCGTCCATAAAAATTCAAAGAATCCGCACGCCATCAACGGGCCGTGCGGATTTTACCAAAGCTCTTTTTTTCTGTTTTGCTCTTCTTCCAAAAAGTGGATAAAGTGGAGAAAAATATTCGTCGGTTCCTTTCCAATCAGTGCCGCATAGCGTTTTTTCACCGGGTCCGGGACAATACTGCTTTTTTCAATCCGTTTTTTCATATAGGAAAAACTGAGCTTCGTAATTTCTTTTCTCAAAACGCGCGCTTCCTGCGACAGCGCCATGCCGAACGCCCCAGCAACCGCACAGAAAAGGAGGAGCGGAATCGAGCGGTCCTCCGCCGGCATCACGAGAAGCAACAAAAACAAATTGAGCGCTGCTACAAAGATCAGCGGTTTGGACCAAAATGCATACTGGTTGGCCTTTTTCAGTTTCGGGGCGATCATTTCCCCTAATTTCTCCATTTCAAACCGGACAAATCCCGGCATTTCGTTCAAATTAATGATCAAATGGATCCCTTCCCATCCGTTTCATTTAAGGCCGCTTTTAAAAAATCTTCAGGGATTCGAAGCTTTTCAGTATCTACAATCAGTTGGTGCACGCTGTTTTCACTGTTTCGTTTTTTGACTTCCTTCATTTCTTTTTGGATATTCTCCATTTTTACATCGAGTTGTGCTGCCTGCAGTGCTGCTTCTTTCAGTTCTTCCTTCAAATGTTGCGGCACATCCTCATCGTATTTATAGTATATTTTATGCTCCAGGCTTGCCCAAAAGTCCATGGCGATTGTCCGGATCTGAATCTCAACATACACTTCTTCCGACCTGTCCGACATGAAAACCGGAATTTTGATGATCATATGGAGGCTTTGGTAGCCGTTCGGTTTCGGATTTTGAATGTAATCCTTGCACTCAATTAACTTTACATCTTTTTGTTGCTGGATCATTTTGCTGATCTCATATATGTCTGAAATAAACGAACATGTAATCCGAATGCCGGCAATATCGCGGATGTTTTCACGGATTGAATCAAGCGATAACGCACAGCCTTTCCGGTACGCTTTATTCAGAATACTTTCCGGTGACTTTAGGCGTGATTTTACATGCTCAATCGGATTATAGTCATGGACGTACTGAAATTCTTCTTTTAAAATATCAATTTTTGTCATCACTTCATGGAGCGCGAATTTATACGACATCATAAACCGCGTCAACTCTGTTTTGACTTCTTTCATCTGCTCAAAATCTATCGGGATGGCAACTTCCATTTTTGTCTCTCCTTCAAATTTGCAATGCAAATCCGTTACCCCCATCTTAAATGCAGGAGGGGGTTTTGTCAAAGAATCGCATTGCCCGCCTTATGTATATCAGGAGGGATCATGGCGGTTTTATTCGCTGTTTACCCGCTATCCAAAAGATGAATCAAAAAACGATAAATTTTCCTTAAAATGCGTTTGTTTTTTTGCAATATTTGTAATATCATAATCTTGTAAAAGGACCATAATGACAGATCGGTTACATCTATATCATCAACTAATAAAAAGGAAGCGTTAAAATGACAAATGCAAATGTATACTCTTCTCTACCGGGGCCGCTTTCGAAAGAACTGCTGGAAAGAAGGGAAAAAGCTGTTCCCCGCGGTGTCAGCAACGGCATTCCGGCTTTTGCAAAAGAAGCAAAAGGCGCGCTTGTTACAGATGTGGACGGCAATACGTATATTGATTTTGCCGGCGCAATCGGCACGCTGAATGTCGGGCATAACCACCCGAAAGTTGTCGCAGCTGTCAAAGAACAGCTTGAACGTTTTATCCATACCGGCTTTAACGTCATGATGTATGAACCTTATATTGAACTGGCTGAAAAATTGGCAGCGCTCGCTCCGGGGAATGCGGAGAAAAAGGTCATCCTTTTAAACAGCGGGGCAGAAGCCGTCGAAAATGCCGTTAAAATTGCCCGCAAATATACGAAGCGGCCGGCCATTATCAGCTTTACCCGCGGCTTTCACGGCAGAACGTTAATGACGATGTCGATGACAAGCAAAGTGAAGCCGTATAAATACGAATTCGGCCCGTTCGCTTCTGAAGTTTATAAGGCGCCTTACCCTTATGCTTACCGGAAACCCGGCAATTTGACCGATGAAGAATATGAAGACTATATGATCCAAGAGTTCCGGAATTTCTTTCAAAACGATGTTGCCGCTGAAACGGTTGCGGCTGTGGTCATGGAACCAGTACAGGGAGAAGGCGGATTCATTGTGCCAGGCAAAAAATTTGTAAAAGCGGTTTATGACTTCTGCCAGGAAAACGGCATTTTGTTCGTATCGGACGAAATACAGGCAGGATTCAGTCGGACCGGGCGCTATTTTGCCATTGAGCATTTTGATGTTGTGCCGGATTTGATGACCATTTCGAAATCTCTTGCAGCAGGCGTCCCGTTAAGCGGGGTAATCGGACGGAGCGACATAATGGATGCGGCAAATCCGGGTGAACTTGGCGGGACTTATGCCGGAAGCCCGCTTGGATGCGCAGCCGCCCTTGCCGTACTGGACATCATTGAATCTGAAAAATTAAACGAACGGGCGGAAAAAATCGGGAGACATGTGCTTGATACGTTCCGCAGCTGGCAGAAGGAGTTTACCTTTATCGGGGATGTGCGCGGACTTGGCGCCATGTGTGCATTTGAAGTCGTAAAAGACAAAACGACAAAAGAACCGGATAAAGCATTGACAAAGCGGATTGTGAAAGAAGCCAACAAGCGGGGGCTGCTTCTTTTGGATGCCGGGATTTTCGGCAATGTCATCCGCATTCTGATGCCCATTGTCATTACAGACGACCAGCTGCAGGAAGGCCTGGATATTTTAAAACAGTCCATTGCCGCTGCCGCAAGCGTAGAGGAAGAAGTAACTTTATTATGACATTGAAAGTGGCGCCCGGTTTTTTCGTAAATCTCTGACATCCATACAGCGTGGGCGTGCAAAATAGACTTTAAAATGGGAGACAAGTGGCCGGTTTTTCGTGAATCTCTGACATGCATACAGTGCGAGGTTCGTTTTTTTCTTGATGGCCATTTTTTAGAACAGGCTTTTAAGGCATCCGTTTTTTCGTGAAAACTTGATGAAGGCTGCCCCACGTTTCATGGCCATTGGGGCAGCCGCCTAGTTCCTATGTTTTTCCACAAAAAAGCAATGCCCGGACCGTTCATACCGGCCCGGGCTATTTTTTATTTTACCTTTAATGGTTCCAGCTGTTTTAAAATTTCTTCCAGTTCTGCATCTGCCTGGATCAGCGCGGCAGCTGTATAGGCACTTTCGACAAAGGCGGTGTCCATCAGTCGGATGTACTTATCCGACATTTCCATTGCCATTTCCAAATTCATTTTGGCGCTGCCGAGGTCATAAAAAGCAAACAGATCATCCGCTTTATTTTCAGCTATGGCGGCATTAATTTTGTCAAAGCTCGTGCCAACACCGCCGTCATCGGTCCCGCCCGCATACGTAATGGAAACGTCTTTGGCCGCTTCCTTTAACAATGTGGCAAGGCCGGCTGCGATTTCAGGTATATGAGAAACAATAACAATACCGACTGGTTTTTTACTCATCCAGAATCCCGCCTTCCAACAAAGCTTCAAACAAATAGCTGCTCGACACCGCTCCTGGATCAAGATGGCCGATGGAACGCTCGCCAAGATAAGATGCGCGCCCTTTTGTCGCTTTCATCTCTTTTGTCGCCTCCACGGCAGATTGAATGGTTTCTTTTGTCAGCGATCCGGACGCGAGTGCTTCACAGGCTGGCATCCAGACATCGACCATCGTTTTCTCACCTTTTTCCGCTTTCCCGCGTTTTTGGATGCCTTCAAGCCCGGCTTTTACAATTGCCGCAACATCTTGTTCATTTTCCCCTGCCTGTTTTGCCATCGCAATCAGCGCCGATCCATACAGCGGCCCCGAGGCACCCCCGACTTTTCCAAGCAACGCCATCGCCGCTGTTTTCAGGACGTCCTGGACCGTAGCAAAACCGCCAGCTGCTAGTTTTTCTTCCATAGCCGCCACACCGCGCGCCATGTTCGAACCGTGGTCGCCATCACCGATCGCACTGTCCAGTTCGCTCAAATAGGCTTTGTTTTCATTGATTTTTTCTGCAAAACGATGCAGCCAGTCTGTTGCTGTTTCTGCTGTTAACATGTTTCCTCCTCCTTTACACCCATGCCGGGACGGACACCGGCCGTTTTAAAAATTTAAGCCACGCCTCATCTTCCAGTTTTACAAGCGTGAGGGAAAGGCCGGCCATATCAATGGACGTCATCAAATTGCCCACTTTTCTAAACGGAACGGTAAGGCCTTCCCGGTCAAGCAGGGCATGCACATCCTTGGTAAAAATATACTGTTCCATCAGCGGCGTAGCCCCAAGCCCGTTGACAAGGAGCGCAAACCGGTCCCCTTCTTTCCAGTTGAACGCATTTTTCAGCCGGGTAACGAGTTCTTCCGCGATCGCTTTTGACGACTTGATTTTTTCCCGCCGGTAACCCGGTTCCCCGTGAATGCCGACACCGTATTCCATTTCATCTTCTTGAAGGACAAAACCCGGCTTTCCGACTTCTGGAACCGTTGCCGGCGAAATCGCGACGCCGATTGTCTTCACATTGGGTACAAGCCGTTCAGCCAACGCCTTGATTTCCTGAAGCGTCTGCCCTTCTGCTGCTGCCGCGCCCAGAATTTTATGGACAAGGACGGTGCCGGCAACACCGCGCTTTCCTGCTGTATACGTGCTATCTTCTACCGCGATGTCATCGTCAACCACGATCTTATCCACCTGAATATCTTCCATTTCAGCTAATTCCTGGGCCATGTCAAAATTCATGACATCCCCTGTATAATTTTTCACAATCATGAACACACCGGCTCCCTGGTCGGCTTTTTTAATCGCTTCAAAAATCTGGTCCGGCGTCGGCGAGGTAAACACTTCACCGCAAACCGCCGCAGACAGCATCCCTTCCCCGACAAAACCGGCGTGGCTCGGTTCATGCCCGCTGCCGCCGCCGCTAATGAGCGCTACTTTTCCTTCATCCCGGAAAGTACGATAAATGACGCCTGTCCCTTCCAATCGTTCTACTGTTCCTTCATGGGCGTACACAAATCCATCCAGCATCTCATCGACAACTTTTCCAGGGTCGTTTATAATTTTCTTCATGGCGTATCCCTCCGCATCCTTATGTTCTTTTTTTGCCCGGCACAACACCTTCTAAAACACCACTTTTATTATACCGCTTCCATCGTGAAAAAAAATCATTTTTCATGCCATGCCAGCAATCACGGATGTCAATTGTTTCAATCATATCTGAGATTGTTTTCGATCACTTTTTTATATAGGGCTTGTTGAACGAATCCAATGCTGAGTTTGTACCCAATTTGTCAGTAAGCTCTAGAAGAAGCCATTTTTGAAAATGCGTGATTCTGTCTTTTCTATACGTTGATTCAGCTTTTCCCTGGATTTTTTATAAAACCCTTGTATTAAATTTTTGCCAAAGCTGTCAGCATCCTTGCCAAATTTAGGAATTTTGCTTATTTAGCAAGCCCTATATATAAGCTGAACTAAACATTATTACTTCTTTATGTGTTGCCAAAAGCAATGTCTATCCTGATCGTAATTGATTTTGGCACGAAAAACTTAAGTTCATTTTATATGCTTTTTAGTACTTTTATGCATATGTGCACACACGCGGTAAAGTATTAAAAATTTTTGTTGACTATAATCTGAATGTTTTATATAATCATACGCAAACAGACAAGCATCGGCGCTTATCCGGCAGCGTCAGCAGCGAGGTCAAAACAAAATGGGGGCTTCCAATAATGAAAGATTTCTTTAGCAAACTGTTAAACGGAATGAGCATAGGCATTGTCGTTTCTCTGATCCCAAACGCCTTACTCGGGGAGATATTGAAACTGATTATCCCGCATGCGCCTTATTTGCAGCATGTTGTGGATGCAACCGTTATCATCATGAGCATGCTCCCTGTATTGATTGGCGTTATGGTCGGCATTACCTTTCAATTGACACCGATCCAAATTGCAAGTGTCGGCATTGCCGCAATGGTTGGGAGCGGCGCGATCCAGAAAACGGCTGCCGGCGCATTTGCTTTAAACGGGATCGGGATTGTCATCAATACAGGGATTACAGCGGCATTGGCGGTTTTATTCGTCAAGTGGGTCGGAACAAGGTTAAAGGCTTATTCCATCCTCCTGGTCCCGACATTGAGTATTTTAATACCGGGCATGATCGGACTTGCAATTTTGCCATTTATTAAAGCGGCTACCGGGCTGGTCGGCGTCGGGGTGGCACATGTGACAAGCATGCAGCCTGTCGTAATGGGCGCCATTATTGCCGTCATTTTTTGCCTGATTATTTTATCGCCGATTTCAACAGTCGGCGTAGCAACCGTTATTATGCTTTCAGGTGTCAGTTCAGGGGCGGCAAATCTTGGCATTTGTGCCGCCGGGGTCGGGCTTGCCATCGCCAGCTATAAAGCCAACTCGCTCGGTACCGCCCTTGCCCATGTACTTGGCTCGCCGAAAATTCAGATGCGAAACTTCTTTATGAAACCGAAAATTGCTTTCCCGATGCTCATCACTGCTGCCGTTCTCGGTGCGCTTGCCGGCGTCTTTCATATTCAGGGCACGCCTTACAGTGCAGGATTCGGGTTGTCGGGCTTAGTCGGCCCGCTCAATTTCATGCATCTTGCTGAAGGCGGCTGGACTGCGAAAAATATTGCCATTATGCTGAGCACTTTCTTTGTGCTGCCGTTTATCTTAAATGTCGGATTCATTTATGTTTTTTCAAAAAAATTAAAGATGATCAAATCAGAAGACTATCAGCTTAATTTCGAATAGCAAAAAACACTGCAGCCCTCCGGATCAGGGTTGCAGTGTTTTTTTCATCGGACGGAAATTCCGGAACTTCGGAGGATCGGCCGGCGCGATATAGCAGCATGAGAGAGTTACGTTTGTGCAAAATGAAATCGAACGCCTTCACTAGCTTCTGCTCCCCGGCATCATAAAGGCGGATATATAAATAATGGAGAAGGGTAAAATGTTCTTCCGCCCCTCGCATGAACATACTCGAAGTTCAATTTGGGTATACCAAAACGAAAATAGGTTAATTTAGCCTTAATCCAAATATTTTTTGGCAGACCATCGTGGCCATGCTGGACAACAAGCACCTTTCATGCCGGCCGTTATTTTCTGTGCTATATTTGAACATACAATGGACTCACCAAAGACAGGAGTGTAAAAGAATGAACACAGTCATTGAAACGATTCTCAATCACCGGTCGATCCGCCATTATGAAGACCGACCGCTATCTGATGAACAAATCCGCCTGATTGTGGAATCCGCGCAGGCAGCCGCCACTTCTCATTTTGTCCAGGCCTATACGATTCTCGGCATTCAGGATCCCGGGCGGAAGCAAAAGCTAGCAGAACTGACCGGGAACCGACATGTCGGAACATGCGGCCATCTGCTCATTTTCTGTGCCGATCTCCATAAACATGAACTTGCGGCACAAATGGAAGGCGTAGAGGCGCAAGATACACTTGAGACAACGGAAAAATTTATGGTCGCGCTTATCGACACGGCACTGGCCGCGCAAAATGCCGCGCTCGCTGCGGAATCGATGGGGCTTGGCATTTGTTATGTCGGAGGCTTGCGCAACCGGCTGCCGGAAGTGGCCGAACTTTTGAAAATTCCGCAATATGTCCTTCCGCTATTTGCGATGACAATTGGCTATCCGGCCGATCCGTCTGCGAAAAAACCACGCATGGCGGCTGAGCACGTTTATTTCGAAGATGAATACCCGGCTGATGAACGTCTTTTGCGCGATCTGAAGGAATACAATGAAACGGTTTCGCAATATTATACAAAACGCACAAACGGAAAAAGGAACGATACCTGGACAGGCCAAATGGCACAATTTTTTAAAGAACCGTCGCGCGTTTTTATGAAGGAATTTGTAGAACGACAAGGGTTTGATAAAAAGTAAGCTGAATAGGGGATCCGTCCGCGCATTTTCCTCTTCTTTCGGCCCATCGCGGAGCACAAGTTAAATAGAACGACATGTTCAAATATGGATATTCAGCGCTTCGGCAACCATCCCGGGACACATATTAAACAGAACGGCGAGATACTACGATGAGTGGTGTCCCGCCGTTTTTTGCATTTTGCTTTGGTGTGAAATGAGGGTGGATCTGTCATCCGGCGATTCCATTTTTTTGTATATCAATATTCCTTTTTTTCTGCTAAAATAGAATAAATGCTTTAGCACTGAAAAGCGTTTATCTAAAACAGAAAAGTGAGATTGATAGAAATGGAGAAAAACAAACATCATTTGCAAAAAGGCTTATCACCAAGGCATGTCCAGTTCATCGCATTGGCCGGGATGATCGGAACCGGCATTTTTAAAGGCAGCTCCGATACCGTCAGCCTTGCCGGCCCGAGTGTTGCCGTTTCTTACCTGATCGGCGGCGCACTTTTATTCATTGTCATGTCAGCACTTGGGGAAATGGCGCTCGTCCACCCCGGCTTAAACGTCCAAAATCTGATCCACAAAGCATTCGGCAGCCGGGTTTCTTTCATTATTGGCTGGCTGTACTGGATCAACTGGGTCATTGTTACAGTTGTGGAACTGCTTGCAGCCGGGAGCTTCCTGCAATTCTGGGTTCCCCAAGCGCCATTGTGGCTACTCAGTTTGCTCTGTGCTGCTTTCGTGGTCGGCATCAATTTAATTGAAGTGAAGTACTACGGCGAATTTGAATTTTGGATTGCCGGCATTAAAATTATCACGTTGATCGTTTTTATCCTGCTTGGTGCTCTGATTTTATTCGGTTTATTCCCCGGGACATCTTCCACGGTGTCTAACTATACCGCGCACGGCGGTTTTTTCCCGAACGGGCTTCACGGTACGTTCAGCGCTTTTCTGATCGTTATGTTTTCATACGGCGGCGCGGAACTAATCGGCGTTACCGTTTCGGAAACGAAAGACAGCGAAAAAGTGCTGCCGCGTGTCATTAAACAGACCGTTGTCCGTGTCATGCTTTTTTATATTTTGCCAATCCTGATCATTTGCGGCATTATCCCATGGAACCAGGTTTCTTCCGTGGAAAGCCCGTTTGTGCAGGTATTCAGCCGCACCGGGATCCCTGCTGCCGCCCATGTGATGAATTTTGTGCTCTTAACGGCCGTTCTTTCTGCCGCCAATTCCGGTATTTATGCCACTTCGCGCACACTGTTTAACATGGCGCAGTCCGGAGAAGCGCCGCGCGCCTTTTTAAAAATTTCCCGGAAAGGCGTCCCGCTCACCAGTATTTTGCTGACCTCGCTGTTTATTTTAGCCGGCGTGATTCTGGCCTATCTTACGCCGGATGAGGTCATCAGCTATTTGATGACCATCCCGGGATTTACCGTCGTCCTTGTCTGGATCGCCATCTGTGCAGCCGAACTGCGGCTCCGGAAGTCGTATGCAAAATTGCCTTCCTTCCGTGTAAAAGGGTATCCTTTCATGGTCTGGATTGCGCTGCTTGCACTCTCGGGCATTTTCCTGTCCTTTTTGCTGGGCGGCGGCAATCCGATTGGAACAAGCGTCTGCCTCGCTATTTTAATCGTGCTGGTCGTCCTGTCACTGAGAATCAAAGGAAAGGAATAGGCTCCAGCAGGCTGTGTTGATAAAACCGGTTCACTTGGGCAGGGAAAGGACAGAAATCAACTGTGCGATAAGCGGGCACAAACAAGCGGGGTTGATTAAACCGTTTTCTGGGCGGGAAGGGGGCAGGCACGGGTGTGCAGCTCGTACAAACTGCCAGAATGGGACGGCCTGCTAACCCGTTTGGACTCTTTTTCGTTTTGTGAAGCAAATGAAAGCGGCCATGATGCCCCGCCTGATCCTGATGACCTGCTTTTTAAAACCAATCCAGCGTAAAGAAAAAAACTCCCGACAGAGCGTGATCTGATGGGAAGTTTTTTTCTTTATCCCCCCATTCGTATAAATCCGATAAAAAAACTTGAAATAATTATATTGACTTCCATTTATTTTCTGATAAAATTTTAAACAACAACATAACTTATCAAGAGCGACGGAGGGATCTGGCCCTATGAAGTCCGGCAACCTGCAGCGAGCAGCAAGGTGCCAATTCCAGCAAAATGGGTACCATTTTGGAAGATAAGCGCTTATCCTTTACTCGCTGTCTTTCCGTAAAAATGGCGGAAAGATTTTTTATTTCTGCAAGGCCGGCCGTTTGAACCAGGATAGGCCCTGATGCGTATAATTCCTCTACATCAGGATGAATCAAATTTATGGATGAAGAAAGCGGGGAACATGAACATGCAAAAATTAATTGTCTTAGCACTTGTCGGCCTTGCCGCGCAATTGGTGGATGGATCTCTTGGAATGGGTTACGGGGTGACTTCAACCTCACTTTTGCTAGCTTTCGGGATTGCGCCGGCTGTCGCGTCAGCTTCTGTGCATTTGGCGGAAGTTTTTACAACGGCGGCTTCCGGAGTTTCACATATGAAATTTGGGAATGTCGATAAAGGGATCATTTGGAAACTGGTTGTACCTGGAGCTGTCGGCGCCTTTCTCGGGGCAACCGTGCTTAGCCATCTTCCTGCAAGCACATTAAAACCGTACATTTCTATTTTTCTGATCGCCCTTGGCCTCTATATTCTTACCCGGTTTCTGTTCAATACGCGCGGGGCGTCGAAAGTCAAAAAGCAAACCAGGTCAAACATATTTTTTATCCCACTTGGCTTTGTCGCAGGATTTTTTGATGCAACGGGGGGCGGCGGCTGGGGCCCTATCGCCACACCGGCTTTGCTGTCCAGAAATGACATCGAACCGCGGAAAGTGATCGGCTCGGTGGATACTAGTGAATTTGCTGTATCCTTGGCATCAAGCATCGGTTTCCTCTTATCCCTCGGCGCTATGCAAATTAACTGGATTTGGACGATCGCCCTCATGCTTGGCGGCCTGATCGCCGCGCCGATTGCAGCCTATCTGGTTAAAATCCTGCCGGCTCATTTGCTGGCTGTCATTGTCAGCGGCATGATTGTGTTCAGCAACGTGCAAACTTTATTAAAAATGGCGGGCGCCGGTAGCGGCTGGTACGGCGTTACCTATACAGCCATTGCGGCAATATGGGCCATCCTCATTTTCTATACAATCAGAAGACACAAACGGGCAGTTGCCAGCGCCAGCGTAAGCGTCACAGAATAAGGAATGTTTTCGGGCAAGGGATCCATTGCCCGGATTGTTTTTACCCAAACAAATTTTGGCAAAGAATGAACATAGACGCTTCTATTTGAAGGAACAGTGCCTTTTTTGCTCGCTTCCTTAATGTAGAGGCGCTCTATGTTAAGAAACAACGTCTTTTTACCGCGCTTCCTTTACGTAGACGACCTCTATGTTAAGAAACAACATCTTTTTACCGAACTTTCTTAACGTAGACGGCCTCTATGTTAAGGAACAATGTCTTTTTACCTCGCTTCCTTAATGTAGACGCACTCTATGTTAAGAAACAACGTCTTTTTTGCTTGCTTCCTTTACGTAGACGGGCTCTATGTTAAGAAACAGCACCTTTTTCGCTCGCTTCCTTTACGTAGACGGGCTCTATGTTAAGGAACAACGCCTTTTGACCTCGCTTCCTCAACATAGACGGCCTCTATGTTAAGGAACAACACCTTTTTTGCTCGATTCCTTAACATAACCGGCCATGTCGCTACCACACAGCACCAGCAAAAATTATCCATCATAACTTTTTTCGAGATAGCACGCCTAAGTGAAGGCAGCCGCAACTCTTTTAGTGACAAACAAAAAGCGTTCTGCATGAAGATCGATCAGAAATTTTTTGCGGATCCAAACATAGCTTAGCCCCTGCCACATATATATCATTTAAATAGAGGCAAAAAACATGGCTTAACCCGCGCCCCGTCCGGTTTGCAACCCCTGTTTATGCCGCTGTCCGCCATGCCCGCTATCCCTCCCCCGTCGGCGAAGTGTTTTATGTTTAAAATGTAAAACCTGTTTTGCTATAATTATATTTACTGGTATTTTCCATTTTTTGAACGGAAAGAACGGTGTGTCTATGAAAACATTGATTTCGTCGCTGCAGTGGATGGCATTTATGATCGCCGGGTCGATCGCGGCCCCGATTGCGATTGCGGATGCTTTCCATTTCAGTGCGGGTGAGACTGCCCTGTTTGTGCAGCGGACGCTTTTTGTGCTCGGGATCGGCGGACTTTTGCAAGGCATTTTCGGCCACAGAATGCCGATCAATGAAGGGCCGGCCGGGCTGTGGTGGAGCGTGTTTGCCATTTATGCAGGGCTTGTCGGCAGCTTGTACAGTTCAAGCACTGAATCTCTGCAATATTTGGCAGGCGCACTGATTGTAACCGGCATCTTTTTCTTTCTACTCGCTTTTACCGGCTTTGTGGACCAATTAAATAAACTGTTTACGCCGGTAGTAACATTTATCTATTTGCTGCTTTTGGTGCTGCAGTTGAGCGGCTCTTTTATGAAAGGGATGCTCGGCATTACGGGTGCCCATCAGGAAGTCCGGCCGCTTGTTGCCGTTTTGAGCCTTGTCACCGTATTGCTTACATTCTATTTTGGCCATGTAAAGAAACCGTGGGTCAAGCAATATTCGATCATGCTCGGCTTGATTTGTGGCTGGATTTTGTTCGCGCTTTTCGGTGAAGCACCGGCTATTACATTTGGGGAAAGCTGGTTCTCTCTTCCCGCTGTGTTTGATTTTGGAAAACCGCGTTTTGATTCCGGTGCCGTCACAACCGGTGTATTCATCGGGCTTTTGTTAACTGCGAATATGATTACGTCTGTGCGCGTCATGGGAAATGTGACGGGAGTCCGCCAAGAGCGGGTGCGGAGCAGTCTGTTCATATCCGGCATCAACCAGCTGCTTGCCGGCATCTTTTCCGCTGTCGGTGCGGTTCCGATTGCAGCAGCGGCAGGCTATGTTGCACAAACCGGTATAAAAGTGCTGAAACCATTTTTGTATGGTGCTTGTTTCGTTTCCATCATTGCTCTGCTGCCACCGCTCGTGCATATCATGTCTGCGATTCCCGCGCCGGTTGGTTATGCCGTTACCTTTGTGGTCTTCACACAATTGGTTGGCCTTGCCTTAAATGATCTTGAAAAAAGCCCGGACAAAGAGATTGCCCACACAACAGCAGGCATCTCCTTCCTGGTCGGAATCGGGGCGATGTTTTTGCCGGCTCATGCGACCGAACATTTGCCAATGATGATCGCTACTTTTTTAAACAACGGCTTAATCCTTGGATCTGTGGTCGGCATTTTGACAGAACAGCTGCTGATTTGGAGGAAAAAAAGAAATACGCAGGAAAACAGCATCCGCGAGCAGTAAATCTCGGGAATGCTGCCAAACAGCAAGGAGGCTCTGCTCCCATTCGCACGGGGCACCAACCGGATGGCACCTTTGTTGCAGTCATCCAAATGGCCTGGGGCGTTCCAATTCAATAAAAAGGGGCACAGGACTTGATCGCCGAATCCCTTGCCTCCGTACAACGTGAGCCTGTTGCGGCGGTCAGGGATATAAAAAATGCCGGGAAATTCCCGGCATTTTTTATATCCGCTTCCGTTTTTCCACACACGATTACAGATCGGCTTCCTCGAGCAGCCCTTTTTCGATGCAGGTGAGGGCAGACAGTTTTATCGTCCGTTTTTCAAACCGGATGGCAAGGGTGTCACCATCAATATCAACAATTTCACCATGACCAAACACACGGTGCTGGATTTTTTTACCGGCCACAAAAGCGGATGCGTCCTTAATGGCATTCGGGTTCTGCGGGATGGAGACCGTCTTTTTGCCGATCCGGACAACTTCTAGGTCTGGTTTCGTTTTTTCCGCCTTTTCAACATTGTTGACAATTCCCTTCACCGCTGCCACAAACGGTGAGTCCATTGCCCGGCTTCCGTTGCGTTTTTCATAGCTGACCATTTCCAGTGACTTTTTCGCGCGCGTCATTGCCACATAAAAAAGACGGACCGATTCTTCCATCAGTAAATCATCTTCTTTTTCATCGTTACCCGGAATGATCCCATCAACCAAGTCAATCATATACACCTTTTCAAACTCCAAACCTTTTGAACTGTGGAACGTCGAAAGCGTCACAGCATGCCGGCCTTTGTTCCCTTTCGCCGTTTTTAAAATGTGCGCCAAGTGCTTCAGCCTTGCAGCAAACTCTTCCATTGTCACAAGCGTGTCCGCAATGTCTTCGAGCGTATTTAAAACGCCAATCAAATACTCTTTCCGGAATCCGAATTTCTTGCACATGTTTTCGAGGGCTTTTTCATAGCCGAGCCTGTCGCGGATGACTTGAATCGCATCCAGCGGCGGCATGCCCCGCATTTCCCGGAGCGTCTCCTTTACTTTACGTACTTTTTGGACCTGGTAATCCTTCAAATTTGCATAACGCACCAAATTGTCAAAAACAGACTGGTTATTATGGATCCCCTTTACCGCTTCCATCTGTTGTTTCGTAATATAACCGTCCAATTTCGAATGGACCTGCGCGAGGATATCCGCCCGTTTATCGGTAAACGTGAGCCGCATCACATTCAAAATATCCTGGACAACCCAGTGAGAAAAAAAGCGATTGTCGGTATCTTTGAGATAAAACGGAATCCCTTCCCGGTCAAATTCGTTGATCAGGGCAATCGAAGACATATTGTTCCGGTACAGCACGGCAATTTCTGAAAAATTTTCGGAAACGACAATGTTCTGGGCCAAATATTTTGCCTGGTATTTATAATCCGGGAGACGCACAAACCGGATCGGCCCGGCAGGCGGGTTTTCCGTGAACATGTTTTTGTCATAGCGGTGCTTGTTGCGCTTGATAAACTGGTTGGCAGCCGTAACAACCTCTTGAGATGACCGGTAATTTTGTTCCATAAATAGGGCTTGCTGAACGAATCAGATTCTGTCAGATACAAGCCAAATTACGGTTATTAAAATATAAAATAGTGTTGTGCAAAAATTTCAAAAAAAGAACCCTGAGCTTCCGCTCCAGATTCATTATAAGGAATTGAAGGGCTACTACTGTTTCACTGGTCTCCTGAAGGCGTGCTCGAATAAGGCCTAGCCCATACTTGCGCTTGCCTTCGCCAAATTTGCTTTCAACGGCATTACGTTCGGAGGCATCCTGCCTTGCCACGCGTTCTAAGGTTTTGTCTTCCGTTTTGGATGGGCGTCCCAACCTTGGCCCACTCAGACGAATGCCAAGAGATTTACAGTATGCTAGGTTGTCACGGTTTCGGTAGATTTTATCTGCTAAAATCGCTTCTGGATAAAATCCGAACCGGTTGTAGTAGTTCTCAATAGATTCTCTAAGGGTGATCCCTTCATTGTAATTTTCCCAGTCGAGTTGCTCAATCAAGGCATAGCCATCTACAACGCTAATGGCGACTTTTGAGCCGAATTCCACGTTCGCTTTTGCCTTGCCACGCACAATTGGACGGACATGCGGCTGGGAAATGCTCACAATCCGGTGGTCAATCCGATGTGTTTTCTTTTTGTACATTTCTGCCTGTTGGCGGTAAAGTTCATGAATCACGAGGAGTTGTCGGTATTCATCTTTGCTCAAAAGAGACAGGGAGCTTTGGGAAATGAGATTTCCAATGATCTCCAGATTCCGTTTCACATATCCAAGTTGTTTGCCGACAGCTTTCCGGATTTTCCGGGCTCCAGCTTTGCGTTGCTTAGCGACAGAAAGATAGTCCCTGCGGGCTCTTTTTCTGTAGGTCCGTGGCTTTGGTAATTTTCCTTTGTGCGGTTCATGCAGTACATCAATGATATGTTCCAGTTTCTCACGGGCTTCGTTCAAAAGCCCCAGATCAGTAGGGTAAGCAATATCAGCCGGTGCACAGGTTGCGTCCAGAATGAGCTTTCCTTTGTTCTTCGTTTTAGGAGAAGCCGATCCAGTTGAATTCTCTTCCGAAGCAGGACCGGAAGGTTGATGATCACCACTACTATGATCGTCATCATCATGGTGATCATCATCGTTGTCATTTTCCTTAGATGCTTCTTCCGATTGGCGTTCTTGTTCTTCCAGAACAATCCATTCATTCAGTTCATTGATGATGTTTGCACCCAAACGTTTTCTAAAACGAGTCATCAGAGAATGATCGAATGGGGCTTTTTCCTGGAATTCAGGCAACCCGATAAAATACTGAAGATACGGGTTTTCCGTGATCTGTTCGACTGTTTCCCGGTCAGATAGCCCAAGCCGTTCTTTGATATAGAGAGCCCCAAGAGCAACTCTGACAGAATAAGCCTTTTCACCTTTGAACTTTTTCTTGAAGGACTTGGCATACTTTTCTTCAGCCTTCCACCAAGGGATTAATTCAGCAAGACGGACCCAGCGATTTTCTTTATTTAATTTTCCACCGAATGGTAGAAAAAAATCTTCTACAAAAGTTAATTGATGTTCAGTCTTTTTGTACATCGTAACGGCCTCCAAGTGCAAGGTTTTTTACACGTTTCCTATAAAATCCTTACACTTTATATTCGACAAAAGTGGCCAAAATCCTTGTCAAATCTGGAATTTTTGTTTATTCAGCAAGCCCTAAATAAAATTTTCGCATCCGGATACACTTTTTTAAAATTCAGCAAGTAGGACGGCTCCGCACCCCGCCAGCTGTATATCGACTGGTCATCATCGGCGACAACGCACAAATTGCGATGCCGCCGCACAAGCTTTTCAACAATGGCATGCTGTACCATGGACGTATCCTGGCTCTCATCCGTCAGCACATAGTCATAACGCCCCTGATACATACGGAGAAGATCCGGATCACGCCTTAATATTTCATTCGCATATATCAGCATATCATCAAAATCAAGAAGCAGCTGTCCGGTGCCCTGCTTTTTAAACGTCTCATACTCCTTTAAAATCCGGGCAGCTTCCGGCACACTCGTCGCAACCTTCCCCCATTTTGTAGGCGGGATCATCTTGTTTTTGATGTAGCTGATATACGTCTGCAGTTCCTCCAGCTGGTCTTCCGTGATCTTCTCTCCATGAATGGCCTTGTACACATTCCGCAAGATTTTTTTCTTATGGTACGGTCCTGCCTCGCCTTCAATCAGCAAGAAAGGGACATTGGTCCGTCTGAAAAATACGCGGACGAGTTCAAAGGCAAGACTGTGGATCGTTGAAAAATCAACGGGTGGAAGATTCGGAAAAAGCTTTCGGAACCGGTCTTTCATGTCAGCGGCAGCGGCCCGGCTGAACGTAATGGCTTTAATCCGTGCAGGCGCCACCCCTTTTTCTTCAATTAAATAACCGATCCGCATGATAATTGTCGTCGTTTTTCCGGAGCCAGGAGAAGCCAAAAGCAAAAGCGGACCTTCCGTTTGCTTTACGGCCTCTTGCTGCACTGCATTCAGCACAATTCCGGACTTCTCTTTTTTACGGGTAAAAAAGTCTTGGTTCGTGTTCATTGCCATTGCTCCGTTCCAAATGCTTTGATTTAATAGTAGCATATTGAGTGGAGTGTTGGCATAAAATCTACCTATTCAGTTTTGACAACGGTCTCCTATGTATAAAAATTTTCTCGATCGCATTGGAAGCCTGCCTTCAACATCTCACAATCGAGAAAAACTTGACACATCTCTCGTCATAAAAAGTTTTGCCTATGACGGCGTTTTCGAATATCCTCCCCTTTTTTCATTTTCTATAAAAGAAAAATTTCTGCATGCATGCCGAAATTCCTTTTAAAAAAATCAGAAGGGAAAGGTTTTGGATTTCCAAGTAAACATGCCGGCTGTACTGGAAATCAAGGTACCCGCTCCGCCTACGCGGTGTACCGATGATGGCCACGCTTGCCATCCCCGCTGATTTTAGCGTACCACCGATTTGTTAAATTATGATGAAGAGGGATTAAAGAATTTACAAAGATGCGGAAAGAACGGGGATATGTATCCCGTGCCCCGAAAAAAGGGGAGCGGGGAAGGCTTACCAGCTGGATTTCTTTACGCCCGGAATCTCGCCTTTATACGCAAGTTCCCGGAAACAGATGCGGCAAAGTTTGAATTTCCGGTATACCGAATGAGGACGCCCGCACCGCTCGCAGCGTGTGTAAGCCTGAACTTTAAATTTCGGCTCACGTTTTTGTTTGACAATCATAGATTTCTTTGCCATGACGTTCGCCTCCTTTCTATGTGCTAACAGTTTATTTTACTATAAATTCAATAGAAAAGATAGTGGTATATTTTGGCAGATTCTTTCTAAATCATTTTACAAATAACATACCTATTGTTGGCTAATACCGTTTTTTGGAATTATAATTTGACCCGATTGTTTTCCTGGTTTCGGGAGCCGTGTTTATCGCAATAACATCCTCACTTATTCAGAATACAGATGCTCACCGCAAAAAAAGCAGGCCCAACTAAGCCTACTCTACTTTAAAACTCATGAAATTTTTTTTGCCTTAGATTTCGCCCAATTTCTAAACCAAATAATGAAAGAGAGAATCAATAATAATATACCAAAAATCAAAAAAAATCTTGGAATCAATAATATTTGACTAATCAGCGAGTTTCCGAGCTCTACAGTTGAATAACCATCAACAAGATGAACCAAAAACATCATACATAGTCCTGTAAACGCCATCACAAATCCATATTGAAAAATTCGATACATGAACCTCAACTCCCCGTTTTTTAAAAATTCGGTTTATTTTTTGGATATTTTTATCTATTGTAATCATAAATTCCATTTTTAACAATCCTCCCATGGAATAGGAAAGACGGCTTTACGCAAAAAAGGTTTGATGATTGCCTGAATCCCGCGTGTACCGGCTGCATCCCCAGTGCCCGGCTTTGCAGTGGGTGGTTTGATTTTGGAAAAACAATAAGCATGTCAGAATGCTTGATCTGCGACGAATTCTTTTCAGTTCCAGCCCGCATTGAAAAAAAGCAAACGAAAACCGGGCGGAATTTTGCCCGGTTCGTTTACAACGGCTTATTTTCCTAAAACATCGTGGTCGACCCAGCGTTTGCCGTCGATTTCACTGATGAGGTTGACAGCCACTTTAGCGCCGTCGCCTGCTGTGATAATGGTGTGCATGGAGACGCCGGCAACCGTGCCGCATGCCCATACATTCGGGACATTCGTTTTTCCTTGCGCATCCACTGCAAAAACGGTTTTTACGCGTGGTTCTGTTGCCGGTTTGGTTTTGACGCCAAGGGCTTCCCCGAGGCTTGCAATCATGCCGGTTGCAAGAATAACGTATTTGCTTTCGTACGACCCTTGTTCTGTTTTAATGGTAAAACCATTTTCCGTTTTTTCAATTGATTCGACTTTTTCGTCGACCAGTTCGGCCCCGAATTGCGCTGCCTGTTTTTTACCGGTTTCGACCAGGTCTGGTCCGGTTATTTCTGTTACGCCGTAGTGATTTTTCAGCAAAGCCCGCTTGGTAGCGCTCGTGCCACCATCAAAAAGCACTGTGCTTTTCCCGGCTTTGGCCGTAAAAATGGCGGCACTTGCCCCGGCCGGACCAGCTCCAATAATGGCAATTTCATACATCGTACATTCCTCCTTACTATTTTAAGTATAGACCGGCAGATGGGGAAGTTCAAAATATACACTTTGGAAGGCACAGAAATGTAAGGCCTTATTTTCTAAGCGTTTCTTTGGACAAATCAAAGTAGCACTCAAAAGAAACCGAGGATGGAATTTGATCGGTAAACAATGAATTAAAGTTCAGGTCTTAATACAAAAGATAGCATTAACAAATTCACACAAATATTCATCAAATGATCAACATCAATATGATCATTTCCTTCACAAAAAGCTTTAAGCACATCACAAGGCACATTGGCATACTTACCTAATGTTTCATAGGAAAGATTATAATCTCCTATCAAATTAGCCTCTATTATCGCTCTCACTCTCTCTTTTGAGTCTATAAAAGAGAATCCTGTACTTAAAAACGGTAAACAATAATGGATTCTTTTTAACTCCCCTTCATCAAAGTAGCATGGCTTTCCAGAGAGAATTTTTGTAGTTTTCTCATCGGAAATCCCAAATAGTGTAGCTAACTGCTGATCTTTTAACTGAAATTTATTTTTAATATTTAGGAATTGATTTTTAAATATTCATGGCTTCCATCTGAATAAACATTGGAAGTTGTATCGTGAACAAAATCAGACATTTTTTCCGACTCCTTTAAAACATTATATAATATTCACAATAAAACGAAAAGGAAAATAGAATTTGGAATCGGATTACCGGTTTTTCTCATTTTCTCATTTCATCATAAATGCAGTTCCATCCATTCATCCACTTCCTGGAAACCGAATTTTTCATACAACGGCTTGCCCATTTCAGAAGCGCCAAGCCAGATGTTGGAGATGCCGGCCTTTTTCACCTCATCAACCAGTTTTCCCATCAATTCTTTCGCGATCCCCTGGCCGCGGTATTCTTCTTTTGTATACACATTTGTAATGTAGGCTTTCTTCCCGCTTTTATTCACATAGCTCGGCGGGAATTCGTAAAAAATGACGGCCCCGCAAGCAACGATTTCTCCTTCGTCTTCCGCAAGCCATTGGACCATGGAGCCTTCTTTTAATTTCTTTTGAAAAAACTTTTCCAAATCGGCATCAATGTCCGTCTTTGGTTCGATGCCCTGGGCAACCTGCTGCTGCTTTCTAAGCTCTATTAAATGATGAAGATCATCAAGATGGGCTTTCCGGAATTCCATAGCTGCGCCTCCTCGTTGGCATTTGATAATAAATTCATACCCCGTTTTAAGGAAGAAAAGCGCACCATTTGGTTTCTTTCCGTTGCAATTTTCGGAGCCGCATCGAAAAGCAGCTGCGTGCCTGCAGCTGCTTTTTGGGTCAAACCGGGTATACCGGGTGCTTTGGTTTTGAAAAGTCTTCCTTCTTCCCGCTGTACATTTCAAGCCGGCGTTCGAGTTCTTCCCGCAGTTCGTTGCCCGGTACGACGGCGTCCACAACCAGTTCGGAAGCAAGCCGGTAAATGTCAATGTCTTTCACGTACTCCGCCCGTTTTTCCGCGAAAAATGCCGGCCGTTCTTCTTCCGGGAGTGCGGCGATTTTATTGGCGTATACGGCATTGACCGCGGCTTCCGGGCCCATGACCGCAATCGATGCAGACGGAAGCGCAATGCAGCAGTCCGGTTCAAACGCCGGGCCCGCCATTGCGTATAAGCCGGCACCGTACGCTTTCCGGACAATGACGGACAGTTTCGGAACGGTTGCTTCGCTCATCGCAAAAATCATTTTGGCCCCGTGGCGGATAATGCCGGCCCGCTCCACCTGCGTCCCGATCATGAAACCGGGCACATCCGCGAGAAACAAAAGCGGAATATGGAACGCATCACAAAGATGGATAAATTTTGCCGCTTTATCGGCGCTGTCGTGGAAAAGCACGCCGCCTTTCACCCGCGGCTGATTTGCTATCATTCCGACAGGCCGGCCGCCAATCCGTGCGAGGCATGTAATCAGTTCGGGCGCAAACTTCTTTTTAATCTCGCAGATTGAATCTTCATCCACAATCCGCTCGATCAGCTGGTACATGTCAAACGGGGCATTTTCATTTTTCGGGATCAGTTCCTCAATCGTTTTTTCAAACGCAGCCGGCGCTTTTGCTTCTGTTCTTGCCGGCTTTTCGGAAAAATTGTCCGGAAAATAGGTTAAGTATTTTTGCACATAACGGATTGCTTCTTCTTCCGTTTTCACTAGCACATCGCCGCAACCCGAAACGGTGCAGTGCATTTTTGCGCCGCCCATCTGCTCGAGCGTCACTTTTTCACCGATCACCATCTCGGCCATCCGCGGCGAGCCTAAGTACATGGACGCATTGCCCTCGACCATTACGACAATATCGCAAAATGCAGGAATATACGCCCCGCCGGCAGCAGACGGCCCGAACAAGAGGCAAATTTGCGGCACTTTCCCGGACAAATGCACCTCGTTGTAAAAAATCCGCCCCGCCCCTCTTCTGCCCGGAAACATCTCGATCTGATCGGTAATCCGCGCCCCAGCGGAATCGACGAGATACAAAATCGGGCAGTTGAGTTTCGCGGCTGTCTCCTGGATGCGGATGATTTTTTCGACCGTCCGCCAGCCCCATGAACCGGCTTTTACGGTCGAATCGTTGGCCATAACGCAAACGGTACGGCCGCCAATTTTTCCGAGCCCGGTGATAACTCCGTCTGCCGGCAGGTCCCCCGCAAGGGCATTGGCAAACAGCCCGTCTTCAGCCTTGAGCCCGTCATCCAGCAGCATTTGCAGGCGTTCGCGGACAAACCATTTGCCCTGTTCGCGGTTTTTTTGGTGGTATTTTTCCTTTCCACCCTTTAAAATTTCTGCTTTTTTGCTTTCGTAGTCCATTGCATTACCTCCCTTTATACACCGGGGCGCGCTTTTCCGCGAATGCCCGCAAGCCCTCGAGCCTGTCTTCGGTCGGAATGAGCGCGTTGTAGGCGAGTTCTTCGATTTTCAGCCCTGCTGAAAGGCCGGTTTCTGTCCCGTGGTCAATGGCCGTTTTTGCCTGCCTGAGTGCAATGGGGCCGTTTTTTTTCATTTCCCCCGCCAGTTCAAACGCTTTTTCCATTACCGCTGCGCGCGGCACAGCGTATTCGAGCAGGCCGGTTGCCGCTGCTTCTTCAGCAGTCAGCCTCCGCGCCGTGTAGATCAGTTCTTTCGCTTTGCCAATCCCGATCAGCCTTGGCAGCCGCTGTGTGCCGCCCGCCCCTGGGATAATGGCAAGCGACGTTTCGGTAAGCCCGTATTTTGCTTCGCAGGCCCCAATGCGGATATCACAGGCCAGTGCCAGCTCCAGCCCGCCGCCGAATGCCGACCCGTTTAGCGCCGCAATCACCGGCTGGGGCAGCGCGGCCGTTTCATTCACAACCGCACCGATCTTCCGTACGGCCTGCAGCACCTCTTCCTCGTTCATGCCTTTCCGCTCTTTTAAATCCGCTCCGGCGCAAAACACTTTTTCCCCGGCGCCGGTCAGGATCACAACGCGCGTACCCCGGTCTTTCTTTATTTCCGATAAAACTTCATGCATATCCGAAAGCATTTCTTTTGATAATGCGTTTGCCGCTTCCGGCCGGTTTAGCGTCATCACGGCGATGCCATCTTGTTTTTCCAATAAAACCGTTCCTGTCATGTTCTTTTTCCCCTCCTGCCTGTTTGCCTGCAAGCGCCCTTCCGATCGGCTTTGCAATCTGTTTTGCGGTTCCGGGCTGTTCTGGATCACCACGCCAGTACCTTTTGCTTTTTCCGGCAAAACGGTCCCGTTATGCTCCTCCTGCCATCCTGTAAATTTCCATCTGGTGGCTTGCAAGCGGCCTTCCGATCGTTTTTTCAATCTGCTGTGCGGCCTGGATGATGCGGCCAAGATCAACGCCGGTCTCAATGCCCATCTGCGCGAATAGGTACAGCAAATCTTCCGTGGCGACATTACCGGCTGCCCCTTTCGCATACGGGCAGCCGCCCAGGCCACCTGCTGCGCTGTCAAAAACAGTAATCCCCATTTCGAGCGACTTGACAACATTCGCAAGTGCCGTCCCTCTTGTATCGTGGAAATGCATCGCCAGTTGCCTTGCATGAAAATCCTTCAGCAGTTCGCCGAGCAACCGCTCAACATCCGTCGGCACGCCGGCACCGATCGTATCCCCGAGAGAAATTTCATCCACGCCCATCGCAAACAAGCGGCTGGCCACATCTTTTACTTGCTTTGGGGAAACCGGTCCGTCATACGGGCAGGCAATCACCGTCGAAATATATCCCCTTACCGATTTCCCGGCGCTTTTCGCTTCCTTTACCACTTTTTCCAAGACCGGATAGGTTTCCGCGATCGTTTTATTAATGTTGTGGAGGTTATGGCCTTCGCTTGCCGACATAAAAACGCTTACTTCATCCACGCCTGCATTTAAGGCCCGTTCAAGCCCCCTCACGTTCGGGACAAGCGCGGCATAGGTCACGCCCGGCTTCCGTCTGATTTTTTCCAGCACCGCTCCGGTATCGGCAAGCTGCGGTATCCATTCCGGCCGGACGAATGATCCTGCTTCGATGTACGTCAGACCCGTATCTGACAATGCATTGAGCCATGCAACTTTTTCTTCTGTCGCCACAACCGCCTTTTCATTTTGCAGCCCGTCGCGCGGTCCGACTTCTTTCACGGTCACTTTTTCAGGCAGCTTCACATCCCCGCCTCCTTCAGCAAATTGCGCTACTCCAGTTCCACCAGCACATCGGATTCGTTGACAAATTCGCCTTCCTGGACATGGATTTTTACCACTGTGCCGTCTTCCTCGGCAGCAATCGGGATTTCCATTTTCATGGATTCAAGGACGACCACATCATCGCCTTCCTTCACCTGGTCGCCTTCCTTTACGAGCACTTTCCAAACACTTCCTGCCATACTTGCTGTAATTTCCATCTGCTTTTCCTCCTGTTTAAAAAGTCACTGACAATTGGAACATGGTTGGGTTCTTTTTGTATGTTCTCCCGGGTGCTCCCCGCCTTTCACCTTTGAACCCGACGGATCCCTTCCTCCATCTGGTCATCTTACTCCCAGAGCTCTGCTTGGTTTAAATCTTTGTGTCCCTATTAAAAATAGATGACGGCGGGATCGTCTTCCTGCCTCCTTTAACCGGTGGCAGGCCCTACTTTCTTTCGGATTCTCCCCCTTTTCGAATCCGCCTACTTGCGGGACTCCGCTTGTTTTAAAAAGTCATTGACAAAATGCGTGGTAGTATATCCTTTTAAAAATTGTTCGTGGCTGACGGTGTCAATCAGCATTGAAATATTCGTTTTAATCCCTTCCACTTGATAGTTTAAAAGTGCATCCCTGATCCTTTTGCAAGCTTCTTCGCGCGAGCTGCCCCAGGCAATCAGTTTTGCAATCATCGGGTCGTAAAAAGGAGTCACTTCAGAACCTGCTTCCACGGCCGTCTCATTGCGGATGCCTTCACCTTCCGGCAGTCGGAAAGCCGTAATTTTACCCGGCGATGGCAGAAATGTCTTCGGATCTTCGGCATAAATCCGCACTTCAATCGCGTGGCCGTTTCGCTTGAGCGTCTCCCTCGTGATCGTGAGGCGTTCGCCTGAAGCGACTTTCAACTGCTCTTCCACAATGTCCAGCCCGGTAATTTCTTCCGTCACCGGATGTTCCACTTGCAATCTTGTATTCATCTCAAGAAAATAGAAATGCTGGTCCCGGTCCACGATCATTTCTATCGTGCCGGCATTTATATAGCCGATAGATGTTGCTGCTTTCACTGCCGCATCCAGCATCTTTTGCCGGGTCGCTTCGCTGATAAAAGGCGATGGCGCTTCTTCGACAACTTTCTGGTGGCGGCGCTGGATCGAACATTCCCTCTCCATAAGCGGCACAACGTTTCCATATTGGTCTGCCAGAATCTGGATTTCTACATGATGCGGTTCTTCAATATATTTTTCAATGAACATCGCGCCGTCCCCGAAAAACATTTCCGCCCGTTTTTTGTTGCCGGCAAACGCTTTGCGCAGCTCTTTTTCGCTTTGGACCACCTGCATCCCGATTCCGCCGCCGCCTGCCGAAGCCTTCAGCATTGCGGGATAACCGATTTTTTCAGCCGCCCGGACCGCCGCTTCTTCATCTTCAAGCGGATCATCCACGCCTTCAATCACCGGCACGCCTGCTGCTTTCATCGTGCGGCGCGCTTCAATTTTGCTGCCCATCGCAGCAATGATTGCAGGAGAAGGCCCGATAAAAATGATCCCCGCCTCAATGCATTTCCGGGCAAAAGGCGCATTCTCGGACAAAAGCCCGTAACCCGGATGGACCGCTTCCGCCCCGCTTTCTTTGGCCGCCCGGATGATCGCATCGGCATTTAAATAGCTTTGATTGACAGGCGGTTTGCCGATGCAATATGCTTCATCCGCCTCGCGGACAAAAAGGGCCCCCGCATCCGCCTCGGAATACACCGCTACGGACTTAATACCGAGCTTTTTACACGTACGGATTACCCGCCGCGCAATCTCTCCCCTGTTGGCAATCAGAATTTTTTTGAACAAATGGCAACGCTCCTTTCCATTCGAATGCAAACTTGTGCGACGCAAGTCTTCCAATCTTCTATCCTAGCAGCCAAGCTTTCTGGCAATAACAAGCCGCTGGATTTCGGATGTGCCTTCGCCGATTTCCATCAGTTTGATGTCGCGAAGATGACGCTCCACGTCGTACTCGCGCATATAACCGGACCCGCCGTGGATCTGGATCGCCTGGTTGCAGACGCGGAATCCCATCTCCGACGCAAACAGTTTTGCATAAGCGGCTTCTTTGCTGAACGGTTTTCCTTGATCTTTCAGCCATGCCGCTTTGTACACGGCATTTCGGGCAAGATCGATTTCCATCGCCATATCGGCAAGTTTGAACTGGATCGCCTGGAATTTTGAAATCGCTTGGCCGAACTGCATCCGTTCTTTCGCATATCGAAGTGCTTTTTCGAATGCAGCTTGGGCAATCCCGACCGATAATGCGGCGATGGAGATGCGTCCACCGTCCAGCGTGTACAAAAACTGGCTGAATCCTTTCTTTTCGTCGCCAAGCAAGTTTTCACGCGGGACACGGACGTTTTCGAGCACGATCTGGCACGTGTTGGATCCGCGAACGCCCATTTTTTCATACGGGCTTGTAATCGTCACGCCCGGTGCATCGGTCGGCACGATGATGGCGGAAATGATGTTACGACCGTTTTCTCTTTTGCCGGTTACAGCTGTCACGATCACTTGGCGGGCGTATTCGGCGTTTGTAATCCAGCATTTCTCGCCGCTTATCACCCATTCATCGCCGTCAAGTACCGCTTTTGTCCTTGTTCCGCCGGCGTCTGATCCGGCGTTCGGTTCCGTAAGCCCGAATGCGCCGAGCGCTTCGCCTTTTGCCATCGGAACGAGCCACTCCTGCTTTTGTTCTTCGGTGCCGAAATAGTAGATCGGGCTTGCACCAAGGCTTGTGTTTGCTGCATAGCTGAGCCCTGTTCCCCCGCATGCCTTGCCGATTTCCTCGACCGCGATGCAATAAGAGATGGTATCCCCACCTGCTCCGCCGTATTTTTCCGGAAACGGGATGCCTAAAAGGCCGAGATTGCCGAGCTTTTGAAACGTCTCCATCCGCATTTTCCCGGTTTCGTCTACTTCTCTTGCATACGGTTCGATCTCCTTCTCAGCAAAGTCCCGAACCATCTCCTGCAGCATAATCTGTTCTTTAGACAATTCGAAATCCATAGGCTTCCTCCTTTTGCGGCGCAGGATAATCCGGTGCGCCGGTTTTTTTGCATTCTTGCTGACTTTTCAGGTGCAGCCGCCGGGATTGCGAAAAAATCAACCGCCGCATACTCCTTTTTCCAGTTCGCTTCCGATTCCCTGTAAAACGCTGCAAGGGACCGGCGGGCAAACAGTAACGCCCTTCTTTTTACTGGCGGCCCGGCCGGTTTCCTGTCAAAAATGTGGAGGGCAAACCTTCCTTTTTAAGGCATTGTTTATCTTTCCGCCCCGCGGCTGGCCACCAGCTGTTCAATGCGCGCAATGGTTGCGGGATCCTCGAGGCCGGTCATATCCCCTGTAGCCGCACCGTTTACGACAATTTCCTTTAACAAGCGGCGCATGATTTTCCCGCTCACTGTTTTGGGCAACGTGTCCGTAAACAAAATCGCTTTCGGCACGGCAATTTTCCCGATTTGATCGACAATCCGGGCCTTGATCGCTTCTTTCAGTTCTTCACTTTCCTCCGTCCCGTCGCTCAAACGCACAAAGCAGACCGGCACCTCGCCCTTGATTTCATCCGGCACGCCAATGACAGCGGTTTCAGATACACCCGGGGTTTCGAGCACCGCACTTTCCATTTCCATCGTGCTCAGCCTGTGCCCTGCAACATTGAACGCATCATCCGAACGGCCGGTGACCCATACGTAGCCGTCCTCATCAATCATCGCCAGGTCGCTTGCATAGTAGCAGCCGTCCACCTGGCTGAAATACGAGCCGAGATAACGTTCCGGCTCTTTCCAAAGCGTGCGGCACAGCATCGGAAACGGCTTTTGAATGACAAGGTTTCCGAGCGTCCCCCGCGGCACCGGATTTCCTTCCTGATCGACGACATCGATTACAGCGCCTAAAAACGGCCTGCCCGCAGAACCCGGTTTCATCGGGGTCAGCCAGGCGGCACCGGCAAGCGGCGATCCGGCTGTTTCCGTCTGCCCCCATGTGTTATTCACGCAAATCTTTTTTCTCCCGAGCACTTCATATGTCCACTGCCATGTTTCCGCATCAAACGGCTCGCCGACAAGGGAGACGACATCCAGGCACGACAAATCATATTTTTCAAGCGGATGCTCCCCCATGCTTTTCAACATCCTCAGTGCGGTCGGAGCTGTAAACAATTTGTTCACCCGGTACTTTTCAATGATCCGGTAAAACCGGTCTTTTTCCGGATAATCAATCGCCCCTTCGTAAAAGACGGTTGTGACACCGTTTGAAAGCGCGCCGGCAATGCCCCAAATATGCATCGTAAGCCAGCCGATATCCGCCGAGCACCAGAGCACATCGTCATCGCGATGGTCCATATGGTACTTTGCGTAAATGTAATTTTGTACGACAAACGCTATGCCGGAATGGACAACGCCTTTTGGTTTCCCGGTCGTGCCGCTTGTGTAGAACACAATGCCGTACTCATTTGCTTCCAGCCGCTCCGGCTCACAATGGATGCTTGCCTTCCTTGTTTCTTCATGCCACCAATAGTCGCGTCCCGCCTGCATATTAACATCCGTCCTGAGCCGGTCCACCACGACGACCGCTTTGACAGACGGAATGTCCGGCACAACCCGGTCGACTTTTTCCTTGAGAAAAATCTTTTTCCCTCTCCGTTCGGTTGCATCGGCCGTCACGATGACTTTCGGTTCAAAATTCACAAGCCGGTCTTTCAGCGATTTTTCCGAGTATCCGGAAAAAATGGTATTGTAAATCGCGCCAATCCGGAAGCACGCAAGCACGGCGATTGCCGCTTCCGCTAAGTTTGGCAGGAAAATCGCCACGCAGTCGCCTTTTTTTACGCCGAACCCGCGCAGCACATTGCTGAACCGGTTTACTTCTGCAAGCAGCATATGATAAGTGAAAAACTTCGAATCGCCGTTTTCCCCTTCCCATATGAGCGCCGTCCGATTGCCGGCGCCGTTTTCGACATGGCGGTCAAGCAGGTTCACACACGGGTTGCTCACCCCGCCTTCAAAAAAGCGGAACCCGGGGAGGCTGCCTGCCATTGTTTCCTTCCACGGTTCATACCAGGTGAGCTTATTGGCAACGCGCCCCCAAAATACTGCCGGATCCGTTTGCGACAGGCGCAGCAGTTCCTCGAATGCTTCACTTGAACCGATTTCGGTTGAACGGATTTTATCATCACTTGGATAAACGAGTTTGCTTTTGGCAATGCCGCTTTGTTCCATGGACATGCTCCTTTCCGGTGATCGGTCGGAAAAATGAATTTAATTTTTTTAAAAATCTTTTTTATATCTTCATCCCGCGCCAAACTGTTCGCGAAGTTTGAACTTCTGCACTTTTCCGGAAGGCGTGCGCGGAATTTCTTTCACGAAAATGACCTTGCGCGGTTTTTTATAGCTTGCAAGATGGCGTTTGCAAAATTCGGCCACTTCTTTTTCTGTCAGCCGCGCGCCATCTTTTTTTACAATAATGGCGCAAACCGTTTCCATGTACTTCGGATCGGGGATACCGATCACAGTGACTTCTTTTACCGCTTCGTGGCGGTAAAGCACATCTTCTATTTCAGCAGGATAAATATTTTCTCCGCCGCTCCGGATCATATCTTTCTTCCTGCCGGCAATGGTTAAAAACCCTTCCGAATCAAAAAAGCCAAGATCCCCTGTTTTGCACCAGCCATCCGCAAACGTCTCCATGGTCGCCTCCGGTTTTTTCCAATACCCTTCTGAAACAGCAGGGCTCTTAATGAGAATTTCGCCCACTTCTCCTGCAGGAAGCGGGTTTCCGGCATCATCTGCAATTTGAATCGCAGTCAAAGGCATCGGTTTTCCGACTGTACTGCCTTTTCCTGCGGCATCCTGCGGGTCGAGTGAAGCGGCAATCGGCTGCCCTTCTGTCAAACCGTACACCTGGACGACGCCAATGTGCGGAAAATGCGCCCGGATGCTCTCCAAAGCCCACGGCATGAGCGGATCTCCGCCGGTGTAAATCGTCTTCAGCGCTTCCAGCCGGTACTTCGCCAAATCCGGCAAATGCAGCATGTCATAAATCATAAAAGGAAATAAAAAACAGCATGCTACCTTTTCCTTTTCCATGACAAACAGGACTCGCTGAATCTCGAAGTCTTTACTTTTTGTAATGATGACGGTTCCGCCCCGCATGAGAACCGGCAAAGCAATGTCTTCCATTGCGCCGACATGGTAGAGCGGCCCCGTTGTCATGGCCGTTTCCCGGGCTTGAAACCCCCATTTCAAAGCTTGAATGGCTGAAAACCAGAATGTCGTATTATGCGTCCAAATTGCACCTTTTGGCCTTCCCGTCGTCCCGGACGTATACATCAGCATCACCGGGTCATTTAAGTGGATGGACGGCACCAAGGGGTCTTCCTGCTCCCCTTCCCCGAGCACAGAAAACGGCTGCGCCCATCCCGGAACGGCTGATGCTTCCTCCTGAAGACAGATCAATTGTTCAACCGGCACCTCGTGCTGAATCGGCTCAATCCGCCCGGCAAGGCCTGCGTGAAAACATAATATTTTTGTGCCGGAGTCGTTTAAAGAATAGACCAGTTCGGGGCTTGACAAGCGGAAATTCAAACGGACTGCAATTGCCCCGATTTTCGCCGCCGCAAAATAAAGGCCGAAATACTCAAGGCAGTTGTAGAGCAGAATGCCGACCCGGTCTCCTTTCCGGACGCCAAGCTGGGTAAGCTTGTTTGCATAAGCATTGGAAATCGCGTGCAATTCCTTGAAAGTCCATGCTCTTCCGGTTTCTTCCTGCACTGCAGTTTTTCCGGAAACAGCTGGATCCGGATCTTCTGCAATGTTCTTGATCATCCAGCCAACGTGCAACCATGTTCCCCCTTTCCAACACTTTGATGCCCTATAAAAAGCAAGAAGTATGCCAGCTTGAAAGAGGCGAAAAACAGCATGTGCGTGTTGGAAAAGGCGGCCGGGTTTCCCGTTTTCCGTAACGTTCTTTACCAATCTATGATGCAAACAGCGGCTTTATGGCAGAAAAACAGATTCGGAATTTCAGAAGGCCAATCCGGATTTCCGGATGATTAAAAAATAGTGCTCCTGCAAGTGGATGTTCGGGCTTGATGTCAAAACTTAAGTTCATTTTACATAGGGCTTGCTGAACGAATCCGATTCTGAGTTTGTGCCCCATTTGTCTGCAAGCTCTGTCTCAAAATATAGAAGAATCCTTTTGCGAAAGGGGGGGATTTGATCTTCTCCATACGTTGAATCGGCTTTCGAGTGCAAGCATTTCCCTGGATTTGTTTAAATGGTTGCCAAAGCTGTCAGCATCCTTTCCAAATCCAGAAATTTCGCTTATTCAGCAAGCTCTATATAGAAGCAATATCAATCCTAATCGTTTGGCGTGAAAAACTTTGTTCATTTTACCTCAATACGAAGCTTTTTCATTTTGTCGTAAAGCGTGGAGTGGCCAATCCCGAGGGCTTTTGCCGCCTGTTTTTTATCAAAACAGGCAGCCCGCAGCGCTTCCTCAATCATTTGTTTTTCCGCTGCCTCCATCCTTTCTTTCAAACTGCTTTCTTTTTTTCTGTTTAAGTGTTCACGGATTCCGTCAGGCAGGTCCTCTAACCCGATCCTGTCCGAAGAGGCCATGTAGACCGCTGCATGAACGGCATTTTCCAGTTCGCGGATGTTTCCCGGCCAATTGTACCTTTCGAGTGCAGAAAGAGCCTCAGGGCTGAAGCCGGTGACCCTTTTACCGAGGCCGGATGATGCTTTTTTTAAGAAATGCCGTGCCAAGAGCGGGATATCTTCCGCCCTGGTGCGGAGCGGGGGAATATCCAGCTGGATGGCATTGATGCGATAGTACAAGTCTTTTCTGAAACGGTTTTGTTCGACCAGTTCTTTAAGCGGTTGGTTTGTTGCCGCGATGATACGGACATCGATCGGTTTTGGATGGACCGCGCCAACCGGTTCGATTTCTTTTTCCTGCAGCACGCGCAATAGTTTTACCTGCATCATCACTGGCATGTCGCCGATCTCATCGAGAAAAATCGTCCCCCCTTCCGCCGCCTGGAACTTGCCGGGCTTGCCGCCTTTTTTCGCACCGGTGAACGATCCTTCTTCATATCCGAACAGCTCGGATTCCATGAGATGTTCGGGAATCGCACCGCAGTTGATTTTAATAAACGGACCATTGCTCCGGTCGCTAGAGCTGTGAATGCTGTGGGCAACCAGCTCCTTTCCGGTTCCGCTCTCTCCGGTAATCAATACAGTGATATCCCCGCGCGCCACCTTTTTGATTTTTTCTTTCAATAGCGCCATTTGCCCGGAGCCGCCGATCAGATCGCCCAGCATATATTTCACGCCGGCTGCACGGGGCTGCTTCTCAAGCAAAAACCGGCTTTGCGACAACATATGCCGGATATGGGTGTTCAGCTTTTTCCAATCATACAGATCCCTGAAAATGATAATCCCTACAGCGCCAAGTATCTTTCCATCTTCAATAATCGGAATCCGGTTTGCAATGACATACTCGCCTCTTAAAAATTGCAGCTGGGCAAGTTCTGCTTTTCCCGTTTTCACCACAAGATGCATTCTCGTATTTTCAATTGCATGGGTCACGTGTTCGCCAATCACTTCGTTTCGTTCCACTTTCAAAAAATCGCAAAAATTGCGGCTCATGTAACGGATGTATCCTTCTTGGTCCACGATCAATGTGCCAGAATATGTTTTTTCAAACACGATGTCCAACAACCTGGTGTTGAGAAATTTTTCACTGATCATGCCATTCCCCTTTTCCATGCTGAAGTTACGGACTTGATTTTTGAAAGCGTTTACATATTTCATTGTACCTTTCCTGGCGTTTTCAATCAACCGTCTTTGCATGGACGGCAGGGGAGGTCGTTCCACATGCAGAGCTTTGCATTTCATTTTGTCTTTTTGGCAGTACTTCTAATATGTAGGCATTTTACGCGGAGTCCCTCTTTTTTGATGGATTTTAAAGTACAGCACGTATGAAATAAATCTGTTTAATAGTTTCTAAGAGACCATTCGTTGTGCCGAAATTTGCGCACAAAAGCTCCGCCATTTTCTTTCATGGTTGAGAGGATAAAAGACAAATGAACAACTTCCTTGCAGTGAATTCTCCTTCATCACGGTTATGAAAGACAAATCATAAGCGAACCGCCGCTTTCAAATACTTTTTGCTACCCAGGAGACAAACCTTTAAATGTCCTTCGAGTACCCCACTCGAACGGCATATGATTTCCCAAATGAATGTATGGCGTGGCCCTGCCGGCAATGTATAGTGACTTTTGGCATGCCATCAAAAAACAGTTCGCATGTGCGGGCGCCTCTTATATACTTCCCAATTAAAAAAGCCGCCCCGCCGTTTGGCAGAGCAGGCGCCTGATCATTTTTTCTCCTCGAAAACTTTCCGGATCCGTTCAATTGCCCATTCCAGCTCTTCTTCCGTTATGACAAGCGGCGGGGCAAAGCGGATGACATTTTCATGCGTTTCTTTGCAAAGCAGCCCTTCCTCTTTCAATGCTTCGCAATAGGAGCGCGCCGGTTCCGTGAGCTCCACGCCGATGAAAAGGCCGCGGCCGCGGATTTCCTTAATCGACGGGTGCTTGATTTCACGCAGTTTCTCCAGGAGCACCTGTCCAAGCCGGAGCGAGCGTTCCACCAGTTTTTCTTCTTCAATCACCTCAAGGCTTGCGATCGATACCGCGCATGCAAGCGGATTGCCGCCGAACGTCGAGCCGTGCGACCCCGGGTTGAATACACCCAGTATTTCTTTATTTGCAGCTACACAGGAAATCGGCATGACACCGCCGCCAAGCGCTTTCCCAAGAATGAACACATCCGGGGTAACACCCTCCCAGTCAACCGCAAACAACTTGCCGGTCCGGCCTAACCCGGTTTGCACCTCGTCTGCCATGAAAAGCACCCGGGACGCGCGGCAAATATCCGCTGCTTCTTTTAAAAACCCGGCCGGCGGAATGTTGATGCCAGCTTCCCCCTGGATCGGCTCAACAAGGAACGCTGCCGTATTCGGAGTGATGGCTTCCCGCAGCGCTTCCGCATCCCCGTACGAAATGTGCTTGATGCCCTCAATCATCGGCCCGAAGCCGCGTTTATATTCTTCTTCCGATGAGAGCGACACCGCAAGCAACGTACGGCCATGGAAATTTCCGGTACAGGCAATGATTTCCGCTTTATTGTCCGGCACGCCTTTCACATCATATGCCCAGCGCCGTGCAGCTTTGACCGCCGTTTCCACCGCTTCCGCCCCGGTGTTCATCGGCAGCACCATATCCTTTTTCGTCAGTTGGCACACTTTTTCGTACCATTCGCCAAGTTTGTCGTTATAAAACGCGCGTGATGTGAGCGTCACACGGTCCGCCTGGTCTTTTAATGCCTGAATGATCTTCGGGTGGCGGTGCCCCTGGTTCAGTGCCGAATAAGCGCTCAGCATATCCATATAGCGGCGGCCGTCCGGATCCTTCACCCACACCCCTTCCGCTTCCGAAATGACAACCGGAAGCGGCGCATAATTATGCGCACCGAACTGTTCCGTTTTTTCAATTACTTGTTTCACTTGCTCTTTTACTTGTGCCATTTTGTTTCTCCCTTCTTTTCAATGTCCCTATCCATTCATATGCAAAAAGAATGCCATCATGAAAAAAAGGCCTTCGTGCGGTTTTTTCAGTGAAAATGCAAAAAATTTTTGCATAAAGCCGCAAAATATTTTAAAATTTTTATCATCGAAGGGGGTGGACGCAACATGGAAGAAACAAAAGATGTACTCCTCGCGTTGTACGAAACAATAATGAATCTCGTCGATGCCGGCATTCATGCAGTGGACGAAGAAGGGCGCACGATGATTTACAATCAAAAAATGCGGGATATTGAGGGGATGGACAGCCGTGAAGTACTGTATAAAAAGTTGGAAGATGTTTTCCGCTTTCGCAGCAGTGAAGAAAGCACCTTGTTAAAGGCGCTCAAAACCGGAGAAGAAAGCCATCTTGTCAAACAGACGTACTTTAATAATAAAGGCCGCGAAATTACTTCCGTCAACCATACGTATCCGTTTTATTATAAAGGAAAATTGGCGGGCGCTGTTGAAATTGCGGAGGACATTACGAAAATTGAGCGCCTCATCCGCCGAAACCACGAGCCCCATACCGGATATACATTTCACCATATTATCGGGAAAAGCAAGGCGATTTCCGAAGTCATTGAATTTTCAAGGCGCGCCGCCCGCACTTCCTCCTATGTGCTGATTATCGGTGAAACCGGGACGGGAAAAGAGTTGTTCGCGCAAAGCATCCATTATGAAAGCGAAAGAAGCCGGGGACCGTTCATCGCGCAAAACTGCGCTGCGCTTCCCGACAATCTCATTGAAAGTATCTTATTTGGCACGAAGAAAGGGGCATTTACAGGTGCTGTTGACCGCGCAGGGCTATTCGAACAGGCGGACGGCGGCACGCTTCTGCTCGACGAAATCAATGCGTTGAACATTCATTTGCAGGCAAAGCTTTTGCGCGTGCTGCAAGAGAAAAAAGTGAAACGGATCGGGGGCACGCAGGAAAAGCCGGTGGATGTGCGCGTGATCGCCACCATGAACGAAACGCCTTACGAAGCGATTGCAAATCACCGGCTGCGCAAAGATTTGTATTACCGGCTTGGTGTCGTGACGCTGTTTATCCCGCCGTTACGGGACCGGCTGGAAGATTTGCCCCTTCTCACCGGCCATTTTATTCAAAAATACAATCCCCTTTTTCAAATGAATGTCAGGGGGATCACACCGGAAGTGCTCACTTTCTTCCGGTCGTACCGCTGGCCTGGCAATATACGCGAGCTGGAGCATATGATTGAGGCAGCGATGAATGTCATGCTCGATGAAGACATGATTGAACTCCGCCATCTGCCCATGCAGTACCGGCAGTCCGGCCACTTCAATTCGCCGGCGGAAAAATCACCGCTTTTAAAAGACCGGCTGCTTGAATATGAAAAACAATGCATTTTAGAGGCACTTGAGGCAAACGGGTCGAATATATCAAAAGCAGCAGAACAGCTCGGGTTAAGCCGGCAAAGCCTCCAGTACCGGATGAAACGGCTCGGGATTTGACGTTTGTAATACGCAGCCGGCTTCAAAGATCACCTCTAGCCAGGCAGTTAGAAAAAAAGGCAGGGGACTCAACAAACAGCCCCTGCCATGATTACGCTTATTTCACTTGTTCCTGCAGCACTTCTTTTAATAACTCGATCGCACTTTCTTCGTCCGGGTCATTCGTTCCAAGCTCGCCGCGGAAGGCTTTGGAGAGGATGGATTGTTTTAATGTTTCTAGTTCATACTTAGTTTCGATTATCCTATAGGCAATATCATCTCTTGTGAAAATTTCATCCAAAATATCTACTATTGCGTTCTGTTCTTCTTTGGGTGGTAATGGAAATGGGTAGTTTACTAAAAATTCTTTCGGTACCCTCTGTTGTCCGACAGCCCCTGTCATCTCCCCTTTGGCTTCTAATCTGAATTTCTTGGAACGGACTAAGTAGTGGAGATATCGCTCGTTGATATATTCGTTTGTTCTTAAAACATGAAATTCAGTTGATCCGAAGCCAAATCCATTTTTAAGATTTTTTGCAATAGCCGATTTTCCATTTTCCATACACGGTGTTATTTTGGCAAACAGCACATCATTTTCTAAAAAGAACGTATAGCCTTTCTTTACCTTTGCATATTCCTTTTCTTCTGGTGACTCAATTTTTCCGGTTTTATCGCTTACGGCAGGCATTGGAACAAATGTACAAATTTGCTGGTCAGAAATTTCTTCAAGTTTCTTTTTGGGAGGATTTACTTGGACCACCTCTCCCAACCTCACCATTTTCCATGTGTCAGGAATATTTAATTTTTGCTCTACATTAGAAGAAACATTTTTGGGCTTCGTGAAGCGGATGATCTTATTGTATAAAACCTCAGCACTTTCAATTTCCGGGTGCTGCTCTCTCCACTTCCTCGTCAGCTCCCCCTGAAACGCCTTATCCAAAATAGCCGCCCTACGCAGTTCAAACGTTTCCTTCGCTTCCTCAATCAACCGCTTTGCTTC
Source organism: Heyndrickxia faecalis (assembly GCF_040267745.1). Lineage (NCBI taxonomy): Bacteria > Bacillati > Bacillota > Bacilli > Caryophanales > Bacillaceae > Heyndrickxia > Heyndrickxia faecalis. The sequence goes on along the minus strand of NZ_CP158453.1, from coordinate 697,400 downwards.
GTCAATTTTACTTAAAAGTTGCTTGATTTTATTTACAATTCTTTTTTGCTCTTTTAACGGAGGAAGTAAATGAGGAAAATCTTTTATTATTGTTTGTGAAATATTTGGTTGAGCACCACCCTTTCCCAAATCAATAAGTGTTTTTCTTTGATAGAAGAAATAGTAGAACATAAAATCTTTATCCATTAAGAAGTGCGGAACTCCTACTGCACAAGCTTGATTAGTTGCTGCATCAATGCCCAAGATTCCCAGTTTACCAATAGTCGCACCATACATAGCAATAGCGACAGAATCCTTTGGAAAGAGCTTAGCACTAGATTTTTTCAACGCTTCTTCTGAAATTGGCATGCCAAAAATTTGCGTCGTGTGAAGCGCCGGTGTCGCAGTCAGCCCTAAACAGGCTGCATCAAAATAGTCAAGAACGCGCCGGTACTGGCTGACATAATCATTTTGATCCCTGAACAAAAGCTCTTCTTCGGACATTTCCCTGTCGCTTGTATAGCCGCGGTGCGCTTCATCTACAATGATAAAATCGTACTGCCCGACGCTCGGAATCTTTTCTTCATTGCTGTAGAAAAGCCGGCGCACCATTCCCTGCACCGTTGCAATATGCACCTTTGTTGCCACTTCCGGTGAAATGTCCCCGATCGACTTCACATCATAAATATCAGAGAATGAATAACCTTCAATCTTGGTATCTTTCAGGGCATCTTCCGTTTGTTTCCCGAGTGAGTTGCGGTCGACAAGAAAAAGAATGCGTCTGCATTTTTTCGATTTAATGAGCCGGTACATGAGCGCAATCGCGGTACGGGTTTTCCCGGTCCCTGTTGCCATGGCGATCAGCATTCTTCTTTGTCCGGCTTTGAGCGCTTCTTCGGCAGCCAGCACCGCCTTTTCCTGATACGGGCGCAATCCGAATATCGAGATGCTTTCTTCTTCGAGCCGCTGATTGGCATCCTCATCATCCTGGCCCAGTAACATTAGCAAATCATCGGGAGAGTGACAGCCTTCAAGCGGGCGGGCATGTTCAAGCGGCTTACGGGAATCCCAAAACCAAATGCCCGATTCCTCTTGAAGCTGCCTGAGAAAAGGCCGGCCATTGGTTGCGTATAGGAAAGGCACCTTATATTCATTTCGCGTTTGCAAAATCTCTTCATTTTCAATTTGGCGCACTTGCCTTGCATACGCTTTTGTCTGGCTTTCCAGCGCGCTTGGAATCGTTCTTTTCTTCGCCTTTGCTTCAATGAGCCCGACCAATTTCAAACCGATAAATAAAGCATAGTCCGCGCTGCCGCTGCCCACTTTCCATTCCGCAATGGCCATATTCCGGTTCTTTTCAGGCACTGTACCATGTGTATAATGATTCAACAACGTTGTATCTGCTTCCCAGCCGACCGCACGCAACTTCTCATCAATAATGGCACGTGTTTCCGCTTCCGTCAGCTCATGGCGGCGCATAAAGGTTACAGCTCTCTTTTTCCGTTCCGTTTTCTCTTCCGCATTTTCTTTAGAAGCTTTTGCTCTAATAGATTCTAACTCGTCTTCAAGCTTTTTCAGCTTCTCTTCGTATTCCTGCTGGAGCTGTTCCGTATCGACTTTCTTCTGCTCTTTCGGCTCTATGTATTCCGGCGCTTGAAAATCCCATTCTCCGTATACTTCCATAAACCAAATGGACAGGCGAAAAGCGAGCCGCAGCAGTGCTTTTGCTTCCTCTGTTGTAAATTTCAGGGCTTCGTGCATGGCCTGGTTGCCCTTGCGACGCAGCGTTTCAAAAATATCCATCAGCTCCGGCTCAATCAAACCTTCTCTGCGCAGCGTATGGATACGATCCACTTGGGATGTTCCGTATGCTTCCTTGATATTTTCGGCTGCCAGTACGAACTTGGTCAACGTCTCGGCAAACAACCTAAGCTTCATAATCGTTGTATGTGGATCCTGATAAACATTTTTCTCAGCCGTTTCACCTAAATTTGCAAGAACATCCCATTTCCCTTTAAAAAATGAAAAGTTACTTTTCACTTTTATCACCGTTTTCTTTTTACTTTGCTTTTATTATACAACAAAATATTCATACGTTGGGTGTGCGGGAAAATGCTGTCATTGGATTGAAAACTGGTGGCTGAACAATCTCCCGCTTTATTTTTGCATAAAAAAGAGGTATTTTGGTTTCAACTGTGCCTAACGCTCGGTGTGCAACATGTCCCTGCATTTACAAACGCATGGCATTTTTATTCGCACCCCGGCAGGAATCGGGCCACCGGGGTCTCCTGCTCGCCACCTCTGAGTGCCTGGGAGACGCCACATATTCTCCTGTTCGCCACGTCTATGTGTGCCCCCCCCTTGACGTTATTTTACGCCCACATGCAAATTGATTTTGCATCCTGAAGGGTGGGAAGGCGCCTCCATTTGCGGCATGTAAAGCAGCATCAACAAAAGCGTTCGCGCACATGCAAAAAATTTTTGCGTATGCAGTGTTTGCTTCACGAAAAATGGTTTCTCACCCTTTGGCATGAAAATTGCAAATAGTCCTGATATGATAATATATGCAGATGCATTTTGTAAGCGCTCTTACGAAACGAACGAAGGGGGAAAAGAAAAATGGAATTGGAAAAACAGCAGGACATCCATCTTCCAAAGCAGCAGGGCAGAACACTCCGAAAAGGACTAAAAGCACGCCATTTAACTATGATTTCAATCGGGGGCGCCATCGGAACCGGCTTGTTTCTCGGGAGCGGCGCGGCGATCCATTCGGCGGGACCGGGCGGAGCACTTGTGGCATACGCACTCGTTGGCGCAATGGTGTATTTTGTCATGACAAGCCTCGGGGAAATGTCCGCCTACATGCCGACAAGCGGCGCATTCAGCACATACGGGACAAAATTCGTCGACCCTGCTTTCGGATTTGCACTCGGTTGGACTTACTGGTTCAACTGGGCGATGACGATTGCCGCCGAACTGACTGCTTCAATTATGATCATGAAATTCTGGTTTCCGCACAGCCCGTCACTGTTATGGAGCATGTCCTTTTTTGTACTTATTTTTCTACTTAATTATTTGACTGTCAGAGGTTACGGCGAAGGGGAATACTGGTTTTCTTTCATCAAAGTGGCGGCGATTATTCTTTTTATCGTTGTCGGCTTATTGATGGTTTTTGGCCTTCTTGGCGGGGAAGCAACCGGCGTAAAAAATTTTACAACAGGGAATGCACCGTTTCCGGGCGGGTTTCTCGGCACTTTTCTCGTCTTTATTGCGGCCGGTTTTTCGTTCCAGGGGACGGAAATTGTCGGGGTTGCCGCCGGGGAAAGCGAAAATCCGGCGAAAAATGTGCCGAAAGCGATTAAAAATGTTTTCTGGAGAATTCTATTATTCTATGTGCTTGCCATCCTTGTCATTGGGCTCCTGGTCCCGTATACAAACAGCAGTCTGAAAAGCGAGAATGTTCTCGTCAGCCCGTTCACGCTTGTCTTTAAAAAAGCCGGCCTTTCCTTTGCGGCTTCGATGATGAATGCCGTGATCCTGGCCGCCGTTCTGTCAGCCGGCAATTCCAGCCTGTACGCATCCACGCGCATGCTTTACGCAATGGCAAAAGAAGGACAGGCCCCGCGCATTTTTTCAAAGCTTGACAGACGCGGCGTCCCGGTACCGGCCATGATTTTAACTGCAGTTGTCGGCATGCTTGCGTTTTTCACTTCCATTTTCGGGGACGGTGTCGTGTATATTTGGCTTATGAATTCGATCGGTATCACCGGCTTTATTTTCTGGCTTGGCATCTGCGTTAGCCATTACCGGTTCCGCAAAGCTTTTCTCGCGCAAGGGCACTCGCTCGATGAACTTCCTTACAGAGCGAAATGGTATCCGTTCGGACCGATTTTTGCCATTGCCGTTTGCCTGATTGTGACACTCGCCCAGGACTACCAGGCATTCCTCGCCCCGCATATCAACTGGGGAAATGTCATTGCGGCCTATCTCGGCATTCCATTCTTTCTCGTATTGTGGTTCGGGTATAAAATCGCAAGAAAAACAAAAATCGTGCCGCTTGATGCACACGATTTCCATGCGATTGCAGAACCCAATGAATAAACCGGGATCTAAAGTGCCCGGGATTAGCAGCTCCGGATGAACATACTTTTATAAAAAAGGGAAAGACTTGCACTTGAAACGCACCGTATATGAAGAAAGGACGTCATTTTTTCATGCTTCCTTCACATAGACGCGCTCTATGTTAAGGAACAACGCATTTTTTTCTCGGTTCCTTAACGTAGACGCACTCTATATTAAGGAAGACCTTCATTTTTCCACGCTTCCTTCACATAGACGCGCTCTATGTGAAGGAACAACACTTTTTTTGCGCGTTTCCTTAACGTAGACGCACTCTACGCTAAGGAACATCGATTTTTTTGCGCGTTTCCTTAACGTAGACGCCTTCTATGTGAAGGAAGACCTTCATTTTTCCACGCTTCCTTAACGTAGACGCGCTCTATGTGAAGAAAGGCCTTCGTTTTTCCGTGCTTTCTTAACGTAGACGCACTCTATGTTAAGGAAGGCCTTCGTTTTTCCGTGCTTTCTTAACGTAGACGCACCCTATATGAAGAAAGAACGTCATTTTTCTATGATTCCTTAACATAGACAGTCTCTATGTTAAGGAACAACGCATTTTTTTCCCGGTTCCTTAACGTAGACGCACTCTATGTGAAGAAAGGCCTTCATTTTTCCACGCTTCCTTAACATAGACGCGCTCTATGTGAAGAAAGGCCTTCGTTTTTCCGTGCTTTCTTAACGTAGACGCGCTCTATGTGAAGGAAGACCGTCAATTTTCCACGCTTCCTTAACCTAGACGGACTCTATGTAAAGGAAGAGCCTCGTTTTATCGTGCTTCCTTAACGTAGACGCCTTCTATGTGAAGGAAGGCCTTCATTTTTCCATGCTTCCTTAACGTAGACGCGCTCTATGTGAAGAAAGGCCTTCGTTTTTCCGTGCTTTCTTAACGTAGACGCACTCTATGTTAAGGAAGGCCTTCATTTTTCTACGCTTCCTTAACATAGACACGCTCTATGTTAAGAAAGGCCTTCGTTTTTTCGTGCTTTCTTAACGTAGACGCGCCCCATGTGAAGGAAGACCTTCAATTTTCCTCGCTTCCTTAACATAGAGCTAGCTGAATAACCAAAATTCCCAGATTTGGAAAAATTTAATGCAAGGTGCAAGGGTTTTAGAAAAATCCAAAGAAAAGCTTGCGCTTGAAAGCTGATTCAATGTATAGAGAAGAAAGAATCGCATTTTCAAAGATGGATTCTTCTATATTTTAAGACAGAGCTTGCTGACAAATTGGGTACAAACTCAGAATCGGATTCGTTCAGCAAGCCCTAATTAGACATTTCATTGATCCAGGCATCCAGACCGCAACGTGCGCTTTTATCTGTTCTGCACAAGGGAGCGAACGGTGCACAAGGCATTCAGGGACTGTCCTCCTTTATCTTCCGCACCCCGTCCATCACAAACCGGACAACGGATTCAATCTCAGCCTCTTCATCCCGGGATCCGTTCAGCCCGAAGACAAACTTCAAAATAAATGTGCCGCCGATTGAAAAAAAGATATGCCTTGCCATCGCTTCCGCGGGCCGGTCTGCCAGTTCCCCGCGTTCCTGGAAAGCGCGGATCACCTGCACCAGCCGGGAACCGATATTTTCCGCAAAATACGGCATCAGTTCATGGCGGATTTCTTCATTATAAAAAAACTCTTTTACGATGATTTGGAAAATCTCCCTGTTCTGTTTTAAAAAGAGAAGCCGGTCCCGGAGCAGGTTCCGCAAAAAGTCCTCAAAACGGAGGCCATGGTTTGACAGCAGTTTTTCAAAAAGCTCTTCCGCCATCAAAGGAATCGAATCTTTTAAAAACGGGACGATCAGCGAAATGAGCAAATGGTCTTTCGTGCCGAAGTGCCGAAAAATCGTCCCTTCTGCAACGCCGGCCGCTTTTGCGATTTCGCTTGTCGGCGTATTGCCATATCCTTTCTCTGCAAACAGAGAAATTGCTGCCTCCATGATTTTTTGTTTTTTATCCGTCAGCTTTGCGTCCGTCTTCGTTTGTTCCTTCATTGCTTCCAGAAGATTATATTTTAGCAAATTTTCTCCCCCTTTACAGCGCACGGTAACGCCGTAACGCGACAATATTAAGCAAAATAAAAATCACTGCAAAAACAACAAGTGCCGTTAAGTCTTTCCATATATCCCCAAGGCCCATGCCTTCATACATGACCCGCTTTAAGGCATCGGCACCGTAATAAATTGGCATTACTTTTGCAAGCGCCTGCAGCCAGACGGCCATCCCTTTTAACGGAATGATGCCGGAGAAAAAGATCTGTGGTACCACAACAAGCGGAATAAACTGTACCATTTGAAACTCTGAAGCCGCAAAAGACGATAATAAAATCCCGAGAGACAGCGCCACAAGCGCGAGCATCAAATTAACGAGCAAGACATTCCAGAGTGAACCGGCAAGCACCATATCCAGCACGTTCACCGCGTAAAACACGACAATCACGGTCTGGATGACAGCAAAAATGCCGAAACCCACCAAATAAGCAGCCACAATTTCGCCCCGCTTGACCGGTGTTGCCATCAGGCGGTCGAGCGTGCCAGATGTCCGTTCTTTTAAAAGTCCGATGCCGGAGATTAAAAATACGAAAAAGAAAACGAAGAAACCAACCAAAATTGGGCTCAGCACATCAAAAAATACCGTACGGCTGCTGCCGTATACATATTTTGCCGATACATCCGGTTTAGAAAAGGCCACTTTGACCGGCGCCTGCAACTGTTGTTTCGTTTTTTCCGCCTGTTCTTCCAGCTGCTGCACTTTCCCAAAGGCCGGTGACTGCGCGGGAACCTGTTTCATCAATATATGCTGTGCCTCATTTTGCAAGGCAATGATTTTCTGCACGCCTTGGAGCGTCTTTGCCTGTGCTTCGATTTGTTTGGCCAGCTGCTGCCCGGATTCCGCCGCGATTGCCTGCTTTACTTTCATCTGCAGCGATTTGGCAGTAGACGGATCATTGTTTTGCAAAGTGAGGACGTACGCTCCGCCTTTTTTCACAAGCAGCCCGTCAAGATTTCCATCCAGCACGGTTTGCTCCGGATCTTTTACCGTTTCATAGTGTTTGATTTTCATATCCGCTTTATCCAACACTTTTACAAGGCTTGCGTCCACATGGCTGATCCCGAGTTTCGGGCTGGTTGAGCTGCCGTTAAAGAAAAAGTGCATGAGCGTTAAAATCAAAAGCGGCGCAAGAAACAACAGCGCCAGTGTGCGTTTGTCCCTGAGCATTTCCAGCAAAATTCTTTTGATGAGTGCGGTTGTCCTCATTGCCTGATCCTCCCCGCTTTCAAAAACACTTCATTTAAGTCGGCTGCTTCATACATTGCTTTCAATTCGCCCGGTGAGCCGTGCGCCAAAATTTTTCCTTCCCGGATCATGGCGACCGTATCGCATTTTTCCGCTTCGTCCATTACATGCGTCGTGACGATCATCGTTTTGCCTTCTTCGTTTTTGAGGCGGAGCAGTTCATCCCAGATATTTGCCCTTAGTTCCGGGTCAATGCCGACAGTCGGTTCGTCCAGAATGAGCAATTCCGGATCCTGGATCAGCGCAATCGCAAGCGACAGCCGCCGTTTCATCCCGCCGGAATAGGCAGACACTTTTTTATTGAGGTCATTCTGCAAATGGACAAGGCCCGCCGCGTAGGCAATCCGCTCATGCCGTTCCGCCTTCCCCATTTTATAGAGCGATGCGAAAAATTTCAGGTTTTCCATCCCGGTCAGCTGCATATACAATGCGTCTGACTGCGCCATATAGCCGATATGCTGTAAAACTTCAAGATCCGGCATTTTTTCTCCCAGCACATGGACCGTGCCGGCATCCGTTTTTTCCATCCCGACAATCATTTTGACCAAAGTGGTTTTCCCTGCTCCCGACGGCCCGATCAAACCATAAATCCGGCCCTTTTCGATTTTCAAACGGATGTCGTTTAATACAGGCTTTTTCCCGAACTGCTTGCTTATATGTTCCATTACAACCGCAGCTTCCATCCCTGGGCCTCCCTCTTTTTAGAAAAGTGAGTAATGACTCACTTATTATATTGCCATGATGAAAGTTGGCTGTCAATTAAAAAGTGAGTGGTCACTTTAATTTTTCTTTAAAACCTGCAAAAATCCTCCCTATTCTCCATTTTTTTGTTTATTATCGGGGTCATTGGGACAATCTTAACATTAGAATATGGGAAACGATTCCACATCCAACATAAAGGAGCGAAAACATGTCAGGACCATCTTTAAGGCACGCGGACAGCCATTCGTCCATCCATGAAGCAGCATTAAATGAAGCCCGCGATTTAACGGATTTGCTTGCGCAGCTGCTCGGGAAAAATTTGCACGCGGAGGCGCTGAAAACTGCTTTGATTCTGCTTGAACATTGGGAAACAAGGACGCTCGCGCATGCCCAGGCAGAAGAGGAAGGCCTGTACCCGGAGCTGCTTGCCGAAAATGAAAACATGAAGGATAAGCTCACCGCCCTTGCCCGCGACCATGATCTAATGCGGAAACTGGCACAGGCAGTAAAAAAGGATTTGCAGCAGGAAAAGCTGGATCGGCAAACCGTCCGGCAATTTTATGCCTTGATTTGTATCGATGAAATACATAATCACGAAGAAGAAAGCGTACTCCCCCATCATTGAAGAGGTGAAATCATGAAAGAACAGCAGGAAAAACCGCTGTTTTCCGTCTCCCCGCCGCTTTACCATACGTTCATGCAGGCATTTGAACTGCATCATATTCATCTGTATGACGCAGATCCGGCGGGCGTCGAAAAGGAAAACGGGATTGAAGTGGTTTTGCGCTACGGCGATCGTTTTCAACATGAAACAAGAAAATGCTTCTCCTTCTCCGATATTGAAAACAAAGCGCCGCTAGTGGCGGAATTTTTCAATCAAGCGGCGGAATCATGCAAAGAAGTGCTGATTGCAGATTACTACAAAATGATGAAAAGCTGATAAGGGAAGGTGAAAACATGTTCCAGTTTGAAGACGCAGATTTAATCCAGGACCGCGAAGATTTGATCGCCATCATGCGCATGCGTTTCGGTGATATCCCCCCGGCATTCATTGAAACCATTTATCAATTAAACGATCCGAATACACTGCAGCGGCTCATTCTGGTCAGCGCCAATGCCCAGGACTTCGAAGTCGTGGAAGAAGAACTCCGGGCCGAATCCGGCAGCATCCGGTTAACGGGCGAACGCTTCAATCCATTCGGGAAAGGAAATGACGGCCATGTATAAGGACAACAAGCTGCTTCAGCGGCTGAGGCATTTAAAACGCGGAAAACGGATCAACGACGGCTGGACGGAAGAAAGCCCGCGCTCGCGCGATGCAGAAAAATATTACCGCAGGCGTTACGGCTACGACAACATTGTCCGCTCCACGCACGGGGTCAATTGCACCGGCTCCTGCAGCTGGCGGATCTACGTGAAAGACGGGATCATCACAGCCGAGACGCAGCACACCGACTATCCGACAACCGGCAGCAACTTCCCGGAATACGAACCACGCGGATGCCCGCGGGGGGCGAGCTTTTCCTGGTATACGTACAGCCCGACCCGCGTAAAATTCCCTTATATTCGCCAGGACTTAATCGAACTTTGGCGGGCGGAAAAAGAAAAAGGCCATGACCCTGTCACGGCATGGGCGAATATTGCCGGAGACCAAGCAAAACGCGCCCGGTATGTCAGTGCCAGAGGAAAAGGCGGTTTTGTGCGCGCCGATTGGAAAACGGCGTGTGAAATCATCGGCGCTGCCTCAATTTACACGATCAAAACGTACGGCCCCGACCGGATCGCCGGCTTCAGCCCGATCCCGGCGATGTCGATGGTCAGCTATGCGGCCGGCACCCGGTTTTTATCCTTGATCGGCGGCACGATCCTGAGCTTTTACGACTGATACGCCGACCTCCCGCCCGCTTCCCCGCAAATTTGGGGCGAACAGACGGACGTGCCGGAAAGCGCGGACTGGTATAATGCCAAATACTTTATTATCTGGGGCACAAACCTGCCGCAAACGCGGACGCCGGATGCCCATTTTATGGTGGAATCCCGCTATAGCGGGACAAAGATTGTCGGTATCAGCCCGGATTATGCCGAATACGACAAATTTGCGGATATTTGGTTGCCTGCACGCGCCGGCACGGACGGGGCGCTTGCCCTTGCAATGACGCATGTCATTTTAAAAGAATTTTACATTGACCGCGAAACGCCATATTTTTCCGATTATGCAAAAAAATATACGGATCTGCCTTTTCTCGTTGAAATTGACGAAAAAAACGGGGAGGCCCGGTCCGGCCGTTTTCTGCGGGCAACGGATCTCACGGACGGCGAAAAACTTGGCGAATGGAAAACGCTTGTCTGGGACAAGGCGGAAAACAGCCCCCAAGTCCCAAACGGCAGCCAGGGCTTCCGCTGGGACGGCAGCAGCAAGTGGAATCTCGAGCTGACAAAAGACGACGGCAGTGCGATCGATCCGAAATTAAGTTTTATCGATGACTATGATGAAACCGTGGCTGTCACTTTCCCTTACTTTGCCGATAAGGAAGGCGGCACGATCAAGCGGGCGGTCCCGGCTAAACGGTTAAAGACAAAAGACGGGCAGACGGTGAAGTTTACCACTGTATTTGATCTTTTCTGCTCGCACCTCGGCGTGGACCGCGGCCTGCCCGGCGATTTCGCGGCGGATTACAATGACGCAAACGCACCGTACACCCCGGCCTGGCAGGAAAGCATTACCGGCGTGAAAAAAGCGCACGTCATCCAGGTCGCGCGCGAGTTTGCCGACAATGCCGCCCGCACAAACGGAAAATCGATGATTGCCATGGGTGGCGGAACCAATCACTGGTACCACAGCGACCAAATTTACCGCTGCATTTTAAACCTTGTCATGCTGACGGGATCACAAGGCGTAAACGGCGGCGGCTGGGCCCATTATGTCGGGCAGGAAAAAGTGCGCCCGCTCGAAGGCTGGCAGCAAATCGCCTTTGCCAATGACTGGACAAAACCGCAACGCTTCCAAAACGGTACATCCTTTTTCTACTTTGTAACCGACCAGTACCGGTATGAAGCGCGCATCAACGACAACCAGGAAGGCTGGGGCGGCCGTTTTAAAAACATGCATCCGGCAGACGTCAATGCCCTTGCAGCAAGGCTTGGCTGGCTCCCTTCTTTCCCGCAGTTTACAAAAAATTCGCTTGACCTTGTCAAAGAAGCCCGCGAAAACGGCGCAAAAGACGACCAGGAAGTCATCCAATATGTGGTGGAGCAGTTAAAGCAGGAAAAACTCGAATGGGCAATTGAAAACCCAGATGATCCGTGCAATTTTCCAAGGGTATTTTTCAACTGGCGCTCGAATCTTTTGGGTGACAGTGGAAAAGGCCATGAATATTTCGTCAAACATTTTATTGGCGGTGACGATGCCGTAATGACCGATACGGCCAACTCGTGGCAGCCGGAAACGATTAAAACAGAGGGTGAGCCGCCGCGCGGAAAAGCCGACTTGTTTGTCAGCATGGATTTTCGGATGACCAGTTCCGGCCTGTTTTCGGATATTGTTTTGCCGGCTGCCACATGGTATGAGAAATTTGACCTCTCAAGCACCGATATGCACCCGTTCGTCCACCCGTTTAACGCGGCGATCTCCCCGCCGTGGGAATCGAAAAGCGACTGGGAAGCGTTTAAAGAGATCGGAAGAACATTTTCGGAACTCGCAAAAGAGCATTTGCCGGCGTGCGAAGACCTTGTCATGACGCCGCTCGGCAAAGACACACCGAATGAAATCGGCCAGCCGTTCGGAGAAGTGAAAGACTGGCGCAAAGGCGAAGTCGAAGCGGTGCCGGGAAAAACGATGCCGAACTTCGTCATTGTCGAGCGCGACTACCCGAACGTTTTTCAAAAAATGACCACCCTCGGCCCGAACATTCAAAACGGATACGGCAGCAAAGGCATTCAGATACCCGGTGAAGGCGTTTATAAAGATTTGCTTTCCCGCCTTGGAAAATCGCGGCGGGAAGGGGTTGGAAAAGGGCTCCCGGATTTATCGTCCGATAAGCAGGCAATTGAAGCAATTCTCTTTATGTCCGGCGCCACCAACGGAAAACGAGCGGTTGAAGATCGGTGGCATTGATATTGCCAAAGGAAAGCTTACCGTTTACACCGCTGCAGCTGGCATAAACCCCATGCGTGTGATTCCTGTCATTCTGGATACCGGAACGGACCGCGAAGATCTTTTAAAAGATCCGTTTTATATCGGCTGCCGCCATCCGAGGGTACGAGGCGAAACATACGACCGCTTTATTGAAAAGTACGTTCAAACGGCGCACAAGTTATTCCCGGACGCTTTGCTACACTGGGAAGATTTTGCCCAGCCGCATGCTCGCCCGATTCTCGAAAAATACCGCAATGATTACTGTACCTTTAATGATGATATTCAGGGGACAGGTGCAATCTTACTTGCTGCCGTTTTATCGGCTGTAAAAGCTTCAGGTGTGCCGCTTCTGGAGCACCGGATTGTCATTTTTGGTGCAGGGACCGCCGGCATTGGCATCGCTGAACAAATCCGCGATGCAATGGTCAGACAAGGCGCCGATCAGGAAAAAGCCAACCGGCAATTCTGGTGCATTGACCGTCCCGGATTGCTTACGGACCAGACAGAAGGCTTGAAAGATTTTCAAAAACCTTTTGCCCGGGAAGAAAGCGAAGTCAGCGAATGGGCGCGAAATCAGAACGGCGGCATTGACTTTCTCGAAACAGTGCGCCAAGTCCGGCCAACCATTTTAATCGGTTCCTCAACCGTCGGCGGCGCTTTTACAGAAGAAATTGTAAAAGAAATGGCAAAGCATGTGGAAAAACCAGTCATTCTCCCGCTTTCAAACCCGACTTCAAAATCAGAAGCGGTACCGGAAGACTTAATCAAATGGACAGAAGGAAGAGCGCTAGTCGCCACCGGCAGTCCCTTTGAGCCTGTACAGTATAACGGGCAAACCTATGTCATCGGGCAGGCCAACAATTCTTTTATCTTTCCGGGCATCGGACTTGGCGTTATGATTTCAAAAGCGAAGCGGGTCACAGACCATATGCTGGCGAAAGCTGCAGAAGCCGTGGCAGGACAGGTCCATACAGAACAAGCAAGTGCCCCACTCTTGCCACAAGTTGAGGATCTCCGGTCTGTTTCACTCGCCGTTGCCTCGGCTGTCGTCCAAGCCGCGATCGATGACGGGATAGCAAGAGTCCGGCCGAAAAATATCGAAAATGCGGTAAAAGAAGCGATGTGGGAACCCCGGTATCCCGAAATCCATCCCATTTAATCAGTGAACAGCCGACGCCTTCATCACATCCAAAACATGAAGGCACGCTTTTCTTTCCCTTAGGGTCAATCCTCATCAACAAAGGATGAACAGCATGGAAGCACAACGAAAGAATAGGAGAGGTCCATTTACGCGCATTGTGTATAACGCTGGCTATAGGGGCAGTGATTTGGTTTATTCCCTCCCCTGTAGATTTGCAGGAAAAAGCCTGGCACTTGTTTGCCATTTTTGTGGCAACCATTGTCGACTTCATTATCAAACCGCTGCCAATGGGCGGTGTTGCCATTCTCTCCATCACAGCCGTTGTGCTGACGGGAACATTGAAACTAGAGGAAGCGTTGAGCGGGTTTCAAAACACGACGATTTGGCTGATCGTGATTGCATTTTTTATTTCACGAGGCTTTATAAAAACGGGGCTTGGCAACAGGATTGCGTATATGTTTGTGAAACTGTTTGGCAGAAAAACGTTAGGATTGTCGTATTCGTTACTTGTTAGTGATTTGATTTTATCACCGGCCATGCCGAGCAACACAGCCCGCGGAGGCGGCATCATTTTTCCAATTGCCCACTCCCTGTCCAGAACATTTGGCTCAGATCCAGAAAACGGGACAGAGAAAAAGGTCGGATCCTTTTTAATGCAGGTCTCCTTCCAGGGTGTCAATATTACTTCGGCAATGTTCATGACGGCAATGGCGGCGAATCCGTTGGCAGCAACACTGGCGCACAATGCTGGCGTAACAATCACATGGACGGATTGGGCGCTTGCTGCGATTGTCCCCGGCCTCGCCAGTTTAATCGTTGTCCCTTATTTTATTTATAAAGTGTATCCTCCGGAAATCAAGGAAACACCGGCAGCATCCGAAATAGCAACGGAAAAATTAAAGGAAATGGGGCCATTAAAAAAATCAGAATGGAGCATGATCATGGTTTTTTTACTGATTTTGGCCCTCTGGATTTTTGGCGGAAAACTCGGCATCGATGCCACCACAACTGCACTGATCGGACTTTCCGTTTTATTGTTAACATCGGTTTTAACGTGGAAGGATGTCAAAAAAGAAGAAGGCGCATGGGATACACTGGTATGGTTTGCATCACTTGTCATGATGGCAACCTTTTTGAACAGTTTGGGCATGATCCCGTGGTTCAGCCATTTGATGGGCACCGCTGTCCATGGATTGCCTTGGATTTGGGCGCTGATTGCTTTAGCCCTCATCTTCTTTTACTCGCATTACTTCTTTGCCAGCAATACCGCCCACGTTAGCGCCATGTACGCAGCATTTTTAGGCGTAGCGATTGCAGCAGGTGCGCCCCCGATGCTGGCCGCCCTGCTTTTAGGATTTATCGGGAACCTGTTCGGCTGCCTGACCCATTACGGCAGCGGACCCGCGCCTGTTTTCTTCGGTTCGGGCTATGTCCCGCAAGATAAATGGTGGCTGCTCGGCTTTAGCGTTTCGGTCATCCATCTGATCATTTGGGGAGGGATCGGTGGGCTTTGGTGGAAAATGCTGGAGATATGGTAAAAACTCCCGGAACTTTATATGCTAGGCTTGTCCTCCAAGGCAACCGAAACTTCCAATATAACGGGCCGTTTCGGTTTGACAAGGAGCAGTCCTTCCTTTGTATTCGGAGTTTCGTTTTTTCAGGTTCATGGTTGATGCAAACAAACACCCATATAACAGTGTATCGATGTGGTTCGTCTACGTCGATGGCGAGATCTTTCGCTTCATGGAAAGCGGTTTTTACAAATCCGTTTTCAAGCATCATAGATTCCTTTAACCCCACCATCCAGGAAAGCAAGCAAAGCACGGTAGCCAAAAATGGAAAAAAGAGTGTCTTGAAATACCCGCCATCTAAACCCTGTCGAGAAAAATTTGATACATCCATTTTGTCCAATATATTTTTTTCTCCCAATCAGTAGTGTTATGCTTATGCATAGAGGTTTCTTTTTCATGCATTGGGATATGAAGAAAAAGAATCCCTTAAAAAAACCTTATAAGGAGAGATCAGGATGAACCAACAGCAGTTCGACAAAGTTAAAAATGGAAAAGGTTTTATTGCGGCGCTCGACCAAAGCGGCGGCAGCACACCGAAAGCATTGGCAAACTACGGCGTGCCAGAAGATGCCTATTCAAACGAAGACGAAATGTTTGATCTTATCCACCAAATGCGGACAAGAATCATCACTTCGCCAGCTTTTGACGGCAAATACATCCTCGGCGCCATTTTATTCGAACAAACGATGGACCGCCAGATTGAAGGCTTGTACACTGCGGAATACCTGGCTGAGAAAAAAGGCGTTGTCCCATTTTTAAAAGTGGACAAAGGGCTTGCAAATCTTGAAAACGGTGTTCAACTGATGAAGCCGATCCCGGATCTTGATGCCACACTTCGGCGTGCAAATGAACACCATATTTTCGGGACAAAAATGCGCTCTGTCATTAAGGAAGCCAACCCGGAAGGCATTAAAGCTGTGGTTGACCAACAGTTTGAATTGGCAAAGCAAATCCTCGCGGCAGGCCTCGTTCCGATTATTGAACCGGAAGTAGATATCCATAGTGCAGACAAAGAAAAATGCGAGGAATTGTTGAAGACAGAACTGCTCAACCATCTGAACCAATTGTCGGAAAATGATAATGTGATGCTGAAGCTCACCATTCCGACAGTGCCAAACGTCTACAAGGAATTGGTTGAGCACCCGCGCGTTGTCCGCGTTGTTGCTCTTTCCGGCGGCTATTCCCGCGATGAAGCCAATCAAAAGCTGAAAGAAAACGACGGCATCATCGCAAGCTTTTCGCGTGCTTTAACCGGAGAACTCAACGCCAAACAGACAGATGAAGAATTCAACGCCGCTTTGGATAAAGCAGTAAAATCGATCTATGATGCTTCGGTCAATAAAAACTAACAGAAACCAGCAGGGCGCCCGTAGTCCTGCTGGTTTTATATTAATGCTGTCAGCACTCTTTCCAACCCACATTTCGCACGTCTTAAATAAAATTCATTTTAATTTTTGAATGAACTATATTTAAACATTTTGGTGGGATGATATCTTCTTATTTTTGAGAAATTTTCGATAAAGTTCTTTTCAATTCGACATTCTTTTCATGAATTCCTCCTGTTGTGTGTTATTTGCCTTGGTTTTCGACATTTTTTGACACGTATATTGATACATCATACCCGCATAATTCAATGATTTTTTTGGCTTGTGAATCAATATTATCGGGTAAGAGCCTTATTTTTTGTTGATTTTGATTTATAAGGATCACGGTAATATCTTCTAATTGCTCTAACAATGCTTGGCCTGTGGGTTGAGAGAGTTTCCTTTTTCCTTTCAAGATTAGAGATAGGTTCTTTTCTTTCAGTTCTTTTCTAACTCGATATTCTAAAATTCCATAGATTAATAAAGCCATCACATACACAATACCTAAGGCCTCAACCCTTTCTGGGGTTTTCAAGTAAATGGCATCAATCATTTGTGAATCTTTGATTAATCGGAAACGGGTCTCAGCGGCCGACTGTCCTTTATAAACCCTCAAAACTTCTTGATTGGATAGTGTCTCCTCATCTAATTTATTTGTGATTAAAACAAAAGTGCTGAGCATTTTTTTCTTATTTTCGATAAAATCATGATCTTTTTCAAACGATTCCAGTTGTATCTGATAGATTTGTTCTCGTTTTGTCTGTTCGTCCTTTTTAGGTCTTCCTCTCTTTTTTCGTTTGATAGGTTGATCACTCATCTGGACGTTTAGTTTATAACAGAAATATGAAGCCTTTTGTTTTTTCTTAAAAGATTGAATTGCTTCTAGTGCGTCCTCTTTACAATGAAAGATAACTTTACTCAGTTTTTCTATCTCTTTTTTTAATTGTATTTCTTCCTTTTCGATCGCCCGATTTAGGGTTTTCTCTTTTCGTTGATCTAAATTGTTTGAGTGGACAACAAGAAACCGGTAAGGAAGGTTTTGAATTTGTCTTTCAAAAGCTTGAATTTGGTAAATAGCTGCGTCTTTTTTATTGCTAAGTGAGCCTACCCTTTCCCAGTTGTTGAGCAACCATGCCTCTTTCTTTAGTTCTGTGCTTAAACCGAATGTATCAGGTAAACGGGAAATAAACGATAAATTTTGTTGTTGAATTTCCGCTAGATTTTCCGTTGTGATTAATGCAGAATCGGCTTGATAAATGAGATTTTTCCAATCTTCATGGGAAAGGATTTTTCTCATCTTTTGAATAAATTCCACATTCCAAGATTTATCCGAAGTATTCCCATTTTCTACTTTTGCAAGGATAGGAATTCGTTCAGGTGTGACCCCCATCCCCAGAACGATTTGTTTTAAGTCAGGCCTATGGGCCTTACTATACCCGTACGTAATTTGCAGTCCATCTTCCTTCGGTTGCTTATATTCTCCGTAAACAGAAATTGAGGTTGTATCGTTATGCAGTACACCAATAGGAAGATTCAATTTTTTTAGTGCTTTTAATGCAAGGGTGGAATAGACTTTCCATGCTTCGGCTTCATACAAGTAATCTAATGCTCTTCCTAATGCATCATCATTTAATTGATCGGGTGAAACCGATGTATCGAAAAGCATCTCAGAATCTAGGTTTTGATAGAATTCATGAACCTTATAAAGGGGCTTGCCACTGCATAAAATGTTTAAGACAAGGGCTTTAATCCTTGTTCCGGGTGAGATATGACAACGGACAGAATCCCATTTGACTAAATCATTAATGGTTTTTTCGAGTTCTATTTCATCACACAGTTTAGATAAAAGTTGAGACGGCCCCACATGTAAGGTTAAAATTTGATCTGACATAAAAATTTCCTCGTCTTCCCCTAGTTTAGATAATCATTCAATTCTACAAAGAAGGAGAAAATTCCTTTAAAAAAATCTTAAAATGGAAAAATTTACGTGCGGAATATGCGTTAATAGTATCTTCATTTCAAATAATTGAGAGTAAATCCACATTAGACAAACCACTAAAATTAAGCGTAATAAAATTAAAGGATAGCCCAAAAGTGGAGTGTGCCTCCGAGAAATAAAGATTTATACCAATATTGCCTGTCTTAACTAATAGGTTTTTAGTCAACTTTTTATAAAGTCTTTTATTTAACTAGTACCTAGTCATTATAATTACTTTTAAATTCTCTTCGAAACTATTGTAGGGCTACGGATAGAACGTTAAATTTAGTGAATAGGATTTATGAAGGGCTTGCTGAACAAATTAAATCCAGGGGTAAAAATTGAAATAGTGCCATTGGGAATGACTGCTTGATGGAAAAAAGTAACCAATCAGTCGTTTTACAACTGAATCGGTTACTTTTTTCCTACTAACTGATAAACAGATTAATAATCAGTACACCTGCCAACCCGATAAGGGATGCAATCGTTACCATAACAGACCAGGTTTTAAGGGTTTTACCAATAGACAAGTTAAAAAATTCTTTGTAAATCCAAAATCCGGCATCATTAACATGTGAGAAAGTCATGCTTCCGGCACCTGTGGCAAGCACCATCAATTCAGGGCTGCAATGGGTCGTTGCACAAAGTGGCACGGTAATTCCCGCTGCCGTCATGCCTGCAACCGTAGCCGAACCAAGCACCACGCGTAAAATCGCGGCAATCAGCCAGGCCATAATCAAAGGAGAAATAGTTGATCCGTCCATGAAGCCAGCAACATATTTGTCCACATGGCTATCAATTAGCACTTGTTTAAACGCCCCGCCGCCTCCAATGATCAATAAAATCATCGCGATGCTGCTAACCGCCGCCGAAACGGAATTCATTAAGGCAGGCATTTTTATCCCGCGGTTCAGCCCAAACGTGAACAACGCGATAATAACGGCAATGAGCAAAGCAACACCCGGATTTCCCAAGAACTGGGCAACCGGCAGGATTGATGATTTTGGTGCCACAATTTCCACAATTGCCTGGAACGCAATCAGAATGACCGGGATTAATGCGGTAAATAGGCTAACACCAAAACCTGGCATCTCTTCTTCTTTAAAATGTTTCGGTGTAAACAGGCCCTTTGGAATTTCTACTTCCAAGTCCTCTTCTTTAAATAGTTTCGTATAAAGCGGACCACTGATGTATACGGCGGGAATTGCAATCATAATCCCGTACAGCAAAGTCTTGCCAAGATTGGCGTGGTAAATCCCCGCAATCGCTGTCGGTCCCGGGTGTGGCGGAACATAGCCGTGCATCGTAATTAAAGCGGCAATGACTGGCATACCAATATACAAAATTGGCACACCTGCTTCTGCTGCAATTGTAAACACAAGTGGAATCAACACAACAACACCCGTTTCAAAAAATAAAGCGATTCCAACAATAAACGCAGTTAATACAGCCGCGAGCTGCACACGCTTCTTCCCGAATCCGTTAATTAAGGTGACCGAAATCCGCTGGGCACCCCCGGAATCAGCCATCAGCTTTCCAAGCATTCCCCCGAAACCGATGACCATCGCCAGGCTCCCCAAAGTACCGCCCAAACCATTTGTTACAGAAGTTGCGGCTTCGGTAGGCGACATGCCTTCCATAATACCAACAGTCAAACTTACAATAATTAATGAAATAAAAGCATTTAACTTCAGGACAACCATCAACAACAATAGGATGGCGATCCCAATGCATATATACACGATCGGCATGATTTCTCCCTCTTTCCCTTTAAAAGATTATGGGATACCGGTTCCGGCGGGCTGGCCGGTATCCCCTCTACATTTTCAATCTTTGTTTAATATTTCTACAATTTCTTTCAAATCCGTTTTTGTCCCGACATTCCCTGGGAAGATGATGTAAGCCATACCAGGATATTTACTTTCATCACCCGTTTTCCAAACCGGAATTCCAGGTCGGATTTGCCCGGCAACTGTTGCGCGCCTTACTTTCAATCCCTTTGTCCCTATGTCACTCGAAGTAATGCCGCCTTTTGCAATTAAAAACTTTGGCCGAACCTGTAGCCTTGACACAATGCTTGTCACCGCATCGGAGATTTTTACTGATAGTTTTAATTCCTCTTCGCGCATGTTATCCCCGAGGTCAAGGCGTTCCCTTCTTGTGTACACCGCAACAGTTTTACCGGAACCGACCAGGGATTCGGTTGTTTTAATGACGCGGTCCAGATCCTTTTGGAAAGCTTCCGGCTCCTGTACCAAATGGCTGTTAAATTCAATAAGCTCAACACCACTTACTTTTTTTAATTCTTCAAGCTGTTCCGTCGTCTTTTTCACATGGGAACCGATAATGATTAAACCGCCGTTTTCCGTTCCTTCACCGAGTAATTCTTCTGCCGTGAGCAACGGTTTATCACTGACCCCGCCGATCACTTTCGGCAGAGCTGCTGCACTTCTGAATAAAAAGTTTTTTCCTGCGTTCATTGCACGGATCAGGGCAATCGTGAAAACTTTGACATCCAGCTCATCGGCTGCATTGACTACGACTTTGTTAAAATCACCGACATTACGCAGTTGGGCCGTTACGCCTGCAATGTCAAAAGCACGCAGTTGTTCAAGCGTAATATAAGTCGTGTTTGCAGCGGTAAATTCCCCATTTGACTTTTCTTCGATCCATTCGCCAAGGTGGGATTTCGTATATCCGAATGTCCGGTCTTTGGCAAATTCTGTTTCTCCCGCCGGTACAAGTTCATCGCCGTATTGAACGTAGTGGATATTATCAATCGTAAAACGGCCGCCTTCTTTGAAAAACGGTAGGATGATCTCACCGTCAATTTTCGTATCCGAACGAGATTCAATGGTTTCTTTTAATACTATTGTTTCCAGCGGGTAATGCCCTCTTAACGTAGAGTCCCCGCGGCTAATGATGAGAAACTCACGTCCCAGTTTGCCTGCAACACGTAAGATGTTTTCAGCTATCTCACGGTGCGCCTTTTCGGTTTCTTTTGCGGTAAACCCTCTCGAATTGGTGAGGATAAAAAACATTGATTGCGGTTCATTAAACCCTTTTTCGATACTTTCCACAGACCAATCGGTAAAAACGGAAATATTGTTGACTGTCTGAACGCCAGTTGGGTCATCATCCAGCACCACGATTTTTTTATTTAAACTAGCTAAAGCTGTTTTCAATTCTTTATCCACTTCCGTACGATTTTGAACAGGAAGGTTTTTGATATATTCGGCAGGTAATCTTTTCACATCCATCATCTTTCAGCCCTTCTTTACTTCAACATTTGCGAGTTTTTCATAATAGCGGACTATGCTGGCATGGTCATCTTTGAGTTTTCCATCCACAACAAGGGCATGGAAGATTTCCAGCAGCTGGCTTGATAATGGAAGCGGCACGCCGATCGTATGGGCGGTATCCATTACATTTGTAATATCCTTCATATTAATCGCGATGCTGCCACCTGCGACAAAATTACGGTCCAAAATCATGGGCACTTTCGAATCCAAAACTGCACTTCCAGCAAGCCCGCCCCGGATCGCCTTGTACATTTTTTCAATGTCGATGCCGGCTTTGGCAGCCAGCACAAGTGCTTCGGACACCGCTGCAATGTTCAAGTTAACAATAATTTGATTGGCCAGTTTCGCCGTCACGCCGCAGCCATTGCCTCCGACCAATGTCACATCTTTCCCCATGCTTTGCAGAACTGGTTTAACGCTTTCAAAAGCTTCTATCTTTCCGCCAACCATAATAGCAAGTGTCCCGTTAATGGCTCCCGATTCCCCGCCACTAACAGGCGCGTCGATCATGCAAGCACCTTTTTCTTCTGCCAAAGCAGCAAGTTTCTTGGAAACATCCGGTGTAATCGAACTCATGTCGATAATGATAGCGCCTTCTTTTATTCCGTCTAAAATTCCATTTTCTCCTGCGATGACAGCCTTCACATGTTTTGAAGCCGGCAGCATTGTAATAATGATGTCACTTTTCTCCGCAACTTCTTTTGCAGATGATACTGAAGTCGCACCCGCTTCCACAACTGCTTTCATAGCATCTTGGTTGAGATCGTTTACAACCAGTTCGTAACCTGCTTTGATCAAATTCAATGCCATCGGTTTTCCCATGATACCAAGTCCGATAAAACCAATTTGTTGTGCCATTTTTCTTCCTCCTCAAAATCTATCAATCTATTAAGCGATTACATTTAACCGCTGCCACATTTTTTTCACATTTTCATTGTACACAATTACGACATATTTGTATACATTTTTATACTATTTGTATACAAAAATATTGTTTAGCTTTCCCTTCACTCAATAAATCTGATAATATGAAAATAGCAAGATTAACGAACAGAGGTGGATGTAGTGTTTGAAATGGACCGTTCCCGCCCGGCATCTCAGCAGGCTTACGAAATACTGCGCGATAAAATTTTAAACGGGGAACTACCCGGAGGTACGAAAATTGGAGAAGAAAAACTGGCTGAAGAATTGGGGGTCAGTAGAACACCTGTCAGAGAAGCAATCCGCAAACTCGAATACGAGGGGCTGATTGTCAAAAAAAGAGTTGTCAAACCAAATGAAAAAACGCTGCGGAACATGTTTCAGGTCCGCATTCTTTTGGAAGGCTATTCCGCCAGATGTGCGGCGATTTTTTTAAAAGAAGACGAAATCGCCGCACTGCAGAACTGTGTAAAAATCGGACATAGCGGAACATATGAAGAAATCATGCAAGCGAACGAACAGTTTCATGGGATCATTGTGCAGTCAAGCAATAATCCCGTTATGATTGATATTATCGACCGAATGCAGTCCATGATTTATTTGTTCCGTAAAACGGTTGTCATCTATAACCGCCCTCATCTGATTGACGAGCACGAAAAAATCTTAAAAGCCATTCAAGCTAGGGACGAAAAACTGGCTGAAAAACTGATGAAAGACCATTTACAGGCAGACCTCGATTTTTACCTACACCTGATTCATTGATGAAAGGGAAGTTACACATCCCTAATCGACTAGAAACCTTTTAGCTTTAAATGATATGTGCCGGGTAAAGTCTTCAAGTATAGTATGGAGTATGAAAAAATGGAATATTTGGGGGCTGGATTTGGTGCAGTCATTTTTCCGTTTTTCGACCTGTAAGGTGCATTGCTTTTAACAGGTTAACCCCGTAATGCACCAAGCTCCCATCTTTATGAAGGTGGGGGCTATTTGACGCTTATGCTTATCCAGATTTCTAAACTTGTAGGATTTACCTGCATTTATTCCCTGTTCCACTTAACTTCTAAATGTTGTTCAACCAAATGGCAATCGGGAAACTACAAACAAGCCTGACCAGTTCATTTCTCTCCAACATACTTGAGCTTGGTTTTATGATTGTTCCGTTTTCAAAAGCCCGGTAAGCTTAGCAAATTTAATCCTCATTAAAATAGTCTGAATCAATGTTTTTAATTATGTAAGTTACTTTTGGAGAAACGCCGACATCATTGTCAATCATTAGTTCTGCGAGACTTTCTCCATCGATTAAAACGATTTTCTTTTCGATCCTTTTTACGTATTCTTTTGCATCTTCAGTAAATCTGGAGGTTGTAATAAATACTCCTTTTCGCGCTCGATTTCCTTCTAAACTACCAGCAAAAGCTTGAACCGCTGGCCTACCGACAGAACCTTCCCATCTTTTTGCTTGTATATAGATAACATCCTAATCCCAATTTATCTTCCTTAATAATTCCATCAATACCATCATCACCACTTTTCCCAATTGCTTGCCCTGCATCGGCATGAGTACCTCCGTATCCCATGGCGATTAATAAATCAACTACCAATTTTTCAAAGAATTCCGGTGAACAAGATTTAACGGTGTGTAAAAGCTCATCCATTAAATCTCTTCGGATCTCTCTATAGCTGGTATCTAAAATCTCCTCAGGTGAAAGATCTAGTTCTAGATTACTTGGTAGTTTTTTATTCTCACCAATTTGGTCTGTATTACTATTTTTATTGCCTTGAAACTTCAAAAACTCATTAAATTGTTCTAAAAACTTTACATCTATTTTCTCGGGATTTTCATTTAGAACATTTAATCCACGCTCTGTTATCGTAAATATTCCTCTTCCTACCTGATCTAACAGACCGGATTTTTTTAAATATGTACGAGCCCACCCAATTCTGTTTTTATATTTTAATTGTTTTCCGCTCGGCAAATATTCTTTCCTATCCGATTCAGTTAGCTTAAAGTAGTCAGCAAGCTTTATATAAATTTCTTGTAATGTGTGTTCATTTCTGTCTCCGAGTATTTTTAAAAAAGGTAGCATAAAAGATTGGTAATCTGGTATCGTCATTTGCATTACCTCCTATTTTTAATCAATACAGGTAGCACACCTAAAACTTTTGCTTTCGATAAAGGAATGATTTTAGCACCCTTCTCTTTTTTTATTACTTTCATTGATTTAAGTTCGACTCAATGGTGGATAATTCCTTTCAGCCACACCTCGTTATTAGTAGTAAGAGCTTCTTCTATTTGAGTGAAAATCTACACATTTATGCTGCCGATTTTGAATAAACATGTTATAACTGGTATATTATGTAAAGGCGAGGTGCTGCGAACACCCCACCTATCCAACTTATCCAAAGCAGCCAGTTGGTCCTAAAAAAGTTTTATTTCTTCTTAGAAGGCCTCCCGGTTTGTTGACGAATTGCGGGTAGTCTTCTTCAACAACTCCGTGATTTCTCTTGCTTTTTTCAATGTACGAATCGTTGTCATTGCAGCAATGGCGATCGATATAAAGAGCTAACTTAATCTATATTTATTGGATATTCTTCGCTTTCGGTCGCTTTAAAATTAGCATCAAGTTAACTATACTTTTGCTTCGTCTCAGCAATCCATTGTGGCAATTTAGTCGTAAGGATCATATTATGTCTTAACAAATTGCCAGCCGTTTGATTGGTTGCCTTGTTGAAATCAACACTGCGAATGAGATCATTGATAAAAGGAACAATATCAGGCTCAGAAGTGGAATATGAATTCACCGCTTTTATAAGTAATTCACTATCTAATCCCCACTCCGAAGAAAATTGAATGACCGTATCGCGCAGCTTATCCGCTTTCCAAATTTCAAATGCCTCATCAAAGTTCAAATTGCTCGATAAGTTACCAGGTACAAGCTCAGTATCCACAAATTCCTTTAATAGTTGTGCTTGCTCATGGTCCCCCATGTTACTTAACTCTTGAATTTGTTCGTAAATAATGCGGAGGGTTTCACGATCCACCGTTTGCACGCCGTACGGTGAAGTAACTTTTGAACCTATTAATTTTATAATATGGTTTGCATCAATGACTTGTGTTCCTGCCAATTTCGTTTTTCCAGCAAGCGGATGAACGGTTGATGGCGCAGGTGGGGTTCCGGGCTTCCTTGTTAAGTTTTTATAAGCACCGACATACTGCAGCCAAGTATGCTCGTCTATCCCAAAAGCGTCATCATTCCACTTAAATTCATAGTACTGTTCTACCAAATTTAACTGCTCAGCAGCATCTTTAAAAGCAAGGATAAAAGCTTCCTTTTTCTTCTCATCCTGTTCTATTTTCTGCCATTCAGTAGGATCAGGTAAAGTCGGGATCATTTCAGATACTTTGATTTCCAATTTCTTTACAGCCGTTTGGTAAGTATCCACAATGGCCTTACTGCTCTTCCCACCGCTTCCATACAGTTTCAAAGCTTGATTTACCATTTCTTCAGTCATTCGAGGATATTGGAAGTTGATAATCGTTCCAAATTCTTTTTTCGAACCAAAGACACGATTGGTGCGTGAGTAGGCTTGGATCAGACCTTGAAGTTCAAGGGTACGGTCAACATAAAGCGTATTCAGACGTTTCGAATCATAACCTGTCAACAGTTGGTCTGCCACAATGACGAGGTCGATATTTTTCGGGTTTCGTCCACTGCCGCCTCGTGTCGCGCGCTCTACAAGGTCTTCAAAATAAGCATCTTCTCCATGTTTTTTATCCCCCGCTATAAACTCAATACCTGTAAAGGCAGCGTAGTCCTGAAACATCTCTTTGACAATTTCAGGGTCTAGTGGCTTAGGATCATTTTCGTTACCAAAACTAAACGTCATCGCTACATTTAGCTTTTCCCCACGTTCTTTTAGTTGTTTTTTAAATTCATGATAATAAGCAATTACACGATCTTTATAGGCAACCGTCAAAATTGCATTAAATTCTCTTTCTTGTGATTGGGATTCCCAGTTATTCAGAATTTCTTCTACTACCCGTGGAATATGCGTTTCGTCTTGGTATACAAGCAGTCCTCGTTTTTTAGCTTGCTTTTCAACATCCGCTTCTGACATTTCTTGAACTTGGCGTTCGATTTCTCTGTCCGTCCATTC
The DNA here is from genome assembly GCF_040267745.1 of Heyndrickxia faecalis. NCBI lineage: Bacteria > Bacillati > Bacillota > Bacilli > Caryophanales > Bacillaceae > Heyndrickxia > Heyndrickxia faecalis. The sequence continues at coordinate 670,733 of NZ_CP158453.1, read as the reverse complement.
AGGATGTTCTTCCTTCATTTGTTCAGCGATCTGGTCTCTTAAATCATCATAGCTTTTAAATTCTCCGGTGTTGATATAGTCAACGTGAAAGCCTAATACGTTTTTATCGGCAATCGCCTCATCAATCGTATATTGGTGTAACATTGGCCCAAATAACTTTTCAGTGGTATTGATGACTTCACTTTTTTCATTGATCTTTCCTTTGACCTTATTTTCATCAAATAAGGGGGTGCCGGTAAAACCAAAGAAAAGTCCATTTTTCTTGAAATAGCGTTTTATCGTTCCCATCATCTGTCCCATTGTCGTACGATGGGCTTCATCGATGATAAAGACCATTTTCTTTTCTGCCAAACGATTATCGTGCGCTTCTTCTAGTTCTTTCACTAAAGCATTAAGTTTGAATGTTGTCGTGACCACAATGCCATTCTTTGCTGACATCAGTTTCTTTTTTAGCTGGTAGGTGTGTTTTGTATCATCAACAGAAACCGGCTCATAGGCAGCATATGCTTTGAAGTTTTCACTGGTACGATTATCTAGCTCACGTCTATCAACAAGGAAGACGACTTTATCAAATCCTGCTCTTGTCGATAAAAACAAAGCAGTCTTGAAACTTGTGATTGTTTTTCCTGAACCAGTCGTGTGCCAAACAAAACCGCCATGAGGTATTTTTTCAGCATTGTCCCATCCAAATGCAGCCCCTTCAACCGCCTGCAGAGCGTGGACTTGATAGGGACGCATTAACAGATGTCGCCTATTTTCCTCATCACGCGCTTCATCAATGACTAAGTAATCGCCGACCATCTGATGTGCCATTGGAATCATCAAAAATTGTTCAATTACTTTTTTCCAATCGTTTATTACATGGTTATCTTTATCTGCCCAATGAAAGACGAAACTCGGGTTAAAGTCTCCAATTGTTTTGGGCGTAGCGAAATATCGAGTGTCGATTTCAGAAGTGATGACCATCATTTGCGAAAAAGCCATAAAGTTATGACTGTATTCCCCGTCACGGTAGTAGCGCATAAACTGGCCAAATGCCTCGTCCAACGTTTTGTCCGTGCGTTTTTGTTCGATATTGATTAAGGGCAAGCCGTTGATCAGCAGGACAATATCAAAACGGTTGTTGTTGGGGGTCTGTATTTCTCTCGCAATCCGATAGCTCGAGTCCCCACCACGCACTTCAGCTTTTTTAAAAATCGTCAACGTGATTTGTTTTCTCGTGATTTTCGGATTGTCATCACGGTAGATGCCATCGATCTTGCCTTTTGATCCTTCAATAGCCAAAATCTTTGCAGCCTCATAGCTATTGCTGATTTGATTGACCTTTGCCATCACTTGTTTGAACTCATTATCGGTTAATTCCACGCCTTCAAGCTGGTCAGCATTGATACGGTTGAGTTCACTACGCCAGTGTGAAACCAAGTCAGCAACCGTTACTTTTTGCTTATTGCCGTTTAAGAACTCGGGTGCTTCCCATTTATATTTCTGCAGTTCCTTGACAAAATTCTCTTGAAAAGTTTTCTCCGCCGCACTTTTCGGTGTATTGCTCATAATTTTGCTCTCCCTTTATACAAACATCTCATTGAGGTATGCTTTTTTGATGCTTTGTAGTTTTTCGAGCTTACGTTGATGGAGGGTGATAAGGTGGTCGAGATTCTTGAAGAATGTGCCAATTTTGACTTGCTCTTCAACGTTCTTGGTTATCCAAGCACCTTGATTTTTAAGTATTGTGAAGTGACGTTTATAGCCTTGTGGTTCAGGTTTATATCTTTCTAGCAACGAAAACAGAAAGTCACCCTCAAGACCATCTGCACTCAATATTTTTACTCCATCAGTCGCAATAAAGAACGGTTTAGTCGGTTTGTAAAGCGATACTGTATGATCGCCAAACAGCGTTACATCCCGATAATTTTCAAAAGGTGTTCCATTAGTATATCCAGCAACCGGCCTATCTCCTTGTTGAATTACTTCGAAGTCTCCCTCAGCATTGGGCTCCGCTAAATATGATCTGAATTGATGTGTTTTTACCACTTCCCCCAACTTTCGCTGTTCCCAAGCTTGAGTAAATCCTGCAAACCTCCGTTTTGGCATACGCTCACCTTCAGCAGGGAACATTTCAGAAAGATAAGCGGACTTTAATGTTTTCATTTTTTCTAACTTACGCTGATGAAGGGCGATAAGGTGGTCAAAGTTAGAGAAAAACGCACCGATTTCACGTTGTTCATCAAGATTTGGGACTAAGTAATCCAGCTCACTAATTGCTGACCAGTTCACATAAATTTGGGTATTTCCTTGTGCCTGTTTAATGATTCTTGAACGTATCATTGGTGCATTAAGCAATTGATATAAAAATTGAGAATTATATTTTTCATGGTCTGGTTCAATTCTTTCTGTTCGTTGGTTATACACATAAGAATCATTGGAATCAATGAGTAAAACACGTCCTATAATATTTCCTGATGCGGTTTTGTCATTCAAAATCATGGTCAAATCATCTTTATTTAATATTCGATTTTTCGTCTTATCTGTCAACCCTGCACGTATGTTTTGGTCTGTATAAACGCTTTGTTCAGAATAACTTCCAATACTGATTACTTTGTATTTTCCACCGTCAACAAATTCAGATTCAATTGATGTTCCCCCAGTCGCTTTACCAAAGTCTTTTAGCTTCCGCTGTTCCCAAGCGGAAGTATTTTGGAATTCCTTAAATCGCCTTTTTGGCACTAAATTTTTTTGTTCCATCATTCTTCCACCACCAATTCACGCATCATGGCTTCAAGTGCTGATTCTGAGTCTTGGATTTCTTCATCAATTGCTGACAAGGTGTCGGCATAACGATCATCCAACATTTGCAATGTGTCCAACTCTTTTTTTATCGGTTTCCATACCAAACCAACTATAGCATCCACCAGATTGCCGAACCATTTTTCATACATCAAGTTGTCGATTTCTTCGTTTGTCAAAGTCAAGATACGTTCTTGCACGGATTCTTTGAGTGCTTTTTCATCCGCTTTCACGGCTTTGTTAAGCGCTGATTTATCTGCAAATAATGTTTCAACTTTTTCCAATAGGTTATATTCAACGGTTTCCTTGCTTGCCTTTTTTAATGCAGCCCTGATTGATTTGCTTTCAAAAGCCTCACCTGCTTCATTCAAGCACTCGCCTAGAGCATTGGCTTCATCACTATCTTCCACTTTCGCAGCCTCAACCAATTCAGATAGCTCCGTTTCAATCTCCTGAATGCGGGCTTTCTTTGATTCAATTTCTTTTCGTTCATCACTGTATAAATTTTTTGCAATCAACTCATTTGGTACAATACTGCCAACCCAGCCGTCTTGTTCTTCTCGTTTTTTATTACCGGATCCTTTTGTTACCATATTGGGCTCACGCGTACGACCAGCTGTATAGAAACCACTTGATTTAATGATTTCCGCATCATGTGCCAGTGTATTTTTCCATATCTCCGCCACAATTTGGTAGCCGTCATACACATCAATATATTGGAAGGATGAAAGAATCTGCTTGATCTCAACCAGCATGTCGTCCATTAACTGCGTCGAGCTACTGCTTTTATCAACATTTCGCAAAACGTCCCAGTATTTATCGATATAGTTTTTTGTTTTGCTTTCGATTTCTTTCGATATTTCAACAATGCGAGCGTCACTCAATACATCATTAGAAATTTCCTCAACAGGTTTTAACAATTCGACATATCCTTCACGAATTTCTTTTAATGATCGTTTCAAAACATCTGGCACGGTAGACTGTAAAACCTTCAAATCGTCAATGTTCTTTTGAGGAATGCCGCCAAGAAGGTGAGCATCCACATCGTGCGGAATTTCTTCTTCATTCGCCTGGATATAACGGGGAATATTCATATTATATTCATTTTTCCTTATTTCCTCATGAGTTGCTAGGTGACTATACCCTTCCTCTTCTCTACGTTCAACATATGTATCCACAATTTTTGCGATGTCCTTTTCTTGCAGGACATTTTGCTTTCCAACTTTAATAAAGCTATGAGATGCGTCAATGATTAAAACAGGATCGTCAAATTTTCGGTTCTTCTTCAAGATGATGACAACGACTGGAATCCCTGTATTGGTAAATAGATTACTTGGCAAGCCGATAATGGCATCAATGTAATTTTTTTGAAGCAATCGTTTGCGAATCTCGCCTTCTGCTGAACCACGAAATAGCACCCCATGAGGCAAGACAATCGCCATCGTCCCGTTTTGTCCTAAGTGGAATAATCCATGTAATAGGAAAGCAAAATCCCCTTTAGAATCTGGTGGCAACACTCCAGCAACTTCAAAACGAGGGTCGCTGACTTTTAACCCTGATCTGTTCCAATTTTTCGCTGAATATGGCGGGTTCATCACCACTGCATCAAATTGCACGCCTTCATTCGGGCGTTCTGGATCTTCTGGCCAGTCTTGGGAAAGTGTATCACCGTTTTTAATGGTCATCTTTTCTGGCCGAACACCGTGCAGCAATAAATTCATACGGGTTAGGTTATAGGTTGCTGTGTTCTTTTCTTGCCCGTAATAGCTCAAATTCTTTTGTGCATCTTCATCTAAGTGCTTTCCAACTGTTAAAAGTAGCGACCCAGAGCCAACAGTCGGGTCATAGATTGACTTGATATCTGATGTTCTCGCTACAATTTGTGCCATGACTTCGCTGACTTGTCGTGGCGTGTAGAATTCCCCTGCTTTCTTTCCTGACTCCATCGCAAACTGTCCGATGAGGTACTCATACGCATCACCCAGTACATCGCCTTTTTGCAATGCTACCATGTTCAAGTCTGCAAACAGCAAGATTAGTGCCTTAATATTTTTGCTCCGTTCGTTTAAATTGCTGCCTAAAGCCGTATCCGTTAAATCAAGCGTTGAACTTGAGAATAGTCCTTGAAAGTCATCCGAATCACCAGACACGGCAATCGTACGCTCAAAGTGATTCAAGCTATCTATTACTTTTTGGACTTCAAAATCACCCGAATTGATATCTTTTATCCAAGTCTGATAAAGATACTCAGGAGAGACATAATAACCGAGTACGTTTTGAATCATTTGCTCTAGCATTTCGCCGTATTCTGCTTTTGCCTTTGTGTATGCTTCAACCAGCTCCAACTCAGACATTTGCCCGATGCCACTGGCCACTTTGAATGTTTCCAATGTCTTATCGCTCAAAAACTTGTAGAACATTAATCCAAGCATATAATCTTTGTAACGGCTGGCATCCATTGAACCACGTAGTTCATTGGCCCCATCCCATAATCTACGTTTAATTTCTTCTGATGTAATCAAGTTGTATCCCCCATTGATTTTTTATTTTTCCCGTAGTACCAGTACCGCCTAATCAAGCCGCTGTATAGGCGTTACGGTATTTGACAAAGTCAGGATCGAATCCGTCAGTTCTTTCAATTTTACCCAAAACGTGTCCGATACATATTTTAAAAAAAGTAGCCCCAAAACAACTGCTTCTATTCAGCGGCGTCCATATTGTTCGCAGTTTGTCCGCTGCAGACCATCCTTTTTCTTCAAAGTTGATTACCGCGTGGCTTAAGCCCTTTTTATGAGTCAGGTTGAATTTGCTTCTATTATATCAAATATATCAAAAATGGATTTCAATCAATGAAAAAATTTTATTTTCATCTGCATTTTCATTTGAAAAAACAATACCGAAAATCCCTTCTTTACCTACATTTGGAAAATATCTACTGAGCAAACATAAATTCACCTATAAAAATACACACTTCTGCAAGCTTCGTCCCCCCTTCTTCTTACCAACGTCGCAAAATTGACAGCGTTATCACAATCCTTGATACTAGAAGTAAATCAATGACGAAAACAGTCGTGAAGACATATGGAAGAATGAAATTAGAGTCAAAAAGGCTGTTCATGTCATGAAGGAAACCATGAGCGATTGGTATCAGGTTTGAAAGGCCGGTCGATGAGCAGGCCAATGAGTTGAAAAAAGTTAGATTAAAAGATGATGCTGGGGGAGAAGAAAAATGAACACGGAAAACATGGAAAACATTTACCAAAAAATAGCAAACGTTTTAAATGATATGCTACCTGAAGAATGGTCTAGGATTCTTCTATATGCAGAAATAAGGGAGGGGTATGCTCACATTTTCTTTTATTACTATCCGATAAATTCAAAAAAGCCTATTTACAGTTTAAAAATAGAAGAAAAATTTAATTTAGATATTCAAAGATACAGTGAGTTAGAAAACCAATTATATGATTATTGTGAGGAGTTATGGCATGAATTTGGCGTACAACAACAGGAAAAATGGACAAGTTTAACTTTCATTCTCGATAACAACGGAAAAATGAAAGTTCATTATCAATATAATGACTTATCAGAGATCGACCCAACCTCAAAAAGAAAACAATGGGAAGAAAAATACTTGCCATAAATTGAATTTCATAAGTTGTTCTTTTTAGTAAAGACTGCATATCAGTGCCAACAAGAAATTTATACTGGAAGGCCGAAGCAGCAATTGGGAAAATTTATTCAGGATGGCGTCGTACCCACACTGAAAAAAATAAGGCAGATCACCCATGTCGATGCTAAAAGCGGTGCGGAGTTCTTCACTTTGAGGGAAACGAAAAAACTTTCGAATCTTATTTATCATATAAAGGAAAGTGATAATATGAGGAATAGATTATTCGATTTACTTAACGAAATGTGGGCTGCGATTATTGAAAGTTATGAATTTGACATCTTGAAAAACACTATTAGTTTTGAGTTAAAAACAATAGATAACGGTTATGAAAATAAGTATAAAGTGGTTTTTGAAGGAGTAACAGCATGGTATTTCGTTGAAAATACTGGTGATCAAAGACTTAATATAAAAGCTGATGTCGAGGAAGATGACTATTTAGAATTAACGTCAATCGACTTTTATATGGGGGGAATAGGAGAAATTAAACCCTCATCAATAAAAGAGGATTGGGTAAATCAATATTATTCTAATGCTAATTTTGCGTTGGAAATATGGGATGCATTATTATTAATTGAAGCAAAAAGCATCATAATAAATGGAAATAAATATCCTGTAACCTGATTCCGTCAAGAGAGTTTAGCAAACGTTGGTAATATGTCGGTGTTGCAAGCGTGCGGCGGAAACCGAGTCGTTGTATTTCACAGTTAAAACAGGCGATACATTCAATCCGATTAGCCAGACTGCTTTTTATTTCATATGATCCCGCTGTGGACATTGGCCGTTTACGTAGGTGCATCTTCTTTGTTTTTCAATTGCATCGCCACCAGCCCGATCACTTCACTGCCGTCAAAAGCATAAAAGCAAAATTAAAGTTGGGCAACGCTAAACAAAAAACCTACACACAAAGAATCGACCGCGGTGATGATAGACTTAGCAAGCCGATTTTGGGTATTTCATTGCCAGTATTTTTGATGCTTCAGAGAAATGGATAATTTAGTACCAATGGGTGCCAGACTAAATCGTAGTGAATATAAAGCACTAGAAAACAGCTCTGGCAAAGGAGCAAATTGTAGAAGTTAGAATTAAACCGATATAGAAAGGTGACGGCTCTCAGGCTACACAGATTTGAAATAGAATATAAAATGAATGGAAGGAAAGATGTGACCAGCTAAATACACTATACAGAGACCAGGAGGAAATAATGATGGAAACTTCAAATATGGAAACCCTTTATCAACAGATAGCTTACATTTTAAACGATATGATACCAGAGGACTGGGAGAAGGTTTTATTATATGCAGAAATGAGAGAAGGATATGGACAAGTGTTTTTTTACTTTTATCCATTAGGTTCCAAAACGCCTGTTTATAGCCCGGATATCGTGGATCAGTATGAGGTAGATTCCCGAAAATATGAAAGCTTAGAAGATCAATTATTTGATTGCTGTGAACAATTATGGAATGAGTTTCATCAACAAGGACAAGAGCAGTGGACCTGTTTCACCTATATTCTCAAGCATACCGGGGAAATGAAAATACAATATAATTATGGTGATGACCTTTCCCAACTAGATCCAACTACAAAACGGGAACGTTGGGAAGAAAAATATTTAACCTGAAGGAGTTAATTGGACTGTGGCAGGAACCATATTGATGTCTTCAAAGTTGATTGCTGCGTGCTATTAAGCCCTCTTTATGAGTCAGAATTTGCTTCTATGTATATCAAAAATGGATTTCAATCAATGAAAAAATTTTATTTTCACCTGCATTTTCATTTGAAAAAACAATACCGAAAATCCCTTCTTAACCTACAGGTTTTTCCAGATCTGTGGTTTTCATATATTCCAGTTTGAAGTCCATCAACTCAACCCCTTGAAGACATCATAAAGTCATTTATCTTTTTTCTCAAATTTCTCGATTAATTATTAATTTTGATGCCCTTTCCCAACTATAAATTAATACTTAATCCTGCGACAAATAGTTAAACTTTTCGTTAGTCAAGGAACTAAAATCTATGTTATCGTTAACTCCTTTAAGAAAGGGCTTAATATAATCAACCATAGGCACCATATCAAACGGATAATCATATGTAGGTTCTTTGTCTGAGACGATGATATCCATAAAAAATGAACTATCAGGCTTTGTTTCAATTAAACCAGAAACAAATAAATGAACTTCCTCCTTGAATTGCTCACTCTGCTCTTCCCTCGTAATAATAATCACTTTAATGAAATTCGATGCACTTTCAAATTTTTCTTCCTCTTCCACTTTTGAAATAATTGGATTATCAGTAAATTTAGAAGGTCTTCTTGTATCAATAATTAAGATATATCCTAGAGAATCCCCGCAATACGCCTGAAATATTTCATAAAACTCAACATCTCTTGTATTTAAGAGCCTGACATAATGCATGAATACATTGCCTCCCTATTCTCATATCATAAAGAATTATGTACGTAAAATTCTTACTTGCCTTCAAAACCGTAACAGGACCTTGGCATTTGAATGTGGTTTTTTGAAGGTTAATTGGACGGGCTTTCCAATGTAAAATCCAGGTGAAAAACATTCAGACCAATGGACCGTCTCTTCAATGTCAGAATGGCCGCAGTCATCATGGCAGCATCTCCTCTTTTTCTGATCATAGCACTCCGAACGGAAATCTCAAACCATCTGGCCATGAAAAATCCTTGAACCGAAACCAGCTGTCAGGCTCGGCCCAGAATATTCCCGGCGAAAAAAATAGCAAGGGCGTACTTATACACCTACTTTTACAGCTGAACCACCAAACGCAAAAAAAGCCCTCACTCCTAAAGAGTGAAGACCCGTTTTCAATGCATGCCTTTCCATTCTCCCTGGTTTTTAGATGATTTCATCTTTTTTGCTTTTTCCTTGTGCATGCGGTTGGCCGCCGCGCTGCCTGCCCCATCGCCCAGCTGCTGCAATTCCCTTGAATACTCGGAATCAGTCCTAGCCGAGTCAAAGCCTTCTTTGTTCTTTTGTTCCGCATCATGCTTCCGTTTTGGCATGTTCATCCCTCCTTGCCTTTAGTATGGGAATTGAAAAAACAAATATGCGAAAGATGAACATTGTGGAAGCAGCGGTTTACTTTTTCTGTAGCGACAGGAATGTTTTCTCACCGAAGATCTCAGACAGCATATAGCAAATGGTGTGATGATAAAGAATGCCGCCTGCATCAATGAGAAATTTTGCAGCAGGCTGTCTTACGTGTAGAAAATTAATCAAACAAATCTGTCGATAAATATCTCAGTCCGGTATCCGGCAGAATGGCAACAATGCGCTTCCCTTTATTTTCCGGGCGCTTCGCCAGCTGTGTTGCGGCAAAAATGGCTGCCCCTGAGGAAGTGCCAACCAAAATGCCATCTGATTTTGCGACAGCCCTCGCCGCTTCATATGCTTCGAATGTCTCTACCTCGATCACTTCATCAATGACTTCCATATGGACATTTGCCGGTACCCGCTTTTCCTCTACATCAGAAAACCTGTGCACACCTGTAATTTCTTCAATATCGGGATTTTCCAAAGTCGCGATGGAAGCCACCCCCGGCTCCACTCCGACAATTTTGACATGCGGATTTTTCGATTTTAAATAAGCTCCCGTGCCGCTGATGGTGCCGCCTGTTCCTATGGCTGCCACAAGGGTATCAATATCTCCCCCTGTGTCTTCCCAAATTTCCGGACCGGTTGTTTCCCGATGAATCCTTGGATTTGCTTCATTTTCAAGCTGATTCAAGAATACGGCATTTTCCTCTTGGTCCACCACCACTTTTTGAAAAACTTTCGTGACTTCAACAAAATCCCCCTCCGTTTTCTCAATGGCTTCGGCAACTTCTGGTACTTCTGAAAAGGGGATAACTTCTGTTCCGTACGCTTTCACCACTTTTGTCCTTTCCTCACTCACCCCATCCTGCATGTATATTCTAAGTTTATACCCTTTGGAAGCTGCAATAGCTGCCAACCCGATACCCGTATTGCCGCTTGTTGTTTCAAGGATCGTCGCCCCCTCTTTTAATAATCCTTTTTTCTCCGCATCCTCGACCATCGCTTTTGCAATCCTGTCTTTAATGCTGTTTGCGGGATTAAGATACTCAAGCTTGCAAACAATCTCGGCTTCTAGCTGTTTTTCCTGTTCATAATTGGTAATCTCCAACAAAGGCGTTCGTCCAACAAGCTCTGTGATTGATTTTTTAATATTCCTCTTGATAACGGCTTCACTCATTTTGTTTTCCTCCATTTCAAGTCTTTTGTCCCACCCGGCAGTAAATACAAAACAAAATCATCTTTGAGCATGTTTCCGCTTATATTTTGAAGCCGGGATAGCAGGATAAATTGGATTCATAAAAAAAAGAGATGCTGATACCCAATTAGCGCGTTGGGTCTTTAGCATCTCCGGTGGTCCGGTCGATTTCCTATTTTTCTGATCTATATGATAGGTTATTATGATGGATCATTGCAGCGCAGTCAATAGTCCATAAATAAAAATATTTTTATCATTCCAATAAAAAAGCATAATATCTTCCCTGCTTCACCCCGTTATCTTGCTGTCCCTTCCGATTCAGCCGGAAAATGGAAAAATGAATGCTGGATTTCCGTCATCAAATCTTTTACAATTTGCGACAGCCCCTGTTGCTTTTCATTTAACAATATCCCGATCGGCGGATGGATTTCGACGTCTGTAATCCGAATCACTTTTGTGCCGCTAACGGTGTACAGGGTGGCGGTTTTCGTTAAGATGGAAATGCCAATGTTTTGCTGGACATAAAATTTATGGGCGGAACTGCTTGTCACCGTCATTTTTTTATAATCATTTCCGATTTTCCGGTGCAATGCCTGTTCAATCTGAATTCGGATCGGGCAGTTGACCGGCGTAAAAATCAGCCGTTCGCCGCGCAAATCTGCCAGCGAAACGGCTGCGCGCTTTGCCAGCGGATGGGCTGCCCCTACAAGCAGTACCAGTTCATCTGAATAAAAAGGATCATAGTAATTTTCAAGCTTTATTTCCGGTTCGCCGCAAACTGCAAAATCAATCTCCCCTTTTTCAAGCCGCTGGCTGCACCCGTTCGCATCATCCACATACACATCCACTGAAACTTCGGGATGGCGATTCAAAAAATCCGCCAAAACAGCTGGGAATTTCAGGCTCGCAAACGGTTCTGAGATGCCGATGCGGATAAAATCCCTTGCACCGGCCCGCAATTGAGACATTTCAGCATCCAGCGCCTCGTAATCCTGCAGCAATTGTTTTGACTGGTTGTAGAAAATCCTGCCTGCACTCGTTAATTTGAGTGTCTTCCCCCGTTCAAATAATTTTACCCCGAGATCCTTTTCCAATTGTTTGATCCGGAAAGTGATCGCAGGCTGGGAATAGTTCAATTCCTCTGCTGCCTTTTGAAAACCGCCAAGTGCCACAACATAATGAAACGTTTGGATCGCGCGGATTTCCAACCTGATCCCCCTCCTTCTGGTAATTTCTATTATTCTTACCATTTTACTATGAATTCAGCCGATTGCAACTATAAATTTTCTTTATACAAAAACAAAATTTTTTCAATTCGCCAAACATAAAAAAATCAGTTACAATAAAGCCAATCAATTCCTACTAACGTTATAGGAATAGTAAATGGAGGGGTTTGATGAAGAAAATTGCTTTGATTTCGGGATCTTATTCTCTCACATCCCGGTTAAACGGGCTGGCGACATATGCACAATCCTATTTTGGCTCACGTGCCCGCCTCGATGTGATCCACGTCCATCAATTGCCTGCCGGTGCATTGATTTCGGCAGATTACAAGGATCGGGAAATTACAGAGGCCAACAAACTTGTTGCAGAAAGCGACGGAGTGATCGTCACAACACCGATTTTTAAAGCATCTTTTTCCGGCATTTTAAAAACCTATCTGGATTTGCTGCCGCAGCACGCCCTTGATGGAAAAGTGGTGCTGCCGCTGGCTTTGGGCGGCTCACCGGCACATGTGCTGGCCATCAAATATGCTTTGGAACCTGTCCTTTCAGAACTGGGTGCACAGCACATCATACAAGGCGCCTATACCATCGACCATCAAGTGAAACGTGCCGACAATGGGCGCTTTGAAATGGAAAGAGAAGCTGCCAGGCGGTTGGAAAGAGCACTCCGCCAATTTGAAGAAAATTTGCAAAGACTGGAAGCATCACCAGTCATTTCTCACTAAAAAGGGGTGGAAAAATGGGTGAAGAAATCATTCGGCTTGCGACATTGAACGATGTCGATCCGTTTCACGAGCTGATCAAAAAATCATTTCAATCCATAAAAGACTTGGGCATTACATGGCCGTCCACCAGAGCGGACCATACGATGATTGCAGAAAATATTCAAAACAACGCTGCCTATGTGCTGGAAAAAGACGGAAAACTGATTTCCACCATTACCATACGTTTCCCGTGGGAAGGGGAAGAACCCATCTCCCAATACCCGTTTGTATGGTGGTTTGGAACCGATCCGGCATATGCCAACAAAGGGTACGGGAACCGGTTGCTGACGTATGTAGAAGAAGTGATTTTGCGCGGGACATTGAAAGCGCCGGCCGTCACGCTCGGAACCTCCGCGCGCAAGCATCCATGGCTGTTGGAAATGTATAAACGGAAAGGATACTACCCTTGCCGGTACCAGGAATCAGAGGACGGGGATCTTAGCGCGCTGCTTTGCAAAATTTTAATCCCTGAATTATTTAATGAAAAAGTGCTCGGATATTCACTGGAGCAGCCGGTATTTATCGCCGGAGGGCAAGTATGAGAAAGAAATGGTTTTTTGTCATTTTTTCCGTCTTGCTTATCGCAGCATCCGGCTGCTCGGCCACTTCCGGCACGGCAAAATCAGGCCCGAAAACAGTCATTGTCGGAACAGGCACACAGTTTCCAAACATTTGCTTTCTGGATCAAAAAGGGCATTTGACAGGCTACGACGTTGAAGTGGTCCGCGCCATTGACAAGAAACTGCCGCAATACAACTTTAAATTCAAAACAATGGAGTTTTCCAATTTACTCACAAGTCTGGCCGCTAAGAAAATCGATATGGTCGCGCACAATATGGCAAAAAATGCAGAACGGGAAAAACAGTTTACATTCAATAAAATTCCTTATAATTATTCGCCGATGTACATTACGGTTTTAAAGAAAAACCAGTCCATCCATTCCTTGAAGGATTTATACGGCAAAAAAGTGATCGTTGGTGCCACTTCAAATGCTGCGGATTACATCACCCAATATAACAAAGAACATGGCAATCCGATCAAGCTCGTCTATGCCGGACAAGGAAGCAATGACCCGGCACACCAGTTAAGCACAGGAAGGGCCGATGCCACGGTCGCAGCGCCTTTTGCCGTAAAGTTTCAAAACGAGACGAGTTCTATTAAAGAAAAAACGGTCGGAAACGTGCTGCTCGACACAAAAGTATATTTTATTTTCGGGAAAGGCAATACCGAATTAAGCCGTGCCGTTGATAAAGCCATCAAAGAACTGGAAAAAGACGGGACATTGAAAAAGCTGAGCAAAAAATGGCTTGGCGGAGATTACTCCAAATCAAGCTTTTAATGCGGGGGAGAATACATGAAAAAGAGAAAGCTTGCGCTGTTTGCCGGTTGCATACTTATTCTCATGATCGCCGGTTGCGGAAAAGCGGGCGGGCAGGAAGAAAAAGTCCAGACGGTAACAGTCGGAACGGGTACGCAATTTCCAAATATATGCTTTATCCAAAACGGGAAACTGACCGGCTATGACGTGGAACTCGTACGCGAAATCGACAAACGGCTGCCGGATTACAAATTTAAATTTAAAACGATGGATTTCTCAAACTTATTGACAAGCCTGAGTGCAAGAAAAATCGATATGGTCGCACATGAAATGGAAACCAATCCCGAGCGGAAAAAGCGCTTTTTATTCAATAAAGTCGCTTATAACTATTTTCCGCTACAAGTGACAGTCCTTGAGCGCAACAACATGATCAAAGGCCTTGACGATCTGGACGGAAAGACCGTGATTACAAGTGCAACATCCAATGCCGCCACGCTGCTTGATAAAATCAATAAAGAACGCGGCAACAAGTTCAAAATTGTATACGAAGGCACGGGCGCAAACGAAACGGCGAACCAATTGAAAACCGGGCGCGCTGATGCAACGGTCTCCACGCCGTTCGCAGTGAAATTTCAAAATGAAACAAGTTCGATTAAAGAAAAAGTGGTGGGAAATGTGCTGTCCGATTCAAAGGTTTATTTTATGTTCAACAAAGACAATCAAAAATTGAGCAATGAAGTAGATAAAGCTTTAAAAGAAATCACAAAGGACGGGACACTGAAAAAATTAAGCTTGAAATGGCTTGGAGCCGATTACTCCAAATCCAGCTTCTAAAAAAGGGGGGGAATATTTTGCAAGCTTTTGAATGGCATATGGTCGTGAATTTTATTCCCACTCTGCTCAAATATCTGCCTTTAACACTATACATTTTGGGCGTCTCTCTTATTTGCGGATTTATTTGGGGAATCATCGTGGCACTTCCAAAGGTTTATAAAATTCCTGTCTTACAGCAGCTTTCCAGCATTTATATCTCTTTTTTCAGGGGAACACCCATCATGGTCCAGCTGTTTGTTGTGTTTTATGCAATTCCCGCATTAACAGCTGCTGTGGGAATTGACACGTCAAAGATGGATCCGCTCTATGCCGCGATTGCTACCTATGCGTTAAGCAGCGCAGCTTCCATTGCGGAGATCGTCCGTGCCGGCATCAACAGCGTCGATAAAGGCCAGGCGGAAGCTGCGTACAGCATCGGCTTAACAGGAAGACAAACCTTTTTCCGGATTGTCCTTCCGCAGGCACTTGTGCAAGCGGCACCGAATTTCTGGAGCTTGATTATCGGTTTTTTAAAAGACACTTCGCTCGCCTTTTCCATCGGTGTCATGGACATGTCAGGCCGGGGTCAGACGCTCATTACATCGAGCAACCATTCGCTCGAAGTCTATATTTCGCTGGCCATCATTTATTATCTCACGGCCATCGTGCTGGAAAAAATCTTTGCCTTCATGGAAAAACATGTAAAGCGGAATGAAACGCGCTTGCTTACGATATTTGATATGAACATCCAATAGGGAGGCGGACAAATGCATATTGATTATCCATTTATTTGGACGGCGTTTAAATTCCTGCTGGCCGCCGTTCCGCTGACGCTATTGATGACAATTCTTCCGATTTTATTCGGTTTCATCATTGCGTTGCTTGTGACATACATCCGACTGTACAAAATCAAAGTTTTGGCGGCGGCTGCGGGTGCGTACGTCTCTTTTTTCCGGAGCACGCCTGCCATTTTGCACGTTATGCTGATTTACTTAGGCATTCCTGTTCTTATCATAAAGTTCGGCCACATCTTCGGCATCGGGTTTAATGCCAATAAAATCCCGGTTTTCATCTTTGTCATTGCGGCTTTGTCCTTAACAGCCGGCGCTTATTTATCCGAAGCAGTCCGATCCGGCATTTTGGCAGTGGATACCGGTGAAGCAGAAGCGGGATATGCCATCGGGCTTACACACAGCCAGGTCATCCGGCGCATCGTGCTTCCGCAGGCACTTTTCTATGCATTGCCCAATTTCGTGAATTTGTTTGGCGGCTTTTTCCATACCACATCGATTGCTTCCATTGTGGCGGTTCCGGAAATCACCGGGAAAGCGATTATTGCAGCCTCGAATAATTATGAATTTCTGGAAGCCTATATTGCGGCCGCCATCATTTATTGGGGCATCACCATCCTGTTTGAATGGCTTGCCCATTTGACAGACCAAAAGCTGTCACAGCTCAAAGGAGGAATAACATGATCACGATTCATAATGTCCACAAGGCTTTTGGCAGGCATCAAGTCTTAAAAGGCATTCATTTAACCGTTCAAAAAGGCGAGGTCGTCACAATTTTGGGACCAAGCGGCTCGGGAAAAACAACGCTTTTACGCTGCATCAATTATCTGGAAAGGCCGGATGAAGGGCAGGTGGAGTTTGGCGGCAAAACCATTGATTACAAACATCCGTCGAAAAAAGACATTTTATTTTTGCGGCGCCATACAGCAATGGTTTTTCAGCAGTATAACCTGTTCTCTCATAAAAATGTTTTAGGTAATGTGACAGAAGGGCTGACGGTTGCCAGAAAAATTCCAAAAAGGGAAGCGGAAGAAATCGCCATGGCACAGCTGGAACGGGTCGGACTTGCAGATAAAGCCGGACACTATCCGAACCAGTTATCCGGTGGACAAAAGCAGCGTGTCGGCATTGCCCGTGCACTTGCCATCAACCCGGATGTCATTTTATTCGACGAACCGACAGCCGCCCTTGACCCTGAGCTCGTCGGTGAAGTACTTGAAGTGTTGCTCGAAATTGCCGAAACCGGTGTGACGATGATTGTGGTCACCCATGAAATGGAATTTGCCCGTCGAGTGTCAGATCATGTTATTTTCATGGATCAAGGCATCATTGTTGAGGAAGGCTCGCCGCACCAAATTTTTCACCAGTCAAGGGAGGAGCGCACCAAAAAATTTCTTCACCGCGTCTCCCCTGCTTATCTTTACCAGCAGGTTTAACAAAGGAGGAAAAAAATGGGGATCCAAATCAGCATTTTAGACCAGACGCCGCGATCAGATGGCCAGACAAGCGCCGAAGCTTTTTCGGCTACCTTGCAACTGGCTCGGCAAGCTGAAGCATGGGGTTTTAAAAGATACTGGGTATCCGAGCACCATGATTCGCACCGGGTCATCAGCTCCGCCCCCGAAATTCTGCTTGCCTATCTCGCGGCGCATACTTCATCGATCCAGCTGGCATCAGGGGGTGTGATGCTTCAGCACTACAGCCCATATAAAGTGGCCGAACAATTCCATGAACTGAGTGTCCTCTCCGGCGGCCGCATTGGGCTAGGGATCGGCAAAGCCCCGGGCGGTTTGCAAGCTTCAACCGGTGCTTTGCAGGAAAACCAGGCGGAAAAACCGGATTTTGATCAAAAGCTGGAAACACTCACCCATTTTTTACGCAGGGACTTTCCGGAAAATCATCCGTATGCCGCTCTTTCCGTCCAGCCGGAAACAGAACATGAAATTCCCGTTTTTCTTCTCGGCGGAAGCGTGGAAAGTGCCAAACTTGCTGCAAAGCTTGGGATTGAATTTGTTTATGCTTATTTTATTAATGGGGATGAAGGCTTGTTGAAGGCAGCCCACGCCGCATACTTGGCTCACTGCCAGAACACTGGCCGGCCGGCAAAATTCCATTTGGCTTCTATCGTTGCCGTCACCCCTTCAGTGGAAGAAGCGAAAAAATATAAAGATAGCGGAGCCGGCTATAAAGTCGTTTTGGAAGACGGACACAAGGTGAACCTCGGAAGCAAGGCACAGGTGGAAAAATATCTTGAAAGCGTCCGCCAGCCTTACCGGGTCATTGAGCAAAAGCCCGGCATCATTGCGGGGACAGAAGCGGGAGTTGCGGATAGGCTTCGTGATTTTCATCAGAAATATGGCATTGAAGAATTTATTGCACTAAGCCCGATTGAAGACTTGGATGAAAAACTGGCTTCTTACGGACGGCTGGCGGCAGCTGTCCGTGAAATCAACAAACAACTGATTGGAAACGGAGTGGGATGAAATGTCGGAACAAGCACAAACCATTGTCGTATGGAGCAAACAAGGTTGCCAATACTGCCAAGCTGTAAAAGATTATTTGAAGGAACAAAATCTTTCTTATACAGATGTGGACATCACGGAACAAGACCATCTTCGCGATGTGCTCGAAGCAAAATACGGCGTAAGATATGTGCCGGTTGTCGAGATTGGCAGCCGGGACAAGCGAAATTAATATGCCGTAACGGAAATCGGCGTTGAGCATCTGGAAAAAGCACTGGGAAAAGGAGAGAAAATCCATGGCGCGTAATGACAAATTGAAATTTGGGGCCATCGTACACGGCGTAGGTGGTACAACGGACGGCTGGCGGCATCCAGATATGGATCCCGGAGCGAGCACCAGTTTTGCATATTATAAAAACCAGGCGCAGACGGCAGAGCGAGGCTTGTTCAGTTTTGTTTTTATTGCAGACGGCCTGTTTATTTCCGAAAAATCAATCCCGCATTTTTTAAACCGATTTGAACCGATTACGATTTTATCGGCACTTGCAACGGTGACACAACATGTTGGCCTGATTGCGACAATCTCTACCTCTTTCAGCGAACCTTTCACGATTGCACGGCAATTGCTTTCGCTTGACCACATTAGCGGCGGGCGGGCCGGATGGAATCTTGTCACATCGCCGCAGGAAGGCGCGGCCCATAATCACAGCAAAGCCCATCTGCCGGAGCATGATGAGCGCTATGCGATTGCTGAGGAACATGTCGATATCGTCAGAGGATTATGGGATTCCTGGGAAGATGACGCGTTTATCTACAATAAAGAAACCGGCCAATTCTTTGATCCTGAAAAACTGCATGCCCTGAATTTCAAAGGTAAATATTTTCAAGTACGCGGACCATTAAACATTGCCCGTTCCAAACAAGGTTACCCGGTCGTCTTCCAGGCAGGGGCATCCGATCGGGGCCGCCAGTTTGCCGCGGAAAAGGCAGATTCCATTTTCACTCACTCAGAAAATCTTGAAAGCACGAAAAGTTTTTACCAGGATGTGAAAAACCGGGCAAGGCGGGCCGGACGGGATGCCAGCCAAATCAAAATTTTCCCCGGCATCTCCCCTATTATTGCAGATACAAAGGAAGAAGCCGAAACAAAGTACAAAGAACTAAGCGCGCTTATCCCCTATGAACGCGCCCTGACTTACCTGGCAAGATACTTTGATGATTATGACTTTTCCCGTTTTGATCCGGACGCACCTTTTCCCGAACTGGGCGACATCGGAAAAAACGCTTTTCAAAGCACGACCGATTATTTGAAACAACACGCAAAAGAAGAGCATCTGACATTGCGCCAGGTTGCCCATGAGGCCGCCTTCCCGCGCAGCCAGTTTATCGGCACGCCAGAAGAAATTGCTGACCTCATTGCATTATGGTTCAATGAACATGCTGCAGACGGTTTTATCATTGGTTCCAGCTACCCGCACGCACTGGAAGACTTTGTTGAGAAAGTCATTCCGATTTTACAAGAAAGAGGCTTGTACGAAACTGCTTATGAAGGAAGCACCCTAAGGGAAAACCTCGGACTACCTGTTCCAGAAAACCGCTATGCCGCCGCCAAGATCGGAGAACTGTAACATACGAGATGAGGGCTGTCCTGTTCAAAGGGCATCCCTTCTTTTGGCTATTTGCAACGGGCAGGCGCATCCCAAGCAAAAATTCCTCTCTTTCCAAAAATGGATCCCTCCCGTTTCTCCCGCACAAGTAAGACGATCCATCCATCCAGAAACAGCTTAAAAGGGGGAAAGGGGCATATCATAACCCAAAACTAAAAATAGCTTGCAAGAATAGAAAAACAATGAGCCGGGGATGAACAGCAAATAAAAAATCCCCCCAAAGATTTTTTGCCACTTCGGCGTTTTTAAATTATCCTCTTAAAATTCACCTGGTTATTCGTGGCCGATGCCTACTAAATACAGACTTTTCACGGCTTGATACCCGAAATGTATGCCAAATCCAATTAAGGCAATCCCGGCAATGACAGACAGCCATTTTAAAAAACGCTGATGAACAAATTTTCTTCCAAAGTGAACGGAAGAAGCTACCGTTATATCCCAGGCAGCTATCCCAATAAAAATCGCGCTGCTGTAAAGTAAAGCTTTTTCAGAGTTCACCGTATCTAAAATCGTGGTTAAAACCGACCCGTAAATGCCAATCCAAAATATAATATTCAGTGGATTAGAGATTGCAATCAAAAAGCCTGACAAAAAAGATTGCAGCAAATTTCCTTTCTTTTTCTCCTCTGATATAGTGATTTCTCTAAAAGCATCTCTAATGCTCTCATAGCCTAAGTATACAAGAATGATACACCCGAAAATCCACATAATCAGCTTCGCAACTGGTGTAGTTAAATATGTAGATATACCGAAATAAATCAAAAACATTAAAACAACATCGGCGGACATCCCGCCTAAGCCGACAAACCAGGAATGCAAAAAGCCTTTCTTGATCCCCCTTTTGACCATTTCGATTGTAATGGGGCCAACCGGCACTGAGAGGGAAAGCCCTAAAACAATGTAGCTAAAAATATTCATGTGCTCACCTTTCTCCCTGCAATTAAAACTCCGTCCGTCTCAGACAACTAACACTGCCAACCGTTGTTTGTTAAAATGGCATCTTCATTTGCCGCTGATCAAAAAACGGGCACCATCATCCCCCCCTTAAAAAAGTATGTATCTTCATACACCTATTTTAATATTTATCCGGTCTGAAATAAATCATTTTTTGCAATTTTTTACCACTCCACTCATTTACTTTCACACCTTGAACAGTTGGTGTTGGAACCTATTTTGATATCGCCCTAACAACAGAGCCACAAAACCAGGCCGTGATATAACCATCCCATCATTTGACATGTCCCCACATTCACTTTACGATAATGACAAGAAATAAAATTTCCGGGGAAAAGGAGACTGATTATGTCCATTTATGACTATTCTTTTGAACGGCTTACTGGAGGCGAGGAAGAGTCCTTGTCCGAATATAAAAACCAGGTGCTGCTCATTGTCAATACGGCAAGCAAATGCGGATTTACACCTCAGTATGAGGGGCTTGAACACCTTTACGAAAAGTACAAAGACAAGGGGTTTGCCGTGCTTGGCTTTCCGAGTGACAGTTTTATGAAACAGGAGTTTGACGAAAGTGAAAAAATTGCAGCATTTTGCAAAGCCAACTACGGCGTAACATTTCCGTTGTTTAAAAAAAGCAAAATGAAGGGGAAAGAAATGAACCCGCTGTTTGCCGAACTGCTCGAGCAGACAGGCGAGAAGAAAATTACATGGAATTTCAATAAATTTCTCGTCGACCGGCACGGCCACGTCATTGGCTATTACGGATCGCGGACAAAGCCGGAAGACCTGGAGGAAAAGATCGAGGAGCTGCTGCAGGCATAAACATAAAAAAAAGCGGGAAGTTTCGGCATCCCGCCCGTATCGCTACGCTTTTCTTGCCCGAGCATTTGATATAGCATAAGAACATATCCTTTTTAATGGGAAGACATCGTTCTAAATGTATCCGTGCATTTAGATGGGCGTGTGTCTTCCCATTTTTCATCTGTATAAATTGAACAAAATATCGCAGCTCTGTTGCCTGCTGTAAAAAGTAGTCATCGTCGCAAATGGGTATCTTGATGTAAAAACTTAAGTTCATTTTATCTGCAAGAAAACTATTTCATTTTCACCGTCAACAATACCGATTCGCCGCGTTTTACCGATGTTTCAGTCGTTTTGGTTAACGTGTCCACGGCATCGAAATTGGTGATGACAACAGGGGAGATGATGCTTTCCGCACGTTCCCTGATTTGTTCAAGGTCAAAGGAAACCAGTTTATCACCGGCTTTTACACGATCCCCCTGTTGAACAAAGCCTTCGAACCCTTCTCCGTTCAAAGCAACGGTCTCCATGCCGATATGAATCAATATTTCCAATCCGCTCTTTGTTTTCAGCCCGACCGCATGCTTCGTTGGGAAAAACTGGACAATTTCCCCATCCACCGGTGAGACCACAACGCCTTCATCCGGCTCAATGGCAATGCCATCCCCGATCATCTTCTGGCTGAACACCTCATCCGGCACATCTTCTATTTGAACAACCTTCCCGCTCATTGGCGCAACAAGTTCCTCCACTGCAGCTTTTTTTGAAAAAAGTTTAAACATATGCTTCCCTCCCGTATTTTTTGAATACCCTTACTTTAACATAACAAGGAAAAAAATGGTGGTCCTGCATCACCCGGAATACCCGTATGAAAATGAGCTGCTGTTTGAAATCATTTGCCTTGTTCCGGGGGTTTTTTAACCAGTTAGCACCAATCCTCGAGCTTCCACGCTTCATGAAAAAGGCGAAAAGCTCGCATTCCTTTTCGCCCCTTCCATTATTTCAATCCCGGCCGGTATACCTCATTCAACCTTCGCACTCCGGACCGTTTTTGAGAAAACCAACGCCTGCCGTCCCGCTTGACAGCCGCCTTAAATGTATATGTTTCACGGCCCTTTATTCATTCCCGGCAGTATTTTGGTTGCCTCAAGTACCCGGTTCGTTTAAAAGGAAAGGCTTTCGCTGTCCCACAATTGTTTGACAGCGCCTGCCATATAAGCTTATACAACTCATTATTCCATCCCCGGCTGGTATTCCGAATCTGGTTCGTTTTTAAAAGGGCCAGCGATGCTACGATGTTTGGCAGCTGCCTGCCGCATAAACCTGCGCGGCTGTTAGTGCAATTCCGGCCAATATTCTTTGTTGGCTTCGATTAAATCATCCAGCAATGCTTTTGCGACTTTTGCGCTTGGCACGGTTTTTGAAAGGGTCAGCGCCTGCCACAATTTTTGATAGCTGCCTTCGACATAAGCCTGCACGACCAATTTTTCCACGGTGACCTGCTGGTACATCAGCGCCCGTTCAAATTCCGGGATTCTGCCCTGGCACAGCGGTTCCGGGCCGTCCGTGCCGACAATGCACGGGACTTCCACCATCGCATCATCATCAAAGTTTGCGATTGCGCCGTTATTTTCCACAATCATGACCATTCTTTCATGCGTATTGTAGGCAATCGCACGGGCAAGATCGACGATAAATGTTGCATGGCTGCCGGCAGAAAAAGATTCCTTTTCAGCGGTCCCTTTTTCAACGATTCTTTGAGCAGCGGAGAACACCTCTTTTTCCCGTCCGTCGATGACTTCGTTTGCCCTCGTGTAATGGATATCGGAATGTTCCACCACATAATCCGGGTAAAAGTAATATTTCAAGTACGTATTCGGCAAAAATCTCGGATCGACCGCCAAAAGATCTTTCGCTTTTTTGTGCGTTTCCTGCCAGCTTTGGTCCATATGCTGGGTATCCACTTCAACCTGGGTCAAATAACCATGTTTCGCGACATAATCGCGGATCTCCGGCAAATATTCATGGCCTTCTTTATCTTTAATACTCGTCCACCAGCCGAAATGGTTCAGCCCGAAATAGCGCACATCCAAATCTTTCGGCTGTTTGCCAATGATTTGCGACATTCTCCGCAAAGTCCCGACCGGCATATCGCAAATATTTAATCCCAGATTACGAAAGTAAAATAGTAATTTAAAATAAAAAAGTGCCCCATCCTCTGGTATAATTGATTTTGAGAAAAAAACAATAACCAAGAAAGGGGGCACCTTTAAGGTGAATTATATCATTCCTGTCTCAAGAATTAAATATGAATTCAATTTAAAGAATAGTACAAAATTTAGTGGCATCCTCCCATTTCTGCAATTTCTGGAACGGATGAAAATCCAGCAGACTTTCCGGGGGTTTGATTGCTTAAAGAAAGACAATGCCAAATTTCCTCTAAGTAAAATATTTGTATATCTGATTGCGGGCTGGATGGCAGATTGCTCCCGTATGTTTCATTTTCAATCACTCCAGAATGACCCTTTGATTCGTGCTTTCTTAGGAGGAAAATGCCCGCATTATACGCTTTTAAGCAAGGATCTATTAAGGTTGGAGAAAATCGAGGATGCTGCCATAGAATTCAAAGAACGGGTGATGGACATCATCGAACCATGGCTGGATTCCGATCTCATTCTTGACTTTGATTCAAGTGTCGAAACGGTTTATGGAAACCAGGAGGGAGCGAAAATCGGGGTGAACCCCCATAAGCCGGGCAGAAAAAGCTACCACCCCCTTCTCGTTTTTGAAGGAAAATCCCATCTTTGCTTAAACGGTGTGCTAAGACCGGGAAACGTCCATTCAGCTGACAACGGAATTGAATTTGCCGAGGAAACCTATCGATTGCTTTCCGCTCAGTACCTTATCCGGTACGCCCGTTTTGACAAGGGATTTGGCGGAGAAAAGTTTTACAGTTATTGGGAGCAGCGGAAGATTAACTACGCCGGCAAACTGAAATGGACATCAAGATTGAAAAAGTATGTTGAAAACGACAATTCTCCGTGGATCCGGTATGTTGATGATGAGCTGATTGTTATAGAGGGAAAAACAGTCTACTACCAAGCAACTTCCTGGGAAAAGCCAAGAAGAGTTGCGGTCATCCGAAAAGCTGACAAGTATGAGGAAGACCAGCTTCAATTGTTTGATTTTCTCTGGGATTATGAAGCCATTGTGACAACGATGGACTGGGAACCTATGGATATTTGGAGATTTTACAATCAGAGAGCCTGTCTGGAAAACTATATCAAAGAGTCTAAATATGGTTTTTCGATGGACAAGACTGTTGACCCAATTTCGTATCAGCCGTAATATCGTCAAGTGTACCACGAGGTTGCATCGTAATTTCAAGACCATTAGCAGTAAATCTACTTTTCCTATCCGAATAAAACGGCGCCCGGCAAACTAAAAAGATGGGTTATCCTCCAAAACAAAACTCCCATTCAGGATGATTTGGATCTTTTGGAATTTCGGAAGGCCAAGGTTCCGGATCATTTTCATTCAAAAATTTAACAACATTCCAAAATTGTTTTTTATAGTCTTCTGCTCGCAATTCATTTTCTGAAGGTTTAAAAAAGATAACTAGTGTCGTTCTTTTACCTATAGATTTGTAGCTTTTTATGTATTCATAAACTCCGTCTCTAATATTTAATAATTCATGCGTATCGTAAGCCGATTCAGCAAATATATAACGAATAAGCCCATTTTTTTCTGCTTCTACTGCAAAATAACAAGGATATGGAGCAGAATCATCAAGTAACGAGTTTCGAAAATCAGAATAGGTGGTAATCATCCATTCCTTTAGAATACCTTTTTCCATTCCCTCTTTGATTTTTTCTTGATCCAAAAGTGAACTAATTTTAATCATTAAGCTTCCCCCCTTTTTTACCAACCGTGTGTATGGTGATAATAATAAGATAATGCCAATTATTGAAAAATTTATATTATTTTACAATATTTTTGTGTTTTTGACAATTTTTTCAACATTGCAGCCTAATAATGGTGGATGCGCGCAGGAGATGTATGCCTTCGAGACTAGCAAACTGAAATAAGATTTGCGATCAGATTCATAGAAATAAAAAAGAATAGCTACAAGCTATTCGGAGTAAAATTTTTGGACTGTCATTTTGTACAGTCCGAATTTTTATTTATCCTGAAACACGCTAAAATGTTTCAAGACATTTTGAGTTTCTTCTTCTGTGATCCCGATATAACGGAGAGTAACAGAAGGATGAGAATGGTTCAAAATCTCTTGCAACATGGCAATATCCTTCGTGGCTTTATAAAACCAATAGCCAAATGTTTTTCTGAGCGTATGATTACCAACATGCTCTACTCCGGCAAAATCAGCCGCCTTTTTCAGCTGGCGATAAGCCTGTGTCGGTGTAATCGGCCGGTTTCCTTTCCTGGATGGAAAGAGCCACTCACTGTCTAATCCAGCTGCGTATTCATACACTTCCTCAAAACAATGGCCAATATAAATATCGCGGATTTTTTGGGTTTTTCCTTCTTTTACTCGTAAAACCTTCTTTTTTTGTTTTTCAGCCTCAGAATCGCTTCAGTTTTGATTTTAAGCAGGTCTCCAACCCGTAGGCCTGTTTCACACCCTAACACAAATAAAATGTAATCTCGGGGCAAACAGTGGCGTTTTAACGCCCATTTCATATCGTCTAATTGCTGCTGACTACGGATTGGCTGCACATTTTTTGGTGTCGTCATCTTTTCTCCTTCCCTTTAAAAATCAACGATTTGAATGTACGATTTTGTAGGATGTCTCAATCCTATCGAAGAAAAAGGGAAAAGACAAGAGAATAAGCGAAAATGAATGTATGTTTTTATACAAATTCATACATTGAACGAAATAAAAAGACCACCTTAGGTAAGATGGTCTTTTTCCTTGTTATTCATCATTCTTTAACCTTCAATAACCTTAAACTGTTTAGCGTTACAAGTAATGTTGCTCCCATATCGGAAAATATCGCTATCCAAAGCGTTAACCAACCGGGGATTACTAACAACAATGCTACTAATTTAATTGCTAAAGAGAATGTAATGTTTTGTTTGATGATAGATAAAGCCTTACGACTTAATTTGATGGTATATGGCAATTTACTTAAATCATCAGACATTAACGCAATATCAGCTGTTTCTAATGCTGTATCGGTTCCAGCTCCTCCCATCGCAACACCAACAGTTGAAGCTGCAAGAGCAGGTGCATCGTTCACACCATCACCGACCATTGCGACACCTTGATTTTTCCCTCGAAGTTCTTTAATGAAATTTAATTTATCTTCTGGTAGCAAATCGGCCTTAATATCAGAAACACCTACTTCTTTTCCGACGACTTCTGCTGTTCTTTTGTTATCACCTGTAAGCATAACAGTTTTTTCAATTCCAATTTGATGAAGTTTACGGATCACGGATTTCGATGATTCTCTTATTTCATCAGCAACAGCAATAAACGAAAGAATTTCTTTTTCCGTTCCTAACACTATCACCGTTTTCCCTTGTGTTTGCATCTTTTCAATTTTTTGTTTTTTATCGTTTTCGATACTACCGTGCAATTCTTCAAAAAGAGTTGAACTTCCTACATAATACATTTCATTATTTACTTTCGCTTTTACGCCTTTACCTGTAATGGATTGAAACTCTTCAACCGAAACTCCATTAATATTCAATCCATTTTCTTCTGCTTTTCTTATAATGGCTGTACCAAGTGGATGCTGGGAACCCTTTTCGATGGCAGCTGTAATCGTCATCAACTCATTTTCATTTCCACCAAATGTCACAATATCTGTAACCGCTGGAATACCTTTTGTAAGTGTACCTGTTTTATCAAAAGCAATAACCTTTAAGTGACCTGCTTCTTCTAAATGAATCCCACCTTTAATTAAAACACCGTTTCTTGCCGCATTTCCTATGGCAGTAACTACTGCAACTGGAGTTGAAACAACTAAGGCACAAGGGCAACCAACCACTAATACAGCTAATCCTTCATATATCCAGTAACTCCAATCTCCTCCGAATAATAACGGTGGAATAATCGCAATTAATGTAGCCAAAATGATGATAGCTGGTGTGTAATATTTTGCAAATTTATCAACAAATGCTTGAGAAGGTGCTTTCTCTGCTTGAGCTTCTTCTACTAAATGAATAATTTTCGATAATGTGTTATCTTCAACCCGTTTGGTTACTTTTACTTCTAATAATCCTTCTTCATTTAATGTGCCAGCATAGACCTCATCATCAATGGTTTTGGTTACTGGAACACTTTCTCCAGTGATAGCAGCCTCATTTAATGTGGATGTACCCTTTATAACTATTCCGTCCATCGCTAATTTTTGCCCAGGCTTGACGATCATAATATCACCGATTTGAATATCCTCCACGTGAACCATTATTTCTTCATTTTCACGGCGAATTAACGCTTCTTTTGGAGCGATATCCATCAACATTCCAATCGATTGACGAGCTTTATCCATTGAATAACGCTCTAAGGCTTCGCTAATGGCGAAAAGGATCACAACGGTTGCTCCTTCACCCCATTGTCCAATCAACGCGGCTCCTATTATGGCGATCGTCATGAGCGTATCCATATCGAATTTAAATTTACTTAAATTTCTAAGGCCTTCAATAAATAAGGAATATCCACCTATTAAAATCGATGCAGCATATCCAATCGTAGGGATAATATTATTTTCACCAAATTGCCTTCCTAGAAACCAACTAATAATGAGCAATGCAGCCGAAATATAAACCTTAATATTTTCTTTTTCCTTCCAAAAAGGCTTATACTCTATCCTTTGTTCTTTTTCATCCTGAATCTTTAAATTCTCAAAGGCCCCTGCTTTTTCTAATTCTTCAATCGTTGTTTCACCATAAACTGTAATTTTGGATGCTCCAAAATTTACTTTTGCGTCCTTTACACCTTCTAAATTTTTCACGTTATTTTCAAATTTGGCTGCACAATTTGTACAAGATAATCCTTGAACGCGATAGGTTTTCATTTCTTGTTCAGATGGTAAGGTTTGTTGATTAGACATTCACTTTCACTTCTTTCTTATGGGCTAAAGCAATCGTGATTAATTGTTTAATATGTTCATCTTCCAGTGAATAAAATGCCATTTTTCCTTCTTTTCGATATTTCACTATTCCTTGTTTATGAAGAGTCCGTAAATGATGAGAAGCTGTTGCGACAGAAGAACCAATAATGTTGGCAACATCACACACACACAATTCGTCATCCTGACAAAGTGAAAAAACGATTTTTGTTCTGTTTTCATCTGCAATGGCTTTAAATAATAGGGCAACACTACTTATATCGTGTTTAGCTAATTCGCCTTGTATTCGATTCACTTTTTCTTCGTCATAACAATAAATTTCGCAAGTGTCTTTGGTGCTCATTAATGTCACCTCTTTATATTCAAATGTTCATTTGAATATATTGTACCCCTTTCCTTTTGATAGTCAAACATTTATTTGAATGATAGGGATATTTCATTCTGTTAAAAAGTTTCGGAACAGTATATAGTGATGAGATTACGGGGATATATTAGTGGACTAAATGTGGGACAAGCGTGGACTATTTGTGGGATTTTAGTGGGCTAAACGTGGGATTTTAATGGGATATTTGTGGGCGAATCGTCTTTTTTTTGTACCCATCGTTTTATCAGGCACTGCCTGATCCCACACCTTCGGTGGGGGCAAAAATTCCTTATGCTCTTGCATTTTTCTACCACGATAAAATAGCAGATATTTCAGAATGTTTTTATCGATTTCGTGATACAATTGTAATCGTGTATAATACGGATACGATCTTCAAGGGGGATCGGCTTTAGGCAGAATAATCCACCCGTGGCCTATAAACTCAAGGGTGGATTATTTTTTTTGGTTAAAAGACAGTATTGAAACAGAGGTCAAGGGCAGCATACCGATTCACTGTTTCCCTGCCAACCTAACTGCTTCACGTTTAAACTGTTCAAAAGAAATCTCTCCTGCTGCTTTTGCAATGACTAGATCCTCAATTTCTTTTGTTACTTTTAAGCCTTCGATTTCAAGTGAAGCTTTTACAGACGAAAATTTCTTTTGTAATGTCTCCTTTGAATATTTCATGAATCTTCGCTCCTTTCTACCCATTGAGCAAGAATCAACAATTTCTGTAATAGTAGCAGATTCCCAAAACTCGACGGCAAAATTATAGATTTGGATTCCATATTTTACATTTACTTCCACGTGTATGGATTTTAGCTATCAAATCGCTGCACTTTCGTAATTTGGGATAATATCTATTGTTATTGTCGCTACAGCATTAGTACAAACGGTTGTAGAAATCAATCAAACTCCAGGACAAGAGCCTGGCCAGGAGATACCAATGGATCATTCTCAACATCATCAATAAATTAGATAATATAAAACAAAGAGAACTATATTCACCGATTTTTACTGAAAATTTATATAGGGCTTGCTGAATAAGCAAAAATTCCAGATTTGACAAGGATTTTGGCTACTTTTGTCGAATATAAAGTGTAAGGATTTCAAAGGAAACACGTAAAAAACCTTGCTGTTTATTGCAAAATTAAAGTGCAGAGATGTGCAAAATTTCTATGCAAATGGTTATGCAGAGGGGCTTTACATGGAGGGGTAGCCATGATAACCTGTTTGGGTTTGCCAAATCCGTTACAGCTGGCCGCTTGGCAAAAGAATCATGGCTGCAGAGGCTCCATGTCAAGCCCTTAATAGCGAGAATTCAGATTGAATTTTTATGCGGTATAAACGAATTTATATACTGCAATACTCTGCACTTTTTTCTTGCAAAAAACACTTACTCTTAAATCCTCCTGTAATTATGGAAGGGAAGAGCTCGTTTGCATCTAACTTTTTATACAAATCAGATAATCTTATATCCTCAGTTCTTAGTTTAAAAATTCTCCCATCAGAAAGCCGTTTAAATGATGAAAGAGAACCATGTAAATGGTGAAGCCGTATTCTTCTATAATCAAAATCATTTAAAGTCTGCTGTGGATCAAAGTTAAACTTATCATGACCATCTGGAGTTTTACCACGTTTAACATGAAAATCTGTAAATTCATCAGTTCCAACAGTTCTTAGTAAAATAGTTTCTAATAATAAGTCAAAATTCAAAGTAAATAAATCAATTTCATCATTACCTTGAAGCTCTGCTTGTAACCAATTGATGAATCCTGATAGTCTATCACCTATTTGTTCCCAGTGTACATTTCCATCTATAATTTCAACTATTGAAGAAGTATAAGAAATGATTATTTCCTTTATTTTAGTTAGATGACTCTGTAATTCTTCAACGTCAAGGCCTTCCGATTCTAGATATTTTTTACCTTCTTCCTCATTTATTAAAAAATTCACATAGCTATCTAGTGCATCATGAACTTGCTCTATACTTGCGATAGCCTCTTCAAAATCAACTTGAATATACTCATCCTTTTGAATTCTTTCCATGTGATGCTGAATAAACTTTTGATGTTCTGGGGTTAATTTACTGTAAAAAGTCTGAGTAATATTTTGTAATGCAAATGCTCTATTTAGGGCTTGCTGAATAAGTAAAAGTCCTAGACTTGGTAAGGATACTGACAGCTTTGGCCGAACTTTAAATGCAAGGGTTTTATAAAAAATGCAGGAAAAACTTTGCACTCTAAAGCTGATTCAACATACAGAGAGGACAGAATAAAGCATTTTCGCAGATGCATTCTCCTATGATATTGAGGTAGAGCTTGCTGACAAATCAGATACAAGCCATAATCGGATTCGTTCAGCAAGCCCTATTTAAACCAACAGATAAGCCATTACCAGTTAAAACAACTTTTTTCAATTAGAACACTCTCCTCATAATGTAATCTAAAAATTCATGATTAAATGTAAGCCCGAAATAAAAAAATAAACGTACCTTCACGGTACGTACTACAAATAACCGTAAAACCATGATTTTTTAATCAGATTTACGGTTATTTTACACATTCTGCTTGGATCGTTTTTGACCAAGGCAAATAGTTGTTTATAATTTCTGGGTTTCTATGAATAAATTTGGTAGGTCTCTCAGTAACTTCACTAGATACTGGTAGAAATCTACTCCATTCGCTTTAGCTGTTTCTGCGATACTTAGACAGATTGCGTTTGCTTTCGCACCAGCTTCACTTACGGAAAATAACCAATTTTTTCGACCAATTACATTCGGACGGATGGCATTCTCAGCGGGATTGTTATCAATTTCTATTCGTCCATCATCCAAGAATGCTTTTAGTCCATTCGCTCGATTTAGCGTGTATTCAGCTGCTTTAGCGAGCGCATTTTTTCCGTAGAATGGTGAGTTTTCAACCCAGGCAAGAAATTCATCAACTAACGGTTTCGAGTGCTTTTGGCGTTTTTTTCTTCGTTTACTTGGGGATAAGTGTTTAAATTCCCTTTCAAGACGAAATAATTCATCGCAATATTTTACACCAATTCGTCCGTTTTTACTGTCTGCTTTTAACCAATAACGTCTTACATGGGCCCAGCAATTAGCGAAGGTAATCCCTTCAATTTTGTCATAGGCTGAATACCCATCACAGACAATCGTTCCCGAATAATCTTCAATGAATCCTTCAAGAACGGATCGTGATCGTGATAATGAGCTGTGAAACAGAACGATAGCCGGACCTTGACAGGGCACACTTCGAAAAACCCAGTTATAAGCATTAGATTGGCCAGATTTTCCATCCGACCGATTGATAATTTGTCCATAAGTCTCATCGACGTGTAAAATGGACTTCTCCAACATTATATTCTTCATTCGCTCATATACGGGCAAAAGCCAGTCATGTGATGCTCGAATAACCCAATTAGAAAGGTTTTTATCATTCGTATTCAAGCCATAACGTTCCCACTCCTTTACCTGCCGGTAAAGGGGCAAGTATTGCACAAATTTATCATAAATTACTTTGGCAAGTACACTCGGACCAGCAATGCTTCGTTGAATCGGAGGTTGAGGTGATTTGCCACGTTTAATTTGGGCCTTTTGAGATAAATCCGCTTTGCAGTTTTTACATTCATATGCATGTTCAATATGTTGAACTTTTTCCATTCTTGCAGGTATAAATTCAGCCTCTTCACGTACGATTGTCGTACCTATTTCAGTCATTTGGCATTGACAACAATCACAAATCGTATTTTCCGGATGATAATGAATGGCCTTTACTTCAACATTTTCATGTAATGAATCATTTCGTTTTTTATTTTGAACTTTGCGTACAACAGTATAAGAAATCGTCTGTTGGCTTTGTTCTTCTGTGTGCTCAGAATCATTAAAAGACGGGTCATCGTCAAATAATGATATTTGTCCATCAAGTGTATTGTATTTAGATTTCTCTGTTTTCGATCCATATAAAAGTTTTGTTAAATAGCGAACTTGCTCAGTTAGTGATTTAATCTGTTTGGACAATGCTTCATTCTGTTGATTAGAATGAGCCAATTGTTCTTTAAGAAGTCGAATTAATTTCTCGTTTTGATTCTGATTATTAGATGAAGCATTAACCAAAAGATTCACCACCATTCATTCAAATAAGATAGTTCTAGTATAGCATTTTAAGCATAGTAAATACAGCTTTAAATCAACTTTTTGATAGATTTAAAATTGCCCTTTTTGAGAAGGTTGAATAGCTTTTGGCTGCTGAATGGATAATCCTTCTAATAACCAGCGGAGTTCTTGTTGTGACAGATTTCGTACTTCCTTTTCGTTTCTTGGCCATTGAAGTTTTCCATTATCTAATCGCTTATAAAGCATGGCGAAGCCGTCACCGTCAAAATATAAACATTTATAACGATCTTTACTCCATCCAGAAAATAAGAAAATGGAATCACCATAAGGATCCAGTTCAAAGGAATCTTGAATGAGTGTTGCTAATCCATCTATTCCTTTTCTCATATCCGTTTTTCCACAAATGATATAGATATTTTTTACACTCGAATAATCGTGTCTCATAAATCTTTCAACTCCCTCATGATCGTTTGAATGATGTGCTCATCTATACCGTTGAAAAAGGAGATTTCAACTTTTCCAAACTTAATCGTACAAGTTGAATTTGAAGAGGAAACAGTTGGTTTTATGTTCGAAATATTTTCTGTATCGGAATGTAATGTTACGGGGACAATTGTTAATTTTTGTTCTGGCATATGAAAAGCACCTCCTTTGATTGATATGTCAATTTTAACAAGAGGTGCTGTTGATTTATATGCGTTGTTTGAATGGGGGCTTACGATTAAATGACGGAAAAAAGGCAGTTCCATAATTAGTTAATATACATCGGAACTGCTTTCTGTTGTTTTATCTAGTTGTTTTATACCGAGTAGTTCACTTCTATAAGTCTTTAACTACTTCTTCATCCAATATTGCCTTTCTCTTTTCCCAATCGGGCATTAGAGAATACAGCATTTTATAAAAATTGTCGCTATGGTCGTTGTATTTAAAATGAATCAACTCATGCAGTACAACATAATCGATACAGTATTTTGGAGCTTTTATCAACTCGGTGTTTAATAAGATTGTGTTTTTTTCTGTCAAAGCTGAGCCCCATCGTGCTTTCATTGAACGCAAATCAATATTTGGCTTTTCGACTCCATATTTTTGAACCAATGGAAACATTTTATCAAGGGATTCATTGAATGTTTTTTGAGCTTTTTCACGATACCATTCATCAATTAGTTTGGCTTTACGATTAACATTTTCTGTATTTGTAACGTAAAGATAGATAAACCCCCGAAAATATTTCACCTTCTCTTCCTCTTCTTGCATGACCCGTAAGCGATATTGCTTTCCTAAATACTTAAAGGTTTCGCCGCTTACATATTCTCTTTCACTATGCCTATATGGCTGAACATCTTTAAATGTCTTGACATTCTTTAATATCCATGCGCCCTTTGTTTTAACAAAATCACAAATAAAGTCTAGCGGCACTCTGTCATTTGCAGTGACTTCAATCGTCATATCCGGTTTGATATTAAGATTAACATTTTTCACTTTTTTCCGCTTCACGACGAAGTCAATGATTTTATTGGCGTACTCGATTTGATGCTTTTCCATGGCTGTTCCGCCCTTAGTAACGTCTTAAAGCAACCGTTTTAATTTGCTCAATGATTTTGTCAATCGTATCAAAGTCGATATCCAAATTATGCTTTTCTTTAAAATCAAAGAGGAGATCATCCAACTCTTGGGCAATACGATTGTGGATTTCTACATTATCATGCCAATCGACTTTTTGGTGTTCTTGAATGATTTCATCTATTTTTAAGGCTAAATCTCCGAGAGTATTCGTGTCATAACTTGCGGCAGTTTCTGTTGTTTCACTCAAAATATCTTTCGTTACGCCGTAAAAGGCCTGTGCATTCCGGTTTTCTTTTATTATTTCAGGATATCTTTCTGATGATTCACCCCGACGATAATCATTCATGATGTCCTTCATTCGGTTTAAATACTCTGCTTCCGAAATGCGTTTATCTTTGTATTCTTGAATAGCCTCTTGTATGCGCTCAGAAAACTTTTTATAGTATATAAAACGAATTAATCATTTTTGCTCACTTCCTCGGTCCTTTTTTGGGTATATAGATTGTAACTATCCTAAAAAGGGCGGAGAAAAAATGTTGAATCAAGAACTTGAACAATTGCGAAACGCTATGCAAAACACAAGGGATAAACGTCTTTATGAGCGTTATCTCTCTGTGCTGTTACATTTAGAAGGCCGGACTTATCCAGAAATTGCTAAGATTATAGGACGTACCCGGCAAACGGTCATGAATTACTGTCATGCTTATGAAGAAGGCGGAATCTCCAGCCTTCAAATGAAAAAACCAACAGGTAAACCTGAGAAATTAACGGAAGATCAACAAAAGCAGTTGGCCGAAACCATTATAAACAAAACCCCTGCAGAAGTTGGGTTCGAAGCAAAATACACTTGGACGCTCCCGTTAATCGCCGATTGGATCCAGCGTGAATTTCAACAGTCGTATACCCCAAGGGGCGTTTCTAAAATGTTACACCGGCTTGGGTTTAGCTATACAAAGGCCACATATACTTTGGCAAAAGCAGATCCTGAAGAGCAAAAAGCATTCAAAGAAGTCACTTTCCCAAAGCTAAAACAGCAGCTGGAGAATGGGATCATCGATCACCTGTTATTCGAAGATGAGGCATTCATCCGTGCTTATCAGGCTCTGCAGTATAACTGGTTCCCAAAAGGACAGCAGCGAAAAATCAAAACATACGGCCAGCATAAGGGTGCAAAGTTGTTCGCTGCCATAAACTATGAAACCGGCGAAATTACGCACTATGAAGAAGAAAAAAGTAATTCCTTGGCCTTTAGACGTTTTGTAGAACTCATTTTAAATAAATACCCGCAAGGTAAAATTGTAATGGTTTTGGACAACAGCAAAGTGCATCAATCACAATTTATCAAGGATTTCCTGAAAGAAAATCCACGAATGGAATTTGTTTTTCTTCCTAAATACAGCCCTGAGTTGAACCCAGTGGAAGGATTATGGAAGTGGCTAAAGCAAGATGTCGTAAACAACGTCTTTTTCAGCAAATTTTACCAAATTCGCTCCCACGTGGCGGAATTTATGAAACAAGCCAGCCAAAAGAGCCAAGAAGTCATTGACCGGCTGCTTGTTAGATTAGAGCTGTCAAAAACTTAAGTTCACCTTATATAGGATGGATTTTCATCCCACTTTGCATGAACGCTCTTCATTAAACGAGTACGAATTGCATCCGCTTTGGCTCTCTTTGACTGTAAACGCTCCAACTCCTCTTCAAAAGCTTTTGCGTTTAAAATATCTACAGGATTCGTAATGCGGATAACTTCCTCGGCAGCGATATAGTTATCCATTAATTTCTGCATTTTCGCTTCATACTCTTTATGGTCAATGGTATCCGAATAACGCAGCTTCACACTTTTCCGCAAATCTTGGAAAAACTTGAAATCCTTTTTGTACTTTTGAAGTTCTTCAGGTGGTAAAGTATTATAGATTTTCTCCGATTCTAACGCAATCCCAAGGTTTCTGCCAAAATTGCTTAAAACGCCATAAAACTCTTCTCTGCGCTCCTCGTCCTCCAACCATACTTCATACTCTTCTCTATCGTTCTTGTTCTTGATTGGTGCAAAAATTTGCCATAAATCGGAATAATATTGCCGTAATGATCCGATTATGCTTATCACATCGTAAATGGCTCCTTTTAAATCTTCAGGATCGAAGTTTTCCAACCCTGCTCCAGAATACATCTGCATCGCTTCATCCAATTTGTCCAACAGACCACGGTAATCAATGATTAATCCATAATCTTTTCCTTCATAAAGACGATTGACCCGGGCTATGGCTTGTAACAGTGTATGTTCTTTCATTGGCTTATCGACATAAAGCACCGTCGCTCTTGGCGCATCGAAACCTGTCAGCAATTTGTCCACGACAATCAGCAAATCCAGTTCGTCGCCATTTACGAATTCATCTTTGATCGCATCCTCATATTTTTCAGGCGTTCCGTAGCGATCCATCATTCTTTTCCAAAACCGCTGAACTTTGTCTTTCGATTCCTGATCGACTGCTTCATGTCCTTCCCGTTGATCAGGAGGGGATATGACAACGGCACAATTCAAATCACTAAGTTCCTCGAAAGCCTCAAGATAGCGGATCGCTTCAATTTTACTATTAGTGGCCAACATCGCTTTGAATTGGCTTCCCTGTGTTTTATAGTTTTCTACAAAATGTTTGTTAATATCTTCCGCAATTAAATAAATTCTCTGTTCCGAAGAAGCAAGTTTTTCATATTTACTCCATCTTTGCTTTACTTCCTCTTTTTGCTTGTCATTCAGATTGCGTGTAATCATTTCTAAACGATGATCGGTCGCCTTTTGATTCACCGATTGTTCCACCATTTTTCCTTCATATAAAAGGGGAACGATCGCTTTATCCCGAACACCATCGGCAATTGTGTATTTATGAATGAGTTTGCCGAATTTGATCAATGTGTTCTTTTCTTTTTTCATTAATGGTGTCCCCGTAAAGCCGAGATAACAAGCATTCGGGAATACTTTCTTCATTTTTAGATGAAGCTCGCCATACTGTGTACGATGTGATTCGTCGACTAAAACAAAGATATCCCTTGATTCAATTGGCTTTTGTTTGGAAGACGCCGTACCAAACTTATGAACTAAGGTCGTAACAATATCAGAATGGTTATCATTTATTAAATCTACCAAATGGCTTCCAGAAATTGCACGACTTGCTTTTAATCTTGTATGGCTGAATGTTTTATGTATTTGTTTATCCAATTCAACCCGGTCTGTTACAACAATGACTTTCGGATTGTAACCTCGCAGCTCAGATAAAATATACTTGGCCAACATCACCATCGTTAGTGATTTCCCTGAACCTTGTGTGTGCCAAATCACGCCGCTTTGACGATTGCCGTTTTCATCTCGTTCTTCAATCGTTTTTATAATTTCTTTAATGGCAAAGTATTGTTGATAACGGGCTACTTTTTTCACGTCTTTATCAAATAAGGTAAAGAACTGGGTTAACTCTAACAAACGCTCGGGGTGAAACAGTGAAATGATGTTCTTATCTTGCATGGTTGGCAGTCTGCCTTCCACTGTTTTATCCAGCCAGTTCTGCAGCCATTCCTCTTTTTCTTCTTTCCAAACAGACCAAAACTTTTTCGGAGTATTGCATGTTGCGTATTTGGTTTCATTTTTATTCGTGGACATCACAATTTGAATAAACTTAAATAATTGTGGGGCGTAATCTTTCCCCTGATTGCGAATCATTTGACTGATTCCTTGATTCATAGAAATCGACGCTTTTTTACATTCAATGACCGCAAAAGGAATCCCGTTCACAAACAACACAATATCCGGCCTTACAGTTCCACGCCCATCCATTCGTTCCACTTCAAACTCTTCCACTACATGAAAGACATTATTTTCGATGTTGTTCCAGTCGATATATTGAATGGTAAAAGATTTTTTGGATCCATCCGGCAAAAACTCTGTATAGCTTCTTCCGTTCATGATGGTCTCATAAATCACTTCATTCGTTTTCACCAATCCATTGGTCAGCGGCTCATCTAAATCACGAATGGCTTGGCGAATATTGGATTCGCTAAATTGATAAATTTGACCTTGATACTCATAAGAATTCAATTCTTTTAGCTTTTCCTCTAAAACGGTTGTCAACAATACATGATGTAGGTTTCCCCGCATTCTTTCTGCTTCTTCCGGTGATAGGTATTGATATCCTAACTTCTGCAACACCTCAATGGCCGGAACCTGGCTTATATACCGTTCATCATAACTCTTCTCCCTTGCCATCCTCACACCTCCTGTTGAAAAAATAAGGGAAGAGTAAGGTGTTTATACCTTCACTCGGACTTTTCCCGTAAGAAGTAATTGCATAAGGCCTTTCTTTTGTTGTTTTAAATAGATTAATTCTTTTTCTTGTAAAGATATAAATTTATCAAATTGGGCTAAGATCTTCGAAATACTAATCTGCTCATTTATTGATGGTATTTTAAATTTGAAATTCTCAATTTGCTTACTACTAATATTCGGTTGTGCACCCGTTGCCAATTCTTCAGTTAGTTGAGTTTTAAACTTAGTAGACGTTACTAAATAATACAAATAACCATAATCTAATTTACTTTTATCAAGGTTAACAAATTTCCCAACACGCTGGTTCAAATATGCAATTTCATTTTTTTTGTATATACCCACTTTACCGGTTGTTGCCCCAGACATTGCTATTAGAATATCCCCATATTGAACCATAAAATTATCCGAGATTTTAATTTCATCATAGTATACGAACTCTTGATTATAATCAGTTATTTCTGGAAGAATATTTGAAATCCGAACAATGGGTATACCCTTTTCCTTAAACATTGATGATTTAAAAGCATATCCACCTTGTAATTTAGCAAGTTCACCTAACCTTACTTGTTCCCACTCCCCATCAAACCCAGGCAATCTCACTTCACCCGTCAACAACTTCTGCATTAACCCTTTTTTCTGCTGTTTTTTCTGCTCGATTAGCTTTTCTTTTAGTTCAATTGCCTTGTCCCAAGTAGAGAGGATAGAGGCGATTTTTTGTTGTTCTGGTAATGAAGGTAATTGTACTTTCAAGTTTTCAACAATTTTAAAACTTAATGCAGGCATTGCCCCACCAATCATACTCTTTTGAAAATAATCATAAACTCTTTCATCCGTTAATAAATAGTATAAAAATTCTCTATCAAGTCTTTCTTTTGGGATTACTCGAAACAGATTATTAGCTAAAACTCCACTAAATCCTCTTCCGACATATCCAGCTGAAGCCCCATACCTTACTATTACAATATCTTTTTCATCAATAATTTTATTTTCATCATCTACCTTAACAAACCTAAAATCCATTGAATTTTGCGTATAATTTTCAATTCTAAGAAATCTAACATAACCTTCATGAGGATAATTCAATTGTTCTTCTAAGCCAAATTGATTGCCCTGTTTAAAATTACAAACCTCACCAAGTTTAGTTTTAACAAATGGTTCTTTTAAAATATTTTGTTGATTTTTGCACACTACTACTCTCACCGCCCTTTACAACCCCAACTCTTTCAAATACTTTTCCATCTGTGCTTCAACTTCTTGAAGTTCCTTCTTAATGGTTACAATATTTTCTTTCACTGTTTCCATATCAACCGGTTCTTCTTCTTCGAACGTATCGACATAACGTGGGATGTTCAAGTTATAGTCATTCTCTTTAATTTCATCTAGTGTAGCGACATACGAGTATTTATCAATCGTTTCCCATTTCTCATACGTTTCAACGATTTTTTCTATGTCTTGTTCTCTTAGTTTGTTTTGGTTTTTGCCTTTTTCATAATGTTCTTCACCAGAAGCATCAATAAATAGCACGTCTTTTCGTGTACGGTCTTTTCGGAATACCATGATACAAGCTGGGATTCCGGTACCGTAGAATAAACCTTCC
Organism: Heyndrickxia faecalis; assembly: GCF_040267745.1. Taxonomy (NCBI): domain Bacteria; kingdom Bacillati; phylum Bacillota; class Bacilli; order Caryophanales; family Bacillaceae; genus Heyndrickxia; species Heyndrickxia faecalis. The sequence goes on along the minus strand of NZ_CP158453.1, from coordinate 630,176 downwards.
GGAAGCCCGATGACAGCATCCAACAGATTCAACTCAATAATTTGTTTACGGATTTTTCCTTCACTCGATCCTCTGAAAAGAACACCATGAGGCAGGATCGTCGCCATTCTTCCGTTTTCCGCTAATGAATACAGCATATGTTGAACGAACGCATAGTCCCCTTTTGAACTTGGCGGAACGCCCCATTCAAATCTTCTATATGGGTCAAGGCTTGCTTCCATTTTAAATTTTTTATCTGTGTTTCCTTCACCGGCAAATCCCATTGCCCATTTGTCTAATGAAAATGGGGGATTCGCAACAATGACTTGGAACTTCATTAACTTGCCATCTTCCAAATGCAACGGATTTGCTAATGTATCGCCCCACTCAATTTTTGCATCATCAATGCCGTGTAAGTACATATTCATTAATGCTAATGAGTGTGTAGCTCCATTCCGTTCCTGACCGTAAATGGCCACTTTTTTACTTGGTACTTGTTTGGCAACCTTAATCAGCAATGAACCTGAACCACATGTTGGGTCATAAATACGATCGTTTTCTTGTGGTTTTACCAGTCGTGCCAAAAGTTCTGATACTTCGGCAGGTGTATAAAACTCTCCACCTTTTTTTCCTGCATCTGATGCAAACAGACCAATCATATATTGATAAGCATTCCCTACAATATCTTCATTTCCTAATTGCGACGGTCTTAGAGATAATTGATTAAAATCCTCTAATAATGAACGGAGCATGGCATTCCGTTCTTTTGCTTTCCCTAGAATCGCCTCTGAATTAAAATCAATATTGCGGAAAACGCCACGAAGTTTCCCTGAGTTTTCATTTTCAATTCTTTCCAATGCTTTGTTGATAATCTCTCCAATTTCCGGATCATTTCTTTTGCTATATAAATAATCGAATGTTGATGTTTCGTCCAATACAAAACGTTCTCTCGATAGTGCACGTTGAATGCGTTGTTCATCTCCATTATAGCGCTTTGTATATTCTTCTAATTTCTCTTTATACGTATCACTCAGATATTTAATGAACAACATGGTTAATATGTAATCTTTATACGTTGATGAATCAATTTTCCCTCTAAACGTATCGGCAGCTTGCCATAAAACGCTGTTAATTTTCTCTTGTGTTGTCTGTTCAACCATTCTTTTTCCTCCTTGGTTTGAAGTTCTTCCCCATTATAATACTTCACAGCGGCAAATGGAAATTTTTGGATTCCCTTTCAAACAGGAATGTTTTTTAAAACGTTTGCGATCCCAAAAAGGGGCTGTCCCAAAAGTCGTGAAACGGCTGATGGGAGCCCCTTGTAAGCATGATACAGTTGGCTGTTTAGGATCATTCATTTGAGCCACTATTCACACAAGCGTTTCATGAAATTCAGGATCATCAGTGCATGAGCCAAATAGAGGGGTTTTTGGGACATCATATGCCCCATTCCCGCTTATGACTGGCGAACCGATTGTGTTTCCGGGCGGGCAGCGAATGCTTCATTTGGATGGAACTCTTTTTCCCATTTGGAAACAACAATACTGGCAAGGCAGTGGCCCGGTGTATTGCAAGCCGTGCGTGCCATATCCAGCACCCGGTCAATCCCGGCAATAATAGCCACACCTTCAGCAGGCAGTCCGACGGCTGTTGCCGTAGCCAGAAGCACAACGAGGGAACCCATTGGAACAGCTGCAATGCCTTTTGAAGTCGCGATCAAAACCGCCATGACAATCAGCTGCTGTTCAAGGCTCATCGGTATACCGAATGCCTGGGCAATAAAAATAGAAGCAACTGACAGGTACAATGTGGAGCCGTCGCAATTTAACGATAGCCCGGCAGGAATAACGAACGAGACAACACGTTTGGAACATCCGAATTTTTCCATCCGCTCCATAAGCTGCGGAAGGACTGTTTCTGTGCTTGTCGTTGAAAAAGTGATCAGAAATAAGTCCCAAACCATCCGGAATACTTTAAAATAAGGAATTTTGAACATCCAGGCAATCAGCGGGAACAGGCCGAATATGACGATGGCCAGTCCAAGATAGACAACCCCGATCAGTTTGGCCATCGGAATGAAAAGACTGATGCCAAACTGGCCGACGGAAGACGCCATCAGGGCAAAAACACCGATCGGCGCGGTAACCATGACCATCTGTGTCAATTTAAACATCACCTTTGAAACCGATTCCATAAATTTCAATGCCGGCTCGGCTGCTTTCCCGATTGCACCGGCTGCCACCCCGAATAGAATGGCAAAGAAAATAACAGCCAGTAAATTATTTTGGTCCATTGCATTCACAATATTGTTTGGAATGATGTTGACAATCATCGTTTTAAAATCAACCACTGTGGACGCGTTTGCTTTTACTTGTGAAATATCTGTTTTGGCCAGATGCGATAGATCCACTCCAACACCGGGTTTTAAGAGATTCACAAGCAGCAGGCCGATGCCCAAAATAAGCGTCGTAACCAGCTCAAACCAAATGAGCGTCTTCAGCCCCAACGAACCCATCTTTTTCATATTCCCGTTTCCGCCGGAAGCCCCCACGACAATTGTTGTAAACACAATCGGAATGACAATCATTTTGATCAGGTGAATAAACATATCCCCGACCGGCCTCAACTTCGTCCCGAAATCAGGGAAAATTGCCCCTATTATGGCCCCTAAAATCAAGCCAATCATAACTTGAAAAGCAAAAAATTTTTTCATCTGATGCCCTCCCTCCAATGATAAATGAATCGTACGCAAAATACGGAAACTGCCAATTTTCACTCCTTTGCCATCCCAATTAAGTGCGAATTGAAAATCTTCACAATCTATTATACCTGACATTTAGGCGTCTTTAAACTACTACTCCGCTTTCCTAAACCGGTTCAGTGATCATGACAGGGCAAGGTAGTTCTCCATTGTATGGGAAGCATATTTGGAAATGATCAGTTTTACCTTGATCATATAGGGGCTGCTTTTAGGGGGAAATCGGGCCTTTTCATCATGCCGACCAGCCAAGCAAATTGTTCAACAGTTGCAGGATAAAGTGAGAAATGAAGCCAACCCGCTTCTCAATAAAATACAGGTTGTCGTTCATGTACTCTGAACCCGTTTGCCAAGTTGGTCAACCAAGCATCTGTATTCGGAAAATCCCTCATCCGCAGCGCGACCAGCCTTGCTAAAGATGCGCCGCGAAAAATGATGAAGAAGATGACGGATGATATAGTTTATAAAGAAATCTTCCATCCTATGATTCATCCGAACAAGCTAGATTATACACCGGCAAAAGCGGAGAGATGGGCAACCATCTCTCCACTTTTGCCTTTGATTAAAATGATCTTTCCATTCCCCGCTTTGTTGTTAAATCAATGATCCGCTGGTTTCTGCTCCCGCGGAATGATAAGGTTAAATCCCGCTCTGCCAATAGGAACGGGCCATCAACGAGCACATCACAATATCGCAGCAATTCCCGTTTACAGGGATCATCGGAAGCGATTAATTGTTCAAATGTATAGCCTGAGTAAACCCAAATGTTTTTCCCCAGTGCTTTTAATCGTTTTGCCACTTCGCACACTTCTTGCGCTTGAAAAAAGGGTTCACCGCCGGAAAAGGTTACATCTGTTAATGGATTGCCGGCCACTTCTGCAACGACATCTTCAACCGGCATCTCTGTCCCATTATGGATATTCCAACTCCGCGGATTATGGCATCCCTTGCAAAAGTGCGGACAGCCTGCAAAAAAGATCACGGTTCGCAAACCTTCACCGTCAACAACCGAATCGTGGATGATATTCATGACCCTCATTGATGTTTCACCCTTTCGCTCTCTTCTGCACGTTTGGCTGAATTCCACCTTTTCATATCGCCAACCAGGTAACCGGTTATTCGTCTAATGCGCCCAATCCTACCTTCATCGGCATTATGGCAAACCGGGCACTCATTATCAATGATTCCCGAATAACCGCAGACGCCGCACTGGTCGACGGGATGATTGATGGCACCATAGCCAATATCATATTGCGCCATGGCTTTTACCAATCGATCCAAAGCACGGACATTTTTTGAAACATCCCCATCACACTCAATATAAGTGATGTGGCCGCCATTACATAATTTATGAAAAGAACCTTCAATTTTTATTTTATCAATCGCCTTGATTTGATAATAAACCGGAATATGGAATGAGTTCGTATAATAGGACCGGTCCGTCACCCCGGGAATTTTTCCAAACTCTTTTTGGTCATTTCGCGTAAACTTCCCTGATAACCCTTCTGCCGGCGTTGCAATTAAGGAAAAGTTTAAATCATAAGTCTCACTTGCTTTGTCCACTTTCTCCCGCATATGCTGAATGATACGATACCCTAATTGATAAGAATCATTAGACTCCCCATGATGTTTGCCTGTCAGTGCAACCAGTGCTTCAGCCAGCCCAATAAAACCAACACTTAATGTGCCATGTTTTAATACTTCTCCTACTTCATCATCCGGGTTTAAATTTTCGCTATCCTGCCAAATATTTTCCCCGTACAAAAAAGGAAAATGTTTCGCCTGCTTTTTTGCCTGGAAATGAAACCGTTCTAACAATTGTTGAATGGCAAGGTGAAGATAACGATCTAGTATGTTAAAAAATTCACATTCATTTTTAGCAATCAGCGCTATTTTTACAAGATTAATAGAAGTAAAGGACAAATTCCCGCGGCGGATACTATTTTCTTTTCCATGGCGGTTTGCCATCACACGGGTGCGGCAGCCCATATACGCAATTTCTGATTCCGGCGTGCCGTCATAATAGGGACGATTAAACGTGGAATCTATAAAGCTAAAGTTCGGAAATAAACGTTTTGCCGTCGTTTCAAGTGCTAATTGGTATAAGTCATAATTTGGTTCCCCGGGTTCAAAATTGATCCCTTTTTTCATTTTAAAAATTTGAATGGGAAAAATCGGTGTTTCCCCTTTCCCGAGCCCGGCTTTCGTTGCCAACAACATATTTTTTACGAGCAATCGCCCGGCTTTGGACGTATCGGTACCGTAATTAATAGATACAAACGGGACCTGCCCTCCCCCGCGGGAATGCATCGAATTGCAATTATGGATAAAAGCTTCACATGCCTGGTACGCATCCCGGTCGGTTTCTTCCCAGGCTAATGCCTCAAGCTCTTCGTCTGTATAGCTGGTGGCATAGGTTTTCAAACGTTTTCTATTTTTATGGAAGGTTTTCTCTATGTAAGGAGCAAGATCATAATCAAACATCGGAAAACTTTGCCCGCCATGCTGCATATTTTGATTGGCTTGGAAAATAATCGCTGCTAAAGCCATCGCGCTGCCAATGTCTTTCGGTTCACGCATATACCCATGTCCGGTATTAAATCCGCCCTTTAATACCCCGCCCAGCGGAATCTGGCAACATGTGGTCGTACCCGTTACCATAAAATCAAGGTCATGGGGGTAAATAAAATTGTCATCAATCGCCTTTACGACCTCTTTGCTAAGCAACATTTGCTTTGCATAACTTTTGCTGACTTCAGAAGAGATTTTTGACATTTGCCCCATTGGTGAAGAGCCATCCATATTTGCATTTTCTTGCATTAAATCATGATTATGGGAAAACACAATCTCATTTAAGGCATGCAGGGGAAAACCGCCACTGGTTTCTTGTTCATTTTTTGTCATCATTTTACTGGTTCTCCTTTCTAACGCACCGGTTTTGGGCATGAAAAAATAGGTGGCACATCATGCATTTTCAATGAAAAAAGGCTGCGGCGTAGCGGCTTAAAATTTCCGCAACATCCTTGCCCGACCAACCCGTTCAATCGCGGAATAAACGGCGGCCAAAACGGCAAAAATTCCGCCCTCCGAAACATCAAGTTATGGCAGGCCTGGCTTGTGCTTCTGGCCCTTCTGATGGGCAATACAGCCGAACAGTTTTGTAGGCAGCCCGGATTTAAACTGGATTCCCTTTCAGACAGATCTGCCACCCTCACCCAAAATACTATATTTAGTATTGATTTCTGAGACAACTAACTACATATAGTATCCTACCATAGTGTGTTTTGGATTTCAATACGAAAGGGGGAGCGTCTCCGGAAAACGATTCGGGTCTTTCTTTTTCCCTTTTACGCTGGAAACCGGGAAACCGTAATGTTTTTCAACAAGACGATAGCCCCGTGGGGAATCATGTGTTGCCTTATGGAGGCAAATCGGTACCTGGGGAATCGCGTGATGCCTTTCCTTACTATCCTGGAAAATTGCACAGGCTGATTTTCATTCTTCTGCTGGTGCCGCGTTCACTGGGCGTGAGAATCTACTTTGAAAAACACGGGCCTTCCCGAAAAACCCCGCAATGCCTTACATTTCCTCAAAAAAAATGCCACATTTCCCGGCGGCATCCCATTTTATCACGATTGCGTTTGCAGGCGTTCAGCTTCCTGGATACCTTGATTGATCTTGAGATAGATCTGGTCCGCTTTTGCGAAGTCCAGTGCCTCATCATAGTACATTTCCAGTTTATCGTTCAGCACTTTTGCCTCGTGCAGCCAGGCGGTCCCTTCTTTCATTTTGTCTTTGTACCGCTTATGGGCAGCTTGAATTTCGTTTGCGTATTTTTCATCCGTACCCGGCGTCACCGCAGCCGCGTACATATCTATCACTTCGTCCCCATTTCGCTCAGGGAAATATTCGTGCGGATCGGTGCTGTCAAAAATGCAAAACCCGAGTTCCCTGACGATGACCATATCAAGGCTGTTTGGATCAAATCCGCAATGGTAAATCTCAGTCGTGAATCCTTTTTCTGACGCTTTGGCCGCAATTTTTTTCAGCATTGTGGATTTGCCGGTTCCGGCCCGCCCCTTTATAAAATAGCGTTTCGATAGCCCCTCCGTCAGATTTGGGATAAAGTCAACTGCTCCGTTTGGTGTGGCTGCCCAGAGAAAACGGTGGTATACCGTTGCGCTCCCGCCCCCGGTTTTCCCGCCAAATAGCTTTTCAATCAGCTGCTGTGTCACCTGGCCTGCCTTTTCAAAATCCATTTCTTTTAAGTAAATGGCCTCCAAGTCATCATGATGGCGCAAACTTTCCGCAAACGATTTGTACGCAGATTGATAGGCTTCCTGTATACGGCGATTCAGCTGTAATACCTCTTTTTCATATTTGGCGTCCAATGCGTCCTCCAGGATCATAACCGATCCATTTGCTTTCGGTTCAATCGCATACGGCGCATTCCCATCCACCACTCCTGTTTTTAATCCTGGAATCATCAGGCCATCCAGCGAATCAGGGGCAGACGGGCAATGAATCAGTTCAAGATCATAACCTTTTTGCTTCCACGCTTCCGCCAGTTTTTCCATGATGTATGATTTCCCTGTCCTGCCATTTAAAATAAACACGCGATCCAAACCCTGCAAACTTGAATCCAAATAATGCGCAAACCCTTTCCCGGTATTGCCGCCTGCAAAATAATGCAACACTTTTCTAGCCATATCCCGCCACTCCTCTGTTTGGATAATTAACGGTTTTCCACATTAGCCTATGCGCCCCGCAAAAAGGTTGTGATTTCCTCTTGCAAAGAAAAGAGGCCGGCCCGGAATCAGCCCGGGCCGGCCTCTTCTTAAAAGGTTTATTTCTCCCCGCTCAATTTAACCAAAATTTTCGCCTGGGATTTGTCTTTTGTCAAAGCTTCGAAGCCTTTTTCAACGATTTCTTCCAATTGGATATGGCTGGTAAAGACGTCTTGCGGTTTCAATTGGCCGGATGCAATCAGGTTAATCGTTTGTTGGAATGTTTTCTTCGTGTAAACAATCGATGCTGTAACGCTAACACCTGTATTCGTTAACTGCATCGGGTTCCATTCTATCGGGCGTGCAAAGATAGCAATGACATCGACAATCCCGCGTGCTTTCGTTGCATCAAGTGCTTGTTTGAAAGTCGGAGCAACGCCGGCCACTTCAAAGGATACATCTACGCCGCCCGGAACAAGATCACGGATGGTTTGGACGGCATCTTTTTCCCCGGAGTTAATAATGTCGGTCGCGCCTGCTTTTTTCGCCAGGTCCAGACGAGGTTGCGACAAATCTGCCACGACAATCCGGCTTGCACCTGCCGCACGTGCTGCAACAATGGTCAATAATCCGATCGGGCCTGCACCAAAAATCGCAACCGTATCGCCAAATCTTAAACCACTATCTTTCACAGCCTGTACAGCGACCGCGCTAGGCTCAACTAATGCAGCTTCCTCCAAAGACAAGGAATCCGGCACGCGGTAAATATTATTTTCGTGAAAATATGATACGCCCTCTACTGTTTCGCTAGCACCAAAAGCCGCGCGATATTTTCGCATGTTCTCTCAATATTTGCAGCACCCGTTTGCAAAGCGTCTTCAAGCGCCATTGGGTAGGGCAGGATGCCAAAGATCGCATCAATGCCTTTTTCATATAAAACATCAATTTGTTCCCCGACATAACCGGCAACAGCAATCACGGGTTTCCCATGTTTTTTTGCTGCCTGGGCCACGCCATAAGGGGTCTTCCCGAACTGCGTCTGGAAATCGATGCTGCCTTCGCCGGTCAAAACGATATCAGCATCTTTTACTTTTTGCTCCAATCCGGTGTATTCCACGACAAGCTCGATGCCGCTTTTTAACCTGGCATCCGCGAACACCATCAGACCGGCACCGAGGCCGCCTGCAGCCCCTGCCCCCGGGACCTCCGCAACATCTTTGCCAAGCTGTTCTTTGATGATGGCGGCATAATGCGAAAGGTTGGCATCCAAGAGCGCAACCATTTCTTTCGTCGCGCCTTTTTGCGGCCCGAATACATGGGAAGCGCCATTTTTCCCGCATAAAGGATTGGTAACGTCGGATGCGACAAAAATTTGCACCTCTTTCAAGCGCGGATCAAGGCCGCCCAAATCAATTTCCGCCAAATCCCCGAGTGCACCGCCGCCAAACGGAAGCATCCTGCCCCTTTCATCTAAAAATTTTACACCGAGCGCCTGTGCCATCCCGGCGCCCCCGTCGTTTGTAGCACTGCCGCCAATGCCGATCAGAATCTGTTTTACTTTTTTGTCCAGACAGGCTTTAATCAGTTCTCCGGTGCCGTAGGTTGTGGTAACCAACGGATTTTTCGTTTCTTTTGTAACCAAATGAATGCCGCTTGCAGATGCCATTTCAATTACTGCCGTTTCTCCGTCTCCGAGAATCCCGTACTTGGCCGTGACCGGATGTCCAAGCGGCCCTGTGACGGTTTGCTGATAAATCGTTCCGCCTGTTGCATCCACCAGCGATTGAACCGTTCCTTCTCCGCCGTCTGCCATTGGTACCTGAATGCAAATTGCATCCGGGATCGCTTTTTTAATCCCCGCTTCCATTGCGGCACATACCTCTTTTGCCGTCATGCTTTCTTTAAACGAATCCGGCGCTAATAAAAAAACTGGATTTTTCATCATCTCACCCCATTAAAATAGAAATCCGTATAAAACGGTTGCCACAATCGCCATCGTTCCCCCGACAAGTGCCTCGTACGGAACGACGCTCATTCTTTCTTTTATGGACATATTCATGCTGCTGCCTGTGACATGAAAGTAATTTCCCTGCGGCAGCTGGTCAATGACTGTAGCACCGGTATGAACCATTGCCGCAGCTGCAATCGGGGCAGTCCCCATGTCCAGAATGGCTTTGCTGAACGAACCGGTTGCCAGGATGACCCCTGTTGATGTGGAAGCTGTAGCTGCCGCCATTAAAATACCGGAAATGGGCGCCAGGAACGTCCCCGAGATGCCGGATGCTTTAATCAGTGCCACCACCTCAGTCGAAAGATTGGAAGCAGAAATGAGCCCGGCAATGGCACCGGCTCCGATTAAAATCAGCACGGTTGCCGTCATATTTTGCAGGCCGGACGCTGAATAAGCCAGAATTTGTTTATGGTGGCCCATGGCGATCATTCCCAGAACACCGGCAATCGGTAAGATATACATGGCATCCACTTTAAATGAAGCCAGTGCAGAGATATGAAAAATCTCACCGATTGGATTGATCATCAACAATACAATCGCAACAACCGGGGCGACGATTGCCCGCCTTAATGAAGGAAGATCGCGGCTGTTGTGATCTGTTTCAATCATATCAGATTCAGTGATTTTTACGCCTTTGTGTTTAATTAAAGTTGCCACAAGGACCGTAACGGCCAAGCCAAAAACAGCCGGAATAAAATCGTAAATCATTAAGCGGCTCAATTCCACATGAAACCCATGTGCCGCTGCAATTGTATTCGGATTTGGCGATATCACGTTCCCCGCTTTGCCGCCCCCGGAAAGCGCCAGTAAAAGGGCAAGCTTTGAAATGCCCATTTTATTTCCAACTGATAATGCGATCGGGGCCACAATTAAGACTGCAACGGGGATAAATACACCCACTGCCGTAATCACCATTGTTGCAAGAGCAAGGGATAAAATGGCCTTTCCTTCGCCAAACTGATTGACAATGGCTTGTGCAATTGTCTCAGCCGCTCCCGATTCCATCATTGTCCCGGCCAATATACCGGCGGCAAGAACCCGGATCACCGTTCCCATCACACTTTGTGTACCGGCAACCAGTATATTCACCGTATCTTCAAGGTTCGCTCCTCCAATCAGCGCTCCCAAAATTGCGCCTAAAAACAGTGCATATACGGGATTCAATTTTTTTAAAATTAGAATAATGGCAATCGCCAGCCCGATCAATGCACCGATCCAGCTGATTGTAACACTGCCCATGATGTAACCTCCTCGTTTGCTGTTTGTCTTTATAATAGTGAAAACCTTTTCAAAATAACATTGGAAAAGAGGAGAATTTTCTTGTGCACTTGCACAAATTCCGGGTGGTATGAGGATGACAAGCAGGTCAATTCCTTCTGCGAGATAAACTGCCAAAATGGGCCGCACAACTGGTGAAGTATTTTTCCACTTGAATTTCAATACAGTTTGTCTTTCAGAAAAACGAGTGACCACTGAAAAAAGCCATTTTTTTATGTAAAATTTGCTGTGTAGTGTAAGAAATTTTCTGTAAATGGTACTCTTTACCATAGAAATTAGTAAAAATGACAAATGTTTGGCTATAATTCGCCTTTTTAGAGGATAGTATGGCGGCTATCCTCTTTAAATTTACTGCCAAGGCTGTTAGCTTGGCTTGTAAGCCCATGCTTTTTAGACCGTACCATTTGGCACGATCTAACCCGTGGAAATTCTTCATTTCGCCATTTTTCCCTTCTTGGCATGCTCTTTTTTTATACTTCTCTTTAAATCCCTCCGATTTCTGTTGTTGACTATACTCATAAAATTCTGGGGTGTTGATTCCGATCCCTAATACTTTTCCGACTGTTTTTCCGGTTATGCAAACTTCTCGCATTGGGCAATTTCTACATTGTTCTCTGTCAAAATAGTAATTATACGTTTCTTTTCCACATTTTCTTATATAGTGTTTCTTTTTGATTGTTTTGTTTCCTTGACTACAGAACCACTCGTCAGAATCTTTGTTATAACTGAATCTTTCTTCGTCTATGCGATATGCAGCTTCACTTACAGGGATGTATGCCTTTGCTTTAAGTTCAGAGATTTTGTCTAAGATTGGCTTTTTAAAATAGGCTTTATCACCATATACTTCTGGTATTTTTATTCTCGTTTTCTTGGTTAACTCTAATAATTCATCAAACTTCGTTCCATCCACATAAGCTCCATTACCAGTATGAACAGCTGTAATCATTCGATCTTCTGTTGTCATCATAAATTCCGTTTTATAACCAAAGAAAGGATCATTTTTGCTTTTATACCCTATTCTCGCTTCTTGGTCGACAATCGATCGTACCCCTTTTTGCTCCATAAACTTCGGGTCTGCTAAAATTTCTTTCGCATTATTAACGAGTGCTTTTGTTTCAGGTGCTTTCTCCAGTTCAACTAGTTCTTCTACCTTTGATACCGTTTCTTCAAGATAGGACTTCATTGTTTTTCTAGCTTCATCATGGTTTTCTATTTCTTTATAATCAGGGATTTCTTGGTTGATTTCACTTGGTATTTCTCCGTTTTCTTCTTTAACGGTTTTAAAGATTTTTTTCGCTAATTGTTTCATGACTCGTTCCGGTCTATATTTTTTGGTGTTGGCTTCTGTATGAGTGGAATCAATCGTTATACCAGAAACCTTTTGTAAAATTCCTTTTTCAATGCATTGGTTTATGATTTCAATAATAATTTCATCTATAGTGAGATTGCCTTCTAATCTACTTTTACGAAATTTTGCCAAAAGACTTGGGTGAGGGAGGTCGTCTTCCGGATTGATTCCTAAAAAATACATATATGCAAGGTTTAATGAGCAATTTTCTATAACTTTCTCATCAGATAAGTCATAGAGTTTTTGTAACACCAAGATTTTAACCATAAGTTCGGGCTCTTTTGCTGGCCTTCCATATTCTTTACAGTAAGTTTTTTCAAGCATTTTATTGATAAAACTAAAATCCACTTCATCTCTTAATAATTTAAGTGTATGATTTTCAGGAATTTTATCGTATAATATGGAATAGATGCTTAATTGATTATCTTTTTCTTTAAGCATGATAGATACCCCCAGTTTGGTTTTGGTTTGTAGTATAACTTTATTATACCAAATACTGGGGGTATTTTTTTTCAATTTATTGTACATATAATTATTTTGAATTTTCAGATTGACTTTTTCAGTGGTCCCGAAAAACGATGAAGGACATTTTTCATCACGTTTCTTTGCCATTTGTCCTTCATAACATGGATGAAAGACATTTCACGCGTGGATTCAAAGCACTTTGTCTTTCATGACGCCGATGAAAGACATTTCACATCGAGTTTCAAGGCATTTTGTCCTTCATAACACAGATGAAGGACATTTCACATGCGGATTCAAAGCATTTTGTCTTTCATAACACGGATGAAAGACATTTCCGACCAGGTTTCAGAACAATTTGTCTTTCATGAACCCGACGAAGGACATTTCGCATCGAGATCCAAAGCATTTTGTCCTTCATAACACAGATGAAGGACATTTCACATGCGGATTCAAAGCATTTTGTCCTTCATAACACAGATGAAAGACATTTCACATGCGGATTCAAAGCATTTTGTCTTTCATAACACGGATGAAAGACATTTCACGCCAAGTTTCAGGTCAATTTGTCTTTCATGAACCCGATGAAGGACATTTCGCACCGAGATCCAAAGCATTTTGTCCTTCATAACACAGATGAAGGACATTTCGCGCCAAGTTTCAGGTCAATTTGTCTTTCATAAACCCGATGAAGGACATTTCACACCGAGTTTCAAGGCATTTTGACCTTCATAACAAGGATGAAGGACATTTCGCGCCAAGTTTCAGGTCAATTTGTCTTTCATGAACCCGATGAAGGACATTTCGCACCGAGATCCAAAGCATTTTGTCCTTCATAACACAGATGAAAGACATTTCACGCCAAGTTTCAAGTCAATTTGTCTTTCATAAACCCGATGAAGGACATTTCGCACCGAGATCCAAAGCATTTTGTCCTTCATATCACGGATGAAAGACATTTCGCGCCAAGTTTCAGGTCAATTTGTCTTTCATGAACCCGATGAAGGACATTTCGCACCGAGTTTTAAGGCATTTTGTCCTTCATAACAAGGATGAAGGACATTTTACACGTGGATTCAAAGCATTTTGTCTTTCATAACACGGATGAAAGACATTTCCGACCAGGTTTCAGAACAATTTGTCTTTCATGAACCCGACGAAGGACATTTCGCATCGAGTTTCAAGGCATTTTGCCCTTCATAACAAGGATGAAAGACATTTCACGCCAACTTTCAGGTCAATTTGTCTTTCATAAACCCGATGAAGGACATTTCACACCGAGATCCAAAGCATTTTGTCCTTCATATCACGGATGAAGGACATTTCGCGCCAAGTTTCAGGTCAATTTGTCTTTCATGAACCCGATGAAGGACATTTCACATGCGGATTCAAGGCATTTTGTCTTTCATCACCCTAATGAAAGACGTTTCACACGTGGATCCAGACCAATTTGTCCTTCATAAGCGAAACGAAAGACATTCCCCCGCTAAACTCAAAAAATATTGACCTCCCCGGTTGGTAAACCATCCAAACATTAAAAAAGCACCCTCTTATTAGGATGCTGTTTTTGGCTGGGTGCCGCCCATCTCAATTCAGCAAGAAGCCGTTAGTGCGGTATGAAGGAAGGACTCTATCACCTAAATGCTCATTTGTCTTTTACTCTGCGGTTTTGTAAATTATGTAAATGGAAAAAAGAACCAAGGTGCCAAAGCTGTGCTTTAAATTTTAATAGCCGAATATTTTGCGGTAAAAAATAAATAGTCCTGCTGAACGAATCAGACACAAAGGAAAATCCAGTCCGTTCAGCAGGCCATACTTAGCTTTCCTTTACCAATTTTAACGGCACAGCAATACGGCTTTTGACTTTTTTCCCTTTTAATATTTTGGAAGCGGCCTGTACAGCTTCTTTCCCGATTAGCACAGGTTGCTGGGCAACTGTCGCACTCAACTGTCCTTGTTTAACAGCTTTTAATCCATCATCCGTTCCGTCGAATCCCACCACAATTATATTCTTCCCTGAACTTTTAATCGCTTGGATGGCCCCTAAAGCCATTTCGTCATTTTGAGCAAAAACAGCTTGAATGTCTTTGTGCCCTTGCAAAATATTTTCCATTACGTTCATGCCCTGCGTACGGTCAAAATTAGCTGTTTGTTTCGTAACAATATTTAATTCTTTATCTGCAATGGAATCAAATCCCTGTCCCCGTTCACGTGAAGCAGATGCACCAGGTGTTCCCTGCAACTCTGCAACTTTGGCATCTTTCCCAACCTTGCTTATGATATAGTTTGCTGCCATCTTTCCGCCCTTCACATTATCTGAAGCAACTAAAGTTTCTACTTTCCCCTTATCTGCAGACCGGTCAAGCGTAATCACCGGAATGCCGATGTGGTTCGCGCTTTCAACTGCGGATGAGACAGCCGCAGAGTCTACTGGATTGATGAGTAAAATATCTACACCTTGCTGGATAAGATCTTCTATATCATTAATTTGCTTAGCGGAATCATTTTGGGCATCTGCCGTAATCACTTTCATTCCCTTTTTCTTCGCTTCCTGGAGCACACCGTTTTTCAATGAAACAAAGAAAGGATTATCCAAGGTAGAAACACTTAAGCCGATTTTCATATCCTTTAATTCTTTATGATGGCCCGGTTTTGCCCATGATGGCGGTTCCATGGAACAAGCAGCTAAAGACAATATAAGCAAACATACAGTCATCATTTTCATCATCTTTTTCATCATCTGCACCCCGCTTTACGATTTTTTCCGGTCAATTAAGACAGCAATTAAAATGACGACCCCTTTTACGACCTGTTGATAAAAAGAAGAGACTCCCAGAATGTTTAATCCATTGTTTAATGTACCAATAATAAGTGCGCCGACCAGTGTGCCGAAAATTCTTCCTTTGCCGCCTGACAGACTTGTCCCCCCTAAGACAACCGCTGCAATCGCATCCATTTCATAAGAAGTGCCTGCTGTCGGCTGGGCCGAATTGAGACGCGAAGTTAAAATGGACCCGGCAAGTGCTGCCAATAACCCTGCCAGACTGTAGATTAACCACTTTACCCGGTCCACTTTGATCCCGGAAACAAGAGCAGCTTTTTCGTTTCCGCCCACTGCATATGTTTTTCTACCAAAAGAAGTTTTGTGCAAAATAAACCATAAAATGAAAAATGTGATGACCATCGTAATGGCCGGGACCGGAATGCCTAAGAAATAGCCGCGGCCAAACAGCTGGAATGCGAAGTTGTCACCAAGTCCTGTAATCGGATTTCCGTTTGTATATACCATTGTCAAACCGCGGTATATCGTCATGGTAGCCAATGTTGCAATAAACGGGGCGACTTTTCCTTTTGTAATAAACAAACCGTTCACAGCGCCCAACAGTGCACCGATCAAGGCTGAAAGAACGATTGCTAGAAGGGGATTCAGGCCTGCAACAATCATTCCTGCCATGAGGGCACTGGATAATGCCAGCGTTGAACCAACAGATAAATCGATTCCGCCGGTTAAGATCACAAAAGTCATGCCAAATGCAATCAATCCATTAATCGATACTTGCCGCAATAAGTTGAGCAAATTCAAAGGAGCAATAAATGAAGGATTTAAAATGGCAACAACAATAAATAACAAGATAAAAGCAAGTAATGGACCGAGTTTTTGCAGAACAACCGTGCTTCTTTTAGTTGCTTGTTCCATGTTTTTTTCCTCCCGTCGCTAAGAACATGATATTCTCTTGTGTAGCTTCCGCTTTGTCCAATTCGCCGGCAATTTCTCCTTCATGAATAACAAGAACCCGGTCACTCATCCCAAGGACTTCCGGTAATTCAGAGGAAATCATGATGATGGCCATACCCCTTTCCGTTAATTCATTCATCAAATAGTAGATTTCACGTTTTGCGCCTACATCAATTCCTCTTGTCGGTTCATCAAGAATCAATACTTTTGGAGCTGTTCCAACCCACTTTGCAAGAACCACCTTTTGTTGGTTACCACCCGATAGATCTCCGGCAACTGTTTCTGAAGAGGAGGTTTTAATTTGCAGCCGCTGAATCATCATGTCGACAAATGATTTTTCATCAGCCGTTTTTATCACACCATTTGGAGCAAAGCTTTCCAAGTTTGACAGCGCGATATTGTCGCGAATGGTAAAGTCAAGAATCAGCCCCTCATCTTTCCGGTTTTCTGTGATAAAAGCAATGCCTTTTTGTACAGCGTCACTTGGATTTTTGATCCGGACCTTTTTCCCTTCAATGAAAATTTCGCCGGCATCGTAGGGATCAATACCAAATAATGCGCGCATAATCTCTGTTCTTCCTGCCCCCATTAACCCTGCAACCCCAAGGATTTCCCCGGACCGGACCGAAAAATGAATATCCTTGAATTTTTGCCGGCTGGAAAAATGGCGGACTTCTAAAATCGTATTTCCTTGATGGGCTGTTCTTTGTGGAAATTGTTCTTCTAAATCACGGCCCACCATTTTTTTAACGACTTCCTGATAACCGGTATCTTTCGTCCGTTTTGTATCGACTGTTTTACCATCCCGCATCACTGTAATTCTGTCGCTGATTTGAAAAATTTCATCCATTCTGTGAGAAATATAGACGATCGAAACATGATTCTTTTTCAGTGATTCGATGACAGAGAATAAAGATTGAATCTCACGGTCGGTTAAAGCAGCCGTTGGTTCATCCATAATCATGACTTCAGCATCTGTAAGCAAGGCTTTCGCAATTTCAATCATTTGTTGTTCACCCACCGAACAGGCACCGGCCAGCCGGTCAAATGGCAAGGAAATGTTTAAACGATCGAACGCACCCTTTGCTAGCGCTTTCATTTCCTTCGTTTTTAAAACGCCAAAGGGACGTGTTATTTCTCTTCCGATAAATAAATTTTCAAGGACAGTCATTTCCGGCCAAATATTTAATTCCTGATGAATGAATGCAATGCCGGACTGTTCCGCCTCTTTTGGATTTTGAAAAAGTGTTTCTTTGCCATCAATAATAATTTTGCCTTTATCTTTTTGATGGAGGCCAGTTAAAATATTCATTAAAGTTGATTTTCCAGCACCATTTTCCCCCATTAATGCATGGACCTCGCCGGGCAACAGCGAAAAATTTACACCTTCAAGCACCTTATTGGCACCAAAAGATTTATAGATGTCATGCATTTCAATTTGCATCGGGTTCCCTCCCTTTATTTTTGGCATCCCTTACTTTGTCGCATGCTTAGAAAAAAACACCCGCCTGTAAAATACAATTTGAATAAGCCGTCATTTCCCCGGTACGGATCACCGCTTTTGCTTTTTCTATCATTTTTTTAAAATCCTCATGTGGAACGAATGCTATCAAATTCGGAAACTGTTCATTTAAAAACGCCAGCTGGTCCGGGTTTCCGTCTTTCACTTCTTCTGCCGCAATGACTTTTTCTACCACCATGTCATCACAGACAGCCTTGACCACACTTTTAAACGAAGGGGTTCCCGGAGTTAATGCAAGGTCAATTTTCGGCACGCCTTTAGGAACCGGCAGTCCGGCATCCGCAATCACAAGCCAATCTGTATGTCCCAGGTCCGCCAAGACTTTTGTAATCGAGCTGTTCAACATTCCGTGCTTTTTCATCATCTTTTCCTCCCGTCTACTTCTTCACGGGTGGGCATGCCGCCTTGTGCCCCGAATTTTGTCACCGACAACGAGGCAGCGCGATTTGCAAACAGGAGCGCTTCTTTTATTTCTTTCCCTTCTGCAACGGCTACTGCAAATGCAGCATTAAAAGTATCACCAGCTCCAGTGGTATCCACTGTTTCAACCGGAAAACTTGGCACGACAATCTCTTCTCTTCCGTCATAAAATCTTGCCCCGTTTTTCCCTTCTGTAATGATTAACTGGTTTGGATGCCGTTTTAATGCTTCGGACCTGTCTATCCCGTTGAAAAGGAAATTGCACTCATGCTCATTTGGCGTCAAGTATGCCGTTTTTTCAAGAATGGCTGGGGAAAGTTTTCGTGCCGGCGCGGGGTTTAACAAGAGCGGAATCTGTTTTTTTTCACAAAGTTCCGCGACATATTCAACCGTTTCATATGGGATTTCTTGCTGGACTAAGACAATAGAAGAGCCTTCAAATGCTTCTTTTGCCTTTTCCACATAATCCGGTGTGACAAAATCGTTTGCTCCTTTGATAAAAATAATACTGTTGTCCCCTTCCGCCAACGTAATATGTGCGGTGCCGGAACTGCAATGTGTAACCGGTTCCACATATTGTGTAGAGACATGATTTTGACGCAAATTTTCAATTAAGGCCGGGCCATACACATCATCCCCAACACAGCCAACCATGTTTACCTTTGCCCCAAGCCTTGCCGCAGCAACAGCCTGATTTGCTCCCTTTCCGCCCGGCACCGTCTTAAATGAGTGCCCTAAAATGGTTTCTCCTGCCTGTGGCCTTCTGTCAGCTGTCACGACGAGATCCATTGAGATGCTTCCGACCACTGTAATTTGCACCATTTCTATCCGCCTACCTTTCTTGTTGTTTCCCTGTCTTTAAATGCAATCGGGAGTTTGATCTTCTTTTTCAAATTTGTCTGTTGATGCATAGATTCCAGCAAAAGTTTGGCAGCTTCCATTCCCATCTCATAAGCCGGCTGATGAATGGTAGAAAGCGCAGGGTATACAAGCTGGCTGATGGGAATATCATCAAAGCCGATGATTTGCAGTTCATCGGGAATTTTTTTCCCTCTTGCCAATGCCTCCCGCAATACAGCAGTAGCCACCATATCATTGGCTGCAATGATCCCATCTGTATCCGGGTAACAGTCAAACAGCTGCTTTGCTGTTTCCAGAGCATGATGATACGAAAAAGCGGTATTCAATACTTGAAACCTTGCACTGGATCGGCCAAGTTCAGTTAACGCCGCCAAAAACCTTTCCTGGGCGGTGCGCAAATGATGCGGCCCTCTCATCAGTGTGATATTATGGCTTCCCCGTTCGAGCAAAATTTGCGCAGCCAATTTCCCCCCAGCTTCCTGATCCGCGCAAACGGAAGGAAAGTCATCCTGAACTCGGTCCAGCAATACAACAGGAATGTCCAAACCGGCCCACTGTGAGATGTCATCGCTTGATGTACTGATAATCCCCATCACATTATGCTGTGAAAAGGCTTCTATATAATTCACTTCCTTTTCACGGCTTTCATCACTATTACCAATCATAACATGGTACCCTTCTTCCTGGAAAAAATCTTCCACACCCCTGGCAATCTCGGGGAAAAAAGGGTTTGTAATATCCGGGACAACAAGGCCGATCAGCTTCGATTGATGGTGATAAAGTGAACGGGCCACTTCGTTTGGTTTGTACGCTAATTTTCGGATGGCAGCCTCGACTGCCTTCCGGGTATTTTCATTGACATATCCCTTTCCGTTCAGTACGCGGGATACCGTTGCCACCGACACACCCGCTTCACTTGCCACATCTCTGATCGTTGCCAAATGCCTCACCTTTCCTGTGTAACCGGTTACAGATAGTATAATATATCTCGCGAAAAAATTCAATCCATTTACGGCGATTTTAATGAGCTCCAAACAGCAATGGAATTTTCTTTGTTTAAAGGACTGCTTATAAGCGCGTGCCCAGCTTTGAAAAAGTGCGAGGGACTCAAGCTCCGGACATGGCAAGGTAACGGACTGCCTCCCGCAAGAAACAGCCCGTTTTTAACGGATACCTGACTTCCAGCTTATGCATGTTCCAATCGCTGTTTTATTTTTTTCTACTTCTGTGTGGCTCAGCCCGTTCATGTCAACAATCAATTGTGGCTCCACGCCATTCTTGAACATCCCGGCCACAATGGTTTGTAAGAATGCCTTTCTGCCCTTCCTTATACTCCTTTTTCAAATACTTCTTTAAATCCCTTTTTATACCCGAGGTCATAATAATAATTCGGCAAGTCTAAAACAACTTCTTTTCCATCCACACCAGGCAGCCTGACTTCCATCTTATGAATGCTCCAATTGTTGTTTTATTTTTTCCACTTCTCTCTGGCTCAGGCCAGTTTTTTCCACAATTAATTGAAGCTCCATACCCTCCTGCAACATTTTGATGGCAATTGGGATCGTTTGCAAAAAATTCTTTTCTTTTTTCTTCTCTCCCCCTTCTTATGCCGCGGTCAAAATAGGGATTCGGCAGCTTCAATACTTGCTCTGCTTCGTCATAACTCGGGTTCAAGGCTTTCCCCCTTCTATCTGCCTTTTGATTTTCATGATCTCGTCTTCACTCAAGCCAGATGCCTGGGCAATGACCTTCACATCCACTTGATTTTTTAGCAAGTTAACAATAAATCTTCTTAACCTTTTTTCCTTCTTCTCTTTCTTCTTCTCTTTCTTCTTCTCTCCCCTTCTCTACTCCTATTTCAATTCCTCCCTCTTTCCCCTTCTTATACCCGCGGTCAAAGTAAGAATTCGGCAATTTCAATACTTGCTCCGCCTCATCATAACTCTGATTCAAGGCTTTTCCCCTTCTATCTGCCTTTTGATCTTCATGATCTCGTCTTCACTCAAGCCGGATGCTTGGGCAATGACTTTTACATCCACTCGATTTTTTAGTAAATTGATAATCAATCGTTCTCTTTCTTCTTCTCTTCCCTTCTTATACCCGCGATCAAAATAGGAATTCGGTAATTTCAATACTTGCTCTGCTTCGTCTGGGTCCATCATTTTAATGTTTTCCATTACTTCCGCCTCCTCTTTTTCGTTCAGTTTTAAATAATAATCAAAGAAACCGTATAGCAGCCTCATTTTTGCAGGGTCGAGTTCCATCCGGGCCAGCATCCGCAGAAACTCCAGTTTGACCAGCACCCGTTCTTTTTCTGTGTACCCCATTTTGCTTAATAATGCCGCAGCAACAGGGTTGTTGCTCCGGATATAATTTCTCCAATTTTGCTTCATCAGATGAATGGATAAATAGTGAAAACGAAGAATTTCAATGTTGTGGAACGCAAAGGTGAATGTATCAGGGGTTTCTGTTTTCTCCTCATAACTGAAAACGGCAATCGGCAATACCGGTTTCCGGTGCCGGAGACTGATCATCATGTAATAACGAAACATGCGTTCAGGAAAAGGCTTTTCGTAATACGACTGCGGCTCAACATGGATGAGAATCACGGTGTCTTTGCCTTTTACCTTCGTTTCGGCAAGGATGTCAACCCGTTTTTGCTCACCGCCCGGAAAGTCCGTAAACTGTTCCTGCGACAAAAACCGCACCCGGCGGTAGTCGAGATCCGCTGACACATCCGGGAAAAACGCCTCCATAAACTCCTGAAAAAAGTTTTGGATCAGCTCCTTAAACAAACGATCATGCACGTGATAACCGGCATGTTTTTCCATTACCAGTTCCAATGGCAACACTCCTTTTCTTATTTTTCAGTTTTATTTTAGAGGACGATTGTCCCTATTTCAATACCGACTATATAAATTGAACTAAACATTTACTACTTCTCTATATGTTACCAAAATCAATGTCAATCGTGATCGCCATTGATTTTGGCACGAAAAACTTAAGTTCATTTTATATAGCAGAGATACAGGGAAGCCGGACTAACCGGCTCTTCTGTATTATTTAAATTTCAAAGTTTCGTTTAAATGGTCATCATCAGTCTCATTGCCAACCACTCTGTTAAAGAAATGAATGACCATCTTCGCGAAGTTTCCGGAATCCCAGTACTCGGCAGATTCCACATTCACTTTTAGCAATATTACGTTTGGATCATCGTAACTCGTTTTCAAGAGTTTCTCATAACCGGCGCTCCAATATTCTTTCTTCTTTGCGGGGTCTTCGACAATCTCGGCAGTGCCGCGGACGGACACATAAGACTTTCCAGCGTAGGTAACATTTACTTCACGGTTGTGTAAAATTTCATGAAACTTATCCGTATCTTTTTTTGTGAAAAACCACAAATCTCCATCAAACTCAACATCTTGCGTCTTCATTGGGCGTGCGACAAGGCCTTTGTCCGACATTGTAGTCAGCATGGCCGCATGGCTGTGTCAATATCTTTTATTAATTCCCGTAGCTTGGAGACTGCTTCCCTATTTTGTTCAGCATTTCCCATGTCATCACCTCATTCTTTTACTTAAATTATTCCCTTAGGAACTTTGAAAAAACCGCAAACCATGGTTTTTTTAAATGAGTTTGAGTAACAGGGGTCTATCAGAGAAGACGAATTTCTTCACTTTCCAATCTGTTTTTATTTTTATGGATTTACAATTAAACAGGTGATAAGAAGGGGCTATTGCTCCTGCCCCTCTATCTACCTTTTGATTTTCATGATCTCGTCTTCACTCAAGCCGGATGCTTGGGCAATGACCTTCACATCCACTTGATTTTTTAGCAAGTTGATAATCAATCGTGTTCTTTCTTCTTCTCTTCCCTCCTTTACTCCTTCTTTAAATCCTTCTTTAAATCCCTCTTTAAATCCCTCTTTAAATCCCTCTTTAAATCCCTCTTTAAATCCTTTTTTATACCCGAGGTCATAATAATAGTTCGGCAAGTCTAAAACAACTTCTTTTCCATCCACACCAGGCAGCCTGACTTCCATCTTATGAATGCTCCAATTGTTGTTTTATTTTTTCCACTTCTCTCTGGCTCAGGCCAGTTTTTTCCACAATTAATTGAAGCTCCATACCCTCCTGCAACATTTTGATGGCAATTGGGATCGTTTGTAACATTTCTTTTCTCTCTTCTTCTCTCCCCTTCTCTACTCCTATTTCAATTCCTTCTTCTCTTCCCTTCTCTACTCCTATTTCAATTCCTTCTTCTCTGCCTTCCTCTTTCCCCTTCTTATACCCGCGATCAAAATAGGAATTCGGCAATTTCAATACTTGCTCTGCCTCATCCGGGTCCAACATTTTAATGTTTTCCATTACTTCCGCCTCCTCTTTTTCGTTTAATTTTAAATAATAATCAAAGAAACCATATAGCAGCCTCATTTTTGCAGGGTCGAGTTCCATCCGGGCCAGCATCCGCAGAAACTCCAGTTTGACCTGCACCCGTTCTTTTTCTGTATACCCCATTTTGCTTAATAATGCCGCGGCAACAGGGTTGTTGCTCCGGATATAATTTCTCCAATTTTGTTTCATCAGATGAATGGATAAATAGTGAAAACGAAGAATTTCAATGTTGTGGAACGCAAAGGTGTACGTATCAGGGGTTTCTGTTTTCTCCTCATAACTGAATACGGCAATCGGCAATACCGGTTTCCGGTGCCGGAGACTGATCATCATGTAATAACGAAACATGCGTTCAGGAAAAGGTTTCTCGTAATACGACTGCGGCTCTACATGGATGAGAATCACCGTGTCTTTCCCTTTTACCTTCGTTTCGGCAAGGATGTCAACCCGTTTTTGCTCACCGCCCGGAAAGTCCGTAAACTGTTCCTGCGACAAAAACCTCACCCGGCGGTAGTCAAGATCCGTTGACACATCCGGAAAAAATGCCTCCATAAACTCCTGAAAAAAGTTTTGGATCAGCTCCTTAAACAAACGATCATGTACATTGTAACCGGTTTTCTTTTCCATTACCAGTTCCAATGGCAACACCCCTTTTCTTATTTTTCAGTCTTATTATAAAGGACACACGTTCGTTTTTCAATACCCATTTTTACGTTTATCTCCCAATTTTTTAGAAAGACTCACGTACATAAACAGGATCTGCCCGATTAGCCGTTTCTGTTAAGGAAATGGGTAGCCAATTCACAATAGTTTCCGGAAGCCCTGGAATAAGGTAACACGCGGGCCATGTCACCCCTTACATTCCTTTTTATCGTCCCCAGAAAGAAGACTCAGCCGGAGATCTTGTATTTTACACCACACTGCTTTTTTATGGTCACGCTCGTCCATACAGGCTGCATCCACATGACCTTCTTTTGATGAAATACGGTGGGATTTCAATATGCTCCGCGTATGCCGGGTTTTTCATTTTATTAAGCAATGCATCAAAAGCTGCCTTTCCAATAAGATCCGGTGGCAACACAATATTTGTAACAGGCGGTTCAATAATCTCAGCTGATTCAAAGTCACCGAAACCAATAATGGCAACGTCTTTTGGTATCTTTAGTGAAAGCTCCTTTAATTTCGAAATGACACCGATTGTCATTAAATCGCTTAGTATAAAAATCGCTGTTATTTGGTTTTCTCGACTCAGCAAAGATTGGGCCGCATCTGCCCCTCCTTTGACAGTTCCGAAACCTCTTTCTAAATAACTTTCACGGAACGGCAACTGGTATTCGCTTAAGGCAGCTTTATACCCTTCTATTCTTCCTACGGTAGTCGAAACATTTGGGACAGAATAGATCAATCCGATTTCTTTATGACCATGCTGAAGTAAATGTTTTGTTGCAAGATAACCAGTCTGGAAATTATCACCAGTAACATAAGGAACATTCTGAACTTTTGGATCGTACCGGTTTACAAGTACAATTGGAAAATGCTCATTCGAAAACTTGCTTAAGTAATCAATATTACTTATGGTAGGAGACAATATAATACCATCTACCATCTTTGAGTGGAGGAGATTAATGGTTTTCTCTTCATAATCCACATCCTCGTTCGTGTTTACCAGCAAGATATGATATCCCATTTCTCTGGCCCGTTCTTCAACCCCAAAGACCATTTTGTTTACAAAAGAGTCTGGAAAACTCGAAACAATTAGGCCTGCTGTTTTTGTAATTTGTTTTCTCAGATTTTTTGCTGTTGAATTTGGTATGTAATTATACTTCCGGATAATTTCCATCACTTTGTTATATTTTTCTTCTGTTATGTGTTTTGTCCCGTTTATTACATGTGAGACTGTCGCCACAGACACATTTGCCTCTTTTGCAATATCTTTCATGGTGACCATTCATAACTCCCCCAAGTTTGAGCCTTACCTCATATTTTATACGATTTTGCAAGGTTAATAAACAAAAATATAGAAGCAGGTTGGATAAATCAAAAAAGAAAAAATTTCTTGACAAAATAGCGCTTACAAAATATGATTGTTTTTAGTTAATCGATTAACCACAAAGGAGGCATTTCCATGAATTCAGTTCCATCCATATCCAAAGAAAAAATCGACCTGATTAAAGAGAAAGCAAAAATGTCCCGGTTAGAAACCATACGGCTGATTTCAAAAGCAAAAAGCGGGCACTACGGTTCTTCCTTTTCTTGTGCAGAAATATTTGCAACCTTGTACTACCA
Organism: Heyndrickxia faecalis; assembly: GCF_040267745.1. Classification (NCBI taxonomy): domain Bacteria; kingdom Bacillati; phylum Bacillota; class Bacilli; order Caryophanales; family Bacillaceae; genus Heyndrickxia; species Heyndrickxia faecalis. The sequence continues at coordinate 604,394 of NZ_CP158453.1, read as the reverse complement.
TGTACTCCGGTATGATCCTAAAAATCCAAAATGGCCAAGCCGGGACCGGTTTATTATGGGAAAAGGACATTCTGCAGTCGGTGTTTATTCTATCTTAGCTGATGTAGGGTTTTTCCCAAAAGATGAGTTGGACACCTATACAGATTTAGGAAGTGCTTTTGGAGACCATCCGGATATGAACAAAATAAAAGGGATTGACTTCAGTTCTGGTTCTATCGGCCATGGGTTGTCTGTAGGGGTCGGGATGGCACTTGCAGCAAGAGTAGACGGTGAGAAATACAGGACCTTCGTTCTTATGGGGGATGGAGAATTAGAAGAAGGGCAAACATGGGAAGCTGTGATGAGTGCTCCAAATTTTAAGCTGGGAAATTTAGTCGCCATTGTTGATAACAATAAAGTGACCGTTGATGGCGTAACAAAAAAATTAATGAACGTCAATCCGATCAAGGAAAAATGGGAAAGCTTCAGGTGGAATGTTGTCGAGGTAAACGGACATGATGTTGAAGCACTTATCGATACATTTGATCACTTGCCGCCAGTTGATTCTGAAGTGCCAACTGTGATCATTTGCGATACCGTTGCAGGCAAAGGCGTTTCCTTCATGGAAAACGGATTTGAATGGCATGTTGCATATCTTGGCGAGGACGACATGAAAAAAGCAATTGAAGAAATTGAAAGGGGTAATTGAGATGACAGTCCACACAGATTTTCATAAAGATACATGGGAATTATATAAGAGCCTTGAGATGGCAAAACAATTGACAACCGGCGAGACACTTGCCCGACTTGGGGATGAACACCCAGAAATTGTTGCATTATGCGCTGACCTTGGCAAACCGACAAGGATTTACGAATTTGGAAAAAAGTTTCCGGATCGTTTCTTTAACTTCGGGATTGCTGAAAAAAATATGGTCACGGCAGCAGCAGGCTTAGCATCCACCGGTAAAATTCCTTTTGTATCTACCTATGCTTCTTTCTTAGGAATCTTGGCTGCTGAAAACATTAGAACTGCTGTTGCTTATCCCAATTTAAATGTCCGTCTAGTTGGCACCCATACAGGCATTGCAATGGGCTTTTATGGATCCTCCCACCATGCGACCGAAGATATTGCCATCACCCGTTCTATGGCCAATATGACGGTTATTTCTCCTGCAGATGGAACAGCATTGGCTGAAATGATTGAAGAATCAGTTAAGACATATCAGGGACCTATATATTTTAGAGTAAGCCGCGGGCGGGAAGAACCGGTATATGGAACTGACGGTGTTAAAGTTAAAAATAAAATTGGAAAGGCCAATGTTTTAAGACAAGGAACAGACCTGACCATCATTGCATGCGGAATTGAGGTGAACGAAGCTTTAAAAGCTGCTGACAAACTCGCTGATTACGGGATTTCAGCCAGTGTCATCGATATGCACACGATTAAACCGCTGGATATCAATTGTGTTTTGGATGCTTCCAAAAACACCGGGGCCATTTTAACAGTAGAAGAACATAATATTGTGGGCGGCTTGGGAAGTGCCGTTGCAGAAGTTTTAATGGAATCCGGCGTGCAATGCAAGTTTAAAAGGCATGGGATTTATGACCAATATTCAATTATCGGAAAGCCATATTATTTATACCAACATTATCAATTGGACGGAGACGGTATTGCATCAGTTGCAAAAAAATTTTTGGAAAAGTAATACAGATCATAAAATTGAACGGAGGATGGATCAATGCATTTTACAAATCGAATTGCACTTATTACCGGGGCAGGTTCAGAATTGGGAATTGGTTTCTCGACGGCTAAGGAGCTTAGCCGTCGGGGAGCCACAGTCATTCTGGCTGATATTAATGAAGAAGGCGTAAACCATACGGCTAAAAAAATTCAGGAAACAGGAGGTAAAGCTTTCCCTGTTGCTCTTGATGTAACAAAACTTCAAGATGTAAAACGCATGACAAAAGAAATAAATGAGAAATATGGACAGATTGATATATTAATCAACAATGCTGGAATTTCGCGTCCCACTAAAGTAACAGAAATCACTGAAGAAGAGTGGAATTTAATTTTTGATATCAATATGAAGGGTGTTTTTTTCTTAACCCAAGCTGTTTTACCTTATATGATCGCGCAAAAATACGGAAGAATCGTAAACTTAAGTTCCGTATCCGGAAAACGGGGCGGTGGCGTGTTCGGAGGAGCACACTACTCCGCTTCAAAAGCTGGCGTTACAGGCTTTTCAAAAGCTGTTGCCAGAGAAATGGCACAATACGGAATTACCTGCAACACAGTTGCTCCTGGTCTAATCGGCGGCACAAATATTACCGGGGGGTTGCTAACAGAAGAAAAGAAAGAACAAATACAAAAAGAAATTCCATTGGGCAGGATCGGCCAAGTAAAAGATGTTGCATACGCAATCACCTTCTTGGTTTCAGATGAAGCCGGCTATATTACCGGAGAGGAGCTTGATGTAAACGGCGGTTCACATATCGATTAAGCGGCTCATTCTCCATCTCTTTTTAAAAAATAAGTAAGCGCTAACAAAACTGCTATTGTATCTGCTCAAAACGGATAAATAACAATCACCCATAAAACACTCAATCACCCAAGTCGGAAATCTAAATAACAGAAATTGGACTTGATGGAGCGAGGGAGTGTTTTCTTTTTTATTCAAATTAAAGGAGGGACCACAATTGGATACGATTCAGTTGGAAAATTCTACAGTAAGAAAAGTGACGATTAGATTAATTCCTTTTTTATTTGTTTGTTTTACGATTTCTATTTTAGACAGGGTCAATATTGGATTTGCCGCGCTGCAAATGAATCAGGATCTGCACTTTTCAGATGCTGTCTATGGATTCGGAGCAGGAATATTTTTTATTGGCTATTTTATTTTAGAAGTTCCGGGGAGTGCCATCATGACTAAAGTGGGGGCAAGAAAATGGATTTCAAGAATCATGATTACTTGGGCGATTATTTCTTGTGCAACGGCTTTTGTACAAACGCCTATGCAATTTTATATTGTCAGGTTTCTTCTGGGACTAGCTGAAGCAAGCTTTTATCCCTGTATGGTTTGGTACTTAAGTAATTTTTATCAGACAAAACACCATGGAAAAGCGATAGCCGGATTTATGATTGCCATCCCGGGTGCAAATGCACTTGGTTCCCCCCTTTCTGCCTTTTTGCTTGGAATTAACTGGCTTGGACTGGAGGGCTGGCAGTGGTTATTCATTATAGAGGCAATCCCTTCCATGATCATGGGAATTTTATGCCTGTTTTATTTGGATGATAAAATTGAGGATGTCAAATGGTTAGCAAAGGAAGAATTAAATTGGCTTATAGAAACAATTAAAAGAGAAAAATCACAAAAAAAGGAAGTCAAACATTACACTTTCTGGCAAGCATTAAAAGATCGGGATGTAATAATATTGTCACTTGGCTATTTTTGCTGGATGATCGGTTATTATGGGATTGTCATGTTTTTGCCAACCATTTCAAAGCGCTTGTCTGCCTCTACCTCCATCAGCACGCAAAGCATGGGATGGATAATTGGACTGATGTACATCTTTGCAATGCTTACAATGTTTCTAGTAGGAAACCACTCCGACAGAAAAAACGAAAGGCGCTTCCATGTTGCCTGTTGCTTAACCGTTAGCGCGATTACAATGGTACTTAGCAACTATTTTTCACAAATTAACATTATTTTCTCCTTTATCTTATTAACCATCAGTTTATGCGGAGCTTTCGGAGCCTACTCGCCATTCTGGTCAATACCACCATCGTTTTTAACTGAAGCAGCAGCAGCTGGCGCAATTGCTTTAATCAATAGTATTGGCAATCTCGGTGGATTTGTTGGGCCATACCTGGTTGGATACATTAAGGGGCTTACCGGTTCATTTACCATTAGCTTGCTATTTTTAGGCAGCAGTTTAATCATCAGTTCCGCCATCTTGGTTTTTCTCGTAAAACAATCCGGTAAAGCGATGAAGACGCCAAATAGCTCCAATGAGATTGAAAATTATAATATAAACATATAACCGTGGTCAATATATCGTTCTTGGATGAAAAGCCTGCTATTACAAACAGCGCCTGCCACCCCGGGCGGTGACAGGCGCACATTTTTACTTTTTCCGAAAGGCCATGATCAAGGCAACCAGTGATAGCACAACCGATACGATTGACAAGATGAGCGGCAGGGTGTTGGATGAAGAGCCGGATGTTTTGTCGCCGTTGGTTGTTGTTTCGTGGTTTTGGGCTTGACCGGTGTCCGATCCCTTCACTATTTTTGTAATTGAATGGGGATTGTCGCCGTTTTTGTCCTGCGTCCACTCGACAATACTACCGTCTTTGTAATATTGGTACGCGTCCCAAGCGATTTCGGTCTCATGATCCGGGTTTGCGGCAACAATTGTAAACTGCTGGAACTGGCCCGGTAAAATGCCTTTTCCATCAGCCTTGAAAGTAAAGGTCTTGGTTTTTCCGTCTGAACCTTTTTCAGCCGAATAGGTCCAACCCGGCACCGGTTCATATGATTCAATTTCGACGCCCTTTGGTGTTTTAATTGTGACTTTGGTCGTTGGAATATTTTTTTCTGTCGGCACTTTAATCGTATAGGTTTCCCACGCGCCGGTTGTAGATGTGGTCGGACTCACGGTTACGTGGGCACTTGCTACACCTGCAAACAGAAATAAACTGAAAAATGCCGGCAGCACGACTCTGACAAACTTTTTCAACATTTTTCCTTTTCTCCTTTCATTGGAACCGTTTTTTAAACGCCGTCTTTCCCCCTTCGTCAGGCTAGCTTGCGACACGAACGAAAAAATCTAAGTCAATCATATGCAAGTCTTTCCAAAACTTAGACATGCCTATTCCAGCCTGATACACAGAAACTGATCTTTTTCCCCTCAATCAGGCTTGCGACACGAGCGGAAAAAATCCAAGCCAATCGGTTTTTCCCAAACACACAGAAACTGATTTTTTCCCTTCATTCAGGCTGGCTGCCAACATGAACAGAGAAATCCGTGTCGATGGTATTCAAATCTTTTTTCAAAACGTGGACATGCACGTTCCAATGGCCTGCCATATTGAAATCCATTCCTTTTGCCCGGTAGACACCGACTTTGACTTTTTTCAATACTTTCGACTCACTGCCCATTTCCATTTCAAGCGAAGTAAAAGTTAATGTCACTTGCTCGATATGCTCTATTGGCCGTCCATTGCGGTCTTTCAACGACAATGTAAATGTATTTTCTCCTATTACATTCGGAGTAGCCGAGAACGTCACTACTTCTTGATGGACAGTTTTCGTTTCTTTGAACGGTCCGGGTGCCGCCATCGCAGTCGGTAAGTTCGTCAAAATGACAGAGAGGACGAGTACGGCAAGCCCTGTTGCCAGTTCACCCGATACGGATGCAAAAATTCCTTTTTTCCTGTTTCGCCTTCCGTTCCAAAAATTCAACGCGGCAAGCATGACCATCACGAGAAGCAACAGAATTTTAGCAAACAGCACTTCCCCATAAGAGGTCATTACGAGTGATCGCAAGTTTGGCACATAGGTGATGCTGCCCAAAACGCCTGTCACAGCGAGCACAACGACAAGGGCAATACCCCATTTTGAAAATGCTCTGATCATCCGAAAATAATGCGGCTTTGTATCCTCATGCCTTGCCAATGGCATAAAGACGGCGAACATGGCCAGGCTACCAACCCAAATTTCTGCCGAAAGCAAATGGAGAAAATCCAGCGTCACCTGCCATACAGGATGCGGGGCTGATGCAGCATGGCCAATCAACGCTTTGGTGAGCACCCATCCAAGCGCGGGAACGAGTGCTGCAAAAAACAAAGCGGGATTTTTCGTCTTTGAATGGAAAAATACCAAAGCAGCCAAGCACAGCAACAGGGCCATCTGTACCAGCCATATATGCCCAAAATCCGTACTTGTCGTGAAGCTTTTTAATACGCCGGCATGAAGCACATGGCGCCATGAAGTCGTGAGTTCAATGGACGCCGTTAAAGGCAAACTCAATAAAGTGCCCACAGCCAGGAACAAAATACCCATTTGCAGCATCTTGCCGGACGCTTTCTTTATATATGGATTGTGGCCGGCCTCCCGGGGAACAATGAACAGGGAAAAGAAAAACATGCCGGCAATACACGCAAAACTGGCATATTGCAGCCAGCGGATCAAAATCAAGTCGATTTTGGGCGTATACCCTGTTTCCGTTCCGGGAGTGGATGGTTGCTTCGCCTCATGTCCGGATCCAACTTGAAAAGGGATAACGCCTTGGACAGGGTGCCCGTCACCGGAAACCGCTTTCCATTGAATTTGATATGTACCTTTTGGCAAATTTGTGTGCAAGCCGCATTCCAAAACAGCTCCATTGCGGGAGTTGATCCTTCCGTCTTTTCGGTCAACCCGCTTCCCATCCTCATCAAATACTTGAATGGAATAATTGACGGGCTGGATTTTTTCATCAAATTGGATGGTCACCTTTTTCGGCGGTGCTTTCCATACTTCATTTTCAGAAGGGCTGGATTTTACGATGTACGCATGCGCAGACGCCATGGAAGGTAAAATCAGCACCCCAAACAAGAGCAAAACGGCAAATAAAAAATACTTTCTAGTCTTCAAACGAACCTCCCTCCTTTCAAAATGAGATACGCGCGATTTTCCCGCGATCAAATCCATCGTATACTTAGAAAAATGCAATAGATACCAGAGGACCGCTCCCCGAGGAAAGACACTATTAGCTTAATACATGATTTCATGATTTACAAATGAGAAGGATTTTCAACAAGTGTTTGTGAAAAAGGAAGTACTTGCCACCCCCGCAATCTGCCAAACATCATTTGGCGCTTTACAGGTGACGGGTATTGTAACGGTAAATGCGTTCCTTTTCTGGGTTCGTTTTCCACATTTCAGTTCTTATGCTTTATACTCATCAAAAGCGATAGAATTTAAAACAAAAGACCTGGTTCCCTTCACATGAAAACCAGGTCTTGCCTTTATGGATCATTTGTCAATGCCTGTGGTGATTTGATCTCAACCGATTGTCAAGCCTTGATATTTTTTTATTTCTTCCAATGTTGGAATCGCGTCTTGTCCGCCGGCACGTGAGACTTTGATACCGGCCGCAACCGATGCAAACCGGGCCGCCGCCACAAGATCGTCCGTATCGATTAGCGCATCGGCAATGGCACCGGCATAGCAGTCGCCTGCCCCAACCGTATCCACAGCCTGCACTTGGATAGAATCGACAAAAGTGATTTTGCCTTGCTGAGAAACAAGGCTGCCTTTGCTTCCCATCTTAACAATGGCATTTGGGATTCCGAGTTCATGAATTTTTTGAGCCGCAAGCAATGCATTTTCTTTATCCGTCACTTTAATACCGGTGATCGCTTCCGTCTCCTGGCTGTTTGGCAGTACAAGATCGGCATATCGGAAAGCCTCCGGTGTAATGCCGCCAGCCGGTGCCGGATCGAGAATAACATACATGCCGCGTTGTTTTGCCAGCTTCATGGCTGCTAAAATCGACTCTTTGCTTGTTTCCATTTGAATCAATAAAATTTTTGCTTTCAAATTTGCGAAAGCTTTTTCAATATCTTGCCCGGTTAATGCTTCATTGGCGCCGATTGTGCCGACCATCGTATTTTCCCCTGACTGGTCCACAAGTGCAATAAACGTCCCGGTTCCGACTTTATCTGTCTTCATAACGCCGGTGACATCTACGCCCCGGCTGCGCAAATTTTCAAGCATTTGGTTGCCCGCGCTGTCATTGCCGACCGAACCAACCATTGCAACCTTTTTACCAAGCGTTGCTGCACTGGCTGCCTGATTGGCGCCCTTTCCCCCCGGCAGCATTTTAATCGATTGGCAAAATTCCGTATTCCCGTATTTCGGATAAGTTTCACAGTTTACCACAACGTCCATGTTAATGCTTCCTACCACCACAACATCGAATTCCATTGTCGGTTCCTCCTCTGTATGTCCGTTATTAATGATGCAATTGCCACAATGCCTCATCCATATATGCCGGCTGATTTTCGTTTTTCTGATGGTGCCGCGTTCACTGTGGCATGGGCATCTAATAAGTTTCGCGTACGTTCCACATTTTCCCGCAGCGTGCCTTCCTTTTTAAATACGGCGCTTGTTCCGCACACATACATTGTGGCGCCGTTTTCTTTGCAGGTCGGAATCGTGGATGCACCGATATTCCCGTCTACCTCTATCTCAATATTAAATTTGTTGCGTATAATGATTTCATGGAGCCGGGCAATTTTATCATATACAGCCGGAATAAATTTCTGGCCGGCAAATCCCGGATTCACTGTCATGACAACAACGTAATCGGTTACGTCATAGACATAATCCAGCACATCAAGCGGCGTTGCGGGATTAATGGCGACACCGGCTTTTAAACCTGCGTTTTTGATCCTGGCAAGTGCTCCCTGCAAATTATCGGTTGCTTCTGCATGAATGGAGATCATGTCTGATCCACAGTCAGCAAATAAGTCAATGAATCTTTCAGGCTGTTTAATCATTAAATGTGTATCCAATGGTTTATCGGTCAACTTTCGGACGGTCCGGATAAAATCGGGTCCAAGTGTGAAATTCGGCACAAATAAGCCGTCCATCACATCAAGATGGTAAAAATCAACACCGGCTTCATCCATCTCTTTTATGTTTTCTGCTAAATGTCCCAAATCTGCACACATCAAAGACGGTCCTATTTTATTCATCTTCTTCACTCCTCGTTTAAACCCACACAGTTGGGGGATATTTCGTTTCAGAATGGAAACCGAAACAGGGGGCAACGCTCACTTGCATGAAACCAAAATTAAAAACTTTGCCCCGGACTCATCATTTCCTTTTTTTGCTTAACAAATGGGACGGAATTGTCTTGAATCAAGGTTCAACTCTCCATCCCCCGGAACTTGCGGGCTATCAATCAACCGATGACTCCCGTACAACAAGTTCGGGTTTTACTTCATATTTCCTCGGTTTTTCGTTTTCATTCCGGATTAAACGGTTCAATTCTTCAATCGCCAGCCGGCCTACCTTATGTTTTTGCTGGTCAACCGTCGATAACTGCGGCGTGGAGAACCGCGAAAACTGGATATGATCATAGCCAACGATTTTCATATCGGAAGGCACTTTTAACCCGGCTTCCGTACAAGCGCGGATGGCCCCTAACGCCATGGCATCGTTTGAACTGAAAATGCCATCAAAGGACGCTCCGCTATTTATCAGGCCTTTCACTGCTTCATATCCGCTTTCCATGCTGAAATTCCCGTAAACGACCTGTGGCACCTGCCCATGCCCATCCTCTTTTAAAACTTCCAGGTAGCCGGTTAAACGGTCATTTGCACTTTTTTCATCTTTCGGGCCTGACAGATGGACAATTTTACGGCATCCGCCTTCTTTTATAAGATGTCGTACTGCAAGCCTTGCTCCTTTTTTATGATCCACTGTAATGGAAGAATAAGGGTGGTCAGACTGCGATCTGTCGATGGTAATGGTACGGACTCCCCGGCTTTCCAGGAAATCGAGATCTTTTGTTTTCACGTACAGTGAATTAATAATCGCACCTGTTACATAGCTGCTTAGAACGGAATCCAGGTAGTATTTTACTTTTGACCGTTCATCATCGCTGTTGCACAAATACACATGGTAACCATAAGCATTGGCAGCTTCTTCAATCGCCTTCACCAATTCCGGGAAAAAAGGATTTTCCAACGAAGGAATCAGCAAAGCAATTAAGTTTGTATTTCCTTTTGATAAACTTTTTGCCAATGTATTAGGCTTATAGTTCATTTCTTCTGCAATTTTACGTACGCGTTCAATCGTTTCCGGGCTGGCTTCGCCTTTATTGTTCAAAATTCTGGATACCGTTGCCGTTGAAACACCGGCTGCTTTTGCCACATCGCGTATTGTTACCATGAGCCTAAACTCCTTTTCGTCTTACGTAACCGATTACGTTACTAATGTAAGCCTTTTTCTTTATTTTGTCAACGGTTTCTTTTTGTAAAATCATTTTTTCTGTCTGTTTCCCGGTTTCCTTCTAATATTAGATGCTCATGACATATTAAATAGGGCACCCGCGGAAGAATGAAAATTAGCCGGTTAATATTTTCAAGAATTCGATTTACCAGCAACATGCATTTCAACAGCAGATATAAAATGAACTTAAATTTTTCGTGCCAACATCTAATGATGATCCGAATAGTCATTGCTTCATATAAAGAAATAGTAATCACTTCTATAGCTGCAACAAACGTTTGATTTCTCCTCTCCCTCATTTTTGCGTACAACGTTCTATGCATTTAAGTGTTGGCAAAAGCCGCCAGAATGGTTGCCAAGTCTAAACTTTTTGCCTGTTCAACGCTGGCTAAAAAGCGAAAGCCGTTTCATTTTCCCGCAAAAAGGCCGCCTTTCAGAAAAGGGATCAAAATGCTAAAGGAAATTTGGATATATTTTCTTTTATGAAAACGGTTGAATTTATTTTAGGAGTTTGCTATATTATAGATAATCCTTTTTGTTTCGTTTACGTAACCGGTTACGAGGCAAAAGGAGGGACACAACCATGATGATTGTCGATAAATTGAACGAAGGTTTTCGCTTTTTTATAGACTTAGGCGCACCAGCCATGATGTTTTTTATCATTACCATTTTATCTTTGTGTGTAGGTGTATCCATCTCGCGTTCTATTGAGGGCGGAATTCGGATGGCATTGGCGCTCACAGGTATGAGTGCCGTCATCTCATTATTGACAAGTGCGTTCGGTCCGGCCCTTCAAAACTTTGTGAAGGCAACCGGCGTATCACTTGGCATTACCGACTTGGGATGGGCGCCGCTCGCGGTCATCACCTGGGGATCGATTTACACACTTTATTTTGCTTTTATTTGTCTCATCACAAACTTCATTCTTTTGATTACGAAGACAACCAGCACATTAAATGTCGACCTGTTTAACATTTGGAACATTTCCGTTCTCGGATTGCTCATTTTGCATTACTCCGGAAACAATATGATCGTCACAACATTATTTGTTGCATTTATTTACGCGCTCATGCTGATCAATTCGGATGTCATGAAACCAACTATTAATGAGCTCCTTGATTATGACCAAACCAATATTACAACAACGGCACACCCGTCATTGTTAGTCGCTCCGGTCGCGATGGTGTTTAACAAGGTGATTGACAAATTTCTCCCGTTTATTGATAAGTTTGACTTTAATGCCGAAACCCTCAATAAAAAAATCGGTTTCTGGGGAAGCAAATTTGCGATTGGTGCATACCTCGGGATTTTCATCGGTTTATTGGGGCAGCAATCTCTCAAAGATACTTTTGCGCTTGCTTTTACCGCAGGGGTTTCGCTTGAATTGTTTGCTTTTGTCGGCGGATGGTTTGCCCCGGCGATTGACCCGCTATCAGACGGGATCACAAAAATGATGAGTAAGCGATTGCGCGGAAGAAAACTATTAATCGCCATTGACTGGCCGATCCTTGCCCCAAGAGCAGAAGTTTGGGCAGTAGCCAACATTCTTGCGCCGATTCTGTTAGTGGAAGCCATGTTTTTACCAGGAAACCACGTCTTGCCGCTTGGAGGGATTTTGCTGACGGTGCTGACGCCGGCACTCTTGATTGTTACCCGCGGAAAAGTGATCCGGATGACGATTATCGGCACGGTGATGATCCCATTGTTCCTTTGGGGGGCAACACTCATTGCCAAATTCTTAACATCCGCATCGATTGCCATGCACAGTTTTCCGGCAGGGCTTTCAAAAGGCGCACTCTTCTCATCTGTTGACTCGGACCCGATTGAGAAAATGCTCGCCATCTTGTTTGGGAAAGCAGCTAATACGCTGGATTTGAAGCTCATTGCTTTTTCCATTCTGGCACTGGCCGGATACATCCTGCTGTTTGCCTGGTACCATCAACAAATGCGGAAAAGAAATGCAGCCATTAAAGAGACCATCCAAGCACAATCCGACCAAAACCAAAGTTCCAATGTAAAAAAAGTGTTCAAAGCGGAATAATGAAAAATACCGCCCTGAAAACTGAAAAAGGTTTTCAGGGTTTTTGCTATGGGCGGCTTTTCTTCAATTTCTAAAACGGCAGACAAATATTTGCACGCTGACAATTTACCGTCTTTGTTTCACGGCTTGGGCATCGTTCACTGGGGATTTCATCCATCTCCCGTCCGTGCGTTCTCTCCCATCAGCAAAGCGCTTCACCTCCCCTGCCGCCGGCTTGCGTTTCGAAGCGGCAGGGCTTATTTTCCTATATCCATAGCAGCACTCCCTTTTTTACAAGATTCACCAATATTCCCTTGTTTTTAAACTTCGGGTATGCGATCAGCCGGTTCAGATCTTTTACGGTTAATGCAGAAGGCGGGATGGCGAGTTCGTATTCGCCCCGCAACTGATATACGAGTGACAGCGCATATTCCGTTTGTTTCGGTGTCAGTGAATAATCTTCCGCACTGGCAGTCTGCCCGGCTTTTGTTTTGCCCATTTCAGCCAAAAGCGCTTTTAATTTGGCATCGACAAGTGCTTCTATTTTTTCCTGGCTGATTTGCTCCTTATCCCGCCTTTTAAGCCATTTTTCCAAAAACCCTCTAAGCAATGATTTTCTTCAAAAATTGTCCCTGATACTATTTTACCAAGCCGGCCAGGGATTTTTCTATATATTTAGTGCAATATATATTTTCATAGGAAAATTGTCGCAGCCGGTATAGTATAATGAGTAAAAAAGATAGCTTGGAAGGAATTGGAATGGCCGTTACGATTCCTGAGTCAATCAGGTCTTCCGCAACAGCGGGAGAGCGCTGTTGTTCCGTGCGCTGAAACCATCCGGAAAGCACGGTTAGAAAGGAACGGTTTTGCTGAAGCAGGTCAGCCAATAAGCATTGCTGGGCGCAAAAGCAGGAAAAAAATCGATGTGCAAAAACGGCGGGACACTTTATGTTGCCCGCCGTTTTGGATGGCAATACGATGGAAATCCCCGCCAGATTTGGCGGTTGCCGCGCATTTCAGGCTCCGGCCCGTTTTCCAAAAGCGAAGTGCTAGTCCATGTTTAATATCCCGTTTTGCGGAATCTCAATTTGGAAATGGGTTCCTTCCGCTGAACTTTCAACGATCCGGATATTGCCGAGATGCTCAATGATAATCTTTTTCACATAAGGCAAGCCTAATCCCATTCCTTCAGGTTTCAATGACAAAAAAGGGTTAAAAACACTTTCCCAATGTTCCCGCCCAATCCCTGTGCCAGTATCTTTAAAATGGATCATAATCATTTCCTGGTCCACTTCAATCCGGATCGCAATCCTTTTGTCCTTTCTATCTTCGGGCATCGCCTCTATGCTATTCTTAATAAGATTGATAAAAACTTGTTTCAAATTTGCTTTATTTACGTACGCATCAAGGGAATGATAACAATTCAGCAGTTCAACTTCGATATGATGTTCTGTTAAAATGGCTTGGGAAAACGCAAGAGACTCCCTGATGATCGATTCCAGATTTTCTTTCTTAAAAGTGGTGGAAGATGACTTCAAATAGGTCTTGTAGTTATCTACTAAGTCATCTAAATGCTCAGAAGTTTTTTCTATCATATTTAAATAAGCTTTATCTTTTTTATCCATACCAGCGCTTGCATTTAACATTTGGGAAAAGCCCTTAATGATTTGATTCGCATTTTTCACTTCATGAATCAGACTTCCGGCTAAGTTGCCGGTGTAGTCCAATTTCATCTGCCTTTCCATTATTTCATAATAGTTTGCCTTTATATTTGCGCCTAATTTTATGAACTCCATGACGATCAAGGTTGAGAAAATGATAACCCCGATACTGCTGGAAATACCACCGGTTCCAGGAGAAAAGTTTAAAAAACCGAATATGTATAAAAGCAGGGAATACAGGCTAAACCTGGCCAGGAATCTTTTGATATTTTGGTTTACCATTCCTTTGGTCATCATGAATATAAGGATTAAAAACAGTAAGAAGCTGCCCATATGTAAAATATATAGCCAGATCAGCGGCCCGTATTCAGGAAATAAAAAGAGGGTATTTGCCCCATTTTTATTCGCCATATACAAGCCTTTTGTACCTAAACTTGTCCAGTTTATAAAATAAATAACCGTACTCCAGAAAATCAAAAAATATAAAACCTTTTTATTGAGTAAAACATTCGATAGTTTGTCCAGCCATTTCCGTCCTGCCAGAAGTGCCGGCTGGCCTTTTATGATAGAAAAAGCAATGTAATAGACAACCGGTATGGAAAAAGTCGTCCCGCCCCGAAGAAATTTGAAAAGAACAAGGATCGTTTCCTTGCTTAATACTTTTCCGAGAAAAAGGACGCCTATATCGAATTGCCAGGCCGTGATCAAAAGCATATAGAATCCCAATATCAGAGACAGCTTTGACTCTTTATAAAGTGATTGCATACTCACGGCCAGGACAATCGGAATGAATCCTATCGTAAAAATCAATACCCCCATAACGATAGTACCTCATCCCCTTTCTAACTCTTGGTGTATTTCTTCATATAGGCACATGCGTTATTGCCGCCAAATCCATGGTTGGTGATGGCCACTTCATGAATCTCCCGATAGAGGGTCTCTGTTACAATATTCATTTCTTCATACCCGCGCCTCGTTGTCCGAATCGTTGGCGGGATAAAGCCATATTGCATGCTTAAAAGCGATGAAATGACTTGCAAAATACCAATGGCGCCAAAAGGGTTCCCATACATGCTTTTGATTGAAGTATAGGGAACTTCATGGTTAAACAACTGTTTGGAACAGTGCTGCTCGATTTGGTCGTTCAGTTCAATGCCAAGTGCCTGGCTGTTGATGTAATCCGGTTTTCTTCCCATTGTGACTTCTTTTAACGCGTTTAACATTTGGTCCCCGGATCCGTCCAATGAAAAAATGTTGATCCCATCATTATTGGAAACGACATCAACGATTTCGCCTTTTATATCCGCTTTTCGTTGAACGGCATCTTCTTCCCTCTCCAGCACGATTGCCCCTGCCGCTTCTGACATTGCAAACCCTTTGCTTCCTTTTTGAAACGGCACAGCGCCTTCTTCAAGCGTTTGGTTAAGCGGTATCGTTTTTGTTTTGGCAAACGCATAAGTTGTCGCATTGCATATCGGGCTGTCCGTTCCGCCGACAATGGCCGCATCCACTTTTCCGCTTTTCAAGTAAAGGATTGCATCTTCTACTGCTTCCAAACTGGAAGTGCAACCTGTTGTAATCGTTTTTTCGACGCCCCTGGCCCCAATATAATGGCCAATGGCAGCCGTAATACTATGGTAATTCGCATAGTGGGAGAATATGAGCGATACTTTTCGATACAGTTCATGATTAGCGTAGTGAATGGAATCCTGGTACAGTTTCTCTCCCGTAGCACCAAGGGATAATCCGAAAAACAAGCCTACTTTTTTATGCCGGACATCCAGCCTGGAAGACGCGATTGCTTCTTTCACTGCAGCGGCCCCCATTTTTGTTACTTTTGGGAGGCGCTTTAGTTTATCATCTGCTTCTATTTGTTTCAATTCTTCATCCTGGATAAGCCCGGCAATGGTTGATTCTCCTTTTGGCCCCATGCCCTCCGCCACTTGTAATGTGCAAACGCCGTTTTTCAAATTAAACAAATACTGATCAATGTTCCTCGTATTTGGCGCAAATATCCCGTATCCGGTACATACTATTTTCATAACGGCCCCACCTATCGAGTATTTTACTTGTCTATTATAGCAAAAACACGCCCATTTTGATTTATTGTTTTGAAAAAATACAATGGTTTTGCAAATCGTGCTGCCCTTGCAAAAAAGCGATTTCATTAAAAGCTGTCCATCAATGCGCAGGCGGATGGATTACATGAATTTAACAAAACAAAATGGTTGTAAACTTCTTTCTTCTGCGCTATTCTTAAGAAGAATTATTTTTGTTCGGTGTAAAGAATGGCATAGTATAAGACTTTTCATCTTGATGACCACCTTGGACAAGGATAGTAACACATTGTGTGCAGTTGCACACCAGGAGGCAATATAAATGGAACAAGGTACAGTGAAATGGTTTAACGGAGAAAAAGGCTTCGGCTTTATCGAACGAAATGGTGGAGACGATGTATTCGTTCACTTCTCTGCTATCCAAGGTGAGGGCTTCAAAACTTTAGACGAAGGTCAAAAAGTAACTTTTGATGTTGAACAAGGATCCCGCGGGCCACAAGCAGCAAACGTTGAAAAAGCTTAATGTAGAGAAAATGATAAAAACAGGCTCTTTATAAAGAGGGCCTGTTTTTTTATTTCTTCAAAAACCAAAACACGCTCACTTATGTAGCAGGAAATTGAAACAAACAGGCGCCATGCCAGTCGACAAATAGTGAAAATCCGTTGCTGCAACCAGGATTATATATTTGGTCAACCATTATAAGCTAGTAATGCCTTCATTGTCAGGATTCCCTCTTCCATTTCCTCAAAACTCGGATACGCGAAGGACAACCGAACCGTATGGTGATGATCATGATAAATAAATCCAGGATTTATCAATACGCCGGAGTTTAAACATTCCTTGAATAATTTTCTTGTATCTATATTGCTGTTAAAAGCCACCCATATGAAAAATCCGCCGGAAGGTTTGGACCACATTGCATAATCTGCCAAGTGCCGGTTTAGCAATTGCAATAGAAAATCTCTTTTTTGTTTAAGCCGGGTTCTGGTCCTTTCCATATGTTTATCGTACAATCCCGAAGAGAGCATTTCTAATACCAGCATTTGCGACACATAGCTGGAGCCGTAATCAAGTTGCATTTTTAAAGGAGAAGAATAGACTTGCCTGGAACATGATAAACTTTTCGGAACCTTCATTTGAAATTTTTGTTTCCATGTTACATGATGCACTTGAAACAACGGGTTCTCAAGCCCAGCCTGTACAGCCGGTTATAAAGGCGCGGAATTTGCAGATCAACTGTCTCAAAAGCGCGCCTTTACAGCACCGCCCAAAGGAATCGGCATGGCAAAATACATGTTCCAGGCTGTTGCGATCGCTTTTGAACGCGACTTTACACACCCCATCTGAATCATCAGCCTGTTTCTCTTAGGCGCCAAAGGAATCAGCACACCGCAAAAGCAGGAAAACTGGCGAAAAAAGCCGGAAAACTGCGCGAACATACAGGCAGATTACCTGCACTTCAGGCAGACGGAGCAAGGACTGGGAAAATGCCGTATTGGTTAGAAGAAATTATGCACATTTTGAACCGTTTTTCCTGCCGGGGATTGCGGAATTGGAAAAACAAGAAGAACCAATATGAACTAAAACATCTTGATTAAAATTACACCGGAAAGCATGATGGCGAGGCCCAATATTTGGACTGGCACAATTCTTCTTTTTAAAGATTTAAACAGGCCGAATCGTTCCACTACAAGGCTTCCGGCAATCTGGCCGAACAGTGCCAGAATCACGGTTTGCCCTGTGCCAATATGATCGACAAGGAACACGTTAATCAAAATGTACAGCCCGCCGATGATGCCGCCAAGCCATACCCACCATGGAGCAGATTGCTTAACCGGCTCCTTGATATTCGTGAAACTGCGGTCTTTTATGCCAACGATAAGGACGAGCACCACAGAGCCGACAAAAAATGAAATGAAGGCAGCGTGAACCGGAGAATGGAGCACTGTGCCCAGCTTTCCGTTTATTGCTGCCTGGACAGCCATAATCATACCGGCCGCGATTCCCAACAGCCGCCAAATCCATATATTTTCTCCCTTTTGCTCTTCTATGGCAGAATGGCGTTTTGCAATGGCTTCCGGGACAACGACTGCAAAAACTACCCCTGCAAGGACAAGAAATACGCCAATCGCCCTGTTTATTCCGAAAGATTGTCTAATGGAGTGAAACCAGCCGAATTGGTCGATGAGCATGCCCATGAGAATCATGCCTAAAATCGGCATGACCGTCGTTTGTACACTTCCCAGTTTGGGGAAAAGGAGGATATTGGAAGTCAGCCCGATCACACCGCAAATACCGCCAAACCAGATCCAAACAGGCTGGTTCAAGAAAAGACCGGCGGGAACCCCTAAAGGTGTCCGGCTTACAGCTGTTGCAGCGGCCAAAAAGACAGTTCCAACCAGGAATGAAATCATAGAAGCCAGAAAGGGAGATACAACAAACTTTCTTAACTGGGAATTGATAGCTGTTTGTACAGCCAAACCGAATCCAATTGCAATGCCTGCAAAAACGGCGAACATGGCGCCCTCCTTTTTCAAACGAATCGTTTTGCCCGGGCCCTTCCTGAGCACCGATAAATTCAGGTTCAATCGCATTGCTCCCAGGCCCCTATTTAAAAAAGTGTATTGTGGCCCGGAAAAACATCTAAAGCCCCCCGAAACAGAACAATCAGGAGCAATTTACCAACTCTGTCTCAGATACATAAATATTTTGCTTAAAGGATGCAATTGTTCAAGCAAACCCCATTCCTCGGCAACAGAAAAACAGGAGACACTTGGTAACATTTACTCGTATTTTGGAAAAGAAAAAATCCCCCCACCTTTTTGGTTGGTTTTTCTGAACAAACCTAATTATATCAGAGGTCCGGGCATTTTTTCACTTTAGCTGCTACTCTACTTTCTCCATTTCCATCATCCCTGTGCCCGCTCCCCCATTTGCTGCACTCGCCGTTCCCGATATGACAGGCATGCACATCCAGAAAATTTCCGGCTGGTTTTCAATTTTTCCGGCGGTGCGGTTTATCCGGATACATGAACATCTATATTAAAACCGTCCCGGCCTGGAAAACATAAGCAAAAAGACGGATGGACAGGCTTCTTTAGGCTGGTAGACTAAAAATGAAAGGGATTACAAAAGGGAGGGATGGCGTTTTTGAAAAGATCCGGATTGTTTGTCGTATGTTTTGCGTTGTTGTTTTCGCTTATGCCCGGCTTCCGTGGACAAGCGAAACAGGATGGGCATTGGAGAACAAGGGCAAAAGAACGCTGGGTGTCTCATGAATTGAAAAAGATGACAGTCGAGGAAAAAGTCGGGCAGCTGTTCATTGTTCATGCTTACGGAAAAACACCGGAGGATCCCGCCTACGCCGAAACGAATATCGAAAAAGGGCGTGGCGGCACAAACTTCAAAGAAATCATCGAAAAATACCATATTGGCGGCGTCATCTATTTCAACTGGTCGGATAATATCAGCACCCCTGTTGATGCCAGACAAGTGCAGCAGTTATCCAACGGGCTACAGAAAATTGCGTTAAAACAAAAGCCCCGCATTCCGCTCTTTATTTCTACGGACCAGGAAGGCGGCGCGGTTGCCCGTGTACTCGAACCGGGAGCCGTTTTCCCGGGGAATATGGCACTCGCAGCAACCAGGTCTGCAGCCAACGCGAAAAAGGCTGCAGAGATCATGGCGGTAGAACTGAAAAGTCTCGGCATCAATATGGACTTTGCCCCGGATCTCGATGTCAATGTAAATCCGGCCAACCCGGTGATCGGCGTCCGTTCATATTCAGAAAATCCGGACCTTGTCGCATCACTTGGCATTGCCCAAATTGCAGGATTTCAAAGCCAAAATGTAGCCGCCACCGGCAAACACTTTCCGGGCCACGGGGATACGAATGTCGATTCCCATTACGGCCTGCCTGTCATCCATCACGACTTGAAAACATTAAATCATGTGGATTTAAAACCGTTTAAGGCCGCGATTGCTTCCGGCGTTGACGCAATCATGACCGCGCACATTGTTGTACCGGCACTCGATGGTTCCGGCCTGCCGGCGACGCTTTCGAAAAAGATCATGACCGGCCTCCTCCGTGAAAAACTGGGTTACGACGGGCTGATTGTGACCGACAGCCTCGATATGTCCGGCGCAAACGTCCTTCCTCCCGGCCAAGTACCGGTAGCAGCATTCAATGCGGGCGCGGATATTTTACTCAATCCGCCCGATGTGGAAGTGGCCTGGAATGCTGTGCGAAATGCAGTAAAAACCGGAGAAATCAGCCGGAAACGCCTGGATGAATCTGTCGCGAGAATTTTACGGGTGAAATATGAACGCGGCATTGTCCGGAACCCGTTTACATCTGAAAAATCGCTAAGCTATTTCGGCACCCCTGAACATTTGAAAGCCGCACAAAAAATGGCGGACGAAAGCATCACAATGGTTAAAAACGAAAATCAAATATTGCCGCTGAATCAAACGAAAAAAATATTCGTAACCGGCCCATCTGTTGCAAACAGCAGCCACCTTGCCGGCCTTCTGAAAGAAAAAGGGTTTATAACCGAAAATACGAGCACAGCGGCTGCGCCAACACAGGCAGAAACAGCTACGGCAGTTGGAAAAGCACAAAATGCCGACGTGATTGTCGCTGCCGCTTACAATGCAAATACCAATACCGCGCAACAGGCATTTTTAAGAGCGCTGAAAAAAACAGGCAAACCGGTTGTAATGGTTTCAATGGGCAATCCTTACGACATCATGGGCGCGCCTGATGTGGACGCGAATCTTCTGGCCTATGGAAACCGCAGCGTTTCTGTACAATCCGCTGCAAAAGCGCTCACAGGCGAAATCAACCCCGGCGGAAAATTGCCTGTCACCATTCCGGGGTACGCTCCGTTCGGCCACGGTCTTCATTACTAAAAGGGGGGGACTTGCTTGAAGAACAAAGGGGTAAAATTCGTTTTATGGGTTGGATGCATCATTTTGTTGGCGGCCGGGGCCATTCCGTCTCTTGCCTTTGCATCCGGATATCATGGCCACCCGTCTTCCTGGGATGCACCCGGAAAAAGCTCAGCAGTACTGCATAAAGGAACGCCCGCGTCTGCCGGAATGTCCCAAGGCCCGCTTACAGACATTGACAGAGCGGTAAATGACGCGATTGCGCAAAAAGCCATGCCGGGCGCCGTTGTGCTTGTCGCAAGGAAAGGCACGATCGCAAAAGAACAGGCATACGGATATGCATACCGTTATACAGACAACCAGTTTACAGAAGCATCTGCCCCGGTCCTTGCAAAAACAAACACCATTTACGACATTGCTTCGATCAGCAAATTGTTTACATCCATTGCAGCCATGCAGCTGTTTGAAAAGCGGAAATTTGCGCTTGATGACCCTGTCGCAAAATATATTCCTGTATTCGCGGAAAACGGAAAGGAGAACGTGACCATCCGCCAGCTGTTGACGCATACTTCCGGGTTTGAGGCGGGAATCCCGGTTTATAAAATGGGAACATCCCGCAAAGACCGGCTCGAAATCGTTCTGAAGCACGGGCTGCAAAATCCCCCGGGAACGGCGTACACGTACAGCGATTTAAACATGATTACGCTGGGCGTTTTGGTTGAAGTTGTGAGCGGGCAGCGGCTGGATGCTTATGTAAAAACGCACATTACCGCCCCTCTCGGCATGCGCGATACGATGTATAATCCGCCCGCTTCGTTAAAGGCGCGCATTGCCGCAACGGAATTTCAGCCGTGGACTGGAAGAGGGATGATCCGGGGGCAGGTGCATGACGAAAACGCGTGGGCGCTGGATGGCGTTGCCGGGCATGCGGGCGTTTTTTCCACCGCACATGACCTCGCTATACTCGCACAAACGATTTTGCAAAATGGCAAATATGCGGGCGCCCGGATTTTAAAACCGGAAACGGTCCGGCTGATGGAACAGAATATGAACAGCGCTTTTCCCGGCGATGATCACGGGCCCGGCTTTGAATTAAACCAGGGATGGTACATGGATGCGCTCTCCGATACAAATACAATGGGCCATACCGGCTACACCGGCACCTCGATGGTGATCAGCCCGAAAAACCAAACAACGGTCATTTTATTGACCAACCGCGTCCATCCGACCCGGGACACTGTCTCGACAAACGGAATCAGGCGATCTGTTGCCCGGCTTGCGGCGGACGCTATCCCGGTTGCCGTCCCTGATAAACATGGCGCATGGTTTGCCGGTTACGGCGACAATAGAAAAGCTGTGCTGGAGGCGGATGTTGACTTGAAAAGGCCGGCGTTTCTCCGTTTTTGGACCTGGTACCGCATCGAGCAAAACGCAGACTTTGGGAAAGTGGAGGTTTCAACAGACGGGAAAAACTGGACGAAAGCCGGCAATGCTTTAACCGGATCAAGCGGCAACTGGCGGCAGATGTCTATCCCGCTCCCTGCTGGCACGAAACATATCCGCTTTGTGTATGAAACTGACGGGTCAGTGAACGGCCGCGGCTGGTATGTGCTCCATCCGTCCATCGTCTCACACGGAAAAATTGCGAAAGTATCTTTTACAAGCCGTGATTGGACTTTGCGGAACCGTTAAAGGGGGAAAATGGATGAAAAGGCTCGCTGCCATATTGGCGCTTATGATCGCTTTCAGCTGCCTGGCCGTGGTGCATGCGGCCCGGGGCAATCAGCCGCATGAAAAACAAAAACACCATTCTTTTCAGCTCGGTGCCGACGTTCTTTTGAAAGATAAGGTCCATTTGCTAAAAGGAAAACGGGTCGGGCTGATCACAAACCCGACCGGTGTCGACCAGTCATTAAACAGTATCGTCGACAGATTTGCCAGGAATCCGGATATTCATTTGACCGCCCTTTTTGGCCCGGAACACGGGGTGCGCGGCAGTGCGGATGCCGGTGCCTATGTTCCGTTTTATACAGATCCGAAAACGGGGCTTCCGGTTTACAGTTTGTACGGCGAAACGAAAAAGCCGACACCTGAAATGCTGAAGGATGTCGATGTGCTTGTCTTTGATATTCAGGATGTTGGCGCAAGATTTTACACTTATATTTACACAATGGCCTATGCGATGGAAGCAGCGAAGGAAAAAGGCATCCCTTTCATCGTGCTCGACCGCCCGAACCCGATTGGCGGCACAAAAGTCGAAGGCCCGGTGCTTGATCCAGCCTTTTCCTCTTTTGTCGGAATGTACCCGATCGCGCTCCGCCATGGGATGACAGCGGGAGAGCTTGCCAAATATTTTAACAAAGAATGCGGAATCGGCGCAGGTCTCACAGTTGTGCCAATGAAAGGCTGGCACAGGGATATGTACGCGGATGGCACCCCGCTCCAGTGGGTGATGCCGTCCCCGAACATGCCGACATTGGACACGGCGATCGTCTATCCTGGTGCGGCGCTCATTGAAGGGACAAATATTTCGGAAGGCAGGGGTACGACCCGCCCGTTTGAGTTGATCGGGGCACCGTTCATTGACGGGGACTTGCTAGCGGAGAAATTGAATGCCCTCGGTTTGCCGGGCGTCCGCTTCCGGAGCGCGTCTTTTACACCAACAACCTCAAAATGGGCCGGCAAGCTCGCAAACGGGATCCAAATCCATGTCACGGACCGCAATGCTTACCAGTCTGTTGAAACCGGCGTTGCAATGGCCAAAACGATCCATGACCTGTATCCCGGCCAATTCGCTTTCCGGGCAGAAGACAAAAACGGCATTTCTTATTTTGACCAGCTGATTGGAAACGGCTGGGTCAGGCAGGATATCAACCGCGGCACTTCCCTTAAAACCATTGCCCAAAAATGGCAAAGGGACTTGGGTGCCTGGAAGAAAAAACGGGAAAAATATTTGATGTATGATTGAAAAAACGCCCCCAGCCTGAGCCGGATTGGGGGCGTTTTGAACCCGCTTCAGGAAATGGGGGGAACATCTGTTTTTTCCACGATCATTTTCGCCAGCAAATGGCCACGCCTGTCTCTTCTATTGAAGAAATTACGTAAAGAAACAGGCTGTGTTTCTACCCCTCTTCCACATTCTTAAATTGGTTGTAAAACATGTGATAATACCGTCCGCGGTGTGCCATTAGTTCGTCATGGCTGCCTTGTTCGATGATTTGCCCGTGGTCGATGACCATGATATGATCGGCATCGCGGATTGTATTCAGGCGGTGGGCGATGATGAAACTCGTGCGACCCTCCATCATCGAAAGGAGCGCATCCTGGATAAAACGTTCTGTCCGTGTATCGATGCTGCTTGTTGCCTCATCCAATATCAGCAAAGCCGGCTTTGCCAGAAAAACCCTTGCGATGGCCAAAAGCTGGCGCTGCCCCTGGCTCAAGTTGCCCCCGTTTTCCGACAAAATGGTTTCATATTTATCGGGCATCCGGTTGATAAAAATATCGGCATGGGCAAGCCGGGCCGCTTCTTCAACTTCTTCATCCGTCGCTTTAGGATTTCCGTATTTGATATTTTCCTTAATGGTACCTGAAAATAAATACGTATCCTGAAGGACAAAGCCAAAACTTCTTCTCAGGCTGTCTCGTGTATACTTCCGGATATCCGTGCCGTCAATTGAAATCCGGCCTTCCGTGACATCGTAAAACCGGGTCAAAAGGTTTACAATCGTCGTTTTTCCGGCTCCGGTAGGCCCGACCAGCGCTGTACGCGTGCCCGGCTTTGCCTCAAAGCTGATATTTTTTATAATCGGAACATCCTCGCGATACCCGAAGCTGACATTTTCAAACACAACATGCCCCTTTGGATCCCGGAGCACGATCGCCTCTCTTGCATCTTCCGGCTCTTCTTTTTCATCCAGTATGTCAAAAACCCGCTCAGCTCCGGCAACCCCTGACTGCAGGACGTTAAAAATATTCGCCAAATTATTGAGCGGCCGCACAAACTGCCGGGAATATGTCAGAAAACTTGCGATTACACCCACGGTAATCATGCCTTTTAAAGCCAGCACCCCTCCGACTACCGCAACCATTGCAAACCCAAAGTTGTTAATCACGTTCATAAGGGGCATGAGAAACCCGGACCAAATTTGCGCCCTCAGCCCGACCTTAAGCAAGGACTGGTTCACCTCTTCAAACTTCTTGATTGCCTTTTCTTCATGGTTAAAAGCTTTGACCACCTCAATCCCCGAAATCGTTTCTTCAATATGCCCGTTAAGCCGGCCGAGTTCCGCCTGGTTATTTTTAAACAGCACTGAAGTTCGCTTAGCAATTGTCCGCGTCAGCAAAAATACGAGCGGAACCGTACACAGGCTTGCCACCGTTAAAACCGGACTTAAAATGATCATCATCATGAGTGTACCGAGAAGGGCAATGACCCCCGACATAAGTTGCGTTGTCGATTGGGAAATGGTATTGCTCACATTGTCTATGTCATTCGATAGCCGGCTCATCAGTTCACCGTGGGTTCTCGCATCAAAAAAAGCAACCGGGAGTTTTTGCAGCTTTTGAAACAGATGGCTGCGCAAACGCTGCACAATCCGTTGCGAAACACCGGCCACAAGCCAACCTTGTAAAAAGGTTAAGACAGCATCTGCAATATAAGCCGCTGTAAGCACAAAAATCATGATTTCAAGCAGGTTAAAATGGACCTTTCTGCCCGGTGGCATGGCATCAACGGCCCTGCCGATAAAATAGGGGATGCACAATGTAAGGACAGAGTCGGCCACAATCAATGCAAGAATGACGGACAGCCCGTTTCTTTCCCTGCCAAAATAAGCCCAAAGCCTTTTTAACGTCCCTTTAAACTGCTTTGGTTTCTCGGCCGGGCCTCTGAACCGTGCCGCGCCTCCCCCGCCCGGACGGCCCATCCGCAAAAAAGGCCCCGGTGCCTGATTTCCCTTATATCCGTTCGTTTGTCCGGCCATCCTGCAACACTTCCTTACCCATTTGCGATTGATAAATTTCCTGATAAACGTGAGAGGTTCTGAGAAGCTCCTCATGCGTGCCCAAGCCGGCAACTTCTCCTTTCTCCAACACGATTATTTTATCCGTGTCCATCACAGAGGTAATGCGCTGGGCAATCAAAAGGCAAGTCATCCCCTTTGCATATCTTTTTAACGCTGCCTTGATCCGCATTTCAGTTGCAACATCCACCGCACTTGTACTATCGTCCAGAATGAGGATTTCCGGATGCCTCACCAATGCACGGGCAATCGAAATGCGCTGCTTCTGCCCGCCGGAAAAATTGACGCCGCTCTGGCCAATCATCGTATCATAGCCTTCAGGCGCGGCCGCAATGAAGTCATGTGCCTCTGCCAGTCTCGCAGCCCGTTCGATCTCATCCATTCCTGCCCGGTCATTTCCCCATTGAATATTTTCACGGACGCTGCCGGTAAAAAGAATGTTTTTCTGCGGAACGAGCGCAATTTTTTCACGCAGATCGTGCGGGTGAAAATCCCGGACATCCATCCCATCCACTTTAAGGGACCCGCCTGTTACATCGTAAAAGCGCGGAATGAGATTCACCAGGGTGCTTTTTCCCGATCCGGTTGAGCCAATAATGCCGACAGTTTCACCCGGATAAATGGTAAACGTGATATTTTTCAAAACTGCATCTTCTCCCCGTCCGGTATAGGAAAAAGTGACATTTTCAAAATCAATTCTCCCTCTTTCAGCCATTACTTCATGCTTCAATCTGTTCGGGAAGGTTTTTTCTTCAACGGCAAATACTTCACCGATCCGAAAAGTGGAGGCCCTTGCCCGGACAAACATGTTAAACACCATGGAAATCATCATCAACGAGGTTGAAATTTGCGTCATATAATTGATAAAAGCAATAATATGGCCGACTTTCATGGTACCATTGTTCACCCCGAAGCCGCCCATCCATAAAATCGCGACAATGCCGAAATTGACTGTAAGCAAGATCGCCGGGCTGAAAATGGACATGATCCGGATTGAAGAAGTCGAGCGTTCTCGCAGACGGCGGTTTGCCACGCTGAATTTCTCCACTTCAAATTGAAACTGGTTAAAAGCCTTCACGACACGGACACCGGATAAATATTCCCTCATGATGCCGTTCACGTGGTCGAGCGCTTTTTGCACTTTCATAAACAATGGAAATCCCAATCGCATGTTCGCTATAATGAAAATGATGACAATTGGCACAACAACTGCCAGCACCACAGAAAGCTGCGGGTCAAGCCGGACTGCCATGATCAAAGCGCCGATTGCAAGTAGTGGCGCTTTGACAAACATGCGCATTAAACCATTGATAAAGCTCTGTACCTGGGTGACATCATTAGTCAGCCTTGTGATGAGTGAGGCCCGGTCAAATCGATTGATGTTTTGGAAAGAAAGTGCCTGGATTTTTCGGAACAAATCCGACCGCAATTCCGCCCCAAAGTTTTGCGACACGATGCTTGCGAGCGTGCTCCTTAATGAGGCGGCAACCGCCCCGCACGCTGTGATGAATAACATCACGCCGCCCATCTTTAACACATATGGCATATTCCTGGATGCCACGCCGACATCAATAATTTTTGACAGGATCGCCGGCTGCATCAAATCGCAGAGCGCTTCACACATTAAAAAGAAAACAGCCGTACTAAAAAGTTTCCAGTACTTTTTGGCATACTTGCTTAAAAAATGCATCGGACCATTCCACCTTTTAACATTGCGGAAATCATTTCTGCTTACGCTTTTTTATCCGTCTGGGGATCGCCTTTTGACACTTTTAAATTCTCAGCCAGCCGCTGCAGAAATCCAATAAACAGTTCCTGCTCCTCTTCTGAAAATTTGCTTAATCCATTGCTCAGCTGCTGGAGATAAGCGGTTTTTGCTTCGTTGATGATTGCTTCTCCTTTTTCTGTCAAGGACACCATTTTCACGCGGCCATCACGGGCTGACGTCACGCGCCGGGCATATCCCCATTTTTCAAGCCGGTCGATCATTTGCGAGACCGTGCTCATGCTGACATTGAAATGTTCGGCAAGGCTTCCCATCGTACACTGCCCGGACCTGCCAACATGCCGCAACAATATCCACTGTAAACGTGTAATCTTCTTATCTTCATTTGCCAGCCGCCCTTCCCGCAGATGCCGGTTAATATACCGCCAATGCGTAAGGAACTGGTCCATTTTGCTATCTTCCATAATGGAACGCCTCCTGAAAGCAATTACTTTATTTAGTTTACTAAAATAATTGGGAGATTGTAAAGCCTGCATCAAGGAAAAGATAAGCAGTTCGGTTGTTTTCCAATTCCAATCTTTATCTGTAAATTACTGCGTTTAACTTTCAAATACATGGTGAACTTTTGATAATTTATTGGTAAAATATAAACAGTTGAATTCGTCTGTTACACGAGTCTATCAAAACAAAGGATGAAGAAGGAATGATTAAAGAAGAAAGAATCCATAAAATTGAGGCGTATATTCTCGAACACAAATCTGTCTCTTTAGACAAGCTGATGGAAGTATTTCAAGTCTCTAAAAATACAATTCGGCGGGATGTCCAGGAACTTGTCGAAAAAGGAAATGTAAAAAAGGTTTACGGCGGGGTAACTGTCAAAGATGAGAAGCGGGCTTCTTTAGAGTCTTTTCATGAACGCCAGGTGCGGAATCAAGCTGAAAAGAAATTAATCGGGAAAACGGCGGCAAGTTTTGTCAATGACGAGGACATTATCTTTATCGATTCGGGCACGACAACCATTGAAATGATCGAATATATAAAAGAAAAACAGGTTACGGTCCTTACCAATAATCTCGATTTTATCGTCAGGGCGCTCCCTTATGAAAACTTAACTATCATTTCGCCTGGCGGCATCCTTGAAAGAAAAACAAACTCGTTCGGAAGCATTAAATACTTGGATATGCTGAATGCCTATAACATCAACAAAGCCTTTATGGCGTCCACCGGGGTTTCGCTTACAAACGGGGTCACCAACGCATCCCCCATTGAAAGTGAATTAAAAACTTCGATTGTAAACAGAAGTTCACAAGTATTCTTATTGGTTGACCATGACAAATTTGATAAATATGGGTTGATGACGTATTGCAGTTTGGATGAGATCGATGTCCTGATAACCGATCAGCTCCCTAACAAAACCTACCAAGATTATTTTAACAGTACTCGTCATAAACTTGTTATTGCCAAATAGACAATGGAGCCGCCTAAAAAATCATCTTTTTTTTGAATCGCTTTTTTAGGGGCTGTCCCAAAAGCCTCTTTATTTAGCTCATGCATTGATCCTCGTGA
The DNA here is from genome assembly GCF_040267745.1 of Heyndrickxia faecalis. Classification (NCBI taxonomy): domain Bacteria; kingdom Bacillati; phylum Bacillota; class Bacilli; order Caryophanales; family Bacillaceae; genus Heyndrickxia; species Heyndrickxia faecalis. The sequence goes on along the minus strand of NZ_CP158453.1, from coordinate 575,466 downwards.
AATTCATGTAACTCTTGTGAGAAGTGGTGACTAAAATTCACGATCATAAACAACCAACTGTATCATGCACAAAATTAAGGGGCTCCCGTCAGCCATTTAACGACTTTTGGGATAGCCCCTTCCCCCTTAGTTCACTCCTGCTGCCTCTACTTCAAAGTACTTTGAAACAACTGCTAATGTAGTTTCTTTTGCTGTTTTTATTGTTTCTTCAGCATCCAGCTGATAATATTCCGGCCTGAACAATTCCACCGACACAACACCCGAATAGCCAATCTCTTTCAGTACAGATAATATACCATCTAAATCGATTGCCCCCTGCCCCGGCCAGACGCGATCTTCATCTGTTAAATAGCCGATCGGAAAATCTTCTGTATCATCGATATGTAAAATGAAGATTTTGGAACCGTCCGCTTTTTTCAGGTCTTCCAAGCGAGAACCCATACCATGGAAATGGAAGCAATCCAGAACAAGGCCGACATTGTCACAGTCAACAGCCTGAACAATGTCGTATCCCTGGCTGAATGTATTTACGGTACATTGCGGATGTCCGATAAACTCTACTGCAATTTTGATGTCATACGGTTTTGCAAGATCTGACAGTTCCGTCAGTACCTTGACACAACTGTCTTTAATGTCTTTTTTAAGGATTTTTTCCTCTGTGACAAGCGGCACTGCAACAATATATTGGATGCCTATTTTCTTCCCCTTTTCCAGCATATCTTTAAATTCGCGGATGATCTCTTCATGGCCTTTTTCATCACGGTTATTGAAAAATATCAGCGCGTTTAGTGCGAGCGGTTTAATGTGATGTGTTCTGAAGTAATCTGCCAGATCCTCGATTGAATGATGTTCAAGATACTCAGGCAATTTATCCTCCGTACGAATTTCGATATAATCATAGCCTAGCTTTTCACAGAGCTCCAAGTCCTTTTCAAGATTGGAGTTTTTCAGCGTTGTCGCCTCATTAAAAGACAATTTCATTTTGATCATCTCCAAAAACAGAATTTTAGATACTGCCGACTAAGTCTTTCAATCCGTTTTTAATTGAGTTCAGTGTTACTTCATTAGACCATTCCGGTTTATCCGGGTAAGCAAATACTGCATTTGTAATGATGCCATCGAATTTGATTTCTCTTAATTTCCGGTACAGTGCATCAAAATTCACTTCTCCTTCACCAGGATTTAAATGCTGGTGAATCGTGACATTCGCACCTGGCGGGTTAATGATATACCTTAGGCCAAATGCCGCTTTATGGTTCATCGTGTCCGCAATGAGCACATGTGCCAACAGATCGCCTGCTTCATCAATATGTTTGGTGACATCACCAATCCCGTCATCATAATAGAAAGCATGTGGTACAGAATAGACCAGTTTGATCCATTCTTTATCCAAGGCACGAATCATCCGGATAGCTTCTGTATTCAACTCAATAAAGTCATTCGGATGAGCCTGTATATTCAATTTAATACCTTCTTTTTCAAAGACCGGCATTAGTTCTTCCATAGACTTCACAAAAGCAGCCTCACTTTCAACCGGCCGGCTTTTGTCTCCGCTAAATTCTGTGTTCATTAAGTCGACTTCAAGCTCGGAAGTAATTTCTATACAGCGTTTCCAATTTCTTACGGCTGCCTGGCGCTCTTCTTCATTCGGTGAGGACCATTGTTGGACCGGAAGTACGGATGAAATTTTGACACCTGCATCTGCGCAATATCTTTTCAAATCTTTGATCAGTTGTTTATCCACTTTCGGATATTCATAGAACCAGATAAAGTCTTTACGGGGGGATAATTCCACCCATTCATATCCCAATCTCGCAACGGCATCGATTGTATCTTTTAAATTGGTATTATCACGATAATGTGATGGATCATAAGCTAAACGCATGTTACATTCTCCTTTCTCCAAATGTATCAAACACTGAGTTTTGCACGGTTGCGGTAAAATTCCGGTGCTTCCGGAAGTGCAATGGTTTCTTTTTCGCCTGAAACCTGTGCCTTCACGCAGGCATCGGACGTTACAGCTGCGATATATCCATCCCAGGCTGTCGGTCCCTGCGGTTCTCCGTTCTTTGTAACAGAATCAATAAAATCCTGAATTTCCACGTTGTAAGCCTCCATAAATCGATATTTCCAGTCGTTTAAAATCCCGGTACTTAATTTTTCATCTTTCCGCACAACAACACTTGGAAATTCCGGCAATTTGGCAATCCCCTCTTCCCCTGCTACTTCGCATTGGATATCATAGCCGTACTTGCAATTGACAAATACTTCAACGTTCATGACAATGCCTTTATTGGTTTCAATGGTGAACAGTTGGGGATCTTGTAGATTGCTATGTGCATATTTCGTTTTCCTTGGAAATAGGACTTGAACGGAATTATAATCATCATCAACTAACCAGTGCAGGACATCAATTTCATGAATCAATGTATCGGTGACTGCCATATCCGTCGTATAATTTTCGTTCACTGTCGGATTCCGGTGTGCAGCCCGGATCATGAGCGGCTCGCCAATTTCGTTATTTTCAATTGTTTTCTTTAATTGAATATAACCGCTGTCATAACGGCGCATAAACCCAACTTGCACCAATTTTTTGCCATGCTTCATTTCCGCTTCAACAATTCTTTTGCAGCCTTCTGCAGTCGTCGCCAGCGGTTTTTCACAAAACACAAATTTCCCGGCTTTAATTGCAGCAAGCACGGTCGATTCATGTGCCGGGCCCCAGCTTGTAACAACAACCGCATCCACATTCGGATCAGCAATCAGCGCTGTATCATCAGGATAAATCGCTGCATCCAATTGGTATTGTTCGACTGTTTGTTTTGCTGCAACCTTGTTCACATCTGTAACGGCCACAATTTTCCCACCGGATAGTTTATTTGTAATTCTGTTAATATGCTCGCGTCCGATTGCCCCTGTACCAACGACACCAATACGTAAAACCATTTTCATTTTTCCTCCTTGAATGGAATTTGTGTACGGAGCATTGAACATTGCCTGGTGTAAATCATATTGTCGGAGCTCCGTACATATGTTGTTTTTTAAATGGCAGATCTATATGTTTGAAAATCTACCGCTTGACATATCCGTTCCTATTTATATTATTATTCTAAACTATAAAACAATTTATTACAATAAAGCGCTTACTTCCTTCCTGACGTGAAATTCTTCTACACCTCCTTCACGGCCTCTATTACAGTACCGCTTTCTTTATGGCCAAAATTCCTGAAATGGCTCTCCAGCTGTTCCAGTGATTTTCCTTTTGTTTCAGGTAGGCATTTTTTCGCGAAAGTAATTGCCCCAACACCAAGAACAGCGAAGATAAAAAATGTAGTCGACAACCCGACTGCATTTAATAAAATCGGGAAGAAAAATCCAACAAGGAAATTTGTAATCCATAAGCAAAATACGGTAACGCCCATCCCAAGTCCCCTTAATTTAAGCGGGAATATCTCCGATAACATGAGCCAAGTTACAGGAGATATAGCCCCCTGCTGAAATGCAAGAAAAGTAACGGTCATTGCCAGAACAGCATACGGAAGAACTGAAGAACCATGAAAAACAATAGAGAAAATCCCGATTAAGGTAAGTGAAGCGGTTGTTCCAGTTAATCCGGTCATTAACATTGGCCGCCTTCCAACTTTTCCTAACAGCCAAATCCCGACAAATGTGGCTAAAACAGAAATGATCCCATTGGCAATATTTCCAACAAGTGCAGCATTTGTAGAAAACCCGGATTGTTGAAGAATTTGCGTACCGTAATACATAATAGAGTTCACACCCGTAACTTGTTGTACAACACCAATTCCAATGCCAATAAATACAATACGGCGGATCCACGGTATGCTTAAATCGCGAAATGTCGCCCTTTGAAGCTCTGATTCTTGTGCAAGATTCTCTTCGATTTCTTTTAACTCGATTTCGGCACGGTTCTGAGTCCGAATTTCTTTTAAAATACGAAGTGCTTCGCCAATTTTTCCTTTTGAAGCAAGCCAGCGCGGGCTTTCTGGCACGATTAACATACCAAACCACAAAATTACAGCAGGGAGTGTAGCAATTGCTAGCATATAGCGCCATACATGTGCAGCTTCCTGGCCAATCGTTGTTCCTAAAATGGCATTGAAAATGAAGGCTAATAATTGTCCGGAAACAATCATCAATTCATTTTGTGTGACCATTCTCCCTCTTGTTTCAACAGGGGCCATTTCTGCCAAAAATGAAGGAACCATTACGGAAGCTGCACCTACTGCAAGCCCCAATAAAAATCTAAAAAGAATCATAACGCCTGCATTGGGTGCAAATGTACAACCAAGTGCGGCAAGAAAAAAGATCAAGGCAAGATTCAGGATCATTTTCCTGCGTCCGAACCGGTCTGATAAACGCCCGCCAAAGACGGCTCCTAATGCTGCTCCAAAAAGAAGGGAACTTGTCACAAAGCCTTCAGTCACTGGCGTTAAATTCAGCTCATCCTTACGCGCCATATAAGGCAATGCACCGTTAATAACGCCTGTGTCATAACCGAAAAGCAAACCGCCAAATGTCGAAATGACCGTAATCTTTTTTAACATCCTTTTTGCGTTGCCTGTACTTTGATTACTCATTTTCCACCATCCCCCATACGTAATTTTTCTAACCGGTTAAACCAGCTCTGCCCGGGGTATTAACGTCTCTATATATTTTCTGCCTTTTAAAGCATATTCGAATGGATTGGCTTTAGCCGGATCCTGTTCCGCTTCGACAACAATCCAGCCTTCGTATCCGCTTTCAATAATAGCTTCCATAATTGGACGAAAATCAATCATGCCATCTCCCGGTACGGTAAAAGCCCCTTTTATGACACCTGCAAGAAAACTGTCGCCCTGTTCTTTCATTTCTTGCGCAACGCTCGCCCTTACATCTTTAAAATGGATATGCTTAATCCTCGATTTATACTTTTGAAAAATATCCAGTGGATCTTCCCCTGATAATACGAGGTGTCCAGTATCAAACAACAAAGACACTTTTTCAGAAGATGTATTTTCCATTAAGCAATCAATCTCTTCAGTCGTCTGCACTCCTGTTCCCATATGGTGATGATAAACAATCTCCATTCCTTTTTCTTGGGCCAGCTTTCCTAACTCTTCCAAACCACTTATTAAAAGACCCCATTCCGCATCCGTAAAAGTTGGTTTTTCTTGAAATAATGGCACATCCAATTTGCCTTGAATGCTGTGTCCTTGCTCAGCGACCACAATCACTTTTGCACCCATTGCATGTAAAAAATCACGATGCTGGATAAAAGCTCCTTTCGTTTCTTCGAAAGGTTTTGTTGTTAAAAAAGTGCTGAACCATGCACTCGCAACTTCCAGATTGCGTATTTCCAAATATCTTTTCAAAACCTGGGGATCTTTTGGGTACTTATTGCCAATCTCAGTTCCCGTATATCCCGCTAGTGCAATTTCACTAATACATTGTTCAAATGTATTCTCTTTTCCCAACTCCGGTATATCATCATTTGTCCAGGCAATAGGGGCGCAGGCAAATTTAATTTTATTTATGTTTTGCATAAAAGATCTCCCTTCGATGAAACAAGTTATCTAACACGCTATTCGAAATCCACCCAACTGGCGCCATTTTCCGCTGAACGAACACAATTTTCTATCCAGCGTATCCCTTCAATTCCGGCATCAATATCGGGATATACCAAGTTACGTAAAGTTTCCCTGTCATCTCTGTTTTTAGCATCAATAGCAATCGCAAATTTCAAATAAATGTTTGCCCATGCATCTGATAATCCTTCCGAATGCAAAGCACCTAAGCGTTCATCTGCATTACATTGTTCATCCAGATAAGACATGCCACGAATCAATGTCTGAATCGGTTCTCCTTGCACTTCATATCTTAATTCATTTGGTTTACTGTCCCACCATTCAAGGCTCGCCTTTGAACCAACAATCCGGATTCTATGACCATCCGTACACCCTGCATTCACTGAAGATGTCCATAATCTTCCGACCGCCCCATTTTCATAGTGCATAATTACGAAAGCGTTATCTTCAAGCGGTGCTCTTGTCCCAACAAAACTTTGTCTGTCACATAAATAATTTTTTTATCTTCATTTTTGGCATAATCAGTTGAGACATATAGTACGTATGGGTGGAAAGATCACCTAAAACAAAACTTGGACCTGCAACTTTTGGATCCACTCTCCACTTTTGCGCATCACTTGTTTTTTCCGCTTTATCAGTAGCATTAAAACCATGCGTATATTGCAACTCAACAATTCTGATATCCCCAATTTTCCCTTGCTCGATCATTGCCCGCATTTGTAGCAGCATTTGATTTCCAGAAAAACCGTAAGTAACACCGACAATTTTTCCGTTTTTTTCGGCCAGGTCTTTAATCTCTCTTCCTTCTTTTGAAGTAAAGAACAATGGCTTTTCACAAATGACGTGAAGCCCAGCTTCCAATGCAGCCTTACAGATTTCATAATGTGTACCGTTTGGGGTCGCAATGGAAACAACTTCAACACCGTCTTCTCTTTTTGCCTCTTCCTTTATCATCGTTTTATAATCCGAATAACATCTGTTTTCATCAACACCAATGTTTACGCCGAAATCTTTTCCTCTTTCCGGATCAACATCAAATGCACCAGCCACTAATTGAAAAGCAGTATTATCCCTTAACGCACCTGTCCGATGCTTGTAACCTACCTGGCTGGTCCTGCCGCCGCCAATCATTCCCCAACGCAACGGACGTGAAATCTTTTTTTCCCCATTCAACATTTTGACTCCTCCTATTCTCTTAGATTCTTAAAAAACAAGTGTTTGTTTAAGCGCTTCCACAGACATTTTAATACCTGCTTCCACAGACATCGTTAAGTCTTCCATCTCAAGAGAAACCTCGCCATCATACCCCATCATTTTGCACACAGAAAAGAACTCTTTCCACCATTGCAAATCTTGTCCATAACCTACAGCAACGTAGTTCCAGGCCCTGTTAGCGACATCTTCGACTTCTTTGGTTTCCAAAACGCCGTTAACTGCGGCCAGATTTTTTTCAATTCGAACATCCTTTCCATGAACATGGTGGATGGCATCCCCTAATTCCCTTGCTGCCAAAATAGGATCAGCTCCCATCCAAATCAGATGACTGGGGTCCAAATTCAATCCAACCATTGGGCCTACAGCATTTCTCAATTTAAACAATGTGTCCGGATTGTAGACTAACTGTGAGCTGAAGTTTTCCAAAGCAATTTTTTCAATACCTGCAGTCTCAGCTCTTTTTACAAGATCTTTCCAGTAAGGAATTGCTACATCATTCCATTGGTATTCCAAGATGTCTTTTAATTCAGGTGGCCAGCTTACTGTATATGTAATCCAGTTTGGAACTTTATCATCCCGGCTACCGGCTGGAAGCCCACTCATCATAATAATTTTTTTGATCCCTAACAATTGTGCCAATTCTATTGTCTTATCTGTGATCTCGCGGTGGCGCTTGCCTAAATCTCTAGGATCAAGCGGATTCCCCGAACAGTTTAACGCACACAATTTGATATTTCTTCTCTCTAAAGCATTTAAAAAATCATTTCTTCGACTGTCACTGGTTAACAATTCATCGAGATTAAGGTGAGGCGCTTTTGACCATCCTCCGGTTGTCATTTCAATGTATTCAATTCCTAATGCAGCCACGTAATCCAACATTTCTTCAAATGGCAAGTGCCCCAGACTGTCTGTAACAAATGATAGTTTCATTTCTGCCTCCTTAAGTCGTCTGATAAAAATGAATTTTAAAAAAGGAATCAGATGAGAAAAACTGGTACGCCTGTAAAACTGGTGCTATTCTTTGAACGATATTGGTTATATGGTTATTATGTTTTGAGTAACTTTTTATTAAATATTATTATAAAATGAACTTGGAGTCAATCCTATTTCCCATATATTTTTAAATTTTTTTGTGTTTCAAATAAAAAATCTTCAGGATATACCTGAAGATTTCGTGTTTTGTTTATTCATATTCAACCCAAATAGCACCCTTATCTGCAGAACGGACACAGTTCTCGACCCAGCGGACCCCACTCACCCCTGCTTTAATATCCGGATACCAAAGATTTTCCAATGTTTCTCCCCGATTTACAGCATCCATGGCAATGGCAAAACGGGCATAGAGATTTGACCAAGATTCAAATAATCCCTCGGCGTGCCCTCCACCAATGCGGTCGTCGGCCAAGGCTTCAGGATACAGATAGTTCATTCCGCGCTCCAAAATTTGTACCGGTTTTCCCTGTATCTCGTATCGCAATTGATTTGGCTGCTCATCCCACCACTCTAAGCTGGCTTTTGAACCAACCACGCGGATTTTTTGCCCGTGCATCGATCCTGCATTAACGCAAGAAGACCAGACATAGCCTATGGCCCCGTTATCGTATTCCATAATAGCGAATGCATTGTCCTCAAGTGGAGCCCGGCTTTTCACGAAGCTTTGGCGTGTGCACATTAATTTTTTAATTTTCAATTGCGGCAAGATAACTTCAGACAAGTATATCGGATGAGTTCCCAAGTCACCCAAAACATAACTTGGACCAGCTATTTTTGGGTCAACGCGCCATTTTGTACTCTCATTTTCTTTTTCAACAGCTTCTGAATGGAAACCATGTGCAAATTCCATTTTCACAATTCTGATTTCCCCTAAATCTCCACCCGCAATCATTTGCCGTGCCTGTTCAACCATTTGATGCCCGGCATAACCATAGGTAATGCCTACAACACGATTTTTTTCCTTTGCCAGCTTTCGTAATTCTTCAGCCTCTTGTGTTGTAAAACATAACGGTTTTTCACATACTACATGCAATCCCGCATATAGAGCTGCTTTTGTGATTTCATAATGCGTTCCATTTGGTGTTGCAATTGAAACGGCTTCAATTCCATCTTCACGCTTCCTCTCTTCTTTAAACATGGTTTTGTAGTCAGGATAACAGCGCTCCGGATCAACCTGTAATTTCATTCCAAATTCCTTCCCCCGTTCAGGAACAATATCAAAGGCGCCTGCTACAAGTTGAAAATTATTGTCACGTAATGCTGCTGAACGATGAATATAGCCAATCTGGCTGCCTTTTCCGCCTCCAACCATTGCCCAACGGATTGGCCTGTCTATATTTTTTTCCCCGTAAATCATCCGTATCCCCCATTTCTCGTAAGCTTGTTTTAATAACCCACACTTTCTAAGTAATCTATGCTTTGTTTCACATCTTGCAAACTTGTACTCGCATTTCTCGGGTCCCGCTCTTGTTCGATTGTAATATATCCATGATAATTGATTTCCTTCAGTAATCTGAGAATAGATTGATAATCAATAATACCTTGTCCAATAGGGCACATCATACCTTTAGCACACACATCGAAAAAGCCAGTCCGTTCTTCCATTACCTGGTTATAAATCTTTAAGTCAATATCTTTAAAATGAATATAGTCCAGCCTTTCTGCACATTTTTGCAGCCATTCAAGCGGATCCATTTTTGAAAAATATAAATGCCCTGTATCCAGACAAAGCCCTGCTGTTTCGTAAGGAATATCGTGTAATAGCCTGTTGATTTCATCTTCGAATTCAATATATCCTCCGGCATGCGGATGAATAACAGAGCGAACCCCGTAATTCTCCCAAGCTCGATCTGCCAATGACCGGATGTGTGCCATCATTTTATCCCAATCTTTATTTGGTAGTCGAAGGGCCCTTTCCGGATGACCAGCATCATAATCCCTTTCATTATGTCCCCAATCAATGATAACCAGATAGGGAGTGGGAAAATTCTGCCCTTTTTCCCTGGCAGCACAAGGAAGTTTCGTAATGAAAGAACAAATATCATCCACCTGTTTTTGCAAATTTTTAAAATTCGATTCAGAGACCAGATCGTCAAAAATAGTACCAGCAATGAGCGTTAAGTTATTTTTGGAAAGTTCGGCTCCAACCCTTTCAACATCCATCGGTATATAACCGTAAGGGCCTAATTCAATGCCCTTGTATCCTGCTTGTGCTGCTTCGCACAAAACCGTCTCCCAAGGCGGCAAATAAGGATTTTTCGGATCGTCTACCCCCCAGCAGCATGGCGCTCCTGAAATTTTTATGCTCATTAAAATACCTCCCGTTCGTACTCGTTTATAGGAGCTCCTGCTTTACATTGCCTTGAAATTTGCTTCTATTTGTTCAAGTGTTAGCCCTCTTGTTTCAGGCAAAAATTTTACAATAATGACAATGCCCAGTATGCCAAACGCTGAAAATAAGAAAAATGTGCCAGATAGCCCCACACCGTTTAAGAGCACAGGAAAGAATAAGCCTACTAAAAAGTTACTTAACCATAAAAACAGAACTGCACTTCCCATACCCATGCCCCGTAAACGGGCAGGAAAAATTTCAGAAAGAATTAACCAAGACATCGGACCAATTGCACCTTGAAAGAAAGCTAAATAAACAAGTGTCATGGACAACACAACATAAGGCAATGCGGGAGATCCAGCCAGTACTTGGTTACTAATTCCAATTGTAATAAGCGCAACTGTTACACCCGTTAAACCAGTTAGAAGCATTTTCCGCCTGTTCACTTTTTGTAGAATGGACATACCAACAATCACTGCAAGCACTGCAATTAACCCGTTTGCTACATTTCCAATTAACGATGCCTTTGTCCCAAAACCGGAGCTTTGAAGTATTTGAGTCCCGTAATACATGATGGAGTTAATGCCGACCAACTGAGAGATTGCCCCAACTCCTATGCCAATAAAAACTATGCGCCGAATCCATGGAGTACCTAAATCTTTAAACTTAGCTGCCCTTATTTTCTTTTCTTTGGCGATATTTTCTTTTATTTCATTTAATTCCAGTTTAGCAAGACCCTCGGTACGGATTTGTTGCAGAACTTTTAGGGCTTCAGCAATTTTTCCTTTGGATACTAACCAGCGGGGGCTTTCAGGCAAAATGAGGACGCCAACCCATAGAACCACAGCCGGTAATGTAGCCACTACTAACATATAGCGCCATACATGCCCCGTGTCTCCTAAAGCGCTTCCAATTACTGCGTTAAAAACATATGCAAGAAACTGGCCGGTTACAATCATCAATTCATTCCGAGTTACCAACATACCGCGCCGGTTTGAAGGAGACATTTCAGCAAGATAAGAAGGCACAATAACAGAAGCACCACCAACGGCAAGCCCCAAAATAAAGCGGAAAATAACCATTACTGTTGCATTTGGAGCAAATACACAACCAAGTGTTGCAAAGAAAAAAACGATTGCAAGAGAGAGTATTGCCTGCCTGCGTCCTTTAAGGTCAGATAAACGACCGCCAAATAATGAACCAAAAGCAGCACCTAAAATTAACGAACTTGCCACTAATCCTTCGGTAATTGGCGTTAAGTTCAATTGATCAGGTTGAGCCATAAATGGCAATGCTCCATTTATAACACCAGTATCATAACCAAATAATAAGCCGCCAAAAGTAGATACAGTCGTTATTAACTTTAAAACTTTATGTGGATCTTTTTTTATCTCCTGTTCAATTTGTAAGGAATGCTCAGTAACACTGCTATTCTCCATGTTCGTCTCCCCTTATCATTTATTGCTAGACTTCCAATTTGTAAGCGCTTAAATTCCATTGAAAAATAAAAGTGGTCATAATGTTATTAACTTATTATTGGGTATTGGACCTTTTTACTGACAATAAGCCAAATCTCCCCACCACCTTTACCACCAATTGAAAATATAACCAAAACATTGTCAAAGATTGATAATGTTTTGGTTATATTCAGTTTATAATCAATGGCGATTTTAGTCAATAGTTTTTCTTTTTTTAAATTTTGGAAATCACGCTTATTCCTAATACTAAACATTATGATTTTCCGGGATATCAACCATATGAGAAATTTTTATAGTATGCAATCGTTTTGCTTCTTTTTTCCAAAAAACCATAACAAGAATAGAGGCCACCAACCCAAGGAAACCTACAAACCAAAAACCCGCTTTTAATCCATAATTTGAATTAAAGATCCCTGAAAAAAACGGTCCTGCAAAAATGCCGATTGCATATATTGCTTGGTAAGCACCCATTGCAGTCGCCCTTTTCTCCGGCTCTATATTTTGAATAGCCATACCCAGTAATAATGGAAAGATCAATCCTAATGAAAACCCGCTGCAGACCTGGAGAAGAATAAATAACCCTTTAATCGTGACATACGGGAAGCAGAGTGTAAACAAAGCGGCCGATGCATATGCGATAAGCAAGGATCGCCATTCACCCATTTTCGGTACAAGGTACCCTCCCATAAACAGGGTTGCGGCAGCATGAGGCACCATAAAAGCAGCAACAATATACAAAAGTTCACTTGCTTTAAAGCCAATGTTTAAAGCGTATTGGGACGTAAAACCAAACATGGTGGAAAAAATGATGCTGTGGGCCAAGATGGACAAAAGAGATACTTTTAATAGCAATGGGTCCCGAATGACTTCCGCTAATTCTTTTATTTTAACCGGGCCCCGTTCTTTCTCCGGATTCGATTCCGCAACAAACAGAGAAAGGCCCATTCCCAGCAGGCTGAAAATTTCGGCCAGCCAAAATGGCGCCTTCCAGCCCCATTTATCAACGAGTAACCCGCTAAGGCTCATTCCTAAAAATTGTGCAAGTACTACAATAAACGAAATATTTCCCATTGACCGGTGCACTTTTTCCCCTTTAAAATAGCTGGAATACAGCACAGTAAATGCAACCCAGGATGCAGCTGCCATCCCGGCAAGCGTGCGGGCAGCCAAAATCAAAAACATGTTTTCAGTAAGTAGATAGATTGAACAACTGATCATGCTAATTACCATACCAAAAACAATAAAGGGTTTTCTTAAATTTACCAAATCGGAAAATACCCCAATCGGAAGCCTGCATAAAAACTGCATCAGCCCGTAACTACTCAAAATAACTCCAATAAATGCATAATCCCCACCAATTGATACCATATAAGGCGACAACACCGGTACGTAAACAAAATGCGGAAACCACAATAAAAAGGAAACAATCATAAATAGAGACTTATACTTTCCCGGAATCTTTTCCAAACGATCACACCCATTCTAAAACCAGAGGATGCCATTTGAAGACATCCTCCATCATCTTCAAACCCGATTGCTTGACATAAATTCTCTCATTTTTTGTTTTACGGTTTGTTTTACGGCTTCTTTACCAGGTGAAAGAATGGCACGTACATCATACAGTTTTTTATCGTGGTTCAGGACATGACGGACTGCCTTCGCCCAAGCTTGCATGCATTCTGTATTGACATTGATTTTTGCGTGGCCCAGTTCGATTGCCTTTCGAATTTGGTAATCGGGAATACCGGACCCGCCGTGTAAAACAAGCGGAACATTAGTTAATGCTGCGATCTCTTTCATCTCGGCAAATCCCAATTTCGGTTCGCCCTGATACGGTCCATGGACGGATCCAAGCGCGGCGGCAAGGGCATCAATGCCTGTCTCCTTTACCATACGAAGGCATTCCCCAGGGTCTGCATACCGAATGCCGCCAATCATACCATCCTCGTTGCCGCCGACAGTGCCCACTTCCGCTTCCACGGAAACACCATGAAGACGGGCATAATCTGTTACTTCTTTTGTCATTTTAATATTCTCATCAATTGGCAGGTGTGAGCCATCAATCATCACAGACGTGTATCCGGCATCAATGGCCTCTTTGCATCGTTCCACTGACTTGCCATGATCGAGATGCAAAGACACCGGGACCGTAATGTTCTTTTCCTCCACAATACGATACACCATTGCCGCGATCGTTTTGAATCCTCCAAGATGATCTACAAGCCGGTCGGAAGATGCTACAATCACGGGGGATTGTTCTTCCTCTGCCGCTTCTAAAATGGCCTCAACCCATTGAAAGCTGTTCATATTGAATGCCCCAACAGCATATTGCCCATCTTTTGCAGCAGCCAGCATCTCTTTCATGGAAACAACCTTTGAAGAAATGATTGCTGCCAAATTCATCCCTCACTTCATTTAAAATAAAACGCCCTTTAATACTGTTTCGCTGTTTCTAATTTTTGCTGCCTCTCCTGATAGGCTTTTTGAATGCTTTCTTTTTCCGATACTTCTGCAACCCCAACATTCCACCAGCTTTCATAACCGTCCGTCATCGTCTTGGGCAGCACTTTTATCTCAATCAGCGTTGAAACCCGTTGTTTCTTTGCATCTTCAATGGCTTCTTTCAGCTGTTCAAGCGTATGGACGCGGTATGTTTTTGCACCGTACCCTTCAGCAACTTTTGCATAATCGATATTTAAAATTTTGTTATCATACGTCCTGAATTCCGTAAAATAGGAATCCCCGCCATTATCCATTTGCAAGTTATTGATGCAGCCAAATCCCGAGTTATCAAACAGTACCACGTTGATTTTTTTGCCGTATTGAATAGCGGTAACAAGCTCAGAGTGCAGCATGAGAAAACTGCCGTCCCCGACAAGCGAATATACTTCTTTATCCGGCGCTGCCAGTTTAATCCCGAGCGCGCCTGATACTTCATAACCCATGCACGAATACCCGTATTCGACGTTGTACGTATTCGGCACAGTTGGATTCCAAATGCGTTGCACGTCCCCCGGAAGCGAGCCCGCAGAAGTAATGATGATGCTTTCAGGATCGACCGCATCGTTTACGGCAATCAGCGCAGTGGTTTGGGCCAGTTCTGTGTTTAACGTATCTGCGTATTCATTCAGCGTTTCCTGTGTAAAATGGTGTTTAATTTCCGGAACAAAATTTTCACGGGAGAAGGTGATCTGGCTTAAACGTTTACGCTCAGCCTCCCATTCATTTTTTAATTCCGCAATGGTGGAGCCAAACTCGCTTTCATACCTTTCCAAAAGCGGTGCCAGCTGCTCTAAAGTTGTTTTTGCGTCGGCCACAATCTGGAATGCATCCAGCTTGTATGCCTGCATGCGGCTCACATTGATATTTAAGAATTTTGCTTTTTCAAAATCAAACGCTGTTTTTGAAGATGTCGCGAAATCGGTATAGCGGGTGCCAACGCCGATCACTAAATCTGCCTGGCGTGCCGCTTTATTTGCTGCAAGCGTTCCTGTAATGCCCATGCCGCCTAAATTATTTTTGAAAGTGCACTCAACTGTTGCTTTCCCTGCCTGTGTTTCAACGAGCGGAATATTGTGCCTTTCGGAAATTTCCATTAAAATATCACGTGCGCCGGCATATTTCGCGCCTCCCCCAACAAGGATGAGCGGCTTCTTGCTTGCTTTGATTAACGCGGCGGCGCCTTTTAATTCCCGTTCGGACGGCGCTTTCCGATCCAAGTAGTGAACCCTTTTTCTAAAGAATTGTTCATCGAAATCAAATGCTTCCCCTTCTACATCCTGGGCAATGCAGATGGTGGCCGGCCCGGCTTTCCCCGGATCCGTCATCACTTCGAATGCACGAATTAAAGTGGACATCAATTGCTCCGGGCGTGTAACCCGGTCCCAATAGCGGGATACCGGCTTTAATGCATCATTGGTTGTGACGGCGAGGCTATATTCATGCTCGACTTGCTGGAGCACCGGATCCGGCTGCCTCGTTGCAAATGTATCACCCGGAATCAACAGGACAGGGATATTATTCGCTAAAGCAGTGCCCGCTGCAGCCGCCAAATTGGCAGATCCCGGCCCTACAGAGGTCGTGACGGCAAAAATCTTCCGACGCAACATTTGCTTGCTGTAAGCGATCGCCGCATGTGCCATCCCTTGTTCATTTTTTCCCTGGAAAACTTTTAGGTGGCCGGGGTCCTGTTCCAGGGCCTGGCCGATCCCCAGTACATTTCCATGGCCAAAAACCGTAAAAATTCCTTCTACAAATGGAAATTCCTCGCCGTCCACATGGAGATATTGCTGATTTAAAAACTTAATGAGTGCCTGTGCTGTTGTTAACCGTATTTTTCCCATGCAAATGTTCACCCTTTATCGATTTACGACTTTTTCTTCCGATCGTTCTGAAATGAATTTTTCAATTTCCTGCACCGTTGGCATCGCTTCTGATGAACTGTGCCTGCTGACGACAATTGCAGCAGAGGCGCTGCCATATTTCAGAGCCGTTTCGATGTCTTTTCCTTTGATGAGGGCATATAGAAATGCCGAGGCATAGGAGTCGCCTGCACCGAATGTTTTTAATACCTTCGTTTTATAGGCTTTGCCCCTGTAAATTTTTCCTGATTTTGTATAGGCATAAGACCCCTCTACGCCATGTTTTATGACAACCAATTCCGGTGAATATTGAAATAAGTGGTTTACGGTCTTTTCGTTCTTCGTGTTCTGCCGGTTTTCCATGACATCATATTCGTCACGTGTGCCAATAACGATGTCTGACTGCTGTGCCACAAGCGTATAATACACCGATGTTTCTGCCTCAGATTCCCATGTATAAGGACGGTAATCCAGTTCAAAAACAACCTTTACATTATTTTTCTTTGCCAATTGAACTGCCTTTAATGCTGCTTCACGAGACGGGCTTTTTGCAAGGGCCGTTCCGGAAACCAACAGGATTTTTGATCTTTTGATATACGCTTCACTGACTTCAGACGGATACAAAAACAGATCGGCAACTTCATCACGGTACATCAAAATACTGCATTCTTCCGGGCTTTTAATTTCCGTAAAAGCGAGCCCCGTTTTATGCCCTTCATGGTCAATCACCATATGCGAAGTATCCACACCGGCATCCGCCATATACTGTTGAATAAAGCGCCCGTGCTGATCATCCGACAATTTGCCGATAAAACCAGCTTTAAGCCCGAGCCTTGAAATCCCGATCGCAATATTCGCCGGAGAGCCGCCAACGTATTTCCGGAACGTCATCGTTTCTTCCATCGGCCGGTTATATTCCACTGCATTTAAATCGATGCAGGCACGGCCAATCGCAATGATGTCTAATTCTGCTTGCAAATTTAAGTCAACTCCCATTTGTGTTCAACACCCCCGTTGTTTTACTTCCGTTCCAGGATCCATTCATGTGCCGGTTCATTATAAAATTTCCACAGGCGTTTTGGCCCTGCCATAATATTAAAATAGTAGGATTCGTAACCGTCCGGAACCGCAACAGGATGGTAGCCGGCTGGAACGAGAACGACATCGCCATTTTCTACTGTCATCGTTTCATCAAGGGAACGGTCATCTGTATAGACGCGTTGGAAGACAAAGCCTTGTTTTGGATTGATTTCGTGATAATAGGTCTCTTCCAGAAAAGATTCATCAGGCAAGTTATCCTGGTCATGCTTATGTGGCGGATAACTGGACCAGTTCGCACTTTCTGTATAGACTTCAACTAACAGCAAGCTGTTTGCAGATGGGTCCGAATCAGGCAAAATATTATGGACCAATCTTTTGTTATTGTACTTGCCGCGGTGTTCGACACTGTTTTCTTCCGCTTTTATCAGCCTTGTTGGCCGCTGTTTTTCGGATGGTGCGTAGCAGAGAATGATACGCGCCTTTGTTGCGGCTTCAATTCTAAAAGACTTGTCGTTTGAAACGTAAACACTGTCCGTTGGCTTCTTTTCGAAAACGCTTTCTCTCGTGCCAATGTTTTCAAATCTTTCCCCGTCAGCTTCCACATTGATTTTTCCGGTGAGGGCGACAATCCCACACTCCCACTTTCCTAAATTTTCCTCGTAGCGGGCCCCGGGTTCTACCTCTAGAACTTTCAATCCGACATATTCTAACGGTGAATTTTCACTTGTCACCTCATGAAGGATCTTAACGCCTGGTGAAATTTCTACTGCATCCGGTTTCCGTAACAATTTGCTCACTTTCAAATCATCCCCCAACCATTATCTTTGAGAACGATTACGAAAGCCGTGGCTCAGCGTAATCGTTCCATTCGGTTATTCAAAGGAAGGCGCCTTGTAATTTGCCGTAACGACTTTCTTCCGTGTATAAAAATCGACACTGTCTTTTCCGTTTGCATGCAAGGTGCCGTAGAAAGAAGATTTCCATCCGGAGAACGGGAAAAATGCGATTGGCGCCGGTACGCCTAAATTGATCCCCAACATGCCTGCATCGATATTTTCACGGAAATAACGGATCGCCGAAGCATTGGATGTATAAATGCAGGCACCGTTTGCAAATTCAGACTTATTCGCAGTTTCAACCGCTTCTTTTAAATTTTTTACGCGGATAACGGATAGTACAGGTGCAAAAATTTCATCTTTCCAAATGGACATATCGGTTGTGGCATGGTCAAAAATGGTCGGGCCAACAAAATAGCCTCTATCCAGCACATTTTCGCGCCCATCCAATATTAATGTTGCCCCTTCTTCAATGCCTTTTTGGATATAGCCCAACGTACGGACGTGGTTTTGTTCCCTGATGACCGGCCCGAGGAAGACATCTTCATCCAGCCCGTTCCCCATTTTGATTTCTTTTGCTTTTTTCACTAATTTTTCCAGGAATGCATCTGCAACCCCTTCTTCAACTGTCACAACCGAGCATGCCATGCAACGTTCACCCGCAGAGCCAAAAGCTGATGCAATGACATTTGTTGCAGTATGTTCCAAGTCTGCATCTTTCAATACAATGGAATGGTTTTTTGCGCCAGTCAGACATTGAACCCTTTTTAAATTTTGGCTTGCCCGTTTGTACACATACTCTCCAACCGGCTGGGAGCCGACGAAAGAAATGGCTTTCACAGCCGGATGGTCGCATAACCCGTTTACAACATCATGTGCGCCGTGGACAATATTGAATACGCCTTTAGGAAGACCGGCTTCTTCCAGCAGTTTTGCTAACTTCTGGGCTAATAGCGGGGTTCTTTCTGATGGCTTTAAAACGAATGTATTGCCGACCGCAATGGCAACCGGAAACATCCAGCACGGGACCATCATTGGAAAGTTAAACGGTGTAATTCCGCCGACAACCCCAATTGGATATCTGTAGTTTGTCACTTCAACATCTGTTGCGATTGTCGTCAAGGAATCACCCATCATTAAAGTCGGGGCACCGCATGCAAACTCGACATTTTCGATCCCGCGGCCAACTTCCCCCAGCGCTTCCGTGAGATTTTTGCCATTTTCGATGGTAATAATTCTCGCAAGTTCATTCTTGTTTTCTTGCAATAATTGATGGAAGTGAAATAGAATCCGAGCCCGTTTTTGAACCGGAACATTTTTCCATGTTTCAAACGCTTTCGCCGCTGCCCGGACAGCTTCATCCACTTCTTCTTTTGTTGAAATCGGAACGCGTGCAATAATTTCTTCAGTTGCCGGATTATATACAGCTTCGAACTGTGACGTTTTGCTTTCGACCCATTCACCGTTTATGTAATTCTTTAGTTTTTCCACACTTACCGTTGCTTCTGACATCTCCATCCTCCTCATTTATAAAGCAAATATGATTTCATACTATTAAAACCCCGGGCGCTTCAGCACGATAACCATTTGACACGGCCTATTTTCTTTATCATGTTTTGGTTATCTTTTGGTTATATTGATTACATCTTAATACCAAAAACGCTTTCAGTCAACCCTTTTATGCGAAAAATAAGTTATTTTTATTGAGAAAAGCACGGTGAGGGGCATTTTAAAGTGGGCCGCCTTAGGTTGTAAAACGGGAGAATAAAAGGGTATGAAAAAAGCCGGCATACCGCCGACTTTTTTCACCTTAATAGAATCTCCTGATGCTGTTGAAATGAGATTTCCAATAAGGGTTGCTTAAACTTTTTATTGAGACGCTCTTGTCTGAATCAGAGATAAACTGGTTGTTTCCGAGATAGATGCCGACATCCGAGATTCCGCTTTTATAGGTATCTTGGAAGAAGATAAGATCCCCCGGCTGCGGGCTGCTTACTTGGTAAGAGCTGCCATAGTACCCTGCTGCAGTCTGGCGGCCAATGGATTTGCCGGCCTGGTTGTATACATAGAATACGAAGCCGCTGCAGTCAAATCCGGATGGCGTAGTTCCGCCAAAACGGTACGGTGCGCCGATGTATTTTTGTGCAATTTGCGCCACTGCGGACCCGCTGTAAGAGCCCGAATTTGAACTTGATGATACCGTGTTTTTAGAAACGGCTCTTGAGCTGCTTGTGCTTGCAGAACTGGATGAGCTGCTTCCGGCGTTAGACGAATTGCTTTGAGCACTGGACGACTGACTGGATTGTGAGCTGCTGGTTGAGCCGCTTGCTTGTGAACTGCTTTGAGCATTGGACGATTGACTGGATTGCGTACTGTTGGTTGTGCTGCCCGAATTGTTGGACGAACTGCTTTGCGTGCTGGACGAGCCGCTTGTCTGTGAACTTGCGCTTCCTGCGTTAGAAGAGCTGCTTGCGGCGCCAGACGATTGATTGGATTGCGTGCTGCTTCCATTCGAGCTGCTGACCGCACTGGATGGGCCGTCCACTTTTAAAGCACTGCCGGCAACAATCCAATCAGAGCTTAAATGGTTCCATTCTTTCAATTGAGAAACGGTCACGCCGAATTTTTGCGCAACGCCGGAAAGCGTGTCGCCTTTCACAATTTGATAGGTGCCGTTTGGCGCAGTGCTTTTTTGCGTTGCAGCACTTTTGGCGGTGTTGTTTGCAGTACTGCTGTTGGCAGTGCTGTTATTGGCAGTGCTATTGGAATTACTATTTGCAGTACTGTTTGAAGTACTATTCGCAGTACTATTTCCAGTGCTATTGGCAGTGCTGGCAGTGCTGCTGACCGTAGCGGAAGAACTGTTAATTTTCAGGGTATCTCCGGCATAAATTAAATCAGAGCTTAAGTCGTTCCACTCTTTCAGTTGAGATACTTTGACGCCGTATTTTTTGGCAATGCCTGAAAGCGTGTCTCCTGATACAATTTTATATTTTTTTGGTGTTTGAGACGGCACCTTAAATTTCTGATTCGGATAAATAATATCGCCTGTCAGATGGTTTTCATTTTTAATTTGGGAAACCGTTGTGTGGTATTGTTGGGATATCTTCCACAACGAATCTCCTTTTTTGACCGTGTATGTAGCTGCTTCCGTTGATGCAGAACCTACAATTAAAGACGCTAATGTCATGCCGGCTGTAACAGACAATACTTTTTTTCGAGTCAAGATCGAAACCTCCTGGATGTTTAAAAAAATTTTCATTGGCTATATATTAAGGGTCATGGTTTGTTTCACTCACAAACCCTATTTTAAAAAAATATATTGCCACTTTCAATCATTCTATGAAAACGTAATTCAACTGTAATCTCATAGAAAATTTACCATTTTAGGAATATAGTTGTGATAAAACCAATTTATATAGGAAAAAGGTCACGCTTCTACTCAATCTACAAAAAAATCCCCCGCTTTGGCAGCGCGGAGGCATTCCGTTGTATAGGTGAATGTTCCCTGCATTCTTGAAAAAATGCGACTGGTGGAAGGGACCAGCAGATTGCTGCCACACTGTCTGGCGAAGGAACAGGCGGTCATCACCCCCATTACAATTGATAATCTTCCAGGTTGAAGTGCGTATGGCCGGATTGATAAATATGATAAGCGAGAATCGCCGTTTCAAGCGCAAGCCTGCGGGCCGGCTCCATAAATTGATAGCCGAGCAGTTCTTCTATTTTTTCAAGGCGGTGGTAAAGCGTCTGCCTGACGATAAACAGTTCATTTGCCGTTTCTTTTTTCCTCCCCCTGTTTTTCAGGTAAACTTCAAGTGTTGTTAATAAAGAGGCATTCATTTTTGCGTCATATTCCAGTACGGGTCCAAGCTGGTCATAGATAAACGTTTCCACATATTCATTTTTCTCGCCTAATAGCAAGATCTGGTAAATACCGATTTTGTCATAAAAAATTTCTTGAAGCAGGTTGATCTGTTGCAGAAAGATGACTTTTTTCGCATCATCATACGCCCGGCAAACGTCCGCCGTATTTTTGTAAGCTTTGCTGATCCCCGTCATCGTGTGCTTGCCGTTGTAGCGGTCCTTTATGCTGAGTTGCACCAATGACTGGTGGATATCAGAAAAAGTTGCAAGATCATGATTGGCCTGCTCGTCCTTTTTAAAAAAGCAAATCGCTGCAATTTCGTCCTTGGCAGCTGAAATAAGGGACAGCATGCCTTTCTTTTTTATCCTGTTTTTCATCATGGCGGAAAGCTGTAGCAATGTTTCTTCCCATTCTTTGGTGCCGGATTGCGGCTTCGTAACTTTGAATAAAATGACCCGGAAATGCAAACTGGCAGAATAACCAGGCAAAACGGCTTTCATCTCGGCCTGTTCACAGTCTTTGCCCGCAAGCAGTTTCCTGGCGACCTCTTCTTCCGCAACGCGCTTGTTTTCCTCCATTGTTTTCGTTCTTAACATGATTTGTGAAATGGCAAGGACGGCGTGCTCCATGATAAAAGAAGTGTACGCGTCCATTGCATCTGTTTTTAATTTCAGGCATAAATATCCCCAAATCTGTCCCAATCCTTTTACCGGCATGATCACAAAGTGAATGCCCTCACTGGAAAAGATTTGTGCATTGGCGGCTGCCATACTGAGATGGCTTATTTTTGGATAAATGCGTTTGTACAACTCTTTCGATGCCGGGGGATAGTAATGCATGCGGTCATATTCTGTGAGAAACAAAGCAGGTGTTTCAAGCTGTTTGTATATTTCCTGAAGGATGTTTAAAATGCCGTTTGCTGTAAGGGACAGCTCATTAAACTTCTTGGAAAGCACGCTCATTTGCCGAAGACTTTGATAATGGCGGCTGGCAATCATGCGATGCAGATCTTGTATGATTCCTGCAAATGAAATCCGCTTTTCAAACACAATAACCGGGAAGTGATGTGCATCAGCAAACTGCAAAACTTCCGAGGAAACCTCTTTTACATGCGTGCCGATTGCTATGCAAATTCCAGCGGCTTTTTTTTTAGCATTTTGCGGATATTGGCTTGTCCGCCGGGTGCATCAAGATTGAGGCCAGATCCAGATGTAATCAGGATATCCCCGCTGTTGATTTCTTCAAATTGGGCCTGCTCTAAAAGGCAGGCGCCTGAAACCTTTTGGCTTAATCCGTTCCCGCCGGCCAGTACTTTTGCATCCTGGAACGGTTTTCTTTGTAGCACTTCCCAAACGGTACATTCGAATTCACTGCACAAACATAGTCCCTCCAAATGGCAGAATGATAGCATAAATAGAAAATAAAAAATACTTAGACTTGTTCTAAATTCATTATGTCCTCTCTTTATTTTTCTGTCAATCAAAAGGAAAGAAACCCGGTTCAGTCGTTGCCGGATGGAGGAAAATGGCCCTATCCCCTTTAAACAGGCAGCACCCTTAAATAGGGAGCTGCCTGCATGGTTAGTGGCTTTTTTACATTTTCAAGAAGAGGCGATGATTTTTAACATCGGGCTTGTTTTTTCCATGACATACCAATCCATTCCCCTTGCCTTCAGCCGTTTCAGGAAAGGCGCGGGGTCAATCATTTCCGGCGGGATGCATCCCGTCCCTTTTAAAATGCCTTCCGCGATCATGTCAATGGCCACAACGGGAGGAACACCGGTCTGCCAGACTGTTGCCTGGAACCCGGATTTTTGATAAATTTCATCATGGTTCGCGATCGTATAAACGAACAATTCCACATTTTTGTCGCCTTTCGTTCCTTTTACATTCGCACCAACGCATGAATATCCGTGGATTTTCCCTGCAAGTTCAGCAGGCTTTGGCATCGTCGTGACGACCACATTCAGCGGGATGACATCCGCATTGTCCACGCGAATTGGCTCTTTCCGGTCAAGCCCTAAATAACTCAATACTTGAAGGGTATTGACAAAATCGGGGTGGAGCGCGTAACGGAACTCCACGTACTCGCACCCTTTGCCGATTGATTTCCCGAGGGTCGCCGCTTCCTCATGTTCAACGACATAGCAGTCGAGCCAGCCAATCGGGTCCGGAAACTCGAACTCATCCTTATTGGCAAACGGGGAGGAATAGTACTGCATCCCTTTTTCAACCGTCCAGTAATTTGGTTTTGCCAGGCATTCCTGAATGGCGGTTTGCGGGCTAAAATAAGCGCAAAAGCCTTCATAGTCCACATCCGAATTGTCGCCATCCAGAATTGTAATCGATTTTACAGTATCCAGCTGATCAGCTGCGTATTTGGCAGCAATATTGGAAAATCCCGGGTCGCAGCCCAGCCCCATAATGCCTAAGATGCCCGCCTGTTTAAAACGGCTGCTCCAATCCAGCTGCTTTAACAAGGAATCAGGGCTGGCGGAAGCCATATCAATATAATGCGTCCTTGTATCGAGGCACGCCTGCATCACGGTGAAATTAAATTCAGGAATGCCGGCATACAAAAGCACATCGACATCTTCCAATATCGCGGCAACACTCCCCTTATCGGATGCATCAACCCTGCAAACTTCAATCGAAGCAGCTGTCTTGTTTCTTAATTTTTGGGCACATTTTTCTGCAGCTTCTGTTGAAATGTCTGCAAGTACTAAATCTGTTAAATATTCGCTTTTTGCGATTTCTGAAGCACAAACATGACCTACACCGCCAACGCCTAAAATGGTTACTTTAAAACGCACATTGTCGTCCTCCTGCAATTTTGATTTTAAATCCGAATACGAACCAGCCAACGTTTACTTACCGGAAATCTGTTTTCCAACTTTGATGTCCACCCTCCTTTCACGGTTCAGCTTTTTTATCTAAACCGGAAAAGGGATTTCTCTCTTTTCCGGAAAGATCACACGGGTTCTCAGGTAACTCTATAAAACTTGATATCAATCCCCGGAAACTGCGGATGTGTCTTGTCGTAAATCGGGTCAAGATCGCAAACGAAAATGTTGCGGTTTAACCAGTCATACTTTTCATTCGAGACTTCGAAGACGGGGGTCGTTCTGAAATATTCCGGCATCGGCTCCACTCCTTCTCTTGAAGCCGGCCTTTCCTGCAAGCCTCCGGGTTTTTCAATATACAACCCTTTATTGATGACATAGATCAGCACATCATCATCCGTTTTTAATGTGTACCGGGCACAAATATCAATGACACCGTTTTCTCTTGTCAATGACCAGTCCGCCCCGCCCGGTATGACCGTTCCTTTTATGCCGGGGCCTTCGAACACGCCTCCTGTGATCGGCGTAATATTGCGGATTCCGCCGGGGACAGGTCCGATCGTCAAATCTTCATCAATCGACACATACGCTTGAAATGCAAATTCTAATCCAATGGTCATTCCCATTATTCCTTTCTGTTTAGGATTCATTTACTCGGGACGCACTCTTTTTAGTGGGGGGCGTTTCCCAGAAAACCTCGTTCTATGAAATTGGCATACAAAATGACGCGTCCTATCAACCTTGTTCCTTTTCTAAACAGGCCTTTTTCATGACTTATGTTGTTCAATGTCGCCCTAAGAATCATTCGACTTTCTGTGTACATTTCTTTGTTCGCAGGATTTCCGGAACGTGGCCGCGGATGCAGCGCCAGTTCTCATCGATTTGCATCACGGAACGGTGATCCGGATCATAGGCCGGCCAGGCAGGAATCGCGGGATGAGCGGGGTTCCCGTTACGGGCAAAAGAAACCCACGCATCCTGCATCCGGTCAGCCAGTGTTACCGGCGGCTCTTTTCCTGTCAGCCACTCCCCACTTTTTAAGTTATGAAAGACAAACGGCAAATCAATAGCATGGCACGCACCAAGCCCTTTTATCCGGGAAGGCCAGGTAAAAAAGTACATCCATGTACTGGCAAAACGGGACTGGGCTTCCGCAAATTTTATAGCCGGGATGTGAAACAATATGTCGTTGGCAAGCTGATATGGACCCGCAGAACCGGCTTGTATGCGGTGCTGCGCGGCCGCTGCATCAATACCGGACATTTTCTTGATAATGGAAAGCTGCTGGTTCAGATAATCTTCCAAAATATCATCCAAATCCGGGTAATACAGGCGCCAATAGGCCATCTCATCTTTTGTTGTGCCAATCATACAGTCGATCCCTGCAGCACATCCGTTTTCAATCTCCTGATAAGGATTGAGCGGGATCCATTTCCCGTCAGCGGCCGGTGCAAACATAATCTCGCTTTTATACTGATAAAGATCTATCAGCCGGTCGCAATACGCTCTGAGTTGGTCCGCGTCTAATGCCAGCAAATCCTCAACCGAACGCGCACCCGTGAGTTTTACAAAATCCTTTCCAATTTGTTTTGCCGTCTCCTCATTTTTCACAAGATTGACCGTCCCGCTTTGTGCAATCACTCTAAGGAACAGCCCTTTCGCTTTTGGAATCGTCATGAGTAGCGAAACACTTGCGCCGCCGCATGATTCGCCAAAAATCGTAATATTGCCTGGATCCCCGCCAAACAGATGAATATGTGCGTTAATCCATTCCAATGCTTTGATTTGGTCCAATATGCCTAAATTTTTGCTGTCTGCGTATGCCTTTCCACCAAGCTCTTCCAAATCAAGAAATCCAAAAATATTTACCCGGTAGTTGATTGAAACCAATACGATATCGTTTCGTTTCACAAAATTTTTTCCGTCATATAGCGGATCATTCGAACCTCCGCCAATAAATCCGCCCCCGTGAATAAACACCATGACCGGCTTTTTCGCACCTTCCAGTTCTCTCGTCCATATATTTAATGTCAGACAGTCTTCAGACTGATTCCCGAATGAAGAGGGTTCATTTTCATCGACCGGTTGAATGCAAGGCGAGCCATATGAAAAAGCTTCGATTCTTTTTGGTTCGGGGTCCAGGTCTTCCGGTGCTTTCCATCGCCGTTTTCCTACAGGCGGTTTGGCGTAGGGGATCCCTTTAAACGAAATGACGCCGGATTCTTCTTGTCCGATATAGGTCATATTTGAACTGCTTACCGTTTTCGCTATCAACTTTATCCCTTCTTTCAGCTGCCTATAGAAAATCACGATAAAAAAACAAGGATCAATGAAAGAGCGGGTCGATTGGCACTTGGATATTTGCCCGAGATTCAATGATTTCTGCAGCATCTAAAATCGTGTCTTCCCGGAACCGCCTTCCAACAATTTGAACCCCGGCCGGCAACCCGCCGCTTACAGATGTCGGGACTGAGATGGCCGGAAAGCCGAGTAAAGCAATGGACATCATCGGCCACTGCGCCGCCATGAGCCGCGCGTTGCTGTCGACACTTTCAATATCTTCATTTTGTTTGAACGCCTGCTCTGCCGAAACAGGAAGGAGCAGGATCGGATATTGTTCCATAAATTTCTGTAATGCAATAATCAGCGTCCCTCTCCGCGCATATCCTGTTCGGTATTTTTCAAGTGTGACTTCTCCCCACCATTGTCTCGAAACCTCGTAATTATATTGCAGATTTAACCTTGCCCCTTCATCCCCAAATTGTTTAATAGCCGGCCAGAGATCGGTCAAGTCTTCTAGCACGAGCAGGTACCAGAGTTTATAAGCTTCGGCAAACAAAGGCAAATCTACTTCTTCTACCACATAGCCGGCGTCATTTAAATACGCAGCCGCCTCGTTCAAAGCCTGATTGACTGCCGGATCCGGTTTTACCACGCCTGGATCGCGGAGCAGCCCGACACGGATCGGTTTTTTGAGCGGTTCGCCGATTAACGGAACATTCGCGTGAACCGGATCGCGCGGATCGTATGCCGACATCACAGAAAGCGCCAATCTTAAATCGGCAACATTCCGTGCCAGCGGTCCTTCTGTTACTTTCATTTGGAGAGATAAGGGCGGATCTCCATTTGGAAGGTCGGCACTGGTTGCAACCCGCCCGATCGTAGGCCGGATACCTGTAATGCCGCATGCATATGCCGGATACCGGATCGAGCCGCCGATATCGTTCCCCTGTGCGATCGGCGCCATCCCGCATGCCACCGCCGATGCTGCCCCGCCACTTGAACCGCCGGGTGTCCGGGTGGGATCCCACGGATTTAATGTGCTGCCATGCAAGTCATTATTGGAAACCCACCTCAGGCTGAACGAAGGGACATTGCTCCTTCCAACGAAAACAGCACCTGCTTTGCGTAAGTGGGCGACCGGGGGGCTGTCGTCTGTCGCCACGTTATGTTGAAAGGCAACGACACCGTCTGTCGTGACATGGCCTGCCTGATCGGTATTGATTTTGGTCGCAACCGGCACCCCGTGAAGCGGGCCGAGCTCTTCCCCTTTTAATACGGACCGGTCCGAAGCATCCGCCGCCCGAAGCGCACCTTCAGCCAGCACTTCTACTAACGCATTGACTTTTGGGTTGACTTCTTCAATTCTTTTAAGACAGCTCATGACCGCTTCACGCGAGGAAATCTCTTTTGTCCGGATGGCATACGCTAGTTCAGCAGCCGACCAGCGCCATAGTTCATCTGTATTTTTTTGGCTTAATTCAAAACCGGATGATAATGCTTTCGGATTAATCAATTTTTTCCACTCCAATCTGGGTATTTGTCAATGAATTGTAATCAAGACTGTCTTTTTCAGTCTGCAAAGCTCTTTGCATCCCGCTGTTTGTGAAGAGCGTGAGTAAAAAGCACAACAGGCTTGGCACGCCGAGCGCAATCAAACCGGCTTTCATAAAACCGAGCGGCAGCAGGAAAGAAAACAGGGGCCCGCCGAAAATCTGGCCGATGCCAAAAATGAAGAAAATATATCCGGTTACCGTGCCGGTGACATGTTCTTTGACAGAATCTTGCCCTATTGCGGAGGCAATGCCCGGGAAATAACTACCTGCGCCAAACACAAACATCAATATACTGAGCGCCAGCACATGGCTCCCTACACTGAAAATGCCTGCACCCCCGATGAAAAGAAGCAAGGCGGTAAGCCTGAATACATGTTTTCTTCCAATCCTGTCAGCCAGCATCCCAAGCGGCATTGAACAAATTAAACCGGAAATGCCATAGATGGAGGAAATCATAGCTGCCTGTCCCGGCGGAAGGTGTAACACCTTGAGTAAATATTGTGAAATGAAGCCGATAAACGCAAACTGGGCCACACCGTAAAACAGGGTTGACAGCGAAATGAGGTTGACATTCCGGTTTAATACGCCTTTAAATTCAACCTTTTGCTTTTCCAGTCTTTTATAGGTTTTTGGAATAAATAAATAACAACCGAGTACCGATAAAGCAGATAATATCCCAACAATGGCAAAGGGAATAGTGATGTTTGGCAGGAACGGGGAAACGACATACGGAGCAATAAATATGCCCGCCCCGTAGGAAATGGCAAAAGCTGCCGTTGCTTTCCCGCGCTTTTCCGGGAAAATGTCCCCTAAAAAGGCGACGATTGCCGGTTGAAACATGCCAACCCCAATTCCATCCAAAATTCTTGCAATCATCAGCATCGTCAAATTATGTGAAAAACCACTTAAAAATGTAAACACAGAGAAGATGGAAACGGATATTAAAATGGTATTTTTCACGGAAAATTTATCGAACAGAAATCCGCCGGCAAGGCTGAACAATGTCAGACCAATGGCACTTCCGGTAATCAAAAGTCCTAGTGAAGCGACAGACGCATGGGCATTTTCAACAATATAGGGTGACGCAAAACCAAACAAATTCCCGTCAAATCCTTCCAGGAATGCCGGCAGGACCGCAATGAACACAATTAAGAAAAAATAGGCATTACTTTTTTCTGCAATGGAACGAACCGTCACATCATCTCTGAGTCCAAATGGTTTTTTCATTGTAACCCTCCAATGTTTTATGGTAAATTGTGGGACAATCCCATTCATTTGCTACGGCCATCATCTTCCAGCAGCGTATTGTAAGCGTTTTATTTTTGTGGTAATTTGATCCCTCCCTTTACATCATCCGGATGGAAACATACTTTTCTTCCAAGTATTCGAGGATGCCGGACTTCCCTCCTTCCCGGCCAATGCCGCTTTCCTTATATCCCCCAAACGGACCCTGAACGGTTACAGGAGCGGCATCATTGATTCCAACAATGCCGTATTCCAGTTCGTTCATCATGCGAAGCCCTCTGCCCAGGTCGTTTGTATAGCAGTAAGCAGCAAGGCCGTATCGCGTACGGTTCGCTTTTTCAATCACTTCCTGCTCATCCTGAAAAGAAAAGATGGGCACTACAGGGCCGAACGTTTCTTCCGTGGCGATTTTCATCTCTTCATTTGCATGATGGATCACGGTCGGTTCATAGAAAAAGCCTTCCAATCCTTCCGCTTTATAAGGCTTTCCGCCGCAGAGAATTACCCCATTCTTTTCGATCGCATCCCGGACATGGGCCTGCACTTTTTCAAATGCAAAATGATGGATCAAGGGCCCGAGCTCAGTATCTTCGTTCAACCCATTGCCGATTTTTAAAGCGGAGGCTTTAGCCGCAAGCATCCTGCCAAATTCGTCTGCAACTTTTTCTTCTACATAAATGCGGTTGACACATATGCACGTTTGCCCGTTGTTTACAAATTTTGCATCGATTGCCCCCTGGACAGCCCGTTCCAGGTCTGCGTCGGCAAAAACGATAAAGGGGGCATGCCCGCCCAGTTCCATGGACACTTTTTTAACCGTATCGGCGCTGTCACGAATCAGCTTTTTCCCGACAGCGGTGGAGCCGGTAAATGTCAGTTTGCGGACAACTGGGCTTTTCGTCAGCACGGGTCCAATTTCTTCCGCCGGGCCGATGACAAGGTTGGCCACGCCTTTTGGCAGACCGGCTTCGTGCAAACATTCAAATACCCGAATCGCAGACAATGGGGTAACAGGTGCTGGTTTCAAGACCACCGTACAGCCGGCGGCAATCGCAGGGGCAATTTTTCTCGTTACCATAGACATTGGGAAATTCCATGGCGTGATGGCAGCCGTGACCCCCACCGGCTCCTTTAATACCATTAACTGTTTGTCGTTTTGGGAAGCCGGCACAGTATCGCCGTAAACCCGCTTTGCTTCTTCTGCAAACCATTCCAAATAACCGGTTGCCGTCTGGATCTCCCGCCTCGCTTCGGAAATCGGTTTGCCCATTTCTGTTGTAATCGTTTCAGCCAGTTCTTCTGCCTTTTCTTTCATAATGGAAGCTGCTTTCAGCAAATAGGCGCTCCGCTTTCCGGCCGGCACTCTTTTCCATTTTTGGAAAGCAGTATCGGCAGATTGGATGGCTTCTTCGGTTTCCTGTTTCCCGCACCAGGCAACACGGCCGATGCGTTCGCCGGTTGCCGGATTTCTCACTTCTGCTTCTTTGCCGGACCTTGCCTTTCTCCATTCGCCATTAATATAGAGCATCATGACACCTCCTCGTTTTGAGCTGCTTGGCAAGTTAGAATTGGATTCCGCAACCATGCCAGCCGCGTTTTATCCTTCACTTCCATCCCTTTATTCGTAAGACATTTGCAACTGGTTCACCGGCGCCTTTGGTAGCAAAAATTCGCAGCCGGCGCAATGGTTTGTCGGGCACCCATTTGGCTCAATTTCAATCCTCCGCTGGTGCAGCGTCCGTCCCAGCATGGATGCTTATTTTGCAAAAAGCGATGCTTGGCTGTGCCGGCCATGCCGCTTTTCTGCCGGTTCATAATCCGGATTCTCCCATTCCATTAAAACGGCGTATTTCAATGAGGCCATGTCATACTTTAAATAATTGGAAAGCACGCCCCGTATCTTAAAGCCATTTTTGAGCTGAAATGTCAGCACGGGATCGTAAAGATGCTGCTTCTCCACTTCCCGCACATACGCGTCTGGCGTGAATTGATCGGCATACCGGTAATAGTTCGGTATCCTCCCGCCGAATACAATGCTTTTTAAATTCAGCTGTTTGCACAGTTTTTTTCTTTCGTCGTATAAACGCCGCCCGACTTTCATTTGCCGGAATGCCGGATGGACAACAACATCAATGCCGTATAAATGCTTGCCATCCGGATTATGCGTGGTAAGAAAACCATTCCCGCTGATTTCATCGAGTGTATGCTGGCGGGCGTAGTCTTCATTTTTCACAATCAGGCTTGCGCATGAACCGATCATTTTGCCGTTGTACTCGGCACAAAGCTGCCCTTCCGGAAAAATCTTCATTTGGCTTTCATATTGCTTGCGGCTGAACGCAATCTCCGGATATTCATACGCCGCTTTGGCAACTTCCACGATTTCGTCAAGATCATTTTGCTGCACATTGCGAATGACCACACGGCCTGTTTCCTTTGTAAAGTCAACGTCAGACATCAAACGTCCTCTCCCTTATTGTTGGCGCACGATTTCGCCCATTTCTGTATAGCGGTTTTCTGACGGTTTCCCAATGCATAAAAAGGCTTTCCTTTGTGAGAGATTCATGATGATGGAGAAAACCGTTTCCATTCTTCTATGTTCAGGGGCTGATTGATTTTCAAAATGATTGATCGCATTCGGAGCATTCAAGGTGTCGGACAACCAAGCCATATAGGTGCCTTCATCGATCTTCCCGCCGGAGCGCAACTGCACGTTTATCAACTGCTGCGCCCGTTTCATCCGCAGCACGGAATCTTCCCATTTAAACTCATTCCGGTCTTCCACGCCTTTTTTGACAGAGTCAGAGATGATATGGTTGGTATGCACCAATATACCGTTCCCGTCCTCGAGAAAATCAAGACCAAAGGGGGAAGCTTCCACATTGACGGCCATCCCTTTTCCGTCCTGGTCTGCTTTTCCGATGATAAAGCTTGCGGTCGCTGCGATTTTTCCGTCTTTGATGTTTGCAATGGCTTCAGGCAGTGTCCGTGAATTTAAAATTTCTCTCAATACCAGATGAACGGGCAATTGGTCCGTTTTCCGATTGGTAATCAATGCATTGAAACAAACGCCCAATCCTGCCGAGTTGTAACCGATCTTGCCGATGATTCCGCCTTCTGTCACCATTGTGATCACTGGTTTTCCGGGATGATGGATCTCCAGTAAAAGCAGGCTGTCTTTTTGGCATCCTTTCCAATCCCAGTTCTGGCCGATGATCGTATCACATCCGGCGGGTGGAAAAGTCGCGATCGCCGTACAGCCATCAACCGGTGGATGGCGGCCTGCTTTATAATTTCCGAGGGCAATTTCACTGCGGGCATTGAGCGCGAGTACATCTTCAAAGTCAATCCCTGCTCCCTTTGCAACCCCCTGCATCTCTTCGATCAGATCGGGATCATGATTCCAAATGGCTTTTACATGTTTCAGTGCCTCTTCCCTGGCTTCTTTCCAGCTGTATTGCTGGTAACCGTAAAAGAGCCTTTCATACGTTTCAAGGCTTTTGAGCACCTCGTTTTTTCCAAGCTTTCCGTGCTGCCTGCCGATTTCTTCCGGCGAGCCGCGGAGTATGATCTTTTCTACCAATCTTTCACCTCCTTTCCGTTAAAGAGATTTTTCAAAATCGGTCAGCGCTTCATCCAAAATGGAAAAAATGTCTTCCATCTCGTTTTTGTTGATCACAAGCGGGGGCGCAATGGCAAGGATGTTCTCCCCTTCACCGGCCCGCAATGTGCGGAGCAGCAATTTTCTTTTGAAACACGCTTCGTATACTTTGCCGGCTGCCTGAACAGACGGATCAAACCGCTTTCCCGCTTCCCGGTCTTCGTATAATTCAAAAGCGGACAGCAACCCGATGGCCCTTGTTTTCGCAACAGTTGGATGCGTGTTTTCCAAAAATGCATATCCTGCTTTCAGTTCTGTTTCCATTGCTCGGACATTGGCAATGACATTGTCCCTTTCTAAAATTTCCAGATTTTTTAACGCCACTGCGCAGGCTACAGGGTGGCCGCTGTATGTAAAGCCGTGGCTTAGGAAGCCATCCTGATGTACAAATGCATCACGGATTTTCCGGCTAACAAGCACGCCCCCGAGTTGTGCATAACCGCTCGTAACGCCTTTAGCAAAGCACATGAGGTCGGGAACGGTTTCCCATTGGTCCACGCCGAACATTTCCCCGGTACGGCCGAAGCCGCAAATGACTTCATCTGCAATGAGCAAAATGCCATATTCATCACAAAGTGCCCTGACTGCCTGCAAATAGCCATCCGGCGGAATATATACCCCTCCTGATCCTTGCACAGGCTCTAGGATGACAGCCGCAATCGTTTCTGCACCTTCCTTTTCAACAATATCGCGGATACAGCCTTCATATTGCGGATCGGACCGGTCGCCTTGTTCGCATCGGGTTAAATGTGCTTTTGCGTGGAGCACTTCCGGAATATGAGAGTTTGAAAAAGCATGGAAGTTTGGCACACCCGTGGCAGTTTGCGCCGCGATGGTCACGCCATGGTAAGCATTTTCCAGCGCAATGATTTTTCTTTTCTCCGGCATGCCTTCAAGTTCCCAGTAAAAGCGCGCAAACTTGATAGCTGTATCATTGGACTCGGATCCGCCTGAGGTGTAAAAAACCGCCTCCAGGTCACCCGGCGCCATGGAGGCCAGTTTTTCCGCGAGACGAATGGCAGGTTCATTCGAATACCCGATGAAAGAAGAACTGTATCCGATTTTGGCCATTTGTGCTTTCGCCGCTTCCGCCAATTCTTTCTGTCCATGCCCCAGGTTGACGTTCCAAAGCATCGAAACACCATCAATGTATTCATTTCCATATATATCTTGAACTTTGACCCCTTTGCCTTCTTTAAAAATAATCGGCGGCCCCTCTTTTGCGTGGACCTTGGGGGAGGTTGTCGGGTGAATAAAATATTTTTTGTCCCATTCCTTCAGTTCATCCACCATCATTTCAGTGGAAGGAAAGTTATCAACCATTCCGATTGCCCCTTTTAATGAATTTTCTAATTTATATAAATTCATATTAACTTGTTTTGATCCGGAGCGCATTAGCCAAAATGTCAAATGATTCAACAGGATTCTTTACGTTTTGTAAAATTGTTATTATTTTGAACAGATTTCCCCTCTAAGGGAAACACCACAAGAAGGCTTATTTGTAAAAATCCCCGCAACAAAACAACCCCCCTGGTTCGTGAGCGGGATCTTTCCCACGAACCAGGGGGCTTTTCATTGTTATATGACACTCTAAGATTTGCCCGGCTTACGGGACTCCAATTCAGTATATAGCTGCAAACGCACCGGGCTGTTTGCTGCCGGAAGCGGACTGTTTTTAACCTGTGCTGCCGGTCCGGACGTTCGCGCATCCCAGCACGGCCCGCTTTCGGAAAACTAATCAGGCCCTATTTCTTGCCTTAATCATGAACCCGATTAATATCAGAAAGATGGCGGTATCCAGCGCAATGAAATTGATCCATTCGTGCAATTGAAATCCCCAAACTTTTTCCAGTAAGCTCACAGGGTATTTCATTACCGGATCTTTAAAGATGCCGGTGATTGCAACATGTGCAATCAAACCGCCGGCAACAATCTGCACCCATGAAATTTTGTCCAGTATTTCAGAAAAAAACTCGAAGAAAGCGAGTACGGTCGTTAAGCTTAAGGCTATGCCAGCCATCGTGGACAGCAAATTGGCGGAGATGCCGGACGTGATCAAAACGCTGTCCATACAGACGAGCATATCAGCAGCAAGCACAATCAATAGCATTTTGGCGGCCGGGATGCTTGGAACGGGCCTTGCCTCGGAATCAGGCTGGATGGAGCTCACAAAACGGAAAGCGATGTAGAGGAGAATCATGCCTGCGAGCACTCGAAATCCCGGGATCCCTGTTAAATACTGGATCATCGCAACATAAATCGTACGACTGACCGTTAGACATACAACGATATAAAAAAACAGCTGTTTTGGCTCGTAACCATACTTTCGAACCACCGTTGTAATAATAAGAAGATTATCCAGATCACTAATCAGGTTGAGCAAATAAATTTTTAAAATCACAAAAACACGTCACCCCTGCCTTTGCCAATCCATTTCGGGAACGGAGAAAACAGCATCGCATACCGGTCCCCCTATTAATATATTTGGACAGAAGCAAAAACAGACGAGCAAAGATTTTTCTGATTGAAAAAGGTACCAAAGAAATCAAGTAGAGCATTCCTGTAATGAAAGAAATTTGAGGTTTGCACAAAAAACCCCGCTGATATGGTTCAAGGTGTCCAAAGCTTCGAAGCAATTGACATCCAAGGAGGACCCACCATGAATTATACTCAGAACAACAACATTACATAACCAGCAAAGACATGAGGTACACAAAAATCATAAAAATGAGTACAGTGAAGATAATGGTAAGAAAATGAACAGAAAAATTTGCCGGAACAAAAATACCCTTCTCGATCTCTCTTTTTTTCCTTGCGTACTGCAACGCCGCCGTAATTCCAGTGATAAATCCGATCACACATGCGAAAATGCCCAAAAGGATGGCGAGTGTATTAATATATGGACTGGAGGCGATCCTTATGGTGAAGTGCAAGGAAGTCGTTAAAAAACCAACCCCAATAATGGAAATGGCTGTGCGGATCCATGCAAGAAATGTCCTCTCATTTGCCAGGTGCTGCTGGGCAAACCTCACACTGCCCTGCACCGTCTTTTTTTGGTTCTCCATAGACTCTGCAACTCCAATCTGTGTAAAAATACGTATGCTTTTTAATTGTAATGGTTTTTCCTGGAATGATTCACAGAATTTCCTTGGTAACACCACATCCCATATCTATCAAGGTATTCAGCTAAACTGGCCATGTATCAAATAAATACAAAAAGAATCCATTTCTGATAAGGTTAAAACATCCACGAAATAACCATCAGAAAGGATTCTTATATTTGGCTACTTTACCACAAATAACGCTAAATTTCAATCGTCAAAATAATTTAGTATGTGTCAAGTTTTTCTCGACAAGGTTTAAATATCGGGTATTCCAAGACACTCTTTTTGTACACTTTCGGCTACCGTGCTTTACTTGCTCGGTGTAATTTTCGGAAAAGATGTAATATTTCCGTATAAAGATGGATAACGGGGATGTTGAGGCGCGCGAAATTCACTCGCTTTCCGCGGGCGACCGGTGAGCCTCCTCGCTCGTACCTCGCTGCGGGGTCTCTCCTGGCTCGCTTTTCCCGCAGGAGTCTCGTAAATTTCGCGCGCCTCAACGATCAGTCCCCACTGAGCCAGGCTTAAAACGAAAGCTCTAATATTTTGCTTAAATGTCCCATTGCCGATGAACTGCTTGAATGCAGGGCAACTGATCCGTGCTTTACGCCCACTGACGGGCGTACAGGCTGCTTGAGTAGTTGAGACATCCTGATGGATTGTTTCAAGTTCCGTTGCTTTCTCTCGCTTCTTGAACGATGTTTCAGATAGGCTTCTCTCAATGTCCCATTGAGTATGCCTTGTTTGATTTTCACCATGGCTTCTGCGCCAAGTTCACTCCAATGCATGCCCCTTTTTTTCATCCTGAAGGAGATATGCCTTTGATTCGATTCCATCGCTCCTAGGCCTCTCGCACCTTCCGGCACGTTTTTCACCCTGTCTCTCCAGTCAAAAATGCGGTCCCAGTTTTTCAAGATATACGAACGGAATTCCTTGATTTTCTTGAGAGCCTTTTTATCCGTCAAGGTGCTTTCGTGCGTATCCAAATATAACGTGAATTGGTCCAGGTCATGCATTCTAATCGCTTTTCTAATTTGCTCCTTGATCTCGCTCTTTCCGCCCCCAAATGTCCTTATGATGGCTTGTGCAACGTGGTAGGTATCCAGCTGGTTGAGCACCGGAAATTCCGACTGTGAGAAAGCTGTT
Source organism: Heyndrickxia faecalis (assembly GCF_040267745.1). Lineage (NCBI taxonomy): Bacteria > Bacillati > Bacillota > Bacilli > Caryophanales > Bacillaceae > Heyndrickxia > Heyndrickxia faecalis. The sequence continues at coordinate 537,923 of NZ_CP158453.1, read as the reverse complement.
TGAAACCGTTCAGCCGTGTATCCCGCACCTCCATCACTGTTTGTAATGACATGCGTTTTTTCGAGGGAGTAGGTGTTGGCAGCTGTGGCTTGGACTTCATCCCAAAATGTCTGGATGGCTTCCGTTGTCATGATGACTGTGGGCTGACGCAGGGAGACCCTTTTACCATTGGTTTCCCAACCTTCATAGAGAATGGCATGGTGGACTTCCATACTCTGTTTCTTTTTTAGTCCCCGAACGAATACACCATCTGCTTCAGAAAACAGGTAGTCTACCTTCTTCCCCTCAGGCAGGGAAACAGCTATTTCTAGCTCTTCTACAAGTGCCTTATCGGCTTCCGCCTGAGTTTTCCCTACGTGTTTTACCATGTTCCCTACAGTTGTGTGACTAAGACTCACTGCTGTCCACTCTTTTAAAATATCAGCTACTTCCCGATAGGTGTTCTCACTTGCCAACTCTGCCACCTTTAATTCCACTAACGGGCTGTATCGTTGGTGTGGTACCAGCCCTAACCATTCATCCAGAGGATAATGTGAGTTCCCTCTCTTATCACGCATTAATGAACGTTTAAAAGTCACACTTCCAAATAGAAACTGAACGCTTCTGTTATCACTCCGGCAGTACACCCAGCCCTCCTCTAACTTCTCCTGTTTAATTGTTTTATCTAACTCTTCAAATATTTCCCCAACCCATTGTGTAAAAGCCTTCTGCATCAGAAGTTTAAGCTGTTCTTCAAATTCGATAAGACTCTTTGTATCCTTTAATAATCCAGCAATTATTGATATAATATCCATGGGAAGACCTCTCTCTCTAGATGTTCATCTTGAAGTGTACAATTAGATGATAGAGCGTCTTCCCATTTTTTTCCACTCATCTGCCCCGTCGAGTAAAATTTTACACATACAATAATTTATCAAATGATGGAGGTTCTCTTTCTTCTGATACGTGTGAATTCATCTTTAGAAAATTCGATGAGAAAATTGTTTTTTCGAAAACGATCACTCAATTTCTTCATTTTCGTTGGTTGAAACTCACCCCCGCCGAAACAGCCTGCCATTGAAAATTACAGAGAATATGGACATGAGAAGTTTATTTATTTTTGTATCGCATGCGTCTTCAATACCAGAGTACTATTCATACGATGCGCCGTAGCAGCCTGAAACCGATTTTTCCAGGCATTTGTTTTCCATAGACCCATGGCAAAAAATATCGTATAATTTGTCGTATGAGGGAGGTGAAAAAGTGGATAAAGGAATTGACCAGAATGTGATTTTGCAGGCCATCCGTGAACTATCGGACCAAATCAAATCCGTGGAAAAAAATCTGTCCGAACGGATGAGTGCGCTGGAAAGCAGAATGGGGGCGTTGGAAAGCAGAATGGAGGCGCTGGAAACGAGAACGGCGTCTTTAGAAGAAGGCCAAAAAGAAATTAAAGAACAGGTCAGAAAAATTGACAAAAAACTGGATATCCTCAATCGTGATTTGCTTGACACAAGGGCAGATGTTGAATTCTTAAAAAAGTAAATTTCCCGTTTTTCTGCTCACATGAATAGCCGCAAGTCCCTCTTCTTACAAAAAGATTCTCAAAAAATGGTCCTCTTGGTTTGGTCCGGATCCCCGTTTCGAGATCCTTCACATCGCCAAAGAGGACTTTTTATATGCGTTGCCGGGATCACAATAGCCATGCAAGATCAACACTTTATATAGTGTTCACAAATTGAATTTACAAATCCTTTTCAATCACCCGCTCCCATGCCTTATATCCAAGAGTCCTTTTCCATCCTTATTTTAAGTGGAAGAAAAAAGAACCGGCACATTACCTGAAAAAAAGTTGTTGCCAAAAATTTTTCTTGCCGTTTCTTTCTCATTGTTTTTTAATGAAATTAGATCAAAAAGAAAGCTGGGAAAAATGTGGGTGTTGTGTTGACAAAAGCCGCTTCGTTTATTTTGATCATTGTGCTCGGCTACATTTTGAAGCGGATCGGATTTTTTAAGCCGAATGATTTTCAGCTGGTTTCCCGCATGGTTTTGAACATTACATTGCCATGCGCCGTGATTACAAATTTTGAAAAGCTCTCCCTTGAAACTTCGCTGCTAATGCTTGTCGCAGTCGGCGTCATTTGCAATCTGGTAATGATTGCAACCGGCTATATCGTTTCCTGGCGCCGTACCCATACGGAAAAAGCCTTTAACATGATCAATTATTCCGGTTATAATATTGGCTGTTTTACACTCCCCTATGTACAAAATTTCCTGGGGCCCGTTGGCGTAGTGGCAACCTGCCTGTTCGATGCCGGCAATTCGGTTTTATGCACGGGCGGCACCTATTCGATCGCTTCCGCCGTTGCCAACAATGAAAGAACAAATGCGGCATCTTACCTAAAAAAAATGTTTTCATCCATACCGATGGATACCTATCTGATCATGCTCGTGCTGTCGCTTTTACATATTACATTGCCGGCAGGCGTGACTGCATTTACCGGAATCGTCGGGCAGGCAAACGGCTTTCTGGCCATGCTGATGATCGGAATCGGTTTTGAACTCCGGCTCGAAAAAAGCCAGGTTGCAGGCATCTTAAAAGCCGTCATCATCCGTTACGGAATGGCCATCCTGTTTGCAGTATTCTTTTATTTCTTGCTACCGCTGCCGCTTGAGGTCCGGCTCGTGCTCGTGATTATCGCGTTTGCGCCGATTTCCGCCGTCTGCACGGCATTTACCCAGAAATGCGGCGGCAATGTCGCCATGTCCAGCACGTTGAACTCTTTGTCCATTTTGATCAGCATTGTGCTGATGACCAGTCTGATGGCCGTGCTGAAGATCGCCTGAATCATGAAAAACCGCTTAGAGCTCCCATCCTCTAAGCGGTTTTTTGATACGATATCCGGGTTTTCCAAGCAGCCGTTCAGGCACTTGGCGGCTGACCGGCCGATCTTGCAGCCAGTCCGTATACGATCAGGCCCTGCTGTTGATTTTAATCTGATACAAATCTCTTCTCCGGTCGGCCAGTTGCCGGACGGAGCCGCTGTTGCGGTTGCGGCGCAGTTTCTCAAGATCGACATCGCCGACAACGACGGTATCGACATTGGGATCGCATTCCCCGACAATGCCGTCGCGGGCAAAACCAAAATCGGAGGGGGAAAAAATGCCGGACTGGGCATACTGGATATCCATGTTTTCCACGTGGGTCAGGTTTCCGACTGTTCCCGCAATACAGGTGTACACCTGGTTTTCAATGGCCCGCGCCTGCGCACAGTAGCGGACGCGCAAATAGGCTTGGCGGTCGTCCGTGCAAAACGGGACAAAAATAATGTTCGCGCCGTAGTCGACAGCGACACGGGCCAGCTCCGGAAACTCGATATCATAGCAAATCAGAATCGCAATTTTCCCGCAATCCGTATCAAATACATTGAGTTCGTTTCCTTCCGCGATCCCCCACCATTTCCGCTCATTTGGCGTAATATGGAGTTTGGTCTGCCTTTCGATCGTCCCGTCGCGCCGGAACAAAAAGGCGACATTGTAAATGCCCCCGTCTTCTTCCACAAAATGGGACCCGCCGATAATGTTGACATTGTAGCGCACGGCAAGCTCTGTAAACAGTTCAATATATTGGTCTGTGTACTCGGAAAGCCGGCGCACTGCCTGGTCAGGACGCTTTTCCTCCAGGTAGGACATCAGCTGCGTGGTGAAAATTTCCGGAAAAACGGCAAAATCAGAACCGAAATCCGCTGCCACATCGACATAATATTCCACCTGTCTGACAAAATCATCGAAGGAATCAATTTTTTTCATCATATATTGGATTGCTGTAATCCTAACCGGGAACGAAGCATGATAGACACGGCGGGACTTCGGCAAATAATCAACGTTATGCCATTCCATAAGCGTTGCAAATGAAGCGGATGCTGTATCATCCGGCAAATACTGCCTGTTGATCCGCATAATCTGGAACCCTTCAAGCAGCTGGAAGGAAAGAACCGGGTCATATATATTGTGCATCTCAACCTCTTCCACGTATTCGCGCGGGGTCATTTTGTCTTTATATTTGCTGTAATTCGGAATCCGGCCGCCAATGATGATGCTTTGAAGGTTCATTTTCCGGCAAAGCTCTTTCCGTGCCTCATACAATCGATGCCCGAACTTCATGCGCCGGTATTCCGGGTCGATCATCACTTCAATGCCGTACAGGTTGAGCCCGTGCGGATTATGGTTGGTAATATAGCCGTTCGCGGTGATCGTATCCCATGTATGCTGATCCTCGTATTCATCGAAATTGACAATTAAGCTGGAGCAGGAACCGACAACTTTCCCTTCGTATTCCACGCAAAACTGCCCTTCCGGAAAAATCCGGATATGGCTCTCGAGCTGCTCGCGTTTCCACGGCTCCATCCCCGGAAAACATTTTTTCGACAATGCCATAATATCATCAATGTCTTCGAACCGGATGTTCCGCACCTCGATTTTCTTCTCAAACTTGGATACATCTGTCTCTGGCACAATCTCACACCCTTAACACACTTTTTCTTTTTATCATACCCTATCCGGAACGGTTTTGCTCAAAAAAACTCTATGTAGGGCTTGCTAAGTCAGTAATATTCCTAGATTTAGCAAGGCTGCTGACAGCTTTCCGCACCTATTAAAAGGATTTTACAACAAATCCAGGGAAAAGCTTGCACTCGAAAGCCGATTCAACATATGGAGAAGAAAAAATCGCCCATTTTCCTTTGAGAGAGCTGCAGACAAATTGGGTACAAACTCAGAATCGGATTCGTTCAGCAATCCCTATGTATCCTTTCATCATCCAGCAATTGGAATACCTCTCTCTAGATGTTCATTTCACCGTGTACAATGAGATGATGGAGTGTCTTCCCATTTTTTCACTTACCTGCCCTTCGAGTAAACCGAAATGTTGAAAATATAAGTTGACAAATCGGAATAATATTATTTATCATAGTTTTAACAAATTATTTTCTTGCTATACAACTTATCAAGAGAGGGGGAGGGACTGGCCCGAGGAAACCTCAGCAACAGATTCTTTTTGGGAATACTGTGCTAATTCCAGCAAGCGTCAAGCTTGGAAGATAAGTTAAGGAGTGCGCCCTCTTCTTAACTTTCTTGAAGGGGGCCTTTCTTTTTTGGATCATCCGAATTGCCGGCCGGACCACCAGGCACACACGAAATTTATTTTTGGGGGTAGTGAAAAATGGCTCATATTGATGAAACAAAAATCGCCCGCATTATGGAATCATTGCAAAAACTGGAGTTTGGAACAGTGGTCATTTCGATCCATGAAGGGAACATCACACAGATCGAAACAACCGAGAAAGTCCGGTTTGCACTGGAAAAGAAAAAAGCGGCACTTCCCAACCAAAAGATGGGATGACGGGCGCCGGTACTCCGGTTATCGCTTTCCCCGTTTTTCGTACGACACGAATGCCGGCATTTGGATATCGTCCAAATGCCGGATTTGTTTATGAGTACAAAGATATTGAAGTTTGCGGAAACAATGTTTTTAAAGCAGCATTCAGGCGGTCAGCTGCTTGCCGGTCGAGTTCATAGAGTCCATCCCTTTTTTTCACTTGTTGGTCGAGAATAAACACCCCTTTTTCTATGCACGTTGTCCCGAGTGAGGCCAAAACCGGTTTCAAGGCGTAATCGAGCGCGAGCAAGTGGCCGAATGTACCGCCCATGGCGAGTGGCAGCACCTGCTTGCCGGATAAGCCATTTTGCGGCAAAAGATCCAGAAATGTCTTGAGCAATCCGGAATAAGACGCTTTATAGACCGGTGTCAAAATGATTACCGTATCGCCTTCTTCTACTTTTCTTAATGCCCTGGTGATGGGCGGGCTTTGCCGGGCATTCATTAAATCGCCGGCCGGAAGTTCCCGAATATTGATGAGCTCCGGTTCGTACCCGTGCCCCCTTAACCCGGCCCTGATATAATCACGGATCCCATTTAATCTCGTATACGCAGAAGGGCTCCCGTTCAGCAGTACCACTTTTTCCGCCATATGAATCCCCCAATTCTTCCTTAATTTTTCATTGCGTGCAACAGCTGATGGCCGTTGTTCCCTAAAATGCGGTTTAAAATATGATTGGTCGTTGCTGAAAAGAGGGCGTGGTCCCTTTTCCGTGGATAAGGAAGTTTTACCGGATAATCCATCGCAATTTCCCCCTCTTCGATTAACACAACCCGATCAGCGAGGGCGACTGCTTCTTCCACGTCATGTGTCACCAATATGGCCGTAAAATGTTTTTCAAGCCAAAGCGACTGGATCAGCGCATGCATTTCAATCCGGGTTAATGCATCGAGCGCCCCAAGCGGTTCATCGAGGAGAAGGATGTCCGGCTCATGGATTAATGCCCTCGCCAGTGCCACCCTTTGTTTCTGGCCGCCGGATAAAGACGAAGGCCAATCATTTGCACGCCCTTCCAGCCCGACTTTTCCAAGCATTTCAAGTGCCTTGTTCTTCCAGTCGCCCGCAAGGCCAAGCCCGACATTTTGAAGCACGGTTTTCCATGGGAGCAGGCGGCCGTCCTGAAACATCATTTTTGCCGATCCGTTTCTGCCGGATAAAGGCGCCCCGTTTATAAGGATTTTTCCGCCGCTTGCCGCTTCAAGTCCTGAAAGCAGCCTGAGAAGCGTACTTTTGCCGCATCCGCTCCTCCCAACAATCGCAACAAATTCCCCTTTTCTTATTTTTAAATGAAGATGGCGCAGGATGCGATGGCTGCCGAATGATTTCTCCAGCCCCTCAATCTCTACAGCAAACGCCTTTTCTTTCGGCATCGTTTCCTCCTCCTTTATTTTTGATATGACGGGTGCCACTTTAACAATCGTTGTTCTGCGATTTTTGCCAGCCAGTCGGACAGTTTTCCAAGAAGGGCATATAAGACAATACTCAAAACGACAACATCAAGCTGCATGAACTCGCGGGCGTTCATGGCCATATAGCCAATGCCGGAGTTGGATGCAATCGTTTCGGCCACAATCAAGGTTACCCATGTGACCCCGAGCGCATAGCGCACACCGACTAAGATGGAAGGAAGCGCCCCCGGCAGGATCATATGCCAAAAAAGTGCCGTCCCTTTCAGCCCGTAAACTTCTCCCATTTCGATTAGCGCTCTGTCCACCGAGCGGATGCCATGGAACGTATTTAAATAGATTGGAAAAAAGGTGCCGAGCGCAACGAGAAACAGCTTCGCTTCTTCCCCGATCCCGAACCATAAAATGACAATCGGAATCAGGGCAAGGTGGGGAACGTTCCGGATCATTTGCACGGTACTATCGAGCAGGCTTTCCGCTTTTTTGGACAGCCCGGTAAACAACCCAAGTCCAAATCCGATTCCGCCGCCAACCAAAAATCCGATCAGTGCCCGTTTTGTGCTTGCGCCGATATAATTGAAAAGCTGCCCGGATTGCGTGAGACCCCAAGCCGCTTTTACAACGGCAACAGGGCTTGGGAGCACATTGGGTGGCAAGATGCCAGCAGAACTTGCAAGCTGCCAGGCAAACAGCAGGCAAACCGGCACCACCCACGGCATGACGCGTTTTTTCAACATCAGATCGGCCTCCTTACTTTAATACTTTCGGCAGTGCATCGTTCGCCACAATCTCGCCGAACGGGCTGATGACATTGGAAACGGGGGCATCAGGCTGTTCAAGCGGCAGGTATGGGAACAACAGCTCAGCCGTCCGGTACGCTTCTTCAAGATGCGGATAACCGGATAAAATGAACGTTTCAATGCCAAGCTCCGCATATTCCTTCATTCTTTCTGCGACAATTTCCGGGCTCCCTACAAGTGCCGTTCCCGCCCCGCCGCGCACGAGCCCGACGCCGGCCCAAAGGTTCGGACTAATTTCAAGATTGTCGCGGCTGCCGTTGTGGAGAGATGTCATCCGTTGCTGGCCGACCGAGTCAAACCGTGAAAAAATCTTTTGGGACGCATGGATGAGTTCATCATCGACATACCGGATCAAGTCATTGGCTGCATCCCATGCCTCGTCCTCTGTTTCCCTGACAATGACATGGAGCCGAATCCCAAAACGCACTGTCCTTCCTTGTGCTGACGCCAGTTTTTTGACATGATCGATTTTTTCCTTTACTTTTTCCGGCGGCTCGCCCCAAGTCAAATAGACATCGACATGTTTTGCCGCCACTTCCTGCCCGATTTCTGACGACCCGCCGAAATAAAGCGGCGGATAAGGCTGCTGCACCGTTGGGTAAAGCAGTTTGCTCCCTTTTACGTTTAAATATTTGCCTGTAAAATCCGCTTCCCTGTTTTCAAGCAAATTCCGCCAGATGGTCAGGAATTCATCGGTCAGTTCATAACGTTCGCGGTGGCTGAGGTGGAGACCGTCTCCGGCCAGTTCAACAGGATCTCCCCCTGTGACAACATTGATGAGCAGCCGCCCTTCAGAAAGCCGGTCAAATGTTGCGGCCATTCTCGCTGCCTGCGATGGAGACATGATCCCGGGCCGGACCGCAACGAGGAACTTTATTTTTGAAGTAACCGGTATCAGGCTCGAGGCCGTCACCCATGCGTCTTCGCAAGATCTTCCGGTTGGGAGCAAAGCCCCGGTGTAGCCGAGGTGGTCGACAGCCTGTGCCACTTGCTTTAAATAGTTGAAAGTGACGGCCCGCCCGCCGGTTGTTACCCCCAGGTAGCGCGAATCACCATGTGTCGGTATAAACCAAAATACGTTCATCCTTTATTCCCCCTTCATTTGGATAAAAATGCTTCTTTCACTTTGATTGGTTTCGGAATTAACTTCAGTTTGTAAAATTCATTTGCGATTTGCTGCTGGTCTTTCAGCGTTTGGGTTGTGATTTTCTCAGTGCCGAAGTTTTTGCGGCTGAGCGTCAGTTCCAAAGATTTTTTATCCATTCCAATCTGCGGTGCCAGGAATTCGGCCGCCTGCTTCGGATTTTTCTCCACCCACCGATCTGTTTTCTCAAGTTGTTTAAAAATCACATTGAGAACATCCGCATGGTTTTGCGCAAACGGCTTTGCTGCCAGGAAAAATTCCCGGTTCTCGACAAGGCCGGTGCCATCCGCTATGGTGCGGGCTTTCGTTGCCAGCTGTGCATCAGCCAAAAACGGATCCCAGATCACCCACGCATCGACATCCCCTTTTTCAAATGCAGTGCGCGCATCGGCGGGCGCCAGAAAAACCGGATGGATGCTGCTATAGGGAATGCCGGCTTTCTCCAATGCCCGTACAAGCAAATAATGGACATTCGACCCTTTGTTCAACGCGATTTTCTTGCCTTTTAAATCTTTGAGGCTATGAATGTTGGAATTTTTCGGGACAATGATGGCTTCCCCTTTTGGATTGCTGGCCGAATTGGCAAAATATACGAGCGGCGCCCCTGCTGCCTGGGCAAAAATGGGCGGTGCTTCCCCCGTATGGCCAAAGTCCAGACTCCCCGCATTGAGTGCTTCCAAAAGCTGCGGGCCGCCGGGAAATTCCGTCCATTTTACGGAATATCCGAGCGGTTTCAGTGCTTTTTCAAGTGTTCCTTTCGCTTTTAAAATGTTTAAGGTTCCGAATTTCTGATAGCCAATCCGGACTACTTTACCGCCTTTTTCGCCCGATTTTGCCGCTGCTGTATCCTTTTTCCCACTGCTGCATCCGCTGATGAGTAAAAAAATGGCGGTGATCAGCAGCAAATGGACCGACACCAGTCGCTTTCGTTTCTTTAACATTTCCCTCTCTCCTTTCTTGTTTTATAGCATTATGTAGGAGGTACACATGGGCACCGCCTCCTTTCCTATCATTCCGATTTATTTAGTGGGTATAAGGCCGCAAAAAAGGCCCCTCATCTTTATAACAAAGTGAGGAGCCTTCGGTTGACCGGCCGGCTTCAAAATATTTTAATTGTCTTTCCACATCTGCATCCGCTTAAATGTAGCTTGCCCGTTTGAAAGGTTAAATTCATTTTAATTCCACTATTCCGACCTGTCAAGTAATATTTTATTTTTTTATCATTCATGCTGATCGCCGGTATCGTGATGAAAACCTTTGACAATTGTAAAAAAATCAGGTAAAGTACCAATGTACGAACATTTATTGAGTTATATTCAAATAATATTCGTTTTTAGGAGTGTAAATCCATGGATACAGTGTTTGATTATGAAGATATTCAGCTAATTCCGGAAAAATGCATTGTAAATAGCCGCTCGGAGTGTGATACGAGTGTGGAATTGGGCGGGCGGAAATTCAGATTGCCTGTTGTGCCGGCCAATATGCAAACCATCATAGATGAAAAAATCGCAGTCTATCTTGCGGAAAACGGATATTTTTACATTATGCACCGTTTTCAGCCGGAAAAACGGCTTTCGTTTGTGAAGGAGATGAAGGAGCGCGGGCTTTATGCTTCTATCAGCACAGGCGTCAAGCCGGAAGAATATGCGTTTATCGAAGAACTGGCCGCAAGAAATCTGGAGCCGGAGTATATAACAATTGACATTGCACATGGCCATTCGAATGCCGTGATTGATATGATCCATCATATCAAAAAGCACTTGCCGGAAACGTTTGTCATTGCCGGAAATGTCGGCACGCCTGAAGCCGTCCGGGAATTGGAACATGCCGGGGCAGACGCCACAAAAGTCGGAATCGGGCCAGGAAAAGTATGCATTACAAAAATTAAAACCGGGTTCGGAACAGGGGGCTGGCAACTGGCGGCATTGCGCTGGTGTGCAAAGGCGGCAAGCAAACCAATTATTGCGGACGGTGGAATCCGCACGCACGGCGATATTGCCAAATCGGTCCGGTTTGGGGCGACAATGGTAATGATCGGCTCCCTTTTCGCAGGGCACGAAGAATCCCCGGGTGAAACGATTGAAATGGACGGAAAACTTTACAAAGAGTATTTCGGTTCGGCTTCGGAGTTTCAAAAAGGGGAACGCAAAAATGTCGAAGGGAAAAAAATGTACGTGGAATACAGAGGTCCGCTTCAGGATACGCTGAAAGAAATGGAAGAGGACTTGCAATCTGCCATTTCCTATGCCGGCGGTAACAAACTGGCGGACATTCGGAAAGTGGACTATGTCGTTGTAAAAAGTTCCATTTTTAACGGAGACCGGGTGTATTAACGCTCGGTACAGTTGAACGTATCCCATTTAGGGCTTGCTGAACGAATCCGATTCTGAGTTTGTCTGCAAACGCTGTCTCAAAATATAGAAGAATTTTTTTGCGAAAATGGGTGATTTTATCTTCTCCATCCGTTGAATCGGCTTTCGAGTGCAAGCTTTTCCCTGAAATGGTTGTAAATCCCTTGCATTAAATGGTTGCCAAAGCTGTCATCAACCTTTCCAAGTCTAGGAATTTTGCTTATGCAGCAAGCCCTATTTCCGCCCCCGGCCGGGCATCCAAAAAAGGCAGCAAATACCCGCTGCCTTTTTTTAGTTTGTAAGTGATCTGCAGGTAGCCGCTGGATGTAAGGGCCCACCAAATGATCATCCATTGCAATTATTCGCCGGGTACCACCACATTTTCTTTTTCCGGCTTCTTCATTTTCTTATCAATGGCGAGGAGTGCCTTAAACCCTTTCGTTCTAGTCGCGAGGAGCGAAATAAGAACGAGTAAAGTACCGGAAATGGCAGTGACGAAGACGGCTCCCAAAAACCGGGAAAGCAGCCCTGAAATGACAATGCCCAGTAGTAACCCTGTATTTGACGACATTTGTAAAATAGCCATCGCTCTCCCTCTATAAATATCCGGCGTCAGGCCAAGAAACAAACTGCTGATTGGGATATTGAGAAACGCATTGATTAACCCTATGATCGAAACCCATATATATAATGAAGGAATCGTATAAACGCCGGGAAGCTGCTGTAAAAGAACAACGAAAATCATCCATACCCCCATGAAGGCTGACGAAAAAAAGAGCAGATGTCCCGGTTTAAAATGCAGGAGGAGAAACGGGCCCATTGCGGCACCGATGCATGCACCTGCGCCTACCATTGCTTCAATCATGCCATAATGGAAACTGGAAACATGGAAGTCTTGCAGCAATAACGAAGTCGATGTCGTATTAAAAATCCCCGCCGCAAACATCAATTGCATAATCAATGCAATGAGAAAGGTAAGGGGCGCTAAAGCAAAGACCGTTTTTATTCCATCTTTTGCAGAACGCCATATGGATGAATGCTGGTTTTGATTGTCATTGTGTGCTTGATGATAGTGAATCATTTTGACGGACACGCCTGTCAATAATGCCGATACCAAGAAAGTGACCACGTCAATGATCAGGATATTGGAGGGGGATGTCAGCACAAGGAGTATCCCGGCTGCACCCGGACCGGCAATTTGCATAATCGAATTGATGCCTTGAGAAATGCTCAACGCTTCCGTAATCTGTTGTTCTCCAACCAAATGAGGAATAAACGAAGACCTGGCTGGATAACTAATGGCATTCCCAATACCGGAAAGGAAAACGAGCATAATGAGCAGCCAAATCACATGTGTTGAAAAGATCATGGCGATCATTACAAAAGCCCGGTATAGATCCGTTCCAATCATGAGGATGTGTTTAGGAAACCGGTCTGCCATGGTCCCTGTAAAAAAACCGAACAAAAGCATCGGCCCGTATTGTGCAAAAAGAACAAGCCCAATAAAGAACGGATCTTTTGATGTCGTTCCAATGAGATACAAAATAATCGTCGTCGTGATGCCGTCGCCAAAGCGTGAAATAAATTGCGCTAAGAAAAAGCAGAGGGAAGATCGTTGTTTGAGCACTGTCACAATGCAACTCACCATCCGTTTTAACGATTTTTGAAAACAGTCAAATGAATATGGTACTTTTCCCCTTCTTTTTGCGGATCCTGGCTTGCGTCTCTTAAAAGCAAATATATTTCTTTTAACATTCCGTTCAGTCTCTCAATTTCTTCCTTGTTTAGACGATAATCCCCCGTAACTTGCTGCATATCGGAAATATCATCAATGTCCTGACTTGCCAACAATTGGGCTGTTTTGTTTAAAGATATCATCATGCTTTCCTTTAATCCTTCACCAAGAGACGGATTGCTTTTATTTATATAGGGCGTGATTTTTTCAAGAGAGATATTTTTCGCAACTGTACGATAAAACTTTTGGACAATACCATTTTTTTCCTCAGTCCTGTCAATTTTCACAAGCCCTACTTTTTCCAGCTCGGTTAAATGATATCTTACTTTTGACGGGGATAAATGCAATTGGTCAGCGAGCATTTTCCCCGTTTTGGAAACTTCGTCTATTTCCCAAAGAATTTTTACTTTAAAAGGATCGCTTAACGCTTTTAATTGATCCAGGTTCTCTACATAGAAAACATCGTTCATTATCAACACATCCAATCGTATCATTTCGATTAGGGCAGATGGTGCATGCCAAGTTTTTTGGAGTAAGATTCCGGGCTTATTTTTCGAATTTGATAAGGTTGCTTCTTTTGATCGTTTCTCTTTCTAATAGATGTGAATAGACTTGCCGATATGGTGAGTCAAAAAAATAGGAAACTTGAGAATCGTCAGTACTTATCCCCATATGAAATTCTCCTCTCGTATTATTTTTTTAATACGTTTAAATTTATTGATATGATTTTAACACTAGCCCTTCCGAAAAGTCAACATTTTTTTAAAATTTATAAACTTCTTGTGGAATATCATTTCAATCACTTAGGGAGAACGTATTAACGGATGCTGTTGCGTTTTATGCGACTCATTCGGTAAATTGCACTTTCGAGTACAACGCTTTTTCGGCATTACGATGAATCTCATATGGCTTTCATGTTTGGTTTTATTTCCATAATATTGCTCATTTAGTAAGCTTTACTTACCGTTGCTTAGGTCCGGGGTTTTTCTTGCCAGTTGCCACAGTAGCTCGTAAAGTTGGTCAGTGGATTTCGTTTACAACTTTTTATTGCGCAAAGAAGCCTGCTTTAAAGTGGTGACAGGCAGACGTACCCCCCATATACGCCCTCAGTGACAAACTGTTTCGGGTTGTAAGTAACGAACCGTCACCCGCCATCGATTCCATCTGCACTGATAACAGTTTTATCTATAGAATTACTTCCAGCAACACCTTTTTTTGTCCGTCGAAAAAAGAGGGATTCTATATTTCTTGTTGGACGAGATCTAATAAGAAATCTCCAAAGTCATTTGCGATGATTTTGTATTGCTGATTTTCTAACCTTATTCCAGGAATAAACGATACCACTTTTGGCTCTTTATTAATTCCAACATGATTAAAGTCGAGACAAAAAAGCTCGTCCCCCCCAGTGTCATAAATAACAAGAAGATGCATAGGAAGGTCACTTTCCTTTCTTTCTGTTAAGGTATACCAAATTGCATCGGGCACTGAAGAGTTTTCAAAGTCCTCCTTAATGATTCCGTATATCTCTTGTGATCCGAAATTCCCTGCTCCAAAGGATAATAAAAAGTCCCTATATAAATTGGAAAATGTTAATCCAAGCTTTTTCTCAGCCATTAAAATTAAATGGTTATTCCGGCCACCTACAAAGTCTGCGATTTTTTCATTTTGATAGATTAGTTGTTTTGCCTTTTCGTAGTTTTCTATGCTCAAAATCTATTCCTCCATTTCCAAAATATAATCATTCGCCCTGTGTTTCCAATAGCCAGCTCTCCGTTTATTAGTCTACGTTAAGGAAGCGTGCAAAAATTGCCTCGTTCCTTAACATAGAGCATGTCTACGTTAAGAAAGCGTGCGAAATTGGCCTTGTTCCTTTACATAGAGGCCGTCTACGTTAAGAAAGCATGCAAAATTGGCCTCGTTCCTTTACATAGAGGCTATCTACGTTAAGGAAGCGCGCAAAAATGGCCTTGTTCCTTTACATAGAGGCTGTCTACGTTAAGGAAGCATGAAAAAATTCCCTTGTTCCTTAACATAGAGCATGTCTACGTTAAGAAAGCGTGCAAAAATTGCCTCGTTCCTTTACATAGAGCATGTCTACGTTAAGGAAGCATGCAAAATTGGCCTCGTTCCTTCACATAGAGCATGTCTACGTTAAGGAAGCGTGCGAAATTGGCCTCGTTCCTTTACATAGAGGCTGTCTACGTTAAGAAACCGTGCGAAATTGGCCTCGTTCCTTTACATAGAGGCTATCTACGTTAAGGAAGCGTGGAAAAATTGTCTTGTTCCTTTACATAGAGGATTAAGTCCGTATAATTGTGTAAAAAGAAGGAGTCATTTTATCAACTCTTGGCAACACTGTTTTCAACGACGATAAACTAATGAAAAGAGGAGATAAAATGACTCACTTACAGTTTAACTTAAATTTGGATGTTTTAAAAGAAGCCATCATGACTTCCGATCTTGACGCGGTAATTAAATCAGCGGTTGTCCTCGTGTTAAACGAGTTTATGGAAAAGGAAAGGGATGACTATTTAAAAACGAGCCCTTATGAACGCGCTGTTGAACGCCGGGATTACCGGAACGGTTACTATGAACGCGAGCTGTTGATGAGCATCGGCAATGTTACATTAAAAGTTCCCCGGACACGTAATGGCGAATTCTCAACTACCTTATTTGAAAAGTATGCCAGATGTGACCAAGCTTTCGTCCTTTCTATGTTGGAGATGGTCATCAATGGCGTCTCTACCCGTAAGGTCACAAATGTCGTAGAACAGCTTTGCGGTAAGAATGTATCCAAGTCGTTTGTCTCTTCCCTTACGCAAAAACTGGATCCCATTGTGAATGCTTGGGCCGAGAGACCGTTGAATACAACCTACTACCCTTATGTGTTTGTGGACGCCATGTATATAAAAGTACGGGAGCACCATAAGGTCATATCAAAGGCTGTTTATATTGCGACTGCCATTACAGAGAAGAATACACGTGAAATACTGGGTTTAAGCGTTGACCATGCAGAAAGTTTGGAGAGTTGGAGTTCATTTTTTAAACAACTTAAATCACGTGGACTCCAATCACCAAAACTCGTTATTTCCGATGCTCACATGGGCCTTCAGAAAGCAATACAACGGGAATTCATTGGCACTGCTTGGCAAAGGTGCAATGTTCATTTTAAACGCAATATCATTGAAAAACTGCCCAAAAAAGATACTGCAGAAATCCGGGTGATGATTAAGCGCGTGTTTGAGGCCGTTACGATTGAGGACATACGCAAGTTTAAAGATGAATTAATAAACAAATTTGGTACAGAAGCAAGATTTGAAAAAGCCCTGGCCATTTTAGATGAAGGTTTTGAAGATACTATCCAATACATGAACTTTCCTGAGAATATCCGTATGCACATACGGAGTACTAATTCCCTCGAGCGGCTTAACCAAGAGGTTCGTAGAAGGGAAAGGGTCATTCGCATTTTTCCTAATACCCAATCTGCTTTTCGTTTGGTTGGTGCCGTTTTAATGCAGTATCAAGATACAGAATACTCGAAGAGGAAGTCACTTATGGGAAAGAATAGTTAGCAGCATTTTCAGCTTAACTTCCATCATGGATGATTTCATCTCCGGGAAGGGATGTCAAATTGAAAGGCATTTGACATCCCTTCCCGGAGATGAAGAAAAAAATCCATGGAAGTTAAGCCGAAAAAATGAAGGGGTGGTTGAAAACATTTGCCCATAAATTTACACAATAACCTGGACTTGACTACATAGAGCATGTCTACGTTAAAGAAGCATGCAAAAATTCCTTTGTTCCTTAACATAGAGCATATCTACGTTAAGGAAGCGTGCAAAAATGGCATTGTTCCTTTACATAGAGCATGTCTACGTTAAGGAAGCATGCAAAATTGGCCTCGTTTCTTTACATAGAGCATATCTACGTTAAGGATGCGTGCAAAATTGGCCTCGTTCCTTTACATAGAGCATGTCTATTTTAAAAAAGGATATGAGCCAATGGTGGCCCATATCCTTTAGCTTTTACTTGAGCTGTAAATGTTTTTCCCTGACTTCTTTCGTCGCTTGGACAAGATTTTTAAGTGCAGGAATCGTTTCTTCCGGTTTTCTTGTTTTCAGGCCGCAGTCAGGATTGATCCAGAATAATTTAGGATCAATTACTCGAAGCGCACGTTCAATGCTCGTCTTGATTTCCTCCACACTTGGTATTCTGGGGCTGTGAATGTCATAGACACCGAGGCCGATCCCTTTGTCATACTCATGGTCTTCAAAAGTGGAAATGATTTCCCCATGGCTTCTGGCAGCCTCAATTGAAATCACATCAGCATCCAATTGATCGATGGCATCAATGATTTCATCAAATTCTGAATAACACATATGCGTATGAATTTGGGTGCTATGATCCACATAACTGGTTGCCAAGCGGAAAGCATAAACAGCATCATGAAGATACTTTCCTTTTTTCTCCTCTTTTAATGGTAACCCTTCGCGAATCGCGGGTTCATCTACTTGAATCATCCGAATATCATTTTCCTCAAGGGCATGAATTTCTTTTTTCAAGGCAAGCGCAATCTGTTTGAAGACATCAAATTGACTGATATCATTTCGAACGAATGACCAATTGTAAATCGTAACAGGGCCGGTGAGCATGCCTTTGACCGGTCGTGTTGTCAGACTTTGGGCATAGGTGCTTTCTTTTACGGTCATCGGAGCCTCCAGATCAACATCACCAAAAATAATCGGCGGCTTGACACATCTGGAACCATACGATTGAACCCAGGCAAAACGGGTAAAAGCGAAACCGCGAAGTTTTTCACCAAAGTATTCGACCATGTCATTCCGCTCGAATTCGCCATGGACGAGTACATCGATGTCCAAATCTTCCTGAATTTTAATCCATTTTGCGATATTTTGCTGAATGAATTGTTCATATTGGCTTTCCGTCCATTCACCCTTGCGCCATTTTTGCCTGGCTGAACGAATCTCTTTGGTTTGCGGCAGACTGCCAATTGTTGTCGTCGGCAGAAGCGGCAGTTGCCACTTCTTTTCTTGAATGGCTTGTCGCTCAGAAAATGGCAACGGCCGTTTTGGCATGTCATCCCCAAGCGATTGAATTTCTTTTTTAACTGAATCAATGTTTCGATGCGATGAGTGATTTAATGCTTGAATCGCTTCTTTGCTTTCTTTTATTTCTTCAAGGATGGCATCGCGCCCTTCATTCACGCCTTTTACAAGTGCCACGACTTCTTTCAGTTTTTCATCCGCAAAACTGATCGCATTTTTTAAAACTGGCTCCAGTTCGCTTTCTTGGCGGACCGTGACGGGAACATGCTGTAAACTGCAGGATGGCTGAATCCAAAGCCGTTCCTGATCCACAAAATGGAGGAGATCATTTACTTGTTGTAACGCTTCATCAAGATCGGTGCGCCAAATATTCCGGCCATCCACCACTCCCGCAGCAAGTACTTTATCTTCCGGGAATCCGTATTTTTCAAGTGATGCAAGATTAGCACCGTCATCATATACAAAATCAAGACCAATCCCTTGGACAGGGAGAGCTGCCACGTCCTGATAATGATCAACAGATTCAAAGTACGTTTGAAGTAAAAGATTTAAATTGGGAACAGCTTGATGAAAAGCTTCGTATGTTTCTTTGAAGTAGCCAAGCTCTTTCTTGTCAAGCGTTGTGGAAAGAATGGGTTCATCGACTTGAACCCATGTCGCTCCCGCTGTTTGAAGATCGGTAAAGACTTCAATATAAAGCGGGATAAGGGCGCGCAAAAGATTCGGAAAGTCCTTCTTTTCAAACCCCTTTGATAGTTTTAACAAGGTAACAGGGCCCACAATAACCGGCTTTCCATCGATATTCAGCTCTTTCTTCGCTTCAAGATAAAGATTGAGCAAACGATTTTCAGTAATATAAGGGGTAGTGCCGGCGTTTATTTCCGGGACGATGTAATGGTAATTGGTATTAAACCATTTTGTCATCTCGGAAGCGACCGCATTAGAATTGCCGCGGGCTATACTAAAATATGTATCTAAGCTGACAGCGCCGTTTGTATGGTGAAACCGTTCAGGGATCAGGCCGAAAAGAACAGCAGTATCCAGAATGTGATCATATAAGCTAAAATCACCGATTGGAATCAGATCGATACCGCTATTTTTTTGCTTTTCCAAATAACTTAAGCGCAATTCCTTTACCCGTTTTAAAAACGCTTCTTCAGAAAGCGTTTTTGCCCAAAATTGCTCGAGCGCCTTTTTCCATTCCCTTTTTTCTCCGATTCTGGGGTAACCTAAGTTGGAACTTTTTACTTTTGACACATCGTTCTCCTCCTTGTTCGTGACCCTGTATAAGGGGTTCCGCTGCGAAGTTATGGAAAAATACCGAAGTTATGAAAAATACTGAAGTTATGTTTCTTATTGTATACAGGCTGGTGCCTGAATGCAAGGAAAAATTGGATTCGGTGAATACGTCGGGGGATTATTTTCGAGGGGAAATCGTTCGAAATGCCATCTTAAACGGTAAAACCGTACGAATTATCTTTATGCATTCCAAATAGGCGCGGGAATCCGCTGCATATAAGCGCATGCTGGTCCCGCATATCGCCGCACAAAAACAGGCAGCAAGAATTTTGCTGCCTGTTTTCGGCTTACATATCATCTTTGGAAAACGCGCCGGGGAGGAGTTCTCCGACGGTGGTTAGCCGCCTGTCGCCTTTTGTGTTCACGAGCAGGACCGGCATATCTTTCTCGCAAAATTCGCTCATCACTTGGCGGCATGCCCCGCATGGCACAATGGGTTCATCCGTATCTCCGGCGATGACCATGTATTGAAATTCCCTTTCCCCTTCAGATACCGCTTTAAAAATAGCCGTTCTTTCCGCACAGTTGGATAATCCGTATGATGCATTTTCAATATTGCATCCTAAATATTCCTTCCCGCTTTTTGTAACAAGACAGGAGCCAACCTCAAAGTGGGAATAAGGAACATAGGCGGCTTTACGAATTTCAATGGCATCTTTGACCCATTTTTCAACATCCATGTCTCGCACTCCCTTTCTTATTCGCTTACAATTTGCACCGATCCAGCTCTTTGAACGAGCGAATCCCCGATTACGATTCGCTCACAATTTTTACGCCGGAGCTGGCCCCGATTCTTGTTGCGCCGGCTTCAATCATGGCTTCCGCTTCTGCTTTTGTATGGATTCCGCCTGAAGCCTTGACACCGGCTTTGTCCCCGACTGTTTGCCGCATCAGTTTTACATCCTCTATCGTGGCGCCGCCTGTTGAAAATCCGGTTGACGTTTTTACGAAATGGGCGCCTGCCTTGACAGCCAGTCTGCAAGCCAGTTCTTTCTCTTCGTTTGTCAATAAGCAGGTCTCGATAATGACTTTGACCAATTTTCCTTGTGCCGCTTCCACGACCGCACGGATATCCGCCTCAACGGCTTCTATATCTCCGCTTTTTAATGCACCGATATTGATGACCATATCAATTTCATCCGCGCCGTCCTCGATTGCTTTTTTCGTTTCAAAGGCTTTTGTCTCGGACGTTGTGGCGCCAAGCGGGAAGCCAATGACGGTGCAGACTTTCACGCCTGTTCCAGCCAGCTCTTTGGCAGCCAATTTTACCCAGTAAGGATGAATGCAGACAGATGCAAAATGATATTGTGCAGCTTCTGCTGTTAAATTTAAAATGTCTTTTTCGGTTGCTTCTGGTTTTAATAAGGTATGATCAATATACGCTGCAAGGTTCGTCATAAAATTTCCCCTTTCAATAGGATCGATTATTCTGTAATGATTTTATGAATCAGTTTCGGTTCCTCACCGTGATCGGAGATGGTGATATTGTCGTATATTTTTTCTTTTACTTCTTCGACTGCTTCCCGGTTTGCATAAATCGTGGCGAGCGGTTCTCCGGCTTCTACCCGATCCCCGACTTTTTTCCGCAAAACGATTCCTACTGCAAAATCAATTTTATCTTCTTTCGTGGCGCGTCCTGCCCCCAGCATCATTGCCGCAACCCCGATCTGGTCTGCAACCATTTTGGAAACGTACCCGGAAGTTTTTGCCGGGAGATCGATCGCATATTTCGCTTGCGGCAGTTTTTCCGGATGGTCAATCACAGAAGGATCCCCGCCCTGGTTGGCGACAAATTTTTTAAACTTTTCAAGACCGGCGCCATTCGCGATGGCTTCTTTCAGCATTTTCCTTGCTTCTTCCAATGTCGTCGCTTTTCCGGCAAGCACCACCATCTGGCTGCCGAGTGCAAGCACCAGTTCCGTCAAATCGTCAGGGCCCTCTCCTTTTAGCGTGTCGATGGCTTCTTTTACCTCGAGGGCATTCCCGATGGCATATCCGAGCGGCTGGGACATATCGGAAATCACGGCCATGGTTTTGCGGCCGACATGGTTGCCGATCCGGACCATTGTTTCAGCAAGGCGGATGGCATCTTCTTCTTTTTTCATAAAAGCACCGGCGCCTGTTGTGACATCTAAAACAATGGCATCTGCACCCGCAGCAATTTTTTTGCTCATGATTGAACTTGCAATCAGCGGAATGGAGTCCACCGTTGCAGTGACATCTCTTAGTGCGTACAGCTTTTTATCAGCAGGTGCCAGGTCGGCGGTTTGTCCGATAACGGCAACTTTTTCCCGGTTCACCAAATCAATAAACTGGTCTGTCGTAATTTCAACATGAAACCCTTGAATGGATTCCAGTTTGTCAATGGTACCGCCTGTATGCCCCAAGCCCCGGCCCGACATTTTTGCTACCGGGACGCCAAGTGCGGCTACAAGAGGGGCGAGGACAAGTGTTGTTGTGTCACCGACACCGCCGGTTGAATGTTTGTCTACTTTGATGCCGTGGATGGCAGACAGATCAAGCGTTTCCCCGGAATGGACCATCGCCATGGTCAGATCCGCAATTTCCCGATCTGACATATCCTTAAAATAGATGGCCATGGCCAGGGCGCTTGCCTGGTAATCAGGAATGGTGCCTTCTGTATACCCCTTCACAAAAAAGTTGATTTCTTCCGTTGCCAGTTCTCCGCCGTTCCGCTTTTTTTCAATAATGTCGATCATCCGCATGGCTCGTCACCTTTCTTTTCAGCGTAGTTCGTTCAAAAAGCTGGTCCCGATTTTAGGTGCACGGACACCGAAGTTCTCTGCGATCGTTGCGCCGAGATCGGCAAACGTCTGCCTTACAGGAAGGGCGCGACCTTCTTTAAAGCGCGGGGAGTAGACAAGCAGCGGCACGAATTCCCGTGTATGGTCCGTTCCTTTAAACGCCGGGTCGTTTCCGTGGTCAGCCGTAATAATCAGTAAATCTTCTTCCGACAGTTCCGGCAGCACTTCATCAAGCCGCTTGTCAAACGCTTCAATCGCTTGTCCGTAGCGGATCGGATCACGGCGGTGGCCGTATTTCGCGTCAAAATCGACAAGGTTCGTAAAACAGAGGCCGTGGAACGGTTTTTTCAGTTCGTCCACTAATTTATCCATGCCGTCCATATTGCTTTCGGTGTGGAATCCTTTTGTGATCCCGTGACCGCTGAATATGTCGTTGATTTTCCCGATGGCGATGGAATCCAGCCCGCTATCTTTGATAAAATCCATCACGGTTTCTTCCGTTGGTTCCAGCGTAAAGTCTTTCCGGTTGGACGTTCTTGTAAAATTATCGGCAGACGTTCCGACAAACGGCCTTGCAATGACGCGCCCGATCCGGTAAGGCTCATCAATCGTCAACTCTCGCGCATATGTGCAGATTTTGTACAATTCTTCAAGCGGAATGATTTCTTCATGGGCCGCAATCTGAAGTACAGAATCACCGGAAGTGTAAACGATCAGCTCTCCTGTTTCCATTTGTCTTTCACCGAACTGCTTAATGATTTCCGTGCCGCTTGCCGGTTTGTTCCAAAGCACTTTGCGGCCGCTGAAATCCTCGATTTTTTTTATCAATTCATCCGGAAAACCTTCTGGAAACGTGCGGAGTGGGCTCGTGACAGGAAGGCCCATCATTTCCCAGTGGCCATCCATGCTGTCTTTCCCTGCAGAAATCTCCTGCATTTTGGTGAAGAAAGCTTTCGGATGTTCCTGAACCGGTACCCCAACGAGCGGTTTTTCCGGACGGATATTGGACAATCCCATCGCTGCCATATTCGGGATGTTAAGCCCGTTCATTTTTTCGGCAATGTGGCCGAGTGTGTCGCATCCTTCATCGTCGTACTTTTTTGCATCGGGCGCTTCTCCTATTCCGACCGAATCCAGTACAATAATCGATACTCTTTTAAATTTTTCTGCCATTATTGTTCTCTCCTTTATGCCAAAACATAGTTTGAAGAATCACTTGCTTTCATGCTGGTCACTGCGCAGGTAGCCCGTTGTGAAACAGAAGGACAGCCACAGTGAAAGGTCTACCTGTAAAAACGGCTGGCCGGCAGGTAGCAAGGAAGCTCCGAAAAAACAGGTAAAAGTTTTCACCTGCTGTAATCGCTTCCTTTTGCCCCCATCATAGCCCTCTGTTTTTTCTTTGTCAATATCTGGGACACAGTGATATTGGGGATGCCTGTTTTTTCGCGCGTTGCGTCTATTCGACATTGGTTTCGCTAAAAAGTTGGCCGGTCTGGAACATTTGTCCAATTAGCATTCCTGTTTTTCCGTGAATTCAACGGGTGTGCTATATTGCCTGGCCATCACAACGGAGGAAACCGTTTTTTCCCACGCGTTCTTCTTTTACCGGAAATTGAAACCCTTATTTTATCCCTGTTCCATGCCCAGCAATTGTTTGGCGGTATGTTGATCGGTAATCAATACATTTGCATAGCCGGCTGTAAGTGCCGTGTGGGCAGGAAGGACTTTTCGCCTGCCACCCGCAACGAGGATGGACCATTCCTTTTTGCGCAGCTCCGCAAGTTCAATGCTCACCGTCCGCTTGTTAATCGTTGTGTCACATATTTCCCCGTTTCGGTCTATAAACCGTGAGCACACATCCCCGACAGCTTTTTCCATCAGTTTTTCTTTTTCCGCCTCAGTAAAATAACCAAGTTTAAACAGCAAGGCTTCTTCATCTGCAGCACCGACCGTAAAAATGGCTGCCTGGGCTTCCCTGCCTTTCTCGATAATTTTTTGGATGGATTGATCTTGCATGACGATCTCCATGGCTTCCGCCTTTTCAAACAACAGCGGCAACGGAAAATAGACAGGGAGCGTCTGCAGGGCATTGCCGAAAAGCATTAACGTTTCCCATGCGTACGTGTTTACATGCGAAAAACTTGTCCCGCCTTTTAACTGTACCACTTCTGCCCCTTTTACATGCATTTTCGGAAGTTTTGCCGCGACCTCATAGATGGTCGATCCCCAGCTGATGCCGATGCTCATGCCGTTTCGGATCAATCCGCTTACATATTCGGCCGCCCGAATGCTCACATAATGCAAGATGGTTGCCGGATCTGATGCAGGTGAAAACGCGACACAGGCTTCTTTCAGGTGATATTTTTCAGCCAATTGCTGCTCGAGTTGCTGCAAATCCACGAAAGGGTCCGCAATTTTGATTTGTACATATCCCTTTTCTCTCGCGTATTGTAGCAATCTGGAAACCGTCGGACGAGATATTTTTAAATGTTCAGATATTTGCTGCTGGCTGTAGTTTAGTTGATAATAGAGCTCTGCTACTTCAATGCTTAACTTGCTTTTCTCCATTTCTTTCTTCATCAGGTTCCCCTCCCCGGCCTGATACAAAAATGAGCACTTTGTATAAAATTTTTGTGGAAAATCGTGAAACGCGGCAGCACGGCTTGGAATGCAAACATGCAGCAGCTCTTTCTGCCTTTATTTTAACCGTTCTTCTTTACATTTGGCAATCGGGTTTGTGAAATTATTTTCATGTCTGCGTTTACAAACTTTCGCGAGCATGTTATATTGGCACTAGTATTCAAGCTCTTGGTTTGACCTTTTTTTCTCCCTTTTGTACAATTCAGACATGCTGCATCCGGTCATTTTGTACGGATGACAATTTCAGTAAAGGAGCATCATAAAATGAGCACACATATTGGCGCAAAACAAGGCGAGATTGCTGACACGATCCTGTTGCCGGGAGACCCGCTCAGGGCGAAGTATATTGCGGAAAATTTCCTTGAGAACGCAGTATGTTATAACGAAGTGAGAAATATGTTCGGATTTACGGGAACGTATAAAGGCAAAAAAGTATCGGTACAAGGCACAGGCATGGGCATTCCTTCGATTTCGATTTATATCACGGAACTGATGAAGGATTATGGAGTGCAAAATTTGATTCGGGTTGGGACATGCGGCGGCATTCAAAAAGATGTCAAAATCCGTGATGTCATTTTGGCCATGGGGGCATCGACCGACTCCCAAATCAACCGGAAAATTTTCGGTGCAATGGATTACGCACCGCTGGCAAATTTTGACTTGCTGAAAAGCGCATATGAAAGCGGCGTGGAAAAAGGATTGAATTTGAAAGCCGGCAATGTGTTCAGTGCGGATTTATTCTATGATGACTACGCCGAACACGAAAAATGGGCACAATACGGCATTTTGGCCGTTGAAATGGAAACTGCAGCCCTCTACACGCTGGCAGCCAAATATGGCAGAAAAGCACTGGCAATTTTAACGGTCAGCGACCACCTGTTAACAGGGGAAGCGACAAGTGCTGAAGAACGCCAGACCACATTCAATGACATGATCCGCGTTGCTTTAGATGCTGCTGTAAAGTAAGCAAAAAATGTTGCCGGCCGGTTTATCGGCCGGCTCTTCTTTTTCCCGGAATCCATTGCCCTCCCTGGTTTTTCTCCCCTTTCCTGTAAACTGAAAATTTAATCTTTGAAAATAATTTTATGTTTGCGTTTACAATTGTTCAATTCGGTGTTATATTCACTTTGTGAAACAGAACACAGCCACCATGTTTTTGTTTGAACTTTTTCCAAAAACATTTGAAGTTTCAGCATAAAAGGAAGTGTACAAACACACTTACGCCTCGGGCATGTTGAAAGCTTCATAAACGTGTCGTTTATCTTAATGGAAAGAAGGTCTATGCCATGTTCGGATATTTGCTTCTCAACATCGTTGGCATTTTGGTATTTATTGGCGTCGCCTATTTATTATCTAAGGATAGAAAGCATATTCAATGGAAATCCATTTCTTTAATGGTTGTTCTCAATATTTTCCTGGCTTGGTTTTTAATCCGTTTTCCGGTGGGGCGCGCCATGGTACACGGGGCAGCATACGGTTTTAACTGGCTTGTGCAGACGGCTTACGACGGTATCGGGTTTGCCTTTTCAAGCTGGGTGCATGTCAAACAAATGGACTTTTTCGTCAGTGCGTTGCTTCCGATTTTGCTCGTCGTTCCTTTATTTGACATTTTAACTTATTTCAATGTATTGCCTTGGATCATCGGCAAACTCGGATGGATTTTGTCCAAAATTACTGGCCAGCCGAAATTCGAGTCGTTTTTCTCTATTGAAATGATGTTTTTGGGCAATACGGAAGCGTTGGCGGTTTCCAGCCTGCAAATTAAAAAGAACAGCCCGGAGCGGAATTTAACGCTGGCGATGATGTCGATGAGCTGTATTACCGCAGCCATTGTCGGGGCCTATACACAAATGGTGCCGGGGCAGTTTGTGCTCTCTGCCATTCCGCTCAATATCATCAACGCTATTATTGTTGTCAACATCTTAAACCCTGTAAAGATCGATCGGGATGAAGATAAAGTAGTGGAAGTCAAAAAAGAAGAAAAAGAACCTTTCTTTTCTTTCCTTGGCGACTCCATTCTGGCAGCGGGCAAATTGATTTTGATCATTGCCGCTTCTGTTATCGCATTTGTCGCACTTGCCGCATTGATTGACAAACTTCTGATGCTCATCGCACCTTGGCTGACAATGGAATCGATTTTGGGCATCATCTTGTTCCCATTCAGCTTTTTGCTCGGACTGCCGGCAGACCAGGCTTTCCAAATGGCACAATATATGGGGACGAAGCTGGTTACCAATGAGTTTGTTGTAATGGGTGAAATTGCGCCAAAAGTCAACACGTTCGCACCGCATTTCCGTGCCGTCCTTTGCACGTTCCTGATTTCTTTTGCGAACTTCTCGACACTGGGAATGGTGATCGGCGCGTTTAAAGATTTGTCGGACAAAGCAACTGTACACCATATTTCGAAAAATGCAGGCTATTTAATCCTTTCCGGTATCCTTGTCTCGCTTTTGAGCGCCGGCCTTGTCGGTTTGTTTGTATGGTGATAGGATGATCATGTGTAAAATTTTCCCTGAAACCAGGGGGCTTCGTTCCGGAAGAACAAATTTTAAAAACTCCGTGCACCCTTCCTGTTCGCGGATGGGGTGTACGGCTCTTTAGATGAGGTCTCCTTCTCTATCTGATACCTGGACAGATGGTGAAGAGATGTCGAAGGAGCCGCTCGTTTTCCGACTTGTTGCTGGCTTTTCATCTTTCTGCTGTTTGAAAAAACGGTTTCTGTCTGTTCATGCCGGCTGGAGGTGTAGCAAACATCCCGTTCTAAACAGGCAGGAATCGGCGGTTGCCAATAGAACATACAAATAAAAAGGGAATGAATCAAAATGTCTCATCACCAGTTCTATCATGATCGTACGCTGTCTTCCGGCCGGCCATCCTTATGGCAGGCCTTTTCTGATAAATCTATTATAAAAAGAGAAATCACGGCCGGGATGACCGGTTTTTTCGCCATTTCGTATATCATCATTGTCAATCCGATGATTTTGGCGGATGCCGGGATCCCCGTCAATTTAAGTGTATTTGCCACCATCCTGTCTTCTGTAGCAGGCTGCCTGATGATGGGGTTTTGGGCCAATGCCCCGATCATCCTAACGCCCGGAATGGGAGTCAATGCCTTTTTTACGTATACGATTGTCGTCAATATGGGATTGTCATGGCAACAAGCGCTTGCGATTTCCATGCTGGCCAGTGTGCTGTACATGCTCGTTGCTTTTACAAAACTGAGCACGGTGTTATCGGCTGCCATCCCGGCTGCCTTAAAAACCGGCATTACAGTCGGAATCGGGTTGTTTCTTGTTGAAATCGGGCTGGAAAAGGCGGCGCTGATCCAGCCGGGGAAAGCTTCCTTAATCGAGCTCGGCTCTCTCACCAATCCGAATGTCCTTCTTTTCTTGTTCGGCCTTTTTGTCAACTTGATGCTTTTTATCAAAAAAGTAAACGGCGGATTTTTGATTGGCATTGCAGTGACGGCGATTGCTGGCATCCTGTTTGGCATCCACGGCAGCCAGTCCGCGCATGTGTCCTTATCCGATTTTACGAGCTATGGCGCAATTGTTGGAAAAGGGGATTTCTCACACCTGTTTTCTCTCCCGTTTTTGCTCGCAGTCTTTTCCATGTCGATGATCCTCATTTTTGAGTCGATGGGCATGTTGGAGGGCATCCTCCCCGATAAAAGGAACTTTAAAAGGACTTTCGAAGGGAGTGCTACGACAAGCTTGATTTCGGGGATATTGGGCACAAGCCCGACCGTTGCCGCTGCAGAAAGCGCGGCCGGAATCGAAAGCGGCGGCAGAACGGGGATCATGGCGGTAACAGCCGGCATTCTGTTTGCCTTATCGCTTTTCTTTACGCCACTCTTGGGTTATATTCCGCAGGCTGCCATTGCGCCAATTATCGTCATTACCGGCGCCATCATGATGCAGCAGTTAAAAGACCTTCATTTCGATGATTTCAGCAGCTGGTTTCCGGCATTTTTGATCATCGTGCTGATCCCTTTTACATCCAGTATTTCTACCGGCCTTTCTTTTGGCTTTGTAGCTTGGCCCGTTCTGAAAATCCTGGAAGGGAAGGCAAAAACATTACACCCTGTGATGATCTTGTTAGGGGCTTTATTTCTGATCAACTTGATCTGCAGCGCTTTATTATAATAGGAAGAAAAGCGAAAAACCCGTCTGGAAATGAACTTTCCAGACGGGTTTTTTTGAGGGGTTTTGTGCCACCGGCGAATTTCTTTTTGCTTCATTGGCCCTGTGAAAGACGTTTCACGATACAGGCAACAGTCTTTTGTCCTTCATTACCTCGATGAAAGACATTCCGAGCCGCGAGCAAATCTGTTTTGTCCTTCATTGACTCTCTGAAGGACATTTCCGGACTCAACCAAACGCCTTTTGTCCTTCATAACCTCGATGAAAGACATCCCCAGCCACGGCCAACTCGGTTTTGTCCTTCATCCGCGCGGCTACAATTTTTCATATCCCTTAATGCAATGCACCGCCTGTTTCCACTAGATCTTTTTCAATCGTGGCGGAGACGAAAACTGCAATTTCAAGCGCTTTGACGATCATTTCAAGTGACATGCTCGGGGCACCTGTTTCGGTTGTTTGCTCCGGAATATAAGGCACGTGAATAAAACCGGCGCGGGCTGATATGTTGTTTTTTGCCAGATGGTGCATGACGCCGTAAAACAGGTGGTTACAGACAAATGTGCCTGCTGTGTTGGAGACAGCAGCCGGGATTCCCGCCTCCCGCAGCTGCCTCGTGATCGTTTTAATCGGCAGCGTTGACCAATAAGCCGCGGGGCCGTCCGCTTCAATCGGGACGTCAATGGGCTGATGATGCTGATTGTCCGGGATACGGGCATCATCAATATTAATCGCCACACGTTCCGGCGTGATTTGCGTGCGCCCGCCTGCCTGTCCCACACAAATGACAACATCGGGCTTTTCCCGTTCAATGGCCTCAGCAGCGGTCCGGATCGATTCGTGAAATACGGTCGGCACTTGCTGCGTGACGATGCGAATGCCTTCCATATTTTTTCCGTCCAATTGCTTTACCGCTTCCAGGGCAGGGTTTACTTTATCCCCGCCAAAAGGATCAAAACCGGTTAAGAGTACTTTTTTCTCCATTTTCCTCTCCTCCTTCATTAAAGTGCCATGATCTCTCATTTACTCACGAATAGGTATTGATTTACCCCATACCTCTAAATGGATCTCATCCTATTTGACTAACAGATACATCAATACGATGTTAAACGCAAGTGTCAGCAGCGCAGTTGGCACTTGTACACGGATGACATGGTTTTTATCTTTTAAATCCAATAGCGCAGCCGGCACAATATTAAAATTCGCTGCCATCGGGGTCATGAGCGTGCCACAGTAACCGGCGAACATCGAAAGGGCTGCAATCTGGTCCGCATTGGCACCGAACCGCTCGATCAAAAACGGAATCGCAATCCCGGCCGCCATCACCGGAAAAGCAGCGAACGCATTGCCCATAATCATCGTAAAAAGCGCCATCCCAACACAGAAAACGAACACGATCCAGAAAACCGAATTTTCCGGAATCACTTTTGTAATCAGGCCTGACACCACTGTGCCGACCCCTGCTTTTGTAAAAATGGTACCGAGTGTCGCCAGCATTTGCGGAAGGACAACAGCCCAGCCGATTGCTTCCAAAAGACGCCGTGATTCTTTAAACGTGGTTTGCGGACGGCTTTTTGTCAGCATCATTGCGGTAAGGATGGCAATGATACACGCCACTCCAAGCGCGACAAGCGTCGGATTGGATGGGTCCAGCAAAAGACGCGAGCCGATTTTCACATTGACAAGCAATTTTGAGCCCAATACGGTTAAAACCGGGATGAGTATTGCCGGCAGAAAAAGCCGGTTTCCCAATCGTTTGCGGCTTTTTTCCCGCTCATCCGCACCTGCCCCATTGTAGCTTCCCTTTTGCAGGCCGCCAAATGCCACAATCGCCACCATGGCAAGCACCATCAGCCCGGTGTAAAAAGGCGGAATCACTTTTCCAAACAAGAGCGTCACGGCGTAAATCAGGTAAAAAAGGCCGGACGGGATGCGCCTGCTGTTTGCTTGATCAAAAAAAGTGTAGACAGAGCAGAAAAAGCAAACGATTCCCATGATGATATAAATCCACTCAGTTGAGATGATCATTTTTTCACATCCTTGCTTCCGGTTTTTCCAAGCTTGCGGTCCAGTTTCCGGTCAAAGAGGCGGAGCCGGATGGAATGGACGATAAATACGAATATGGCTGTCGGCAACCCCCAAAGCGCCATCGAAATCGGATCCGCTTTAATGCCGTTTTGGTCAAAAAATCCTTTCATTAAAAGAATGGCGCCGACCGCAACAAAGATATCTTCTCCGAAAAACAGGCCGATATTGTCGGCAGCTGCCGCTTGGGCACGAATTTCTTCTCTGTCTTCTTCCGGTACATCACCGTATTTTGCTTCTGCCGCCCCTTCAGCCATCGGTGCGATGAGCGGCCGCACTGTTTGCGGATGTCCGCCCAGGCTGTTCAGACCGAGCGCCGCGGCAATTTCGCGGATCAGCAGGTAAAATGTCAGAATTTTACCGGCCGTTGCTGCTTTGATTTTGGAAACGAGGTGTTTCGCCTGTTCCTGTAATCCGCTTCTTTCCAGAAGGCCGATCACCGGTAAGGTAATAATTAAGATGGACATATAGCGGTTTGTTGTAAAAGCTTCCCCGAATTGCGTAATCAGTTGTTTCAGCGGGAGACCCGCGATCAATCCGGTGACAAGACCCGAAACGGTCACAACGACCAGCGGGTTAAATCTGAGTGCAAATCCAATAATAATCAGTGCGACACCGATCAATACCATACCCGTTCACTCCTTTTCTATATACAGATAACCCCCGCCCGTACTTTTTGTTTTTAAATAAAATAAACATCATTTCGCAGCTCTGTCACCTGCTTGTAAAAAATAGTCATCATGCAAATTGGTGCTCGGGCTTGATGTAAAAACTTAAGTTCATTTTATATAAATCTTCAAGGCGGGGGAATTCACGCGTTATATGGGGAATGTAAATTTCAACGATTATTTGTTAAACCAATCAGGCATATGCCGTTGTGCTGCTTGTTTTCTGTTGGTGGGCTTATCCCGGTTGGCCCTGGTTTTACGAGGGAAAGTTGTGCATTTTCAACGCTTAGTTCATCCATCCATTGCCAATTTAACAGAATTTTAGGTGGGGAGGTTGCGAATTTTCACTCCCTGCAGACTCACAAATATATAGGTATAGGCCAGTCGTTATGAGATTAAGCCTAGGTCACGGGGAGACTGCGATTTTACAGCATAAACTGTTGTGCTGCTTCTCCCGTTACAGCGGGGTGGCGGCCGGAATTCCAGTTGGCGCCACCCTGTTTATATCAGCTCAAATGGCTGATTTTTTCGATCTTGATGCCTTCCTGTTCAAGCGACTGCCGGATAAATGCCGCGAAATGAAGCGCCTGTCTGCCGTCGCCGTGGATACAGATTGTATCAGCACGGACACTCACATCTTCACCTTGCACAGAGGTGACCGCGCCTTCTTTGATCATCCGGATCACCTGTTTTGCCGCCGTTTCACGGTCTTCAATCAAGGCATTCGGTTCACGCCGCGGTGTCAAAGCGCCGTCTTGTTGATAAGTCCGGTCGGCAAAAACTTCGCTCGCCGTCTTTAAGCCGGCTTTTTCCCCGGCTTTTACAAGTTCCGAGCCGGCAAGCCCGAATAAAATGAGGTCGGGGCTGACATCATAGACCGCCTTCGCAATGGCTTCGGCGAGTCCCGTATCTTTGGCTGCCATATTGTAAAGTGCGCCGTGCGGTTTTACATGCCGGACGGTGCTTCCTTCTGCTTTTGCAAACGCAGCAAGGGCACCGATCTGGTAGACGGTCATGTCATAAGCCTCTTGCGGGGAAATCTGTATATTCCGGCGCCCGAACCCCATCAGATCCGGAAGCCCGGGGTGCGCGCCGATCCCAACCCCTTTTTCAGCCGCCATCCGGACCGTTTTCCGCATCACAGTAGGATCACCGGCGTGAAAACCGCACGCAATATTTGCGGAAGTGATCAAATCCAGTATTTCTTCATCTTTCCCAATGGTATAGGCACCAAAACTTTCGCCCATATCACAGTTCAGATCAATGCTCGGCATGTGTGCCCCTCCTTTTCGCCTGGTAGGCAATCGTTCCCTTCAACATGCGAATTTGTTTTTCTCTTTCTATATAAAGCAACTGTGCTTCCTGCAACGTTATTTTTTTAAACCGGAGCTCATCCCCCGGCTTCAGCTGGGCTAATAGCGGCAAATCCACAGAAGCAACCTGGGCGATTTTCGGATATCCCCCTGTCGTTTGCCGGTCTGCCAACAGGACAATCGGCTCCCCGCCGGACGGCACCTGAATAGTCCCGAAGCTGACACTTTCAGATAACATCTCCTGCGCCGCTTTTACCGTCAGTTTCGGACCTTCGAGGCGGTACCCCATCCGGTCGGAATTTTGCGAAAGGCGGTATGATTCACGGAAAAACGTTTCAATACTTTCTGCGGTAAATAAGTCCTCGTGGCGGCCCGGAACGACCCGGATCGTTGGAGATGAACCATAATCCGGTAGTATGTTTTTCGAAACAGACCAAGCTGAGTGGTATTCAAGAGATGCGGTCAGCTGCCTGGACACTTCCCCGGGGGTCCCCGTTTCAAGCACATCGCCCGCCTGGAGTGCCCGGCCGTTGAAACCGCCTATCTTCGCACGCAAGTAGGTTGACTTGCTTTTCAGCATTTCCGGAACGGATATCCCGCCGGAAACCGCCAAATAGACGCGGCAACCGGTCCCGTCCTGCCTGAGTCTGAGTTCACTGCCGCTTTTCACTTTCATGGGCCGCCATAGCCCGACCGGTTTTCCGTCTAAAACAGCATGGAACCCGCTGCCGCAAATGGCAATCAATGTATCGTTCTGAAACTCCAGCACCGGCCCTGTGAGCGTAATTTCCAGTGTGGCTTCATTTTCCGGATTACCGGCAAGCAAGTTTGCGACTCTGTGGGCAAAAGCATCCATTGCCCCGCTTTGGACAACCCCGTATTTTTGGTAGCCGGACCGCCCGAGATCCTGCACCGTTGTCAGCATGCCCGGTTTGATAATTTTAATCATGATGGCATCTTCTCCAGTTCCCGGTATTCTTCAAGGCTCACCGGCCGGAAGCGGATTTTGTCGCCCGCTTGAAGGAGGCTTGGCCCATCCCGATCCGGCCGGAACAGTTTGACGGGAGTCCGACCGATGATTTGCCAACCACCCGGTGTTTCGATCGGATAAATCCCGGTTTGTTTTCCGGCGATTCCAACCGATCTTTCCGGAATTTTGAGCCGCGGCGTTTTTTTCCTGGGCGCTGCAATTTTTTCAGGCATGCCGCCGATATAAGGAAAACCGGGTGCGAATCCGATCATGTATACGGTGTAGTCGCCGGAAGCATGGATCCGGATCACTTCTTCTGGCGTAAGGTCGTTGATGCGGGCAACATTTTCGAGATCCGGCCCGAATTCGCCGCCGTAGCATACCGGGATATCGACTGTGCGCGGTTCCGGGATGAATGCAGGCTGTGCTTTTTCAAGAAGCCGGGTGAAATAGCGGGATACATATCTGTAGGGATATTCGCCAAATTTTGCATAAACTTTGAATGGGTCATACAGAACGGTGACAGTTGTGTAGGCGGGAATATATTCAATCATCCACGCAGGCGCCGCATTTTCGATTAATGAAACGATCGCCCGGACTTTCCTGTGGTTTGCAAGGTTGATTTCTTTCCCTGCTTCAATCAGGATTGCGCCGTCGCCTTCCGGAAACAATTGAAAATCCATATAGACGCCTCCATCCTCGTATTCATTTAAAGATTATTATCATATAATAACAAATGTTTTCTATTTTGTCACTGGAAAAAACCTGTCCGGCAATGCACACCGTTTCGTTTTGATTTGCCGCAAAGAAATAATAGCAGTTGGCAGCTTTAACGTTTGATCCCATTGCTTGAATCACACGACTGTATCCGTTTTCAATATCGTTTGTTAAAAATGCATCTTGAATCCAATACGGGAAGTTTGCAGATTGAATAGACGTGCTGATCGGGTTTTGTCCTACGAGAATGCTATTTTAAGATAATTTGGGAAAATCTTTCTTTTTTTAACAATTCACTTTGTAAACTTTTATATTTTTAAATATACACCGGAATAAAAAGATAAGGCAACAATTGTGTATGTTTCGTTTCCCGCCATGTTGAAGCAGCGGGCTGCATGCCTTGTTCTGAACATGCACTGTTGTTCGGATGGCGCTGCGTTAAAAATGCACGAGGACTGCTATCCTGCGTTCTCTGCTGCATAGGCGTCTGGGCTGAAAAATTGCGCCGGTAGATTTTCAGACTTTTATGCGTGCTGCATTCTTTGCAGCATGGTGGTGCGCGGGGCACCCTATAGCGTGCATCATGTCAGGTGTAAGATGCGGAGGGACGTGAACGGCTCCCTTTATTTCTGGTATAGGTATGTGTAAAATTTTACTCGACGGGGCATATGAGTGGAAAAAAATGGGAAGACGCTCTATCATCTAATTGTACACTTCAAGATGAACATCTAGAGAGAGGTCTTCCCATGGATATTATATCAATAATTGCTGGATTATTAAAGGATACAAAGAGTCTTATCGAATTTGAAGAACAGCTTAAACTTCTGATGCAGAAGGCTTTTACACAATGGGTTGGGGAAATATTTGAAGAGTTAGATAAAATAATTAAACAGGAGAAGTTAGAGGAGGGCTGGGTGTACTGCCGGAGTGATAACAGAAACATTCAGTTTCTATTTGGAAGTGTGACCTTTAAACGTTCATTAATGCATGACAAGAGAGGAAATTCCCATTATCCTCTGGATGAATGGTTAGGGCTGGTACCACACCAACGATACAGCCCGTTAGTGGAATTAAAGGTGGCAGAGTTGGCAAGTGAGAACACCTATCGGGAAGTAGCTGATATTTTAAAAGAGTGGACAGCAGTGAGTCTTAGTCACACAACTGTAGGGAACATGGTAAAACACGTAGGGAAAACTCAGGCGGAAGCCGATAAGGCACTTGTAGAAGAGCTAGAAATAGCTGTTTCCCTGCCTGAGGGGAAGAAGGTAGACTACCTGTTTTCTGAAGCAGATGGTGTATTCGTTCGGGGACTAAAAAAGAAACAGAGTATGGAAGTCCACCACGCCATTCTCTATGAGGGATGGCAAACCAATGGTAAAAGGGTCTCCCTGCGTCAGCCCACAGTCATCATGACAACGGAAGCCATCCAGACATTTTGGGATGAAGTCCAAGCCACAGCTGCCAACACCTACTCCCT
The DNA here is from genome assembly GCF_040267745.1 of Heyndrickxia faecalis. Lineage (NCBI taxonomy): Bacteria > Bacillati > Bacillota > Bacilli > Caryophanales > Bacillaceae > Heyndrickxia > Heyndrickxia faecalis. The sequence continues at coordinate 501,931 of NZ_CP158453.1, read as the reverse complement.
CGAAAAAACGCATGTCATTACAAACAGTGATGGAGGTGCGGGATACACAGCTGAACGGTTTCAAACAGCTTTCTCACAGTCGGAATTTCCGGTGCTCAACCAGCTGGATACCTACCACGTTGCACAAGCCATCATAAGGACATTTGGGGGCGGAAAGAGCGAGATCAAGGAGCAAATTAGAAAAGCGATTAGAACGCATGACCTGGACCAACTCACGTTATATTTGGATACGCACGAAAGCACCTTGACGGATAAAAAGGCTCTCAAGAAAATCAAGGAATTCCGTTCGTATATCTTGAAAAACTGGGACCGCATTTTTGACTGGAGAGACAGGGTGAAAAACGTGCCGGAAGGTGCGAGAGGCCTAGGAGCGATGGAATCGAATCAAAGGCATATCTCCTTCAGGATGAAAAAAAGGGGCATGCATTGGAGTGAACTTGGCGCAGAAGCCATGGTGAAAATCAAACAAGGCATACTCAATGGGACATTGAGAGAAGTCTATCTGAAACACCGTTCAAGAAGCGAGAGAAAGCAACGGAACTTGAAACAATTCATCAGGATGTCTCAACTGCTCAAGCAGCCTGTACGCCCGTCAGTGGGCGTAAAGCACGGATCAGTTGCCCTGCATTCAAGCAGTTCATCGGCAATGGGACATTTAAGCAAAATATTAGAGCTTTCGTTTTAAGCCTGGCTCAGTGGGGACTGATCGTTGAGGCGCGCGAAATTTACGAGACTCCTGCGGGAAAAGCGAGCCAGGAGAGACCCCGCAGCGAGGTACGAGCGAGGAGGCTCGCCGGCCGACCGCGGAAAGCGAGTGAATTTCGCGCGCCTCAACATCCCCGTTATCCATCTTTATACGGAAATATTACATCTTTTCCGAAAATTACACCGAGCAAGTAAAGCACGGTAGCCGAAAGTGTACAAAAAGAGTGTCTTGGAATACCCGATATTTAAACCTTGTCGAGAAAAACTTGACACATACCTGGTATAGAAACACATTGAATATTTTTGCTAAAACGTTCTATAATGAAGTTACCTGCTTTTTACGTTAGAAACGAGGGGGTACTTCCTTTGGATAAACCGAAATTGTGGACGAAAGACTTTATTATGATTTCTTCCACAAATTTTTTTACGCACGTTGTATTTTATTTGTTAATGACCAGTATTGCCATGTACGTCATAACCGCCTACCATGCAAGTCAGGGAATGGCAGGGCTTGCAGCAGGAATATTCGTGCTGGCTTCACTCATTGCACGGTTATTTGCCGGGAAATATCTCGACAAAATCGGCCGCAAGCAGATGCTGGTCGGCGGATTAATTGTTTTTCTGGCTGTGATGTTGCTTCATTTTAAAGCTGATAGTCTCCTATATTTGATGGTCTTGCGTTTTATCCAGGGAGCGATGCACGGCGTGATTACGACAGCCGCCGGCGCCATTGTCGCGGATATCATCCCAAATGAACGGCGCGGAGAGGGTACTGGCTATTATGCGACAAGTATGAATTTGGCGATGGCTATCGGGCCGTTTTTAGGGATTCTGATTACCCGATTTGCCGATTTTCATATGATCGTGCTCGTGTCAAGCATCATTGCGTTCATTGATCTGATTTCTGGCATTTTGTTATCCGTTCCAAAACCGGCTGCTGGCCATGCAAAAGTTACGGAAATGGCTCGTTTTAAAGTAATAGATTACTTCGAACCGGCTGCCGTGCCGATTTCAGGTGCGGTTTTTGCCGTTACGCTTGCCTATTCCAGTGTGCTATCTTTCTTATCTTTGTATGCAAAGGACATTGGACTAACCGGCGCCGCCACTTATTTTTTCCTTGTTTATGCAGCAGCGCTCGTCATCACAAGGCCTTTTACAGGCAGATGGTTTGATGAACGCGGGGCAAATGTTGTCGTTTACCCGCTGTTTATTTTGTTAATTGCCGGTTTCGTCCTGCTCAGCCAGGCGCACAGCGGATGGATGCTGCTTACAGCCGGGGCTTTGATCGGGATCGGTTACGGCACCGTACAGTCCAGCTTCCAGGCAATTGCCATTCAGCTTTCGCCACCAAACCGGAAAGCACTAGCAACTTCGACGTTTTTCATTTTTCTTGACCTGGCAAGCGGATCCGGTCCTTATCTTTTAGGAACAGTTGCCGGTTTGATGGATTTCCGGATGCTGTATCTTGCGGTTTCGGGCTGGGTTGTCCTGTGTATTGCCGTTTATTATGCCGTCCATGGGAGAAGAGCAGCAGCCGGCAAAAACAAAACAGCAGCAGAAAGCAAATTTTAACAGGAGGGGTCACACATGACAGAACATCATTTTCATTTAAAAGCAGACTGGCCGGGGCTTCGCAATGATACAGGGAACATTGCATGCGGAAACCTGGTAACGAAAATTTCTATTCCTCCGGAGATGGGCGGTCCGGGTGTCGGCACAAATCCGGACGAAATGTTGCTCGGGGCTGCCGCAACATGTTATATCATTACGCTGGCGGCGATGATGGAACGCAGCAGCCTGGAGAAAGACAGTTTGACAATGGCATCAGAAGGGATCGTCGATGTGACCGACGGCGTATTTACGTATAAAAAGATCATCCACCGACCAGAAATTGTGCTGAAACCGGACGCATCCGAAAGCGATGTCCGGCTCGCGCGGAAGCTTGCAGAAAAAGCCGAAAAATCATGCATGATCAGCCGGGCCATTCAGGGAAATGTGGAAATGGAGCTTGAAGTTATGGTAAAAACAGCCGGCTAACTGGAGCGGCGGGAGGCTTTGCTTTATTCCCGCTTCCGATTTGCCTTTTTAAAATGTATTACAGAACCCTTCGTGTGAAGAAAGACATTGTTTTTTGCCGGGTATCTTCACGTAGACGTGCTCTATGTGAAGATACCCGGCAATTTTTCTTGCTTTCTTAACAGGGACGCCTTCTATGTTAAGAAAGAGCTGTGATTTTTCTCGCTTCCTTAACGTAGACGCCTTCTAGGTTAAGAAAGAGCTGTGATTTTTCTCGCTTCCTTAACGTAGACGCCTTCTAGGTTAAGATAGAGCCGCAATTTCCTTCGCTTCCTTTACATAGACGCACTCTATGTTAAGAAAGAACCCCGATTTGCTTTGCTTCCTTTACATAGACGGCTTCTATGTTAAGATATAGCTGCGATTTTTCTCGCTTCCTTAACGTAGACGCCTTCTATGTTAAGATAGAACCACAGTTTTTCTCGCTTCCTTAACGTAGACGCACTCTACGTTAAGAAAGACCTGCAATTTTTCTCGCTTCCTTCACATAGACGCGCTCTATGCGGAGATAGGCCCCCAGTTTCCCACCGGTTTCTTAACGTAAAGGCCGGCTGTTTCGTCTGGGGTAGCGGGAGGACGGAAGCGGGAACGGTGAAAATGTCTCTTTGGGCTTCCAAAAGGATTTCATTAACAGGCCGGCATTCCCATGTAAAAAAGCAGCTGCCTTGTGCAGCTGCTTTTTTACAACACTTTGTCCAAAAAATCCTGTGCCCGGGTTGTTTTCGGGCGCGAAAAGAATTCATCCGGTGTGCTGTCTTCCAAAATTTTGCCGCCGTCAAGAAACAGGACGCGGTCAGCCACTTCGCGGGCAAAGCCCATTTCGTGTGTGACGATAACCATTGTCATGCCGGTTTGGGCAAGATCTTTCATGACGTTCAGCACTTCTTTGACCATCTCCGGATCAAGCGCGGATGTCGGTTCGTCAAACAGCATCAGTTTCGGTTCCATTGCCAGCGCGCGCGCAATCGCGACACGCTGCTTCTGCCCGCCGGAAAGGCTGTCCGGATATGCCTCTTCTTTTTCGGTCAGGCCGACTTTTCTCAACAATTCCCGGGCTTTTTCTTCGGCGGTTTGGCGGTTCATCTTTTTTACTTTCATCGGCGCGTAAGTCAAATTGTCCAGGACCCTTTTATGCGGAAAAAGATGAAAGTGCTGGAACACCATGCCGATTTCTGAACGGACTTTCATCACATTCGTTTTCTTATCGGTGATTTCTTCCCCGTCAATCCAAATCCGCCCTTTTGTCGGCTCCTCCAGGAAATTCAGGCAGCGTAAAAAGGTCGATTTTCCGGATCCGGACGGGCCGATGACAACGACGACTTCCCCTTTTCCGACCTCTGTTGAAATGTCTTTTAAAACTTCATTATGCCCGAACTGCTTATGGAGATGTTCGACTTTAATCACTGTATTTCATCTTCCTTTCTACTTGTTTGCCAAGCATGGTGAGGATAAAGACAAGCACCCAGTAAATCGCAGCGACAAACAGCAGCGGTTCAAAATTGTGATACGTTTGCGCGCCGACAACCTGGGCACGGCGCATCAAATCGAGATAACCGATGGTCGATACAAGGGCGGACTCTTTTGTCAGAGAAACAAATTCATTCATCAACGCCGGCAAAATATTTTTCATCGCCTGCGGTAAAATCAAGTCTTTCATCATTAAATAATACGGTACGCCGAGCGCCTGAGCAGCTTCGGTCTGGCCTTTGTCCACCGCCTGGATCCCGGCCCGAATGATCTCCGATACATATGCCGCAGAGTTTAAGCCGAATGCGAGAATAGCGGACGGAAACGGCTGGATATCGTAACCGGTCAGCTGTGGAATGGCAAAATAAATGAGCATCAGCTGCACAATGAGCGGCGTGCCCCGGAAAATTGATGTATAAATATCGCCTATCCATTTCAATGTTTTAATATGAGAAATTTTAAAAAGGGCAAAAATCGTGCCGAGCACAAACCCGAAAAGGATCGCAAAAAATACAAATTTTAAAGTTACCCATATTCCTTTTAAAATAAAAGGAATATAAGGCACAATTTGGCTGAAATCCAAATTCATGCCTTACACCTCACTTTGTTTGTTTTGAAAAAACAGCGCCCTGCTCAGCAAGGCGCCTGCATGCATTACTGTTTGTCAAGTTTCCATTTCTTTCTCAGCTCGTCCAGTTTCCCGTTCTTTTCCGCTTTTGCCAGCACTTTGTTGACTTTCGCCGTCAATTTGCTGCCTTTTGGCAAAGCAACGGCCATACCTGGCGAGCTCGAGGTCGGGTCGTCAAAGCCAACCAGGTTTTGCTTCTTGATATAGCCTTCTGCGACTGATTTATCAAGATAGGCTACTTGAATCCGTTTTGAAAGCAATTCTTCAATTAAGTTTGTGGAGTTGTCCAGCTTTTTGACCGTAAAATTGTACTTTCCTTTCAGCTTGTCCGCGCCCTCTTCCTGAATGGTGCCGAGCTGGACGCCGACGGTTTTGCCTTTCAAGTCATCCAGTGTCTTGACGGGGGAACCTTTTAGCGTAACAAACATTTCCCCTGAATGATGGTACGGGGTGGAGAAGTCAACGTTTTTGGCACGTTCTTTCGTTGCGGACATCCCGGAAAGGACCATGTCAACACGGTGCGATTGCAGCGCCCCGATCAGTCCGTCAAATTTCATATCTTTAATTTCAAGTTTGTATCCCAGTTCTTTTGCAATATACTTGGCGAGATCCGCGTCAAATCCGACCACATTTCCTGCTGTGTCTCTTGTTTCAAACGGGGCAAAGTCGGCTGAAGTGCCCATGATGAGCGTTTTTTCTTTTTTCGTATTACTTTTGCTGCTGTTTGTTTGGCCGCAAGCTGCCGCAATCACCATTGAAAATACAATTGCGATGCCTAACACGATCTTTTTCACAATGTTTCCCCCTATGAATATATCAGTCTTGGTAAGTATCTTTATTCAACAAAATGTATTTTAACACGTTGTGCAATGTTTGAAAAGATCCCTATTTTAAAAAATAAATGTCATTTTTTAGCTGTTTACCGGTATTTTTTTAACGTTTTCCGCAAACTCGCTTTTTACTTTTTCCAAAAGTTCCTGGTTTGTGAGAAGGTCAAACCCGGTCATAGCCAAAGCCAGTGCGCCGCTCGATAAGATCTGATGTGCATTGTCCGTAACCGTCATATCGGCAAATGCTTTTGTATGCGCGACAAGCCCCGGGGCATCTAGGCCGATATACGGGTGGATCGCCGGCACGACATGGCTGACATTGCCCATATCAATGGATCCGTATGAGGTTTTTGGCGGATTGACTTTTTTCACTTTTGTTTGTAAAAGGTTTTCCGTGAACCTTTTCGACAATGTCTCGTTTGTGAGCATATTGTCATAACTTAGTTCGTAATTGGAGATTTGCACGGTGGCACCGGTCATCATTGCAGCTCCCTGTGCGATTCTTTTCACCTTTTCAACCACTTCGTTTAAAACCGCACGGGCCTTGGCGCGGACATAAAACTGGGCCACCGCCTTATCAGGGACAATGTTTGCGGCAATGCCACCTTCTTTGATAATGCCGTGGATACGGACATCGGAGGTGACATGCTGGCGGAGTGCATTCACGCCGTTAAACAGCTGGATCACTGCGTCGAGTGCGTTAATGCCGTCTTCCGGGTTCGATGCCGCATGGGCTGATTTCCCACGAAAGTCAAACTGGATCGCATCCATGGCAAGCGACTCACCGCTTTCATACGACTCATCGGCCGGGTGGACAATCATCGCGGCATCGATCCCATCGAAAATACCCTGTTCCGCCATCGCAACTTTCGCACCGTTCGTTTCTTCTGCAGGTGTCCCGAGCACCACCACGCGGCCGCCGGTTTCGTCAACCATTTTGCTTAAAAGCACACCCGCACCCGCGCTCATCGTTCCGATCATATTGTGGCCGCAGCCGTGGCCGACACCCGGAAGCGCATCATATTCGCATAAAAAGGCAACTGCCGGCCCTGTTTTTCCGCTGTCATAAACTGCTTTAAAAGCGGTCGGCCTGCCGACAATTCCTTTTTCCACTGAAAAGCCGTGTGACGCAAGGAAGTCCGTGAGTAATTTCATAGACTGGTATTCCTGGTCGCCAAGTTCGGGATGATGATATAAGTAGTCGCTCATTTCCCAGAGCTTGGACTCGATTTGACTCAAATGGTGTCTAAGCTGTTCCTTCATTGGATGGCCCCCTTGTATTGTTCGTGTGCGCCAAAGTTAATATTTATAAATAATATGTTATAAATATACATCACCTTTCCCATTCGGGCAACCCTTTTTTATAAAAAATACAAAAAGACCCCATCTTGCTTTCAGATGGAGCCTTCTTCGTCATATAAACTACTGCTATTCATGAAATGTTCCAGCCATACGGTTTGCAAATGTCCCGGTGCTCACCGGCACGGGCACAGCAACCATGCCGGCCGTCGCGGGGGCCGTAGATTTGCTGGATGTCCCGTGGCTTTTTTGCAATATGCGGGCTTCCTTATGCCATCATTTTGCAAATATCATTTGAAAATGCAACCGGGTCTTCAATCTCGAGCCCTTCAATCAGCCGCGCCTGGTTATACAACAGGTTTGTATAAAGCTTGCATTTGTCCTTGTCATGGGCGAACGCCTCTTTTAATGCGTTAAATACATCATGATGGATGTTAATTTCGAGCACTTTATCGGCTTTTACATTTTGTCCGTTCGGCATTGCGCTCAACACTTTTTCCATTTCAATCGACACTTCGCCGTCCGTTGTAAAGCAGACCGGATGCGATTTTAAGCGGTGCGAGGCACGGACATTTTTCACTTTTCCGTCCAGTGTCTCTTTCATAAATGCAAAGAGCTCTTTGTTTTCTTTTTCCTCGGCATCGGTTTCTTTTTTGTCTTCCGTTTCAAAACCGAGATCGCCGCTTGATACGGACCTGAATTCTTTTTCCTTATAATTCATGAGCATCTTGATCGCAAATTCATCGATGTCTTCCGTAAAGTAAAGGATTTCGTATCCTTTATCAAGCACAAGTTCCGTCTGCGGCAATTTTTCAATCCGGTCAATCGACTCACCGGTTGCGTAATAAATGTATTTTTGGTCTTCCGGCATGCGGCTTACGTATTCATCAAGCGTAACAAGCTTTTTCTCTTTTGAAGAATAAAACATCAGGAGATCCTGCAAATCTTCTTTGTGCGCGCCAAATTCATTGTATACCCCGAATTTCAACTGACGCCCGAATGATTTGAAAAATGCTTCGTACTGCTCACGGTTTTCTTTTAAAAGGTTAGCTAGTTCACGCTTGATTTTGTTTTTGATATTTTTCGCAATCAGTTTTAGCTGACGGTCGTGCTGGAGCATTTCCCGCGAAATGTTCAGAGACAGGTCTTCGGAGTCGACCATCCCTTTGACAAAACTGAAATAATCCGGTAAAAGATCCGGGCATTTTTCCATAATCAGAACGCCATTCGCATACAGTTCCAGCCCTTTTTCATATTCCGGCGTATAATAATCGAACGGAATTTTTTCCGGAATGTAAAGAATTGCATTGTAACGCACGGTGCCGTCAACTTTGATGTGAATATGCTTGACCGGTTTGTCAAAGCCGTAATGCTTTTCCATATAAAATTGCTCATAATCTTCATCTGTCAGCTCACTCTTGTTTTTGCGCCAGATCGGGACCATGCTGTTGAGCGTTTGTTCTTCTTTGACCTCTTCGTATTCATCATCGCTGCCCTCTTTCAGGCGCCTTTCCGTTACATCCATTTTAATCGGGTAGCGGATAAAATCGGAATATTTTTTCACAATGGCCCGCAGCCGGTACTCTTCCAAATACTGATCGTAGTCTTCATCCTCTGTGTTTTCTTTCAGCTTCAATATAATATCCGTACCGTTGCCGTTTTTTTCGCACGGCTCAATCGTATAGCCTTCCGCACCTTTCGACTGCCATTTATAAGCCTGATCGCTCCCCGCAGCCTTGGAAATGACGGTAATTTCATCTGCCACCATGAACGCCGAGTAGAAGCCGACGCCGAACTGGCCGATAAGATCATACCCGTCTTTCATTTCATTGTCATGTTTAAAAGCGAGCGAACCGCTTTGCGCGATCGTGCCGAGGTTTTCTTCCAGTTCCGTCTCCGTCATGCCGATCCCGGTATCAGAAACAGTCAGCGTCCGGTTTTCTTTATCCGGGGTAATTTTAATGTAGTAGCTGTCTTTATCAAATGTTAAATTTTCATCTGTCAAAGCTTTGTAATAAATTTTATCAATCGCGTCGCTGGCGTTGGATATCAGCTCACGCAAGAAAATTTCTTTTTGCGTGTAAATCGAGTGGATCATCATGTCGAGAAGCCGTTTGGATTCTGCTTTAAATTCCTTTACCGCCACTTCGATCTCTCCTTTATATGTATAGATGATGGCAATGTCCCTTTAGCACTCCTAACACCAGAGTGCTAACATCTTATTTTTTAGCACAGCACCGCTTGTTTGTCAATGAAATAGTGGCAGAAATTGTCCTTTCCAACAGGCAGGGGTTGTTCTATAATTAATTACTGACATCTAAATACGGGCTTGGGCGATGGAAACAGGTGAAATTCCTGTACGGTCCCGCCACTGTGATGGAAAACATTTTCCTAAGTCAGATCTTTCTCCCAAGCTGTCGGTTTATTTGAAGCCTACGAGGTATAGGCGAAAAAAATTTTGCCCTTGTATACCTCTTTTGTACAAGGGGTTTTTTATGAAAGGAGAGCGGTAATGGTGGGGAAAAGCGCAAGAAGACTCTTTCTGGGAATTGTTTTTGTTTTGGCATTTGCAGTTCCAATCCACAGTTTTGCAGCTGGTTCGGTAACAGAAAGCATTGAGAATACAGCCGGTTATTTCCAAAAGAATCCTGCTTTCTTTAAGAAATCTGAACTGGATTCCGATTTGGTTGTGGCGGCTTTGGCAAAGAAAGGTTTGCTGGAGAAAAAAGAGATATCAGATTACACAAATACGATTTCTCATAAACTCCAGTCATCAAACGTAAGCCGCGGAGATTTAGATAAAGCAATTATCGCTATTAAAGCAATGGGCAAGGATCCGTCTCAATTTATTAATGGCAGGAACCTGGTGAAAGAAGTGTACGCGTCTCCGGCAGATCGTGCAACAGCAACGGTTTATGCTTTTGATTTAATCGCTTTAAGTACGGATGACTATGCAATTCCAAGTAACGCAGAAAATGCACCCGCAAAAATCGCGGCCAAGCTAGTTGATCTCGAAGTGAAAATAACCGATGGCGCAACAACAATTGGAGGAGGCTGGAGCTGGGACACTTCCGGGAAGACCCCGCCGGATACAGACTCAACCGGTATGGTGCTCACAGCCTTGGGCATGTATCAAAAATATTACAATGACCCTTCTGTAAAAAAAGCCATTCGTGATGGAAAAAGGTTTCTCATGAAAGCCCAAAAATCAAACGGGGGCTATGATTATAATCCGGGCATTTCTACAAGTCTTGATGGTGTCAATTCTTCATCTACAGCCCAAGCTATTATCGGTTTATCATCCATTGGTGTCGATCCGACATCAAACAAATTTACTAAAAACCATGTCAACCCTGTTTCTTTTCTACTAAACAACTATAAAATCGACAATGGCTTTAAATGGTTGCCTGGTGATAAAGGAATAAATGATTTTGCGACAGAGGAAGTTTTTGAGGCCCTTGTCGCCTATGACCTTTTTCTAAAAGGAGATACCCTGTATAACTTCAGGAATATTAGCAAATCCGATGCCGGCAGTACGGGCGCAACTGATTCGGATGCTGAAGATAAAGATCCAGGCAAAAGTCCCGGTCACAGCCCGGCTGCAGCTCCTCCGAGAGTGGTTGAAAAGCACACGAAAGAAGTCGTAACCAAAACGAACACCATTACGAATACGAAAGACCATACGATTACGCATAACAACATCACTACAAAAACCAATACGGTGGAAAAACCGGCTACAGCCAAAAAACAAACGCCGGCAAAAACAAAAACAGCTTCAAATGCAAAAAAAGAGGACAAACCTGCAACTGCAACTGCAGCTGCCCAGGCACCCCCTGCAGAAGATGCGCAGCAAGAGCCGAAAAAAGTCGTCATTACCAAAACAACGGGTGTTTCTCCTGTGCACGGCTGGGTCGGTTCCCTTTCTGCGGGTGCAGGCGTCATCCTGCTAATCATCCGTAAAAAATTTCTGGGGGTATGAGCAGGAATGAAATATAAAAGTATCATTATTGATAGTATTGCCGTTTTATTGATTGCATTCGGCGCCTGGTTTTTTATCGACGGTTTCCATTTTGAATCGAAAACCGTTAAAACTTATTCTGAAACAACACAAGTTGCAAACACTTCAGCGAAGGAAAAGGATACGGCAGCAAAAGACAGTACAACCGGAAAGAAAACGGACGCCGCCGGCAGCAACAAAACGGATGAAAAAAGCAATACGGGCGGATCCGAAAGCAATGCGGCGGATTCAGCTGCCCACTCCAAAAATGCTGAAGAAAAGGCTTCTGCAGACAGCAAGACGGATAAAGCACCTGCCACAAATACCAAAACGGCGGTCACATCCAGCACATCAACGAAAACGACAACCGGGGCTTCTTCGTCCGGGTCCGGCAGCAGCCACGCTTCCGGCAACACCGCAGCGCCATCTAAAGCAAAAGCCGAAACGGTTTCTTTAACCGTAAAGGGCTACAAAGGGCCGGTTTTCAGCGGCAAATACAGTTATAAAAGCGGAGACACTGCATTTTCCGCTTTAAAAAAAGCCGCCGCTTCTGAAGGCGTAAGCCTCGATTATTCCGGGTCCGGTGCAACCGTCTATGTAAAGGGCATTAATGGCCAGTATGAAGGGGATCAAGGCGGCATGAGCGGCTGGAAATATAAAGTAAACGGAAAAGAGCCAAACGTTTCCGCAGGGTCGTATAAACTAAAAACCGGCGATCAGGTTGTCTGGTTCTATTCTAAATAGGAGATGCATAAAATGGGGAATCAGCCGCTTGAAAAAAGGAAGTCAGCGAAAACCGCTTCACGGCTGACAAGGAGAATGGCGCTTCTTGCCATGCTGGCGGCCCTGAGCGTCGCCGGGCGGATTTTGATGGCATCGGTCCCGAATGTCCAGCCGTGCACCGTGATCATCATTTGCAGTTCTTTTGTTTTCGGCATCCGCTTCGGTTTGGCGCTTGCCTTTTTGACGGTCTTCGGTTCCGACATGTTTCTCGGCATGGGGCTGTTTGCGATCATGCAATTTCTTGCGTGGGGTACTATCGCGGTGCTTTCCGGCCTGCTCGGCAAGAAAGAGTTATACAAAAAAGTCCCGCATCTCGTGTTATGTCTGTATGCAGCTTTTACCGGCTTCCTGTTCGGCTTTATGGTTTCATTAAATTATTTATTTATCGGCGGGCCGTTTGCGTTTTGGACATACTACCTCGGCGGGCTGTTGTTTGACAGCTACCATGCCGCGGGAAACTTCTTCTTTTATTTAATTTTAGGGCCGGTTTTAATCAAACTGATTGCAAAAGAAAAAACGCGAATCGAACATATTTAGCCCAGGGCTGCCTGTTTCACGCAGGCAGCCTTGTTTGGCTGTTGTCTGATATGGAGCACAACAAAAGATGTTGGGTTAACTTAATGGAGAGAATTTAAGTGAACTATTTGAGGTTGGTAATTACTTTTGAGTTTATATAATGTTTTAACTGCTATGAGTCTTTCAAGATTCCATTGAATAGCACAATAAACAACAGCACCTCCTTCGTATCCATCAAAGGAAGTGCTGTCCTGTATACTTATCAAAATGATACGTACTGATTACTCATTTCTTCAGTCTGTAATTGATATTCCCGTACAAAAGCCCTGGCCATCTTGGCAACTCCCGCAAAATCATTGTTTTCCGCAGGCTTCAACAAGCTTCCGCCAACGCCAATTATTCTGCAGCCTGCCTTTATCCAATCCCCCATATTATCCAGATTTATGCCGCCTGAAGGCATAATTTCCAGTTGAGGCAAAGGGGCTTTAACATTTTTTACAAAAGCCGGGCCGACAATGTTACTTGGAAACAATTTTATTATTTCCGCACCTGCCTGCATCGCTTCTTTCATTTCATTAACAGTCATACACCCCGGGATATAAGGAATTTGATAAAGATTACATAGCAGGGCAGTTCCCTTATCGAAAGTTGGTGAAACAATAAATTTCGCTCCGGAAAGATGTGCGATTTGAGCAGTCGCGGAATCAAGAACAGTGCCAGCCCCTATCAATATGCCCCGCCAATCTTTATATTTCTCTGTAATTTTTCTTATTGCGATATCCGCGTTAGGGACCGTAAATGTTAATTCAATGTTTTTGATACCGCCTTCAATTAAAGCATCTGTAATTGTAATCGCTCGCTCAACGGTATTAGTCCGTAAAACAGCAATAAGCCCATTTTTTTCTAAAGCGCTTAATATATTACCTTTTTTCAAAATGCTCACACCCTTTATCTCTATTAAGAGAACCCAGAATTGCTCTTAATGATTCTTTTACAGTACCGACTTATTTCTAGCCTCTCCCCACTGGTACTGCCTTAAAGGAGAGAATATCCATTTCCAGAGAAAGTTAAGCAGCCTGATCAACTACTATATTACATTGCCTTAAAAGTCTTCATTCTCTTCATCAGAAGGATCTTTTTCTGACGGCCATACCACCATACTCTGCTGGCCTTCATTTAAAATAGCATTCACTGCCTCATGAATAGGAGTGCCCATCATTCTCTGATTGATCGCTTCAATTAACACTGGCAAGTTAACACCGGTAATAACAAATATTTTTTCCTGCTTTTCAACAGGGAGTGAATGAACGGCTAAGGTAGCCTGATTGTAAGGGCTCGCACCAAAAAGGTCTGTGAAAATCATAACGCCATTATCTTGATCAACTTTATTAATTGCTTCAAGTACTTGTTTATTTAAATCCTGAACATTGTCTCCTTGAAACAAATTCAAGGTTACAATATTGTCTGTCCCGCCTATAATAAGTTCGGCAGCGTCCACTAAACCATCACTCAATTTCCCATGGGTAGCGACAATGATCCCGATCATTTGGATTTCCTCCTTGCGACTTGCTCTAAAAACGTAAACGCATTCTTCATATTACTTTCATTCAACTTCTTTTTCTTCAAATCATTCCGTGATAATACAAATTGGTTATCTTTTTTATCTCCGCTAATGATATAAACCAGACGTTCATTCTTTAAAGCTAGTGAATCCTCTTGGCCCCCCTGTTTTATGGCGCTGTATTGCCCGGATTTTGGATTTACCAGATAGAGTGGCTTTTCAGCACCAACGCTATCCAGCATTAAAATTTTCGCATGACTGTCATGCATGACTTTTTTCAAACCTGCATTGTTTGTACAACCAGCATCCACAAAAGCAAACGCCAGCCGTTCTGAACGGAAAGAGGCGATACAATTCAAAAGCAATAATATAGAAGAAGTGTTTTGTATTACATTATTTTTTTTAGGCCACCCTCGTGTAATTTTATTCAGGAAATAAAAATACAGGATGTATATCAAAATACATAATACGAACCAAGTTTTCCCTGTTTCTTTTGCTTGGAATATTGGAATGGCTACAAATAAAGTAAATAGCAATCCAACAATAATATATAAAATGGAAGAAAATAAAATGGTTTTTGTTATACTTCTCTTCCTGTTCTCGACATCAAAAAAATGATATGGACTGAACCGGGCTGCTGGCGTATCATAATAAGTACAGAAAATGGTATCCGCTTTTTTTACATTGCCCACATAAAGATTTTTGTATTCGCTTTTATCTTTCTCATTTATTTTAAATATATCAAGCTTAATATCCTTACGAAACGGAAGGATATCAGCAGATAAGCTTTTCAAAAAACGATCCTTCTGTTTTATTGTATAACGCTTATTAAAAATCAAACGATAGCGAACATACCAATCCTGTAAGAGCTCTTGTCGGTTCATCCATATCATTCCTTACTAACAAATTTTATAGTTTAAATTTACTTAATACCTCTTTCAAGCTGGTACGGGATGCTGAGGGCGTTGCTTGAAAATAGATATTTTCAACACCATATTTTTCGTTTAATTCTTTTAATTTCAGTGCGTTTTCTTTATTTAAATAAACAGATTTGGTGACTAGCAAGTCTTTCTCGGGATCCTTTTGAGCAATGCCGCCGATATTTAATTCTTTCATCGGAACCCCATGTTTTACTAACTCATACATTACATCAATGGTTTTTGCAATTAGTATACAACTGTATTCCTTAAAACGATATTCATCCCAATAATACTTACATTTATCCAGGGTCATTACAATTGTTTTTTGGCCTGTACGGCTGCCTGCACTCTTATAGAGGTCTTTCATAAATTTATCTTTTGCTACAACATCATCCACTACGAATATGGAGTTAACACCGTTGCGCTTCGATAAGGTGATCATCACTTGTCCATGGATTAGACGCTCATCTACACGAGCCAGATTTACAACACCCATTCATTCTATCCCCTTTGCCAAAATTTTTGTTATAAAATTCTAACAGCTGCAAGAACACCCAATATTACGGTTAGCCAGATTAATGCCCGGGTAACTTTCAATCCCTTCTTCGTGTAGTACCAGTATACTCCTAATACTACTGCTAGAGGCAACATTCCAGGCAGAATAGAATTTAATGTCTCTTGTATATTAAATTCGCGTCCCGATAAATGGAATGTCAAAGATGATGAAACTTTTACATAGTTCCCGGCCAGAATACCCATCATGAACAAACCTAAAATTGAAAGCAAGTCAATAATATTTTGAATCCCTGAACTTTGCATCAATGTAGTCGCATTACGGCCTCTTGTAAATCCTTGGCGTGCGAAAAACAAACCAATCAATACCTGGTAGGTAGCAAAGCAAACAAACGGGAAAAGTGCACCCAAGGCACTACCGTGTTGAGCCCAAGGAATGGCAATTGCAATAAAAATGTATTGAATCGTACCTGAGTCAATTGAATCCCCGATACCTGCTAAAGCTCCCATCAACCCGGCCTTCGTATTATACATTAAGTCGTCGGTCATTTTTATTTCTTCACGGTTATACTCTTCTCGGGCACGTTCCTGCTCCATTGAAGACATTAAACCGGTAATGATACCGCCGCCCCAGGTTAACTGCGTGTTAAAGAACAACAGTTGCCTCTTATATGCCGCACGTAAAGCTTCATCATCTTTATACAATTTACGCAGTATTGGCATCATAGCCCATAATAATGAAGCTGCCAGATAACGGTCAAAAGAGTGCGGGATTTCATTCGCAAAATGCCATCTTATATAGGATTTGGATACATCTTTACTTGTAATTTGCTCAGGTTCCAAATTTGAACCTGATGCATTTGGCAGTTTATTTCCTTTGTCCTGCATTTTAAATTCTCCTTTCTTTTAGCCTATTAGAAGTCATCATCATCGTCATCAAAACCGCTTGCATCATTTGCATTTGTTGAAGCCGTTCTATTATTCGAACTTTTAACAAGCACGAATATCGCAGCGATTAATGCGCCCAGGATTGCATATGTTACCATTGTGATTTTTAAACTTGCAAAAATAACACTCATAAAAAAGGCTAATAGGAAGAAGACAATATATTCCCGGCGCCCGATGACATAAATCGTTGTCGCAATACCAATTGCTGCTAAACCGCCTCCAATGACTTCAAGGATATGAAATACGACAGTTCCTTCCAAAGCTTTAATAACATCAGCGATAACAGGAGCGCCAAAATACAATGCAATAAAGACCAACGGAACAAACAGGATAAAGGACGCTATAACAGGATAAAGAACAATACTGCGAGTAATTGCACCATCATCCAACTTTTCTACAGCCCTATCAGTTATTTTGCCTAAAAAAGTATTAATGAAAAAGCGGAATTGATATAAATATGCACCTAACAACCCAACAGGTACTGCTACCGCGATGGCTGCTTCCGGCTTTAGATTACCTAATATTGCAACCGGAACAGCGATGGCTGCTGCAATTGAGGGCTCTGAAGGCATTGTCCCCCCAGGAGAAAAAACCCCCATATAGATCAACTGAATGGCTGCGGTGATGATCATTGCTTCTGCTACATGCCCCATTACTATCCCTACAACTAAACCTGTCATTAATGGGGAAAAGCGTAATGTTAATGTTGCCCCTCCTAAAAACGCGCGCGACATTATGGCTGCTACCCAAAGCGCTATGATCAAACTTTGCCAAAATGTTAATGTTTCCACGCTTTGCAACCCCCTTATTTATTAATATAATTCTCCAAATTGATTAACGCTTCCGTTAAAACGTTTTCATTTATTTCAATTGGAAGCAAGTGTACTTTTTGTTTGCTATTAACAAATTGAATAATGTCTTTCAATAAACTTTCAGACATAGGGTATACGCCCATTTCCGTTAAAGACTTCGGTAAATTCAATTTCTCATAAAACGGAGTTAATTCATCAATGACTTTCCACTTTCCTTCCAATGCCAATTGATAAAATATGCCATACGCTACTTTTTCTCCATGTAAATATTTATGCACTTCCGGTATATAGGCAGAGATCGCGTCATGGATTGCGTGTGCTGCAGTATTGCGTGCATATTTATCACCCAATCCCCCAACCAAACCGGAAATGGCTATAATAATTTCTGAAACATGCGTGAATTCATCGGAGATTGTTTTATTTTTCATATCTTCAATCGCCTTCATGGACTCATTTAAAATCGTATCTTTGCACATCCGTGCTGTATACCGTGCCAGCTGTGGAAAAGGTTCTCTGCTAAATTTGTCTTGTTCCAAAATCAAATCAGATTCATACCATTTCGCCATAGTATCTGCAATGCCAGCAATAAAATATTTTACGGGCGAATCAATGACAAGTGCTGGATCCATAACAAGAAATGCAGCTTGGCGTTTCACATGCTCCGTTTTCCCTTCTGCTAAGCCGTTGTCTTTATACATAACAGAAAGTGGCGTCCATGCCGCACAATTGCTGGCTAAAGTGGGGACTAAGCCAAATGGGGTACTTGTTAAATGACTGGTGAGCAGCACCAAATCGCTTAGTTTTCCTCCCCCGACGCCTATTACAAAATCAATATCATTTTCCCGGATGATTTCTGCAATCCGGTGGCTCTCATTATAACTGCATTCGCCATGGTATTGTTCATAAATAATTTTTTTATCTAAACCCATTACCTTTTTCATAAAGGGTTTTGCTTTTTCCCAAGATACCGTCCCATGGACAATCATGATGTTTTTAGCTTGATATTCCTGGAGTATCTCAGGTATAATATCTATTGCACCCTCGCTATATCGATAGAATTGAGGGCCAACTTTCACATTTAAATCCTGGATCATTTTAAAAACCTCCTACTTTAAATAGCAACTAACCGGTTGTACAGAACGGTTCGGGAGGATTCCTTTTGCCATCATTTCACAGTCCGTAACACACTTATCCCCCATACCTCTCAGACATTCCATTGTATATGCAGAAGTATGCGGCGTCATGATAACGTTATCAAAGTTTAAATAAGGATGGTCCGATCTGCCGGGTTCATCTTCCAATACGTCTGTTGCAAAACCAGCCACTTTCCCATCTTGCAATGCTTTTACCATCGCTTCTTCTTTAATTAATGCCCCCCTGGCAGTATTCGATATATAGACATGATCTTTCATCCTGGCAAATTCTTTTTCGGATAACATATGATAATTATCCTTGTTAAGACTTGCACATATACTAATGATTTCAGCTCTTTCCAACAGCTCATTCAGTTCAACTTTTTTAACACCAAATGCCGCCAGGTCTTGCTTAGTTTTATAAGGGTCATATCCTAGTACTTCACACCGGAATCCATAATAGAATATTTCGGCAACACGGCTGCCTATGTTTCCTACTCCAATGACCCCGGCTGTTTTGCCACTGATCTCATGGCCAATAAAATTTGCCCGTTCTTCCCATTTATCTTTTATAACTTTTTGATGCGCTTTATTTGTTTGCCGCATCACATTTAGTAAGTTCGTAACATTATTCTCTGCAACTGCATCACGTTCCGTTAAAGGCGGTACAATGGAAACAACTGTATTATGTTCTCTTGCAGCCTCAAGATCGATATTATTAAAGCCGATCCCATGTCGTGTAATTAACTTCAACTCATCTTTGTACTCAAAAAATTCTTTTGTAAAAAAGGGCGTTATACTTGCGATGATCATATTGAAGCCTTTTAACTCTTTCGCCAGTGTTTTCCCATCAATTTCACTATCAAAATGAAATCTTTCAACCTCCCCTAACTGACGCAATCTTTCCATATGATCCGGGAAAATCTTTCCAAAACTGCTTGAATTTACGATTGCAATTTTATTTTTTTCACCCATAATGACTACTCCTTAGTGTTCAACTATTTCGTGTCCTCCAAATTGATGCCGAATCGTTGATACAACTTTTGCAGAGAAACTATCTTCAATTTTTGAAGCGTTCCGTACGAACAATGAACTTGCAATAACCGGAGCAGGAATATTCAAATCAAGCGCTTCTTCTACAGTCCATTTTCCTTCACCGCTTGCGTCAATAATCCCGCGCAAATGATCCAGCTTTGGATCCTCTTTAAAACTTTTTTCCGCCAATTCCATCAGCCAGGAGCGAACCACAGAACCATGGTTCCAGACTGAAGCAACCTTTTCAAAATCGTAATCATACTGGCTTGCATGCAAAACATCGAATCCTTCTCCGATAGCCTGTAACATGCCATACTCAATCCCGTTATGAATCATTTTTAAATAATGGCCGCTCCCTGGTTTGCCTGTATAGGTATAACCCTTTTCACATGCCAATTTAGAAAAAATTTCTTCAACTTGATCAAAAATTTCTTTTTTTCCGCCGACCATCAAGCATGCACCGTATCTGGCCCCTTCTATACCCCCGGACGTTCCGCAATCGAGGAATCCGATTCCTTTTTCTTGGGCCAATTCAAAATTTTTAACACTATCTTTGTAGTAGGAATTTCCCGCATCTATTATAATGTCCCCGGGATTTAGTTTGTCTAATAGCGTTTTTACTAATGTGTTCGTAATGTTGCCTGCAGGTGTACTTAACATGACAATTTTTTGCTCTTCTAAAACATTTAATAACGCATCAAGTGAATCTTGAACAGGCAAGTTTTCCTCGTAAGCTTTTTTTCTAACACTCTCTGAAGCATCATATCCTGCAACATTCACCGATTTTTCCTGCAAATTCAGCAGCATGTTCCATCCCATTTTGCCTAACCCTATCATGCCTACTTTCATCAGACCAACCTCCATTGATCAATTTACTCGGCGAAAAACAAAACCAGCTTCCCAAAAAATACATGGCTTAGCTTGGAAAAACTCATGTCAAAAACGGCTGATTCTTATAAAGCAGCTTTGAATATCAATCTCTGGATTTTTTTGTTTTTTATCACTTCCCTGAGAAATTTTGGGGTATATCAATGATCAAGTTCATCTTAGCAAATATTTTTTATCTGTAAAGGATTACAGGAAAAAATATTTTTTCAATCCCGTGAGTGTGATATCATAACTTTAAAGGATGAAACCTGCAGTAATTTAATTGATTTTTTTCCTCTTTCCCGTTTCTCCAGGATTTGAGAGGACAAAATAAGAAATATCTCTCCCTAAGTCTTGTATAATGAAAATTGATTAGAGACAAAAAAGAGATTGAAGTGACGCTTGCTTCTGACCTTCTACCACAAAGATCTTATTTGGCATCTAAGAATAAAGATGATGGAAACAGTCCATTGCTATGAATCTTTATTAAAGTGCCACACCACTTGCAATGATTCCATTTTGGGACACCGGGAGAAGTAACCTATGGGGGGGGCGAAACCCTTGTGAAACGGTTAAATGAAAATATTGCCTTCATCTGTCAGAAAACCCCGTTTTTCCGGCTCATATCAAACTGAAAGGGTCCAAATACTTTGGAAGCGGGAAATGAATACCCAGGCATTGCTAAAGGATTTATCATAGATGACACAGTCATTTGAAGCTCGTAAGCAAACACCAAATATCCATACAAATATTTCAAAAACGTGGCAGTTAGCCGAAAGAAAAAACGTCATAAGTGGCGGTTGAAAAAGCTAAAAAGGTCACAGGCCGATAAATGATTTTCATTCAAGCACACAAGGAGAATTTAAACAATAAAACGGATTCAATTAGGATACTATACTTCCAAGAGGTGAAATACGATGACCTACGATTATTTGAGAAATTTACTTCGCCCTCGTTTGAAAAGTTTTACTGATACCGAAAAAATCATTGCAGAATATTTCATGCAACTTGGTAAGAAAGTTGTAAACAAAACCCTTTCCAATATTGCTGAGGATACTGGCGTCTCGGAATCTACAATTTTTAAATTTGTTAAAAAAATCGGATTCGACGGTTTTCAAGACTTTAAAATTACTGTTGCCTCAAACTTTCGTACAAACGAAGAACGCAGCCAAGAGATTGTTGTTTTTCCGGATATTTGTAAATCTGATTCTACGCATGTTATTGCACAAAAAATTATAAATTCAAATAAAGGGCTGTTAGAAAATTTACTTCAATCTTTGAAAGAGGAGCAACTAAATAAAGCATTGAGCTTAATTTATCCGGCAAAGTGCATTTACTTTTTTGGCCAGGGGGCCTCATCCGTCATTGCCCTTGATGCTTACCATAAATTCCTGCGAACCAAATATCATTGTAACTATGTTGCTGACTTACATATGCAGCTCAGTTATGCAACAAAATTAGGTCCCGATGATTGTGTGTTTCTATTTTCACATTCAGGAGAGACACTTGATACCATTGAAATAGCAAAAATTTCGAGGGAAAACCGGGCAAAAATTATTACATTAACGGGAAATTATGATTCGGAGTTGGTCAAACTCTCGGACACCGCTTTTGTTGTTTATTCTGAGGAATCTGCTTTTCGATCGGAGACACTTACTGCACGTATTCTTTATTTAACCATTATTGATATTATATATGTGTCTGTCATGTATCATGATGAAGAAGAAAATAAGAAGTCGCTTGAAAAAATACGGAAAGCGCTATATTTCACAAAAAAGAGTGGTGTACAAGAATGACAATTAAAGCGATCGTTTGTGATATGGATGGAACCCTGCTTACATCAGAAAATAACATATCACCGAAAACATTCCATAAGTTGATTGAACTGCAAAAGAAAGGGGTTAAGCTCATATTGGCCAGTGGCCGTAGCTATATCAGACTCCTTCCAGATGCCTTAAAACTGAATATGGATAAATATGATGGAATTTTGATAGACGTAAACGGCACTTCCATCTATCATGTTAAAACCCGTAAACGGACTCGAATAAGCGTTTTGGACGCTTCAAACATTAAAGAAATTAACGATTTCTTTTCCTTATTTAATGTTGAATTGCAGTACAGCCAGGATGATACCATTTATACTTATTTGCCGGAATCCATTTATAATATCAAACGTAACATTCGAGCGGAAATGCGGCTTCCTGAAGATTACCCATGGACCGGTGGCATGTACAGCTGGCTATGTGATACCCGTGACGGATATCCAAACCAAATTTTGATCCGGGACTTGAAAGACTCGCCTGATTTTTGTAATAAAATTTCTATTGTACAGGACCCTCTTTATATGAGGTTTGTCCGTCAAACATTAATGAACAATCCCTTTTATCACAAATATGAATTTGTTTTTTCAGATGAACGAAAAATGGAAGTTACAAACAAGGGAATTTCAAAAGGAAAAGCATTAGATATCATTATGGAGAAATACGGGATCCGTGATGATGAAATCATTGTATTTGGCGACAGTGAAAATGATATTTCTATGTTTAACAGAAAAAAATATTCCATAGCTATGGCAAATGCGCTTCCTAATGCAAAACAGTTTGCCAATTACCTTACTGACAGCCATAACCAGGAAGGAATTTTCAATATGCTGGCCCGTTTAGAAAAAGAAGGGCTATTTGAAGAAAATGGTTTTGGGCATTAACCTATTGAAAGTGAATAGCTTATGAGCTGGACCTCAACTATAAACAGTCAGAGATCGCCAAAAACAAAGGGACTTGGAAAAAATACATGCAAAAGGGGCCATACGATGCGCCCCTTGCTATTTTTTGGAAAGCCATTCTGATTGCTTTTCTTACAATTCAATGTCGTATCAGTTTTTTCTCAATTATATTCGAATCCTCACGAATCAGAATCTTCCCCGTTTTAAGTATCTACCAACGGCAGAAAACTATTTTCAAAGCCAAGGTTTAGAAAAACTCCATTTAATGATTCAGGGTAAAAATGGCAGAGGTAACTCTTTATATATCCCTGATGTATTACCTTCCTGGTCTTTGCACAATATTAATAATGCTAAAGACTGTCTTCCTCGATAGCCGGGAGCTAAATAAGGCGCAATGGAAAATCTTGCGGACCAACTGTTTTGATCGAGTATGACACTCTGTTTTTCTCCATTATCATACAATCTTAGTTCAGATACCCCAATCGGGTCATTTGCAGTCCCATTAAGTTCTGCCCTATTTCCAACAATTCGCGTGTTTACTGTAATGTTAGGCTAAGTTTTATCCTCGCGTTCTTCAGGGCGTTTACATAAATGCACAGCATAGCGAAAGATTTCATCCTCAAGCGGAGGAGTCAAAGGGGGTGCTTTCCTATTCCTGCTTGCTTGCTCGTAATCATATGCATATCTAAGCAAATCATTATCACTGTATGCAGGCACGATAAAAGTCAGATTTACAATAATGGACCCGTAAAACCAACACATGATGAGGAGGTGTTCTGCTCATGCCCGTGGTCTTAAAAGAAGAAAAATTGATGAATGAAGATTGCTTCTATTCATAACTAAGAAGAGTGGAAATAAAGGTTTCCGGTAGCAACAACAGGGCAAATGCAGGGCTATTTCGGCCATAAATCCCCCGGAGCCCCTTAAAGCCCCGGGACCTTTTAAACTTTATCTTCCAATATGCTGATTACATTTCGACAACCAGACGGGCCGCTTCACCATTAGCCAATTTATCAAATCCTTCGTTGATTTTTTCAAATGGTAACGTATCTGTTAAAAGCCGGTCAACAGGAAGCCGGCCTTGTTTGTACAATTCAATAAAACGGGGAATATCACGGGAAGGCACACAACTTCCCAAATAAGACCCTTTGACCGTACGTTCTTCAGCAGTTAACGTGACTTGCGGAAATGAAAATTGATGGCTGGGATCAGGCAACCCTGTTGTTACTGTCATCCCTCCTCTTTTTGTAATCCGATAAGCGGTCTCCATTGCGGGAACAGCACCCGCTGTTTCAAATGCATAATCAACACCACCGTCTGTTGCTGAACGAATTTCTTTAATCACATCCGGATTTCGGGAATTAAATGTTTCAGTTGCGCCTAGTTTTTTGGCAATCTCAAGTTTTTGGGTATTAATATCCACCGCAATAACTTTTCTTGCTCCTGCTAACACCGCACCAAGCAATGCGTTAAGTCCAATTCCACCCAGACCCACCACGGCAACACTGCTTCCAGGTTTGACCCTTGCTGTGTTGATGACTGCACCTACCCCGGTAATCACAGCACAACCAAAGATAGCAACTTTGCTAAATGGGATTTCAGGATCAACCTT
Organism: Heyndrickxia faecalis; assembly: GCF_040267745.1. Classification (NCBI taxonomy): domain Bacteria; kingdom Bacillati; phylum Bacillota; class Bacilli; order Caryophanales; family Bacillaceae; genus Heyndrickxia; species Heyndrickxia faecalis. Next base: position 477,507 of record NZ_CP158453.1, on the reverse strand, counting down.
GACAACAGAATTTCTGGAAACCACCGCATACTCCGCAAAACCTGAAACTCCAAGATGATGGTTGATCTCTTTGCCATTTTTCTTAAGGCGTCGCCCTCCCGACAACATTTCCCCTTCATTGTTGGCCTTCGCACCCGGTTCACATAATGCAGGACGTCCTTCTTGACAAGGGAGACAGTGACCGCAGCTGGGAACAAAAGAACAAACAACATGATCACCGGGTTTTAAATCCGTAATACCTTCCCCCGCTTCAATCACTTCACCTGCTGCTTCATGACCAAGAGCCATTGGCATCGGCCTTGGCCGGCTTCCATTTATGACTGAAAGGTCTGAATGGCATAAACCAGCGGCCCTAATTTTTATCAAGAGTTCCCCCTGTTTAGGAGGTTCCAATTTCAATGTCTCAATCTTTAACGGCTGGCTTTCCTTATAAGGGGCTGGCAACCCCATTTCATACAAAACAGCTGCCCGTGTCTCCATTTATGAAACCCCTTCCAAAATTATTCATAGTAACCCTCGGTAGATTTTCGAAATGTCTCAAACTGATGGGCATCATGTCCGTACCAAACAACAGAATTTGTTTCCTTTGCTAAACGCCTTATTTTTTCAACAGCTTTTGCCCACCCTACAGAATCATATAAAATTCCTGGCGGTTTAATTGGAGGCCCGTAGCTCTCTGCGGTATAAATGGCGTCAGAGGCAAGAATAATAGACCCGGTCTCAGGCATATTAACTTGTAACCCAATCAATCCCCATGCATGGCCGCTACCAAAATTTATAATTCTTACGCCTTCTACCAGCTCTAAATAGTCTTCATAAGGTTTAATGGTTTGCCACTGAAGATTATTTTTAATCCATGCATTTATATCAGCCCAGATATAGGCGCCTTCGCTTTGGTTACGAGCAAAAACCCGCAACGCACCATTTAATTCATCATCATGAACAATGATGGTTGCGTTCGTAAACATTTCCAGACAACCCGCGTGATCCAAATGAAGATGGGACGCCACCACATACTTTATGTCCTCCGGCCGGACATTTAATTGCTCTAATCGATTGTGTAAGTAACACTCTTCGCTTGCAGTCCATGGGAATCCTTTTTGTGTAGCCTCATTCCACCGTCCTTCCGGTCCCATTGAATCGGGATTGCAGGAAGTATCAAATAAAATTTTTCCTTCCGGATGATCAATTAGCACTGTATAAATCGGAAATTCTACCATTTCATTTGGGGCATTGGGATGATCGACAGTTGCTTGATTTGATCCCGCAATCATTAGGTTTTTGTCCATTCTCATTCGCCCATTGTCCATAACATAAAGTTTGGGCCTGGGTTTCTTAATGTTTACCATTGCCATTCCTCCTTGTGGGATATCAATGATTTTTCATTGTCCTTACCAAAAATAATCTGCCAGTTTACATCCTGTTACGTAGTTTAGCAAGTATATCTAACCACCCCATTCCTAATTATTCAATCCATTAAATGCAAAAACCATGCCATTTGAAAAGCCCGCCATACTTTAATTGATTATTTTTATCGGTGAAAAATTCCACCTAATTACGAATTATATTGAAATTCAAAAGAAGGTTTTTCTACAAGTAATACAGAATCGTTATTGGTGAAGCATGTCACCATTAATATAAAAAAATCACCAATTACGAGGAGGTTAACTTGATGAAATCTCTTATTCCGGAAAACAGATTATGGGAAAATATCTTTTCATCAATGTACAATGGCCTTGTTGTCATTGACAAAAACAACAAAATATTAATGATGAATTCATCTGCAGAAGAACTATTGAATATCAAATGCAAGAACGATCCGGATATACACATTCGAAATATTATCCCAAAAACCGAACTGCCTGGCATGGCTAAACAGAGGAATACCAATGCAGGTGAAGAGATAGTAATAAATAACAGACGGCTTTTAATAAATAGAACACCACTCTATGAAAATCATAAATTATTAGGAGCAATCATTGTAATTCAAGATATAACGCAAATGGAACGATATCGTGATCATCTAAAAAAGATGGAAGCCATCATAGAATTTTCAACAGATGGTATTTACGTTACAGATCATAACGGTATAACCATTTTAGTGAATTCGGAATATGAGAATATTACGGGTTTTAAAAGAGAAGAACTAATCGGAAATCACATGGCAGATTTAATGGAACAAGGATATATAGATCAATCCGTATCATTGCTGGTCCTTGAAAGAAAAAAGCGAATCTCGATCATGCAAAAAATTAATGGGAAAAAAGATGTTATTGTTACTGGAAATCCCGTATTTGATGAAACCGGTAATATTGAGATGGTAGTGACGAGCGTAAGAGACATCACCCATCTTAATGACATGAGGCAAGAACTCGAGAAAGCAAAATATTTTTCCGAACTCAACTACAATCGATATACTTTTAAAATGAATGACCCGCGCCAGCCGATAATTTTTAAAAGCCAAAAAATGAGGCAAATATATGATGAAGTTAAACTAATTTCCCCACACCCTACAAGTGTGCTCATATCCGGCGAATCAGGAACAGGAAAAGAAGTCGTCGCTAACCTGATTCATAAGTTAAGTGATAGAAAAGATAAACCTTTTATTAAGGTCAATTGTGGTGCGATTCCGGAATCTCTCATGGAATCAGAGCTTTTTGGGTACGAAAAAGGAGCTTTTACAGGCGGCTCGAGAGGAAGGGAAAATCGGACTTTTGGAATTAGCTAACGGTGGTACGATTATGTTAGACGAAATTGGTGAAATGCCTTTACAATTACAAGTAAAATTATTACGGACCCTCCAAGAAAAACAAATCCAAAGAATTGGAGGCAAAAGCCCGCGTAATTTGGATATCCGAATTATTTCAGTTACAAATCAGAATTTAAGAAAACTTGTAAAAGAAGGGAAATTCCGTGAGGATCTCTTTTATCGGTTACTCGTCGTAGAAATCGAAGTGCCTCCTTTAAGAGAAAGGCAAGAGGATATCGACGAATTAATTGACCATTACTTTCTCCATTATTGCAGGGAATATAAAATTAAAAAAAGCCTTTCAAGTGACACCAAAAATGTTTTGAGAAGCTATAACTGGCCGGGTAATGTCAGAGAGTTAAGGAACTTAATGGAGAGCATTGTAGTATCCATACCCGTAAATTGCATTGAAATTTCACATCTGCCTCCTCATATATATAATGCTTACAAAGACGCTAAACCAAATACAAAGTCTTTCTCAACCCTGAAAAATCAAGTTGAACAGTTTGAAATGCAAGTCATACGGGACTCCATTCAAGAAAATAAATCAATTCGCAAGGCGGCTGAAAAGTTGGGCGTAAGCCATTCTACACTGGTCAAAAAAATGAAAAGGTGGAAAATGATCATAGAATAATGTTGAATTACCAAAATCCACTAGCCTTTTCCCCTCCCCCTGAATGCATAAAGAATCTAAGATCTACTGAAACAGCTCAAAGATACTTGAAAAGTAATGCTGCCCATCAATATTCTGGCAAAAAACAGCCGTTTCTAATAGAACTTACTATGGAACGGCTATTTTTTTCAGGGGTGCCCACTCCTCATCCATGTCCCCAGATAACCTTCCAATACGAATTCTTTTAACCCAGTCCATCAACGATGGCCATTTTTCAGGGGTATGGCTGGCTTTTACCTGGAAAAAAGCTTTATACCAGACATATGCCGTTCTGCGGCCATGGTGTCATGTCCGTACAATTCGGAAATTCGATGTCCTCAGCGGCTTTTTCAATATCTGCTGAGTGGGCGGGGGAAGGCGGATCAAAGTAAGCCTTCTCTTATCCAAGCATTCACTTCCTATGAAACCAAAGCTGAGTATCCATTAATTTCACCATCATCCTCACGCAAGCCGGTACACGACAAATTTTTCGTATGGATTATGCTTGTATAAAAGCGTTAGCGGGACTTCGAGTTTTTTTTCAAATGGTGTATGGTCTTCAAGGAAGTAAATATAGCCCTGCGACGGATAATATAAAATAATGTCTGTTTCCCGGTATGCTTCTTCCACCGAGCGTAAAATATTTTGCACAACCTTCATAAAGATTTGAACAGAAAACGGATTAAAAAAGTAAAAACGGTTGTCGTCCGGCAGTATCTTATAATTTTCGGCAAGGCAACATATAAACCGAATACGGGCGGGCTGGACCGGGAATTTTCTCTCATAGCGTTTCTTGTTTTCGAGGGCTTCCCGGTACAACCATTCATTCATTTCAATGCCGGTCACGGTTGCGCGAAACAAATGATGGATATAAAAATTGAGCCGCCCTTTGCCGCAACCGAAGTCTACCACATGGTCGCTTTTATCCAGTTCATAATGATCGAACAGTTCATCAAGCGCATGATAAGGCGTCGGCTCATAACGGTTGTAATGCAGTGATGCATTAAACCCTTTTTGCTCACCGGTTGTTTTGATATGCAAAATTCCGTCAAAGTAGGAATCGTTCATTGTTTCGCTCCTGTTTTTTCTTGATAAAAGACCGGCCCTGCTGTTTATAAAGGGGCAATTGCCTGTTCCAGCCCGTACGGTGACAAATCCAGTTCTGTTTTCCGGCCGAGCGCAATCCTTGCAAGCTCAGCGCCGAAAAAAGGGCCGGCCGTTAAGCCGGATGCCCCGAGCCCGTTTGCACAAAGTAGCCCATCATAACCGGGCCATGTGCCGATCACAGGCAAAAACCCCGGCGTGAACGGCCGGAATCCGACTTTCACATCAACAAGGGAAGCTTCAGCCAAACCCGGTGCAACCGGCAGCACTTTATTTAAAACTTCGTGGACCCCGCCGGCTGTTGTGTGCAAATCAAAAGCTTCCGTGTTTTCATGGGTGGCGCCGGCAATGATACGGCCGCCTTCGAATGCCAGCAAATACTGATCATTCGGCGGCATGACGACCGGCCAGCTGCTTGTGTCCATACCTTGCAGTTTTAAATGGAGAATCTGCGCTTTTTGGTGGCTGACTTGAAAAGCCGCACTGAGCGGTTTGAACAAATCTTTTGCCCATGCACCCGCTGCCACAATTGTTTTGTCCGCATGCAGCGTGCGGCTTCCGACTTCAACCCCGATGACTTTTCTGCCTTCCACAAGCAGCCGGGCATTGCCATGAATGACTTTGGCTCCGCGTTTGCAAGCAGCATTTAACAGGCAATTGCGCAATGCCTTCCCGTTTACGCGCGCGGCACCGCCGGCATAGACCGCACTGAACCCTTCGTCCAGAATCGGAAACATGGCATGCGTCTCGGCGGCAGACAGCCGTTTTACTTCCCCGATTTCAGGCGCATCTTCCATTCGCTTTAACGCGCGTTCCTGCATTTTATCAAGCTTTTCTTCATCTGTATGTATGCTGAGAGCGCCAGTCCGTTTATAACCGGTTTCCGTCTCCCCGTCTTTTTCCAATTGGGCAATTAAATCAGGATAGTATTTTGCACCTGCTTTTGCGAGCCGGTACCAGTCTTTGTTGCGCCGCTGCGACAGCCACGGGCATATGATGCCGGCAGCCGCTTCCGTTGCCTGCCCGGGATCCGCCCGGTCAACCAGTGTAACAACTGCGCCTGCTTTTGCAAGATGGTATACAGCAGATGCCCCAAGCACCCCGCCGCCAATTACGATATATGATAGCATGAGTTACGCCTGCTTTCTGTAAAATAAGATTTGCTTTAAAATATCCAAATCAATGGCCTGGTCATCATGAACAGCGATATTCTGAAACCCAACCATTGCCTTTCATTTTGCGGCCGTTTCTTCATTGATCAACCCCGTTCGCTTTCAGCAGATCAAAAGCCTCCCTGCTCGTCTGTGGGAGCCCGAGCTGTTCTTTTGCAGCAATGTGCATGGGCCAAGTCAATCGATGCTTCACAAGCACGCTGGATATTGAGAATGATGGAGTCCTGTTTCGTAAAGTCCTCTAAACTTGCAGGAGAGCCGCTAATACACTTCCCGGACACGTTTCAGGCAGCGCTCAATGGTACTTATCTTATTCAAGACCACTTCATCTTCCATACACAGCCCCGTTTTTTGCAATATTTTTCAATATTTAGGCACGTTCCTCGTTAAGCTTTGCATACAAACGATACGCCAGCATTCGTTTTACATTCAGGGCATTTTCATTTTTCATATCCATGACGATGCCGGTTGCAAAAATCTGCGCCTGAAATACAGTAGGGGCCTGGTTCAGATCAATAAGATCGACATCCTTATTTAATCTATCTGCAAGTTCCTGGGCAAATAAAAAACATTCATAGGGTGCCAGTATACCGCCTTCTTTGTAAAAGCGATGTCAACATCACTATCCGGCCGGGCATATCTTTTGCATACGAACCGAACAATGATAAAATCCGGATCTATTTTTTCTTTTAAAAAAGCAATGATTTCCCTCCGCAAGTTCGGCGCCTCCCTGTACATGGTACTCATCCCTATTATACGAACAAACCGGAAAAAAAGCGAAAAATCCCCGTGCAAACAGGGATTTTCATTTTCGCTTACTTTATGATGTTTTGCCTGCACTTATTTCGGGCTTGCTGAATAAGCAAAAGTCCTAGACTTGGTAAGGATACTGACAGCTTTGGCCGAACTTTAAATGCAAGGGTTTTATAAAAAATGCAGGAAAAACTTTGCACTCTAAAGCTGATTCAACATACAGAGAGGACAGAATAAAGCATTTTCGCAGATGCATTCTCCTATGATATTGAGGTAGAGCTTGCTGACAAATCAGATACAAGCCATAATCGGATTCGTTCAGCAAGCCCTATTTCAACGACATATCCAGAACCATCCTGCCTTGTATTCTACCTTCTTCCATTTCCTTAAAAACATCTCCAATTTCTTCCAGCCTGCGCGTTTGCACAACCGGGACGACTTTTCCTTCCGCACCGAACATAAAAGCTTCCTCAAGGTCTTTTCTTGTGCCAACCAAAGACCCGACGACTTCTATCCCGTCAAGGACTGTTTTCACAATTTCAAGATCCATTGTTTCCGGAGGGAGCCCGACAGCAACGACTTTTGACACCGGCCGTACGGAGTGGACAGCCTGGTTGAATGCCTGTTTCGAAACAGCCGTTACCACTGCAGCATGCGCGCCGCCAACTTCTTTCTGAATCCACTCAGCCGGATCGCCATCCGTTTTGGAATTAAAGGTGAGATCAGCACCGACTTCTTTTGCCAGTGAAAGTTTGTCGTCATTGATATCGACCGCAATGACTTTCGCATTAAATACATGTTTGGCGTACTGGACAGCAAGGTTCCCGAGGCCCCCTGCTCCATAAATGGCAATCCATTCGCCCGGCTTCACATCTGCGACTTTAATAGCTTTATAAGTGGTTACACCGGCACAAGTAATGCTTGTCGCCTGCCTTGGATCCAGCCCTTCCGGCACTTTTACGGCGTAATCCGCTTTGACAATGCATTGCTCTGCCATGGCCCCGTCGACACTGTAGCCTGCATTTTTCACATTACGGCAAAATGTTTCATTTCCCGTTAAACAGTATTCACAATGTCCGCAGCCTTCAAAAAACCAGGCAACGCTTACACGATCGCCCACTTTAAGAGAAGTGACACCATCCGCGACTTCCCTGACAATGCCGACCCCTTCATGGCCGAGAATGCGTCCCGGCACATCGCCAAAGTCGCCCTTTGCCACATGCAAATCCGTATGGCAGACACCGCAGTATTCGATATCCACCAAAGCTTCCCCGTACTCAAGCGGACGCAACTGCACATCTTTGACCTCTACCAGCTTTTGCTTATCAGAACTGACGACTGCTGCTCTCATGCGCATCCCTCCAGAACATATTCGTTGGATATTTCGCAATCTTGTTTTTATTATAATGGCTGCTCTCTGGGCGATCAATATTTTTTGAAAAATTTTATGATTTTCCCTCTTCGTATATGTCTAGCTTACCTCCCTTGAAACAGGGTATAAATATAGAAACCTTTCTGCCATACTGCGATGAGAAAATAGGTGAGTACGTATGAATATGGACAAGCTGAGTCAAGTGACACCTGGTGTTTACAAGATTGAAGAAAATTATGTTGGCGAAGCCATGAAGAACCTTCGGGAAAACCAATTGATCATTCAAGGCGATATTTTTTGGCACAGCCATGAAACAAAGAAAGTGAAACTGATGAAGCGTGCCAGTTATTTAGTCGGATACAATCCGTTCATGAAAATGGATTACGACTATTTAATAGAATTAAAAAGTTTGCTGGAAATTTTGCTTGAAGACAAAGATCCTGACCTCGTCCATTGCACAATTAAAAATGCCAGATGGATTACAAAAGATTATATATACACGATCACGGATAACAAAATCAACATTGAAGTGAACCTGGCTTAACTTTTTAGGGCAGGGCCTTTGTGAAGGCTTTTACAAAGCAGGGGGCCCGGAGCCTCTGGGCCCCGGCGCCGAAATCCAGATCATGAAAGGAGCGCAGGCAAAGACAAGGCTTTAATTTAAACTTACTTGAATGAACAGACAGGCTTGGCGGTTTAACCCCCGGGCCTGGTTTCAGGATACAAAGTGAAACAGGGTTGGGCTTTTTAAACCACAGAAACAAAAAATTTATCATTTTGACGAACCTCGAGGATGATGTTTTCATGTGTGCGTCGTAAACGAATTCATCCCCTTTTTTGCATAGAGAACTTTTATGTTGCCTTCTGAATCCTGACTCCCAGCTCATCCAGCTCATCCATCACATTATACGGAATTTTTACAGGCCCTGCCCCGGCAGCTTCAAGTGCAGGAGCAAACCCTGTATTGACTTTCAGATTCCCGGTCTTGGCAACTTTCGCAGCTGTGCCCAGTTTGCTGAGGCCTTTGTCGCCAAGAAGAGAAATTCCAATAGAAGCAAGCCCGTAGGTGAAGAACTCAGTCCGGCTTTTGGCATCGCCGTGGATGACATCCCGTTCAAAAGCTTTTTGGACAGCAAGCCCCATATACTTTGCCATATCGACCGATTTATGTGCAGTGCTTTTCAACGTTGCAATTGGGGAGGATAAGCGCTTGTTTCCATCATTTCCGAGTGCAGCATAAGTATCTTGATCTAAAACGGACTTTCCTAATGATACAAGACCAGTGTAAATTTCACCGACGGTCTTTCCGGCGCCGTCATAAAATCCATTCCAAACGTCAACCAGCAGCGGATCATCCGGATTTTCTGAACCGGGGATGGCCTCTTTTGGGATTTCATTGACCAGTTCATAATAGGGCTGCTTGCTCGCGGGCTTGCGGTATTCCATCACCATGGCTCCGTCTTCATAGAAATGGAACTTAACGGACAAATGGCCTTCAAAGTCCTTGCCGTCTACGGTTTGAACCGGTTTTACGCCGGCTTTCTGAATGAGCCCGCCTTCCAAACTGCGGTAGGCTTCGGTTGTGACAAACTGTTTCGGGTTGTAAGTGGCAATATCAAACGAACCATCACCCGCCATCGATTCCATCTGCCGGACAAACTTCGCCATTGCGTCGATGTCTTGGTCTAAAGCTTCAAGGGAGCGGGTGGCTTTTGTATCAAAGTCATATAGCTGTTCCAGCGTCCTGGTTGCTTTTTTCCGCGCTTTTTGGATTGGATACAGTTTTTCATCAATGTCCAGTTTGGGCAGTGCAACAAGATCCGAAACTTCCTGCATTGCAGTATTGGCATCCTCCAGCAAATGGCCAATGGTATTCTCCAGTTTTTTCAATGCGGGGATGACGCTGTCCTGGATAAAAGCTTCCTGAATATAGCCGTTCAGATCAGGCTCGAAAGCTGATAAGTCTTTAAGAATCTGGTTCAGCTGCCCATTGTACCTGGCTAAAAATGACTGCAGGTACATAAGGAACGGCTGGTGAAAATCCCGGAAGTAGCCGCGTATGGCATTCCCGGCCTTTCCTTTAAATGCATCTTCCATATTTACAAAAGAGTCGATCGCCTGCTGGAGGCCCGTGATTTGTTCAGCCTTCTCCTTCAGAGCCCTTTGCGTGTCCGTGGCCGCTTGTTCAAATGCTTGGACATCAAGAATTTTCATTGCTTCACCTGCTCATCGCCCGGCCTTCGAAACCTTTTTCCAATTGTTCATCATATTCTTTCATGGCATGGACGGCTTTTTTAGCTGCAGCCTCATTTTTTAATGTGACGGCCTGATATGCAGTGAACAGGTTCTCCAGTTTTTGGTTCAAATAAGCAAGCTGCTGAAGGGAAGGTAAAGGATACGAACCCCTGCCATCCATTGAAATGTCCAAATTTTGGGCTTGTGAGCGAATCTTTGCAAGCGACTTTACAACTGATTCGAACTGGATTTTGACATCCATCTTCACACCTCTTTTTTGCGCATTTTTACAATTTCGGCTTGGATGGCTTTTTCAATCTGGATGTTTTGAGTGGTGAACTTGCTGATTTTCTCGTCCAGCAGTTGCAGGGCTGAATTGATTTGCTTTTCCGTTGCGTTATAGCTTTCAAGCAGTTCGTTTTTTCGGACTGCCTGGAACTGCTTCGCGAGTTGCCCCTCCCAGGTTGAGGCGGACAGGGCGGGCTGGAGAGAGCGCTTTTCTTTCTCCGCCAGTGCGTGCTTTGATTCCAGCAATGCCTGTTTGCTTTTTTTCAGACGTTCCAATTCTTCCTGGTTTTGTGAGAGTTGAAGATTCATTAACGGAATGATACTCATGTTTACCCCCGGATTTCGTAATATTTTGGTTTTATTATCCAGCGAAGCGGAAACGTTGTCAATTTGGTGAACGGCGGCACATAGGTAAATGGAAGGGGGAGATGAAAGAAAAACACAGAAATATGCACTTATTTGAAAGCCAATCTGATTCTTTTTCCATAAAATTTTCCAAATAACGGCAATAAAATAGGCCATTCGATGCAGATTTTAGAATGGCCATTTTGCAATCTTTCATTGTGGCACACAAAAGTTTACAGGGGGACTAGATCTTGCATAACTCGGCATAAAAGCATCACCTCTTTTTTCTCCAAAATTAAATGTTAAAATAGAAGAAAAAAATAAATGGTGTGGTTCAATTCACCTGAAGGCTTAACGAATCTCTCTTATCATATACGACACATGAAGGATTTGATAGGTTTTCTATTCGATCTGTATCCAATAGAAGGTTTCTCGGGCAATTTCTGGTTTGGTTTGGATGGAGGGAAGGAAAACGGCAAAACTAAAGGAGAAAGATAAAGAATGATACATATTCTATTTGGTGCCTCCGCTTCAGGCAGCTTGAAACATGCATTAAGAAAAATGGGGCTTGACAAGAAGGATAAGGTCATCTCCTTTTCGGATATATTTTCCATTGGCCCCATTTACAAGTTAAATAAGGAAATCGGAGTTAAGTCCAGATTTAAGTGGATGGAAAAGTGCATGAGTGATGAATTTGATGAACTTCCAGATTATCTCAAAGAATTTAAAAGATCACTCAATCAGATCATCTCAGTAGCTGAAGGGGAGCATGTAACAATTTGGGCCGCTGATAATGCACACGAACAAGCAGGATTGCGATTTGCTGTATATCTTTTAAAAGATAAAAATATTGATATAACCGTTATAAATACGTCAAAAGAGTATGAAAAGCGATTTCCGGTAAAAAAGGTCAAATATACATTGCTTCATTCAGGCGAAATGATCCCTGAAAAATTCCAACACTTATATGAACATGGAACTGGAAATCTGTTAACGGACCATGATAGAATAAGTTTGAAAAAAGAATGGCTTAATCTTGCAGAAACCCGGGAGACTTTACGGATTTGGCAGAATGGAAGAATATTTGGCGTTTCAGAAGACTATTTCGATGAATTTATTACAGGCAAAGTAAAAAAACTGCATGGTACAGGAAAGGAAAGAGCATTTATAAAATCAGCCCGGGTCATTGGTGAGGTAATTGGGCATTTAGACCAATACGTGGGGGATTCATTTCTCGAATATCGCGTAAGAAAGCTAATTGAAGCTGGCGTATTTGAATCGAAAGGCCGACTTGAAGCGATGCGCTTTTACAGCATAAGACTTAAATGCTGACATTATGGTTGCAAAGTATAAATGATTGCTTCCTGGAATAGAAATGCAGAATCATAACATAAAAATGTTCTCCATGGTCTTGCACGAAAACTGCAGCGAGAACCGGATTCTAAATAGGCAGTGATTACCAGCAACAGAGGAAGCAGCAGATCTTTTTCCCTCTTTTCAACTAATGATTCCATGAAACAGTACATTTATTTCATTGCCCCTTCCCCGGTTTTTCCGGGGAAGGGCCTTTAGTATACCCAACTTTTGTGAATTAACGCGGCAGCCTTGCCCGCCTGTCCGGAATCGGGTCCAATGCCCCTTCTGCGCAATTTTGATACCAATACGCAACGGTTGACACGTCATCTTCCCTTTCAAATAGGTGAATATCATCATTTCCTATTTGCTGTAATGTTACTTTTAAATTTTCCCTGAATCCGTGACGAAATTTCCGCTTAAAGGCAAACAAATCGCATAAAATTTAGTATAATTGGTATATCAGACAAATTAAATTCATTCCACATTCAGGTGATCTCATGAAAAAGTTTGTGATAGAACCCACAAAAGAACGAATTGTTGCCCAAGCTGGCTTAGCGATAGTAGGAAATTTACTAAATCAAACGAATTTAGTTTCCAGGTTGAATGCCTATAAACTCCCTGATATCTCCCGGTATCCGGCTTGTTCCAATGGCGATGTGGCTAAATCTTATATCGGCTTGCTTTGCCAGGGAAAAAGTGATTATGACAATATTGAAACCTTCCGTGATGATGCTTTTTTTGCACTGGCTTTGGATATCCAGAGGGTTCCTTCCAGCCCGACTCTCAGGCAACGATTGGACCAGGCCGCCTTGGTGGAAAAATGGAAAACGATCTTGCACGAAGAATCGCTGGATCTGATTCGCCATACAAATGCGGAAATCAGCCCGGTTTACGCCAAAGACAAGCCGTATATCCCGGTTGATCTGGATGTCTCCCCTTTCGATAACTCCAAGACAAAAAAGGAAGGGGTAGAAAGAACCTATAAAGGCTGTGACGGTTATGCCCCTATGTTCGCTTACATGGGACAGGAAGGTTACTGCCTGCATGTTGAGATGCGAAAGGGAAGTGTCCACTGCCAAAAAGGTACACCAAATTTCATCCAGGAAACCATTCAATCTGCCCGGAAACTAACAGATCAGCCATTGCTTTTCAGGCTTGATTCCGGAAATGACAGCCGGGATAATCTCATTATTCTCCTAGAAAACCATGCAAGCTTTATTATCAAACGCAATCCCCGTAAGGAAAAAGCTGAGGACTGGCTGTACATTGCCCGAAAATATGGGATCTGTTGTGAAGAACGGGAAGGAAAGAAGGTTTACCTTGGATCCATCCCCGAAACCATTCAAATTAAGGACCAGGAGCGAAGCATCCGAAAAGTTTTTAAAGTGACCGAAAGAACCATCTCAAGAGACGGACAAATTTTTTTAATTCCCGAGTATGAATTTGAAACCTACTGGACGGACCTTGAAGTGCCGCCTCATGTGGTGATCTCTCTTTATCATAACCATGGCACTTGCGAACAGTTCCATAGTGAAATTAAATCAGAACTGGATCTCGAACGGCTGCCGTCAGGCAAATATGAAACGAATGGCCTTGTGCTCCATTTCGGTGTATTTGCGTATAACCTGCTTCGCTTGATTGGACAAGAAAGCTTGAAAAAACAAGATACGCCATTGAAAAAGAAAACAACAAGAAGAAGAAGAATCCGAACCGTCATCCAGAATATGATCACACTGGCCTCAAAGCTGGTTTTCCGTGGCCGGCAATGGAAATTAAAAGTCGCGGAGACCAACAAATGGTTACCGGTCTTTACTCGTTTGTATCAAGCCTTTTACTAAACATCCCGATCAATAGACTACTAGGAAAAAAGAAATAAAAAAACGAAAACTTGCAAAAAATGGAAATTTACAGGTTTATTTGGCGTGCACAAAAACGAGTGAAACAGGGAAATTTTCACATACTGAATCACTAAAAGTGCATTTATCGAATAGTCGGACACCACTATATCCTTACTCTTGGGAAATCTACCTATTAACGGCGTTTGTTATATTTTCGTCACGGATTCAGGTAATCCGTAAAGTTCCATTAATGAGTTTTGTAATGGAGTAGCTGTTAATAATAATTTTGGAAAACCTCCTGTTGCAGAACGTAATGCACGAGCAATTTTATTAGATTTTTTATAAACATTTCTTAAACGGTGTGCCTCATCAAAAATTATTAAATCCCAATTAACTCGTCTTAATTCAATTGCTTTATTTTTCGCAAAATATAACGACGTTATAACTACCATATCTTGTTGATAAAAAGGATTCATTATTCCAGCAGCTTGCATCTCTTTAAAATTTTTATTTTCTAAAACAATAGATGGTATGTAAAATTTTTCCAATAATTCTTGACTCCATTGTTTACGTAAAGGAGGCGGTACTATAATTAAAATATTTCTTTTCCTTTCAGCCCACAATTGACTAACAATTAGTCCTGCCTCAATAGTTTTTCCTAATCCAACCTCATCTGCCAATAATGCGCCTCTTTCAAGTGGTGCGCGAAAAGCAAATAATGCTGCTTCAACTTGATGGGGATTTAAATCCACCGTTGCATTTATTAACGATTGGTTGAGTCGTCCAATTGAAGAAGAAGAGTTTTGTTTAGTTAATTCATATGCATAGTATTGGCTATGATAATATGTACTCATTTAACCTCCCCCATTTCAAATATCCTGTACAAATATACTTTCCATTGATATCATTAGTTCTATTTTACCATATTACAAAGATGTCTATCTATTTCACCTAATAATTACGTATGTGTCAAGTTTTTCTCGATAAGGTTTAAATATCGGGATTCCAAGACACTCTTTTTGTACACTTTCGTATAGATTGATAACGGGGGTGTTGATGCGCGCGAAATTCACTCGCTTTCCGCGGGCGGCCGGCGAGCCTCCTCGCTCGTACCTCGCTGCGGGGTCTCTCCTGGCCCGCTTTTCCCGCAGGAGTCTCGTAAATTTCGCGCGCATCAACGATCAGTCCCCCACATACCAGGCTTAAAACGAAAGCTCTAATATTTTGCTTAAATGCCCCATTGCCGATGAACGGCTTGAATGCAGGGAAACTGATCCGTGCTTTACGCCGATTGACGGGCGTACAGGCTGCTTGAATCGTTGAGACATCCTGATGGATTGTTGCAAGCTCCGTTGCTTTCTCGCGCTTCTTGAACGGTGTTTCAGATAGGTTTCCTGCAATGTCCCGTTAAGCATGCCCTGTTTCACCTTTACCATGGCTTCGGCGCCAGCTTTACTCCAATGCATCCCCCTTTTCTTCATTCTGAATGAGATATGCCTTTGATTTGATTCCATTGCCCCCAGGCCTCTCGCACCTTCCGGCACGTTCTCTACCTTGTCCCTCCAGTCAAAAATGCGGTCCCAGTTTTTTAGGATGTACGAACGAAACTCCTTGACTTTCTTAAGGCTCTTTTCATCCGTCAATGTGCTTTCATGCGTATCCAAATACAATGTGAATTGGTCTAGGTCATGCGTTCTAATCGCTTTTCTAATTTGCTCTTTGATCTCGCTCTTTCCGCCCCCGAATGTCCTTACGATGGCTTGTGCAACATGGTAGGTATCCAGCTGGTTGAGCACCGGATATTCCGACTGTGAGAATGCTGTTTGAAACCGTTCAGCTGTATACCCTGCACCTCCATCGCTGTTTGTAATGACATGCGCTTTTTCAAGAGAGTAGGTGTTGGCAGCTTTGGCTTGCACTTCATCCCAAAATGTCTGGATTGCTTCCGTCGTCATGATAACTGTTGGCTGACGCAGGGAGACCCTTTTGCCATTGGCTTCCCATCCCTCATAGAGAATGGCGTGGTGGACTTCCATACTCTGTTTCTTTTTCAGTCCCCGGACAAATACACCATCTGCCTCGGAAAACAGATAGTCTACCTTCTTCCCACCAGGCAGTGAGGCAGCTACTTCCAGCTCTTCTACAAGTGCCCTGTCAGCTTCCGCCTGTGTTTTTCCTACGCGTTTCACCATTTTCCCTACAGTTGTGTGACTAAGGCTCACTGCTGTCCATTCTTTTAAAACATCAGCTACCTTCCGATAGGTGTTCTCGCTTGCCAGCTCTGCCACCTTCAATTCCACTAACGGGCTGTATCTCTGATGTGGTACCAGCCCCAAGCATTCATCCAGAGGGTAATGCGAACCCCCTCTCTTGTCATGCATGAATGAGCGTTTAAAATTCACACTTCCAAATAGAAACTGAACGCTCCTGTAATCACTCCGGCAGTACTGCCAGCCTTCCGCCTGTTTCTTCAGTCTAATCGTTTGATCTAACTTCTCAAATACGTCCCCAACCCATTGTGTAAAAACTTTTTGCATCAGAATTTTAACCTGTTCTTCAAATTCAATAAGACTCTTTGTATCCTTTAATAATCCAGCAATTATTGATATAATATCCATGGGAAGACCTCTCTCTAGATGTTCATTTCATGGTGTACATTTAGATGATAGAGTGTCTTCCTATTTTTTTCCACTCATCTGCCCCTGCGAGTAAAATTTTACACATACTCATCTCCCACCTACTCATTGGTGCGATTCGCACCTTCACATTCCTTGAGGATGGGAGACTTCTTTCGGAAAGCCGTTAAATTGACCTTTTTCTTTTAAATATCGATAGGTATATTGCAGCTCGTCCCTTGGCATTATGCCTTCTTTTACTGCCGTTTCGTATTCTCGCAGCCAATAATCTTTCTGATCGTAATTTTCAAGCATATTGAGCAAGATAAATAATGAGACTTCTTTAAACCGCTGCTGGATATTACTTTTAAAATAGCTGATGGCTGCCTCATATTCGCATAATGCTATCTTCAGCCTAAAAACAGTTTCAACAAGATCATTTATTTTTCGCTCGCGGCTATATTCGTGATTATCCCATGTTTCCTTTGCAGGCGCTATCGTTCGCTGTTTCAGTCCTATTAGTAACTGATGACATTGTTCAATAGCTATTTCTTTCGCATCTGCGGTTCTCAGATTCGCAATGAATACATTGATTAGATCTGACCGCAGCGTGTCCATGTCCAGATAACAATTAATCACTTGTTTTATAGCAAAACTTATAGACTCACTATTAATTCCGGTACTAAATTTTCTTTTTAGGAGAATATCGAATAATTCAACTTGCGCAATACCAACAGATCTAAAGGGATTTTCTGTGTTAAAGATCAAATAGCCACATCCATAACACAACATTTCATACAGTTCTTCCAGTAGATCTGTAGCTCGTTTTCCCTCCTTTCCTGCAACGGGTACCTGTTGCAAATGCTTTATGTATGATTTGACTTTGAATCGCCACTTGGAACGATCCTTTTTGCTGACATAGTGATTAGGGATGACATAATTTTGCTTATAAGCGTTTTGGAGCAACTGCTCAATTTCACGTTCCAAATCATTGACGTTAACATCCTTAACTTTTTTTCTTTTCATCTTTTCGGCTTCTTTGTACCGCTGAAAATCTTCCAACATCATGTCAACTGTTTTTTCATCACGCACTTTTTTCGGAATTGACTTATACAATTCGACAATAATCTTACTTAAATCGTCCTTACTGTATTTTTCAATAAGCTTTCTTAGTTCAGTGACACGCATTAACATCGCTCCTTTGTTTAAGGCTTAGTTACCTTAATTTAGAATGAGTTGGGACACGCATTCGATATGCGTCGTATGCGGAAACATGTCAACAGGCTGTACGTCCGCTGTACGGTATCCTCCGTCTTCCAGGATCCGCAAGTCTCTTGCCAGTGTTGCCGGGTTGCAGGAGACATAGACGACCTTTTTCGGCTTCATCTCTAGAATCGTCTGCAGCAGGGCTTCATCACAGCCTTTGCGCGGCGGGTCGACCACTAAGACATCTGCCTTGTTGCCTGCCTCGTACCATTTTGAGATGACCGTTTCCGCTGTGCCCGCTTCAAACTCCACATTCGTGATGACGTTGAGCGCCGCATTGCGTTTTGCATCTTCAATCGCTTCCGGAACGACTTCGACTCCGAACACTTTGCGGGCTTTTTGCGCCAAAAACAGTGAGATCGTGCCGATACCGCAATAGGCGTCAATCACCGACTCGTTGCCGTTCAAACCCGCGTATTCAAGGGCTTTATCATAAAGCACCTTTGTCTGGACGGGATTGACTTGGTAAAAAGAAAGCGCGGAGATGGCGAATTTCACATCCCCGATTTTATCGTAAATGGCCTCATTTCCCCACAGTACTTTGGTTCTCTCCCCCAAAATCACGTTTGTGCGCCTCGGGTTGACGTTGTGCACGATTGACTTCACCTGTTTCAGGCGCGACACAATCGCATCCACGAGTTTTTTCTGGTGCGGCAGTTCCGCTGTTCTCGTGATCAGCACGACCATCAGCTCGCCGGTCTCCCTCCCGTAACGCGCCATGATGTGGCGGAGGACGCCGCTGTGATGTTCTTCGTCGTAAGCCGGGATGCGAAGTTCCCGGCAGATTTCTTTTACTGCCCGGACAGCTTCGTTTACCGCCGGAAGCTGGATTACGCTCTCATCGGCATCGAGTATTTCATGGGTTCTCGGTTTGAAAAAGCCGGCTACGAGTTTTCCGTCTTTTTCGCCGACCGGCACCTGGGCTTTGTTCCGGTAATGCCACGGGTTGTCCATGCCGATAATCGGGTGGATGCGGGCGCCTTCAATTTTCCCAATCCGGGCAAGTGCCTGGCGCACCTGATTTTCCTTGTACTTGAGCTGGCCGGTATAGCTTATATGCGCAAGCTGGCAGCCGCCGTATTTCGGCGCCTCTTCTTTCGGGATATCGACACGGTACGGGCTCTTTTCGTACAGCTCAAGGAGGCGGCCGATCCCGTAGTTCTTGTTGGCTTTGATGACTTTAATACGAGCTTTCTCCCCCGGCAGGCCGTTTTTAATAAACAGCGGGTAGCCGTCCACCTTCGCTACCCCTGCGCCGTCATGCGTCAAATCTTCAAAAACAACCTCTATTTCTTCGTTCTTTTGGACCGGTAATGTTTTTTTCATGGCTGTCTTCCTTTTCGTCTTAATGGCTACGAAAATTTTAACATATAGCGGCCTTGAATGCGAAAAACAATCCGTTGCCGCAGACTGTTTTCTTGAATATTCGGCCGGTTTTAAAAATACACCTTTATTAAACAGATATTATGATGATAAAATGTTGTTGAAAGGACCAAAAACAAAGGGGGAAACGCTTCTTGAGTGATCAAACATTAAAAATGATTTCCATCGCCATTTATATGGTGCTGATGCTCTGGATCGGCTGGGTGGCTTACCGGCGGACGAGCAACCTCGATGATTATATGCTCGGCGGTCGTTCGCTCGGCCCTGCTGTTGCCGCTTTAAGCGCAGGCGCTGCTGATATGAGCGGCTGGCTGTTGATGGGATTGCCGGGGGGCATTTATCTGACCGGGCTTGCCGATGCATGGATTGCGATCGGGTTGACGATCGGGGCATATTTAAACTGGCGGCTTGTGGCACCGCGTCTCCGCTCCTATACAAAGGTGGCCGGTGATTCCATAACGATCCCTTCTTATCTTGAAAACCGTTTTAAAGACCCGACCAAAATGCTGCGGCTTGTTTCCGCACTTGTCATTTTAATTTTCTTCACGCTTTATGTTTCTTCTGGGATGGTATCCGGAGCCGTCTTTTTTGAAAACTCATTCCATACATCCTATTATGTAGGGTTGGTCATCGTGGCGGGCGTGGTTGTACTGTACACGCTTTTCGGCGGATTTCTCGCTGTTTCATGGACTGATTTTGTCCAGGGGCTGATCATGGTCATCGCACTCGTGCTCGTGCCGATTGTCGCTTTTACCAAAACGGGCGGGCCAGTTGAAACCTTCCATACCGTGAAATCGATCAATCCGGATTTGCTTGACTTTTTTAAAGGGACAACGGCATTGGGGATCATTTCCGCGCTCGCGTGGGGGCTCGGCTATGTCGGCCAGCCGCATATTATTGTCCGTTTCATGGCAATTAAATCGGTAAAAGAAACAAAAAGCGCGCGCAGAATCGGGATCAGCTGGATGATTTTATCGCTGATCGGCACATCCCTTACTGCGCTGATCGGGATCGCTTATTTCCATCAGCCCGGCCATAAATTGGAGAATCCGGAAACGGTTTTTATCCAGCTTGGGCAGATTTTATTCCATCCGCTCATTGCCGGATTTGTGCTGGCAGCAGTGCTTGCGGCGATTATGAGCACCGTCTCGTCCCAGCTGCTTGTCACTTCAAGTGCGCTGACAGAAGATCTGTATAAGCTCTTCTTCCGTCGCAATGCTTCGGATAAAGAGTCGGTATTTTTCGGAAGGCTCGCGGTGCTTGTTGTTTCTGTTGTCGCTGCATTGCTCGCTTTAAACCGCGATTCCACCATTTTGCAGCTTGTCAGCTATGCATGGGCCGGGTTTGGCGCATCATTCGGGCCGGTGATCTTTTTGAGCCTGTTCTGGCGCAAGATGAACCACTGGGGCGCCCTTTTCGGTATGATTGTGGGTGCCGTGACAGTGATTATCTGGACCGTGTCAGGAATGGATGCCAAATTGTACTCCATGGTACCGGGTTTTGCCTTTAACCTGATTGTCAGCATGGTGATCAGCATCGCAACCTACAAACACCATGCAGGCATTGAAGAAGAATTTAATGACAGCCTTTCCGCAATGAAAAAGGAAAGTTGATTGTAAAAAACGTCGGAAGCTTTTTATACTGCTTCCGGCTTTTTCAATGGAGCAGGGGTTGCACAAAATGCCGGGTTGGACTACAGATTTAAAAAACGCCGGCAGTCTGCGTGTATGCTTCCGGCGTTTAATCTTGTCCTACAGGCATTATTTCCAATCAGAGATGGCTCAGACTTCCAAAATCTGGGACTTCTTTCCGGTCTTTTCACCAAGGCGGTTGGTGCTAAAAACCCGCAATGGCAGTGTTTTCAAAAGCCGGCAACCTGCATACCCGCTTCCCGTTCTTTTGTCAGTCAGCCTTGTCCGGCGGGCGGATGTTGCCAATCAGAGATGGCACAGATTTTAAAAACCGGGACTGCTTCCGGTTTTTTACCAAGATGGTTGTTGCTAAAAACCCAGGATGACAGTGTTTTCACAAAAGCCCGCTTCCCGTTCTTTTGTCAGTCAACCCTGTCTTGCGGGCGGATTTTATCAAGCGGCGCAAAGACTTCGAGATGGCGGTACAGGTTTTCAAAAACAGCAGGGGCTTCTCCGCCGAGTTCGCCGTCCAGATTTAATAAAATTTTATCCGGTGAATGAACTTTTACGCGGCTGGCGGAGGTGTAAATGACGTTCGGGTCATTCAAATGTTCACCGCGCAGCGCAAGGGTAACAACCCGGATGAACTCAGCCAGGTTCGTTTTTTTCAAAATCATTAACGTAAACAGGCCGTCATTGATTGAAGAGTCCGGAGCAAGTTTTTCAAAGCCGCCAATGGAATTCGTCAGGCCGATTAAAAACATCATCGCTTCGCCTTCAAACAGCTTCCCGTCATATTCAATCGTCATCTGAGTCGCGCGGATCGAAGGCAGCATTTCAATCCCTTTTAAATAATAGGCGAGCTGGCCGAGCATCGTCTTCAGCCGGCTTGGCACATCATATGTCAGTTCCGTGAGCCGCCCGCCGCCACCGATATTGATAAAATATTTCTCATTCATTTTCCCAATATCGACCGGAAGGGTATCGCCTTTTACGATAATTTCCGTTGCTGCCTGCACATCACGCGGGATTTGCAGGGCGCGCGCAAAATCATTGGTCGTACCCATTGGGATGACGCCGAGTTTCGGCCGGTAATCCTGTTCGGCAATGCCGTTGACGACTTCATTGATCGTGCCGTCCCCACCGGCTGCCACGACAATATCATACTTGCGTTCAACCGCTTTCCTTGCTGCTTTAATGGCATCCCCGCCGCCGGTTGTGGCATGGCAGGACGTTTCATATCCGGCCACCTCCAATTTTTGCAGCACATCCGGGAGATGGCGCTTAAACGCTTCACGGCCGGAAGTCGGATTATATATGATTCTTGCTCGTTTCATTCGCATCATCCTTATTTATGTTGATGTACATGCGTATTTATGTAATCCCGTTTCGCGCAGGCAAAGGACAGTTTCCCCAAAACAGACCCGGATAGGGAAACTGCTCGATATGTTGTCCGTTCTTTCTGCATGGGGCAAATCCTTCATACATCCACCGAATTATCATACAACTTTTTTGAAAAAAAATCCACTAACAGCAAGGTGCGGCGTGCGCCTTGGCCGCAAAAAGGCACTTTTCGGCTGCCGTGTGCGTAGGGACTGCCTTTGCCTTATACCAAAGTGGTTCAAGGAAAGGGGGACGTGCAGGCATGGATGATTTGTGCATGCACCCTAAAATTTTCCATACTTCCGCATCATCACGGGCTGAACAAACGGATGCCGCGCTCATTCAGAAATTGTATCGTTTCCAGCAGAGCATCTTCGCCGATCTTGTATACTTCCCCGATGGTATCTTTCCAGCGGGCGAAATCCCGCATGTGCAGCTCGCGGATATTGCGGTAGTTCATAATTTTTAATGAGCGGTCGCGCAAATAGTAGCATTCCCGCCCGTTGAAGCGAACGGCGGTCACCCTGCGCATCGTCTGATTGGCGTTGTCGTCAAGGTATGATGCACGAATATCTTCTTTCAAATCGTCTTCCGTAAGCGGCAGCCATTCAATTGTTTTTTTCACAAAAGATTTCCCATTTGAACGGCGGTCGATTTCGTAACGGCCGGGCTCAAGCTGCGTAAAAATGATATCTTCACCAAAACCATGGAGCACGTGGCGCCGTTTTGCCTCAAGTTCAACCGGCTTCATGATCGGGGAGCCGTAGCCGACATCCACGTACAGTTTTTTTTCGTTTAATAAAACCATCAGCGCGACATGGCCGGGCACCACACGCACAAACGAGCATTGAAAACCCAAGCCACGCAACAGCCGCGCAAAATTGATGTTTAATGTAAAACAGGTGCCGCCCCATCCTTTTTCCCATAAATGCTCCACAAAAGTCTCAAACGGAGGTATGTAAATCCCCTCACGGAAGTAATGAAACTTGCTGAACGTTTCATAGGGGACACAAGAAAGATGGTGCTGGATGAGCCGCTGCAAAAAATTCAGCCCCGGCTCTTCACGTTCAAGCTTTAAGTAATTCAAATAAGCCTCCACCTGTTCTTCCATTTTCTTTTCCCCTTTCAAGTGCTTTATCCGTTCTTTTCGCTGCCCGGCATGAAAAAACCTTTTTTTCGCAACAACAGGGATGAAAAAAGTGACTCGACATGCATCCTTATTCTATTTTAAACGTTTCTGCACTAGACGCACAGCTTACAGGCTCTTTATTTCCTTATTGGAGTTTTTAAAAGGACAGTTTGCTCCCGGTCCGGTACTCTTTTTTGTCTTTTTAAGCCCTCCAAAAGGACAATTGGCCCCGGGTCTGGCTCTCTTTTGTCTTTTTGAAGCCCCCAAAAGGACAATTCGAACGGATTCCAGTTCCCTTTTGTCTTTTTAAACCCTCCAAAAGGACAGTTCGACCGGATTTCAATCCCCTTTTGTCTTTTTGAACCCTCCAAAAGGACAATTCGACCGGATTTCGGCTCTCTTTTTGGTCTTTTTTTGAAGCCTTCAAAAATCAATTTGCCCATCCCGGTTTCCACCCCTCCAAAACCTGTCTCTCAAAGGGTGCATGCCCATTTTTACAACGTTTTCCGGACGGGCGCTGCTTAAAAGATGATTCCATTTTTGTCTATTATTTTTTGGTGAAAGTTTATTCCTGCTAGATCGTGGTATATATGATACCGTAAGCGATATTCAAAATCACCGAACAAAGGAGAGATTTGAAATGGCAGACAAAGATAAAAAAATGACAGTAGAAGAAGCAGGTCGCAAAGGCGGAGAAGCTACTGCTGACAGCCACGATAAAGAATTCTATCAAGAAATTGGTAAAAAGGGTGGAGAAACCACTTCCGAAAAACACGGCAAAGAATTCTATCAGGAAATTGGTAAAAAAGGTGGAGAAGCCACTGCCGACAGCCATGACAAAGATTTCTATCAGGAAATCGGTAAAAAAGGCGGAGAATCTACAGCGGAGAATCATGATAAAGAATTCTATCAAGAAATCGGCAAAAAAGGCGGAGAAGCCACTGCTGACAGCCATGACAAAGATTTCTATCAAGAAATTGGAGAAAAAGGCGGTAACGCAAGAGCGAAAAACAACGGTGAAGATTAAGAGGAATGGTTTCACCCAAACCGGTTCAGCCCGCACGCTGAACCGGTTTTTTGCCGTATTCGTACTCTCTTTCTTTTTCTCCAATTGTTACCCTTATTATAGCACAGCCTACGTTATTTGGCAGTACATTTTGAAAAGACACGCAATTTGGATGCGCTTACATAAAAAGAGCCGGCATCCACTTTGCCCGCTCTTTTTATGCATTCTATTCAACTGGCAACTTTATCGCAAGTGTTTTAAGCTTCTACCGGATTTGCCTGTTTTTCAACAGTTTCTTCGATCAAATTCCGGATTTTCACTTTTAAAAAATGTTCTTTGCAATAATAACCGAGCAGTTTATTTGTTTTCCAGTCATACACCGGATAAACAGCATCAATTTCTTTGCCGGCTTTTCTCAAACAATATGCACACGTGGTTGTCAGTTCAAATAAGCAATCACACATTGTTTGCAGCCTCCTATCGTCAATTTCACCCTTTCGTTATATACCCGGTCACCAAATTTTAAAACAAAAAAAGCGGTGGGGCACACCGCTTTTTTTGAAAACTTAACGTTTATTCATTTCCTGAATCAGCAGTTTATTGACAATCGGTGGGTTGGCCTGCCCTTTTGTTGCTTTCATGACCTGTCCGACCAAAAAGCCGAGCGCCCGGTCTTTTCCGTTTTTATAGTCAATAATGGATTGTTCGTTTTTATCCAGCACTTCTGTTACAATTTTTAAAAGCTCGCCTTCATCAGAAATTTGCACAAGTCCTTTTTCCTTGACGATTTTTTCCGGGTCGCCGCCTTTTTCGACCAGTTCGCGGAACACTTTCTTCGCCAATTTTGAAGAGAGCGTGCCGTTTTCGATCAATTTGATCATGCCGGCAAGGCTTTCTGGTGTCAGAGCAATATCATGCAGTTCTTTCTGGGCTGAATTCAAGTACGCGGACACTTCGCCCATCAGCCAGTTCGATGCCTGTTTTGCATCGGCGCCGGCTGCGATCGTCGCTTCAAAGAAATCGGACATTTCTTTCGTGAGTGTGAGCACCATGGCATCATAAGCCGGGAGCCCGAGTTCTTCCGTGTAACGCTTTTTCCGTTCATCCGGAAGTTCCGGGATTTCGGCGCGCACCCGTTCTTTCCAGGCGTCATCAATATACAGATCCACAAGATCCGGTTCCGGGAAATAGCGGTAATCGTCCGAGCCTTCTTTCACCCGCATCAAAATCGTTTTGCCGGTTGCTTCGTCAAAACGGCGTGTTTCCTGTTGGATCACACCGCCTGCAAGCAGCACTTGTTTCTGGCGTTCCTGCTCATACTGCAGGCCTTTGCGCACATAGTTGAACGAGTTCAAGTTTTTCAGTTCGGTTTTCGTGCCGAATGTTTCCTGCCCGATTGGACGGATGGAAATATTGGCATCGCAGCGGAGTGACCCTTCTTCCATTTTGCAGTCGGAAACGCCGGTATATTGAATGATGGATTTTAATTTTTCAAGATACGCATACGCTTCTTCCGGCGTACGAATATCCGGTTCCGAAACAATTTCAATTAGTGGCGTGCCTTGGCGGTTCAAATCGACGAGAGAATACCCTTCATTTGCCGCGTGGAACAGTTTCCCGGCGTCTTCTTCCATGTGAATACGGGTAATACCGATCTTTTTCTTTATGCCGTCCACTTCGATTTCAATCCAGCCGTTTTTCCCGATCGGTTTATCAAATTGGGAAATCTGATAGGCTTTCGGGTTGTCCGGGTAAAAATAGTTTTTCCGGTCGAATTTCGTTTCGGTTGCAATTTCGCAGTTCAGCGCCATGGCCGCCTTCATTGCGTAGTCAACCACTTTTTTATTCAGTACCGGAAGCACCCCCGGATAGCCGAGATCAATAACATTTGTGTTCGTATTCGGTTCTGCCCCGAAATGCGCAGGCGCCGGCGAGAAAATTTTCGTATTGGTTTTGAGTTCAACGTGCACTTCAAGTCCGATCACTGTTTCAAAATTCATCTTTTTCACCCCTTACAATTGCGGTTTTTGGTTATGGAAGTCCGTCGCCTGTTCAAATGCGTGGGCAACGCGGTACACGGTGCTTTCGTCAAAATGCTTCCCGATGATTTGCAGCCCTAATGGCAGCCCACCTGCAAACCCACATGGAACAGAGATCCCCGGAACGCCTGCCAAGTTGACCGGAATGGTTAAAATATCATTCGCATACATCGTTAACGGATCTTCTATTTTTTCCCCGATTTTAAAAGCCGGCGTCGGCGTGGTCGGCCCGATGATGACATCATATTTTTCGAGTACATCGTCAAAGTCTTTTTTGATCAGGGTGCGGGCCTGTTGTGCTTTCTTGTAATACGCATCGTAATAGCCTGCACTTAGCGCAAAAGTTCCAAGCATGATGCGGCGTTTTACTTCGTCCCCAAAACCTTCCGAACGGGTCTTTTTATATAATTCTTCGAGGTTCGTGGCGTTTGGCGAACGGTAGCCGTAGCGGACGCCGTCGAAACGGGCCAGGTTGGAAGACGCTTCGGATGAAGCAAGCAAATAATAGGTGGCCACGCCGTATTTCGAATGCGGCAGCGACACTTCTTCCCATGTGGCACCGAGCTTTTCCAGCACTTTCAAGGCATTGAGAACAGCCTGGCGTGCTTCTTCGCTGACGCCTTCACCTAAGTATTCTTTTGGCACGGCAATTTTCAAGCCTTTTACATCACCTTTGAGCGCCTCCACATAGTTCGGCACTTCCACGTCGGCTGAGGTAGAATCATGCCGGTCAAGCCCGGAAATCGCCTGTAAAAGATAGGCATTGTCTTCCACGGTCCGGGTAATCGGCCCGATCTGGTCGAGCGAAGAGGCGAATGCGACAAGGCCAAAACGGGAAACGCGCCCGTAAGTCGGCTTCATTCCGACAACCCCGCAAAATGCGGCCGGCTGGCGGATCGAGCCACCGGTATCGGATCCAAGCGCAAACGGTACTTCTCCCGCTGCCACGGCTGCAGCCGAACCACCGGAAGAACCGCCCGGCACCGTATCCAGGTTCCAAGGGTTACGGGTGATTTGGAATGCGGAATTTTCCGTCGACGAACCCATCGCAAATTCATCCATATTCAATTTGCCGATTGTGATCGTCTTTTCCTTATGTAATTTTTCCATAACCGTGGCATCATAAATGGGATCGAAGTTTTCAAGGATTTTGCTGGCACAGGTTGTCCGCAAATCTTTCGTGACAATATTGTCCTTGATTCCGATCGGCATGCCGAACAGCACATTTTCAGCTTCCGGCGAGCCGATTTTGCCGTCCAGTTCCGCTGCGGTTTTGCGGGCCCGTTCTTCATCTAACGTTAAAAAAGCTTTCACTTTGTCGTCTGTTTCTGAAATCTTTTGATACGCTTCATCAACAAGTTCTGATACTTTAACTTCCTTATTATGTAAAAACTCGTGGAGCTCCGAGATTTTATGGTCAAATAAAGACATGCTTTCCCCTCCTTATTCTACAATTGTCGGCACACGGATCATGCCGTCCTGAGTATCCGGTGCATTTTTCAACACAAGCTCGCGCGGCAGTCCTTTTTCCACCGTATCTTCGCGCATCACATTGCGGATTTCGAGTACGTGCGTGGTCGGCGGAACCCCGGTTGTGTCAAGTTCATTTAATGATTCCGCAAAATGGATAATATCCCCCAGCTGTTTCGTAAACTTTTCCGTTTCCGTCTCATTCATTTCAAGGCGTGCCAGGTCGGCAACGTGTTGGACTTGTTCTTTTGAAATATCAGGCATAGCCTTTCACCTCCGTTATAAAAGTCACATCAATTGTACGTGGAACCACCAATCGGGCGTGCAGTTCATTGCCCCGCAGCACAACCCGGAAAGCGGGGCCTGACTGTCCGTTCATATGGGGCGAATCGAACCCTGCAATACTATTGATCATAGCAGAAAAGCCCGCCCTTAAGCAAGGGGGGCGCCAGGGTTGCAAAAAAGAAAACGCGGCAGGCTTTGCTTAGGCCTGCCGTGTTTTGGCATGTTCCAATTTAATGAATGAATTGTTCCTGCTCGGTCGATCCTGTGAGTGCGGTGGTGGAAGAAGTGCCGCCTGAGATGACCATCGAGACTTCATCGAAATAACCGGTCCCGACTTCGCGCTGATGGCGTGTTGCCGTGTAACCATATTGTTCGTTTGCAAATTCGGCCTGCTGCAGTTCGGAATAGGCTGCCATGCCGCGGTCGCGGTAGTTGCGGGCCAGTTCAAACATGCTGTGGTTCAAGGCATGGAAGCCGGCAAGCGTAACGAACTGGAATTTATAGCCCATGCGCGCAATTTCTTTCTGGAAGTTCGCAATTGTTTTGTCATCGAGTTTCTTCTTCCAGTTGAACGACGGCGAGCAGTTGTAAGCCAAAAGTTTACCCGGGAATTTTTCATGGATCGCTTCTGCAAACCGGCGTGCTTCGTCCAGATTCGGCTCACTCGTTTCGCACCAGATCATATCGGCATATGGCGCGTAAGCAAGGCCGCGGGCAATCGCCTGGTCTATGCCTGCTTTTGTGCGGTAAAAACCTTCCGCTGTCCGTTCCCCGGTGATAAACGGCGCATCATATGGGTCAACATTGCTTGTGATCAGATTTGCCGCATTTGCATCCGTACGGGCAATGATAACGGTCGGCACGCCCATGACATCAGCAGCAAGGCGGGCTGCAATCAAGTGGCGGATAGCTGTTTGTGTCGGCTGCAACACTTTGCCGCCCAAATGGCCGCATTTCTTCTCGGATGAAAGCTGGTCTTCAAGATGGACAGACGCGGCACCCGCTTCGATCATCGCTTTTGTCAGTTCGAATACGTTTAACGGGCCGCCAAAACCGGCTTCTGCATCGGCAACGATCGGCGCAAACCAATCAATCCGTTCGTCCCCTTCTGCATGGTGGATCTGGTCGGCACGCTGCAGGGCCTGGTTGATCCGTTTGACGACATTCGGCACGCTGTTCGCCGGATACAGGCTTTGGTCCGGATACATTTGCCCGGCAAGGTTCGCATCAGCTGCAACCTGCCAGCCGCTTAAATAAATGGCTTTCAATCCGGCCTTTACCTGCTGGACGGCCTGATTTCCCGTGAGTGCACCCAATGCATGGATATAATCTTCCGTATGCAGCAGATTCCAGAATTTTTCCGCCCCCCTGCGCGCCAAAGTATATTCAATTTGAACAGAACCCCTCAGTTTGAGCACGTCTTCCGGAGCATACGGGCGGACAATCCCCTGCCACCTTTCATCTTTCTCCCAGCTTCGTTTCAATTCAAGCGCTTTTTCGTTTACCATCAAAAATTCCTCCCATTTTTTCAATATAATGTAAATCCGCAGGCAAAATAAGGCTTTCCCGAGGTTCAAACGATTCTCCTTTATACGGCTGCGGCTAAAGCAGCTAACATATAGAGCTTACGATATTCATATGATTCCTCTCTGCATGACTGCAGAGCTTTCCATTGTACGTCTCCCCTTGTTGCGCTCATGCTCCGCAATTTGCCATTCGATCAGCCCAGCAGTTCATACGCCGGTAAGGTTAAAAATTCAATAAATTCGTCTTCTTTAACAAGCCGGTCAAATAAGGCTACTGCTTCTTCAAAACGGCCGGCCCGGTAATATTCCTCCCCGATTTCCCGGCGGATGCGTTCCAGTTCTTCCGCTTTGATTTGTTCATATAGCTCAATCGTCACTTTTCTGCCGTCTTGAAGTACGCCCTTCGGATGGCGAATCCAGTGCCAAAGCTGGGTGCGAGAAATTTCAGCCGTCGCCGCATCTTCCATTAAGTTCGAGATCGGCACAGCACCCCTTCCCCTGAGCCAGGATTCGATGTACTGGATGCCGGCATAAATGTTTTCGCGGATGCCTTTTTCCGTAATTTCCCCTTGCGGCACAGCGAGCAGATCATCTGCCGTTGCCGTAAAATCCATCTGCTTGCCGGAGTGGATTTGGTTCGGCTCAGGCATTTCTTTATTAAATGCTTCCAAGGCGACTGGCACAAGCCCAGGATGCGCAACCCAGGTGCCGTCATGCCCGTCTCTTGCTTCCCGCTCTTTATCGGCACGCACCTTTTGGAAAGCTTCTTCATTTTTTGCCGGGTCGTCTTTTACCGGGATCTGCGCGGCCATTCCCCCGATTGCCGGCGCATTCCGGCGGTGGCACGTCTTAATGGTCAAAAGCGAATAAGCGCGCATAAACGGGACCGTCATGGTGACAAGAGACCTGTCTGGCGTAATAAACTGCGGATTGGTACGCAGTTTTTTAATATAGCTGAAAATATAGTCCCAGCGCCCGCAGTTGAGGCCTGCCGAATGCTCTTTC
Source organism: Heyndrickxia faecalis (assembly GCF_040267745.1). NCBI lineage: Bacteria > Bacillati > Bacillota > Bacilli > Caryophanales > Bacillaceae > Heyndrickxia > Heyndrickxia faecalis. Next base: position 446,905 of record NZ_CP158453.1, on the reverse strand, counting down.
AGTTCGTAAAGGATTTCGTCCATTTCAAATGCAGCCATGATCGTTTCAATCAGGACAGTCGCTTTAATGGTGCCTTTCGGGATGCCGATATACTTTTGTGCAAAGATAAAAACATCATTCCAAAGGCGCGCTTCCAGATGGCTTTCCATTTTTGGCAGGTAAAAGTACGGGCCTGTGCCGTTTTCAAGGAGCCTGCGGGCATTATGGAAGAAGTAAAGCCCGAAATCTGTTAAACTGCCGGATATAGGTTTACCGTCTACTAAAATATGTTTCTCTTCCAAATGCCATCCGCGCGGTCTGACGATTAAGACAGCGGGATGATCGCCCAGTTTGTATTCTTTTCCGTTCGGCCCGGTAAAAGTAATCGTCCGGTTGACCGCATCACGGAGATGGATCTGTCCTTCAATGATATTCTCCCATGTCGGGGAAGTGGCATCTTCAAAACAGGCCATAAATATTTTTGCGCCTGAATTCAAAGCATTGATCACCATTTTCCGGTCAACCGGCCCGGTAATCTCCACACGCCTGTCCTGCAAATCTTCGGGAAGCGGGGCAATGGTCCAGTCGGATTCGCGGATGGAGGCCGTTTCTTCGAGAAAATGTGGAAGCTTGCCCGATTTGATTTCTTCATCGCGTTTTTTTCTGTAGGCCAGCAGTTCACGCCGCCTTTCGCCGAAATGCCGCTCCAGCTGTTCCAAAAATTGCAGCGCTTCCGGGGTCAATATTTCGTCATACCCGTCATGGATGGATCCCGTTACGGTAATGCCTGGTGCTTTGGTCTCCATATCTGCACTCCCTTTCCTTGTTATAATACAGTGTGTTTTGCATGTTTTTATTATATAACAGTGTTTTCAAAAATGGTAGCCTTTTTTTGAAAAAAATTAAAAAATGTTTTCCTTTTTTTGAAATGTGACATACTAAAAAAGAGCAGATACAATTTTCATGTATCTGCTCTTTTTTCAGTTATAAATGTGGACGGTCGGGTCTTTTGCTTTTGATTCTCTTACAATGAGCGCTTTTGCTTCATTGTTAGCCGTGATGCTCACTTGTAAATTGACATAATCCGGGAAGGTTTTGACCACCAAGCCGGCGACATATTGCGTAAAGGCAATGACTTCCGCCTGGCCATAAAACTGGATCGGAATGTCGATGCTTAAATCAGCAAGCTGCCCGTCGCTGTATCTTGCCCTGCCAATACACCCGGTGTAATTCGGGAAAAAGTCTTCAATGTCCGTTTTAAAATTCTCAAATGTTTTCTCATCATCACGATGGGCTTTTTCCGCATCGTCGGACGGGAACAAATAATATTTTTCATTGATGTTTTTCCAATCGTCTGCAGATGTGCTGTTTGCCGGAACGGTAGCGTAAGCAAAGTAATTTCCGGGAATAACGGAATCCTTGCTCTGCTGTTTGTACAGCCCGATCGTAATCGGGACATTTTTCAATCCATTCATCTTGCGCAGGCGCTGGACGACTTCTGATGCAATCTGCTTCCCTTTTTCGTCCAGCGTTTTTTGGGAAATATTGACGTCATACGTGGAACCGTACTTTTCCGTCTGATAGTAATAAACCGAGTTCAGGGCAAGCCCGATGGCAACGCCAGACAGTTTGACGTTCCCTTTGCTGTCTTTTGTTAAATAATCCTGTTCGAGAATTTGCGCCAAATAAATCGGGTTTTTCTCATTTTGATCCTTTTCCGATCCTTTTCCATCGTTCACCGGATTCAGTCCAACATTGTCCTGTTCTTTCAGGCCTTTCTTTTTCAACTGGTCTGCCGTATATTTCCGGTTCAGCCATTTTGTTATGGTGTCGGAAGTCAAATACTGACCTTCCTGAAAAAGATAGTCATCCGGCGGGTAATTTCTCTGCGCAACCCGCATCAGGCCGGTTTCAAATTCCTCGATATCATATGAAGTATTTAAGTTGCTGACAACGAGCCCCCGCGATTTGCTTGTTTTATACGGGTAAATATTTTTATAATACTGGTCGGAAATTTGGTAACTCGAAACAACGGATGTTTCTTTTTTATTGTTGCTTTTCTGGACCACTTTGTTATCCGAGCCGAAACCCGGTGAACAGCCTGCCAGTAAAACCATCGATATGATGAGGGGGTACCATTTTTTCATACTGCCTTTCCACCTTTTTGATTTCTCGCTTTCCCTTGCATTTATGAATGGAGCCGTTCCAAAAACGCTGCTTCATCCCATACTTCAATGCCGAGCTGTTCCGCTTTGGTCAGCTTTGTGCCCGCATCTTCCCCGGCGATGACAAGGTCGGTATTTTTGCTCACGCTGCCGGTCACATTTGCCCCGAGCGCCTCCAGTTTTTCTTTTGCTTCGTTGCGGGTCATGTTCACCAGTTTTCCGGTTAAAACGACCGTCTTTCCGGCAAAAGGCGAATCTGCATTGCGCTTTTCCGCACGTTTGGGACCTTTATAAACCATGTTGACCCCGAGCGCAGCCAATTCCCGGACCAGGCCAAGTGCTTCTTCATTTTCAAAATACGTAGCAATGGAATCCGCCATCTTTTCGCCAATATCGGGTATGGCCTCCAGTTCTTCACGCGTTGCTTTCGAAAGCCGTTCCATTGTTTCGAAATGCGCTGCTAAAATTTTCGCAGCTTTGGCGCCGACATGACGAATGCCGAGGCCGAACAGCAATTTTTCCAGCGAATTCTTTTTTGAGGCTTCAATTGCGGCAAGCAAATTGGAAACCGATTTTTCCCCCATTCTTTCTAATTGTAATAGTTCTTCTTTTTTCAGCCGGTAAATATCCGCAACATTGTGGATCAATTCATGCGCGAACAGCTGGCTGATGACCTTTCCCCCCAGCCCTTCAATATTCATCGCATTCCTTGATACGAAATGGATCAGCCCTTCGCGGATCTGCGCCGGACAGTTCGGGTTAATGCAGCGGAGCGCCACTTCATCCTCAAGCCGGACAAGCTCGCTGCCGCAGTCCGGGCAGTGGGACGGCATGGAAAACGCCTGCTCTTCGCCAGTCCTCCGTTCGGGAATCGGGCGGACCACTTCGGGAATAATATCACCCGCTTTTTTCACCACCACGTAGTCCCCAATCCGGATATCTTTTTCACGGATCAAATCTTCATTGTGGAGTGTGGCCCGCTGGACGGTTGTTCCGGCCACCCTTACCGGATTTAGTATCGCAGTTGGTGTGACGACCCCAGTACGGCCGACTTTTACTTCAATACCGGTTAGTTTGGTGACGACTTCTTCAGCAGGAAATTTATAGGCAATAGCCCAGCGCGGACTTTTTACCGTTGTGCCAAGGGCGGCTTCCTGGGCATAGTCATTTACCTTGATTACAATGCCGTCAATTTCATACGGAAGGGCCGGACGTTTTTCCGTCCATTCCGCGATAAATTCGAGTACCTCCCCGATATCCCGGCATATTCTTGTTTCTTTATTGACCTTAAGGCCGAGCCTTTCCAAATACGCAAGCCCTTCGCTATGGGCGGAAATATCGAGTCCGGTTGTATCACCGATTGCATACATAAACGTATCAAGGTTCCGCGATGCCGCAATTTTCGGATCGAGCTGGCGGAGCGATCCGGCTGCCGCATTGCGCGGATTGGCAAACGGTTCTTCCCCGTTTTCTTCTTTAATACGGTTCAATGCCTCGAAAGACTTTTTCGGCATAAAACATTCCCCGCGCGCCTCAATGTTGACCGGTTCATTTAGCCTGAGCGGTATTGAGCGGACGGTTCTGAGGTTAGCCGTGATGTCTTCACCGATCGTCCCGTCCCCTCTTGTGGACCCTTGGACGAATAATCCATTCTCATATTTAAGCGAAATCGCCAGCCCGTCAATTTTTAGTTCGCACACGTATTCATATCGATCGCCGGCCGTCTCTCGGACTCTGCGGTCAAAATCGCGAAGGTCGGCTTCGTTAAAGGCATTTGCCAGACTGAGCATCGGTGTATCATGGACCACTTTGGCAAATCCGGATAAAGGTTCTCCTCCGACCCTTTGCGTTGGCGAATCCGGCGTGATCAACTCCGGATGCGCATTTTCAATCTCCTGCAGTTCACGCAAAAGCCTGTCGTATTCCGCATCCGGAACGCTCGGGCGGTCGAGCACATAATATTCATAACTGTACTGGTTGAGCAGTTTGCGCAGTTCGGCTGCCCGGGCGGCTGCCGCGTGATTATCCATGTGCAACAATCCTTTCCATCAGGGCAAAAGTGGCATTTGCCGCCTGTGTCCCTTTCGTTGTCCAGACTTATTCTATTCTATTTTTGTAATCGGCGCAAACTCGGCTAAAAGTCGTTTGATGCCGACAGGGCTCGGGAATGCAATGTCAAGTTCAGCTGATTTGCCTTCTCCCTTGACACTGACAACCGTGCCGATCCCCCATTTTTTATGTTCGGCTTTATCGCCCACTTGCCAGGAAGGATTGCCGGCCCTGTTTTGTTGCCAGGCAGGAACAACAGGCGGCCGTTTCTCTTTTCTTCTCGTATTGCCGCTTGAAACCTGGCGGAAATCGAGCCGGTCTTTTTCCTCCTTGCGAATATCCTCGATCAGTTCTTCCGGGATTTCATTGATAAACCGTGAAACAGGATTGATGTTCATGCGCCCGTAAAGCGTCCGCACTTCAGCATTGGTCAGGTACAGCTCCTCTTGTGCCCGCGTGACGCCGACATACATGAGCCGCCTTTCCTCTTCCATTTCCGCTTCGTCCATGAGGGAACGGCTGTGTGGGAAAATGCCCTCTTCCATGCCGATCAGGAAGACAACCGGAAATTCAAGCCCTTTGGCGGCATGTAACGTCATTAATACAACGGCATCTTTTTGTGCATCATCTTCTTCAAGCCGGTCAATATCCGCGACAAGCGCCAAATCCGTCAAAAAGGCAACAAGGCTTTTGTCATCGTTCTCTTTCTCAAATTCCTGGGCAACTGAAAGAAATTCATCAATATTTTCGAGCCGGCTTTCGGCTTCAAGCGATTTTTCCAGTTTCAGCGCATCCCGGTAGCCGGACTTGTCCAGCAATTCTTCCACCAGTTCGGTAACGGATAAATATTCCTGCATCCGGGTAAAATTGCTGATAAGCTCGTAAAATTCTCGGCAGGCTTTGGTAATTTTCGGACTGAGGCCGATAAAATCGATTTCCTGAAGTGCCGTAAATAAGGAAACATCCTGGTCCGCCGCATAACGCACGATCTTATCCAATGAAGTCTGACCGATCCCGCGTTTCGGCACATTGATAATCCGGGTCAGGCTGAGGTCGTCATCCGGATTGGCGATGACCCGCAAATACGCGAGAATATCTTTAATTTCTTTCCGGTCGTAGAAACGGGTGCCGCCGACGATATTGTAGGCAATGTTCGATTTCATCAATACTTCTTCGATGACACGGGACTGGGCGTTCGTGCGGTACAAAATGGCAATATCGGAGTACCGGCGTTTACCCGATGCAGTGAGTTCCTTAATTTTTCCGGCAACAAACTGCGCTTCCCCCTGTTCGCTGTCTGCCCGGTAATAGACGAGATTTTGCCCCTCATCGTTTTCCGTCCATAAATTTTTCTTTTTCCGGTTTGCGTTGTTTTCGATGACTTTATTGGCCGCCTGTAAAATTTTCTTCGTCGAGCGGTAGTTTTGCTCGAGCAAAATGACTTTCGCGTTCGGGTAATCTTTTTCAAATGACAAGATATTGGCAATATCCGCACCGCGCCAACGGTAAATCGACTGGTCATTATCCCCGACAACACACAAATTCTGAAACCTTGAAGCCAACAATTTCACAAGTGTATACTGGGATTTATTGGTATCCTGATATTCATCAACGTGGATGTATTGGAATTTTCTTTGGTAATATTCGAGGACTTCCGGGACGCGCTTGAACAATTGGATTGTCATCATGATCAGATCGTCAAAGTCAAGCGACTGGTTTTTCCTCAGGCGTTGCTGGTAAGCTTCGTATACGTCACTGACAATTTGGTCAAAAAAATCGCCCGCTTGTTTGGCGTACTGTTCAAAATCAATCAGTTCATTTTTCGCGCTGCTGATTTTCCCTAAAATCGCCCGTGGATCAAATTTTTTCGGATCCAGATTTTTTTCTTTTAAAAGGTTTTTAATAACCGATAGCTGGTCGGTCGCGTCAAGGATTGAAAAATTGCGGTTAAAGCCGATCCTGTCGATATCCCTCCGCAAAATGCGCACGCACATCGAATGGAAGGTGGATATCCACACTTCCTCAGCGGCACCACCCATGATCCCGGCAATCCTGTCTTTCATTTCGCGGGCGGCCTTATTGGTAAACGTAATCGCTAAAATATTATACGGATTCACGCCTTTTTCCACCATTAAATAGGCAACGCGGCGAGTCAGCACCCGCGTTTTGCCGCTTCCCGCTCCGGCAAGAATCAAAAGCGGCCCTTCCGTTGTTTTGACCGCTTCTTTCTGTTCGGGGTTCAGCCCGTTCAGAATACGGTCGGTTAAAAATTGCATGATTTCACCACCACATGAGAATGTTTGTTCTATTTTATCACAAACCTGTTTGCTTTACAACCCGAACCGTTTTCACGGCCTCGTGTATATCTTCATAAACCACATTGCCGACGACCACTACATCTGCAGCCCGTGCCATCTCCGCAGCCTGTGCCGCAGTGCGGATGCCGCCGCCGTAAAACAAAACGGTATCTTCCAGTACTGTTTTCACTTTTTCGACAAGCTTTGGATCTCCGTAAGTGCCGCTGTATTCCAAATAAAAAACCGGAAACTTGAACATATGCTCCGCCATGCGTGCATAAGCGAGAACGTCGTCGTCGTCAAGGCCGGTTGCTGCTTCTGCAAGCTGAGCGGCTTTACAGTCCGGATTTAAAATACAGTAGCCTTCCATGACAATCTCATTCCAATTCATCCATTCCCCGTATGCTTTCACTGCTTTATGGTGGGCACCGGTGATCCAAGTTGTATTTTGGCTGTTTAAAACCGCCGGAATCAAGTAAAGGTCATAAGCTGGTGCGATTGCGTCCGGATCCGATACTTCGAGGCAGCACGGCACGGCGTATCTTCTCACCCTTGACATTAACTGTAACGTGTTATCAAGGGTGACACCGTCCGTTCCACCGATAATCACTGCATCCGTGCCGGACTCGCAAACTTTTTCCAAATCTTTTTCCGAAATATCTTTATTCGGATCCAATTTGAAGGCATGCCGCCATTCACGCACATCATACATCAACCGGAAATCCTCCATTCTTCATCCATCATAGCCCATTATAGCATTTGAAGGTACAGGCAAAAAAGCTTTTCATCGGAACGGGAAAATATAACAGGCCTGCCCGGAAACGCCGCGCTTTCCCCCCATTAAAGCCGGAAAATCTCTCCTGCATGCTTATGCAAAAAAAGCGGTGCCGGCAGAAGGAAAAATGAAAAGCGCAACTTTTCTAGCAAGATGCGCCAAGCCCCGTGATTCTATCACGAAAAGCGGTTGTTCTGCGTAAAAAAAGCCCTTCTTTTAAAAGAAGAGCTTTTTCTTTTTATTCTGATGGTTCTTCTTCTGTACGGTTTTCCTGCCTTTGTTTTTTTTCGATCCGGTCGAGGACCATCTGGTAGGAATCGTTGCCATAATTCAGGCAGCGTTTGACACGGGAGATAGTAGCTGTGCTCGCGCCGGTTTCCGTCTCAATCGCATGGTACGTCTTATCGTTGCGCAGCATTCTCGCCACTTCCAGGCGCTGCGTCATCGCCTGAATTTCGTTGACGGTGCATAAATCGTCAAAAAAACGGTAGCACTCTTCAATCGTTTCAAGCGACAGGATCGCTTCAAACAGCTGATCCAGCGCTTTTCCGCGTAATTTGTCTATTTGCATAAACGTTTTTCTTCTCCTTTGCTCTATTGCTTTCCGGCACGGCTCTGCCGGACTGCCCGAACCCCTGCCTAATCTGTAACGGTAACACTGCTTAAAGTTGGTACAATATTGATCCATGTTTTTCCCGGCACCAGTTTGACCGGTTCCCCGTTTTGATACGGAAGAATCCTGCCGTTGTCATTTTCCCATTCGACTTCCCGGAGCTTTCCCTTTTGGATGAGATACGCTTTGCCTCCAGATGTTAAATCAATATCCTTGCGCCCGTGACTGTCAATCAGCTTATGTTTAGCAGCAACAATGAACAAATTGTCGATGAGGACCGGTTGATCGTTATTTGCATCCACCGTCTCCACCCCGCCAGCGTAACGGGCATACTTTCCTTTTTCTGCGTTATACCGGTACACGGCATTTAAATTGTCCCGGCTTGAATAACGGATACTGACTTTCCCCGCAGAAATGCCCGAAATGTTTTTCACTTCATTGGCAGAGGCAAAAGAAAGAGGAAACGGAGGCTGGTTCATTACATAGCCTTTTTTCCGTGCGCCCTTTAAAATATTTTGATAAGTGATATAGGAATTATGGGGCGCTTTTCTGGCCGCCGACCGTTTGAACAAAGTGCCGTCATACTGCATGCCGTTCAGTTCATCGACATAGCCCGAATCGAGCAGCTTTTTCGCGCCCGGGCTGTAGCCGTGGGCAATATATAAAGCATCGTATCCTTTTGCCAGCTTGATGAAATACGGTCTGGCGCTCCGGACAGGCCCGAATTTGGCCGGCATATGGCTCTCAAAAATTGCGACAAACCGGGTGATTTCCCCTTCTGCCAGGGCTTCATAGACCACATCGGCTGAACTTAACCCTGACTGCGGGCGTGCAAGCGGATGATTATTGATCATGACGGCAACCGCCCGTTTTGCCGGCCTGTTTGTTGTCCGAAGCCCTGTCAGCGGCGCTGTCCACCGGTGTGCCGCAGATTTTCCGGCTCCCTGCTGCTGACTGCCTGTACCATGCTGGCGGCCGCATGCCGATAGCACCAACAGGAGAAACATCAGGCCAATCAGTCGTTTCTTTCCCATTTTTGCAACTCCAATCACGTTTCTTAAATGCACCGAACAGCAAACCGCAACCTGCCGTACAGAAAGAGGTTTTTTAGAAACGAACCATCTCCCTTTTTACGCCATGCTTAACCATTTCCATTACTTTATTATTTTAACGCATTATTGTTGGAAAGAGTATCGTTTTCTTCATCACATCGTACATTCCTTTGGAAGTGATCCGGATATAGGGCAAATGGGTCGCGCATAAAAAGAGCAAAGAATACATCGGATCATCATATGCATAGCCGCGGTCCCTTAAAATACTGGAAAATTTTTTCATATCCCCGATCAGTTCATCCATGCTTTTATCCGACATGATGCCGCCGACCGGGAGCGGAATCTCATGGATGATTTTCCCGTTTTCCGCAATCACGATGCCGCCGCCCATTTCTTTCATCCGTTTAAATGCAAGCAGCATATCGCTCTTTGATTTTCCAATGCAAAGAATGTCGCCTGTTGATGAATAAGAAGAGGCAAGGCCCATCAGATTTTTGGCAAATCCTTTCACCAGTGTGTTGATCCGCCATTTTCCTTTTTTATCCATTAACATGAGAAAATTATCTTCATAGTTGTCCGGAAGCACTTCATACGATACGTCATACGAAATGGAGTACGGCCTTGTAATGACACTGTTGGACATCTCCAGTCCGAATGGCATGGAAAATTGCAAATCGTCCGGTTCGAGATCCCAATCCAGTTCAAGCGGGCCTTGACCGTACAATGCCCAATCGACCGGTTCTTCCGGTTCGATTCCTTTGCCATCTTTTTTCAACCAAACTCCTTTCGACAGAACCGAAACAGGCACCGGATTTGTTTCGCTCTCCAAAAAATTGATACTTGCCACCCGGCCTGTTGCAATGATACCGTGCAAATGCTGGATATTGTAGTAACGTGCCACATTGTAGCTTGCCATTAAGTATGCGTCCACCGGGGGCACCCCGTGTTCCATCGCGATTTGAATCATCCTGTCGATCACGCCTTCTTCGTAAAAAGCAGGCGAGCTGCCGTCGGTTGTAAAAAACATTTGATCATACTGGTCAATGCCGAGCGCTTTCATTTCATCCAGTAACACAGGCAGATCGGGGCGGATGGATGAGTGGCGCAAAGACACCGTGTATCCCTGCATCAGCCGGTTCAGTACTTCCTTGCCCGTCATCGCTTCATGGTCACAGTCTGCCCCAAACAGCATCATTTTTGCCAATGTTTTCTCGGAGGCACCCGGGAAATGGCCTTCAATTTTTTTCCGCATCCGCTTGGCTTCCTGAATCCAATGGAGCATTAAGTCGTCGCCGTCCACCAGTTTCGGCCAGCCGGTCAGCTCCCCTCCCTGCAGGACAGCATCATGCTCGAGCCACGATTTTACACACTCGTGAGAAAAAACCATTTCTTCGTCCACAAGCTCCGTCTGCCCGTCGAACCGGGCCCACCAATACATCGTAACCGGTGAATGGCGGAGCTTTTGCATTAGAGAAAACGCTTTCTTTTTGTCTGTTAATAAAACGAGCATGAGGTTATCGTTGATCAATGTTGTTGTCCCTTTTTGCGCTGCATAATGGGCAAAGGTTTGGGGATTATAAAGTTGAAACGGATGGACATGCGGTTCAATATACCCGGGCACAAGCCACTGCCCCGAGCAATCGGTGATTTCGCATCCTGATGTCTTTTCAGGCAGTTTTTCCCCGGTGTATATAATCCGGTCCTGATAAATCCAAATATTGCCCGTAACCCATTTTCTTAACGTCGAATGAAGAAACCGGGCATTTGTTAAAACCATGTCTGGCGAAAGCTTGCCGTCCAGCACGGCGACATGTTCCCTGATTTGTTTGTTTTTCCATCTGTAACGTTGGTCAAGCATTGTCTCATTCCTCCCTAGGGAGACCCTAATATATTCATATATTACCATATTTTATCCATTAAAGCAGTAAAGAAGTTCGAAAACATGGGAAAGGAGATGTTCATCATGAAAATCGCACCCAATATTGGCATTTTAAATGCCTTAATCCGAATTACGTGCGGGCTCACTTCGCTTGCATGGGCCACAGCTAAATTATCGAAAAAACCGGGGCGCTGCAGCTATTTATGTGTTGCGCTCATGGGTGCCATGAAAGTGGGAGAAGGGATTGTCCGTTACTGCCCTGTGACGGATCTCATTCAAAACCGGCAAATGAATGGCGGCCAGGAAGAAGTGTAAACGAGAAGGTAATATAAGGAATAGGAAACATTACCATCTGGAGAAAAAACATACCAGGCAAAAGGCCGGGATTTTCCAGCCTTTTGCCTCAAGGGCTAAGCCTGATTTCTTTTGCCGATATCTCTCCGGTAAAAAAAACCATCCAAACGGAGCCTTTCCAATTCGTGATACAGCGCTTTTCCCGCTTCTTCCAGCGTACCGGCTTTCCTTCCGATGAAAAGAACCCTTCCACCGTTTGATACAAGCCTTTCCCCATCCGCGCGCGTGCCAGCATGGAAAACAAAAGACTGCAATTTTGAAAGCGACGGAATTGGAATCCCTTTTTCGTACGCATCCGGATAGCCGTTTGCCGCAATCACAACCCCTAATACAGCTTCCTTGCGCCACTTGATGCTAGGGGTTTTGTCGTCCAACAGATCGAGAAAAATCTGTGCCAGATCCGATTCAAGCCTTTCGAGCACAACCTCCGTTTCCGGGTCACCGAAGCGGGCATTGAATTCAATCACTTTCACACCTTTTTCCGTCAACATCAAGCCGGCATACAGGACGCCGGTAAACAGGCAGCCTTCCTCTTTCATCGCTCTGGCTGCCGGGCGCAAAATATGTTCCACTGCCTTTTTCACTTCTTCATCCGGGATTTGCGGAACCGGGGAGTAGGCGCCCATTCCGCCTGTATTCGGGCCGCTGTCGCCGTCATATGCACGCTTATGGTCGCGCGCGATGACCATGGGATACACTTCTTCTTCCCGGACAAACGCCATCAGGGAAAATTCTTCCCCTTTTAAAAATTCTTCTACAACCACTTGGTTTGAGGCTTCCCCGAATTTCTTCCCGATCAGAGCAGCACGGAGCGCTTCCTTTGCTTCTTCCAGTGTCATCGCAACAGTTACACCTTTTCCGGCGGCGAGGCCGTCTGCTTTAATGACGATCGGTGCGCCTTTTTCTTCAATATATTTCTCTGCCTCCGAATAGTCGGAAAAAACGCGGTAATCCGCAGTCGGAATGTCGTATTTTTGCATCAGTTCTTTTGCGAATGCTTTGCTGCTTTCAATCCGAGCCGCTTGTTTTGTCGGCCCGAATATTTTCAAGCCGGCATTTTGAAATTCGTCGACAATCCCTGCGCTTAAAGGGGCTTCCGGACCGACAACTGTTAGTTCAATGCCCTTATCTTTTGCAAAAGCGAGCAAAGAAGCCGTGTCCGTTTCATGGATCGGAACGATTTCGGCGATTTGGGCGATGCCGCCGTTTCCCGGTGCGCAATAAATTTTATCAACGCGGGCGCTTTCCGATATTTTTTTGCAGATGGCATGCTCGCGGCCACCGCTCCCAATTACAAGTACTTTCATTTTAACGTGGCCTCCTCTCTTTGTCCATCATTTTGTAAGGTCTTCTGACTAATTTTATGATCGGATACAATAGAACCCGGGGACTGCCGGGCAGGACAGTCGCCTCCGCTTTTCTGTTTGTCCGGCTCTGCTTCCCGGGCTTGCATACTTCTGCACCTTTTCCCTGCGGTAAGCAGCATCGGTCCTCCAACGAATAAGAAGCCCGGATGCCGCGCTTTTCTGTTAGTGCTTAAAGTGGCGGATGCCGGTGAAGACCATCGTGATGCCGTATTCATCGGCTTTTTTGATGGAGTCTTCGTCGCGGATGGAGCCGCCCGGCTGGATGATCGCGGTAATGCCAGCTTTGGCAGCTGCTTCGACAGTGTCGTCCATCGGGAAAAACGCATCGGATGCCATCGCGGCTCCTTTTGCTTTTTCGCCGGCCTGGGCCAACGCAATTTCTGCCGCGCCAACGCGGTTCATCTGCCCGGCGCCGATGCCAAGCGTTTTTTCAGTATCCGTCACCACAATCGCATTTGATTTCACATGTTTTACCACTTTCCAGGCCAGTTTTAAAGCCTTCCATTCCTGTTCTGTCGGCTCACGTTTTGTGACAGTTTTCACTTGGGCTTCATTCAAAGTATAGGTATCCTGATCCTGGATCAGCAGCCCGCCTTCAACGGAAGTAATGATTTTTTCCGGTTTGTGCGCTTCCGTAAAAGGCACAGTCAAAAGGCGGATATTTTTCTTACTTGCCAAAATGTCAAACGCTTCGTCCGCAAACGACGGGGCAATTACAATTTCGAGAAAAATTTCATGTAGCAGCTTGGCCGTTTCCGGGTCAACAGGCCGGTTGAATGCGACGATGCCGCCGAAAATCGATTTCGAGTCTGCCTCGTACGCTTTTTTATACGCTTCAAGCGCCGAATCTCCGACCCCGATGCCGCACGGATTCATATGCTTTACGGCTACAGCTGCCGGTTCCTTGAAATCTTTTACGATCTGCAGGGCGGCATCTGCATCGCGGATATTATTGTACGATAATGCTTTGCCGTGCAGCTGCCTTGCGTGCGCAATCGAAAACGGCGAACCAAGCGGATTGATATAAAAGCTTGCTTTTTGGTGCGGGTTTTCCCCGTAACGGAGCGTTTGCTTGAGCTCATATGTAAAAGTGACATTCTCCGGGGACTTTTCGCCCACAAGCGTTGTCATATAATTGGCAATCATGGCGTCATACGCTGCTGTATGGCGGAAAACTTTTGCAGCCAGCGCTTTTTTCGTATCTTTCGTCACATCGCCGTGCGTTTTGATTTCGTCAATCACTTTGTCGTAGTCCCCTGCGTCCGTAACAACGGTGACATATTCGAAATTTTTCGCAGCCGCACGCAGCATTGACGGTCCGCCGATATCAATATTTTCAATGGCCTCTTCTTCCGTGACATCCGCCTTTGCAATCGTCTCTCGGAACGGATAAAGGTTGACACAGACAAGGTCAATCGGTTTGATCCCGTGCGCTGCAATTTGCTGTTCATGGTCCGGCGTCCGTTTTGCCAAAAGCCCGCCGTGGATGTTCGGATGGAGCGTTTTTACCCTGCCTTCTAAAATTTCCGGGAAACCTGTTACCTCTTCCACCCCCGTAACAGGCACGCCGGCTTCTTCCAGCGCTTTTTTCGTGCCGCCGGTTGAGAGAATTTCAAAGCCGAGCCCGCTCAAACTTTGTGCAAATGCCGTTACCCCTGTTTTATCCGATACACTGATTAATGCTCTTTTCATTCTGGTAAAACCTCCATGTTGGTTTGATTTTCCACTAGCTTCCTGAGCACATCCGGATACAGCATATGCTCTGTCTGATGAATTCTTGCCGCCAGTGTTTCGTATGTGTCCCCGTCAAGCACAGGGACAGCCGCCTGTGCAATAATCGGCCCGGTATCCATGCCTTCATCGACGTAATGAACGGTTACACCCGTTATTTTCACGCCTGCCGCAAGCGCCTGCCCGATCGCATCTTTGCCCGGGAAAGCCGGCAGCAACGACGGATGGATATTGATGATTTTCCGTGGATACTGATTCAGGAGCACCGGCCCGATCAGCCGCATATAGCCGGCCAGAATGATCCATTCAATCTGTTTCTCCTGTAACTGCGCCAAAATTTCCTGCTCATACGCCCGCTTATCTGGGTACGTTTTCGGATTGAACACAAACGCCGGGATGTTTTCTTGTGCTGCCCGGCGGATGACATACGCATCTTCACGGTCACATACCAACAGTTCAATCGCGGCATCAAGTTCCCCTTTTTTGGCTGCATCACATATCGCCTGGAAGTTTGTGCCGCTGCCCGATGCGAAAACAGCCATTTTATGCATTGCCTCTGCTCCCTGCTGCAAAACGGACACCCGCCGTATTTGTAACATGGCCAATGATGAAAGCTTGTTCCCCGGACTGGTTGAAAAAGGAAACAGCGGCCTGTGCCTCTTCCGCCTTCACCGCGAGGACAAACCCGATGCCCATGTTAAAAACGTGAAACATCTCATCGCGGCTGACGTTACCGTAAGATTCCACAGCGGAAAAAACGGGTGGGACCGGCCATGAACCAAGGCTGATTTCAACACCGAGCCCGTCTCTGTGCATACGCGGAATATTTTCATAAAACCCGCCGCCTGTTACATGTGCCATTCCTTTAATCTCAAATTTTTTCAGCGCGGAAAGCACCGGTTTGACGTAAATTTTGGTCGGGGTTAACAGCACTTCTCCAAGCGGCCGGCCCAGTTCCGGCAAAATCGTATCAACGGTCATCGCATGGTCTTTGAAAAAAATTTTCCGGATCAGCGAATAGCCGTTACTGTGAATGCCACTTGAGGCAAGGCCGATTAAAACATCTCCGGGTGCGGTGTTACCCGTTACAAGCGCATCTTTTTCACATGCGCCAACCGCAAATCCCGCCAAATCGTATTCGCCTGCTTCATACATATCCGGCATTTCCGCCGTTTCTCCGCCGACGAGTGTGCACCCTGCCTGCACGCACCCTTCTGCCACGCCTTTTACAATTTGCTCAATCGTTTCCGGGTTCTGGCTGCCGCAACCGATATAATCAAGGAAAAATAGCGGTTCCGCCCCCTGGACAATGATGTCATTGACGCACATGGCGACACAGTCGATGCCGATCGTATCATGTTTATTTGTTAAAAAGGCAAATTTCAGTTTCGTGCCGACGCCGTCCGTTCCGGAAACAAGCACGGGCTTCTGGTAATGGAGCGCGGATAAGTCAAACATGCCGCCAAATCCGCCGAGTGCACCGATTGCCCCCGCCCGGTTTGTCCGCGCCACATGCTTTCCCATCCGTTTGACCGCTTCATAGCCTGCTTCGATGTCGACGCCTGCATCCCGGTATGTGTTTGCCATAGGAATCCTCCGTTAATTGCTATTTTTGAATCAGTTCTTTTTCATGCGGCAGCACCGTATCCGGATAAATTTCCGTCGGATACTTGCCGGTAAAACAGGCGAGGCACTGGCCGCATGTTTCATTAATGGCCGGCCTGCCGATTGCTTCGAGCATATTGTCAACCGTCAAAAAAGTGAGGGTGTCTGCGCCGATCATCTGGCGGATTTCCTCCACGCTGTGATGGGCTGCGATCAGTTCTTCATGCGTCGATGTGTCAATGCCGTAAAAACACGGATGTTTCATCGGCGGCGAGCTGATGCATACATGCACTTCCGTTGCCCCGGCATCGCGGAGCATGGTGACGATCCGTTTGCTTGTCGTTCCGCGCACGATCGAATCATCGACCATGACCACCCGCTTTCCTTCGACGATGGCGCGCACCGGCGACAGTTTCATTTTCACACCCTGTTCGCGCAGCGACTGCGACGGCTGGATAAACGTGCGTCCGACATAGCGGTTTTTGATCAGGCCCATTTCATAGGGGATGCCGGATTGTTCCGCATAACCGATCGCCGCCGAAATGCTTGAATCGGGCACGCCGGTTACGACATCCGCTTCAATGCCTGCCTGGATCGCAAGCCTTCTCCCCATACTTTTGCGGGCGGCATGGACGTTGATACCGTGGATATTGCTGTCCGGACGGGAAAAATAGACATATTCCATTGTGCAAATGGCCGGATTCGCAGCATACGCATACTGCTCCGACTCAATGCCGCGGCTGCTGATCGATACGAGTTCACCCGGGCGGATGTCGCGGATAAACTCTGCCCCGACAATGTCAAGCGCGCATGTTTCCGAAGCAACGCAATAAGCGTCGCCGATTTGTCCGAGTGAAAGCGGACGCAAACCGTTCGGGTCAAGGGCGACAAGCAACTCATCTTCGGTCATAACAGCAAATGCATACGCCCCCTTTAGCATCGTGAGTGCGCTTTTCATCTGTTCTTTCATGGTACGGTAGCCGCTTCTTTTCATTAAGTGGGCGAGCACCTCTGTATCCGATGTCGTCTGGAAAATGCTGCCCTGCATTTCAAGCTGGTGCTTCAATGTATGCGCGTTGACGAGATTGCCATTATGTGCAAGCGCTAGGCTGCCGTTTTGCGAATGGAACAGAAGCGGCTGGACATTTTCAATCCCGCCGCCGCCCGCTGTTGCGTAGCGGACATGCCCGAGGGCTGCATCCCCGTCAAGCCCGGCAAAAGACTGGGCTGAAAATACTTCCGTCACAAGCCCTTCCCCTTTTTTGCCAATGAGGCGCCCGTTTTGTTTGACTACGATACCCGCACCTTCCTGCCCCCTGTGCTGCAGGCTGTGGAGCCCGTAATAGGTAAGCTGTGCTGCATCTTTGTGGCCCCATACCGCGAAAATCCCGCATTCCTCATTTAATCCCTTTATTTCAGCAAGCATCTTAAGGCTCCTTTCCAAGCCGTTTCACATTCCGCTATATCCGCCAGGATCCACGTCTCCCCGTTTTCCCCTTTGATGGTCATTTGCTTATCATCCGTGACATGGCCAATCCAAACAGCCTCATTCACCAAATTTTGAAACGCCTGCTGGTGCTCTTTCTTCACTGACACAATAAATCGTGACTGGGTTTCACTGAATAACGCCGTAACCGGGTTGCCTTTTAAAACGACATGGGCCCCCAAATTTTCCGTCCCAAACAGGCATTCGGCGAGTGCCGGTGCAAAACCGCCTTCCGAGACGTCATGGGCGCTTTGCACAAGGCCGGACTGGATCGCAGCAAGCAGTTGGTGCTCTCGCCGGGCTTCGGTTTCCAAATCGAGTGCCGGCGGTTTTCCGGAAATTTGACCGTCCGCAAGCTTTTGCAGTTCGCTGCCGCCGAATTCGGGTTTTGCTTCCCCGATCAGATAGATGAGGTCACCAGCCTGTTTAAATGTCTGTGTGGTCGCATAAGTGAAGTCTTCTAGAAGCCCGACCATGCCGACAACCGGTGTCGGATACACGGCCTGTACGGACACTTCCCCATTTTCCGTTTTTTGCAATGTTTCATTGTACAGTGAGACATTGCCGCCAATGACCGGGGTTTCAAGCGTGCGGCACGCTTCGCTCATGCCATCTGCTGCTTTTTCGAGCTGCCAGAAAATTTCCGGTTTTTCCGGTGCGCCGAAGTTCAGGCAGTCTGTCACGCCAAGCGGCTGGGCCCCGGAACAGACAATGTTGCGCGCCGCTTCCGCCACTGCGATTTTCCCGCCCGTTTCCGGATCCAAATAGACGTAGCGGGCGTTGCAGTCCGTTGTCATCGCGAGCGCTTTTCTTGTCCCGCGTATCCGGATGACGGCTGCATCTGATCCTGGCATGACGACCGTGTTCGTCCGCACCTGGTAGTCGTACTGTTCATACACCCATTCTTTGCTGGCAATGGTTGGCTGTTTGAGCAATTGGAAAAAAGTTTCCTGAAGATTTTCCACCGCCGGGATTTGCGGTTTCATCGCCTGATAGGCCGCAAAGTAAGCCGGCTCTTTGGACGGTTTATGGTAGACGGGCGCATCCTCTGCAAGCGCATCGGCCGGCACATCTGCAACAAGTTCGCCGTGGTGGTACAGCTTCAACCTTTTATCATCGGTTACCGTTCCGATGGCAACAGCATCAAGCCCGTATTTTTGAAAAAGGCGGATGATTTCCGGTTCCCGGCCTTTTTTTACGACAATCAGCATCCGTTCCTGCGATTCGGAGAGCATCATTTCGTATGGTGTCATCCCGGTTTCGCGCTGTGGAATGCGGTCAAGATTCATCACGAGCCCAACGCCCGCCTTGCTGGCCATTTCGGAAGAGGAGCTGATGAGCCCGGCCGCCCCCATATCCTGGATGCCGACGAGCGCATCATGGCGGACAAGTTCGAGGCAGGCTTCAAGGAGCAGTTTTTCCATAAACGGATCGCCAACCTGGACTGCCGGACGCTTTTCATCCGAATCTTCGCTGAGCTGTCCGGAGGCAAAAGTGGCGCCGTGGATGCCATCCCTTCCTGTTTTTGCGCCGACATACATGACCGTGTTGCCGATGCCGCGCGCCTGCCCTTTTTGAATGTCTTTATGTTCGATCAGGCCAACGCACATCGCGTTGACGAGCGGATTGCCGTCATAACACGGGTCAAATGCCACTTCCCCGCCGACTGTCGGAATCCCGATGCAATTGCCATAGCCCGCAATTCCGGCAACGACTTCTTTGAAAAGATGTTTCACCCGCGGAGAATCGAGTTCACCGAAACGGAGCGAATTGAGGAGCGCAACCGGCCTTGCCCCCATCGAAAACACATCGCGGATAATCCCGCCGACACCCGTTGCCGCGCCCTGGTACGGTTCAATCGCAGACGGGTGGTTATGGCTTTCAATTTTAAAAACAACCGCCAGCCCGTCGCCGATATCGATGATGCCGGCGCCTTCCCCGGGCCCCTGGAGAACGCGTTCGCCTTTTACCGGAAACTTTTTTAAGACCGGCTTAGAATTTTTATAGCTGCAATGTTCCGACCACATGACGGCAAACAGCCCTGTTTCGGTATAATTCGGCGTCCGGCCGAGAATCGTTTCGACCCTTGCGAATTCTTCGTCTGTCAGCCCGATTTCACGGTAAATCTTTTGGTTCTTGATTTCAGCCGGTCCTGGTTCAAGCAATAACGGCATGGGATTCCCTCCAGTTTTTCACAATGGATTTGAACAGCTTCAAGCCGTCCGTGCTTCCGAGTAATGCCTCAACGGCCCGTTCCGGATGGGGCATCATCCCGAGTACATTGCCTTGTTCGTTCATAATTCCCGCAATATTGGCAATACTCCCGTTAGGATTTTCCCCGTACGTGAACACAATTTGCCTGTTTTCTTTCAGCTTTTCGAGCGTTTCTTTATCGCAAGTATAGTTCCCTTCCCCGTGGGCAACCGGAATCCGGATCGTTTCCCCTTGTTCATACAGGGAAGTAAACATCGTTTCGGCATTTTCGACCACAAGCGATACCGTTTTGCAGACGAATTTCAAGCCTGCGTTCCGGAGCATGGCCCCTGGCAAAAGGCCGGCTTCAAGCAAAATTTGAAACCCGTTGCAGACGCCGAGCACCGGTTTGCCTTCTTCAGCAGCTCTTGCAACAGCCTGCATAACCGGCGAAAAGCGTGCGATCGCGCCTGTCCGCAAATAGTCGCCGTACGAAAAACCGCCCGGCAGGAGGATCCCGTCAAATCCATCTAAACAATCCGCATCATGGCGGACGTATGCCGCTTCTTCACCAAGTGCATCTTGAATCGCATGAAACATATCGGTGTCACAATTGGATCCCGGAAAAACGATGACAGCAAACTTCACGGCGCAACACACTCCTCAATTTCATAGCGGTAGTCTTCGATGACAGGATTTGAAAGCACCCGCCCGCACACTTCCCGGATGACGTCATCCAGGTCCCGGTCCGTTTTTTCTATAAGCAGCTCCAAATATTTTCCGGCCCGCACGTCCTGCACTTCGCTGTAGCCGAGCTGGGCAAGCGACTGTTTGATGGCAACCCCCTGTGGATCAAGGATGCCTTCGCGCAAGGTGACATAGACTTTCACTTTATACATGCGAAATATCTCCTCTCAAGCGATTTAAGATTTCCTGGTAAACTTCCGTTAAACTGCCCAAATCCCGGCGGAACACATCTTTATCCAACTTTTCATTCGTTGCCCGGTCCCAAAGCCTGCACGTATCCGGGGAAATTTCATCGGCCAACAAGATCGCCCCATCACGTCCGCGTCCGAACTCGAGTTTGAAATCCACAAGGCGGACGCCGATTTCTGCAAACAGCGCCTTTAGGCTCTCATTTACAGCCAGTGCCTGTTTTCTTAAAAACTGCAAATCTTCCGAACTTGCAATCCCTAAAATCCGTACATGGTCTTCTGTAATGAGTGGGTCGCCGAGTTCATCCTTTTTATAATAAAACTCGACAACCGGCTGCCCGACCGGCCTTCCTTCTTCAAGTCCGAGGCGTTTTGCAAGGCTGCCCGCCACGACATTGCGGACGACTACTTCAAGCGGGATGATCTCCACCCGGCGCACAAGCTGTTCGCGTTCCGATATTTTACGGATAAAATGGCTCTTGACCCCTTTTTCCGCAAGCCGCTTAAAGATCAGACTTGAAATCTCATTGTTCAACTGCCCTTTTCCTTCAATCTCCGCTTTTTTCACGCCATTAAACGCGGTGGCCGAGTCTTTATACTCAACGCGCAATACATCCGGATCCTCTGTTTCATACAACCGTTTTGCTTTCCCCTCGTATACAAGCATGCGCCTGCCTCCTTAAGCCTGCTGCAAATTTCGCAGCCGCTTTTTATTTTCCGGGACAGCCGGGCTGAATTCACCCGGCCGCCCCGGTTCAGTTCAGCCCGAGACGGTCAAAAATCGTATCGACATGTTTCAAATGATAATGGTAGTCAAAGCATGCCTCGAGTTCCGCTTCCGTGAGCCTGCTTTGGATGGCCGGGTCTTTTTTCAACAGTTCCTTAAACGGTACCTGTTTCTCCCACGACTCCATTGCTTTCGGCTGCACCGTATCGTATGCCGCTTCACGGGACATGCCTTTATCAATCAAAGCAAGCAAAACCCGCTGTGAATAAATGAGACCGAGCGTTTTGTCCATGTTCCGTTTCATATTTTCCGGGAAGACGGTCAGGTTTTTCACAATATTGCCGAACCGGTTCAGCATATAATTAATAGCAATCGTTGCATCCGGCAAAATAATCCGTTCCGCGGAAGAATGCGAGATGTCGCGCTCATGCCAGAGGGAGACATTTTCATACGCCGTTACCATATAGCCGCGCAACACCCGTGCCATCCCGGTCATATTTTCCGAACCGATCGGGTTGCGTTTATGCGGCATCGCGGACGATCCTTTCTGCCCTTTGTTGAAAAACTCCTCCACTTCACGGGTTTCGCTTTTTTGCAGCCCCCTGATTTCCGTAGCAAATTTTTCAATCGATGTCGCGATCAAAGACAAGGTCGCGATGTAGTAAGCGTGGCGGTCGCGCTGCAGCGTTTGCGTGGAGATTGGCGCCGGCTTTAAGCCGAGTTTCCCGCAGACATACTGCTCAACGAACGGGTCGATGTTGGCATATGTCCCGACAGCACCGCTTAATTTCCCGTAACGGATGCCGTCCGCCGCTTGCCTGAAGCGTTCGAGATTCCGTTTCATTTCTTCGTGCCAGAGCGCCATTTTCAGGCCAAAAGTGGTCGGTTCGGCATGGACGCCGTGGGTACGGCCCATCATGACGGTGTATTTATGTTCAATTGCTTTTTGCTTTAAAATTTCAATAAAACGTTCAAGGTCTTTTTCAATGATTTCATTTGCCTGTTTGATCAAATAAGAAAGCGCCGTATCGACCACATCCGTGGACGTCAGCCCGTAATGCACCCATTTTCTTTCTTCGCCGAGCGACTCCGAAACGGCCCTTGTAAAAGCGACAACATCGTGGCGCGTTTCCTGCTCAATTTCTAAAATTCTTTCAACATCAAATCTGGCATTTTCACGGATTTTTTGCACATCTGCTTTCGGGATTTCCCCAAGCTCCGCCCATGCTTCACAGGCAAGGATTTCCACTTCAAGCCATGCTTTGTATTTATTTTCGTCTGTCCAGATGGCGCCCATTTCAGGCCTTGTATAGCGTTCAATCATTCACTGCTGCCTCCGATCGTTTCTGTACATCCTGCCATACACCGGATTGTTCAAGGGAAAGCAAAGTCTCTTCGATTTCCTCTGTCAGCACTGTAACATGGCCCATCTTTCGCTGGAATTTCGCTTCTTTTTTGCCGTAAAGATGGACCGACCATTCCGGCTGGTAAGGAATTTGCGTAAGCGCCCTTTCGACGTGCTGGCCGAGCAGATTGACCATGACAGCCGGCTTCAAAAGTTCCACTTTGCGGAGCGGCCAGTTGCAGATCGCGCGGATATGCTGGCCAAACTGCGAAATCGAACAGGCTTCAATCGAGTAATGCCCGGAATTATGCGGGCGCGGTGCCAGTTCATTGACATAAAGCGTACCGTCCGCTTCTAAAAACATTTCGACTGCAAGCGTACCGGTTAAATGAAGCTGCTCTGCCACCTTTAGGGCGAGTTGCTCCGCCTCTTTTTTCACCGTATTTTCCACCCGTGCCGGCGCGATTGTTTGATGCAAAATATGGTTGTGATGAATATTTTCAACTACCGGAAAAAGGCTCGTTTCCCCTGCTTCATTCCGGGTGATGATGACAGAAAGTTCTTTTGTAAATGGAATCATTTTTTCAAGGACACATGCGCCGTGGGCAAGAAGCGGATCCGTTTCCTTAAAATCCCCTTCATGCCGGAGCGTGATCTGCCCTTTTCCATCATAACCGCCGCGCGCCGTTTTTAAAATACATGGATAGCCAATTTCTGCAACAGCTTCTTTCAAATCCGCCGCGTTTTCAACGACGCGGTACGGCGCAACCCGGACGCCTGCTTTTGCAACTGCTTCTT
Source organism: Heyndrickxia faecalis (assembly GCF_040267745.1). NCBI lineage: Bacteria > Bacillati > Bacillota > Bacilli > Caryophanales > Bacillaceae > Heyndrickxia > Heyndrickxia faecalis. Next base: position 423,555 of record NZ_CP158453.1, on the reverse strand, counting down.
TTTCAAAAATACGGTTCTGCGTGATCCGGATCAGCTCCGCTCCCTGTGGGACATGGGCAAATCCGGTGGCCTTTTTCAATGTTTCATAATCGATATTTTCAAATTCATAGGTGAGCACATCGCATCGTTCCCCAAGCTCCCGCAATGCCGCTTCATCATCATATGGCGCCGTGATTTGCCCGTCCGCTACCTGCGCACACGGGCAATCCGGCACAGGATCAAGGACAATGATCCGGAAACCCGCCTCTTTTGCGGCAAGGGCCATCATTCTCCCGAGCTGGCCGCCGCCGATGATGCCGATTGTACTCCCCGGTTTAATCATTTTCCTGTTCAAGTTGATCACTGCTTTCATATACGGTTTTCGAAAGTCTTTCCCGCCTTTGTTCAAGCCTTTTGGCAATATGTTCGTTTGTTATGGATAAAATTTGGGCGGCAAGCAGTCCGGCATTCGTTGCGCCCGCTTTTCCGATCGCGACCGTTGCAACCGGGACACCACCCGGCATCTGCACGATTGAAAGCAAAGAATCAAGGCCGTTCAACGCTTTCGACCGGACCGGCACGCCGATGACTGGCAACGTCGTTTTTGCTGCGACCATCCCTGGCAAATGGGCCGCACCGCCTGCTCCCGCAATGATGACTTTTACGCCCCTGCTTCTTGCCTGTTCTGCATATTGAAACATCAGATCCGGCGTCCGGTGCGCAGAGACGACTTTTTTCTCGTAAGGTACGTTCAATTCATCCAGCACGCTGCATGCATGTTTCATCGTTTCCCAGTCCGAAATGCTGCCCATAATGATGCCAACTTCAACTGCCACCTGCATCCCTCCCCTGTTTATGTACAAAAAAACCCGGACGGATCTGCCCACTCTATTTTAGAGAGAAAGCAGTCCATCCGGGTGCAGCACAAATAAGCAAGGAAAACCTTGTGATTCCCAACTTCCGCTTTCCCTCATAGTCCGATTATTTACGGTAACCGGGTAGAGACGTATGGGCCGTATTCCCATTATATATGAGGGTCATATTCACTTTGTATTTTTATCTTAACAGGGAGGCTTGTTGCTGTCAACGAATAATTCATGTTTTACAGGTCGGGAATGTTCGGGTCTGAACTTGTTTTTCTTCCTTCAAATACAATTTTTCTGGTGACCGGCTCATATTCTTTCTTGCCGTTTTTCTTGACTTCCCGGAACACCGGCTTTTCGATTCTTCTGAACGGTTGGAAGCCTTCTTTTTCCATTCTTGCCAGACAGTCCGCAATGGTCTCATTTTCCAGCACTTCAAACTGTTTTTTCATTTGTTCAATTTTCCTTTCTTCACCGCTTTTACCCAAAAACCGCCATAAATGGTTTTCGGCTCGTATGCAATGATAAAGGCCTTTGGATCAATCGTCTTTATCGCTTGGTATAATTTCAGCTCATATTTCCTCGGCGTCAAAACCTGGAGGGCAATCCGATCCCCTTCAAGCCCGTGCGCATCCCATGTAGTCACGCCGTAGCCGCTTTCCCGCAATTTTTTTGCCAAATCCAGATTTGCCCCTGTTGTAATGACATTGACCGTAATATAGCCGAGCGCCAGTTTTTCTTCAATTTTCATCCCCACCATAACACCGATTCCGTAACCGGCCGCATACGCAATAATGTTTTGGATCTTATTCAGATTGTCAAGAACAAGCCCGAGACCGATGATATACACGATAATTTCAACCATGCTGACAAAAGCGGCAATATACCGGTATCCTTTTAACGTTAGAATCATCCTCGTTGTCGAAAAGGATACATAGATAATATTAACAACAAAAATAATCAGTACCATGACAATACTATTGTGGAGCAATGATTTTCCCCCTCCTCATCACACATTCATTTTGCTTCTTTTCCATCATATCACGGCCGAAGCAAAGTAAACGTGTCCATAAGCATGATTTTTTATGATAAAACTTTTTTGTGATACGATAGGGGGTAATCGAAAGAAATGGGGTGTTCATATGAAAATTGAAGTGTGGTCTGACTTTGTCTGCCCATTTTGCTATATTGGAAAACGGCGTTTGGAAATGGCGCTGGCACAATTTCCGCACCGGGATGAGGTGGAAGTTGAATTTAAAGCTTTTGAACTTGACCCTGCTGCTGAAAAAGGCATCGGCAAAAATATCCACGAAGCGATTGCCGAAAAATACGGGATCAGCATGGAAGAAGCAAAACAAGCAAACTATGGTATTGGTGAACAGGCGGCAAGCGTCGGGCTTCGTTATGATTTTGACAACATGAAGCCGACAAACACGCTGGATGCACACCGCCTTGAAAAATTTGCCGCGGCTGAAGGCAAAGGGGCGGAACTCGCCGAAAAACTGTTCCACGCCTATTTTACAGAAGGAGCGTATATCGGGGACCACGAAACACTTGCCACGATCGCCGAATCCGCAGGCCTCAGCCGGGAAAAAACTTTGGAAGTGCTTCGTGACCCGAACGCCCACTTAAATGATGTACGCGTAGATGAAGCCATCGCACAGCAATACGGCATCACCGGCGTCCCGTTTTTTATTCTCAACCAAAAATACGCCATCTCCGGCGCCCAGCCGCTCGAAACCTTTACAAGCGCCCTTCAGAAAGTATGGCAGGAAGAAGCCGCAGCACCGGTGCTGCAAGACCTGTCCACCGAAGAAGACGTTGCCTGTGCAGATGGAAGCTGCATTATACCGGGGAAGGAAGAAAAGTAACCATGTTATAAAAGGCAGGGATATTCCCTGCCTTTTTAAAATACGCTTTATATAAAATGAACGAAACATTGCTACTTTGTTGTCGGCTGCAAAAAGGAATCATCATGCAAATGGATGACCTTGTCTCAATGCAAAAACTTAAGTCCGTTTTATATAGCATTCTTTCTGTGTCCGCTTTTGATGGTTAGAACTATTTGTTCGTGGATTTAAGTTTTCGTCTCTATTGCTATATTCCTGGGCAAGCTGATTCTGGCCGCTATTTTAATTCAACTTTTCCGATCTCATTCCCCGCATTCACTTTGCCATTTGTAGAAATCGTAAAATCCAAAATACTGTTGGAATTTGTAAAGATAACCATTACACTGTTATCCTTTCCAGCTGCTTTCAGTGCGGATAAGTCCATATCAGCAATTTTATCACCAGCCTGAATCGTATCATTTTCATTTACATATACCTTAAAAGGTGCTCCCTTAAGTTCTACCGTATCGATTCCCAGATGCACCAATACTTCCAACCCATTATCTGTCTGAATACTAATGGCATGTTTCGTGTCAAAAACGCTCACAATTTTTCCGGATACCGGGCTTCTAACTTCTCCGTCCGCTGGTATTACGGCAAATCCATCTCCCATCATCTTTGTGGAAAAAACCGGATCATTTACCTCAGTGATTGGTACTAAATGGCCGCTTGCAGGCGCAACCAAGCCTACTGTTTGGCTCTTTTTCTTTTTTAAAAAGTTGAGCATATCGGTTCCCTACTTTCTAAATCATTAATTTAAGCAAGACAAAATCACAAAACATATACATTACAAGAAAAGCTCCAAGCATTGATAAATAGCTGGCATCATTTCTCAAATTGGATAACTTCATTTTTTTATTTGGAGAAGATAAAATCAATAGCACAATAAAAAAGGCAATTAAAAGATTCCCCAACAAAAGCTGGATCAACGCCGATAAGTAAATGGCCAGCATAAAAAGATCATGATTATTTAAATGAACTTTAAGATGATACAGATAATATCCCATCAGCAGATCAAGGCAGGAAGCGATCAGCATGACAGCAGAAAAAGGGCTGCTTGAAAACAGTTCTTTAAAAGATGTTGGATATATAGCAACAATCACACATAAATAAATCATATAAAAAACAGGGACGAGAAAAAACAGGGCAATCATCATATTAAATATTTTTGTTTCATTTCCAACAAGCCTTCTTATTTTATCCATTTTGTAAGCCCCCGTTTTCCAATTGCTCAGTAAACAGCTTGTAATGCAAGGAAAAAAGTTCAACCAGAATGTATAAGCTGACAATGCTTCTATGCCATGGTTTATGAAACTCGGATGCATAGTAATAAAGATTGTATGTTGAAATGCCGGCCAATTTATTTGTCCCAAATTGTGTGATGCTGACCATTTTTATATTTCTTCTTTTAAAATCCTTTGCTATATTGACAATTCGTTCATTATTGCCACTCAATGAAATTAAAAATACGATGTCTTTTTCATTTAACGCTTTCTCTGCTACCGATAATTCTTCTAACGCCGGGAAGTTCGTCACAAATTTTCCTGAGTATATAAAGTTTCTTGTAATCTTTTCCGCAGCCATTTTTTGCTCCCAACCTGTGCCATAGGAAAAGATACGGCTGGCTTCCATAATAGAACGAAACATTTCCGTGTGATGGACCGTATTAAAATATTTGATGGTTTTATCAACGTCTTCTTGCATTTGGTAATTTAGATTTTCCGGCTGGCCGGTCATTCCTTTCAACGTGTTTTCTTCCTTTTTGATTTCATATTTTAATTCGGAAAAACCCGAGTACCCAACCTTCTTGATGGTTCTGAACAAGAAAGAAGCGGAAACATGGCAAAGCTTGCTAATTTCATTTAAAGTTGAATTGCTAACAATATCTTTATGTTCAATAATAAAATTCAGACATTGTATTTCATCTGAATTTAATTGTTGGAAGCTTTGATTCACTTTTTGTTCCAAATCCATAGAGAGTCAACACCCTTTCTTGTGTCCTTACATCCAATTTTATCACTAAATAAGATGTTGACTCTATCCAAAAAGTTTTATTGTTTCAACAGTTCTTCAAATTTTTCCCTGACTTGGGGGACATCCAACCCTACGATGACTTGGAATGCTCTTCCTGCTCTCACAACACCCGCAGCTTTTCCCGCTTTAAATGCGCTATCCGGTTTCACTTTCTGTGGATCTACTACTGTCACTCTTAACCTGGTAGCACAATTGGTCACATCACTGATATTTTCTTTTCCGCCCAACGCATCCAGGTAAATTGCCGCTCTTTCCGAATAAGGATCTGTGTAGGATGCTGCAGCTGTTTCTTGCACCCCTTGTGCTAATTTTTTATTTTTATAATCCTGTTTTGTCTTTAATGTAATTTCTTCTTCCTCATCCGCTTCCCTGCCTGGCGTTGCAAAGTTGAATTTTAAAATGAAAAATCTGAATACAAAGAAGTAAATAGCCGTGAATATCAGCCCAACTACAATTTGCGTTAAATATGTTGCCCAGTGATTTTGAAAAAGCGGAATCCAGTTTTTCCCGGCCATATCAATAATGCCTCCGCTCAAATCACCTACTACACCAAATAAATACAATGTCGTATCTAATGTTGCTGCCAAAAGGGAATGAATCACCCATAAAAGCGGCGCTACGAATAGGAATGTAAATTCAATTGGTTCGGTAATACCGGCAAGTACAGATGTAATGACTGCCGGTACCAGCAGGGCCAATACTTTTTTCCTGTTTTCTTTCTTTGCCGTAAAGTAAAATGCCAAAGCAATTCCTGGTATACCAAAAACCTTTTCATTGCCATACATCAGGAATCCCATTTGTGGTGCCATTGATTTCAGTGATTCCTTACTATTAGCAAATGTCTCCAAGTGCATAAGCCACCATTTCGTTAGGCCTTCCGGAACTGCGGCTGGCCCATATTGGAAAGGGATATAAATAAAATGATGAAGACCTGTTGGAATTAAAACACGTTCAAGGAAACAGTAAATCCAAACCCCAACAGGACCTGCATGAGCCATGAATGATTGTAATGATCCGATGCCGAATGAAATTTTCGGCCAAATTAAACAGGTAATGAATGCCAAGGGCAAAGCGGCAAAAAAGCCAAGAATGACGACGAAAGCAGATCCCTGGAAGGTACCCAAAAAGTCAGGTAATTTATAGTCAAAAAATCTGTTATGCAAATAGACAACGATTCCCGCTATAATTAAGGCACCAATGATGCTTGTATTAAAAGTTTTAATGCCGGCAATCATTTTTAAGCCTTCGTTTGTGCTATTTTCAGCTAAAGCCCTTCCGTAATGCATAATTCCAAAAAATTTCCCCCAGTGGGTAAGAATGGCCGCTATAAAATAATTCCATGTAAGATACGTAACCAAAGCTTCCATTGCAGCTCTTCCGGAAGCTTTTTTTGCCAGCCCGATAGGCAGGCCGACGACAAATAATAATTCTATTTGATTAAATACTGTCCATGAACCTTGTTGTACAGTATCCCATATGCCGTACCATAAAGTCCCTTCACTTGCAATCTTTCCAAAAACAGACGGATTGCAAAATAATATACTGATGGCCAGCATAATGCCAGCAAATGAGAAAAGTAAAACAGGTGTAAACATTGCACCGCCAAATCTTTGTATACTTTTCATCGTTATCCTCCAGACCGGAAACCGCTTTCCTTTTTAGGAATATGATGAGAAGCGATAAGATCTTTTTTCTTTTTAAAAAGATTTACCGCTCCTCATTTTTGGTTTCACTTAGTAATGATATAAAGGAGCATGTTTAAATTTATTATCCCTTTAGTTGATTACCTTGTTTGATCAGCTTAAAACTGGTTCAGGACGCCCGATTTTTAATTCCGGCCAGTAATCCTTATTTGCTTCAACCAGTTCATCCAAAATAACTTTGGCCAATCCTGCATCTGGTACAATCTTACTTAAGCTTAATGCTTGCCATAATTTCGTATATGAACCCTCTGTCCAGGCATCGACAACCAGGTTTTCAACACTGTTTTGTTCCTCAATCAGCCCTTTTTGGAAGCGCGGGATTTTACCCTGGGCAAGTGGTTCAGGCCCATTTGCACCAATTAAGCAAGGAATTTCAACCATTGTATCAGAATCCAGATTTTCTACTGCCCCTTTATTTGGTGTAATGACAAGCATGCGTTCTTTTGTGTTATAAGCAATCGCACGGCATAAATCAATAATGTAAGAAGCATGTTCATCTGATTTAAAGGCGCTGTTTTGTGCTGTTCCGGATTCCGTAATTTTGGCACATTCTTCAAAAACAAATTTTTCGCGGCCCAATCTGATTTCATCCGTCCTTGTATGATTCGGATCAGAATGTTTCACAACTTCCTGCGGATATAGATAGTATTTCAGATAAGTGTTCGGCAATGTTTCTGGATCGAGTGCATAGACATTTTTAGCCATTTCAAAAGTCTCTCTCCAGCTTTTTTCTGTCCCGCTTTCATCAGGCAAAATATATCCGTGTTCCCTGACATAGGCTTGAAGTTGCGGCATTAAATTATTGCCTTTCTTATCTCTTACCGCTGTCCACCAACCAAAGTGATTCAATCCATAATAGTCGAAATCTAGTTCTTTATAAGAATCTAATTTTAATATTTTTGCCATCCGATCCATAATTCCAATCGGCATATCACAGATATTGATAATTTTAGATTTCGGTCTTAAGCGATTTGTAGCTACAGCCACGATAGCAGCAGGATTTGAGTAATTCAACATCCAAGCATTTGGAGAATATTTTTCCATATAATCAATAAGCTCTAAAACGCCGCCGATCGACCTTAAACCGTAAGCAATTCCTCCGGGCCCTGTTGTTTCTTGACCGACAACCCCGTGTTTTAATGGAATTTTTTCATCTTTTTCGCGCATTTCATATTTTCCAACCCTGATTTGCGCCATTACAAAATCGACATCTGAAAACCCTTCTGCCGGATTGGTCGTTGCCAAAAATTCTATTTCTGGGGCCCTTTCCTTAATCATGATGGCGCAAGCATCCGCAACTTTTTGCTGCCGCTCCCCATCATTATCGTAAAACTTTAAACTTCTAATTGGAAATTTGTCTAAATTGTCGAGTAACGTTAAAACAATTCCTGGAGTATAAGTACTGCCTCCGCCGGCGATGACTACTGAAAATTTTTTATCTGACATAATAGATCTCTCCTTAAAGAAAACGTTATCTTTATTACATGATCATTATCTCACGAAGAAAAAATTATTCAATAAGATGAAATTGTTTAAAAAATAAATTTGCAAACAAAAAAGAATTTCATTTTCCGAAAAATATTTCATTGATTTTTGTCGCCTTTTTATATTCTTCATAAAGCAACGATTTTGAGTAAAACAGGCTGTAATCCGGCAAAAGCAGTAAGGTGTGTTTTATATACAGGTACGAAAAAACCGCAGACGATTTGTCTGCGGTTCTCTTTTGGCCCGGCAACGTCCTACTCTCGCAGGGGGAAACCCCCAACTACCATCGGCGCTGGAAAGCTTAACTTCCGTGTTCGGGATGGAAACGGGTGTGACCTTTCCGCCATCATCACCGGACCAGTATAATTTTGGGATGTGTTCCCTGAAAACCGGATGGGAGAAAAAACTGTAAACGGAGAATAGCTTTGGTTTCTAACTTTGAGAATTGTCTAGCTCCAGCGCCTATCGGCTAGCGTATTTCTGCGCTTTCTCCCTACGATAAGTCAACATCGGCTCGCCTTTAGGGGCTCGCCGTGTTTCCTTTATCTCAGTCGAAAGCTCCGAAATCCGTACGCCGATGACCAAGGCGCTTCCGCTTTTCTATTGGTTAAGTCCTCGATCGATTAGTATCCGTCAGCTCCACGCGTCGCCGCGCTTCCACCCCGGACCTATCAACCTGATCATCTTTCAGGGATCTTACCAGTATAAACTGTGGGAAATCTCATCTTGAGGGGGGCTTCATGCTTAGATGCTTTCAGCACTTATCCCTTCCGCACATAGCTACCCAGCGATGCCTTTGGCAAGACAACTGGTACACCAGCGGTGCGTCCATCCCGGTCCTCTCGTACTAAGGACAGCTCCTCTCAAATTTCCTGCGCCCGCGACGGATAGGGACCGAACTGTCTCACGACGTTCTGAACCCAGCTCGCGTACCGCTTTAATGGGCGAACAGCCCAACCCTTGGGACCGACTACAGCCCCAGGATGCGATGAGCCGACATCGAGGTGCCAAACCTCCCCGTCGATGTGGACTCTTGGGGGAGATCAGCCTGTTATCCCCAGGGTAGCTTTTATCCGTTGAGCGATGGCCCTTCCATGCGGAACCACCGGATCACTAAGCCCGACTTTCGTCCCTGCCCGACTTGTAAGTCTCGCAGTCAAGCTCCCTTATGCCTTTACACTCTGCGAATGATTTCCAACCATTCTGAGGGAACCTTTGGGCGCCTCCGTTACCTTTTAGGAGGCGACCGCCCCAGTCAAACTGCCTGCCTGACACTGTCTCCCACCCCGGTAAGGGGTGCGGGTTAGAATTTCAATACAGCCAGGGTAGTATCCCACCGATGCCTCCGCCGAAGCTGGCGCTCCGGTTTCCAAGGCTCCTACCTATCCTGTACAAGCTGTACCAAAATTCAATATCAGGCTGCAGTAAAGCTCCATGGGGTCTTTCCGTCCTGTCGCGGGTAACCTGCATCTTCACAGGTACTATAATTTCACCGAGTCTCTCGTTGAGACAGTGCCCAGATCGTTACACCTTTCGTGCGGGTCAGAACTTACCTGACAAGGAATTTCGCTACCTTAGGACCGTTATAGTTACGGCCGCCGTTTACTGGGGCTTCAGTTCAGAGCTTCGCCTTACGGCTAACCCCTCTCCTTAACCTTCCAGCACCGGGCAGGTGTCAGCCCCTATACTTCGCCTTGCGGCTTCGCAGAGACCTGTGTTTTTGCTAAACAGTCGCCTGGGCCTATTCACTGCGGCTTCCCGGGGCATACACCCCAAAAAGCACCCCTTCTCCCGAAGTTACGGGGTCATTTTGCCGAGTTCCTTAACGAGAGTTCTCTCGCTCACCTTAGGATTCTCTCCTCGCCTACCTGTGTCGGTTTGCGGTACGGGCGCCTTTCACCTCACTAGAGGCTTTTCTTGGCAGTGTGGAATCAGGAACTTCGGTACTAAAATTTCCCTCGCCATCACAGCTCCGCCTTGGCGCGAAGGATTTGCCTCCGCACCGGCCTAACTGCTTGGACGCGATCAACCAGTGTCGCGCTTGCCCTATCCTCCTGCGTCCCCCCATCGTTCAAACGGTGAAGAGGCGGTACAGGAATATCAACCTGTTGTCCATCGCCTACGCCTTTCGGCCTCGGCTTAGGCCCCGACTAACCCTGAGCGGACGAGCCTTCCTCAGGAAACCTTAGGCATTCGGTGGAAGGGATTCTCACCCTTCTTTCGCTACTCATACCGGCATTCTCACTTCTAAGCGCTCCACCGGTCCTTCCGGTCCGGCTTCAACGCCCTTAGAACGCTCTCCTACCACGGACACCATACGGTGTCCATCCGCAGCTTCGGTGATACGTTTAGCCCCAGTACATTTTCGGCGCAGCGTCACTCGACCAGTGAGCTATTACGCACTCTTTAAATGATGGCTGCTTCTAAGCCAACATCCTGGTTGTCTAAGCAACGCCACATCCTTTTCCACTTAACGTATACTTTGGGACCTTAGCTGGCGGTCTGGGCTGTTTCCCTTTCGACCATGGATCTTATCACTCACAGTCTGACTCCCAAGCATAAGTTTTTGGCATTCGGAGTTTGTCTGAATTCGGTAACCCGATGAGGGCCCCTCGTCCAAACAGTGCTCTACCTCCAAAACTCTTCGCTTGAGGCTAGCCCTAAAGCTATTTCGGAGAGAACCAGCTATCTCCAAGTTCGATTGGAATTTCTCCGCTACCCACACCTCATCCCCGCACTTTTCAACGTGCGTGGGTTCGGGCCTCCAGCAAGTGTTACCTTGCCTTCACCCTGGACATGGGTAGATCACCTGGTTTCGGGTCTGCGGCCTCATACTCTTTCGCCCTGTTCAGACTCGCTTTCGCTGCGGCTCCGCTTCTTCAGCTTAACCTTGCATGAGACCGTAACTCGCCGGTTCATTCTACAAAAGGCACGCCATCACCCGTTAACGGGCTCTGACTACTTGTAGGCACACGGTTTCAGGATCTCTTTCACTCCCCTCCCGGGGTGCTTTTCACCTTTCCCTCACGGTACTGGTTCACTATCGGTCACTAGGGAGTATTTAGCCTTGGGAGATGGTCCTCCCGGATTCCGGCGGGATTCCTCGTGTCCCGCCGTACTCAGGATCCACTCGGGAGAGAACGAAGTGTCAGTTACAGGGCTTTTACCTTCTCCGGCAGGCCTTTCCAGGCCGCTTCACTTAACCTGTTCTTTTGTAACTCCCATATGAGTGTCCTACAACCCCGGAAGGCAAGCCTTCCGGTTTGGGCTGTTTCCTGTTCGCTCGCCGCTACTTGGGAAATCGCAATTGCTTTCTCTTCCTCCGGGTACTGAGATGTTTCAGTTCCCCGGGTGTGCCCTTCCTGCCCTATGGATTCAGGCAGGAATCCTGTCCGATTAAAGACAGGGGGTTTCCCCATTCGGAAATCTCCGGATCAAAGCTTACGTACAGCTCCCCGGAGCATATCGGTGTTTGTACCGTCCTTCATCGGCTCCTAGTGCCAAGGCATCCACCGTGCGCCCTTTCTAACTTAACCATAAAAAGGTTTAAATCCAAAAATAAGCGATTCTCGGTTTACTTGGTTTATTTCTCCTATCCGGTTTTCAAAGAACACATGTTGAAGGATTGAACCTTCAAAACTGGACAAAACGGAAACATCAAACTTAATTTTGGAAAACGAAGTTTTCCTTTTCTGTCTAGCTCCGGGCGCTATCGGCTAGCGTATTTCTACGTCTTCTCCCTTCGATAAGTCAACATCGATTCGCCTTTAAGGCTCATCGTGTTTCCTTTATCTCAGTCGAAGACTACGAAATCCGTACGCCGATGAACGAGCGCCCTACGCTTTTCCCCTTAGAAAGGAGGTGATCCAGCCGCACCTTCCGATACGGCTACCTTGTTACGACTTCACCCCAATCATCTGTCCCACCTTCGGCGGCTGGCTCCGTAAAGGTTACCTCACCGACTTCGGGTGTTACAAACTCTCGTGGTGTGACGGGCGGTGTGTACAAGGCCCGGGAACGTATTCACCGCGGCATGCTGATCCGCGATTACTAGCGATTCCGGCTTCATGCAGGCGGGTTGCAGCCTGCAATCCGAACTGGGAATGGTTTTCTGGGATTGGCTTAACCTCGCGGTCTCGCAGCCCTTTGTACCATCCATTGTAGCACGTGTGTAGCCCAGGTCATAAGGGGCATGATGATTTGACGTCATCCCCACCTTCCTCCGGTTTGTCACCGGCAGTCACCTTAGAGTGCCCAACTGAATGCTGGCAACTAAGGTCAAGGGTTGCGCTCGTTGCGGGACTTAACCCAACATCTCACGACACGAGCTGACGACAACCATGCACCACCTGTCACTCTGTCCCCCGAAGGGGAAGGCCCTGTCTCCAGGGAGGTCAGAGGATGTCAAGACCTGGTAAGGTTCTTCGCGTTGCTTCGAATTAAACCACATGCTCCACCGCTTGTGCGGGCCCCCGTCAATTCCTTTGAGTTTCAGCCTTGCGGCCGTACTCCCCAGGCGGAGTGCTTAATGCGTTAGCTGCAGCACTAAAGGGCGGAAACCCTCTAACACTTAGCACTCATCGTTTACGGCGTGGACTACCAGGGTATCTAATCCTGTTTGCTCCCCACGCTTTCGCGCCTCAGCGTCAGTTACAGACCAGAGAGCCGCCTTCGCCACTGGTGTTCCTCCACATCTCTACGCATTTCACCGCTACACGTGGAATTCCACTCTCCTCTTCTGCACTCAAGCCTCCCAGTTTCCAATGACCGCTTGCGGTTGAGCCGCAAGATTTCACATCAGACTTAAGAAGCCGCCTGCGCGCGCTTTACGCCCAATAATTCCGGACAACGCTTGCCACCTACGTATTACCGCGGCTGCTGGCACGTAGTTAGCCGTGGCTTTCTGGCCGGGTACCGTCAAGGCACCGCCCTGTTCGAACGGCACTTGTTCTTCCCCGGCAACAGAGTTTTACGACCCGAAGGCCTTCTTCACTCACGCGGCGTTGCTCCGTCAGACTTTCGTCCATTGCGGAAGATTCCCTACTGCTGCCTCCCGTAGGAGTTTGGGCCGTGTCTCAGTCCCAATGTGGCCGATCACCCTCTCAGGTCGGCTACGCATCGTTGCCTTGGTGAGCCGTTACCCCACCAACTAGCTAATGCGCCGCGGGCCCATCTGTAAGTGACAGCCGAAGCCGTCTTTCCTTTTTCCTCCATGCGGAGGAAAAAACTATCCGGTATTAGCCCCGGTTTCCCGGCGTTATCCCGATCTTACAGGCAGGTTGCCCACGTGTTACTCACCCGTCCGCCGCTAACCTTTTAAAAGCAAGCTTTTAAAAGGTCCGCACGACTTGCATGTATTAGGCACGCCGCCAGCGTTCGTCCTGAGCCAGGATCAAACTCTCAGTAAAGATGTTTGATAAAAGCTCAAAAAGAATTTGACGTTTCGTTTTGTCCAGTTTTCAAGGAACAATCTTTGCTGTTCTTAACAGCGACTTAATTATTATATCAAAATATCAATTCGCTGTCAACATCTTTTTTTATCAGACTCCCAATATTTATCAGTTCCTGTCGAGTCAGCTTTATTATCATACCATCCGTGTTATCCTAAGTCAATATAAATTGGCATGAAATTTTTTCCAAACCCAATCCATCAAATTACCAACAAAAAGACCGACACACGGGGATCTTTTGGGCAAAATCAAATTGACTTCTTTTTGTTATCAGTGGAAAATGAAAACGTGTAGGAGCGATGCATTTTCCGATTAAGGAGAGGTTGATTTTGAAAACATTTTTTCGCAATTACAAATCCACTGCCATATTGTTGGCTGCCATCATCATTGGCGGCATTGCGGGCGTGGTTGCAGGCTCAAAAGCAGAAGTTGTAAAGCCATTCGGGGATTTATTTTTAAATTTAATGTTTACGGTTATTATTCCGCTTGTCTTTTTCAGCATTTCTTCTGCCATCGCAAATATGGCCGGTCTTGGCCGTTTGGGCAAAATTTTAGGAAGCATCATTCTTGTATTTCTTGGCACTTCCCTCTTGGCAGCCATCATTGGTTTTGGCGGCACTTTCATCATCAAGCCGCTTGCGCATACAGATACAACCGCCATAGAACAAATGATGGCAAAAGCTGACGGCAGCCGGCAAAATAGTACTCATCCGTCTTTTCTCGAACAACTTGTTCAAACGTTCACAGTGCCTGATTTTCCAAATTTATTTACCAAAACGAATATGCTTCAACTGATTGTTTTTTCTGTTCTGTTCGGCCTGGCTACCACATTGGCCGGGGAGAAAGGAAAGCCGGTTGCTGCTTTTTTGGCATCAGGAACAGCCGTCATGATGAAATTTGTTAAAATCATCATGTATTATGCGCCAATCGGGCTCGGGTGTTACTTCGCTTCCATTATCGGCACACTCGGCCCGCAAATTTTGGAAGGATATGCACGTTCGTTTGGTTTATACCTGATCTTAACGGTCATTTATTTTTTCGGCTTTTTTACCTTATATGCCTTTATGGCCGGGGGGACGGAGGGCATCAAGGTGTTTTGGAAAAATGCGGTCCCCCCTTCTGTTACGGCCATTGCGACCTGTTCAAGTGCTGCCTGCATTCCGATTAATTTGGAAACCGTTCAAAAAATGCATGTGCCTTCCGACATCGCAGAAACAGTGATTCCTTTAGGTGCGAACACGCATAAGGACGGCTCTGTGTTTGGCGGCGTGCTGAAAATCGTTTTTTTGTTCACCTTGTTCGGAAAAGATTTGACAAGCCTGCCCCATATGCTGGCAGTCATTGCCGTTGCATTTCTTGTTGGCGCGGTAATGGGGGCGATCCCGAGCGGCGGTATGATCGGGGAGATGCTGATTTTAAGCGTTTTTGGATTCCCGCCGGAGTCGCTGCCGATTATTGCAGTAATCAGTACGATTATTGATGTCCCGGCCACACTTTTAAACTCAACCGGAAACACGGTAAGCGCCATGCTCGTTTCCCGGCTCGTAGAAGGAAAACATTGGCTCAGCCGCACGCAGTAAAAGAAAGAACAAGGCAGCCCGCTTCTCAGGCGGAAGCCGTGGAGGCCGGAGAAGGAGCCGGCATTTCCGCCGGTTTCTTAAAAGAAACGCTGTTTCGGAAAAAACATGACGGAAATGGAAAATCCGCCGGGAAAAATGATTTTCCCGGCGGATTTCTTGTTTAAAAAAGGGGCAGCCTGTTGCCCGTAAAATTAGTTTGTTTTCACAGCTGTTTCCTGTTTTTTATACAGATTCAGCAAAGCTTCGTCCGCATAGGTTTCGTCGACTGCGGCTTGTTCAACTGCATCATATGCCATCGTGTTGGTTACGATCACCATCGTTGTCGTGTCATAGCCGGCTTCTTTTATTTTTTCCGGGTCAAAGGTGCCGAGTACATCACCCTTCCTGATGCGGTCCCCGGCTTTTACATTGGAATGGAAATGTTCCCCGTTTAAGTTGACGGTATCAATGCCGACGTGGATCAATACTTCTGCCCCGCGGTCGGATTGCAAGCCGTATGCATGGCCGGTCGGAAAAGCAACAGATACTTGTCCGTCAAATGGAGCGACCACTTTTCCTTCTTCCGGCACAACGCCAACCCCTTTTCCCATCGCTTCCGAGCTGAAGACCGGATCATTTACAGAGGTTAACGGAACAACGCGGCCTTTTACCGGATTGTAGACAATTTCGTTCAGCTCCATGCCGGCTGTATCCACTTTTGGCAGTTCTTTTTGTTCCGCTTCCATTTTGCTTTCCACAGCTGCCGTTTTCTTTTCCGTCAGGCTTTTCTTGCCCATTTGTACGTTTGCGAGCATTTTTTCATTGTTTTCTTCATTAAAACCGAAGATCAATACAAGTACGAACGCAATCGCCCATGCGGCAACACCCGCAACAGCTTCCATGGCAACGCTTGAACCTTTGCCGATAAACAGCGGAAGTTCAAAGAAATTCATAATCGGCGTGTACTGAAAAGCTTTTACACCGGCAAAACCAGCAATAGCGCCGCCGATCGCACTGCCGGCCAAACCGAAAATAAAACCTTTTTTGTATTTCAAGTTGATGCCGTATATCGCCGGCTCTGTAATGCCGAAGAAGTTACTGATTGCAGCGGAAACGGCGATTTCCCTGTTTTTCGATTTTTTTGCTTTAAAAATCGCACCTGTCACTGCCCCGAACTGTCCGAAGACGGCAACAAACATCATCGAAAGCAGCGTATCATAACCATAGTTTTGAATGTTAATCAGTGAGATCGGCAAAATCCCCCAGTGCAGCCCAAAGACGACAAACACCTGGAATAACCCGGCCAGAATAAATCCGGCAACAGCAGGACTTAAGCTGTACAAGTATTGATAGCCGTAAGCAAGTCCCATGCCGATCGCATTGCCTAATGGGCCGATGACGATAAAAGTGAGGGCGCCGGCAACAAGCAATGTGAAAAACGGCACAAATACAAGCTGGGCAACAGCCGGTAAATGTTTTTTAAACCATCTTTCAATATAACTCATCATCCAAATGGCCAAAATGGTCGGGATCACTGCACCGCCGTACTGTTTAAAGTTGATGGCGTACCCGGCAATGTGGCCGATTTTTGGAATCGTGCTGTCTGTCAGCGGGTAAATCATCGCTGCAGCAAGAGCAACAGAGATAAACCGGTTTGTGTTAAACTTATCCGCCGCCGTAATCGCAATAAAGATCGGCAGCAATGTAAACACACCGGTTGCAAGCGCGTCCAGGATGCTGTACCAGACGGATGATTCAGACACGATATGGGTGTTTGCCAAAAGGATGGCAACGCCTTTTAAAACGCCAGCACCAGCCAGGACGGAGATAAACGGCGTAAAAATACCGGAAAGCACTGCCACAAAGCGGTCGAAAATATTGCCTTTTTCTTCGCTTTCTTCTGCAGCCGCATCGTTTTCAGCCCCCGCATCGGAAGCCGTAAAATGATACTGGTCCATAATGGCGTTATAAACAGGAACGACTTCATCCCCGATCACGACTTGGTACTGTCCGCCTGCATTCACCGCCGTCAGTACATTTGGTAAGCCTTCCAGCACTTCTTTGTTTGCCTTGCCTGTATCTTTTAACCGGAAGCGCAAACGGGTGGCACAGTGCACAAGCGACTTTACATTATCAGGCCCTCCGACATTTGCCACAATATCGCGGGCAAGCTGTGAGTAATCTTTCTTTGCCATGCAAAATCCTCCTCAAATCATGATGGTTTCCGGAAACAGACGTGCAGCAATTCCCCAGGAAAATAAAAAGGCATGAGGAAAAAGCGGGAAGACTGTGGCGGCTGCCACTCCCGGCATCTTTTTCACTCATGCCTGATCGAATCAGTAACACGTTATGATAACTATTGATTATTTTTTTATGGAACCCGTTTCAGACGCATGCTGCCAGAAAAACGGCTTTCTGCATCGTATACCGGTTTTTTACTGTTTGCTGCATCATTCACAATTTCCACGACAAATTATAGCACCACAGGTTTCCTGTTTCAAGAAAAAAATTAAAAAAGCATTCTACATCCCGGCATGAAAAATTACGGTGTTTTGGCATGTATCAGCCTTTCATCACGCATGCCATGTATGCCCGCAATCAGGATGGCGTTTCATGATTCCAATTTGGTTTGAATCCGCTGCAGATGCATCGTCAGGTAAACGGCTTCTGCCTCGTACACCGGTTTTTGCAATGCTTGCTGCATGATTTTGATCAATTTCCACGACAGATTATAACACCGCGGGTATTCCTGTTGCAGAAAATGATTCAATTTCTCGGGCTCCTCCACTTTTTCCCCCGTCAGCACGCGGTCAATCGTATAGCGCAAATGGCGGACAAGACGCATGTAATGAATACTGTCTTTGTCAAAAGTCATTTTAAATTCATGCTCAACCGTGGAAATGAGCTGCCCGATCAGATGGGAATGCCGGCTTAATTCGGAAAGTTGCTTATCCGTTACGGCACTGTGGATGTGCAAGGCAATAAACCCGGCTTCCCCTTCCGGCAAATAGACGTCCGTTGCTTCATTGATATAATCCACTACTTCGCAGGCAATTTCGTATTCGCGCGGATAGAGAATTTTCGTTTCGGCAACGAACGGATTTTTGACAGCCAGCCCTTTCCGGATCCGGTCGATCGCAAAAGCAATATGGTCTGTCAAGGCAACATGGATATGTTCATTTAAAGGAGAATCCGCCCGGCTGCGGATCATCTCAATGGCCGAAATGACCACTTCAAGGGTTTGATTATCAATAGAAGGAATCAGCTTCATATACTGTTCCTGTTCTGTTTCGTTTTTCAGCACAAACATTTTTTCAGCGGATGCCTGCGGGATGGGCTCCCCTTTTTTTCGGTTAAAACCAATCCCCTTTCCAATCAACACCGTTTCTTCATAGCGGGGGTGGGAGGCAACAAGTACATTATTGTTTAAAACTTTTTTAACGATAAAAGCTTCCATTTCAATCCCCCTCGGCTATAGTACAATATGATTAGTTTAAATGAAATGCGCCGGTTTTTCAATTTCAAGCGCCATAAAAAAACTTGCAGAGCGCGCTCTGCAAGTTTTTTGGGCACTATTTTAAGAAAATAAAATACAGTAAGAAGACGACAAAGAAGAAATACATGACCGGATGGATTTCTTTGATTCTTCCTTTTACAATCATCGTAATCGGATAAAAGATGAAACCAATGGCAATCCCGGTTGCGATGCTATAAGTGAGCGGCATGGCAATCAATGTAAGGAAAGCCGGTACGGCAATTTCGAATTTATCCCATTCAATATGACGCAAGTTCGATACCATCAGCACGCCGACAATGATGAGCGCCGGTGCTGTGACGTTGGTAGTAATGACTGATAAAAGCGGGAAGAAAAAGATCGATAAAATAAAGAAACAGGCCGTAACAAGAGAAGCAAAACCGGTTCTTGCCCCTGCGGCAACCCCTGACGAAGACTCGACAAAGGAAGTTGTCGTCGAAGTCCCGAGCACAGCCCCAATAATGGTCGCAATGGAATCTGACACAAGTGCCCGTCCTGCATTCGGCAGTTTGTTGTCTTTCATGAGCCCTGCCTGGTTTGCAACCGCCACAAGCGTTCCGGCATTATCAAAAAAGTCGACAAAGAAAAACGTTAAAATAGCACCAATCATTTGCGCCGACCAGAAAGAGGAGTCCCCGAATGAACTGAACAGCGCGCCGAACGTCGGACTTAAACTTGGAACCGAACTGACAACTTGATGCGGCACCTTCAACAATCCAAAAATCATCCCGACAATACTTGTAAGAATAATGCCGTAAAAAACGGAACCTTTTATCCCTCTTGTCATCAGAATAACGGTGACCACAAGCCCGAAAATGGAAAGCAGAACAGGCCCTTTTGACAAATCCCCCAAGGCGACAAACGTTGCATCATCCCCGACAATAATGCCGGCATCTTTCAGCCCGATAAATGTGATGAACAGGCCGATGCCTGCGCCGATCGCGTGTTTTAACTGGATCGGAATGGCGTTGATCAATTTTTCGCGGATGCCCGTCAGTGTAAGTAAAAAGAAGAAAACACCGGAAATAAAGACAGCGGCAAGTGCGTGCTGCCAAGGAATTTTATAGCTCAGGACGACCGTATAAGCAAAAAAGGCATTCAATCCCATACCGGGCGCAAGCGCGAGTGGATATTTCCCAAAAAGGCCCATCACAATCGAACCGATCGCGGAAGCAATGGCGGTGGCCACAAATACAGCCCCCTGGTCCATATGCATGGAAGCCGGAAGCCCCTTTACGCTGGCAAGCGATAATGTCAGCGGGTTTACGGCTAAAATATAGGCCATAGCCAAAAAGGTTGTCAGTCCCCCAATAAATTCTTGGCGGTAACTTGTCCCCATTTTTCCAAACTCAAAATAGTTCTTCATTTTGCCTTATCCCTCCTATGGAATTTCCAAATTCGCCATAACAGAAAAACGTTCCGAACGTAAACGCCCGAAACGCCAGACTTAAGGAATGAGGAGGGGCAAAGGTTGCTAATTTTATACAAACGCCCTCTGACTCTATCTCATTACCTCGTAGTCAAGCTATTTACGGCAGCTTGGTAGAAACGTTCAGGCCATATCCCTGAATATATACGATGGTATTGCATATTGAATTGACAAGATTGATTGTAACGGGAAAGTGAAAAGAAGTCAATAGAAAACACGAACATTTTCCTCTTGCTGCAGGTTAATATTCGTTCGTTTGCGGGCCGCCATTTTGTTAAAAATAAAATTTTTGGGCTGGCAGAGAACCGATTTTTCATTTATCCGCCCCCAATTCACGAAATAGAGAGCCCCATTTTTCGCTTTTCGCCAGTTGCAGGAAAGGACATCATCCCTTAGAATGAGCATATATTCGACAAAGGAGGTGGAAAAATGGCAGAAGTCACAAACGAAATGCTGCTTACGGCCATCAAAGAACTGTCCGGCGAAGTCCTTTCAATGAAGGCAGAGATGAAAGAAATGAAAGCAGACATCGCCGGACTGAAAGAGGATGTTGCCGAGCTGAAGCAAGATGTTACAGTGCTAAAACAGGATGTTGCTTCCCTGAAAAGCGAAATGGCAGAAGTAAAGCAGGATGTTGCAGGTTTGAAACAGGATGTCGCAGTGCTAAAACAAGATGTTGCCGAGCTGAAGCAAGATGTTGCAGTGCTAAAACAAGATGTTGCCGAGCTGAAAAGCGAAATGGCAGAAGTAAAGCAGGATATCGCGGGCATGAAAAAAGATTTGGACAACCTCGACAACTATTATGCCAGGCTGGATGATAAAATGGATGTCTTGTTCGAAGACTTAATAAATGTCAAGACGGATATCCGCCACTTAAAAAAAGCCCGATAAGAAGCTTCCATTTTGCGCAGCGGACAGCCTGCGTTTTTTTCTTTTAAAAACCCCGCCATATACACGGAATAAACCATGCCAGCAGGCGGGGACCAACATTTTTTAAAACCACTCCGTACCAAAAGGCAGGCCCGGATCTACTATTGGTACTGGGCCTCGTGCAGTTTTGCAAAAATCCCCCCGCGGGTAAGGAGCTCATCATGGCGCCCTTGTTCGGCAATTCCATCCTTGGTGACGACAACAATCCGGTCAGCATTGCGAATCGTCGCCAGCCTGTGCGCAATGACAAGCGTTGTCCGGTCTTTTGCCAGTTCATCCAATGCCGCTTGGATTTGCCTTTCGGTTTCCGTATCAAGGGCAGACGTCGCCTCATCCAGGATTAAGATGGGCGGATTTTTCAAAAACATGCGCGCAATCGCCAGCCGCTGCTTTTGCCCGCCGGAAAGCTTAAGGCCGCGTTCGCCGATTTGCGTATCAAACCCGTCAGGCAGCGCACGGATGACCTCTTCCAAATGGGCGCGCCGGGCTGCTTTTTCAATTTCTTCATCTGTAGCATCCAATTTTCCGTACGCAATGTTTTCGCGGATGGTGCCGGCAAAAAGGAAGACATCCTGCTGAACAATGCCAATCTGCGAGCGGAGCGATTTTTTCGTCATATTGCGGATATCCATTCCGTCAATGGTAATGCTGCCGCTATTCACATCGTAAAAGCGTGGGATCAGGGAGCAAATGGTCGTTTTCCCTGCACCAGAAGGCCCAACAAATGCAACCGTCTCCCCGGCACGGATTTTGAGATTCAGCCTCTTTAACACAGGCTGGCCGCCCGGATAAGCGAAGCTGACATTGTTGAACGCGATGTTGCCGTTTAACGCCGGAACCTCGACCGCATTTTCCCTGTCCCGGACATCCGGCGTGCGGTCCAGTAATTCTGTAAACCGTTTAAAACCGGCCATCCCTTTCGGATACAGCTCCATGATCGCACTGATTTTATCAATCGGCTTGAACAGCACGTTCACATACAGCACAAAACCGACCAGCTCGCCGTATTTCAATTCCCCGCTGTATACCAGCCATGCCCCGTATACAAGGACGACAAGGACGATCAGCCGGCTCATCATATACGTGCTGGAATTGGTCAGCGCCATCGTTTTATACGCAAGCAATTTCGCCTTCCGGAACCGTTTGTTATTTTTCTGAAACTGCGTGATTTCATAATTTTCATTCGCGAATGACTGGACGACGCGGACCCCTGCAACACTATCCTCGACACGCGCATTCACTTCGGCAATCTCGCCATACATCTTGCCCCATGCCTCGTTCATTTTCATATTGCAATACGTGATGATCCAGACCAAAAACGGCACAATAATGAGGGTGATGAAAGCCAGTTTGGCATTGACCGTAAACATAATGCAAAACGCGCCGAAAAACGTCATGACGGCAATAAAAGCATCTTCCGGGCCGTGGTGGGCAAGTTCGCCGATGTCAAAAAGATCGTTTGTGATCCGGCTCATGACGTGGCCGGTTTTCACATTATCAAAAAATGAAAAAGACTGCCGCTGCACGTGTACAAACAATTCTTTGCGCATATCCGTTTCAATATTGATGCCGAGCTGATGCCCCCAGTAGGTGACGATGTACTGCAAATACGTACTGATCAAATAAAGGACCAACAGCGCAATGCTGACGCTCGTAATCGTTGCCCATTTTCCGCTTGGCAGCAGGCTGTCAATAAACCACTGGACACAAAGCGGAAAGGCCAGTTCAAAAACAGCTACAATCACCGCGCTTGTAAAATCAAGGATAAACAGCTTTTTATGCGGCAAATAATAGGAAAAAAAGCGGCGTAACATATGTCCCCTCCTGTCACAAAGTTAGTTGGAAGCATGCCGTGTGGAAACAAGCCATTTTCTCTTCGCAATCACGGCCAGCCGGATCGAAAACACAATGGCCAGCACCGTGAGCACAGCGATCATCAGCACAACCCCGTTCCATCCGAGACGTCTGTAAAACACGCCCCCGACTGTCCCGCCGATGCTTGAGCCGATATAATAAAAGAATAAATACAATCCGGACGCCTGCGCTTTATCATGGGAGGAAAGACGGCCAACCCAGCCGCTTGCGATCGAATGGCCGGCAAAAAAGCCGAATGTGAACACGGCAATGCCGAAAATTTTCAGCCATAAAGACGGAATAAGCGTAATCGAAGCCCCCAGGAGCACAATAAGGAGCGAAAGCTGTAAAATTTTCCGCCTGCCGTGCCGGTCCGCAAGCATCCCCATCCATGCCGAGCTGAATGTGCCAACGAGGTAGACGATAAAAATGAAGCCGACGACCGTCTGGCTCAGCGAATACGGCGGCGCAATCAGCTGGAATCCAATGTAATTATACAGCGAAACAAAACTCCCCATTAATAAAAATCCAATCAAAAATAAATAAATCAGACCCGGTTCCACAAGCTGGCGGACGAGGCTCCCTGTCAGTTTCCCAATCTCCAATTTCCGGGCAGTAAAGTGGGAAGACGGCGGCAGCACGACCCAAAACAGGATGCTTGCGAGCAGGCTGATCACCCCGATCGACGCCAGCGCCACATGCCAATTGAAAAAATCGGTCAAAGTCCCGCAGATGATCCGTCCTGCCATGCCCCCGATCGAATTTCCGCTGATATATAACCCCATCGCAAGTCCGAGGCTTGACGGCAAAATCTCTTCTCCCAAATAGGCCATGGCAACAGCCGGCAACCCGGCAAGCACAAGGCCCTGCAGCACCCGACAGAGAATTAGCAAATGATAAGTCGGGGCAAAAGCGGTCAAGATGCAAAGAGCAGACGAAGCAATCAACGAAAAAGACATCACGGATTTTCGCCCGAACACTTCCGACAACGATCCGGCAATCAGCATGCTCACCGAGAGTGTTACGGTTGTAGAAGACAGGCTCAGGCTCGACATTGTCGGCGACAGGTGAAACTGCTCCGCAATATCTGGCAAAAGCGGCTGCATCCCCCAAAGGATCGCAAACGTATTGAACCCCCCGGCAAATAGCGCAAGATTTGCCAGGCGGAATTCCCTTGTCCCTTGCTCGATGTATTTCATTTCTGCACAAACCCCTTTGCTGCAAATTCCAAAAATTCCGTACCATACTATCTATCATACCCTTTTTTTCTTTCTGTTCCAATCAATCCAATCCACACGCCCGCATCGCAAAGAATGCTCCCACAAAGCAGAAAGAACAAAATGGAAAGATAAAAAACAGAATGTATGCCAGGTGCAATTCAGCTATAATGAAAAGAAGAAAAGGCGGAGCCGGAGGGGAAAGAGGATGGAGAAAATTAAAATTGTGATTGCCGATGACAACTCTTTTATACGCGAGGGGTTAAAAATCATTTTATCGTCATATGAAGAGTTTGAAGTCATGGCAACGGTCGGAAACGGCAAGGAAGCGGCAGCATATTGCCGGAATCAGCCGGTTGACATTGCCCTTTTGGATGTGCGGATGCCGGAGATGAACGGCGTTGAAGCTGCGAAAATCATTGCAGCCCAAACATCTGCCAAACCTATGATCCTGACCACCTTTGACGATGACGAATATATTGTCGATGCATTAAGAAACGGGGCAAGAGGCTACTTGTTGAAAAATAATGATCCCGAAAAAATCCGTGACGCAATCAAAAGTGTCTATAACGGCAACAGCATTTTCCAGGATGCGGTTCTCGATAAAATTAAATCCAATTTAAGTGGCAGAGAACCGGAACCGAAAATAGACCTGAAAAAGTTCACGGAAAGAGAGCGTGAAATCATGTCCCTGATTGCAAAAGGCTTTTCCAATAAGGAAATTGCCAAAACCTTATACATTTCAGAAGGGACAGTCGCAAATTACATCACCTCAATTTTTGGCAAAACAGGGCTTGAGCACCGCACCCAAATTGCCGTTTATTATCTTACAGGGAAAGGGAATGAAACATGGAATCCCGGCTGATTGCGGCAAAACTGGCACTCATTGGCTGGGCCGCTTTTATGGCTATTCAGGAAGATTTGGCTCTTGCTCCCGCTGTATTCCTGCTTCTTCTCTATTTTATTGCAAATATCGCGATGTACATTTGGAATAGAAAGGCATTGCCTGCTTTTTTTGCGGCCTGCTCCATTGGCATTGCCGGTTTCGGCGCTTTATATGTAGCTCCCCTGTTTGTCATCTTCGCGCCGCTATCCGTTTTGGAGCTCGCCGCAAAGTGGCCCGTGCCAAGATCGATACAGGCACTCATCCTGCTTGTACCCCTTTTTTATTTAAAAACCGGGACAGCCGGCCAGTACGTTTTCTCGTCAGCCTTTAGCTGGATCATTTGGGATACGGCCGTTACGTATGCAGACCGGCTGGAAAAGAAAGAACAGCAGCTTGACCGGCTGCGCGCTTCAGTCCAGAGACTCACGCGCCGCCTGAATGAAAACGAGGAATTCATCCGCCAATCCGAATACACCTACCGGCTGGAAGAACGGAACCGGATTTCGCAGGAAATTCATGACAATATCGGCCACGTGATGACTGGCGCACTCATCCAGATGGAAGCGGCAAAAAGCCTTCTGGAAAAAGACCCCACCCGCGCACGGGCGTTACTGCAAAACGCAATCACCATTACAAAAGAAGGAATTGAAAGCATCCGGCTGACGCTGAAACAAATGAAACCACCCGTTGAACAAGTCGGCATTCACCGGCTGCAGCTTGCTTTAGATACGTTTTCCGCAAGATATGAACTTGAAACGATGCTCACTTACAGTGGCAATCTCGACTGCATTACCCATGTACAATGGAAAATCATTCATGAAAATGTGAAAGAAGCGTTGACCAATGCGCGCAAATATGCCGATGCATCACAGATTACCGTCAACATTCAAGTCCTCAATAAAATCATCAAAGCAGAAGTAAAAGACAATGGCAAAGGTGCCGCTAAAGTTAAAAAAGGGCTTGGCATTACCGGCATGGAAGAACGAGCAGCCACACTTAGAGGCCATGTCATCACCGACGGTTCGCACGGTTTTTCCGTGACCACCCTACTTCCCATTGAGCCGTGAACAGCCTCACCTGCAAAATATGAATTTTTTCATATGAAAGTCATGAACGATCCCACTTACCAGGAATCGTTCCTTTTTTTATACTAAAGACACAACGGAAGTCAGGGGGAAAGAAACCATGAACGTACTGGAAATCCGAAATTTGACAAAAAAATTCGACGACTTTATTGCGGTTGACCGTATCTCACTGCAAGTAAAGGAGGGGGAAATTTTCGGTTTTCTCGGGGCAAACGGCGCCGGCAAAAGTACGACGATCAACATGATTGCCGGCCTGTTAAGAAGCAATGGCGGGACCATTGAAATCCTCGGGAAAAACATCATGAAAAATAAACGGTTTGCGAAAATGAATCTCGGCATTGTCCCGCAGGATCTCGCCATTTACGAAGATTTAACCGCTTTTGAAAATGTCCGTTTTTTCGCCGGGCTCTATGGCCTGCGCGGCAGTGAACTGGATGCGAAAACAAGGGAAGCACTCGCTTTTGTCGGCCTTGGGGACCACCATAAAAGCACACCGGACAAATTTTCCGGCGGGATGAAGAGGCGCCTCAATATTGCCTGTGCGATCGCCCATCAGCCGAAACTGATCATCATGGATGAACCGACAGTCGGGATTGACCCGCAGTCCCGCAATTATATTTTAAACTCCGTACGTAAACTGAATGAAATGGGCTGCACCATTATTTATACGAGCCATTACATGGAAGAAGTGGAAGAAATCTGCACAAACATCGCGATTATTGACCATGGGAAAATTATTGCAGAAGGCACAAAGGAGCAGCTGAAGTCGATCATCACAGACAAAAAAGAAGTCCGGATTGAAGTGAAAACAGATGCGGCCGATGCCGCGGAAATCAGGAAGATTAAAGGCGTTGAAACGGTATCCGTCCATGAAAGCACGATCCGGATCCAGTCGGATGCAAGCATTAACAATTTAAATCTGATTCTTGAATTTTTGATCAGCCGGCATATTGAAATTAAGGCCCTGCAGGAAAAAGAACCGAACCTTGAAACGGTATTTTTAACCTTAACCGGCCGGAATTTAAGGGATTAGGGAGGAGAAAAGTGATGTCAAGCATCCTGCACATCTTAAAAAAAGAAGTAATAACCGCATTTCGCAACAAACGCACCATTATTTTCATGCTTGCATTCCCGCTCGTTTTAATGCTTGTGCTCGGTTCCGCCCTTTCGAATGCATTTGACAAGACGGTTTCGGTCGGCGAGATTCACGTGTTGTACAAAAGCAGCCTGGATAAAAATGCCGCACCCTATTTCCATACATTCCAACAGTATGCGGAAAAATCAGATATCCATTTTGAAAAGGCCGGCAAAAACACGGACGGATTGAAAGAAGTAAAACTTGGCAACGCGGATGGTTACGCCGTTGTAAACGGCCGGGGCATCCGACTGTATACGAACGGAAGAAACAGCATAAAAGGCAGTATTTTAGAAGGGGTATTTTCGGCTTTTACCGACCAGTACAATCTTGCTGCCGAAGTGATGAAAACCGCGCCCGAAAAAGCCGGGGCTGCCTTCGGGAAGGTCAAAAACAATTACATTCAAACAGAATCGCTGCTGCCGAAAAAGCAGCCCGGTTCAATGGATTATTATGCGATCGTGATCACCACAATGATATGTCTGTATGCGTCTTTAGGATCGAGCACTTTAATTGCAGGGGAGCGCATCCGAAAAACAGCTGACAGGCTTATCGCCGCCCCTGTCAGGAAAAGCAGTATTTTTATCGGAAAGCTTTTCGCGTATGTTTTCGTTTATGCCCTTTGCATCGCACTCCTTATCGTAGTGAGCAAGGTCGTTTACAAAGCGAATTGGGGAGACCATCTACCGCTTGTCTGTCTCCTGCTTTTGACAGAAATCATTTTTTCCGTCAGTATTGGCATCGGCGTCAGTATGTTCAGCAAATCTGCAGGGGCCAGAGCCATCCTGAACATTTTTATCCAACTTGCCTCGTTTTTTGGCGGCGCCTATTTCAAAATTGAGCATGCTGGCAAATTGCAGGCCCTTTTAAACCTTTCGCCGCTGACATGGATCAACCAGGCGATTACGAAAATCATTTACAACAATGATTTATCTGCTGCCATCCCGGTCGCGGCAGCTAATCTTTGCATTGCCCTATTGATTCTTTTGATTTCTGTAACCGCACTGCAAAAAAGGGAGGGTTTGTAATGAAAGACGTTTTATGGCTGGCCCGCAACACATTAAGCAAAACCTTTCGAAAGAAAAGAAATGTTCTCCTGTATATCGGGTTGCCTTTTATCAGCATCTTTATCGCTTTCCTTGTATACGGCGGGAGCGGTGTAAAGGCCCTCCACGTCGGCATCGTGGATAAAGATCACAGCCAAATTGCCGCTGATACGGTCCATTTCCTGAGCGGGCTGGACAATGTCAAAACAGCCGCAATTTCGCAATCCGAAATGAAAAGCCAATTGGCGGACGGAAAGCTCGACTGTGCCATCATTTTTGAAAAGGGGTTTGCCGCAAGTGTCAGGAGCGGAAATCCTGCTCATATCCGGATGGCTTCAATTAAAGGAGCAGAAGTAACAAAGTTTGTGCAATCCTATTTATATCAATACATCGATCATATCGAATCCATCAGCAAAGTATCGTCAGGAAACGAACAGACTTTTCAAACGATGTATGATGAATTCCAAAACGCTTCCTATAAAGTAAAAACCATTCATTTGCAGGATCTTTCCCAATCTAGTGATTTAACCTATCAGACGATGGGCGTGCTTATCCTGTTTATGCTTATGTCTGCCTTCAGTTTGTCTGAACTGATTCTTGCCGAAAGAGAAAACCGCACGTATTTCAGGCTATTGTCTTCGCCGGTCAGCGCGGGCAAGTATGTATTGTCCAATGTACTTTGCAACCTGATCGTGATGGCGGTTCAAATTGCATTGATCACAGCGGCCATGAAATATGTTTTCCATATGACGATGAATCTTTCCATCTGGCAGCTGTCAGCCGTCATGTTCCTGTTTGCCTGGATTTCAACCGGCATTTCCTTAATGATGGTGTCGCTGTCAAACAGCCGGAGTGCTTTTAACTCGCTGCAATCCTTAATCGCCGTACCGACGTGCATGCTTTCCGGCTGCTTCTGGCCGGTGGAAATCATGCCGAAAGCCCTGCAGAAAGTTTCCGATTTTCTGCCGCAGCGCTGGACATTGGAAACCTTGGACAAATTGCAAACCGGCCATCCGCTCAGCAGTCTGTATTTAAACATTTTGATCCTGATTGCCTTTGCGCTTTGTTTCTTCCTGTTCGCCATTTACCAGTTCAGCAGAAACCGCAATACCCGCAACTTTGTATAGTTCCTGCAAAAAGAGAGGCAGATCCGCCTCTCTTTTTGGCATGTTGCGGGCTAAGGTTACATAGGTTGCTTTGCTCCGCTGCAGCCAATCGATCCGCAGGCCGCAAAGGACCAGGAACACCCCATTCACCTGCTTTTCAATTCCGCAAGTTCCCGTTTGGATCCCCGTTCCCGCTTGCCAGCTCTGCCACCTTCAATTCCACTAACGGGCTGTATCTCTGATGTGGTACCAGCCCCAAGCATTCATCCAGAGGGTAATGCGAACCCCCTCTCTTGTCATGCATGAATGAGCGTTTAAAATTCACACTTCCAAATAGAAACTGAACGCTCCTGTAATCACTCCGGCAGTACTGCCATCCTTCCGCCTGTTTCTTCAGTCTAATCGTTTGATCTAACTTCTCAAATACGTCCCCAACCCATAGTGTAAAAACTTTTTGCATCAGAATTTTAACCTGTTCTTCAAATTCAATAAGACTCTTTGTATCCTTTAATAATCCAGCAATTATTGATATAATATCCATAGGAAGACCTCTCTCTAGATGTTCATTTCATGGTGTACATTTAGATGATAGAGTGTCTTCCTATTTTTTTCCACTCATCTGCCCCTGCGAGTAAAATTTTACACATACAATGTTTAAACCGGGCCGGGCTGGTTTTCTTCCCTGTTTCTTTTAATCTTCTCCCTGTAAATGGTCCCATAAATATCCGTCTCCTTTTATATCCACCTGAGTGCTTAGAAATTTCCTATTTTATGGATCCTGCTGAAATCTACGGAACCGCTTGCAAAAATACACCAATCTTTAACATTTTCTCTCCTGCCACTTTGCTACAATTCATATAGGGTAAATATTTGGAAGAATTCACAAGGGAGTGATCAAAATGAATGGCGCCAACCAGCAAACGAAGAAAACCAAATGGCAATGGGTTTGGATCGCTGCTGCTTTTGCCGCTCTGATTGCGATTACGCTTCTCCCGCATACGAAAGGCCTGCCGGTAGCCGGCCAACGTGCACTCGCCATCCTTGCCTTCGCCCTGATATTATGGGTGACAGAGGCTGTTTCCTACCAGGTTAGTGCCGCCATGATTGTTGGTTTAATTGCCCTCTTAATCGGACTTGCGCCAAGTATCCAGGATCCTTCACAAATGACGGGAACAGGCAATGCCCTGGCCATGGCCCTCAGTGGATTCAGCAGCTCTGCCGTTGCTCTTGTAGCCGCAGCCTTATTTCTGGCTGCTGCCATGCAGGTGACCAATCTTCATAAACGGCTTGCCCTCTGGATCTTGTCCCGCGTCGGCACGAAAACGAGTAACCTCGTCTTTGGCGCTATCCTTGTTTCCATCGTATTGGCATTTTTTGTTCCAAGCGCCACTGCCCGCGCCGGTGCCGTGGTCCCGATTTTACTCGGAATGGTGGCCGCATTCGGGCTGCCGAATAACAGCAAACTCGGCGCATTGCTGGTGATTACTTCCGTTCAGGCAGTTTCCATTTGGAACATCGGCATCAAAACGGCGGCCGCCCAGAATATGGTTGCACTCGGGTTTATTCAGAAAGAATTTGAAACGGACATTACATGGAGTTCCTGGTTTTTATATGCGGCTCCGTGGGCATTCATCATGTCCATCCTTTTGTTTTTCGTGATGACCCACTTAATTAAGCCGGAAACAAAAGCCCTTGAGGCAGGAAAAGATTTAATCGAAAATCAATTAAAAGAACTTGGCCATTTAAAAGCTTCTGAGATCCGTTTAATCGTGATTTCCTTGCTTTTATTGCTTTTCTGGACGACGGAAGGAAAACTTCATCCGTTTGATACGACCACTGTCACAATTATCGCGATTGGGATTTTACTGGCACCAAAGATCGGGGTTTTTGATTGGAAATCAGTTGAACATCTTATTCCGTGGGGAACCGTGATTGTGTTTGCAGTCGGCATTTCGCTCGGTACGGTTTTGCTGGACACCCATGGGGCACAATGGCTGTCTAACAAGATATTCGGCTCGCTCGGTCTGGAAACGATGCCGCTCATTGCTACGATTGCCCTTGTATCTTTGTTCAATATCCTGATCCATCTCGGCTTTGCAAGTGCGACCAGCCTGTCTTCAGCGCTGATTCCGATCTTTATTGCCCTCACTTCCACGATCCATCTGGGTGACAACCAAATCGGTTTCGTCCTGATCCAGCAATTTGTCATCAGCATCGGCTTCCTGCTTCCGGTCAACTCACCGCAAGGCATGCTCGCATACGGGACAGGCGCTTTTACGGCAAAAGATTTTCTGAAATCAGGCCTGCCATTGACCATTATCGGTTATCTATTAATCTTATTGTTCAGCATGACATACTGGAAATGGGTCGGATTGCTATAAGCAAGCTCTTTAATATGTAGACGAATGGGGATGGTGAAATGGACAGCAACCGGGATCTCATTTTGGAAAAAATCAGGAATAACCAAGCATGGTATGAATACGGTACTGCCCGGTTCAAAAGGATTTTGTCAGAGAATAAAGGAAAGATGCAGGAGGATGGCACGCATTATTATGATGAAAAAACAGACCGGCTTGAGCAACAGCGTTATTACCGGAAAGCCCGAAAGCACCCTGCATCTGGCCCGGCGTTATTTGCACTTTACCATGATCTCGTGCAAAAAACGCACAAAAACCGGCTGCCGTACCATGTCAGCAAAAACCAGTATTTGGTACATGTGTGGGCCTGCATCCGGATGGCTCCGTGCGGAATATTTACTCCGGGGAGGCCCGCGATCCGCTTGCCATTATCCAGGAAGACCACCAAATCGGGAAAAAACGCGGCGACCATTACCATTCTCTTTTACAGGAGAGCGAGATTTCAGCGCACCAGATCAGGGCAGTGGATACTTTTTTCAAGTACAATACCGAACATATTGTACCCCAGTCCTGGTTCCATGCCGCTGATCCGATGAAGGGCGATCTGCACCATCTGTTTGTCTGCCATCCGTCTTGTAATGCAAAGCGTTCCAATCTGCCCTACGGCGATTTTGATTTTTACCATCCGGAATCCGCCGATGAGCCGGTGCGAAACCATTGCGGGATAGCCGCTGAGGATAAGTTTGAGCCGGAATCCGGGAAGGGAACCATCGCCCGGGCTTTTGCGTATTTTTTGCTGCGCTATCCAAAAGCGGTCTCAAAGAGCAAGCTAAACCGGGTTGATCTTCCGCTTTTGGTGCAGTGGCACGAAGTTTTCCCGGCCGGCCTATATGAGCGCCACCGCAACCAGGCCATCTGCCGCATTCAGGGCAACCGCAATCCCTTTATTGACGACGCCGGGTTGATGAAGCAGCTGGAGGGCTGCCTGGTTAAGATCTGAGCACGCCGGGTGCAACGGGCGTGGCTTGTTTTACTCTGCCCGTATTTCATTTGGACGGCTGCGCGACTCGTTTTTCCTTTCATCAGAACCTTCATCCGGGCCATGAACGGCCGCGCGGCTCATTTTACGCCTAAAAAGAACAGGGGTTTTCTGGCCCCTGTTCTGCTTTTACTTCCCAATCCCCTTTATCTCCATTGCCTTCACTGGTAAAAAGGTTTCGCCGGTACTGAGGTAAGTCACTTTCACCTGATCTCCTTCTTTCAAATAAATGGCCATTGGGACGGTATCCGAGCTGACGGTAAAGTTTTGGCCGCTAGCAAGCAGGAAGGAGACACTGGTATAATCGCCCGTTTTTTCTTTATATACACGGAGCACCTTGCCGGAGACGGTTTTCGTTTCCGAACCCGATGAGCCGTCAACACTGCTGCCGCCGCGCCGGAGGGCAATTTTATACAACTTAAGCGCAGCATCGGGTGTCGAAGCATTCACCGAGATTTCCGGATTGGCCGCGGAAACGATAAAATACGTCTGCAGAAAACCGTTGGAGTCAAGCACAGGCGTCAGCCAGCTGGCTTCTCCGTAAAAATTGTACAAAATCGGCATCGAGCCTTTCCATTTCTTCTCGATAAATTTTTTCTCGACAATTTGCAAATTGCCTTGCGAATCCATATACGATTCCTGCAAATTACCTGTATAATATGTAGCCTTCCCGGTCCGCGCGTTTGTAAGCGAATAGCCAAGCATCGAGTCCACATCTTTTTTCGGGCTGGTAAAATCGGTAAAATAATACATCGTCCCTTTATCATCAAAAATCGGGCTGACATTTGCTTCTGTTCCTTCATCCGTTGGGAGTTTCACATCCCGCTTGCCGAACAGAGTGTTCCAGTAACCGTGGACAAATTTGCCGAAATAACTGTTTTGCAGGCTGACGGCTTCCGGAGAAACAGCACCGTCAATAAAAGCAGGCGCCTGTTTTAAAGAATAGGACTTCATGGCCCCTGATTCCGGATCCACAAGTACAATGCCTTCCGCCTTAAATCCGTTCCTTGCCGATATAAAATGGCCGTAAGTCCGGATATAATACGATTTGCCGTGATCATCCACTTCCACTTGCGGCTCGCCGTAAAAAATCTTTTTCGGATAATGGAGGCGAATGTGGCGGGACAGGTTCTTCTGTAAGAAAGAAGAAGGCGTATAGCGCATATTTTGCTTTACAAATTTTGGATTGTCATCCGCATCTGTTGCGCTCATCACAAAATATCCGGGTGTTTCCCTGCCTTTTAGCCATTTAAAAAATCCGGAAAATTCCACCGGCGCAATATAAACGTATTTGCCGTTCACTTTCTGGATTTGCAGATTTCCCAACTGGTAATAACTTGCATTCGGAACCTGGCCGAATGACTTCTTCATTTTATTGCGCGCAAACTTCGGCGGCACGCTCGCCGGTGTTTCCCGCTCATCAAACGGCTCAATTTCCGTTTTTTGCGCCATTTTCGCTGTGTGATATTTTTCCCCGGCATTCCAAAGCGGCGCTGTCAGCATATACCCGGCGATGCCCAAGGAAACGAGCAAAACGAGCCCCTTTGCGAACTGTTCTTTTCCACTGGCGAGAAAAGCACCGGCAAGAGAAGCAAAAAACAGTGCCGGCCAGAAAACGGATGGATTCAAATCCCTTTTCGTCACGTAGAAAAAAACAGCAGAAAGCACCCACAGCAACAGAAATAAAGATAAAAATGTCTTCAATTTTTCTCCACTTTGCGGCTCGCCGGCATGTTTCAATTTTTTATCTGAAAAAGGAAATACCAGCACCGCGGCAACCATCGCAAAAATGGCCGTAAAAATGATGAGTAACCCCACATCAACCACCCTTTCTGATCATCTATACGAAAAACTGGAAAAGAAGTTTCATTAAAATAGAAGATGGATGGCATGCGGGGGAGGACTTTTGAAACGGTTTTTGTCAATCTCCAGTTTTAAGCCCCTCTAGCTTCTGGCCGCACAATGGATCATCATGCGGGTCCCGTTACTCAATGCATGCGGCCCGACAGCAGTAAAATGGCCAGCCAAACCGTCCATAAAAAGGCCGGGCCTGCCGTAACCGGAATCACGAAATAGCCAAAATCAAAATGCAGGCACGTGATGATAATGCCAAAAAAGGCGAGCAGGCCGGACCACCGGGCAGAAGCAGAAAACCATTTCGGAAAAGTGCCGCCGGACTGTTTCATCGCCATGCCGTAGCAAAAAATGCCGATCCAGCTGCAGGCAAAACCGAAATAGCCGGACAAAAGCCCGAAGGAAAAAACCGCTTCCCACACTTTGACATCTGTGCCTTTGTTGCCGAGAATCGGGAGAATGGTTAATTCTGAGGCAAGGATCAATATCCAGGCTGCCAGTGCCACAAACATCATCCCTGCGCCAAAATCGGAAGTTTTATTGTTCCTTGCCATGTATGCTTTACTTGCTGCAAGCCCGGCCAGCCATAAGCTGATCGCAATGAGCATGAGGATATGGTCGCCTATCCAAAACTGTGCATGCTTGAACTCGTGATAAGCTTTTTGAAGGTCATATGGATCGACAAGCGGCGGATGCAAAATCGTAGCGGCGAGCATCAAAACCGCGCCAAGCAAAATGAGCCAACCTTCCGGGCGTGCTTTTTTGAATGGATTCATCATAAGCCTCCGCATTCCAGGTTTCTTTCCATTATTTTCCCCTCCGCGGCCGCGCTTCAAACCCACCCCCGGATGTTAAAAACAGGCGTTGAATTTTCATCGCCATAAAAAAGGGGGGCAATGCCTGCTCGCGGCACCGCCCCTCCTGACATGTTAGCAGCAGAAGTTGATAAACGCCCGCTGACACAGCTTTATCATCACTTTTCCTGCGCGATTACAAGTCTATTTTCTTCTCAATCAGATACCCTGTCCCTAAGAATAAGGCGATCATCAACGCCAAATGATAAACAAAAGATGCGATATTTGTGGCGGCAGATCCTGCAATTGCATTAAAGTGCAGCCCGGCGCTATGGTAGTGCATCTGAAGCAGATCATGGTAGGAAGCGGGTGTTTCCACATGGAAAGTGCTCAGGTCTAAATAATACGGAATCCATTGGCTGATTTCGGCGTCAATATAGCCGAATACGCCGCTTAAAATGATGAACACGACGAACCATAAACCGCCAATCTTTTTATGGCGGAACGTTACTTTGCTGAGTGCCATTGAAAAATAGATCAGCAATAACACACTGACAACGCTAAAAACCATAGATAATGTCATGTAAATGCACGCTTTTATGGATAGAACTTTTGAGATCGCAGAGAAAAGTTTTGATATGTGATCAATATGGAATGGGCTGAAAATCATCACCATTAAGAAGTTGAATAGCACAACGCCAATGCCTAACACCATAAACCAAAACAAAGCAGCGATGAGTTTAGATCCAAGTATTTGGTTCCCTGTCAGCGGCAATGTAAAGGTAAGGTAGCCACTGTCTTCATACAATTCTTTTCGAAACGAGCCGACGATGTAGAGGAATGCAATGAGAGCCGCACCAAATAATAGCATGACACCAATTGACATAAAGATTTGCGCTGAATGAAACAGCGAGCCTTCCTTATTAGAATAGGCATACATGCTGGTTAAAAGAATGAACACCAAAGCCAATATGCCCAAAATAAACTTGTACGTTCCTCTTATTTCATACTTTACATATTTCAACATCCGGTTTCCCTCCTATGCCCCGAATACTTCTTTATAGATTCCGTCGATTTGCTTGCCCTTTTCTTCCCGTAATTGCTCTGCATTTCCCGTCAAAACAATTCGGCCATTTTTTAAAAAGACCACTTCATCCAGCATGTTTTCCATATCCCTGACTAAATGCGTCGTAATGATCATCGAACTGTTTTCGCGGAAGTTGCCGATAATCGCATCCAATATTTGGTCTCTTGCAACCGGGTCGACGCCGGCGATTGGCTCATCCAGAATATATAATTTTGCATCTCTTGCCAGGACAAGCGAGAGGTTCAGTTTTTCATGCATGCCTTTTGACAACGTATCAATTTTCATGTCTTTTTCCAACTTCATAAAATCAAGTAATGCTTCGAACTTCTTTTCATCGAAATCCTCATAAAAATCCTGATATAATTTCAAAGCATCCTTGATCCGCATCCATTTATACAGAAAATTGCGGTCAGGCAAATAAGAAACAATGGATTTTGTTGCCACGCCCACTTTGTATCCGCCAATCCGCACTTCTCCGCCTGTTTGCCGTAAAAGGCCGGTTAAAATTTTAATCAGCGTTGTTTTTCCGCTTCCATTCGGGCCTAATATTCCAACGACTTTTCCTTCCTCTATCGTTAAATTCAACTGATCCAGGGCTTTTTTACGGAAATAATGCTTTGCCAGCCCGTTTATTTCTACGATATTCTTCATTTTATTCATTCCCTTCCATAAACCTTTCCGATATCATTTTTTTAATTTCATCAGGCTGGAAACCCAAATTTTCCATTTCCCTGAAAAAACGGTCTATGACCGCTGCAGCCATGCTTTGTTTTAAATGGCTGATGATAAGGCTGTCCTCTGTTACAAAAGTTCCCATTCCTCTTTGCGTTTTCACCAGCTCTTCCCGCTCCAGTTCCTGATAGACTCTTTGGATTGTATTCGGATTGACTTTTAATTCCTTTGATAATTCCCTGACCGATGGCAGTTTTTCCCCTCTGTCGATTTCACCGGAAACCACCTTAGTCTTAATTAAATTCATGATTTGAATATAAATGGGCAAAGAACTGCTAAATTCCACCTTTTCACCTCCAGTTATGGTGTATTAGTGTACTATATAAATAGTACACTAATATTCCGGTACTGTCAACGCCATATTCCCTTTCCGGGGCTGGCCCGGCATGGCCAAACGAAAAGGCCCTGAAATCGGAAAAGATTTTTCACGAAATCAGGGCCTTATTTGAAAACCAAAATGCCTTTTTGCTTAAGCCGGGCAACGATTCAATGATCCTATCCCGAAAATATACGCTTAGCTGAATTTCTTCTTCTGCCGGTGCCGCGTTCACTCCCGCATGGCGTCTAATGGTAAGGAACGTTCACTTTTTTTGCCTGATAAACCGGATGCTTTTTTTCAGCCAGTCTACATAACTTTCTTCCCGGGAGATCGCTTTTGTCAGGACAAGATAATGCCCTAACTCATCCGATCCAAGTCCAATCCCCTCTTCTCTTTGCGCAAAAATAAGCTGGTAACGGGATTTTAGCTCCGATAATTTTTGCTCCCGCTGATCCAATTGGTCCTGGAAAAGCGGAAGAATTTTTTCTTCGGGAATGTATTGGATAAAATAAACTTTTAAAGCAAACGTGTCTTTTTCCGTCTCGGGAATTTGTTCCGGATGCATCAGCCACTGCGCCAGTTCCTTCTTTCCTTCTTCTGTCAGCGTATACATCTTTTTTTCCAGTTTGACGCCGGATATTTCAATATACTGTTCGATCAGTTTTTCATCCAGCAATTTTTTTAATTCGGTATAAATCTGGCTGTGTTTGGCACTCCAAAATTGGGAAATTTCTTTTGTAAACTCGGACGTAATGTCATAACCGCTCATATCTTGTTTTCTCAACAAACCCAAGATCGCGTGTTTAAGGACTCTTTTTGCCATCGGCTAACCTCCGTCACGTTTTATTGACAATATTATAGCATAGGTATAAAATAAAACATGTAAACATTGACATGTTTAATATTGAATGATTCGTTAAATACAGGAGGTTTATGATGAAAACATTAGAAGAATTTTTAGGCACCCACATGATCTATACTTATGAAAATGGCTGGGAATATGAATTTTATGTAAAAAATCAAGATACCGTTGATTATCGTATTCACAGCGGAATGGTTGGCGGCCGCTGGGTCCGTGACCAAAAAGCAGATATCGTGAAGATCACGGATGGCGTTTTTAAAGTTTCCTGGACAGAACCGACAGGCACAGACGTTTCCCTGAACTTCATGCCGGATGATAAACGGATGCACGGTGTAATCTTTTTCCCGAAATGGGTACATGAACACCCAGAAATCACGGTCTGCTATCAAAATGACCATATCGATTTAATGGAAGAATCCCGTGAAAAATATGAAACTTACCCGAAATATGTGGTTCCGGAATTTGCGGATATCACTTATATTAAGAATGAAGGCATAAACAACGAAAAAGTGATTTCAGAAGCACCTTATGCAACGATGGCCGATGACATCCGCTCAGGAAAACTAAAATTTTCATAAGCAGAAAAGCTCACAAAAACAAAAAAACGGCGAGACATCATGTCTCACCGTTTTTTTTGCAAATAAAAATAAACGATCACTTTTTTCAGTGCCTTCACTTGATTATCTTCTAAGATATTGGCTGTAGAAGGTCAGAATCACGCAAATGTGATAGCCTTTTTATACAGCAAGTGTTGTTATTCCGCTTCGCCGACAACAGAAAATCGTTCATTTTTATGCTGTGGATTTTCAATTTCATCCAGGATTGCAATCGCAAAATCTGCATAGCTGATGTAGCTTTCCCCTTTTGAGTTCAACGTCAGCACATCCCCGCCTTTTTTGTAGGAGCCGGTTCGTTTGCCTGCCGGATCAAAGAGCGCGGCCGGGCTTACAAAAGTCCATTGGATACCGGTGGAATGCTGCAGGTCTTCTAAATTTTGCGCCTGGCTTTTCGCAGTTGGCAGGAATGCAGCGGGAAAATCGGGTGTGTCCATGACCCGAACGGTTTTTGATTCATCCGCAAACAGGCTGCCGGCACCCCCTACAACGACGAGGCGTGTGCCGGGCGCCCCTTTTAAAGCTTCAATTAAAACCCGGCCGGCTTCCACATGCTGGTGTTCCTTTCCTGGAGCAGCACCAAATGCATTGACGACCACATCATATTTTTGAAGATCTCCGGATTTGATATCGAAAATATTTTTTTCTACCACATCAACCCGTTTGTCTTGAATTTTCACTGCATTCCGTACAATTGCCGTCACTTCGTGGCCCCTGTCAACCGCTTCTTTGAGAATAAGGCTGCCGGCTTTCCCGCTGGCGCCAATGATTCCAATTTTCATATGGCATTCCTCCTGTAATATGTAATCAACTTTATTACATGTAATTATTATAATTACAAGATGGCAGGCATGTCAATGATATTTATTTCCTTTAGGAGTTATACTATACTTGTAATTATATGAATTACATGAGGATGGTGACTGGAAATGTCGATCAGCAGTCGTTTTGCTGTTGGAATCCATATATTGGCGTTGATTGAAATGAATAAAGATGGCGTGAGTTCTTCCGAGTTTTTAGCGGAGAGTGTGAACACAAATCCTGTTGTCATCCGGAAAATCATGGGGATGTTGAAAAAATCCGGCTTAATAGAAGTCCATCCGGGAAAAGCAGGGGCAAAGCTGGCAAAAGCGCTGTCCGATATTACACTCCTTGATGTTTATAAGGCCGTGAATGTCGTCCAGGATAAAGCGTTATTCAGCATTCACCGTAACCCGAACCCGAAATGCCCTGTGGGAAGAAATATTCAGAACACCATTGAACCGATATTTGAAGCATCCCAGATTGCAATGGAGAAAGTTTTGGAGCAAGTGACATTGGAAGACGTGGTAAAAGACATTGCTAAAAAAGAAAACACCATATGCTAAAAAAGACATTCCAAATCGAATGTCTTTACACAAAATTCATAATAATATAGTTTTATTATCCGGCGCAGATAGGATATTGTCAATGCAGTACTAAGATTCATTGTATCCTTTAATAATCCAACAATTATTGATATAATATCCATGGGAAGACCTCTCTAGATATTCATTTCGTAGTATACATTTAGTTGATAGAGTGTCTTCCCATTTTTTCACTTATCTGCCCCCTCGAGTAAAATTTTACACGTACTCGGCATGGGGTAACCAGAATATGGAGTTTAACTCTACCACCCGACAGATCAGAGTGAAGAAAAAAATCTTAGCTATATAAAATGAACTTAAGTTTCTACATCAAGACCGGGTGCCATTTGCATAATGGTTAATTTTTACAGCAGACAACAGAGCCGCGATATTTTGTTCATTTTATATAGCACGAGAAAACACCCAGTTCTTCAAACGTTTGGTCGCCCGTTACAAGGAACGGTTACCGCTATCGGCAGCTCGTGAAAGCGAGAACTTTCCGTCTTTCTTACTATTGTTTTGTTTCTTTTGCTATTTGTTTGACTATAATGGCTAGTCGGGCAATGGCGTCTTCAATGTCGGATAAAGGTGCATAAGCATAGGAAATTCGCAAGTACTGTATTGCATCGCGATCATACAGATTTCCCGGATTAAGTAATATCCCTTCTTTTAATGCTTTTTCAAAAAGTTCGCGAATCGATAAAGATGGAGTGAGATGGACCCAGACATAGAATCCCCCCTTTGGAAAATTCCACGTAGCGATATCGGTAAAGTGTTTCTCGAGTGACCGAACCGTTGCGTTACGACGAATTTTTAACTGTTCCCTAATATAACGCATATGTTCATCATATAAGCCACTAGAAAACCATTCGGCAGCTGCCCATTGAGATAATGAACTTGAACCATAATCTGTTTGCATTTTTATATCTGCAAGTCGTTCGATTACAGCTTCCGGCCCCACAATCCACCCAATTCTTAAC
This sequence comes from Heyndrickxia faecalis, assembly GCF_040267745.1. Taxonomy (NCBI): domain Bacteria; kingdom Bacillati; phylum Bacillota; class Bacilli; order Caryophanales; family Bacillaceae; genus Heyndrickxia; species Heyndrickxia faecalis. The sequence continues at coordinate 382,347 of NZ_CP158453.1, read as the reverse complement.
CCTGGACTTATTGTTTTTGACATACTTCCTAGGTACAAAACCATTCCATTCTTATCCTCTTTCTTTAAAGGATTTTGGGGTGGAGAATCGATCCCATAAATCACGATAAACATCATCCTCGATAATAGGAAGACTCTCCTGTTCACATATCGCCATCAGTTGCTTTCGTTTTTCTTCCGTCAACAGTACCCCTGTTGGATTATGGAAGGAGGGGATCGTGTATAACAAGGAAGCATTATATTGTTTTTTATACTTTTTGATTAATGACGTTTGAAGACCAGTCTCATCCATTGGCACTCCATATAATCTCATACCAGCAGATTGAAATACTTGAACAGAATACAGGTAGGAGGGTTTTTCAAGTAAAATATTTGACCCCCTATTTAATAGACCAATGGAAATCAGTTGTAAGGCTTGAAGCGCTCCTGAGACAATTAATATCGATGTGGGAGAAGCATTAATCCCTATCTTTTTTAAGTGTTCCGTTAGTTGCTGTCTTAAAAACAAGTCGCCTTTTGGCTCTTCGTATCCTAATGAGGCCATTCTATTAGGAAGTCTCTGGAATACATCTTGCATTTTTTTATACGGTAATAGTTCCGGTGAAAGTTCCCCGGTTCCTAAACGAATGATATTTGGCCTGAATTCTGCTTCATTAATATCTTGAATTGCAGGTAAATTGGGTTGATAACTCCCTGCCTTCACATACGAGTTCCAATCGGGAGGATGGTTGGATACTAACAGATTCCATGTATTATTTATCACTTTTGTCCCACCCCCGGTTTTTCCTTCGATTAAACCAAGGGCAGTTAATTCATCCAATGCTGTTACGACGGTACTACGATTCACCCCAAATGTCTCGGCTAGTACCCTCTGTGAAGGTATTTTTGTACCGACAGTCCATTCTCCGTTTATAATCTTATCTTTTATGTACTTTTCAATCTGCTTATATAAAGCGACTGAAGACGACCTATTCGGTTTCCACTCTAAATGTTGCATGTCTTTTTCTCCCATCCATTTTATATTTTCATTATAAAATTTGGTTGGTTTAATATCCATCAAATTTGGATGGATACATATGGGGGATTCTCCTCTAAAATAGTCATAGGTTAATCAATCATAAGGAGTTACCCTTTGAATTTTCTTTTTGAAAGGAGGGAGAAGATGTTAGAAGCATTTTTACATGGATTTGTTTTAGCCTTTGGTCTCATTTTACCTTTAGGTCCACAAAATGTTTTTGTCTTTAACCAAGGTGCTTTGCAATCAAATCTTATAAAAGCTCTACCAGTAGTAATCACAGCAGCAGTTTGTGACACAATCTTAATTACTTTGGCTATTCTAGGTGTTTCAGTTATTGTTTTATCATTTTCATGGCTTCAAACCATTGTTTATGGGATTGGGTTTTTATTTTTAATTTACATGGGATGGTCGATTTGGAAATCTGCTCCTTCAAAGGACGAACAAGTAGAAAGTAAGATGTCAGCAAAAAAACAAATGACTTTTGCAATTTCTGTTTCCTTATTAAATCCTCATGCCATATTGGACACAATTGGGGTGATCGGTTCTAATTCAATAAGCTACTGGTTTAGATAAACTTGTTTTTACAATAGCCTGTATAGGTGTGTCCTGGATATGGTTTTTTAGTTTAGCTGTAGCAGGTAGCGTGTTAGGTAGGGTAGACACAACCGGTAAATGGATGATTCGGTTGAACAAATTGTCTGCACTTATAATTTGGCTAGTTGCTATCTTCATTGGGAAAGAGCTAATCATCTCGCTATTTAAATAAAGAATATAAAATGAACTGAAGTTTTTACATTGACAAGTTCATCCATTTGCATGATGATTTTTTGCAGCCGGCAACAAAGTAGCAATGTTTAGTTCATTTTACAAAGGAGCATTAAAATGGAGGTTACCCTCAAACCTTATGTGTCCTATTAAGCATACGGCTTTTGAACAAATATTTATTTTGCGGAGGAAGGCAGCAGTATCCGCATATTGGTTTTATGACCAACCAGAACTTGAAAAGTCAGAGGCCGTCTCGTGATCAACATTGGCAAAAAGACGGCCTCTGATTATAACGGTGGAGTAAAAGACGTTGTTAACAATGGATTCTTTGCTCCACTTCCAAAGTCCTCCCGTTGCAATACGTACATTTGTTGTGTAACCTTTATTAAGAAAATTAATTGTTGTTGCTAATGTTGACGTTGGCGAAATAGGATTTCCATATGAATCATGTTGGACTACGCTAACAGCAGTTGGAGCAACTTCTGAACGAACATTGTCAGTGTTGGTTTCGTTAGTAACTGTTTGGTCTGAAGTCGTGTCATCCTAATGTAAAGGTGTCATCTGTTAAAGCTTGATCAGTTGAAGAACGTTTGATCTTTAGTTGTTGGATCAGTATCGGTATTCCAATTCCGCTAGCTTTTGCAATTCTTCTTTTCTCCCTTCTTATCTTAGTTCATCCGCATACGTTTCATCGTGCCGCCCTCCCGTTTCAATACCATTCGCCTTATTCTTTTTCCAGCTCCTCCTTTATTTCAAGGATCTTTTTTTCAGAAAAGCCAGTTGCTTTTTTGATAAAATCGAGTGGTATCCCAAGTTTAATAAGGTTTCGGGTAATTTCAATTTTTTCTTCTTGTCTCCCTTCTTCTCTTCCTTCTTTTCTTGCTTCTTGCTTTAGTTCATCCTCATACGTTATCATCGTGCCACCCTCCCATTTCAAAGCCATCAGCCCTTATTCCTTTTCCAACTTCTCCTTTATTTCAAGGACCTTTTTTTCGGAAAGGCCTGTTGCTTTTTTGATAAAATCGAGGGATGACCCTAGTTTAATGAGGTTTCGGGTAATTTCAATTTTTTCTTCTTGTCTCCCTTCTTCTCTTCCTTCTTGCTTTAGTTCATCTTCATACGTTATCATCGTGCCACCCTCCCGTTTCAAAGCCATCAGCCCTTATTCCTTTTCCAACTTCTCCTTTATTTCAAGGACCTTTTTTTCGGAAAGGCCTGTTGCTTTTTTGATAAAATCGAGTGGTATCCCAAGTTTAATAAGGTTTCGGGTAATTTCAATTTTTTCTTCTTGTCTTCCTTCTCGTTTACCTTCTTCTCTTCCTTCTTTTCTTGCTTCTTGCTTTAGTTCATCTTCATACGTTATCATCGTGCCGCCCTCCCATTTCAAAGCCATCAGCCCTTATTCCTTTTCCAACTTCTCCTTTATTTCAAGGACCTTTTTTTCGGAAAGGCCTGTTGCTTTTTTGATAAAATCGAGGGATGACCCTAGTTTAATGAGGTTTCGGGTAATTTCAATTTTTTCTTCTTGTCTCCCTTCTTCTCTTCCTTCTTTTCTTGCTTCTTGCTTTAGTTCATCCTCATACGTTATCATCGTGCCGCCCTCCCATTTCAAAGCCATCAGCCCTTATTCCTTTTCCAGCTTCTCCTTTATTTCAAGGACCTTTTTTTCGGAAAGGCCTGTTGCTTTTTTGATAAAATCGAGTGGTATCCCAAGTTTAATAAGGTTTCGGGTAATTTCAATTTTTTCTTCTTGTCTTCCTTCTCGTTTACCTTCTTCTCTCCCTTCTTCTCTTCCTTCTTTTCTTGCTTCTTGTTTTAGTTCATCTTCATACGTTATCATCGTGCCGCCCTCCCAATTTTTGATTTCCTGGTTAAACTCCTGTTGGTATTGACTTTCGAGTTTTATCATGTGGTCCATGAAAATGAAAAGTGTCAGTAAATCCTTTTTATCGAGCTGCAAGCGATCTTTCATAACAGCTAAAACCCGGAGCAACTGCTTTTTCAATTCTAATTTGGTTGGCTGTGCAGCTGTTTTTCCATACAGGGCTTTTTTTGCCGCAAGGATTACAAAAGCAAATGGATTAGTCGATTGCAACAATTCATTTTCATCTTGTTCCGCTATTTTATACACATTGTATTCATAACTCAATTTTGTCCCGAAAAAGTTGTATTCATAACGGGGTGGGGTATACGTTTCGGAGTAATCTTCGGTGTAAATCACAAGCGCGAATATCTTTTTATCATACGCATCAAAAATCCGGTAGAAGTATTGAAACATTCTTTCTGCAAAATCAGTATCTTTCCACCCCTGCACTTCGATATGGACAAGTATCCACTGTTCGCTACCATCTTTCAAATACACTTTAAAAAGCCCGTCTGCTTCCCGGTCTCGGCTTTTGCCGTCCGGATTCAGCCTTTGGAATTCCTTATCCAGGTCGTCAGGTGGCTTGTCCCAATCGATCATCTCATACAAGCCTGGTGAAAAAAACGCAACAAAATCTTCAAACAGCGAATGAATAACCCGCTTCCAATGACGGTCATATTCATTGCGCCCTGTCCGCTTATCCATCCCATTCCCCCTTTTCAAGTATTAAAACTATTCCGTTTTTATTATACAACATTTTTGAAATGAAGGGAACACCAATTCGACAAAAATGATGATTTCAAAATTTTTCGTCTTTTGACCCAAAACGTAGATGGGTGTGAAAACGCGACTATATTTCAGAGGTCTCCGCTGATTTCCGTGAAAATAGACGTTACCCATGGAAAACGCCGCAGATTTTATAAACCAGCCTTCTTGAGACCCACTACAAGCCTGTCGAGCATCGATAGCCAAGATTTCTCCTTGCTCAAATTTCATCGGCGAGCGCCAAGCAGCCATGCACGGCGCACCGAAAAACAGGCTGCCCCTTGTGGGACAGCCTGCGTTAAAAATCAAGATTTATTTTTTCCGGACTGTGATCGTCCATGCTGCTTCATCAAGCTGTTCAAAGTTTGTGACAGTGTGGCCTGCTTCAGCTGCCCAGCGCGGGATGCTTTCCGTTGCTTGCGTGCAGTCAAAGTGGATGACAAGGTCATCTCCCGGCTGAATTTCTTCAATGGCTTTCTTTGCTTCGATTAACGGGAATGGGCAAACCTGGCCCATGACTTCCAATACTTTTTCCATCTTCCATTCCTCCTTATGCAGTGGTGACGGCCGTTTTCGCCGCCGTTTTTTGGCGCTTGGTTTGCGGGCGGACAAACATGAAATAGGAAGCCGTCCATGCGCCAAATATCATAAACAGCAGTGCAAACCAGCCCTGCCATGTCATCATTGCCGTTTTGACGAGGCCGTTGCCGATCGAACAGCCGCCTGCGACACTGGCGCCGAATCCCATCAAAATGCCGCCAAGGAAACTGCGGATACCCGTTTTTGCGTCCGGCATTCTAAAACGAAATTCGCGGCTCGCTTTTGCGGCGATAAAAGAACCGAGAAAAATGCCGAGCACGAGAAAAACGCCCCAGTTTACAAATGTTTGGTCACCCGTTACAAGGAACTGCAGAAGATTGGCAGTCGGCGTTGTAATCCCGAGGCCATCCATTCTTCCGGTTGCTTCGCTTAAAGGCCACGCTAAAATCGCAATAAGTCCGATAAGTACTGCGGTAAAGAAAGGGTGCCAGCGTTTTTCAAACAAAAGATGTGCAAGCCCTTTGCGTTTTGCCTTCATCGCCGGAATCGCCACTTTTGGCTTCCGCATTTCCCTGATTAAAATGGCCAGTACAATCATGGAAAAGACTGCGATAATGATCCAAATATTAATCCCTAGTGTATCTGCAATCGCGTTTTTCGGAAGCTGAACAGACTGGAGGGAAGTGGTTACCGGTAAAAGCACGCCAGATTTCATCACGGCACTCATGACCATGTAGCCAAAGAGCGCGATCCAGCTGCCCAAGAGCCCTTCGCCGGCACGGTACCATGTCCCGGTTGCGCAGCCGCCGGCCATGACAATCCCTATCCCGAAAATATATGAACCAATGATAGCAGCAACCCACGGGAATGTGCCTGCAGCATATTTGATCATGCCAAGCTGAATAAGTGCGTAAACTCCGATGCTTTGAACGGCGATCGCAATTAACAGCGCATAAAACATGCGATTGTCTTTTGCAATATACATATCACGGAAGCCGCCCGTCAGGCAAAACCTGCCCCTTTGCATCACAAAGCCGAGCAATGCCCCGCAAATTAACCCTGTTAAAAGCATAAAACTCCCCCTTTAATCCTCACTAAATTTATGGGATTAATTATAGTAATATTCCGCCCCATTTTCAAGTGTTAGACACCAAAAAAGGACACCACAAATTTTCCCAGCCCAGGTTTGCTTTTACGGCGTTTACAAAAAGCCCCCTCAAAGTACGCCTCCATATTTTGCGGGTTCCGGCATTAGACCGGCAGCAAAGCCCCTGCTTATTGCCGTTTGCTGCTCTCATATTTGCCGCAAGCGGATCATAAAGTACTTTTTATAAGGAGTGATGCGAAGATGGAGCAAAAATTGCCGGATTTTACATCCACCCGTTTTCTGAAACAGCATATTTTGGATACGGTAAACTTTTATGCACCGCGCTGTATAGACAAAGTGTCCGGCGGATATATCAACTGCTTTCTTGATGACGGCACAGTATGCGATTATGAAACGAGACAACTTGTAGGCCAGGCAAGGTTTGTGTTTATTTTCAGTGTGGCGGCGTTGCTGGAGCCCGGCCAAGCGTACCGGGAACTGGCGGAACACGGCATTTCGTTCTTGCAGCGTCACCAGCGCGACCACAAACACGGCGGGTATTATTGGGAATTAAAGGGCCAGTCTGTATCCCATTCAGTGAAAAGAGCATATGGCCATGCCTTTGTTTTGTTAGCCGCAGCGATGGCAGCGAAAGCAGGCATATCATCTGCTTTTCCGATGATTGCGGAGACGTTTGAAGTATTGGAACGCCATTTTTGGAGGAAAAATGAGGGGCTGTATGTTGATGAAATCTCAGCCGACTGGTCAGAAGTATCCCCTTACCGCGGACAGAATGCCAATATGCATCTGTGCGAAGCGATGATGACAGCGTATGAAGCAACCGGCAACAAGCGGTATCTTGAAAGAGCAGAACGCATTGCCGAGTCGGTCATGTTTCGCCTTCTCCCCCAGTCAGGTGGGCTGATTTGGGAGCACTATCATGAAGATTGGACGATCGATTGGACGTACAATTACGGCATTACAAAAAGTGAGCTTCATCCTTATGGCTTTATTTTCGGCCATTCGATCGAATGGAGCAAGCTGTTGCTGTTATTAGATCGGCTTGCTCCAGGCAATTGGCGGAAACCGGTGGCACAATCTTTATTTCAATCCGCTATTCACTTGGGCTTGGACCGGAAAAATGGAGGCATTTTTTTCAGCATGGCTCCAGGCGGGCGTATGATCGATTGTGATAAATATTACTGGGTCATGGCTGAAGCGATCGGTGCATCATCCCTGCTAGCCGCATCTGACCGCAATGCCTTGCAACTGTATCGTGATCTGTTTACCTATTGCTGGACCTATTTTGTTGATCAACAAAGAGGCGGCTGGTATCAACTGCTTAATCCGTGCAACCGCCGTTACAGCAATATAAAAAGCCCGCCGCCCAAAACAGATTACCATCCTGTAACGAATTGCCTCATCGCGCTTACGTCTTTTTCCTCATCCGGACTTGCCGAATAAAGTTTGAGCACTAGTTCTGCATTTAAAAATGCTACAGCGTAGCAAAACGGACGTTAACCCATTTGGCAGCAGGTTTTTTAGGATACGGACAAAAGCAAATCCCGGTTATGAAGCGACAAAGCCGCCCCCGTTCACATGAATAGTCTGGCCTGTGATATAAGAACCGTCGTTTGAAGCAAGCAACACATAGACAGGAGCCAGTTCATAAGGCTGGCCTGCACGTTTCATTGGTACGTTATTTCCAAACGTTTTTACCATATCTGGAGAAAAAGTCGCAGGAATAAGCGGTGTCCAGATTGGGCCCGGGGCTACAGCATTCACCCTGATCCCCTGGTCAACGATGTTATTGGCAAGCGCGCGCGTAAAGCTGACGATTGCCCCTTTCGTAGCTGTATAATCAATCAAATCTTTCCGGCCGATATAGGCGTTAATCGATGCAGTGTTGATAATGCTGCTTCCTTCAGCCATATAAGGAAGTGCGGCCTTTGTCATGTAAAAAAACGGATGCAAATTTGTATCAAACGTCGTATGCCACTGTTCGTCGCTAATATCCAAAAACCGGTTTTGAACAAATTGAACCGCTAAGTTATTGACAAGAACATCTATTTTTCCGAATGTTTCAAGGGTGCAGGCAATGACATACTGACAGTGATTTTTGTTGCGTAAATCTCCTGGAATCAAAAGGCAACGCTGTCCCAAATGCTCAATGGCCTGCTTCGTTTCCATGGCGTCTTCATGTTCATCAAAATAAGCAATGACGATATCTGCTCCTTCTTTTGCAAAAGCCACTGCTACAGCCCTGCCAATTCCGCTGTCACCCCCACTAATGATCGCAACCTTGTTGCTCAGTTTCCCGGTTCCAATATAATGGGGGTTGTCATAAACAGGCCGGGGAATCATCAAATATTCAAATCCCGGCTGCCTCGTCTGGTGCTGGGGCGGAAATGTGTTCGAGACTTCTTCACACTTGGTTTCTGATCCATAATAAGAAGATTTTGAATCCATGATAACACCTCTTTATCCATTTTCCTTAATGTATTCAGGCGAAAAAATAACGTTAATGCTCTATGCTCGGAACGGCAGAATGGATGGCCTCGATCCGCCGGTATGCGGGAGCTGGGCAAACATGGCCGTGCGGGGGATATAGCACGGTTATATTTCTTAATGGGCAGCTAAAAAATTCTTTTAAAGGGTATAATCAATCATAATGGCACCTTATTGAAGGAGGAATATTATGGAAAATATGACCGTTTACGCCAAAAATGCAACCGATCCATCCCAAATTCAGTTGATCGAGCATGAATTGAAAAAGATGGACGGGATTGAGCGCGTATTGTCTGATACAAATGACGGAGAGATCAAAATTGAATTTAACCCCGGACAATTGACGCAAAGAGAAATCATCACAAAAATGCAGGAACTGAACGTTCATCTGATCCTGGAAGATTAGGGTAATGCCTGGCAGAGTGCAGCAAGGAAAAACCCAATTTGCTTGTATGGATTCAGGCAAATTGGGTTTCATTTTAACGAACTAGAGATGTTTTTCATACAAATAGTGATTTACCAATTCTTCTATTAGATCATGCTGGGGATAGTCGCCATTAAATTCGAATCGGATTTCTTCAATAAATTTTTCTCCATGATAAACATGAATGGCACCGGTTTGGCTGACCACACTAAACTCCGGTTCGAAGGTATATCCATTATGCTTGATTGCACCCATCCTGTATCGTTTCCTTTACACCGTCATTTTTGGTTTTACCTATAGGATGCTGGAAATTACAAAATGCATGCATCGTAATCATATGGGCTTATGTTCTTCCCTTGTTTCCCAACTTTTGGTTATGGAGCAAACCCTATTTAAATTGATCAGGGTACATTTCCTTTGCCAGTTGTTCTATTCCATCGAGTGTGTTATAGCTGTAGCCGAAAAGCTCATTATAATCCATCGCGTAAACTTGCTTATTTTTGATTGCTTTCATACTCGATAATTTGGGATTTTCATAAAGAGCCTTTTTGACCTTATCGGCATTGTTTTCCCAATTCAGTACAATCAATACATCGTTCAGCGAATCGACCGTCTCGACACCCCAGTCGGCATTATCGAATAAGCCGCCGCTACTGACAATATTTGACGGCGAATATCCAAATGGTTGGTCGGTTCATCGAGAATCATTAAGTCCGGCTGTTGGGCTATGGCACGGGCAAGGATCACCTGTTGCTTTTCCCCGTCTGATAATGACAAATAGCTGCGTGTTTTATATTCAAGCAATTGCTCGGCATAGTTAAAAGGCACATCTTTTGATCGATGCACCTTTTTGCTTATCTATTCACATCCTTATGCAAAAAATTTAGCTTAATTGAAGACGATGCCGCCATCGATCATGACAGATTTTCTATTCTACTGCCGAAAAGACCAAATATGGCACAAAGTTTGCAACATCTTTAGGCTTATTTATATAAAAAAAACTTTAAGTTACCTTTCCCGTCATAAGTCGCGAGGAGAACATTTTTTACGTCCGTCTGGTAATGCTTTAGTTGCGAAATCAGCCATTGTTCATCTTTATGAATCCGGGCCAGTTCTTTGAAATTTATTTTCCTTTCTTTGATAATGATTTTTGGCAAGGAAAATACACCGGTTTCCGTGCTGGAACTGGGTGTCAGCGGTTGATATTTTGGATCCAGAAAAACGGATAATTTTCCATCCGCCTCCCAAATGGCTAGGGCCACTTTTGTTACATCTTCAATTTTTTCTTCCCTTAATTCTTCCAGTAATACGTCAATAGATATTCTTGCTTTTTTTAATCCTTTATAAAGGATCACTCCGTCTCTGATAAGGGTAATGGGTTGATGGTTCATCCATTTTCTGAAGCCGGGCCATTTCAGGGTCATCAAAATGCCTCCGAGGTACAGGATGACTAACACACTGGTGGTCACAATCGAGCCTTTCAGACCAAGATGCGGATCTGATAAGGGATGGGCAATAATATTTCCAATAACGAGGGCCATAACAAAATCAAGAAGTCTTAATTGGGAGATGGTCCGCTGCCCCATCACTTTAGCAACGATTACTAAAAACAGGAAAGCAGTCACAGCACGCAGCGTCCACTCAACTGTAGTGAGCGCTTCCTGGTTTTGAAAAAAATCCATATCTGGCACATCCTTTATTCCATAAACTGGTGCTTTTTATTAACACTCTATATTTTAAGCTTACGGAACAACTGCAATACAAAAATGGGCTATCTTTTATTCAGAGATGTCGGCTGATTGAGTCAACATTTTCTGTAATGACAATTTCATACGCTATGCACGGCCCATTGCTAAATCCATATCCTTAAGTTTGACATATGCTGTCTTTTGCTTTTCGGTTAGATTTTCTTGGTTTTTTAGCCATACATTAACCCTTGGCATTCTTACATGTGTTATTGTTTAATATTGTCGAAAATCGAGGTGTCTCCACGTACGACCCTGGTCTTGAATATCGTGAACCTTACATCCTGGTGATCCAATTAGAACACGAGAATTCAGCACCTTTTCTGTACTCAAAGTAAATGAGGAGCGTTTTTTCTTCTTTGGCTAACTCATGATGAAAAACATACCATGGCTCAGGTATTTCTAAGGCTGATTCAAATACGTTATATCCCTCTTTGTAATCTTTCAATTTCATAAAGCAGTAAACCCTTGGCATTCTATTAGTTTTTACCCACTATTGACAGCTTTATTAGTTTTTAGATTAAATACTAAAAGCGAGGAAGCAAAAAAATCCGCCCCAAAGAAACAAAAACAGGTGAACCTCACCCTCAGTGGGTTAAAATAGTTTTAGGATTAACATCTCACACTGGGAGGTTCACCTATACATAGCATAATTAAATATAAAGAAAATTTATTTTACTTCGTTGGTTGAAAGTCGCTTTGCATTTTTTCGTACAAAAGCGCATGCTATACAAGCCAAAGCAATAGCAGCCATCGGCAATAATAAACTTTCACGCAGTGCTGTTAGATAACCACTTAAATGGCCGCCAAATTTTGTTGAAATATCAAAGACCGATTCAAATTCCGAACCATGATTCATGGCAGAAATCCTATTTTGTAATAAAGCTCCTACAGCCGCACTGCCTCCAACTGTTCCCAATTGGCGGACAGTATTCATCACCCCGGATGCTGCACCTGCAACTTCATCCTTCACTTCTTTCACGGCAACTGCTGCCATCGGTGAAATTAATAACCCGTTTCCAAATCCAGTAATCACCATCGACAACATAAATTGCACCCAATAGTTATGGCCATTCATGATAAAAAAAACCCATATCATCCCGATTAGGGTCAGCGCTAATCCTGCAAGCACAAGGTATTTCCCATCTATTTTATTTGAAAATTTTCCGGCAAATGGAGATACACACATGGAAATAAGTGATGCAGGAACTAACGTAAGTCCCGCCCTAAATGCATCATATCCCAAAATGGACTGAAAATATATCGAGAGAAGCAGCATTAACCCAAGGACGCCAATAGAAAAAAAGACTCCTACCACATTCATTAACGTGTAATTACGATCTTCAAACAAGGCAAATGGAATTAATGGATCCCGCTTCTGACGCAATTTTTGTTGAACATAGAATATGATAAAGATAACTACGGAAATAATAAGAATGCCGACAATGTACATGGACCATTTAAAGTGTTGGCCTTCAATTAATCCATAGGTTAAAAATAAACACGATAAAGAAACCAAGAGAACCCCCCATCAAGTCAAGCTGTTGTTTTGCTGAATTTCGGATTTCCGGAACAAATAGATAAGTGAATATAAAAATCAATACTCCGATTGGAACATTTATATAAAAAATCCAGCGCCAGCCTAACACACTGACTATGAATCCGCCTAAACTCGGACCTGCAACAGCAGCAACTCCACCTACCATTCCCCATATTCCAAGGGCCGTTCCACGACGCTCGGAAGGAAATAATCGTATAATAAATGTCATTGTCTGCGGTAAAAGCAGAGCTGCACCAAGTCCTTCTATAGCTCTAAATACAATGAGTTCCAAAGGGCTTGTGGAAAGTCCGCATAACAAACTAGAGATGGTAAAAAGGACAATTCCAATTGAAAACAATTGTCGTATACCAAATAGATCACCTAAACGGCCGGCCGTAATTAAAAACACGGCAAGCACCAATATGTATATATTCAGAACCCATAGAGCCTCATTAATGGATGCATGTAATGTCTCCATTAAATTCGGAATCGCAATGTTAACAATTTGCAAATCCAATTGAGTCATAAAAAAACCAAACGAAAGAATCGTCAATACTAACCAAGGACTTCCCTTCCATTTTTGAATATCAAGCATTTTTTCACCTCAAATCTATTAATTGTTCAAGAACTGCAGCAGGCAGGCCAGCCCCTCAGCAGAGTAACAATGGCTAATACAGAACCAGTAGCATTAATTACGTTTACAACCCATCTCGGTGCAATCATCTCTGCACGATGCAGAATTTCAATTACATCCATCTTTTAAAAATTAGAATGGCTAAAGTAACAGCTGTAGCGGCAACTAAAACCATAACTGCCTTTGAACTTTATGATTTAAGAAGTTGACCTTTCAATAATAATTGCATCTGTATCCCTCCCTTCATTTTTATTACTGTATAGCCACCAATACCCCTAACAATCTCTATATTATATTTTCATATCCGAAAAAAAATAATATTTAATAAATTATAAATTATGTACTAAATGTCTAACGGCAAATTAAGGATCTTAAAATCATTTTTGTAAAAAATATTTGACATTATGGTTTGTAAGGGGATACGATAATGTCAGCACAGATGTAAAAAATTTTTTACACTAATTGGTGATTGGATGCAAAATAACATTAAAAAATACAGGAAAAAGAAGCAGATGTCGCAGGAAGAGTTGGCAAAAAAATGTAATGTCACACGACAAACCATAAATGCTATTGAGAACAGCAAATATGACCCTTCTCTTCGTTTAGCTGTACTCATCTCACAAATTTTAGAAGTAAGGATAGATGAATTGTTTATTTTTGATTCGATAAATGAAACGATTGAAAGGAAAGATGGAAATGAGAAAAATGGATGAAATGGAAAAGGATCATTCCGGAAAAGCAGCAAGACTAGCATTTAGCTACTATACTTTGGTTTTACTCATATGGTCCCTTGTGGATTGGTTTAAAACCAAAAGCACTGGAATAGAATTTCCAATTCTTATGATTGGTTGTGCCATTTATGCTGGAGTACAAGTATATTTGCTTCGAAAAACAAAATAAATCATTTTTTACAAATTTTAGGAAGAATAATGTACCGTTATAAATTTGTTAAGATAAAAATCAATCGGTGGAAAGGACAACCGGAAGTCGACTACAGACAAATTATAGAGGAAAATGCATCGGAAGGTTGGGGGTTGGTTCAAATATTTGCCCCTCCTATTTCCGGGTTTGGGGCAGCAGACCATTTTGAATTAATTTTTGAGAAATATATTGAAAACCCCAACTGAAAAAGTATAGTGAAATAACTGGTGGTGAAATCAAGTTAAAAGAATGCTTTCGCTATTTAATTGAGCTGACATAGAAAAAAACAGCGATCCCTTAATATTCCTAGGATCGCCGTTTTCCTGTTCCTACTCCCACTCAATCGTAGCGGGCGGTTTGCTTGTAATATCATACACGACGCGGTTGACGTGCGGGACTTCGTTGACGATGCGGGTGGAAATTTTTTCGAGCACTTCCCACGGAATGCGCGCCCAGTCAGAAGTCATGCCGTCGATGGATGTGACAGCACGGATGCCGATGGTGTAATCATACGTGCGCGCATCGCCCATGACACCAACGCTGCGGATGTTCGGCAATACCGTAAAATACTGCCAGATATCGCGGTCGAGACCGGCTTTTTTGATTTCTTCGCGCAAAATAAAATCAGATTCGCGCACCATCTCGAGTTTTTCTTCCGTAATCTCGCCCAGCACGCGGATGCCGAGACCCGGGCCCGGGAACGGCTGGCGCCAGACAATTTCGTCCGGAATGCCGAGTTCAGTGCCGACTGCGCGCACTTCGTCTTTAAATAATGTATTCAGCGGTTCAATTAACGTAAACTGCATGTCTTCCGGCAGACCGCCGACATTGTGGTGCGACTTGATTGTCTGGGCAGTCGTTGTCCCGCTTTCGATGACATCGGTATACAACGTTCCCTGGGCAAGAAAATCAATCCCTTCGAGTTTTGCCGCTTCATCATCAAAGACATAAATAAATTCATTTCCGATGATTTTCCGCTTTTGTTCCGGGTCGGAAACACCTTTCAATTTTTTCAGGAACCGTTCTTTCGCGTCGACTTTAATGACGTTCATATTAAAGCCTTCTGAGAAAGTTTTCATCACACTCTCTGCTTCGCCTTTACGCAAAAGACCGTGGTCCACAAAAATACACGTGAGCTGGTCGCCGATCGCTTTATGGATCAATACCGCGACAACGGAAGAGTCAACCCCGCCGCTTAAGGCGCACAGCACTTTCTTGTTCCCTACCGTTTGCCGGATTTTTTCAATTTCCATTTCGATGTAGTTTTCCATTGACCAAGTTCCGCTGCATCCGCAAATTTTAAAAGCAAAATTGCGCAAAAGTTCATTGCCGTAAACAGAATGGCGTACTTCCGGATGGAACTGGACGGCATACA
The DNA here is from genome assembly GCF_040267745.1 of Heyndrickxia faecalis. NCBI lineage: Bacteria > Bacillati > Bacillota > Bacilli > Caryophanales > Bacillaceae > Heyndrickxia > Heyndrickxia faecalis. Next base: position 367,162 of record NZ_CP158453.1, on the reverse strand, counting down.
AATGTTTGTCCGTGTTGCTCATTGCAGAAATCGGGCAGTGGTCACTGCTTGCATCTACCGTAAATCCGGCCGGTACTTCCGTCACAAGATCCCCGTGGCTCATCCAGACCACCTGATCTTCCGGAAGCCCGTCAAATAACCGGCCCCCGTTTTCGACATGAATCGTTGCTTTTCCGTATTCACGCTGACTGGCGGGTTCAACTTTGCCGCCATATTTTTTTGCCATAAGCTGCATGCCGTAGCATATTCCCAGAATCGGCACGCCAAGATTAAAAATGTCTTCATCGACATGGAATGCGTTTTGGTCATAGACGCTGTTCGGGCCGCCCGAGAAAATAATGCCTTTCGGGTTCATGGCCTTGATCTCTGCCGCTGTCAAAGTGTGCGGATGGAGTTCGCTGAATACGCCAAATTCGCGGATCCGGCGTGTAATCAGCTGGTTATACTGGCTGCCAAAATCCAAAACCACAATTTTTTCTATATCTTTCACATCGAATGTTTTTGCCATTGATTTTCCCCCATGTACTTTTATCTAGAAACGAAATCTGATCTTTAAAGCAGGATTCCGGCTCGGCTTTTTTAAAAATGTGAAACTGCCTGCGTCGGTTATCCTCAGTATACAGCATTTATATTTTGGCAGATTTCCGCCGGGTTTGTGCCTTAAAAGCCACACCATGTTCACTTTCCGGCTGATGTTTGCCGGGATTCTTTACTTACAGCTGTAGTACGTTCACTTTTCATCGGAATTTTGGTTCGTTCCTTAACGTAGAAGCGTTCTATGTGAACTTTGCATCGGAATTTTGCGCGCTTCCTTAACATAGAGGCGCTCTAGGTGAATTTATCACCGGATTTTTGCCTCGTTCCTTAACGTAGAAGCACTCTACGTGAACTTTGCATCGGCATTTTGCACGCTTCCTTAACATAGAGGCGCTCTAGGTGCACTTTTCATCGGAGTTTTGCGTGCTTCCTTAATGTAGAAACCTTCTACGCAAACCTAGGGCCTAATTTTAGCTCGTTCTACGCACATAGAGCCAACCGCCCTTGTGAACTTGCGGCCAAAATTTTGCCGGGTTCCTCCGCGCTGGGAGCCCGGCTTTATCATTATTTCCAAAAATCATCAAAAATCGTAATCGGCATATGGCGTTTGTGCTGTCCTTTTAAATACCAGGACTCGATGGTGGCTTTTGCTTTCGGGGAAATTTCTTTGCCTTCCAGGTAATCATCAATGTCATCATAGGTTACCCCTAATGCCACTTCATCGGCAAGCTGCGGACGATCGTCTTCAAGATCAGCTGTCGGCGTTTTTAAATAGAGCCGTTCCGGACAGCCGAGTTCTTTCAAAAGCATTTTGCCTTGACGCTTGTTTAACCTGAAAATCGGAACAAGGTCCGAGCCGCCGTCGCCATATTTTGTATAAAATCCGGTCACATTTTCAGCTGAATGGTCGGTACCGAGCACGACACAATTTTCCATCGCAGCAATGCTATACTGGACTTTCATTCTTTCACGCGCTTTTTCATTTCCTTTCGCATAGTCGGAAAGGACGATGCCCGCTTTTTCCAGGGACGCTTCGCTGGCATCAACGGCCGGCTTGATGTTCACGGTGATGTCCTTGTCCGGCTGGATAAACTGGGCGGCCAGTTCCACATCATCCGCATCTTTCTGTTCGCCGTAAGGAAGGCGTACTGCAATAAACTTGTATTCCTGGTTGCCGGTTTCTTCTTTCATTTCGTTGATGGCGATCTGCGCAAGCTTCCCTGTCAAAGTGGAATCCTGGCCGCCCGATAAACCAAGCACGAATCCTTTCAGGAACGGGTATTTTTTTAAATAACTTTTTAAAAAATCAACACTTTTACGGATTTCTTCTTTCGGGTCAATGACCGGTTTTACTTTCATTTCTTCCACGATTCTTTTTTGCATTGCGTCCATTTTTTTATCCTCCTTATCCGCATCTATATAAAATGAACGTAAGGATTTACATCAAGCCCGGTCGCCATTTGCATAATGGTTACTTTTTACAGCAGGCAACAGAGCCGCGATATTTTGTTCATTTTATATATTGTTCTTTTGACACAAAACAGATGGAAAAAACCACCATCATCATTTAATCTTCTTCAAGCCGAATCACTTTTTGCCGCACTTCTTCTATATTGCGCATTTTGTTGTCCCAGCATTTTTGGCTCAAATCGACCGGGTATTCTTCAGGATTGAGAATGCGTTTATATTCGTCCCACAACAGGTCCAAATTATCTCTCGCATATTGTTTGATCGCATCCAGCGGCGGAAGTTCGTATACGAGCCGCCCCTTTTCATAGATGGTTTCATGGATATTGATGGCTTCAAAGTTTGTGACATATTTGCTGATAAAGGTATGGACAGGATGAAACATCTTCAGCCGCTTTTCCGCTGCCGGATTTTCGTCCTGCATGGCAATATAGTCGCCCTCCAGCTTGTTTGTCCGTTTGTTTAAAATACGGAATACTTTTTTCAGCCCCGGTGTTGTCACTTTTTCGGCATTGCTTGAAATTTTAATCGTATCCTGCATTTCCCCGTTCCCGTCTTCGATGGATACCATTTTATATACCGCACCGAGCGCCGGCTGGTCAAATGCCGTAATCAGTTTCGTCCCAACGCCCCATGCATCAATTTTCGCACCCTGGGCTTTTAAATGGAAAATCGTATATTCATCCAAATCACTGGATGCAAAAATTTTCGCATCCGTAAATCCGGCTTCGTCGAGCATTTCCCGTGCCTTTTTCGATAAAAAAGCCATGTCGCCGCTGTCCAGGCGGATACCAAGAAAATTGATTTTATCGCCAAATTCTTTTGCCACTTTGATGGCGTTCGGCACGCCCGAACCCAGTGTATCATATGTATCGACAAGAAAAATGCAGTTCTTATACGTTTCCGCGTATTTTTTAAAAGCGGTGTAATCATCCCGGTATGCCTGTACCATCGCATGGGCGTGCGTGCCACTCGTCGGCATGCCGAACACTTTCCCGGCCCGGACATTACTTGTTCCGTCAAATCCGCCGATGTAAGCCGCTCGCGTTCCCCACACGGAAGCATCCAGTTCATGGGCGCGCCTTGAACCAAATTCGAACAAGGCAGCATCATCACCGGCGACTGACCGGATTCTCGCAGCCTTTGTCGCAATCAGCGTCTGGTAATTGATGATATTTAAAATGGCGGTTTCGATGATTTGTGCTTCAGCCAAAGACGTTTCCACCTGGATCAGCGGTTCGTTGCCAAAAACGAGTTCCCCTTCGCGGACGGAGCGCAACGTTCCGGTGAAGCGCATTTCTGACAAGTACTGCAAAAAATCCTCGCTGTAATGGCCGGTGCTGCGCAAATAGGCAATATCTTCTTCAGTGAAGTGAAAGTGGTTCAAATAATCCACAATTCGCTCAAGCCCCGCAAAGATGGCGTAGCCATTTCCGAACGGTATTTTTCTGAAAAATGCTTCGAACACCGCTTTCCGGTTGTGGATACCGTCTTTCCAATAGGCCTGCGCCATGTTGATTTGGTATAAGTCTGTGTGAAGCGCTAAACTGTCATCTTTAAAACGCATGCTCTCGAATCACTCCTACCTAATGGGTTTACCGCACTTCCGCTCCGAGCGAACCTTTAAAATGGCTTAATGCCCATTTGTGCCCGTCCGGATTAAAACTTGCCACCGCGTTTTCGTGGACCACCAGCTTGAATCCTTTATTGTAAGCATCCACTGCCGTATGCAGCACGCAAATGTCTGTGCATACCCCGCATAAATGGATTTCTTCTATGCCCCGTTCCCGCAGCCGCAGCTCCAGATCCGTCCCGCAAAAAGCGCTGTAGCGGGTTTTATCGATCACATGAACGTTTTTCTTCCCTTTCCACGCTGTAAAAAGCGGCTGCAGTTTCCCGTACAGGTCGCGCCCGGGTGTGCCTTCGAGATTATGGGGAGGGAACAATTTCGTTTCCGGATGATAAGGATCATCTTGTTCATGGCAGTCGATCGCGAAGACCACGTAATCGCCGTTTTCAAGGAATGACTTCGTAAGCGCCACAATGTTTTCTTCAATCTGCTGCCCCGGTTTGCCGCATGTCAACCGGCCGTCGTCAGCTACGAAGTCATTGGTATAATCAATATTGATTAACGCTTTTCGGGCACCCATATGGATCCTCCGTTCATTTTAAATTATCCTTATTGTACACGAAAAATGGCTTCCGGCAAAATGTTTCATGCCGGAAGTTTATGGATAACCTACACAGGCTGGACGATGCCGATACCAGGCTGATCAGAGAGCAGGACGTCCTCGCCGTCATAGGTTAAATGATCCGGTTCTTCAGACAACCAGAGTGGCGCGTCCAGATCCATATAGACAACATTCGGATGGGCGGCCGCAAAGTGGGCAGCTGCCGCCACGGAAAGTGATGGCTCCATCATGCTGCCAACCATGCATTTCACACCGTTTGCTTCTGCAATGTCGGCAATTTTCCACGCTTCAGAAATTCCGCCGCATTTCATCAGCTTAATATTGATAAGGTCGGCAAATCGGCCCGCGATCAATTTCAGCGCGTCTTTTGCCGAAAACAGGCTTTCATCTGCCATGACCGGCAGCTTTGTTCTTTCCGTTACAAACTTTAACCCTTCCCAATCATCGGCACGTACCGGCTGTTCGACAAACTCAATCCCGAAATCCTTTTTTTCCAGCTCTTGTAAAATTTGCACCGCTTGCTTCGGTTCCCACGCCTGATTGGCATCAAGGCGCAGTTTGACATCAGGCGAAACAGCGCGCCGGACCGCTTCAATCCGTTCGAGATCGATTTCCGGATATGTGCCGACCTTGATTTTCAACAGATGAAACCCGGCCTCCACGCTTTTTTCCGCATCCCATGCCATTTTTTCGGGCGTATCCACTCCGATTGTCATGGAAGTCCGGAGATTTTTCTGCCCGCCAAGATAGGCATACAGTGGAATGTTTAACCATTTGCTGTATGCATCGTAAAGGGCAATGTCGGCAGCAGCTTTTGCACTTGTGTTGCCCGTACAGCACCGCTGCACTTTTTTCAGGGCTTCCTGGAAATCACGCAAATCATGCCCGGAGAGCGCCTCCTTGATAGGCCCTGCCGCAACAGACATGATGCTTTCGGTTGAATCGCCTGTAATGACAACAGTTGGCGCAGCTGCCCCTGTACCTTTTATGCCATTGTCCAGTGTGATTTCCACTTCAATGCTGTCAATTTCATTGGCTTGCCGCAATGCTGTTTTAAACGGAACGAGCAGCGGAATGTTCCGGTAATGCACTTGCACATCTTTTATGATCATGGCAGCTTCTTCCCTTCATCCTGGCATTTTAAAGCCAATTTATGCTGGTTTTATTATATCATTAATAACGGGCCGGTGATTTAAACCCCGCATCATTTTTGCCTGTATTTTTTTGTGTGAACTTTTCCCTGGTTGCCCGCGTCTATTCAAACGTGCTTATGGAGAGAAGGGACCATACATCCAAAAATAGAAACGGGATGGTGTCAGACCGGAATGAAAATCAGTAATCATGAAAAAAATGCTTTATGGCTGGCCGTATGGATGCTGGCCGTCTACCTTTCGCCAATGTTTATTCTTGGCGGCAATATGCATATCCGGGTCCACGACAACCTGGATTCGAATATCGCCTGGTACCGGGTGCTCGACCGCAGCGGAGAACTGTTTGGCCCTCTGAATGCAACGATTCCGCAAATCATGAACGGGTTGCCGCGAAATGCGTTCGGGACGGAATTCAGCGGAATCCAGTGGCTTTACGCCCTGTTCCCTTCGGTTGTGGCTTATACATTCAGCCAGACGATTACAAGAGTCTTTGCTTTTTTAGGAATGTACCTGTTGCTAAAACGGCATTTCGTGCAAGGGCAGGACGGTTACTTTATCAGGGTATGGGTATCTCTTGCTTTTGCGATGACCCCGTTTTGGCCGTCCGGCATGTTAAGCACATTGGGGATGCCGCTTGCGCTTTGGGCTTTTTTAAACATCAGGAACCGGCAGGCCACATGGAAAGAGTGGCTGGCGCTGACCCTTTTGCCTTTTTACTCCAGCTTTGTGCTCGGGTTCTTCTTTTTTCTGGCGGCGATGGGACTTTTGTGGATACGGGATGTGCTTGTGAAACGGGAGCGCAACTGGCCGTTCTTTTTTGCAATCGGCTGGATGCTGGTGCTGTATTTAGGGATTGAATACCGGCTTGTGTATTCCCTTGTCTTTTCCCATGAGCCGACAAGCCGGAATGATTTTGTTAGCTCGAAACTCGGCTTTTGGCACACGCTCCGGCTTGCGCTAAAAAATTATGTGTTCGGGCATACACATGATATGACCGTGCACACGTTTGTCATTCTGCCGTTCTCTTTTATCGCCATGTGGCTGATTTATAAAACAAAAGCATGGAAAAAGGAAAAACGGTATGTGCAGCTTTTTATGCTGAATGCCGTTTTATCGCTCTGGTATGCTTTCTGGTTCAACAAGGCATGGGAACCGTTAAAAGAAAAGATCAGCCTGCTGAATACGTTTAACTTTGCACGGTTTCATTTTTTGCGGCCGCTTATCATTTATACGATGTTTGCAGTGGGGGCATGGTTTCTTTGGAAACGCGGCAGAAAGTGGAAGGCATTCGTAAAATGTTGCCTCATCGCCCAGGTGGTTGTCCTGTTTGCGTTTAATCCTGAAATTTATTATCGTGTTGCCGGGAAACCTTCGTTCAACCAGTTTTACGCGACGGGCCAGTTTCACGAAATCGGCCGCTATATCGGCAAACCGAAAAGCGCTTACCGCGTCGCCAGCATCGGGATCCATCCGGCCATTGCCCAGTACAACGGTTTCTACACCTTAGATTCTTACAATAATTATTATCCGTTGTCTTATAAAAGGAAATTCCGAAAAATCATTGCCGGGGAACTGGAGAAAAGCCCGCAATTAAAAACGTATTTTGACCAGTGGGGGAACCGCTGTTATATTTTTGTCAGCGAACTGGGCAAGCATTATGAATTCCGGAAAAACAGCGGCGTCAAAATCCATCATCTTGCCATCGATACAAAAGCGTTTGAAAAGCTTGGCGGGCGGTATATTTTCTCGGCTGTCCCGATCCAAAACGCAGAAGAAGAGCATTTGCGGTTTTTAAAAACTTTCCGCAATGCCGACTCGGCGTGGACCATTTATTTATACGAAGTAAAGTAAGCATCATGCTGGTAAAGGAGATGCTGTAGAATGAGTCAATATCCGAAATTAACGATTGTTGTTCCTTGTTATAATGAAGAAGCCGTATTGCATGAAACGATGAAGCAGCTGTCAGAGGTGCTCGAATCTCTGATCCAGTCCAAACTGATTGCAAAAGACAGCACGCTCTTGTTTGTCGATGACGGGAGCCGCGACAAAACCTGGCAGATCATTGAATCCGCTTCGGCCCGCCATCCGTTTGTAAAAGGCATTAAACTGTCGCGCAATGCCGGGCACCAGAATGCGCTGCTTGCAGGGCTTACGGTCGCCAGTGAGCATTCCGACTGCGTCATCTCCATTGATGCCGATTTGCAGGACGATATCCGGGCGATTCGGGATTTTATGGAAAAATATTGGCAAGGCTACGATATTGTATACGGCGTCCGCGACAGCCGGGAAACGGACACTTGGTTTAAACGGACAAGTGCGCAAGGGTTCTACTGGCTGATGGGAAAAATGGGGATTCAGCTCGTGCCGAACCATGCTGATTTCCGGCTGATGAGCAAGAGAACATTGGAGGAACTTTTAAAATATAAAGAAGCAAATCTGTTTTTGCGCGGGATTATCCCTTTGCTCGGGTTTCCTTCTACGAAAGTGTATTACGACCGAAAAGAGCGGATGGCCGGGGAATCAAAATATCCGTTAAAGAAAATGCTCGCTTTTGCCCTGGATGGCATTACGTCTTTCAGCATAACCCCGGTCCGCTTTGTGACGGCCCTCGGGTTTGTCACGTTTATTTTAAGTGCTTTTGTCGGCCTTTATGCCCTTATAGAGGAACTTGCCGGCCATACCGTCTCCGGCTGGGCTTCCCTGATCATCTCTATCTGGCTCCTTGGCGGCCTGGAGTTGATGGCGGTAGGGCTGATCGGGGAATACATCGGCAAAATTTTTAAAGAAGTCAAAAGGCGCCCGCGCTATACTATTGAAACGAATTTATATAAAGACGGGAAATCTTCTTTCGCCTTAAGCCAAAACAGTGATACAATGAAAACTTGAAAACACAACTTACGAAAGGTTTGCTGGACCCATGCTCAAACAATATGCCGCTTTTCTTAAGTTTTGCATTGTCGGCGCCGGAAATACGCTTGTTGATTTTCTCGTATTTTTTCTGCTCACATCATTCCATGTGCCTTATCTTGTTGCACAGGCCTGCTCTTATACGGCCGGCATGGCAAACAGTTATTTGCTGAACCGGTTCTGGACGTTTCAAGTAAGAAAAAAAGCAACATGGGGCGAGGCTTCACGGTTTATTGCCGTCAATTTAATCGTCTATGCGCTGACTTCCCTTCTGCTTTTCCTCTTTCACGAGCAGTGGGGCTGGCCGCTTTTATACGCGAAGATCATTGCCACACTGGCAGGGATGGCCGTCAATTTTCTTGGCACAAGGCTCTGGGTATTCCGTGAACACGCGGAATAACCGGGCCGGCATCCCTAAAAAAACCGGCTTGCCTTCTTTCTGTCACCTGTTCAGGCCCTTCATTTCGCGCCCACCACGCTTACGTTTGCCGCTTGCCTCACCCGCCATCATTAGCGGCTTATGGGCATAGCCTTCATTCCGCAATCACTTTTCTCAAACACTTCCCTCTATTTTGCAACCATCTTACTTACGGTTTATACGCTTCCCTTCATTTCGCAATCACCCCGTACAGGACTCATGCCGCTTCCCTTCTTTTCGGCTTTTGCCATTTCAACACCCCTGTTCATTTGTAAGCATACACAAAGCGTGTATGAGAAACAGAAAAAAGAGGCTCCCGGTCACTTCCCGGGAGCCTCATTAAAAATGTAACGATCTAAAACATGAACCGAAACATGGAATGGTACAGTTTTGAACGTCTGTAAAAGCCGTTATCCCAGCATTTTCAGGCGCTTATTACATCATGCCGCCCATGCCCATGTCAGGGGCGCCGCCGCCTGCAGGTGCCGGCGGTTCAGGTTTGTCGGCAACAACTGCTTCTGTTGTAAGCAGCATTGCAGCAACAGATGCAGCATTTTGAAGTGCGGAACGGGTTACTTTCGTCGGGTCCACGATACCCGCTTCAATCATGTTGACCCATTCTCCATTGGCGGCATTGTAACCAATGCCGACATCTTCTTTTTTCAGGCGTTCGACAATGACTGAACCTTCAAGGCCGGCATTTTCCGCGATTTGGCGTACAGGTTCTTCCAAAGCGCGTGCAACGATATTGATGCCTGTTTGAACGTCGCCTTCTGCCTCAATGGAAGCGACTTTCTTGATGACATTGATAAGCGCCGTGCCACCGCCTGCTACAATGCCTTCCTCAACAGCAGCGCGCGTAGAGTTCAAAGCATCTTCAATGCGCAGTTTGCGTTCTTTCAATTCGGTTTCTGTCGCAGCACCGACTTTGATGACTGCTACGCCGCCAGCCAGTTTTGCAAGGCGTTCTTGTAATTTTTCGCGGTCAAATTCGGAAGTTGTTTCTTCCAATTGCATGCGGATTTGGTTTACACGTGCAGAAATTGCAGCAGAGTCGCCTGCCCCTTCCACGATTGTCGTTGTTTCTTTTGTAACAACCACTTTTCCGGCACGGCCGAGCTGGTCAATTGTTGCAGATTTTAAATCAAGACCGAGTTCTTCTGTGATCACTTCGCCGCCTGTCAGGGTTGCAATATCTTCGAGCATCGCTTTGCGGCGGTCACCGAAGCCAGGCGCTTTCACCGCAACTGCATTGAATGTGCCACGCAGTTTGTTGACAACGAGTGTTGCAAGAGCTTCCCCTTCAACATCTTCCGCAATCAGCAACAGCGGTTTGCCTTGTTGGACAACTTGTTCGAGAACAGGCAGGATTTCCTGGATATTGGAAATCTTCTTGTCTGTAATTAAGATGTAAGGGTTATCCAGAACAGCTTCCATTTTGTCGGAATCCGTTACCATGTAAGGCGATGCATAGCCACGGTCGAACTGCATTCCTTCCACAACGTCCAATTCCGTTGAGAAGCCTTTTGATTCTTCAATGGTAATAACGCCATCGTTGCCCACGCGTTCCATTGCTTCAGCGATCAATTCGCCGACTTCTTCGTCAGCAGAGGAAATTGCAGCAACTTGGGCGATGGAAGCTTTGCCTTCGATTGGTTTCGAAATGGCTTTTAATTCTTCGACAGCAGCCGCAACTGCTTTTTCAATCCCTTTGCGGATGCCAACCGGGTTTGCACCTGCTGTTACGTTTTTCAGGCCTTCACGGATCATTGCCTGTGCCAGAACAGTTGCAGTGGTTGTACCGTCACCAGCTACATCGTTCGTTTTGCTGGCCACTTCGGAGACAAGTTTGGCACCCATGTTTTCAAACGCGTCTTCGAGTTCAATTTCTTTTGCGATCGTGACACCGTCATTTGTGATCAGCGGAGAACCGAATTTCTTTTCCAGAACGACGTTACGTCCTTTCGGGCCCAATGTCACTTTTACAGCATCTGCCAGTTTATCCACACCACGAAGCATACCGCGGCGGGCTTCTTCGCCGAATTTAATTTCTTTTGCCATTTATAAAACCTCCTCATGTCATATCGTTATTTCTATGTTTCAACAAGCCAGGCTTATTCCACAACCGCCAGAATATCGCTTTCACGAAGGATTAAGTATTCTTTTCCGTCATATTTCACTTCAGTGCCGGCATATTTCGAGAAGATGATGCGGTCGCCTACTGCTACATCGATGGCAACACGTTCACCGTTATCAAGGGTACGCCCGGAACCGACAGCCACAACTTTGCCTTCCTGTGGCTTTTCTTTTGCCGTGTCAGGCAGGACAATACCGCTTGCTGTTTTTTCTTCCGATTCAACTAATTCAATGACAACGCGATCACCCAGTGGTTTTAACACGTGAAACAACCTCCTTAATTCGTATTATGTAAAATTTTGTCCATTATTAGCACTCGCATAAGTTGAGTGCTAACACATTTATTATAATAAATAATTCCTTGCTTTTTTGCAAGTCTCTCATCCAACTTTTTTTATTTTTTTCGGGCCCTGCATCCTTTAAAGAGCCCCGTCAAAGGATGCCGGTTGCGCGCCTCCATTTCAGCCGCTTGCCCTTTTATAAGTATGCTTGATCACCATCCGGATATGCAACTGAAAAGGCTGGCTCTGCGCACGGCATTTGAACCCCGCCCGGTTCAATAGTACAATGAACATATTGGACGAATTTGCGATCCTTTAAACTTTGAACTGGCAAGAAAGGAAAAGAACGCGTGAAAAAAGAGTATGTGTATATTCTCGTGACGTACATCCTTATGCTGCTGTCCGGCGCCGTCGGGTATCCGTTGCTCTACTATGCCGGGGTGAACGTTTTCCACGAACCGGCAGACAGCATGCGGACATTGACGCCCCCGCTTTGGACCGTCATCAGCTTTATCATCGGGCTGATCATCGTCCTGTACTTTTTAAGAAAAGCCGCAAAGAAAGAAACAGACCGGACTGAACCGCTTCCGGCCGCGCCATCCGCCATATGGGCAATAGGCGGCGTCTTTCTTTGTTTCTTTGCCCAGACTGCAGCCGCGATCATTGAATCATTATTCGGTGCCCCGGCTGCCTCCAACAATACGCAGCAAATCATGGCGCTGATTGAAAGATTTCCGCTCGTCATCCTCATCAGCTCGATCGCAGGGCCGATTCTCGAGGAAATCGTTTTTCGGAAAATCATTTTCGGCACGCTGCGCAGGCGCTTTTCATTCCTTTTATCCGGTATTGTCAGCTCGGTTATTTTCGGACTCGCGCATACCGAACCGAGCCACTTGTTTTTATATTCCCTTTTAGGGCTGACGCTCGCTTATTTATACGAGAAAACAAACCGGATCACCGTTTCCATGTTTGCGCATGTTTCCATGAACACGATTGTGGTCGTGAGGCTGCTTTTGCACCCGTCCGTTCTGCAGACATCCGTACATGAAATTTACAGCTCAATTGGAGGACTTCTATAATGAGACCACTTTTTTCAGGGATTGTAAACTGCCTGCTCGGGGCTTTGTTCACTTATTTTGCCATTCAGCAGGTACAAGTGGGCGGCTGGGGCTTTTTTTCTTATTTACTGCTGTTGATTGCAACATTGGATCTGGGTTCCGGCATCAGGCTGATCTTTCTCCATTTCAAGCTGAAAAACTCAGTGAAAAAATAAAAGCCGTTTTCCGGCTCCGTCCGGAAAACGGCTTTCTTATTCAGAAGCAATCGTCTGTTCATCCATTGGCATTTCTTTTGCCGCTTTTTTGGCATTGCGGTACGCCATTTTCGAAATCAGTGTGCTTGCTTCATACAGCAAAACGAGTGGAACAAAGGTAATCAGCTGCGAAAACACGTCCGGCGGGGTGATGATGCCGGCAGCTGCAATCAAAGCAAGATACGCATATTTTCTTACCTTTTTCAACAGTCTCGGCGTAATGATGCCAAGCCGGGTCAGAAACAGGACCACGACCGGCATTTGGAACACAAAGCCAAACGGAAGCGTGATCTCTAGCAGAAACTGAATATACTCCCGGATCCCGATCACCGCACGAATGCCCATTTCATTTGACAAGCCCATCATAAACTTCACCATCAGCGGACAAAGCACGAAATAGGAAAAAGAAACGCCGGCTATAAAAAGCAAGATGGAAACAGGAATGTAACTTAATGTCAGTTTCTTTTCTTTCTCATACAGCCCCGGGCTTATAAACGCCCAAAGCTGGTACAAAATCACCGGCAGGGTCAATAGGCATGCGATCACAACCGAAACTTCCATAAAAACCTTAATAGGATCGGTTACCCTGAAGGCATTCATCGTGAACATGCCGGCATTTTTGGCATGCTGCAAATAACGTATAACAGGTTTTGCGGTAAAAAAGCCAACAACCAGGGCAAACAGAAAGAAAATGAGAACGGTAATTAACCGCTTTCTCAATTCCTGGATGTGTCCGGTAACCGGCATTTTTTTCGTATTCATCGCCGTTCCCCTTTAAGTGCCGGCGTTGAATCCGCCCTTTTCCCTTTGCACGCCACAGCCAAATCCGGCCATTGCCATTTGCGCCTGCATTCCGTTTTCAATCGGGCCACCCCCTGTACCCACTATGATAACGGAAAAAAAGCTTTTTGGCTATGGCTTCGCAACCGGCTCTTTTGTTTCTTTCAAATTTTCTTCATCATTTGAATAATGTTTTAAAAAGTAGATCAGTGCCTGCAGTTCCACGGCCAGGTCAATATGATGGACGCGGATATCCGGCGGCACGTTCAGCCGGGCAGGTGTAAAGTTTAAAACGCCTTTTACATTTGTACTGGCAAGCTCGTCTGTCACTGCCTGGGCACTGGAAGCGGGGACCGTCAAAATCACAACCGTCACATCTTCCGCGCAAAGCCGTTCTCTTAATTCGTCCATGCTGTAAACAGGCACATTGCCAACATGGCTCCCCACCTTCCCGGGGTCATTGTCAAATGCCATCACAATCCGTGCGCTGTTATTCTTCGAAAAATTGTAATTCAAAAGGGCTGTACCGAGGTTCCCAACGCCAACCAGCGCTACATCTGTGATCTCATCCTGGTTCAGCGTCTTGCCGAAAAAAGACAATAAATATTTTACATTATAACCATAACCTTTTTTTCCAAGTGCCCCGAAGTAGGAAAAATCCCTGCGTATCGTAGCGGAGTCGACTTTCACCGCTTCACTCAGTTCCGCCGAGGATACCCTTTGCTTGCCAAGTGTATATAAATTTCTCAGGTACCGGTAATATAATGGAAGCCGTTTTGCAGTGGCTTGCGGTATTTTTACTGATTCATCCTTCATGTGAAATCCCCCAAGTTGAAAGCTTAAGTTTTTTGTGCTGTTGGTTCCAATCGTGCGTCCATTCCAGAATGGCAGCGCTGCCATTCTTCATTATAATATTACTCCTATCTGAGCAAAGAAAAAATATGTTTTAAAAAAATGCCTGCATGCGTCTTTTTCTCTCTCCAACTATGTTAAATATATCACAAGTAAGCATTTTTTTCATGGGTTTTTACGAATTTATGTGAAAAGTTTTTTGACAAATTCCGATCACGCAGCTCTGAGGAGTAAAAATTTTTCGTGATAATTTAAGTATCCCCCCCAAAAATACGGCCAAATATGTAATAATTTAAATAATTAGAGCTTGCTGGACGAATATTTTGGTATGGCTTAGTGACAAGTCGAATACAAGCTAAAATTTGATTCGTTCAGCAAGCCCTAATTAAACTTGGCTGTTTTGAGGGGGTTTTTATTTTGGTTACTAGAAAAGAAAAAAGAAATCGTGAAAAAGAAGCAAATTATTTTTTCGAGTTCCTTAAAATTCAGAAGCATTTTTTCAAAGACCTGATGAATAACCTAAAAAAGGTAGCAGACCACCGACATCAAAGCTATATCACTTATGGTCCAGAGGTCCTTTTATTTACGATGATGTTGAAAAATATGACCGGCCTAAAATCCATGAGAAACATGAGTGAGCGTTTTAATAAAGAAGAATGTATTAAAAATGTAGGGAAGGTGTTAGGCTTAGATTTTCTTGAAGAACTTCCACATTATGATACAATTAACGACTTTTTATCTGGCTTAGATGTAAATGAATTAGAAAAAATTAGAACGTATATGATTAAAGAATTATTGAAAAAAAGGTCTCTCGAGTCTTATCGAATTGAAGGAAAGTACTGGGGTGTCATCATTGATGGAACTGGATTACACACCTTTCATAAGAAACATTGTAAACACTGCCTGAGACGGGCATATACAAATAAAGAAACAGGAGAAACGAACGTACTTTATATGCACCATGTACTTGAAGCCAAGCTTGTCGTGGGGGATATGGTCTTCAGTATTGCCTCCGAATTTATCGAAAATGAATCAGAAAATGTTTCTAAGCAAGATTGTGAATTAAAAGCCTTCGACAGGCTGGCAAAGAAAATAAAAAAAATATTTAAAAGACTACCGATTTGTATCTTGGGAGATAGTCTCTATGCATGTGAAACGGTATTTAATCTGTGCAGGGCGCACAAATGGAAATATATATGCAGATTTAAGGAAGGGAGAATTAAAAGTATCTCGACGGAGTTTAAGGCAATAAAAGAGCTGGAACAAAGTAAGGATCAGAATTCATTAGTTTGGGTGAATGATATTGCCTACAAAGACAGAACGGTCAATCTGATGGAGGCCACAATGAAAACAGAGGATGGGAAATCGAAAGAGTATGTATTTATAACGGATATTAAAATCACGAAAAAGAACGTGGAACGACTCATCGCTGCAGGAAGAAGCCGCTGGAAGATTGAAAATCAAGGATTTAACGAACAAAAAAATAATCGTTACAATATAGAACATGCCAATAGCCAAAACTACACAGCCATGAAAAATCATTATTTATTAGTTCAAATAACAGATATTATTAGACAGCTGTTTGAAAAAGGTTCGTCAATCTTAAAAGCACTCAAAAAAACGGCAAAAGAAAAATCCTCAAATCTGTTGGAATCGTTTCGGACACGCATTTTAACAGACGAGGATTTCACCCATTTAAGTAAGCCAATACAAGTAAGGTTTACTTAATGGTTATATTATAGCAAAGGATGTGATGTAAAAAAAGGTTTTTTTGAAGTTATCCACAATTTTAAAAAAGAAATTTGCAAATTCGGCTCTTTTTGACTTTGAAAGCAGAAAAAATAGATGGAAAAATTTTCTAAATGTGGATAAGTCATTTTATCATAAAACATCTAAAAATTGATGAATTTACTCTTCAGAACTGCGATCACGCCGGTTGAGTTGCAGTTCGCCTTCCTGTACACTTACAATGGTATAGAGGTGAACATAAAGATGATGTTGCTGCAAGTTCAACAAGTCACAAAATATTATGGCGCTGAACTTATTTTATCGGATATAAAATTAGAAATTCAAACAAAAGACCGGATTGCCTTGGTCGGGAGAAACGGGGCCGGCAAATCGACCCTCCTGAAAATCATCGCCGGCCAGCTTTCTTATGATGAAGGTTCCATCATTATGCCGAATGGTGTCGAAATCGGTTATCTCGCCCAAAATACCGGACTCGAATCGGATCTGTCCATTTGGGACGAAATGATGTCGGTTTTTAAAAATTTGCTGGATATGGAAAAACAGCTTCGCGAATACGAACAAAAAATGGCCGACCCTAAGATTTATAACCGCCCGGCGGAGTATGAAAAAGTGCTGCATGCTTATGATACTTTGCAGACACGTTTTAAAGATGAAGGCGGATATCAGATCGAAGCGGATATCCGGTCCGTTCTGCATGGCTTCCGTTTTGACCAGTACGACTACAACACCCCGATCCGGACATTAAGCGGCGGGCAAAAAACACGCCTTGCATTGGCGAAATTGCTGCTCACAAAGCCGGACATCCTCATTTTGGATGAGCCGACAAACCATCTCGATATCGAAACGCTCACCTGGCTGGAGCAATATTTACAAGGCTATGAAGGCGCCATTCTGATCGTGTCCCATGACCGTTATTTTCTGGATAAAGTCGTCAACCAGGTCTATGAAATTTCAAGGCATTCCATTAAAAAATACCACGGCAACTACAGCCGGTATCTGGAACAAAAGGCCGCCCAGTACGAGCGAGAGGTCAAACAATATGAAAAGCAGCAGGAAGAAGTTGCGAAATTGCAGGCATTCATCCAAAAAAACATTGCCCGTGCCACCACGACAAAGCGGGCGCAAAGTAGGAGGAAACAACTGGAAAAAATGGAATTGATGGACAAGCCGCTTGGCGATGAAAAATCTGCCCGGTTTTCGTTTGAAATTGCCAAACAAAGCGGGAACGAAGTCCTTCATGTCCGGGATGCTGCCATCGGCTACGACGGGGAGCCGGTTGCCAAAAACATCCATCTTTCAGTCAAAAAACAAGACAGTGTTGCCCTTGTCGGCCCGAACGGCATCGGCAAGTCAACGCTTTTGAAATCGATTATCCGGAGAATCCCGCTGATATCCGGCACGATCGAATATGGCTCCAACGTTATGACCGGCTATTACGATCAAGAACTGGCCGACTTATCTTCCAATAAAACGGTCCTCCGGGAATTATGGGATGCATACCCGCTGAAAACAGAAAAAGAAATCCGCACGGCACTCGGGAATTTTCTTTTTTCCGGCGATGACGTTTTAAAAACCGTCTCATCCTTAAGCGGCGGCGAAAAAGCCCGGCTTGCCCTCGCCAAATTGATGCTGGAAAAGGCGAACTTTCTAATTTTAGATGAACCGACAAACCACCTTGATTTGGACAGTAAAGAAGTACTGGAAAATGCGCTCATCGATTACCCGGGAACGATTTTGTTCATTTCCCACGACCGCTATTTCATTAACCGGATTGCCACAAAAGTGGTGGAGCTCTCGCCGGAGGGAACCCGTGAATTTCTCGGCGACTATGATTATTATGTGCAAAAAAAAGAAGAAATGCTGGAAATTGCACGCCTGGAAAACACGAAACAAGAAAAGGTTAAAGCGGAACAGCCGGCGAAAAACAACTACCGGCAGGATAAAGAAGCAAAAAAACGCGAGCGGCAAAAAAAGCGGAGGATTGAAGAAATTGAAACAAGAATTGAAACGTTGGAAACAGAAATTCATGACCGGGAAGAAAAAATGGCCGACCCGGAAATCTTTCAGGACCATATTAAAATCCGCGAGCTGACAGAAGAACTGGAGCAACGGAAATTGGAGCTGGACGCGCTGATGGAAGAATGGGCAGAACTGGCGGAGTAATGTTTGGACCTGTGTGGAAATTTTCTGCACAGGTTTTTATTTTGGCATCTCGCGCCATGCACAGATTTATGCACAGGCGGTATATTGATTTCTTGCTTTCCAAAACGTTTTTCCACAAAATCCACAATTATCAACAGATTTATCCACAATACCCACAGCCTGTCCGGAAAAAATTTTAAAAGTTTTACACAAGTCCAATCATTTATCAACAACTTTTCCACAGATTGCGCACAATTCCCCTGCATATCTCCAAAAAAAACCGGTGTATGGACGATTCCCATACACCGGTTTTTCACAACCCTGTTTAAAAGTTTTCAATGTCCAGCCCGGGATAAGCATTTAAGTCAAGGGAGCTTCTTTTTCCCTTTTCAAAAAGCACCGTCCCGCATGCGGCAATCATCGCCGCATTGTCTGTGCATAACTGGATCGGCGGGATGCGCAACGCCACTTCAGGGAGATCCCGGAATGCTTCTGAAAGGGCAGCGCGCAATCCTTTGTTCGCGGCAACACCGCCGGCGACCAGCACTTCTTTGACGCCAAACGCTTTTACCGCCTCCACGGTTTTACCGACCAATACATCAATCACACTTTGCTGGAAGCTTGCGGCCATATCTTCAGGCCGGATGCTTTCCCCGCGCTGCGCGGCATTATGGAGGGTGTTAATGACGGCTGATTTGAGCCCGCTGAAACTGAAATCATAAGTCCCTTCCAGCCAGGATCGCGGCAAATCAACATTTGGCTTTCCTTCATGGGCAAGCCGGTCAATCTGCGGACCGCCCGGATAAGGAAGGTTCAACGTTCGTGCTACTTTGTCATAAGCTTCCCCTGCCGCATCATCTCTCGTTTCGCCGATTACTTCAAACTCGGCATGGCCCTTCATCAGCACAAGCTCCGTATGACCTCCTGAAACGACAAGCGCAAGCAGCGGAAACTTCATTTCATGCCCGATCCGGTTCGCATAAATATGGCCGGCAATATGATGGACACCGACAAGTGGAATCTGATGCGCGAAACTGAGCGCCTTTGCGGCATTGACGCCAACAAGCAACGCGCCCACAAGCCCGGGCCCTTCTGTCACGGCGATCGCATCCAGGTCTTTAAAAGCCGCGTCTGCCTGCTGCATCGCTTCCTCAATGACAATGGTAATTTGCTCGACATGGTGGCGGGATGCAAGCTCTGGCACCACCCCGCCGAACCGTTTGTGGCTTTCAATCTGAGAAGCGACCACATTGGAAACAATTTCCGTCCCGTTTTTAATGACAGCTGCAGCCGTTTCATCGCAGCTCGTTTCTATGCCTAATACCAACAAATCTTTTTCCATTTATAAATTCACCCACATCACAATTGCGTCTTCATAATTATCCGTGTAATAGCCTTTCCGGATGCCGCCTTCCCGAAATCCGAGCTTCCTGTATAAGGAGCGCGCAATCATATTGCTGACGCGTACCTCCAGGCTGAGCGTTTTGGCATGGTTCAATGCGGCGTAAGCCATCACATTTTTTAACAGCGTCTCTCCCAGTTTCCGGCCTCGGTACTCCGGGAGCACCGCAAGATTGGTCACATGCGCCTCATCGACAATGACCCACACGCCGCAATAACCGATAACCTTTTCATTCTCGACAAGCACAAGATACATGGCAAAATGATTATGAACCAGTTCGTTGTAAAATGCTTCACGTGTCCACGGCATTGTAAAAGAATGCATCTCCACATTGTAAATTCCGTCCAAATCTGCAAGCGTGGCTTTTCGCAGCGTTATTTTCCCCGTTTTTTCCATTTTTAGTGACTCTCCCGTTTATGCTTTTCAAGCCATTTGGCTTCTGCCTCTACTAACCGTATGTAATTTGGAACGAAAGTGTGTATCTCCGCGTCCGGTTCATCCATCCCAAGCCTGGCCAGTTCGCCCGGCCTCGGATTATGCAGAGTCCAATCTGCTACCGCCATTTTATCTCCCAGCTTCTTCGCAAGAACGGCTTCATGAAGGGCAACATGCTGGCCGATCAATAATACGGGCGCCTCAAGCGCACTTAACCGGGTTCCCCATTCAGCGGATGATACATTGCAATCTTCCACTACTGTTTGCAAAACCCCGTTTTCATAGCGGTACAAACCGGTATAAATCCGCCCTCTGCGCGCATCAAAAAGCGGGGAAATATACCCGTCAAAATAACGGCCGGACGCCGCCAACAACTTCAGGCTGGAAACCCCCACCAATGGAATTTGAAGGCTCCAGGCCATCGTTTTTGCGATCGTGACGCCAATCCGTATGCCGGTGTAAGATCCGGGCCCTTTTGCCACCACAATCTTATCCAGCTCAGCCGGTTTTATCCCGCACGCCTCCATGACTTCCTGCACAGCCGGCATCACGCGGACACTATGATTTTTTTTCAAATTTGTCATATATTCGGCCAGCACAACATGATCATCGGCCAATGAAACGCCCAGCACTTCATTTGAAGTATCGATTGCCAAAACTTTCATCCAAAAATCTCCTCACATAATGATACATAACGGTCCCCAAACGGTTCCGCTTCAATAAGCCTGCGGTCTCCTTCAAGGCGGAGAATGCGGATTTCCAAATAGCTCTCAGGCAACAGATCTTTGATAAAATGTGCCCACTCCACAACCGTCACGCCATCACCTTCAAAATATTCATCAAAACCAAGGTCCTCCTGCGCATCCTCCAAACGGTATACGTCCATATGATACAGCGGCAGGTTCCCCCGGTACTCTTTTATAATGGTAAAAGTCGGGCTGTTCACGGTACGGCGAATGCCCAGCCCGTTCGCAATCCCTTTTGTAAAAGTCGTTTTTCCTGCCCCCAGGTCACCCTCCAGCAAAAGGACATCCCCCGGTTTCAGATGGGCAGCCATTTTTTCTGCAAAAGAAAAAGTCTCTTCAGGGCTGTTGGAAACGAAACGATAACTCCCCATTTGCCGCCTCTCCTCTACAACTTTATCGCAAATTGCCGCCAATCCAAAGTACGGCGCGCCTTATAAAAAAAGCCTTAGGAATGTTCCTAAGGATGCTTCAATCCAATTCTAGTTTAACCGATTTTGGACAAATACGCAAAAACAGGATGAAAAATATAAAGAACAAGCAGTCAAACCACTGCTTGTTCTGATCGATTGCGGGGGCAGGATTTGAACCTGCGACCTTCGGGTTATGAGCCCGACGAGCTACCAGACTGCTCCACCCCGCGATAATAATATATTCAGGCCCGGCAGCGTCCTACTCTCGCAGGGGGAAACCCCCAACTACCATCGGCGCTGGAAAGCTTAACTTCCGTGTTCGGGATGGGAACGGGTGTGACCTTTCCGCCATCGCCACCGGACCTTAATGACAAGAAATATTATAACACAGTTGCTGTTATTTATCAAGAGAAATAATTGTATTCCTTCAAAACAGGATGGGAGAAAAAACTGTAAACGGAGAACGCATTTCTAACTTTGAGAATGGTCTAGCTTCAGCGCCTTTGGTAAGGCACCTCCGCTTTTCTGTTGTCCAGCTCCAGCGCCTATCGGCTAGCGTATTTCTACGCTTTCTCCCTACGATAAGTCAACATCGGCTCGATACCTCGCCGTGTTTCCTTTATCTCAGTCGAAAGCTCCGAAATCCGTACGCCGATGAGCAAGGCGCTTCCGCTTTTCGTGGTTAAGTCCTCGATCGATTAGTATCCGTCAGCTCCACACGTCGCCGCGCTTCCACCCCGGACCTATCAACCTGATCATCTTTCAGGGATCTTACCAGTATAAACTGTGGGAAATCTCATCTTGAGGGGGGCTTCATGCTTAGATGCTTTCAGCACTTATCCCTTCCGCACATAGCTACCCAGCGATGCCTTTGGCAAGACAACTGGTACACCAGCGGTGCGTCCATCCCGGTCCTCTCGTACTAAGGACAGCTCCTCTCAAATTTCCTGCGCCCGCGACGGATAGGGACCGAACTGTCTCACGACGTTCTGAACCCAGCTCGCGTACCGCTTTAATGGGCGAACAGCCCAACCCTTGGGACCGACTACAGCCCCAGGATGCGATGAGCCGACATCGAGGTGCCAAACCTCCCCGTCGATGTGGACTCTTGGGGGAGATCAGCCTGTTATCCCCAGGGTAGCTTTTATCCGTTGAGCGATGGCCCTTCCATGCGGAACCACCGGATCACTAAGCCCGACTTTCGTCCCTGCTCGACTTGTAAGTCTCGCAGTCAAGCTCCCTTATGCCTTTACACTCTGCGAATGATTTCCAACCATTCTGAGGGAACCTTTGGGCGCCTCCGTTACCTTTTAGGAGGCGACCGCCCCAGTCAAACTGCCTGCCTGACACTGTCTCCCACCCCGGTAAGGGGTGCGGGTTAGAATTTCAATACAGCCAGGGTAGTATCCCACCGATGCCTCCGCCGAAGCTGGCGCTCCGGTTTCCAAGGCTCCTACCTATCCTGTACAAGCTGTACCAAAATTCAATATCAGGCTGCAGTAAAGCTCCATGGGGTCTTTCCGTCCTGTCGCGGGTAACCTGCATCTTCACAGGTACTATAATTTCACCGAGTCTCTCGTTGAGACAGTGCCCAGATCGTTACACCTTTCGTGCGGGTCAGAACTTACCTGACAAGGAATTTCGCTACCTTAGGACCGTTATAGTTACGGCCGCCGTTTACTGGGGCTTCAGTTCAGAGCTTCGCCTTACGGCTAACCCCTCTCCTTAACCTTCCAGCACCGGGCAGGTGTCAGCCCCTATACTTCGCCTTGCGGCTTCGCAGAGACCTGTGTTTTTGCTAAACAGTCGCCTGGGCCTATTCACTGCGGCTTCCCGGGGCATACACCCCAAAAAGCACCCCTTCTCCCGAAGTTACGGGGTCATTTTGCCGAGTTCCTTAACGAGAGTTCTCTCGCTCACCTTAGGATTCTCTCCTCGCCTACCTGTGTCGGTTTGCGGTACGGGCGCCTTTCACCTCACTAGAGGCTTTTCTTGGCAGTGTGGAATCAGGAACTTCGGTACTAAAATTTCCCTCACCATCACAGCTCCGCCTTGGCGCGAAGGATTTGCCTCCGCACCGGCCTAACTGCTTGGACGCGATCAACCAGTGTCGCGCTTGCCCTATCCTCCTGCGTCCCCCCATCGTTCAAACGGTGAAGAGGCGGTACAGGAATATCAACCTGTTGTCCATCGCCTACGCCTTTCGGCCTCGGCTTAGGCCCCGACTAACCCTGAGCGGACGAGCCTTCCTCAGGAAACCTTAGGCATTCGGTGGAAGGGATTCTCACCCTTCTTTCGCTACTCATACCGGCATTCTCACTTCTAAGCGCTCCACCGGTCCTTCCGGTCCGGCTTCAACGCCCTTAGAACGCTCTCCTACCACGGACACCAAATGGTGTCCATCCGCAGCTTCGGTGATACGTTTAGCCCCGGTACATTTTCGGCGCAGCGTCACTCGACCAGTGAGCTATTACGCACTCTTTGAATGATGGCTGCTTCTAAGCCAACATCCTGGTTGTCTAAGCAACGCCACATCCTTTTCCACTTAACGTATACTTTGGGACCTTAGCTGGCGGTCTGGGCTGTTTCCCTTTCGACCATGGATCTTATCACTCACAGTCTGACTCCCAAGCATAAGTTTTTGGCATTCGGAGTTTGTCTGAATTCGGTAACCCGATGAGGGCCCCTCGTCCAAACAGTGCTCTACCTCCAAAACTCTTCGCTTGAGGCTAGCCCTAAAGCTATTTCGGAGAGAACCAGCTATCTCCAAGTTCGATTGGAATTTCTCCGCTACCCACACCTCATCCCCGCACTTTTCAACGTGCGTGGGTTCGGGCCTCCAGCAAGTGTTACCTTGCCTTCACCCTGGACATGGGTAGATCACCTGGTTTCGGGTCTGCGGCCTCATACTCTTTCGCCCTGTTCAGACTCGCTTTCGCTGCGGCTCCGCTTCTTCAGCTTAACCTTGCATGAGACCGTAACTCGCCGGTTCATTCTACAAAAGGCACGCCATCACCCGTTAACGGGCTCTGACTACTTGTAGGCACACGGTTTCAGGATCTCTTTCACTCCCCTCCCGGGGTGCTTTTCACCTTTCCCTCACGGTACTGGTTCACTATCGGTCACTAGGGAGTATTTAGCCTTGGGAGATGGTCCTCCCGGATTCCGGCGGGATTCCTCGTGTCCCGCCGTACTCAGGATCCACTCGGGAGAGAACGAAGTGTCAGTTACAGGGCTTTTACCTTCTCCGGCAGGCCTTTCCAAGCCGCTTCACTTACCCCGTTCTTTTGTAACTCCCATATGAGTGTCCTACAACCCCGGAAGGCAAGCCTTCCGGTTTGGGCTGTTTCCTGTTCGCTCGCCGCTACTTGGGAAATCGCAATTGCTTTCTCTTCCTCCGGGTACTGAGATGTTTCAGTTCCCCGGGTGTGCCCTTCCTGCCCTATGGATTCAGGCAGGAATCCTGTCCGATTAAAGACAGGGGGTTTCCCCATTCGGAAATCTCCGGATCAAAGCTTACGTACAGCTCCCCGGAGCATATCGGTGTTTGTACCGTCCTTCATCGGCTCCTAGTGCCAAGGCATCCACCGTGCGCCCTTTCTAACTTAACCATAAAAAGGTTTAAATCCAAAAATAAGCGATTCTCAGTTTACTTGGTTTATTTCTCCTATCCGGTTTTCAAAGAACACATGTTGAAGGATTGAACCTTCAAAACTGGACAAAACGGAAACATCAAACTTAATTTTGGAAAATGAAGTTTTCCTTTTATTCCTTAGAAAGGAGGTGATCCAGCCGCACCTTCCGATACGGCTACCTTGTTACGACTTCACCCCAATCATCTGTCCCACCTTCGGCGGCTGGCTCCATAAAGGTTACCTCACCGACTTCGGGTGTTACAAACTCTCGTGGTGTGACGGGCGGTGTGTACAAGGCCCGGGAACGTATTCACCGCGGCATGCTGATCCGCGATTACTAGCGATTCCGGCTTCATGCAGGCGGGTTGCAGCCTGCAATCCGAACTGGGAATGGTTTTCTGGGATTGGCTTAACCTCGCGGTCTCGCAGCCCTTTGTACCATCCATTGTAGCACGTGTGTAGCCCAGGTCATAAGGGGCATGATGATTTGACGTCATCCCCACCTTCCTCCGGTTTGTCACCGGCAGTCACCTTAGAGTGCCCAACTGAATGCTGGCAACTAAGGTCAAGGGTTGCGCTCGTTGCGGGACTTAACCCAACATCTCACGACACGAGCTGACGACAACCATGCACCACCTGTCACTCTGTCCCCCGAAGGGGAAGGCCCTGTCTCCAGGGAGGTCAGAGGATGTCAAGACCTGGTAAGGTTCTTCGCGTTGCTTCGAATTAAACCACATGCTCCACCGCTTGTGCGGGCCCCCGTCAATTCCTTTGAGTTTCAGCCTTGCGGCCGTACTCCCCAGGCGGAGTGCTTAATGCGTTAGCTGCAGCACTAAAGGGCGGAAACCCTCTAACACTTAGCACTCATCGTTTACGGCGTGGACTACCAGGGTATCTAATCCTGTTTGCTCCCCACGCTTTCGCGCCTCAGCGTCAGTTACAGACCAGAGAGCCGCCTTCGCCACTGGTGTTCCTCCACATCTCTACGCATTTCACCGCTACACGTGGAATTCCACTCTCCTCTTCTGCACTCAAGCCTCCCAGTTTCCAATGACCGCTTGCGGTTGAGCCGCAAGATTTCACATCAGACTTAAGAAGCCGCCTGCGCGCGCTTTACGCCCAATAATTCCGGACAACGCTTGCCACCTACGTATTACCGCGGCTGCTGGCACGTAGTTAGCCGTGGCTTTCTGGCCGGGTACCGTCAAGGCGCCGCCCTGTTCGAACGGCACTTGTTCTTCCCCGGCAACAGAGTTTTACGACCCGAAGGCCTTCTTCACTCACGCGGCGTTGCTCCGTCAGACTTTCGTCCATTGCGGAAGATTCCCTACTGCTGCCTCCCGTAGGAGTTTGGGCCGTGTCTCAGTCCCAATGTGGCCGATCACCCTCTCAGGTCGGCTACGCATCGTTGCCTTGGTGAGCCGTTACCCCACCAACAAGCTAATGCGCCGCGGGCCCATCTGTAAGTGACAGCAAAAGCCGTCTTTCCTTTTTCCTCCATGCGGAGGAAAAAACTATCCGGTATTAGCCCCGGTTTCCCGGTGTTATCCCGATCTTACAGGCAGGTTGCCCACGTGTTACTCACCCGTCCGCCGCTAACCTTTTAAAAGCAAGCTTTTAAAAGGTCCGCACGACTTGCATGTATTAGGCACGCCGCCAGCGTTCGTCCTGAGCCAGGATCAAACTCTCAGTAAAGATGTTTGATAAAAGCTCAAAAAGAATTTGACGTTTCGTTTTGTCCAGTTTTCAAGGAACAATCTCAATTAGCAACTTATTTAGTATAACATTACAACAAGTCACTGTCAACATAAAATTTGGAGCGGGTGATGGGAATCGAACCCACGACAACAGCTTGGAAGGCTGTGGTTTTACCACTAAACTACACCCGCATGCAAATCGGGAAAACAGGATTCGAACCTGCGACCCCATGGTCCCAAACCATGTGCTCTACCAAGCTGAGCTATTTCCCGCATTTCCCTGGTCTAAAAACTATCAAACCAACTTATAATAAGAAAAGGCCTGTTTTTTATAAAGTTTTCAACTGCCCGGTAAGCTCTGGAGCCTTTTACGCAGCTGTTAACAGATCTTTTTTGCATGAAAAAATAGCGCGCCCAAGAGGAGTCGAACCCCTAACCTTTTGATCCGTAGTCAAACGCTCTATCCAATTGAGCTATGGGCGCGTAAATGCGGCCGAGAGGACTTGAACCTCCACGGGATTTAACTCCCACTAGGCCCTCAACCTAGCGCGTCTGCCATTCCGCCACGACCGCGTTATTAACTTGACACCTTTATATTATATCAAAACCTTTTATGGATGTCAACTACTTTTTATGGAGCGGAAGACGGGATTCGAACCCGCGACCCCCACCTTGGCAAGGTGATGTTCTACCACTGAACTACTTCCGCGATTTATCAAATCAATGCCGGTGAAGGGAGTCGAACCCCCACGCCGTGCGGTGCCAGATCCTAAGTCTGGTGCGTCTGCCAATTCCGCCACACCCGCGGATAAATGGTGAGCCATGCAGGATTCGAACCTGCGACCCTCTGATTAAAAGTCAGATGCTCTACCAACTGAGCTAATGGCTCAAAAATGGCTGGGCCAGCTGGATTCGAACCAGCGCATGACGGAGTCAAAGTCCGTTGCCTTACCGCTTGGCTATGGCCCAATGGCGGTTCCGACGGGAATCGAACCCGCGATCTCCTGCGTGACAGGCAGGCGTGATAACCGCTACACTACGGAACCACTCATGATATGATAAATTTCAAATGACCCGTACGGGATTCGAACCCGTGTTACCGCCGTGAAAGGGCGGTGTCTTAACCGCTTGACCAACGGGCCGCGATGACTGCTTTGTATGTATGGCGGAGAAGGAGGGATTTGAACCCTCGCGCCGCTTACGCGACCTACGCCCTTAGCAGGGGCGCCTCTTCAGCCACTTGAGTACTTCCCCAAAATGGCTCCGCAGGTAGGATTCGAACCTACGACCGATCGGTTAACAGCCGATTGCTCTACCACTGAGCTACTGCGGAATAACAAGCAACATCTTGTCGACTCTTAACATTATAATGACGGGACACGAAGGTGTCAACCCTGTTTTAAAATTTATTTTTAAAGCTTGTTTCGAAGATGCTGCATGCCCATTATTTCCGGCCCGGTTCAGCATACGTTTTGTGCAGCACCAGTTTTCCACCGCATCTCCCGCAAACGTACCGGTTGGTGTTGACCTTTCTTTGCCTTTTATACAGGATGCCACACTCCGTACAGACATATTCGTAACGCGGGGACGGGCGGCTGATCATGCGGGAAGCTGCTTTACTCGGCAGCACGGCACAATAGCGGGGCGCGTCCGTTTCCTTTAACAATTGTTTGAAGTCCGCATCCCGGTGCCTGTACCCTTTCCCTTCCAGATGAAGATGGTAATGGCAAAGTTCGTGTTTGATAATGCCGATCAGCTCTTTTTCTCCGAGTTCTTCTAAATATTTTTTATTGATTTCGATATTGTGGCTTTTTAACAAATATCTTCCCCCGGTGGTCCGCAGCCGGGGATTAAATGAGGCTGCATGCCGGAAAGGTTTGTGAAAATACTCCATTGATATTTTTTCCACAAGGCCTTGCAATTCCTTGTTATCCATGGCCGTATGCCTCCTTACTCATAATGAAAAATGGATGCCGCGGGCACCTGCGCTTTTCTTTTCACATGACAAGTTATTATAGCATATACTTTAGTAAAAGTGCGGGGGGATTGGTTTTGTTTCAGCATTCAGGAACAAGGGGGCGTTTGTGTGCCGGTATGGTTTCAAAACCAAATACGGAGAGCTTTTTGCGAGAAAAGGCGCAGTGAAATTAAACTGCTGAATGAATGCTGGTTTTTTTACAATGAAAAGAAGATGCGCGTGTAACTGGCGCATCTTCTTTTCACTTTTAATCATTTGGAAGCATGGTGAGCGATAATCTTCCTTTTTGGACGTCCACTTTCTCCACCCATACGGTAACAATATCGCCGACTGAGACGATATCAAGCGGATGTTTAACAAAACCTTTACTTAATTTTGAAATATGGACAAGCCCGTCTTCTTTCACGCCGACATCGACAAACGCCCCGAAATCGACGACATTCCGGACGGTTCCTTGCATCTCCATCCCCGGTTTCAGATCTTCCAGTTTCATAATATCCTTTTTCAAAAGCGGTTTTGGCAGTTCATCACGCGGGTCGCGGCCCGGTTTTTTCAAGGCTTCGAAAATATCTTGCAGGGTCAGTTCGCCGATGCCGAGTGTCTTTGCCATTTCCGGGACAGACAGTGTTTCGAGCGATTGGATCAGCTTTTCTGTACCGATATCCGCTGTCGTCATGCCCAGTTCATTCAGCAAAGATCTGGCCGCATCGTAGCTTTCCGGGTGGATCGGTGTTTTATCAAGTGGTTCTTCCCCATCCGGTATGCGGAGAAAGCCGATACTTTGTTCGTATGTTTTTGCGCCGAGGCGGGGAATCTTTTTCAATTCGGCCCGGTTTTTAAATTTGCCGTTCTCATCGCGGAATTTTACAATATTGCCCGCTACAGTGCTGCTGAGCCCGGACACATATTGCAAAAGAGACGGGGATGCGGTATTGACATCGACACCGACCTGGTTGACGGCTGTTTCAACGACGAAAGTGAGCGATTCATTCAGTTTCTTTTGCGAAACGTCATGCTGGTACTGCCCGACACCGACCGATTTCGGATCGATTTTCACAAGCTCTGCCAGCGGGTCCTGGAGCCTGCGGGCGATGGAGACGGCGCTCCGTTCTTCAACATGCAAATCCGGAAATTCTTTGCGGGCAAGGTCGGATGCAGAGTAGACGCTTGCCCCCGCTTCATTGACGATCACATAGGAAACATCTTCTTCTATTTCTTTTAAAATACCGGCAATCCATTGCTCGGTTTCCTGTGAGGCTGTGCCGTTTCCGATCGCAATGACCTCCACCTTAAAATCCCGGATGATGCTTTTTACAATCGCTTTGGCTTCTTCTGTTTTCGGTTTTGGCGGATGCGGGTAAATCACGCCGATTTTCAGCACTTTGCCCGTTTCATCCACGACTGCGAGTTTGCAGCCGGTTCGGTACGCCGGGTCAACCCCGAGCACCGTTTTTCCTTTTAAAGGCGGCTGAAGAAGCAGGTTCCTTAAATTTTCGGCAAAAATATGGATCGCCCGGTCTTCCGCTTTTTCGGACAGTTCGTTGCGGATTTCCCTTTCAATGGCGGGCTCAATTAGCCGTTTATAGCCATCTTCCACCGCTTCCTTGACGATGCCTGATGTAATGGAGGCTTCACTTCGGATCACTTGCCGGTTCAAATACGCCAAAATCCGCTCGGTGTCGGCCTCAATGGATACGCGCAAAATGTTTTCTTTTTCGCCGCGGTTAAGGGCAAGCACGCGGTGGGGAACGATTTTGCGGACCGGTTCTTCGTAGGCGTAATACATTTCGTATACTTTCTTCTCATCTTTTTCCTCGTCTTTGACGGTGCTTGCCATCACGCCTGTTTTAAACGTTTGGCCGCGGATCCAGCCGCGGTATTTCGGCTCATCCGAAACCATTTCGGCAATTATATCTTTTGCACCCTGCAATGCTTCTTCGGCAGATGCCACCTGCTTTTCCGCTGATACGTACGCTGCCAGTTCAGCATCCAGGTCGCCTTCAGCCGGAAACGAAAGCATCCAGCGGGCCAGCGGTTCCAGCCCTTTTTCCTTTGCAATCGTGGCCCTTGTCCGGCGTTTTTGTTTATACGGGCGGTAGAGGTCTTCTACCAGCTGAAGCTTTTCTGCCTGTAAAATTTTCCCTTTCAGCTCTTCTGTTAATTTTCCTTGCTCATCGATCAGGCGGATGACTTCCTCTTTTCGCTGCTCAAGATTTTGCAAATAGTTCCACCGCTCCATAATGTCACGGATCTGCACTTCATCGAGCGCACCGGTCATTTCTTTCCGGTAACGGGCAATAAAAGGAACGGTATTGCCGTCTTCCAGCAAACCGATGACATTCCGGATGCTCTTTTCCGGGAACTGCAATTCTTTTCCCAGCTGGCTGATAAGCCTTGCCTGTTTTTCTTCCAAATTAAACACCACACTTCTGATTACTCTTCTGTTATTTTATCATGCTTTACGGGCTGAAAAAAATTGCAAAATAAAAAAGCTTGCCTTTACTGCAAGCTCCCAATAATAAATGTAGCGTCGTCATCCATGGTCTGTTGTTCTTTTAACTGGTCGGCAATCCGTTCGATAGACTCACATTTCTTCAAAAAAGATTGGACATTCCGCTCTTTCACGCCGTCTGAATGGATGACGAACCTGGAACCCGGTTCATAGTCAAAAATCTCGGTTTTGAATTGCTGCGGCTTGCCGGACAAGTACCCGGTAATCGGGATCGGATAAGTCAGTTTGCCGCCCGGTGCCACCATAAAAAAGCGGATGTTGCCGACACAGCTGTAAACAAATTGGCGTGATTTAAAACAGGCTTTGAAAATGGCAACCGCTGCGCCCCGCTTCCGGTACAAAGCACGATTGCATGCGTCCATCAGCGTGTCAACATCGTCATCCGATTGTTCTTTCACGACTTTCGCAACAGCCTGGGAAGAGTAGTAGGCAAATTCCCCGCTCCCCAGCCCGTCTGCCAGCACACAGAGGAAATAGTCATCCGTTGCCTTCATAAAATAGGCGTCTCCGCACAGGTCCCGGCCGGCCTTTGTTGTCTGAAATCCATATACTTCTACTTGCTTTGAACTAAGATAATTCATAATGGCTAATTCTCCACATGTTGCAGTTCACCTTCTATGGCGTCCCGCAGTTTTTTGATCGCACGGCGTTGCAGGCGCGAGACGTGCATTTGCGAAATCCCCAATTTCTCACCTGTGTCCTTCTGGCTTAAATTTTCAATATACGTGTAGTGGATGACCTGGCGTTCCCTCTCGCTCAGTACGTGCAACACTTTTTCAAGCACAAGCCGCTGGTTGACTTTTTCATATCCGTCATCTTCACTGCCAACCATATCCAGCAGGGTCACGGTACTGCCGTCTGAATCCGACTCAATCGAATGGTCAACGGAAAGTGCGTGGTAGCTTTTGCTCATTTCCATTGCTTCCAGCACTTCTTCTTCTGAGATTTCAAGATGTGCAGCAATTTCAGCGATTTTTGGCGAGCGTTGCAGTTCGTTCGTCAGTTTTTCAACAGTGGATTTAATCCGCGGGCCGAGTTCTTTAATCCTTCGGGGGACGTGGACACTCCATGTTTTGTCTCTCAAAAACCGCTTAATTTCTCCGATGATGGTCGGAATCGCAAAGGATTCAAAGCTTTTTCCAATATTCGGGTCAAAGCGCTGAATGGCGCCGAGCAGGCCGATAATCCCCACCTGGAAAATGTCCTCCTGGTAGGCTCTTCCTTTCGAATATTTGCGGGCAAGCGACTCCACAAGTTTCTGGTAGTGCGCGACAAGTATTTCCTGCGCCTCTTTGTCGCCGTTTTGCTGAAAAGATTGTATCAATTGATTGACATCAATCTGATCAGGTTGAGGCAGTTTTGACATTCGTCTCCACCTGCTCCCCTTGAAGGTACTTGGTCATCATGACTGTAATCCCGCCATCATAATGTATGCGGACTTCATCCATTAAACTTTCAATGAGATAAAGGCCCAATCCTCCTTCTCTCATAAATTCGATCTGCACATCTTCCGTGTAAGGCCCAGCAAGTTCCCTTACTTTTTCCAGATCAAAACTGTCTCCGTTATCGGAAACCATGACTTCAAGGCGGTCCGGATAGAGGCTGAAATCGATGCTGACTTCCCCGTCCTCCTTGTCCTTATAGGCATGCTGGACAGCATTGGTAATAGCTTCGCTCGCGGCGATCTTCAAATCCTCGATGAGTTCGTAATCAAATCCCATGCGGCTTGCAATACCGGAAATGGTGAGGCGGATGACTCCGACATATTCCGCTTTGGCAGGGATTTTCATACTGATATGATCAAACTCCTCCATGTCTCACACTCCACCTTCTATTTCGGTATTAATCTTCATGATGTCGGAAAGGCCTGTAATATCAAACAGCCGTTTCAAACGGTCGGAAAGCCCCGTCAACGTGAGCATCCCACCGTTTGCCCGCAAGCTTTTAAACAAACCGACCAGAACACCCAGCCCGGTGCTGTCCATATATGAAACATTGGTTAAATCTATTAAAACTTCCAAACCTGCTTTTCCTTCATATGGTTCAAATGCTTCTCTTAATTTTGGAGCTGTAAATGCGTCAATTTCCCCCGAAATGGTTACGTTTAAGGTATTTTGACTTTCCTTTTCCTTTACATCTACTGCAAAGTCCATTTCTTTCACCTCTTTAACATTCATCACTAAGTGGTTCATACCCTTTCCGGGCTGATGGCAAACCTGCTTTTAGGCAGTTCTTTTTAAAATCAGCAAGGTAAAATCATCACACAATTCAAATTCCTGCCATCTTTCCAGCTCCCTGTACACATTTTCCACGATTTCCTGTGCGCTCTTGCGAATATTTTTCCGGATCAGGCCGGTAATCGTTTCCCGGCTGACAAATCCTTCCTTTGTCCGGCATTCCGTTACACCGTCTGACAACAGCACAATCATATCGCCGAGCTGTACATCTTTTATATATTCATGATACTTCGATTTTTTTTCAATGCCCAAAAGCAGCCCTTTTGCGATTAAATCCTCAAATTCATCCGTTTCCGCATGATAGTAAAAACCGGGCTCGTGCCCGGCGGATGCGTAGGAGAACTTATGTACTACCGGGTCATACATACCGTAAAACATCGTGATAAACATACTCGGGTCGACATTCTGTTCAACGACGCGGTTCAGATTTTCCAAAATGATATGGGGTTGGTGGCTGTATTCCGGCAAACTGTCCATCGCGTATTTGATCATGGACATGCAGAGCGCCGCCGGGATCCCTTTCCCGATCACATCCGCGATTGCAATGCCGATACGGCGGTTCTCATCTTCAATAAAATGATAATAATCGCCGCTCATTTGTTTGGCCGGCATGCTGATCACGCCAATATCAATGCCATCCTGCTCCGGGACATTCGCCTTGAGCAGGGTTTGCTGCATGCCCGCAGCAATCTCAATTTCGCTCTTCAGTTCTTTTTGTTTTGTCCGGAGGCTTTGCTGTTCCCTGTAAACGAGCCCGTAGGCAAGCATAACTTCCAGCAGGACATCAAAGGACTGCTGCACCGTTTTGGAAAGCCCGGGTTCGATTTGCTGCAAAACAGAGCGGTGGCACATAATCATGTCTTCAGGAGAGATCCGGTTTTCAATCAGTTTGCGGCTGAACTTCTCGCACTGGTACAGCGCCTGTTCATCCGGATGCTGTAAAAAATGGCTGAGAATCTCTTTATATTCCTGCTCCATTGCATCGCGGAAATCCATCTTTTTCCTCCTATCATCGTATCCACTTGATTGCGGTAACGGTTGTTCCCTCATTCGGCGCCGAAACGATATCAAATTCGTCCATCAGGCGTCTTACTCCCGGCAGGCCTGCCCCAAGCCCTCCGGATGTGGAATAGCCGTCTTCCATTACTTTCCGGATATTTTCAATCCCCGGCCCTTTATCTGTAGCGATCACTTTCAGCCCTTTTTTCCCGTCTTGCAGAACTTTCTCAATCCGGATTTCCCCTTGTCCTGCGTATATAAAAATATTGCGGGCGAGTTCGCTGATGGCCGTTGTGATTCTTGCCTGGTCGACAGCACCGAAATGGAGCTCCCTTGCAATGTTTCTCCCAAGCTGGCGGGCGGCCACAATATCCCACTCATTCAAAATTTTTACACAGGAATGGTTATCCATACAGCTAGTCCCCCAATTCCTGTTTTAATTTCTCCAGGCCGCTTTCCAAATCCAGTGCCGTCATGACGCCCTCCATCGTAATTCCCAACTCGATCAGGGTAATGGCGACTGCAGGCTGGATTCCGGTGATGACCACTTTTGCGCCCAGCATTTTGGACATATTGACCACATCGCCCAGCACTTTTGCGATGAATGAGTCAATAAAATCGATAGAGGTGATGTCGATGACAACACCGCTTGCATTCGTTTCGTATATTTTTTTAAGCAAATCTTCCTGAAACTCCAAAGCTGTCTGGTCATCAAGCTCCCATTGGATCGAGACCAGCAGGCAGTTTCCCAGCTTTAAAATGGGTATGCGCATCAATCAACCCTCCCATTCTACGATTTTCCTCCCTGTCATTTCAAGAGCCTGTTCAATTCCTCTTTGCAGTGTACTCGTTGTTGTAATATGATTTAATTTGATTCCCAAATTTGTTAACGTATGTGCAATTTCAGCACGGATGCCGACAAGCATGCAGCGGGAGCCGACAAGCCGGACAGCATTTGCCGCCTGAATGAGATGATGGGCAACAACCGTATCAACAACTGGCACGCCCGTAATGTCGATCAGTACCACCTCCGACTTGTTTTTCACAATGCCGTACAGCAGGTTTTCCATAATCTGTCTTGCCCTTTCCGAGTCAATGGTGCCGACTAATGGAAGGACGGCAATTTTGTCAAACACCGGAATCAAGGGGGCGGACAATTCCTTTAACGCACTTTGCTGAAGCGAAATGGTTTTTTCCCAGATGGTGGTGTAGGCATTGACAAATTCATTTTGAACGGCATTGGTCCATTCCCGGAAGATTTCCCAAAATTCCTGGTGCTTTTCAAACACGACATCCGGGTTGTTATTCATCATCAGGTTGTAAACAATATCCCCGAGAATTTGAATGCCAGTCGTTGCAAAAGTGAGCGGCCAGCCCAGTGTCACGATTCTTTCGGAAAACTCGCCGAGCTGTTTCTCGTATTCGTGATTGCCTTTCGTCAACCGCGCAAGAATCACTTCGACAAAATCCCGGCTTGTTTTTTCAAACACCACCCCTTCATCAAAATGAAACGGGGCACCGCCTTTTGCTTTCATGCTTTTCATCCATTCATCCAGTATTTCATCTTTATGTTCTGGTATAAATTTCGCTAAATATGATTGCATGATCAACCCTCTTTCCTCCGAACAGTTTGAAGCGCCCTTCTTTGACAGCCTGCTTTAGACATGCCGGGCTTTTCCGGAAGACTTGCACAAAAACAAATGAACTGCTGCCTTTCGCCCCGGCGGATGGCTTTTTTCTGAACCGGTTTGTTGAAAAAACACAGAAAAATCCATTTGATTTATAAGTTATTATATCTGTTTTTGCCGGCAACCGGAAAATATTTTTTATGTAAATGGCACAGAAATCGGGCAAAAGCAGCATTTTTCCGGAAATTTTCTTCGGTTTATCTTATAGCGTTATCATATACCCGTTTTCAGATAGGGTTAAACCACATTCGTTGTATTTTTTTTGAAGGTGGGTTTCGCATGTTTGACCGCAGCACGTGAAAAAATATGCTAAAACGGGCGACGGGATGATCTCTCTTTTGTTCCAGCTTATTTTAAGAATGGCAAAGCCTGCCGAATGAAAAAACGCCCTTTAAAAAGAGCGTTCCTAAAATTCGACCAGTCCCAGGCTGATTTGCAGGGCGTCGTCAATTTTTTCCATGACTTCTTCATCAAGATGCGTAATCTTATCCGTTAAGCGTTGTTTATCGATTGTGCGTATTTGTTCAAGCAATATCACAGAATCCCTTTCCAAACCGTAACGCTTTGCATCAATTTCCACATGCGTGGGCAATTTTGCTTTCTGGATTTGCGCTGTTATCGCGGCAACAATGACAGTGGGGCTAAAACGGTTTCCAATGTCGTTTTGTAAAATGAGGACAGGACGTACGCCTCCCTGCTCGGAGCCGACCACCGGAGATAGATCGGCGAAGTACACGTCTCCACGCTTAACAATCAAAGGATTACCCCCCGCTTACTAGGCTTTCAACTGTATGTTCTGCTTCGTATTCAGCCTGGATCGCTTCGGAGGCAATCGCCAAATTAATTTTTGCCATTTCCATGTAACCACGCCTCATCGTTTCGCGGATTTGGCGTTTTTTCCGTTCTTTTAAATACATTTTTGTGGCACGGTAAATTAATTCATTGCGATTCATATTTTCAGTTTCAGCAAATCCGTCCAATTCCGTCAACAGCTGCTGCGGCAAGCGGACTAAAATTTCTGTTGAAATAGGTTCAGACACCTGCTACACCTCCACGCACTAGACACCGTTTCTACTTTCCATTCCCTTTTCATCATACCATCAAATACACTATATGCAAAGGCCAAATCACCATTCCTGTCTATTATCGGCAAAAAAATCATGCCATTATTCAAAATTCGCCAAAACATTTTTCACCCTTCAAGGACCGGATTCGACACGCCCGCGGCATCGTTCCCGTTTTTCCGGAAAACGCGCGGGACCCGGCTTGAAATGGAACAGGTCACCTCATAGTTGATGGTATCGAGCTTTTTGGCAATTTCATCAACAGGAACGGACAAATCCCCCTGTTTTCCAATCAGCGTTGCTTTTGTCCCGACAGCAACCGGACGGGGGATCCTTACCATGCACTGATCCATGCAAATCCTGCCGACAATAGGCGCTCTTTCCCCGCCGATGATCACTTCCTGACCTGAGAGCCTGCGGATCCAGCCATCCGCATATCCGATCGGAAGCGTGGCGATCCATTCATCGCCGGAAGCCTGATAGGTTGCGCCGTAACTCACCGTATCCCCGGCATGGATTTGTTTCACATGCGTGACCTTTGTATGGAGGGAGAACGCCTCTTTTAACGGAAACGGCAAAACCGGCTTGATTTCGGGCGAAGGGGAGAGCCCGTACATCGCAATGCCGAAACGGACAGCATTAAACGGAGACTGGTCAAATCTCAAAGCGGCGGCGCTGTTTGCGCAGTGCACATACGGCGGGCGGGTTTCGAGGTTTAAAACCATATCCTGAAACCGGCTGTACTGCTTTTCAAACAAAGCCGTATCAATTTCATCCGCTGTCGCAAAGTGGGTAAAGATCCCTTCAAAAGAGAAACATGGTGTTTGGTTTGCGATTTTTTCCACTTCTTTTAATTCCTGCACGGTTCTTACGCCAATCCGGCCCATTCCGGTATCGCATTTAATATGGACGGACAGTTTCCGCCCGGTTAAATGCCGGCTTGCTTCCTCCAGCCAGTCTCTTTGAAAAACAGTCAGGGAGATGTTTTCTTCAGCCGCAATTCCGGCATCTTCCGGACGGGTTGCCCCCAAAACAAGCATCGGGGCGGTAATCCCTTTTTTTCGCAACGCGAGCGCCTCGTCCAAAAATGCAACCGCAAGCGCTGAAGCCCCGGATGCAAGCGCGGTTTTCGCCACATATTCCGCGCCGTGCCCGTAAGCATTGGCTTTTACAACCGCAATGATTTGCGTATGCTCCGGCAAAAGGCGGCGCATATTTCCGACATTTTCCGAAATGGCATCCAAATCGACTTCCACCCATGTATCCCGGTAAAAAGCCATGATTACACTTCCTTTATCATTCCATATCATGATTATCGAACGCGCAGACCGCGTTGTCAATGGTTTTTAAAAGGAAGTCTTATCAATCCGGTTTGGGGCGGGTTGCCGGAAGAGACGTGCTAAACCCCTTCAAGAAAAAAACCCGCAGAGAATGGCTGCGGGCTTGTGCTTTTTGTGCTTACGAACGGGTTATCCGCATTTTATTTTTCCGGTTCTCCTCCGACAGACTGGGCGACTTCCATCATTTCCGCAGCCGATAGCGATTTGGAGGCAAGCGTGTATTCGACACCGTTCACCGTCCAGGACAGGGAGTCACCTGTCTTGATCCCGAACGCAAACCCGAGATCCGCCATTTCCCCGTTTGCAGGAATCGGTTCTGTGGAAGCAGCTGGAAGTACCTCTGCCTTTTCCTCAATCAGCGTATACGTTTTATCGCCCGTATAGGTCAAAATAACGCGCTTACCGTTTGCAACGGCAACTTCCTGTTCATCGAGCAGCGTCGTTCCCCCGATTTTTGCCGTTGGATATTTTACCGAAAACTCTTTGTTGCCGACTTTTCCATCCACCGGCACTTCGAGTTTCGCTCCTGTCATATTTTTTTTCGTGTCAAACGCGTTGCTGTCGAATTTTGCATTAAAATCCACTTTTGTAAAAAGCACACTGACAAGCGTATTGCGGTCCGTGTCCATCACTTTCACACTGACTGGTGCAAGCGTCCTTTTGTCAAAAGTAATTTGCTGGTACGGCAGCATCTTATGATTTTGATAGCGTGTCTTCGTCTCAAACACATATCGGTTCTTTTTCACCGTCATCTTTGCCTCTTTATCTTTCAATATGTCTTTCACAAGCGATTCATAAAGGTACGCCTGGCTTGTGTTGTTCGGCCAGTCGCTTTGAAATTTGTAGCTTTTGTTGAGGGCGGGCGTGACCACAAACACGCCTTCTTTATTGCGCAAAATCATCTGGCTTTGCCCCTCGCCCGCATTTTTCAGGTTGACACGGTAATATCCCGGCCGGTTGTGCCAAACTTCAATATTGTATGTCCGCGGTTCATTGCCCGTTTCAAGCGTCATTTTCGCATTCAGCTTGTAGCCGTCCATCTTCTCCACTTTTTCATTTAATTTTCCGGCCACATCCTGCGGTTTTTTCGCTCCGCAGGCGGAAAGCAGAAAAATAACAAACAGAGCCGCAAACAAAACCCAGTACTTTCTCTTCATCCTTTCAACCCCTTTATTGTCTCAAATCTTATGAAGAGAAAGGCTTCATCAAAAGCCCGTGCCTTGTCTCTCCTCTCTTACTTTGAATATATGAGACAACCCGGGCCTGTATGATGGGGAATTGAAAAAACGTTATAGCTTCAGTCTTCCAGCATCACTTGGGCGAATGCATATTCACGGCTGTGCGTGATCGACAAATGGGCGCGGGGCCCTGCCGGCTTTGAAAAATACGGGCGGCCGTTCTTATCTTTTGCGATTTCAATTTCCTGAAAAGATAACGCGCCCCCGATCCCCGTGCCAAAAGCTTTGGAATATGCTTCTTTCGCCGCAAATCTGCCGGCAAGGAATTCAATTTTCCTTTTTTCTGCCAATTTGCCGAACTGTTGCTGCTCCGCTTTTGTTAAAATCCGCCCCGGGAACCGCGGCTGTCGTTCATACAGCTTTTTTATCCTTTCAAGCTCGACAATGTCAATGCCAATGCCTTTGATCATGTGCTCACCTTCTGTTTTTCCAGAGTATAAACCACAAAATTTCCGATACCCGATTTTCACACTGCTGCGGTGCCTCTGCCTTCCGTGAAAATATGCGCCGGTAAATCGTTCTGCTGGTATCCATGATGGCGGTTCGGCCCTTTTTGAAAATACGAGCCGGATTTGGGCTATCCCTTTTTCCATCCTGCTGGCGGTTGCGGTTAGAAGCAAACCGGACGTCTAATTCGTCATTTCCGGCATATGTATAAATAGAGCTTTTCCATTGAAAGGAGTATTTGCAATGCTGATCCGCCCGATCCGCTTTTCCGCTTTTATCGGTTCCTATCCCGTCGTATCTGCCATTTTCCTGGCCCAGTGCCTCCTGTTTGCGGCCATGCGGCTTCCGGTTTTACCAACACAAACCCTTTATGAAGCACTGTCCGGTGTGAACCTTTATATTGCCCAAGGGGAAATATGGCGGCTTGTCTCCCCTGTTTTTGTCCATATTGATTTCAGCCACCTGCTGTTGAATTCCTTCTCCCTCTTGCTGCTCGGCCCCTGTCTCGAACGGCTGGCCGGAAAATGGAAGTTTATCCTGTTATATTTGGGCTGCGGATGCTGCGCCAATCTCGCTTCTTTTTTTCTGCTTCCGCTTACCTATTCCCATGCCGGTGCGAGCGGTGCCCTGTTCGGCCTGATCGGCGCATATGTCGCCCTTGTCTGGGTCGGGGAAGATGTGCCAAAAACAAGCCGGCAAACCATTTTATCGATTGCGGTCATTTCCGTTGTAACGGCTATGATGCAGCCTGGTGCCAACCACACAGCCCATCTTTCCGGACTCGTTGCCGGCATGCTGCTCGGAGGCATGCTTTTGCAAAGAAAAGCGGCTTCTCCTGCTTAGAAAAAGTCAATTCTCCGGACTCATTGCCGGCGTGCTGCTCGGGGGAATGACTTTTACGAAAAAAACGGATTCTTCCGCTTTAAAAAAAGCCAATTCTTTTCAGCCGCATTACCGGCGTGCTGCTCGGGGGAAAGGCTTTTACGAAAAAAAGCGGATTCTTCCGCTTTAAAAAAAGCAACGGGAGCTGCCGTTGCTTTTTTAATGGGGCGCCGGCAACTTTTGCCATACCGGCATTTTTACTTGTAAAGAGTCGCAGCCGGATACAAACCGACCCGCTCGTAAAGCTGATGATGCTCTATTTTTTTGGCCCCGCCTTCGTTTGGTTGAAATGGTTTGCGGTTTGTTGTTGTTCTTCTCGGCTTTCTTCCCTTATTGTAAGACCCTTTGTAGGACCCTGCAGGCTTGCCCCGTCTGCTATGGTCTTTTTTATGCGGAAGCGGCCGTTCTTCTGAAATATGAACCGGTGTTTTATCCGGCTCTTTCGTCATCAGTTTCAAAGCAGCTGCCGTGACCTCAGCCGGGTCATATTCTGCAAGCAGCTCCTTCGCTACCGACATATATTCATCAATATTGCCTTCTTTGATGGTTTCCCCGATCCGTTCCATGGTGACGCGCTGCTGCCCTTCAAACGCTTCATCCCAGGTCGGCGGGCGCATCGGGAGCATTCTCTTTTTCGTTGTCTGTTCAACCGTTTTGAGATAGCCCATTTCCCGCGGCGTGACAAAGGTCATTGCCATGCCTTCCCGTCCGGCACGGCCCGTTCTTCCGATCCGGTGCACATAGGATTCCGGATCCTGCGGAATATCGTAATTGTAAACATGGGTTACACCCGAGATATCCAGCCCGCGTGCGGCAACATCGGTGGCAACAAGCACATCAATTTTCCCGTCTTTAAACTTCCGGAGTACCGATAAGCGTTTCGCCTGGCTCAAATCACCGTGGATACCTTCTGCAAGATAGCCGCGCAAGTTCAGGGCATTCGCCAGTTCATCAACTCTCCGCTTCGTGCGCCCAAACACAATCGCAAGGTCCGGAGACTGTACATCCAAAAGCCTTGACAATACATCGAATTTTTCGCGTTCCTGGACTTTGACGTAGTATTGTTCAATAGACGGAACGGTCATTTCTTTTGCTTTCACACGGACAAGTTCCGGGTTGTTCATGAAGCGTTCGGCAATTTTCCGGATCGGATCCGGCATGGTTGCCGAGAACAGCATCGTTTGGCGGTCTTTCGGCACGGTAGAAAGAATGGCTTCAATGTCATCAATAAAGCCCATATTCA
Organism: Heyndrickxia faecalis; assembly: GCF_040267745.1. NCBI lineage: Bacteria > Bacillati > Bacillota > Bacilli > Caryophanales > Bacillaceae > Heyndrickxia > Heyndrickxia faecalis. The sequence continues at coordinate 325,285 of NZ_CP158453.1, read as the reverse complement.
ACATTTCATCCGCTTCGTCAAGCACAAGCGTATGCACATGGTCGAGTTTCAAGGTTCCCCGGTGTATATGGTCAAGAATCCGTCCCGGTGTTCCGACAATAATTTGCGGATGGTTCTTCAGCGCACGGATCTGACGCGAAATATCCTGGCCGCCATAAACAGCCAGCACATGAACGCGCGAATCCTGGCCGATCCGGTACAATTCTTCAGATACCTGAATGGCAAGCTCGCGGGTTGGCGCGATAATGATTCCTTGAATATTACGGCTTCTATGATCAATCTTTTCAATTAACGGTATGCCAAATGCTGCAGTTTTTCCCGTACCTGTCTGCGCCTGGCCGATAATATCCTTCCCTTGCATGGTGAGCGGAATGGTGGCTGCCTGAATCGGCGATGCCTCTTCAAATCCCATTCTTTTCACAGCTTTTAAAATCGCCGGGCTTAAATTTAATTCTGAAAACTTCGTCAATCTTCTCAATCTCCTTCTAAACGTTCAACAGGGCCGCATGTCTTCCTTAGGGTTTTACCCTTTTCGGCAAAAAAATATACTCTTTTGAGCATTGTCAGCTAAAAGCGTAAACGATGTACGGTAATCGTAACATGAATACGGCAAGATTTCAACGAATATGGAGCCGTGGCAGTTCTGAAGAGTAAATTCATCAATTTTTAGATGTTTTATGATAAAATGACTTATCCACATTTAGAAAATTTTTCCATCTATTTTTTCTGCTTTCAAAGTCAAAAAGAGCCGAATTTGCAAATTTCTTTTTTAAAATTGTGGATAACTTCAAAAAAACCTTTTTTTACATCACATCCTTTGCTATAATATAACCATTAAGTAAACCTTACTTGTATTGGCTTACTTAAATGGGTGAAATCCTCGTCTGTTAAAATGCGTGTCCGAAACGATTCCAACAGATTTGAGGATTTTTCTTTTGCCGTTTTTTTGAGTGCTTTTAAGATTGACGAACCTTTTTCAAACAGCTGTCTAATAATATCTGTTATTTGAACTAATAAATAATGATTTTTCATGGCTGTGTAGTTTTGGCTATTGGCATGTTCTATATTGTAACGATTATTTTTTTGTTCGTTAAATCCTTGATTTTCAATCTTCCAGCGGCTTCTTCCTGCAGCGATGAGTCGTTCCACGTTCTTTTTCGTGATTTTAATATCCGTTATAAATACATACTCTTTCGATTTCCCATCCTCTGTTTTCATTGTGGCCTCCATCAGATTGACCGTTCTGTCTTTGTAGGCAATATCATTCACCCAAACTAATGAATTCTGATCCTTACTTTGTTCCAGCTCTTTTATTGCCTTAAACTCCGTCGAGATACTTTTAATTCTCCCTTCCTTAAATCTGCATATATATTTCCATTTGTGCGCCCTGCACAGATTAAATACCGTTTCACATGCATAGAGACTATCTCCCAAGATACAAATCGGTAGTCTTTTAAATATTTTTTTTATTTTCTTTGCCAGCCTGTCGAAGGCTTTTAATTCACAATCTTGCTTAGAAACATTTTCTGATTCATTTTCGATAAATTCGGAGGCAATACTGAAGACCATATCCCCCACGACAAGCTTGGCTTCAAGTACATGGTGCATATAAAGTACGTTCGTTTCTCCTGTTTCTTTATTTGTATATGCCCGTCTCAGGCAGTGTTTACAATGTTTCTCATGAAAGGTGTGTAATCCAGTTCCATCAATGATGACACCCCAGTACTTTCCTTCAATTCGATAAGACTCGAGAGACCTTTTTTTCAATAATTCTTTAATCATATACGTTCTAATTTTTTCTAATTCATTTACATCTAAGCCAGATAAAAAGTCGTTAATTGTATCATAATGTGGAAGTTCTTCAAGAGAATCTAAGCCTAACACCTTCCCTACATTTTTAATACATTCTTCTTTATTAAAACTCTCACTCATGTTTCTCATGGATTTTAGGCCGGTCATATTTTTCAACATCATCGTAAATAAAAGGACCTCTGGACCATAAGTGATATAGCTTTGATGTCGGTGGTCTGCTACCTTTTTTAGGTTATTCATCAGGTCTTTGAAAAAATGCTTCTGAATTTTAAGGAACTCGAAAAAATAATTTGCTTCTTTTTCACGATTTCTTTTTTCTTTTCTAGTAACCAAAATAAAAACCCCCTCAAAACAGCCAAGTTTAATTAGGGCTTGCTGAACGAATCAAATTTTAGCTTGTATTCGACTTGTCACTAAGCCATGCCAAAATATTCGTCCAGCAAGCTCTAATTATTTAAATTATTACATATTTGGCCGTATTTTTGGGGGGGAATACTTAAATTATCACGAAAAATTTTTACTCCTCAGAGCTGGAGCCGTGGTTTTTTCACAATCATTTTGGGACTTTCAATTTTTCGGTACAATGGTCGCCGCTATACAATTTTTCTAAAAGATATCTAATCTTTGGCACAAAAAAGTGATAAAATCGCCATCATTTATATCTCCGGGTATTTCATTATCCAGTTCTAGAATAAATTTGCCAACCATCACTTTCTCTTTATACACTAATTTCCCTGTAAAAATATAGGAAAAATATTCATCCAGTTTTTCAATTGTGTACTTTGGCCTTTCCGCCTTCATCAGATCAGAAACATTCAAACAGTAAATCGGGTTCTTTAATACATAGCCTTCTGTGTAATTTAACGGTTGGGCAAAGCATCTGATTTCGGTTTCTCCATCCGTCACGATTACTTCAGCTTCTAAAGCTTCTTTGGAAATCCACTCTATAATTTTTATTTTCAATTTAGCACATCCTTTCTATTTATTTTAAACCATATGCTTGGTGCTTTCTTTGCTCGTTCTTTGTATCGGTAATATTTTACTCGAAGGAGCAAATGAGCGAAAAAATAAAGGGACATAGGCTTCAAATTTTTAAACCGCTGAAACAAAAAAATGATCATTTTCAATTCCCGTGCCTGCTTTTCCATCCATCATTCGATCAAACCCTTTTAGAAGCCATGGACAGAAAAGCAATCCATGGAAGAATAATGGCGCACTTTTAACCCATCGACTCTGTTTATGCACTTTCATCGTTTGGGTTCATTTTTTCATTTATGGCATCCATTTTGCTTTTATTAGTTGTACAGGCTATGGTTTCTGAATACAAATATATCAATCGCATGATGGAAAGGCTGAGGAAAATGATGGAAAGCATGATTAGTTATATTTTTCTTGGGCTGTCGCTTGCTGCGCCGATCGGGCCGGTGAATGCCGCTCAAATTGACAAGGGGATTAAAAATGGCTTTCTCCACTCATGGCTGCTCGGAATCGGTGCCATGGCAGCGGACGGTTTGTATATGCTGCTCGTTTATCTCGGTGTCGTCCATTTGCTCAGCATCGGATTTGTAAAATCATTCCTTTGGTTTTTCGGATGCTTTGTCCTTACATACACCGGCATTGAAAGCATGATTGCAGCCAATCAGCCGATTTCCGGTTTGATGAGAAACAAAGAAAAATTGTCCAAATCATTCCTGACCGGTTTTCTGATGTCTCTGACCAATCCGCTCACCATTTTATTCTGGCTCGGCGTTTACGGTTCCGTGCTTGCAAAAACAGCTGAATCTGTAGGCCCGCAGCAGTTTCTCCTCTACAGCCTGGCCATCTTTATCGGAGTGGCGCTGTGGGATTTTTCGATGGCTGCCGTCTCAAGCAGCTTCGGAAAACTGCTAACCAACCGTTTGATTCTTTTCATTTCGAGGCTGTCCGGCCTGTCTCTTGTCGGTTTCGGCATTTATTTCGGCATTCAGGCGGTCAAGAGTCTGTAGCATAAGCAAACAAAAGTCCCGCCGAACTCTTGTACCTTTTCGCTGGTTTTCCGGAAAAAATCAGCACGTTCTTGCTTTCCGCCCGCTTTTTTACCGTCCGGCCCTTTTTGCCGATTCAGTCACCTTTTTTTCAAATAAAGGGATGATTTCTGAAGTGGGCATGGAATCCTTTCATTTATACCGCGTTTTTCGAAATGCGCCGGATTTTTCCGGCTTTTCGCCAGTTCTTTCGCTTTTTCTGAATCTTTTTCGCCTTTTCTGCTGGTTTCGACAAGCAACTTATATAGTTCCATAGTTTTCAAGAGAAATTTCCCGTATACTAATCATAACAGCAATCAAACTTTATAAGTTGGAGGAGAATTGTCAATGGCAGCTTCACATATTCAAGCCGTTCTCTTTGATTTAGACGGGGTCATCACAGATACTGCGGAATACCACTACTTAGCATGGAAAAAGCTGGCTGATGAGCTGCAGGTTCCTTTTGACCGCCATTTTAATGAAGCGCTTAAAGGGCTCAGCCGCATGGACTCTTTAAAGAAAATATTGGAGAACGCCCGGCCGGAGCCTTCCTTTTCTAAAGAAAAGCTGAGCGAGCTCGCGGACAGGAAAAATGAATATTACAAAGAACTGATCCGCCAAATTTCCCCTGCCGATTTGCTTCCGGGCATCCACAACCTGCTCGAAGATATAAAGGAAAGGGGAATCAAAACAGCGCTGGCTTCCGCGAGCAAAAACGCCATGTTTGTCATCGACAGACTGGGGGTGGCTTCCTTTTTTGATGAAATCGTGGACGCTGCCCGCATTCAGCACGGCAAGCCGGATCCGGAAATCTTTTTAACCGGCGCCCGCAAGCTGGACGCGGATCCGGCATTTTGCATCGGCATTGAAGACGCGGAAGCCGGCATCCAGGCCATTAAAGCGGCCGGCATGTTTGCAGTCGGGGTCGGCACGCCGGAAAACATGAAGCAGGCGGATTTCCTTGTTGAAGGGACGCAGGATCTTGACTTTGAAAAAATCGAAAGCGCATTTCTTCTGAAAAATAAAGGATGAGGCGTGATGGTTACCATTTCCGATGTCGCAAAACAGGCGAATGTTTCAAAGATGACGGTTTCACGGGTCCTTAACCACCCCGAACAGGTTAGAGATGATTTAAAAAAACTGGTATATGAGGCGATGGAGCAGTTGAACTATGTACCCAATTATGCGGCACGTGCCCTCGTCTCCCACCGTACCCAGGTCATCAAGTTCCTGATATTGGAGGAAATGGACACAACAGAGCCGTATTATATGAACTTGCTGGCCGGCATTGCCAAGGAGCTCGACCAAAACCACTACTCGCTTCAGCTGGTCACACGGAAATCGAAGGACATCGGCCAGTGCGACGGTGTGATTGCGACGGGTGTCCGCAGCCAGGATTACGATACCATTTTAAAAGAATTTTCCAAACCGGTGATTTTATTCGGGCAAAATGACAGAGGGTTTGATTTTATTGATGTGGACAATGAAAAAGGCGTACGGCTGTTAACAGAGCATGTCATTCGCCGCGGGTTTAAAAAAATTTATTTTTTCGGCATTGACCTGCAAGAGCCCTTTATGTTTGCGAGACAAAAAGGTTATCTGGATGCAACCGAAGCAAACGGGTTGCCGCCGTTTCTTTGCAGGGTCAAAAACAGTTCAAGCGCCGCCCAGCAAGAAGCGGAAAAAATTTTATCCAGCCGGAAAGAAAGATGCGCGTTTGTATGCGCAAGCGACCGGATTGCCCTCGGTGTGATCAGAGCCGCCCAATCGCTACGGCTATCCATACCAAGTGAGGTTGCGGTCACCGGTTTTGACGGGGTGTTTCTTGACCGGATTTCCGCTCCCCATATTACAACCGTGCGCCAGCCCGTTGTAAAAATGGGAGAAGCATGTGCACGCATGCTGTTGAAAAAAATTCAGGAAAACGGGAAATCCCAAGGGCACCAGTTTTTTGAACCGGAAGTGGTCATCCGCCCCTCCACCGTCTGTGAATAAGCAGCCTTACACCGGTTGCTTATTTTTTTCAGGATGGGCTTGGGCCAATCAAACCCGTAAAAAGCATTTTGTTAACGGTAACATCGCTGAAAAATTTGTTCAGGATAAAGGGGTGATGATACGTTGAAAGGGTATAGAAGAAACGTGGAGGTGAACCGCTTTGCAAGATGCGTGGTGGAAAGAAGCTGTCATCTATCAGGTATATCCGCGCAGTTTCAAAGATGCAAACGGGGACGGCGTGGGCGATATCCCGGGCATCATTGAAAAGCTGGATTATATCCGTGATCTCGGGGCAACGGCCATCTGGCTCAATCCGATTTTCGCATCGCCGCATGTGGACAATGGCTATGATGTCAGCAACTACGAAAAAATCGACCCGGTTTTCGGCACGATGGAAGATGTGGAACACCTGATCAAGGAAGCGAAAAAACGCGGGCTTAAAATCATTCTGGACCTTGTGCTGAACCATACGTCAGACCGCCACCCGTGGTTCCAAGAAGCGCGGAAAAGCAAAGAAAATCCGTACAGGGATTACTACATTTGGCATGACCCTGTCAAAGGGCGTGAACCGACGAACTGGGCGAGCTTTTTCGGCGGCAGCACATGGACATTGGATCAACAAACCGGGCAATATTATTTTCATCTGTTCAGCGACAAAATGCCCGATCTGAACTGGGAGAACAAAAAAGTGCGCGAAGAAATGGCAAAAATCGCCCTATTCTGGCTGGATAAAGGTGTGGACGGATTCCGGCTGGATGCGGTCATTCACCTGGCAAAGGACACCCGTTTTCTTCCCGTTAAAACAAAATCGGAAGAAGCCTTTGTGCTTGCAGAACAGTATTATGCCAACCTGCCGCGTGTCCATGATTATATCCGTGAATTTAACCGTACGATTAAAGCGAAGCATCCGGAAGCTTTTTTAATCGGGGAAACAGCTTCCGCCGACACGAAGCTTGCCCGGCTTTATTCAAGGCCGGACCGCGAAGAATGCGACTGCATCATTACCTTTAACTACTTGGGGTTTGACACGGAAGCAAAAAAACCCGGCATTCCGCAAAACTGGCAACAGGGAAAATGGAATTTGCTTGCTTTTAAAAAAGCGATGTCCCGGTGGCAAAATGACCTGTACGGGGAAGGCTTCAATTCGCTCTACTGGAATAATCATGATATGCCGCGGGCGTTGTCGCGCTTCGGGGACGAAGGCAAATACCGGCAAAAAAGCGCAAAGATGCTTGCCACTTTGATGTATTTGCAGTGGGGGCTGCCGATTTTGCTGCAGGGCGAAGAAATCGGCATGGTGAACTTGAAGCTCCCGCGGCTCCAAGACTATGAGGACCCAAGTATCAAAGGGCTTGCCACAATTGCGAAAAAGAAAGGCTATGCGGAGGAAGAAATTTTAAAAATGGTGCAACAGCGCTCTAAAGATACGTCAAGAGGCGCCATGCAGTGGAACAATGATCGATACGGCGGCTTTTCTACATATGCTCCGTGGCTCGGCATCAATGAAGATACGCGGACCGTGAACGTAGCGGCGCAGGAAAAAGATCCCGGCTCCGTGCTGCATTATTACCGGAAGCTGATCGAACTGAAAAAATCAATGCCTGTCTTTACGGCCGGCAGCTGGGAAATGCTGGCTGATGAGGACCCGGACATCTACGCGTATATACGGAAGCATGAAGGCAGCTGTGCCATGATTGTCTGCAATACATCGAAAAAGCTGCAGACCTTTACCTGCCCGGAGCTTACCCGCCACAGATGGGCATGCCTGCTCAATAACAACGGCTATCATAGCAAAGCGGTGCCAAGCAAACTGGTGCTATCGCCTTTTGAATGCTTTGTTTTATTACAGGAGTAGCATAAGAGGAGGAGAAAAGATGGAACACGCAGGAATTTTTCATCAGCCGTTCAGCGCTGATGCATATGTATATGACAAAAAAACGATGCACCTGAAGCTGCGCACGAAAAAAGGGGATATTCAGAAAGCCGTCCTCATTTGGGGAGACCCGTATTTATTTAAAAAAAAGCAAGACGGGGAATATCACTGGGAATCTGAACGCCTCGAAATGGAAAAAAAGGCTGAAACAGAGGCGCACGATGTCTGGTTTGCCGAAGTCCGTCCGCCGCACCGCCGCCTGCAGTACGCCTTTATCCTTACCGGCACGGATGGCAGCAACATTTTTTATGGCGGGCGCGGCTTTTACCCGGCAAATGAAGATACACTGCGGGTGCCTGACTATTATTTTAAATTTCCGTTTATGCACGAAATCGATATGTTCAAGGCGCCTGACTGGGTGAAGTCCACCATTTGGTACCAGATTTTCCCTGAACGGTTTGCAAACGGCAATCCCGCCATTTCTCCGGAAAATGCCCTGCCGTGGGGAAGCAAAGACCCGGGCGTGGACGACTTTTTCGGCGGCGACCTCGAGGGGATCATCGGCCATCTCGATTATCTCACCGATCTAGGCATTAACGGGATTTACTTGACGCCGATTTTCGAAGCCCCTTCCAATCATAAATACGATACATTCGACTATTTTACGATTGACCCGCATTTCGGCGATAAAGAAACATTCCGCAAACTGGTGAAAGAAGCCCACAAGCGCGGGATCCGGATTATGCTCGATGCGGTGTTCAACCATATTGGGAAAAATTCAAAACAGTGGCAGGATGTGCTGAAAAACGGGGAGAAATCGCGCTACAAAGACTGGTTCCATATCCACTCTTTCCCGGTCCGCGAAGGCGAAAACGGGAACATTGACGGGCATGATACGCTCTCATTTGACACGTTTGCTTTTACGACAAGCATGCCGAAGTTGAATACGGCCAATCCCGAAGTCCAACAGCATTTGCTCGATATTGCGACATACTGGATCCGTGAATTTGACATTGACGGCTGGCGCCTTGATGTCGCCAACGAAGTCGACCATGCTTTTTGGAAAAAGTTCCACCAGACCGTTGTAAGCGAGAAACCGGATGTTTTTATTCTCGGCGAAATTTGGCATGATGCATGGCCTTGGCTTTTAGGCGATGAGTTTCATTCGGTCATGAATTATCCATTTACGCAGACGATAATTGAATACTTTGTGGATGAAAACATTTCCGCTGAAAAACTGATGCACAGCCTCAACCAGCAGTTTATGCACTATATGCAGTCCAACAACGAGGTTTTGTTTAATATGCTTGACAGCCATGACACCCCGCGGATTTTGACAAAAGCGGGCGGTGACAAGCAAAAGGTGAAGCTTGCCCTTGCCTTTACGTTCGCGCATACCGGTTCGCCGTGCATTTATTACGGCACCGAGGTCGGAATAGACGGCGCAGGTGACCCGCTTTGCCGGAAATGCATGGTCTGGGATGAAGACAAGCAGGATCGCGACATGCTCGCATTTATGAAAAAGCTGATCCGCTTCCGGAAAGACCATCAACAAACCTTGACATACGGCGATCTCGTCTGGCTGAAAACCGATAACGAAAAACAAGTGGTCAGCTTCCTGCGCAAAGGGGAAAAATGCACCTTGCTGTTTGCCTTTAACCGGTCGGACCAAGAACAGACCATCCCGTGGAGCGAGCTGGATGTAAAACCGGACACCGTAAAAGACGCTTGGGAAAACAAACCGGTTTCAAGCAAAACCCTTGTCCTCCCGCCAATGGACTTTGCGATTCTGGAAATCACAAACTGACCCTCCCTCCCCTGCCTGAATCTTGGCAGGGGCTTTTCATTCTGTTACCGTTAACAGAAAATTTTACATTGTAATCGTTTTCTACTCTCTTCTATAATAAGGTTGTACAAGGTTGTACCAAAAAAGGGAGGTTCATAAAATGAAAGTATTCAAGAAGCTGTTCGTGCTTACGCTTGTCTTGGGCGTCATCATGGCGCTCGCCGCGTGCGGGGGATCGAAAAAAACAAACAGCGGATCTTCTCAAGACAGCGGCGGCAAAAAGACGCTTACGGTTTCCGTGGAAGAATCTTATGCCGATTATGTCAACAGTATTAAGGGCGATTTTGAAAAGAAAAACAATTGTACTGTAAAAGTGGTCAAAAAGCCGATGTTTGACCAGCTGGAAGCACTGCCTTTGGACGGCCCGGCAGGAAAAGCCCCGGATGTGATGCTCGCTTCTTATGACCGGATCGGTGGCCTCGGCCAGCAGGGGCATCTGCTTAAACTGTCCAAAAAAGATGTCAGCGCCTATGATGCAAAAGACCAGCGCCAAGTCATGATCGACAACAAAGTTTACGGCGTCCCGTTCGTTATTGAAACGCTCGTCCTTTATTACAACAAAGATTTGTTGAAAAGCCCGCCAAAAACATTTGCCGACCTTGAAAAACTGGCGAAAGACAGCAAATATAATTTTTCATCCGAATCCGGAAAGAATACAGGGTTCCTTGTTAAATGGACGGACTTCTACTATTCTTACGGCTTGCTCGCAGGTTACGGCGGCTATGTGTTCGGCGATAACGGCACAAATACAAAAGATATCGGATTAAACAATGCCGGTTCCGTAAAAGCCATTACGTACGCCACACACTGGTTCAAGGATATCTGGCCGAAAGGAATGAAAGATACAAAAAGCTCCGGCGACTTTGTAACAGAAGAATTCTCAAAGGGCAAAGCAGCTGCCGTCATTGACGGTCCTTGGTCGGCGGACACCTACGCGAAAGCAAAAGTAAATTACGGCGCAGCCCCGATCCCGACGCTTCCGAACGGCAACAAGTACGAAGCATTCAGCGGCGGAAAGGGATGGGTCGCTTCCAACTATGCGAAAGAACCAAAACTTGCGGAAAAATGGATTCAATACGTCACCAACTCTGCAAACAGCTACAAATTCTATGAAAAATATAAAGAAATCCCTGCCAATCCGGCTGCACGCGAAAAAGCGGCTGCGACAAATGACGAACTGACAAAAGCGGTTGTTGAACAGTACAAATATGCCCAGCCGATGCCAAACGTTCCGGAAATGGCAGAAGTCTGGACCGGTATGGAATCGACGATGTTTGACGCAGCGAGCGGCAAGAAAACACCAAAGCAGGCAGCCGATGCAGCGGTGAAGACGATCAAAGACAATATTGCCCAAAAGTATTCCAATAAATAGACCGCTTTATTCATTTCCAGGTGGGGATACGCTCCACCTGGTTTAGTAACATAAGTCAACTGCGCGTATTTTCAAGATTGGCACCCGGACCACAAAAATCTGCTGCCAACAAAAAATGAAATATTTTCAAAAAGGTGTCCGTGCCGCAAAAATGCAGCACTGTATCACATGGACTTGAGACCAAGTCATCTATTTGCAAAAGGCACAAAGTAGCCATATTTCGCTCATTTTCTATAGCTGCAGCATGAAAATCTGCCAGCGGGATTTTTTGGAAAGACCAATATAGAAACGAGGCAATCAAAATGGAAACCGAACTGAATAAACTGAAGGATGTCCGAAAAGCCGGCTTCTTCTCCCTGATCCCGGGGCTCGGCCAGTTTTATAACAAGCAGCCTTTTAAAGGCGTCCTTTTTCTGGCCATTTTTATCCTTTTTGTCATCCAAATGGTCATAGCAGGCATCCCGGCAATAAACGATTTTATCACGCTGGGTTCTGTCCCGCGGGTTGACCATTCGCTGTTTCTGCTGATCAAGGGTTCCCTGCAAATCATCTTGATCGCCATTTTTCTTGCTTTTTATTTGCTGAATATTTATGATGCCCGGCGTGTTGCCGCCATCTGGAACTTAAAGGGGACAGCCAACACATCTGCCAAGGCCATTTTAAAAAATGCATGGGATGCAGGCTTCCCTTATTTGCTGACGATTCCGGCTTATGTGGCCATGACATTCGTGATCATTTTTCCGGTGCTTGTGACGCTGTTCACTGCTTTTACAAACTATGATTTTTATCATATTCCGCCTTTCCGCCTAATTGACTGGGTCGGGATCAAAAATTTCTTAAATATTTTTTCACTTAGCTCGTATCGGGCCACGTTTACAAGTGTGTTCAGCTGGACAATCATCTGGACATTATGCGCGACCACCGGCCAGATTGTGCTCGGCATTTTAACAGCCTGTGTGGTAAACCAGCCTTTTATCAAAGGGAAAAAGCTGTTTCGGATCATTTTTTTGCTACCGTGGGCGGTGCCAGCCTTTATTACCATTATGAGTTTTTCCAATATTTTCAATGACAGTATCGGCGCCATCAATGCCCAGGTCATTCCGCTGCTCAACCATCTTCCGTTTACCGACATTCCGGCCATCTCGTGGAAAACGGATCCGTTCTGGACAAAAGTGGCCTTGATCATGATCCAGACATGGCTCGGTTTCCCGTATATTTATGTGATGGTCACCGGCGTCCTGCAGTCGATCCCGGGCGATTTATACGAAGCCGCCATCATTGACGGCGCGAATTTCTGGCAAAAGTTCCGCAGGATTACCCTGCCGATGATTTTATTTGCCACCGCGCCTGTTCTGATCACCCAGTACACATTTAATTTCAATAACTTCTCGATTATTTATCTCTTTAATAACGGCGGGCCGGGCAGTGTCGGAGCGGGAGCCGGGACGAGCGATATTTTAATTTCCTGGATTTATAAACTGACGACCGGGACATCGCCGCAGTACGCGATGGCAGCGGCGATTACCCTTATGATTTCATTTATTGTTATTGCCGTCTCGATGATCGCCTTTAAAAAGACGAACGCTTTCGGCAATGAGGAGATGATGTAGGATGAAGGCGTTAATGAAAAATCAAAAATTCACCCGTTTCTGGAACCGGTTTTTCACCTATGCGTTTTTAATTCTTTTAAGTGTAATCATTCTGTATCCGCTGCTGATTACGGCGGCGTCTGCTTTCAGGGAATCCAATATCGTTTCCTTCCAGCTGGATTTTCATTCCCATTGGACATTGGACAATTTTCGCCAGCTGTTTACCCAGACGCTGTATCCGGAATGGTATAAAAACACGCTTATCATCGCGGTTGCAACGATGGTTTTGCAGGTCGTCATCGTGACCCTTGCTGGCTACACTTACAGCCGCTACCGTTTTAAAGGAAGAAAGTACAGTCTTGTCTTTTTCCTGATCATCCAAATGGTTCCGACAATGGCGGCCCTGACCGCATTTTATGTACTGGCGAATATCCTGGACGCGCTGGACACGTACTGGTTTTTAACCTTGCTTTATGTTGGCGGCGGCATTCCGATGAATACGTGGCTGATGAAAGGGTATTTCGATACGGTGCCGCGCGATTTGGACGAATCTGCAAGAATTGACGGGGCCGGCCATTTGCGCGTATTTTGGCAAATTGTGCTCCCACTTGTTAAACCGATGCTTGCCGTCCAGGCACTCTGGGCATTTATGGGGCCGTTCGGGGATTATTTGCTGGCCAAATTTTTGCTCCGGACACCGAAACATTTAACCGTGGCAGTCGGCCTCCAGCAATTTATTTCCAACCCGACCGAGCAAAAGGTGACGCTCTTTGCTGCCGGCGCCATTTTAGCCGCGTTGCCAATCTGTATTTTGTTTTTCTTCCTGCAAAAAAACTTTGTATCCGGGCTGACGTCGGGCGGCACAAAAGGATAAAGGGCGTAACGGGATGGACAGCTTTAACAGCTGCCGGCCCGGGCGGAAAAAACTTGTAAAAAAACATAGCATACTTTATTGAAATGTGGGATTGCTTATGGAACAGATTCAAAGATTCCCTGCTGGTTATTTTGCGATGATCGTTTCACCTGTAAAAATTTTCCGGTACCGGGGTGCGCTTAGCGTTTGGAAACTGATTCTCATTTTTCTCTTTTTAAACGCCTGCCTGATTGCCCCGCTTTCACTCTCTTTTGCGCGGGCAGGAAATATCAGCTTAGAGCAAGTGGCGCCGCATTTAAATGCAGCGATACAAACCGGGTATACCGGGCAGCACGCCGTCCTTTCCTTTCAAAACGGCGTGCTCCAATCCGGCAACGCGTGGACAAAGGAGCACGGAGATACGATTATCTCCTTTGATCCGCGCAAAACCACGGCCGTTTCGGAAAGCCGTTACCATACAAAAGTTGCGCATTACAAAAATGCGCTCCTTTTCCGGAAAGACCGGCTCATTCTGACTGATGAAAACGGCTTTGGCTTTTCCGTCCGCTACCCGGCCGGAAACGAGAAGATCATCATCCAAAACGGCCGTGATCTTGCTTCTTTTGCCGGCGCTCTCTGGTTCCGGCAACATAAAGTCATCCTGATTCCGCTTGTTTCATGCCTGATCGGAATCCTGTTTCTTTTCAGCAATATGCTATTGATGGGGGCAGTGTCCCTGATACTTTGCCTGACACGTTTTTCAAGTTTTTCCGGCATCCGGTCATTGAAACAGGCTGCAACCATTACGCTGTCTGCAGCAGGGGTTCCGTCCATTATTGCCATGTTGGCAGGCTTTGCCGGCGCAGGTGCTGCAACAATGATGATGATCCAATCACTGGGCATGGTGCTTTTCATTGCGATGATTTTTTTAAAAACAAAATTTCTGACGGACGACATGTAAGTACAAGATGCTGACGAGGAGGATTTCTAATGTATTACAACCGGCTTTTCGATGTAGATGAATGGACTTTAAAAACAACGAAGCTCCACCGTGAACATATCCGGCTTCAGGAAAGCATCACTTCTTTAGGAAACGGCTATATGGGAATGCGCGGAAATTTCGAGGAGTCTTATTCCGGGGATCATCACCAGGGCACATATATTGCAGGGGTCTGGTACCCGGATAAAACAAGGGTGGGCTGGTGGAAAGTCGGCTATCCCGATTATTTCGGAAAAGTCATTAACGCGGTCAATCTTGCCGGGTTGCGCGTCTGGATTGATCAAGAGGAAATTGACCTGTTTCTGGACCCGCTCGAACAATTTCAGCTGGAACTTGATATGAAAAATGCCGTCTTGCGCCATTCCTATCTTGTCGAAAAGTCCGGCAAGAAAGTCAAAATTGAATTTGAACGCTTTTTCAGCATTGTCCATAAAGAAATTGCCGCGATCCGAATCCGTGCCACCAATCTTGGCAATCCGGCCGTACTCACGTTAAAACCTTTCCTGGACGGCAATGTCAAAAACGAAGACGCCAATTATGATGAAATGTTCTGGACGGAAATCCGGTCTGAGGCAACGGAAGACAAGGCCGCGGTTGTCACGGAAACAATTGAAAACCCGTTTGACGTTCCCCGTTTTACCGTAGCCGCCGCCATGGGCAATCTGACGGAGGCAACGCTTGCTTCCTGTGAGTCGGATACGCTTTATGCCGGCCATGTATATGAAAAAACGCTCGGCGAAAACGAGTCGCTCCTTCTGGATAAAATGGTTTCTGTCACGACAAGCCGGGACTATGAAAAGGATGCGCTCCTTCCCCGCGCCTACGAATTGCTTGAACAGGCTTTGGAAAACGGGTACGAAAAGCTGTATGAGGAGCACGCAACAGCCTGGCATAAACGGTGGGAGAAAGCAGACGTCCGCATTTCCGGCGATCCGGAAGCCCAGCAAGGGATCCGCTTTAACCTATTTCAGCTTTTTTCGACCTATTACGGCGATGATCCGCGCTTAAACATCGGCCCGAAAGGTTTCACCGGCGAAAAATACGGCGGCGCGACGTACTGGGATACAGAAGCCTATGCCGTACCCATGTATCTGGCTGTTGCCACGCCGGAAGTCACAAGAAATTTACTGCTCTACCGCTACCATCAGCTCCCCGAGGCGTATGAAAATGCAAAAAAACTCGGGCTGAAAGGCGCTTTATACCCGATGGTCACTTTTACCGGAATCGAATGCCATAACGAATGGGAAATCACATTCGAAGAAATTCACCGGAACGGCGCCATTGCTTATGCCATTTACAATTATGTCAATTACACCGGCGACAAAGCCTATATCAGCCAGTACGGGATTGATGTCCTCGTCGGCATCAGCCGCTTTTTCGCCGACCGCGTCCATTTTTCCGAGCGAAAGCAAAAATACATGATCCATGGCGTAACCGGTCCGAACGAGTATGAAAACAACGTCAACAACAACTGGTACACAAACCGAATTGCCGTCTGGACGCTTAAATACACCCTTGCGTCCCTTGACTTTGCCGGTGCGGAAAAAGCAGTCGCGCTGAATGTTACGGATGAAGAACGCGCGCATTGGCAGGATATTATCGGCCGGATGTATTTCCCGTATGATGAAGAGCTGGGCATTTTTCTGCAGCAGGACGGCTTCCTGGATAAACCGATCAAACCGGCCGCCTGCCTCCCGAAAGAAGACCTGCCGCTCAACCAGCACTGGTCATGGGACCGGATCCTCCGCTCCTGTTATATTAAGCAGGCAGACGTCCTGCAAGGGTTTTATTTCTTCAATGATGAGTTTACAATAGAGGAAAAGCGGCGCCATTTTGAATTTTACGAACCGCTCACCGTCCATGAATCGAGCCTCTCCCCTTGCGTCCATGCGATTCTGGCGGCTGAGCTCCGGAAAGAAGACAAAGCGGTCGAACTGTATAAACGCACGTCCCGGCTTGATCTTGACAACTATAACCATGATACGGAAGACGGGTTGCACATCACGTCCATGGCCGGAAGCTGGCTCTCCATTGTCCACGGGTTTGCCGGCATGCGCACCTTCCATGAAACCTTGTCGTTTGCGCCGTTTTTGCCGAAAGACTGGGATGAATACGCATTCAAAGTCAATTACCGGCACCGCCTCCTTGAAGTGAAAGTGAACAAAAGAGAAGTCGCCGTCTCCCTTCTGGAAGGCAAACCGCTTCAATTGAAGTTATATGGGGAATTCATCCATCTAACAAATACGTACACGAAGGAGTATGAGCTGTCATGACAGAATGGTGGAAAAAAGCCGTTGTTTACCAGATTTACCCGCGCAGTTTTTATGATACAAATGGTGACGGGATCGGCGATTTGCGGGGAATTATGGATAAGCTCGACTATTTGAAAACACTCGGGATCGACTGCATCTGGATCAGCCCGGTGTACGACTCGCCGCAGGATGACAATGGCTACGATATCCGTGACTACCGCAAGATCGACAAGATGTTCGGGACAAATGAAGATATGGACCGCCTGCTTGACGAAGCCCATGCACGCGGGATTAAAATCGTAATGGATCTTGTCGTGAACCATACCTCCGATGAACATGCCTGGTTTGTCGAAAGCCGGAAATCGAAGGATAATCCGTACCGCGACTTTTATTTTTGGAAAGACCCGAAACCGGACGGCACCCCTCCGAACAACTGGGGTTCGATGTTTTCCGGTTCCGCCTGGGAGTACGACGAAACAACCGGGCAATACTATTTGCACTATTTTTCAAAGAAACAGCCTGACTTAAACTGGGAAAACGAAAAAGTGCGGAAAGAGATTTACGATATGATGAAGTTCTGGATGGATAAAGGGGTGGACGGCTGGCGCATGGATGTGATCGGCTCGATTTCCAAGTTTCTTGATTTTCCTGATTATGAACTTCCGGAAGGGCAAAAATACGGCATTGGCAAGTATCATGCAAACGGGCCGCGCCTCCATGCGTTCATCCAGGAAATGAACCGCGAAGTGCTGTCAAAATACGACTGCATGACTGTCGGGGAAGCCATCGGATCCGATGTCGAAATCGCCAGGAAATATACAGGGCCGGACCGCCATGAACTCAATATGATTTTTAATTTTGAACATATGGATGTCGATACGAAACCGGGCAGCCCTGCCGGCAAATGGGCTTTGAAGCCTTTTGACCTGGTCGAATTGAAACAAATCCTTTCCCGCTGGCAATATGAGCTCGCGGATACCGGCTGGAATGCGCTCTATTTTGAAAACCATGACCAGGCGAGGGTGGTATCGCGCTGGGGCAATGATACAACGTACCGGGCAGAATGTGCCAAAGCGTTTGCCACCATTTTGCACGGGCTGAAAGGGACCCCTTTTATTTATCAAGGGGAAGAAATCGGGATGGTGAACGCCGATCTCGAACTCGAAGAATATGATGACATTGAAATCCGGAATGCTTATCAAGAGCTTGTGATGGAAAACCAAATCATGTCGAAAGATGAATTTTTAACAGCTGTCCGAAAAAAAGGACGCGACAATGCACGGACGCCGATGCAGTGGGACGGCAGTTTGAATGCCGGCTTTACAACCGGAACACCGTGGCTTAAAGTCAATTCCCGCTATTCGGAGATCAACGTGGCAAAAGCGCTTCAAGAGCCTGATTCGATTTTTTATTACTATCAATCTTTGATTAAGCTGCGGCATTCATACGATGTGTTTACAGACGGCCGGTATGAGCTGCTGATGCCGGACCATCCGCATTTGTACGTGTACACGAGGGAAAATGAATCGGAAAAACTGCTCGTTGCCGCCAACTTAAGCGAAAACACAGTAAGCTTTGATCAACCGGATGACAACTGGAAACTGCTGCTTGGAAACTATGAAGATACTGGCACAAGCACGCTGTTCCGCCCGTATGAAGCGGCCATTTACTATCTGGAAAAATAGTTTTTTGCGTGCGGTTTTTGCCCGATGGCCTTTTTATGCAAAGAGCCTCCATACTGCGTATGAGGGGCTCTTTGCTGTTTCCTTTATGAAACTGTAATGGCCTTTACCACTTCTTCTAGCTGCATGCCTCTTGAGGCTTTGACCAGAATCAAATCGCCGGCTCCGATTTTTCCTTTCAACATATCGATCAACCGCTTCTTGTCCTCAAATGCAAACACACGGTTGTCCGGAAAATCGCAAGCATCCGCGATCAGACGGCCCAACTTGCCATATGTAAAAACAAAATCAATTTTTTCAGGGTTCAAGCTGCGGCCAACCTCCCTGTGAAACGCCGCTTCCTTTTCGCCCAGTTCAAGCATATCCCCGAGCACGAGGATTTTCCGGCCCGTTCCTTCAAACTGCTCCACAAGCCGGATGGCCGCACGCATCGACGTCGGGCTTGCATTATATGCATCGTTGATGATTTTTGAGCCGTTGATGCCATCTGCCATTTCCATCCGCATTGCGCTCAGCCTCGTTTTCCCAAGCCCTGCGCGGATTTCCTCAAACGGCATGCCAAACTCGCGGCCGGCAAGAATGGCGGCAAGCGAATTGATAACATTGTATTCGCCAAGGACAGGCAGATGAAAACCGATATCCCCCGAAGCATTTGTCCGGAACGCGCTGCCGTTTGTCTCTTGTCTCCATCCCACCGGATAAAGATCATTTCCGTGCCCTTTGCCGAACGTCTTTGTCCGGATGCCGGTAATGTTTGGCACCCGTTCCTGCAAAAGCGGTTCGTCCCCCATATAGATCAGCAGCCCGTTTTCCGGAAGGCCTTCTGTAATTTCGAGTTTTGCATCGGCAATCGCTTCACGGGAACCGAGATTTTGAATATGCGCCTCGCCAATATTTGTAATAATGGCCACATCCGGGCGGGCAATCGATGTTAGAAAAGAAATTTCCCCTTTTGCACTCATGCCCATTTCCACCACGGCGATTTCCGTGTTTTCATCAAGGGACAGGAGCGTTAACGGAACGCCCTGGTGGTTGTTAAAATTGCCTTCTGTTTTTTGCACTTTAAATTTTTCGGAAAGGACGGAGGCGACCATATCTTTTGTCGTCGTTTTCCCGTTGCTGCCGGTAATGCCGACGATTTTTGCCCGCAAGGCATTCCGGTAGCTTTTTGCCAGTTCCTGCAGGCTTTTCTCTGTATCTTCCACGATAAGAAGCGGCACGTGCGCCGGCGGATTCGGCACATCTTTTTGCCAGAGGGATGCAGCTGCGCCTCTGCGAAATGCGTCCTCCACAAATTGATGGCCGTCCGCATGTCTGCCTGTAAGCGGCACATACAGATTACCTTTTTCGATTTTGCGCGAATCAATGCATACACCTTGTACAAGCGTTTCGTTGCGCTGCAGTTCTTCCCCGTTTTCCACATGGATCATTCCGGTCATTTCCCGGATCGTCCGTCTGATCATTTTCGCTCTTTTCCTCCTTGAAAACAGAACGGGAACCATTGTCAATGGTTCCAAATTCGTTACAAAGTATATTTAATCCGCTGTTTTTCAGCATGCCGCTCCAGGGCAAGTTCAATCAGCTTTTCGATCAGCTGCGGGTAATCCAGCCCCGCCTCTTTCCACAGAAGCGGAAACATGCTGAACGGCGTAAATCCGGGCATCGTATTGATTTCATTGATGATCACCCGTTCGTCTTCTGTCACAAAAAAGTCAGCGCGCACCAGCCCCGAGCAGTCGAGTGCTTTAAATGCCGTAATCGCAGCTTCGGTTAGCTTTTTATATACCGTTTCGGAAATTTCGGCCGGAATGATTAACGCCGTATCCCCATCTTCGTATTTCGCTTTATAATCGTAAAAATCTTTTTTCGCGACAATTTCGCCGGCAACGGAACATTGCGGATCGTCATTCCCGATCACGCCAAGTTCAATTTCCCTTGCCGTGACGCCTTCTTCAACAATGATTTTCCGGTCGTATTGAAAAGCTTCCTTAAATGCGGCTTCCAGTTCTGTGCGGTCTTTACACTTACTGATCCCGACACTTGAACCGAGATTCGCCGGCTTGACGAAACAAGGGTAACCGGTCTTTTCTTCCACTTGTTGAAAACAGGTTTCGGGCGCTTTTTCCCATTCGCTGCGGATAAAAGAAACATATTTCACCTGGTCGAGCCCGGCTTGCGCAAACAGGTTTTTCATAATCACTTTATCCATTCCGGCTGAAGAGGCAAGCACGCCATTTCCAACATACGGCAGATTTAACAGTTCAAGCATGCCCTGTACGGTGCCGTCCTCCCCGTTCGGCCCGTGCAACAGCGGAAAAATGATGTCATAGCCGCCCTTTTCGTCCGATACAGTGGTTGAAAGCGCATTGGGGGCCATTTTCTTTCCGTCATGGAATTCAAGCTGTTTCACGGTTTCAACAGGCCCGGTTAAAAGCGGCCCTTTTATCCAGTCCCCTTCCGTTGTAATGAAGATAGGGTAAATATCGTATTTTTCGTGATCCAAGGCCTGTATTACAGCTTTGGCGGTTTGCAGGGATACTTCATGCTCAGCGGATTTTCCGCCGTAAAGCAAACAGATTTTCTTTTTCATTGTCATCCTCCATCATACGAACAGGATATTCCTATTTTAACATTTTACACACCCGGTGTGCGCCAAATTTGCCATTTTGATTTGTTCAGTTTCTTCCCTATTGTATGTCAAAACAGGCATTTGTGTAACACGTGTATAATGAAAAGCGGGGTGGCTTCCCCGCTTTTCTATCCTGAAACATTGCGCCAGCTGCTTTTCATCCATCTGCTGCGCTGGTACAGCGTTCACCGCACATGGGCGTCTAATGGATTAAAATTTTCCATTCCTGCATCCTGCGGTCATAGACCATTTTTCCATCGATTGGCGTGCCGGAGATGACGGCATATTCTTCGTGCATTTCATCCATATCATGAAAATCGCCGATCGTCCAAAACGGGATTTCAATTTGCACCCGGGTCTGCACGGCATATTCCATTGAAATGACCATCCCTTCCTTCATTTTATCCAAAAGAGGCAACAGCACCTCCACCGGGATAGCAGGCAGCGCTTTCCGCTTTTTCCGCCCGAACAGAAACGGCTTCTCTCCTTTGATCCTGTTGATCCGCTCGGCAACTACACAGCCAAGCATCGCATAAAAATCACGGAAAGAACGGAAATAAATTTTGCTGTAGTAGCCGTCATCCTGCGATAAATAGACGAAACGGTTATTTAATTTCCGGTAAAAAGGCCTCCGCAAATGATGTTTCATATGGCTCAGATACAGCAATTCCGCAATTTCATACCCCTCCAGCAGATCGAGCCCTTCCTCATCCTCAAAATCAACCCAGCAAAAATCCCCGTAGCTGTATATGTCTTCTTCCAGCAGCCGCCCGATTGTTTCTTCATCCGCATATTCAAACAGCGTATGTAAATTTACAGTGCCCGCCTCAAATTGATGACGGAGAAGAAGGAGATTCGTCAAATTGGGAAAAGCATGGTAAAATTCATAAAAACAGATGCCGTGCAATAAAACATAGTGATTCACTTCATTCGCGTGAACATATATGAGCTCCCTGTTGCCACCATGGTTTTTCAAACGATTACCCCCGATTGTGCAGAACATGTTATGGACTAAAACCTGCCAGTTCTCATAATTTTATTTTAACAAATTTGGCAAAAAAATTGGATTTTTATTTCATTCCTATCTGAAAATCGTGCATCCTTTATCCTCACTGATGATTATAATGTATTTCCACTAAATGCAAAACCATATACCCCCTAAACCAGTATGATCATTTTTACCGGGAGAAGATGCGCCTTGTGCTTGCAGTTCTGATTGAAATGATTCAAAATATGGATAGGAATATACAGAAAACGACGAATTACTTTCTTGTTCCCGGGCAAGCCCCGTTTTTTCTCCTGTTTTTCGGGAACAGTATACAGGAAGAGTCTCTTAAGGAGGTGCATGTCTTGCCGAATCAGGGGCCATGTAAAACGATTCGTTTTTGCATCTCTTGGCAGGACAAACCATGCTGACGATCAAATTGCTTATTATTGTCTTATTAATCGGGGCCAATGCGTTTTTTGTCGCCTCGGAATTTTCTCTCGTAAGGGTGCGAACATCGAGAATTGACCAGCTCATTGCGGAAGGCAACAAAAAAGCCGCTTCCGCCAAAAAAGTAATCTCCAGCCTGGACAGCTATCTGTCGACAACACAGCTGGGCATCACCGTGATTTCTCTTGTTCTTGGGTGGCTGGGCGAGCCGACATTAAGGGTGATTTTTAATCCGCTTTTAATCAAACTCCATGTTCCCGGTACACTCATCCACGTGGTGACCTTTATTCTTTCTTTTCTCATCATCACCTTTTTCAGCGTCGTGGTTGGGGAGCTTGCACCGAAAAATATTGCTATCCAGACAGCAGAAAATATTGTGCTGCTCGTCGCCAAACCGCTGATTTTCATCAACAAAATCATGTATCCCTTTACGTGGACGCTGAACAAGTCTTCGCGGCTTGTGACAAAAGCGCTCGGTTACGACATGCAATCGGACAATGAAATCACCCATTCGGAGGAAGAACTGCGGATTATCCTGTCGGAAAGCTTAAAAAGCGGTGAAATTAACCAGTCCGAATATAAATATGTCAACAATATATTTGAATTCGATAACCGGATCGCAAAAGAAATTATGGTTCCCCGCACAGAAGTAGTCACGGTCGACAAGAGTGACCGGATTGCCGATCTCATCCGGCTGGCACAATCTGAAAAATATACACGCTACCCGGTTACAGACGGGGACAAGGACAATGTCATCGGCGTGCTCAACATGAAAGAAGTGCTGACGGATTGTGTTTCAAACCCGGATCTCAGGGATGATGCGACGATTGAACCGTATATTAATCCGATTATCCATGTCATTGAAACGGTACCGATTCAGGGTGTTCTTGCTCGCATGCAAAAGGACAACACCCATATGGCCGTTTTACTGGATGAATATGGCGGGACTGCCGGCATTATTACAGTCGAGGACATTTTAGAGGAAATCGTTGGTGAAATCCGGGACGAGTTTGATACGGATGAAATCCCGCTTATCCAAAAGATCGGGGATGCGCATTATATTTTGGACGCCAAAGTGCTGATTGAAGATGTAAATGACCTCCTTGCGATCGAAATTCCCGATGATGATGTGGATACGATCGGCGGATGGCTGTTGACACAGAAATACGATTTAAAAAAGGGCGATTCCGTGCCGTTCCAATCGTATGACTTTAAAGTAAAAGATATGGAAGGTTCGCACGTCCTGTATGTGGAAGTATCAAAAAAACAGGAAGCAGCTTCCTCCTAACGGGGGCTGCGCAACCTGGTTTTTCCTGCTTTTGAATAAATTGAATTTTCCTAATTACATTTTATTTCTAACCGATACGTTTGACTGTATGGTATTTATGTTTTATAATAGTCGTAATATAAGTGTGCTTTTTCAGAGATTGGGGTGATTCCAATGGGGCTTTGTACCGCATCGGGGAATTAGCATCCATTGCCAATGTTTCAAAACGGACCATTGATTACTACACCCGGCTCGGGCTGTTAAAACCACAACGTACCGGTGCAAATTACCGGATTTATGACGAAAACGCCGTAAACGAACTGCAGTTTATAGAAGAATGCAAAAAAATGCATCTTCCGCTGAAGGCGATCCGGGCCAAACTGGAATGCAGAAGGAACGGCATATTGAATGCACATGCCTTAATCCAGCAATTGAACCTCTTCTCCGAACAGCTAAAACAGCTCAATACGGAACTGAAGGATATAACACCGAATCTGGAAAAACTGCCGGAAGCGCAAAAAGAAACATTGCGCAATCAATTATCGGGAGACAGCCTGGCACTCGTCCAGTCCCTTTCCTCCATTTTAAACAGGGAAGTGGTTTGGCACTAAAATCGGGAATAGAATCATTCAATTTTGTAAAAATACAGGAGGTGACTCCTGCCCCGTCTCTATTCGGAGCAGGGAAACTTATTTGGACATATTTAAATTGGTGCTGATTTTTATATTAATCGCACTTTCCGCTTTTTTTGTAGCTTCAGAGTTTGCAATCGTAAAGATTAGAAGTTCCCGGATTGACCAACTCATCGAAGAAGGAAACAAAAAAGCGATTTCGGTAAAAAACATCATCACAAATCTTGATGAGTATTTATCGACCTGCCAATTGGGCATCACCATCATTTCGCTTCTGATCGGATGGATCGGAGAAGAAACCGTATCGCATCTTCTCGCCCCCGTGTTCGGGCTGTTGCATCTTCCGGAGTCTTTTGGCGCCGTTTTCTCCGTCATCCTTGCCTTTGCTGTCATTACCTTTGTGCATGTTGTGGCAGGAGAACTTGCACCAAAAACAGTTGCGATTCAAAAAGCGGAAACCATTACGTTTCTTGCAGCAAAGCCGTTAATTTTGTTCCACAGGCTGATGTACCCGTTTATTTGGCTATTGAACAGTTCTGCCGGCCTGATTACAAAAATGGTTGGGATGGAATCCGCATCCCGGCATGACGTCGCCCATACGGAAGAGGAATTGCGGTTTATCCTGTCTGAAAGCTATAAAAATGGTGAAATCAATCAATCAGAGTTTAAATATGTAAATAAAATTTTTGAGTTTGATAACCGGATTGCGAAAGAAATTATGGTGCCAAGAACCGAGATTGTCTCCCTTTCCAAAGGTGATTCCCTCCGGACGTTCATGGACCTCGTGCAGGAAGAACGGTTTACCCGCTACCCTGTCATTGACGGAGATAAGGACCATATTATCGGGATCATCAATTTAAAGGAAGTCTTAACCGATGTACTGAAAAAACAGGCTCCCCCTTCGTCACTGGAAGCGTATGTCCGGCCGATTATCCGCGTGATCGACACGATTCCGATTAATGAGCTGCTCGTCATGATGCAAAAAGAGCGCATTCACATGGCCGTCTTGCTTGATGAATACGGCGGCACGAGCGGCATTGTGACGGTCGAGGATATTTTGGAGGAAATCGTCGGTGAAATCCGTGACGAATTTGACATGGATGAGGTGCCGCTGATCCGGAAAGTCAAGGACGGTCACTTTATTATCGACTCGAAAGTACTGATCAGTGAAGTGAATGACCTGCTCGGCACACAAATTTCCGATGAAGACATTGATACCCTCGGCGGCTGGATTTTAACCAAAAAGATCGAGGCGAAGCAGGGCGACACGGTTGAATTCGGGGATTACACCTTTACGATCAGTGAAATGGAAGATATGCATATCCGCTATATCGAGGTGAAAAAGAAAGCGGCACGGCCGGCGGTTCAAACTGCAAAACAGGAACCCGTGTCCATGCTTCAAAATGAATCCGGACATCCTGAAATGTTAAAAGCTTTTGAGTAATGGAAGGCAGCAAAAACCTGCCTCGGTGCAAGCCAAAACCAAAAAAACGCGGACGATCGCTTGGTCGCCCGCGTTTTTCCGCTCCGCAAAACAGGAATTAATGTTTTTTGTAAACCGGTTGCAACTTTCTCCCTTCCAGCACTTCGAACAATTCCAGCCGGGATTTCGTAAAAGAGGTTTTAATTCCCATTTCCGAAAAGGCCGATATCATCTTTATTAAATGATCATGGTTTTTTTTCATACGACCACCTCATCTATCATGGATTTCCGTACTGTTTCCTTATCTGTATATGTATTCCCATCTATATAGGATTTTACACGGCATTTCTTAAAGTTTTATGAAAATTTTCTTGTCTTACTCTTAATATAGCAAAAAAATTAAAAAAATATAAGGGTTTTCATCAAAATTGTTTGATTTCCTTTCATAAGTCTGCGAGAAGAACAAATAGACCGGTTGCAGCTGTCTCCTTGTATGTGTAAAATTTTACTCGACGGGGCAGATGAGTGAAAAAAAATGGGAAGACGCTCTATCATCTAATTGTACACTTCAAATGAACATCTAGAGAGAGGTCTTCCCATGGATATTATATCAATAATTGCTGGATTATTAAAGGATACAAAGAGTCTTATCGAATTTGAAGAACAGCTTAAACTTCTGATGCAGAAGGCTTTTACACAATGGGTTGGGGAAATATTTGAAGAGTTAGATAAAATAATTAAACAGGAGAAGTTAGAGGAGGGCTGGGTGTACTGCCGGAGTGATAACAGAAACATTCAGTTTCTATTTGGAAGTGTGACCTTTAAACGCTCATTAATGCATGACAAGAGAGGAAATTCCCATTATCCTCTGGATGAATGGTTAGGGCTGGTACCACACCAACGATACAGCCCGTTAGTGGAATTAAAGGTGGCAGAGTTGGCAAGTGAGAACACCTATCGGGAAGTAGCTGATATTTTAAAAGAGTGGACAGCAGTGAGTCTTAGTCACACAACTGTAGGGAACATGGTAAAACACGTAGGGAAAACTCAGGCGGAAGCCGATAAGGCACTTGTAGAAGAGCTAGAAACAGCTGTTTCCCTGCCTGAGGGGAAGAAGGTAGACTACCTGTTTTCCGAAGCAGATGGCGTATTCATCCGGGGACTGGAAAAGAAACAGGGTATGGAAGTCCGCCATGCCATTCTCTATGAAGGTTGGGAAACCAATGGTAAAAGGGTCTCCCTGCGTCAGCCCACAGTCATCATGACAACGGAAGCCATCCAGACATTTTGGGATGAAGTCCAAGCCACAGCTGCCAACACCTACTCCCTCGAAAAAACGCATGTCATTACAAACAGTGATGGAGGTGTGGGATACACAGCTGAACGGTTTCAAACAGCATTCTCACAGTCGGAATTTCCGGTGCTCAACCAGCTGGATACCTACCACGTTGCACAAGCCATCATAAGGACATTTGGGGGCGGAAAGAGCGAGATCAAGGAGCAAATTAGAAAAGCGATTAGAACGCATGACCTGGACCAAATCACGTTATATTTGGATACGCACGAAAGCACCTTGACGGATAAAAAGGCCCTCAAGAAAATCAAGGAATTCCGTTCGTATATCTTGAAAAACTGGGACCGCATTTTTGACTGGAGAGACAGGGTGAAAAACGTGCCGGAAGGTGCGAGAGGCCTAGGAGCGATGGAATCGAATCAAAGGCATATCTCCTTCAGGATGAAAAAAAGGGGCATGCATTGGAGTGAACTTGGCGCAGAAGCCATGGTGAAAATCAAACAAGGCATACTCAATGGGACATTGAGAGAAGCCTATCTGAAACACCGTTCAAGAAGCGAGAGAAAGCAACGGAACTTGAAACAATCCATCAGGATGTCTCAACTACTCAAGCAGCCTGTACGCCCGTCAGTGGGCGTAAAGCACGGATCAGTTGCCCTGCATTCAAGCAGTTCATCGGCAATGGGACATTTAAGCAAAATATTAGAGCTTTCGTTTTAAGCCTGGCTCAGTGGGGACTGATCGTTGAGGCGCGCGAAATTTACGAGACTCCTGCGGGAAAAGCGAGCCAGGAGAGACCCCGCAGCGAGGTACGAGCGAGGAGGCTCGCCGGCCGCCCGCGGAAAGCGAGTGAATTTCGCGCGCCTCAACATCCCCGTTATCCATCTTTATACGAAAATACTACATCTTTTCCGAAAATTACACCGAGCAAGTAAAGCACGGTAGCCGAAAGTGTACAAAAAGAGTGTCTAGGAATACCCGATATTTAAACCTTGTCGAGAAAAACTTGACACATACTGTCTCCTTTCCGCACTGGACATCAACGGAAATGTGTATTATGCTAAATAGTTGAATTATCATCTGTCACAATCGAAGCAGCTACCTGCTTTTTGTTTACATATTTTACTAAGGAAGTGTGTCGTCCTATGGCCGCCTTACTAAATGATTATGCCAAAAAACTTCAGAACCATTTGCAGCCGGAGCGCGATTCCCACCAGAAACTGGTGCAAAAAGGGCTGCTGTTGTACCGCCAGCATCTCGTCCATGACAAACGGATTTCGGGACGGTTTTTGCGCGGGAAAGTCCAGGATGTGACACCGGTGGATTGCGGGCTGGATCTTTTTGACCCGTTGTTTTTTGATTGTTCCTGCCACCATGACGGTTTTTGCCGCCACCTGATGGCTTTGTTTTTCTCTGCCTATAGTGAAGAAAACAGTGTGTTTGACTGGGTCCGGGAGTGGAAGCGACGCAGTACGGACGGGGACATTCTGCAATCCGTGAAACGGGCAAGCGATTTGCTGGAGAAAAAGGCGGAAACATCCGGGCAAAACATCAGCATGTGGCTGGACGATTTCCATACCGCTTTTGAAGAGATCAATGTGAATGATGAATTTCTTCTCGATCTCTCGGCAAGGGAAGTATACCGCCGGCTTACCCTTTTTTTGCCTGTCGAACGGGAATGGGAGCCGCTTTACAAACTGACTGCTGCCTATGAATTGTTTAAGTACATTAACACGATTTGTTTGAAAAATGACTTTTTTTCGTCCACGGCTCTCATGCAATTTTTGTCCGGCGAAGCGGAAGAAGCGGCAAACCAGCTGTCGTCCGCAGCGCTCCCGTTTGTTTTTGATCCGTTTATCGCTTATTTCCGCGAAAACACCCGTGAGCTGGCAGAAAGTGTATCCCTCTACGAACTTGAAACCGTTGATTTTTACCGAATCCTCTGGTCGCGCCTGCTAAAGAAAGAAAATTGGCGGAAAGAGGAAGAGGCGCGTTTAAGGAAGGAAATTTTAAACAGCATTGATGCCGGTGAAAATCTCTCCTCCACGAAGGTGCTCTGCTTCATCCATCTCGCCTTTTTGCTCGGGAATGACGACACCGCGCTGTTTTTTCTCAGGCAGCTGGCTCAAAGCGGCGTCAATACAGCCGTATATATGCCGTACTGGTTCTTGGAACTGAAAGCGGACGAGAGACTGTTCCGCTATATCTCCGCTGCCTTACCGATGATCCCGCGCCTTTTGGAAACATGCGGGGATGACTATGACAAGGCTGCCTATATGCGAATGTTTTTCCGCTCCATCAATGAACAGGCGCTCTCCGCCCAGCAGCTGAAATTACTGGAAAAACTGTACCGCGCCTTTTTGCCTGTCAGCGCCCCGAAATACGGGGATATTTTATTTTTATCCGCAAGATACAGGGAGTGGGCGGAACTCCAGACACTGATCGGCAATACACCCGAGGATATGGCAAAAGAAAAACTCGAACGGGTTGCAAAGCAAGCACCTGAAGTCCTCCTCCCTCTTTACCACCGGGCGGTCGGCATCTGTATCGGGGAAAAAAACCGGAAGTCCTATCAAAAAGCCGTCCGCTATTTGAAAAAATTAAAAGCCATTTACCGGAAACGCCATGAAGAGGAAAGGTGGTACGCATTCTTTGACGAAATCAAGGAACGGACAAAACGGATGCGCGCTTTTCAGGAAGAATGCAGGAGGGGAAATTTGACCGATGCAGATGGAATATGATGTAAAAATCAATATACAACCGGATCCGGGCGGGCGTTATTTCTTATATGCCGAAGACCGGGCCGGAAACGAAGCCGATCCTTCCTACTGGGCGCCGTCTTTGTTGATGTGGCATGAAGAAAGTTTTTATGGCGCCTTCATACCGTACACGCGTTTCGGAAACCGCAGCGGGATTTTGGCCGACAGCTTTACGCTTTTGTCCCTGCTCGGAAAAGAAGGTTTCAGTTCGATGTTGCGATGGGATTGGGATGAACGCGGGCAAATTTATCTTGCTGTGGCTCCCGTGCTGCTTGATGCCGTTTTAAGCGGCGGCTGGCTTGCGACAGCGGCTGCACTTCCGGAAGAAGAAGCATGGGCGATAGAGCTGCCTGATACCGTCATCCACGAGTTCAACCCGTCATTTTGGGACCGGGAGCTGGATGAAAAACCTTTGTCGCGCGTGCTCTCCGAATGGTACGGAGAAGCGGCCCGTTCTTTTATCGCCAGCCGGCCGCAATTGAAGCGGCAATTCATGGAGCTGAAAAAATCAGGCTTTACAAACCAGGAACTCACCTCCTATTTTGACAAGCGACGCTTTCAACTATGGGCGGGCGAAGCGTCCCTCCCCTTTACAATTGGGATCCGCCTTTTTGAACCTGACACGGATGGGGGGTACTGGAAGCTTGAGACCGTGTTGCGCGACCGTGATAAACCGGAACGGCTGCTCGTCTACCCTCGGCAAAAGCTGTATAAAAAATGGCAGCCATTTGAAGAAGAGATCCGGCTCGAACAGGCAAGATGGGGAAAATTGTTCCCTTGGCTTCATGATGAAAACGGGCAGCTGCGCAATGAACTCGAAGAAAACCAAGCATGGGCATTCTTCGTTCACGCCAGCGAAAAGCTTCTCCCGCTCGGTGTCGAAATTATGCTGCCGTCCTGGTGGTCATCCGTTAAAAACGCCAATATGCGGCTGAAAGCTAAACTGAAAAAAAACACAAGCTACCGGTCTTTTTTTAATCTTAATACGGTGCTCGAATTTGACTGGCGGATTTCCTTAAATGGGGCAGAAATGAGCGAAGAAGCGTTCCAAAATCTGATCAACAAGGGGCGCCGCTTTGTGAAAGCGGGAGACGAGTGGATCACACTTGATCCGAAGATGATTCGATCGCTGCAGGCGCTTATGGAAAAAGCCAAAAAAGAGGGGCTCCATCTTCAGGATCTGCTCGCACAAACTTCCGAATCCGAAGAGGAAACGGATGAAGAAGAAACAGAGGATGTGCAGGCGCTCGCCCGGATTCAAATTGAACTGAACCAGTCATTAAAAAAGTTTATCCGAAAGCTTTCCAATCTGACCGAAATGCCATCCGTCCCGATCCCGCCCGGATTTCAGGGCGATTTGCGGCCGTACCAGCAGCTCGGCTTAAACTGGCTTGCCTTTTTGCGTGATTGCGGGTTTGGCGCCGTACTGGCAGACGATATGGGGCTTGGGAAAACCGTGCAGCTGATCGCTTACCTTCTCCATGTGAAATATACGAAACAGCCGGAAAAACCGGCGCTTATCATCTGTCCGACATCTGTCCTCGGCAACTGGCAGCGGGAAATCGAAAAATTTGGAAACAGCTTAAATGTCGCCCTCCATTACGGACCGAACCGGGAAAAAGAAAAACTGGGGGATTACTATCAACATGCCGATGTTGTACTGACGAGCTACGGGATTGCCAACCTTGATTTCGAGGCATTGTCAGCTGTGGAATGGAGCACGATCGCCCTTGATGAAGCGCAAAACATTAAAAATGCGGAGACGAAACAGTCGCGGGCGATCCGGAAACTAAAGGGCAGGCACTATATTGCTTTGACCGGCACCCCGATGGAAAACCGGCTCTCAGAACTGTGGGCGATCTTTGATTTTACCAATAAAGGCTATTTGGGCACGTTCAGGCAGTTCCAAAAACGGTTCATCGCCCCGATCGAAAAGGATGGATCGAAAGAAAAAATCCGCGAGCTTAAGCGCCTCATTCAGCCGTTTTTGCTACGCCGGACGAAAAAAGATCCGGATGTGGAACTGAATCTGCCCGAAAAGCTGGAGCAAAAAGAATATTGCCCGCTGACGGCGGAGCAGGCGGCTCTGTATGAAGAAACGGTGCAAAATGCTTTTAAGGGGATCGACCAGCTGAGCGGGCTTGGCAGAAGAGCGCTGATTTTGCAGATGCTGAACCGGCTGAAGCAGCTGTGCAACCATCCTGCCCTGTTTCTGAAAGAAGAAAAACCGGCGCACCTTTTGGAACGGTCATTTAAATTGGAAAAACTGGCCACGCTGACAGAAGCCATTTTGAATACGGGAGAATCATGCCTGATTTTCACCCAGTATATCGGGATGGGCCAGATGATTCGGCAAATGATGAAGGAGCTGTTCGGTCTTGACGTTCCGTTTTTAAACGGAAGCATGCCGAAAGCAAAACGCGACCAGTTGATCCGTGATTTTCAAAACAAGGCGTTCCCTGTTTTTCTCCTGAGCTTAAAAGCCGGGGGAACGGGCTTGAACTTAACAGCGGCCAATCATGTCATTCATTATGACCGCTGGTGGAACCCGGCTGTTGAAAACCAGGCAACAGACAGGGCGCATCGCATCGGACAGCAGCGGTTTGTCCATGTCCATAAATTGATTGCGACCGGCACACTTGAAGAAAAGATTGACGCCATGCTTGAAAAAAAACAGGCACTGAACGACGAAATTATCCAAAGTGACAACTGGGTAACTGAGCTGTCCGATGACGAATTGAAACATTTGGTTTTGCTGCAAAGTTAAAAAAGCCGCTCTGTTTTATGACGCAGAGCGGCCTTTTCCGTTTAATCTTTCTTTAAATGCCTCAATTAATTGCTCGCCTTCATACCCTTCGCGGACCAGCTCCTCGAGCAGTTTTTCCGCATACGCGATCCGTCTCGAGCGCATTTTCCCTTCGAGCAGAACGCTGATCGTCCCGTCAAATTCTCTTATTCCCCTAACCCGGGTCGAAAGCGGTGCCGGATCATTGTTCTCGTAAGTGATCACGACTTCGGTATCAAGCTCCGTCTGCTGCTTTTCTCTTTCCGCAAAAAACGGCAAATACTTGCGCTCCGTGTACGCTTCAATCAGCCAGGTGCCCCTTCCGTCTTCCTTGTTCAGAATCAACCCGTCAATCAACGGAATCGACACCCGTTCGCCGTCATTCAAAATGGTAAGTGACAGGATCTTAAATGTTTTCATCCCTTTCCTCCCTATTCGTTTGTAAAAATTATAACATACATCCAACCTACGATCACCGATCACGCCAAGTTTCTCCCCTCGTCTCAAAAGACCGGTGACTGCCATGTTTTTGCCGGCCGACAATGCCCATCTCCATACGAAAAAAATTTTAAATTATACCATATCCCTTTTTTGTCGCCGAAATTTGTAAAAATCACGCGTGAAAAATTGATTTTTGCCCGAAAAAAGGGGGCGATTTTTGAAAAATGACGATTTTACACGAAAATGGAAAGCCGGTAAGATAAATGCAGGAAGGGGGTGGCACAGTTGATTAACCAGGTCACATTAGTTGGAAGGCTTACAAAAGATCCGGATCTTCACTACACGGCAGATGGAAAACCGGTGTTAAATGTTACGCTTGCCTTAAACCGCCATTACCGGAACCAATTTGGCGAAACGTTAACCGATTTTGTCCAATGTACCCTTTGGAATAAAATCGCAGAAAACACAAGCAAATATTGCGCAAAAGGTTCCATGCTCGGCATTACCGGTCGGATTCAGACCCGCCATTATGATAATAAAGAAGGAAAAAGGGTTTATGTCACCGAAGTCATTGCCGACACAGTCCAATTTTTAAGCAAACGGCCGGAAAACAAGCCGCTGCAAAAAACCGGTCAGGGAGGGTAGCATGCAATGGAAGATGCAGCAAAACGGTTGGATGCACTTGAGCGGGTCTTAGCGGATATGATCGTCAAGCAGGGCATGCTGAACCGGCAGCTTGCACTTTTGATGCAGGAAGTAAAACGGATAGAGGAAGAGAGCCGCAAAATGCCCGCACTCGTGCCACACCTGAAGTAACGTAAGAGTTTTCCTTTCCTAACTTTTTTCCATTTACCAGTTCCTAAATGTTTCTCCTATTTTGCCCCATCAGAGAGAATGTGTTTGTTATCAATACCGATCCTCTTCTTATCCCCTTTTCTTTTTTGTCAGCTGGACATCCGGCTGATTTTTTTTCGGGAAAAAGCGGCCTGGTGCCCCGTCTTTATTTTTCAAGCGCAAACATGATTTCCGCTTCACAGGCAAGCTCCCCGTCGACGGTGGCAACCGCTTTGCCTTTTCCGACCGGCCCTTTCAAGCGGATGATTTCCACTTCGAGATGAAGCTGGTCTCCCGGTTTCACCTGGCGTTTAAACCGGCATTTGTCAATCCCTGCAAAAAGCGCAAGTTTCCCGCGGTTTTCTTCCTTTTTTAACATGGCGACAGCGCCCACTTGTGCGAGCGCCTCCACAATCAATACACCCGGCATGACCGGATAGGACGGGAAGTGGCCGGCAAAAAAGGGTTCATTTCCAGATACATTTTTGATTCCAACCGCACGTTTTCCTTCTTCCACTTCAAGAATACGATCAATCAATAAAAAAGGATAACGATGCGGGAGAATGTCTTTAATTTGTTGCAAATCCAACATTGGCAAAAATCCTCCATTTTCAGTTTCAATCCGGGAGCGAACAAGGCGGGGGCAGGATCCAAACAGCTGCCTTCCCCGGGATCCGCCTTAAAGTGCAAGACAGCTGTTTTCCGTAAAAAACGAATCATCAGGAACGGATGTTATTTACAAGGCCCATCATCTGGTCGGACAATGTAATCGTCTTTGACTGGAACTGATACAACCGTTCTGTTTTCGTTAGCTCCGTTATTTCAGTGGAAAGGTCGACATTCGATTTTTCAAGCACGCCCTGCTGCATAGAAATCTGGCTGCGGGTTGCACCTGTCAAATCTGTGTACACATTTGCCGCATTAACGTTTTGCGGCAGTCTCAGCAAGTTGTTCCCGACCTGTTCCAGCACTTGCGGATTGCGCATTTGGACAACGCCGAGGTTAAAGCTTTCCCGCGTGCCATCACTGTATGCCACCTGCAAGGTCCCGTTTGGCCTGATCGCGTAATCTGCTACATTGCCCCGAAATGTAATCATCGCGTTATGCTCATCCAGGACAGGGTTCCCGTTCGCATCAGTGAGCACACTTCTATTGTTTCCGAGCGGGGACACTTCCAATGCGCCATTGCGCGTAAATGCCACTTCATCACTACCATTTGCCCGGGCAAGCACTTTTAAATACTGGTTTTCTTTTGTAAAGGCCATATCAAGGGCGCGTCCGGTATGTTCAAGTGCCCCCTGCGATGGGGAAATGACCGCTTGTGCCAGTTTTGCCCCCGTGCCGGTCCGGATGCCGTACGGCGTTTTTCTGCCTGTTTCTTTGGATGTATCCGGCTGGTTGTTGATTTGCTGGACGAGCAGATCGGTAAAGCTCGCCTGTTTGCTTTTATAGCCGTTTGTATCCACATTGGCAACATTATGGCTGATGGTATCGATTTTGTCCTGCAACTGCCTGAGCGTGTTCGTTGCTGTCAGCATGGATTGATTCATGGCGCTATTTCACCCTACCATTCTCCGTTATACTTTTCCTACGTCGTTTACGGCTTTGCCGAGGCTTGCATCATAAGCCTGCAGTACTTTTTGATTGGCTTCAAAAGAGCGGTAAGCACTCATCATATCTGTCATTGTTTTTGTCTCATCGACATTGGAAGATTCCAGGAAGCCCTGCTTGATTTGAAAGCCGTTTTGGCCTGCAGCCGGCAGCGCACCGTTATTCGCGAGCGTATATAAACCGTCGCCTGTTTTCTCAAGCTGTGCCGGATTTTGGGCGTAAGCAAGGCCGATCGTACCTGCATAGCGCCCGTTCTCCGTTACCGCGCCAGCCGCATCGACGGAAAAATCGGTTCCCCCTGTCCGAATCCGGCCCCCGTTTTCATCCAGCACATAATGGCCGGAAGCGGTCGTTAAATAGCCTTCCGGGTTTACCGTGAAATTCCCGTTCCGCGTATAGACTTCATGGCCGTTGCCATCATCGATGCGGAAGAACAGGCTCCCCTCCGGTGAAGCTTGATCGAATATGGCCAAATCGGTCCGGTTGCCTGTTTCTTCAAGGTCGCCCTGTTTAAAAAGCGGCAGTGTTTCCTGCATGTAAACACCGGTCGCAAGTGACCCGACCGATTTCACCACTTCGCCTGTTGTCCCGTTTTTATCCATATAACTGAGCAGCATTTTCGGGAAAGAGCGGATCGATGACTGGTCCGTTTTATATCCCGGCGTATCTGCGTTGGATAAATTATTGGCGAGCAAATCCGTTTTCCGCTGCTGGGCGATCATCCCGGAAGCCGCTGTATACAAACCCCGTAACATTGCCATTCACCTCGCTGGAGCATTCATCAAACGTTTGATTAAACGAGTTTTCTTTTTGAAATTTTATCGATATTTTCAAGCATGACGCCTGTTCCGATCGCTACAGAACTCATCGGATTTTCGGCAACAAGGACCGGTACTTTAATTTCTTCGGCAAGCAATTGGTCAATACCGTGCAAAAGGGCCCCACCGCCTGTTAAAATGACACCACGATCAATGATGTCGGCTGACAGTTCAGGAGGCGTTTTCTCCAAAACGTTTTTCGTGGCGTGGACAATGATGGATACGGATTCACGCAGCGCTTTTTCAATTTCAGCAGATTTAATCGTAATCGTCCGCGGCAAGCCGGAAACCATATCCCTGCCCCGGATGTCCATTTCTTCATTGCGGGCGCCCGGAAATACCGTGCCGATATTCATCTTGATATTCTCCGCCGTCCGTTCGCCGATCAGCAGTTTGTACTCCCGTTTTATATACTGCAGAATTTCATTGTCAAATTTGTCACCGGCCATTTTGATGGACGAGCTTGTCACGATGTCCCCCATCGATAGTACCGCAATATCCGTCGTGCCGCCGCCGATATCAACCACCATGTTCCCGCTCGGCTGGAAAATGTCCATGCCTGCACCGATGGCCGCCACTTTCGGTTCTTCTTCCAGGTAAACATTTTTCCCGCCGCTTTTTTCTGCTGCCTCGCGGATCGCTTTCTGCTCCACGCTCGTAATATTTGTCGGGCAGCAAATCAAAATGCGCGGTTTCGATAAGAATCCCTTTACATTCAGCTTGTTAATAAAATACCGCAGCATCGTTTCTGTTACGTCAAAATCGGCAATGACACCGTCTTTCAACGGGCGGATGGCGACTATATTGCCTGGTGTCCTGCCTACCATGCGGCGCGCTTCCTCCCCGACTGCGAGCACTTTATTGGCTGTTTTCTCAATCGCCACAACAGATGGCTCATTCAGCACAATTCCCTGGCCTTTTACGTGGATCAGTACATTCGCGGTACCCAAATCAATTCCGATATCCTTTGCAAACATGTATGTGCTCCTTCCTCATTTTTCAAACTTTTTTAGGACGATTTATCTATTCGAAGTCTATCATTGTCTGTTATCCCTGATTATTTATTTTAGCATATTTTTGCCGGGTTTCGGGATCATTTGTCAAATTTTATTTTCGGGTATTTTTCAAGCGGGGTAAACGGAGGGGATTTTACAGGGGCCGGTCTTTCAAAAAAGCGGCTTCCGCATGGGTGTCCTTTTTAATTTTGCGACAGCTGTTTACCGGATGGAAGCAGCTGCGCACTGTCACCGGAATCGTTCCCCAAACCGATCCGGTCCGTAAAAAGAAGCAACCGCGCAATTCGATTGCTTCTTTCAGGGATCATGGAGCCCTCATGAGCCGGAAAGCGCTGCTAACGGTTTTGCTG
This sequence comes from Heyndrickxia faecalis, assembly GCF_040267745.1. Classification (NCBI taxonomy): domain Bacteria; kingdom Bacillati; phylum Bacillota; class Bacilli; order Caryophanales; family Bacillaceae; genus Heyndrickxia; species Heyndrickxia faecalis. Next base: position 287,714 of record NZ_CP158453.1, on the reverse strand, counting down.
TTATTCTGTGACTGGATACTCTTCTTTTTTATATTTTTGCTTCGTTGCTTCCCCTCCGCGCAAATGGCGGACAGATTTATGGTAATCGAGGATATCCTTTACCTCATTTGCCAGTTCCGGATTGATTTCCGGCAGCCTTTCCGTCAAATCTTTATGGACAGTACTTTTGGATACGCCAAACTCTTTCGCAATTACGCGAACTGTTTTCCTCGTCTCCACGATATACTTCCCAATCTTGATAGTCCTCTCTTTGATGTAATCGTGCACACTACTCGCCCTCCCCAAAAATTGGATGTGAGGCGTGTGAAATGAGACTCGCTGGATTCAATTTTGTACTGGGTCCCGCAGGCTGTTCATGCTTGCGGCAGAAAGTGAAGCCTTTCTGATGGTGCAGAATATAATCAAGTCTGTAGCGAAGATGTTCCCGTCATTAACGATTCCTCACCTCAAACACTCTCGCTTTTTTGTCAAGTTTGTAACAGTTTATTAGCTTGTGTACCATTTTATGCAAGAAACTGCTTTTTTTACGGGAAGCAGGCGGAAAACATAAAAAAAGGACAGAGGTTTTCTGTCCTGTTTACAGCGCGGGCTGTGTTTTAATGACTTTTCTGGCTGGTTGATGTTTTTTCAGAAGACTGGCTTTGCTTAGACTGGCTGCTATCAGATGAAACTTCCGGCGTTTTGACGTCGCTGACCGTTTTATTGAAGTAGCCTTCCGGATTGACCGCTACATCATCTTTGCGGATTTCAAAATGAAGATGCGTCCCGGCTGCTTTGTTCAGCTCGCTCCGGCCGGCTTTTGCGATCGTTTGTCCTTGCTTAACCGTATCGCCTTCTTTCACCGCAATGTCTTTTACCGATTGGTATTCGGTCGTCACACCTTTGTCATGTTCGACTTCAATGACATTGCCCAAAACAGCGTCTTCCTGCACTTTTGTAACAGTGCCGCCCATTGCAGCGACAACGTCAAATGTTTTGCCATTTTTCATCGTAATGTCGACTCCCTGGTTCGGCTGGTACGTGTTGCCGTATACAACAAGTGCGGCTTCCTGGTCCTTGACGGAAGCATTCGCATCGTAAAACTTCTTCTCAATCGTGGCCAGTTCAGGTTTTTGTACCGGCATTCTGAAGTTTTCTACCGCTTTGTTTACTTCGATTGCTTCATTGCCGGATCCTTTCTGGCTGATGGATACATCGTTTTTAAATTTTTCTTTTGCCGAATGGGTTCCAAGCGACTGATACCAAATAATCCCTGTAATCAACAGCACCGCGCTTACTAAATAGATTGCCGGATAGACCCAGCGTTTTTTGAAGAAATTTTTTATGTTCTTTGGTTGAGAAGGCCGTTTCTTTTCTTCCTCTCTCATTTATCATCACCTCAGCAACCATTCTGAACATTTCTTCATTTGTTTATACATCAAGTTTAAAAAATTTTTGTCTCGAAAGGGGTTATTTTTTTGCTAGGGCGCCGGCTCCGGCAATTTGGCTGAATGGCTGAACCGTGACGCCTTGATAATAATACGCCACAATCGCTTTATAATCTTTCCCTTCCTGTGCCATGCCGTTTGCCCCGTACTGGCTCATGCCGACGCCGTGCCCGTATCCTTTCGTTGTAATTTCAATTTCATTTCCTTTTCTTTCCCATGTAAAATCTGAAGAAGGCAGCCCCAGCTTTTCCCTCACCTGCCTGCCGGTGAAAACTTTGCCGGCAATTTTGATTTTCGCCACTCTTTTTCCTTCTGTCCTGGATAAGACGGTTCCCGTATCATTCGCTTGCATCCGGACCCCGAGTTTTTGTTCAAACGCCGTGACAGGGATGGATGTGACTTTCTTGAATTTTGGCGAGGTTTGATCCCACGGGCTTTTCACGCTTTTTAAATATGGAACGGCATTGGACCAGTAATCGCCGGCATTTTCTGTGTAACCGTTGCTGGTTGAGAAAAACGCTGCATCGATCGGCTTGTTATGGTAAGTGATAATTTCGCCTTCTGTTGCAGCGACCGCTTTGTTGATTTTCTCCATTTTTTCCTGATACGCTTTCCCCCAAACGTTTTTCAGTTCATCCCGGCTCAAATATACCTGGTCGTTGACCGTATCTGTCACATTGGCATTATCCGGCAAATCCCTGTTTCCGCCATTTAACATCCGGTTGACGATGAAAGTGCGGGCAGTCAGTGCCTGGGCTTTTAATGCCTCAAGTTTAAACGTTGCAGGCATTTCAGCTGCGACCACGCCTGCAACATAGTCTTCCATTGGCACGCGGTCAACCTTTTTCTCCATGCTTCTGTATACGGATACCTGGACGGATGCCGCTTTTTTCTCCTCCTTTGCCGGTTTTTTTTCATGCAATTTTCCGCTCACCTTGTCGTTGTGGAACGGAAGGACGACGAGGGCCGGAATAAGGAAGGAAAAGGCGAGTACGAGGATCGCTGCGACTACAACAGGTTTGATTGGTTTCATGCTGACGCCTCCATATGGTCGAAGTGGTGAAAAGCCTATACTCCAATTTATGGGACGGGACAAGCATTTATGATTAAAAATGCATGCTAGAACGTTGTGGGGGACAAGCACGGGGCAAGCATTTGCCGGCACTGAAAAAAAAGCCACCGAACCGTCCGGCGCGCTTATGGGCAAAGGAGGAGAGATGCACATCGGAAAAGTTGCGGGGCGCACGCTTGGGGCAGGAGAGAACGCACTGGCCGGCGTTTCAGCATAAACTGTTCAACAACTATATGAAAAATCAGGACCTATACGTTTGAAACCGGCCCGTTTTGTCCATAATGGGAACAGCGGCAGAAAAATGGCGAAAAAAAAAACCCTGCACATGGGGAATATGTACAGAGGTTTTTATACAAACTAGAGATTGGCGTCAGCAAGCAACTGATCTTGTTTTGCCGGCGCAACTTCCGCTTCATCGTCGACCCTTTCAATGTTGGCCCCAAGTGCAGCCAGTTTTAAATGAAAGTTCAAATAGCCGCGATCCAGATGTTTTAATTCGGTCACCCGGGTGATGCCTTTTGCCGCCAGCCCGGCAATAATTAAAGCGGCGGCTGCCCGCAGGTCTGTTGCGGCAACTTCAGCCCCCTGCAAATTGCACGGCCCGTTCACAATAACCGAACGCCCTTCTATTTTTAAATCCGCATTCATGCGCCGGAATTCTTCCACATGCATGAATCGGTTTTCAAATACCGTTTCCGTAATCACGCTCGTGCCTTCAGCACACAAAAGGAGCGCCATCATTTGCGACTGCATATCGGTCGGAAATCCCGGATAAGGCATTGTCTTGATGTCTACTGCCTTTAATGTTTCCGGGCCGATAACCCGGACGCCGTTCTCTTCTTCAATGATGGTTACACCCATTTCCTCCAGTTTTGCAATTAAGGAAGAAATATGCTCAGGTACCGCACCTTTTACCAACACATTTCCCTTTGTAATCGCAGCAGCAACCATAAATGTCCCTGCTTCAATTCTGTCCGGTATGATGGTATGATCAGCAGCATGCAGCTTCTCCACACCTTCGATCTTGATGGTTCCCGTGCCGGCACCTTTTACATTCGCGCCCATTTCATTCAGGAAATTGGCAAGATCCACAATTTCAGGTTCTTTTGCACAGTTTTCAATGACCGTTTGTCCGTCAGCCAGCGATGCGGCCATCATAATATTCTGGGTTGCGCCGACGCTTGGAAAATCCATATATATTTTCGCGCCATGCAAGCGGCCGGATACCGACGCTTCAATAAAGCCGTTTCCCACATCTACTTTGGCGCCCATTGCTTCAAATCCTTTTAAGTGCAAGTCAATAGGGCGGGATCCGATGGCGCAGCCTCCCGGTAATGCGACCCTTGCTTTCCCGGTTCTTGCCAGTAACGGCCCCAGCACTAAAAAAGATGCCCTCATTTTGCGTACATATTCAAAAGGCGTTTCAATTGATAACTCCCTTGATGCATCTACAGTGATTTCATTCTCCAGAAACGTAACTTCAGCATTCAGGTGGCGCAGCACTTCACTGATTGTAAATACATCGGAGAGTTGTGGTACATCACGTATGATGCTTTTTCCTTCACTTGCCAATAACGATGCAGCGATCACAGGCAATACGGCATTCTTTGCGCCTTCCACTTGAACGGCGCCCTGAAGCCTGTTTCCGCCGCGGACGATGATCTTTTCCAAGAGTATTCCCCTCCGCGTCCATATTCTCTATATTAATATTCAATCGTAATGATGGGTGTGCCAATTACGACCGTTGTCTTACCGCTCAAACCGCTGTTTCGCAAACCGATTTGCACATTCATTTTCCGGTTTTTGGCATGGATATTTTCAGAAAACTTAGGCGAGTATCCGGAAACTGCATAAAAGTTCTTTTCTTCCATTGTTTCAGTTTCTTTCGCATCAAGACGTTTCAGCAGTTGTTCTTTTTTTTCATGTAACAAAACACGATCCATTTTATCACTGAATTCGCCTTTGATACAAGAGAAAACCATGGGCTTTTTCGTAAAAAGCGCTCGAGTGCGGGCAGATACCAGTTGATTGACTTTACGCATTTGCGCGCGGTCCCATCCTTTGCCATTCACTTCATAAATGATATACGAACCGTTTTCAGCATTTGATAGGGTCGACATAAATTTTACGGTTTCGACATAATGGCTTTTTTCCAGCTTGCCCGTGAGCACCTTCACATGCCTGTCCGTTTTTACCGACCAGTGCATTTCAGGGAATGTATCCTGCAATGTCTGCACTTTTTCGGCCCATTCCGGTTCGGACGGCGCCCTCAGGGGTTCTCTTGTATATAAAGACCATTCAGTGACTTTGCCGTTTAATTTTGCAATGGACGCCTGAAATAACTGCAATTGATCCGTAAAATTGGCCGCATCTGTCTTATTCCCCATGAAAATAAGTGTCAAACCTACAATTGCCAAAACCGGATATACAAATCGGAATTTCATCTTTGCGCTCCCCTCTCTCTTATTAAAAGTGTTAACAAGAGAGACGGCAGAAATACCAGGTAAAAGTCGTCAAGTTTTGACACCCTATACACTAGTATAATGAATTTTGTCAAAAAAGCATACCTAAATTGTATGCAACAGATGATTTTTTGGAAACAGGAAAAATGAACCATTTTCCAGCCTCAAAAGAACCAATCAATTGGAATTTTGAAACAATGCTTGACGACACCCGTCATTGGAACAGGAAATGCAGGCGCTGCGCCCACAGCAAATAATCAAGGAAAAAATTGCTGACGCTGTATCCGATTGCGACAGAAAGGAAAATATACAAGAGCCTTGCCTGGACAATGTGGTTTTTCTTTATGATCTTTTCAATGTGGACGGCTTGGAGGATCCAAAACGTCATGCCAATAAAAAATAAATTCACAAGGATGCTGAGCACTGCCTGCGTTCCGAATTCGGCTGTCATCTGTCCTCATTCCCTTCCTGTTTTAGTCCGTTCAGGCGCCTGCCCGGTAAATCAGCCGCTTAAAGAAAAACACCTTCCGAAAAAGCAGAAGGTGCCGTTATTTTGATCATAAAATGACAATATGGAAAAGCGGTTATCTGGAAAAGTGGCGGTAGACATCAATCCGGTTCATCGCGCGTTTTAACGCAAGCTCTGCCCGTTTAAAATCAACATCATCCTGATGGGACTGATGCAATCTTTTTTCTGCGCGCTGCTTTGCTTCTTCCGCCCGCCGGATGTCTATCTGTTCGGGGGTTTCGGCAGCCTGCGCCAGAATGGTCACTTGATTGGACCGTGTTTCCAAAATGCCGCCGCTCACTGCAACCACTTTTTCCTGGTCGCCGTTTTTAAACCGGACAACGCCGATATCAAGCGGCGCAACAAGCGGAACATGCCCGTACAGGATGCCGATCTCGCCGCTTTTGGCCTTTGCAATAACCATTTCTACTTCCGCATTGTATACCGGGCCGTCCGGAGTGACAACACTGGCTTCAAATGTCCTCATTTTGCTTCCTCCCGGTCCCGTATTATACTTTTACACCCATGGCTTCCGCTTTTTTCACAGCATCCTCGATCGTGCCTACGAGGCGGAAAGCATCTTCAGGAAGATGGTCGTATTTCCCTTCAAGAATTTCTTTAAAGCCGCGGACGGTTTCCTTAACCGGCACATAAGATCCAGGCTGGCCTGTGAATTGTTCCGCAACGTGGAAGTTTTGCGACAGGAAGAACTGGATGCGCCGAGCCCGCGCAACAATCATTTTGTCATCTTCGCTCAGTTCGTCCATCCCGAGGATCGCGATAATGTCCTGAAGCTCGCGGTAACGTTGCAATGTTTGCTGTACCTGGCGGGCAACATTGTAATGCTCTTCCCCGACAATTTCAGGGGACAATGCCCTTGATGTCGAAGCGAGCGGATCCACAGCAGGATAAATCCCCATTTCCGACAAACGCCGTTCAAGGTTTGTCGTCGCATCGAGGTGGGCAAAGGTTGTGGCCGGAGCCGGGTCAGTATAGTCGTCAGCAGGTACGTAAATCGCCTGAATGGAAGTAATGGAACCTTTATTGGTCGACGTAATCCGTTCCTGCAGCTGACCCATTTCGGTTGCAAGGGTCGGCTGGTAACCTACGGCTGACGGCATACGGCCGAGCAGCGCAGAAACTTCAGAACCTGCCTGTGTGAAACGGAAAATATTATCGATAAAGAGCAATACGTCCTGCCCTTGCTCATCACGGAAATATTCAGCCATCGTCAGCCCTGTTAAAGCGACACGCATCCGTGCGCCAGGCGGTTCGTTCATTTGTCCGAACACCATCGCTGTTTTGGCAATAACGCCGGAATCTTTCATTTCGTAGTAGAGGTCGTTCCCTTCACGTGTCCGTTCTCCTACGCCGGCGAATACGGAAATACCGCCGTGTTCCTGTGCAACGTTGTTAATCAGTTCCTGGATTAACACGGTTTTGCCAACGCCGGCACCGCCGAACAAGCCAATCTTCCCACCTTTGATGTAAGGCGCCAAAAGGTCAACGACTTTAATGCCGGTTTCAAGAATTTCAACCTGCGTGGATAATTGCTCGAAAGAAGGCGCCGGTTTTTGGATCGGGTCGCGTCGCACATTGCCTTTCAGTTCGCCGTCAAGGTCAATGACTTCCCCGAGGACATTAAATACACGGCCAAGGGTTGCTTCCCCTACCGGTACAGAGATCGGCGCACCTGTGTCCACCACTTCCATGCCGCGGCGGATGCCGTCTGTGGAAGCCATCGCAATCGTGCGGACGGCATCATCGCCCAGGTGTAATGCAACTTCCAGTGTGACATTGATATCCACTTCATTGGCATTTTTTGCTTTATAATTGATTTTTAATGCGTTATAAATATCAGGGAGCTGACCATTTTCAAACTTTACGTCAACTACCGGACCCATTACTTGCAGAACGTGTCCAATGCTCATACTGTTCCCTCCTAACTTGCTTGATGGCACATGCCCGTTCCGTTTCGACAAAAGAGCGGTTTGCCAAAACGGAAATTATTCCAGTGCAGCTGCTCCACCGACAATTTCCGTAATTTCCTGTGTGATGGATGCCTGACGGGCACGGTTATATGTCAATGTCAACGAGTCGATTAATTCAGTTGCATTATCCGTCGCATTTCTCATTGCAGTCATGCGTGCCGCGTGTTCACTTGCTTTGCTGTCCAGCAGTGCGCCGTAAATGAGGCTTTCTGCGTATTGCGGCAGCAAAACACTCAGGATTTCTTCTGCAGACGGTTCAAATTCATAGGAAATGAGCCGGTTTGTCGTCGTTACATCCGTAAGCGGCAGCAGCCTTTTTTCCGTCACATCCTGGCTAATGGCGCTGACAAAATGGTTGTAATACAAATACAACTCATCAAATGTCCCGTCTTCATACATCGCGACCGTTTTCTTTGTAATATTTTCGATATCCTGGAATGTCGGATGGTCAGACAGGCCGACAATCTGCAGCACAACATTCATCTTTAGACGCCTGAAAAATTCGTATCCTGTACGGCCGATAACAATAATCGCATATTCATCATCAGATTGATGGCGTTCCCGAATGGTCTGGGTTACAAGCCTTAAAACGTTGCTGTTAAAAGCGCCGGCCAGTCCGCGGTCAGATGTGATCACGAAATAACCGGTCCTTTTAACCGGGCGGGAAACAAGCATCGGATGCCGGACGCCGCCTGTCCCCTGGGAAATGCTGACCACTACATCCTGCATTTTCTCCATATAAGGGACAAATGATTTGGCGGACAATTCCGCACGGTTCAGTTTTGCAGCCGACACCATCTGCATGGCCTTCGTAATCTGGCTTGTTTTCTGCGTAGAGTTGATCCGGTTTTTTATATCGCGTAAGGATGCCACTTCACTTCACCACCCTTGTGAGTTAATCAGGATTCCAATCCCGGATTGAAATCCTTTGTCTTATCCGGCCCGTTTGCCCCGGGATGATGCTACAGTGAAAAAAGAACGCATGCTGCATAAGGGTAACGGGGTTCTCTGTCCAATTATTATTGCTGTTCAGATGCTACGAAGGTCTTTTTAAAAGCCTGAATAGCTTCTTTCATTTTTTCATCGTCAGGAAGATTTCCGGTTGTACGGATTTCTTCGAGCAGGGATGCCCGGTTCTGGTCCAGCCAGTCATAAAGTTCCGATTCAAAACGGAGAATGTCTTCTACTGGAATATCGTCCAGCAACCCTTTTGTTAATGCATACAGGATGCATACTTGTTTTTCCACTTTGATTGGCTTGTTCAGATCCTGCTTCAATACTTCAACCGTACGCTGCCCGCGTGCCAGTTTTGCCTGGGTGGCTTTATCCAGATCCGACCCGAATTGGGCAAATGACTCAAGTTCACGGTAAGAGGCCAGGTCAAGACGCAGTGTACCGGAAACTTTTTTCATTGCCTTGATTTGTGCGGCACCGCCGACGCGGGATACGGATAACCCTGCATTGATCGCCGGACGGACACCTGAGAAGAACAAGTCGGACTGCAGGAAGATCTGCCCGTCTGTAATCGAAATCACGTTTGTCGGAATGTAAGCCGAAATATCGCCGGCCTGTGTTTCAACGAACGGCAATGCAGTCAATGAACCTCCGCCTTTTGCATCGCTTAATTTGGCAGCACGTTCAAGCAGGCGGGAGTGCAAGTAGAATACATCGCCAGGATAGGCTTCACGGCCCGGCGGACGGCGCAACAGCAAGGAAAGTTCACGGTAAGCAACAGCCTGTTTGGATAAGTCATCATATACAACAAGCACGTGTTTTCCGTTGTGCATGAATTCTTCACCCATCGCAACACCGGCATACGGAGCCAGGTATTGAAGAGGCGCCGGTTGTGAAGCGGAAGCCGTTACCACAATCGTATAATCCAAAGCTCCGAATTTGCGAAGCGTTTCAACTGTACCGCGGACGGTCGATTCTTTCTGGCCGATCGCAACATAAATACAAATCATGTCCTGGTCTTTTTGGTTTATAATCGTATCAATCGCAATGGTCGTTTTACCGGTTTGGCGGTCGCCGATAATCAATTCCCGCTGTCCGCGGCCGATCGGCACAAGCGCATCGATCGCCTTAATCCCCGTTTGCAGCGGTTCGCTTACCGATTTCCGATCCATTACGCCAGGCGCTCTTGATTCAATCGGGCGGGTTTTCGTTGTGTTGATGGGTCCGAGCCCGTCAACCGGCTGGCCGAGCGGGTTGACGACACGACCGATCAGTTCCTCCCCGACCGGCACCTGCATGATCCGGCCTGTACGCCTTACTTCATCGCCTTCATGGATTTCGCGGTAAGGCCCGAGAATAATGATCCCGACATTACTTTCCTCAAGGTTCTGCGCAAGCCCCATGACGCCGTTGGAAAATTCCAGCAGTTCCCCGGCCATCGCCTGGTCAAGACCGTGTGCACGTGCAATCCCGTCACCGACTTCGATAACGGTACCGACATCGCTCACTTCAATTTCAGACTGGTAATTTTCAATCTGTTTTTTTATCAGCAAGCTGATTTCTTCAGCCTTAATGCTCATAAATCCAGCACCTCATTTCTCACTTAACTGATTAATGTTTTTTCAAGCCGTTCCAATTTTCCGCGCAAACTGCTGTCAAAAATAGAGTTTCCAATTCTGATTTTTAATCCGGCTAGCAGACCGTCATCCACGATATTCTCAATGTTTAAAGACAGCTTTCCGACTTTTTTGGCAAATACTTCGGATATCGCTTTGCTCTCGTCTGCAGAAAGCGGGCGGGCAGAGTAGACAAGTGCATCTGCAATGCCGCGTTCATCATTCACCCGTTCAATAAAAGCACGGCACACCCTAGGAATGAGCTCGTCCCTGTGCCGCTCAGTCAAGAGCAACAACAAATTCAAAGTGAAAGTGGATAATCCGGAAAAAATGTTTTTAAGGATTTCTTGTTTCTTTTCTATCGTCAATTTCGGAGATTTAAGGAGCTTTCGGAACGGTTCGTTTTCCTCAAAAACCTCTTTTACCGCCCGGACTTCTTTTTCGATCTCTTGAAGCTGCCCGTGCTCTTTTGCAAGCTCGAAAAGTGCCGAAGCGTACCGTTTTTCTACCGCCTCATTACTCATTTCATTTCTCCTGCCTCTTTAATAGAATCGAGTATGAATTTCTCGTGGTCTTTCTCGGAAATTTCTTTTTCAATCACTTTAGAGGCAATCATCACGGACAAGGATGCTACCTGTTCACGCAAAGCAGCAACAGCTTTTGCTTTTTCCTGTTCGATTTCAACTTTGGCTGCATCTTTCATGCGTTCTGCTTCCTGACGCGCTGTTGCAACGATATCATCATGCTGCACTTCTGCTTGTTTCCTTGCGTTTTCAATTAAATTCTGACCTTCAACGCGTGCTTCTTTCAGCAACTTGCGCTGTTCTTCCAAAAGCTTGGCTGCTTCTTCGCGGTTTTTTTCCGCCGTTTCAATTTCTTTTGCAATATGTTCCTCACGTTTCCTCATCATTTCGACAAGAGGACCGTAAGCAAATTTTTTCAATAGCAGAAGCAACACAACAAAGATGATGGCCTGGAATAAAATATCGCCTGTGTTGAGCTTCCCTAGCACAAATCCGAGTACTAAATCAGTCTGGGACACCCGGGTTCACTCCCTTCCACACGTTCTTAAAACATTCTTTCGCACCCTTTACCAAAAAAGAAGCAAAATGGTTCAAAGAAGATGGCCTTGAACCGCTCAAAACAAAAGCCACAACGATTCTTGGCTAAATCATAAAGGAAAGGCGAAGGTTTCTTAGAATCCGCTTCGCCGTCAACATTTTCCTTATCTTCCCAGTGCAATAAATGCGATAACAACCGCAATGATAGGAAGAGCTTCAACTAAGCCGATGCCGATAAACATTGTTGTCTGCAAAAGGCCGCGTGCTTCTGGCTGCCTTGCAATCCCTTCAACTGTACGACCGACAATAAGGCCGTTACCAATACCGGCGCCCAATGCTGCCAAACCAACTGCGATTGCTGCTGCAAGAATACCCAAACTCATGATAAGATTTCCTCCTTTGGAATATATAAATAGGTGATTTTTCAAAAATATAGAAATGGTTATTCCTCATGGGCAATCCTATGAGAAATATAAACCATTGTTAACATGGTAAAGATATATGCCTGGATCGTGCCGACAAAAATAGAAAATCCTTGCCATACAAGGGTCGGAATAATTGCTCCGATTGTCCCCCAAATGTTTGTATGCATCGCCAAAGTGCCCGCAAGCAGCGACAGCAACACTTCGCCGGCATAAATATTCCCATAAAGCCGGAGCCCTAATGTTAATGTGTTGGCAAACTGTTCGATCAGGTTAATCGGGACCAGAAACCATAACGGTTCAGCATAGCTTTTCAGATATCCGCCAAACCCCCTCTTTTTGACACCGTAAAAGTGGGACAGGCCCATGACCAGAACAGCCAGCGTAAGGGTAACAACCGGGTCGGAAGTAGGTGACTTCCACCAGGAATAATGGTCATAAACAACCATAAACGGCAATCCAAGCATATTGGAAACAAAGATATACATGATCAGTGTTAGACCCAGAATGTGAAAGACGCCGCCGGTTTTCCAGTCCATATTGCTTTTAATGATCCCTCTTACAAAATCCATGACCCATTCCATAAAATTCTGCATGCCTGTAGGTTTCAACGCCAACTTTCTTGTTGAGATGACCGCAATGATGAACACGATCAATGATGAGACAGTAATCATCATGACGTTGGACAGGTTAAAATACAACCCCATGAATTCAACTATCGGTTGCTTATGTTCCACCGAAACTCACCTCACTTTACTTTTTTCTTTGTTGAAGCAAACCTACAAAAAAATCTATCATAATGACCAGATAAGATGTCATTACGCCAATCACTACAGCTAAAAGATGAAACAAATCCGGAAAACGGAGCGCCACCGCCACCGCGAGGACAGCAGTCGCCATTCTCATCCCGGTACCGAGCGAGACCCTTTTTTTGCCTGAGGAAACATCGGTAACCGCCAATGTTTTCTTCACCATAAGCCATAAGTTAAAGAGGCTAACAGCTGTGCCAAGCAAAAGCCCGAGGAAAACAGAGCGGCAACCGGGAAACATCGCCCCCGTCAAATAAAGGCACAAAAGAATCACCAAATACTTGCGCAGCCTTTTGTAGATACGTAGAAGTTCCGGCATGCCTTAAACACTCCTGACAAGGGACGCCGATCAATTGCAGCACAGCAGGAAAGCGGTATGTCACTTCACCTGGCAAATCGCAACATTCTTAACCAAAACTTACAATTTGTTAAGGTTACGAGTAGCCTGCAGCTCCGGCTTTACTGGTTTTTCAGATTTCCGGCATATAAATAGTAGAATCCCAACCATATGAAAACCTTCTCATTATGTACACTTTTTTAGCATACAATAGCGCTTATCCAATGTCAATAGGAGTTTCCTTGATATCAGTTCTGAAGAGTAAATTCATCAATTTTTAGATGTTTTATGATAAAATGACTTATCCACATTTAGAAAATTTTTCCATCTATTTTTTCTGCTTTCAAAGTCAAAAAGAGCCGAATTTGCAAATTTCTTTTTTAAAATTGTGGATAACTTCAAAAAAACCTTTTTTTACATCACATCCTTTGCTATAATATAACCATTAAGTAAACCTTACTTGTATTGGCTTACTTAAATGGGTGAAATCCTCGTCTGTTAAAATGCGTGTCCGAAACGATTCCAACAGATTTGAGGATTTTTCTTTTGCCGTTTTTTTGAGTGCTTTTAAGATTGACGAACCTTTTTCAAACAGCTGTCTAATAATATCTGTTATTTGAACTAATAAATAATGATTTTTCATGGCTGTGTAGTTTTGGCTATTGGCATGTTCTATATTGTAACGATTATTTTTTTGTTCGTTAAATCCTTGATTTTCAATCTTCCAGCGGCTTCTTCCTGCAGCGATGAGTCGTTCCACGTTCTTTTTCGTGATTTTAATATCCGTTATAAATACATATTCTTTCGATTTCCCATCCTCTGTTTTCATTGTGGCCTCCATCAGATTGACCGTTCTGTCTTTGTAGGCAATATCATTCACCCAAACTAATGAATTCTGATCCTTACTTTGTTCCAGCTCTTTTATTGCCTTAAACTCCGTCGAGATACTTTTAATTCTCCCTTCCTTAAATCTGCATATATATTTCCATTTGTGCGCCCTGCACAGATTAAATACCGTTTCACATGCATAGAGACTATCTCCCAAGATACAAATCGGTAGTCTTTTAAATATTTTTTTTATTTTCTTTGCCAGCCTGTCGAAGGCTTTTAATTCACAATCTTGCTTAGAAACATTTTCTGATTCATTTTCGATAAATTCGGAGGCAATACTGAAGACCATATCCCCCACGACAAGCTTGGCTTCAAGTACATGGTGCATATAAAGTACGTTCGTTTCTCCTGTTTCTTTATTTGTATATGCCCGTCTCAGGCAGTGTTTACAATGTTTCTCATGAAAGGTGTGTAATCCAGTTCCATCAATGATGACACCCCAGTACTTTCCTTCAATTCGATAAGACTCGAGAGACCTTTTTTTCAATAATTCTTTAATCATATACGTTCTAATTTTTTCTAATTCATTTACATCTAAGCCAGATAAAAAGTCGTTAATTGTATCATAATGTGGAAGTTCTTCAAGAGAATCTAAGCCTAACACCTTCCCTACATTTTTAATACATTCTTCTTTATTAAAACTCTCACTCATGTTTCTCATGGATTTTAGGCCGGTCATATTTTTCAACATCATCGTAAATAAAAGGACCTCTGGACCATAAGTGATATAGCTTTGATGTCGGTGGTCTGCTACCTTTTTTAGGTTATTCATCAGGTCTTTGAAAAAATGCTTCTGAATTTTAAGGAACTCGAAAAAATAATTTGCTTCTTTTTCACGATTTCTTTTTTCTTTTCTAGTAACCAAAATAAAAACCCCCTCAAAACAGCCAAGTTTAATTAGGGCTTGCTGAACGAATCAAATTTTAGCTTGTATTCGACTTGTCACTAAGCCATGCCAAAATATTCGTCCAGCAAGCTCTAATTATTTAAATTATTACATATTTGGCCGCTTTTTTGGGAGGTGAATATTTAAATTATCACGAAAAATTTTTACTCCTCAGAGCTGTGAAATAAAATCAACATTTAAAGAGTTGAATATGTTGAAACACTTGCGAATCGCCGGTATTACGAAGTCCTTTGGTTTTTCTTGTGCCTACATTTTTCAATTGACTTTTTGTATGATCTTTGAAAACAAAAACTGGTTCAGGATGTTGGAAAATAAGAAAGCTACAGACATTCCAGCCAAAGATACCGTTTATCGGTTTCTCAACCAATCAACGTTCAACTGGCGTCGTTTCCTCCTTTCACTGGTTGCCTCAGTGATTGGAAAAGTTTCGAAATTGACACGTCATGACCGTCCGAAAGTATTGATTTTAGATGATTCATCTTATGACCGGAACCGAAGCAAACACGTTGAGCTCCTGGCTCGCTGCTTTGATCATGCATCTCAAAAAATGCGTTTTTACAAAGGATTCCGCATGTTGACATTAGGATGGTCTGATGGCGCAACATTCCTACCCGTTGACTTCTCATTATTGAGTTCGAAAAAGAGCCAGATCAACGGCATATCCGAAAATATCGATAAACGCAGCTCCGGTTATAAGCGCCGAAAAGAAGCATTACAAACGGCACCAGAACAGATTCCCGGCATGATTGCCCGGGCGATGAATTCTGGTATCGATGCTTCCTATGTTCTAATGGATTCGTGGTTCACCCAACAACCTCTCATCAAGGAGATTACAGAACAAGGTCTTGACGTAATTGGTATGGTCAAAAAATTAAAACAACGCTATTTTGTCGATGGTAAGCGTGTTAGCCTAGATGAATTGTATCGTCTAGCTAAACCGACTAGTGGAAAGAAAGGAATCTTGCGTTCCATCCATACAACGCAGGCCAATGGCGTGCCAATTAAAGTTGTCTTTGTTCGCAACCGCAACAAGAAAAGCGACTGGTTGGCGATTTTGAGTACAGACTGTACACTGAGTGACCAGGAAATCATCCGTATTTACGGGATGCGTTGGGATATTGAGGTTTTCTTCAAAACAACAAAGTCCCTATTAAAACTACAAAAGGAATTCCAGAGTCGTTCATATGACGCGCTTATCAGCCACACGACCATTGTGTTTGCAAGGTATATTGTCTTGTCATGGCAAAACCGTTGCAGTGTAGATGACAGAACATTAAGTGGCATGTTTTATGAATTATGTGATGAAATAGATGACCTTGATTGGGCTGTTGCATTGCAGCAGTTAGTCGAGATTCTTGAAGATACTCTGGATAAAAGTAATAAGAAAATTCAACAACTGATCAAAAGTCAACTACAACAATGGATTGCGGGTCTGCCGAATTATATCAAGGTATACCTACCTGTTTCAGTCTGCGAAAGTTGAGTGATTGAAATCAAGTGTTTTTTGCGTTAAAGTAACCATATAAAGAATCCTTTCTGTTTGGTTTTTGTTTTGGTTACTTTAACTTTAACAGAAATGGATTCTTTTTTCATTTTTTTAATGAATTACAATAAAGCCGAAAAGACTTGGTAATCCATAAGTTATAATAAGTTTCTGAATTTCTGTGAATAATTCAGGTTAAAGTTTCCTTTTTTATGTTTATCCTTGGGCTTATTCTTTTTATAATTGCTATTACCCTATTTTTAACAGGCCAAGATATAAAATATTATACTCGTTTTCACCATTGGGGTTGGTTTGCTTGGGGTATTAGCTTCTTAGCAAGTATTGTTTCTTTTATTAGAAAAGAGCCTGGAAAGTTAAAAATGATTCCTTATATTGGCGCTCTTATTTTCGGAGTTATTATAGTAATATGTCTTCTGTACTGGAGCTTTCATTTTGTATAGAATTTGTGGAGGGAACCAGCATTGTCCTTCACAATGGCGATGAGGATACCGCCATGCAACCTGTCTTTCACAATAGGGGCGAAGGACACAGAGAAGAATCCCGCTGCGGAAAATATCTTTCACTACGGGAATGAAGGACACACGGAAAAGCTCCGCCAAGCCAAATGTCCTTATAACGGGGATGAAGGACAAAAGGAGAATCGCCGGCGCCCCAAATGTCCTTCATAACGGGGATGAAAGACAAAAAGAGAATCCCCGTCTCCCGAAATGTCTTTCACAACAGAGATAAAGAAAAAAGGGATAGCCCGCCGCGCAATTTGTCTTCCATAACAGAAAAAGAACAAAGCGGGAGCCATCCCTATACTTTTGTAAACCTGTCTTCAACCCTCTTATACAAACAAAATCACGACAAAATAAACGGCCATGGCGGCGAGACCGATTGGGAGGCCGAACCGGGCCCATTCCCGGCTTGTGATGCGGAGTTTTCCGGCGGAGATTATATTCGGGATATTGCCGGGTACAAGCATGCCTCCGCTGATCAGCAGTCCGAGCAAAATGGCCTGTACCGTTTTGTCCGCCATTTTCGGGCTGATTTCTGCTGCTGCCAGTGTCGCATTGTCCAGCACGGCTGAAATCATATTGATCCAGTACAAAATAAACGGGCTCAAATCGAGCAGGAAGCGGTTAATGAGCGGTTCAAACCCAGCGCCGAGCAAGGTCAGCCCCATCACAAACAAGTAAATTTTCACTGTCCGTCCCGCAATTTCCACATAAGACTCTCGTGTATGCGCCGTTTTCAGCCCGATCGCCGACTGTTCGGGTTTGATCACAATGGCAGCCAGAATGCCGAAAATCACAACTGCGGAAATGACTTCCGGCCCGATCAGGCGGAGCAAATAGAAAAAGTCCTCCCCCAGCTTGCTGATCGCAAGGGTGGAGAGCGGTTCGCCGATCGGCGTCAGTGCGGCGCCGAGCCCGATGGAAAAGCAGGAGTAGACGACGAGCTGTGTTTCCGATTTCCGGTCAAGCCGCAGCACGCTGACAATCACGACTAAAATTAAAGCGGCAATAATAGCCGTGATGACACTCGAAAGCAACCCGAGAAGGATTACCGTCAAGGCAGCCAGAAGCGGAAACGGTATCCCCCGGTTAATGGCGGAAATCACTTTTTCAAGCGGCCGCTCCAGCCAGCGGAACAACAGGCCGGCTACAAATACGGCAATGGTGATGTTAACCGGATCTTCCAAAGCCTTTCTCAACAGAGGCTTGTCCAGGACACCTCCGGCAATGGCCGCAGCCCATCCCATGATAAACAAAAATATTTCCAAATTGCGCTCGACAAACGGCACAAAAAAAGGCAATAACAAGACGAGCGCCAGGATGATGATCAAAGCAGAAATCATCGGCCCAACCCTTTCTGTAAAAAAACTTATATAAAATGAACTTAAGTTTTTACATCAAGCTCAAGCATCCATTTGCATGAGAACTACTTTTTTGCGGCAGGCAATAGAGCGGCAATATTTTGTCCATTTTATATAGTTTTATTTTACCATAAAAGACATTTTCACTTCGTTTCACACCATGGTCTCCTGTTTTTTCCACCCCGCTACGCCTTCGCGTAAAATTTTACACATACGGGCCATGCACATTTCCGGGCATACGCCTATATACTAATACAGCCGGTAAGAAAAATGGCACGGCAAAGCGGCTTTTATGGGCTGCAGGAAGTAGAGAAATTCAGGAGGGGTGAGCCGGAATGTGCGGAATAACCGGATGGGTCGATTTTCAAAAAGACTTGCGGAGTGAACTGGAAACAGTCAAAAAAATGACAGAGACGTTGACCAAACGGGGACCGGATGATACGAATTACTGGCTTTCGCCACATGCGGCATTCGGCCATAAACGGCTCGTCGTTGTTGACCCTTTATGCGGTGTGCAGCCGATGACGCGGCAAAAGGACGGAAAGATGTATACAATTTGCTATAACGGCGAATTGTACAATACGGAAGATTTGCGCGCGGAGCTTTTGAAAAAAGGCTATACTTATCAGGGCCACTCGGATACGGAAGTGCTTTTAACCGCTTATATCGAGTGGAAAGAGGCATGTGTGGACCGCCTGAACGGCATTTTTGCGTTTGTGGTCTGGGACGGGAACAAGGAACAGGTATTTGCGGCACGCGACCGCCTCGGGGTAAAACCGTTTTTTTACAAAGCACACGGAAGCGGGCTTTTGTTCGGCTCGGAAGTAAAAGCGATGCTCGCCCACCCGGATGTGAAAGCGGAAGTGGATGAGGCAGGGCTTGCCGAAATATGGGGGCTCGGGCCGTCGAGAACACCGGGGACGGGAATATTTCGCGGCATGGCGGAACTGCGCCCGGCACATGCGCTGAAGATGGATCGTAACGGATTAAAAGTGTGGCGGTACTGGAACGTGAAAAGCGCGCCGCATACGGAGGCAGCAGAGGAAACGGCGGAAACGATCCGTTTGCTCATTCAGGATGCGATTGTCCGTCAGCTTGTCTCGGATGTCCCGGTTTGCACGTTTTTATCCGGCGGCGTCGATTCAAGCGCCATTACCGCCATTGCTGCAGGCCATTTTCAAAGGGAAGGAAAAGGGCGGCTGCATACTTTTTCCATTGATTACGAAGGGAACGACCGCTATTTCAAAGCGAATGATTTTCAGCCGGATGCTGACGGGGTATTTATCCGCAAGATGTCAGAAGCATTTGATACAGTCCACCATCATTGCGTGATCACGCAGGAAGAACTGGCCGAATCTTTAAAAGCGGCTGTTCTCGCCCGGGATGTGCCGGGAATGGCGGATGTTGACTCATCGCTGCTCTGGTTTTGCCGCGAGATCAAAAAGGATTTTACCGTCAGCCTTTCGGGTGAGTGCGCGGATGAAATTTTCGGCGGGTATCCGTGGTTCCGGCGCGAAGATGATTTGAACCGAGAAGGCTTCCCATGGATGCGGTCCCTCGATGAACGGATCGGCCTGTTAAAAGAAGGCTGGCAGGAAAAATTGCAGTTAAAAGATTACGTGATGTCGAAATATGAAGCGTCTGTTGCGGAAACGCCGCTTTTAGATGGCGAAACCGATTTGGAAAAAAAGCGTCGCCAGCTGTTTTACATCAATATGCTTTGGTTTATGACAACGCTCCTTGACCGGAAAGACCGGATGAGCATGGGGGCGAGCCTCGAGGTGCGCGTACCGTTTGCCGATCACCGGATTGTGGAGTACGTCTGGAATATACCGTGGGAGATGAAGATGTACGGCGGCAGGGAAAAGGGCATTTTGCGGAAAGCGCTGGAAGGCATTTTGCCGGAAGAGATTTTATACCGGAAAAAAAGCCCGTATCCGAAGACGCACCATCCGGCTTACACGGCAGCAGTGAAGCGGTGGCTCGGTGAAGTTTTGGAACAGAAAGATTCCATTTTGTATGAATTTTTGCATCGCGATCAATTAATGGAGTTGATGGAGACAGACGGGAAAGCATTCCGGACACCGTGGTTCGGACAGCTGATGACGGGCCCGCAGCTGCTTGCCTACCTCGCCCAGATCCATTACTGGTTTGAAATATACAGGATTGACATTAAAGCTTAGCCGGCTGCCTCAAGCCGGTTTTTTTGGATTTCAGACGCATTCGCATTGTCTCAAACATCACTACGGCTATTATGGAGACACCTTTTACCTGCATTTCAGAAGCATTTCGCAGTGCCTCAAAACTCGCCCCTTTTTTGAACCCGCGCCCCTATTTTTCACTTTCTTTTTTCATGGCTTCTTCCGGTTGCGGCACGGCAGGCGGGATCCCGCGGCCGAATAAATGCTTTGTAAACCGGATCCACTCTTTTACCGCAAAAGAAAGGTATTGGTGTTTCGGCCAGATGATTGCCAGATTCCACGGGAGGACAGGTTCTTCCAGATGAATGATTTTGACGCGTTCCGGGTTAAACGCATGGCATATTGTACTTGGCAGCAGGGCAACGCCGAGATTGGACGCTACTAATTCACAGATGAGGTCCCACTGGGTGCTTTCGTATATAATGTTCGGCATAAACCCAAGCTTCAAACATTCCTTTATAATCTGGTCGTGAAGGGCAAAATCTCTATGGAAAAAAATGAATTCCTCCTCTTTCAGCTGTTTCAGCCGGACGCTTGAGCAGCCTGCAAACCGGTGGGACGGGTGCACAAGCAGCACAAGCCGGTCATGGACAAACGAAAAATGCCCGAACACCTCATCATCAACCGGCATCACGACGGCGCCGAGATCCAATGTCCCATTTTCCACATCACGGACCACTTTTCTTGTAACATCTTCCACGAGCTGGATTTTAATATCCGGGTAGGCATGATGAAATTCATCAATGACCCGGGGAAAATAGCGCGACCCGATCATTGGCGGCAGCCCGATCCGGATTTTTCCTTTTTTCAGGCCGGCCACATCATTGATCGCATCTGTCAGCTGCCGAAAAGCTTTCAGCGTTTTTTGCGCCTGCTGAAAAACGGCCTGTCCGGCATCGGTGAGGACGATTTTTTTCCCGGCGCGGTTAAACAAGGGGACGCCGAGTTCTTCTTCAAAGCTTTTTATCATTTTGCTGATTGTCGGCTGCGATACATAACATTCCCGGGCGGCTTTCGTGAAGCTGCCGTGAGTGGCAACGGAAACAAAGTACTGGAGATGCTGGATATCCAACTGGAACCCTCCTTGTATAGATAAAAGGCATTTTTACCATTCTATATATTCATTTTACCTATTATCGCCGGCGCGGTAAACTAGTTTTAGAAGGTGAAAATATTGAAAAAAGTCCTGATCGGAATGTTACAGATTGTCGGTTTGTATCTGTTCGCTGAAGTCATGGGCGCAGCTGCAAAACTGTTGCACATCCCGCTGCCGGGCAGCATGCTGGCAATGATTGCCCTCTTTCTCCTGCTGCAATTCGGCATCGTCAAAATGGGCTGGATTGAAATCGGGGCCAATTTCCTGATGGCGGAGCTGCTGTTGTTTTTTATCCCGTCAGCAGTCGGCATGGTGAAGTATAGAAACCTGCTTGTCCATAACGGCCCGGAAATCTTGGTTGTGATCCTGATAAGCCTGATTGCCGCGATGGCCTGTTCGGGATGGCTTGCGGACAAAATTGCAAATCGAAGGAGCGTGAGAATGCGTGATCGTTAAAATCGTGTGCCTGCTGTTAACGGTTGGAAGTTACTGGATTTTCAAAAAACTGTACGGGAAATACAAAAAAATCTTTGTTTCCCCGCTACTTGTCACGCCGGTATTATTAGGCGCCTTTTTACTCGGGGAAGATATACCGTACCGGGACTACCAGAAAGGCACCTCTGTTTTAACGGATTTGCTGCAGCCGGCCATTGTTGCTTTTGCTGTGCCGCTTTACCGCCATTTTAAAATCGTCCGCCAATATGCGGTTGAAATTTTAATCGGCATCGGGGCGGGATGGCTGATGGCAGTATTCCTTTCCTCGGCCATCGCTACGCTTTTTCATTTCAGCAAAAGCCTGGAGCACAGTATCATCCCGTTTACGATCACAACCCCGATTGCAATGGGCGTATCTGAAAAAATCGGCGGCGTGCCGTCTGTTACGGCTGTCTTTGTGATTTTGAACGCCATTATCGGCTCTGTGATGGCGCCGTGGCTGATCAAGCATTTGCGCATTAAAAACGAAATTGCCCACGGCATCCTGCTTGGAACGCATGCGAACGGGATCGGCACTTCTAAAGCATTCGAACTCAGTGCCCGGTCAGGCGCCATTTCCAGCGTCAGCATGATTATCGTTGCGGCTATTTCCATTTTTGTTACGCCGTGGATGGTATCCCATATCATTCATTAATCTAAAACGCCGCATATTCTTCCTTTTTCAATGCAAAATATAGCTGTAAAAAAGGAAAGGAGCGTGCAAATGGGCAGGCAGAAATACGGAAACCAGAATGCTGAGCGGAATAAAAATGCCAAGCTTGGAAATGAGATTGCAGAAGAACTCGTGGAATTCTCCACGGGCAGAAAAGATGAAATCGACCAGAAAAAGAAAAAAGGTGTGCGTAAATAAAGGAAAGCTGGCCTCGCCCCATGCAGGCCGGCTTTTTTGTTTTGATGGAAAATCCGCCTCGAAACCGGTACACTTATAGTAACAGGCCTCTGGAGGAAGTGGTGAATTTGGCAAAAACAACAAAAACAAACGCGATGCGGCTGCTTGATGCGCAGCAAATCCCGTACGGCATGCTGTCGTATGAGGTGAAGGACGGGAAAATCGACGGCATCTCCGTTGCGGAAAAAATTGGAAAACCGCCCGAAGCTGTTTATAAAACGCTGGTCACGCAGGGGCACAGCGGCGAACTTTATGTGTTTGTCATCCCGGTTGCGGCAGAACTCGACCTGAAAAAAGCCGCAAAAGCAGCGGGCGAGAAAAAGATCGAAATGGTCCATGTGAAAGATATCCAAAAATATACCGGCTATATTCGCGGCGGCTGTTCCCCGATCGGCATGAAGAAGCACTATGTGACATTTGTCGATGAGAGCGCAGCAACGCTTGATGAGGTGATCGTAAGCGCCGGGCGGATCGGCACGCAAATTGTTTTGGCGCCTGGTGATCTTTTAAAAGCCGCCGACGCAAACTATGCTGATTTAACGCATTAAAAGGATGCATGCCAGGGACATGAGACTTTTCAAATGTGTGACGTGTTCCATCATTTTCTTTAAGGGGGTGAGGAACATGGATAAACGGGATGTAGAGTACCAAATTGCCGATTTGAAAGCGGATTATGTTCGCCTACAGCAAGATTTGGAGAAATTGGAGTATGTAAAGGGCAACCTTCACCCGCTTGAAAAGCAGCTCGCGGAGATTGAACAGGCATTAAAGAAACTGTACCAGCAATTGGACCGCTTTTAATTCTTTTGCTTGCAAAGACGGGGCAGATTGCTTTTTCACCGGATCGCTTCAACTTTAATAAGGACTTGCTGAACGAATCCGACTCTGAGTTTGTACCCAATTTGTCAACAAGATTTGTCTAAAAATATAGAAGAATCCATCTTTGGAAATGCGATTATGTCTGCTCTATACTTTGAGTCAGCTTTCAAGTGCAAGCTTAAATTTTTGCCAAGTCTAGGAATTTTGCTTATTCTCAGCAATCCCTATGTGAAGGAAGCGAGGAAAATGGACGGTCTTTCTTCACATAGGGCGCGTCTACGCTAAGGAAGCACGAAAAAATGAAGGTCTTCCTTCACATAGAGCCCGTCTACGTTAAGGAAGCGCGGAAAATTGAAGGCTTTTCTTCACATAGGTCGCGTCTAAGTTAAGGAAGCGTGAAAAAATGACGTTGTTCCTTTACATAGAGGCTGTCTACGTTAAGGAAACACGAAAAAACGAAGGCCTTTCTTCACATAGAGGGCGTCTACGTTAAGGAAGCGCAGAAAAATGAAGGCCTTCCTTAACCTAGGGCGTGTCTATGTTAAGGAAGAACAAAAAATTGACGGCCTTTCTTCACATAGAGGCTGTCTACGTTAGGAAGCACGGAAAAATGAAGGTCTTCCTTCACATAGGGTGCGTTTCAAGTGCAAGCTTTTCCCTGTATTTTTTATAAACCCTTGCATTCAATTTAAGCAAAAGCCGTGAACATCCTTGCCAAATCTAGAAATTTTGCTTATTCAGCAAGCCCTAATCAAACTTGAAGAACCGGTTCCGGAAGCAAATAGAAAGCGGTTTCTTCGGACTAAATAAAAAAGCGGCGGTTGCTGCTTTTACGCAGGTTTCGCCGTTTTTTCTATTTTTTTGCATGCCAAAGAAAGTCCGCGACAAGCCGGTCCACGCGCTTATTCTCATGAAGGCTGCTGTGTTGCGCGTTTTTGCCGTAAACAATTTTAGACGTGTACTGCTTTTTCGGCACGATGAACCTGCTGAAGAGCGCGCTGTCCAGGGATACAAGGGAATCCCCCGATGCCGGCTTATTCACAACGCCTGCAATGGCAAGCACCTGAATATGCGGGTTGAACCGGCTTTTGTTGGCATACAAAGCTTTGAGCGCAACGGAACCCGGAAGCAGGTCGCGCGCCGCATCGCCGGTATTATTCGGATTTTGCTTAAAAACACGAGTCAGCACGCCTTCATAAGGGCTGCCAATCGTGACAAGCTTTTGAATGTCCGGATATTGCCGCCTGCCGGAAGTGTCTTCAATATATTTTGTGCAAATCAAACCGCCCATCGAATGCCCGACGAGATTGGCTTCTTTCACATCGTATTTCGTATAAAGAATGTGCATGGTTTTTTCAAGCCAGCCGGCCGTTTGCCGGAAACTTGCACGGTTATCGGAAAAAATGACCTGGATCATCGGATGCCGGGCCCGGTTGGAAATTTCCCCATTGACCACAATCATCCCGTCTTTTGTAACGCGAATCACCATTGCTTTTTCAGCGGTTCCGCTTTTTTCCAGCCGACCGAGCATCCCATTAAACGATCGGGCCGTTCCTTTATAGCCGTGTACGAACACAGTCGGAACGGGTTTTTGTGCCGGCGGGGCCGCAGCGGCATTGCTTTTGTCCGTACGATAGGAAAACCATACAGTTGAAAGGCTGAGCATAAGAAACAAACAAATCATGGCCAGAATCGCATTCCGACGCTGGATATATGGCATGCTAACACCCCTTGATGGAAGTCATGGTGTAACTTTCCTGCGAAATGATGTTTATTTTATCATACAAAGTAGCGAAAGGGAATAGGGAGAAAGCGGTTGTAACAGAATTTTTCCGATGCCATTGACGGAGAAAAAGTTTCATTCTATGATGTTGGAAAGCGCTGTTTTCTTTACTGGTGAATAGGCAGGCGTAAAGGCGGGAAAACGCCTGTTGCCTCGCGTATACCAATGATGGTTATAAATGGAGGAAAAGTTGTGGATTCAATACTTGAACGAATTCAAAAGGAAATGCATCACTTTACGGGCACAGAGAAGAAAATTGGCACATATATTTTGGAACATCCCGAAATGGTTCCGACAATGACCACAAAGGATTTATCGGAAAAAACCGGTGTAAGCGAGTCGAGCGTTGTCCGGTTTTGCAAAACGATCGGCATTGCGAGCTTTAAGACGTTTAAGCTGGAGCTTGTGAAAAATTTAACTTTAACCGAAAGTCATATGACAGACTTTTCAATTTTGCAACAAAAAGATTCTCCTTATGATTTATTCCAAAAAGTTACGTATGGGAATAAGAAGGCGATAGAATCGTGTGTTTCTTCCCTTGACAGGAGAGAACTGGAAAAAGCCGCCAACGTGCTTGAAAATGCTAGAAAAGTGGTGTTTTTTGGTGTCGGCGGGTCGGTAACTGCCGCTGTCGATGCATGCTATAAATTTACAAGGCTGGGGTGCCAGTCCATTTTTTCCCAAGATTATCATTATCTAATCTCCCTAATCCCTTACATGAATAAGATGGATGTGTTTGTGGCGCTCAGCGTTTCCGGGCGGACGAAGGATGTGCTCGAACTCGCTGATTTTGCGAAAAGGAAAGGGGCAAAAGTGATTGCCATCACGAATATGGAGAAATCCCCGCTGTACAAAGAAGCGGATATCAGGCTTTGCACGCCGATAACCGAGGAAGATTTCCGGATCGGAACGACGTCTTCGAGAATGGCGCAGCTGAATATCATTGACGCGCTCTATTTAAGTGTTTTTCAGCGCAAGGGGGAAGACATTTTGAAGTATTACAATGAAACGAGAAACGAATACCTCAGGCTGCGAAGATAACGGGAATTTTGTAAAAGCCCCTACACAAGATTTATATCTTTCTTTTACAAATCCAACATACTTCCTTCAAAATCCTTTTTTACAATAAGAGGCGTAAGCACAAAACGAAAAAGGGGAGGAAGAACATTGGGTAAAAAGAACCGTATGATGAAAGCGGCAATTGCCTTGTCTGCAGTGGCGGTATTGGGGATATCCGGGATTGCAAATGCAAAAGCTTACAAGCCTTCGCAACACACCGGTCACGCAACTTCCGCGAAGACGAAGAACGTGATTCTGTTTGTCGGGGATGGTATGGGGGCTGCGCAGCGGGATGCGATCCGCCTTGCTTCAACCGGCCTGAGCGGGGACCTTGAAATGAACAAAATGCCGTATACGGGGGTTGTACATACAAGCTCCACCTCCGTGGTGACCGATTCGGCTGCAGCTGCGACCGCTATGGCATCAGGCGTCAAAACGTATAACGGGGCAATCGGTGTTGATGCCAATAAAGTAAGCAAAAAGACCGTTCTTGAAGAAGCAAAGCAAGCCGGCAAAGCAACAGGATTGGTCACAACAAGTCAAATCACAGATGCAACGCCTGCCGCTTTCGGTGCCCATGTCAAAAACCGTTCCGAACAGAGCAAAATTGCAAAGCAATACTTGGAAAACAGCAAAGTGGACGTGCTGCTCGGCGGCGGGGAAGATTACTGGTACCCGAAAGGCTCACAGGGCGCTTATGAAGACCATCCGGCAAAAGATCCTTCCGAAGCAAGCAAAGGCACGGAAGGAAATCTTGTCAGCAAAGCGAAACGGCTCGGTTACCAGTATGTGACAAATGCTTCCGGGTTGAAAAAGGCAGGCGGGAATAAGCTTTTAGGCCTTTTTGCCAATGAAGAAATGTTTGAACAGCGAGAGGAGGGCCATGGCGACCAGTATGACCCGGTTGTTTCGCTTCCGCAAATGACGGAAAAAGCAATCAGCACGCTGTCAAAAAATAAAAAAGGCTTTTTCCTGATGGTTGAAGAAGAAGCGATCGATGAAATGGCCCATGAAAATAATGCCTCCCAGCTGATCAAGGCGGGCCGGCAACTGGATAATGCCGTTAAAGCGGCAAAAGATTATGCGAAAAAGCACCCGGATACACTTGTGCTTGTCCTGGCCGACCATGACTGCGGCGGCATGACGGTTGAAAACGTCGAGCACAGCGATGAATCCGGGGACGGCATTTCAAAAGAAGACGGACCGTTCCAGGTGGCGGGTTCCAGCGAGCAATTTGTCGTGGACTGGACAACTTCTGGCCATACGGCAGCCGACATTCCGCTTACGGCGACAGGAAGCGGCGCATCGTTGTTTGAAGGTACTTATGAAAACACATATATTCATGATGCGTTGCTGAGAGCGATGGGGTTGAAAAAATAATATATAGCGGGCCGGACAACTGCCGGAGTGGTTTTCTTCGTATACCGCCCCGGCAAAATCTGTTATAATAGAGGCAAATTTTGCGGAAAGGATGGGAGCCTTGTGGCAGCAATGGATAAAGCCAGACAGGTTTTAAAACAATATTATGGCTATGACCATTTTCGCCGCGGGCAGGAAGCCATTATCAGCCAGATCATGGATGGCAAGGATACATTGGGCATGATGCCGACCGGCGGGGGAAAGTCGGTTTGCTACCAGGTGCCGGCCATGCTTTTACCAGGGGTCACGCTTGTCATTTCGCCGCTGATTTCCTTGATGAAAGACCAGGTGGATACACTTTCAGGCATGGGGATACCGGCAACATATGTGAACAGCTCCCTGGATCCGACAGAAATCAATGAGCGGCTTGCGGCTGCATCAAAGGGCGCATACAAATTAATTTATCTCGCACCGGAACGGCTCGAATTTCCTCCTTTTTTGCATCTTCTCGAAAACATCAATGTCTCCCTTATCGCTGTCGATGAAGCGCATTGCATCTCACAATGGGGCCACGACTTCCGCCCAAGCTACCGTTTAATCGAAAAACTAATTTCACAATTCAAGCCAAAACCGGTGACGCTTGCTTTAACCGCTACAGCGACGCCGCAGGTAAAGAAAGACATTTGCCAGCTGCTCATGATTCCGGAAGAAAACACAGTGGCTACAGGTTTTGCCCGTGAGAACCTGCATTTCCAAGTGGTGAAAGGCCAGGACCGCGATGCCTTTGTGCTGGACTACATCCTGAAAAATAAAAACCAGTCCGGGATCATTTACACGGCAACGAGAAAAGAGGCCGAACGCATTTATCATTTTCTTGTTAAAAATGGCATTCGTGCGGGAAAATATCATGCAGGGATGAAAGAAGCGGAGCGCGGCAGCTTTCAGGACCGGTTTTTATACGATGATATTTCCGTGATGGTCGCCACCTCCGCTTTCGGGATGGGGATCGACAAAAGCAATGTGCGGTTTGTCATCCATTATCATATGCCGAAAAATATGGAGGCGTATTACCAAGAAGCAGGACGGGCCGGGCGCGATGGGGAAGAAAGCGACTGTATTTTGTTGTTTGCTCCCCAGGATATCCATACGCAAACTTTTTTAATTGAGCAGTCAGCCAACGAAGACAGAAAACCGGGCGAGTATGCCAAGTTGCGAAAAATGATTGACTACTGCCATACGGAAGGCTGTTTTCAGCAGTTCATTTTGCATTATTTCGGCGAAAAAGAGGCACAGCCGTGCGGCAAATGCGGCAACTGCTTGGATACCCGCGCAAAAACAGACGTGACAAAAGAAGCGCAAATGGTTTTTTCCTGTGTCAAAAGGATGCAGGAACGGTTCGGCAAAACCATGATTGCAAAAGTGCTGGCCGGGTCAAACGACCAGAAAATCAGGCAATTCGGTTTTGACAAGCTGTCCACTTTTGGCATTATGAAAGACAAAACGCAAAAAGAAGTGGCTGAACTGATTGATTTTCTGACAGCTGACGGTTTTTTGCGTGCCAAAGACGGTACATACCCGGTGCTTATGCTGACAAAAAAGGCAGTGGAAGTCCTGCTTTCAAAAAAACAGGTTTTCCGGAAAGAAAGTGTCAGGGCGCAGCAAATTGCAACCGATAACCTTTTATTTGAAAAACTGCGCACACTTCGCAAAGAGATTGCTGACCGTGAAAAAATACCGCCTTATATTGTCTTTTCCGACCAGTCGCTGAGGGAAATGAGTGCCAGGATGCCGGTAACCAGGGAGGCTTTCCTGCAGGTGAAAGGGGTTGGGGAAAGAAAGGCGGAACAGTACGCCGAGCTGTTTATGCACGTGATCCGGACATACATGGAAGAAGAAGGGATACAAGCGCAAGCGCAGCCGAAAGCATTGCCACAAACAAAAAAAGCGCGTGAAGACGGGAAAGAAAAAAGCCATCATGTGACATACCGCCTGTTACAAGAAGGCAAAACGATCCGTGAAATTGCGGAAATCCGCGGCATGTCGGAAAGAACGATTGAAACGCATGTGATCAAATGTTCAGACGAGGGATTTCCGGTAGAATGGAGCCGCTTTATTCCCGAAAGGTACCGGGAGCGAATCGCCGATGCCGCAAGCCGGGCAGGTACCGGGCGGCTTACGCCGATAAAGGAATTGCTGCCGGATGAGGTCAGTTATTTTATGATCCGGGCTTTCTTACAGGAAAGGAAGCATCATCCGGACCAAGGAAAAACAGTATCATATATTTCTGGAGGGGATTGGCATCATGATTGAATGTATCGCGTCTGATATGGATGGAACTTTGCTCAACTCAAGGCAGGAAGTCAGCCCGGCAAATGCCGAAGCGATTAAATTGGCACAGAAAAAAGGGATTCACTTTGTCGTTACAACTGGCCGGTCTTATGAAGAAGCGCGGCTTGTGCTCGATCCTGTCGGCATTGACTGTACGGTCATCGGGCTGAACGGGGCCGAAGTGCGGGATGAAAAGGGAAAATTACTCAAAACAAGCGGGCTGGATCCCCTGACAGCTTCCCGGGTTGCTGATGTTTTCGACCAACTCGGCATTTATTATGAATTTTTTACAAATAAAGGCACTTATACGAAAGATTACGAGGAAAACATGGATATGCTGGTCGATTTGTTCCATTCCGCAAACCCTGAAGTGCCGGTGGAAGAAGTGCGGAATTATATTGAGCAGCGCGGCATCCGGAGATACGTCCATAATATTGGAGATACAAAGGATATTTTTCACGATCCGTCCATTTTGTTTTACAAAATACTGGCCTTCAATGAAGAAGAACAAAGGCTGCGGAAAATCGGCAAGGATCTTGAAAAAGACTTTCCAGATATTAAAGTGACTTCATCAGGATTCCGCAATATTGAAATCAACCATGTGTCGGCGCAAAAAGGGATTGCGCTCAAGGAATACACGGAAAAACACGGGCTCTCGATGGAAAAAACGATGGCCATCGGGGACAACTTAAATGATATTTCCATGCTCGAAAGGGTGGGCTACCCGTTTGCGATGGGAAATGCCGAAAATGAAGTATTGGAAATTTGCCGCTACCGGACGAAAAGAAATGATGAAGACGGCGTGGCAAAAGCGATTTACAGAATGCTTGAAATGTGTTAGAACATAATTGCCCCCCGTTTATATTGGTAAACCGGGGGGCAATTATATTGCAATGACGGCGTCAGAGCCCCTTGCACCACTCAGCCGATGGCGCCTTTACGGGTTCGCTTCTCACCATTACCGGACCCGGTCGTTTTCCCAGTCATACGTCCAGAAGTATTCATAATGGAGCCATTCCAGAGTTTCTGGGTCTTTTTGCTTCAGTTTTTCTTCCCGCTCTGCCATCATCCAGCCGGTCTGGGATAGGTGGGCTTTCATTGCGCCGATTTTTTGCTCAGCTGCGCCGCTTACATCATTGCGGACATCCGGCTTTCCGATCTCCGCTTCAAGGTTTTTGGAAAAAGCAACGCAGTGGAGTTTCGGGCGTTTGTTTTCAGGAATTCGGCGGAGCGCGCGGACAACGGCTCTTCCGGTTGCTTCGTGGTCAGGATGGACAGAGTAGCCTGGGTAAAAGGTAATGACAAGTGACGGATTCAGCTCATGGACGAGGTCAAGTACCATTTTGACCATCTTCTCATCGTCTTCAAATTCTACAGTTTTATCGCGCAACCCCATCATGCGTAAATCCTGAATCCCCATAATCTCGGCCGCCTTTTGCAGTTCTTTTTTCCGGATATGCGGCAGCGATTCTCTTGTGGCAAAAGGGGGATAGCCGAGATTTCGCGCCATTTCCCCAAGCGTCAGGCAGGCATAAGTGACCGGCGTGCCGTTTTTCACATGGGTTGCGATCGTGCCGGATACACCGAAAGCCTCGTCATCGGGATGCGGGAAAATCACCAGAACATGGCGCTCTTTTTCCATTTTTCTCATCTCCTCACTCAAATGGTGTTGTACTCAATTCGAGGGCAACGGCCAGCTTCCCGTCAAAACCGTGGCCGGCAAAAAGCAGGCGGTCGAATTCATCTTTTTCAAAGTGGGTCAGGCCTTCTGCATAAATCCAGCCGATTTTCATTTTCAGGCCGATCCGGTACGGGCCGTCCCCAACAATTTTTCCGTGTTCATAGGATACTTGCGCATTGCGGATATAGGCGCCTGCAGAGAAAAATGACTCATTGACATGGGAGGCATAGGCGCCATTGGTTGTTTCCAAATGGATATACACCGGTTTTCCGGCAAGTTCGTCCAGCCATTTTTGGGCTGTTTGTTTTTGTATCGGTTCCATTTTTTTCCTCCTTTTGGCCGTCCGCTCCTGTTTCTTTCCATTATACCAACCGGCGGCGCTTTAAGGAAAAATTAAAAACCGGGTCCCCGGCGGAATGTTCCGGCAGGGCCCGGTTTGGCTTAAGAGTTGGTATGCGAAAAACGGGTATAGGCTCCGTGCATCACAGGGCCGACATATTCGTTCAGCTTAAAGCCGTGTTCAATCGCCATATGGACAAATTCTTTTGCCACTTTCACTGCGCCGGACACTGTGTTGCCCTTTGCCAGTTCAGCCGTGATGGCTGCGGCAAATGTGCAGCCTGCACCGTGGTTATATGTTGTTTTTATTTTTTTTGATTCGAGAATTTCAAAATCTTCCCCATCATAGAACAAGTCGATGGCCTGATCCGTATCCAGCCCCCTGCCACCTTTGATGACAACATTTTTCGCGCCCAGTTCATGGATTTTGACCGCTGCTGCTTTCATATCCTCAACGGTTTTAATCGGGCCGGTTTGTGCCAGCTGCCAGGCTTCAAACAAGTTCGGCGTTGTAATCGTCGCCCGCGGCAGCAAAAGCTCGCGCATTGCATCCGTATTTTCCGGCTGCAATACTTCATCTTCGCCTTTGCATACCATAACCGGGTCAATGACCACTTTGTCGAGATGGTATTCATCTATTTTACGGGCGGCCAGTTCAATAATATCCACTGAACCGAGCATACCGGTTTTCATCGCGTCAATTCCGACAGAAAGGATGGTCTCAAGCTGCGGTTCAACAATGTTGACATCAATCGGGAAAACATGATGATGCCATCCGTTTTTAGGATCCATCGCAACGATGGAAGTAATCGCGGACATGCCGTAAACCCCGAGTTCCTGGAATGTTTTCAAGTCCGCCTGAAGTCCCGCGCCGCCGCTCGAATCAGAACCGGCCAGCGTAAAAGTTTTCTTTAAACCCATCACGCACCCATCTCCTTTAAAAATAAGCTTTACACTATTTTAGAATATAATACTGCCATAAAAAATACAAATCCCGGGGACGGGTACAAAGCGGCCGGATGCTTGATGAACAGGGGATGATCTGCCAGTCACACAGCAGGGCCGCGAACCGAACTTTAGAATGACCGGCTTTCAAAAGAAGGTATTGTAATATTTAAAATAGAAAGTAAATATTGACTTATTTAATCATCTGTACTATATTTTAACTTGAGAAAAATAAGAATTTCATGATAAAGAACCATGTCTTGTGAAAACAATATTTTACCTGAAATATTCATAGCTACAAATCCCATTTGATAAATTTTGTTAAATTAGTTGAAAATAACGGTATTTAATTAAGAACCGTAGCCAATTCATAAAATAACTGAATTTTCAATAGAACAACTCTGGTATTTTGGGCATACTTGCCCCTTGACTGAAAAATTTATTTTTTCAGTTATGAGAAGTATTCTATTGGTCATTCCAATTGTAGCTTTTGAATTCGATTCAGTACATCCCAAAAGAAATTTTGATACACAAAACTCGATGATAGTTTGAAGTAAAGGGATCTGCCTGATTTCACGACTTTACTTGCCGCTTTAATTAACCGAGTACGTATCGTATCAATTTGCATAGTTTTTTGACCTTCCGGAAAACAAAGAGTTCGTAACCAATTGGTCAAATTATATGCAAGAAGTGTTAACATCATTTTTACTTCGTTCACTAGAAAAGCGTGGCTATTCATATGATCAAAGTAAAAGCCATTTTTTGCTTCTTTGATATAGTTTTCCATCGTCCCTCTTTTTTGATAAGCTCGGACGATATCTTGAGGAAAAGCTAATTCAAAGTTAGTAACAAAAAAGGAATGGGTAAAGAACAGCTCACCTGCAGGACGTACCGATTGAATAATCACCCTTCTTGGTTTTGACCATGATTTTGCTTGGTAAATCGTTTCTTCATAATAGGTTTCCGTCTTGGAAACATCTAAAGGTGCGGAAGAAGGATGGTATTCCTTCGCTAAACTTTGTAGTTGTGAATTCGATTTCAACCGAATAATATACAAAACAGATTCTTCTTCACACAGATCGTATAATCCCGGAACAGCAAACCCGCTATCTCCACGAAGAAACAGGGTAGTTTCCGGAAACATTTCGTTATAATGTTTAATGAGAGGCCGAATAAATTCCACCACACCATTTGATGTATAAACATTTCCGGGACGGAGTTGTGCTTTCAAAAAGTCACCAGTCGCACCATCAAAGGCGACTAATGGATGAAAACCCATCGTGCCATAATGAGTATTATATGACGAAGATTCTTGGTCCCCATATGTATCCGAATGAGTCGAATCCAAGTCGATAAATAACTCTTTCGATTGTCGAAAACAATGAATCTTATCAAGCATTTCTTGGTTAGCCAGATTTAATTGTTCAATTGAATCTTTATCAAATCGTGTATAAAAGCGAGACAAACTGGGCTGGGAAGCAAGTGTTGGAGTTTCAATGATTTCCTTAAACACAGGATCATGAGTCAACTGATCAGCCGCATCATCTTCCGCATACCCGGCAATGATTTGATAGACTTTTTGACGTAACAAGTTTTCATTTGAATGAAGATAATATTTCCTTGAATCGTTAAGTCTCAAGTACTTAACTAAAGTCTTTGAAAAACCAATTTTTTCATCGAATTCTCTAAAAAGAAACTCACCTGTATCGGAGGAAAGAGAACCTCCATCATTTGACAATTTAATTTTATGATTGAAATCAAGTGTTTTTTGCGTTAAAGTAACCATATAAAGAGTCCTTTCTGTTTGGTTTTTGTTTTGGTTACTTTAACTTTAACAGAAATGGATTCTTTTTTCATTTTTTTAATGAATTACAATAAAGCCGAAAAGGCTTGGTAATCCATAAGTTATAATAAGTTTCTGAATTTCTGTGAATAATTCAGGTTTATAACTGAAAAAATGATAAAAATGAGGATTCCATAAATGTTATTATTTGAATTAAAAATTACCCTTAATCGAGGCGCTGGAAAATGAATGATCCCGTATTTTTGGCTTTCCTTCCAGGTTTTCAAATTCAATAAAAATAAAAAGGGCATTTTTCTTCAAAAAGGGCATACGTATCCTTCTTTTACAAAATGGGTGTTTTTTTTCAATGCCCTTTGTGAAAAGAAACAATCTTGTGCGGCGTTTTTAGTTTATGGGAGGAAACTGCTCCTGCTTCACGTCGCGTTCCACAACGATGAATTTGCGCAATTCCGGACCAGCTTCTTCTAAAAGTGCATTCCCATCGTTGTTTTACCTATGTTTAATCTGGCAACTGGCCCAGGAAATTGCTGGTATGAATGCTTATTTTCGTAATTTCTGTTGCAACTTTTTGTCTATAAAATAGGCTGCGATAAAAATCGCCGGTATAAACAATAACTTTGGAATAGATATATTTGAAATCCCCGTTTTTTTAATATAGACAAAAACAAAAATGGCGATTAGTACCAGCGTGAACATGGCGGATTTCATTCTCTCACACCCCCATCCGTGTTATTTAAACTTTTTAACTGCCAATTTTCGCTATTTAATTCATGTGTGAAAGACAGGCTTGCTTCCTTTTCATGTGACACAATAACAAACGTTTTTTGCTTACTTTGTGTGATGATGTCAGATAAAACTTTTCTACTGGAAGTGTCCAAGGAATTAAACGGCTCATCCAATAAGACCAATTCTGAAGGGATCGATAAGTTAATGGATAAAAAGATTTTTTGCCGGGTCCCTAATGACAAATTTTTCACTTGCTCATTCTTATAGGCATCAACATCAAACTTTTTACAGTATTCATATACTTGTTTGCTGAATACAGGGCCGTAATGAAATAACAAATTGTAAAATTGAATATTTTGTTCCATTGTTAATTCTTCATAAAATACAGGAGAGTCTCCAACAAATACTCTACGCTTGCGAATGTCTGCAAAACTTAGCTTTTCACCAAAAAACCGCAACTCATAAGACAGATGAGGATCGTCTATAATATTTGCAATGATTTTCAGCAAAGTAGTCTTTCCTGAACCGTTTTTTCCATATAATCTTACAATACTGTTTTGATCTATCTCGATATTTACGTTATTAAATAACCTGGGTTGATTTTCATAACCATAAGTTAAATGCTTTATTGATATCCTTTCCATATCTATTTCACTTCCGTTCATACATGTGATATGTCCGCTTCAATCCATGCAGCAATTACCAATAAAATGGTTGCGAAAAGAAAAATCGATACTAACTTTATAATTTCAACTTTATATCTTAACTCTTGTTCACTTTTAGAATTCAATTTTAAAATGTTAATGCAACGCAGGCTTTCAAAGCCAATTGTTGCAAAAAGCAAAAATGCAATTACTTCTATAATCCCATGTGGGATTATTCCGGTTAATACAGGTTTGAGCCCATGGTTTCTTATAATTGCAAATGAGAAAGCACCTAAAAAAACCCCATTATACCCCAAATATATTATACTAATTACACCCAAACTAATCCAACCTAATACCATCAGTTCTGAAGAGTAAATTCATCAATTTTTAGATGTTTTATGATAAAATGACTTATCCACATTTAGAAAATTTTTCCATCTATTTTTTCTGCTTTCAAAGTCAAAAAGAGCCGAATTTGCAAATTTCTTTTTTAAAATTGTGGATAACTTCAAAAAAACCTTTTTTTACATCACATCCTTTGCTATAATATAACCATTAAGTAAACCTTACTTGTATTGGCTTACTTAAATGGGTGAAATCCTCGTCTGTTAAAATGCGTGTCCGAAACGATTCCAACAGATTTGAGGATTTTTCTTTTGCCGTTTTTTTGAGTGCTTTTAAGATTGACGAACCTTTTTCAAACAGCTGTCTAATAATATCTGTTATTTGAACTAATAAATAATGATTTTTCATGGCTGTGTAGTTTTGGCTATTGGCATGTTCTATATTGTAACGATTATTTTTTTGTTCGTTAAATCCTTGATTTTCAATCTTCCAGCGGCTTCTTCCTGCAGCGATGAGTCGTTCCACGTTCTTTTTCGTGATTTTAATATCCGTTATAAATACATACTCTTTCGATTTCCCATCCTCTGTTTTCATTGTGGCCTCCATCAGATTGACCGTTCTGTCTTTGTAGGCAATATCATTCACCCAAACTAATGAATTCTGATCCTTACTTTGTTCCAGCTCTTTTATTGCCTTAAACTCCGTCGAGATACTTTTAATTCTCCCTTCCTTAAATCTGCATATATATTTCCATTTGTGCGCCCTGCACAGATTAAATACCGTTTCACATGCATAGAGACTATCTCCCAAGATACAAATCGGTAGTCTTTTAAATATTTTTTTTATTTTCTTTGCCAGCCTGTCGAAGGCTTTTAATTCACAATCTTGCTTAGAAACATTTTCTGATTCATTTTCGATAAATTCGGAGGCAATACTGAAGACCATATCCCCCACGACAAGCTTGGCTTCAAGTACATGGTGCATATAAAGTACGTTCGTTTCTCCTGTTTCTTTATTTGTATATGCCCGTCTCAGGCAGTGTTTACAATGTTTCTTATGAAAGGTGTGTAATCCAGTTCCATCAATGATGACACCCCAGTACTTTCCTTCAATTCGATAAGACTCGAGAGACCTTTTTTTCAATAATTCTTTAATCATATACGTTCTAATTTTTTCTAATTCATTTACATCTAAGCCAGATAAAAAGTCGTTAATTGTATCATAATGTGGAAGTTCTTCAAGAAAATCTAAGCCTAACACCTTCCCTACATTTTTAATACATTCTTCTTTATTAAAACGCTCACTCATGTTTCTCATGGATTTTAGGCCGGTCATATTTTTCAACATCATCGTAAATAAAAGGACCTCTGGACCATAAGTGATATAGCTTTGATGTCGGTGGTCTGCTACCTTTTTTAGGTTATTCATCAGGTCTTTGAAAAAATGCTTCTGAATTTTAAGGAACTCGAAAAAATAATTTGCTTCTTTTTCACGATTTCTTTTTTCTTTTCTAGTAACCAAAATAAAAACCCCCTCAAAACAGCCAAGTTTAATTAGGGCTTGCTGAACGAATCAAATTTTAGCTTGTATTCGACTTGTCACTAAGCCATACCAAAATATTCGTCCAGCAAGCTCTAATTATTTAAATTATTACATATTTAGCCGCATTTTTGGGGGGGGGGAATAGTTAAATTATCACGAAAAATTTTTACTCCTCAGAGCTGTAATACCATGATTTTAAGCCCCAATGTATAATTATGAAGAAACAGGTCAACAAATCTTTGCTCATTTTCGGTATACTTGAAACTTAAAAATTTTGATAAGAATGCTCCGGTTATAAAACTAATACAATAAACGGCTAAAGAAACAAAAAAGTATTTTTTATATGTGGTAATTATATTTTTCATAAATTCTTAAATCCCCGTGTTTAGTTATTTTTTGTTTTAATAAACCTATTGACAGGACTGTTTGATTTTTTTGTAATCCTTGTTGCTGTAAACTACTTGTCCAAAAAGAGTAAAGGCGATAGCCAAGAAGGGGCAGAGCCAATAAATCCCCGAGATAAATTTGAACATCGCTATTATGATCAACCCTAATATTGTAAATTGGGTTACAAGCTTAGATAATACATTATTCGCTGTAGCAATTAAAGAGAATCCATCGAATTCATTCAGCCTGTTAATTTTGGGAGGATTACTTTTGCTAAGTAATAAAACAAAAACGTCATAATTGGTTCTAAGTGAGTATAAAACATATTCGTTTTTTATTGCATAAAAAAATGGAATTAAAATCAAAAAAGATAGACTTTGTTGAAACGAAATAAACAAAGTTGCAATAAAGAACAAAAACAAATGACAAAATAAATATATATTGATCGTTCTTTTTAATAATTCATATTTTGAGAATAGAATACCATTCTTTTTTAACTCATATATTTTAAAAATTTCCATCATAGAACATTCTTGTTCAAGCTTAAAAATTTTTTTGTAGATAAAGCTTGTAGTGTTTATCGCTCCCTTCAGAATGATGTGGAGCTGAAAAAACATAAAAATAAGGGTAACGATGATATTATGAATATAAGGTGCCGAGGCCAATGAAATTCCTGTACTGACAGAAAGTTCTCCCGTGATAAACAGGTCAAAAGGATTGTTCAGTAATTCTTTTGAGTTTGCTTTTAAAGAATAGTAGTCAGCATAGGTATAATAGTGCTCCTTATTCAATGTTTTATATAAAAAACCAAAGAAGGGCGTTTGATAATAAACTTCCTTCGTATCTTTTGAGAAAGCAAAAATGATAATACTAATGATGAATAGCAATACCACGGTTAAAGTAGCCGTGAGAATATGCATATGGCTAACAAACAAGGCTGCATTTTTAAAAATGATAAACAAATTTGAGCTTAGAAGTATTTCTTTTGCTTGATTATTTAAATTTGTGATGGCTTTTAATTTATATCCATAAGTAGATATGTTACGTCTTGATTCATAAATGATTTGCATGAAGATGGAAGCAACGGTATAAACGAAGCAGCATAACAAAGCTTTTGTTGTCAGGTTTAGTACAATACGGAAACCTTTATGATAAGATAACGATTTTCCAAGTAAATGAATACAAAACAGGAGCAGTTCGAACAAAATCACAATCAATATGTACTTCGTTCCCATCCTGTGTAAATAAAAAAACACCCCAAACGGCACGATTTTGGTTAAACTTTGCACCATGCTAACCATCCAGTCGAGCAGTATAACCTTTTTCATTAAATTGTTATTCTTCCCGAGATACCTGCTAAAATGATAGACCAAGTACCTTTCATCTAACATTTTTCTTGTTGTCATAACAGCTTTCACTTGGTCGCCAACAGTCAGAATCAGAGCCACTCCAATAAGAATATTTTTATGGTCCGGTAAAAAGATCTTGTTAAAAATAGAAATTAAAAATACAGATATAAAGACTTCAAACAAAAAACTCAATAGAATGTATTTTTTAGTGCTCTTTATTTTCAGTACCTTTTTTATTAAAAAACCTCGGGTTGAGTATGTATTTATGATATATAGCATAACAAGCCTAAAAATCCCCATAAACATCACTCCACAATAAAAATCAATAAATGTTTTTTAACAGCCAGGACTGTAGATCCTGGCTGTTCCAGTTTTTACCAAGCAATAGCTCTTTTTTTGCCATATTCCTTAGCTAAATGTTTTACTTCTGCAATAAACGCTGTCCATCCCATATCGAGGATTGCATCAACGCCACCTGACATAACTACTGTGACGGCTCCTATTATAGATGCTATAGTACCAGCATGCAATACAGCTGTAACAACACCAGATGCTATTCCTGCAGAAACATGAAACTTAGATGCAACGTGGAATAATCCCATATTATATTCACCTCCCTTTTAAAAGTAGACCCTCGGGATTAGTTACATTTTTAAAATTTAATATTTTTATTATTTTAACTAAAACTTGAAAGTACGAAAATCGTGCAAACCCCTTGTCACCACTGCGGTTACCCCGGCTAATTTAGAGCTAAGCTGCTTTAATTAGGTGTTTTTGATAGCTGACAGGTAATTTTTTTAAAAATTGCTCAATAATAGTATTTAGTACTTCTTCACAAAGGATATACTCATCCTTAAAAGCTTCTTTAAATAAATCAATCAATTGTTGAATCGCTTCTGCGAAGGTGATGTCAGTAAGTTCATCAACCATGAGATAAAACAACTCACCCAGGGTCCGATCATCTACCTGTTCACGGTGTTGGACTGCAAGGATTGAGTAACCAATTGCGACAAGAGCGGTATGTGCAAAGATACCGTCATAAGACAATCCTTGATATTTTGCCAGGCGGAGGTACTGTTTACACATCTTGAAGTATACTTCAATCGACCAGCGCTTTCCGTAAAGCTGAATAACTTCATCTTCAGAGAGCCGGGTGTCCGTTGTCGCCAAGACAAGGTAATCATTTCGTTTATTGCGGTTGCGGATATAAACAAGTTTGACTGGAACCGACGTTTCCCCGTCAACTGCTTCAACAAGAACGGATAACAGATAGCGTGAACGTCCGCGACGTTTCTTCTGGGTGTTAAAGATCGTTTTCACATCAATCAGTCCACCGTTGAACTGGTAATAAACTTTCTTAGAACGTTTCACCATGGCTACTCCATGAAGTCCCATTTCACGCAACTGATGAAACATCTTAGGGCTAGAAAACCAGGAATCAAACAAGACGTAGGAAGCATTCACTCCTTGAGACAAGGCTGATGATAACAATTCCAACACTACATTGGTTGCTTTGCGCTGTGCCTGAATCTTACGCTTTCCTGAAAGTGTACGGCCGTCGATGGATTTTGGGCTGCACACTTGATTCTTGCCAGAAAGCAAGGAAAAGTTAACAGGGAGGAATGTATTGCCGTCACTCCAACCGAGTTGAAGAAACCGAAAGCCACGGGTATATTTGTGTTTCGCATGGTCAAACTGAAACGCCGCAAGTTCAACGTGCTTTGCGCTGGCTCGCTCATACATGGAATCATCCACAATGAATACATTCCGGCGTGTTGGTTCGGTCAAGGGTTCGATGAACACAATGATACGGCGGCAGAGCAAAACCAAGAACTTTTGCCAATTGATTTTGCCGTTATTCAGTAGATTACGGAAAGTCTTATCTGAGAATCCGAGCTGATCTTGATGCTTCAAATAATCACGGTATGCAGATCTGTTTGAGAAAAGTGTACTGATCAAATAACAGAACAGTGTTTGAAATGGAACACCTTTTGTCTTTACAGCGTTTGAAACCTTCGCAATTTGAGATAAGCGGAAACGCAAAAAAAATGCTTCGATTGAAGATAAAATTTCAAGAGATTGATGGTCGTTTTGTGTTATAATTTTCATAACATGAACACTCCTCGATTAATTGTTAGTTAGCACTTCAATTATACCGAGTTTCCAGTGTTCATGCTTTTATTTTTGCTCTAAACCCTTGTAAGACAAGTAATGAGAATGAATTTTAGTGTTTCAAGTTTTAGATTTTAATTTAACCCGAAGGGCCTATTTTAATAACTTTTATATAAATGTTATGCACATTTATATCATTTATTGCTTGGAAATTATCAATTTGTTCAAGTGTATGTTATTAAAATGTGTGTTTGTTGACAATAGACACATGTGTCCAGTTATACCTGAAAACAGAAGGATGGGTGATGAAGTAAAGCTTTTGGAAAAAGTGTCTGATAGATTTCAGCATATATCTTTAGTGATGCCGAAAAATTTTTCGTTGACAACAGTCAGTAATTTATTAAAATAAAAAGTATCGAAAGATTTTGTGATTGATTTGAATTTTTAATTGTTCGTTTTTTTAATTTGAAATGATAAGCTTGTAAATCAAAACTTGTAAATCAAAAATAGAATACTCAAATCATATGGGGTGGGAGCTGATGGTATATCAAGACAAACAATTTCAATCAGAGGAAATGTTTTTACAAAAAATCATAAATGCCGAAAATGTAGGGGTAGCAGTAAAAACTGCCAGATTAGAAAAGGGTTTGACGCAAAAGGATCTTGCAGGCAACATATTATCCGAAAAAACGGTTCATCGGATTGAAAAAGGTCAAGTACTACCCAGTCTGTTTACCTTTTTTTACATATTGAGCAGACTAGAATTATCAGCTGACAGTTTTTTGTCTCTCTTAAGTGATCTGTTTTTATAATTTTTGCAACTGTTAGTTTAATTGGCCTGGTTTAAAGACACGTCCCAGGATGGCTGAATATGAGCCATTTAACCTAATAAAAGCAGAAAAAAGCCGGCTTAAGGAACGCCGGCCCGGTCCGGTTTTATAGCAGGTGTTCAGGCCCCTCCTGGTTATCCGTGGCGATGACGACAACGCGCCCCTCGTCGAGTACTTTTTCATACTGTACGGCTTCCATCTCCGACAATCCGAGCGCCTGCATTTTCGAACGCAGCTCATCTCCCCGCTCCCTTAACAGATTGCCGACCGAATCAACGACCCCTTGTTCTTCCATGCCGACCGATCCGGTTTCCGTTGCATCGGTTAAATCTTTTGACCGGTTTTTGTCATGCGAGAAAATATAAATATTGTCTTTCGAAAATCCTTCATTTTCAAACTCGGTTGTCTTATTTGTCGCTTCGAGCCCGTTTTCGACAACTTCTATTTTATGCATCTGTCTTCCTCCTTCCGAAAAATGGTGATGCTTCTTTTGACATTTATATAACCGCTTCCTGCCGTCCTTAAACAAAGAAAAGTTTTACAGCCGCCGGACAGGGAAACTGGTAAAATTAAATTAGATGATAGAAAGGGGCTGTAAACGGAATGAAAGACATCTTTAAAAATGACTGGGGCCCGCTTTTAAAGGAGGAATTCCAAAAAGCATATTATTTAAAATTGAGGGAGTTCCTCAAAAAGGAATATGCAACAAAGCGGATTCACCCTGATATGTACGATATCTTTAATGCTTTCCATTATACGGCTTACCGGGATATTAAGGTTGTCCTGCTTGGCCAGGACCCTTACCACGGACCGGGCCAGGCGCACGGGCTCAGTTTTTCAGTAAAGCCGGGGGTGGAGATTCCCCCTTCGCTCCGGA
This sequence comes from Heyndrickxia faecalis, assembly GCF_040267745.1. Classification (NCBI taxonomy): domain Bacteria; kingdom Bacillati; phylum Bacillota; class Bacilli; order Caryophanales; family Bacillaceae; genus Heyndrickxia; species Heyndrickxia faecalis. The sequence goes on along the minus strand of NZ_CP158453.1, from coordinate 244,279 downwards.
ATATTTTCAAAGAGCTGCATGACGACCTTGGGTGCAGGATTCCGCAGCACGGGTGCCTGGTCAGCTGGGCAAAGCAGGGCGTGATGCTGTTAAACACCGTGTTGACTGTCAGGGAGGGGCAGGCCCATTCGCATCAGGGAATGGGATGGGAGATTTTTACAGACGAAGTGATCCGGAAAATCAATGCGAAAGAAACACCTGTCATTTTTCTGTTATGGGGGAGGCCTGCACAGAGCAAAAAAGCGCTGATCGACACCAACAAACATTTCGTTTTAACTGCTGCCCACCCAAGCCCGTTGTCCGCCCATCGCGGTTTTTTCGGGAGCCGCCCGTTTTCAAAAACCAACAATATTTTGCGCAAGTTGGGAGAAAAAGAGATCGACTGGCAGCTGCCGGAACAGGAAAAGCTTTAAAACGCATTCCATCGAGGAAATCCGACAATGTTCCACGTGAAACATGGCGGCTTTTTTGCAAAGTATGACAGCGTTCCGCATTGTTCGGACAGACGGCCTCTGTTAAAATAAATGTAAGAAACGGAATCTCTTTTGGCAGCTGTCATTTTAGCAGACGGCAAAGGCGGCTATCAAAGGAAGGAAACATTGTCAGGGCCGGCACCATGCCGCCATGATGCGATCGGAAGAATGAAACTCAGCCATCACCAATCTTCACCCATGCTGCACGTAACGCGGCACCAGCAGTGGGATGGAAAACAACAGGGCACAAATTTTCAGGCTGGAAATTGAACAGAGGTGCGGATATGGCCATTACAACGGAAATGCTTTTGGAAAAAATGGAGCAGGAATTGGCAAAGGCAAAACAGGCAATGCCGGCGGAACAACTCAGGGAGCATATCTATGCGGTAAAAGCTTTGTGCGAAGTTTTATTGGAAAGCCAGCCTGAACAGCCATTGCCTGCCGGTCCTTCTGTGCCGAAACCGGTGCTTAATCCGGAGCCGTTGAAAACGGAAGATGGTGCAAACGGGGACTCTATTTTTGACTTTTAATCGCAAACAATTGAAACAACGCCAGCCAAGCGGGAGTCCCTGTTTTCCTCTGCAGCTTCTTATACGGTTTGCACTGCCATCATAGCTTCCTATTGGTATCCAGCTTTGTATGGTGAACATTTACGTTGGCAGCGTTTCATATTAAAAAACGGGAGTGCATCGCATGAATATTTTTGTTTTTCTCGGAGCAATTAACGCATGTATATCTGTTGCGCTCGGGGCTTTTGGGGCCCACGGGTTGAAAGGGATCATGGATCAGAAGTATCTGGATATTTGGGAGACCGGCGTCCGTTATGAAATGTACCATGCGCTCGGGTTGATTGCGATCGGCATTCTTTCCGGCATCCTCAAATCATCCGCACTGCTCAGCTGGTCAGGATGGTTGATGCTGATTGGCATCGTCCTTTTCTCCGGCAGCCTTTATGTTTTAAGCTTAACGAAAATCAGTGTGCTTGGTGCGATTACGCCAATCGGAGGCGTCGCGTTCCTTGCTTCCTGGATACTGCTTGCTATAGCGGCGGTAAAGTGGATGTAAGAAAAAACAGCCCGGTTTCGGAGCTGTTTTTTCTTTCGCTGATCACCGCGGCGGATAGGTTGCCAGCGGCTGACCGGCTTGCGTTGTGCTACCATATGGGTATTCATATTCGATTTCTTCAGAGAAGACAACGTAATCAACATAGACCATCGGGATTAAATAACGCTGCCCGGTTTGCGGATCACTAAGGATGACATGGTCCCGTCCGGCAGCTTCAATAATGCCATTGAACACTTTAGCATTCCATTCCCGGTTGTTTTCAAACGTGGCGTACAGCGTGACCAGTTTTCCTTTATTCAGCCGCAAAATATTTTCAATATACGATTGTTCAAGCGGAAGCTGGCCGGGCAGGTTCTGTGAGGGTGCCTGCGCTTGCTGCCCCCCGGGAACCTGGTACGGCGGATAATATCCTCCGTAATAAGGCTGTGCGGACTGCCGGTAATAATAAGGATATCCGTATACGGGCGGTGTGTAATTGCCGTTTTCCAACTGATTTCCCCCTCCATTTTGCATATCGGTCTGCCCTGGTTTTTGTAAAATGCACAAAAAACAAGGGCATTCACTACATTTATGTGTATGCCGGCCGGAAACGGGTTATGCTTAAGATCTCTCGTGAAAAAATCCTTCCAGCAGGCTGGAAGGATTTTTCTTAACCAATATGCAAATAGGAGGTTAACCGTTCTTCGTCAAGCAGGCTGCCGACATAGAACGGGCCGAATTCTCCGTACCTTGCGCTGGCTTCGTCAAACCGCATTTCATAGACGATTTTTTTAAACTGCAGGGCATCATCGGATAATAAAGCCACACCCCATTCGTAGTCGTCAAGCCCGGTGGAACCGAGAATATATTGTTTTACCTTGCCGGCATATTTGCGGCCGATCAATCCGTGGCTTTTCATTAACTCCTTGCGTTCCTCCATTGGCAGCATGTACCAGTTGTCATTGCCTTCGCGCCGTTTATCCATCGGGTAGAAACAGAAGTATTTGGATTTCGGCAATGTCGGGTAGAGGCGCTCGCGGACACGCGGATTTTCATACGCAGACTCGTCCGCTTTCCCGCCGCGCACATAGTTGCTCAGTTCATTTACACCGATGTACGAATATGCCGGAATGGTAAAATCAGCAATCCTTAATTTATTAAAGGCTGTTTCAATTTCTTCGAGGTCTTCCAGGGCCGGCCGCATCGTCCATAAAACAAAGTCGGCTTTCTGGCCGGTGATGGTATATAAAGCATAAGCCCCTTCGTGTTTGCTTTGGATGGCATCCAGTTGCTGAAGAAATTGCCGGAATTCTTTCACCGTAGCATCCCTTTCCTCGGCAGGCAGCGCCTTCCAGCCCGCCCAGTCGAGAGAACGGAAATCATGCAGTGAGTACCAGCCGTCCAGTGTTTCTGCTGCTTCGCTCATTTTTTTCCCTCCAAATGTTTTTCTCTTCCCTTACTATAACACAGGTTAGAAAAGGGAAAAAATATTACGGCTACCGCGAAATTGTCTAAAAGAAGCCTTCTTTTGCCTTTGATTTTCCGGAAAAATGGATTATCCTTAAAATGGATACCGTTATACGAGGAGTGTTGAGCGTGAGTACATTTTTTGACGGGATAAAAGAAAAAGTGCGGGGGCACAACAAAACGATTGTTTTCCCGGAAAGTTCGGATGAAAGAGTTTTAACAGCTGTCTCACGGTTTGCATCCGATGAAGTGATCCGGCCGGTTTTAATCGGGAACAAGGACGAAATCCAGGCAAAAGCACGGGACATCGGTGTTTCCGTCGAGGGCGTTGCAGTGTATGACCCGGAAGACTATGCCGGTTTTGAAGAAATGGTGCAGGCTTTTGTGGAACGGAGAAAAGGCAAGGCGACGGAGGAAGATGCGCGCCAAATATTAAAAGACGTCAATTATTTCGGCACCATGCTTGTCTATTTGAAAAAGGCGGACGGTCTGGTAAGCGGTGCCATCCATTCGACGGCTGATACAGTCCGGCCGGCATTGCAGATCATTAAAACAAAGCAGGGCGTGAAAAAAGTTTCCGGCGTCTTCATTATGGTGAGGGGCGAAGAGAAATTTGTTTTCGCAGATTGTGCAATCAATATTTCACCGGACAGCCAGGATTTGGCGGAAACAGCCGCGGAGAGCGCAAAAACTGCCCGGACATTTGATATTGAACCAAGGATTGCGATGCTGAGCTTTTCAACAAAAGGCTCCGCCCATTCCGATGAGACGGAGAAAGTGGCGCAGGCTGTCCGGTTGGCAAAAGAACGCGATCCGGAGCTTGTGGTGGACGGCGAGATGCAGTTTGATGCTGCGTATGTGCCGGCTGTTGCACAAAAGAAAGCGCCGGATTCCGTGATTCAGGGCAATGCAACCGTGTTTATTTTTCCAAATCTGGATGCGGGGAATATCGGTTATAAAATGGCCCAGCGTCTTGGCGGTTTTGAGGCAGTTGGCCCGATTTTGCAAGGGCTGAATGCGCCTGTCAATGATTTGTCGCGCGGCTGCAATGCGGAAGATGTTTATCATTTGGCTTTGATTTCCGCGGCACAAAGTTTGTAAGGGAGTTGCCAGGCTTCCGGCTGTTGGGTGGACAAAGTTTGGAGGAGAACGGGTTGATCCTTGGGAGCAGCCCGGCAGGCAAATTGCCGGCAATGTCCGCGTCCGGCAGCATTGTGATTTTTTTAACAAAATGAAATAAAACTGTGTATCCATGCCGCAATGATTCGGCATGAGCGGAAAAGTGGCAAACAGCCGGCACAGTAGTAAAGCTGTTGGACATTGCGGGGGAAAATGGCCTTTGGTATGTGGCCGGGACTCCTCTTTTCCGGCTTGCACCCCCCGGAAGCGCCGGGGATTAGAGTGCTTGCCTTCTTTTGGTTTGGCTTTTGCATGATGCCAAACCTTTTTTATGTTTTATACGGCCGGAGGGAAGGCATTTTATAATGGAAGAATTTGGGGAGAAAAGGGAAAAGGCTGAATTTGATCGTATTGGGAATTTATGTGCAGCCGGGGCAATTTTTACTAAGGCATGCGATAGCCGATGGTTCAGCACTGCTCTCGAATCCTTGCCAATAGAGGGGTTTCGAGAGCAGCTTTTTGGTAGTCAATCCGGCATGATATGATAGTAGTAAAATAAATGGGGGAAGGATCAACATGGAAGAAGCGCTGCAATTGCTGAAGCAGCCCGAGTGGCGGGTGATGGACCAGTCCGGGTTGGGCCCGCAGTTTGAAGCGGCCCAGTCATTTGCGATGGACGACACATTGTGCACCTCTGTAGGGGCAAACGCCTCCCCGGCTGTTGTCCGGACATGGGTGCATCACGACACCGTCAGCCTGGGCATTCAGGATACAAAATTGCCCTTTTTTGAGGAGGGGCTGGCTGTTCTTAAAAATAGAGGATTTCGGTATATTGTCCGTAATTCAGGCGGGCTTGCCGTTGTATTGGATACGGGCGTGCTGAACATTTCGCTTGTTATGCCGGATACGGAAAAGGGGATGGATATCAACCGCGGATACGAAGCGATGTTTAAGCTGGTCCAAATGATGTTTTCGGATTTTCCGGTTGTAATTGAAGCGGGGGAAATAGCAGGCTCGTACTGCCCGGGGAGTTATGATTTGAGCATTGGCGGGAAAAAATTCGCCGGCATCTCCCAGCGGCGGGTCAGGAGAGGGGTGGCTGTCCAGATTTATTTATGCGTGACGGGCAGCGGCGCCGACAGGGCAGAACTCGTTCAGGATTTTTATGAGCGGGCAAAACAGGGCGCGGAGACAAAGTTGCAATACCCGTGTGTCCGTCCTGAAGTGATGGCTTCTTTGTCGGAGCTTTTACAGGAAATACTCACGGTCCAGGACGTTTTCATGCGGCTTTTGCAAACGCTGAAGACGCTGGGGAGCCGGCTTGTGTCCCGCCCGCTTTCGGAACAGGAAACAAAATGGTACGGCAAATATTATGAACGCATGCTGGAAAGAAACGCCCGGTTTTTGTAAAGAATGGATGATAATGGGCCATTCCTTGATCTGATGAAAGACATTCTTGAGGTGTGGCCGGAGTCCATTGTCTTTCATGTGCGGGATGAAGGACAATTTAAAGTGGCGGTAGCCCGTTTTTGTCTTTCATCGGGCGAGTGAAGGACATTTGGAGGTTGTGGTGAGATTGTTTTGTCCTTCATGGGGCGGATGAAGGACATTTGGGGCCGGTGATGGCCTCTGTTTTATCCTTCATGAAGCGGATGAAAGACATTTTGATACGCGGCTGGGAGGGCACTGAAAAAGACCCCCGGGTAACAACGTCCAATTGTTTTTTAGAATGGCTCCAAAAGACAAAACACACCGGGGTCAAAAAGCCGATGCCCGGATGATTGCCTGCCCCGGGCATTAAAAACCCATTGAGCATGCACCGCCCAATGGGTTTTGTTGTTTGCTCGCCCGAAACTTATTCTGCCAGCTTTTCGAGATTGCCGTTGCGGTCCATTTTAAATTTGGTTGCCCCGGTTTCGTCTTCTTCGAAAAGGACGTATTTTCTCGCGCGGTTCATGATTTTCATCAAGGTTTCGTAGTCTTCCTGCATGGTAACCGAACCTTCTTCGAGCTCTTGGACACGTTTTTTCAATTCTTCCGTTTCCTTTTTCAATTCCTGGTTTTCGTGCTTCAATCTTGCATTCTCACTTTTTAAAATCGTGCTTTGGAATTGCGTATTGTTCAAGTATTGCAGATAGCTGATGACCTTGACAAGGCTCATATCCCCGTTGCTTTCGGTCGGCTGTGAAACTTGCGGGCTGCCGTTTTCAGCTTCTTCCCCGTCCGGAGCCGGTTGTTCTGGAAATTCAGCAAGCGGCATTTCGCCAATTTCCTCGAGTGTTGGAACCGGCGGCTGGTACAGCAGTTTCTTTTTCCCGCCCTGGTCTTTTCCAAGCAGGCGCTGGCGTTGTTTGCGCTGTTTTTTTGCAAGCTGCAGCGCCTGTTCGTAATTATGGCGGACAACCGCATTCCAGCGGAAACCGCAGGCGGCGGATGTACGGTTCAGCTTATCGCCGACTTCCTCAAAAGCATTCAGCTGTGTGCTTCCTTCGCGCACGTGGCGGAGCACTGTTTCCGCCAGCAACAAATCATCTTCTTCGCTCCACGCATCTTGACGTGATTTCATTCTCATTACCCCCAAAATGTAAATTTTTTGTTTGTACTAAGAGAATGGACAAAAAACACGCAATTTATACCAATATGGTAAAAAAATAATAGAATTTTAGCGCACAAACGGATTTTTGCTTGTAGCAACACAGTTGGGGGGCACATACGGGAAGCCAAAAAGCCCATTAAGATTGCCTAGGCGAGGATTCTGACGGCTTTAAATGCAAAGGTTTTAAAAAATGCAGCAATTGCAGCCTGATGCAACAGATAGAAAGGGCAGCATCCCGCATTTTCATCGATACGCCCTTTTAATGCAGCCGTTGATACCTGGTTCAACGTGCGGAGTCCCGTATTTTCGCAGATGCGCCCTTTTATTGGTTTTTTTTTCGGAAAAAATAAACTTGTCAATCGACCTCCACATTTTAAAGGCTGCCTATCCGCATATTACAAGCTTTTTTTCTCCGGCCTGTCCCGGTATAATAGAATTACGACATCAGGAAGAGGGTAAAGCATGGAATACGCCAAACTTAAGCTCAGTGAGGAAAAAGTGTTTAAAGACCCTGTCCACCGCTATGTCCATGTGCGTGACCGGGTGATCTGGGACTTGATCGGAACAAAAGAGTTCCAGCGTTTGCGCCGGATCCGGCAGCTCGGCACGACTTACCTGACTTTCCACGGGGCGGAACACAGCCGTTTCAGCCACTCGCTCGGCGTCTATGAAATTGTCAGGAGAATTACAGATGATGTTTTTAAAGACCGGGTGAACTGGAACGGAAAGGACAGGCTGCTGTCGCTTTGCGCTGCGCTTTTGCACGATCTTGGCCACGGCCCGTTTTCCCATTCGTTTGAAAAAGTGTTCGGTATGGACCATGAGGAGTTTACAAGGCAAATCATCCTCGGGGAGACGGAAGTCAATGAAGTATTGCGGCGGGTCGGCAGAAATTTCCCGAAAAAAGTGGCGGAAGTGATTGCGAAAACTTCAGAAAACAAGCTGGTGGTCAGCCTGATTTCAAGCCAGCTTGATGCGGACCGGATGGATTATTTGCTGCGCGATGCGTACTATACAGGGGTAAGCTACGGCCATTTTGACATTGAACGGCTGCTCCGCGTCATGCGCCCGCATGAAGACCAGGCCGTTTTTAAATATAGCGGCATGCATGCGGTCGAAGATTACATTTTAAGCCGTTACCAAATGTACTGGCAAGTGTATTTCCACCCGGTGACAAGAAGTGCGGAAGTGATTTTAACAAAAATTTTGCAGCGCGCGAAAACGTTGTACGATGCCCGTTATCCGTTCAAACACGGGCCCAGCCATTTCCAATCGCTTTTTGAAGGCAGGCTTACCCTGCGAGATTATTTAAAGCTGGATGAGCACATCATGCTGTATTATATTGAAGTTTGGCAGGAAGAAGATGACCCGGTTTTGCGGGATCTTTGCGCCCGCTTTGTAAACCGGAATCTGTTTAAATACATTGAGTTTGACCCGGCAAAAGAATTTAAGGTGCACAGCCGGCTTGAAAAGCTTTTTGCAGAAGCCGGGATCGACCCGAACTATTATTTAGTCATTGATTCGTCCTCAGATCTTCCGTACGATTTTTACCGGCCGGGCGAGGAAGGGGAACGGCTGCCGATCAATTTGCTGATGCGAAACGGTGACCTGAAAGAATTATCAAGGGAATCGGATATTGTGGACGCGATTTCGGGGAAAAGAAGGACGGATCATAAATTGTATTTTCCGCTTGATTTGATCGAAGACGAAACGACACACGGGGAAAAGAAAAGGGAAATTGCCGCTTTGCTGAAATTGCCCCGGAGTTCGGAAATTTAGTCAGGAGTGAATGGTTTGTGTTAGAAGATCATGTAAAAATTATGGGTGCGCTTGCCATAAGCGGAGAAATTGTCGGGCGTAAAAAGCTGCAAAAAATGATTTATATTGCGAAAAAATTATCCTTCCCTTTCCAGGAAAAATTTGAGTTCCACTTTTACGGCCCGTATTCTGAAGAGTTGACGCTCAAAGTAGAGGAGCTGACCAACCTCGGGTTTGTAAACGAAGTAAAAGAGAAAAAAGGCGGATATGTCCAATATCGGTATACGGTGACAGACGAGGGCCGGGAATTTCTGGAAATGTACGAACCGGATCTGTCGGGGCTGGATGCGTGCCTGGCAGAAATGAATGGGCAAAATGCACGCTTCCTTGAGCTTGTTTCAACCGTCATGTATTTTGATATGCTTCCGAAAGAGGAAGTAAAGGAGAAAATCTTTACATTAAAGGCGAAGCAGCGTTATACGGAGGAAGAAATCAACGAGGCGTACGATTACATAGAAAAATTGAAAAAAATCGCTAGCCCTGTCCAGCAGGCATAGCGATTTTTCCGCCCCTATTCGTCGCTTTTGCGGACGCCGCCTATGGCATAATGGTTTTTTGACATTTCTTCAATGAACACGGTAATGTTTTCTTTTGGGGCGCCTACGGTTTCGCTGACCGCGGCCGTTACTTTTTCGACCAGCGCTTTCTTTTGTTCGTCTGTACGGCCTTCCAGCATTTTGACGGTTACATATGGCATGCGGGTGCATCTCCTTTTAGATGATTTCATAAAAATTGTAAAGTCTTTTTTGCCCGCCTGCAAGTGGCACTTTTAAAACAAGTGAATACCGAATGAAAATTTTGTATACTATAGTCAATATATTGTTTTTAAAGGAGACCGGTACGTGGAACAATTACAACAGTTTTTGGCATATCCGTTGAGGGATATCCCGATTGTCGCGGCGGTGTTGATCATTGCTTTTACCGTCCATGAATTTTCCCATGCTTATACGGCTTATCTGTGCGGCGACCCGACTGCTAAACGCGAGGGGCGGCTGACATTGAACCCGGCGCAGCATATTGACCCGCTCGGCGCGCTGCTTATTTTTGTCGCCGGCTTCGGCTGGGCGCGCCCTGTCCCGGTAAACCGCTACCATTTCAAAAATCCGCGCCTGGCAGGGGTGACGGTATCCTTTGCGGGCCCTGCCAGCAATTTTTTGATGGCGTTTATCGGGGAAATCATTTTTTATGTGCTCGTGGCAACCGGGCTTGGCGCAGGCCTGCCATGGTTTGTCCTTTCCTTTTTCAATTATTTTGTCTGGCTGAATCTCGTATTGTTTATTTTCAATTTAATTCCGCTTCCGCCGCTGGACGGGTACCGGATCATAGAAGATTTGGTTTCGCCGGGGGTACGGGCAAAACTGATGCAGTACGAGCAGTACAGCATCGTTGTATTTCTGGTCCTGCTTATCACGCCGCTTGGCCGGTATACGATCTCGCCGCTGATTAACAGTGCGGTCCCGTCGATTATGAAGGGATTCCAGTCGATTGTTTCCGTATTCGGATAGACTGCCATTGAGAGAAAGGGGATGTGCAAGATGGCTGAAAAAAAGAAAAAAGCGGAATTTAATATTATTAAAAATGCGCCGACCGACGGCCATAAAAGTTTTGGCACCGGGGCGCTAAACCTTGAAAATGTCTCGCCGGTGATCATTGATGTCAATGAAGGTACGGCGGTTGTCGATATTGGGGCGATGCATGCAAGGAGCGCCGTGGAAAAGCGGGTGAGATTTTCTCCCGACCGTTCGGAAGTCCCGGAAGAGGGGGCAAAACCGTACTGGCTTGTGTGGGTGACAATTGAACGCGGCGAAAACGGCCCTTATTATCACGGGGTGACAGCCTGCGAAATGGTGGTCAACAAGGAAAAACGTCGCGGCTACAAATCGCTGCCGGAGCATGTCAACCGCCTCGACAAGTCGATGAAGGGCCATATCATTGTAGACCATATGGATGACCGGTCCAAGAAGGTGCTGGCGGATTTCTTAAAAGGCCACAGCAGCGAGATGTGGGATTTATCCAGCGATGAATTGAAAGAAGCATTAAAGCCCTGACCCCGCACATTTTGTGCGAGGAACCGGCCGAAATTTCAAGATGGATTGAAAGAGCAGGAAAGGCTTGACCGCAAAGCGGCCAGGCCTTTCTTTTTGCTGTTTTTAAAAAAACGGGAACAGTTTTTCAAGCCAGTTACGGTGCTTTTTCGGATACAACTCATTTTCTCCTGCTGCGGGATGTTTGCTGCAGGGCTCGGCCGGTTCGGTACCGGATATAAAGTATGTCAGCCTTGCCACCGGGCAGTTTTCGGTTGCAATTTTCCCGGTTTCAGGATCGATTTCAACGCCGGTTACGCCTTTGGGCGGCTTAAACTCCGCGGCAGGGCGCCCGGCAAGTGCTTTTTCCATAAACCGGGCCCATATTTTTTTGGCGTACATTTTGTCGGCGGCCAACGTGATTTCCTGCCCGTTGTCGTATCCGACCCAAACGCCTGACACGAGCTGGGGCGAAAACCCGAGCATCCAACTGTCCGTGTTGGTGGAGCCGGATTTGCCGGCATACGGGCGGGTGAGGCTTTTGACAATGGAGGCGCCGGTGACACGAGCATAGCCGTTCAGGCGCTTGTCAAACATACCGGTCATCATTTGCGAGGTGACAAACGCCGCCGCTTTATCCAGCACTCGTTTTTTCTCGTGTTTGTCGTATGCATACAGGACGCGGCCTTTATAATCTTCCACTTTTGTGATGAAAACAGGCCCGTTTTGAGTGCCGCCGTTTGCAAGCAGGCTGTAGGCGTTCACCATATCGAGCAGGTGCACTCCGGATGTGCCGAGCGCAAGTGACGGCACTTTTTCCATCGGGGTTGTAAGGCCGAATTGTTTTGCGGTTTGGACGAGCACATCCTGTCCGAGCAGCAAATGGGTTTTGACGGCGTAAATATTATCTGAAACGGCGAGTGCCTGCATCATCGTAATGTCCCTATTGGCATACTGGCTGTTGAAATTATGCGGCCTGTATGAAGATCCGCCCGGCCGGAAAACGGTTGGTTCGCTTTTGAGCATCGTTGCCGGCGTAAATCCGTGGTTCAGTGCAGCATAATAAAGGAGCGGCTTCATTGTGGAACCGGGCTGGCGCGTTGCCTGTGTAGCGCGGTTAAAGGAACTTTCCGCATAGTCACGCCCCCCGGTAAGTGCCGTCACAAAGCCGTTTTTCGGGTTGATTGCCGCAAAACCGAGCTGGATTTGCGAAGATGCCGGGATGATTTCCTTCACGGTTTCTTCGGCAATCTTTTGCTGCTTCACATCAAGGGTGGTATACACTTTTAATCCCCCGAGCGCAATCGTGCGGTCATCAAACCCGAGTTTTGTTTTCAATTGCTTTTTCACAAGGTCCTGGAAATAAGGGGCAATCCGGTTTGTATCCGGATCCGCTTTTTGCACGATTTTTATTGTTTCATTGGCGGCTACTGTTGCTTGTTTTTTTGTAATATAGCCGTTTTTCACCATCGATTGCAAAACAGCAAGCTGCCGTTTTTTCGCTTTTTCCGGCGAAATGACAGGGGAGTAGACTCCTGGGCCGTTCGGAATTCCGGCAAGCATGGCGGCTTCGGCAAGTGTCAGCTGTTTGGCGCTTTTTCCGAAATAGTACCGGCTTGCGGCTTCAATCCCGTATTTTCCATGTCCGTAATTGATTGTATTTAAATAGCCTTCCAGAATCCGGTCTTTACTGTAGCTGGACTCGAGCCGGATCGTGTAGAACGCTTCCTTTAATTTTCTTTCCCAGGTTTTATCGAGCGTTAAAAACAAGTTGCGGGCGTATTGCTGGGTAATGGTGCTTGCACCCTGCACCTTTCCCATTGCTTTCATATCGGCAGCGACCGCCCCGGCCATGCGCCGGTAATCAAAACCGTGGTGATGGTAAAAGTTGCGGTCTTCGATTGAAATGGTCGCGTCAATAGCGTTTTCGGAGATGCCGTCAAGCGGCACCCAGTATCTTTGCTGGCCGCTGTTCGACTCGCCGATTTGTTTGCCGTTTTGTGCATAATACAACGTTGATTGCGGCACGGACAGCGGCGGCGGACCGAGAATTTTTGCATACAGATAGACAGCTGCCGTTAAGGCAGACAGCAGGATGGCGAAAGTAATCAGGGCAAACAGCATCAGGCGCAGGCCCCATTTGGCTTTCCGGATCTTTGGTGTTGTCTGTGTCTCCATCATCCGCACCTCTTTTTCTCCTTATTTCCTTAGTATTTAGTAAGAGAGGAAATTTTAAACACTGGAACCGAAAAAAGGATGATGGGAAGGGTGGCCCGCTGTAAAAAGATTCTTGCTTTTTTTCGGAATTTCACTATACTTTTTCCATGTGTCCGAAATTGTGAAAAAGAGGAGAAAAAGATGAGATTTGACGAAGCTTATTCAGGCCATGTTTTTATCGGGGCAAGCCCGGATTATGAAAAAAGCCGGGTAGTGCTTTACGGCATGCCGATGGACTGGACAGTCAGCTACCGCCCGGGTTCACGGTTCGGCCCGGGGCGCATCCGGGAAGTTTCAATCGGGCTCGAAGAATACAGCCCGTATCTTGACCGGGAACTTGCTGAAATCAGCTATTTTGATGCCGGAGATATGCCGCTGCCGTTCGGCAATCCGCAAAAAAGCCTTGATATGATTGAAAATTATGTCGGGACATTGCTCGACGACGGGAAATTTCCGTTCGGCCTTGGCGGCGAGCATTTGGTGACATGGCCGGTGATCCGCGCCGTTTACAAAAAATACCCGGATCTCGCTGCCATTCATTTTGATGCCCATACCGATTTGCGCACGGATTATGAAGGCGAGCCGCTTTCGCATGCTACGCCGATCCGGAAAACGGCGGAGTTGATCGGGCCCGCGAATGTGTATTCATTCGGTATCCGGTCCGGCTTAAAAGAGGAATTTGAATGGGCGGAAAGAAACGGCATGCATATCGCAAAGTTTGAAGTGCTTGAGCCGCTCAAAAAAGTGTTGCCGGCGCTTTCCGGCCGCCATGTGTATGTGACGGTCGATATTGATGTGCTCGATCCCGCTTTTGCGCCGGGGACAGGGACGGTGGATGCCGGCGGGATCACCTCAAAAGAACTGCTGGCATCGATTCATGCGATTGCCCGTTCCGGCGTGAATGTCATTGGTTGTGACATTGTTGAAGTGGCACCTGTATATGATCATTCCGAGCAAACAGCCAATACGGCTAGCAAGCTCGTGCGCGAAATGATGCTCGGCTGGGTGAAGTAACGGAAAACCCGGCACCGGCTGCGGGGGCGGGTGCCGGGTTTTTAAAGTTAAGCTTGCGGGATAGCAGCTCCATTATATATGATAAAATGAGGAGAGTTACCATATTATTTTTCCGCCGGAAGGGTTATAATGGATGAAATAAAGGATGTGGGAAAATGGCGGGGGAAACCGTTTCTTGCCCTGTAAAAATACATATGACCACGGAGATTTTCCAGGAAGAAGCGGAAAAGATCGAACTGGTTTTGTTCGGCCATTATTATGAAAGAGCCGGTTCGGCCTATTTAAAGTACGAGGAAATGCAGGAAGCCGGAAAAATTCACACGGTTGTCAAAGTGGCAAGCGGAAGGGCGCTTGTATTGAGAAGCGGTGCGGTCTCCATGCGGCTTGATTTGCGTGCCGGGACAAGGCGCCCGGGGACTTACGAAAACGGCTATGGCCAATTCCCGATTGAAGCGGCGGCAGATGAGATTGTGCACACGCGCACAGGCCCGCTTTCTGGGCAGCTTTCCCTCGGATACAGGCTTTATATGCATGGGGGTTCGGTCGGTACATATAAAATGAAGATCCATTATGAGGAGGTACAAGCAGCAAAATGAACATTGCGGAACAAATGCAGGAAACGCTGAAAACGGAAATCAAAGAAGCGGTGATGAAGACCGGCTTGGTTGCGGAAGCGGATATTCCGGCTATTGTGCTGGAAAAGCCAAAAGAAAAAGCACACGGCGATTATGCCGCAAACATTGCAATGCAGCTTGCGCGTGCGGCAAAAAAAGCGCCGCGCCAGATTGCGGAAGCGATTGTCGAACATATCGACAAATCGAAAACGTTGATTGAAAAAGTGGAAATCGCAGGCCCCGGCTTTATTAATTTTTATTTGGACAATACGTATTTGACCCGGCTGATCCCTTCTATCCTTCATGATGGTGCGGATTACGGCCGTTCAGATGCCGGCAGGGGCAAAAAAATCCAGGTTGAATTCGTATCGGCGAACCCGACCGGTGATCTTCACCTCGGACATGCGCGCGGCGCCGCTGTCGGGGATTCACTGTGCAATATTCTTGAAAAAGCAGGGTATGAGGTGACCCGTGAATACTATATTAACGATGCCGGCAACCAGATCCACAATCTGGCCTTGTCAGTCGAAGCGCGCTACTTCCAGGCGCTCGGGATGGAAAAGGAAATGCCGGCAGATGGCTATTACGGCCAGGATATTATTGACCTTGGAAAAAAACTTGCCGATGAATACGGCCGGAAATTTGTGGACGCGGATGAAAAAACGCGCTACGAATTTTTCCGCCAGTACGGCCTCGATTACGAGATGGCGAAACTGAAAAAAGACCTTGAAGACTTCCGCGTTCGTTTTGATGTCTGGTATTCGGAAACGTCTCTTTATAAGAGCGGAAAAGTTGACGAAATGCTGACACTGATGCGCGAAAAAGGCCATATTTATGAAAAGGACGGGGCAACGTGGTTCCGCTCGACGGCTTTCGGCGACGACAAAGACCGCGTGCTCATCAAAAACGATGGGACTTACACGTACTTGACCCCGGATATTGCTTACCATAAAGACAAATTTGACCGCGGCTTCGATACGGTGATTAATATTTGGGGCGCTGACCACCACGGCTATATCCCGCGGATGAAAGCGGCAATGGAAGCGCTCGGCTATAACAGCGGCAATCTTGAAGTGGAGATCATCCAGCTTGTTCACTTGTATAAAAACGGCGAAAAAATGAAAATGAGCAAGCGGACTGGGAAAGCGGTCACGATGCGTGAACTCATTGACGAAGTCGGGCTTGATGCAACCCGGTACTTCTTTGCGATGAGAAGTTCGGATACGCATTTGGACTTTGACCTTGATCTTGCCGTTTCAGAGTCCAATGAAAACCCGGTTTACTATGCGCAATATGCCCATGCCCGTATTTGCAGTATTTTGCGCCAGGCGGAAGAAAAAGGGTTTGTGCCGGATACAGGCGCCGATTTTTCCGTGATCCGGTCTGAAAAGGAAACGGATGTCCTGAAAAAGCTCGGAGAATTCCCGCAGGTGATTGCTGATGCGGCCGAAAAGCGGATCCCGCACCGCATTACAAATTATATTAACGAACTTGCCGCCAACTTCCACAGCTTTTACAATGCTGTGAAAGTGATTGAACCGGCGCATGCGGACGCCACCAAAGCGCGCCTTGCCCTCGTGAAGGCCGTGCAAATAACGCTGAAAAATGCGCTCCAGCTAATCGGCGTTTCCGCACCGGAAAAAATGTAAAGAAAAAAGCCGTCCCCATCCATTTATGGGTTTAGGGGGCGGCTTTTTTTGATGCGCAATGGTTTATTGGGTTTAAGGAAAGCAAAATGGAATGCAAATAGCAAGATGACGTGCAGTTACGTGCCTGAGGTTCCGTGACAGCTTTTAAAGGGCATGTGATACAGCCCTGCAAGATGTTATTCAAGGACGGCCAAAACGTTGGTTTAGCTGTTAACCACCTAATGTGCCTGGCAGTGCCCCAGTCTTCAGGGAGCAATTTTTTTTGATCGCGCCGACTGACCCAGAGCCGGTCTTTTATCACAAAAATCCTTCAATTGCCCTCACACCCCATTCAGCCAGCCTCGTTGCCAATCCGGGGCGGTTCAGGTCGTCTGCTGTAAGCGGGACAGCGTGGCACATATCTTCTTTTACGATCGCACACATTTTTTGGATAAACGCGTTGTCGTATACAAGACAGTTGACTTCAAAGTTTAAACGGACACTGCGCCGGTCAAAATTAGCCGTTCCGATATCGCAAATCGTCTGGTCCATGATCATAATTTTCGCATGATAAAATCCGGGCTTGAACAAATGAATGTCTGCGCCATTATCAAGCAGCTGCCGGAAATAGCGGCTTGCGGCCTCTTTGACAAGCGGATGGTCCGCTTTATCTGGGACGAGCACTGTAACGTTTACGCCGCGCGCTAAAGCCTGTACCAGTTTTTTGTGGATGGCCGGAGTCGGGATAAAGTAGGGGGAACCGATAAAAATCGATTCGCGGGCTTCCTCAATCAGGCTGCAAACCAGGCGTTCAAGCTCATCGCCCGCAGTCGGGATGATCCGGTGGCGGCATCCGCTTTTCTCCTCCTCGGGAGAGATTGGCGTTTCAAATGGCATTTTTTCGCCTGTAGCCGTTTCCCAGTTTCTGATAAATTCCTGCTGCAAGTCGCGGATACTTCCGCCGGTTAAGCGGAAATGGTAATCTCGCCAAGGAGAAAGCGACTTGTTGCCATCGATATAATCCTTTCCTACATTGAAACCGCCAAGATAGCCTGTCTCCCCATCAATGACGGTTATTTTCCGGTGGTTCCGCTGCTGGAGCGTGTAAAAGAAAAAAGGGAATTTCGGCCGGTTGCTGAAGGCAAACGAGGCGCCAGCATTTTTCAGCTGGGCAATCATCTGTTTTGTGACCTTCCGGCTACCCGCCCAATCGAGCAATACTTTTACTTCTTTCCCTTCACGCGCTTTTTTTGCGAGCAGGCTGAAAAATTCACGGCTGATTTCATCATTTTTTACAATATAAAACAGGACGTATATGCTTTTTTTGGCATGCAGGATATCGGAAAAGTAGTGGGGAAACAGATTTTCTCCGCATGTAAAAACAGTAAAATCTCCGTGCCGTACGGGATATTGGCGCTGTTTGCGAGTTTTGCGGAAATGCCTTTTTCCAAGCGTGTAATCGGTGAAAAGCCAGATGATGAGTACTATGACGGCAGAAAGGAATAAGAGCAAAATCATATCTTTTTTCCCCGCTTCAATCGATTTTTTCCGTGGCCGAGTCCATGTCTTTATTCTTCCCCAAATGCGGCCGATTCTACTTACAAAAGCCGGAAACAGGCACAAAGAAATTCAAAAAAATAAAGAAAAAAGGATTGACTGAATGCTCATTCATTATATAATATAGGTAAGCAAGATTCGGAAAATTACCTGCTTTTTTGTGCGAGCACGAATGAACGAAGGGAGCGTCGGGAGAAAAATGCACATCTTATTATGGTTAAACTGGTTGTTGTTTCTGTCTGTAACCGCTTACGGCATTGGCCTTTTTGCGTATTTGGTAAGGACAAGGATCCAGTATATCAAATTGGGGAAAAAACAGGAATTCGACAACAATGTCAAGGCGCGGCTCAAAAAAATATGGGTATACGTTTTCGGACAGAAAAAACTGCTTAAGGATAAAAAGAGCGGCGCCATCCATGTGATGATGTTTTACGGGTTTATTCTCGTCCAGTTCGGCGCGATCGATTTCATATGGAAGGGGCTTGCGCCGGGTTCGCACTTGCCGCTCGGGCCGCTTTACCCCGGATTTACTTTCTTTCAGGAAATCGTTACGCTCGTCATTTTATTTGCGGTCGGCTGGGCGTTTTACCGCCGCTACATTGAGAAGCTCGTCCGCTTAAAACGAGATTTTAAAGCGGGGCTTGTGCTCATCTTTATCGGCGGGCTAATGGTTTCTGTTCTGGTCGGGGGCGGCATGGAAATTATTTGGCACTTTGAGGAGCCGTCATGGACGGAACCGGTGGCAGCCGGGATTGCAGCGGCCTTTCATTGGATTGGACCAACTGCAGCGGCTGTTGTGTTTTACGTCGCATGGTGGATCCATCTATTGCTGCTGCTTACTTTCCTTGTCTATATCCCGCAGTCGAAGCATGCCCATTTGATTGCAGGGCCTGCGAATGTGTATCTGAACCGGCTCGGGGATACCGGGAAATTACGGCCGATCGATTTTGAAGACGAATCGCAGGAAAGTTTTGGCGTCGGCAAAATCGAGGACTTCACGCAGCTTCAGCTTGTCGATCTTTACGCCTGTGTGGAATGCGGCCGCTGCACGAATATGTGCCCGGCAACCGGAACAGGAAAAATGCTTTCACCGATGGACTTGATCATTAAATTAAGGGACCATTTGACCAACTACGGCGCGGCCGTTACGTCTAAAGCACCGTGGGTTCCGGCGTTTGCTTTTGCCAACACGACAGGAAATAGGCTCGCCCGGGAAAGTGTAAGTCGCGGGGCGGAAGAGGCAGCTGCAGCGCTCGATTATAACCCGAGCCTGATCGGCGATGTCATAACAGAAGAAGAGATCTGGGCATGCACGACTTGCCGGAATTGCGAAGACCAGTGCCCGGTTATGAACGAACATGTCGATAAGATCATCGATTTGCGGCGCTATCTCGTTTTGACGGAAGGAAAAATGAAGCCGGATGCACAGCGGGCGATTCAAAATATCGAACGCCAGGGCAATCCTTGGGGGCTGAACCGGAAAGAGCGCGAAACGTGGCGTGAAGGGCGCGAAGATATCGAGGTCAAGACGGTCAAAGAAATGAAGAAAGCAGATGAGGAATTCGAATGTTTATTCTGGGTCGGATCAATGGGGTCTTACGACAGCCGCAGCCAGAAAATCGCGCAGTCGTTTGCGAAACTGCTGAATGAAGCGGGCGTGAAATTCGCCATTCTCGGCAACAAGGAGAAAAACTCCGGTGACACGGCACGCAGGCTTGGCAATGAGTTTTTATTCCAAGAACTGGCCGGTCAGAACATCGCCGAGTTTGAAAAGAACGGCGTGAAAAAAATCGTGACGATCGATCCGCATGCATACAATACATTTAAGAAAGAATATAAAGATTTTGGCTTTGAAGGGGAAGTGTACCATCATACCGAAGTGCTTTACGAGCTGCTGAAAGAAGGGCGCTTAAAGCCGAAATACGAAGTCAATGAAACGGTTACCTTCCATGATTCCTGCTACCTCGGCAGGTACAATGATATTTATAACCAGCCGCGTGACATTTTAAAAATGATCCCGGGCGTAAAGCTTGTGGAAATGGAGCGGAACCGTGAAACAGCGATGTGCTGCGGGGCTGGCGGCGGATTAATGTGGACGGAAGAAGATACCGGGCACCGGATTAATGTGGCGCGGACGGAACAGGCACTTGCTGTGAATCCGACCGTTATCAGCACGGAATGCCCGTACTGCTTGACAATGCTTTCTGATGGCACAAAAGCGAAAGAAGTGGAAGACACTGTAAAAACCTTGGATGTCGCCGAAATTCTGGAACGTTCGGTCTGCGGGGCGCCGGGGCAGACGGCTGCAGTATCTTAGGCGGGTGATGCCGCCGCAAAACGGGATGCGCGGCAGGAAAAACAGTTCATGGTAGATTTTAAACCGGCAAATCATCTGCGCAAAAACGGCGGGGAACGGGATATGTAAAAGTTTGGGTTGGTTCTCCGCCGCTTTTTTGCGGCAGATCACAAAGGGTGTTAGGAATGTAAGCGTTCATGCAGATTGCTGGCGCTTTTAAATAAATCACGCAGTATAACAAGACTTTACTGCTGTTTTTAGTAGCGAATGGCAAAAGGGCCATGATTAAACGATGATTGAGCGTTCGCTCGATTGGGAGGCGCTTTTCCTCCATCCTAAAAGCATCGGGAGGTTCGCTGCAAATTTAGCAGGGATGGCAAAAGAGCAAGTCAAAGAAAGGGGATTGCGTATTTACGCGATTCAGAGGCATTCTTTACCCATACCAAAAACATGACAAGGCTCACTGCTGTTTGGCAACGAATGGCAAAGGAACGATGAATGAACGATGATTAGCGTTCGCGCAAATGGCCGGCGCTTATCATAAATCCATTGTAAAAGGGGAGAAGTTGGTTGAACACGGTGATCATCGATGGGGCGCGTACGCCATTTGGGAAATTCGGGGGAAAACTGGCTGCACTTCCGGCGTCCGCGTTAGGCGGGATTGCGATCCGGCATGCATTGGAAAAAGCAGGCGTTGAAAACGGGGAAGTAGATGAAGTGATTATGGGGAATGTCCTGCAGGGCGGCCAGGGGCAACTCCCATCCCGGCAGGCGGCAAGGCACGCTGGCATTCCGTGGGAAGTTAAAACGGAAACGGTGAACAAAGTGTGTGCTTCCGGTATGAGGAGTGTGACCATGGCGGACCAGATCATCCGCGCGGGAGACGGGGAAGTTATCGTTGCCGGCGGGATGGAGTCGATGTCAAACGCCCCTTACTTCCTGCCTAAGGCGAGATGGGGATTGAAAATGGGCGATGTCCAGCTGAAAGACATGATGACCCATGACGGACTCATCTGCGCATTTTCCGGCGTCCATATGGGCACATACGGAAACCGTACGGCAGAAACGTTTGGGCTGACCCGTGATTTTCAGGACCGCTGGGCATTAAGAAGCCACCAGAAAGCATTGGAAGCGATCCATTCCGGCAAGTTTGCCGAAGAAATTGTTCCGGTAGAAATCCCGCAAAGAAAAGGTCCTGCACTGCTTGTTGAACAGGATGAGCCGCCGCGCGCGGATACGACGCTTGAAAAACTGTCCCAGCTGCCGCCTGCTTTTGACAAAGACGGGACCATCACGGCCGGCAATGCACCAGGCGTGAATGACGGGGCAGCAGCACTCGTGTTAATGAGTGCTGAACGGGCTGCAAAAGCAGGATTGAAACCGCTCGCAAATATTGTGGCGCATGCAGAAGTGGCGGTGGAAGCGCAGCATTTTCCGCAGACGCCGGGGCTTGTGATCAACGAAATCCTGAAAAAAACAGGAAGAAAGCTTGATGACATTGATTTGTTTGAAATCAATGAAGCATTTGCCGCTGTGGCCCTTGCCAGCAGCAAAATCGCACAGCTCGATTTGGATAAGGTGAATGTAAACGGCGGCGCGGTTGCGTTAGGCCATCCGATCGGTGCAAGCGGCACGCGCATTATTTTAACCCTTGCATACGAACTGAAACGGCGCGGCGGCGGGACCGGGATCGCAGCCATCTGCTCCGGTGGCGGCCAGGGCGATGCCGTCATGATTGAAGTGCAATAAAACTTCAACGTGTATGACCACCCAAAAAAGGGGACCTGATCATGGATTTTCAGTTTACGGAAGAACAGCTTTTGTTAAGAAAAACCGTACGGGATTTTGCAGAAAAAGAAATTTTGCCGGCTACGGGCGACATGGAGCGCGGCATGTTCCCGCGTGAAATACTTGGAAAAATGGCAACCCTCGGTCTGATGGGCATCACCATTCCGGAAACATACGGCGGTGCGGGGCTGGATTTTACTGCATACGTTATAGCTGTTCATGAAATTTCCAAAGCCAGCGCGACCATTGGCGTCATCCTTTCCGTCCATTCATCCGTCGGGACCGCGCCGATTTTATATTTCGGAAGTGAAGCGCAAAAACAAAAATATTTGCCAAAGCTTGCAAGCGGGGAATACCTGGGGGCTTTTTGCCTGACGGAAGCCGAGGCGGGGTCGGATGCGAAGAATTTAAAAACAAAAGCGGTAAAACAGGGCGGGCATTATGTGCTCAATGGTTCAAAAATGTTCATTACAAACGGCGGCGAGGCGGATACGTATATTGTATTTGCCCGCACGGAAGACGGCAACATCACCGCTTTCATTATTGAAAAGACCATGCCGGGTTTCCGGACCGGCAAGGATGAGAAAAAAATGGGGCTGCACGGGTCAAAAACTGTCCAGCTTCACTTTGAAAATCTCCAGGTTCCGGCTGAGAACCGGCTGGGGGAAGAAGGGGAAGGGTTTAAGATCGCAATGGCGGTGCTGGATGCCGGCCGGATCGGGATCGCGGCACAGGCCCTCGGGATTGCGGAAGGCGCCTATGAACTGGCACTTCAATACGCAAAAAACCGGCGCCAGTTCGGAAAACCCATCCACGCATTTGAGGGTACCGGTTTTAAACTTGCCGACATGGCAACAAACATCGAAGCCAGCAAACTGCTTGTCTACCGGTCAGCCTTTTTGCGGAGCAACGGCCTGGGCTGCAAAAAAGAAGCGGCGATGGCCAAACTGCTCGCTTCCCAAACAGCTGTTGATACAGCGATTGAAGCCGTTCAGATTTTCGGCGGATATGGATACACGAAAGACTATCCGGTTGAACGGTTCATGCGCGATGCGAAAATTACGCAAATTTATGAAGGGACAAGTGAAATCCAAAGAATCGTGATCAGCAATCAATTATTGCGGGAGAAAAGGCTTTAAGTTGTCTTGGATAAAAAAATTGGAGGCAGAAAAATGGACTTTCGTTTAAGTGAAGAACATGAAATGATCCGGAAAATGGTACGCGATTTTGCCGTGAAGGAAGTGGCACCGACAGCAGCGGAACGCGATGAGAACGAACGGTTTGACCGTAGCATCTTTGACCGGATGGCGGCGCTCGGCCTGCCCGGGATTCCATGGCCGGAGCAGTACGGCGGGATCGGGAGCGATTTTCTGGCATACTGCATTGCGGTGGAAGAGCTGTCGCGTGTGTGCGCCTCAACCGGCGTGACCCTTTCCGCACATACTTCCCTTGCCAGCTGGCCGCTGTTTAAATTCGGCACAGAAGAACAAAAACAGAAATATCTCGTTCCGCTTGCCCGCGGGGAAAAAATCGGTGCGTACGGCTTGACGGAGCCGGGGTCGGGTTCCGATGCAGGCGCGATGGTGACAACGGCCAGGCGTGAAGGCGACCACTATGTTTTAAACGGCTCCAAAATTTTTATTACAAACGGCGGCGTGGCGGATATTTACATTGTGTTTGCCCTCACCGACCCGAAAAGCAAACACCATGGTACAAGCGCGTTTATCATTGAAAAAGATTTTCCCGGGTTTTCAACCGGCAAAAAAGAAAAGAAAATGGGCATCCGGGCTTCTACCACAACGGAAATCATTTTTGACAATGTCATGGTCCCGGCAGAAAACCGGCTCGGGGAAGAAGGACAGGGATTTAAAATCGCGATGATGACGCTGGACGGCGGGCGTAACGGCATTGCGGCCCAGGCAGTCGGCATTGCCCAAGGCGCACTGGATGCGGCTACAGCTTATGCGAAAGAGCGGAAACAATTCGGCAAACCGATCGCAGCGAACCAGGGCGTGTCTTTCAAACTTGCCGATATGGCCACTGCAGTCGAAGCGGCAAGGCTGTTAACGTACCAGGCGGCCTGGCTTGAATCAAACGGGCTGCCGTACGGAAAAGAATCCGCCATGTCCAAACTGTTTGCCGGTGATACGGCGATGAAAGTCACAACGGAAGCCGTGCAGATTTTTGGCGGCTACGGCTATACAAAAGATTATCCGGTTGAGCGGTTCATGCGCGATGCCAAAATTACGCAAATTTACGAAGGGACGCAGGAAATCCAGCGGCTTGTTATTTCAAGAATGTTGACAAAGGACTGACGGAGAGGGGAGGCCGTTTGTGAGCCAAAAAAAGTTTGTGCCGGCATCGGTCAGGGATGAAAGGCTGATTGAAAAGCGCAGAAACCAAATGATCAATGCCGCCGTCGCGCTTTTTAAGGAAAAGGGGTTCCACCGGACGACAACGAGGGAAATTGCCAAGAAATCCGGCTTTAGCATCGGGACGCTTTATGAATATATCCGGGCAAAAGAGGATGTCCTCTATTTGGTGTGCGACCGGATTTATGATGAAGTGCGCGACAGGCTGATTCGCATTGATGCCGGTCAGGGGACGCTTGAAAGTTTGAAACTCGCGATTGCCCATTATTTCCGGATTGTTGACGAACTGCAGGATGAAGTACTTGTCATGTACCAGGAAGCAAAATCACTGACAAAAGAAGCACTGCCATATGTATTAAAAAAGGAAATGGAAATGGTCGGCATATTTGAAAAAATGATCAGAAAATGCGCGGAAAACGGCGAACTTGATCTGGATGAAAAAGAGATGGAGATGCTCGCCCACAATATTTTTGTTCAGGGTGAAATGTGGGCTTTCCGCCGCTGGGCATTTAAAAAGAAGTTTACAATTGAGGATTATATCCGTCTGCAAACCCATTTGCTGTTTTCCGGCCTTGAGACAAGGGGTATGATGGCATAAATTTTTGGCGCCATTTCCGTTTTTCCATCCCGGGGTTCATTCATGCGTTTTAAGTTCCAATCCTGATGAAGACAAGGGGGATATGATGGCTGAAACAGAGGTTTACCGCCCGAAACATGCGGTCCGTTTTGTCACAGCGTCCAGTTTGTTTGACGGCCACGATGCTTCCATCAACATTATGCGGAGGATTTTGCAGGCAAGCGGCGCGGAAGTCATCCATCTCGGCCACAACCGCTCGGCACGAGAAATTGTCCAGGCGGCGATTCAGGAAGATGTCCAGGGTATTGCCGTTTCTTCCTATCAGGGAGGGCATCTTGAGTTTTTCAAGTATATGTATGATTTGCTGCAGGAAAACGGCGCCTCCGGGGTCCGCATTTACGGCGGGGGCGGAGGCGTCATCATCCCGCGTGAGATGAAAGAACTGCATGACTACGGGATCGCGCGGATTTTTTCACCGGAGGACGGCAGAAAGCTCGGCCTTCAGGGGATGATCAATATCATGCTCCGGGAGTGCGACCACCCGACGGTAACGGAAGCGGATTTTGTAAAAGAGGTGGAGCGCTTAAGCGAAGGGCGGATCGGTTCTGTTGCCAGGCTGATTTCTTATGCCGAGAACCATTTGAACCATCAGGAAGCGCTCGCTGCCCTTGAAGCTGCGGTGTCGGCTGTGAAGAAAGCGCCGGTCGTGGGCATAACCGGTACCGGGGGAGCGGGAAAGAGCTCCTTGACAGATGAACTGATTCGCCGTTTTTTGCACGACCATCCGGAAAGCAAAATTGCCGTTCTTTCGGTCGATCCGACGAAGCAAAAAACGGGGGGCGCATTGCTTGGCGACAGGATCCGGATGAATGCAATTTTCCATCCGAACGTTTTTATGCGGAGCATGGCTACGAGGGCCTCCCGTTCCGAACTTTCCCTTGCCATCCATGACGCCATCCGGATTGTAAAGGCTGCCGGCTTTGATTTAATTTTGATCGAAACAAGCGGGATCGGCCAGGGAGACGCCGAAATTACGAATATTTCCGATGTCGCCATGTATGTGATGACGAGCGAATTCGGAGCGCCTTCCCAGCTTGAAAAAATTGATATGATCGATTATGCGGACCTTATTGTGATCAACAAATTCGAGCGGAAAGGTTCAGAGGATGCGAAAAAGCAGGTGCAAAAGCAGTACCAGCGGAGTCATCTGCTGTTTGACCAAAGCCTGGATGAGATGCCGGTGTACGGTACGATTGCCAGCCAGTTTCATGATCCGGGCACGAACGCCTTATATGGCGCCTTGATGGAAAAAATCAATGAAAAGAGCGGAACGGCTTTTCGCCCGTCTTTTTCGAAAAAACTGGAAGCGGGTAACCGGCATACCATCATTCCGGCAAGCCGCAGCCATTACTTGCGGGAAATTGCAGAAACCGTCCGCCGGTACCATAAAAAGGCGGAAGCGCAGGCTTCTCTTGCACGGAGAATGTTTCAACTGGAAGGCGCCATTACGGCTGCAAAGGAGTCCGGGGCAGCAGAGGATGTGATCGCATCGCTTGAAGCGCTTCGTACGGAAGCGGAAAAAGGGCTGACAGAAGAATCGAAAACCCTTTTGAAAAGCTGGCCGGATGTAAAGCAAAAATACAGCGGGGAGACGGTCACTGTCAAAATCCGCAATAAAGAGATCACAACGAGGATCAGAACAACAAGCTTGTCCGGGCTCCCGATCCCGGAAGTGGCGCTGCCGGATTGGGAAGACAAGGGCGAGATTTTAAAATGGTTGTATAAAGAAAATGTGCCAGGGGCATTTCCTTTTACGGCCGGCGTTTTCCCGTTTAAGCGACAGGAAGAAGATCCGAAGCGGCAGTTTGCGGGGGAAGGGACACCGGAACGGACAAACCGACGCTTCCATTATTTATCAAAAGATGATCCGGCAAAGCGGCTGAGCACGGCTTTTGACTCGGTAACGCTGTACGGCGAAGATCCGGATGAGCGCCCGGATATTTACGGAAAAGTCGGCGAGTCAGGGGTAAGTGTGTGCACGCTCGATGATATGAAAAAACTGTATGCAGGGTTCGACCTTTGTGCGCCTTCGACTTCTGTTTCCATGACGATTAACGGCCCGGCGCCGGTCATTCTGGCAATGTTCATGAATACGGCGATTGACCAGCAGGTGAAAAAGAAAGAAGCGGAGCTCGGGCGCGTTTTAACCGTCGAGGAATTTACGGAGGTGCGCGAAAAAACGTTGCAGACGGTCAGGGGCACCGTGCAGGCGGATATTTTAAAAGAAGACCAGGGCCAGAATACATGCATTTTCTCAACTGAATTTGCACTCCGGATGATGGGTGATATCCAACAGTATTTTATTGACCATAAAGTGCGCAATTATTATTCGGTCTCGATTTCCGGATACCATATCGCAGAAGCAGGTGCCAATCCAATTTCACAGCTTGCGTTCACACTTGCAAACGGTTTCATCTATGTGGAGTATTATTTAGGAAGGGGCATGAAGGTGGATGACTTTGCCCCGAACCTCTCATTCTTTTTCTCGAACGGGCTTGATCCGGAATATACGGTGATCGGGCGTGTTGCAAGAAGAATCTGGGCGGTTGTGATGCGCGATTTATACGGGGCGAATGAGCGGAGCCAGAAGCTGAAGTACCATATTCAGACATCCGGCCGGTCGCTCCATGCACAGGAAATTGATTTCAATGATATCCGAACGACGCTGCAGGCGCTGATGGCCCTTCAGGATCATTGCAATTCGCTCCATACCAATGCATATGATGAAGCGATTACGACACCGACCGAGAAATCGGTGCGCCGCGCGATGGCGATTCAGCTGATTATTACAAAAGAGCACGGATTGTCGAAAAATGAAAATCCGCTGCAAGGTTCATTTATCATTGAAGAACTGACAGACCTTGTCGAAGCCGCCGTTTTGGAGGAATTTGAGCGTATCAATGACCGCGGCGGGGTACTCGGCGCAATGGAGACCCAGTATCAGAGAGGGAAAATTCAGGAAGAGTCCATGGAATATGAGGTCAGAAAGCATTCCGGCGCCCTTCCGATTATCGGCGTCAACACCTTCCTGAATCCAAACCCGAAAAGCGAGGACGAGCTGAACAATATGCAGCTTGCACGCGCAACAAAGGAAGAAAAAGATTTGCAGATCAAAAATTTGCGTGATTTCCAGGCCCGCCACAAAGCAGAAGCGGAAACCGCACTGGAAAAATTAAAGCAAACCGCGGTTTCAGGAGGCAATATTTTCGCCGAGCTTATGGAAACCGTCAAAGTCGCAAGTCTCGGCCAAATCACCAACACCCTCTACCAAATTGGCGGGCAATACAGAAGGAATATGTGAACAGAAAGTCCCGCCGCCTTGCCCGTATCCGACAGGCAAATGTTCTGGCCGGAATAAGCTAAGGGCTTTATTACGGGCAGGTTATGCTATCCGAGGAGCCGGCTGCAAGAAGTATTGTTCTTAAAAAACTGGCAAAAATTTCGATTATACACGCGTTCTATTCATATTGCGAATGAATTAGAAAAAAGAAAGAGAAGCGAAAAGCTATTGCATCATATCACGATAGCTTTTCGCTTCTTTATTTATGTCCAAGGCGTGTTACTCATCCCTTCTAAGGAAAGAAGCAATTGATTGACGTTGTAAGGAACGATTTATTATATAGCCCCCGATAATGAGAAAACTGATTTCAATTAAAATAGACAACAGAAAATATTTAAAATAGAAAACAAGGGGATACTGACGCGGTAACATTATCAATCCAATACAACAAATTAACATACTTAAAATCATAGAGACAAAAACATAAATGAATATTTCGCTAAAAACGAGTTGCATGATGTTTCTTTTACTCATCCCAAGAGATAAGTAAATGCCCCACTGTCTCTTCTGAGTTTGATATTTGCTAAAGATCATGATCGTGACGGAAATCGCAGTGAGGATAAGAGAGACAAAAAACAAAAGCATGCCAAGCACCTTGAGATAATTATAAATTTTATTATCGTCTTTTATTAATTGAGAAGTATTCTGCACTAAGCTGCCAGGAAATGTTGACGATAAGGATTTTACTTGTTTATCAAGATTCATTTTTTCTTTATGAGAGATATCTTTTTTCGTGTAAATCTCAAGTTCATTAAACCCATGGAACAAACCGGATTTTACTGCGGTTTGAGTGTCCATCAAAATAATAAAGTCATCTTTTTTTATTTCTACAGAAGGGCTGACTCTATATTTAAATGGTTTATGAATAACATCTAGAATTTTTAACTTTTTTTGACTGGTTTTCATTCCGGTTGGCGTTTTATACAATCTGACTAAAGTCAATGTATTTCCAACTAAGATTTTATCCTCGTTTGTGTTTTTCTTGTTAACTGGATTATAAATGAATGCTTTGCCATCAAGATCTTTATATTTCTTTGGAGCCTCAATATTTTTCCAGTCGTCTTTATTGAGAAGAACGTATTTTACATCCGGAATAATAATTTTATTATTATAAGTTTTATAAGCAGAGTTTTCATTAAAGATCCAATTGTTAATGGAAGGTGTAATCATTTTCCGATCAATTAGCGTTTCGACATCTTCCATGAATGGAGTTTTATCTATGTATAAAACCCCGGGTGTTTTTTCCAGTTTTTTTACTTCAGCTTCTGTAAAGGTTAATCCCTGGTGACTTAATACTTTTAAATTTTGTTGTGTTTTAAAGCTAAAAGCTTCTTGGGAGTTTAAATAATACTTGGATTTAAGCCCTTCCCAACCATACAAATTATCTTTTTGAATATAATTTGTAAATGTGAATGTTAAAGATGAAAAGCATAAAATTAATACAGTAAGGTAGAATTGCTTCGGATTTGAAAATAATTCTTTCACTAATAATTTTCCATAGCTAGAATGAAAGCCTTTAAAAACGCTTTTATATCGTTCGCTGAAACTTACACGATTTTGCTGGTTCAATAGTTCTTGTACATGTAATGTGCCGGACTCCTTAACATTTTTAAGGAATAAAAATAAGATCATAAAGAATAATCCAATGTATAGTAATATACTCATTCCAACCATTTCAATCATCAGCATAAAGTTAGAAAAATACTCTCTGTATGAGAAATGAATGATTAGTGACTGAATAGAATATACTATAGGAAATGAAAATAAGGCACTTAAAACAAAAATAATAACAGCTTGGTAAATGTATATGCGGTATAAAGCTCGTTGACTTGCACCTACGGATTTCATAATACCCAATTTTTTATGTTGATCTTGGGTAAAATATAAAATGAGACTGTTTATAGAAAATAGTGAAAGAATCACAATTAATAATTGAAATGTAATCGATAAGGTCCTGATCGTATCACATTGATTTAGTCCGTTATTAAATAATCGACTATTAACAGTGCCTTGTTGGTCATAGTGATTAATAAGATCTATTGATTTTTCAAACGAATCTTTTGTGCTTCCGTTATATTTGAACAAAAAACTATTATTTTTCTTATAATTGGTAGTTAACTGTTTAGATATAAATATATTCGGGAAGTCATTGACACCCTTCTCAAAATCCTCGGCTACTGACCATTGTGATGAATAATTTTTTACTATTCCAACAAGGCGTAAGCTTTTCGTGCTGTTTCCAATTTTGATTGTTCTTTTTTCCGCGATTCTCCAATTTTTTAAAGGGCCTTGTAAATACGCAGATTCTATCGCAACCTCATTTGGCTTCTCCGGAAATCTCCCACTTATTAATTTTAAATGTCCCAATAATATTGATTTTTTATCCATCCAGCCCACCGTTGCAAATCTATCACTACTAACTTTAGTTTTACCAATAATTTGATATACTCCTACCGATATCCCCTTATTTCTCTTCAACAATGATTTTTTTGTTTCTGTAATATTTGTTAACACACCGGTATGTTCTCCGTAAGTATTCTGAGCCTTTTGTTTAATTGCTGATCTTACAGATTCAGAAGCAATAAATATAGAAGCTACGGATGATAGAACAATGGCAATTGAACCAGCGATGAGAAATAACCATTTTTTTCGCGATAAAAGAATTTTCATGCTTAAATTAAACATTTTCTTGTATCACCTGCAATCTCCCGTTTTTCATAAGAAACAAAGTGTCTGGAAATTCGAATAAATTCTTTCCGTGAGTAACAACAATCAGTGTTATATTTTTTTTGTTACACAGACTTGTAAATAAATGGATCATTTTTTTGGTTGTTTCTCCATCAAGATTACCGGTGGGCTCATCGGCAAATATAATTTTGGGATCAGTAATAAGTGCCCGAGCAATGGCTACTCTTTGTTGTTCCCCTCCTGATAAAAAGTCAGGAAGCTTATGTAATTGATTTTCAATCCCTAAATATCCAGCTAATTCTTCCACTTTATTTGTTCTTTCATGCCTATTTATAAACATGAGTGGAAGTTCTATATTTTCTTTTACAGTCAATTCCGGAATAAGTTGAAAAGATTGGAATATAAATCCGTATTGTTCCCCTCTAATAGCAGCCTGTTCTGAATCCTTTAGATCATAAAAGGATTTTCCTTTGTAATATACTTTTCCAGATGTGGGTTTCTCCATTCCTCCCAGAATATTTAACAAGGTTGATTTCCCTGCTCCACTTTTCCCTTCAATGACATAAATCTTTCCTTTTTGAATGGTAAGGGATGTTTCTTTCAATTCCATGTTACTGCTCTTTTGATTATATCTTTTACAAATTCGATTAGCTTCTATTAATGCTTCCATAATATTCTCCTTCAATAAAAACGATAATATTTTTGAGCTATATATTCATATGGTCATTTTAGGGATGGATCTGCATCGTGAGTCATTATTCATAGAAGAGATCTCCTCGCGGCATAGTGGTTGCCATTTTTTGTGAATGGCTGGCAAAATGGGAGAAGTAAAACTACTCTCTGAATTTTGAAGTTTCCAGTATATTGATAATGATGGAACTTTTTAAAAAAGAATCTGTTTAACATAATATTCCAATTATAATGTGAGTTTACTCATACCGACAATATTGATATTAGCATTATATATTCCGACTGAAGCAGGTGCCAAGCGTTCTGGCCATTCTTTTAGTATTGTTGCAAACGTTACCGGGCCAACAAAGGATAAGTTGGATACTGATACAGCTAAAACTACAGTGCCAGCAAAGCTGAACGACCCAAATAGCATTTTCCGCTAGGAGTTGCCGCTGGACAAAAATGCAGCGTGTGCTTCCAAAAGCAAAAAACCGGCAGCTGAATGCCGGTTTTTTGCTTTCGCTCAATGGCAAGTACGAAAATAAATTTTCTTTCCACATAGAATTCTGTTGTTTCTTTCTACCAGATGGATGTAAAATGGACAAGGATATAGGAGATGTGCTTGAATAGGCGGAAGGTGGGAGTAGGACTCGTCAATCGCTTATTTTTTCAAGGGATGTGGACTGTTTGTTTTCTTTCATCAAAATTTTACTATCATGCAGCGGTATGATCGTTTTTTTGCTGGCTGGGTATTATTTATACAGTAAAGAACTTGGTGCCATCCCTTTTTTAATCCTCTCTTTTTTTCTGTTTTATCTTGCATACCGGCTGATGAGGACACCGGGCCGCTTAAAAATCCGGGATAAAAAAAGCCGGAAAAGGCCGCGGGGCTAGCATAAACGTTTGCTTTTTGTATATAATGGTAAATATGTTTTCTATTAAATCATGCAAAGATTAGCATTTGCCTGCCATATAGCAGTTTTGATCAATGAGAAAGGGTGTGCGACGCGTGAGCTTGCGACAGTTGCCGAAAGAAGAACTGAAGGAAATGTCTTTTATCGAGTTGGCGGAACAAATATTGGAGGAAAAGAAACAAGTGACTTCCTTCCAGGACTTGCTTGCGGAAATCGGCGCGGTTTTAGGATTGCCGGAAGAAGAGACCGAAAGAAAAATGATCCAGTTCTATACGGACTTAAACATTGACGGGAGATTTATCAGCCTGGGGGACAACACTTGGGGTCTCCGCGCCTGGTACCCGGTTGACCAGATTGACGAAGAAGTGACCCACACCGTGAAAACAAAAACGAAGCGGAAAAAAGCGAAAGTTGTCGAGGAAGAAGAGGACATTATTGATGATGAGGACCTCGATCTTGAGGATATCGATGATGTCGTCGAAGATGATGATGAGGATTTTGCCGACGAAGACGAGGAAGATGAAGATTTGGCCGAAGACGAAGATTTGGCTGACGATGAGTTTTCTGATATCGATGAAGATGAAGATGATGATGAAACTTTCGAAGACGATGAACTGCTCACGGATGATTTCGACATTACTGAAGACGAAGAAGAGGAAGACGCTAACGACAAAGATTAGTCTTGACTTCTTTCCAGGACAACGGTAGTATTATGTTTGGGCTCCTTTGAAAAGGACGGAATATCGCAAAATAAATCAAGCTCCCCCTTGCAACCCGTATTGCAAGAGGGGCTTTTTGTTTTTTACAGGACTGATTTAAAAAACGATTCATACCAGACCCAAGCCCTTAAAAATGGATGAAGCCGTGTATTGGGGCAACAATAATGTTACATTACAGGAGGGGACAACACGTGACAAAATATATCTTTGTAACAGGCGGGGTCGTTTCCTCGCTGGGAAAAGGGATTACTGCGGCATCGCTCGGGCGGTTGTTAAAAAACCGCGGGTTGAATATTACGATCCAGAAATTTGACCCGTATATTAATGTTGATCCGGGGACGATGAGCCCGTACCAGCACGGGGAAGTGTTTGTAACGGACGACGGCGCGGAAACCGACCTTGACCTCGGCCATTATGAACGTTTTATTGACATTAACTTAACAAAATACAGCAGCGTCACGACCGGTAAAGTTTATTCCGAAGTCATCCGGAAAGAACGACGCGGCGAATATCTCGGCGGCACCGTACAGGTCATCCCGCATATTACCAATGAAATCAAAGAACGTGTCTTTCGTGCTGGAAAAGTAACCAATGCAGATGTCGTCATCACCGAAATCGGCGGGACGGTCGGTGATATTGAATCGCTTCCGTTCCTGGAAGCAATCCGGCAAATCAAAACGGACGTGGGGATTGACAATGTCATGTACATCCATTGTACATTAATTCCTTATTTAAAAGCATCGGGCGAAATGAAGACGAAGCCGACGCAGCATAGCGTAAAAGAATTGCGCGGCCTCGGAATCCAGCCAAATGTCATTGTCGTCCGGACGGAAATGCCAATCTCGCAGGATATGAAGGACAAGATTGCATTGTTCTGCGATATCCAGCCGCGTGAAGTAGTCGAATGCATCGATGCCGATACGTTATATGCCATCCCGCTCATGCTGCAGGAGCAAAAACTGGACCAGCTTGTTTGCGACCATTTAAAACTGCAGTGCCCGGAAGCAGATATGGCCGAATGGAGAGGGCTTGTTGACCGGGTGCGCAATCTGAAAAAGACGGTAAAAATTGCGCTTGTCGGCAAATATGTGGCACTCCAGGATGCCTATCTTTCCGTTGCAGAAGCGCTCAAACATGCCGGCTACCAGTTTGATGCAGATATTGATATTGACATGATCAATGCCGAAGAGGTGGACAGGGAAAATGTGGCGGATCTGCTGAAAGATGCGGACGGCATATTAGTGCCGGGCGGTTTCGGCGATCGCGGCATCGAAGGGAAAATTCTTGCCATCCAGTATGCCCGTGAACACAAGATTCCGTTTCTCGGCATCTGCCTTGGTATGCAGCTTGCATCGGTCGAATTTGCCCGCCATGTCCTCGGTTTGAAAGATGCGCACTCCTCGGAGATCAACCCGGATACGCCTTATCCGGTGATTGACCTTTTGCCGGAGCAAAAAGAAATTGAAGACCTCGGCGGTACGCTTCGCCTCGGGCTTTATCCTTGCCGGCTTGTGAAAGGTACGAAAGCGTATGAAGCTTATCAGGATGAAGTCATTTATGAGCGCCACCGCCACCGTTATGAATTTAACAATCAATTCCGTGAACAGATGGAAAATGCCGGGGTCACGTTCTCAGGGACAAGCCCGGACGGCCGGCTCATTGAAATTGTCGAGCTGAAGGACCATCCGTGGTTCGTTGCTTCCCAGTTCCACCCGGAATTTACCTCGCGCCCGACACGCCCGCAGCCTTTGTTTAAAGGGTTTATCGAAGCGTCGATCAAGGGGAAACAATAAACTCGTCCCTTTGGAAGTGCTCCATTTTTCCAAAGGCACCTAAATGAAAAAAGCGGTGAGAGACCATTATGCTTGGTTTCTCACCGCTTTTTTGCATCCCGTTTTTTTTCATACAAAAGCCCGGAATTTTTTTCGGGTTTTTTATAAAAAACCATTGACGGAGAAGTGTATGAACGATATGATACACATATCAGCTGTATGAATGTATTAATACGATCATTTTGACGTTCGTGTATGAAGCCCTTCATACACATGGAGAGATGAAAAAGGATGGGGGCGATTCAGATCATCGCAGAGATTAAATGGAATAACCGCGATCCTGTCTACATCCAGGTTATCCACTATTTTAAAACCCGGATTGCGTCAGGGAGCCTTGAGGCGGGACAGGAAATTCCATCGCGGCGCGAACTTGCAGCCATGTTAAAAATCAATCCGAATACCGCGCAAAGAGCGTATAAAGAAATGGAGGAGCAAGGTTTGATCCACACAGAACGCAATCTTCCGAGCCGGATTACAACAGACCGGGAAGTGCTTGCCCGGGTACGGGAAGAACTGATCCAGTCAGCATTGGCTGATTTTCTGGATGCGATCCGCCCGATGGACATTCCGCTGGAGGAGCTATTGGAGCTGGTAAAAAGGCAATACCGCGGGCAAAAGGGGGGCCGGGCATGATTGAAGTTATGGAAGTTACGAAAAAATACGGGCGAAAAAAAGTGCTTGATTCGCTTTCTTTTACAGCAGAAAAAGGGGAAATTACCTGTTTGATCGGGGTGAACGGGACAGGCAAAACAACCACTTTAAAAGCGATTGCAGGGCTTGTCCCGGTCAGCAAAGGAAAGATTCTGATCGACGGGGAACCGTACAACAAACATATTTACGAGAAGCTGGCATTCATTCCGGATGCGCCCATCATGCTGCCGCGGATGAAAATCAAAGATGCCATTCTTTTTATGCGAGATTATTATCCGGACTGGAATGCATTGCGCGCAAAAGACTTGCTTTATTTTTTCAAACTGAATGAAAATGACCGGATCGGTGACCTTTCGAAAGGAAACATGGCAAAAGTGAATTTGCTGCTTGGGCTATCGCTCGATGTCGATTATGTGCTGATGGATGAACCTTTTTCGGGCATTGATATTTTCAGCCGGGAACAAATTGCAGATGTGTTCGCAAGCGGCCTGGTTGAAAACCGCGGGGTGTTGATTACCACACATGAAATCAACGATATTGAGCATCTATTGGACAAAGTGGTGCTGCTCGGGGACGGGAAGGTTTTAAAAGAATTTTACACGGAAGACATTCGCCAAAGCGAAGGGAAATCCGTTGTCGATATAATGAGGGAGGTATACCGGCAATGAAAAGTTTTGTAAAACTCGTCAACTTCGAAATCAACCGTTTTGCGAAAATCTACTGGTCTTTGGTTGCAATCACCATCCTTTCACAATTTACGGCCGTTTTTTTGACGATGCATCGTTACATCACTAAAGCAAATGAGATCATGTATCATCAGTCACTGCCAAAGCTGGCATACGTAAAGCATTATGGTTCGATCGGCTTTATCGACTGCTTTGGTTCGATTTGGTTCATGGGGCCGATTGCGCTTTGTGCGGCGGCCATGATGTTTTATATATTCCTGATTTGGTACAGGGACTGGTACGGTAAGCATACGTTTATATACCGGCTTTTGATGCTTCCTGTTGAAAGATGGAATCTCTATTTGGCGAAAGCGGCAAGCATTTTGCTGATGGTGTTTGGATTTGTTGCTGTTCAGATTGTTTTGCTGCCGGTTGAACATTTCTTTTTTAATGCTATTACACCGGGCATTTACAGGATGGATATGACGGTCATAGATGCTGTCTTAAGTTTTCCCTTGTTTAACCTGCTCCTTCCTAGTACAGTGATAGACTTTCTCTTACATTACGGGTTAGGGTTTACAGTGGTCCTTGTGATCTTTACGGCCATCTTATTGGAAAGAAGTTTCCGCATGAAGGGGGTCTTGCTCGGCCTGCTTTTCGGCTTTCTCTCGTTCGTTTTATTTTGGACGCCGGATTTCCTCTTTGATATATTGCTGCCCGGTGTTTTGTACCAATCGGAATTGTTATGGATTGAAGTGGCCATGACTGCCATCATCGCGGGGTATTCCATCCTGCTGGGGGGATACTTGATCAAATACAAAGTAACGGTGTAAGGGAGAGATACGATGAGACGCTATATAAATTTATTGGTGATTGTGGTTGCGGTTGTGGCGGCGATTCCCTTTTTTTACACCGCATTGGCCGCTGACAAGGATCCGGGGCTTATGCTGAAAAAGATAAGCGGAAATGAAAAAGAAATCCGAAATGTTAAAATCACTGCTCTGGATAACCAGGAAGAACCATTTGAATCGCATGTTTTCGATTACTTCATCTGGAAGCCGCTATTTAGGAAGGGAATCTTCTTTTTCGCTACTAGATGAAGACCCCGATTGGTACAAGCAGTATGTCAAGCAGTACCCCCGATTTATGAGGGGAAAGACCAATCAAGGCGGCTTTTATGAGGATAGACAAATGATTGCTTATGCGGACATCATTCCGCAGCCGCTTCACCGGTTCGATAAAGAACTGTATGTCGAGGTGCTGGATAAGAAAACAAGAAAAACAGAAACAATGAAGAGGAAGGTGCAGGGTTTTTCAAAACAATCTTTTCCATCGGTTTGGGATGTGCAAAAAACCGGGAATGAGCTGAAAGTAGCGGCAGCCACAGATGGAGATATCCGCGTATATCGTGTCAGCCTGCCGGACAAGAAAATAACCGGAGGCAAATGGATTACACAAAGAGGACAGACGGGGAGAATGGCTCAATATACCCAGCTCGCAGAAACCGACATGAACAAGCCCAACCATATACTGGCATATCAAGAAGAGAAAGTGGACGATGACGGTTCAGTAAAGGAAATGAATACCGTCATTTACAAATATTACACAAATGAAACGAAAAAACTCAAGCCACCGATAAACATTCCGCTGCGAAACCGCGATAATTGGAAATATGTTTACAACGGAAAGACGGTTTATATGGCAACCGGGGGAAAGAAAGGAGGCGCGCGCCTTTTAACCTTTGACGGGAATGGAAAGCTGAAAGCAGACAAGACATTTGCTATCAAGTACCAGAGTACGGGCAACCCCATCCCTGAAATCAAAAACGGCAGGTTGTACTTCCTTATCCCGAACGATTCCCGGGAAAAAGCGTGTCTCCTGTATGTGTTTGACATTTCAAGCGGCAAGCAGCTGTACAGTGGAAAAGTGGTTCAAAAAGGAAAACGAATTAACCCCCGGTATGTGGAAGGGGTTAAGTTGACGATAGAATAAAAGGGGGGCCTTCCCCTTTTATTTTTTTTGCCGCTTTTCCGCCTCCGTCTATGATCATTTAATTTGCCACTTGCATAAGCAGGAAAAAAGGAACAAGAAGTAGAAATAGTTTAACATACATAAAGCAAGTGAGTAATGCCAGGCAAAAATACATACAAATTTTGTTAAAACTGATCAGCTGATGGAGGAGAAAAATGAGAGAGCCGAATATTTTAATTGTTGACGACCAATTTGGCATCCGGGTTTTGCTTACGGAAGTGCTGCAGAAAGAGGGCTATGAAACCTTTCAGGCGGCAAACGGCCCCCAGGCACTTTCCCTGGCTGCAAACCATGAAATCGACCTTGTCTTGCTGGATATGAAAATCCCCGGCATGGACGGCATTGAAATTTTAAAAAAGCTGAAAGAAATGAAACCGGATATCCGGGCCATCATTATGACCGCTTACGGCGAACTGGACTTGATTGAGAAAGCGAAGGAGCTCGGGGCGCTGACCCATTTTGCAAAGCCGTTTGATATTGACGACATCCGCAAGGCAGTGAAAAAATATTTGGCAATGTAAGCGCATGAAGTGAAAAAAGTGCTAAACCGTAAAATTTTGATAATTTTATTTCTTTTTACCGACAAATAAAGTTCATTGGTAAATGCCGGTTTTGTTTGTTATGATTGTTAAGGAATGATCAATAGGCTAGTATGATGTTATGAAGATTGTATATCATAAAAATGATAACCTCGGGCAATCTTTTTAACGCAAATGATAAGGAGGAAAATTCATGCCTTTAGTTTCCATGACTGAAATGCTGAATAAAGCAAAAGAAGGGAAATATGCGGTAGGGCAATTCAACGTCAATAACCTTGAATACGCCCAGGCCATTCTGATGGCTGCAGAAGAAGAAAAATCCCCGGTCATCCTCGGTGTTTCCGAAGGAGCAGGCCGTTACATGAGCGGTTTTAAAACCGTTGTAAAAATGGTTGAAGGATTAATGGAAGACTTGAACGTCACGGTTCCGGTCGCGATCCATCTTGACCACGGTTCAAGCTTTGAAAATGCAAAGAAAGCCATTGATGCAGGCTTTACTTCTGTAATGATCGACGCTTCCCACCATCCGTTTGATGAAAACGTGGAAATTACTTCTAAAGTGGTGGAATATGCGCATGCCCACGGCGTATCTGTGGAAGCAGAACTCGGCACTGTCGGCGGCCAGGAAGACGATGTTGTCGGAAAAGGCATCATTTATGCGGATCCTGAAGAATGTAAAAAGCTGGTTGACGCGACCAAAATCGACGCTTTAGCACCGGCTCTTGGTTCGGTTCACGGCCCTTACCACGGCGAACCAAACCTTGGCTTCAAAGAAATGGAAGAAATCAGCAAAATTACCGGCATGCCGCTTGTACTTCACGGCGGGACAGGCATCCCTGAAGCTGATATTAAAAAAGCTATTTCTTTAGGTACTGCGAAAATCAACGTGAATACGGAAAACCAAATTGCTTCCGCGAAAACGGTTCGTGAAGTATTGGCAGCTGATCCGGATGTATACGATCCGCGCAAATACCTCGGGCCTGCACGCGAAACGATTAAACAAACCGTTATCGGCAAAATCCGCGAGTTCGGTTCTAACCAAAAAGCATGATCGTTTTAGATTAGCCGAGAACACGCATGCCTTAAGGATGAGTGTTCAAGATAAAAAAGGTCTGGCGCTGCCCCGTGCGTGCCGGGCTTTTTTGGTATGGCGTTTTAAAATGCGAATGGCTTCAGGCGTTTAGATTTGGGCTTTTTTAGGGAAACAAGGTTCAAACGCCCGAAACAAGAGGGTTTATAGTTTTTTTGGATAGGCACCAGTGAAAAAAACGGTTGTTTTTCTGAACTTTCTTTTCGTTCCGTGGTATAGTGGAAATGGATACATAGGAACCATAAAAGGAGATGGAAGCAGAATGAAATTTTTTATTGATACTGCCAATTTCGAGGAAATCAAAACCGCAAATGAATGGGGGATTTTGTCCGGTGTAACGACAAATCCGTCGCTTGTGGCAAAGGAAAATGTTTCATTCCATGACCGGTTAAAAGAAATTACGGCGCTCGTGCCTGGTTCTGTCAGTGCTGAAGTCGTTTCCGAAGATGCGGAAGGTATGGTGAAAGAAGGAAAGGAACTGGCGGCTATTGCTCCGAATATTACAGTCAAAGTGCCGATGACGCCGGAAGGAATGAAAGCCGTTCATCAATTGGCACAGGCAGGCATCCGCACAAATGTTACCTTGGTTTTCAGCAGCAATCAGGCGCTTTTGGCGGCAAGAGCGGGTGCAACGTATGTTTCGCCGTTCCTTGGCAGGCTGGATGATATCGGTCATGACGGCATCCACCTGATTTCCGAGATTGCCGAAATTTTTTCCATCCATCAAATTGATACGGAAATTATCGCAGCTTCGATCCGCCACCCGCAACATATTACACAAGCGGCGCTCGCAGGGGCGCATATCGCAACCGTCCCGTTTAAAGTGCTCACACAGCTGTTCAAGCATCCATTAACGGACAAAGGGATTGAACAATTTACACGCGACTGGAACAGCCGTACAGCAAAATAACGGAAATATTTAAAATTGCTCTTTATTTCTTGCTTTCTCCGGGACAGTTTGATTTTCCGCCTGTTCGGCAATCCTGTTGCTGGGATTCATATTGTTTTTCGGGGCTTTCGGACTCAGTTTGCGAACGGCCATTTACAGCCGGAATGTACATCCATACCCGCTAAAGAAGGGAGCTTAATATGGAAAAGCTAAAAATTGCCGGGGGATATCCTTTGAAAGGCACCATTAAAGTGAGCGGCGCAAAAAACAGCGCTGTCGCTTTAATACCTGCTACCATCCTCGCGGAATCTCCTGTAACAATAGAAGGCTTGCCTGAAATTTCCGATGTCCGAACATTGACCGGCCTGCTGGAAGAGATCGGGGCAACGGTTACGTCAGAGGACGGGGAAATTACGGTCGATCCCCGCCATATGATCTCGATGCCGCTGCCCAATGGCAGGGTGAAGAAACTGCGTGCCTCATACTATTTAATGGGCGCGATGCTCGGCAGGTTCAAAAAAGCTGTCATCGGGCTGCCGGGCGGGTGCCATCTCGGACCGCGGCCGATCGACCAGCATATTAAAGGTTTTGAAGCATTGGGCGCAAAAGTGACAAATGAGCAGGGTGCCATCTATTTAAGGGCGGATGAATTGAAAGGTGCCCGTATTTATCTGGACGTTGTCAGTGTCGGGGCAACGATCAATATTATGCTGGCTGCCGTTAAAGCAAAGGGAAGGACAATCATTGAAAACGCTGCAAAAGAGCCGGAAATCATTGACGTAGCCACACTTTTGACAAATATGGGCGCAAAAATTAAAGGCGCCGGAACAGATGTCATCCGGATTGAAGGCGTAGACCATTTGAGCGGCTGCCGGCATACGATTATTCCGGACAGGATCGAAGCCGGTACGTTTATGATCCTGGCGGCGGCCGCGGGTGAAGGAGTACTTGTTGACAATGTCATTCCGCATCATCTCGAGTCGCTGACCGCAAAGCTCAGGGAAATGGGCATACCTGTGGAAACCGGGGATGAACAGATTTTTATCGGGAAAGCAGACAAGCTGAAACCCGTTGATATTAAAACGCTCGTTTATCCGGGGTTTCCGACAGATCTGCAACAACCGTTCACCACGCTTCTGACAAGAGCAGAAGGGACGTCCATCGTAACCGATACAATTTATTCCGCCCGCTTTAAACATATTGACGAGTTGCGGAGAATGAGCGCCAATATTAAAGTGGAAGGACGGTCTGCGATTGTAAACGGTCCGGTCCGGCTTCAAGGGGCAAAGGTGAAAGCGAGTGATTTGCGTGCGGGTGCTGCCCTTGTCATTGCCGGCCTGATGGCAGAAGGCGTGACAGAAGTGACAGGCGTTGAACATATCGACCGCGGATACAGCTGCCTCGTGGAAAAACTAACCGGACTTGGTGCTGCTGTTTGGCGGGAAGGCATGTCCGAAAAGGAGATGGAACACCTGAACCATTCCTAGCGAACAACTGCCGGCTCCCCCATAAATAGAAAAAAACAGAGAAATTATGACACAATAATTTTTTAAATGTGATATACTAATTAAAAATCTATTTATGGGGGTAGTGAAATTGGAAAGAAGTTTGTCAATGGAATTGGTTCGCGTCACGGAAGCTGCAGCACTTGCATCCGCAAGATGGATGGGGCGCGGATTGAAAGATGAAGCGGATGATGCGGCAACGTCCGCGATGCGTGATGTGTTCGACACCATTCCGATGAAAGGCACTGTCGTCATTGGTGAAGGGGAAATGGATGAAGCACCAATGCTGTACATCGGGGAAAAACTCGGGAACGGATACGGCCCCCGCGTTGACATTGCAGTTGACCCGCTGGAAGGAACGAATATTCTTGCATCCGGCGGCTGGAATGCGCTCAGTGTGCTGGCGATAGCAGATCACGGACATTTGCTCCATGCGCCGGATATGTACATGGATAAAATTGCTGTCGGCCCTGAAGCAGTCGGCATGATTGATATTAATGCGCCGATTATCGATAATTTAAAAGCTGTGGCAAAGGCAAAAAATAAAGATATCGAGGATGTGGTGGCAACAGTTCTGAACCGTCCGCGCCATGAAGAAATTATTGCGCAGCTCCGTGCTGCAGGCGCCCGGATCAAACTGATCAATGACGGGGATGTGGCAGCTGCCATTAACACGGCATTCGACCATACCGGTGTAGATATTTTGTTCGGATCGGGCGGCGCGCCGGAAGGGGTTATTTCAGCAGTTGCGCTGAAATGCCTCGGCGGCGAGATCCAGGGACGCCTTCTGCCGCAAAACGACGCGGAGCAAGAACGCTGCCTGAGCATGGGGGTTGACATCAATAAAGTGCTGATGATGGACGACCTTGTGAGCGGGGATGACGCCATTTTTGCTGCGACCGGCGTAACCGACGGGGAACTTTTGCGCGGTGTCCAATTTAAGGGCCAGTACGGATCCACCCATTCTGTCGTCATGCGTGCAAAGTCGGGGACGGTCCGCTTTATTGAAGGGCAGCACAGTCTGAAGAAAAAGCCGAACCTTGTGATCAAAGCGTAAATCTCCGGGGGACCATGCAGCTATAGCGGCGGGGGAAGGGCGGAAGTGCCGCCTTCCCTCCCATTTTCAACAAAGTTTTTTACCTCTTATGCTATTTTTAGTTGATTTCTCTTCTGTTTCAGGGTTAAAATGATTATGATTTTATTTATAAATATTCAATTGTTTGTCTTCTTTTTCTTCCGTACATGGTGCGGCTCCATAGATGCACGTGCTGCAACATTGCCTCTTTGCAGACAGCTCATGTTTTCTATCTATGCGCAAAGCAAAACTGTGGATGTTCATATCTTGCCTTCACATTCCTTTATTTTTAGCCTGTTCTGTTCCATTGGTATACCGGTATAGTTTTAAGCGCCGGGAACAAATGGAAAATTTTGATGTAACGGAAGAAACAGACTGCTCTACCCGACTGTAAATTGAAAAAGTGTGGTGTTTTTATGGAAAGTTTATCAATATCAAGTCTGGAAAATATGACGTTAAAAGAGCTTTATGCCCTTGCAAGAGAGTATAAAGTATCCTACTATAGCAAACTGACGAAAAAAGAGTTAATTTTTGCGATTTTAAAAGCACGGGCAGAGCAAGAAGGGTATTTCTTTATGGAAGGCGTGCTCGAAATCATCCAGTCGGAAGGATTCGGATTCCTGCGCCCGATCAACTACTCCCCAAGTTCGGAGGACATTTATATTTCTGCTTCGCAAATCCGCCGCTTTGATTTAAGAAACGGCGATAAGGTTTCCGGCAAAGTCCGGCCGCCGAAAGAAAACGAACGCTATTACGGCTTGCTGCATGTGGAAGCGGTAAACGGCCAAAACCCGGAAACCGCTAAGGAACGGGTTCATTTTC
Organism: Heyndrickxia faecalis; assembly: GCF_040267745.1. Classification (NCBI taxonomy): domain Bacteria; kingdom Bacillati; phylum Bacillota; class Bacilli; order Caryophanales; family Bacillaceae; genus Heyndrickxia; species Heyndrickxia faecalis. The sequence goes on along the minus strand of NZ_CP158453.1, from coordinate 200,183 downwards.
CGGCTCTGACGCCGCTTTATCCGAACCGGCAGATTATCCTTGAAACGGCTCCCGAAAAACTGTCCACCCGGATTATGGATTTAATCACCCCGGTTGGTTTCGGGCAGCGCGGTTTGATTGTGGCGCCGCCGAAAGCCGGTAAAACGATGCTGCTGAAAGAAATTGCCAACTCTATTACCGTGAACCATCCTGATGCGGAATTGATCGTTCTGTTGATTGATGAACGGCCGGAAGAAGTAACAGATATTGAACGTTCCGTGCATGCGGATGTCGTCAGCTCGACCTTTGACGAAGTGCCGGAAAACCATATCAAGGTTGCGGAACTCGTATTGGAAAGAGCGATGCGCCTTGTCGAGCATAAGCGCGATGTCGTCATTTTAATGGACAGCATTACGCGCCTCGCACGCGCCTATAACCTTGTGATTCCGCCGAGTGGGAGAACGCTTTCAGGCGGGATTGACCCGGCTGCGTTCCATCGTCCGAAACGGTTTTTCGGGGCGGCGCGTAATATTGAAGAAGGCGGCAGCCTGACAATTTTGGCCACCGCGCTAGTCGATACCGGATCACGCATGGATGATGTGATTTATGAAGAATTTAAAGGCACCGGGAACATGGAGCTCCATCTTGACCGCTCCCTCGCTGAAAAGCGCGTTTTCCCGGCCATCGACATCCGCCGTTCCGGTACAAGGAAAGAAGAACTGCTGCTTTCGAAAGACCATCTCGAAGTGCTGTGGGCGATCCGCAAATCGATGTCCGATTCTCCGGATTTTGTCGAAAAATTCTTGCGCAAGCTGAAACAATCCAAAACAAACGACGAGTTTGTGGAAATGATCAAAGCAGACTTGAAAGTATCATCGTCAAGGCGTGTAATATAAGGAAAAATAAGGAAGAACTTTTTTCAGGCAGTGATGTTGCATTTCCACTTCGGACTTGCTATACTAAGCATAGTGTGTTTATGAAATTTTACAGGTCGTGTCCCGTAAAACAATAGAACTCTGTTTCGCAATGACTCAGGGCTGAAGGAGATGAAAAGCATGAAACCAGGAATTCATCCAGAATACAAAAAAGTAATGGTCAAATGTGCGTGCGGCAACGAATTCGAAAGTGGTTCTGTAAAAGATGAACTGCGCGTGGAAGTATGTTCCGAATGCCATCCATTCTATACAGGACGCCAAAAATTCGCGACTGCTGACGGACGTGTTGATCGCTTTAATAAAAAATACGGACTTAAATAAAAGAATCCATGAAAAACAGGCGATGCGTTTGCCTGTTTTTTTTATGGGATTCCGGTTTGCCCGGACGGATTTTTCTGATCCTAAAACCATATTTGTTGAAATAAGGAGCGGGAACGATGGCACAGCTATTTTTCAGATACGGCGCAATGAACAGCGGCAAATCGATTGAAATATTGAAAGTTGCCCATAACTATGAAGAACAGAATAAACCGGTCCTTATCTTTACATCGGGTATCGATACGCGCGATGAAGAAGGCTATATTTCAAGCAGAATCGGTTTGCGCAGGAAGGCGATCCCGATCTACGATGATACGGATATTTTTGAAATGGTGAAAGGGTACAATCCCCCGCCATACTGCGTCCTGATCGATGAAGTCCAGTTTTTGAAAAAAAGACATGTGCTGCAGCTTGCCCGTATTGTCGATGATTTGCATATCCCGGTAATGGGGTTTGGCCTTAAAAATGATTTTCAAAATGAACTTTTTGAGGGCAGCAAATACATGCTTTTGTATGCGGATAAAATCGAAGAAATGAAAACGATCTGCTGGTTTTGCGAGCGGAAGGCGACGATGAATTTGCGCGTCGATGAGAACGGGAAGCCGGTGTATACAGGGGACCAGATCCAGATCGGCGGGAATGACACGTATTATCCTGTTTGCCGCAAATGCCACGACCATCCGCCGCTGTGACGGCACGTGGTCCGTAAATAAACCTCCGTCCGAAGGGAAACCTACTGGAAAAGGAGGTTTTTTTTATGGCAAAACAGCTGATTTTCCTCTGCCTGGCCATGCTGCTCTTAGCAGGTTGTACGGCCCAAAACCGGACCCGTGAAGCTGCGCCGGATCGTATTGAGACGAGGCCGTTAAGCACGGCGGATACGCAAAAGGCCGGGCAAAGAAACGGGGATGCTGGCAGGGCAACCGCTGTAAATGCGGATATCGAAAGGGTGCGGGAAGCGGTTTGGAAGATGGACAGCGCCGTCCCCCATTCGGTATATGTGAACGGGAAAGATATGTGGGTCAATGTTCACACGGAGGAACAGCTGAACCACAGGGAAAGAATGAAAAAAGCAGCGGACATCCGCAGCCAGCTTTTGAAAGTGGCGCCCCGCTACAACGTTCATGTCCGAATAGACGTGAAATAGGAAATCATCCCGGAAAAAGGCGTTTCAGCAGCTGTTTTCATGTTCCGCTTTAAGTTTCCCCGTGCGTATACTATAATAAATTTGTTATGTCTGAGGGCGGATTTTGCTGTTATCGGAACGGGAATACGTTGTGAAATGAGGTGGGGTTCGATGTTCGATCGGTTGCAGGCCGTGGAAGACCGGTACGAAAAGCTGAACGAGTTGTTAAGTGATCCTGAGATCGTCAATGATCCGAAAAAACTGCGGGAGTATTCGAAGGAGCAGTCGGATTTACAGGAAACCGTGCAGGTGTACCGTGAATATAAAGAAGTGCAAAAACAGCTCCAGGATGCAAAGTCGCTTCTTTCGGAAAAACTCGATCCTGAAATGAAGGACATGGTGAAAGAAGAGATCCATGAGCTCGAGTCAAAAATCCCGGAATATGAAGAGCGCCTGAAAATTTTGCTCCTGCCGAAAGACCCGAATGACGAAAAAAACGTAATTGTGGAAATCCGCGGGGCAGCAGGCGGGGATGAGGCCGCGTTGTTTGCAGGCGACCTGTACCGCATGTACATGCGTTATGCCGAATCGCAAGGCTGGAAAATCGATGTGATTGAAGCCAATGTCACGGGGATCGGCGGGTACAAAGAAATTGTGTTTATGGTGAACGGCAAGGGTGCGTATTCGAAATTGAAGTTTGAAAACGGGGCTCACCGGGTGCAGCGTGTGCCGGAAACGGAATCGGGCGGGCGTATCCATACGTCAACGGCAACGGTTGCGGTTTTGCCGGAAGCGGAGGAAGTCGAAGTGGATATCAATGAGAAAGATATCCGGGTCGATACATTTGCATCAAGCGGGCCGGGCGGGCAAAGCGTCAACACGACGATGTCAGCTGTGCGCCTGACCCATATTCCGACCGGGATTGTCGTGTCTTGCCAAGATGAGAAATCGCAGATCAAAAATAAAGAAAAAGCGATGAAAGTGCTGCGTGCCCGTATTTATGATAAATTTCAGCAGGAAGCGCAGGCGGAATATGACGCCAACCGGAAATCTGCCGTTGGAACGGGGGATCGTTCCGAGCGGATCCGTACGTACAATTTTCCGCAAAATCGTGTGACGGACCACAGGATCGGGTTAACGATCCAAAAGCTTGACCAGGTGCTTGATGGCAAACTCGATGAAATCATTGATGCCCTTATCCTTGAAGACCAGTCAAAAAAACTGGAGCGTGTGAATGGCTGATGGAAAGGAACATAAAAGTGTATGAAGCCTTGCAGTGGGCTTCTTCTTTTTTAACGGAAAACGGCCGCGACGCGCAAGCCGGGGAGATCTTGCTCGGACATTTTCTGGATATGGATCGCACCCGCCTGCTTTCCAACTTGCGGATGGCATTGCCTCCGGATGTGGAGGCGAAGTTCCGGCAAGCAACAGAAGCCCATGCAAAAGGGGTTCCGGTCCAGCATATCACGGGCTATGAAACCTTTTATGGACGGAAATTTTTTGTCAACGGGGATGTGCTTATTCCGCGCCCGGAAACGGAAGAATTGGTGCAGGGCGCAATCGGACGGATTCGCCGTCATTTCGGGGAAACAAAAGGGCTTACATTGGCAGATATCGGGACAGGAAGCGGCATTATCGCGACCACAATTAAATTGGAGTTTCCGGAGCTTTTGGTGTACGCCTCCGATATTTCGGAAAAAGCGCTTGCCGTAGCTGAAAAAAACGCTGAAGCCCTGCATGCGGATATCCGGTTTGTGCACGGAGATCTGCTCCAACCGTTTATACACGGCGAGAAATTGGACATTGTTTTATCCAATCCGCCGTATATCCCGGAAACGGACCGGGGCTCGTTATCCGTTGTGGTGCGCGACCATGACCCGGAAACGGCCCTGTTTGGCGGAGAAGACGGCCTTGCGTTTTACCGGCGCTTTATGGAAACATTGCCGTCTGTTTTAAACAAGCGGGCGCTCGTCGGTTTTGAAATCGGGTCAGGCCAGGGGGAGCGCGTTTCCTGCCTGTTGCGGGATACATTTCCGGAAAGCGTTGTGGAAGTCGTCCGCGATATCAATGGCCATGAGCGGATGGTGTTTTGCGAAAAAAATTAGCTTTTTTTCAGATTCATAGTTTAAAATCCCCTGTTCCTGCCCACAATGGGAATATGAAGGGACGGGGGAAGAAAATGAAAAGAAAAACAGTGGTTTCATTGTATATTTTCATGTTATCGATCGCAACGATCATCAGTTTATATGCACCGAAACAAAAAGCGGTGGAGGCTGAAACCATCGTTATTCCGAAAGATGCGATCCGGCTGCGCATTCTGGCAAACAGTGACAAGCCGGAAGACCAGGCAGTAAAACGGAAAATCCGCGATGAAGTAAATACGAACATCGCCAAATGGGTAGGCCACTTAAATTCCAAAAAAGAAGCGGAAAAAGTCATCCGCTCCCACTTGCCGGAAATTGAAAGCATTGCAAGAAGGGTGATGGCGGAAGAACAGCTGGACGAACCGGTAAAAGCCGAACTTGGTAAGGTCGCCTTTCCGACAAAATTATACGGCCAGTACTTATATCCGGCCGGGAAGTATGAAGCGGTTTTGATTACGCTTGGGGAAGGCAAGGGCGCCAATTGGTGGTGCGTCCTGTATCCGCCCCTCTGTTTTCTCGATTTTTCCAACGGCGTTGCAACAGCTGGCGGGAGTGAAGAAAAGAAATCGGAAACAAAGAAGGTTGCGACTTCCAATGCCCGCACAAAACCTGCGGAAGAGCCGGCAGCTGAAAAAGTGAACCGGAAACCGCATGAAAATCAACCAGCGGCACAAGACCGCAAAACGAAACAGCCAGTCGGTGAAACAGCAAACCACACTAGCGCTGTTTACGCCGGAGAGGATGGCGAGGTGGAGAAAAAGCTGCTGATTGTGAAAGTGATCAAAGAACTGTTTTAACATTTTCCACCCGGATTGTGGAAAAGCCGGACAAACGGGCTGGAACAAAGACGGGTTATCAACAAAATGCGAAGTATTATCCACAAGTTGTGGATAATACTTGTTTCATTTTTCGAACTTTTGTATACTTGCCGGGAGAAAACTTGATAAATAAATATCCTGGCAGGACCGATGATTGGATGGAGAAAGGTGAAAAAGAATGGAAACAAAATACTGGGTTGTGGATAAAACTGTGGAGAATCCCGGTGCTTATCCACAACTTGCAGAAGCAGCGCAGTTACTGAAAGAGAAGCAGACAGTCGCTTTTCCGACTGAAACGGTATACGGTTTAGGAGCCGATGCAACAAGCGATGAAGCGGTGGATAAGATTTTCAAGGCAAAAGGAAGGCCATCCGATAATCCGCTGATTGTCCACATTGCGGAGGAAAAGCAGCTGGAAGAATTGGCGGAAGAAATACCGGAAACGGCGAAAGTGCTGATGAAAGCTTTTTGGCCGGGCCCGCTTACGCTCGTTGTAAAAGTAAAGAAAGGGGCATTGTCCGAAAAGGTGACGGCCGGGCTGGACACGGTCGGGATCCGCATGCCCCGGCATCCGGTTGCACTGGCGCTTATTCGCATGAGCGGGCTGCCGATTGCCGCCCCGAGCGCCAACCGGTCCGGCAAGCCGAGCCCGACATTAGCTCGCCATGTCCGGGAAGACCTTGCCGGTAAAATTGCCGGCATTGTGGACGGCGGAGAAACGGGTGTCGGAGTGGAATCGACCGTGCTCGATGTGACAGCGGAAGTGCCTGTGATTTTGCGCCCGGGCGGTGTTACGAAAGAACAGCTCGAAGAACGGATTGGAAAAGTGAGGCTTGATCCGGGACTTAAGGGAACTGGTGCTGGCGCCCGGCCGAAAGCACCCGGCATGAAATATACGCATTATGCGCCAGATGCGCCGGTTTATCTTGTGGATGGCAGCATAGCTTTTATGCAGCAAATGATCGATGCGCACCGGAAAAAAGGGGAAGTAACAGGAGCGATTGTGACGGAAGAAACGTCCGGTATCGTCCGTGCTGATGTGGTGGCAGTTTGTGGCAGGCGGGCATCCCTTGAGACCGTTGCCCAGCACTTGTATGATACACTTCGGTCGTTTAATGCGCAAAAAGTGGATGTGATATTTTCTGAAATTTTTCCGCGTGAAGGCATCGGCCGGGCGATTATGAATCGGCTTGAGAAAGCAGCGGGGCATCGTTATGTAAAAGAAGAGGATGTTCAGTAACCCGGACGCTTTTAAACTGCCCTTATCGCTTGGTGCTGTTTTATTGCGGATCGGGTGCGCGGGCGGTTTCGGATGATCTGCGGCTTCTAAAACGCCCCGGACGTGCATAAGCTGGAGTAGGCACGTCCAAAGGGGGAAAAAGAGATGGCAGTCATCGCAGAAATGGTAACTTTGGCGATCATGGCTTTGGCGCTCGGTATGGATGCTTTTTCGGTAAGCCTCGGCGTGGGCATGATGCAGCCCAGACTGAGGCAAATCTTTTACATAGGTTTAACGGTCGGCATTTTTCATGTGTTGATGCCGGTTCTCGGCATTTTTGCGGGCCATCTTCTCTCCCGTACTTTTGGCCTATTTGCCCAGTATATTGGTGGCATATTGCTCGTGATTATGGGGATACAGATGATTGTATGGGTCTTCAAAAAGGAGGGGGCGCAAGCTGTCAGCCCGTCCGGATGGGGAACGATGCTGTTTGCGTTGAGTGTAAGCCTGGACAGTTTTTCTGCCGGGCTATCACTTGGCATTTTCGGCGTGCGGACTGTTGCTGTTATGATTTGCTTCGGCGTTGCTGCTACATTTTTAACCTGGCTCGGCCTTTTGATTGGCAGGAAATTCCAGGGTTGGATCGGGGTGTACGGCGAAGTGCTCGGGGGAACGATCCTCGTTGTTTTTGGACTGAAATTGCTATTTTCTATTTAGAAAAGCCGGCTTCAATTTTCCGGCGTTTTTTTATCTATCAACAGATTGACCTTGTAATTAAGGTCTTTTTTACTATAATAATAGTAGATTTAAAAGTTCAGGATAGGAGGACAGCCTTTGAATATCCTTTTTGTTTGCACCGGGAATACATGCAGGAGCCCGATGGCGGAGGCCATTTTAAAAGCTAAACAGCTGACAGGCATTGAAGTGGAATCAGCCGGCCTTTTTGCGCCCGAGGGTGAAGACGCTTCTGTCCATACCTACGAAGTGCTGAAAGAAAATGGAATCGATTTCCGCCACCACGCCCGGAACCTTTCGGAGAATTTGGCGGGTTGGGCTGACGTGATTCTTACGATGACGTCCGGGCACAAACAGGCAGTGGCAGCACGGTATCCGCATGCCCGCAATAAAACGTTTACGATCGCGGAGTATGCCGGAAGCAGCGGGGATGTGCCGGATCCGTACGGCGGCAGCCTGGATGCTTACAGAGAAACTTATCAACAATTGCATGCATTGATCAATCGTTTGATTAAAAACAGGAAAATGGGAAACCAGGGGCGGGTGTGACGGATGGAAAAGCGAAGCTATAGATTCAGTTTAACGAAGAAAATTGTATTGTTCGTAACCGGGCTGTCTTTTATTACATATTCGGCAAGCGGTCTTTTCATTTATCTTATTTATCCGTTTTTTTCCGACTGGATAAAGCTGCCGTGGTTTATTGTCATTACACTTGCATTAGGGATTATCTGGTCCGGGATTTTAAGCTTTTTCGGTTCATTCCTGATTGCAGGCCCGATGCGCAAGTTAGAAGATGCAGCCCTTAAAGCGAGCCGCGGGGATTTAAGAGATGAAGTCCCCGTGCCGAAATCGGGCGATGAAATCGAGTCGCTCGCAGCGGCTTTCAATTCTTTGCTTTCCAATTTGCGGGAGACGGTTGAACAAATTGATGAAAATGTGGAACGCACCAAAGAAAGTGTGTCGGAAATATCGGAGAAAACGGCACTGGCTGCGGGCCAGGCGGAACATGTAAACAAGACGGTGGAAGAGATTTCACTTGGCGCCGAGCAATCCGCGGCTGCCACCCAATCTGCGGCTGACCTCGTTGAAAAAACCTATCAGCTTGCATCCGAAGTCCGCGGGAAAGCGGATACTTGCAAAAAATCTTCTGATCACATGCTGAGCGAATTAAAGACGAGCAAAGAGACAATGGACTCGCTTATATCAGGTGTTGAAAATCTGGCAAAAGAAAATACCATCTCGCTGGAAGCCGTTCGGGATCTTGCGGAAGAAACGAAGAAAGTGGAGGGGATCATTTCTTTTGTCGGTGAAGTCGCGGCACAAACCAATTTGCTGGCGTTGAATGCTTCTATTGAAGCGGCACGCGCCGGGGAATACGGGCGCGGGTTTGCGGTGGTCGCAAATGAGGTCCGGAAGCTTGCGGATGAAAGTGCCCAGGCCGTTCAGGGTATTACCGGGATGATCCAGCACATTGAGCAGGAAGGTACACGGGTTGTCGAACAAATGGCTGTACAAGTTCAAAAAGCCAATGAAGAAGTGCACAGAGGACAAAAGGCCAATGAAGCGATGGACAGAATGACGGAATCAATCCATTTGGTTGCGGGGGCAGTTGATCAAATTGCCGGTATGGCCAAGAACCAAATGGATGCGATTCACGAAGCTTCGAGCCAGTCGCAGGAAGTGGCGGCCATTACCGAACAGACTTCTGCCGGGGCAAAAGAAGTCACCGCGATTACAAATGAGCAGGCGCAGAACATGGAATTGATTGAAAGGCTTATCGCGCAGCTCGAGCAGGATGCGGAGAAATTAAAAGGGAGCACCCGCCGCTTTCATATCCGGTGAGTTTTTCGCCCGCCTGGTTTTGGACGGGGAGCACCGGTTTTGGCTGGAAGAAGCGTGGCAATTCTGGTTTTGTGCCGGGAAATCCCGCAAGACAAGAGGAGATGCGGAAACATGTGGCCGTATGCCTGGCATTTTTCCGGGGACGATGGACGTTTTAAACGGGCCGGAAATTTTAACAGCCATGGAACCTGGCTCTAAGACGCTTTATTTTCTTTTTCGCCGTTCTGTGCCACAATAGAATCAGAAGCATGAAGGAGGGGGAAGAACATGAAAGTGGCATTGGCTTCAGACCACGGCGGTAAGCATCTTAAACAGGAAATTGCGGGTTTGCTTCAGGATCTGGGTGTTGCCTACGAAGATTTCGGATGCGATTGTGAAGGATCGGTTGATTATCCGGATTACGCGCTTCCGGTTGCGGAAAAGGTGGCAAAAGGGGAATTTGACCGTGCGATCCTTATTTGCGGCACCGGAATCGGGATGTGTATTTCCGCCAATAAAGTAAAGGGTATCCGTTGCGCGCTTGTGCATGATGTCTTCAGCGCGAAGGCTACAAGGGCCCATAATGACAGCAATGTCCTCGCCATGGGAGAGCGGGTCATCGGGCCGGGGCTGGCCTGTGAAATTGTAAAAGAATGGCTCGGAACGCCGTTTGAAGGCGGCCGCCATGCGCGCAGGATTGAGAAAATCGCGCAGTATGAACAAAAATAACAGAGGTGTTTTTGTTGCAATCAGATTCGGCACGTTTGGAAGAACAGTTGGACCGCATGCTGGATGAATTTTTCCGGCAGGTGCCAATGAAAAAAGGACAGGTTTTTGTTGTTGGCTGCTCGACATCCGAAGTAACCGGGAAAAAAATCGGGACAGCAGGGGCAATGGATGTCGCCGCCATTATTTATGACAGTGTACAGATGTTTGCACGCCGGTTCGGATTCCAACTGGCATTTCAATGCTGCGAACACCTGAACCGGGCGCTTGTGGTTGACCGTTCGCTTGCTGATGAAAAGGGATGGGAAGAAGTGACGGTCGTGCCTGTCCGGAAGGCGGGTGGCGCGATGGCTACGTATGCATACGCTCACATGGAAGATCCCGTTGTCGTCGAATATATCCGGGCTGACGCGGGCATCGACATCGGAGATACATTGATCGGCATGCACTTAAAGCATGTTGCCGTGCCTGTAAGGGTTTCCGAAAAAGAGCTGGGAAAAGCCCATGTTACATTTGCCAAAACGCGGCCGAAACTGATCGGCGGCGTGCGGGCGGTTTACGAAAAAGAACAGCCGGAATAAGGACCCCTATACTGCCCTGCATGTTGTATGCGGGGCATGTTTTTTTTCTTCCTGTCAAAAAAATGGACAAATTTTGCAAAGCATTATGGTAAAATAAAAAAGAATATGAAAACAATCTTGAGGGGGTACCGAATTGAGCCATATTGCAAATCAAGACAAGGAAGTTTACGAGGCGATCCGGCAGGAATTGAACCGGCAAAGAAACAAGATTGAACTCATTGCCAGCGAAAATTTTGTCAGCGAAGCGGTGATGGAAGCACAAGGCTCCGTTCTGACCAACAAATACGCGGAAGGCTATCCGGGGCACCGTTATTACGGCGGATGCGAATATGTGGATATTGTGGAAGACCTTGCGCGGGAGCGGGCAAAACAGCTTTTTGGTGCCGAACATGTCAATGTCCAGCCGCATTCTGGCGCACAGGCCAATATGGCGGTTTATTTCACCATTCTGGAGCACGGCGATACGGTGCTTGGCATGAATTTGTCCCACGGCGGGCATTTGACACATGGCAGCCCGGTCAATTTCAGCGGCATGCAGTACCATTTTGTGGAATACGGTGTGGATAAGGAAACGCAGCATATTGATTATGAAGATGTATTGGAAAAAGCGCGCGTACATAAGCCGAAACTGATTGTTGCCGGTGCAAGTGCATACCCCCGCACGATTGATTTTAAAAAGTTCAAGGAAATTGCGGATGAAGTCGGCGCCTATTTAATGGTGGATATGGCGCATATTGCAGGGCTTGTGGCTTGCGGGTTACATCCGAACCCTGTGCCGTATGCGGATTTTGTGACGACCACAACGCATAAAACATTGCGGGGACCGCGCGGCGGCATGATTTTATGCAAAGCGGAATTTGCAAAGAAAGTGGACAAATCGATTTTCCCGGGGATCCAGGGCGGCCCGCTTATGCATGTGATTGCGGCTAAAGCCGTCGCTTTTGGAGAGGCGCTTACAGACGGGTTCAAAATCTATTCGCAAAAAGTGGTGGATAACGCAAAACGGCTGGCGGAAGGGCTCCAAAAAGAGGGATTTGACCTTGTATCCGGCGGGACGGATAATCATCTTATTCTCGTTGATTTGCGCTCTTTCGGCATTACCGGGAAGGATGCGGAGAAAGTGCTCGATGATATCGGCATTACGGCCAATAAAAATACGATTCCGTATGACCCGGAAAGCCCGTTTGTGACAAGCGGTCTCAGAATCGGCACACCCGCAGTCACAACAAGGGGATTCGGCCTTGAAGAAATGGATGAGGTGGCATCCATTATCGGATCGGCATTGAAAAATCCGGATAACGAAGCAGTCTTAAAAGAAGCGGCAGGACGCGTCAAGCATCTTACGGAACGCTTTCCGCTGTACGCCGGCCAAAACTAAGCAGGGGTTTTATCCCGCTTTTTCCGGACGGATGGCTGGTCCGCTTCCAATGTGGCATAAAAACAAATTCGAGTCAGAACCGGCAAAAAAATTGAGCAGGATGGCCCCGTAAAACGCGGGGCTGGATCCTTTCGCCCGGCCTCAGGATTTTCTTTTGGCTTTCCTTGAGATTGGGCGCTTTTTTCGTGTAAAATGGTTGGGGTAAGCATTTGCCGAACCTGATACCAACCTTTAAAGGAGAGAATTCATTTGAGCACACTTCATGTCATTGACCACCCGCTGATCCAGCACAAGTTGACGTATATCCGCGATAAACATACGGGGACAAAAGAATTCCGCGAACTTGTCGACGAAGTATCGACTTTGATGGCATTTGAAATTACCCGCGATATGCCGCTTGAAGAAATTGAAATTGAAACGCCGGTCTGCAAGGCAAAATCAAAAATTTTATCCGGCAAAAAAATCGGCATTGTCCCGATCCTGCGTGCGGGCCTGGGCATGGTCGACGGCGTGCGGAAACTGATCCCGGCTGCAAAAGTCGGACATGTCGGCCTGTACCGCGATCCGAAGACACTGACGCCGGTTGAATATTACATAAAACTTCCAAGCGATGTAGAGGAACGCGATTTTATTATTGTCGATCCGATGCTGGCTACAGGCGGTTCTGCCGTGGATGCGATCCAGTCTTTAAAACAGCGAGGCGCAAAAAACATTAAATTCATGTGCCTGATTGCATCCCCTGAGGGTGTGAAAGCCGTACAGAGAGCCCATCCGGACGTTGATATTTATACAGCAGCCCTTGATGAGAAGCTGAATGAGCAAGGGTACATTGTGCCGGGCCTCGGAGATGCGGGGGACCGCCTGTTTGGAACAAAATAAAATGTATGGATGCGCTTCGTGTTTTACAATTTTGTTAACCCTGCAGAAACAGGCTGGTAAAAAAATAAAAAGGGTCTATAATAACGGTATGTTTTCGGTATATAGATGAATGCCAGGTATGTAAACGATTGGAAAAAGGGCGCAAGCTTACGCCAGTGCAGGCGTTTCCTTCCTATTTCGGGAGGCGGGATGACCTTTTCTCGAAAAAACAAGTTCTAATGACTATATCAAGGCAGCTCTGAGGAGTAAAAATTTTTCGTGATAATTTAAGTATCCCCCCCAAAAATACGGCCAAATATGTAATAATTTAAATAATTAGAGCTTGCTGGACGAATATTTTGGCATGGCTTAGTGACAAGTCGAATACAAGCTAAAATTTGATTCGTTCAGCAAGCCCTAATTAAACTTGGCTGTTTTGAGGGGGTTTTTATTTTGGTTACTAGAAAAGAAAAAAGAAATCGTGAAAAAGAAGCAAATTATTTTTTCGAGTTCCTTAAAATTCAGAAGCATTTTTTCAAAGACCTGATGAATAACCTAAAAAAGGTAGCAGACCACCGACATCAAAGCTATATCACTTATGGTCCAGAGGTCCTTTTATTTACGATGATGTTGAAAAATATGACCGGCCTAAAATCCATGAGAAACATGAGTGAGAGTTTTAATAAAGAAGAATGTATTAAAAATGTAGGGAAGGTGTTAGGCTTAGATTCTCTTGAAGAACTTCCACATTATGATACAATTAACGACTTTTTATCTGGCTTAGATGTAAATGAATTAGAAAAAATTAGAACGTATATGATTAAAGAATTATTGAAAAAAAGGTCTCTCGAGTCTTATCGAATTGAAGGAAAGTACTGGGGTGTCATCATTGATGGAACTGGATTACACACCTTTCATGAGAAACATTGTAAACACTGCCTGAGACGGGCATATACAAATAAAGAAACAGGAGAAACGAACGTACTTTATATGCACCATGTACTTGAAGCCAAGCTTGTCGTGGGGGATATGGTCTTCAGTATTGCCTCCGAATTTATCGAAAATGAATCAGAAAATGTTTCTAAGCAAGATTGTGAATTAAAAGCCTTCGACAGGCTGGCAAAGAAAATAAAAAAAATATTTAAAAGACTACCGATTTGTATCTTGGGAGATAGTCTCTATGCATGTGAAACGGTATTTAATCTGTGCAGGGCGCACAAATGGAAATATATATGCAGATTTAAGGAAGGGAGAATTAAAAGTATCTCGACGGAGTTTAAGGCAATAAAAGAGCTGGAACAAAGTAAGGATCAGAATTCATTAGTTTGGGTGAATGATATTGCCTACAAAGACAGAACGGTCAATCTGATGGAGGCCACAATGAAAACAGAGGATGGGAAATCGAAAGAGTATGTATTTATAACGGATATTAAAATCACGAAAAAGAACGTGGAACGACTCATCGCTGCAGGAAGAAGCCGCTGGAAGATTGAAAATCAAGGATTTAACGAACAAAAAAATAATCGTTACAATATAGAACATGCCAATAGCCAAAACTACACAGCCATGAAAAATCATTATTTATTAGTTCAAATAACAGATATTATTAGACAGCTGTTTGAAAAAGGTTCGTCAATCTTAAAAGCACTCAAAAAAACGGCAAAAGAAAAATCCTCAAATCTGTTGGAATCGTTTCGGACACGCATTTTAACAGACGAGGATTTCACCCATTTAAGTAAGCCAATACAAGTAAGGTTTACTTAATGGTTATATTATAGCAAAGGATGTGATGTAAAAAAAGGTTTTTTTGAAGTTATCCACAATTTTAAAAAAGAAATTTGCAAATTCGGCTCTTTTTGACTTTGAAAGCAGAAAAAATAGATGGAAAAATTTTCTAAATGTGGATAAGTCATTTTATCATAAAACATCTAAAAATTGATGAATTTACTCTTCAGAACTGCAAATGCAAAATAAGAATTGACAAACCCGGTTGGAACTGCCATAATAGCAAGGACAAAAGATGAATGAATGCCTTTAAAACAGTCCCGTGAGGCTGGCAAGGTTCCGGATAAATGTGCACTTCCATGCACCTTGCTTTCATTCGGGCAAGGTGCTTTTTTTTGCCAAAAGGGCACTTCCTGGAAAACCCCTGCCTCGCATTTTACCAATCCATTGAGGGGGAGAAATATGGAACAGCATGAAATTCAAGTTAACCAAAAACTACCTTTTCTCAAAAGCCTGCCGCTAAGTTTTCAGCATTTGTTTGCCATGTTCGGTTCAACCGTTCTCGTTCCTGTCCTGTTTAAAATTGATCCTGCGACCATTTTATTCATGAACGGGATCGGGACGCTACTTTATATCCTGATCACAAAAGGAAAAATCCCGGCCTATCTCGGGTCCAGCTTTGCTTTTATCTCGCCGGTATTTGCCGTTCTTGCAAAACATGCGGGCCTTACCGGATACAGTTACGCATTGGGCGGATTCCTTGCAGTCGGCATTATTCTTGTCATCATTGCACTTATCGTTAAAATTGCCGGCACGGGCTGGATTGAGGTTGTCTTTCCGCCTGCTGCAATGGGCGCGATCGTGGCCGTGATCGGGCTCCAGCTTGTCCCGACTGCGGCACAGATGGCAGGCCTTGTCCAGACGGATGCTTCCGTAAAACACTGGAGCCCGGACCCTGATACCATCACGGTTTCCTTATTAACACTTGCAATTACAGTGGTCTGCTGGGTTACCCTGCGCGGCTTTCTTAAAATCATTCCGATCTTAATCGGGATCATTTGCGGCTATCTGATTTCCCTGGCATTCGGGATTGTCGACCTCAAACCCGTCCAGGAAGCAGCCTGGATCTCATTGCCGACGTACTATCCGATCAAACTGAACTGGTCCGATATCATGATGATCGTGCCGGCAGCGCTCGTCATCATTCCGGAACATATCGGCCACTTAATCGTCACAGGCAATATTGTCAAAAAAGATTTAACCAAGGACCCCGGGCTTGACCGGTCTTTGCTCGGAAACGGCATTTCCACGATTCTGTCCAGTTTTGTCGGTGCCACACCAAATACGACGTACGGTGAAAATATCGGTGTGCTCGCGATTACGCGTGTCTACTCCACATGGGTGATCGGCGGCGCTGCGGTTCTCGCCATTATCCTTTCCTTCTGCGGAAAATTGGCGGCGCTCATATCATCGATTCCGCAGCCGGTTATGGGCGGCATCTCTCTCCTCTTGTTCGGTGTCATTGCGGCAAGCGGACTCAGGATGCTGGTCGAACAAAAAGTGGATTACGGAAAATCGCAAAATTTGATTCTCACCTGCCTTGTTCTCGCTGTTGGCTTAAGCGGCGCAACGATCAATATCGGCACCGCCTCATTAAGCGGGATGGGGCTTGCAACAGTCGTTGCCATTATCGTAAGCCTGTTCTTTAAACTGCTGAACGTGCTCCATTTGGAAAACGAATAAATAAGGGGCGCCCCAAAAGCCGGAAACTGGCGGATGGGGCGCCCCTTCTGTGATATTGGACGGGGTGCGCGAGAGCCCGCATACCATTTGCCCGGCCCGCTTTTCCGATAGCTTATAGCAGCCACAAACACCACTCCAAAATATGAAAAAACCTTTGTTTAAAAGAAAAAGCCCGGTTTCCCATACGGATACCGGGCTTATTTTTGATTATCGAATCAAGTTTGTTTTAGCCAAATCAATTAATTCATTGGCACGGCCGTTTAATACGGCTTTCAGCATCCACAGCGTAAAGCCGTGTGCTTGTTCATACGTAATTTTAGGCGGCAAGGACAATTCCTGGCGGTTTACGGCAACGTCAATAACGGCCGGTCCGTCATGTTCGAATGATTCACGGAGTGCCCCTTCCAGATCAGCTGGGTCTTCCACACGGATCCCTTTCATGCCCATCGCTTCAGCAATCGCTGCATAGTTCGGGCTGTCAAGGCCTGTTCCAGTTTCCGGATAGCCGGCTGCTTTCATTTCCAGTTCAACAAAGCTTAATGCCGTGTTGTTAAAGACAACGACTTTAACTGGCAGCTTATGCTGGCGGAGCGTTAACATGTCACCCATCAGCATCGACAGGCCGCCGTCCCCGCTGAGCGAAACAACTTGCTTGCCAGGTTGTGCAACAGCCGCGCCGATCGCTTGTGGAAGCGCATTAGCCATCGTACCGTGGTTAAATGAACCGAGCAGGCGGCGTTTGCCGTTCATTTGCACATAACGTGCTGCCCACAACGTTGGTGTACCCACATCGCAAGTGAAGATAGCATCTTCATCTGCCAGATCACTGACCAGTTTTGTCAAATATTGCGGGTGGATCGGTTTGCGTCCCGGTTTGCCAACAGCCAATTCATCGAGATCTTCTCTTACTTTTTGATAAGCTTTGACATGTTTTTCAAGATGCTTGCTGTTGTCTTTTTCCTGAATCATTGGCAGCAAAGCTTCAACTGTATCTTTTACATCTCCGACAACGCCGAGTGTCAGCGGTGTCCGGCGTCCCAAATGTTCGGAACGGATGTCGACCTGCAACACTTTTGCGTTTTTCGGATAGAATTGGCGGTACGGGAAGTCTGTGCCGAGCATCAGCAGCGTATCGCATTCCATCATGGCGTCATAGCCGGAAGAATATCCGATCAAGCCTGTCAACCCTGCAAAGTAAGGATTATCGTATTCCAAAAACTCCTTACCGCGCAGTGCAACGACCATTGGCGATTTCAGTTTGTTGCACAGTTCCATAATTTCGTCATGGGCACCCTGGCAACCCGCACCGCAAAGCAGCGTTACTTTTTTCCCGTCGTTTAAGTAAGAAGCAAGCTGTGTTAAATCTTCTTCTGACGGTTTCACGACCGGTTTGGCAAAATGGACCGGTACTTGCGGCACTGCTACGTTGTCATCCAGGCCTGCAACATCACCAGGCAAAACAAGAACGGAAACGCCTTGGTTTGCGACCGCCTGTTGCATCGCCATATTTACCATTAAAGGCATTTGTTCCGGGCGTTGTACTGTTTCAATAAAATGCGCACAGTCTTTGAAAATCAATTCAGGCCGTGTTTGTTGGAAATACTCGCTTCCGATTTCACTGCTCGGAATATGGGCGGCAATCGCCAATACCGGCACACGCGAACGGTTGCAGTCATACAGCCCATTGATAAGGTGCAAGTTTCCAGGGCCGCTGCTGCCTGCGCAAACCGCAATGCTGTTATTTAAGGTAGCCTCTGCGCCGGCTGCAAAAGCGGCCACTTCTTCATGGCGCACGCCGACCCATTCAATCCGCCCGGAACGCCGGATGGAGTCGAGCACTGCATTTAAAGAGTCCCCGACGATCCCATAAATTCTTTTTACACCTGCATTTAATAATGAATCAATCAGCAAATCCGCTATCGTTTTTGCCATTTGTCAATCCCCTTCTTTTCCATTTATTTTTCGTTAGTATCCCCTAAATGCCGGCTTTCAATCTCCTAATTCCTTTATCCGCATTGCGGCAAACCTGGCCAATGATCCCTTCTTTCTCCGCTGTTCTTGCACCCTTCGGCATTTGGCATACAAACTGTTATAGTAAAAAATGAATCTGTACTATATTTGTTCATAAAAAGTTCACATTTATATATTAAACCTATATATGCGGTGAAAACAAGGTTTTTGCATGAAAAAATTTATAAAATGCTTGTTTTGCACAAAACTGTATTAGTCCATATGCAAAAGATATTAATACACATTTTTAAAGCGGTTGCATTTTTTCGCGTCCGCAAAACAGACAAACCCTTTTTCATGCAATTTGCGTTATGATGGTATTGATGGATGATGAAAGTCCTACGGTGTGATGTCAAGGGTTAAAAACAAGTGAATTGGAAATTTTGTTGGCTCTATGTCGTAAAAATGGCAATACTGAACTAAGCCTCCAGATAATTGGAATAATCTGGAAGTTTTCAAGTTCAGGCTATCGATGATGGTTACCTGGTTACCTCATCGCGTCACCTTCTTTTTCGGCGCATAAATTTGATCGTTGCGGAGCAGCGCATCGATCAGGCGCACCAGTTTTCTTGCCGTTAAGACGAGGGCGCGTTTGTGTGAGTGCTTATGCACCTCACGATATTTCTTTTGGTAAAAGGCGCGGTACTCAGGTTCGTGTCGCCGGACCAGATTGGCAGCCTCAACCAGGTAATACCGGAGATAACGATTGCCTGTACGCGCAAGCATTTTGTCATCAGCCTCAAAATCACCCGATTGGTGGCGGGGCCAGAACAATCCAGCAAATTTTGCGATCGCGGCTTGGTCGTCAAAGCGCTCAATGTCGCCGATTTCAGCGAGAATCCCAGCACAGCTCACCGGGCCTATTCCCGGAATGGTCTGGAGGGTATTCGGGATTCCTTCAAGAACGCGGGCAATCGCCTTATCCAAATCCTTGATTTGGCGTTTAAGATGCCGGATGATCTCAATAGAACTGCCCAGGACCAAGTCAATCGAATCCTCCACACATTTAGAAAGCCGGTAAGAGGATCGGGCAGCTTTTTGGATGGATGCGGCCAAATCCTCGGGATCGCTAAAGCGGCCATGACCTTTGGTCTGGAGATACATCGCTAAGTCCTCCAGAGGCATTTGGGCAATTTCATCGAGGCTATAGGCCTCAAGCAAAAATTCCGTTATGGCATGGCCGAAGACCGGTGTATCCACTTCAAGGTCAAAGGCACTGAATTTGAAAAACAGATGATTCAAAAATACCTGTTGTTCCCGGGTTAAACTTTGAATCAGGTGATAGCGCATCCGTGTTAACCGTTGAAGGGCAAGGTATTGTTCTGACTGAATCACGGATTTCGGCAATCTCCCGAAACGCAAGCGGTCCGCAATTACCCAGGCATCTTTGGGATCGGTCTTGTCCATCTCGGCATAAGCCTTTTTGAAATTTCTCACCAGCTTCGGATTCAGGGTAAACACCTTTGTACGACGCTGTTTTAGCTCGGGATCTTCATGAAAAAACATTGCCGGGTGCCAACTATACACGGATGTGACCTCCATGGCGATCTGGATGGTGTCATCCGCCTCCGCATGTTGGAGGATGGCGTCTCTTAACTCATAGGCACCGGGAAGATTGTTTGTCACCGTTTGGGTGGCCAACGTTTCCCCCATTCTATCCATCAGGCAGGCATCGAGGTTTTTGGAGCTCACGTCAATACCGACAAATAAGGGCATATGATTTCCTCCTCTCTGTATTGGGATCGATGGAATCGAACGCTTCGGGATATCCCCAGATGGCTTGCCGATCTGTCAGCCTCGCGTATGAGAACTCATCCGGGCCGTGGGCTGCCTGGAACTGCTCATTTCCAGCACGGAGATCCGGAGGAACGGCCTACGGGTTAGACCTTCAAGCAAGAACCTGGGGATGCAGACTTTTCGAGTAGCCAGGCTACAAGGAGGGGAAGCATTGACCCAAACGATCCTAAGACCATTATCCGGGAACATCGTGAAGCGTCCAAGTCCGAACTTGTATTCCGGGCTCGTCCGGAATACAAAATCTTATATTCACTTGTCAATGAGCAGAATGAACTGGAAATTGACATCCACTTTGGATTTAAACTTATTATACGAGGAAGGGGTAGAAAGAACCTATAAAGGCTGTGACGGTTATGCCCCTATGTTCGCTTACATGGGACAGGAAGGTTACTGCCTGCATGTTGAGATGCGAAAGGGAAGTGTCCACTGCCAAAAAGGTACACCAAATTTCATCCAGGAAACCATTCAATCTGCCCGGAAACTAACAGATCAGCCATTGCTTTTCAGGCTTGATTCCGGAAATGACAGCCGGGATAATCTCATTATTCTCCTAGAAAACCATGCAAGCTTTATTATCAAACGCAATCCCCGTAAGGAAAAAGCTGAGGACTGGCTGTACATTGCCCGAAAATATGGGATCTGTTGTGAAGAACGGGAAGGAAAGAAGGTTTACCTTGGATCCATCCCCGAAACCATTCAAATTAAGGACCAGGAGCGAAGCATCCGAAAAGTTTTTAAAGTGACCGAAAGAACCATCTCAAGAGATGGACAAATTTTTTTAATTCCCGAGTATGAATTTGAAACCTACTGGACGGACCTTGAAGTGCCGCCTCATGTGGTGATCTCTCTTTATCATAACCATGGCACTTGCGAACAGTTCCATAGTGAAATTAAATCAGAACTGGATCTCGAACGGCTGCCGTCAGGCAAATATGAAACGAATGGCCTTGTGCTCCATTTCGGTGTATTTGCGTATAACCTGCTTCGCTTGATTGGACAAGAAAGCTTGAAAAAACAAGATACGCCATTGAAAAAGAAAACAACAAGAAGAAGAATCCGAACCGTCATCCAGAATATGATCACACTGGCCTCAAAGCTGGTTTTCCGTGGCCGGCAATGGAAATTAAAAGTCGCGGAGACCAACAAATGGTTACCGGTCTTTACTCGTTTGTATCAAGCCTTTTACTAAACATCCCGATCAATAGACTACTAGGAAAAAAGAAATAAAAAACGAAAACTTGCAAAAAATGGAAATTCGCAGATTTATTTGGCGTGCACAAAAACGAATGAAACAGGGAAATTTTTACATACTGAATCACTAAAAGTGCATTTATCGAATAGTCGGACACCACTATATCCTTACTCTTGGGAAATCTACCTATTAACGGCGTTTGTTATATTTTCGTCACGGATTCAGGTTATTCTTTCTATATGATGATTTGAATGGAAAAACGCGGGAGTTTGCCACGTTTTGTCTTTGCGGGAAATTCCGGGCCGGTGACGTTTAAGAGGAGATCGCGGCCATCATGCTAAAAATATGCCGTTTTCGTTCTTTTTCGTCTCGAACAGAGGATGACATTCAAGTTAACCATTTTGCTCCGTTCTATATTGCAGTTTTTCATTCCATTATGTCTAACACCCAACCTGTGATAACAAAGGATCCCCCTTACCTTAGTTGGATCACCGGCCTCAACACCTTCCGTCATACGGTCGGCAACCGCAGCACTTATGTTAGCGGGAAAACAAGCAAATCAAGTACCGTATATGTGAAAATCGGATCGAAAACGTATAAAAGCACAAGCAACAGTAAAGGCGAATATAAAGTCAAGATTCCGAAGCACAAAGCCGGCACGAAAATTTATAATTACGCGAAAAACAGCTACGGATCCAGCAGCACAAAAAGTGTAACGGCGATTGACAGAATCGCACCAGGCACACCGTCTGTTTACGCGGTCAGCCACACTTCCAAGTACATCATTGAGAAGCATACGTAACCGTTACTGCTTATGCAAGCAGCAAAAAAATCGGCTCTGCCAAAGCCGACAAGCGCGGATATTATAAAATCCAAATCAGCCCAACGAAAAAAGGCACCACGATTAAAGTGAGGCCGCGGATAAATCCGGCAATATTAGCGGATATCGGACAGTAAAAGTGAAATAGCAAAAAGCGTGTAACGATTCAAGAAGCGCAGGGGCCAAAACCTCTGCGCTTTCTTATATTACAAGCCTTTCCCCCAGCACCATCAAAAACGTCAAAATCATTTCCCTTAAAGATTTTGTAAATATTAAGTTAAGTTCCTTTGAAATCGCAGTTTTGCGATTTTTTTTGTGCTATCTTGAATTTGCAAATTGATAAGTAAGGAGGAAAGCTTCGTGCCGAAAATCGAGATGGTCAATGTTTCGAAGTCTTACGGGAAAGGCGCAACTGTTTTAAGTGACATTCACTTTTCGGTTGAGCAAGGAGAATTTTTTGTGCTTGTCGGTCCTTCAGGATGCGGGAAGAGCACGATTTTGCGGATGATTGCCGGGCTTGAAGACATTTCAGGCGGCCAGCTCTATATTGACAACCGGCCGGCAAACTATGTTTTGCCGAAAGACCGCCAAGTGTCGATGGTATTTCAGAATTACGCCCTTTATCCGCACATGACGGTAAGGGAAAATATCCTTTTTGGCATTAACTCGAAAGAAAAACTCACCAAGCAGGAAAAAGAAGCGCGGCTTAAACATGCACTGGCACTTGTCCAACTGGAGCCATTTGCCGAAAAAAAACCGCGCGCTTTATCTGGGGGCCAGCGGCAAAGGGTTGCATTGGCAAGGGCGATTGTCAGTCAGGCGCCGATTTGTTTAATGGATGAGCCGCTCTCGAATTTGGATGCGAAACTCCGCACCGAGATGCGGACGGAAATCCGGCAACTGCAGCGCCAGCTCGGGTTAACGATGATTTACGTTACCCACGACCAGGTGGAAGCGATGACGATGGGAGACCGGATCATGATCTTGAATGAAGGAATGATCCAGCAAATCGGAGAGCCGATCGAAATCTACAATGATCCGGCAAATCAATTCGCTGCTTCTTTTATCGGATCGCCGCAAATGAATTTCACAGAAGCGTATGTTGAAGAGGGAAAACGTTTCAGGATTCCGGACGGTCCGGCCGTTCAGCCAGGATTCTCTTTTCCCAAACCAACATGCATCCTTGGCATCCGGCCTGAGCATTTTAAACCGAATGCCAAGAGCGGCGACGCTGCAATACAGGCAACCGTCAAGTCCGCCGAACAACTTGGCGACAAAACGATTATTTGGTTTGCGTTCGGAAATACACAGTGGAAAGCAAAATGGGCCGGACAATGGCAGCTTGATCCGGATGACCGGATAACGGTCTACTTCTCTCCGGAGGATGTCCATTTTTTTGATCCGGATACGCGCGAAAAGGCCTTCAATATGGAAAAAGGCGGGGTTTCGGTATGATACAAAATTTATCTGCTGGAGAAGCGATCAATGTCCAATTGGAACAGGAGAAGAAGACAAAGAGGCGATACGGGGATGCTGTGACCGGATGGCTGTTTCTGCTTCCATCCCTCATTTTGTTGGCCGTTTTCATTTTTTACCCGATGTTCCGGACGGTATTTCTCAGTTTTTATCTGACCGATTTTGCCGGGCATCCAACCGTGTTCGCCGGACTCAGCAATTTTAAAGAACTGTTCACATCCGCAGACTACAGACAAAGTTTGCTGTACACGCTGATGTTTGCTGCGGGAACAGTTGCGGCAACCGTGATCATTTCGCTTTTTCTCTCTTTGCTCGCCAATGAAAAATTAAAAGGAATCGGCTTTTTCAGAACCATTTTCGCATCAACAATGGGGATCAGCGTCTCCGTGGCTTCCGTTTTTTGGATGTTTTTATTTAATCCTTCCATCGGACTGATGAACCGTTTGATGCAGCTCTTTCACCTTCCTGCGGTCAGCTGGTTAACCGACCCGCATTGGGCGTTGTTTTCCATTTCGCTGTCCACCGTGTGGATGAACACTGGCTTTTCTTTTTTAATCCTGTTGGGAGGCTTGCAACACATTGACCAAAACCTTTATGAAAGTGCGCAAATTACGGGGATTCCGTATCTCACGCAGGTCAGGCGGATTACACTCCCGCTGTTATCGCCGACATTGTTTTTTGTCATCATCGTTTCGGTGATCAATGCCTTCCAAACATTCGGGCAGATTGACATGCTCACAAAGGGCGGCCCGTCAAATCACACAAATTTGCTCGTGTATTCCATTTACCAGGATGCCTTTATCAACCACCAGTTTGGTACCTCCAGTGCCGAAGCGGTTATATTAGCTGTCATCATCTTTGTCTTAACGATCATCCAATTTAAGGCGGGGGAAAAGAAGGTGCATTACCAATGATGAGAACGTTTGTCTCGAAGACCGGCCTGTACGCTGTTTTAATCTTCTTTGCGCTTTTGATTGGCAGCCCGTTTTTGCTCGGCCTGTCCATCAGCCTCATACCGCAGGAAGAGATTGTAGCCGGACATTATTTTTCAGTGCATATCAGTTTAAACCATTATCTTGAAGCCTTTCAAAACACGACTTTCGTCCATTATCTGATGAACAGTGTTCTTGTTTCATTGGCTGTCACGGCCGGGCAGCTGCTGCTGTCGAGCCTTGCTGCATATGCGTTTGTGTTTCCAAAATTCAAAGGGCAAAATCTGCTGTTTTACTTGTTTATTTCCACGATGATGGTTCCGTTTGAGGCGCAGATGATCCCCAATTTTGAGACGATACGGGATCTGGGCTGGCTGAATACGTATCCTGCACTCATCCTGCCGTTTATCGCTTCCGCATTTGGAACGTTTTTACTCAGGCAGCATTTCAAACAAATTCCAATGGAGTTAAAAGAAGCAAGCGACCTGATGGGCATTAGCCATTGGAAATTTTATCTGAAAGTTGTGCTGCCGATGTCGAAGATCAGCCTTGTTACGTTAGGTACATACAGCTTTTTGACGACGTGGAATCAGTATTTATGGCCGATTCTGGTCACAACCAATGATACAGCCCGCACCGTGCAGATCGGGCTCAAACAAATGCAATCCCAGGAAACGCTGAACGACTGGGGCATGATCATGGCATGTGCGGTCACTGTCGCGATCCCGACTTTACTCGTCTTATTTGCGGGTCAAAAACATTTGCAAAAAGGCCTCACCGAAGGCTCGATAAAATAGGAGGAATGTATGGACCCTGATCCGGAGAGATATAGGAGGGTGAGCGATCTTGAGTCGTGTGGAGATCTTACGCACGGTTATATCCTTTTATTTACCAAACTTATCCAGTTCGGTCGTTAGGATGGTCCATAACCTATAATAATATTCTGCATAAATTCGTTTGAAGATGTGATAGCTATTTGGTGTAAATTAAACACCTATGAAATTTTGAGAATGAGTGAGTATTCAAGAGAAAACTTAACTTTATTGAAGGAGGATGCAAAATGATTAAAAAATACCTTGCAATTTTTATGATGCTTTGCCTTACCTTAAGCCTTGCTGCCTGTGGCGCAAATACAGAGGCGACCACCACGAAACAAAACGGCCGCATCGTGGTGACGTTTTGGCATTCCATGAGCGGAGAGCCGCAAAAAACGCTCAATCAAATTGTGAAAGAATACAACCAGTCACAGAATAAAGTGCTCGTAAAAACGGAATACCAGGGGGAATACACGGAATCCCTGCCAAAATACTTAAGTGTCGGCGGTACGGATAAAGCCCCTACCATCATCCAGGTTCAGGAAATCGGGACCAAGACAATGATCAACAGCGGCTTTATTGATCCTGTCCAAAAATTCATTGACAAAGATCACTATGATACTTCGAACTTGGAAAAGAATATTTTAAATTATTATACGGTGGACGGAAAACTATATTCTATGCCGTTTAATTCCTCCACACCTGTCCTGTATTACAACGAGGATGCCCTTAAAAAAGCCGGCGTCAACATCGATCCGAAAAATGTCACTTTTGAACAGATTGAAGCATATGCAAAAAAAGTAACAGACTCCAGCAATGGAAAAATGAAAGGCTTTGCCCTGCAGCCGTATGGTTGGCTTTTTGAAGAATTGCTGGCCAATCAAGGTTCACTGCTGGTCAATAAAAACAACGGACATGACGGAACGCCGACAAAGTCCGTGTTCAATAACGAAGCGGGAAAAAACATTCTCAAGTGGGCGAAAAACATGATTGCAGACAAAACTTTTGTCGATTACGGCACGGGCACGAATGCGGCTGATGATATGACAGCGGGATTTCTTGCAGGCAAAGTGGCCATGTTCATCCAATCGTCCGCCAGCATCCGGGACGTTGTCGATAACGCAAAATTTAAAGTCGGTGTAGCTTATCTGCCGCATCCGGAAAGCAAAAAATGGAACGGGGTTGCCATCGGCGGTGCAAGCCTGTGGCTGTCAAAAGGAAAAAGCAGCGCCGAACAAAAAGCGGCATGGGATTTCATGAAATATTTGGCAAGCCCTCACGTACAGGCTGAATGGCACATAGGCACCGGCTATTTTGCCATTAACACGAAAGCATACGATGACCAGCTTGTAAAAGAAGTTTATCAAAAAGTGCCGCAGTTGCAAGTTCCGGTGCAGCAATTACAAGCCACCCATACTTCGCCGGTCACACAGGGCGCGCTGATGCAAAGTCTGCCGGAAGAAAGAACCGCTGTGGAATCGGCCATGGAAAGTGTCTATAACGGCGAAGACATTGACAAAGCCCTGAATAAAGCTGTAGAACAAACCAACCAGGCCATTGAAAAAGCCAACCAGGCAAACGGAAAATGATAACCGGAGGAATGCGCTTATGGGAGAAACACTGATATTCGGGCACCGCGGCAGCAAGGGAACCCATCCGGAAAATACATTGCTGGGTTTTGCCCATGCCTGTCACATCGGAGCGGAAGGCTTAGAACTGGATGTCCACATGTCAAAAGACGGCGAACTGGTGGTGATCCATGATGAGAAACTCGACAGAACGACTACAGGCAGCGGTTATGTGAAAGATTTAAATTTGAACGAAATCAAACAATACAGCGCCGGCAAGAAATTCAAACATCTCTCTTTTTATGATTCATCCTGGGAGAAGGAAACGGTCCCCACCCTTGAGGAAGTGCTGGAACTGACAGCGGATTACCAGGTTTCCTTGAACATTGAGCTGAAGACAGATACGTTTTCCTACCCCGGCATCGAAAAAAAGGCCCTGGAGCTCTCGGAAAGGTACCATTTAAAATCAAGAATCATTTTTTCATCTTTTAATCTTTCAACACTGATAAGGATAAAAACATTAGACCCGGAGGCACATACTGCTTTTTTGACATCGAAGCGCCATTTGGATTTAGAGCGTATGATTCAAGATCACCAGCTGTCCGGACTACACCTGAACCGGTCGTTTTTAATCAGCAAATCCAATCTATTTACGACAGAACATTCGGTTCCGGTACGTGTTTGGACAGTGAATTCCGCCCGTTCCATTAAAAAAGCTCTGGACCTGAAGCTGGCAGGTATTATCACGGACTACCCGGAAAAGGCGCTGGAGTTAAAAAAGAAACATGCCCAATCCGTCAAGCATGCCGGAATCAATTTTTCCGGAGTTTTCAATTGAAGCATTAAACGAATTTAAGCTCCGGAATAACCATGATGGCCAAAACAATGGCGATATTGAAAGACCAATCCCTACCTGCATCAATTAGGCGGGGATTTTTTTATGTCTGGCGTCTGTCAGGCACCCATCATAATCCCCGTCAGGCCATCCATAAGATGATAAGAGTGCACGAAAGGAGAGAATGCCGGATGGCAAATTTTGAACAGGCAGCAGGATTTGAACATGGCTTCTGGCTTCAAATATTGGGAGATCACGCACGTTTTATTCATGATTCACTCGCTCCGCAGGAAAAACAAGAAATTGAACAAACGCGTTATTTTATTCAAGTCTTTGATCAACTGCTTAGAAGTATACAAAATGCCGATCTCATCCGCTTAAGCCAAAGAGCGGATGAAGAAGCATTGCAATTAAAGCAGTTAAAACTTTCGATCATCAGAAAACAGTTGACCGGGAAAATCACCATTCATTTGACGCCCAGTTTTATTAACCATATGGTCAATGAATTAGATGAATATTTGCGTGTTCTAAAATACTTAAAAAAGGGTGAAGTTCCACCTGTTGTCCACGAGGTGCATCACCATCTGGTTTGGCTGTTGGATGCAGCAGGCCATGCCGGTGCCATTTCAAGTAATCTTGACCGGGTTGAAAAGAAAATGAAAGGAAAAAGCGATGCATTCACAAAGGACTTTGAGGATTTCTATTTAAAAGCGGTGGAAATGGCTGGATTTTTGCGGACGAGATTATCCACTTTCCCTGCTTTGAAGAAATTTGGTCAGGATATTTCTCTGGAAATGGCGCTTTTCATGAACTTTTTGCATGAAATTGAAGAACTTCGGTTAAGCAAGGAGGCTTTAGTATCTTTTGCGCCATTGATGGCCGATCATATGATGAGAGAGGAATGTTACTATTTGAATAAATTAGCAGAGTTTACAGAACTGGAGTACCCAAACTGTAACCCGGCAAATCCCAGGTTGCAAGAATGAGGCTCCTCGAAGTGTAGATGTAATGCCGCTTTTCTTCCTCCACCTTCCTTATATGGTGGATTTTTTGTGGCTACAACAAGTGACACATCTTTGAGGAAAGGCACCATTTCAAGCTGGTGATAGGTTGCAGGCCCTTTTCGCGGATATAAAGTGACTGCGTACACTATTCGGGCGTAATAAATGCTTCTTATTCCGCTAAGTTTGAGGACCTTGAACGCCGTTTTTGGAGATTTTTTCAAAAAGGGAGGACATCTCTTTCCCCTGCTTTTTCCTCCTTTCGCTGATTTTCGCATCTTTCCGCTGATTTTTTTGGCATTTCCGCTGATTTCCCGCACATGTCCGCCGATTTTTCCACCACTTTCTCTGATTCCTCAGTTCAAAACTGGGAGAGCGGCCGTAGTTCCGGAGTTTGCACCCGGTTTTTAGGAATTCTGCAAAAAGGCTGTCTCCCTTACTCTTACTTTTTCCCTGCTACGCTGATTTCTCTCTAGGTTCCGCTGAATCTTCCTATGTTGGATGGGGGTCTGGCAGAGTTTTAGATTTGTACGCCTTTTTTAAGGAATTTTTCAAAAGGGGAACGCCCCACTTCCCCCTGTGTATTTTTCTTCTATCGGTCCTGACATAACTTCTTAGTACCCTTTCACCGGGTTAGTTTTACTCTAAATGAGAAAACCCGTCGAGAAAAATGAATTTCTCGGGCGGGTTTTCTTGTTAAAAAGGACTTTTTGGACAGCACCTTATAATTGATATGCTATTTCTATTGTTTCTCCACGAAAACTGAACTACTTATTCCCATAGGTCGTTTTTCTTATTTCACTTTCACGTATCGGTAGCCGCTTTTATTCCCCGCTTTGTCTTTCGCGTAAATTTTGAGTGTGGAGCCTTTTTTCTGTTTTTTCATATGGACGGTGTAAGTCCCTTTTGAGCTGACCGTTGCTTTGCCGACGTAATGGCTGCCGTTGTACACATAAACCGTTGCATGTTTTTCGGCCTTACCCGATACAGTTGTTGATTTATACGTTACGGTGCCGGCGGTTGGTGTCGCAGGCGGGGTTTTGTCAACGACTTTAAACGACCTGCCTGTACTTGTATTCCCGGCGGCATCTTTAGCATATACAACCAGCTTTGTTCCCGCCTTTTGTTTTGCAATTTTAATCTTGAAGTTGCCCTTGCTGTCGGCGGTGCCGGTTCCAATGGTTGTGCTGCCTCTTTTAATCGCGACCGCAGCGTTTGCTTCCGTCGTGCCGGTGACATATGTCGTTGCGTCACTGATGGTATTGACCTTTGGAATAGCAGGTGCTGTTTTGTCGATAACGGTCACGGTTGTCCCGGCACTCTTATTGCCTGCCACATCCTGGGCATACACCGTAAGTTTTGTCCCCGCTTTTTGTTTCGCAATCGTGACTTTAAAGCTTCCCTTGCTGTCAGCCGTGTCTGTTCCTAAAATGGCAGAGCCCGATTGTACTGTGACTTTTGCGCCGGCTTCCGTTGTACCTGTTACGGTTGTGCTTGCATCCGTCACACTGTTTACTTTCGGGGCTGCAGGAGCGGTCTTATCGCTCACCGTCACAGTTGTGCCCGCGCTTTTGTTGCCTGCCGCATCCTGGGCATACACCGTAAGTTTTGTACCGGCTTTTTGTTTTGCAATCCCTGCTTTAAAGGCGCCGGTGCTGTCGGCTGTTGCCGTGCCTAAAACTGCTAATCCCGACTGCACCGTTACTTTCGCACCCGCTTCCGTTGTCCCGGTAACCGTTGTATCTGCATCACTGACCGGATTCACTCTCGGAGCGGACGGTACTGTTTTATCAATGACCGTTACAGTCGTTTCAGGGCTCATATTCCCAGCGGCATCTTCTGCATATGCCGAAAGCTGTGTACCGGCTCTCTGCTTCGATATCGCAATTGCAAAAGTTCCGGATGAAGTTGCGTACCCTGTTGAAATGACAGCATGATTCGCTTTTACCGTAATCTTCGCGCCTACTTCAGCGGTTCCAGTCACAGATGTATCCGCATCGCTGACGTTATTGAGAACCGGTGCTGCCGGTGCGGTTTTGTCCTTAACGGTGACAACCGCTTCGCCGCTCTTGTTGCCATTGCTGTCCACAGCGTATACATGCAGTTCGGTGCCCGCCCTTTGTTTCGGAATGGTTACCGAGAAATTTCCAGAAGAGCCGGAAACAGAGGAACCGATAACTGTGCCGTTTACCGCAACGGAAACTGTCACATTCGGATCGGCCGTCCCGGTTACAGTCGTGTCGCTGTCGCCGACTTCATTCACTACAGGAGTTGCCGGTGCGGTTGCATTCCCGCCGCCAGCATCCAAAAGCGTATAAGTAATATCTTGGCCTTTATCTGCCGGAACGGAAAAATCATCTTTGAAGCCCAAGCTTTTGACAACGGCGCCGCCCTTCAGATTCAGCGAAGATCCGCTGTACGTTTTAATGTTAAGGCCGTCAAAAGCGGAATCGCCTTTAAAGCCGTACAGGCCCGTATCCTGTTTTAACACTAGTGCGGCGCGGAAATCGGTCATAAACTGCCCAAAGGAAATATTTTCCCCGACATATTTATGGATGATATCCTGAACCGCCTGATAATCGCTGTGCGGATCATTGATCAGTTCTTTGAAAATGCTGTTGCCCCGTCCACACTGGTCTTTCAAGTATTCCATGAAGAGATACGACAGGGAATAGTTGGCCAAAACGTCCCCGTCATAATCCCAATACAACAGAGAATGGCCGTTCGTGATATCCGAATCTTCATTATAGTAATCGATCCGGTCTTGCAGTGCTTCTCCCGTATAAATTTGTTCGGCGGCCATGGATAAGCCTTCATCCATCCATGTATCGGTATCCGTCAGCCCCTGCACGAAAACTTTCTGATTAAAATTGATCATGTGCTGGAATTCGTGCGCCAAAGTGGAGTATGCCTGCGACACATCTTTTGAAGAACCAATCCCCATGAGCGGATATGTGTCAATATAAAAAATTTCCGAACGGTTGGAATAGCTGACATTGGACAAATCCTGCGGAGAAAAATAGCCGGCCACATAGCCTCCGCTGCCACTGAAACCGTCCTGGATGTCGTAGCATAAAATATTGACTTTCCCGTTTTGGTCAATATCCGACGGTGAGCCAAAATTGTCTACATCGGAGCTGTAAATTTTATTATCAAATTCTTTGCCGAGCTGCGCAGCTTCATCCGATGTAATCTCATTGTTGTTGACCCATACATCGGCATGGGAGCCGCTGTACAGGAGCGTCGCGCTCATCGAAGAGTATGCGCCCGTTACGAGATTCTGGACACAAAAAGATTTGCTGTCCCCGACCTGATAGTTTGCCTGGATGGACTTCGTGCTTTTCTTCAATGACCGGCTTTCATATTTTTTCGTATCAAACGGGACAACGTAGTCCATTTGATACGCAGACCGGCTTAAATTTTTGCTGCTTGCATATTCATCGTTCTGGATGGCAAATGAACCCGTGCTTTCCGTTGCATTCCCGTCAGTAGATTCATTGCTGATCAATTCGTAGTAATTCGAACCGGTTGTTGGTGTGCCACCTTGATAAAACGGATTTGCGACTTTAAAATATGTTACATCCGAATAGTAATAATCAGAAAGGCTGCTCAATGTGCCTACCCGGACGTAAATATACGGGTCATTTTGGAAAAAATGATTTGTTTATAATGAACCCAAGACTTACAGTGCCTGTATACGCACTAATATCTTTTTCAAAATACCCGACAAAATCCATTGTCCCGTTATGATTCGTATAAAATTCAATTTCCAAATAAGGGTCTTTGTAATAGTCCGTGTCTGTATGCAGGAGCGTAAACAGCATTTGCGTATCGGAATACGAGGTTGTCGATCCGTATGTAAGATAATGGGTGCTATACCAGCTGTCTGTTAAAGCGCCTACATATCCACTCGGGTTAATAAGCGGATAATCATCCGGATTTAAGTAACTCTGACTACCCGACTTGTCCACATAATTCGGTTTTGCACCTTGAATGATTTTGGACTGCAAACTTATCGTATTTCTTGCATTCTGCTGATCCGTGGACGTGGATCCGTTCGCATAAACCCCGACAGGCAGCCCGAAAATCAGGGCCAAAACGAACAATAACTTAAGCATATTTTTTATTTTCTTCAAAAAAATCCCCCCTCTTAATCTAAAATCATACTATTTTATTACATACCTGGCTATAGGGTTACGAAAAATTTTCCCCATATTTAAGACTCCGTTAATGGGCCATCATTTTTTCACAGAAAAATCGATTTTCACGATATTTGGTATCATAAAACACCACCAATCTCATATAACGTGCCTATAAAACAAAATGGATGAACACGAAAAATATAGAGAAAAAGTATTTACTTCGAGTAATTTCCTTGTGTAGAAGATTCATAGACAGGCGTGTGAAAATCGCAACTGACGACATCAGTGGCTGCTGCGGTTGCAATTGCAACCAACATCATGAAAAAGACTCGTTTGTATAAAATGGCCAGCCATTATTTAAGTTGATAAGTATTTCTTCCTTTTTCTCTCCCATGGTTTTCCTCCTTCAATAAAGTACAATTATCTCTTGACTTCTCATTCATTCTCAAAATTTCATAAAAGTTGTCACATCTCTAAATGGATATAGGCACAATTTTCTTGCAGGGTAAGGTCCATCCTAACAACCAAATTGGATATATTTGGTAAATAAAAAGATATAACCGTGCGTAAAATCTCCACACAACTCACGGTCGCTCACCCTCCTATGTCTCCCAGGATCGGGGTCCACACATTCCTTCGTCCTGCGTATCCATGAGGTGGAGGCCGGATATGCTCCTCAACTGGGTCATGATGCCCGAATGGAATAAATAAACTCCGGCTCTGCACTATTGGTGTTTTTATTTGGAATAAAGCTGTATTTAAGAGCTGCCTTACTTTTTTAAGCTACCTGTAATGTTTCTATTTGAGGCAATCCTTGCAATAATTTTGCCCCATCAAAATCGCATTGTTTGTTGCCGATGGCAAACAGGACTCGCAATAACTTGCAACACAAGGCTATGAGTGACTGCTGTTTCTTTAACGGGTGTTCAGGGCGTTTTGTATAATATTGGTGCAGGGCTTTAAACGTCGGATTGTGCACAACCAGTGGGCGAATTGCCAAATACAAGGCTCTTCGAAGCCTCTTTCTTCCCCGTTTTGTGATGGTTGTTTGCCCTTTAAACTTCCCTGAACTATGTTCTTTCAATGAGAGCCCTGCTAAATTTACAAGCTGTTGGGGGTGGTTATACTTTGTAATGTCACCCACCTCAGCGAAAAATAAAGCGACTGTGGTCTTGCCCAGGCCTGGGATAGCCATCATTTGCCTGGCTCCCGGGAGATCTTCTACCAGGCTTTCCAGTTCTTGATCCAACTGTTTGATTTGTTGATTGTAAAGCTCATACTGCTCAAGCAGGCAGTCTATTTCCCGTTTGGCAAACTTCATGCCAGCTTGAATGCCAATACTCTTTCTGACTGCTTCCACAAGCTTTGTTGCCTTTTTGATGCCGACACCTCTTTTAACCTGTGTCTTCCATTTCTCTAGCACTTCTTCAGGAGTCATTTCCTTGATTTGTGAAGGAAATGGAAAACTTTTTAAGGTACAAAGGGCCGCTTTGCCTTCCCAGTCTTTAAATACGTCAAAAAACTCCGGAAAGTAGCGCTGAATAACGTTTTGAATACGGCCATCTGTGATCATAAGCTGTTTAACGAGCTGATCTCTTAATTTGGCGCCTTCTCTTAGTTCGGCATAAATGCCGTCCAGGAGATTGGGTACGGAGTATCGCCCGTCCTTAATCAGCTGCGCAATCACTTTGGCATCTTTCGTATCGTTTTTCGTTGGCGAATTGTCATCCAGCTCTTTGCTTTTCTTGACGTGCATCGGATTGACCAAAACAAAATCATAACCCTTAGCCGTAAGAAAATAGGCAAGGCTGAGCCAAAAATGCCCTGTCGGTTCAACACCGAAAATCACATGGTCTTTGTGGTTCTGTTTTCTTTGTCTTTCCATCCAATCCAACAGGGTTTGAAAGCCATGAAATCGATTTTCAAAGATCAGACGTTTGCCAAACTCAATGCCTCTGTCATCCTGCGCTCGTGCGACATGTTTGTCCTTCGCTACATCAATGCCGATAATGAGCGTTGATGGTATGTGTAAAATTTTACTCGCAGGGGCAGATGAGTGGAAAAAAATAGGAAGACACTCTATCATCTAAATGTACACCATGAAATGAACATCTAGAGAGAGGTCTTCCCATGGATATTATATCAATAATTGCTGGATTATTAAAGGATACAAAGAGTCTTATTGAATTTGAAGAACAGGTTAAAATTCTGATGCAAAAAGTTTTTACACAATGGGTTGGGGACGTATTTGAGAAGTTAGATCAAACGATTAGACTGAAGAAACAGGCGGAAGGCTGGCAGTACTGCCGGAGTGATTACAGGAGCGTTCAGTTTCTATTTGGAAGTGTGAATTTTAAACGCTCATTCATGCATGACAAGAGAGGGGGTTCGCATTACCCTCTGGATGAATGCTTGGGGCTGGTACCACATCAGAGATACAGCCCGTTAGTGGAATTGAAGGTGGCAGAGCTGGCAAGCGAGAACACCTATCGGAAGGTAGCTGATGTTTTAAAAGAATGGACAGCAGTGAGCCTTAGTCACACAACTGTAGGGAAAATGGTGAAACGCGTAGGAAAAACACAGGCGGAAGCTGACAGGGCACTTGTAGAAGAGCTGGAAGTAGCTGCCTCACTGCCTGGCGGGAAGAAGGTAGACTATCTGTTTTCCGAGGCAGATGGTGTATTTGTCCGGGGACTGAAAAAGAAACAGAGTATGGAAGTCCACCACGCCATTCTCTATGAGGGATGGGAAGCCAATGGCAAAAGGGTCTCCCTGCGTCAGCCAACAGTTATCATGACGACGGAAGCAATCCAGACATTTTGGGATGAAGTGCAAGCCAAAGCTGCCAACACCTACTCTCTTGAAAAAGCGCATGTCATTACAAACAGCGATGGAGGTGCAGGGTATACAGCTGAACGGTTTCAAACAGCATTCTCACAGTCGGAATTTCCGGTGCTCAACCAGCTGGATACCTACCACGTTGCACAAGCCATCGTAAGGACATTCGGGGGCGGAAAGAGCGAGATCAAAGAGCAAATTAGAAAAGCGATTAGAACGCATGACCTAGACCAATTCACATTGTATTTGGATACGCATGAAAGCACATTGACGGATGAAAAGAGCCTTAAGAAAGTCAAGGAGTTTCGTTCGTACATCCTAAAAAACTGGGACCGCATTTTTGACTGGAGGGACAAGGTAGAGAACGTACCGGAAGGTGCGAGAGGCCTGGGGGCAATGGAATCAAATCAAAGGCATATCTCATTCAGAATGAAGAAAAGGGGGATGCATTGGAGTAAAGCTGGCGCCGAAGCCATGGTAAAGGTGAAACAGGGCATGCTTAACGGGACATTGCAGGAAACCTATCTGAAACACCGTTCAAGAAGCGCGAGAAAGCAACGGAGCTTGCAACAATCCATCAGGATGTCTCAACTATTCAAGCAGCCTGTACGCCCGTCAATCGGCGTAAAGCACGGATCAGTTTCCCTGCATTCAAGCCGTTCATCGGCAATGGGGCATTTAAGCAAAATATTAGAGCTTTCGTTTTAAGCCTGGTATGTGGGGGACTGATCGTTGATGCGCGCGAAATTTACGAGACTCCTGCGGGAAAAGCGGGCCAGGAGAGACCCCGCAGCGAGGTACGAGCGAGGAGGCTCGCCGGCCGCCCGCGGAAAGCGAGTGAATTTCGCGCGCATCAACACCCCCGTTATCAATCTATACGAAAGTGTACAAAAAGAGTGTCTCGGAATCCCGATATTTAAACCTTATCGAGAAAAACTTGACACATACGCGTTGATGCCGTGATTTGCGAAATCTTGTGATTCTGGGTATAATTCATGGTGAGTCCTCCCTGGATATCAATTAAGGGTCCGTTTGAAGCTTTGGACACCTCGTATCATACCAGGGGGGCTCTTTTTTGTGCAAACCTCAAATTTCCTTCATTACAGGAATGCTCCTTCCTGATTCTGGTAATTGGCAAGACTGGTATGGGTATGTACTGCTTTTTATGCTACAACATTTTCTTTCTGGTTAATGCCGTGAATCATCTTTTTATCAGAAAACCAGCATTCGCCATCCGCTGTTTCAGCCGGAAACAGTTGCGGCTTCCTTCATGCCGGGCACAAAAGAAGCCGGTTCCGTTCGTGCAAAGTTTTATGCGCTTCCTTTTTCTGCTGCTTCCGGGACAGTTTGCGGCCCATTGCCGCTCCGGGTTCTGCGGATCAGCCCGACAAGCAAATAGACAACCGGGGTCATGGCGACCGAAGCTGCGAATTTAAAAACATACTGGGTGAGAATCAGCGTTCCGATCATCCCGGCCGGCACCGTTCCGTAAAAAGCTATCACGATAAAAATAGACGTATCGATCAACTGGCTGAACATTGTGGAAGCATTGTTGCGCAGCCACAGCTTTTTTCTGCCATGCCTTGTTTTCAGCTTATGGAATACAAAAACATCGAGATTCTGGCTGACCCAATACGAAATCAGGCTGGCCAACACGACGCGGAAACTGCCGCTTAAAATTGTTTTAAAGGCATCCTGGTGCTGAAAAGAAGGGGCAGCCGGGAGATGGATGGCGGCCACGATAAAAACCAGGGCAAGAATTTGGGTGAGAAAACCTGCCCGGACAGTCGCCCGGCCCGCCTTTTTCCCGTAAACTTCCACCGTCACATCAACAAGGGGATACGTAAAAATGTAAATGATGGCGGCAGCGGGCAGCACAATCGCATCGCCAATATGAAACAGCTTCACAGAAATGATATTCGATAAAATCAGCAGCCCGACAAACATGCCATTTAAGTATGCATTCATCTGTATCCCCCTCACCGGTTATCCACTTTTTCAGGATACAGATCGTGATGCATCAGGCGAAAATGGGCCATGTCTTCATATTTGGTGCCCGGCTTCCCGTAATTGCACCACGGATCGATAGAGATGCCCCCGCGCGGCGTAAATTTTCCCCACACTTCAATGTAGCGGGGATCGAGCAGCTTGATGAGATCGTCCATGATGATATTGACGCAGTCTTCATGAAAATCGCCATGGTTGCGGAAACTGAAAAGATACAGTTTCAGAGATTTGCTTTCGACA
Organism: Heyndrickxia faecalis; assembly: GCF_040267745.1. Lineage (NCBI taxonomy): Bacteria > Bacillati > Bacillota > Bacilli > Caryophanales > Bacillaceae > Heyndrickxia > Heyndrickxia faecalis. The sequence continues at coordinate 162,404 of NZ_CP158453.1, read as the reverse complement.
ATTTTTTTGTCCGGTATATAAGAAATATACATGGTTGCAAAATCCGGTTGTCCGGTAAGCGGGCACAGACTTGTAAATTCCGGGCAGTTGAATTTTACAAAATAGTCACGGTCCGCATGCAGATTGTCAACCGCCTCCAATACCCCGGGATCGTAATCCACCGGGTATTTTGTTTTTTGGTTGCCGAGCAATGTTAAGTCCTGCAATCCTTCTTCCTGTTTTCTTCCAGCCATAAAAAAACCTCCTGTCAAAAATGTTCCCGTCATTTTTTCCAAGAGAGGCGCAGACCCGTGCCAGAATAAGATGAAAAAAGCCACATCCCGTATGGACATGGCTTTTTGATCCATTTATCCATAGTTTTTTATAGAGGGTTTGCTATGAACCTCATGCTTATGCAACTGTTCAATACCTCTCCCGGTCGGGTAGGTGTTCCTTACCATTTTAGAAAATGGTGCGGCGCCTGTAAACCCTTTGAACGAGAGAATCTTTCATTCATTCGAAATAAAAGCGATCAGTCTTCACTTTTTACAGGTTCCGCTTTCGCAAATAATTTTCCCGGCCAGAAAGCATAGCGGCCGAGCACGGTGGTAATCGCCGGCACGAGCAGCGGGCGGACGACAAAGGTATCCAGCAGGACGCCAATCGCGGTTACAATGCCGAACTGAACCAATATTTGGATCGGGAGCACCGTTAAAACTGCAAACGTTCCGGCTAAGATCAGCCCGGCTGAGGTAATGACAGCACCTGTTTCTGTTACGCCAAGGGCAATCGCGCGCCTGTGCGGCAAATGCTGTTTATTTTTCCAAATGCCCGAGATCATGAAAATATTGTAGTCTTCGCCAAGGGCGACAAGGAATACAAATGCATAGAGCGGAATCAGGTCCTGGATGGCAGAAATGCCCAACCCATAATGGATCAGCAGCCAGCCTGCGCCCAATGCCGCCACATAGGAAAGCAGAACTGTCAGAATCAAGTAAACCATGGCAACGAGTGACCGCAAATACAGCAGCAACAAAATGGCAATGATGAAAATGACAGACGGGACAATGACCTTCATATCCCTTTCAGTCACCTTTGCCGTATCATAAAGGGAAGAGGTAACGCCGCCGATCCAGATTTGGCTTTTGGACAGGCCGGCCTTTTGCAATTGCTTTTGTATCACCGGGATGGATTGAATTGCTTTTTCACTGTACGGGTTATCTTTTAATCGTACATTGTAAGATTCATATTGTTTATCTTTTTCCCCGTATTGCGGTCCGGTTACGGTGTCAACAAACGGCAGTTTTTCAAGCGCTGCCTTTACATTCGCGCCTTTTCCTTCCGTATTGGCGATCACCTGGACAGGCGCCAGCTCGCCCGGCGAAAAATGGTCTGCGATGATTTCATAGCCTTCGCGTGACGGCATATCTTTCGGGAATGACTCGATCAAGTTCTGCGTATACGCGATTTTCGGTACGAAGGAAGCGAGCCCGCCGAGAATGATGACGCTCAGTACAATGATAAGCCAAGGCTTTCTTGTGACCGCTTCTCCCACTTTCCGGCTCCATTTCCCATGTGCAGCATGACGGCGGATCTTTTTCCCTTTTTTCGCTTCCAGGGCGCTGGCCATTTGTTCTGTTCTCGGAATAAACGGAAAGAAAGAAGCCCGGCCTAAAATGGAAAGCAGCGCCGGCAGCAGTGTCAATGCAGCAATGCCCATGATAAAAATGGCAAGGCTGAACGGAACGGCAAACCGCTGATACGTCCCGTAGTGCGCAAACAGCAAGGTGAACAGGCTGAGCACGACCGTAATCGCACTGACCATAATCGCGCCGCCCGAATGCCGGATGGCTGTGTGCAGCGCTTTTATCTTATCTTCTTCTCCCAGCAAACATTCACGGTATTTCGAAACAAGAAATAAACAGTAATCCGTGCCGGCCCCGAATAAAAGGACAGTCATGATCGAAGTGGCCTGGGAATCCACTGTAATGATGCCTTCTTTTGCAAGAAAACCCAATATCGGCCCGATTGCCCCATAAGCAAATACGACACCGATAAGCGGAACAAGCGCCAAAATCGGCGACCGGTACAATACAATCAAGAGCACCAGCACAAGCAGCACGGTAGCAATCAACAGGGTGATATCCGCTTTGCTAAATAGGGACACCGCATCCGTGGATATGCCCACAGGCCCTGTGAAACGGACATGCAGGCCGGTATCCGCCAGTTTCTTATTCAAAACGGCTTTCGATTCGAAGGATGTCACTCTCTTTTTCAATTCTTTCAAGTTATCGGCGAGTTCATCCGTCCCTGCGCTTTTTTCCATAAATACCGGCGTAACAATCGTTGTGCCGTCTTTTGAAGCCTGCCCGCCCAGTGCCTGCGGCGGCATTTTTTCGTACGGTGGGATAAAACTTTGTGCGGGAAGCGGGTTTTTCTTTAAATCCCCGTACAATTTAGCAATTGTTCCGTAATCCTGCTGCGAGAGGCCGCCTTCACGGTACCAGGCGATAAGAAGCGGCGTGCCCGCATCCGGGAACTGCTTTTCAGCCACCTTTTCAGCCCGGACCGACATGGCAGAGTCCGGCAGATTTGCTGCGCTGTTATCCGTTACTTTATTCACATTCGGAAAAACAGCAGACAAAACGGACACGACCAGGATCCATGCGGCAAGCGTTACCCATCTCCCTCTCCTTCCGGCACATGCTCCCGTGAACTTTACCAGTATATTTTTCATCGGTTTCCCACCTTTTTTACAGACTTATCACTATTTTATAATAGATGAAGCGGCCAAACAACCGAATCGGGCGGTCAGAGCAGAGCCGGGGGCCGGATTCAAATCATATTTATGGAAGCAAAAGGAAAACCTGCCTGTAAAAATATGTTTTCGCGGATCAAAAGCGGGAATAGTACCTTTGTTCTATTCACCTTTTGGCATGCTTAAAATCATAATTGATTGAAAATTTTTCCACATTCACTTATACTAAACGCATCAACTATTACTTCTTTTGGAAGGGGTACTTTTCTTGGAACGGAATCATACAATCATGCAGTTTTTTGAATGGAATACGCCGGCAGACGGCAGCCATTGGAACCGGCTGAAAGAAATGGCGCCCGAATTAAAGAAAACCGGGATTGATGCCGTCTGGCTTCCGCCTGTGACGAAAGGGCAGTCAGACATGGACAATGGTTACGGGGTGTACGACCATTACGACCTCGGGGAGTTTGACCAGAAAGGCACCGTCAGGACAAAGTACGGGACGAAACAGCAATTACATGAAGCGATCAACGCCTGTCACGAGCACGATATCCAGGTCTATATCGATGTCGTCATGAACCATAAAGCGGGCGCGGATGAAACCGAAGCTTTCCAAGTGGTGGAAGTCGACCCGATGGACCGCACCAAAGAAATTTCCGAACCATTTGAAATAGAAGGCTGGACAAAGTTCAATTTTACAAACCGGAAAGACAAGTATTCTGATTTTACGTGGAATCATACCCATTTCAGTGGCGTCGATTACGACAACCGGACAGGGCGGAACGGCATTTTCCGTATTGTCGGGGAAAATAAGCATTGGGATGAGCATGTTGACAACGAATTTGGAAACTTTGATTACTTGATGTACGCGGACATTGATTACAACCATCCGGATGTAAAAAAAGAAATGATCGAATGGGGAAAATGGCTGGCCGATACGACCGGTTGTGACGGCTACCGGCTCGATGCCATTAAGCATATCAACCATGACTTTATCCGCGACTTTGCCGCTGCCTTAATGGAACACCGCGGAGACCATTTTTATTTTGTCGGCGAGTTCTGGAATCCGCAGCTGGAAGCGTGCCAAAAATACCTCGACCATGTCCAGTTTAAAATCGATTTGTTCGATGTTGCACTCCATTATAAATTGCATGAAGCATCTAAAAAAGGGCGCGCGTTTGACCTCACGACGATTTTTCATGATACGCTCGTTCAAACGCACCCGCTGAATGCTGTTACGTTTGTCGATAACCATGATTCACAGCCGAACGAATCGCTGGAATCATGGGTGGACGACTGGTTTAAGCAGAGCGCCTATGCTTTGATCCTGCTGCGGAAAGACGGTTATCCGTGCGTCTTTTACGGGGATATGTACGGCATCGGCGGCGACCATCCGATTCCCGGAAAAAAAGGCGCCCTTTCCCCGCTTTTATCTGTCCGGCGGGAAAAAGCGTATGGCGAGCAGGATGATTATTTTGACCATCCGAACACCATCGGCTGGGTACGCCGCGGCGTTCCGGAGATGCCGCATTCCGGCTGTGCCGTCGTCATCTCAAACGGCGAGAACGGCGAAAAAAGAATGCTTGCCGGAAAAGAGCGCGCTGGCGAGGTTTGGGTGGACGCCACCGGCAACCGGCAGGAAAAAATTACAATTGGCGAAAACGGCTATGCGGCATTTCCGGTGAACGGCGGCAGCGTTTCTGTCTGGGTACAGGAAACGGGCGAAAACTAAGGAGGGGCACTGTTCCATGTTCCGGAACGGTGCTTGTTTCATTCTTTTTCCCAAATTCAGTCGCTGGCATGCCCAACCAATGTGCGGCATCGTTCCCCGCCCGCTTCCAGGTCATTCCCGGATTTTTTTTAGCGCGGCCTTTCGGATGAAGCGTTCGACGCCTATTTTACAAAGGACAAACCGGTTGTTTTTGCCTTCCACGGCTACGAAGGCCTGATCAAAGACTTGTTTTTTGACCGTGCAAACCACAATCTGCATGTGCACGGCTACCGTGAAAATGGGGATATCACGACGCCGTTTGATATGCGCGTGATGAACCAAATGGATCGGTTTGACCTTGTAAAAGAAGTGGTGTCAAACCTGCCTGATGCAGCCCGGCACGCAGCCCTCATCAGCGAAATGGACGGCATGCTGCAAAAACATCATGCGTACATCCGCGAAGAAGGCACAGATCTACCGGAAATCGAAAACTGGCAGTGGCAAGCGATAAAATAACAGCAGAAAAAAACGGGCGGGCGTTTCAAAGCCGCTGAAAAAAACCAATGAAATATAAAACGGCGGGACACCATCATGAATCGTGTCCCACCGTTTTTTCATTCTATAGAGAAAACGGGTTTTTTCTTTCCCAAATCCATCATTTCTATTTCAATAAATAGAATTTTATTTTAAAATAGAAAGACAAAGAAACTGCGAAAATGATAATGATAATCAATTAAATCTTACATCATGCGGGTGATAAAATGGAGCTAAGACAGGCATTGCATCAATTTTTCCTTGAAAAAACATGGCAATTGACGGAAGACTGGTACGCATCGCTCGACAAAAGCACCGTGCAGGGGGTTTATGCGTCCACCGACCCCGAAGTGGTTGCAAAACTGAAAGAGCAAAACCACGAGTTCCACGTCCAGTTTTGTGAAGTGTTTTTAAAAGATGAAGATACATTTTTACACCATTTTGAAAAGTGGGTAATGAACGTTGCACAGGATGAAGAGCATCTTTCCACACCAAACCACTTTATTTTGCGCGAGTTCTTCCACACGCAGGAACAATATCTCGATCTGTTTGATTCATTTGTTGCAGCCCACGAGGGAAAATATACATACGAGGAACTGAATTTTTGGAGAAGGGCGATCATCCGGACATTCGAACATGTCATGCTCTGGTTTATGAAAGAAAACCACCATTATTCCTTAAAGCGGTTGGAGTCCCAGCAGGAAACGATTAAAGAGCTGAGTTCCCCCGTCATTATGGTCGGCAAAAATACCGCGCTGCTGCCGCTTGTCGGGGAAATTGATTCCAACCGTGCGAAAATTATTCTGGAAAAAACACTCGAACAATGCGCAGAAAAAAGCGTTCTCCTTCTGTACATTGATTTATCCGGCGTGGTCGTCATCGATACGATGGTCGCCCAGCAAATTTTCCGGCTGATTGAGACGCTGCGGTTAATCGGGGTAAAATGCATTCTTTCCGGCATCCGTCCGGAGGTGGCGCAAACTGCCATTCAATTGGGCATTGATTTTAATGACGTAACGATCCACTCAAAACTGGAACTCATGCCGGAATGATGGCGTTTTTTCAGCCATCCGGGCATACCGTTTTGGAAAATAGAGATCCGGGGAGGAGCCCCCCTTTGAAACGCAGCCGTCCCGATATGGTTTAAGAAAATTTTTCTTCTTGCTATTTTAAGTCCGTGCTGATACGATAGAAGAGCATGATTTGGAAAGCATATATTCAGCATCAGGAGTCTTTCCAAGCAGATAATTTTGGCCAGTGGAGTAAAGGCATCGGTGTGCCGGGCCAAATGCCGAATCGGCAACTTTTGGTTGCCTTATTGATTGAGTGGGAAACTCAAATTTTATAAGTTGGTTACTTTACAACCGGTGCTTGTGCACATCAACTTGTGAAACGATCAATAAGAGTGGTAAAAGTAATTATTTGCTATATAGACTCTGATCCTATAAGAATATAAAGCTTTCTTCCATATTGTCCACGGACTTTTATGGCTGGCGTATATCTGTTTATGCGGATATGCATGCTTTTTTAGGATGATGATTTCAAGCAAGTGTTGTGCGCACGTATGCGGATTGCACTTGCTTTTTATTATGCAAAAATTCTATTTGAAGGAGACAGAAGAATGGGAAAAGCGTTGATTATCGGGGCCGGCGGCGTAGCATCGGTCGCTGCGCATAAATGTGTCCAAAACAGCGAAGTCTTTGAAGAAATCTGTATCGCAAGCCGCACGAAATCAAAATGCGATGCGTTAAAAGCAAAGCTTGACGGCGGAAAAACGAAAGTGACGACTGCACAGGTCGATGCCAATCACGTCGATGAACTGGTTGCTTTAATTGAAAAAGTGAAACCGGATGTCGTCATGAATCTGGCGCTGCCTTACCAGGATTTAACCATCATGGAAGCCTGCCTTCAAACAAAAACAAACTATCTCGACACCGCGAACTATGAGCCGGAAGACACGGCAAAATTTGAATACAAATGGCAATGGGCATACCGCGAACGTTTTGAAGAAGCCGGCATTACCGCCCTTCTCGGCAGCGGCTTTGACCCGGGCGTAACAGGCGTATTTTCCGCTTATGCCCTGAAACACCATTTTGATGAAATCAATTATATTGATATTTTGGACTGCAATGCCGGCGACCATGGCTATCCGTTCGCAACAAACTTCAACCCGGAAATCAACATCCGCGAAGTTTCCGCCAACGGCAGCTACTGGGAAAACGGCAAATGGATCGAAACAAAACCGATGGAGATCAAACGCGTGTATGATTTTCCTGAAATCGGCGAACGCGACATGTACCTGCTGCACCATGAAGAGCTGGAGTCGCTTGCCGCAAATATCCCTGGCATTAAACGGATCCGTTTCTTCATGACGTTTGGCGAAAGTTACCTGACACATTTGAAATGCCTGGAAAACGTCGGCATGACTTCAATTGAGCCGATTGAATTTGAAGGCAAACAAATCGTGCCGCTGCAATTTCTGAAAGCTGTGCTGCCGGATCCGGCTTCCCTCGGCCCGCGCACAAAAGGGAAAACGAATATCGGCTGCATTTTCCGCGGCAAAAAAGACGGCAAGGACAAAACCTATTACCTTTACAATGTGTGCGACCATGAAGCCTGCTACAAAGAAGTCGGCTCGCAGGCGGTATCGTACACAACCGGCGTGCCGGCGATGATCGGCGCGATGATGCTGATCCAGGGCAAATGGGACAGAAAAGGCGTTTATAATGTGGAAGAGTTCGATCCTGATCCGTTCATGGAAGCTCTGAACAAATGGGGCCTGCCGTGGAAAGAAAGCTATAATCCGGAGCTTGTCGACTGATGCGATTTGAAGAACTGCCGACGCCTTGCTATGTAGTTGATGAACAAAAGCTCGAAGACAATTTGAAAATTTTAAACGGCGTGATGAAACGGACCGGATGCAAAATTGTTTTGGCGCAAAAAGCTTTTTCGATGTTTGCTTTGTACCCGCTCATCGGCAAATACTTGAGCGGGACAACAGCAAGCGGCTTGTATGAAGCGCGCCTCGGGCATGAGGAAATGGGGAAAGAAAACCATATTTTTTCCGCCGCTTACCGTGAAGATGAAATCGATGAGATCGTCTCGATTTGCGATCATGTTATTTTTAATTCATTTTCACAGCTTGAGAAATTTAAAGGCCGCGTGATTGCAGGCGGGAAAAAGGCGGGCCTGCGCATCAATCCGGAATGCTCGACACAGACCGGGCATGCAATTTATGACCCTTGTTCGCCGGGCTCGCGCTTCGGTGTGACGCAGGAACAGTTCCGCCCTGATCTTCTGGACGGCGTAACCGGCCTCCATTTCCACACGCTCTGCCAGCAAAATGCGGACGATCTGGAGACAACGCTGAATGCCGTTGAAGAAAAGTTCGGGGAATGGCTGCCGCAAATGGAATGGATCAATTTCGGCGGCGGCCACCATATTACGAGGGAAGGCTATGACATTCCCTTGCTCGAAAAATGCATCAAGCGGATGCAGGACAAATACGGTTTGGAAGTCTACCTTGAGCCGGGCGAAGCTGTTGCTTTAAATGCCGGCTATCTTGTCACGACAGTGCTTGACACGGTGAAAAACGGCATGGACATCGCGATCCTCGATACGTCCGCCTCGTGCCATATGCCGGATGTGCTGGAAATGCCGTACCGCCCGCCGCTCATCGGGGCCGGGGAGCCGGGCGAAAAACCGTATACGTACCGGCTTGGCGGCCAGACATGCCTCGCCGGCGATACGATCGGCGATTATTCCTTCGATAAGCCGCTTAAAGAAGGCGTTCGCCTTGTATTTGGCGATATGGCCATCTACACCATGGTGAAAAATACCACCTTTAATGGCATGCCGCTTCCGGCCATCGCGATCCAATATAAAAACGGCGACTGCGCAATTGTCCGTGAATTCGGCTATCACGACTTTAAAATGAGACTCGGGTGAATACCTGCATTACCCGGGCTAAGTGGAAACAATATAGACGAGGGAGAAAAGCGAAACCGCCGGCAGCCTATCCGTGGCTGATGATGCTTTCTGCTGCAGATTACCGGAAAAAGACGGTTGACACGGACATTTTGCAGGAACTGGAGGAATGGGCGATGAATGGGTAGGAAGTGCTTGACGCAATCAAAGAGTGGGAGAATTTGAGTGCCAATCGGGAAAACAAAGTATTGTACGAAGCCCGGCTGAAATTTTACGCGACCAGCTCGCGAATATCCGCGGTGAAAGAGAGGAAGGGCTCAGAGAAGGGATTCAAAAAGGGATTGAAGAAGGGGTACAAATAGCAATCAAAAAATGCTGCGCAAAGGCACCCCACCCGAAACGATCGCAGATATGCTTGATTATCCGCTTGAAGAAATCAAAAAAACCCAGCAGGAATTAGAGCGGGGTAGCTAACTGAATCGCGCGCCCGCCGCTTCCAAACGCAAGGGGGCTTTTCCAATGCCGGACTGGCGGCGGAATGGCCCCCTTTGCTATCTTGGTTGCATGCTTCCGGCTTCCCTTTTTTCCACAACATTGTTATAATAATATTTGGAAGCTTCCAATAACCTGGGGTTTCCGGCATGCCCATACGCAAACCCGGACAGCTATCTTCTTTAGTATTTTTACTATTTGAAGCCATTAGGTGTTCTTTTTGTGTTGCCTGAATTTCAATAAATGGAGGGATGGCAATGAAAAAGCGGGCAATTGTGTATTGCGAAAACCAATTTGGCACAACAGATGGCAAAACAGCAAACGGGCTCATCCGTGAACCCGGGAATTACACCATTACTGCCGTCATTGACAGCAGCAAACACGGGCAGGATGCCGGCATGCTCCTCGACAACAAATGGAGCGGCATTCCGGTTTGCAAAGACCTGGAAGACGCGCTCATCCACTCCGGCCCGAAACCGGATGACTTCATTTTCGGCATCGCGCCGGCGAACGCCTTTTTAAAGCCGGAAGAAAGAAAAGTCATCCTGCAGGCAATGGAAGCCGGATTGAACATCATTAACCCGCTCCAGGAATTCTTAACCGATGATGAAGAAATGGCGGCCCATGCAAAGGCTTGCGGTGTCACGATCCGCGATATCCGTAAACCGCGGCCGAAAAAAGAATGGACTTTGTTTACCGGAGAAATTTTGAAAATGAACACCCCTGTCGTTGCCGTGCTCGGGACAGACGGGGCCTGCGGAAAACGGACAACCGCCAAATGCATTGAAAAGGCATTCATGGAAAAAGGCTACCGCCCGGCATTTATCGCAACCGGGCAGACAGGTTTGATCCAGGGCGCCAAGTACGGGTTTGCGATGGATGCTTTCCCGCTCCAATATTTAATCGGCGAACTGGAACGCGAAATTTTGCGGGCCAATAAACAAGAACACCCGGATATTATCATCGTGGAAGGCCAGGGCGCGCTCAGCCACCCGGCATATGCAAGCTCAACCGGCATTTTAAAAGGAGCAAGGCCGCAAGCAGTCATTTTACAGCACGCCCCGAAACGAAAATATTTATCCGATTTTCCATTTGCCGAAGTGCCGAAAGTGGAAGATGAAATCAGCCTGATTGAACATTTCGGAAAGACAAAAGTCATCGGCATTACGCTCAACCATGATGGAATGGCAGACAACGAACTGGAAGACACCATCCGCCGCTATGAAGAAACTTACCATCTTCCGGTTACGGATGTTTTAAAAACCGGCACAGACAAAATCATAAACGCCCTGATCGATTTCTTCCCTTCCCTGAAAAAGGCAGTGGTTTCCTGATGGCCGTTCTGCCACGGGTGGAAATCAATCTGGAGAAGATCCGGCATAATGCGAAAACATTAAAACAATTATTCGGGAGGAAAGGAATCAGCATTACAGGCGTTGTGAAAGGTGTCGCAGCCGATTTAAAAATTGCCGGCACCCTGGTGGATGCAGGCATCAAAAGCCTCGCAGACTCGAAAATTGCAAATATCGAAAAAATGAGAAAAGCGGGAATCAAGGCGGATTTGATTTTGCTCCGTGCCCCCGGGATCAGCGAAGCGGAAAAAACGGTCCGGTTTGCGGATATCAGCATGAACACGGAGCTGGATACGATCCGCGCATTATCCGCTGAAGCGGTGCGGCAACAGAAAACCCATAAAATCATCCTGATGGTGGAAATGGGAGATTTGAGGGAAGGCATATTATTAAAAGATGCCCCTGCTGTGATCAGAGAAATATTCACCTGCCCCGGGATTGAACTGGCCGGAATCGGGACAAATTTTGCCTGCTTTGGAGGCGTGCTCCCGACCGAACAGAAGATGCAGGCGTTTTCCCGGTTTGTCCATGCCATGCAGGAGCTGTTTTCCCTCAAACTTCCTTATGTTTCCGGCGGCAACTCCGCCAACTACAACTGGGCCGTAAAAACAAAAGACGCCGGGGCCGTAAACAATGTGCGGCTCGGCGAGTCCATTTTGCTGGGCCGCGAAACATCAGGCGGGCATACCATTCCGTCTTTATATCAGGATGCCTTTTGCTTTGTTGCCGAAGTCATCGAATCAAAAATCAAACCTTCCGTGCCGTATGGGACAATCGGCAAAAATGCATTCGGGGAACAGGTCACCTTTATCGACAGGGGCAACAGAAGGCGGACGATTGTCAGTGCAGGGCGGCATGATGTGCTTGTTTCAGGCCTTACCCCTGTCCGGCCGTTCCATATCATTGGCTCAAGCAGCGACCATATCATTTTGGATACACAAAATGCGGTTCTCGTGCCGGGCGATGAGGTGAGATTTTATATGGACTACGGCGCGATGCTGAGAGCCATGACGTCTCCGTATGTTTATAAAACGTACGTCCATGGTGCGGCCACAACCGAGCCTTACAAACAACAGTTTCTGCTTTCGCGCGGAACAAAGCAAAGCCGGCCCGCGGAAACCGAAAAAAGCCCCGCCAATTAAAGAAAAGGCAGGCTGCAAAAACGGCAGCCTGCCTTTTTTACTTCGTTATAATGATGTCTTCCGCACGGATATCACTGCCAAAATATGGCGCCAGATTTTTGTTGTAATCACTTTTGAAAAAGCCATTGTTGTTTAACTTCGTAATTTCTTTGTTCATCCAATTGAGGAGCGATTGATTCCCTTTTTTCACAGCAGGGGCAATATATTGGTTCGGCCCGAGCGTTTTAATGCCAACCGTATAATCCGGATGGTTTTTCACCCAGGCATACAGGTAGGAATTGTCGTCCGCCAGTGCAACGGCCCGCCCGTTTTTAAGCGCATTGAACTGTTCTGTTTTGGAATCGTACTTTTGCAATTTCACTTCTTTTTGTTTGCTTGTAAAATAGTTTTCCGCAGTGGTGCCCTTGTTGACGATCAAAGACTTGCCTTTTAATTGGCTGACACTTGTGACCGGCTTTTTCTTCGGTGAAACGACACCGATGGAAACTTTCATGTACGGCTTGGCAAAATCAACAACTTGCTTCCGTTCCGGTGTGACTGTAAAATTCGCCAGAACCAGATCCACTTTATTCGATTTCAATGCATCCACACGGTTGTTGGCATTCACTTGCACGAATTTCACTTTTACGCCAAGATCTTTGGCAACTTGTTTGGCGAGCGCAACATCATATCCCTGGCGTTGCCCGTTTTTATCGACCCATCCGTATGGCGGAAGATCGCCGAATACGGCAATTTTGATCGTGCCGTTTTTCTTAATGGCTGAAACACTGGACGGATTGCTGCTTGAAGAATTGCCGGAACTTTTGCCGCAGCCTGCAAGCGCCAGCGACAAAATCAGTAAAAATGCTGAAACCAAACCAAACAATCGATGCTTTTTCATGGTCTAACCCTCCAAAATATTTTTCTTTTAAAAATCCATGCTTTCCAGAAAATTTTTCGCCCGCTCTGTCTGCGGTTTTGTGAAAAATTGGCGCCCGGGGGTTTCTTCGAGAATCTTCCCGTCTTCCAAAAACAAGATTTTATCCCCGATTTTCCGGGCAAAATTCATTTCATGCGTGACGACAATCATCGTCATCTTTTCTCTTGCCAACCGCAGGATGATCTCGAGCACGCCGCGCACCATTTCCGGGTCAAGCGAGGCGGTCACTTCATCAAACAGCATCAGCTTCGGGTTCAGCTCAAGCGCGCGGACAATCGCCACCCGCTGTTTCTGCCCGCCGGAAAGCTGGCGCGGATAGGCATTGGCATACTGCTCCATGCCGACTTCCTTTAACAGGCCCATTGCCTGGCGCGCCGCTTCGTCTTTTTTCCGTTTCTGGACTTTCACTGCACCGAGCAGGATGTTTTCCAACACCGTCATATTCGGAAACAGATCATAGCTCTGGAAAACCATTCCGATCTGCTGCCTGAGCCTGCGCCAATTTTTCGGCGACGGCCGCACGGTTTCCCCATTAAACAGAATGGTGCCGCCCTGGAAGGCTTCGAGACCGTTTAAGCAGCGGATCAATGTACTTTTTCCCGATCCCGACGGCCCGAGGAGAACAACAACACTGCCTTCCTCCACTTCGAAAGAGATATCCTCCAGCACTTGTTTTTCACCGTACGATTTTTTTAAATGTTCGACTTTCAGTAAAGGTTCAGCCATTAGCCCCTGCTTTGCCCCTCCTTTCTAACCGCCTTGCCAGCCGGGAAAGCGGATAGCATAAAATGAAATACAGGATAAATATAAAACCGTATATCCAAAACGCGCCATCCTGATAGCGGTGGCTATTCGCTTCGATGATTTGCTGGCCGACATTGATGACATCCACTACGCTGATCAATAGCAAAAGGGAAGTCGTCTTAATTATTCTGGTCATCAGGTTAATGGTCGCCGGAATCATTAAGTGGACCGATTGCGGCAGCAGCACGTACCGGTAAAGCTGAACCGTGCTTAAACCGACCGCTTTTCCGGATTCCACCTGATGCCTTGGGACAGAAATCAGCGCACCACGGACAATATCGCTCATTTCGGCAGCCATCCACAGGCTGAAGACAATCGTCCCGACCGTATCCGCCTTATAGTTGATGTTAAAGCTTTGCGGCAGAATATAGTAAAACAAAAATAACAGGACAATCGTCGGCACGATGCGGAAAAACTCCAAATACAGCCTGAGTAAAAGGCGGAGCAACGGATTGTGCAATGTCCTTAAAACCCCCAGCACGATGCCGAGGATACCGCCGAAAACGATGGACAGAAAAGCAATTTTTGCCGATACGTATAATCCACCCAGTAAACGTAAAAAGTTGGCTCCTTCAAAAAAGATATTAATTCCCAAATGTCCCATAACGCACCTTCTTCTCCAGCCATGTCAGCAAGATGGACAATGGAATTAAAATGATGGCATAAGCCACAACGAGCATAAACAGATACTCATTCGTGTTGTAATACATCCCGATCAAGTCAAGTGCCGTGTTGGTCAGTTCCGGAATCGCCAACACGGTAAAGATAGAGGTTTCCTTGATTAAAAAAATGACATTTGCGGCGAATGCCGGGACACTGAGCATCAATCCCTGCGGAAAGATGACGTAGCGTGCCAGCTGGAACCTGCTCAGACCGATCGCAAGCCCGGACTCAATCTGCGTTTTCGAAACGCCTGCAAGCCCTCCGGAAAACCCTTCTGCCATATAACTGCCGCCAAGAAAAATAATCCCGATAATCCCGCAAACCTCGGCAGAAAATTTGATCCCGACTTGCGGAAGCCCGTAAAAAAGGAAAAATAACTGGATCAATAAAGGCGTATTGCGGGACAGTTCCACATAGGCCGATACAAGCTTCCGTAAAACCGGCACCTTAAAATACTGGATAAAACTGCATATCAAGCCAAGAACACCAGCCCCGATAATGCCGAAAAAGGAAAGCCGCAAAGTGAGCCAGAATCCTTTTTCAAACATGGGCAAGCTGTTTTGCACAACGGTCCAGTCCATCTCACCCCTCCTATTTTGGAAAATTCTCTTCAATCCAGGCGGGCTTGCGCCAGCCGTCCGATATGTATACGTTGCTGTCCCGATTCAGGACCCAGTGCATTTCAAAGGCCGGACGACAAAAAGCCGTTTCCTAAGAAAACGACTGCCCTTTTTCAGGTATTGCTGCGGTTTTCTTATCTTGATAGACGATCATGAACTGTAGCTATATAAAATGAACTTAAGTTTTTCGCGGCAAAATCCATGACGATCAGAATAGACATGGCATGAAAAAGGAATAGAGTTCAACTTATATATTAGGATGCCGGTTTCCAAAGAGAGCCCTTCTGCCGCCCGGGATAAGAAATATTCAGCATTTTAGCAACATCTTTATTTTACTGAACGCCGGGGCGAAAATCAATATATTCCTATCGACTTGATAGGGTTTTCTTTGGATGGCACCCAAAAAAGAAAACAGCATGCCGAAATTGTCCCTTCGCTTGCACCTGTGCTGTTTTCCGGCTGCCTGCAACAGGAGTGCTGATTGAGCCTGCGTTACAGCCAAAAAAAAGGCCTTCAATCCGCTTTAGGATCAAAGACCTTTCATTTTAGCGCTCAAGCGTGTTACCGGTAGGCCGGTTCTTTTTCCGTCAGGCCGAGCGTCTCTGCCGTTTCAGCGTGAATTTGATGCAGCAGTTCCGGATTTTCCGCGAGCCGCACGCCATAAGATGGGATCATTTCTTTTATTTTTGGTGCCCATGCATTTTTCCGGTCCGGGAAGCATTTTTCAATGACTTCGAGCATAACATGGACAGCAGTAGAAGCACCCGGCGAAGCGCCGAGCAATGCTGCGACTGAACCGTCAGCAGCCGTTACCACCTCCGTGCCGAACTGAAGCGTGCCTTTTCCGCCTGCTTCCGTATCTTTAATTACTTGGACCCGCTGCCCGGCTACGACAACATCCCAGTCTTCCAATCTCGCATCCGGAATGAATTCCTGCAGCGTCTCCAGCCGTTTTTCGTCTGACAAGAGAAGCTGCCCGATCAAGTATTTCACAAGCGGCACATTTTTTGCTCCGGACGCAAGCATGGTCACGACATTATTTGGCTTCACAGAACCAATCAGGTCTAAATTTGACCCTGTTTTTAAAAACTTCGGCGAGAAGCCGGCAAATGGGCCGAACAGCAAACATTTTTTATGATCAATATATCTTGTGTCCAAATGCGGCACAGACATCGGCGGCGCACCGACTTTCGCTTTCCCGTACACTTTTGCATGGTGGCGGTTGATGACTTCAGGATTGTTGCACACCATAAATAACCCGCTTACCGGAAACCCTCCAATATGTTTGGACTCCGGAATGCCGGTTTTTTGAAGCAACGGCAGGCTTCCGCCACCGGCCCCGATAAAAATGAATTTCGCCGTATGGTATTCGATTCTGTTGTGCTCAATATCATGCACTTTCACTTCCCAGTTTCCTTCCGGGGTGCGTTGAATATCTTGAACAGCATGCTTGTAGTTTATTTCGACATCTTGGCGTTCCAAATGGTTAAACAGTATGCGGGTCAAGGCGCCGAAGTTCACGTCCGTCCCTGCATCGCTTTTCGTTGCTGCAATCGGTTCGTTAGACGTCCGGCCTTCCATCACAAGCGGAATCCATTCCTTTAATTGTTCAGGGTCGTCGGAAAACGTCATTCCTTCAAAAAGCGGATGGGCTGACAGCGCTTTAAATCGTTTTTTTAGAAAAGCAACGTTCGCCTCCCCTTCTACGAGGCTCATATGCGGGATCGGCCGGATAAAGTCCTGTGGATTGTGGATCAGCCCCTTGCTAACCAGGTAGGACCAGAACTGCCTTGAAAGCTGGAATTGTTCATTTACATTTACAGCTTTTGTAATGTCTATTGAGCCGTCCGGTTTTTCAGGCGTATAATTCAGCTCACATAATGCCGAATGCCCGGTCCCCGCATTGTTCCATTCATTTGAACTTTCTTCCCCCGGTTTTGCCAGCTTCTCGTATACGGTGATTTCCCAATCCGGGGCTAGTTCTTTCAGCATGGTGCCCAGCGTTGCACTCATAATGCCGGCACCGATTAAGATGACGTCTGTTTTTCCCTGTTTGATGCTCATGATTACCTTCTCCTTATCCCTGTATTTATTCCTATTATTCCGGAAACAATGCCTCTTTTACAGAATGAGGAAGTCCCCGGGAAAACGCTTTACAAGTCTTAATATCATAATATCATATTTTATGATAATTCTTTAGAATAATGATACACAATTTGACAATGTAAATTTCAGGAAATCCTTTTATCTGCTGAATGATTCATCCTTCACTCCTATAATTTTTCTAGAAATGACTGACACTGATGCACTTAAACTTCATATTCACTTTTAGACTCCGCAGCCTGCAGCGTATTCCAATCTCTTACTTCCGTATTTTCTGCCATCAACTCTGCTTGACGCATAACTGTGTCTAAAGCTTTTTTCGCTTGTTCTGGTGGGTAATCGTATTTCTTCAATAGTCGCTTAATGATTCTCCTCATTCCTGCACGGGCGCTTTTTCGAACATGCCAGTCAATGGTCATGTTCCGTCTTATTGCTTGCGTTAGTTCATTGGCGATTTTGCGTAAGACTTCATCTTCCATTAATTCTTTGACTATAGATTCCGATGTTAATGCATCGTAAAAGGCGATTTCATCTTCATTTAATCCTAGATCTTTTTCTTCTTCTCGTTCTTTTTTCATGTCCTTCGCCATTTGTATTAATTCTTCCATGACTTCGGCATTCGTAATGAACTGGTTTTTATATTTGTTTAGCGATTGTTTTAGTTTTTCCGAGTATTTTTGGGATTTGACAAGGTTGCGTCTTTCCATTGTTTTGATGTTGCCTTCAAGTAATTTTTTTAGCATTTCAACCGCTAAATTTTTATATTCATATGAACGTACTTCTTCGAGAAATTCTTCTGACAATATGGAAACATCCGGATGTTTTAATCCCATCACTTCAAAGACATCCACTACTTCTTCTGAAATAATGGACCGTTCGAGTAATTGATTAACGCGTGCCTCGATTTCTTTTTTCGTCTTTCGCTTCGGTTGTTTTTCTTGAAGTTTATTAAGGCTAGCCTTTACCGCTTTAAAATAACTAACTTCAAGGGCTGCTGCTTTTCCTTCATCTGTCGCTGCACAAAGTGAATGCGCCTTTGCTAGCTCAGTTGCAGTCTTTTTGAATTCTTTTTGTTCTTTTTCACTCTTTCCAAAAATGACATTCATTCCGCCGGTGATTGCACGAATACGACCCGCTTGGGATGAACCCATATAAGCTGAGTAATCAAACCCATGCATCATGTCTTGTAAAATTTCAAGTTTCTCTTTCATCACAGCGACAGCGGCCGAAGTATCAATACCCGTTGTCTTCTTATCACTTTCGGTATACTGATTTAGAGCTTTCTTTAAGCTTTCTAATATTCCAATATAATCGACAACTACTCCACCTGATTTATCCTTAAACACGCGGTTCACCCGTGCGATTGCCTGCATAAGGTTATGGCCCTTCATCGGTTTATCAATGTACATCGTATGCATGGATGGGACGTCAAATCCAGTGAGCCACATATCTCGTACAATGACGATTTTTAGTTCATCACTATTGTCTTTCATTCTTTTTGCCAATAAATCACGGCGTTTTTTTCCACCAATATGCGGCTGTAAGAAATCATCATCTCCAGCACTACCTGTCATGACGACTTTAATTTTTCCTTTGTCATCATCATCAGAATGCCAATCTGGACGTAATTTGACAATTTCGTTATAAAGTGCGACACAAATACGACGGCTCATGCAAACAATCATTGCTTTACCATCAATGGTTTTTGCTTTTTCTTCATAGTGACTGACGATATCATTTGCTAATTGTTTAATACGGTTAGGTGAACCAACGATCGCTTCGAGCCTTGACCATTTTGACTTGTATTTTTCACGTGCCGATTCTTCCTGATCTTCGGTAATCTCTTCAAATTCCTCATCGATCTTCGCTAATTCTTCTTCATTAGCTTCCAAGCGGATAATACGGTTTTCATAATAAATTTTAACCGTTGCTTTGTCTTCAACTGCTCTTGTCATATCATAAATGTCAATATAATTACCAAAAACGGCAGGCGTTGACTTATCTTCCAGCTCAATCGGTGTTCCTGTAAAACCGATAAAGGAAGCATTCGGAAGTGCATCGCGAAGATATTTTGCATATCCATATTTCACTTTGCCTGTTTTGGTGTCAGTCTTTGCAGAAAAACCATATTGACTGCGATGGGCTTCATCGGCAATGACGATCACATTTTTACGATCGGTTAAAACCGGCATTTCGCCATCTTCCGGTTTGAACTTTTGAATCGTTGTAAAAATAATACCGCCTGATTCCCGGTCATTTAGAAGATCATATAATCCGTTTATCTCTTTGGATTTTTCGTTGGCTTGTTGTTTTTTTTGTTCCTCACTCAATTTGCGAACATCTGCTTGTTTCGGTGTTTGTCTTAAAATATCCTTTGATTTAGAAAATGTCGAAAATAACTGGTCATCTAGATCGTTGCGGTCGGTAATCACCACAATGGTTGGATTATTTAGCTGCTTGACAAGCTGTGCTGTATAAAAAACCATCGAAAAACTTTTACCCGAACCTTGTGTATGCCATATAACACCGATTTTACGGTCTCCATTCTCACTGGTCGCTATTTTTGTCTTTTCCACCGCTTTTTTTACTGCAAAATATTGGTGGTAGGCTGCGAGAATTTTGGCAATCGTTTTTCTTTCGCCAATTTTCTTCCCATTTTCATCTCGTTCTTCTTCTTTCGATTCCTGAAAAAGAATAAAGTTTTCAATAATATCAATAAGCCGGTCTTTTGCCAGCATCCCTCTTAACAACACTTCATATTGCGGCACTTCAAGTGGTTCAATGTTTTCCCCATCCACCGTCCGCCAATTCATAAAACGTTCTTGACTTGCAGTAATCGTTCCCGCTTTCGCATTAATTCCATCAGATAAAATACAAAATGCATTGTAGTAAAATAAAGATGGAATATCACGTTTATACGTTTGAATCTGTGCATAGGCATTATCGATACTCACATTTTCATCAGATGCTGATTTTAATTCGATAACGACGAATGGGATGCCATTTATAAAAATAACTAAATCCGGGCGGCGTTCTTCTTTTTCAACGACCGTAAACTGATTCACTACCAAAAAATCATTATTAGCTGGTTCTTCAAAATCAATCAAGAATGCCTTCATGGAACGGCTAAGACCATCTTGATGAAACGACACATCAATGCCTTCAGTGATTAATTTGTGAAAATGACGGTTGTTTTCTTCTAAGCTTGGACTATTAAAAGCTATAATTTGCCGAAACGCTTCTTCTATTGCTTCCTGTGGCAAATGGCGATTATGTTTAAACAAAGCATCTTTTACACGTTCTTCTAAAATAACTGTACGATAATCTTTGCGTTCCGGTCTTTCCCCATCACAACTAATGTCCGGACCAAAGACATAGTCATAGCCAAGTTCCTGAAGAATTTCTATAGCTGCTTCTTCCAGCTTATCTTCCGTAAAATTTTCAAAAAAACTCATCCACCTCTCCCCTTTCGAAACGGGATATGACTTTTATTCTTTAATTTTGTTCTGATAACACTTCTTCATCCAACGGGACACGGATTTCTCCGGACATTAATTTAGGTAGAAGATTGTCACGTATAGAAGTTAGTACTTTATTTTGATCACTGTTATTTCTAATAATTGAAAATTGATAATCCAAAATACCAGAAAACTGTTTTATTAAATCCATATCTTCTGGTATTACAACAGATAGATTTTTTAGATTTTTTTGGTTTATTTTTAATTGAACTGCTCCCGTTACTGCAGAACTAACATTTGTATTTTTTAATAACATGTAAACAAATTCCTCTGAATAATCATTTTTACCTTTAATGACGTGAGCATGATTATTAACCCAAAATTTCCCCCACACATATTGAAGTATTGGATAACCTAATTCATCAATTACTGTACCATCTTCTCCAAGCAAAACATAGACACCATCAAATATATAATCATCAACATAATCCATTAGAGATGAAGCTCCGTAATAAGGATATATCTTTTCTCTTTTGTCTCTCTCATTTTTAGATAATGGTATTCTCTTTGAATTGTAAAGTGTAATTAATTCACTTAATTTAGATACTTCCCACCCCTTCGGTATCATCCCCAACTCACTCTCAACCATTTCGCCGCCACTTGATTTATATGGCTCGCCATTTTCATTCGGAAATTCAAAATCTACAAACCAATGTTTAAACAATGCTTGAGCCATTTCTTCCAACTTTTCGTTGATTTGATTGTTCGTTTCAATTTTTTCGTCTAAGGTTGAAAGGATGTTGGCTATGGCTTTTTGTTCTTTTATTTCACGCATAGGTACTTTAACCTTTTTTATATTATAAATAGGCAACTTCGGTTGTGTTGATCCTACTATACCTTTATAAATCTCATGCTGTCCTATTTCAGAAGATAAATAATAATATAGATAATCTTCGTCAATGTTTTTAAAATTTATTAGTTTAACACAGTTTTCCGTCAAGTTTGCACCATCTAAAGATTCACTAATCTTAGATACTAAACCTATTGTACCAACTATTGATAAGATAATATCATTTTTTGATACAGTATATTTTTTTATAGCATTAAAAACATCTTCAGTTACATATTCGAAGTCGGGGGTTATTCTTAAATTTTTTTGTCCATGCATATCTTTAACACGTATATAGGGATGGTTTGTTTTTTCCTTCGATAATTTAGTTCCTTTTGGTAATCTTTTTCCTCCCTTAATTTCTACCAGATTACCTAATTCTTCTAAAATTATTTCAGATTTCATACCCAATCCCCCCTAGATTTTTTCTAATCTCTTCTTCCAATCGGTGGGATTTTTCAAATAGTTCTCTTAATTCACTGGTGAGGGTTTCCATTTTTTCTTCAAATGGTATACCATCATCCTCGACATCACTTATTCCAACATAGCGTCCGGGAGTTAATACATAGTCATTTTGACGGACATCTTCTAAAGTCGCTGATTTACAGAATCCCTTGATGTCTTCATATTTCCCATCTGGTTTACGCCAGTTTCGGTATGTTCCTGCAATTTTTTGAATATCTTCTTCCGTTAATTCACGAAGGCGGCGGTCAACCATTTGACCCATGTTTCGGGCATCGATAAATAGAATTTCATGTTCACGACTTCGGTATTTTGGATGATTTTTTTTATTACGGTTTAAAATCCATAAGCTCACTGGTATTCCTGTTGAATAGAATAATTTGTCAGGCAAAGCAACAATGGCATCGACTAAATCCGCTTCAAGTATGTTTTTACGGATTTCCCCTTCATTCGATGTACTGGAACTTAACGAACCATTTGCTAATACAATACCAGCTGCGCCATTTGGTGAAAGGTGATAAATCATATGCTGTAACCATGCATAGTTGGCATTGCTCGCTGGCGGTGTACCGAATTTCCAACGAACATCATCCACTAATTCATTTCCGCCCCAGTCACTCACATTGAATGGAGGATTGGCAAGGATGAAATCTGCTTTCAGCGTTTTATGTAAATCATTATGGAACGTATCCGCATGATGTTCGCCGATATTCCCCTCTATTCCACGGATAGCAAGATTCATTTTACAAAGCTTCCAAGTCGTTGAATTGAGTTCCTGACCATAAATAGAGAGATTATCAATTTTTCCTTGATGGCGTTCAACAAACTTTTCACTTTGAACAAACATGCCGCCACTACCACAACAAGGGTCATAAATCCGCCCTTCATACGGTTCAATCATTTCAACCAATGTTTTAACAACACTTTGTGGCGTATAGAACTCGCCACCGCCTTTTCCTTCTGCACTGGCAAACTTACCTAAGAAATATTCATAAACTCGACCAAGTAAGTCTTTTTCTTGTTTGCTGTGCAATTTAATGGTTGAAATGAGGTCTATCAGTTCTCCTAATCGGCGTTTATCAATCTCAGGGCGGGCATAACGTTTATCTAACACACCTCTGAGTGACGGGTTTTCTTTTTCAATTTCAATCATCGCTTCATCAATATATTGACCGATTTTCGGGTCTTTCGCACGGTCTTTAATGAAGCTCCAACGTGACTGTTTCGGTACCCAGAAAATATTCTCTGCTGTATATTCATCGCGGTCTTCTTCAAAACCTTCTCCTTCTTCAACTAACTCGTTATACTTCATTTCAAACTTATCAGAAATGTATTTTAAGAAAATCAATCCTAAGACTACGTGTTTATATTCGGATGCATCCATGCTTCCACGTAATTTGTCAGCAGATTTCCAAAGTGTTTCTTCGAATCCAATCTTTGCTGTTTCCATCATGAAGTCTCCTTTAATTCTAGTAATTAAAATCATCTAATACTTCGAATAATTCGCTTTCAAATTCATCTTGTTCTGGGCCTGTTGACACCCAATCTGGTAACACTTCTAAATAATGTGCTAAAGCTTCTATTGTTTTATGAAAAACCGGTTCATGCTGTGCCTTATCTAAAAGTTCAAGAACCAATTTAAATGTGTCGAGATAAGGTTGATGTTCAGCACGATTAAGCATGTTCCGAAATTTTTCAATTAGTTTGGCTTTTTCAATATCGTGTTCTATTTGATTCAATTCCTCTTTGTCATAAACTGGCACTTCAACAAGATCATTTTCTTCCCCAATGAGGAACTGTTCTTCATATTTCGTGATAATAGGCTGTAAATCCCGTTTTAATTTTTCTTTTTGAATCTCCAGTTTATCCAAATCAGTTAATTCTTTCGAAAAGTATTTAGCGTCTATGCCAAAAATTTGTTCCAACGTAGGTAAATGTTTTTTGGAGATCTTTTGCTTTCTTTTAATCCAAAGATTAATATTTTGCTTTTTAATTCCAAGCTTTTCGGCCAGTTCAATTTGCTGCATACCATAAAGTTCAAGGATGTATTCTAAACCTATCAATTGATCACCTGCCAAAATATTGTCTGGGTCAATATAGTTATATTGTAATAGGTAAATAGCTTCCAGTCAATCAAACATTTACTATTATAGGTTGAGTCTGTAAAATTGTGTAAAAAGGAAATATAAAAAGAGCCACGTTGCTTTCCCTTTGATAGAATGAACATTGACCAAAACAAAAACAAAAAGGAGGTAAGCAACTATGGCTCAATACAATATATTACTATAAGCGATGAAATTCTGCATGGGTTCCTGTCGCAAGATCAACGACTGGCCAAACTATTGGAACAGGTCTTGAATCAAATCCTTGAAGCTCAGTTAACGGATCAACTTGGCGCCGGCCGTTATGAGCGCACAGAGGAGTGAAAAGGCTATCGAAAGGGTCTTATCCCCGCCAATTGACGACTCGGGTAGGACGGTTGACCTTGCGCGTGCCGCAGACAAGGGATGGGGAATTTTCCACCGAACTCTTTCAACGCGATCAACGGGCGAACAAGCTCTGGTACTTGCCCTCATGGAAATGGTCGTAAACGGAGTGTCTACCCGCAAGATCGCCCAAATCACAGAAGAATTGTGCGGGACTTCGTTTTCCAAGTCCACGGTCTCCTCGTTGTGCAAAGGACTGGATCCGATGATCCAAAATTGGAATCAACGTTTCCTTCATGAACACGTGTATCCGTTTGTATTGGTCGATGCAAATTCAAGTTCTGCTAGTTCTCTAAACAAACTGAATAAAGAACTAGAACAGATTGAAAACCGCTTGTTGGAAATCCAGCAATTGCAAGACAAATATATGGAAGCTTTTGAAAAGAATACACTCCCGATAGATATCCTACAAGAAAGATTACAAAAGGTTTCCAATGAAAAAAGAGAATTAGAACAGAAGAAAAATGAGATTACATTACATTTGAGTTCTTCTGACTCAAAAGTTATTCAACCGGAACTCATTGAATTGTTACTTGAAAAGTTTCTATTCGTTTATAAGCAGACATCAAGAGAAAATCAAAAACAATTACTTCAGTTATTGATCGATAAAATTACAATTAAACAAACAGGAAAATCAAGAACCATTAAAAACATTGAACTTGAATTCGATTTTACAGAAGTCAACATATCTAAAACCTTTATACTTATCCACATGTTGTATCGTAAAGCGGATAATGAAACTGATTATCCACAGCCAATACCCGCTTCCGACAATAAAATTCCACCTTATCTTCAACAATTTTTACCTCTATTTATGATACGGTTCCCCCCTAATAATCCGAAATGCGCGGTAAATTTGTTCGACTAAGATGAGCCGCATGAGCTGGTGGGGGAAGGTCATTTTTGAAAAAGAGAGGCTTTCGTTGCCGCGCTGCAGAACCGCTTGGCTTAAGCCGAGACTGCCGCCGATCACAAAGGCTATTTTGCTTTTGCCGTATGTTGCAAGGCGGTCGAGTGAATCGGCCAGTTCCTCTGACGACTTCATTTTCCCATCGATCGCCAGGGTGATGACATAGGTGTCCGGGCTGATTTTTGCAAGAATCCGCTCGCCTTCCTTCTGCTTTACCAGCTCCATTTCCGCTGCACTCAGCATTTCGGACGCTTTTTCATCCGCTACTTCGATGATTTCAACTTTTGCATAAGCGGAAAGACGTTTTAAATATTCCTGAATGCCTTGTTTCAAATATTTTTCTTTTAATTTTCCCACTGTAACGATAGAGATATTCACAACTTACACCCACCTTACCCACAAGCTATTGACAAGAGTTATCCACATATCCACAGAAACTATCCACATTTTGTGTGGGAATAACCGTTCCATACAAGATATATTTCACCATTTTTCGCTATTCACAGCCTGTTTATAACCTTCTTTTCGAGCAATTTCCACAAATATCGCCCGTACAAAAATTTTTTTCAACAAAATGTTCATTTCCGCTGCAGTCCGCAGCACGCTTTGCCCTGTTGATAACTGAATGCCGCAAAAAAAGGAAGGAAAAGCTTTCCGCCTTTCCTCCGCAGTTTGTTAATTGCTTCCCGAAGCGGTCCCGAGTGTTAATGTGAATGTTTTCGGCTGGCCGTTCCGGTATACCGACACTTTCACCTTATCGCCGGGCTGTTTATGCTCATACAGATATTTCCTTAATTCCACGGTGTTGTTAATTTTTTGATCGTCCAGTTTGTAAATGACGTCAAATTCTTTCAAACCGGCTTTACCGGCAGGGGACCCGTTTTCAATAGAGCCAATCACAACGCCGGTCGTCACATTGGTAGGCAATTTTAACGTTTCCTGCTGCTGGTAAGCCGAGATATCCGAGACGTTTACAATCCCGACACCCATTGCCGGGCGGGTAATTTTCCCTTTTGTTTCCAACTGGTGAATGACCGGTTTTGCTGAATTAATTGGAATCGAAAATCCGATGCCTTCAACCGACTCATTTGAAATTTTCATGGAGTTGATCCCGACAACCTGGCCGGAAATATTGATTAAAGCACCACCGCTGTTGCCAGGGTTGATCGCAGCATCGGTTTGAATAACTTCTTCCTGCCAATCTTCCGTTCCATCTTCGTCGATATCCACCGGAACAGTCCGATTCAACCCGGAAACAATCCCTTCTGTAACAGATCCGGCAAATTCTTCACCAAGCGG
Organism: Heyndrickxia faecalis; assembly: GCF_040267745.1. Lineage (NCBI taxonomy): Bacteria > Bacillati > Bacillota > Bacilli > Caryophanales > Bacillaceae > Heyndrickxia > Heyndrickxia faecalis. The sequence goes on along the minus strand of NZ_CP158453.1, from coordinate 135,896 downwards.
GTTACCGATCGCAATGACAGATTCTCCAAGTTTTAATGCATCCGAATCACCGAATTGGGCAACCGTTGTCACATTGCTGCCGTCTATTTGTAGAACGGCCAGATCCGTATATTTATCGCCGCCGACAAGTTTGGCAGAAAGCTTTTTCCCGTTCGATAAGGTCACCTCCAGCGCATTTGCCCCTTCAATCACATGGTAATTGGTGACGACATAAGCTTTATCACCGGCTTTTTTGTAAATAATCCCGGAACCGGATCCGGCTTCCTGAGAAGAAGAGGAAGAAGATTTTGAGTCCTGCCCAAACATATCATCAGACCAAATACTTTGTTTTTGAATGTTTGAGACGCCGACAACCGCTTTCTCCGTCTTTTCCACTGCTTTTGTAATATCGGTTGTCACCTTTAACGAGACGGTTTTCGTTGTTTTTGCCGTTGACGTGCTGGTATTTGCCACAGAATTTGAATCTACCGCAGAAGAGTCTGAGTTCGTTTTTCCAAAAATATTTGGAAAAAGAAGGGCTACCACAAGCGCCCCCACAATCACGCCAATCAGCCCGGAAAGAAAATAACCAAATTTTCCGCCGCTCCGCCTGTTTTCTTTTCCACGCCGTTGGCCGTCCTGATCATCATAATATCCCATTGCGCACCACCCTTTCTGTACTGATGAGGAAAATAGAAGTTAGATGAAGGAGCTCTTTTTTGCCCGTTCTGATTCCATTATAATGGCTGATAATTAAAAATTACTAAAAATCAAGCGCCAAAATAAAAAGAAATATGGCCCGCCTGCCGATTAAACGCTGCCCCGGTTGTTGGCGGCGGGCCCCACAGCGACAGATTCTGCCACCGGATTGCTCTGGTTAAACAGCTGTTAAGGCCGTTGGAATTTTCGGGTCCGTATCATATAATGAAAACGTTTCGCCGACCGCCAGGCCCTGTTCCTGAAGCGTTTGGGAAACCGCCATCCGCGCAAGGTCTTTCATATTGTTATCTTTGCTTAAATGGGCAAGGTATATTCGTTTTGTCCGGTCCCCGATCACTTCGCTCATCGCAAGTGCGGCATCTTCATTCGACACATGCCCGACATCGCTCAAAATGCGCTGTTTTACACTCCACGGGTACCTTCCCATCCGGAGCATCTCCACATCGTGGTTGCTTTCAAAAACAAAAATGTCCGCATTGGAAATCGTCCCTTTCATCCGATCGCTGACATAACCTGTATCCGTAATGATGACCAATTTTTTGCCGCCTTCATGAAAAATATAAAACATCGGCTGGACGGCATCGTGGGAAACGCCGAATGACTCAATCTCAAGGCTTCCGAACGATTGGACAGATTCCATCCCGAATGAAAACTTCAAATCTGTTGGAATCTCTCCAATCATGCCTTCCATCGCCGACCATGTTTTGTCATTGGCATAAATCGGGAGCTTGTATTTCCGTGCCAGCACCCCGATTCCTTTAATATGGTCACTGTGTTCATGCGTAACAAGGATTCCGCTTAAATCGGCAATATTGCGGCCAATCTGCCCGAAAAGCTGTTCCATTTGCCTTCCGCTTAAACCGGCATCCACTAAAAAAGCATGCTGCTCTGTCTCCACATAGATCGCATTTCCCGTGCTTCCGCTCGCAAGTACACTAAATTGCATCCCCATCGTATCCTCTCCAAAATTATTGTGCATTTTCCATTTCGTTGACCTGACCTTCAAATGCATTGATAAATAATTGCTCTGTTTCATTCCCGTGTTTTACTGTAAAATGCCATGTCGGCACAAGCACCTGGAGTTCCGGCACCCTCGTATAGTAACCGAGTTCCGCCTTCGTCACTTTGCTGTTCGGTTTCAGCGTTCCTTTCTTATATAAGGCTTCCACCGCCTTTACCGCCGACAATGTCTCTTCTTCTTCCCGGTAGATTTTAATATTGGTCAAATACGTCTGGTCATAGGAAATGATTTCATTCTGGTCATTTAAATACACGGTCAATTTCGCGTTCTTATTATTAAAAATCATTTTTCCGTTATATGTCTCATAAAAGACGGCCTGATTCAAGTCTTTATCATAGTTCCACAGTTTATAGCGGCTGCCGTAAAGCATATTTTCCTGAATAACCGCCTCCAGCTGGTCCGTTTTGATTTTTGTTCCCAATTTCACCGGCTTATCAAAAGCGGAACTGAGTTGATACCCGTTCACGATTTCCGCCTGCTGGTTTTTCAATTTTTTCAAGTCTTTTGCGGTAAATACTTTTTCTTCCGCGCTGATATACGGCCGTTTTGCCTTTCCTTTCGGCAGGTTCACGAACGTAATGTTTGCAGCCTTTAAACTTTGTTCCGCTGTCGGGCTGCCAATGACTTCATACTGATTTTTGACATGTTTGAAATACAACTGGCAGGAAAGGTAAATATCAAGCACCAAGAAAACAAGAATAAAGATTGTTTTTGTTTTACTCCAGTCCATCTTCATCCCCCCCTGCCATTTTCCAAATTCCGTCTTCGCAATAATACCAGGCCGGCTGCAGCGAAAGGATATCGTCACTGTCTTTTTGTAAACGGTACCCGACTGCAATATCTCTCACCTTGTTCATTTGAACGGAAGAGTTTGTCTGCAAGCCGGCGATTACATCCTGAGCCGGCGGGAGTTTAACAGCAGCCGGTTTTAACGGCAGGTTGAGCGACAGGTTGAAATACGGGCGGACATACTTGTAAATTTCCGATTTGCCTAAGTATTCCCGGATCTCCGCCATGCCGTCATCGTTAAAAACAGGATAGCCGTCTTTAAAAAGCCGGAACGTGACTTCATTTTCCCGCTCATTGATTTCGAAATACTGGTACTGGTCCGTCCAGCCGCTGTGCTGGTTAATAAAATCAATGGCCCGCGTCAGCAGATGGTTCGGATCGGAGCTGTACCCGATGTCTTCCCCTGGATTCACGAAGGTTAAGACTTTATTGGATTCATCTGTCCGCAACAGGCTGATACCATTTGTATATTCCCCCGCCACTTTCTTTACAAAGTTTGGATCGGCAAACAGCGCTTTTTTAAATTTATCAATTTCAATATCGGTTGTCGCATATTTGTACTGGTTCACCACCGGATTTCCGGCAGGCAGGTAGATTCTTCTCGGGCCGGAAAGGGCAAAGGCAGTATACGGCTTGTACAAAGATTTGTTGTCGTTCAGTTTTGAGATGAACACCTGAATGGATTTTTGATCTGTGCTTGCCTCATATACTTTATTGGACGCCGTTGAAATAAAGTAAACATGGTTTAAGTTTTTGGTTCCCTTGTTTAATTCGATAACAATATGGTCAAAATCGGCATCCGGCACTTTTTTATTGGCAAAGTTCAGGACCGATTGATAGACACTGAACGGGACAGGGGCCGGAAAGTCCAATTCAATTCTGTTTTTTCCGTACATTAAATTATACAGGTCTTTTTTTTGCAACAGGCGGGAGCTGCTCATATCAAATGTCCATGTTCGAAGCAGATTCATCACCCGTGAAATTTCCCCGTCATGAACCGTGCCGGTTGTCCCGTCATTCTCATGGTAAAGTATTTTGTCAGGGAGGATGATGCCGGGCACCTTTTTTTCCTTCGCAATCGCGATATTGTCCAGATCTTTTAAGTTGAGCAAGTCATAATTCGGCTGGTTGTTCCAAATCAGCCACGTTAACAACAAGCTCAGAAGCACGAGCAACGTCAATATGATGGTTTTTGCTTTTTCAAGACTCATAGCCACTCATCCTCTTGTGCCGGTTCGTAGGGAAGGGTAAAGTAAATGGTCGTTCCTTTTCCTTCTTTACTGCTTGCCCAAATGCTTCCGCCGTGCATTTCCACCATTTCTTTTGCAATTGCAAGGCCGAGCCCTGTTCCGCCGAGTTTGCGGCTGCGCGCTTTATCAACACGGTAAAAGCGCTCGAAAATTTTCTTTACGTTTTCTTTCGGGATGCCTACACCCTGGTCAGAAATGCTGACTTCAATTTTTTCGTTCAGTTCCCTCAGCTTAAACGTAATCTGGCCACCTTCAGGGGAGTACTTCAACGCATTGGATATAATGTTGTACAACACCTGGGTCATTTTATCTTCATCGATTTCCACAAAAATTTCCGTATTCGGCAGCTTACGTTTGAACGTGACATTTTGCTGCTTTGCCATTTCAAACCGGTCAATGACATGGTGGAAAAACTCCACAAAATTGACCCACTCTTTATTTAAATGTTCGTCTTTGCTGTCCATTTTTGAAAGCTTCAGCAAATCATTCACCAGCCGGATCATTCGTTCCGTTTCATTTTGCGTCACGCCTAAAAACTGCGGTGCAATTTTCTCATCTTTCCATGCCCCGTCTGTTAAAGCTTCCAAATAGCTTCTCATCGTGGTCAGCGGCGTTCTCAATTCATGGGACACATTGGCCACAAATTCGCGGCGTTCCATATCAATTTTCTCCTGCTCGGTGACATCATGCAAAACCGTAATCAGGCCGCTGACAAAACCGGCTTCATTTTGAATCACCGAAAAATTCGCCCGTAAAATATACGGTTCTTCCTCCGTACTGAAGTCAAGGATAACGGAATCCTGCTCTGTCAATAAATCATCAAACTTATGTTCATTCTCAATTTTTAAAACCGATATAAGCGGCTGGGAAAGCACTGTTTCACGTGAAACATCCAGCATCTCGGCAGCCGGCTCGTTAATTAAAATAATCCTTCCTCTCCGGTCGGTCGCAATTACACCGTCTGTCATATGGGTCAGGATGGAGTCGAGTTTTCTTCTCTCGCCTTCCGTGCTGGCCTGCGCCTCCTGCAGCTTTTTTGTCATATGGTTAAACGAATAAGCGAGCTGTCCGATCTCATCATTCCCGATCACTTTGACTTTCCGGGCAAAATTGCCGCGTGCCATCGCCATCGCCTGCTTGCGGATCTCACTGAGCGGCTTTGAAATCGTGCGTGCGGTAATGATGCCAAGCAGGGCTGTAACCAGTACGGCAATAACCGTCCCCGTCATAAAAATCTGGTTAATCGCCTGCACCTGGCGGTAAACCGTTTCAATTTTGGAGACAAGGTAAATGATTCCGATCAGCTCACCATTTGCTTTAATCGGGGAAGCCAGCACCCACATTCGGTCGCCAGTCTGCTTGTCCAAATAAATCTGGTCTTCCGGCTGGCCGGTTACACGGACGCTTTTGACAATATCTTCGGTTGTTTTTTGGCCGACAATGCTCTGGTCATTGGAAGAAGTACCCAAAATAACGCCGCTGTGCGCGTCGATCAGCCGGATTTCAGATACATCCGTGCTTTTAAAATCGCCCAGTACTTTCCTCACTTTTAACGTAATATCCGCCGCCTGGTTCTGCTTTTTCGTCAACAGGTCTTCAATACTGTATTCAAGCACATTGACCTGGTCGTATATCGATTTTTTAAAATTCGTCTCGAGCTGGTTTTCCAGCTTATTGATAAAATACACCCCAATAATCTCCATCGCGACGACGATCAGCAGAATATAAATCAGGACAAACTTAAAGTGAATAGACTGGAAGAATTTCACCTTATTCATTTGGCTACTCCTGTTCAGGGTTGCGCAAATAATAACCGACACCGCGCCTTGTCACAATCCACTCGGGGTGGCTCGGGTTATCTTCCACTTTTTCGCGGAGCCGTCTGACCGTTACGTCCACTGTCCGGACATCGCCGTAATAGTCATAACCCCACACGGTTTCAAGCAAGTGCTCACGCGTCATCACTTGCCCGATATGCTTCGCCAGATAGTGGAGCAGCTCAAATTCGCGGTGCGTCAGTTCAATTGTCTCGCCGCGTTTTGAGACGACATAAGCATCCGGATGAATGACAAGTGAACCGATCGCAATTTCATTGGATTCCTCTTCCTCACCCGGAGCCGCGGGCGTCTGCTGGTGCCGCCGCAAATTCGCTTTGACACGGGCAATCAGTTCACGGGTGCTGAAAGGTTTTGTGACATAATCATCGGCACCGAGCTCAAGGCCGAGCACTTTATCAATTTCCGAATCTTTTGCCGTTACCATAATGATCGGCATATTGTATTTTTTCCGCACTTCGCGGCAAACTTCCATGCCATCCCGCTTCGGCAGCATAATATCAAGGACAATTAAATCCGGCTGCACCTCTTCCACCTTTTCCAATGCTTCCTCACCGTCATAAGCGCAATACACCGTATAGCCCTCTTTTGTTAAATTAAACTGCAAAATATCGGCAATCGGTTTTTCATCATCCACGACCAAAATTTTTTTATCCATCGTCCATACTCCTTCATTTAAAATGCGCCATTTTCATTGATTGACATCTATCTACAATTTTCTATCATCTTTAGTCTTTATGTTCCTAAAAAATCTCATTTTCCCCGAATCATGGCGAACAGCAATGCCCCTGGAAATCCAGAAGCATTGCTGCTCTGTATCAAAGGATTCACAGGCAGCTTCCAGCAGCCATACTATTACAATTTTAACTTACTTGCATAAAAATTGTCCAATTCTACTGAAACCATGCCCCCTGGTAATATCTATCAAGAGTGCCGGGGGATACGGCTTGCATCCTGTTTTCCATTCTGGCGGGTTAGAAGAGCCATATAATAAAAAAGCACTCGATGGGCTACATAGCTTGAACAGGCACGAAATCGGGGGTTAGGTGAACCATATAATAAAAAAGCACTACGAGAGTCTAAGTCATCGCAGTGCTTTTTAGTAAATGGCCCGGGACGGAATCGAACCGCCGACACAAGGATTTTCAGTCCTTTGCTCTACCGACTGAGCTACCGGGCCCGAACCGAAAACAAATATGTATAATTAAAAATGGCGGTCCCGACGGGAATCGAACCCGCGATCTCCTGCGTGACAGGCAGGCGTGATAACCGCTACACCACGGGACCATTGTGCATTTTGTAACAACAGAAGTAATGTTATCATATCTATCATCCATTTTGCAACACATTTCTACAAATTTTTTAAGTGAATGGCAATCGAAATTTCAGCAAATGTTCATTTTCAAGCATGGCCGCCGTAAAAGATGGAAAATCATGACCCACTTTAAAACAATATAAAAACGGCGAGAAACCCCTTTTATGGGATCTCGCCGTTTTTTCCGTTCTAGTGGACATTCTGGGATGAAAATCGCTTTTAGCAACCTCACCCGATGATGCTTTTTCATCGGTTTTCTTTTCGACGTGGTTCCACTACCGTTTTTCCGGCAGCCCAAATCCGATTCGTCCGGGTTTTCCGTCACACCCGCCAGACACTTTGCACCACAATCGTCTGCAGGCGGTCCGGACCGACGGAAAACATGGAAAGGGGAACCCCGGTCAGTTGAGAAATGCGCTCTAGGTAATGGCGGGCATTGTCCGGAAGCTCATCAAGGGAACGGCAGCCGGTAATATCTTCCGTCCAGCCCGGCAGTTCTTCGTAAACCGGTTCGCATTCAGCCAGCACTTTTAAGCTGGCCGGGAACGCTTCAAGCACTTTCCCTTTATAGCGGTAGGCGACACAAATTTTCAACGTTTCAATGCCGGTCAGTACATCGAGCAGGTTTACGGACAAGTCTGTCAGGCCGCTCACCCGGCGCGCATGGCGGACGACAACACTGTCAAACCAGCCGACACGGCGCGCTCTTCCTGTCGTTGTGCCGTATTCATGTCCGGTTTCGCGGATCCGGTCGCCGGTTTCATCCAAAAGCTCTGTCGGGAACGGGCCATCGCCAACACGTGTCGTATAAGCCTTGGCAATGCCGACAACATGGTTGATTTTCGACGGGCCGACACCGGAACCGATTGTGACGCCGCCGGCAATCGGGTTGGATGATGTGACAAACGGATAAGTTCCCTGGTCAATATCGAGCATGACCCCTTGCGCCCCTTCAAAAAGGACGCGTTTGCCCGCATCAAGCGCGTCGTTTAAAACAACCGACGTATCGCAGACATATTGTTTAAAGCGCTGGCCGTATTCGTAATAAGGCTCCAAAATTTCTTCCAGCGTAAAGCCTTCCGTTTCGTATATTTTTTCAAACAGACGGTTTTTTTCCTCAAGATTGCGCGTCAGTTTTTCTTTGAATTCTTCGTAATCAAGCAGATCAGCAATCCGGATACCGGTCCTTGCTGCTTTATCCATATACGCCGGGCCGATCCCTTTTTTCGTCGTGCCGATTTTATTGCTGCCTTTCCGTTCCTCTTCTGCACCGTCCAGTTTAATATGGTAAGGCAGAATGACGTGCGCACGGTTGGAGATGCGCAAGTTTTCCGTTGAAATACCCCGTCCGTTCAGATAATCCAGTTCCTCGACGAGCGCCTTTGGATCGACGACGACACCGTTTCCGATAACACAAATTTTGTCTTTATAAAAAATCCCCGACGGAATCAAATGTAATTTATACGTTTCCCCATTAAAACGGATGGTATGGCCCGCGTTATTCCCGCCCTGATAGCGGGACACCACTTCCGCATTTTCAGAGAGGAAGTCGGTAATTTTTCCCTTTCCTTCGTCCCCCCATTGTGTACCTACCACGACAACTGACGACATTGAGTGCACCTCCGCATATTTTACAAATCATGATTTCCATCCATCATTTTACCAGCTTAAACCGCCAACAGTCAATGTAAATCCGAACATTTATATATTTTTTCAGCGTTTTTATTCGTAAAACGCACAAAAAAAGCCTTTCCCCGAAAAGGAAAAGCTTCATATCGATACTTGCTATGCCGGAACAGGCGCATCGTCAAACCGCCGTTCCAGGTTCACAAATTTATTGTACTCTTTTATAAAAGCGAGCTGGACGGTGCCGACCGGGCCGTTCCGCTGCTTCGCAATAATGATTTCAATGATGTTTTTATTCTCCGTGTCCTGTTCATAATAGTCTTCCCTGTACAGAAAAGCCACGATATCAGCATCTTGTTCAATGCTTCCCGATTCACGAATATCGCTCATCATCGGGCGCTTATCCTGCCGTTGTTCGACGCCCCGGGAAAGCTGGGAAAGGGCAATGACCGGCACTTCAAGTTCACGCGCCAGCGCCTTCAGCGATCTTGAAATCTCAGAAACTTCCTGCTGCCGGTTTTCCCGGGAACGGGCGCTTCCTTGAATCAGCTGCAAATAGTCGATGACCACCATGCCAAGCCCGTGCTCTTGTTTCAGGCGCCGGCATTTCGAGCGGATTTCCGTTACCCTTACTCCAGGGGTATCATCAATATAAATGCCGGAATTAGAGAGGCTTCCCATTGCCATCGTCAGTTTCCGCCAGTCTTCGTCTGTCAGCGCCCCGGTCCGGAGCCGCTGGGCATCGATATTGCCTTCCGCGCACAGCATCCGCATGACAAGTTGTTCAGCGCCCATTTCAAGGCTAAAGATCGCCACATTTTCCTCTGTCTTCGTGCCGACGTTTTGCGCGATATTGAGGGCAAATGCCGTTTTCCCGACAGACGGGCGCGCCGCCACAATAATCAAATCATTGCGCTGGAAACCGGCTGTCATCCGGTCAAGCTCGTAAAACCCTGTCGGTATCCCGGTGACGTCGCCTTTCCGGTTATGGAGCATTTCGATGTTATCATATGTGCTGACAAGGACATCTTTGATATGTTTAAAATCGCCGGCATTTTTGCGCTGGGCCACTTCCATAATGCTGCGTTCGGCTTCATCAAGCAGTTCATCGACATCGTCTTCCCGCGTATAGCCTTCCTGGGCAATATGGGTGGCAGTCCGAATCAGGCGCCTGAGCAAAGCTTTCTCAGCTACAATTCCGGCATAGTAAGCGATATTGGCCGCTGTCGGAACGCTTGCGGCCAGTTCGCTCAAATAAGAGAGGCCGCCTGCATCTTCAAGCTGCCGGGTGGCTGATAATTCTTCCGCCACTGTTACAAGATCGACTGCCTTGCCGGCATCATTCAGCTTCGCAAACACCTGGAAAATTTTTTGATGGGCATTCCGGTAAAAATCCTCTGCCGTCAAAATTTCCGAAGCTGTTATAAATGCAGAAGGCTCCAAAAAAATGGCACCAAGCACTGCCTGTTCCGCCTCAATATTTTGGGGGGGAATGCGGTCTTGCAATTCATTCATTTTGAATCCTCCATTTTATCCTAAATCATCCAGTTCCGGCACCAAACATAAGCATGCCGGGGAGAATGGCAGTTTAACCGGTAACCCGTTTGCCGTAAGAGAACCGCACACTTATTCCAAATAGAAAAAATGTGATCACGATAAAATGGATCACATTTTTCTGCACGTACTATTATTTTAACACGCGGAAAACAAAAAGAAAGCTGGTAAAATACGTTTCTATTCGGAAACGTGGACATTGAGCACTGCCGTTACGTTATGATGTAATCTGACCGGCACTTTCGTGTAACCCAAAGTGCGGATCGCATCCGGCAGCTCTATTTTTCTTTTATCCACCTGAATCTGGAAGCTTTTTTTCAGTTGTTCAGAGATTTGTTTGCTTGTAACCGAGCCGAACAGTCGCCCGTCCTGGCCCGATTTGGCTTTGATTTCAACCGTTATGTTCTCAAGTTTCTCTTTTAATTTTTTGGCTTCTTCCAGTTCTTCCTGCGCCAGTTTTTCTTCTTTCCGTTTTTGGGCTTCCATGCTTTTCAGATTGGCAGGCGTCGCTTCTATTGCCGCCCCGTTTTTGAACAAATAATTGTGGGCATAACCATCCGCCACATTTTTAATGTCTCCTTTTTTTCCTTTGCCTTTTACGTCTTTCAGGAATATGACCTTCATGATTGCTGACTCCCTTCCATATACTCTTCTATCACTTGAATGAGCTTTTCTTCTGCCTCATCAACCGTTATATTTTTCATCTGGGTGGCTGCATTGGAAAGGTGCCCGCCGCCATCCAGCGTTTCCATAATGATTTGCACATTGACGCTTCCAAGCGACCTTGCGCTGATCCCCACTTCATTCTCGCTGCGCCGTCCGATGACAAAAGAAGCATCGACGCCGTTCATCATTAAAATCGTATCGGCAGCCTGCGCCATTAAAACAGGGGAATAAATGGTATCATTTTTCCCTTTTGCCACCGCGATGCCGTTTAGCGGAAATTTAACGGTTTCCACAAGCTTGGCGCGCTGGATATACGAACGCAAATCTTCTTTTAAAAATTTTTGTACAAGCACCGTATCGGCGCCCTGGGCACGAAGATAGGATGCTGCATCAAACGTCCGTGAGCCTGTCCGCAATGTAAAACTTTTTGTATCCACTATTATACCAGCAAGCAGGGCAGTTGCTTCAAGCATATTGATTTTGCCGTTTTTCGGTTGGTATTCCATCAATTCGGTTACAAGTTCGGATGTCGAAGAGGCGTACGGTTCCATATAGACAAGCAGCGGGTTTTTAATAAAGTCTTCCCCGCGGCGGTGATGGTCAATGACAACGACATTTTCAATCCGCCTGACGATTCGTTCATCGATGACAAAGGAAGGCTTGTGCGTATCAACGACAACAAGCAATGTGTCATCCGTCGCCATTTCAAGCGCCTCATCCGGTGTAATGAAGCGGGCATACAAATCCGGATACTGTTTTATTTCCCCAAGCAGCCGCTTGACACTTGTGTCCGTTTCACTCGGATTTAAAATAATATAGCCGTCTTTTTGGTTGATTTCCGCCACTTTCCGGATGCCGACAGCCGCTCCGATGGCATCCATATCCGGAAATTTGTGGCCCATGATCATCACTTTGTCTCTTTCCATCATGAGTTCCCGCAGCGCATGGGAAATCACGCGGGCCCGGACCCTTGTCCGCTTTTCAACCGGATTTGTTTTGCCACCGTAAAATTTCACTTTTCCGTTCGCCTGCCGGATGGCAACCTGGTCACCACCGCGCCCGAGGGCAATGTCGAGACTCGATTGGGCAAGCTCCCCAAGTTCGGGGAGGGACGGGACACCTGCGCCAACCCCGATGCTCAAAGTCAGCGCCACGTTTTGCTTCGCTGTGGCCTCCCTGACTTCATCAAGAATCGAGAATTTATTGTCTTCCAATTCATGCAAAATCCGTTCATTAAATACCGCAATAAATTTATCAGACGAAATTCGTTTAAAAAACAGGCCGAACTCCATTGTCCATTTGTTTAAAATCGAGGTCACGAGACTGTTCAGGCTGCTGACAGACTGGTCGTCCATGCCTTGTGTCACTTCATCATAGTTGTCCAAATAAATAATGGCGATCACGGTCCGTTCATCTTCATACAACTGCTCGACTTCGGCCTGTTCCGTAATGTCGAAAAAATAAAGCAGCCGCTCTTCCAGTTTCAGGACAACCCTGTACTTCCTTTCATTCAGACTAATCGTCTCGGAATGCATTTCCTGCTTAATCAGCGGTACGAGCACTTCCGCTACATCATAAAGGGAACGCCCGACAAGTGTATCTTCATTAAAGCAGGAGGCCATAAACGGATTTGTCCATTCAATGATGTAATCTTCATTGTACAGCATGATCCCGATCGGCATTTCCATCAGCGCTTCTTCACCGACGCGTTTGACCCGGTAGGAAAGATTGGAGATATAGCGTTCGATTTCTTCGCTCGACCGTTGTTCCACGTAAAATGCGCAGTAGGATAACGCCCCGAGCACAACAATGCCGGCTGCCGTTATCCACCAGTGGTAAAAGAAAATAATACCGAGCAGGATGAGAGACACTGCAATTAAGCCGTATAACGGATAGCGCATGAACCGTTTATTGTAGTAAGAAGGCATACCTTCAGCTCCTATATTGAGAAACTAAGAAAGGGTCACTTTTGAATCATCCGCCTGAAATCAAATCCTAAATCCATTATACCGAATATCATAACAAGATAAAGCAGCGGGCTGAATATGATTGATAAAATGACGGCGAAAGCCAGTAACCCTTTTGGCCATTTTTTCTCGTGGCTGACAAAGCTTATAAAAGCGTACCCCTGCAGCAAAATGAGAATTTGGAAAATCAGCATCAGATTCAGAACCGCTTTTGCAAAGAAGCTGCCCGTGTCCCCGTGCATCAGCAGGTTGGCCACCATTGCCAGAATGAAATACCATAAGATATTTCCCGGCAGCCGCATTTCGCGGAAAGGTTGAAAGGACGGAACCGGGACACCGAAACGTTTGGCGATTGGAAAGTTCACAGAAATGAGCACAAAAACGGCGATAAAGGCAGAAAGCAATAACAAGCTCGGCAAATAGACAGAGTACATCTGGCTTGCGACATCGGCCATTTGCGCAAACCTGTCCTCATAGGCCTGTGATTCCCCCAGACTGTTGACAAGCGCTTTTGACTGTTCAATTGACTGCTGCATGATTTTTAAGTTTTCCGCGATGATATTCAAGTGGAAAAACTTCAGGGTGGCAAACAGCCCGATGATCGTGATGGCTAAAAAGGTCAGGCTGGTTGCTATGTATATAAATAATTTAGATTTTTTTCGCTGAATAGCGTATCCCATAACAAATCCAATACAAACGAAAAAAACGGCCATCGGGATTGCCATGACTGTTCCCATAATGGCAGACACAAGCAAACAAACCAGACAGAAGACAAGAATTGAACGCAAAGAATATTTGGCACAAAACAGGATAAAAGGCAGCGGAAGAAAAACCAAAACAATTATCCGGATCACCGGGACATGCAATGCAACAAGCAGCATGACGCCGAAAACCGCTGCAAGCATCGCCCCTTCTGTCAGCATTCTTGTTTTTTTCACACGCATGCTCCCTTCAAAAAACCATCATTTCCCCTCATTTTACCATAACCATTCCATGAAGCAAAAAGATAATGAAATGAAAAAAGACAACCTGAAAACAGGTTGTCTTTTTTCATTCATATATTGAAAGAAAAATCCAGTTGCTTTTTCCGCTGCTTATTTGTCTTCTGCAACATAAGGAAGCAACGCCATTTGACGTGCGCGTTTGATTGCAGTTGTCAATTTACGTTGGTATTTTGCACTTGTACCCGTTACACGACGAGGAAGAATTTTTCCTCTTTCAGAAATGAACTTTTTCAGCAAGTCCACATCTTTATAGTCGATATGGGTAATATGGTTCGCTGTAAAGTAGCATACTTTCCGGCGTTTCCGTCCGCCTCTGCGTCCACCTGCCATTTTTTCACCCTCCTTTATATCACAACTTTACGGGTCTTCCCGCATTAAAACGGAAGATCATCATCAGAGATGTCAATCGGTTGTCCATCATTTGAGAACGGATCTTCATCAGGCTTTGAATCATTACGCTGATACTGATTTTGATTCTGATTGTACCCCGGGAAAGCACTCCCTTGGTTGTTCCCGTAATTCTGGCTGCTGCCGCGTTCCTGATTCGCACTTCTCGGTTCAAGAAACTGGACGCTGTCTGCCACGACCTCTGTGACATACACGCGCCGGCCATCCTGAGCTTCGTAGTTGCGTGTCTGAATCCGGCCGTCTACGCCTGCCAGACTTCCTTTTTTTAAGTAGTTGGCCACATTTTCAGCCTGCTTTCTCCAAACAACACAATTGATGAAATCCGCTTCCCTTTCCCCCTGCTGGTTTGTAAACGTACGGTTTACAGCCAGGGTAAAAGTAGCAACCGCTACTCCGCTCGGCGTATAGCGCAAATCGGGATCTTTTGTCAGCCTGCCTACGAGAACAACACGGTTCAACATCAGAATCAACCCCTCTCATGATTCAAAATCCGTTTCACGTGAAACGTTTTATCGTTAAAAATTATTCTTCTTCTCTTACAACAATGTGGCGGATAATATCACCGTTAATCTTCGCCAGACGGTCAAATTCCTGGACTGCAACCGGTTCAGCATTCACGTTGATGATATGGTAGTAACCATCACGGAAGTCCTGAATCTCGTATGCAAGACGGCGTTTTCCCCACTCTTTCGATTCGATGATTTCCGCACCCTGGTTGTTGAGGACATTGTCAAAACGCTCAACAAGCGCTTTTTTTGCCTCATCCTCAATATTTGGGCGGATAATGTACATAATTTCGTACTTTCTCATCTGTTTGTCACCTCCTTATGGACTATGCGGCCCTTTTATTCAAAAGGGCAAGGAGCAATGGTTCAAGCATTCATTACTCACAAGTCGTAAGTATACCATATCCCGCAGGCAAAATCAATTGTCTTAAGACTCCATCCCGCTTTTTGCTATCGCTGACATCCCTATTTTATCAAACATACGTTCCTTTCGCAAGGGCTTTTTTATAAAACGGACTTAAGTTTTTACATCAAAAGCAATAACACCCTTTTCAAATTTATGCTTCTATTTTCCGGATGACATTCGCCATTTCGATCGCGCTCACTGCCGCATCCCAGCCTTTATTGCCTGCTTTCGTCCCGGCTCGCTCAATCGCCTGTTCAATCGTGTCGGTTGTCAGAATCCCGAAAATGACAGGTGTTTCTGTAGAAAGGCTTGCATGGGCGACTCCTTTTGCCGCTTCTGCACTTACATATTCAAAATGCGGGGTCGCGCCGCGGATCACCGCGCCAAGTGCCAATACGGCATCATATTTGTCCGTTTCTGCCATTTTTTTTGCCGCCAGCGGGATTTCAAACGCGCCCGGTACCCAGGCAAGATCAATTGCTTCTTCTTTAACGCCATGCCTTAATAATGCATCCTTTGCCCCGCTTACAAGCCTTGTTGTAATGAATTCATTAAAGCGGGCAGCAACCATGCCGATTTTTAAGCCGGTTCCAACCAGATTGCCTTCAAATATTTGTCCCATTTTGATCTCCTCCTATATATGCAGCAAATGCCCCATTTTTTCCGCTTTCGTACGCAAATATCCTTCATTTTCACGGACAGGCGCGATTTCAACCGGCACTCTTTCCGCAATTCGGATACCGTAACGCGTTAATGCCTCCACTTTATCAGGATTGTTTGTTAAAAGCCGGACTTGTGTTGCCCCGAGATCTTTTAAAATTTGCGCAGCGATGCAGTAGTCGCGCATATCTGCCGGAAATCCAAGCCGGCGGTTGGCCTCCACTGTATCCAATCCTTTTTCCTGCAGCCGGTAAGCTTTCAATTTATTCAGAAGCCCGATCCCCCGGCCTTCCTGACGCATATAAACGAGGACACCGCGCCCTTCTTTTTCAATCCGCGCAAGGCTCCGGGCAAGCTGCGGGCCGCAGTCGCAACGGAGGGAACCGAAACAATCACCGGTCAGGCATTCGGAATGGATCCTTGCCAGCACCGGCTCTTCACTGCTTACTTCCCCTTTTATAAGGGCAACATGTTCTCCCCCTGACAGCAAATCTTTGTAACCGGCAGCCCGGAACGTGCCGTAACGCGTCGGCAGCGTGATTTCCGCTTCTTTTTGAATCAGTTTCTCATGTTTTTTTCTGTACTCGATTAACGATTGGATCGTCACCAGTTTTATGCCGGAATTTTTGGCGATTTCCTCCAGCTGGGGAAGGCGGGCCATCGTGCCGTCTTCATTCATGATTTCGCATATTACGCCTGCCGGATTTGCGCCTGCCAGTTTTGCCAGGTCAACGGCTGCTTCCGTATGGCCAGACCGTTCCAGGACGCCGCCTGCTTTGGCCACTAACGGGAAAATATGCCCCGGCCGGTGAAAGTCTTCGGCTTTTACCGCGTCTTCTGCCAGGTGCCGGACCGTTTTGGCACGTTCAAATGCGCTGATGCCGGTCCGGGTGGCAGCATGGTCAATGCTCACGGTGAAGGCCGTTTCATGGCTGTCGGTATTTTGCCGTGCCATCGGGTAAAGATCGAGCTGCTGTGCTTTTTCCGCCGTAATCGGTGCACAGATGAGCCCGCGTCCTGCTTTGGCCATCAAATTGATCATTTCCGGTGTCGCTTTTTCCGCAAGGCCGATAAAATCACCTTCGTTTTCCCTATTTTCATCATCGACGGCAATCACGACTTTTCCGGCCTTTAAGTCTTCTACTGCTTCTTCAATGGTATGAAACAAGTTTTTCACCCCTTTGTTTACATAAAACCTTGGTCTTTTAAGAGCGCCATCATGCCGCTCTCTTTTTCCGCCCGTTCTCCGTTCCTGAACAGCCCTGCCATATACTTGGCCAAAATATCGCATTCAATATTCACGGCATCGCCAATCTTTTTTTCCGGCAATATCGTATGCTGCTGCGTATGCGGCACCAATGAAACGGTTAATTGCCCGTCCGCAGCCCCGAACACAGTCAGGGAGGTGCCGTCGAGTGCAACCGAGCCTTTTGGGATCAGAAAGGCGGACAGGGAGGAGGGAACAGAAATCGTGATATAAACGGCATTTTCCATCCTTTGTTTCAAACAGACCGTGCCCGTGCCATCAACATGCCCTGTGACAAAATGCCCGCCGAACCGCCCGCCTGCAGCCATTGCCCGTTCAAGGTTGACCTTGCTGCCGATGTTCAGCCCGGCCAATGCCGTGCTGAAAAATGTTTCAGGCATGACATCAGCCGTAAATGCATTTGGCGTATAGGATGTGACGGTTAAGCAAACACCGTTCACTGCAATGCTGTCGCCAAGCCGTACATCTTGGAGAACCGTCCTGGCCTGTACGGCAAGCTTAAGGGAGCGGGGGCCTCTTTCCACACGTTTCAATATGCCGATTTCTTCAATAATCCCTGTAAACATGCGCCGGCACCTCCTTTTGGACGGCAGCCGTGATTTTTAAATCAGGCCCGATCTGTTCCACTTTTTCAAACCGGAGCGGCAAAGCATCGGCCACCTTGCCAAACCCGTGTCCACCGAAAGGGGACGGCGCGTTTTTCCCGCCGATCACTTTCGGGGCAATGTAAAAAATATACTGCTGCACTGCGCCTTCTTTTAAAAATGAGCCGTTTACTGCCGCGCCGCCTTCGACGAGTAAAGTCATGATGCCTTTTTCCCCGAGCGCTGCTAACACGTCACGGATCAAGAGGTGGGCATGCGGCATGCGGACCACTTCGACATCAAGCTGCTTCAGACATTGTTCTTTTTCTTTTGGTGCATCGCTTCCGCAAAAAATAATGGTTGGCGCATCGCCGCTTAGCACTTTCGCTTCCGGCGGGATGCGCAAATGGGTGTCTAATACAATGCGAATAGGATTTTTCCTGGAATGGGGCAAACGTGTGGTGAGAAGGGGGTTATCATGGAGAACGGTTTGTATGCCGACAAGTATTGCATCATGCCTGCTTCTTAACCGGCGGGCATCACGCCTTGCTTCTTCACTTGTGATCCATTTGCTGTCACGGGTTTCAGATGCAATTTTTCCGTCTGCCGTCATGGCGGTTTTGACAGTGACAAACGGTGTTTTCGTTTGAATAAAGTGGAAAAAAGGGCGGTACAACTTTTCCGCTTGTTCCTTCAATATCCCGGTTTCCACTTTTACTCCGGCTTGCCTGAGCTTTTCTATTCCTTTGCCTGCGACAAGCGGATTGGGGTCCAATGCAGCGATATATACTGTTTTGATGCCTTTTTCAATTAAAAAATCTGCGCACGGCGGCGTCTTTCCGTAATGGGCACACGGCTCGAGCGTCACAAAAACTTCAGCACCCTCTGCAAGCGGCCCGGCCTGTTCCACCGCAAGCCTTTCCGCATGTTTTTCTCCCGCCTTTAAGTGGGCCGCCATCCCGGCGATCGTGCCGTTTTTCACGACGACACTTCCAACCGGGGGATTCGGGGAAGTCTGCCCGGCCACACTTTCGGCCAAATGGAGTGCAAGCTGCATATAATCTTCTTTTTGCAATCCTTTCATGCCTCCTGTATGCAATTTCCGCCAACATATACCCGTGAAAACAAAAAACCCGCACGAAGATGTGCGGGGCAAAACGGCATCATGAAATACACGTTCCAATGAAACGTTTGATCCTTCTCCCATCCAGACTGTCACTGTCGGCTTTGGAATTTCACCAAATCCACCGCATTCCGGAGAATACGGGTCACGGGCTTTGAGTTTCCTCATCACCGCCGGTCGGGAATTGCACCCTGCCCCGAAGGAAAATATTCGACTGATACCTATTTTAACGGATGATTTGAATTTTTTCAATACAATTTGAATATTCGTCCAAAAGTCCTGTTATACATTAAACCTGAAATGCATGACATCGCCGTCCTGGACAACGTAGTCTTTTCCTTCCAGGCGCACTTTTCCGGCTTCTCTTGCTGCTGCCACGCTGCCATATTTGATTAAATCTTCATACGACACCGTTTCAGCCCGGATAAACCCTTTTTCAAAATCGGAGTGAATAATGCCTGCGCATTGCGGGGCTTTCATGCCTTTTTTGAATGTCCACGCGCGGACTTCCGGTTCCCCAGCCGTAAAATAAGTCGCAAGGCCAAGCAGGCTGTAAGCAGCTTTAATCAGCTGGTCAAGTCCGGATTCCTGGATGCCGAGTTCGGTTAAAAACATCTTTTTCTCATCGTCATCCAGTTCGGCAATTTCTTCTTCAATGCGGGCACAGATGACAATCACTTCCGCGCCTTCCTGTTTGGCATATTCACGCACCTTCCCGACATACGGGTTTGCAGACGGATCCTGAATGTCATCTTCCCCGACATTGGCCACATACAAAACCGGCTTGCTTGTTAAAAGCTGGAACCCTTTGACGATTTTTTGCTGGTCTTCGGTCAGTTCCACCGCCCGTGCCGGTTTTTCCGCTTCAAAAGCCGCCTTTAATTTGGTCAGCACTTCATATTCGGCAACGGCTTCTTTATCCTTCTGTTTTGCGATTTTCTCTACACGCCCGATCCGCTTGTCCACCGTTTCAAGATCGGCCAGGATCAATTCAAGATTGATCGTTTCGATATCATCAATCGGATCGACTTTCCCGGAAACATGTGTAATGTTCTCGTCCTCAAAACAACGAACGACATGGCAGATTGCGTCCACCTGGCGGATATGGGAAAGAAACTTATTCCCGAGCCCTTCCCCTTTGCTTGCGCCTTTGACGATCCCGGCAATATCCGTAAATTCAAAAGTGGTCGGGACCGTTTTTTTCGGATGGTACAGTTCTGTTAATTTTTCCAGCCGTTCGTCCGGCACTTCCACCATGCCGACATTCGGGTCAATTGTACAAAACGGATAGTTCGCAGATTCGGCCCCGGCTTTTGTAATCGCATTAAATAAAGTCGATTTTCCGACATTCGGCAAACCGACAATTCCGGCTGTTAACGCCATTTTATGTCCACTCCTTCAAACATTCTCGTATCTTTCAAGTTTTTCCCGGCTGTATCAAAAACCCCCGGGGTGCCACCGGATGCGCCCGGTTAACATGTTTCGTTTGCCGGCCTTATTTTAACCGCACCCCGGCTCCCAAAAAAAGACACCCATAAAAGGGCTATGCTTCTTCGTGCTTAACGAGGATTTTTTTCAGTTTGCGGGCAAATTCCCTGCGTGGCAGCAGCACGCTATGTCCACATCCTTCACATTTAATGCGGATATCCGCCCCCATCCGGATAATTTTCCAGCGGTTTGTGCCGCACGGATGCTGCTTTTTCATTTCCACAATATCATACAACCCGAAATTTTTATCTTCCATGTTCATCCCCCTTTAGAAATTGGCCGGCCAATGCCTCTTCTTTCTCAGTACGGGAATAAGTCACCATTTTCGGATAAGGTGCATGGATGCGATTTTCGTCCAATGCTTTTTTAATTTCTTTTTTCAGCACTCTCGCAATATACCAGTGTGCCATCGGGAGGGTTTCCGCTACCACCCTGAGTGTAACATCCGTGGTGCCGAGCTGCTGGACGCCCAACAGTTCAGGCTCTGTCACGACCTCTTCGTGCTGTCCGGCAAATGACACCAGTATTTCCTGAATGGCCGCTTCCGCTTTATCGATATCCTCTTCGTACGGAATACGGACATCCACAACGGCAACGCTGTTATGAATGGACAAATTGGTGACTTCGGAAATATTGCCGTTCGGAATGATGTATAATTCGCCGGTCCAGTTTTTGATTTTTGTTGTCCTGAGCCCGATTTCTTCCACAACGCCTTCGTATTTCCCGACCTGCACCGTATCACCGACCGAAAACTGGTCTTCAAAGATAATAAAGAATCCGGAAATAACGTCTTTTACAAGGCTTTGCGCCCCGAACCCGACAGCCAGCCCGACAATTCCGGCACCGGCCAGAAGCCCCTGGACATTGATGCCGAGAATGGACAAAATCGTGACAATGGCAACAAACCAGACGAGATAGGTCAGTGTGTTCACCATCAGCCGCAACAACGTGGCCTCGCGCCGCTCTGAAAACCGGAGAGGGGCTTTGGCACGGACTGCAAAAATTTTGCCAATCGCCTTTTTGCCGAATTTAATGACAAGCGATGCGACAAGCATCACCACAATGATCTTCAGCACTGTCTCCCCGATTTCGATCCATGTATCTTCATTTAACCACTTGGATGTGAGGTGTTTGAGATATGTCTCAAAATGGCCCATATTCCACCAACCTTCATTTCTTTTAACGTTATTGTAACAAAAAAACCGCGCTTGCTCGACAACCGGCTCCGCTTTTCAAAAATTACCTTTTTGATTGGCGGCTGAATCAAGTGTAAAACTGCCGGTTGCGGGTATCAAAAAAGAGATATGTTAAATGTATAGATTTTTTTGATTTTCCGTATACTGGTACTATTACAAAGAGGGAGTGGCTGATATGAATCTGAGAAAAGGACAATTGGAATTCAGCGGCAATCGTATCAAGGTATTTCATGATGATGTTCTGGCAAAAGAAATTATATCCAATCATATTTTATCAGCACTTCCGAAAAGTACAAACAGGGAATTGGTGGTGGTCTGCATCGGCACCGATCGTTCCACCGGGGACTCGCTCGGGCCTTTAACGGGCACTTTTTTGGAAGAAACAGGTCTGTCCTGCTTCAACGTATACGGAACGCTCGATAAGCCGGTTCATGCTTTAAACCTTGAAGAAAATATGGAAAGGATTTATCAAAAGCACCACGACCCCTTCGTCATTGCCGTCGATGCCTGCCTTGGAAAAATGAAGAGCGTCGGCATGATCCAAATCGGCGACGGTCCGGTGAAACCGGGGGCGGGTGTAAAGAAAGATTTGCCTCCTGTTGGCGACATCCACATTACAGGAATTGTGAACATCAGCGGTTTTATGGAGTTTACCGTCCTTCAGAATACCCGTTTAAATCTTGTTCTGAAAATGGCAAAACTAATCGCTGCAGGCATCAGCCGTGCCAATCTGCATCTTCAATATCAAAACGCCATGATTTCCATGAACAGCGGACAGGCGAAGGAGAAAATGATTTAAGTGATCCAGAAACAGCAACATTTTTGAAACCGTTTATCCGAAATTCCCCGGTGAACGCAAACTTCTATACCATAAAAATCGGAATCAGATGAATGAATAAGCCGGCAACCTGTATGGCCCGGGATCCGGCAAAAAGGATCCGCAACTTCAGTAAGTTTCTGCCGGTTCACATTCATACTTCAACCGATAAACAGGTGTTGCTTCATTCCTGTAAAATTCAGCCAAAAACCGTATGATAAGCATGTAACAGGCCGATGAGCACGGCAACCACCACGATGCCCGGCAATAAATTCGCCACCCTGATTTTGGCAAGCCCCGCAATATTTAAACCGATAGCAAAAATCATAATTCCGCCGGTTGCCGTCATTTCGGTAATAAACGAATGCAGCACCGGTGCTGGGACAAGCCGGTTAATTTGCGTGGCAAATAACGCAATGGCACCTTCATAAAGGATCACCGGAACAACCGAAAAAATCACCCCAAAACCGAGGGTTGAAGATAAGATCAGTGCTGTGAAACCATCCAGAACAGATTTCGTGTACAGTACCGTATGGTCGCCCCTGATTCCGCTGTCCAATGCTCCGAGAATGGCCATCGCGCCAATCACAAAAACGAGCGTTGCCGTCACAAAGGCTTCGGCCGTACTGCCCTGTCCGCTGTTTCCAAACTTTTTTTCCAGCCAGGCACCGAGCCCGTTCAAATGGGCTTCGAGCCGCAGCATTTCGCCGATGACTGCGCCAATCACAAGGCTTAATATTACGATAATATACTGTTCACTTTTCAGCCCCATTCCGAGCCCCAGCACCATCACCGCAAGCCCGATCGCCTGCATCACGGTGCCTTTCATTTGCTCCGGAATATGGTTTAACAGCCTTCCGATAAAAGAACCGACCACAATGCTCAGCCCGTTTACAATTGTCCCCAGCAATACCATCTTTTTCACCCGTTTTTATCTCTTTATCTTTGTATATCGTTACGGTTCCTGTTCAAAACCGGCATCCAGCAATTGTAAAATCCGCTCTAAATCTTCATTGGACATAAATTCAATTTCAATTTTTCCTTTTTTCTTTGTCCGCTTAATATGGACGGTTGTCCCAAACTTTTCGCGCAGAACCGTTTCGTGTTCCTGGATAAAAATATCTTTTTCCTGCTTGTCTTTCTTCGTTTCACGTGAAACATTCCGGTTCAGCTGCTGGACAAGCTTTTCCAGCTGGCGGACACTTAATCCTTCGGCAATAACCTTTTCCGCAATTTCCTCCATTTTTTCTTTCTTTTCCAGGCCAAGCAGCGTACGGCCGTGTCCCATCGAAAGTTTGCCTTTAGACATGGCCTCCTGGATGCTGACCGGCAAAGACAAAATACGGAGGTGATTGGCAATATAGGGCCGGCTTTTTCCGAGCCGTTTCGCCAGCTCGTCCTGTGTGACATTTAGTTTCTCAAGCAAAAACTGGTACGCATTGGCTTCTTCAATCGGCGTTAAATCTTCCCGCTGCAGGTTCTCGAGCACAGCAAATTCCATCATCTGCCGGTCGTTTAAATCGCGGACGACAACCGGCACCGTCGTAAGTTTTGCTTCTTTTGCGGCTCTGTATCTCCGTTCCCCGACAATGATTTCGTATCCTTTAATGCTCTTGCGCACAATAAGCGGCTGCAAGATGCCATGCTGGAGAATGGATTCTTTTAATTCATTAAGCGCTTCGGGTTCAAAATTCTTCCGCGGCTGATAAGGATTCGGGCGCAATTCTTTAATATTGACTTCCTGCACGGCATCTTCTTTGTCAACGTCCATATTGGCAAACAACGCGTTAATGCCTTTTCCAAGCCCTTTAGCCATTTGCCGCCACTTCCTTTGCTAAGTCTAAATACACTTCCGCACCGCGCGATTTCGGGTCGTAAAGAATAATCGGCTGTCCGTGGCTCGGTGCTTCGCTTAACCGGATATTGCGGGGGATAATGGTACGGTACACTTTGTCCCTGAAATATTTTTTCACTTCTTCAATGACTTGGAGTCCTAAGTTGGTACGGGCATCTAGCATCGTCAGCAGCACGCCGTCAATCATCAGATTGTGATTCAAATGCTTTTGGACAAGCCTGACCGTGCTGAGCAGCTGGCTTAACCCTTCCAAAGCGTAATATTCGCACTGGACGGGGATAATGACGGCATCCGACGCGGTTAGCGCATTTAACGTCAATAGGCCGAGAGAGGGAGGGCAGTCAATGATAATATAATCATAATCGTCTTTAATGGCGCTGATCGCCCGCTTTAACCTGACTTCCCTTGAAATGGTCGGAACCAGTTCAATCTCCGCTCCCGCCAGTTGAATCGTTGCCGGCACGGAATAAAGCCCGTCCACGGCCGTTGCCCTGATTACTTCCTTTATATTCGCATCTTCCACTAACACATCATAAATACACTGCTGAACTTCGCCTTTATCAATTCCGGCTCCGCTTGTTGCATTTCCCTGGGGGTCGGTATCGACAAGCAAAACCTTCTTCCCGATGTATGCTAAGCAGGCACCCAAGTTGACAGAAGTGGTTGTTTTTCCTACGCCTCCTTTTTGATTGGCGATAGAAATCACTTTTCCCACGGTTGCCACCTACCTTTTTTGTCACGCTAGTCACGGCCCGTCTGCATTTGCAGAAACGGCAAACACGTAACTTTATTGTATCAAAGTTTGCAAGATTCGTTTACTGTAAACCGAAAAAAGGTTGTTTCAAGTTTTTTCGGCAGTTGGAAATCAGGAGGCGCGGCTTCCATGCCAAAGCTTGCGCCCATGCTAAAAAAGAACGCAGGACCACCGCCGAAACCAGGAAAAAGGGCTTTGTAAAGCTAAGGCAGGCAGCACAAACCTGGCGGGCGTAAGCCGGTTTTATTTTATCGGAATAGGATAGGAAATGACCTGCACCTGAAAAAAAGAAACCTGTCATCCAAGTTTCTTTTATTAGGATTTCGCCTTTTTCGGGATCCGGATCGTAATTTGATAGTAGTCCTCGAAATCTTCTTCTTTTGAATCGAGATTGATCCCGGAATCGGTCACCATCGAAACAGACTGGCGGATCGTATTGACAGCAATGCGCATATCTTTGCTGAACGCCTGTCTGCGCGGCTTTGCTTTTTTTTCCGGCTTATTCATCATACGGGTAACATACTCTTCCGTTTGTTTCACATTTAAATTTTTTGCGAGTATTTCATTGAGGACGCGAACCTGTTTTTCTGCCTCTTTTAAAGGAATCAATGCCCGTGCATGGCGTTCCGTGATCTGTTTTTGCAAAAGGGCTTCCTGCACTTCCGGGGGCAATTTCAAAAGGCGCAGTTTATTTGCAACCGTTGATTGCCCTTTGCCAAGGCGCTGTGCCAGTGCTTCCTGGGTCAAATGGTGAAGCTCCAAAAGTTTTCCGTAAGCCATCGCTTCTTCAATCGGCGTCAGTTCTTCGCGTTGCAGGTTCTCAATTAAAGCAATCGAGGCTGTTTCTGTATCGCTCATATTTTTTATGATGGCAGGCACAGTTTCCCAGCCCAGTTTCCGGACAGCCCGGAATCTTCTTTCCCCCGCAATGATTTCATACTGGCCTGCTTCGTATTCGCGGACAACGATTGGCTGGATGATGCCATGGGTGTGGATCGTTCTTGCAAGTTCATCTATTTTCTCTTCATTAAAAATGGTCCGTGGCTGAAACCGGTTCGGAATAATACAGGAGACGGAGATATTTTTAATCTCTTCATTTTCATTCTCTGCTTCCAGTTCTTCTTCTCCGATTTCTTCCTCCACTCCGAAAAAACGAGAGAAAGGATGCTTCATTCACTGTACACCACCTTATAAATTCTCCCTAACTACTTATTCTCTATTATAAGACAAGTTCCTGCCAAACTCCCGGCGATTTTTCGAACAATCTCTCTCATTTTAGCGCATCATCCCGATTTCCGGCACGGTAAAACGCCCGCCTTATTCAAGCGGGAGTTTTGCCGGGGTTCCCGGCTTGCGGGGGTATTTTTTCGGCGTTTTCTTTACCTTTTTGACGACAATGAGGTTTCTTTCACTTTCTTCAACCGGCAAGGTAAAGTGGTATACGTTCTCCGTTTTTCCGCCGAGGAGACGGATCGCTTTTTCCGCTTTTTCGAGCTCTTCTTTGGCATGCTGGGCTTTCATCGCGATAAATCTGCCACCGGGTTTCACAAGCGGCAGGCACAGTTCGGAGAGGACGGACATTCTGGCAACCGCCCTTGCCATGACCACATCATATTGTTCGCGGTGTTCCGGTTTTTTGGCAAAAGTTTCAGCCCTGTCGTGAAAAAGAGAAACTTCTTTTAAGCCGAGCGCTTCTGTTAAATGGCCGAGAAACGTAATCCGTTTTTGCAATGAATCGACAATCGAAAGCCGGATTTCCGGAAAACAGATTTTTAACGGGATGCCCGGAAAGCCGGCGCCGGCGCCGACATCACAAACGTGCAGTGGGCCGTTAAAATCGGTAAAAAAGGCGGCTGTCAGCGAATCATAAAAATGTTTGAGATACACTTCCCCTTTTTCCGTAATCGCCGTTAAGTTCATCTTGTTGTTCCAGTCAACAAGCCATTCATAATACGTTTCAAACTGCTGCTTTTGTTCCCCGCTTAAGGTGATGCCTTTTTCAGCCAATAATGGAATGAATTGTCCGCTGTCCATTTTTCCATCCTTTCGGTTGATATGTAAAAAAAGGGAGAAGCCGGAAAAACCCGGGCTTCATGCCTTATCCAGGGATTTTTGCAATTTTCCCCTGTTCAATGTAGACAAGCAAAATTGAAATATCAGCCGGATTTACGCCGGAAATGCGCGATGCCTGGGCAATCGAGATCGGGCGCACTTTGTTTAATTTTTGGCGCGCTTCCGTTGCCAGCCCGTGGATCGCATCATAATCAATATCAGACGGGATTTTTTTGTCTTCCAGCTTTTTCATCCGTTCCACTTGCTGCAATGATTTTGCGATATAGCCTTCATATTTGATCTGGATTTCCACCTGTTCTTCCACTTCAGGCGAAAGTTCCATTTCAGGCGGCACAAGCGCTTTGATATGTTCATACCGCATTTCCGGCCGTTTCAGGAGATCAGCGGCGTGGATGCCGTCTTTCAGTTCGCTTCCTCCTGCTTCCCGGATCAGTGTCTGTGTTTTTTCATCCGGTTTCAGAATGACGGATTTCAAACGCTTGATTTCCGCTTCAATCGCCTGTTTTTTCGCCGTAAATTTCCGGTAACGTTCTTCGGAAATCAAGCCAATTTGATAGCCGATTTCAGTCAGCCTTAGATCCGCATTGTCATGGCGCAACAGCAGGCGATATTCAGCACGGGAGGTTAAAAGGCGGTACGGTTCGCGTGTTCCTTTTGTGACCAGGTCATCAATTAAAACACCGATATAAGCATCGGAACGGCCAAGGACAAGTTCTTCTTTCCCCATTGCTCTTTGCGCTGCGTTGATGCCTGCAATAATCCCCTGCCCGGCTGCTTCTTCGTAACCGGACGTCCCGTTGATTTGGCCGGCTGTATAAAGGTTCTTCACTTTTTTCGTTTCGAGTGTCGGCCACAACTGCGTCGGCGTGATCGCATCATATTCAATTGCATAACCGGGGCGCATCATTTTTGCATGCTCCAGCCCTTCAATGGAGGCCAAAATTTCTCTTTGCACTTCTTCCGGCATGCTTGTTGAAAGCCCTTGTACATACACTTCTTCCGTGTGGCGGCCTTCCGGTTCCAGGAAGAGTTGGTGGCGGGGCTTGTCATGGAAGCGGACGACTTTGTCTTCAATCGATGGGCAATAACGCGGCCCGGTGCCTTTAATCATGCCGGAAAACATCGGCGCGCGGCCGAGATTGGCGTCAATAATGGCATGGGTACGTTCATTGGTGTAAGTCAGCCAGCAAGGAAGCTGGTCCGTGATCATCTTCGTCGTTTCATAACTGAATGCCCGCGGTTCCAGATCGCCCGGCTGGATTTCCGTTTTGCTGTAATCGATCGTTTTGCCGTTTACGCGCGGTGGCGTCCCGGTTTTAAAGCGGACGAGGTCAAAGCCGAGTTCTTCCAGTTTTTCAGCGAGGGCAATGGAAGGCTGCTGGTTATTCGGGCCGCTTGAATATTTCAGTTCCCCGATAATAATTTCGCCGCGCAGGAACGTGCCGGTCGTCAGCACAACCGTTTTGGCTGTATATTTTGCGCCGGTTTTTGTAACAACGCCTTTGCAGACACCGTCTTCAAGTACAAGTGCTTCGACCATCCCTTGCAAAAGCGTCAAATTTTCCTGGTTTTCGATGGTTTTTTTCATTTCACGCTGGTATTCGACTTTATCCGCCTGGGCCCTGAGCGCCTGAACGGCCGGCCCTTTTCCGGTATTGAGCATCCGCATTTGAATATAGGTTTTATCGATATTCCTGCCCATTTCACCACCGAGTGCATCGATTTCGCGGACGACGATCCCTTTTGCCGGACCGCCGATCGACGGGTTGCACGGCATGTAGGCAATCATATCAAGGTTAATCGTGATCATTAACGTTTTGGCACCGATTCTTGCGGCGGCCAGGCCTGCTTCACAACCGGCATGCCCGGCGCCGACTACAATGACATCATAGTCTCCTGCATCGTATTGCCGCATGCTTATCACTCCTTTATTTTATAAAATCAACGGGCAAACGCCCTCCGCTTTTCTTTGTCTAGCTGCGGCTCCTGGCGGCGTACGGATTTTTACGTCTTCTCCTTTCGATAAGCGGGCATCGATTCGCCTACCGGCTCATCGTGTTTCCTTTATCTCGGTCGAAGACTACAAAATCCGTACGCCGCTATACAGTCGCCTCCGCTTTTCTATTTCCCGAGGCAGAATTGGGAGAAGAGTTGGTTCAGTAAGCTTTCCTGGACGGTGTCGCCGATGATTTCGCCGAGCAGGTCCCATGTCCGGGTCAGGTCGATTTGGATGATATCAATCGGGGTGTTGGATTGAATGCCGTTTTGCACATCTTGAATGGCTTCCAATGCCTGGTTCAAAAGCGCAATATGGCGGCTGTTTGATACATATGTCAGGTCGCCTGTTTCCATCTGCCCTTCAAAATACATCGCAGCAATCGCATCTTCCAATTTTTCCATGCCTTCCTCTGTTACAAGCGACGTGGTAAGGATTTTCGCGCCTTGTGCAAGTTCGCGGACGCTTTCCATCTCCACTTGATGCGGCAGGTCCCACTTATTTAAGATGACAATCACATCCATGCCTTCCACCGCTTCAAACAATGCCTCATCTTCCGGGCTGAGCGGCTCGGATGAGTTGATAACAAGCAAAATCAAATCCGCTTCCTTGAGCGCTTTCCGCGAACGTTCCACACCAATTCGTTCCACGATATCTTCTGTTTCGCGGATGCCTGCGGTGTCAATCAGGCGCAGCGGCACACCGCGGACATTGACGTATTCTTCGATCACATCGCGTGTCGTGCCGGGAATATCGGTGACAATTGCCTTATTTTCCTGGACAAGGCTGTTTAACAATGATGATTTTCCAACATTCGGGCGGCCGATAATAGCCGTTGACAACCCTTCCCGCAAAATTTTTCCCTGATGCGCTGTCCGCAACAGTTTTTCAATTTCATTTTTGATGTACTGTGCTTTTTCTTTCAGCATGCGGTGCGTCATCTCTTCAACATCGTCGTATTCCGGATAATCAATATTGACTTCGATATGCGCGACGACTTCCAGTATTTCCTGGCGCAGCTTTTTGACCAGTTTCGACAATCTGCCTTCCATCTGGCCGATCGCCACGTTCATCGCTTTATCCGTTTTGGCGCGGATTAAATCCATGACTGCTTCCGCCTGTGAGAGATCAATGCGTCCGTTCAAAAACGCCCGTTTTGTAAATTCGCCCGGCTCGGCAAGGCGCGCACCATTTTTTAAAACGAGCTGCAATACCCGGTTTACAGCGACAAGCCCGCCATGGCAGTTGATTTCCACGACATCTTCGCGCGTGAACGTTTTCGGCGCTTTCATCACGCTCACCATCGCTTCCTCAACGGTTTCTCCAGTGTCCGGGTCGACAATTTTCCCATAATGGATCGTGTGCGAAGGGACATCCACCAGTTTTTTTCCGCCGACACCTGCAAATAATCGATTCGCAATCGCAATCGCATTTTCGCCGCTTAGCCGGACAATCGAAATCGCTCCCTCTCCCATCGGCGTCGAGATCGCCGCAATTGTATCCATTTCCATTTTTTCACCCCGCTTCCTTTTTTGGTCATTTATATAAAAGATTGGCATTCTGTTTTCTTTTTTTTCACCTAACGTAATAGAATACCAAATTTTTTCGCGAATACAAGCGATATGTTCTTTTCCACAATCCACAAAAAGCCGATAATTCCATTTTAACTTATCCACATGTGAATAACAACGGCAGAAAAAGCTGATTGCTCCAGGTTGTGGATATGCTGGTTTTTTTCAACCGGCAAAAAAGCTTTCCGTCCAGAGGGTGCGGCTAAAAAAAAGCCTCCCCCGGTTTCCCGGAAGGAGGCCGTTCAACGCTTTGCCAAATCAATGACAACATAACGTTTTGGTTCATTTCCTTCTGAATAGGTGATGACCTGTTTATGATGAGCGAGCGCACTGTGGATGATTTTTCTTTCATAGGATGGCATTGGCTCGAGCTTTACCGGCCGTCCGGTGCGCAAAACCTGGGCAGAAAGCCTTTCCGCAAGCCGGGTTAGCGCCTCTTCCCGCCTTTTCCGGTAATCGCCGATATTGAGCATCACTCTTTCATAATGCGGATAATACCGGTTCGCTGCCAGCTGCGTGAGAAACTGCAAAGCGTTTAATGTTTGTCCCCTTTTTCCGATCAGCAGTGGAAGATTTTCGCCTGTCACGTTAATATGCAATGTCCGGTCATGTTCTTCGAATTGAAGGCCGGGGGAAACCCCCATTTTTTCGATAATATTGCGCAAATATGAGAGCACTTGCTCAACCGGCGTCTCTTTCAGCCGGACATGGACCACTGCCGGTTTCGCGCCGAGCAGACCGAATATGCCTTTTTTGCCTTCATCAAGAATCTCAATCTCCACATTTTCTTTTTCCGTTTCAAGCTCGCGAAGGGCCTGGTTGACAGCATCTTCTACATTTTTCCCTGTTGAAGTCGTTTCCTTCATTTTTTCGTCCCCCTGGCTTTCGCGTTTTGGACAGGCATACTTGCAGTAGGACTTTTAATGAAATACGACTGGACAATCATGAAGATGTTCCCGACAATCCAGTACAGCGGCAGCGCGGACGGGAGCCCCACGCCGATTACAATAATCATAATGGGCATAAACCAAAGCATCATGTTCATTTGCATTTTCATTTGCGGATTTGCATCATAATTTCCCCCGGACATCATCACTTTTTGCTGGAGAAAGGTGGTGATTCCGGCAATCACAGCAAGCACATAATCCACGGATCCGAGATCAAACCAAAGAAAAGCGGATTCGCGGATAGCCGGCGTCCGGTTGATGGCATGGTAAAATCCGATTAAAATCGGCATTTGAATTAAAATCGGCAGGCATCCTGCGGCAGGATTGATATGGTACTCCTGATACAATTTCATCATTTCCTGCTGGAGTTTTTGCCGTGTTACCGCATCTTTTGAGGCATATTTTTCCTGCAGTTTTTTGATTTCAGGCTGGAGTGCCTGCATGGCTTTCGCACTTTTTAACTGGGTGATATTCAGCGGCAAAATGGCAAGGCGGATGATAATCGTAATCAAAATAATGGATAGCCCATAGCTGCCCCCCAGAAATTGGGCTGCCTTTATAATCAGCCAGGATAAGGGATATACAATATACTGGTTCCAGATTCCTTTGCTTTCCGGTGTGATATCCTGATTAAATTCCGTACAGCCGGCCATCACGGCGGCAAGGGCAAGTACCATTCCTGCCAGAAAAAACTTTTTTCCCAATCGTTTGTCCTCCCCTGTGTGAGATTTCAGCAAAAAACGCTTACTTTTTTAGATGATCCAAAGCAGCCGGATGCTGCCACACGCCCTGGCACTTCTTTCTTTTATTCTAACTTTTTTTAAGGACATGGGCTATTTTCAGGACATGGATTAAGCTCTTCTTGACTTCATGGTAATTCATCTCGGCCGCCGGTTTTCTGGCGATAATAATATAATCATATCCGGGCGGGATGTCTTCTTTCAACTCTAAAAACACTTGCCGGATATATCTTTTGATTTGATTTCTTTTGACGGCATTCCCCAGCTTCTTGCTGACGGAAAGCCCGATTCTGAAATGTTTTCGGTTTTCCTTTTCCAGCACGTATACAACAAACTGGCGGTTTGCGAACGACTTCCCGTGCTTGAAAACCTCCTGAAATTCTGTATTTTTTTTTATCCGATAAGATTTTCTCATATATACTCCTTCTGACCTGCCAACAGTGATGCAGTGAAAAAGCGGTGACCCCGAAACCGCCTTTTTTGTTAAAAAAAACCACTGAGACTTTTCAGTGGTTATGCGGATAATACTTTTCTTCCTTTGCGGCGCCGTCTTGCCAATACTTTGCGGCCGTTTTTTGTACTCATGCGCGCACGGAAGCCGTGGACTTTGCTTCTTTTTCTTTTATTAGGCTGATAAGTTCTTTTCATGTATGACACCTCCTCGAGGGAATTCGTTCGAATGATAAACGACAGTCTATATCATTATAATGACGAACTTTCCTGCTTGTCAAGGCTCTTCAAAACTTCTCACGTACCAGACTTTCATTTTCCCGCAGAAATAACGAGCCGTTTTTCCGGTTCCGCTTCCTTGCTTTTCCGGTCAAAACGGCTCGGGTTTCCGAAAAGAACGGGACATGATGATCACCCTTTGTCATCAGCCGCCATTTTTCCACATATCCGGTATGTGGATAATTTTTCGGTGAATTTTTAACTGTCCACAACAATTATTGACAAGTTTCACACAAATTCAGAGCGTGTGGATAATGTTTTTTCACACCTTTTGCGAATTGTGGATAATTTACAAAGATCATTGCAACACCTAAGATTATCTGTTATGATTATTGTGTTTTAACCCTGAATAACCGGTTGTGCATAACTTGTTCATCCACAGTTTGTGGATAACTTGTGGACAGTTTATCCAGACCAATGGAGTAAAGTTGTCCACAATTGGTGGATGCTGTCGAAAAACCGTATTTATTCCTTATTATATATTTTTCCACTATACAAACATATGCATGTTTATAAATGGCCGTAACCTTCGCCGAAACATTGTTACACAGACAGAGAGAATGGTTATTTTTCGTTTGATAAAAAGGAGGGATTGGCGTTGGAAAATATCGCTGATCTTTGGGAAAAAGCATTGTCCGTGATTGAAAAAAAGATCAGTAAACCCAGCTTTGACACCTGGCTGAAATCGACGAAGGCATACTCGCTCAAAAACGATACGTTTGTCATTTCCGTGCCGAATGAATTTGCCAGGGATTGGCTGGAGGGCCATTATATTCCGCTCATCACAACGGTCTTGTACGACATAACCGGAGAAGAGCTTGAAATTAAATTCGTTATTCCGCAACAGCAGGACAGTGATGAACCGGAACTGTTCCCGTCCCCGAAAAAATCAGCGGAAAAATTGAATGATACCCGCGACTATCAGAGTATGTTGATTCCAAAGTATACATTCGATACCTTTGTCATTGGTTCCGGTAACCGTTTTGCACACGCTGCTTCCCTTGCCGTTGCCGAAGCGCCGGCAAAAGCCTATAACCCGTTGTTCATATACGGCGGGGTGGGCCTTGGAAAAACGCATTTAATGCATGCGATCGGCCACTATGTACTAGAGCATAATCCAAAAGCCAAAGTGGTGTATTTGTCTTCTGAAAAATTCACGAATGAATTCATCAATTCCATCCGGGACAATAAAGGAGGCGAATTCCGGAACAAATACCGGAATGTGGATATCCTTCTGATAGATGATATTCAGTTTCTCGCCGGAAAAGAATCCACGCAGGAAGAATTTTTCCATACATTTAATGCGCTGCATGAGGAGAGCAAGCAAATCGTCATTTCAAGCGACCGGCCCCCGAAAGAAATCCCGACGCTTGAAGAAAGGCTGCGTTCGCGGTTTGAGTGGGGATTAATCACAGACATCACACCGCCTGACCTTGAGACGCGCATCGCCATTTTGCGAAAAAAGGCGAAAGCGGACGGTTTGGATATTCCGAACGAAGTGATGCTTTACATCGCGAATCAAATTGACACGAACATCCGTGAACTGGAAGGCGCATTGATCCGTGTTGTCGCCTATTCTTCGCTGATCAATAAGGATATCAATGCCGACCTTGCCGCAGAAGCACTGAAAGATATCATCCCAAGCGCCAAGCCAAAAACGATTACGATCGAGGACATTCAAAAAGTTGTCGGGGAAGAATACCATGTGAAAATGGAAGATTTTAAAGCGAAAAAGCGCACGAAATCCGTTGCATTTCCGCGCCAGATTGCCATGTATTTATCAAGGGAACTGACGGATTTTTCGCTGCCGAAAATCGGGGAGGAGTTCGGCGGGAGAGATCATACAACCGTGATCCATGCCCATGAGAAAATTGCCAATTTGATTCAAACGGATGCGCAATTTCAAAAGAAAATTGAAGAACTGCAAAATTTGCTGAAAAATGGGTAGCCCACGGTTCAAAAAGCGGGCTAGAGCATATTGTGCATAACAACGGATAATGTATGAACAGTCTGTCCACATGTGGATAGACTGTATTTCATTGCACCGGCAACGTTATCCACATGTTCACAACCCCTATTACTAGTACTACTGTTTTTTAAAAAAAGATTAAGTATAAGTATATGCGTCACACGATGGAGGAATAACCATGAAATTTTCTATTTTGCGGAACCGCCTAATCGAAAGTGTCCAAGATGTGTCAAAAGCCATTACGTCCAGAACCACGATTCCGATTTTAACCGGCATTAAAATTACCGCTTCAGAAGAAGGGATCACGTTTACAGGCAGTGATTCCGATATTTCAATTGAGTCATTTGTGCCAAAAGAAGAAGACGGGGATGAAATTGCTGTCATTCAGCAAACAGGCGGCATTGTGCTGCAGGCAAAAATTTTTGGGGAACTGGTCAAAAAGCTGCCAATGGATATTGTGGAGATAGAAGTGGCCAATCAATTCCAGACCATCATCCGTTCAGGCAAATCCAACTTTAATTTAAACGGGCTTGATGCGGAAGAGTACCCGCATTTGCCGCAAATTACGGAAGACAAAGTGATCCGAATTCCGGCAGATATTTTAAAAAATCTGATCCGGCAAACGGTATTTGCCGTTTCCACCGCGGAAACCCGCCCGATCTTGACAGGTGTAAACTGGAGCATTAAAGGCAGCAGGTTGAACTGTATTGCAACAGACAGCCACCGCCTGGCGCAAAGGACAGCGGAAATCGAAACGGCCGCAGATGCCGAGTATAATATTGTAATTCCGGGGAAAAGTTTAAATGAGTTGAATAAAATTTTGCCGGATTCGAATGAACCGGTGGGAATTGTCATAACGGATAATCAGGTTTTATTTAAAGCAAAGCATTTATTGTTTTTCTCTCGTCTGCTGGAAGGAAATTACCCGGATACATCACGGCTGATCCCGACAGATGGAAAAACGGAAATCGTTGTGAATACAAAAGAGTTTCTGCAAGCCATTGACAGGGCATCGTTACTCGCAAAAGAGGGGCAAAACGCAAATGTCGTGAAACTTTCATCCGTTACGGATATCCCGGGCACGATTGAAATCACATCCAATTCGCCGGAAATCGGGAAAGTGACGGACAGGGTAAACTGTAAATCCATTGAAGGGGAAGAATTAAAAATCTCGTTTAGTTCCAAATATATGATGGACGCGTTAAGAGCGCTCGAGGGAACGGAAATCACCATCCGTTTTACCGGTGCGATGAGGCCATTTATCATCCGGCCGGTAAATGATGATACGACATTGCAGCTGATTTTGCCGGTAAGGACGTATTGATGAAAAATGCCTGTTGAAAAACAGGCTTTTTTCATCTCCGTTGCATGAGAAAAATAGCGGGCGGCAACGGGAATGCCTTGTTATGCTTTGTGTTTCTGCCTGATTTTTAGTAAAATAATATGTTAGTGAGTACATGAAAAGAGTGAAGAAATGGCAAAAAATGTAAAAATCTCAACAGATACCATTACGCTTGGCCAATTTTTAAAATTTGCGGATATCATTCAAAGCGGCGGAATGGCAAAATGGTTTTTAACCGAACATGAAGTGCTCGTCAATGGAGAACCGGAGCAAAGAAGAGGGCGGAAACTGAAAGAGGCGGACCGGGTTGAAATTGGCGGAATCGGTATGTTTCAAATTATCCGCGGTTGACCGGCGCTTTTTCCGCATAAAGGATGTTGGCATATGTACCTGCAGGAACTGGAACTTCACAATTACCGCAACTATGAAACATTAACCATTCCGTTTGAAAACAAAGTCAATGTGATCCTCGGGGAAAACGCCCAGGGAAAAACCAACCTGATGGAAGCCATTTATGTTTTGGCACTGGCGAAATCCCACCGGACGTCAAATGATAAAGAACTCATCCGCTGGGACGCAGAATATGCTAAAATAAAAGGGAGACTTCACAAAACGCATGGTTCTGTTCCCCTTGAACTGACCATCTCCAAAAAAGGCAAAAAAGCAAAGTACAATCATATTGAGCAAAAAAAATTAAGCCGGTATATCGGCAATATGAATGTGGTCATGTTTGCGCCCGAAGACTTGAATCTCGTAAAGGGGAGCCCGCAGGTCAGGCGCCGCTTTATCGATATGGAGATCGGGCAAATTTCGCCGGTTTATCTGTATGATATGAGCCGGTTCCAAAAAATATTGCAGCAGCGGAACCACTATTTGAAGCAGCTGCAGATGAAAAAACAGACAGACCGGACGATGCTCGATATTTTAACCGAACAGCTGATTGAACAAGCCGCTAAAATTGTCATGCGGCGGTTTGAATTTGTGCGGATGCTCGAAGAATGGGCCCGCCCGATCCATCATTCGATTTCCCGCGGTCTTGAACAACTTGAGATCCAATATAAACCCTCTGTGAATGTATCAGAAGAGCTCGATTGGTCAAAAATGATAAAATCATACGAAAATAAATTTGCCGAAATAAGGGAGCGGGAAATTGACAGGGGCGTTACGATGGCCGGTCCGCACCGCGATGATTTAGCCTTTGCAGTAAACGGCAGGGATGTTCACACATTCGGATCACAGGGGCAGCAGCGGACAGCCGCATTATCTGTTAAGTTGGCCGAAATTGAACTGATTTATTCGGAAATCCGGGAATATCCGATCCTGCTACTGGATGACGTACTGTCGGAGCTGGATGACTACCGCCAGTCCCATCTGCTGAATGCGATTCAGGGAAGGGTGCAGACATTTGTGACAACGACAAGCGTGGATGGGGTTGATCATCAAACGTTACGGGAGGCATCCATGTATACAGTGAAGGCAGGACAAATTGTCAGGTGAGGTGTGCCTATGTATCTCCATCTCGCAGAAGATGTCATGATTCGAAGTGATGACATTATCGCTATTATGGACGAGAGATCGCTCAATAGCTCCGGGATCAACAAAGCTTATTTGCAGGCTTTCAAAAAAGCCACAGTCAATTTGGCAAAGGGCAGCTTTAAATCGGCCGTGATTACCCAAAATGCGGTCTATTTATCGCCTTTTTCCCCCGGCATTCTGTTCAAACGGGCAATCGGCCTTTCTCCGGCCGGGTTTATAACCGAACATTTTACCGGAAAACCGGTTTAACATACGAAAAAAAGCTGTTTTGTGATTCAACCGGTGGTGGCTTGTAACTTTAGTTATGAGTTGAACCGGCTTCATGCAAGGCGTGTTTTTTGGTACGTCTGTTTCCGGCTAACCGCAAAAAGTGGCGGGTGCAATCTGCCGGGATAACCAGTAGGTGCTAAAGTATCCGCAAATCCCGCAACATCCATCGTGAGCGGTTCAATTTAAGAGAGTGCAGGTGGTATAATTGGAACAAGAACAATTACAGAAGCAGTCTTATGATGCCGAGCAAATCCAGGTTCTTGAAGGGCTGGAAGCGGTGCGCAAACGTCCGGGGATGTATATTGGCTCGACAAGTGCGAGAGGCCTTCACCATCTTGTCTGGGAAATTGTGGACAACAGCATTGACGAGGCACTGGCCGGTTTCTGCGATGAAATTAATGTTTTTATTGAAAAAGACAACAGCATTACCGTGAAGGACAACGGACGCGGCATCCCGGTCGGCATCCAGGAAAAAGTGGGCAGGCCTGCCGTTGAAGTCATCATGACCATTTTGCACGCCGGCGGGAAATTTGGCGGTGGCGGATATAAGGTGTCCGGCGGTCTGCACGGGGTTGGTGCGTCTGTTGTGAATGCCCTGTCTACAGAGCTCGATGTCTATGTCCACCGCGACGGGCATATTTACTACCAAAAATACCGCCGCGGCAAACCTGCCTTTGACTTAAAAATCATTGGCGAAACGGATCGTACCGGCACAACGACTCACTTCAAGCCGGATCCGGAAATTTTTACGGAAACGACCGAGTTCGACTTTGATATTCTTACAACCCGGCTCCGTGAACTTGCCTTTTTAAATAAAGGGATCAAAATCACCATTGAGGACAAACGCGAAAAAAATCCGCGCAAACAAGAATACCATTACGAAGGCGGGATCAAATCGTACGTGGAGCATTTGAACCGCTCGAAAGAAGTGCTCCATAAGGAACCGATTTATGTAGAAGGCGAAAAAGACGGCATAACCGTTGAAGTATCCCTTCAATACAATGACGGGTTTGCCAGCAATATCTATTCTTTTGCCAATAATATTCACACCTACGAAGGCGGCACACATGAGTCCGGTTTTAAAACGGCTTTAACGCGCGTCATCAATGATTATGCCCGGAAAAACAATCTGATCAAAGAAAATGAAGCCAATTTAACGGGCGAAGATGTCCGGGAAGGCCTCACTGCGATTGTTTCCATCAAACACCCGGATCCGCAGTTTGAAGGACAAACGAAAACGAAGCTTGGAAATACAGAAGCAAGAACGATTACAGATGCGGTATTTTCCGAGACGTTTGAGAAGTTTATGATGGAAAATCCTCAAGTGGCGCGGAAAATTGTCGAAAAAGGGCTGATGGCTGCCCGGGCAAGGATGGCTGCGAAAAAAGCGCGCGAACTGACACGGAGAAAAAGCGCGCTCGAATCGACAAGCCTACCGGGCAAACTTGCAGACTGCACATCACGCGACCCGGCTGAGAGCGAGCTCTACATTGTCGAAGGAGACTCGGCCGGCGGTTCTGCCAAGCAGGGAAGGGACCGGATGTTTCAGGCGATCCTGCCTTTAAGAGGGAAAATTTTAAACGTAGAGAAAGCGCGTTTGGATAAAATTTTGTCAAATGCGGAAATCCGGACCATTATTACCGCGCTTGGCACAGGTGTCGGAGAAGATTTTGACATCTCGAAGGCGCGTTATCATAAAGTCGTGATTATGACGGATGCGGATGTCGACGGTGCCCATATCCGCACGTTATTATTAACGTTTTTCTACCGCTATATGCGTCCATTAATCGATGCAGGCTATATCTATATCGCCCAGCCGCCGCTTTATAAAGTGCAGCAGGGAAAAAGGGTCGAATATGTATACAGCGACCGCGGTCTTGAGGAATTGCTTAATACGCTACCCGCCCAGCCGAAGCCCGCTATCCAGCGTTATAAAGGTCTCGGCGAAATGAACCCGGAACAGCTTTGGGAGACGACGATGGAACCTGCCAACCGGACGATGCTGCAAGTGAGCCTTGACGATGCGATTGAAGCGGACGGCACATTTGAAATGCTGATGGGCGATAAAGTGGAACCGCGGCGGAATTTTATCGAAGAAAATGCCATTTACGTGAAAAACCTGGACATTTAAAGAAAAGGAGGTTGCATAAATGGCTGACACACCGGAATCAAATATTGTGGAAGTAAACTTAACCCAGGAGATGCGCACATCCTTTCTTGACTATGCGATGAGCGTCATCGTTTCCCGGGCCATTCCGGATGTACGGGACGGATTAAAGCCTGTGCATAGGAGAATTTTATATGCGATGCACGATCTCGGGATGACTCCTGATAAAGCGTATAAAAAATCGGCGCGTATCGTCGGGGAAGTCATCGGGAAATATCACCCGCACGGCGATTCGGCCGTGTATGAAACAATGGTGCGGATGGCGCAGGATTTCAGCTACCGCTATATGCTGGTTGACGGGCACGGCAACTTCGGATCGGTTGACGGCGACCCGGCTGCTGCCATGCGTTACACGGAAGCGCGCATGTCAAAAATTTCCCTTGAACTGCTGCGCGATATTAACAAAGATACAATTGATTTTCAGGACAACTATGATGGTTCGGAAAAGGAGCCGGCTGTCCTGCCTTCCCGTTTTCCGAATCTGTTGGTGAACGGTTCTTCCGGGATTGCGGTCGGCATGGCAACGAACATTCCACCGCATCAACTCGGTGAAGTCATCGACGGAATTCTTGCTTTAAGCAAAGACCCGGATATCACGATCCAGGAATTGATGGAATATATCCCAGGGCCGGATTTCCCTACGGCCGGTTTAATTGTCGGAAGAAGCGGCATCCGCCGTGCTTATGAAACGGGAAGAGGCTCTATCACACTTCGCGCAAGGGTGGAAATTGAACAAAGATCAAACGGCAAAGAATCCATCATTGTGACCGAACTGCCTTACCAGGTCAACAAAGCCAAATTGATCGAACGGATTGCAGAACTTGTGCATGAAAAGCGGATCGACGGCATTACCGATCTGCGTGACGAGTCCGACCGCAACGGCATGCGGATGGTGATTGAAGTCCGCCGTGATGCAAATGCGAATGTGATTTTGAACAATTTGTACAAGCATACCGCCATGCAGACGACATTCGGTATCAACCTGCTGGCGCTTGTTGCAGGCCAGCCAAAAGTGCTGAATTTAAAACAGGCGCTTAAGTTTTACCTTGACCATCAGGAAGAAGTGATCCGCCGCAGAACGGCTTTTGAACTGAAAAAAGCGGAAGCGCGTGCCCATATTTTGGAGGGCCTGCGCATTGCACTTGACCATATTGATGCGATTATCCAGCTGATCCGTTCCTCGCAAACAACGGATATTGCCCGCAACGGCTTAATGGAGCAATTTTCCCTGTCCGAAAAGCAGGCACAGGCAATTCTCGATATGCGGCTGCAACGTTTGACCGGACTGGAACGCGAAAAAATTGAAGAAGAATACCGGGGCTTGATCCAACTGATTGCAGAACTGAAAGCCGTTTTGGCAGATGAAGAAAAAGTGCTTGAAATCATCCGTGAAGAGCTGCTCGAAATTAAAGAACGGTTTAATGATGAACGGCGCACGGAAATTATAGCAGCAAGCGTTGACCAGATTGAGGACGAGGATTTGATCCCGCAGGAAAGCATCGCCATCACCCTGACCCATAACGGCTATATCAAACGCCTGCCGATTTCGACGTACCGGAGTCAGAAACGCGGCGGCCGCGGCGTGCAGGGGATGGGCACGAATGAAGACGATTTCGTTGAACATCTTTTAACGACATCAACCCATGATACGATCCTTTTCTTCACGAATAAAGGAAAGGTCTATAAGAAGAAAGGATACGAAATTCCGGAATACGGCAGAACGGCAAAGGGCATTCCGATTGTCAACCTGCTTGAAATTGACAAGGATGAATGGATCAATACGATGATCCGTGTGGAAGATTTCGTAGAAGACTGGTTTTTATTTTTTACCACAAAAAAAGGCATTTCAAAACGCACGCCTGTAACTGAATTTGCCAATATCCGGACGAACGGCCTGATTGCCATT
This sequence comes from Heyndrickxia faecalis, assembly GCF_040267745.1. NCBI lineage: Bacteria > Bacillati > Bacillota > Bacilli > Caryophanales > Bacillaceae > Heyndrickxia > Heyndrickxia faecalis. The sequence continues at coordinate 93,860 of NZ_CP158453.1, read as the reverse complement.
CATCTGAAAGAAGAAGATGAGCTGATTTCCGTAAAACTGACGGACGGCCATAAAGAAATCATTATCGGTACGAAGAACGGCATGCTGATCAGATTTCCCGAAACGGATGTCCGTTCAATGGGAAGGTCGGCAACAGGGGTAAAAGGCATTACCTTAAGCGGCGATGATGAAGTGGTCGGCATGGAGATTCTGGAAGAAAACGATGATGTGCTTATTGTGACCAAAAACGGCTATGGAAAACGGACAAAGGGAAGCGAGTACCGCATCCAGAGCCGGGGCGGAAAAGGTTTGAAAACCTGCAATATCACAAGCAAGAACGGCCCGCTTATTGCTGTGAAGACGGTAACGGGAGAAGAAGATGTCATGCTCATTACAGCGGGCGGCGTGCTGATCCGGATGGCTGTCGGGGATATTTCGGTGCTCGGCAGAAATACAATGGGCGTCAAACTGATCCGTCTTGGTGACGAAGAATATGTTGCCACAGTCGCAAAAGTGGAAAAAGATGAAGAAGAAAATCATGCTGATCCGGTGGAAGAAACCGGAGAGGAATAAGAAATCTCGGGAAGCATTGCACACAATGCTTCTTTTTTTTGATAAAATATGGGCAGCACAGTTGCTTGTTGACGGAGGGAGAAAAACTTGAAGATAAAAGTAGTCGATCTCGTCCCCGGCTATTGTTTGGCTGAGGATGTTATGGGGAAAACGGCTCACCCCATTATGCCAAAAGGAACCCTTTTAACGCAGAAAATGATTCATGTTTTGAAAGCATTCGGGATAGAAGAAGTGGATGTGGGCCGTTCCAATAGCCGTAAAGAGACGAAAGAGAGCACGAGGGAAGAAAGTCAGGAAACGGCAACAGTGCCAGAAGCATTCCGGGAGCAGTACACGGCTGCGGTTGGCAGTTACAAGAAAATGTTTCAAAGCTGGCAGTCCGGTTCCAAAGTCAGTGTAGGGGAAGTGAGGGATTTTTTTATTCCGCTTTTTGAATTGATCGAACAGGATCCCGGGAAAATCCGCATTATTCATCAATATGCAACAAAAGAGGAATACATCTATCATCATGCCGTCTCGGTCGGACTGTTAAGCGGCGCAATCGCCCAAAAACTGCAACTCGGGAAGGGAACTTGCTATCAGGCTGCATTGGCGGGCTGCCTCGCAGATGCCGGCATGGCAAAAATCCCTGCGCCTTTGCTGAGAAAATCAGCCTCCTTAACAGAAGAAGAATACGAAGAAATCAGGAACCATCCTGTATACGGGCTAAAAATGGTCCAGCACTCGCCCCTTTTGAAATTCGAAACGAAACTCGCAATTTTACAGCATCATGAACGTCTTGACAAAAGCGGCTATCCATTTGGTGAAAAACCGGACAGAATTCCGATCCTGTCAAGAATTGTTGCCGTTGCGGATGTATACCATGCCATCGTATGCGACCATATTTATAAAAAGAAGAAAATCCCGTTTCAGGCCATTGAAGAGCTGCTGGAGGATCACTTCGGAGAGTTCGATATTGCTGTGATCCATGCATTAATTAGCCTTGTTGCCCATTTAACGATTGGATCAAAGGTCTTTTTATCCAACAATGAAGAAGCAGAAGTGCTTTACATGAAACCGTCCGCTCCCATTAAACCGCTTGTAAAAATTTTAAGCAGCAATGAAATGGTGGATTTGGAAAGCCGGCCTGATTTGTTTATTACAGAATTAATCCGGTGAGGTTTGAAAAGCAGAAACCGGCCAAAATAGAAGCCTTATTATATTTTGTTTGGATAACCCTTAGACACCGATGCCGTATTTATTGTCGTACCAGCGGAAGCCTTCAGGAGAGATAAATTTATTACTTTATGTATTGCCAGAAACAATATCTATCCGGAGCATAATTGATTTTACGTAAAAACCTTAAGTTCAATTTATTTAGATTATGTGCATTGTATAGGATTTTGTTGCGCGAACCGAAAAAAGTACTTGCAATTTACTGCATAACGAGTATAATAGAAATTGTGCTTTTTATGGTTGCTTGTTGATTTGCTTTTTTTGTTGACACAAGCTGCCGGATATGTTATGATATAAAAGTCGTCACAAGATGTGATTGTTCCTTGAAAACTGGACAAAACGAAACGTCAAATTCTTTTTGAGCTTTTATCAAACATCTTTACTGAGAGTTTGATCCTGGCTCAGGACGAACGCTGGCGGCGTGCCTAATACATGCAAGTCGTGCGGACCTTTTAAAAGCTTGCTTTTAAAAGGTTAGCGGCGGACGGGTGAGTAACACGTGGGCAACCTGCCTGTAAGATCGGGATAACGCCGGGAAACCGGGGCTAATACCGGATAGTTTTTTCCTCCGCATGGAGGAAAAAGGAAAGACGGCTTTTGCTGTCACTTACAGATGGGCCCGCGGCGCATTAGCTAGTTGGTGGGGTAACGGCTCACCAAGGCAACGATGCGTAGCCGACCTGAGAGGGTGATCGGCCACATTGGGACTGAGACACGGCCCAAACTCCTACGGGAGGCAGCAGTAGGGAATCTTCCGCAATGGACGAAAGTCTGACGGAGCAACGCCGCGTGAGTGAAGAAGGCCTTCGGGTCGTAAAACTCTGTTGCCGGGGAAGAACAAGTGCCGTTCGAACAGGGCGGCGCCTTGACGGTACCCGGCCAGAAAGCCACGGCTAACTACGTGCCAGCAGCCGCGGTAATACGTAGGTGGCAAGCGTTGTCCGGAATTATTGGGCGTAAAGCGCGCGCAGGCGGTTTCTTAAGTCTGATGTGAAATCTTGCGGCTCAACCGCAAGCGGTCATTGGAAACTGGGAGGCTTGAGTGCAGAAGAGGAGAGTGGAATTCCACGTGTAGCGGTGAAATGCGTAGAGATGTGGAGGAACACCAGTGGCGAAGGCGGCTCTCTGGTCTGTAACTGACGCTGAGGCGCGAAAGCGTGGGGAGCAAACAGGATTAGATACCCTGGTAGTCCACGCCGTAAACGATGAGTGCTAAGTGTTAGAGGGTTTCCGCCCTTTAGTGCTGCAGCTAACGCATTAAGCACTCCGCCTGGGGAGTACGGCCGCAAGGCTGAAACTCAAAGGAATTGACGGGGGCCCGCACAAGCGGTGGAGCATGTGGTTTAATTCGAAGCAACGCGAAGAACCTTACCAGGTCTTGACATCCTCTGACCTCCCTGGAGACAGGGCCTTCCCCTTCGGGGGACAGAGTGACAGGTGGTGCATGGTTGTCGTCAGCTCGTGTCGTGAGATGTTGGGTTAAGTCCCGCAACGAGCGCAACCCTTGACCTTAGTTGCCAGCATTGAGTTGGGCACTCTAAGGTGACTGCCGGTGACAAACCGGAGGAAGGTGGGGATGACGTCAAATCATCATGCCCCTTATGACCTGGGCTACACACGTGCTACAATGGATGGTACAAAGGGCTGCGAGACCGCGAGGTTAAGCCAATCCCAGAAAACCATTCCCAGTTCGGATTGCAGGCTGCAACCCGCCTGCATGAAGCCGGAATCGCTAGTAATCGCGGATCAGCATGCCGCGGTGAATACGTTCCCGGGCCTTGTACACACCGCCCGTCACACCACGAGAGTTTGTAACACCCGAAGTCGGTGAGGTAACCTTTACGGAGCCAGCCGCCGAAGGTGGGACAGATGATTGGGGTGAAGTCGTAACAAGGTAGCCGTATCGGAAGGTGCGGCTGGATCACCTCCTTTCTAAGGGGAAAAGCGTAGGGCGCTCGTTCATCGGCGTACGGATTTCGTAGTCTTCGACTGAGATAAAGGAAACACGATGAGCCTTAAAGGCGAATCGATGTTGACTTATCGTAGGGAGAAGACGTAGAAATACGCTAGCCGATAGCGCCCGGAGCTAGACAGAAATTAAGGAAAACTTCGTTTTCCAAAATTAAGTTTGATGTTTCCGTTTTGTTCAGTTTTGAAGGTTCAATCCTTCCTTATATTTCCTTTCATTAAGGGCCTGTAGCTCAGCTGGTTAGAGCGCACGCCTGATAAGCGTGAGGTCGATGGTTCAAGTCCATTCAGGCCCACCATTCCTTAATGATCGGGGCCTTAGCTCAGCTGGGAGAGCGCCTGCTTTGCACGCAGGAGGTCAGCGGTTCGATCCCGCTAGGCTCCACCTTTATAAATGTGTTCTTTGAAAACCGGATAGGAGAAACAAACCAAGTAAACCGAGAATCGCTTATTTTTGGATTTAAACCTTTTTATGGTTAAGTTAGAAAGGGCGCACGGCGGATGCCTTGGCACTAGGAGCCGATGAAGGACGGTACAAACACCGATATGCTCCGGGGAGCTGTACGTAAGCTTTGATCCGGAGATTTCCGAATGGGGAAACCCCCTGTCTTTAATCGGACAGGATTCCTGCCTGAATCCATAGGGCAGGAAGGGCACACCCGGGGAACTGAAACATCTCAGTACCCGGAGGAAGAGAAAGCAATTGCGATTTCCCAAGTAGCGGCGAGCGAACAGGAAACAGCCCAAACCGGAAGGCTTGCCTTCCGGGGTTGTAGGACACTCATATGGGAGTTACAAAAGAACGGGGTAAGTGAAGCGGCCTGGAAAGGCCTGCCGGAGAAGGTAAAAGCCCTGTAACTGAAACTTCGTTCTCTCCCGAGTGGATCCTGAGTACGGCGGGACACGAGGAATCCCGCCGGAATCCGGGAGGACCATCTCCCAAGGCTAAATACTCCCTAGTGACCGATAGTGAACCAGTACCGTGAGGGAAAGGTGAAAAGCACCCCGGGAGGGGAGTGAAAGAGATCCTGAAACCGTGTGCCTACAAGTAGTCAGAGCCCGTTAACGGGTGATGGCGTGCCTTTTGTAGAATGAACCGGCGAGTTACGGTCTCATGCAAGGTTAAGCTGAAGAAGCGGAGCCGCAGCGAAAGCGAGTCTGAACAGGGCGAAAGAGTATGAGGCCGCAGACCCGAAACCAGGTGATCTACCCATGTCCAGGGTGAAGGCAAGGTAACACTTGCTGGAGGCCCGAACCCACGCACGTTGAAAAGTGCGGGGATGAGGTGTGGGTAGCGGAGAAATTCCAATCGAACTTGGAGATAGCTGGTTCTCTCCGAAATAGCTTTAGGGCTAGCCTCAAGCGAAGAGTTTTGGAGGTAGAGCACTGTTTGGACGAGGGGCCCTCATCGGGTTACCGAATTCAGACAAACTCCGAATGCCAAAAACTTATGCTTGGGAGTCAGACTGTGAGTGATAAGATCCATGGTCGAAAGGGAAACAGCCCAGACCGCCAGCTAAGGTCCCAAAGTATACGTTAAGTGGAAAAGGATGTGGCGTTGCTTAGACAACCAGGATGTTGGCTTAGAAGCAGCCATCATTCAAAGAGTGCGTAATAGCTCACTGGTCGAGTGACGCTGCGCCGAAAATGTACCGGGGCTAAACGTATCACCGAAGCTGCGGATGGACACCGTATGGTGTCCGTGGTAGGAGAGCGTTCTAAGGGCGTTGAAGCCGGACCGGAAGGACCGGTGGAGCGCTTAGAAGTGAGAATGCCGGTATGAGTAGCGAAAGAAGGGTGAGAATCCCTTCCACCGAATGCCTAAGGTTTCCTGAGGAAGGCTCGTCCGCTCAGGGTTAGTCGGGGCCTAAGCCGAGGCCGAAAGGCGTAGGCGATGGACAACAGGTTGATATTCCTGTACCGCCTCTTCACCGTTTGAACGATGGGGGGACGCAGGAGGATAGGGCGAGCGCGACACTGGTTGATCGCGTCCAAGCAGTTAGGCCGGTGCGGAGGCAAATCCTTCGCGCCAAGGCGGAGCTGTGATGGCGAGGGAAATTTGAGTACCGAAGTTCCTGATTCCACACTGCCAAGAAAAGCCTCTAGTGAGGTGAAAGGCGCCCGTACCGCAAACCGACACAGGTAGGCGAGGAGAGAATCCTAAGGTGAGCGAGAGAACTCTCGTTAAGGAACTCGGCAAAATGACCCCGTAACTTCGGGAGAAGGGGTGCTTTTTGGGGTGTATGCCCCGGGAAGCCGCAGTGAATAGGCCCAGGCGACTGTTTAGCAAAAACACAGGTCTCTGCGAAGCCGCAAGGCGAAGTATAGGGGCTGACACCTGCCCGGTGCTGGAAGGTTAAGGAGAGGGGTTAGCCGTCAGGCGAAGCTCTGAACTGAAGCCCCAGTAAACGGCGGCCGTAACTATAACGGTCCTAAGGTAGCGAAATTCCTTGTCAGGTAAGTTCTGACCCGCACGAAAGGTGTAACGATCTGGGCACTGTCTCAACGAGAGACTCGGTGAAATTATAGTACCTGTGAAGATGCAGGTTACCCGCGACAGGACGGAAAGACCCCATGGAGCTTTACTGCAGCCTGATATTGAATTTTGGTACAGCTTGTACAGGATAGGTAGGAGCCTTGGAAACCGGAGCGCCAGCTTCGGCGGAGGCATCGGTGGGATACTACCCTGGCTGTATTGAAATTCTAACCCGCACCCCTTACCGGGGTGGGAGACAGTGTCAGGCAGGCAGTTTGACTGGGGCGGTCGCCTCCTAAAAGGTAACGGAGGCGCCCAAAGGTTCCCTCAGAATGGTTGGAAATCATTCGCAGAGTGTAAAGGCATAAGGGAGCTTGACTGCGAGACTTACAAGTCGAGCAGGGACGAAAGTCGGGCTTAGTGATCCGGTGGTTCCGCATGGAAGGGCCATCGCTCAACGGATAAAAGCTACCCTGGGGATAACAGGCTGATCTCCCCCAAGAGTCCACATCGACGGGGAGGTTTGGCACCTCGATGTCGGCTCATCGCATCCTGGGGCTGTAGTCGGTCCCAAGGGTTGGGCTGTTCGCCCATTAAAGCGGTACGCGAGCTGGGTTCAGAACGTCGTGAGACAGTTCGGTCCCTATCCGTCGCGGGCGCAGGAAATTTGAGAGGAGCTGTCCTTAGTACGAGAGGACCGGGATAGACGCACCGCTGGTGTACCAGTTGTCTTGCCAAAGGCATCGCTGGGTAGCTATGTGCGGAAGGGATAAGTGCTGAAAGCATCTAAGCATGAAGCCCCCCTCAAGATGAGATTTCCCACAGTTTATACTGGTAAGATCCCTGAAAGATGATCAGGTTGATAGGTCCGGGGTGGAAGCGCGGCGACGCGTGGAGCTGACGGATACTAATCGATCGAGGACTTAACCAAATAGAAAAGCGAAGGGCGCCTTGAAAAAGGTGCACTGGAGCTAGACAATTCTCAAGGTTAGAAACGCGTTCTCCGTTTACAGTTTTTTCTCCCATCCGGTTTTCAGGGAACACATCCCAAAAATTATACAGGTCCGGTGATAATGGCGGAAAGGTCACACCCGTTCCCATCCCGAACACGGAAGTTAAGCTTTCCAGCGCCGATGGTAGTTGGGGGTTTCCCCCTGCGAGAGTAGGACGTTGCCGGGCCAAAAGAGAACCGCAGACAAATGGTCTGTGGTTTTTTTATTTCTTTTACCATCCTCGCTTCAATCGTATGAAGGACGTAGCCCAACGATAAGGGAAGATAAATGCCGAGTATATGTAAAATTTTACTCGGAGGGGCAGATAAGTGAAAAAATGGGAAGACACTCTATTATCTAAATGTACACCTTGAAATGAACATCTAGAGAGAGGTTTCCCATGGATATGATATTACGTACAGGAACGGGAATTTTTAGAGTAACGAAAGGAATTAAGAAAACATCTCAAAAAGTGCAAAAAGTAAATTGAACATAGAGCCCGTCTACGTTAAGGAAGCGTCGAAAAACGAAGGCCTTTCTTTACATAGAGCCCCTCTATGTTAAGGAAGCAAACAAAAACGAAGGTCTTCCTTCACATAGAGTGTGTCTACGTTAAGAAAGCGCGGAAAAACGAAGGTCTTTCTTTACCTAGAGCGCGTCTACGTTAAGGAAGCAAACAAAAACGAAGATCTTCCTTCACTTAGAGCGCATCTACGTCAAGGAAGCAAACAAAAACGAGTCTCTTCCTTCACATAAAGCCCGTCTTCGTTAAGGTTTGCTGAACGAATCCGATTCTGAGTTTGTACCCAATTTGTCAGCAAGCTCTTTCTTATCGCGTTCTTTTGAGACATACACACACCTGAAAAACCGGCATACGATACCATACATCATTTCGCTTTCTCGTTGCAACATTTGAAAAAATCTCTTTGATTGTGAATAGTCCGCGGAAATGATGGCAATTATAATGAGCAGGGGGTGGAGCAGATGGATCGGAGTGCCCTGAGACATGAACCGGAAATGTGCATTGTTTGTGAGAAATTGAAACATAACGGCATCCATCTTTATACATCATTTATCTGCAGTGACTGCGAAAAGGAAATGGTCCGTACCGATACGGGAGATCCGCGTTATTCCTATTTTGTCCGACAGTTGAAAGCAGTTCAAAGCCCAAAATGTATACATGACCAAGCATATTAAAACAGGCTTGGTTATTTTTTTGTTCTGCCCGTGTAAATGCTACTCTATGAAAAGATACTCGGACAATCGGAAAAACTTCAATCACCCATTTCCTGCCCGCTTTTACCCGTTTATAGTAAAATAGAATAAGTAAACTCGGGGCCGGTTTTTACAGGCGGCTCCGTATGATAAGGGGTACGGAGATGGATCAAAATCGAATGCCATTATTTGAAGCGCTATGCCGCTATCAACATAAAAATCCCGTTTCGTTCCACGTGCCGGGGCATAAAAACGGCTTGTTGATTGAGCCGTTGTTAAAAGAAAGCGCGTCTTTTTTACAATATGATGCAACAGAATTGTCCGGGCTGGATGATTTGCACCATGCTGAAGGAGCCATTCAAGAAGCACAGGATTTGCTGGCTGCTTATTACGGCAGTGAAAAGAGCTATTTTCTCGTAAACGGAAGCACCGTTGGCAACCTCGCCATGATCCTTTCTGTATGCCGGCCGGGGGATCGTGTGCTTGTGGACCGGAACTGCCATCAATCGGTTTTGCATGCCCTCAGGCTTGCCAGGGCAAATCCGGTTTTTGTTTTTCCTGAAATCGATAAGGAACGCCAAATGCCGGCAGGATTTTCAGAAAGATTATTTGTACAGGCGTTCAGGAAATACCGGGACGTGAAAGCGTGTATTTTGACTTATCCGACTTATTATGGCATCACCTACGATTTGCGGGCTGTGGCTGACATCGCACATCAAAACGGCGCTTATGTGTTGGTGGATGAAGCCCATGGTGCGCATTTTCAGATTGGCTCCCCGTTTCCGGAGACGGCGCTTCACCAGGGGGCAGATGCCGCTGTCCAGTCTGCCCATAAGATGCTGCCGGCTATGACAATGGGGTCTTTTTTACATATCCGTGCGCCGCATTTTCCGTTTGAAAGACTTGGATTCTATTTATCGGCACTGCAATCGAGCAGCCCGTCGTATCCCATTATGATGTCGCTCGATTACGCAAGGTGGTATGCCGCCAATTTCAGCCGTGAAGATATCTGCTATACCCTGACACAAAGGGAGCAATTTTCCGCGCGGCTCAGCAAGATGTTAAAATGGGAGAAAAAGGAGGGGCAGGATCCGCTGAAATTGCTGGCGACATTTCCCGGCCTCTCCGGGTTCAAACTTCAGTCCGTGCTTGAAGGTGCCGGTGTGTACACAGAAATGGCGGATTTACAACGGGTTGTCTTTGTGCTGCCGCTTTTAAAAAACGGTATGCCTTTTCCGTATGAGGATGCTGCCGGGCGGATCGAAGCAGCACTGTCCGGAGTATCTCCACAAGCCGAGAATGAATCCCTGCTGAAACGGGTGGAGCAAAAACAGGCGTCCGGATATAGCCGGATGGAAACAGCAGGCTTGGACGTCCTGCATGGGTTAACGGAACTCCACCTTGCTTATGATGAAATGGAAGAAAAAGAGGTAGAATGGGTATCATTTGCAGAAGCGAAGGGGCGGATTGCGGCAAAAATGGTTACGCCGTATCCGCCCGGTGTGCCGCTTCTTGTGCCGGGTGAACAGGTTAGAGACGCCCATATTTACCAAATCCAACAACTGCGCGCTTGCGGGGCAAGGTTTCACGCGGATGCTCCGTTTTTTGAAAACAGGCTGGCAGTTTATAAATAGAGAGGGAGAGAACATGAAAGGAATTTTTATTACAGCAGAAGGACCGGAGGGTGCGGGGAAAACGACCATTACCGGGATGATTGCCGCACACTTAAAGGAAAACGGCTATCCCGTTGTGTTGACGCGGGAACCCGGGGGCATTAAAATTGCCGAGCAGATTCGGCACATCATTTTGAACCCGGAAAATACGGAAATGGATGCGCGGACGGAAGCTTTGCTGTATGCGGCAAGCCGTCGCCAGCATCTTGCAGAGAAGGTCTTGCCGGCACTAGAACAGGGGCGCATTGTCCTGTGTGACCGGTTTATTGACAGTTCGCTCGCGTACCAGGGCTATGCGCGAGGAATCGGGATAGAGGAAGTATACCGGATCAATCAGTTTGCAACGGGCGGGCTGCTGCCGGATTTGACGCTCTATTTTGATGTAGAAGCAGAGACAGGCCTCAGCCGGATTGCCAAAAATCACAACCGTGAAGTAAACCGCCTTGATCTGGAAGCCATCGACTTCCATAGAAAGGTAAGAGAAGGGTTCCAAATATTGTTAAAACGGTTTCCGGATAGAATACATGCCATCGATGCCAATAAAGAGGTAGAATATATATATCATACCGCTTTGCAAAAAGTGCTGGACGCCATTTTCCGACATTACGGGAAAAATTTCCCCGGATAAAAGGAAATTCACATACAGGAGCAGAATTTCATATATAACGGTAAATGGAAGATGATATAATGAGGGATAAATATACGGTTGAAAATTCAGGAGGGGAAAAAATGAAACTGATCGTCGCAGTCGTACAGGACCAGGACAGCAACCGGTTGATGAAAGCCATGGTTGATCATAATTTTCGTGTGACAAAACTTGCATCAACAGGCGGGTTTTTAAAATCAGGCAATACGACTTTTCTGATTGGGACGGAAGAAATTCGTGTCAATAAAGCGCTGCAGGTCATTAAGGAAAATTGCAAATCGAGGGAACAGTTTATTACCCCGGTTTCACCGATGGGCGGAAATGCCGACAGCTACATCCCGTATCCGGTCGAAATCGAAGTGGGGGGCGCGACAGTATTTGTCCTGCCAGTAGATGAATTTCACCAGTTTTAACGGGGGAATAAGGGATTGAAAATACAACAGGATTTGCGTATTGGTTTGGACAAAACGGCCCGCGAAGCAAAAAGCATGGTAACGGGCACAACAAATTTTGCCGAAATGATGGACACAAGCAGGGAAAAGCTGCAAATGAATGAATTTCACCAGCTATTGTCGCAAATTGACGAAGCCGGCAGCCGACTTGCCCGTTCGCGCAATCTTAAAGATTTGTCCAAATTCAAGTCGCTTGTAAAACAATTTGTGAAGCAAACTGTCGAATACGGGATGAAAAATAAACAGTCACAAAGCTTCGACCGGTTCGGGGAAAGCCGCAAATTGAATATAGTGGAAACCATAGACAAAAAACTGGCGGATCTTACCGACGCCTGTCTCAGAAAAGAGCAGCCCGCTCTCGATATACTGGGGAAAATCGGCGAGGTAAAAGGTTTGCTGATTAATTTATATACTTAAGAGAGTGGAAGAAGCCATGACATGGGAAGCATTTGAAAGTATTCAGCCTGTTGCAGCAACTTTGCTGAAACACAGCATCAGGCGCAGCCGGATGGCGCATGCTTATTTATTTGAAGGCGGACGCGGCACAGGGAAAAAAGAAGCTGCACAGCTACTGGCGAAAACATTATTTTGCCTGCAGCCTGTGGATGATTTTTTCCCATGCGAAAGCTGTTCGAATTGCTTAAGAATCAGCCACGGCACCCATCCTGACGTTCATCTGGTTGAACCGGACGGCCTTTCGATCAAGAAGGAGCAGATTAAAGCGTTGCAGCAGGAGTTTTCCAAACGGGCAGTGGAGTCGAAACGGAAACTGTATATGATTGTAGACGCTGAAAAAATGTCAACAGGCGCCGCCAACAGCCTGCTGAAGTTTCTGGAAGAGCCGAATCCTGGTACGACGGCTGTGCTGATGACAACCCAGCTGCACCGGATCCTGCCGACCATTTTATCCCGCTGCCAGGTTGTTTCATTCAAGCCGGTCCCACCCGCCATACTGAAAAAACAGCTGATTGAAAACGGGGTCAGCCCCGATTTGGCCCCGCTTCTTTCCCATATGACAAGCCACTTGGAAGAAGCGCTTGATTTAAGCAAAGATGAGTGGTTTGCACAAGCCCGAAAAATCGTGTTAAAATTGTATACAACCCTTTCAAAATCACCTTCCCACGCAATGGTTTTTTTGCAGGAAGCGTGGTTTGGGCATTTTAAAGAAAAAAATCAACTGGATCTCGGGTTGGATCTGTTGATATGGATTTATAAAGATCTTCTTTCCATCCATCTGGGAAAACAGGAAGATGTCGTTTATCCCGATCAGCTAAACCGTCTTTCTGCAGATATTCTTTCCTGCTCCCCGCGTTCTCTGGCTGAAAAACTGGCAGCCATTCTTGATGCAAAAAAGAAATTGGGTGCCAATGTCAATCAACAGCTGCTCATGGAACAGCTTGTTTTAAATTTGCAGGGGGGAACGGCCTTTGTTTAATGTAGTAGGAATCCGGTTTAAAAAAGCCGGCAAAGTATATTATTTCGACCCAGGCGATTTTCCCGTTAAAAAAAATGATGCCGTCATCGTCGAAACTGCGCGCGGCATTGAGTATGGCTTTGTTGTGACAAATCCTAAAGTGGTTGGGGAACATGATGTCGTGTTGCCGCTGAAAAAAATTATCCGGATTGCCGACCAAAAAGATCATATGACAGTGGATGAAAATAAAGCGGCAGCAAAAGAAGCGTATGGGATTTGCATGAAAAAAATTGCGGAACACCAGCTTGAGATGAAGTTGGTGGATGTGGAGTATACATTTGACCGGAATAAGATTATTTTTTATTTTACCGCTGACGGGCGTGTCGATTTCCGGGAGCTCGTAAAAGATTTGGCGTCCATTTTCCGGACAAGGATCGAACTCCGCCAAATCGGGGTGCGGGATGAAGCCAAAATGCTTGGCGGCATCGGTCCTTGCGGCAGGATGCTATGCTGTTCCACGTTTTTGGGTGATTTTGAGCCGGTATCGATCAAAATGGCAAAAGACCAGAATTTGTCATTAAATCCGGCGAAAATTTCTGGGCTTTGCGGACGTCTCATGTGCTGCCTGAAATATGAGAATGATGAATATGAAGCGGTAAAAGAAGCGTTTCCGGATGTCGGGGAAATGGTGAAAACGCCTTACGGAACCGGAAAAGTGACCGGCCTGAACATTTTGGAACGCGTTTTGCAAATTGAATTACAAAGCCAGGGGCGTACGATTGAGTATACGATGGAAGAATTTTTAAGTGCGGATGTTGTGTCAATTCAATCCACGGATTAATGAGGTGGAGAACTGATGGATAGGAAAGAATTATTTGAGGCGATACAGCAAATGGAAGTGCAGATCGGGGCGCTCCAGGAAAAGTTGGGGGAACTGAAACGGGATTTAACGGAAGTCATTGAAGAAAACAGCATTTTGAAAATCCAGAATGACTATTTCAGGCGCCAGTTGCAGCCCGAATCCGGCGGGGAAGGCACAGATTCGCATGAGGAACCGGCCGAGATTGTCCGGAAAATCAAGGAAAAGGGCGTGCCGCAGACGCTTCTTGATATCGGCGAAGGGTACGACAATCTGGCCCGCCTTTATCAGGAAGGCTTCCATATTTGCAATGTCCATTTCGGCAGCCCACGCAACGGGGAAGATTGCCTGTTCTGCCTTTCCTTTTTGAACAAGAAGTAACGAACGGTCCAAGATGAAAAGCCTTCCTTTTACCGGGAAGGCTGTTTTATGCAGCCGTTGTTTTTGGAGGCTACAGGGTATGGTGACATTATCAGGAGACGAACGATTGGATTATTTGCTTGCGGAAAATTTAAGGATTGTGCAAAGCCCGTCCGTGTTTGCTTTTTCATTGGATGCGGTGCTTCTGGCAAAGTTTGCATGGCTGCCGATCCAAAAAGGGAAAGTGCTTGATTTGTGCACGGGGAACGGGGTAATCCCGCTTTTATTAAGCAACCGTACGAAAGCGGAGATTACCGGGGTCGAAATTCAGGAACGCCTCTCGGATATGGCAAAAAGAAGCGTCGCTTATAACGGGCTTGAGGACAGGATCCGGATCATTCACGGCGATTTGAAGGAGATGCCGGATGTGCTCGGCTGCAGCAAATTTGACGTGGTAACGTGCAATCCGCCTTATTTTCCTTCGCAGACGAAGAATATTCAAAATGAAAATGAGCATTTTGCGATTGCCCGCCATGAAATTTTTTGTACATTGGAAGATGTCGTAAAAGTCAGCAGCAGGATGCTCAAGCAGGGCGGCAAAGCGGCGTTTGTGCACCGCCCGGGACGTCTGGTCGACTTGATTACGTTGATGAAAAAACACCGTCTCGAACCAAAACGGCTCCGGTTTGTTTATCCGAAAGCAGGCAAAGAAGCGAATACGATTCTGGTGGAAGGCATAAAAGACGGAAAACCGGATTTAAAGATTCTCCCACCGTTGTTCGTGTACGGGCAGGATGGCGAATATACGGAAGAAGTGAAAGAATTGCTGTATGGAAACAAAAACTAAATCATATTTTTACGTGCTTCTATGCTGTGACGGCAGTTTTTACGGCGGGTATACCGTTGATTTAAAACGGCGCTTCCGCGAACACAGCGAGGGCCGGGGCGCCAAGTATACGCGAACGCGGACACCGGTCAAGCTTTTGTATTTTCAGGAATATGCGACAAAAAGCGAGGCCATGAAAGCGGAATATGCTTTTAAAAAGCTTTCACGCCGGGAAAAAGAGCGATTTTTGGAGAAGGCAGGTGTCGACCTTGCACAGGCAGCAAAGTTTCCAGGATGAAAAAAATAAAGGGATTCTCTATTTGGTCCCGACCCCGATTGGCAATCTGGAAGATATGACATTCCGGGCGGTGCGCATTTTAAAAGAAGCCGATTTGATTGCTGCTGAAGATACGCGAAACAGCAAAAAGTTGTGCAGCTACTTCGATATTCACACGCCGCTTGTAAGTCATCACGAACATAATAAAGAAGCGAGCACACGCGATTTAATCATGAGGCTCACGCGCGGCGAAAAGATTGCCCTTGTAAGCGACGCAGGCATGCCGTGCATTTCGGATCCGGGTTATGAGCTTGCCACTGCCTGCATTCGCGAAGGGATCCCTGTTGTGCCGCTTCCAGGCGCAAACGCGGCGCTTACGGCGTTAATTGCTTCTGGGATTGCACCGCAGCCGTTTACGTTTTACGGTTTTCTGCCACGGGAAAAGCAGGAAAAGCGGGCGGCACTGGAACGGCTCGCAAAAATTCCGTCCACTTTCATTTTGTATGAAGCACCGCACCGGCTGAAACATACGCTGCAAATGATGGCGGAAGTGCTGGGTGAGCGACAAATTTCCATCAGCCGTGAGCTGACGAAAAAATTTGAGGAATTTTTGCGGGGGACGATTCAAGAAGCGGTGGAATGGGTCGAAAACAATGAAGTGCGCGGCGAGTTCTGCCTGGTTGTGGAAGGTAGCCCTGAAACAGGGGAAGAAGACGACGATTTCTGGTGGACGGCGCTATCCGTTAAGGAGCATGTGGAAGCCTATATGCAGCAAAAACAGCTGCCGGCAAAAGAAGCGATCAAGCTTGCGGCAAAAGACCGGAAACTGCCAAAAAGGGAAGTCTACCAAATCTATCACGAACTGTGAGTCAAAAACCTAAGGAGGATATTTGGCAACAAAGATCTGTCCAAGGCTTAAAAAAAAACCCCGCGTTTCAGCGGGGTTCCGGTTCCGGCTCAGGTTTGGATGCGAATGGATCTGCTTCGTCTTTTGCCTGTTCATTTTCAGCCGGTTGATCTTCCAAATGAAAATTTTCTTTAATTTCTTGCATCAGCAATTCTGCGCCTTCACGGCTTAAAACAATTTTTCCGCCTGCCAGCTGGAGATTGTCATCCGAGACTTCCCCGGTAACGAGACAGGTCATATTGGGCTTGTACTTTTTCAAAATGATCTTGTCATCATCGACATAAATCTCCAATGCATCTTTTTCAGCAATGCCAAGATTTCTCCGCAATTCAATTGGAATGACAACACGGCCGAGCTCGTCGACTTTCCGTACAATGCCTGTTGATTTCATTAACGCTTTCCTCCCTTAAAGTAAATGTGAACCTGTACAAAACCCTGATACCAAACCCGGTTGCACAAATGCTGACCTTCTATATCTATCGAAAACTGGCGAATACCCCTGAATCTTCAAAAACTATACAACCTATCTAATTGTATTATAGAAGATAAATTGGAATAAAAAAACAAATTTGTTTAAAATATTTTTCGACAAGGATAAAAGTCACGGCCCTTGCACCGGTTAAACCGGCGGAATGCCGTCTATAATGGATAATGTGCTGTACCGGGCGCCATAAAGATGCAAGGCATCCTTTTGATGCGGTATACTGAATATATGGGCCTTTTTTTCAAAAATCCACGTTTTTGCTTATTTTCACGAAAAGTTTTATACTTATTGTTTAGAAGTTCTAAGCAGCGCGCGAAATGTGCAAAAGAAATGTCTAATGTTATCGAAAGGTGGAGGCTGGTTTGGAAGAGAAACGGAAAACTTTTTATATCACAACGCCGATCTATTATCCGAGCGGAAATTTACATATCGGCCATGCCTATACAACCGTTGCAGGCGATGCGATGGCCCGTTATAAAAGGCTGCGCGGGTTTGACGTCATGTTCCTGACCGGCACGGATGAGCACGGCCAGAAAATCCAACGCAAAGCAAAGGAAAAAGACGTGACACCGCAGCAATATGTCGACGAAATTGTCGCCGGCATCCAGGATCTATGGAAAAAACTCGAAATATCCAATGATGATTTTATTCGCACGACCCAGGACCGCCACAAAAAGGCAGTGGAAAAGATTTTCAAGAAGCTGCTTGACCAAGGCGATATTTATTTGGGAGAGTACGAAGGCTGGTACTGTACGCCTTGTGAATCCTTCTTCACGGAACGCCAGCTTGTGGACGGCAAATGCCCGGACTGCGGCAGACCAGTAGAAAAAGTAAAAGAGGAATCGTACTTTTTCAAAATGGGGAAATATGTCGACCGGCTTTTGCAATACTATGAGGAAAATCCGGATTTCATTCAACCGGAAAGCCGGAAAAATGAAATGATCAATAACTTCATCAAACCGGGGCTTGAGGATCTTGCTGTATCGCGGACAACGTTTGACTGGGGGATAAAAGTGCCCGGGGATCCGAAACATGTCATCTATGTCTGGATTGATGCCCTGACTAACTATATTACAGCACTCGGTTACGGTAGTGATGACGATTCGAACTACCGGAAATACTGGCCGGCTGACGTCCATCTTGTTGGCAAGGAAATCGTTCGTTTCCATACGATTTACTGGCCGATTATGCTGATGGCGCTTGGCCTTCCGCTGCCGAAAAAAGTATTTGCACACGGCTGGCTCCTTATGAAAGACGGAAAAATGTCGAAATCAAAAGGGAATGTCATTGACCCGGTTACTTTGATTGACCGGTACGGGCTCGACGCACTCCGCTATTACTTGCTGCGTGAAGTGCCGTTTGGGGCGGATGGCATTTTTACGCCGGAAGGGTTTGTGGAACGGATCAATTTTGACCTCGCCAATGATCTGGGCAATCTGCTGAACCGTACGATTGCGATGATGAACCAGTATTTTGACGGTGTCATTCCAACGTTTGCCGGTTCGCACAATCCGTATTCCATCCAGCTTGTGACCGCATATAAAGAGGCTGTGAAAAAATACGAAGATGCGATGGAAAACATGCAGTTCTCGGTTGCACTCGCTTCTTTATGGGAATTTGTCAGCCGTACAAACAAATATATTGATGAAACAACTCCGTGGACATTGGCAAAAGATGAAACCAAACGGGCGGATCTTGCCGAAGTGATGGTCCATTTGGCGGAGTCGCTGCGCCATATCGCCATCCTTTTACAGCCGTTTTTGACATCAACGCCAAAGAAAATTTTTGACCAGCTGAACATTACGGATGAGAGCTTGCATACATGGGAAAGCCTGTCCTTATTCGGCAGCATTCCGGAAGGCACAAAGGTTGTGAAAAAAGGCAAGCCGATTTTCCCGCGTCTCGATATGGAAAAAGAAATTCAGTTTATCAAATCGCAAATGCAAGGTGCGGCTCCGAAAAAAGAAGAAACGAAAGAAGAAAAAGCGAAAGCGGAAGACACAAAAGCCGGGATCACGATCGATGATTTCGCAAAAGTGGAATTACGTGTCGCAAAAGTAACCGCTTGTGAGCCGGTAAAAAAAGCCGACAAACTGTTGAAACTGCAGCTTGACCTTGGAGATGAACAGCGCCAGGTTGTTTCCGGCATTGCGGAATATTACAAACCGGAAGAACTGGTCGGGCGCAGAGTCATTGTCGTGGCCAATCTGAAACCTGTCAAATTGCGCGGTGAATGGTCACAAGGCATGATTCTCGCAGGCGAAAAAGACGGCATATTGTCATTGGCAACCATTGATGAAAGCCTGCCGCTCGGCGCGATTGTCAAATAAAGGGACCAGATGAGATGAAAAACATAGAGATGTTTCACGTGGAACAAATTTCGACGGATCTCTCTATGTTTTTCTTTTACTTTTCAGGAAAAATAGATGTTTTTCCCGATCATATGTGAAAACAAACGTGAAGAATTTGAGGTGAAAAAGATGTTATTTGATACCCATGTGCATATCAATGATGAAGCGTTCAAAGACGATTTAGAAGCCACCATCGCGCGAGCACGGGAAGCCGGTGTGGAAAAGATGACGGTCGTCGGGTTTGACAGGCCGACCATCCAAAAAGCGATGGCGCTGATTGACCAATACCCGTTTCTGTATGCAGCGATCGGCTGGCACCCGGTTGATGCGATTGACATGAAAGATGAAGACCTGGACTGGATTGAATCTCTTGCCCATCATCCGAAAGTGGTGGCGATCGGCGAAATCGGGCTGGACTATCATTGGGATAAATCGCCGAAAGAGGTACAGCAGGAAGTGTTCAGGCGGCAAATCCGGCTCGCCAAAAAGCTTGATTTGCCCATTATTATCCATAACCGGGAAGCGACAGAAGACTGTGTGCAAATTTTAAAAGAGGAAAATGCACAGGAAGCAGGCGGCATTATGCACTGTTTCAGCGGCAGCCCGGAAACGGCGAAAGAATGCATCAAAATGAATTTCTACATTTCACTTGGCGGCCCGGTGACGTTTAAAAATGCAAAAAAACCGAAAGAAGTAGCTGCCGAGGTCCCGCTTGAAAAGCTTTTGGTTGAGACGGACTGCCCTTATCTTGCCCCGCATCCGTACCGCGGGAAACGCAATGAGCCGGCATATGTGAAACTGGTCGCTGAGCAGATTGCGGAAATTAAAGGCATTCCTTTTGAAAAAGTTGCCGAACAGACGATGTTAAATGCAGAAAAATTGTTTAGAATAAAAGATCATGCATAGAAAGCGAGTTTTATCCGCATGGCAAAATTAAAAGAGGTTATTGTCGTGGAAGGCAAAGACGACACAGCGGCCATTAAGCGGGCGCTCGATGCCGACACGATTGAAACAAACGGGTCGGCCATTTCGGAAAGTACGATTGAAAAAATCCGCCTTGCCCAGGAAAAAAGGGGCGCCATCATTTTCACCGATCCTGATTTTCCCGGCGAAAAAATCCGCAAAACGATCGCGGAAAAAGTGCCCGGCTGCAAACACGCATTTTTGGCCAAACAGGAGGCACGGGCGCCCGAGGACCGGGGAATCGGGGTTGAACATGCCCACCCTGCGGCGATCCGGCAAGCGCTACGGGAGGCGCATCAAATGGAGGAAGCCGTGCCGGAAGTCATCACAAGGGATGATTTAATGGCTGCCGGTCTGATTGCCGGCCCGCTGGCGAAACAAAGAAGGGCAAGAATCGGGGAACTTTTAAAAATCGGATACACGAACGGCAAGCAGCTCCATAAGCGGCTGATGGTGTTCCAAATCGATAAAGAAACGTTCCGGGATGCTCTGATGAAAGTGTTACAGGAGGAATCAACTTGCAAAAAGACATTGCCACCCCCATCCGGACAAAAGCGATTTTAAACCGGTACGGATTTTCGTTTAAAAAAAGCCTGGGCCAAAATTTTTTAATTGACCCGAACATTCTGCGGAATATTACGGATACGGCGGATTTAACGGAAGAGTCCGGCGTTGTTGAAATCGGTCCCGGCATTGGTGCGCTCACGGAACATCTCGCCCGCCGCAGCAAAAAAGTCGTGGCCTTTGAAATCGACAAAAGGCTTGCCCCGATCCTGAAAGATACGCTGGCGCCGTACCCGAATGTAAACGTGATCTATGAAGACGTGTTAAAGGCCGATGTTGGAAAAGTGCTGGAAACGGAATTTGCCGGCATAAACGATATCATGGTTGTCGCCAATCTGCCGTATTACGTGACGACCCCGATCATATTAAAATTTGTCACCGGCCTGTATCCGATCCGCGGCATGGTCGTGATGCTGCAAAAAGAAGTGGCCGACCGGATTTCGGCGGTTCCCGGCACGAAAAACTACGGCACGCTTTCCATTGCCATCCAGTATTATATGACGGCGGAAGTGGCGATGATTGTGCCGAAAACGGTTTTTATGCCGCAGCCGAATGTGGATTCCGCCGTGGTAAAGCTTGTGAAAAGGGACAAACCGAAAGTCGAGGTTAAAGATGAAGCGTTCTTTTTTCAGGTGGCAAAAGCTTCCTTTGCCCAGCGGCGGAAAACCTTGATCAATAATTTGACTGCTGGCCTTCCCGGCGGAAAAGACAAGAAAGAGACACTCCTTTCCGTACTCGAGCAGCTTAAAATTGAACCGTCAAGAAGGGGGGAAACGCTCAGCCTCGAGGAATTTGCCGCATTAAGCAATGCCTTGTTTCCCATTTTTCACACATCATCCTAAATGTCGCATCAGCCGGGGGAGCGCTTCCCCCGGCTTTTTCACCATTTCCGAAGGCAGTGCATATATAGTGTTATGCAGGCGAGAGATGGATACAAATGGAGTTGACGGCAATGGAAGCAAGGCTCAACGCAATTGTTGGAAGGAAGTCTTACAATTGTGATATTTTATTCCGGGTCATTGATATACAGGAGCAGAACGGGCGGAAAGTGGCTGTTTTGTACGGGGAGGACGTCCGGCTGATCGCGGATGCCCCGTTTGAAGACCTAGTCACCCTTGGCCCTGCGGAAAGATCGAAAATTACGCAGGCATTTCGTTCGTTGGAAGAACAGTCATTCGAACTGTTTAAACAAGATATCGAACTGATGAAGGAAAAACGCGAGTACGAGGCCACCCATGGCTATAAAGAGGAACTGAGTTATTTCCAGCTACCGGGAAGGGTTTTGCATTTGGACGGCGATCCCCATTATTTAAAAAAATGCATGAACTTGTATGAAAAAATCGGCGTGACAGTTTACGGTGTCCATTGTTACGAAAAAGAAATGCCGGTTCGCATCCATGCGCTGCTTGACCAATACCGGCCGAATATTCTGGTGATTACCGGCCATGATGCCTATTCCAAATCAAAGGGGAAAAAAGCAGATTTAAATGCATACCGTCATTCAAAATCTTTTGTCAGAACCGTGATGGAGGCAAGAAAAAAGGTGCCGAATTTGGATCAGCTCGTCATTTTTGCAGGCGCATGCCAGTCCCATTTTGAATCGCTCATCCAGGCCGGCGCCAATTTTGCCAGTTCTCCGCTCCGGGTGAATATTCATGCGCTTGATCCGGTCTATATTGTGGCCAAGATCTGTTACACCTCGTTTATGGAACAAGTGAATGTTTGGGATGTGCTCCGCAATACACTGACAGGGCAAAAAGGACTGGGAGGCGTGGAAACAAAGGGCGTGCTGCGGACCGGGATGCCGTATAAGCCAATGGATGAGGACTGACGGGGCCCCATCCCGGTTCCTTAAAAATGGGCCGGGCTGCAGAATTTTACATAATTCGATTGCATTTGGCATATCCTATTGATAAGAATATGGGCCTGGATCAGTGGTACATTTCCCCAAGGCAGCCCCATGCACGGAACATGCAAACCTTCACCTTGGAAAAACGGCAGGGAAGCAATGAAAAATGGTTGACAGACCGGCTTGATCACTGATAAAATATATGTTTTATTTGACTGGAAGCACAAGCTGTGTTATAATTGATACTAGTGAGGTGGAGCGAAATGCCAAAAACGTTAACAGACATTAAAAGATCCTTGGATTCAAACTTGGGAAAAAGATTAATGTTAAGAGCCAATGGTGGCAGGAGAAAGACGATTGAACGTTCCGGTGTTTTGGCAGAAACTTACCCAGCGGTTTTTGTCATCGAATTAGACCAGGAGGAAAATGCTTTTGAACGTGTTTCCTACAGCTATGCAGATGTCCTGACAGAAACAGTACAGCTTGTTTTTATGGATAAACAACAAGAGGTTTGATGAGCGGCAGCAGACATATGTTTGCTGTTTTCTATTTTATAGGCGGTAGCGGGAATGATCCTGCTGCTGCTTTTTTCATATTCTAACCTTGTTTCGTACATACTACAAAGAGGCGCATGCAGGGATATAACAACCAAATGAAAGGGAAGGCGGGGATTTTTTTGCCTTTCCCGTCAAAGGGGGAAATTTATCTAATGGGCCGAAGAAGAGGGATTATGTCTGAACGTTTTAAAGAAGAACTGGCGAAAGACCTCGGCTTTTATGATGTCGTCCAAGAAGAAGGTTGGGGCGGCATCAAAGCCCGGGATGCCGGGAATATGGTAAAGCGTGCCATTGAACTGGCTGAAGAGCACCTTGCTTCGGAAAAACAATTGGGCAACTCCTGACAATCTTTGCGACTGCTGCATGGCGCCGGGCCGGGGAATTTCCCCGGCTTTTTGCATATTCGAATGTTCGTCCTTTGAACAAGTTGGCGGCTTTACCGCAATTTCCGCAGCTTTTGCATATTTTGGATGATGCATGAGGCAATTTTTCGATTTTTATTGTTCTACGAAATTTGCGTTTTGATGTAAATATTTGCCGGGCGTTATGTTAGAATAAGAAAAATGAAGCAGGAAATACGGCTGGATTGGATGTTGGAAGTAGGTGAAGGATTTGAAGTTGTTGGTCAAGGCACCGGCAAAAATTAATTTATCGCTCGATGTGCTTGGCAAACGGGAGGATGGCTATCATGAGGTGGAAATGGTCATGACAACCATTGACCTTGCAGATCATATCGAGCTCTCGGAGCGGCACGATCAGGAGATTAAAATTGTGTCGCAAAACCGGTTTGTGCCGGATGATGAGAGAAATTTGGCGTACCAGGCTGCAAGGCTTCTGAAAACGCGGTGCGGCGTCAGGCAGGGGGTCGAGATTGCGATTGACAAAGTCATTCCAGTGGCTGCCGGGCTGGCGGGGGGCAGCAGTGATGCGGCAGCTACTCTCCGCGGCCTGAATACGCTCTGGAATCTCGGCCTTTCCTTAGATGAACTTGCAACACTCGGCGCCGAAATCGGGTCGGATGTCTCGTTTTGCGTATACGGCGGCACTGCGCTCGCAAAAGGAAGGGGAGAAAATATTACAAAGCTGCCAGCACCGCCAAACTGCTGGGTCATTTTGGCGAAACCGTCCATCGGCGTGTCGACAGCAGAAATTTACCGCCAACTGGACTTAAATGAAGTGGTGCATCCAGATATTCCCGGCATGATCGCTGCCCTCTATACCCGTGATTATGCCGGCATATGCAAGCATGCGGGAAATGTGCTGGAAAGTGTCACATTAAAGGCGTACCCGCAAGTGGCGCAAATCAAAAAACAGATGCAGCGTTTCGGAGCGGATCTCGTTTTAATGAGCGGAAGCGGCCCGACAGTATTCGGGCTTGTGCGGCACGATTCGCGGCTGCAGCGGATTTATAACGGCCTCCGGGGATTTTGCGGCCAGGTATTTGCTGTCAGAATGATTGGAGAACGCGAACAATTTTAAATATAAAATAGTGATTGTACGGATTTTTGTTTTCAAAAAGAAAAAAATGCGGTATATTAATGTTATTGAATCCGTGTTTCCGGAGCCGCCGTGCGATTTGGTACGAAGAAGAGCGGGACCGGCATTTTTGACAGACCGGATTGTGACGGGGGTTTTTGACGTGAAATTTCGGCGAAGTGAACGTCTTGTAGATATGACACATTATTTGTTGGAAAAACCAAGGATTCTCGTTCCCCTCAGTTTTTTTGCCGATCGTTATCAGTCTGCAAAATCTTCCATCAGTGAAGATTTGACGATTATCAAAGAAACATTCGAGAAAAGGGGCATTGGGACTTTGCAGACGGTTCCCGGCGCGGCGGGTGGCGTTAAATTTATTTCGCGCACAGACAGGGCGGAAGCAAAAGAGGCCATCAGCGAACTTTGCACGCTGATGGAGAATCCGGACCGGCTTTTGCCGGGCGGTTATTTGTATATGACAGACCTGATCGGCAGCCCGCAGGTCGTCAGCAAAGTCGGGAAGCTTTTGGCAACCGCATTTGCGGACAGGGAGATTGACACGATTATGACGGTCGCGACAAAAGGAATCCCGATTGCAATGGCAACAGCGGCTTATTTAAATGTTCCGGTTGTGATTGTCCGCAATGACAGCAAGGTGACGGAAGGACCGACTGTCAGCATTAACTATGTTTCCGGATCGCAGAAACGGATCCAGACGATGGTCCTCTCGAAAAGGAGCCTGCGGGAAGGCGCAAACGTTTTAATTGTCGATGATTTTATGAAAGCAGGCGGAACGATTAACGGCATGATCAACTTGCTGAAAGAATTCGATGCTTCCGTTTCGGGCATCGGCGTTTTGGTTGAATCGGAAGACACGAAAGAACGGCTTGTCGATGATTATGTGTCGCTTGTGAAATTAAGGGATGTCGATGTCCGCAGTCAGCAGATCAAAGTAGTGGAAGGGAATTATTTTTCAAAAGTCAGCTTGTTCGGAGGGGATTAAAGGAATGAAAACCATCTCAACAAATCAGGCGCCTGCGGCAATCGGGCCGTATGCACAGGGCGTTGTAGCAGGAAATTTATTTTTCAGTTCGGGGCAGATTCCGCTAAGACCGGACGGCACGCTTGTGGAAGGCAGCATTGAAGCGCAGGCCCGCCAGGTAATGGAAAATTTAAAAGCGGTGCTTGAGGCAGCCGGGGCCTCTTTTGATACGGTTGTCAAAACGACAGTTTTTATTCAAAACATGGACGATTTTGCCAAAATAAACGATGTCTATGGCTCCTATTTTACGGACCATAAACCGGCGCGTTCCTGCGTTGAAGTGGCAAGGCTTCCGAAAAATGCCGGCGTCGAAATTGAAGTGATTGCGCTTATTCCGTGATCTTTATGCGCTTCCATTTTTTCACCTTATGAAAAATTTTAGAATTTTTTCCTGAAAAAGAAGGAAATTTTAAAAGGGTGTTGAATAATAAAGATGATCCTAAATCTTTTGAGGTGGTGAAAGAATGGAAGTGACGGATGTAAGGCTGCGCCGTGTCCATACGGAGGGCAGGATGAGGGCGATTGCATCAATTACCATGGACAACGAATTTGTCATTCACGATATCCGGGTGATTGATGGCAACAATGGCTTGTTTGTTGCAATGCCGAGCAAAAGGACGCCGGATGGCGAATTCAGAGACATTGCCCATCCCATTAATTCGGGTACGCGCAGTAAGATTCATGATGCAGTCTTGTCGGAATATCACCGTTTAGGGGAATTGGACCAAGTGGAATTTGAAGAAGCTGGCGCGTCCTGATAGATTTTTGCAACAAGAGCCTACTTCAACAGTAAGGCTCTTCTTTTTTGCCCTCGTTGACCTATTTGGCAGCCTTGGACGAATAGGATTTTTACATAACTGATTAAATATTTCCATATGTATGTTAATATGGTAGAAGGAGAGGCAGCCAAATGATAAATGAGCCTGTACGGGTTATTGTTCTGGTTGTGATGGACGGGTGCTTGATAACATTACAATCAGACTCTAAGCGTACACTGGACGGAGCCAGTCTGCAACAAGCCCTTCCCCGCAGCCTAAAGATCAAGCGCAACAAAAGGATAGATGAATCAGCTCGTACAACTTCGGGTTCAACAATGAATAGTTGGTATTTATTGCTACGGAGGGGTAGTTTTAAAAACGGTTAAATTTACGATCAGCTTCTTTCTGCTATTTACAGGCATGATGATCATTAGTGAAAGTCACGTCTTTTATCTGAATGATTTTTACACCCCATTTGATCATACGACCCTGTATTTGCAGCCGAACACAACAGAGAAAGAAATGATACACGATATCATCGATTCCGCCAACCGTAATCATGTTGAAGTGTTTACTTACACCAGTTCCCCTCGTACTACTTTTCTTACTGAATTTGATATTTACGGAACAACCGGCGTCCAGCCATACATAAAACGTCATCTCAACATATCTGAAAAAAATACAAAAGCCTATTTCTTGAAGATATGGTGTTCCATTTTCGCCATCTGAAAAATATCAACGGAATTGATCGTTTCAATCCATTTTATCTCATTGGAAGCAAAAAAAATATTAAGTAGTTTAAAATCGATTTAATTGACAAATATGCCGGCAACTTTCCCCAAGATGGTTTTAAAAGCAACGAATTAAGGAATGAAGCCCTGCTCATATGGTTGCTCGTGATCAGTGTGATATTATTGCTAACTTTTTATGACTGCATGTTGCAGAAAAAAGAAAATATCATCCGGTTTACTTTGGGAGAAAAAATAAGCAGTATGGTTTGGAAAAATATCGTGATAGATACATGTTTCTATATATTATTATTTCTGTTAGTTTACTTTGTTCTCTCCAAACTTACATGTGTTTTCTTTATGTTTCGCCTTTCCCTGTTCATGTTTATGATTTTACTTATATTGAATGCCCTGATTTATTTCAATTTATATTTTTTCAATTTAAAGGAAGCTTTTTCTAACGCCATGGGTCCGTAAAATTATTATCCATGAATTATGTCTTAAAATTAGCAACTACGGTCATGACAATCATTATCATTTCCAGCAATATTGCTGTGGTGTATGACGCTTATCAATATTACAAACAAAAACCATTTTTTGAGCGTCATCGTGACTATTATTACACCCAACTGGATTATAAAATTACTGATAACAATAGTTCTTCCGATAATACGCTGGAAAAAAGTGCGAGTGTACAATATAAGTTCTACAAACAATTTTATGATAAATTCAACGCAACTTTATTGGCAGATATTTCAAACCTATTACATTACCCGGGAATTTTAGCCAACAGCAATGCTTTTCACTATTTATCAAGTCAAATTACAGAATTAAGAGACAAACCATTGAAAAAAGAAATTTATTTTATTGTCCCTGTCAAAATGAAAGATAATCCTCATTTGATTGAACAATTAAAAGGCCATACACAATTTTATGAGGGGGAGGAACAAAAATATGACTACGGCGTCCTATATTATAACGAAAAGACAAGTCTGATCAGTATTGATGAAAATGCACTCTATGGCAGTCAACTGGTTCATAATCCCATTATTATTTACCATAATATTTCGCCAGAACAACTGAAAAAAGAGCAGGAAGCGAATGTCATTTCAAAATTAACTTATGTACACGATATTATGTACAAAATCTCGGACAAAGAATTTAATACTTTTGTGAAAAATAATCATCTGACCAATGGGATCGTATCAAAAACAAATGTCATGGAAAAATTCGAACATAATTGGAAATTAATCAAAAGAATTTTAATTATGAACTTTATTTTTAGTATTTTAGTACTTTTATTAGAAGGAATGATTATTCATACCATTATTAAATTGGAGTATGAAGTAAACGCTATTGAACACGCTCTGAAAAAAGTGTTTGGATATAGCTTATTTCAGAAAAACAGGAAAATGATTCTTATTACCTTTGTTACGTCACTATTAAGCATCATAACGGCAGCCACTTGTGCAATCGTTTTAAACCTTGGCAGCATTGGATATATGATTGCAGGTGGCATCATCATTCTCATTTTAGAATTGCTTTTAATTTCCTTCAACATACGAAGGGTGGAAAATGCAAAAATACAAACGATCCTAAAAGGTGGAAATATATGATTCAAATACGAAACTTAACAAAAAAATTCAATGAAAAAACCTTGTTTTCAAATTTCAATCTTGATATTGAAAGCGGCGATTTTGTCATCGTTTCCGGGCCGAGCGGATGCGGAAAGACAACTTTACTAAATATGATTGGGGCAATTGAAAAATTTGACGGCGGCACGATTATCGTTGACGGGATTGACATTAAAAATAAGAAGAATCACCTGCATTATTTTAGAACCAAGATTGGCTTCTTATTCCAAAATTTTGCATTGGTTGATCATAAAACCGTCAAAGATAATCTGAAACTGATTCGCAAAGATTGCAAAACGAACCTATCAATGGAAGAAGCTTTGGCGTTAGTCGGAATAAAAAATAAAATAAATCAAAAAGTCTTTACTTTATCTGGAGGAGAACAACAAAGGGTAGCTCTGGCACGATTAATGTTAAAAAAATGCGATATCATCCTTGCCGATGAGCCGACTGGTTCTCTTGATAAGAAAAATGCAGAAGCTGTATTAAACATTTTAAAGCAACTGAATAGACAGGGTAAAACCATTATACTTGTGACGCACGATGAAACATTAAAAAAACAAGGCAACAGGGTGGTGAATTTATGAAAAGGAAATTTCGATTAAAATATATTTTTATCATCGTCATTACATTGTTTGTATTATGGAATTTATGCTGGTTCACGATCACGACCATCCAATATCATAAATATGTTAAAGCCGTACCGAAAAATAAATGGGGGACGCACGCGATGCGGAAAGGCAACTATACGTACAGCGTGAAAAAGCCTAATTATTTAAGCTTCACTGGGAACCTGGCTGTTTCCCGTGAGGACCAAAAAGATAAAATGGAAGATTTGATCATTTGGCCAACCATGACAGGCGGTTATAAATACGGGGTTCGGTTGCAAGAAAATGGAGAAGCCTATGAAATTTATGTGAATGAAAAACTGGAACCTGTAGATAAAAGTGACGCGATAGCCAAGAAAGTCATTATGGAAAATAAGGAAGACTTGAAAACGTTATTTTCGAATGCAAACAAAGTATGGGATTTAAATGAATAGAAAGGGCTAACAATTCCCCCCGTCCTTGCTCCAACATTCCCAATAATTGTAATTTGCTGCCTTTCCTTGAAATATGCCCTTATTTACGATATATTTTTTTATGGATAATAAGGTTTATTGGGGGATCATAAATGACAAACAGATTCGCTGTAATCTTGGCTGCCGGCCAGGGTACTCGCATGAGGTCGAAATTGTACAAAGTGCTGCATCCTGTTTGCGGAAAACCCATGGTTGAACATGTTGCAGACCAAGTTTTACAGCTTGAAACGGATAAGATTGTGACGGTTATCGGGCATGGTGCAGAACAGGTCCGCTCCTGCCTGGAAGGAAAAACTGCTTTTGTCCTGCAAGAAGAACAGCTGGGCACAGGGCATGCCGTCCTGCAGGCAGAACCGGTTCTCGGCAACAAGGACGGGACTACCTTGGTGGTTTGCGGGGATACGCCGCTCCTTCAGGCGGAAACCTTAAAGGCTCTGTTTGAGGAACACGAACGGAAACAGGCAAAAGTGACCATTTTAACAGCAACGGCCCCCGACCCTGCCGGATACGGACGGATCATCCGCAATGCGGCAGGCTTCGTGGAAAAAATTGTCGAACATAAAGACGCGAGCCCCGAAGAACAGCAGGTAAAGGAAATCAATACAGGCGTTTACTGCTTTGACAATCGGGCGCTTTTTGAAGCATTGAAACATGTTTCAAACGACAATGCTCAAGGCGAATATTATCTTCCTGATGTCGTAGGCATTTTAAAATCGCAAGGGGAAACAGTTGTGGCTTACAAGACAGAAAGTATCGAAGAAACGTTAGGTGTCAATGATCGGGTGCAACTTTCGGAAGCGGAAAGGATCATGAGAAAGCGCATCAACGAACGCCATATGCGAAACGGTGTGACCATCCTCGACCCTCGGCAAACTTACATTGAAGCGGATGTTGAAATCGGGCAGGATACGGTGATCTACCCGGGGACAAAGCTGTCCGGCAAAACGGTCATCGGGGAAGACTGCAAAATCGGCCCGAATTCCGACATTACAGATTGCGTGATCGGAAACGGAACAGAAGTCAGGCAGTCTGTTGCGGAAAATAGTGAAATTGGCGCTTCTGTCCATGTCGGCCCGTACGCCCATATCCGGCCGGACTCCTCGATTTCCGATGAAGCGAAGATCGGCAATTTTGTGGAAGTGAAGAAATCAACCGTCGGTAAGGGCAGCAAAGCATCCCATTTGACGTACATCGGCGATGCGAAAGTCGGGGCAGGTGTCAATATCGGCTGCGGCACGATCACAGTGAATTATGACGGGAAACATAAATTTAAAACGGTTATTGAAGACGGCGCGTTTGTCGGGTGCAACTCCAATCTGATTGCGCCGGTTACGGTCGGGGAAAATGCTTATATTGCAGCAGGCTCGACCATTACAGACGATGTACCGGGCGAAGCATTGTCGATTGCGCGCGCACGCCAGGTGAACAAGGAAAATTATGTCCAGAAGTTAAAACATAAACAACAATAATTGGAGGTCCATCATGTCTAACCAGTATTTAGATCCGAATTTAAAGATTTTCACCCTGAACTCCAACCCGAAACTTGCCAGGGAAATTGCCAACGTTGTCGGAGTTGAACTTGGAAAATGTTCCGTTTCACAATTCAGCGATGGGGAAATCCAGATCAATATTGAAGAAAGCATCCGCGGTTGCGATGTTTATGTGATACAGTCGACAAGCGATCCTGTCAATGAACATATGATGGAACTTCTAATTATGGTTGATGCTTTAAAACGGGCGTCGGCGCGGACCATTAATCTTGTGATCCCTTACTACGGATATGCACGGCAGGACAGAAAAGCGCGTGCACGTGAACCGATTACCGCAAAACTGGTGGCGAACCTTCTCGAAACAGCGGGTGCAACAAGGGTCATTACCCTCGATCTGCACGCCCCGCAAATCCAAGGGTTTTTTGACATTCCGATTGACCACCTGATGGGCGTTCCAATTATTGCAAAGTATTTTGAAGATAAAGGATTTCAGGCGGAAGATATCGTGGTCGTCTCCCCTGACCATGGCGGTGTCACCCGTGCGCGCAAACTGGCTGAACGTTTAAAAACGCCGATCGCCATTATCGACAAACGCCGCCCGCGCCCGAATGTGGCCGAAGTGATGAATATTGTTGGAAATGTGGACGGGAAAATTTGCATCATTATTGATGATATTATTGACACGGCAGGCACGATTACGCTTGCGGCAAAAGCGTTGATTGAAAGCGGCGCAAAAGAAGTGTACGCCAGCTGCACACATCCGGTTTTATCCGGGCCGGCAATTGAACGGATTAACAATTCCCCGATTAAAGAACTGGTGGCGACCAATTCCATTAACATTCCGGAAGAAAGAAAAAGTGAAAAACTGGTTGAATTGTCTGTAGCTCCGCTTTTGGGTGAAGCGATTATCCGTGTGCATGAAGACCAGTCCGTAAGCCCGCTGTTCGATATTTGATAGCATTCCAGCGAAAATTATTTCAGAAAGCAGTCCAAGTATTCACAAGAAGAGCGCGCAATCTGCAAATCGGGAAAAGCCTGCGTTATATCGATAATTTTAAGCTATTTTTTCAAAACAGGTTTATAATGGATAATGACAGGGTAAAGATATATTTGATGTTTGCTTAAACATTAGGAGGTCAACATTTATGGCAGAGGTACTTGAAGCAAAAAAAAGAGAGGATAAACACCATTCTTCCAGCCGCCGGTTAAGAAGAAACGGCTACATACCGGGCGTTGTTTACGGCTACCAGACGGAAAATACACCGGTTTATGTCAATGACACTGAGTTTGAAAAATTATTGCGTGAAAACGGAAGAAATGCGGTGCTTTCCTTGAATGTGAACGGGACACAGCGGAATGTGATGGTCCATGAAGTACAAACCGATCCTTTGAAAAATAAAATCATTCATGTCGATTTTCTTGCCGTAAATATGTCGGAAGATGTCGATGCTACTGTGCGCGTCGTCCTTACGGAAGAAAGTGCCGGCGTAAAAGACGGTGGCGTGCTGCAGCAGGCACTGCATGAATTGTCGATTACGGCAAAACCGGATGAAATTCCTGATGCCATTACGGTGGATGTTTCCAATTTGCAAGTGAATGAAAACATTACGGTTGCGGACATCCGCGGAAAGTATGGATTTACCATCAATCATGAAGATACGGAAACGATTTGCTCCGTTCTGCCGCCTCGTCAGGAAGAAGAAATCAGCACTGGCGAACAGCAGGAGTCAGGGACGCCTGAAAATCTTGAAGGACGGGAAACAAGCGAAGCATAACATCCGGGTTTATGAAAAAAGGCGTATGAGGATACGCCTTTTTTTGCCGTTATGCCAAATCCTTTGCTAAGAAAGCAATGCACCCGACCTATTATGCATGAATTTTTAAAAAAGTTTGCCATTCCTTTAGCACAGCGCAAGCTTGCCGGGGGAAATGATTGGGGCACAAAAATGCGCCACTTGTTCCGTTCCTTTATTTTCAAGGGCATGGAAGATCATGTCTTGCATTGTTCCCGTCATTCCGGGAAAAACTTGTCATATGCCCGTAGTCCGGCCTGCTTGCACTTTTATCTGTCTTCGTGGATAATTAAAATAGGGTTTTTACGTATAGAGAAACCGGCACGAAGAAAACGGGCGCGCTTGTTTTTTGCCCGAAACGGATTGCCTGTTTGCTAAAAAGGCATCACGGTATACATGATGCCTGGTCTTGCTGTCCCTTAAAAACGCTACAGGTGGTTTTCCTCAGCAGCTTATTTCATTTCAGCAAGGAATGAATCAATCGGGGTGTGAATATGAAATGTATTGTCGGGCTTGGAAATCCGGGAGCCCAATATGAACATACAAGGCATAATATCGGTTTTGAAGTGGTCAATCTGCTTGCAGAACGGCTGCAGGCCCCTTTTAAACAGTCGAAATTCAAGGGGCTGTGTGCAGAAACAACTGTAAACAGCGGGAAAGTGCTGCTTTTAAAACCGATGACATATATGAATTTATCCGGTGAGTCGGTCAAAGCAGTCATGGATTATTACCGCCTTGGCACCGGAGATTTACTCGTCGTCTACGATGACCTTGATCTTCCGCCCGGCAAAATCCGCCTGCGGCAAAAAGGAAGCGCCGGCGGCCATAACGGAATCAAATCCATCATCCACCATCTTGGAACACAGGAATTTAACCGGATTCGCATCGGTATCGGGCGGCCGGACAGAGATGCCTATATGCCGGATTATGTGCTCGGCCGTTTTTCAAAAGAGGACCGGGAGAAAATGCAGCTGGCGGTTGAAAAAGGCGCCGATGCTTGCGAAGCCTGGTTGGAAAAGCCGTTCCCGGTCGTGATGAACCTTTATAATTGAGTCGTATCGATGCGGAATATGGGGAATCTGCGCGAAATTCCGCGGCCATTTCTTCCGTTTTTATAAAAAAACGAATAACCCCTTCCCGTTGCGCCCATACTATATAAGGACGATATGAAAAAGGGGGCCGGAAGATGGCCGTTCATTACTATTGCCGGCACTGCGGCACAAAAATTGGCACCATCACGGACATCGAAGCAGACCGGATGGGACTTTTCTTTTTGACGGATGAGGAGCGGCAGGAAATGGTACTTCCTCAAGAAGACGGGAGCGTCCGCATCCAGTCAATTTGCGAAGAATGCCAGGATTCATTTGAACGCGAACCCGCATTTCATCAATACGGCTATTTAATCCAATAATCCGCTTTGGAAGGAGTCCAAAGCATTTTTCTGTTTTGCTGCAGGAACATTTATGCTTTCTGCAGCCCCTTCCTGTTTAAATTTTACAAAACAGTGTGAATAGTAGAGAAAGGGAAATCGGATCAAGAGAGGAGTTGGCCCTTTTTGGACGGAATACAAAAAATGATCCTTGAACACAAGGAAGCAGAATCGGTCATAAGCGGTACAACGGCCGGCCTGAAAGAGCAGCTTGTTTCCGGGTTGTCCGGTTCCGCCCGTAGCGCTTTTATTGCTTCGGTCTATCAAAAAACGGAACAGCCGGCCATTGTGTTAACTTATAATCTATTACAGGCGCAAAAGTTGTATGATGATCTCCTGCAATTTGTGGATGAAAGCGCCTTATTTCTGTATCCCGCAAATGAACTGATTGCGGCCGAATTGGGTGTGGCAAGCCCCGAGCTGATGGCCCAGCGGATAGAGGTGCTGAATGCGTTGCTATCGGGGAAAAATTGCCTGATCGTTGTCCCGATGGCCGGATTGCGGAAAATTTTGCCGCCGAAAACGGTTTGGGAAAAGTACCAGCTGCACGTCGAAACAGGAAAAGAAATTGAGCTTGATCACGTATTGGGAATGCTTGTGGAAATGGGTTACACCCGGTCGGATATGGTCGATTCACCGGGAGATTTTAGTGTGCGCGGCGGGATTCTTGATATATACCCGCTGACAGAAGAAGACCCCGTCCGGATCGAATTATTTGATACGGAAGTAGACTCCATCCGGACGTTTTCCGCTGACGACCAGCGTTCCCGGGATAAACTTTCTGCTGTCTCCATCGGACCGGCGACGGAATATCCGGCAGACCGTCTTTCGCTTATGAAAGCGGCTGAAACGGTAAAAGAAGGGCTCAGCAAAACACTTGCAAAAATTAAAGATGATCAGGTAAAACAACTGCTTGCCCAAAATATTAGTTTTGACATTGAAAAGCTGAAAAACGGGGAAAAACCCGATCAAATCTTTAAATATTTATCGATTCTATATGACCAGCCTGCCAGTCTCTTAGACTATGTGGAAACAGCCGGCATTTTATTTTTGGATGAGTTCGGCCGGATTCAGGAAATGCAGGAGCGCCTCGATAAAGAAGAAGCTGAGTGGTATACGGCGATGGTGGAAGAAGGCAAAATGATTTATGATTTGGCCGTTTCCCACGCCTTAGATACACTGCAGTCCGGAAAAAAATGGAAGAAAATCTATTTGTCACTGTTTTTGCGTCATATTCAAAATACAAATCCGCAAAACATTGTGAATATCGCTTGCAAGCCGATGCAGTCGTTCCACGGGCAGATGCATGTGCTGAAAGCGGAAATCGAACGTTGGAAGAAAGGCCGTTTTACGGTAGTTTTCCTTGGTGCGGACAAAAACCGGGCTGAAAAAATCCAAAGTGTGCTGGAAGATTATGAGATTGAAGCTGCTTACGTGGCGGAAGATCTTATCCCGGGGCATATCCAGGTGGCGGAAGGGAACCTGAACACCGGTTTTGAGCTGCCAATGTGCAAGCTTGCCGTTATTACGGAAGAAGAACTTTTTAATAAAAAGGCGAAGAAAAAAACGCGCCGGCAAAAGTTGTCCAATGCTGAGCGGATTAAAAACTATTCCGAGCTGAATGTTGGGGACTATGTGGTTCATGTCAACCACGGGATCGGGAAATATTTAGGGATTGTGACGCTTGAAATCAACGGCGTCCATAAAGACTATCTCCATATTAAGTACCAAGGTTCGGATAAGCTGTATGTGCCGGTTGACCAGATCGACCTTGTCCAAAAATACGTCGGTTCGGAAGGAAAAGAGCCGAAACTTTATAAGCTGGGCGGCAGCGAATGGAAACGGGTCAAACGGAAAGTCCAGTCATCCATCCAGGATATCGCGGACGACCTTGTCAAATTGTATGCGGAGAGGGAAGCATCAAAAGGGTTTGCCTTTTCTCCGGATGGGGATATGCAGCGTGAATTCGAGGCGGCTTTTCCATATAAAGAAACGGAAGACCAGCTCCGGTCGATCCAGGAAATCAAGCGGGACATGGAAAAAGAGAAGCCGATGGACCGTCTGTTGTGCGGGGATGTCGGCTACGGCAAGACAGAAGTGGCGATCCGCGCCGCTTTTAAAGCAATGATGGACGGCAAGCAAGTGGCCATGCTTGTACCGACCACCATCCTTGCCCAGCAGCATTTTGAAACGGTCACGGAAAGGTTCCATGGCTATCCGATAAAAGTCGGGCTGTTGAGCCGTTTCCGGACGCGTAAAGAGCAGAATGAAACAATAAAAGGCTTGCGCAACGGGACAATTGATATGGTGATCGGGACGCACCGGCTGCTTTCAAAAGATATCCAGTTCCATGATCTGGGCCTTTTGATCATTGACGAGGAGCAGCGGTTCGGTGTCAGCCATAAGGAAAAAATCAAGAAATTAAAGACGAATGTCGATGTGCTGACCTTGACCGCAACACCAATCCCAAGGACGCTGCATATGTCCATGGTCGGCGTACGCGATTTATCTGTAATTGAAACGCCGCCTGAGAACCGTTTCCCGGTACAAACTTACGTGCTGGAGTATAATGACCAGATGGTGCGGGAAGCGATCGAACGTGAACTGGCACGGGACGGGCAGGTTTACTTTTTGTATAACCGGATTGAAGATATTGAGCGGAAGGCGGAAGAAATTGCACGGCTTGTTCCCGATGCGCGCGTGGCGTATGCCCACGGCCGGATGACAGAATCTCAGCTCGAATCGGTCATTTTTGGTTTTCTTGAAGGCGAATACGATGTGCTTGTGACGACGACAATTATTGAGACGGGCGTGGACATCCCGAATGTCAACACCTTGATCGTCAATGATGCGGACCGGATGGGACTGTCGCAGTTATACCAGCTGCGCGGGCGTGTCGGGCGGTCCAACCGGGTGGCATATGCTTATTTTACGTACAGAAAAGACAAAGTGCTGGCGGAAGCGTCGGAAAAAAGGCTGCAGGCGATTAAAGAATTCACGGAACTCGGATCCGGCTTTAAAATTGCGATGCGCGATTTGTCCATCCGCGGCGCCGGCAACTTGCTGGGCGCACAACAGCACGGGTTCATCGATTCAGTCGGTTTCGATTTGTATTCGCAAATGTTGAAGGAAGCGATCGAAGCGCGGAAAGGGGCAGACGGCGAAGAGGAAAAACTGCCGCCATTTGAAGTCGAACTCGAAATTGATGCGTATATTCCGGATGCCTATATAAAAGACGGATACCAGAAAATTGAAATGTATAAACGTTTCAGGGGCATCGAGACGCTTGAAGATATCGAAGAATTAAAAGTAGAGATGATTGACCGTTTCGGCGATTATCCGCAGCAGGTAAGCGACCTGTTTACGATTGCGGAAATGAAAGTATACGCCAAAGAAGCAATGCTTTCATCGATTAAACAAAACAAACAACTGATCACGATTTTAATGTCCGAAAAAGGCTCGAAACAGGTAAACGGCCCGAAAGTCGTGGACATTGTGAGACAATACGGGCGTTCAGCCGGATTCGGCATGGAAGGCAATCAGCTGAAAATTACGCTGGATATTAAAAAAAGCAAGGGCCATGAGTGGCTTTACACCTGCACGGAAATGATCCGGGAACTGCGGGGCGCCTTTCTAAGGGCCGAAACGACGAGCGCTTCCCGGTAAGATGCAAGCAAAAAACTAAAGGGCTGGCGGTTTTTTGGTAAAGGCCCGTTTGTAAAAGCACGGAACAATGGTTTCTTTTGTTCCGTGCTTTTTACGGTTCTTTAGGTTTGCCAGGGAAAATTTTTGGGAAAAAGATAGAGAAGAATTGGAAATCAATCCAATCGATAGCAATTGTACAAAAAACGTTCATGATGTATAGAACTTGCCAGATGAAAGATACTAATGTCAACGCAGGTAAAGGATTCAAGAGCCATCTGAGGATGGAAAAAAATCATCTGATGAAAGTGAGGGCAACTTTAAATGAAAGCAACTGGTATTGTTCGTCGTATTGATGATTTAGGCAGAGTTGTCATCCCGAAAGAGATACGAAGGACGCTTCGTATCCGTGAAGGGGACCCGCTTGAAATTTTTGTGGACCGCGACGGGGAAGTCATTTTGAAAAAATATTCGCCGATCAGTGAATTAAGTGATTTTGCCAAGGAGTATGCCGAAGCGCTGTATGACAGTTTAACGAGCCCTGTCCTGATCTGTGACCGGGATGCCGTGATTGCAGTCAGCGGCGGTTCAAAAAAAGAATATTTAAATAAAAGAAACGGTGAAGTGATCGAAAAAGTCATGGAGGACAGAATGCCGGTTTTATCAAAAGAAAAAGGAAAAACGGCGCTGGTGGACGGTGTGGAGGAGGAACTGGCTTCTTATACGATTGCTCCAATTGTCGCAAGCGGCGATCCGATCGGTGCTGTCGCCATTTTTTCAAAAGACCGTACGCTCGGGGAAGTGGAACAGAAATCGGCGGAAACGGCTGCCGGATTCCTGGCCCGCCAGATGGAACAATAAGGATTTTCTCCCGTTTTTTCCACGACTCTTTTGTCATCATTTATTTTCACGTACGCCAAAAAAAACGCAGGCAAAGGGTCTGCGTTTTTTGATCTGTTTTTTTGCAGGTTGTCTGTAAGGCGCGTCTTGTATCCCTTTTTATGGTATAATACATTCGATTTTATTCTACGTACGGTGTGGCGGCCGTGTGAAAGGCAGAAAAGACGTGCAGCAGGATCATGAGTCAAAAAAGCTTTTTCAAGGCATTCTGATTTTAACCTTGTCATCCGTCATTACAAAAATCCTCAGTGCAGTTTACCGCGTGCCGTTCCAAAATATTGTCGGCGACGTCGGTTTTTATATTTATCAGCAAGTGTACCCGATTTACGGGATTGTGATGGCACTCTCATCTTCCGGGTTTCCGGTTGCCGTTTCCAAAATGGTGGCGGAACGGGAAGCAGCGGGCGAAAACAGCCACCGCACATTTTTAAACGCGGTGTTCCTCATCCTCGGTTTATTCGGTTCCGGATTGTTTCTTGCCGTTTTTTTCACTGCAGGGAAGCTGGCGGCATGGATGGGGGATCCCCGTCTTTCTCCGCTTATCCGGACGGTTTCCTGTTCCTTTTTGCTGATGCCGTTGATTTCCGCGATCAGAGGTGTTTATCAGGGACAGGGAAGGATGGTGCCGACTGCGCTCAGCCAGGTACTCGAACAGACGGTCCGGGTTGCGGCCATTCTTCTTCTATCCTTTTGGCTGGTCCGCGGCGGTTTTTCGCTTTATGCAGCCGGGCAAGGGGCCGTGTTCGGCTCCGTGCTGGGAGGCGCGGTGTCTGCGGCAGTGCTTGTATTTTATCTGGTAAAGGGCGGCAGACAGGAAAAGGCAGCCCGGCTCCTTGAATGGAACGACGTAAAGCAGGCGGCCCGCTCCCTGTTTTGTAGCGGGATTGCGGTCTGTATCAGCAGCCTTGTCCTGGTTTTGTTCCAATTTGTCGATTCCCTCCATCTTTACGCGTTGTTAAAAGACGCCGGCTGGGGGGCGGAAGCGGCAAAAAAACTAAAAGGCATCTACGACCGCGGACAGCCGTTTTTGCAGCTTGGAACAGTGGCAGCGTCCTCCTTTGCCCTGAACCTTGTCCCGGTGATTGCGCTTGAATATAAGAAGGGCAGAAGAAAAAGCCTTGAAATACAGGTACAGGCTGCTTTAAAAATCAGCACGGCGATCGGCGCGGGCGCTGCAGTTGGACTGATTGGGATCATGCCGTTTGCCAATACGATGCTGTTTGAAAACAGCGAGGGAACAGCTGTGCTGTCTGTTTTTTCGGTTTCCATCTTATTCAGCACCTGGATTTTAACCTTTTCAGGAATCCTGCAGGGACTGGGGAAGGTGTACACCCCTGCAGTTGCCATTGCAGCAGGCGTCCTGTTGAAATATGGGTTAAACGAGGTTTGGGTTCCCCGTTTCGGGACCATGGGCGCTTCCGCTGCCACCGTCGCCGCTTTAGGGTTTATTTCGCTTATATTGATGATAAAATTGGGTAAAGCATATGTTAAAATGCTGCCGGCTCTATTTTTCGGCAAGCTCGCTCTCTCCCTTTTTGCCATGTCCGCTTGTTTGCAGCTTTGGCTCCGCCTGTTTGCCTACGGGCTTTCGGGCAGGGCAGCAAGCGTCCCGGCTGCTTTGGGGGGAACAGCGATCGGTGCGGCTGTTTTTCTATTTTGTGCCGCCCGGCTGCGTTTGCTGACGGATGAAGAATGGGGGCTTGTGCCTTTTGGAACAAAATTAGCCGGCCTGAAAGGAAAGAATTGGATTGGAAAACAAAAAACATAGCATCACCGTTGCCGGTCTCGGGGCCGGGGATATGGGCCAGCTTCCGCTCGGTGTATACAGGCAGCTGAAAGCAAACCGGAAAATTTTTCTGCGGACAAAAGAACATCCGGCCGTGTCGGAACTTGAGCGGGAAGGGATGAAGTATACGGCTTTTGATGACGTATACGAGCGCCACGATCAATTTGAAGCGGTATACGAAGAAATTGTGGAGATCCTTTTCCGGGAAGCGGAACAGGAGGATATTCTTTATGCCGTACCCGGCCATCCGTTTGTGGCGGAACGGACAGTCCAGCTTCTGCTCGAACAAAGCGCGGCTAAACAGACGGAAATCAAAATCGCGGGCGGGCATAGTTTTATCGATGCGCTGTTTGCTTCTGTCAGGGTGGATCCGATTGAAGGCTTCCAGCTTGTGGATGGTATTGCTTTAAAACCGCACGACATCCGGACGAACCAGCATCTGGTAGTCGGGCAGGTGTATGATACTTTGACGGCTTCTGAAGTCAAGTTGGCCCTCATGGAAAAATATCCGGATGAACACCGGGTGGCAATCGTCCGCGCTGCCGGCAGTACGGATGAAGCTGTTAAATGGCTGAAGCTGTATGAACTGGACCGCGGATTTGAGCTCGATAATTTAACGAGCGTCTACGTTCCGCCGCTTAAAGAGCAGGATTTGCGGGATTTCGCCGAGCTGCGGCAAATCATCGCGGCTTTGCGTGCGCCGGATGGCTGTCCATGGAACCGGGCACAAACCCATCTTTCGCTGAAAAAATATTTGGTTGAAGAGTGCGGGGAAGTACTTTCAGCGATTGATAATGAAGATGAGGACAACCTCGTTGAAGAGCTTGGCGATGTGCTGCTCCAGGTTTTGCTGCATGCGCAAATTGGTGAAGAGGAAGGCATGTTTACGATAGAAGATGTGATAGAAGGGCTTGCTTCAAAAATGATCCGGCGCCATCCGCATGTGTTCGGCAATGTGAAAGCTGAAAGCGCTGAAGAAGTCGCGCAAAACTGGGAGCGGATAAAAGCTACCGAAAAACAGGAAAAACGGGAGTGAGGGATGGATATGGAAAACACGACAATGCGTCTCGATAAATTTTTAAAAGTCTCACGGCTGATCAAACGGCGTACGCTTGCAAAAGAAGTTGCCGACCAGGGCAGAATCGAAATCAACGGCGTCCAGGCAAAAGCCAGTTCAAACGTGAAGACAGGGGATGAACTGACCATCCGTTTCGGCCAGAAAGTGGTCAAGGTGAAAGTGGAGAATTTAAGGGAGTCGACAAAAAAAGAAGACGCCGCTGGCATGTACACGATGATCAGTGAAACGCGGGTCAATGAATAAAAATGTTTCAGGGTGTCCGAAGCCATGAACCGGCTATGGACGCCTTTTTTATTTTTTTGGCAGAATGCGCGCCCTGGGGATGTGCGGGAGAGGATCACACCCGAAAAGTTCTAGAATGGAAGCTTTACGGGAAGGCGTTTCCGGAGGTCCGTGCGAATTCGTATGGCCGTGCTTTAGTTTCGTGTGCTGTTCCCTTTTGGTCTTTTTTTGTCCGGACGGGCATAGTATAGTACAAAGTTTGGACAAGGAAAGTGGGGATCAGGATGAGTGACTTTTATAATACACCGCAAGCAAGCAAACCGGTTCTCCAGGAACACGATGTGATAATGCGCGGCCGCAAGCTGCTGGATATTACCGGCGTGAAGCAGGTGGAAAGCTTTGACAATGAGGAGTTTTTGCTGGAAACGGTGATGGGCTTTCTCGCCATTCGCGGGCAGAATTTGCAAATGAAAAACCTGGATGTTGACAAAGGGGTCGTCTCGATAAAAGGAAAAGTGTTTGATCTTGTTTATTTGGATGACCATCACGGGGAGAAAGCTAAGGGACTCTTTAGCAAGCTGTTTAGATGAGCCTGAGCGTGCAATTTTATACGATGCTTGCCATGATCGCGATGGGAAGCTTTTTCGGCGGCACCCTTGATACGTATAACCGTTTTTTGCAAAGACGGAAAAGAAAGCGCTGGGTTGTCTTTGTCCATGATGTTCTTTTTTGGCTGTGCCAGAGCCTGCTGCTGTTTTATGTCCTGTTCCTGGTAAACGCCGGGGAAGTCCGGTTTTATATTTTTATCGCCCTCCTGTGCGGGTTTGCCGCTTACCAGGCATTATTCAAAAACGGGTACTTGAAGCTGTTGGAATGGTGCATCCAGGCAGCACTCCGCATCGGCCGGTTTACAGCCGGCATGTTCCGGCTTCTTGTTTTCCGCCCGGCCAAAGGATTTGTCCTTCTTTTGTTTGCCCTTTTTCTCGGCGCAGGGCGATTGCTTTATACGATTGTAAAAATGATGGCAAAAATGGTAATATGGATATTAAAGACCGGGCTTAAACCGTTTTCCGTACTGGGTGTTTTTTTATGGCGCATCAATCCGCTGCGCGCCTCTTTTGAACGTTTTTTTAAGAAAACGGCAGGATTATGGAAAACAATCCAGAATAAGTTTATCAAACTGAAAAACCGGATTGGCAGGTTTTTTAAAAGATAAGCCCGGTGGCTATACTTTCCGCTCTGCCTAGGGCTTTTTAGGAGGGAGTATGTTGGGACGCAATATTGCTTCAATGGACAATGCTTATATAAAACAGCAATCGGTCAAAGAAAAAGTACTGGTGAGAAGGCGTAAGCTGCTTTTCCGGCGATTGGCGCTTTTCGGTGTTATGGCAGTGCTTGTTTCCGCACTGCTCGTCTCCACCCTGGTCTCACGGAACGCACAGCTCGCGGCAAAAAAAGAACAAAAAGCAAAGCTAGTGCATCAAGTAAGGGACATTGACAAGCAGCAGGCGATGCTCAGAAGCGAGATTAAGAAACTGAAAGATGATGACTATATTGCAAAACTCGCCCGTAGCGAATATTTCCTTTCCAAAAAAGGGGAGATCATTTTTAATTTGCCTGATTCCAAAAAGAATACTCAAGAAGAAGACGTGTCTTATTGACACTCTTTTTTCATGTTCGTTATAATATGTTAAAGGTTGATTTTTTATCTTTTAAGGAGGAAAAATTTTTTTATGTCAATTGAAGCAGGCAGCAAGTTACAAGGTAAAGTAACAGGCATCACGCATTTCGGGGCTTTCGTCGAATTGCCGGACGGCTCAACCGGGCTGGTTCATATCAGTGAAGTTGCTGATAACTATGTAAAAGACATTCATGACCATTTAAAAGTCGGCGATATCGTTGAAGTAAAGGTGCTGAATGTCGAAAAAGACGGGAAAATCGGTTTGTCGATCCGCAAGGCGAAAGACCAGGCGCAGCAATCCCAATCCCAGTCCCATTCCCATCGGCCGCAAAGGCATGGTCGGGGAAATAACCGCGGAAAAGAAGATTTTGAATCCA
Organism: Heyndrickxia faecalis; assembly: GCF_040267745.1. Taxonomy (NCBI): domain Bacteria; kingdom Bacillati; phylum Bacillota; class Bacilli; order Caryophanales; family Bacillaceae; genus Heyndrickxia; species Heyndrickxia faecalis. The sequence goes on along the minus strand of NZ_CP158453.1, from coordinate 50,143 downwards.
AAATGGCGCGCTTTTTGAAAGACAGTGAAGATCGCCTGTCTTCGCTCAAACGAAATACAGAATCAAAACGCGGCGGCCGCGGCGCGAGAAGAGGCTAACTTGCTGTCTAGTTGACTCATATATCCGTATCATTTGCTTTAAATTGGAGGGCGGAACCGGTTCAAACAGAAATGTTTGTCGGATCCGCTTTTTCTTTTTGCTGTTTCGGACAAAAATCGCCGAATCACACGAAAAAAACCGGCCTTGAACGGGCCGGTTTTTTTTCAAAACAGATATAGCGGCGGAGGGGATCGAACCCCCGACCTCACGGGTATGAACCGTACGCTCTAGCCAGCTGAGCTACGCCGCCATGGCTTAAATGAAAAAGCACATTTTCTATAATAACGGCACTGCCCCCATTTGTCAACTTCTCTTTTTGAAAAAAATTGTAAAATACATCGCATATTTGTGGAAAAAGTCGAACTTTTCTTTTGGACTGCATTGGAATTTTGACAAACTTTTAAAACTTGTCCTTTTATAATTGCTTGTAACAAAGTGATGAGGGGGAGTTTATGATGAATTTGGGGAAAGTTGAGCGCGGGATGATGGAACAGGGGGGCCATGTGGATCTTGAGGAAACAAAAAAAGAGTTTGCAAAAGGATGGAAGCAGCTCCGGGGGAAATTTGAATCTTTGTTTATCCAAAAAGGGATCAGTCTTTTGATCATTGGCTTTTTATTGGGAAGGGCCCTTATCTTGTCGCACTTTACGCCGTTTGCATTGCCGTTTTTCGCAGCTGTCTACGTGATGAAGCGGGATAAGGCGCCCATCACGCTGCTCGGGCTCACTGCGGGCGGATTAACATTATCTGTTGCGAACGGGATGTACACGCTGGCTTCGACCATCCTCTTTATTCTTGTATTCAGATTGTTCGGCAAATACCATAAAGAGGAAACCCGGGTGCTGCCCTTTTACATCTTTGCTGTCTCGCTTGTTTCAAAATGCGCTTACCTTTATCTTCAGCAGCAGTTCCAGCTCTCTTTTTATGACGGCCTGATGGCGGGTGTGGAATCGTGCTTAACCTTTATCCTTACCATGATATTTATGCAAAGCATTCCAATCTTATCACAAACAAGACGAAAAAAAACATTAAAAACGGAGGAAGTCGTCAGTCTCATCATTGTGCTCGCGTCCGTTTTGACCGGGACAATCGGCTGGACGGTGAACGGGTTGTCCGTTGAGCATATTTTTTCGCGCTATCTTGTCCTCCTGTTTGCGTTTGTCGGCGGCGCGACGGTCGGTTCCACTGTCGGGGTTGTGACCGGTCTCATTTTCAGCCTTGCCAACGTGTCCAGCTTTTATCAAATGAGCCTGCTTGCGTTCGCAGGGCTCCTGTGCGGATTGTTAAAGGAAGGGAAGCGCGGGGGGGCGGCTGCCGGGATGCTTGTTGCGACCCTGCTGATTACGATGTACGGCGAGTCCGGGGCGTCTTTAAGCGCCGCGCTGTATGAAACATGCGTGAGCATTGCCCTTTTCTTTTTAACGCCGTCCCCGTTTACGGCAAAAATGGCGCGGCATATCCCGGGGACAGCCGAATATATGAAGGAGCAGCAGCAGTATTTAAGGAAAGTGCGCGATGTGACGGTTCACCGCGTGGAGCAGTTCTCGTCCGTTTTCCAGGCGCTTTCCAAAAGCTTTTCGCAGTATGACCATACGAAAGAAGAGGAGGACCGTGAGCGGGATCTGGATTATTTTTTCAGCAATGTCACGGAACGGACATGCCAGACCTGCTTCAAAAAAGAGCAGTGCTGGGCGAAAAACTTTGATAAGACGTATGATTTGATGAAAATGACGATGGAGGACCTGAGTGAAAGGGACGGCGCGGTTTCGAGGCGTGCTCATCGCGAATTGGAGAAACATTGTGTCAGGGCCCAAAAAGTGGAAGATGCGATCAACCAGGAATTGACATTTTACCAGGCCAATCAAAAATTCAAAAAAATGATCAAAGAAAGCCGGAAAATTGTCGCAGAACAGCTGCAGGGCGTTTCGGAAGTCATGGGAGATTTTGCAAAGGAAATTCAGCGGGAGCGCGAGAACCACCAGCGGCAGGAAGAAATGATCCTCGAGTCATTACAGGATTTCGGGCTCGATATTGACCAGGTCGAAATTTACAGCCTAGAGTCGGGCAATATTGACATTGATATCACCTTGCCGCAGTACAGTGGCTACGGCGAATGCGAAAAGATCATCGCGCCGATGCTTTCCGATATATTAGGAGAAACGATTGTTGTCCAGAAAGAAGAGTTCAGTTCGCAGTCGGGCGGGCTTGGCTATGTGACATTCCGTTCGGCCAGGGCATTTGTCGTCGACACCGGTGTGGCGCATGCCGCAAAAGGAGGCGGTTTTATATCCGGTGACAGTTATTCGATGATCGAGCTTGGCTCAAGAAAGTACGCCATTGCTATCAGCGACGGCATGGGAAACGGCGAGCGTGCCCATCATGAAAGCAATGAGACGCTCAGGCTCTTGCGGCAGATTTTAGAATCGGGCATAGAAGAAAAGATTGCCATCAAATCGGTGAACTCCATTCTGGCGCTAAGGACGCAGGAAGAAGTGTTTTCCACGCTTGATCTGGCGATGATCGACCTGCAGGATGCAAGCAGCAAATTTTTAAAAATTGGATCAACGCCGAGCTTTATTAAACGCGGCGATAAAGTGATCAAAATTGAATCTGGGAACTTGCCGATGGGCATGATCCAGGAATTTGATGTGGATGTCGTTTCCCGGCAGCTGAAAGCCGGTGATATTTTAATCATGATGAGTGACGGGATTTTGGAAGGCCCGCGTTACATTGAAAACCCGGAATTATGGATCAAGCGGAAAATCCGGGAGCTGGAAACGGAAAATCCCCAGGAAATTGCCGACCTGCTCATAGAAGAAGTGATCCGCTCGCGATCCGGTTTAATTGAAGATGATATGACGGTCGTCGTTGCAAAAATCAAACACAACACGCCGAAATGGGCGGCCATCCCCGTTAGCAAAGGGAAAAGAATGATCTCTTAAATGTCCGTGCCATATAGAAGAAGCGGAAGGCAACGGTATATATTTTCTCCCGATTGTCGATGATGGTAAAAACGAAGAAATGCCGTTAATGACAAGGAGGAGAAAAAATGAATGCAGGCACTTTAAAACAGATTTTGCTGATTACGGACGGATGTTCAAACCAGGGGGGTGATCCGGCTGCAGCTGCGGCATTGGCAAGAGAAGCAGGCATCACCATTAATGTAATTGGCGTCATGGAACGGGATATCATTGATGAAAAAGGGGCAGCGGAAATTCAAAATATCGCCATGTCGGGGGGTGGCGTCAGCCAGATCGTCTATACGAAACAATTATCGCAAACCGTGCAAATGGTCACTCGGAAAGCGATGACCCAGACGATTCAGGGAATCGTGAACAAGGAATTAAAACATATTTTGGGAAGTAACGGATCCATTGAAGCACTGCCGCCTGAAAAACGCGGCGATGTGTTGGAGGTGGTAGATGAACTGGGGGAAACAGTGGATTTGGACATTCTCGTGCTCGTCGATACAAGCGCAAGTATGAAACCGAAGCTCGAGACTGTAAAAGAAGCTTTGCTTGATTTGTCTTTAAGCCTGAATGCGCGAATGGGGAATAACCAATTTTCAGTTTTTATATTTCCTGGGAAAAGGAAAGAAACGGAGAAACTGCTTGACTGGACACCGAAACTGGAATCGCTCGTGGCCATATTTCCGAAACTGCAGACAGGCGGGATTACGCCGACAGGGCCGGCCATTCATGAGGCGATCCGCCATTTTGACCGGAAAAGGAAGCTGAGGGGATATCATACGCATGATGACGGACAATACTTTGAAGAATCCATTTAATGATCCGCCGGGTACGGTTGTGACGGGGAAATGGCATAAAAACCGGTACAGATTGCTAAAGCGCCTCGGGGCCGGTGCAAATGGCGCTGTTTATCTGGCGGAATCGGCGGCCGGTCCGGTTGCATTAAAAGTCGGTGTGAGCACTGCCCAGGTGGCATCCGAGTCCAGCGTACTAAAAACCATATCCAAGGCCCGGGGGCAGTCCCTCGGGCCTTCCTTTTTGGAAGCGGATGACTGGGAGCGCGGGCGGGAGATCATTCCTTTTTATGTCATGGAATATATAGACGGCCCGGATCTGCTTTCCTTTGTCACCGGGAAAGGTTTTTCCTGGGCGGCAGTGCTTGTGATCCAGCTTCTTTCCGATTTACAACATTTGCATGAACAGGGCTGGATTTTCGGAGATTTGAAGCCCGAAAACTTGCTGGTTGGAACCCCTGGAAACAGGATCCGCTGCATTGATCCGGGCGGGATGACAAAGATCGGACGTTCAGTAAAAGAATTTACGGAGTTTTTCGACAGAGGTTACTGGGGGTTGGGATCGCGGAAAGCCGAGCCTTCCTATGATTTGTTTTCCGTTGCAATGGTAATGATCAATCTTGCCTATCCGAACCGGTTTTTAAAAAAACAGGCAAATGGTTTCCCACAACTGATGGCGGCGGTCAGGCAACATGCCGGGCTGTGCAAATTTGAGGCGGTGCTGCGGAAAGCGCTGGGGGGAGGATATCGGACAGCTTTTGAGATGAGGCAGGACATGCTTATGCTGCTGACTTCGCATAGAGAAAAGAAGAAAGCCAAAACAACGCACAGGCCGGAAAAATCAAAACTCGGACAGTCGCGGGCAAAAAGACGGAGGTTTAGAAAATTTAAAAAGTTCATGGCTGCCATGATGATCATCTTGATGATCTCTGTGTTATACTGGTATTATACTTACGGACAAATCAGCATCCCTTTTTAAATATCCACAAATTTATGCCGGAAAAATGCGGCGGCCTCCTAATCCGGGATTACAGCATGGCCGAAAATAAGTGCGCAGCGACAACGAGCGCAGCACTGGCAAGGATGGCAAGTCTATGCTTTTTTCAGGACGGGCGCCTTTTTATAAAGAAAGCATAAATTTCCGGCCGTTTGCCTTATGATGAAAATGCTATATAAAATGAACAAAATATTGCCGCTCTGTTGCCTGCCGCAAAAAGTAGTTCTCGTAGAAATCGATGGTCGGGCTTGATGGAAAAACTGAAGTTCCTTTTTATAGCGCAAATTTTACGCAAACGTCCATGCAAGCAAAAGGATGGAAATGAATATTCAGGATAAATACACCGGCACAAATTCTTTAAAGCAGAATATGTTTAGAAATTTGGAAATGCCCATGTTACAATGGAAATAACAAAACGGTACCGAAAAGGACAGGTTTTATGCTCGCATTTGAGGACAATGTATTCCATTTTATCAGGAAACACAGGCTGATTGAGGCGGGAGACCATTTGCTCGTAGCGGTTTCCGGCGGGCCGGATTCACTTGCGCTCCTCCACTTTCTCACTTCGCGAAGGGAGCGCTTCCGTGTAAAGATAACAGCCGCTCATGTTAACCATATGCTAAGGGGGGAAGCGTCCTGTAAAGACCTTTTGTTTGTCAAAAGCTTTTGCGAATCTCACCGTATCGGTTGTGAAACGGCAGAAATCCCGGTGCTGGAAAAAGCGAAGGAAGAAGGCCTTGGCATTGAAGAAGCAGCGAGAAAATACCGGTATGCTTTTCTCGCTGAAGCAATGGAGAAAACCGGCGCCAATAAAGTTGTATTAGGCCACCACGGCGATGACCAGATGGAAACGGTACTGATGCGGCTTACAAGGGGCGCAGGCGGAAAGGGAAGGGCAGGCATTCCGTTTCGCCGGCCGTTTGCAAAGGGAGAAATCATCCGTCCGCTATTGGGCACGGCCAAAAAAGAAATCATAGATTACTGCGCCCATTATCATCTCGAACCACGCACCGATGAAAGCAACGCATCCCCCGACTTTGCAAGAAACCGGTTTCGTGCGTCCGTCCTGCCTTTTCTAAAGAAAGAAAACCCGCGGGCCCATTTGCATTTTCAAAGATTCAGCGAAGAGCTTTTGGAAGATGAAATCTATCTTTACGGGCTGGCGCAGGAAAAATTAAAGCAGATGGCGGAAACAGGGTCCGGAACTTGCACGCTCGATCTCCGGAAGTTCAAAGGGATGCCTATGCCTTTACAAAGGCGGGCGATTCATCTAATATTAAAATATCTTTACAATGAAGACATAAAAGACGTCACAGCGATACATACAGATGCCGTTTTAAAACTGGCTTCAGGCTCCAATCCGTCCGGGAGCGCCGATCTCCCCGGCGGCTTAAAGGCTGTAAGGGACTACGGGCGCATGGCCTTTTCTTTTGGGCGCCGCCCCGCCCGTTCTGCATATCAATATGTCTTGGATGAAGGGATGAAGATTGATCTGCCGAACGGGTATACGATAAAGCTTGTAAAAAGCAAAATTTCATATTCATCCCTGCCAAAGAATATGCTATTATTACACATAAACGACACTTCTCTCCCCCTTATTGTCCGTACAAGGAAACCGGGGGACAGAATTGAAGCAAAAGGACTAAATGGTTCAAAAAAGGTAAAAGATATATTTATTGATGAGAAAATTTCAAAGCCGGAGCGGGATTTGTGGCCGGTTGTAACCGATTCAAAAGGGAACATCCTGTGGCTTCCGAATCTGAAAAAAGCAAAGTTTGAATCCGGGCTTATTTTACCTGATGAAACCTACTATGTCGTGCACTATTGTAAGCAAACAACTTCTAGGGGGCAATCGCAAGATGAATCAGGATATTGAAAAAATCCTCATTACAGAAGAGGAAGTCCAGCGAAAAGTAAAGGAATTGGGGGAGCAGCTGACGAAAGAGTATGATGGCAGATTTCCGCTTGCGATCGGGGTATTAAAAGGCGCCATGATGTTTATGGCCGATCTTGTCAAGCATATGGATACATATTTGGAAATGGATTTTATGGACGTATCGAGCTACGGGAATTCTACTGTTTCATCCGGAGAAGTCAAAATCTTAAAAGACTTGGATACCTCGGTGGAAGGGCGCGATGTCCTGATTATCGAAGACATTATTGACAGCGGGATGACGCTCAGTTACCTGGTTGAATTGTTCCGCTACCGGAAAGCAAAATCCATTAAAATCGTCACATTGCTCGACAAACCATCGGGTCGGAAAGCGGACATCCAGGCTGACTATGTCGGATTCATTGTCCCGGATGAATTCGTTGTCGGATACGGCCTTGACTATGCGGAAAAATACCGCAACCTTCCGTATATCGGCATCCTGAAGCCAGCTGTTTATACCCATGAGGGGGAGTAAGAATTCCGAAAAAAGAGGACTATCATTGTGAAATTCAGGCTATATGTATGGAAAAGCAAACGGTCTGTGAAAAAAAGATGAAAAACGGGTGCAAAATATTGTTAAATTAAAAACCACTATAGTACTATTGAATATAGTTTTTTAAGACCGTGGGAGGAGGTAAGGAATGAATCGGATCTTCAGAAATACAATTTTCTACGTATTATTATTTGTCGTCCTGATCGGGATCGTAAGTTTTTTTAACCGCAGCAGCGAAACGACGGAAACGATATCCTATGATCAATTTGTTTCTTATTTGGATAATGGCAGTGTAAAGAGTATAACAACGCAGCCTTCAAGGGGCGTTTATGAGATCCGGGGCCTGCTGAAAGACGGCAATAAACAGTTTATTACGTATGTTATGGATGACCAGGCCATGCTGAACCGGATCGATAAAGCGGCGCACGATCAAAAAGTGAAAGTCGATGTCCTCCAGGCAAAAGAAACGAATGGATGGGTTTCTTTCCTGACATCCATTATTCCGTTTGTGATTATTTTCATTCTGTTCTTCTTCCTGATGAACCAGGCACAGGGCGGGGGCGGCCGTGTCATGAATTTCGGGAAGAGCAAAGCAAGGCTTTACAATGACGACAAAAAGAAAGTCCGTTTCCGTGACGTTGCCGGCGCGGATGAAGAGAAACAGGAACTTGTCGAAGTCGTCGAATTCTTAAAAGATCCACGCAAGTTTTCCGAACTGGGTGCCCGTATCCCGAAAGGCGTACTGCTTGTCGGGCCTCCGGGAACCGGTAAAACATTGCTGGCAAGGGCAGTTGCAGGTGAAGCAGGCGTTCCTTTCTTCTCCATCAGCGGTTCTGATTTTGTCGAAATGTTTGTCGGTGTCGGTGCAAGCCGGGTTCGTGATTTATTTGAAAACGCGAAAAAGAACGCGCCTTGTATTATCTTTATTGATGAAATTGACGCAGTCGGGCGCCAGCGTGGTGCAGGGCTCGGCGGCGGCCATGATGAACGTGAACAGACGTTGAACCAGCTGCTCGTTGAAATGGACGGATTTAGCGCCAATGAAGGAATCATTATTATTGCGGCAACAAACCGCCCGGATATTCTTGATCCTGCGCTTCTGCGGCCGGGACGCTTTGACCGTCAGATTACGGTTGACCGACCGGATGTCCACGGGCGTGAAGCTGTGCTGCGTGTCCATGCGCGCAATAAGCCGCTTGACCCGTCCGTCGATTTAAAAGCGATTGCCCAACGGACACCAGGTTTTTCCGGAGCCGATCTGGAAAACCTGCTTAATGAAGCAGCGTTGATTGCGGCAAGGGCTTCCAAGAAAAAAATTGACATGCAGGATATTGATGAAGCGACAGACCGCGTCATTGCCGGACCGGCGAAAAAGAGCCGGGTCATTTCGGAAAAAGAACGCAATATTGTGGCCTTCCATGAATCCGGGCATACCGTTATCGGGCTTGTGCTCGATGAAGCGGAAATTGTCCAGAAAGTGACCATTGTGCCGCGCGGACAGGCCGGCGGGTACGCGATGATGGTACCGAAAGAAGACCGTTATTTCATGACAAAACCAGAATTGCTCGATAAGATTACGGGGCTTCTCGGCGGCCGTGTATCCGAAGAAATTACGTTCGGTGAAGTGTCAACGGGCGCATCCAACGACTTTGAACGCGCAACCGGCATTGCGAGAAGGATGGTAACTGAATTTGGGATGAGCGATAAGCTTGGCCCTCTCCAGTTCGGGTCTTCGCAAGGCCAGGTATTTTTGGGCAGAGATATTAACAATGACCAAAATTATTCCGATAAAATTGCCTACGAAATTGATACAGAGATTCAAAATATCATTAAAACCTGTTATGAACGGGCACGGCAGATCTTGCTTGAACACCGCGATAAGCTGGAACTGATCGCAAAAACGCTGCTTGAAGTGGAAACATTGGATGCAAAACAAATCAAGCATCTGTTTGAACATGGCACGTTGCCTGAACAGCCTGCGAAATCCCAGGATCCGGCTGAAATCGGTGGAACCGAGCCGCGCGTGAACCTGCAGTCGAAGCAGGGCGGCATCAAAGAAGTGGATCCGGGTGCCGGAAATAATTCGGATACCGGGATGCCAGATGAAAAACGGCCGGGGAAACTGGGACCATCAAGACCGGCAGATGATGATCAACTTTGATAGGTTGCAAATCATTTAAAAAAGCACCGTCTGAAAAAAAAGGCGGTGCTTTTTTATGGCTAGGGAACCAAATGAAAGCATTCTCTAAATCACGGAGATTATGGTATGATGGTTGCATAAAAACTAACAGAAAAACAAAGTGGTGAGCATAATGTTATTGGTGATCGATGTGGGGAATACAAACATTGTATTAGGTGTATACGATAAAGATGAACTAAAATATCATTGGCGCATTCAAACCGTCCGGGATAAAACGGAAGATGAATACGGCATGTCTATGAAAGCCTTGTTCCGCCATGTCGGCATTCACTTTAACGATATTACTGGCATTATTATTTCTTCTGTGGTGCCTCCAATTATGTACGCACTGGAGCGGATGTGCAGCAAATATTTCCACGTTTCGCCGCTTATCGTCGGCCCAGGGGTGAAAACAGGGCTCGACATCAAATACGATAATCCGCGTGAGGTGGGGGCGGACCGGATTGTCAATGCGGTCGCCGGCATCCACGAATACGGCAGTCCGTTAATTATTGTCGACTTCGGGACAGCGACTACTTATTGTTATATTAACGAGGAAAAGCAGTATATGGGGGGAGCGATTGCGCCGGGCATCAGCATCTCAGCGGAAGCCCTGTACTCGAGAGCAGCCAAACTGCCCCGGATAGAAATCGCGAGCCCGGATGATATTATTGGCCGGAACACCGTTAGTGCCATGCAGGCAGGCATTGTTTTCGGCTATGTCGGACAGGTTGAAGGTATCGTGTCCCGGATGAAAGCAAAAAGTAAAAAAGACCCGGTCGTCATTGCAACAGGCGGGCATGCACCCCTCATTGCAAAAGAATCAAAAAGCATTGATATCGTCGACCAATTTTTGACTTTAAAAGGGTTGCACTTGATTTATAACCGAAACTTACAGCATTAAAGGAGGATTTTTCTTTTGGCGGATTATTTAATTAAAGCATTAGCGTATGACGGGCAGGTCCGGGCATACGCTGCGGAAACAACGGAAACCGTTGGAGAAGCCCAACGGAGGCACTACACTTGGCCGACAGCTTCCGCCGCGCTGGGCAGAACGTTGACAGCGGGGGCGATGATGGGGGCCATGCTGAAGGGGGATGAAAAAATTACGATCAAAGTGGAAGGCGGCGGACCGATCGGTGTCATTCTGGTAGACGCGAATGCACACGGGGAAGTCCGGGGCTATGTTACCAATCCGCAAACCCATTTTGATTTAAACAAAAAAGGAAAGCTGGATGTCCGGCGTGCAGTCGGGACAGATGGGACGCTTACCGTTGTAAAAGATCTCGGGCTTCGTGAGAATTTTTCAGGCCAGGTTCCGCTTGTATCCGGCGAGCTCGGCGAAGATTTTACGTATTATTTTGCCGCTTCCGAACAAGTGCCATCTGCAGTCGGTGTCGGTGTGCTGGTTAATCCCGACAACACGATTCTGGCTTCCGGCGGGTTTATCATCCAGTTGATGCCGGGAACAGACGAGAAAGTCATCTCGGAAATTGAAAATAAAATTTCTGATACCGCCCCGATTTCCGACCTTATCCGCCAGGGGCTTTCGCCGGAAGAAATATTGGCAAATCTGCTCGGCGAAGAAAATGTGCAGATATTGGAGAAAATGGCAGTACGGTTTGAATGCACCTGCTCCAAAGAAAAATTTGCTTCTGCTATGATCGGCCTCGGCAAACAGGAGCTCAGGGACATGATCGAGGAAGACGGGCAAGCTGAAGCCGTCTGCCATTTCTGTCGTGAAAAATACCATTTTAGCCGTGAAGATCTGGAACAAATGCTGGAAGAAGCAAAGGGGTAAGGCGAAAGCCGTGAGGGCAGGATGATTTTCGGCAAAACGGCCTTCCTTTTCAGATGAATGCGGGCCCCTTGAGCGCGAATGGGCAACTTTTAACCAAGTTGTCTAATCGGGGCTGGCCTGTTTGATTGACGGAAGCTTGCCCCGTCCCGTTGCAATAGCCGTCGCTTGATCAAGAAGCCCGGCGCCAGTGGCTAAAAAAGCGATATTGCCGGCATTGTTTCTTAGGCACTTTGTCATAGAATAGCAAGGCATTTTGGTTGACAATTGCGTAAAAAGATGTTAATTTTTAGATATTAAACCAATAAAAATACTCGGAATATGGGGTGGATGATTTTGGCAAAGTATGTGAACTCTGTTGCTGAATTGGTCGGCAACACACCGGTTGTAAAAGTAAACCGTCTGACAAATGAAAATGATGCAGAAGTGTATTTGAAGCTGGAATATTTCAACCCGGCCAGCAGTGTAAAAGACCGGATTGCTCTCGCGATGATTGAAGACGCTGAACAAAAAGGACGCTTAAAACCGGGCGACACCATTGTTGAACCGACAAGCGGCAACACGGGAATCGGGCTTGCCATGATTGCGGCTGCAAAAGGATACAAAGCTGTCATTGTCATGCCGGAAACAATGAGTATGGAACGTCGCAGCCTACTGCGTGCATACGGGGCAAAGCTTGTTTTAACCCCGGGCTCTGAAGGCATTAAAGGCGCAGTAAATAAAGCGGAACAACTCGTGAAAGAAAACGGCTATTTTATGCCACAGCAATTCAAAAACCCGGCCAACCCGGAAATCCACCGTTTGACAACCGGTAAAGAAATCATTGAACAAATGGGAGATCAGCTCGATGCTTTTGTTGCCGGCGTCGGCACCGGCGGAACGATTACAGGGGCTGGCCAGGCGCTGCGCGAAGCTTATCCAGGTATCAAAATTTATGCTGTTGAACCGGATGACTCCCCGCTGTTGTCTGAAGGCAAACCGGGCCCGCACAAAATTCAAGGTATCGGCACCAACTTTGTCCCTGAAACACTTGATAAAGAAATTTACGATGAAATTATCCGTGTCACAACGGATCAGGCTTTCAAAGCGGCAAAAGATACAGCGGCAAAAGAAGGCATTCTCGGCGGGATTTCTTCCGGTGCTGCCGTTTACGCTGCCCTTGAAGTGGCGAAAAAACTCGGCAAAGGCAAAAAAGTGCTTGCCATCATTCCGGATACCGGCGAACGCTATTTGAGCACCCCGCTTTACCAGTTTGAAGATTAAAAACGATAAAACCCGCGGAGAAACGCCCCGCGGGTTTTTCTTTTCACAGCCTATCTATGCTGGTTTGAAACGCCAGCCTCTAGTTGGCATCCGGCAGCTTTTTTAGTAGGGCGCCCGGGGTGATCCCGGATCTGCTCCAGCGACCCACATCTTTGTATTCCGTATTAATCGATGGCCGCGGATGTGATAGACTATAATTATTGAACTGAAAAAGGGGAGAACAGCAGTTGAAGTGTGGTTCGTTTACGTTCGATTTTACCCGTAAAACCTATGTAATGGGCATATTAAATGTAACGCCCGATTCTTTTTCGGACGGAGGGGATTTTTTTCAGCCTGAGAAAGCGGTGGAACATGCGTATCAGATGGTAGAGGACGGTGCCGATCTGCTCGATATTGGCGGAGAGTCGACAAGGCCGGGGCATCAGCCGGTGTCAGCAGAGGAAGAACTGGAGAGAATCTTGCCGGTCATTCACGCGGTGGCAGGAAAAATCCAGGCGCCGCTTTCTGTCGATACGTATAAAGCGAGAACTGCGGAAGAAGCAATAAAAGCAGGCGCACATATCATCAATGATGTATGGGGGGCAAAACGGGATCCGGAAATCGCCGATGTTGCCGCACAGTACAACGTTCCGATTATTTTAATGCATAACCGCGAAAAGCCGCAGTATGAACATTTTATGCGGGACTGTCTGAACGATCTGTATGAAAGCATCACGATTGCAAAAAAAGCAGGCGTCGAGGACCGGCAAATCATCCTCGATCCGGGTATCGGGTTTGCGAAAGGTTTTCAGGAAGACATGGAAATGATGCGAAACCTCGACAAACTTGTTGGACTCGGCTATCCCGTTCTGCTTGCTGCCTCAAGGAAGCGCATGATCGGAAGCGTGCTCGGGCTGCCGACGGGCGAAAGAATGGAAGGCACTGGGGCGGTATGCTGCTTTGGCATCATGAAAGGCTGCCATATGGTCCGTGTCCACGATGTAAAACCTGTAAGCAGAATGGTGAAAATGATGGACGCCCTCGTCGGAAAAGGGGAACAGGATGGACAAAATTTATATTCATGATATGGAATTTTACGGTTACCACGGCGTATTGCCCGAGGAAAATAAACTGGGCCAGCGCTTCCGTGTATCCATCGTGCTTGGTTTGGACTTAAAGCAGGCGGGCGAAACCGACCGGCTGGAAGAAACCGTCAGTTATGCGGATGTCTATGCATGCGTGAAAAAAATTGTTGAAGGGCAGCCTTTCAAGCTCCTTGAAGCTGTCGCAGAAAAACTGGCTGCTTCCATTCTCGCTTTATACGAAAAAGTTGCGGAAGTCACAGTCAAAGTAACCAAACCGGACCCGCCCATTCCCGGCCATTACAAGTCCGTTGCGGTCGAAATTACAAGGAGAAGAAAGAATGGATAATCTCGCTTATTTGGCACTCGGATCCAATATTGAACCGCGATTTGATTATCTTCAGCACGCCATCCGGTTACTTAGAAACAACCCGGACATAAAGGTTTGCAAAGTTTCATCCATTTATGAAACCAATCCTGTCGGTTACACCGAGCAGGGACAGTTTTTAAATATGGCTGTTCAAATTGAAACGCGGTTATCCCCTTTTGACCTGCTCGCTGCCTGCCTTGAGATTGAAAAAAAGTTACGGAGAAAAAGGGAAATTCATTGGGGACCGCGGACAATAGACCTTGACATTTTGTTGTATAATCAGGAAAATATGAAAACAGAGAATCTTACCATTCCGCACCCGCGCATGCATGAACGGGCATTTGTTTTGGTTCCCCTCGCGGAATTGGACCATGCACTTTGCGACCCTGTAACCAAAACCCCGTATGCGGAACTGCTGAAAAAGTGCACAGACAAAGATGGTGTCCGGCTGTGGAAACAGATCACAGGGGATACTGCTTTCTTGCCATAAAGGGTACCCCCGGGCATTTTAAACAACCCGGCGGCGGCTTTATACTGAAATACGGATTGGTGTATAACCGGTACGGAAACAACGACAGGCCATGTAACGGAGTACTGCCGGAGGAATCCCGGCAGTACTTGCTTGTATACATACAAAGAAAAAACCTGGTGAAAGGATGTCTGAACGCGAAAGATTGTGTACAATAATAGAGGTATACGTCTATAATGGCTAATGTTGGGCGGCAGAACCTTTCATACTTGAAGAGGGCGGAAAATAAGGAAAGGCGTCTTTCCTTTTCTATCATATTGGCCGGCATTTTTAACGATTGGAGGAAAAAAGATGAGTGGCGAAAATATAAATGAACAGTATCTGGTCCGGAAAGAAAAAATGGAGGCGCTCCGCGAAAAAGGGGTGGACCCGTTCGGCAAGCGTTTTGAACGGACAACCGACACGGAAGAATTAAAACAAAAATACGGCGAATGCACGGAAGAACAACTGGAAGAAAAAGAGATTCCAGTTGCCATTGCCGGGCGGATCATGACAAAACGGCGGAAAGGAAGGGCCGGGTTTGCCCATATCCAGGACTTGAAAGGGAAAATCCAGTTTTATATTCGCCAGGACGCAGTCGGCGAAGAACAGTACGAGTTATTCAAAAGCACGGACCTTGGCGACATTGTCGGGCTTAAAGGCACGGTTTTCCGGACAAAAGTGGGCGAATTGTCCGTCAAAGTCAAAGAATTTATTCTGTTAACAAAAGCGCTGCGCCCGTTGCCGGATAAATTCCACGGCCTGCGGGACATCGAGCAGCGGTACCGTCAGCGTTATCTCGACCTGATTATGAGTGAAGAAAGTAAAAACACGTTCATTACAAGAAGCCGCATTATCCAGTCCATCCGCAATTATTTGGACAAGAACGGCTATTTGGAAGTCGAAACGCCGATGATGCATGCCATTGCAGGTGGGGCGGCTGCACGGCCGTTTATCACCCATCACAATGCGCTCGATATCGACCTTTATATGCGGATTGCGATTGAACTCCACCTGAAACGGTTGATTGTCGGCGGGTTGGAAAAAGTCTATGAAATCGGCCGCGTTTTCCGCAATGAAGGAATCGATACCCGCCATAACCCGGAATTCACGATGCTTGAGCTGTACGAAGCATATGCGGATTTTAACGATATTATGCAGCTGACTGAAAACATGATTGTGCACACAGCAAAAGAAGTACTCGGCACCACCGCCATCCGGTACGGCGAACATGAAGTAAATCTTGAACCGGAATGGTGCCGCCTGCATATGGTCGATGCAATTAAAGAATATACGGGCGTCGACTTCTGGAATGTGACAAGCACCGAAGAAGCAAGGGCACTTGCAAAAGAACACCATATTGAAATCACGGAACATATGGAATACGGGCATATCGTCAATGAATTTTTCGAGCAAAGGGTAGAAGAAAAACTGATCCAGCCGACTTTCGTTTACGGGCACCCGGTCGAAATCTCGCCGCTTGCTAGAAAAAATGAAAAAGACCCGCGGTTTACAGACCGGTTTGAACTGTTCATTGTCGGCCGTGAACATGCCAATGCCTTCACCGAACTGAATGACCCGATCGACCAGCGCGAACGTTTCGTGAACCAGCTGAAAGAGCGCGAGCAGGGGAATGACGAAGCGCACCAAATGGATGAAGACTTTATTGAAGCATTGGAATACGGCATGCCGCCAACAGGAGGACTCGGCATCGGCGTTGACCGGCTTGTCATGTTGCTGACCAATGCCCCGTCTATCCGGGACGTGCTGCTCTTCCCATTAATGAAAAGCAGGGATTAAGCAAAGCAAAACTTACAAAAAGCAGCGGGGCAGGAACCGCTGCTTTTTGAAAACATTATTTTAATATAATATTAACGTTCAAGTGGCCAGTTTCTTGGGAATGGATGTTTGTTATGGCCAACCGTAAGCTTTTTTCCTGCTTTGGTGAAAGGAAGCAGGCTTCAGCTTGTTTGAAAAATAAATGGCGAAAAACTATTGCATTCGTGCCAAATGCATGGTATAGTAATATTCGTTGGCTAATTAAATGCCTACTGAAATACAGATTTGAAAAAGTTGTTGACAATAGTATTCGTTTGTAGTAGAATATTAAAGTCGCTTAGAAAGCAACACAGATTGTTCCTTGAAAACTGGACAAAACGAAACGTCAAATTCTTTTTGAGCTTTTATCAAACATCTTTACTGAGAGTTTGATCCTGGCTCAGGACGAACGCTGGCGGCGTGCCTAATACATGCAAGTCGTGCGGACCTTTTAAAAGCTTGCTTTTAAAAGGTTAGCGGCGGACGGGTGAGTAACACGTGGGCAACCTGCCTGTAAGATCGGGATAACGCCGGGAAACCGGGGCTAATACCGGATAGTTTTTTCCTCCGCATGGAGGAAAAAGGAAAGACGGCTTCGGCTGTCACTTACAGATGGGCCCGCGGCGCATTAGCTTGTTGGTGGGGTAACGGCTCACCAAGGCAACGATGCGTAGCCGACCTGAGAGGGTGATCGGCCACATTGGGACTGAGACACGGCCCAAACTCCTACGGGAGGCAGCAGTAGGGAATCTTCCGCAATGGACGAAAGTCTGACGGAGCAACGCCGCGTGAGTGAAGAAGGCCTTCGGGTCGTAAAACTCTGTTGCCGGGGAAGAACAAGTGCCGTTCGAACAGGGCGGCGCCTTGACGGTACCCGGCCAGAAAGCCACGGCTAACTACGTGCCAGCAGCCGCGGTAATACGTAGGTGGCAAGCGTTGTCCGGAATTATTGGGCGTAAAGCGCGCGCAGGCGGCTTCTTAAGTCTGATGTGAAATCTTGCGGCTCAACCGCAAGCGGTCATTGGAAACTGGGAGGCTTGAGTGCAGAAGAGGAGAGTGGAATTCCACGTGTAGCGGTGAAATGCGTAGAGATGTGGAGGAACACCAGTGGCGAAGGCGGCTCTCTGGTCTGTAACTGACGCTGAGGCGCGAAAGCGTGGGGAGCAAACAGGATTAGATACCCTGGTAGTCCACGCCGTAAACGATGAGTGCTAAGTGTTAGAGGGTTTCCGCCCTTTAGTGCTGCAGCTAACGCATTAAGCACTCCGCCTGGGGAGTACGGCCGCAAGGCTGAAACTCAAAGGAATTGACGGGGGCCCGCACAAGCGGTGGAGCATGTGGTTTAATTCGAAGCAACGCGAAGAACCTTACCAGGTCTTGACATCCTCTGATCTCCCTGGAGACAGGGCCTTCCCCTTCGGGGGACAGAGTGACAGGTGGTGCATGGTTGTCGTCAGCTCGTGTCGTGAGATGTTGGGTTAAGTCCCGCAACGAGCGCAACCCTTGACCTTAGTTGCCAGCATTGAGTTGGGCACTCTAAGGTGACTGCCGGTGACAAACCGGAGGAAGGTGGGGATGACGTCAAATCATCATGCCCCTTATGACCTGGGCTACACACGTGCTACAATGGATGGTACAAAGGGCTGCGAGACCGCGAGGTTAAGCCAATCCCAGAAAACCATTCCCAGTTCGGATTGCAGGCTGCAACCCGCCTGCATGAAGCCGGAATCGCTAGTAATCGCGGATCAGCATGCCGCGGTGAATACGTTCCCGGGCCTTGTACACACCGCCCGTCACACCACGAGAGTTTGTAACACCCGAAGTCGGTGAGGTAACCTTTACGGAGCCAGCCGCCGAAGGTGGGACAGATGATTGGGGTGAAGTCGTAACAAGGTAGCCGTATCGGAAGGTGCGGCTGGATCACCTCCTTTCTAAGGGGAAAAGCGTAGGGCGCTCGTTCATCGGCGTACGGATTTCGTAGTCTTCGACTGAGATAAAGGAAACACGATGAGCCTTAAAGGCGAATCGATGCCCGCTTATCGTAGGGAGAAGACGTAGAAATACGCTAGCCGATAGCGCCCGGAGCTAGACAGAAAAGGAAAACTTCGTTTTCCAAAATCAAGTTTGACGTTTCCGTTTTGTTCAGTTTTGAAGGTTCAATCCTTCAACATGTGTTCTTTGAAAACCGGATAGGAGAAACAAACCAAGTAAACCGAGAATCGCTTATTTTTGGATTTAAACCTTTTTATGGTTAAGTTAGAAAGGGCGCACGGCGGATGCCTTGGCACTAGGAGCCGATGAAGGACGGTACAAACACCGATATGCTCCGGGGAGCTGTACGTAAGCTTTGATCCGGAGATTTCCGAATGGGGAAACCCCCTGTCTTTAATCGGACAGGATTCCTGCCTGAATCCATAGGGCAGGAAGGGCACACCCGGGGAACTGAAACATCTCAGTACCCGGAGGAAGAGAAAGCAATTGCGATTTCCCAAGTAGCGGCGAGCGAACAGGAAACAGCCCAAACCGGAAGGCTTGCCTTCCGGGGTTGTAGGACACTCATATGGGAGTTACAAAAGAACGGGGTAAGTGAAGCGGCCTGGAAAGGCCTGCCGGAGAAGGTAAAAGCCCTGTAACTGAAACTTCGTTCTCTCCCGAGTGGATCCTGAGTACGGCGGGACACGAGGAATCCCGCCGGAATCCGGGAGGACCATCTCCCAAGGCTAAATACTCCCTAGTGACCGATAGTGAACCAGTACCGTGAGGGAAAGGTGAAAAGCACCCCGGGAGGGGAGTGAAAGAGATCCTGAAACCGTGTGCCTACAAGTAGTCAGAGCCCGTTAACGGGTGATGGCGTGCCTTTTGTAGAATGAACCGGCGAGTTACGGTCTCATGCAAGGTTAAGCTGAAGAAGCGGAGCCGCAGCGAAAGCGAGTCTGAACAGGGCGAAAGAGTATGAGGCCGCAGACCCGAAACCAGGTGATCTACCCATGTCCAGGGTGAAGGCAAGGTAACACTTGCTGGAGGCCCGAACCCACGCACGTTGAAAAGTGCGGGGATGAGGTGTGGGTAGCGGAGAAATTCCAATCGAACTTGGAGATAGCTGGTTCTCTCCGAAATAGCTTTAGGGCTAGCCTCAAGCGAAGAGTTTTGGAGGTAGAGCACTGTTTGGACGAGGGGCCCTCATCGGGTTACCGAATTCAGACAAACTCCGAATGCCAAAAACTTATGCTTGGGAGTCAGACTGTGAGTGATAAGATCCATGGTCGAAAGGGAAACAGCCCAGACCGCCAGCTAAGGTCCCAAAGTATACGTTAAGTGGAAAAGGATGTGGCGTTGCTTAGACAACCAGGATGTTGGCTTAGAAGCAGCCATCATTCAAAGAGTGCGTAATAGCTCACTGGTCGAGTGACGCTGCGCCGAAAATGTACTGGGGCTAAACGTATCACCGAAGCTGCGGATGGACACCGTATGGTGTCCGTGGTAGGAGAGCGTTCTAAGGGCGTTGAAGCCGGACTGGAAGGACCGGTGGAGCGCTTAGAAGTGAGAATGCCGGTATGAGTAGCGAAAGAAGGGTGAGAATCCCTTCCACCGAATGCCTAAGGTTTCCTGAGGAAGGCTCGTCCGCTCAGGGTTAGTCGGGGCCTAAGCCGAGGCCGAAAGGCGTAGGCGATGGACAACAGGTTGATATTCCTGTACCGCCTCTTCACCGTTTGAACGATGGGGGGACGCAGGAGGATAGGGCAAGCGCGACACTGGTTGATCGCGTCCAAGCAGTTAGGCCGGTGCGGAGGCAAATCCTTCGCGCCAAGGCGGAGCTGTGATGGCGAGGGAAATTTTAGTACCGAAGTTCCTGATTCCACACTGCCAAGAAAAGCCTCTAGTGAGGTGAAAGGCGCCCGTACCGCAAACCGACACAGGTAGGCGAGGAGAGAATCCTAAGGTGAGCGAGAGAACTCTCGTTAAGGAACTCGGCAAAATGACCTCGTAACTTCGGGAGAAGGGGTGCTTTTTGGGGTGTATGCCCCGGGAAGCCGCAGTGAATAGGCCCAGGCGACTGTTTAGCAAAAACACAGGTCTCTGCGAAGCCGCAAGGCGAAGTATAGGGGCTGACACCTGCCCGGTGCTGGAAGGTTAAGGAGAGGGGTTAGCCGTCAGGCGAAGCTCTGAACTGAAGCCCCAGTAAACGGCGGCCGTAACTATAACGGTCCTAAGGTAGCGAAATTCCTTGTCAGGTAAGTTCTGACCCGCACGAAAGGTGTAACGATCTGGGCACTGTCTCAACGAGAGACTCGGTGAAATTATAGTACCTGTGAAGATGCAGGTTACCCGCGACAGGACGGAAAGACCCCATGGAGCTTTACTGCAGCCTGATATTGAATTTTGGTACAGCTTGTACAGGATAGGTAGGAGCCTTGGAAACCGGAGCGCCAGCTTCGGCGGAGGCATCGGTGGGATACTACCCTGGCTGTATTGAAATTCTAACCCGCACCCCTTACCGGGGTGGGAGACAGTGTCAGGCAGGCAGTTTGACTGGGGCGGTCGCCTCCTAAAAGGTAACGGAGGCGCCCAAAGGTTCCCTCAGAATGGTTGGAAATCATTCGCAGAGTGTAAAGGCATAAGGGAGCTTGACTGCGAGACTTACAAGTCGAGCAGGGACGAAAGTCGGGCTTAGTGATCCGGTGGTTCCGCATGGAAGGGCCATCGCTCAACGGATAAAAGCTACCCTGGGGATAACAGGCTGATCTCCCCCAAGAGTCCACATCGACGGGGAGGTTTGGCACCTCGATGTCGGCTCATCGCATCCTGGGGCTGTAGTCGGTCCCAAGGGTTGGGCTGTTCGCCCATTAAAGCGGTACGCGAGCTGGGTTCAGAACGTCGTGAGACAGTTCGGTCCCTATCCGTCGCGGGCGCAGGAAATTTGAGAGGAGCTGTCCTTAGTACGAGAGGACCGGGATGGACGCACCGCTGGTGTACCAGTTGTCTTGCCAAAGGCATCGCTGGGTAGCTATGTGCGGAAGGGATAAGTGCTGAAAGCATCTAAGCATGAAGCCCCCCTCAAGATGAGATTTCCCACAGTTTATACTGGTAAGATCCCTGAAAGATGATCAGGTTGATAGGTCCGGGGTGGAAGCGCGGCGACGCGTGGAGCTGACGGATACTAATCGATCGAGGACTTAACCAAATAGAAAAGCGGAGGTGCCTTGTTTAGCCCCGACAAGCGAATGTTCTGACCGGCATGGAGCCGTCTTTTGGCTCCGTGACGGGCAGGTTATTCGACCTCGAGGGGCTAGGCACCGGAGCTGGACAATAGAAAAGCGGAAGCGCCTCGCTCATCGGCGTACGGATTTCGGAGCTTTCGACTGAGATAAAGGAAACACGGCGAGCCCCTAAAGGCGAGCCGATGTTGACTTATCGTAGGGAGAAAGCGCAGAAATACGCTAGCCGATAGGCGCTGGAGCTAGACAATTCTCAAAGTTAGAAACGCGTTCTCCGTTTACAGTTTTTTCTCCCATCCGGTTTTCAGGGAACACATCCCAAAATTATACAGGTCCGGTGATAATGGCGGAAAGGTCACACCCGTTCCCATCCCGAACACGGAAGTTAAGCTTTCCAGCGCCGATGGTAGTTGGGGGTTTCCCCCTGCGAGAGTAGGACGTTGCCGGGCCATAATACGGAGGATTAGCTCAGCTGGGAGAGCGTCTGCCTTACAAGCAGAGGGTCGGCGGTTCGATCCCGTCATCCTCCACCATAAATATGAGCCATTAGCTCAGTTGGTAGAGCATCTGACTTTTAATCAGAGGGTCGCAGGTTCGAATCCTGCATGGCTCATCATATTTAGCAGGAAATAAGAATTTCAGCCTGTTCAAAGACGGCCTGAAATTCTTTGACCTGAATTTTTGCGGAAGTAGTTCAGTGGTAGAACATCACCTTGCCAAGGTGGGGGTCGCGGGTTCGAATCCCGTCTTCCGCTCCATTTTTTTCTCTTGCCGGGGTGGCGGAATTGGCAGACGCACAGGACTTAAAATCCTGCGGTAGGTGACTACCGTACCGGTTCGACTCCGGTCCTCGGCACCATTCGATATATGCGCCCATAGCTCAATTGGATAGAGCGTTTGACTACGGATCAAAAGGTTAGGGGTTCGACTCCTCTTGGGCGCGCTATATACGGGAAGTAGCTCAGCTTGGTAGAGCACATGGTTTGGGACCATGGGGTCGCAGGTTCGAATCCTGTCTTCCCGACCATTCAAATTCGGGGCCTTAGCTCAGCTGGGAGAGCGCCTGCTTTGCACGCAGGAGGTCAGCGGTTCGATCCCGCTAGGCTCCACCAAAAAAAGTATTGACTTCTAAATAAATAAGTGTTATACTTTAAAAGTTGCTGTTTGTGATTGTTCCTTGAAAACTGGACAAAACGAAACGTCAAATTCTTTTTGAGCTTTTATCAAACATCTTTACTGAGAGTTTGATCCTGGCTCAGGACGAACGCTGGCGGCGTGCCTAATACATGCAAGTCGTGCGGACCTTTTAAAAGCTTGCTTTTAAAAGGTTAGCGGCGGACGGGTGAGTAACACGTGGGCAACCTGCCTGTAAGATCGGGATAACGCCGGGAAACCGGGGCTAATACCGGATAGTTTTTTCCTCCGCATGGAGGAAAAAGGAAAGACGGCTTCGGCTGTCACTTACAGATGGGCCCGCGGCGCATTAGCTTGTTGGTGGGGTAACGGCTCACCAAGGCAACGATGCGTAGCCGACCTGAGAGGGTGATCGGCCACATTGGGACTGAGACACGGCCCAAACTCCTACGGGAGGCAGCAGTAGGGAATCTTCCGCAATGGACGAAAGTCTGACGGAGCAACGCCGCGTGAGTGAAGAAGGCCTTCGGGTCGTAAAACTCTGTTGCCGGGGAAGAACAAGTGCCGTTCGAACAGGGCGGCGCCTTGACGGTACCCGGCCAGAAAGCCACGGCTAACTACGTGCCAGCAGCCGCGGTAATACGTAGGTGGCAAGCGTTGTCCGGAATTATTGGGCGTAAAGCGCGCGCAGGCGGCTTCTTAAGTCTGATGTGAAATCTTGCGGCTCAACCGCAAGCGGTCATTGGAAACTGGGAGGCTTGAGTGCAGAAGAGGAGAGTGGAATTCCACGTGTAGCGGTGAAATGCGTAGAGATGTGGAGGAACACCAGTGGCGAAGGCGGCTCTCTGGTCTGTAACTGACGCTGAGGCGCGAAAGCGTGGGGAGCAAACAGGATTAGATACCCTGGTAGTCCACGCCGTAAACGATGAGTGCTAAGTGTTAGAGGGTTTCCGCCCTTTAGTGCTGCAGCTAACGCATTAAGCACTCCGCCTGGGGAGTACGGCCGCAAGGCTGAAACTCAAAGGAATTGACGGGGGCCCGCACAAGCGGTGGAGCATGTGGTTTAATTCGAAGCAACGCGAAGAACCTTACCAGGTCTTGACATCCTCTGATCTCCCTGGAGACAGGGCCTTCCCCTTCGGGGGACAGAGTGACAGGTGGTGCATGGTTGTCGTCAGCTCGTGTCGTGAGATGTTGGGTTAAGTCCCGCAACGAGCGCAACCCTTGACCTTAGTTGCCAGCATTGAGTTGGGCACTCTAAGGTGACTGCCGGTGACAAACCGGAGGAAGGTGGGGATGACGTCAAATCATCATGCCCCTTATGACCTGGGCTACACACGTGCTACAATGGATGGTACAAAGGGCTGCGAGACCGCGAGGTTAAGCCAATCCCAGAAAACCATTCCCAGTTCGGATTGCAGGCTGCAACCCGCCTGCATGAAGCCGGAATCGCTAGTAATCGCGGATCAGCATGCCGCGGTGAATACGTTCCCGGGCCTTGTACACACCGCCCGTCACACCACGAGAGTTTGTAACACCCGAAGTCGGTGAGGTAACCTTTACGGAGCCAGCCGCCGAAGGTGGGACAGATGATTGGGGTGAAGTCGTAACAAGGTAGCCGTATCGGAAGGTGCGGCTGGATCACCTCCTTTCTAAGGGGAAAAGCGTAGGGCGCTCGTTCATCGGCGTACGGATTTCGTAGTCTTCGACTGAGATAAAGGAAACACGATGAGCCTTAAAGGCGAATCGATGTTGACTTATCGAAGGGAGAAGACGTAGAAATACGCTAGCCGATAGCGCCCGGAGCTAGACAGAAAAGGAAAACTTCGTTTTCCAAAATCAAGTTTGGCGTTTCCGTTTTGTTCAGTTTTGAAGGTTCAATCCTTCAACATGTGTTCTTTGAAAACCGGATAGGAGAAACAAACCAAGTAAACCGAGAATCGCTTATTTTTGGATTTAAACCTTTTTATGGTTAAGTTAGAAAGGGCGCACGGTGAATGCCTTGGCACTAGGAGCCGATGAAGGACGGTACAAACACCGATATGCTCCGGGGAGCTGTACGTAAGCTTTGATCCGGAGATTTCCGAATGGGGAAACCCCCTGTCTTTAATCGGACAGGATTCCTGCCTGAATCCATAGGGCAGGAAGGGCACACCCGGGGAACTGAAACATCTCAGTACCCGGAGGAAGAGAAAGCAATTGCGATTTCCCAAGTAGCGGCGAGCGAACAGGAAACAGCCCAAACCGGAAGGCTTGCCTTCCGGGGTTGTAGGACACTCATATGGGAGTTACAAAAGAACGGGGTAAGTGAAGCGACCTGGAAAGGCCTGCCGGAGAAGGTAAAAGCCCTGTAACTGAAACTTCGTTCTCTCCCGAGTGGATCCTGAGTACGGCGGGACACGAGGAATCCCGCCGGAATCCGGGAGGACCATCTCCCAAGGCTAAATACTCCCTAGTGACCGATAGTGAACCAGTACCGTGAGGGAAAGGTGAAAAGCACCCCGGGAGGGGAGTGAAAGAGATCCTGAAACCGTGTGCCTACAAGTAGTCAGAGCCCGTTAACGGGTGATGGCGTGCCTTTTGTAGAATGAACCGGCGAGTTACGGTCTCATGCAAGGTTAAGCTGAAGAAGCGGAGCCGCAGCGAAAGCGAGTCTGAACAGGGCGAAAGAGTATGGGGCCGCAGACCCGAAACCAGGTGATCTACCCATGTCCAGGGTGAAGGCAAGGTAACACTTGCTGGAGGCCCGAACCCACGCACGTTGAAAAGTGCGGGGATGAGGTGTGGGTAGCGGAGAAATTCCAATCGAACTTGGAGATAGCTGGTTCTCTCCGAAATAGCTTTAGGGCTAGCCTCAAGCGAAGAGTTTTGGAGGTAGAGCACTGTTTGGACGAGGGGCCCTCATCGGGTTACCGAATTCAGACAAACTCCGAATGCCAAAAACTTATGCTTGGGAGTCAGACTGTGAGTGATAAGATCCATGGTCGAAAGGGAAACAGCCCAGACCGCCAGCTAAGGTCCCAAAGTATACGTTAAGTGGAAAAGGATGTGGCGTTGCTTAGACAACCAGGATGTTGGCTTAGAAGCAGCCATCATTCAAAGAGTGCGTAATAGCTCACTGGTCGAGTGACGCTGCGCCGAAAATGTACCGGGGCTAAACGTATCACCGAAGCTGCGGATGGACACCGTATGGTGTCCGTGGTAGGAGAGCGTTCTAAGGGCGTTGAAGCCGGACCGGAAGGACCGGTGGAGCGCTTAGAAGTGAGAATGCCGGTATGAGTAGCGAAAGAAGGGTGAGAATCCCTTCCACCGAATGCCTAAGGTTTCCTGAGGAAGGCTCGTCCGCTCAGGGTTAGTCGGGGCCTAAGCCGAGGCCGAAAGGCGTAGGCGATGGACAACAGGTTGATATTCCTGTACCGCCTCTTCACCGTTTGAACGATGGGGGGACGCAGGAGGATAGGGCGAGCGCGACACTGGTTGATCGCGTCCAAGCAGTTAGGCCGGTGCGGAGGCAAATCCTTCGCGCCAAGGCGGAGCTGTGATGGCGAGGGAAATTTGAGTACCGAAGTTCCTGATTCCACACTGCCAAGAAAAGCCTCTAGTGAGGTGAAAGGCGCCCGTACCGCAAACCGACACAGGTAGGCGAGGAGAGAATCCTAAGGTGAGCGAGAGAACTCTCGTTAAGGAACTCGGCAAAATGACCCCGTAACTTCGGGAGAAGGGGTGCTTTTTGGGGTGTATGCCCCGGGAAGCCGCAGTGAATAGGCCCAGGCGACTGTTTAGCAAAAACACAGGTCTCTGCGAAGCCGCAAGGCGAAGTATAGGGGCTGACACCTGCCCGGTGCTGGAAGGTTAAGGAGAGGGGTTAGCCGTCAGGCGAAGCTCTGAACTGAAGCCCCAGTAAACGGCGGCCGTAACTATAACGGTCCTAAGGTAGCGAAATTCCTTGTCAGGTAAGTTCTGACCCGCACGAAAGGTGTAACGATCTGGGCACTGTCTCAACGAGAGACTCGGTGAAATTATAGTACCTGTGAAGATGCAGGTTACCCGCGACAGGACGGAAAGACCCCATGGAGCTTTACTGCAGCCTGATATTGAATTTTGGTACAGCTTGTACAGGATAGGTAGGAGCCTTGGAAACCGGAGCGCCAGCTTCGGCGGAGGCATCGGTGGGATACTACCCTGGCTGTATTGAAATTCTAACCCGCACCCCTTATCGGGGTGGGAGACAGTGTCAGGCAGACAGTTTGACTGGGGCGGTCGCCTCCTAAAAGGTAACGGAGGCGCCCAAAGGTTCCCTCAGAATGGTTGGAAATCATTCGCAGAGTGTAAAGGCATAAGGGAGCTTGACTGCGAGACTTACAAGTCGAGCAGGGACGAAAGTCGGGCTTAGTGATCCGGTGGTTCCGCATGGAAGGGCCATCGCTCAACGGATAAAAGCTACCCTGGGGATAACAGGCTGATCTCCCCCAAGAGTCCACATCGACGGGGAGGTTTGGCACCTCGATGTCGGCTCATCGCATCCTGGGGCTGTAGTCGGTCCCAAGGGTTGGGCTGTTCGCCCATTAAAGCGGTACGCGAGCTGGGTTCAGAACGTCGTGAGACAGTTCGGTCCCTATCCGTCGCGGGCGCAGGAAATTTGAGAGGAGCTGTCCTTAGTACGAGAGGACCGGGATGGACGCACCGCTGGTGTACCAGTTGTCTTGCCAAAGGCATCGCTGGGTAGCTATGTGCGGAAGGGATAAGTGCTGAAAGCATCTAAGCATGAAGCCCCCCTCAAGATGAGATTTCCCACAGTTTATACTGGTAAGATCCCTGAAAGATGATCAGGTTGATAGGTCCGGGGTGGAAGCGCGGCGACGCGTGGAGCTGACGGATACTAATCGATCGAGGACTTAACCACGAAAAGCGGAAGCGCCTTGGTCATCGGCGTACGGATTTCGGAGCTTTCGACTGAGATAAAGGAAACACGGCGAGGTATCGAGCCGATGTTGACTTATCGTAGGGAGAAAGCGTAGAAATACGCTAGCCGATAGGCGCTGGAGCTGGACAACAGAAAAGCGGAGGTGCCTTGTTTAGCCCCGACAAGCGAATGTTCTGACCGGCATGGAGCCGTCTTTTGGCTCCGTGACGGGCAGGTTATTCGACCTCGAGGGGCTAGGCACCGGAGCTGGACAATAGAAAAGCGGAGGTGCCTTGCCAAAGGCGCTGGAGCTAGACAATTCTCAAAGTTAGAAACCAAAGCTATTCTCCGTTTACAGTTTTTTCTCCCATTCGGTTTTCAGGGAACACATCCCAAAAATTATACAGGTCCGGTGATGATGGCGGAAAGGTCACACCCGTTCCCATCCCGAACACGGAAGTTAAGCTTTCCAGCGCCGATGGTAGTTGGGGGTTTCCCCCTGCGAGAGTAGGACGTTGCCGGGCCAAATCAAAACCGCAGACGATTTGTCTGCGGTTTTTGCGTGTTAATGTACTCGGCTCATTGCTTTTTTTCGGAATGCAGGGCCGTTTTGCTTAAAGTTATTATATGAAGCGACAGAAAGGGATTTTTTAACTTTCGTGGTCTTCTTGATGACAGAAATCAGCCGAAAAGCACAGATAGCCGGTGAATCGTTCCATTTTGCTCTTGTCCATAAGCATCGGTTTCACCCTGACATTTGCATAGCTTGTTTTACTGCCTGCCGTTAAGAAACTGTAGGCAGAGGAACGGGCCTTTTTCGATTGCTGTCTGGAGAAAAAGGCGGATGGCCGGAAAGTCAATTGTTTCCCGGTTTTTAAGCAGCTCTGCCCACCATTCTGTTTCGTAGCGGGAAATCATGCTCAAATTATACAAAAGCAGGTAATGGACCAATATATCGGGAAGGTCGTTTTCCGGTTGTAATTTATACGGAAAGTAAATTTGATTTGTAAAGAAATGATAACGGAATGGCGGAGGGAGACAGCCGCGGGCGGAAAACGAGAAGGCGTCTTCTTCCGCTTCCATTTCCAAAAGTCTGTCCTGAAGTTTTTCGGACAAATATTGTGAAAACCTGCCCGCTGTCATATGATAGCCATCAAGGACCGCAAAAGGAAGCCGGTACTTCCCGTTCTTTTCTTCTACCGGCAAAAAATATTTCCGGCGGGGGAAGGCCGTTTCAAGTTCTGGGATTTGCCGAAGCAGGCTCTGCATGGTGTATTTATTGCCTTCGAGCGGGCCGAGTCCGAACATTTTATGGGCGAAATGGCCGCATAAACCGGTTTTTTGAATTTTAACCTCGTCTTCGCCAAACCGGTAGTTTTGTTTTTTCTTTTTTCGCGATGTCACCCCATGGGCAAGGACGGAAGTGGTTTCAGGATATAGCGGGTCGCATGACAGCAGGCAGGCTTTTAATAAATGAATGAAGCCGTAAAAAATCAAAACAGGCTGAATCGAAACGGGCGCCTGCACAGCCTGGCGGTAATAAGCTTCACCGTGTTCGAGATAATACATAAAAGCATAACAGTTCTCATAGCTTTTGGCGGCGCTTTGGCTAAAATCCGAAGCCTCATAGCGGGCTTTCAAATAGCGCTGCGTATATTCTGCGGATTGAAATAAAATCAAGTGATCCCATTGGTCCATAAAAGACAATATTTCGCCCTCCGAATTAACTGAATAGTATTATATGTTTTGGAGACCTTGACAGTATTATGTCCAATTGATAACCTACAAATAATATTTTTATCAATCCAGGAGGGGTTTGCATGTGGGAAACGAAGTTCGTAAAAGAAGGTCTTACGTTTGATGATGTATTACTGATTCCGGCAGAGTCGGAAGTGCTGCCGAAAGATGTCGATACAAGTGTCGCCCTAACGGAAACCTTGAAGTTGAACATTCCGATCATCAGCGCCGGCATGGATACGGTAACCGAAGCGGAAATGGCGATCGCCATGGCAAGGCAGGGCGGCCTCGGGATTATCCACAAAAACATGAGCATTGAACAACAGGCGGAGCAGGTGGATCGTGTCAAACGGTCGGAAAACGGCGTTATCACCAATCCGTTTTTCTTAACACCTGATGAGCAGGTGTTTGCAGCGGAACATTTAATGGGCAAATACCGGATTTCCGGCGTGCCGATCGTGAATAACCGTGACGAGCAGAAACTGGTCGGGATTTTGACCAACCGCGACATGCGTTTTATTGAAGATTACTCCACCCGGATTTCAGATGTGATGACGAAAGAGAATCTTGTGACGGCGCCTGTCGGTACGACGTTGAAAGAGGCGGAACAGCTTTTGCACCGGCATAAAATTGAAAAGCTGCCGCTTGTCGATGAGAACGGCGTATTAAAAGGGCTTATTACGATTAAAGATATCGAAAAGGTTATTGAGTTCCCAAATGCAGCCAAAGATGACCAGGGCCGCCTTCTTGTTGGTGCGGCAGTCGGCGTGACAAGCGACGTAATGAAACGGGTGGAATTGCTCGTTGAAGCGGGAGTGGATGCGGTTGTTATCGATACGGCGCACGGCCACTCAAAAGGGGTGCTGGAAACCGTCGCAAACATCCGCAAATCTTACCCTTCCTTAAATATTATCGCCGGAAATGTTGCGACGGCAGAAGGTACGAAAGCGCTGATAGACGCGGGCGCGGATATTGTAAAAGTCGGTATCGGGCCGGGCTCCATCTGTACGACAAGAGTGGTTGCCGGGGTTGGTGTACCGCAAATTACAGCGGTTTATGATTGTGCGACAGAAGCAAGGAAGTACGGAAAAGCGATTATTGCAGACGGTGGCATTAAATTCTCAGGCGATATTGTAAAGGCGCTGGCTGCCGGTGGACATGCTGTAATGCTCGGCAGCCTGCTTGCAGGGACCTCGGAAAGCCCAGGCGAAATGGAAATCTATCAAGGGCGGCAATATAAAGTTTACCGCGGCATGGGGTCCATCAGCGCAATGGAAAGCGGATCGAGGGATCGTTACTTCCAGGAAGGCGCGAAAAAACTGGTGCCAGAAGGAATCGAAGGACGCGTGCCGTTTAAAGGGAGCCTTCAGGATGTCATCTACCAATTAATCGGCGGGCTCCGGTCCGGCATGGGTTATTGCGGCGCGAAAGATATGATTTCATTGCGTGAAGAAGCGCAGTTTATCCGCATGACAGGGGCAGGCCTGCGGGAGAGCCATCCGCATGATATCCAGATTACAAAAGAAGCTCCGAATTATTCTTTGTCTTAACATCGATTTTGAATGGGAAAAAATGGCAGGCATAGGTTTCCTGCCATTTTTTTCTGCCATTTAATAGATTTGCAACTCTATATCTGGCTTGTCGGACTCGGAAAAATCGCCGCCATTCAGTACCCCCGGCTGCCCTGCATTTTCGGAAAAAGTTGACAAATGCGGCAAACACTATGCATCTACTTTTTCAACCGGAACTATGTTAAAATAGGCAAAGTGTATACATATCTTGATGGAGGGTTGAAAGTGAAAAAAAGCTTGCAAAAAATGGCGTTTGCGTTTCTGGCGCTGCTGCTAACGGCAGGGGTTGTGCAGCAGGTGCCGAAAACAGTCCATGCGCAGGATCAGTTGGATATTCATGCAAAAGCAGCCATCATTGTCGATGCGGATAACGGACAGATTTTGTATGAAAAAAATGCCAATCAGGCACTGGGCATTGCTTCCATGAGCAAAATGATGACGGAGTACTTGTTGCTTAAAGCCATTCATGAGAAAAAGGTTTCGTGGAACCAGAAAGTGACAATCAGCGATTATGCGTATCGCATTTCCCAAAACAGGGCACTTTCAAACGTGCCGTTAAGAAAAGGCGAAAAGTACACGGTTAAAGAGCTCTTCCAAGCGATGGCGATCTATTCGGCAAATGGCGCAACGATTGCGATTGCAGAAACGCTCGGCGGAACGGAAAAAAACTATCTGAACATGATGAACAAACAGGCGAAAGCATTCGGCCTCACCGATTATAAATTTGTGAACGCAACCGGGCTGAACAATGAGGATTTGCAAGGCATGCAGCCGGAAGGAACAGGCAGGACGGAAGAAAACCTTGTCTCAGCAAAATCCGTTGCAAAAATCGCCTACCATTTGATCCACGACTATCCGGAGATTTTACAAACAACGAGCACAGCTAAAATGAAATTCCGGGCCGGGACAGATGATGAAATTGCGATGCAGAACTGGAACTGGATGCTTCCGTCCCTTGTTTACGGGCGGCAGGGCGTTGACGGCTTGAAAACCGGGAACACCGACAATGCGGGATACTGCTTTACAGGCACGGCCAAGCAAAACGGCATGCGCATCATTACCGTTGTTCTTCATGCAGAGGATGCGAACGGGAACAGCACCATCAAGTCCCGGTTTGATGTCACAAACAAATTAATGGACTATGCTTTTAGTAATTTCACGGAAAAAACCCTTTACCCGAAAGGCTATCAGGTGAAAAAGACGGTAACGGTGAAGTCCGGCAAAGAAAAACAGGCTTCCGTTGTCACGAAGGCGCCGCTTAAAGTGGCTGTGAAAAACGGTGAAGGCAAAATGTATACCCCTGTTGTGAAATTTGATTCGAAGCAAATCAAGGCTCCGGTGAAAAAAGGGACAAAGGTTGGCACATTGTATGCCCGGCATAAAGACGGGCAGGAACTTGGCTATTTGTACGGCCCGAATACAGCGCATACCGCCTTGGTCACCAAAACTGATATTGAAAAAGCCAACTGGTTTGTGCGCATGATGCGCGGAATTGGCGGATTTTTCGGGGGCATTTGGGATCATACAGTCGGCAAATTATTTTAAGTAAAACAGGACAAGGGCGCTTGTCCTGTTTTTCACTTTAACGTGGAAAAATTAGTACCTTGACAAGCATTCGTTTTTGGTGTTAATTTAAATTATTATACATATAATAAGAATTTTTAATTTTATAAAGGGGCGTACAAAAAATGAAAACAGGAACAGATCTAGTGAAACGCGGGATGGCGGAAATGCAAAAGGGCGGCGTCATCATGGACGTGGTCAATGCCGAGCAGGCAAAACTCGCTGAAGAAGCAGGCGCTGTTGCCGTCATGGCATTGGAACGTGTTCCGTCTGATATCCGGAAAGCCGGAGGGGTTGCCCGTATGGCGGATCCTTCCATTGTGGAAGAAGTTATGAACGCCGTCAGCATTCCGGTAATGGCAAAAGCAAGGATCGGCCATATTGTTGAAGCGCGGGTGCTCGAAGCGATGGGCGTCGATTATATTGACGAAAGCGAAGTTTTAACGCCGGCCGACGATGAGTTCCATATCAATAAAAAAGAATTCACAGTGCCGTTTGTGTGCGGCTGCCGTGATTTGGGGGAAGCGGCTCGAAGAATCGGGGAAGGCGCCTCGATGCTCAGGACAAAAGGCGAGCCGGGAACCGGGAATATCGTTGAAGCGGTAAGGCATATGCGGAAAGTGAATGCGCAGGTCCGCAAAGTGGTCAACATGAACGAAGATGAACTGATGACGGAAGCTAAACAGCTCGGTGCCCCGTATGAAGTGCTGTTGCAAATTAAAAAAGAAGGCCGGCTGCCGGTTGTGAACTTTGCTGCAGGCGGTGTTGCAACGCCGGCGGATGCGGCGTTGATGATGCAGCTCGGTGCGGACGGCGTTTTTGTCGGATCGGGGATTTTCAAATCAGAAAACCCGGCGAAATTTGCGAAAGCGATTGTTGAAGCAACGACCCATTACCAAGATTACAAACTGATTGCCGAATTGTCGAAAGACCTTGGAACAGCAATGAAAGGCTTGGAAATTTCAACATTGCCGGCTGAAGCAAGAATGCAGGAGCGCGGCTGGTAAGGAGAATCAGCATGAAAAAAATTGGTGTACTCGGCCTCCAGGGGGCTGTGGAGGAACATATCCGCGCAGTGGAAGCCTGCGGTGCGGAAGGTGTTGTCATTAAGAAAAAAGAGCAGTTGGACGAAATCGGCGGGCTCATCCTGCCGGGCGGAGAAAGCACGGCAATGCGGCGGCTCATTGACCGCTACGGTTTTATGGCGGAACTGAGACAGTTTGCCGAAAGCAAGCCAGTCTTTGGCACATGCGCAGGGCTGATCCTGCTTGCAAAGCATATTGAAGGCCAGGAAGATGCACATATCGGGGCAATGGATATTACGGTGGCGCGCAATTCTTTCGGCCGCCAGCGGGAAAGTTTTGAAGAAACCATCCGTGTGAACGGCATCGCGGAAGATTTTCCAGCTGTTTTTATTCGCGCGCCCCATATCGTCTCCGTTTCAGATCATGTTGAAGTGCTGGCCGAGTGCCGCGGGCGGATTGTTGCGGTTCGCCAAGGAAATTTGCTCGGCTGCTCCTTCCATCCGGAGTTAACGGATGACCTGCGTATGACCGAATATTTTTTAAGTATGGCACGGATTCCGGTATAGTCTGTTGCAAAACGGATAAAATTGTAGTACATTAAGGTGTACGTGAAGACTGAAAAAGCAATGACAGGAACCAGTAGCAGAACGCTTTTCCTAAAGAGAGCCGGTGGGTGGTGGAAACCGGCGGAAAGCTTCTGTGAATCCATCCTTGAGCGGGTTGCTGAAAGCCGGGCGAGTAGGCATCCACGGGATAAAAACCCGTTATCCTTACAAAGCGGAAAACTCTTGTTTTCAATTTGGGTGGCAACGCGGGTTCACTCTCGTCCCTGTTTTCGGGGCGGGAGTTTTTTATTTGAATTTCGATAAAAGGAGAAGGATAGCATGTTGGACATCAAATTTTTGCGTGCGCATTTTGATGAAGTCAAAGAACGAATGCAGCACCGCGGAGAAGATTTGACCGATTTTGAGAAGTTCAGCGGGCTGGACCAAAGACGGCGCGAACTGATCATGGAAAGCGAAGCGTTGAAAAACAGACGGAATGAAGTCACGCAGCAAGTTGCGGCACTGAAACGCGAAAAGAAAGATGCAACAAAGCTGATCGAGGAAATGCGCGGCGTCGGTGAAAAAATTAAAGCACTGGATGCCGAGTTGAAACAAGTCGAATCAGAACTTGAAATGCTGATGCTTTCTATCCCGAACATTCCGCATGAAAGTGTGCCGGTGGGAGATAGCGAAGAGGACAATGTCGAAATCCGGAAATGGGGTGAAGTGCCGGCATTTGGATTTGAACCGAAACCGCATTGGGATATTGCCACTGACCTCGGCATCCTTGATTTTGAAAGGGCAGCCAAAGTGACCGGCAGCCGGTTCGTCTTTTACAAAGGGCTCGGCGCCCGCCTTGAACGTGCGCTTTATAATTTTATGCTTGATCTGCACGTCGAAGAACACGGCTATGAAGAGGTATTGCCGCCGTATATGGTGAACCGCGCCAGCATGACAGGAACGGGGCAGCTGCCGAAATTTGAAGAAGACGCTTTTCTTGTCAATGAAAAAGACTATTTTCTGATTCCGACTGCCGAAGTGCCGGTGACAAATTATCACCGTGATGAAATTTTAAACGGTGACGACCTGCCGATCAATTATGTGGCGTTCAGTGCCTGTTTTCGTTCGGAAGCGGGTTCTGCCGGGCGTGATACACGCGGGCTGATCCGCCAGCACCAGTTTAACAAAGTGGAACTTGTGAAATTTGTCAAACCGGAAGATTCCTATAATGAACTCGAAAAACTGACCGGCCATGCGGAAAAAGTGCTGCAGCTTCTGGGCCTACCTTATCATGTGATGAGCATGTGCACGGCGGACCTCGGGTTTACGGCAGCGAAAAAATATGATATTGAAGTATGGATGCCAAGCCAGCACGTATACCGCGAGATTTCTTCGTGCAGCAACTTCGAAGCCTTCCAGGCAAGGCGTGCGAACATCCGCTTCCGCAGGGAACCCAATGCGAAACCGGAACATGTCCATACACTGAACGGATCCGGGCTTGCCATCGGGCGTACCGTCGCAGCCATCCTTGAAAATTACCAGCAGGCTGACGGCAGTGTGGTGGTGCCTGAAGTGCTCCGCCCGTACATGCGTACCGATATCATCAAACCGGAATAAAAAAATCCCCGGCTTTTTACATGAAAAGCCGGGGATTTTTTGAAACATGTTTCCCGGAAGCTTCCGCATTTTTTAGGTGCGCAGGATTTCACTCGAAAACACGGCTATATCTAGAGGTTGCTAAATCGGTAAAAATTCTAGATTTGGCAAGCTGCTGACAGCTTTGACAACCATTAAAATGCAAGGATTTTACAACAGATCCAGGGAGATGCTTGCACTCGAAACTCGATTCAACGTATGGAGAAGATAAAATCTTCCATTTCCGCAAAAGGATCTTCTATATTTTGAGACAGAACTTGCAGACAAACTCAGAATCGGATTCGTTCAGCAAATCCTATCTAGCTGAATAAGCGAGATTCTCAGAATTGGCATGGATTCTAAAGAATTTGCCGATCTTTGCGCTCGAAAGCCGTTTCAACGGTGAGAAGAGGACAAAATCACCCCCTTTTTGCAGGTGGTGGCAACCATTAAAGCCGGGCTTGCTGGGAGAATCGGATAAATTGCCAAAATCCGATTCGTTCAGCTTCAGCTAGACCTATCTAAATATGCGCTTAGGCCTTCCCTCTGGCTAAAGTTCAGATGCTTTTCTGCAGTACAAACTTGGTGTGCTTGACTTGTTTCAATCGTGTGGGTTATAATCTTTTTTGTCAAAATGGAGGAATACCCAAGTCTGGCTGAAGGGATCGGTCTTGAAAACCGACAGGCGGGTTACACCGCGCGGGGGTTCGAATCCCTCTTCCTCCGCTTGAAAAATGAAAGCCCGCGGGCCCCTGAGGCGTAAGCTGCGGGCTTTTTTCGTAGAGTAAAAAAGATACAATACTTTTGCATACCCGTGATCTCTCCGTAAATCATGAAAAAGCCCGTTACGCGATTGTAACGGGCTTTTTAGCCGCCATTATTTTTTTACGGCTGCTGCCTGTGCGAGCATGTAGCCGATCCGCTCGACAATCGGTTCGACGGCATCTTCATGTTCAAACAGGTCGTATTCGTCAATGTTCAGCCTGAGAACCGGGCAGGCATGGAAAGAGTCGATCCACTGCTCGTACCGTCTCTGCATTTCAATCCAGTATTCAACAGGGGTATCTTGTTCCATCGACCGGCCGCGTTTTTTGATCCGTTCCAAAATGTTTTCCAGTTTACCTTCCAAATAAATCATCAGGTCGGGATGCGGAAAATACGGCGTCAT
This sequence comes from Heyndrickxia faecalis, assembly GCF_040267745.1. Lineage (NCBI taxonomy): Bacteria > Bacillati > Bacillota > Bacilli > Caryophanales > Bacillaceae > Heyndrickxia > Heyndrickxia faecalis. The sequence continues at coordinate 13,364 of NZ_CP158453.1, read as the reverse complement.
CACCATGGCATCGAACAAGTTTGTATAGGTTTCAAAATCAACGGCAGACATATTGCCTTTTTCGTAATGCATCTGGGCAAAAATGCCGGTATCCTCGTAAATGGAACGGTCCTGGATAAACCCGCCGCCGTATTCAAACATTTTTTTTGCTCCTTGAACCTTTCCGCCAGAAAATAAATTTGAAGATGGAAACTCCACCGTTTAAAATCGCTATAAAATTTTTCCAAATACGGATTGGTGTCGACTTTTTCAAAGGACGCCCGAAAATGGAGCGCCTTCGCGAGCGCACGGGTTAAAGTCGATTTTCCGACGCCGACGGTACCTGCAATGGTGATCACAGCGTGGTTCGGAATTTGATATTTCTCACGAAGTTTCATGGGTATGTACTCCTTTTTGTAAGGTTAGCGCGATTTCTTGAAGCATGGATTTCAGGTCATGTTCATGCCGGATAAAATCAAGTGTATCACAGTCGAACTTTAATACCGGGATATTCGGATGTTCGGCTTCGAAGCGGCTCATAAACCGTCCGTAGTCTGCGGATAGTTTTTGCAAATACGTTTCCTGCATATTTTTTTCAAATGCCCGTCCTCTTATTTCAATTCTCTTAAGGAGCGTTTCCAGGCTTGCATGCAGGTAAATGATGACATTTGGCTGCGGCATATCCGCTGTTAAAATGTCGTAAATTTTTGAAAATTTTTCAAACTCATCTGTTTTTAGCGTCCGCCGGGCAAAAATCAGGCTTTTAAAAATATGGTAATCTGCAACAGCAGGCTGTCTATGCTGCTTCAGGTCTTCCAGTTGTTTGTAGCGGTTGCAGAGGAAAAACATCTCGGTTTGGAAGCTCCATTCTTCTTTATTGGTATAAAATTTTCCAAGAAAAGGATTTTCATCCACAATTTCTTTCAAAAGCTCAAATGAAAAGTATGCTGAAATGGCTTTTGCCAATGACGTCTTGCCAACGCCGATCGGTCCCTCGATTGCAATAAACGGTACCCTTTCCATAACGGCCCTCCCGCTGAAGCGATAGTTCATTGATGCACACTGTTGCTATTTTAGCACATGTCGCCGCCAGTTGGCATGCGGGAAATAAAAGCGGTATGTGTCCTGGCGTTTTGTTTCCGGATATTTCCTACGCGCACAAGGTTGCTGAAGCCGCAACGTTGGCTTTGACTTGCATTTTTTTGGAAAAATGGCGCCCTGGGTCTTTGTATCGGATCAGGTTCCCATCCGGCCGTTCAGTTGCGCTAGCATAAATGCGGGGGAAAGGACCTCGCAATCATGTCCGCGTGCGCATCGGTTCCGGGGCAAAAGAAAAAAGCAACGGAACCCGCTGCTTCAGGAAGGGCGTTTGACGACATCAAAGCGATCGGTGATTAACAGCCAGTTTTGCGGAAAAGAGAGGCCGAGTTTCCAGTAGCTCATGCCCCTTAACCCGAGTTCAGTGAGCAAATTAAATTTTGCCTCGATGGAACGGGCATCTTCGAACCAGACGGTGTGCCGCCGGTTGTTTTCATCTGTATAGTCAAAATGCGGGGCCTGGGACGTTGTGTTGTACAGGATCGGCACATTGTGCGCACCCGCGAGCCGGATGGCCTGCTGCGGGCTGACGGCTCTTGCTGTTGTGCCGGTTTGATACGGCAATGTCCAGTCATAGCCATACAGATTTTGCCCCATCAAAATCTTATTGGGCGGCATTTCTGTGATGGCATAGCGAAGCACATCCCGGACCGGCCCGATCGGGGATACCGGCATGGGCGGGCCGCCGCTATAGCCCCATTCGTAAGTCATAATGACAACAAAATCGGCAATTTCGCCGTGCGCCCTGTAATCGTGTGCCTCGTACCAGCGTCCGGCCTGGGTGGCACTCGTTTTCGGGGCGAGCGCGGTGGACATGAGCCAACCTTCCCGGCTGAAGCGCGTTTTTGCTTTTCTTAAAAACCGGTTGTAAGCTTCCCTGTCCTGCGGGCGCAAATACTCAAAGTCAAAATGAATATCACGGAAACCGAGCCGGCTTGCAGTTTGAACAATTTCATTTAAAAACCGGTTCTGGACGGTTTCGTCGTTCAAAAGGATCCGCCCAAGTTCATCGCTGAACTGGCCGTTTTCCTGATTGCAGATCACCATCATCAAAATGGCGTTTTGGACATCGGCAATCGCCCGCAAATTTCCAAGCGGCGGAGCAACAAGTGTGCCATCGCGGTTTACCCGGAATGCAAACGGGGCAAGATACGTCAAATACGGGGCTGCTTTTCGCGCACTTGTTTCAAGAGACGCTGAGACCGTGTTCCCGAATGGTTCTACATATGCATTAAATTTTGCTCTTTTTTTCGGAAAAGGCGGCAGATAAAGGCGCAACCCGGGCCGGAGCTGCTGATGGATAGAAATGCCGTTGATGCGGGCAAGCTCCTGGTAAGATATCCCTGCTTGCTGTGCAATGGAATATAAGCTGTCCCCCGGCCGGACCCAATAAAACCTCCCGGTGATCGGGATGACAATCGCCTGTCCGATGACAAGCCGATCCGGATTTGGAAGTTCATTTGCCGAAATGATTTCTGAAGCCGGAACACTGTATCTTTGCGCAAGATTTGAGACCGTGTCATTTCTTTCGACAACATGAATTTGCAAACGAGTCCCCCCTTGTGTCAGCCATCGCTATTGTTATCTTTATGCCCCGTTTTTTTAAAACATGCCCGCTTTTTATGTGCGCATTTTTTTGCGGAATCATTCATCAAACCATTTTTGCGGCATTTCTTAACGTAGCAGCCTGCTAAATGAAGGAAGGGCATGATTTTTGTAGTATTGCTTAACGTAGAAGGGTTCTAAGTAAAGGAAGGGCATGATTTTTGTGGCGCTTCTTAACATAGAGGAGCTCTAGATTAAGGAAGCGGAAATTTTTTGTGGTGTTGCTTAACAAAAAGACCATTTTGGACCCAGTCGCGACTCCTTTTGGCAGGTTCAAAGGGACATTTCGAGCCCGGATACAGCTTGTTTTGTCCTTTTGGCAGGTTCAAAAAGACATTTCGGACCCGGATGCAGCTTGTTTTGTCTTTTTGACAGGTTCAAAAAGACATTTTGGGGCCAGGTGCGGCATGTTTTGTCTTTTTGACGGCTTCAAAAGGACATTTCGAACCCGGATGCAACGTGTTTTGTCCTTTTGACGGCTTCAAAAGGACATTTCGGGCCAGGATGCAACGTGTTTTGTCCTTTTGGCAGGTTCAAAAGGACATTTCGAGCCCGGATACAGCATGTTTTGTCTTTTTGACTCTTCAAAAAGACATTTCGGACCCGGATGCAACGTATTTTGTCCTTTTGGCGGTTTCAAAAGGACATTTTGGGCCCGAATGCAACGTGTTTTGTCCTTTTGACAGGTTCAAAAAGACATTTCGGACCCGGATGCAACATATTTTGTCTTTTTGGCGGTTTCAAAAGACCATTTCGAGCCCAGGTGCGTCTTGTTTTGTCCTTTTGACGGCTTCAAAAAGACATCTCGAGCCCGGATGCAACGTGTTTTGTCTTTTTGACGGCTTCAAAAAGACATTTCGAACCCACTCGCGACTCCTTAAAGGCGCTCTAGATTAAGGAAGCGGAAATTTTTTGCAGTGTTTCTTAACGTAGAAGGGTTCTAAGTAAAGGAAGGGCACCCATTTGCGCATCTTTCTTAACGTAGCCGTCCGCTAAATGAAGGAAGCAAGCATGTTTTTCAGTGTTTCTTAACATAGAGCCCCTCTAAGTGAAGGAAGCGAACGTTTTTTGTGATGTTCCTTAACATATAAGTGCTCTCAGTAACGAAAGAGCATCCAACTTTTCCGTTTCCTAACACAGGAGCCTTCTACCTGAAGAAAGCCAGCGCAAAACGGCAGGAAAATCCATACTGATGACCGAACCCAGTGTGATTTTTTTCAAGGCTGTGTTACGATAAGGCTACGATACCTTTCGGAGGAGTTAGGATGGAAAATCGCGATGAATATTATATGCGCCTTGCCATTCAGGAAGCTGTAAAAGCACAGCGTCTCCGTGAAGTGCCAATCGGGGCGGTGATTGTGCTCGATGAAAAAGTGATTGCTGCAGCCCATAATCTGCGTGAAACCACCCAGCGTGCTGCCGCCCATGCGGAACTTCTGGCCATCGAAAAAGCATGTGAAGTGACCGGATCATGGCGCCTTGAAAATGCCGAGCTGTATGTCACACTGGAACCGTGCCCGATGTGTAGCGGTGCCGTTTTACAATCGCGGATCAAGCGGGTCGTTTACGGGGCAAAAGATCCGAAGGCGGGCTGTGCGGGAAGTTTGATGAACCTGCTTGAGGACGGCCGTTTTAACCACCGGAGTGAAGTCGTAAGCGGCGTGCTTGAAACGGAATGCGGAGAATTATTGCGGTCCTTCTTCCGGTCTTTAAGGGAGAAAAAAAAGAAGGAAAAACTTGCGGCAGAGGAAGATGGAAAAAGCTCCACCAATTAACAGGCGGGAGAGATTGCTTTTTTTTAAAAAGGCATGTATACTTAGTTATGCGTTAGTTTTTAACGCTTAAAACTGGTATCAATTTTGCCGCGCTAGGTGGGGAGGCAGCGGTGCCCTGTACCCGCAATCCGCTCTAGCGGGACTGAATCCCTTTCCGAGGCCGGCTGCTTGTAGGGCCAGCCTTAAGTAAGTGGTGTTGACACCCGGGTCCTGCGCAATGGAACCCCGCGAACCATGTCAGGTCCGGAAGGAAGCAGCATTAAGCGGGTCATTCCATGTGCCGCAGGGCAGCCTGGGTCGAGCTAACTGCTTAAGTAACGCTTATGAGGGTCGGTCGAAGAAAGGTGCGCGGCAGTTTCATTACATAAAAAACAAAACTCATCCTGATCCGGGATGGGTTTTTTCCATATTTAAATGCTTTTTAATTCAGGATGTAAAATCGCTTTTCCTAAGGTATAATAAAAGAAATGTATGAATCGGAAGCAAATCTGGCCGGGAGGATTGAACATGGCTTATCAGGCGTTATACCGCACATGGCGGCCGCAGCGGTTTGCGGATGTCGTCGGGCAGGAGCATGTGACAAAAACATTGCAGCACGCCCTCCTGCAACAGAAAACAACGCATGCTTATCTTTTCTCGGGCCCACGGGGTACAGGAAAAACAAGTGCCGCTAAAATTTTGGCAAAGGCGGTGAACTGCGAACATGCTCCGACTGGGGAACCGTGTAACGAGTGCGCTGTTTGCCGGGGGATTACAGACGGCACGATTCCAGATGTCATCGAAATTGACGCGGCGTCGAATACAGGCGTGGATGACATCCGCGATATCCGCGACAAAGTCAAATACGCGCCAAGTGTTGTAAAATATAAAGTATATATTATCGACGAAGTCCATATGCTGTCGATTGGCGCATTTAACGCGCTTTTGAAAACCCTAGAGGAGCCCCCGAAACACGTCATTTTTATTCTGGCAACAACCGAGCCCCATAAAATTCCGCTTACGATCGTTTCCAGATGCCAGCGGTTTGATTTTAAACGCATCACATCCCGTGATATTTTTAAACGCCTGGCTTATATTGCAGGCGAAACCGGTATTGCATATGATGAACAGGCGCTCAATATTATCGCCCATGCTGCGGAAGGTGGGATGCGGGACGCGCTCAGCCTGCTTGACCAGGCCGTCTCGTTTAGCGAGGGGAAAGTCAGAGTGGAAGATGCGCTCACGGTAACGGGTTCCATTTCTCAGAATGATTTTACCCGCCTTGCCCAGGCCATTCAAAAGAAGGATGCCGCAGAGTGCCTTGACCTTGTCGGTTCTCTTCTCCAGCAGGGAAAAGATCCCTCAAGGCTTGTGGAAGACTTCATTCTTTATTTCCGCGATCTGCTTTTGTATAAAACTGCCCCGCAGATGGAGGAAGCGGTTCAAAGGGTATATTTAGATGAGGCATTTAAAGAAATGAGCCGCTCGCTTCAAACGCAGGAAATTTACCGTTTTATTGACATCCTGAACCAAACGCAGCAGGATATGCGTTTTTCCAATATGGCCCGCGTTTATTTGGAAGTGGCTTTTATCAAACTGTGTGAAGAAAAAGCGCCGGATCCCGGGGAAAATGATCTCGTCCGGAAGCTTGCCGAAAAAATCGAACGGCTCGAATCAGAACTCGAGTCTCTCAAGCAAAACGGGGTTCCGGAGGCCGATGAAACGGAACCTGCGCCAAAACGGCAGGCTCAGAGAAAAATTCCGCGCACTTCGAAAGGTTTTAAGGTACAAGTCGGAAGGATTCATGATATATTAAAAGAAGCGACAAAAGAGGACCTCAAACGGATTAAAAACAGCTGGAACGATATGATTGAGACGCTCAACAGCAGGCAGATGCGGTCGCAGGCAGCACTTTTAAATGAAGCAGAACCGGTGGCGGCATCGCCGAACGCTTTTGTCATCAAATTCAAGTATGAGATCCATTGCCAAATGGCGATGGAAAACGAGAAATTTTTACAAGCGATTTCGAGCGTACTTGGTGAATTAACCGGAACCGGGTATCAGGCGGCAGGTGTTCCGGAAAATGAATGGAATACGATCAGGGAAAATTATATCCATCACCATAAAGAAGAAGCAGAGGAAGAAAAACCGCAGGAAGATCCGGTTGTAACCGAAGCAATCAAATTGTTTGGGCCTGAATTAATTGAAATAAAAGACTAAAACTGGAGGGTTTCATATGCGAGGAATGGGCAATATGGGCAATATGCAAAAAATGATGAAACAAATGCAAAAGATGCAAAAAGAAATGATGGAGGCACAGGAACAGCTTGGCGAACAGAAAGTGGAGGGTACGGCAGGCGGCGGCATGGTAACCGTTGTCGTCTCCGGCCATAAAAAAGTGCTTGAAGTGCGCATCAACGAAGAAGCCGTTGATCCGGACGATGTTGAAATGCTGCAGGACATGATCCTTGTCGCCACCAATGACGCCCTGGATAAAGCCGAACAGCTGACAGAGCAGACAATGGGCAAGTACACGAAAGGCTTCAATATTCCGGGATTTTAAAGGTGTGATCAACAATGCAATACCCTGAACCAATCACAAAATTAATGGAAAGCTTCATGAAACTGCCAGGCATTGGGCCGAAAACCGCGGCCCGGCTGGCATTTTTTGTTCTTGATATGAAGGAAGACAGCGTCCTTGCATTTGCCAAGGCGCTTGTCGATGCGAAACGGGACCTGACGTACTGTTCTGTTTGCGGGCATATCACCGATACAGATCCGTGCTATATTTGTGCCGATCCGCGCCGCGACAGAAGCGTGATCTGCGTTGTCGAGGAGCCGAAAGACGTCATTGCCATGGAAAAAATGAAAGAATACAACGGCCTTTACCATGTTCTGCATGGTGCCATTTCTCCAATGGACGGAATCGGCCCTGAAGACATCAGTGTGCCGGATCTGCTCAAACGCCTGCGCGATGAAACCGTCCAAGAAGTGATTCTTGCAACCAATCCAAATATCGAAGGCGAAGCAACAGCCATGTATATTTCGCGGCTTTTAAAACCGTCCGGCATTAAAGTGACACGGATTGCACACGGGTTGCCAGTGGGCGGAGATCTCGAGTACGCCGACGAAGTCACCTTATCAAAAGCACTGGAAGGCCGAAGAGAAATTTAACCTGACACGGGGTGGATACAATGTTCAGCAAGAAGCAAAAACTCAGGAAAGAATACGATGCGCTTCTTCTCGATTTGGTCACAAACGTAAAAAATGAATGGGTACAGCAAAACGCCCTCCAGCATCTAAGTTTTGAATTTAACGAAGAACTTTACTACCGCACCAAAGTGGCCGAAGCGAAGTATGTGTTTCTTTTTCGGGAAGTGAAAAGAAGAAACATCCGCCTCCAGTAAGGGTAGCACGGCTCAAGTTCTTTTTTGGACAACTCCTTCATAAAAATAAAGCAGCTGGAAAAAAGGGGTGATTCACTTGAGCTCAACCATCATCATTATTGCGATTGTCGGCCTGATCCTTTTGCTGCTGTTTTCCGCAGCTTTAACCAAACCGCTGCGATGGGCGGGAAAGTTATGCATCAAAGCCATCATCGGGGCTATACTCCTTTTCTTTTTAAACCAAGTGGGCGGCCGGTACGGACTGCATGTCCCAATCAATGCAGCCACCGTATCCGTTTCCGGGCTGCTCGGCATACCCGGGGTGATCGGCCTGACTGTCATCCAGACATGGATTCTGTCTTGACAAAAGCAGCGCTCGAACCGCCATCAGCAGACAACCAGCGCCAAAGAAATGATCCATCATTTCTTTGGCGTATTTTTTATGTTCATTCGAAGAAACTAGAAGCTTAGGCTGAAAGAAGCATGGGCGCCCACGAAAAAGCAGGCATATAAAAAAAAGGATTGACTACACTTCGTTATACTAGTATAATAGTTTTCGTCGCCGCATCCGGCATCAAACTTCTTAAAAAAGTAGTTGACATGTTGGTTGCGTCGTGGTATGATATAAAAGTCGCTGAAAAACAAAGCGATTGTTCCTTGAAAACTGGACAAAACGAAACGTCAAATTCTTTTTGAGCTTTTATCAAACATCTTTACTGAGAGTTTGATCCTGGCTCAGGACGAACGCTGGCGGCGTGCCTAATACATGCAAGTCGTGCGGACCTTTTAAAAGCTTGCTTTTAAAAGGTTAGCGGCGGACGGGTGAGTAACACGTGGGCAACCTGCCTGTAAGATCGGGATAACGCCGGGAAACCGGGGCTAATACCGGATAGTTTTTTCCTCCGCATGGAGGAAAAAGGAAAGACGGCTTTTGCTGTCACTTACAGATGGGCCCGCGGCGCATTAGCTAGTTGGTGGGGTAACGGCTCACCAAGGCAACGATGCGTAGCCGACCTGAGAGGGTGATCGGCCACATTGGGACTGAGACACGGCCCAAACTCCTACGGGAGGCAGCAGTAGGGAATCTTCCGCAATGGACGAAAGTCTGACGGAGCAACGCCGCGTGAGTGAAGAAGGCCTTCGGGTCGTAAAACTCTGTTGCCGGGGAAGAACAAGTGCCGTTCGAACAGGGCGGCGCCTTGACGGTACCCGGCCAGAAAGCCACGGCTAACTACGTGCCAGCAGCCGCGGTAATACGTAGGTGGCAAGCGTTGTCCGGAATTATTGGGCGTAAAGCGCGCGCAGGCGGCTTCTTAAGTCTGATGTGAAATCTTGCGGCTCAACCGCAAGCGGTCATTGGAAACTGGGAGGCTTGAGTGCAGAAGAGGAGAGTGGAATTCCACGTGTAGCGGTGAAATGCGTAGAGATGTGGAGGAACACCAGTGGCGAAGGCGGCTCTCTGGTCTGTAACTGACGCTGAGGCGCGAAAGCGTGGGGAGCAAACAGGATTAGATACCCTGGTAGTCCACGCCGTAAACGATGAGTGCTAAGTGTTAGAGGGTTTCCGCCCTTTAGTGCTGCAGCTAACGCATTAAGCACTCCGCCTGGGGAGTACGGCCGCAAGGCTGAAACTCAAAGGAATTGACGGGGGCCCGCACAAGCGGTGGAGCATGTGGTTTAATTCGAAGCAACGCGAAGAACCTTACCAGGTCTTGACATCCTCTGATCTCCCTGGAGACAGGGCCTTCCCCTTCGGGGGACAGAGTGACAGGTGGTGCATGGTTGTCGTCAGCTCGTGTCGTGAGATGTTGGGTTAAGTCCCGCAACGAGCGCAACCCTTGACCTTAGTTGCCAGCATTCAGTTGGGCACTCTAAGGTGACTGCCGGTGACAAACCGGAGGAAGGTGGGGATGACGTCAAATCATCATGCCCCTTATGACCTGGGCTACACACGTGCTACAATGGATGGTACAAAGGGTTGCGAGACCGCGAGGTTAAGCCAATCCCAGAAAACCATTCCCAGTTCGGATTGCAGGCTGCAACCCGCCTGCATGAAGCCGGAATCGCTAGTAATCGCGGATCAGCATGCCGCGGTGAATACGTTCCCGGGCCTTGTACACACCGCCCGTCACACCACGAGAGTTTGTAACACCCGAAGTCGGTGAGGTAACCTTTAAGGAGCCAGCCGCCGAAGGTGGGACAGATGATTGGGGTGAAGTCGTAACAAGGTAGCCGTATCGGAAGGTGCGGCTGGATCACCTCCTTTCTAAGGAAAAAAAGGAAAACTTCGTTTTCCAAAATCAAGTTTGACGTTTCCGTTTTGTTCAGTTTTGAAGGTTCAATCCTTCCTTATATTTCCTTTCATTAAGGGCCTGTAGCTCAGCTGGTTAGAGCGCACGCCTGATAAGCGTGAGGTCGATGGTTCAAGTCCATTCAGGCCCACCATTCCTTAATGATCGGGGCCTTAGCTCAGCTGGGAGAGCGCCTGCTTTGCACGCAGGAGGTCAGCGGTTCGATCCCGCTAGGCTCCACCTTTATAAATGTGTTCTTTGAAAACCGGATAGGAGAAACAAACCAAGTAAACCGAGAATCGCTTATTTTTGGATTTAAACCTTTTTATGGTTAAGTTAGAAAGGGCGCACGGTGAATGCCTTGGCACTAGGAGCCGATGAAGGACGGTACAAACACCGATATGCTCCGGGGAGCTGTACGTAAGCTTTGATCCGGAGATTTCCGAATGGGGAAACCCCCTGTCTTTAATCGGACAGGATTCCTGCCTGAATCCATAGGGCAGGAAGGGCACACCCGGGGAACTGAAACATCTCAGTACCCGGAGGAAGAGAAAGCAATTGCGATTTCCCAAGTAGCGGCGAGCGAACAGGAAACAGCCCAAACCGGAAGGCTTGCCTTCCGGGGTTGTAGGACACTCATATGGGAGTTACAAAAGAACGGGGTAAGTGAAGCGGCCTGGAAAGGCCTGCCGGAGAAGGTAAAAGCCCTGTAACTGAAACTTCGTTCTCTCCCGAGTGGATCCTGAGTACGGCGGGACACGAGGAATCCCGCCGGAATCCGGGAGGACCATCTCCCAAGGCTAAATACTCCCTAGTGACCGATAGTGAACCAGTACCGTGAGGGAAAGGTGAAAAGCACCCCGGGAGGGGAGTGAAAGAGATCCTGAAACCGTGTGCCTACAAGTAGTCAGAGCCCGTTAACGGGTGATGGCGTGCCTTTTGTAGAATGAACCGGCGAGTTACGGTCTCATGCAAGGTTAAGCTGAAGAAGCGGAGCCGCAGCGAAAGCGAGTCTGAACAGGGCGAAAGAGTATGAGGCCGCAGACCCGAAACCAGGTGATCTACCCATGTCCAGGGTGAAGGCAAGGTAACACTTGCTGGAGGCCCGAACCCACGCACGTTGAAAAGTGCGGGGATGAGGTGTGGGTAGCGGAGAAATTCCAATCGAACTTGGAGATAGCTGGTTCTCTCCGAAATAGCTTTAGGGCTAGCCTCAAGCGAAGAGTTTTGGAGGTAGAGCACTGTTTGGACGAGGGGCCCTCATCGGGTTACCGAATTCAGACAAACTCCGAATGCCAAAAACTTATGCTTGGGAGTCAGACTGTGAGTGATAAGATCCATGGTCGAAAGGGAAACAGCCCGGACCGCCAGCTAAGGTCCCAAAGTATACGTTAAGTGGAAAAGGATGTGGCGTTGCTTAGACAACCAGGATGTTGGCTTAGAAGCAGCCATCATTTAAAGAGTGCGTAATAGCTCACTGGTCGAGTGACGCTGCGCCGAAAATGTACCGGGGCTAAACGTATCACCGAAGCTGCGGATGGACACCGTTTGGTGTCCGTGGTAGGAGAGCGTTCTAAGGGCGTTGAAGCCGGACCGGAAGGACCGGTGGAGCGCTTAGAAGTGAGAATGCCGGTATGAGTAGCGAAAGAAGGGTGAGAATCCCTTCCACCGAATGCCTAAGGTTTCCTGAGGAAGGCTCGTCCGCTCAGGGTTAGTCGGGGCCTAAGCCGAGGCCGAAAGGCGTAGGCGATGGACAACAGGTTGATATTCCTGTACCGCCTCTTCACCGTTTGAACGATGGGGGGACGCAGGAGGATAGGGTAAGCGCGACACTGGTTGATCGCGTCCAAGCAGTTAGGCCGGTGCGGAGGCAAATCCTTCGCACCAAGGCGGAGCTGTGATGGCGAGGGAAATTTTAGTACCGAAGTTCCTGATTCCACACTGCCAAGAAAAGCCTCTAGTGAGGTGAAAGGCGCCCGTACCGCAAACCGACACAGGTAGGCGAGGAGAGAATCCTAAGGTGAGCGAGAGAACTCTCGTTAAGGAACTCGGCAAAATGACCCCGTAACTTCGGGAGAAGGGGTGCTTTTTGGGGTGTATGCCCCGGGAAGCCGCAGTGAATAGGCCCAGGCGACTGTTTAGCAAAAACACAGGTCTCTGCGAAGCCGCAAGGCGAAGTATAGGGGCTGACACCTGCCCGGTGCTGGAAGGTTAAGGAGAGGGGTTAGCCGTAAGGCGAAGCTCTGAACTGAAGCCCCAGTAAACGGCGGCCGTAACTATAACGGTCCTAAGGTAGCGAAATTCCTTGTCAGGTAAGTTCTGACCCGCACGAAAGGTGTAACGATCTGGGCACTGTCTCAACGAGAGACTCGGTGAAATTATAGTACCTGTGAAGATGCAGGTTACCCGCGACAGGACGGAAAGACCCCATGGAGCTTTACTGCAGCCTGATATTGAATTTTGGTACAGCTTGTACAGGATAGGTAGGAGCCTTGGAAACCGGAGCGCCAGCTTCGGCGGAGGCATCGGTGGGATACTACCCTGGCTGTATTGAAATTCTAACCCGCACCCCTTACCGGGGTGGGAGACAGTGTCAGGCAGGCAGTTTGACTGGGGCGGTCGCCTCCTAAAAGGTAACGGAGGCGCCCAAAGGTTCCCTCAGAATGGTTGGAAATCATTCGCAGAGTGTAAAGGCATAAGGGAGCTTGACTGCGAGACTTACAAGTCGGGCAGGGACGAAAGTCGGGCTTAGTGATCCGGTGGTTCCGCATGGAAGGGCCATCGCTCAACGGATAAAAGCTACCCTGGGGATAACAGGCTGATCTCCCCCAAGAGTCCACATCGACGGGGAGGTTTGGCACCTCGATGTCGGCTCATCGCATCCTGGGGCTGTAGTCGGTCCCAAGGGTTGGGCTGTTCGCCCATTAAAGCGGTACGCGAGCTGGGTTCAGAACGTCGTGAGACAGTTCGGTCCCTATCCGTCGCGGGCGCAGGAAATTTGAGAGGAGCTGTCCTTAGTACGAGAGGACCGGGATGGACGCACCGCTGGTGTACCAGTTGTCTTGCCAAAGGCATCGCTGGGTAGCTATGTGCGGAAGGGATAAGTGCTGAAAGCATCTAAGCATGAAGCCCCCCTCAAGATGAGATTTCCCACAGTTTATACTGGTAAGATCCCTGAAAGATGATCAGGTTGATAGGTCCGGGGTGGAAGCGCGGCGACGCGTGGAGCTGACGGATACTAATCGATCGAG